>AP018533.1 GCA_003573975.1 Clostridiales bacterium CCNA10 | reverse complement strand
GGCAGGGGACCCGTCAGACGATGGAACGGCTCCGCAGCCCGGAGCAGGGGCGGCGGAGCAGGAAAAAGCATATTTCTTCCCCCGTTATTATACCAAAAAAGCGCCTTGGCCGCAAGGATTTCCCGGGTATTTTTTATTTTATAGGTATGAAAAATTCTGTCCCTGAACACAGAGGGCGGCTGGGATGTGGAAAAACGAGCGCTTCCTATGGGAAAAGGGGGCCGGGGACACAAGATGTGGGATTTTTCTGAAAAATATAGAAACTTTGTGGAGAAAATGAAAAAAGTAGTTGACAGGGAGAAAATACATCCGCTATAATGGGTGTCGCTGTTCCAGAAGAAAAGGGGTTTTTGTACCCTTTTGCGGAATGGCCGGAGAAAGTCCGAACGACCAAGTGAACCGCAGCCGGAGACGGCTGTTGTTGGGCCGGTCCGCCGGCTTGAGATCAAATGAGGAGGTGTCCCCCATGCTTCGTACCTATCAGCCCAAGAAGCGCCAGCGTTCCAAGGAACACGGTTTCCGCAAGCGTATGGCCACCCGCAATGGCCGCAAGGTGCTGGCCCGCCGCCGCGCCAAGGGCCGCGCTCGTCTGACCCACTGATCCGTGGACAGGACGGGTCCTGTCCTGCCGCGGGCCTTATCCTGCTGAGCCCGAAGCCGGACGCGACAGGATCATTCCATGAGATACGACAAAAGGACACTCAAGACATAGCGCGTAGTTAGGGGCGTGGGAATGATTCCCCCGCCCCTGCGGTGCATACAGAGAAGCGCGGAGCGCCTAAAAGCGCCCCGTTCCCCCTGTGCACCCTCTCTTTTGCCGTATCTTCAAACAGTCGGAGGAAATTTCATGAAGCATACCGTTGCGCTGAAACAAAATCACGAGTTCCGCCGGCTTTACAGCAAGGGCAAGAGCGCCGTCTCCCCCTATTTTGCCATCTACTGCCGCAAGACCAAGCGGCCCAACAGCCGGCTTGGCATCACCACTGGGCTGAGGCTGGGCAACGCGGTGAAGCGCAACCGCGCCCGCCGCCGTATCCGGGAGCTCTACCGCACCAATGAGAGCCGGCTTCTGCCGGGCTATGACATTGTGGTGGTGGCCAGGACCCGGGTGATTTACGGCAGCTATGGCGAGCTGGAACGCAGCTTTTTGCAGCTGATGCGGAAGCTGGGGATCTGCCCACCCCGGGGGAGCGCGGGATGAAGGCCCTGCTGCTCTGGATGATCCATTTTTACCGACGCGAGATCTCGCCTCTGCGCCCGCCCTGCTGCCGATTCATCCCCACCTGCTCCCAGTATGCCCTGGAGGCGGTGGAGAAGTACGGCGCCTGGAAGGGGGGCTGGCTGGCGCTGCGCCGTATCCTGCGGTGCAACCCCTTCCACCGGCAGAAATCCATCCAGTACGACCCCGTGCCGTGATGGAGGGCCGGAACCAATTTAACAATGTGGAGGTACCATTGTGGGTATTTTTCTGATGCCTTTTGCCCTGCTTTTGAAGTTTTTCTATGACTTCTTCCAAAGCTACGGCATCGCCCTGATTTTATTTGCCCTCATCATCAAGCTGGTGCTGTTCCCCTTCAGCCTGAAGGGAAAGAGAAGCATGATCCAGATGAATCTGCTCTCCGGCAAAATGCAGCAGCTGCAAAAGCAGTACGGCAAGGACCGGGAGCGCTATAATCTGGAGGTCCAGAAGCTCTATGAGAAGGAAAAGGTCAACCCCATGAGCGGCTGCCTCTGGTCCTTCATCCCCATTTTGTTCCTGATGGTGCTGTACGGGATCATCCGTGAGCCACTGACCTACTTCATGGGGCTGACCATGGAGCAGATCCAGCTCATCGCCCAGGAGCTGGATTGGCAGACCGTGGCTGTGAGCAGCGGCTGGGTCACCCCGGCCGCCATGGAGAAGCTGGTCCAGCAGGTGGCCGACGGGAAGCTCACCTCGGTGTTCCAGAACGGCGCCTATAACCAGATGTACCTTGCGTCCATGATCAACCCGGACAACCTGGCCGCCCTCCAGGCCCTGCTGGGCGACGCCGGCTCCAAGCTGTTCGTGATGGACTTCTCCTTCCTGGGGATTAACCTGGCCAACATCCCCAAGTGGAATTTCTGGACCGCCGGCTTTAGCTGGGCTTCCATTGGACTGTTCCTGCTGCCCCTGGTGTCGGTGGGCATCTCCCTGCTGTCCATGCAGGTCAGCCTTAAGACCAACCAGATGAACAATCAGGCGCAGGATGAGACCATGGCCAAGACCAACCGCACCATGATGATCATGATGCCTCTGATGTCCCTGTGGATCGGCTTTACCGTCCCCGCCGGTCTGTCTGTGTACTGGATCGCCCAGTATATCTTCACCATTTTCCAGGAGATCATCTGCGGAAAGCTGCTGAAGAAGGACTATGAAGCGGCCCGGGCCGCCGCCGCGGAGCGGGAGCGCCAGGAGAAGGAAGAGGAGAAGCGCCGCAAGGAGGAGGCCCGGCTGGAGCGCCAGCGCCGCCTTGAGGAGGAGAAGAAGAACCGGGGCAAGAAGCACGTCAAGAAGGACGAGCCCACCGAGCCCGGCGTCAACAAGGATGACAGCCGCATCGGCATCCGCGCCTATGCCCGGGGCCGCGCCTATATCCCCGAGCGCTTTGGCGGCGTCACCGAGTACCGGGACATGAGCGACCTGCTCCAGGCCGAGATAGATGCGGAACAGCAGAAGAAGGGCAAGAAGAACAAGAAGGCCGCTCCCGCCCAGGAGAAGAAGGAAGAGACCGCTCAGAAGCCTGAGACGGAGGCCCTTCCGAAGCAGGAGACGGCCCCGGCGGAGCAGCCCGCCGTCCAGCAGTCCGCCCCCGAGATCCCCGAGGAGCAGCCTGTCCCTGTTCAGGAACCTGCGGAGACCGAGGAGGTCGAGGTGGAAGTGGAGCAGATCGAGGTGGAACTCCCTGAGGAAGAGGACGACAAAAAGGAAGGTGTCTGAGGATGAGAAAGTGGATCGAGACCACCGGCCGCTCTGAGGAGGACGCCATCGCCGCCGCCCTGTTCCAGCTGGGTCTGGACCGGGACGACGTCTCGGTGGAGGTGCTGGAGCGGGCCAAATCCGGTTTTCTGGGCTTCGGCGGGAACCCCGCCAAGGTCCGCGTGAGCTATGAGGTCCCGGACGGGGATGTCCCCGCCGCCCCGGAGCAGTCTGAGCCTGCCCCCAAGGCGGAGCCCGTTCCAGCCCACCAGCCCAAACCAAAGGCGGAGCCTGCCGGCGGTCAGCTGGAACCCGGCGATGAGCTGCTGATCGGCCGGGACGATGCGCAGTCCGCTCCTGTTCAGGAGGAGAAGGCTCAGGACGGCCTGGAGCCCGCCGGGATGGATGACCCCAGAGCGGCCCGCATCCGGGAGTTTCTCACCGGCCTGATGGAACACCTCCATGTACAGGCCGTCCCGGAAATTTATGTCAGTGAGCGGGGCTATCAGGTGGTGCTCCAGGGACACGGCCTGGGCGCTATCATTGGCCGCCGGGGCGAGACCCTGGACGCCATCCAGCAGCTGACCAACTACTCAGTGAACCGCAGTCAGTCCAAGCGGGTGCGCATCCATGTGGATGCCGAGGGCTATCGTGCCAAGCGGGAGGAGTCCCTCCAGCGCCTGGCGGTCAAGGTGGCCGGAAAAGTGGTCAAGTACCGGAAGAATATGACGCTGGAGCCCATGAATGCCTATGAGCGCCATGTGATCCACGCAGCCCTTCAGGACTACCCCAATGTGACCACCTACTCCACCGGAGTGGAGCCCAACCGCCGCACTGTGGTGGCCTACGCCCCCGGACAGAAATAAGGATTCAGCCCTGACGCGGCGGGAAGATGCAACGATCCTCCCGCCGCGTTTTTATTTCATTTCACCCAGGAGGGAACACGATGACACCGCTCTATGACGCCATCCGCGCCTTTTCGGCCCAAGGTCCCGTCCGGCTCCATATCCCGGGCCACAAGGGGAAGCCTCTGCCCATCCCGGAGTTAACGGGGGCGGCCGCCCTGGATGTGACCGAGCTGGGCCCCACCGGGGACCTGTTCCATGGCGGGGAGCCCTTCGACTCCGCCCAGCGGCTGTGGGCGGAGGACTTCTCCATGGACTGCTGTCAATTCCTCACCGGCGGCTCCACACTGGGGCTCCACACCGCGCTGGCCCTCTGCTGCCGCCCCGGGGACCGGGTGCTCATCGACCGGGGGTGCCACCGGGCGGTGTACAACGCCCTGGCCCTGCTGGACCTGGAGCCGGTCTACCTCCCACGGCCCTGGTGGGAGGAGGAGCGGCTGACGTCCACAATTTCCCCGGAATCTGTGGAAAAAGCACTGACAGAACACCCGGAAATAAAAACGGTTTGTATTACATCGCCAAGTTATTGCGGATTGTTGTGTGATGTCAAGGAAATTTCCCACATGGTACACCGAAATGGGGGACGTCTTATTGTGGATGGGGCTCATGGGGCACACCTGCCCTTCCTGGGGGTGGACGCCTTCGCCGGGGCGGACGTGGTGGTCTGCTCCGCCCACAAGACCCTCCCCGCCCTGGGGCAGTCCTCCCTGCTGTTCGCCAACGGCTTCGAGCCGGAGCAGGTACGCCGGATGACCTCGGTGTACGGCAGTTCCAGTCCGTCCTACCCCATGATGATCTCCATGGACGGGGCCCGGGACTGGATGGAGGGGGAGGGGAAACTGCTGTACCGCCGGACAGCGGAGCGGACTGCCGCCCTGCGGGAGCGGTTTCCCAGTCTCCAGGAGGGCGCTCTGGATCCCACCCGGCTGACGCTGAACGCGGTAGACGGCCCTGCCCTGGCCCGGGCGCTGGAGGCCCGGGGCCTTTGGCCTGAGATGGAGGACGGCGGCCATGTGGTGCTCATTCTCACGGGGATGGACAGTGGGGAGGATCTGGACCGGCTGGAGCGCGGACTGGAGGAGGTTCCGGAGCTGCTTGGCCGCTGCCCGCCCATCCCGGCGCCCCCCATGCCGGAGCGGGTCCTGTCCCCCCGGGAGGCCCTGTTTGCCCGGACGGAGCGCCTCCCTCTGGAGGGCTGCGCCGGGCGAGTATCCGCCGTACAGCTGGCCCCCTATCCCCCCGGGGTGCCAGTGGTGGCGCCCGGTGAGCGCATCACGGAAAAAGAACTGGCCTATTTGCGGGAAATAGGATATAATAACCACGAAGTGTCTGTGATACTTTGAAACGTCCCTTTGGGGAGAAGCGAGGAATGTTATGGAACTGTCGGCCCTGGCGGGCAACGCCCATGTGAAGGCGGTCCTCTCCCAGCAGGAGGGGGGCCGGGGCCTGTCCCACGCCTATATCCTCTCCGGCCCGGCGGGGTCGGGGCGGCATACCCTGGCCCGGCTGCTGTGCGGGGCCATGCTGTGCACTGCCTCCAGCGGAGAGCGCCCCTGCGGCCGCTGTGCCCCCTGCCGAAAGGTGTCCTCCGGCGTCCATCCGGATGTAACGGTCATCTCCGGGCCCGGGGAGGGAAAGCCCATCACAGTGGACCAGGTGCGGGCCCTGCGTTCAGATGCCTACATCCGTCCCAACGAGGGGGAGCGGAAGATCTATCTGCTGGAACAGGCGGACCGGATGAACCAAAGCGCCCAGAATGCCATGCTCAAGCTGCTGGAGGAGGGACCGGCCTATGCGGTTTTTCTCCTGCTGGCGGAAAATGGCGGCGGCCTGCTCCAGACGGTGCGCTCCCGGTGTGAGGAGCTGGACCTGGTCCCCGTTCCTCCGGCGGAGGCAGAACGCTGGCTGTCCGCCCATTTCCCGGACCAGGATCCGGCGGCTGTCCGCCGGGCTGCCCTAGAGTGCCAGGGGCTGCTGGGCCGGGGGATAGAACTGCTGGAGGGGAGCGGCGAGGCGGCTGAGACCCGCCGCCAGCAGGCAGATCAGCTGGTCACAGCTCTGGAGGGGCGGGACGAGCTGGCTCTGCTGGAGGCCTCCATGCTGCTGGAGAAGGTCCCCAAGGAGGAACTTCCCCGCCTGCTGGATCAGGTGACCGCCGTTCTGGGCAACCGTCTGCCCCAATCAGAGGACCCGCGGCGCCTGCTGAGAGCTGAGGCACTGGTCCGAACGCTGCGTGGGGCAGCAGAGCTCAACGCCAACCCAGGCCAGCTGTCCGGCTGGCTGTGTGCGGGTATGTTTATCAAGCATTAAGACCGGGAGGGGCCGTGCCGCTCCATTCCGGATGGATCATCAGGAGGAATTATGGTCGAGATCATCAGCGTCCGCTTTAAGGAAGGCGGAAGGCAGTACTATTTTAACCCCAATGGGGAGCGCTTCCGCCTGGGGGAGGGTGTCATCGTCGAGACTGCCCGGGGCGTGGAGTTTGGAGAGTGTACCCAGGAGAATACGGCGGTGGATGAGATGGAGCTCACCGCGCCCCTGCGCCCGGTGCTCCGCCGGGCCACCCCGGAGGATCAGCTGACCCGGGAGAAAAATAAGGAGAAGGAGGCCCGGGCTTTCCAGATCTGTCAGGAGAAGATCGCGGAGCACGGCCTGGAGATGAAGCTGGTAGAGGCGGAGTACAGCTTCGAGGGGAACAAGGTCCTCTTTTTCTTCACCGCCGAGGGCCGGGTGGATTTCCGCGCCCTGGTGAAGGACCTGGCCAGCGCCATCCACGCCCGCATCGAGCTGCGGCAGATCGGCGTCCGGGACGAGGCTAAGATGCTGGGCGGCCTGGGCATCTGCGGGCGGCCCTTCTGCTGCTCCCAGTTCCTGGAGGAGTTCCAGCCGGTGTCCATCAAGATGGCCAAGACTCAGAACCTGTCTCTCAACCCCACCAAGATCTCCGGCACCTGCGGGCGGCTCATGTGCTGCCTGAAGTATGAGCAGGACGCCTATGAGGATCTGGTGAAGCACTCCCCCAAGCAGGAGTCCTTTGTGGAAACCCCGGACGGGGCGGGGACGGTGTCCTCGGTGAATCTGCTGCGGCAGACGGTGCAGGTACGGCTGGAGTCCGCCCCGGAGACCCCAAAGTGCTACCACAACTGTGAGCTGTGCATCATCCGAAATGGAAAGGGAAAGCGGCCGGAGGGCTATGTGGAACCCCCTCTGGAGGAGCTGGCCAAGCTGAGAAAGCCGGAGGAGCCGGAGGAGGTCCCCGATCTGAAGGGGGCGGCCTCCCCGCTGGCGGCCGCTCTGGAGGCGGTGTTTAACGGTGAGACGCCTCAATATGAGGGGGTGGGAACAGAGCGTTCCTCCGAGGGAAACGGCCGGAGCCGGGACCGCCGCCGGTCCAGCCGGAACCGCCGGAGCGGCGGACGTCCCCAGGAGGGGGAGCGGCCGGCCCGGGAGGGCGGCCGGCCCAAGGAGGAGCAGCAGTCCCACAGAAGTGAGCAGCGGAAGCCGCGGCCGGAGCGGCAGCCCAAGGGCGGGGAGAGCCGGGAGAAGGCCGGCGGAAAGCCCGCTCAGGAGCCTGGAGAGAAGCGCAGCCGTCCCCGCCGGCGCCGTCCCCGTGGCGGAGGGGGCGGAAAGCCTCAGGGAGGCTCTGCGGGACAGGAGTGACCGGACAGGGCCCCGGGGCGTACGGCCTCGGGGCCCTTTGCTTCGATTTGGAAGAGGAGAGAGGAGCGGTTTTATTTGGACGGTTTTTTCAATGCCATGTCTGCCTCCCTGGTCCTGCTGATGCTCATGTCTGTGGGCTATTTTATGGGAGCGCGGGGCTGGATGAACGCCTCGGAGAAGAAATTTATCAGCAAGTACATCGTCAATATCGCGGTACCCTGTAATTGTCTCACCGGACTGCTGAACAACCTGGACCATGACAGCCTGCTGGAGGCGGGAGTCATGGTGGTTGCCGCCATGCTGGGGGTCCTGATGACCCTTCTGCTCTCTTTGGCGCTGGCTGCCCTGCTCCGGCTTCCCCGGGAACGGTGGGGAGTCTTTGTGGCCATGACCGCCTTTTCCAACACCCTGTTTATCGGCCTGCCCGTCTCCACCCAGCTGTTCGGAGATGCCTGTATCCCCTATGTGATGCTCTATTATCTGGCCAATACGGTCTTTGTGCAGTCGGTGGGCTTTCTGCTCATCGAGCGGGCGGGAACGCAGGGACGGGGAAGTGTGACCCTCTCCTCCTTTTTGAAAGGCGTCTTTAGCAAGCCGCCCATCCTGACAGTCCTCTTCAGCCTGGTCCTGCTGGCTCTGGATGTGGGCCTGCCCTCCCCGGTGATGAAGTGGGCGGGATACATCAGCGGGTCAGTCTCCCCGCTGGCCCTGATCTACTGCGGCTACATCATCTATGAGCTTGGGCTGAAAAATCTGCGCCTGATACGGGGCCTGCCCACTATGATCGTGGTTCGTCTGGGGGTGGCTCCGGTGGTCTGTTGGCTGTTCTGCCGTCTGTTCGGGATGAGCGGCCTGCCCATGAGTGTGTTCATCGTGGAGAGCGCCCTGCCGGTGGTCAGCCAGGTCACCGTGATGGCGGGGGCCTATGGGGCGGATGAGAAATATGCGGCGACGGGAGCCGCCCTGTCCACTCTGTGCAGCTTCATCAGCATCCCGATTCTGATGCTGGTCCTGGGGTAAGTATCCACATTTTAGACAAGCGGTGTGGAACACAGCCCGCCGGAGAAGCCGTTTTGGCCTCTCCGGCGGGCTGTGTTTCCAATCAGGAAAAATTGATCCACAAAAAAGAGGCGGCCTGTGGAAAAGTCCACAGACCGCCTGAATATTTCAGGATCAGATGGATGGGGAATCAGTTGCCCAGCAGACCCAGCTCATACTTCCAGTTCAGAACCCGGGTGACCGCCTGGTCGATCTGGCTCTCCGCAATGACGCCGCTCTGAACAGCGTGGATGACCTGGGGGATCTGGGTCTGGAAATCGGTGGTGACCACCATGTCGTTCCCGGCCTGAATGGCCAGCACTGCGGCGGAGCCGTTCTGAGCGTACTCCATGACGGCATCCATGGCCAGATCGTCAGTCAGCACGACCCCATCGAAGCCCAGCTCCTCCCGGAGGATTTTGTGGACCGTGGGGGAGAGGGAGGCGGGGAGGCTCTCGTCCATGCTGGCGGCGATATTGTGGCTGACCAGGACCGCGTCCGCCCCGGCCTGGATGCCCGCCTGGAAGGGCAGGAAGTCGGAGGTCTGGAAGGTCTCATAGGGGCGCTGATCTAGGGCGATCCCCGTGTGGGTGTCCACATTGTTCCCGTATCCCGGGAAATGCTTCAGGACGGAGCCGATCTGTTCCTCCCCCATGACGCCCACCACCTGAGCCACATAGTTGGCGGTGGCCTGCGCGTCCTGTCCGAAGGAGCGGGCATAGATGAAATCCGCGGGATCGGTGGATACGTCGGCGACCGGCGCAAAGTTGACATTGACCCCCAGGTCCAGAAGGGTCATGCTCTTCTGTCGGGCGTCCTGAAGGATCAGGTCCATCCCGCCCTGGGCGAACAGGGTCTGGGGAGCGGGCTCCCGCTGGGGAAAGAGGTCCGGATTGCTGCTGGCCCGCACCACCGTGCCGCCCTCCTCGTCGGTCCCAATGAGCAGGGGGATGCCGGAGGCGTCCTGATAGCTTTGGATGTCATCCCGCACCTGTTGGGCCGTCTTGTCCTTAAAATCCCGGCCGAACAGCAGATAGCCCCCCACCTTGTACTGTGCGGCCAGCTCGGCCCCGCCGGTCTCGGGGCAGCGGACAAAGAACATCTGCCCCACCTTTTCCTCCAAGGTCATGGCGGACAGCAGCTCCTGAATGATCTGCTCCTGGTTTTGGGGGCCCAGAGAGGACTCAGAGGGCTCCTGGCTGGCAGAAGGGTTCTCTGCGGTCTCCGGATCGGTCTCCGGGGAAGCTTGAGGGGGCCCGCTCTCTCCGTTGGGCGCAGAGGAGGCAGCGGGAGAGGGCGCAGGGATGTCAGGGGATACAGAGCGGTCTGGGCCGGAGCCATCAGAGGGCGCGGGAGCGGCACAGCCGGTGAGCATTAGGCAGAGCACAGCGATCAAAAGCTTTTTCATGGTTTCCTCCCGGAAAAACAGCGTGGAGAGAGAAGTCTCCACGCTAAAAGTTTGATTTGATCTCTTATAGTTTATGCAGTATATCACTTTGCGGCTTCCCTGTCAAATTTTTTGCGGATTTTATGGGATTTTAAAGATTTTTTCTTGAAATAGTGTACGAAAGGAACTGGCTGCTGCGGCAAGACAAAAGAGAAAAGGGCCTGCCGCAGAATTTTTATCCTGCGGCAGGCCCGTCCTGTTGATTTAGAAAGCTTGGGCGAAGTAAATTCGCTCTGCGCCCAAGGTTTTGGCCTTCGGCCAAAACGCTTGTACGCGCCGAAAGACGCGCCCCATCTGTGATGGGGCCCCCTTCGTGGCCGACAGGGAAATTTACTCTTCGTCAGAAGTCTCTTCTCGGCGGGTGACGTTCAGACTCAGCTCGTCCAGCTGCTTGTCGTCCGCCCCACAAACGCAAAGCGTTTGAGGGGACCCCGTTGCTTTCAAACGCTTGGGCGAAATGAATTCGCCCTGCGCCCAAGGTTTTGGCCTTCGGCCAAAACGCTTGTACGCGCCGAAAGGCGCGCCCCATCTGTGATGGGGCCCCCTTCGTGGCCGACAGGGAAATTTACTCTTCGTCAGAAGTCTCTTCTCGGCGGGTGACGTTCAGATTCAGCTCGTCCAACTGCTTGTCGTCCACGAAGTCGGGGCAGCTGGTCATGGGCTCGGAGGCGTTCTGAACCTTGGGGAAGGCGATGACGTCCCGGATGGACTCAGCGCCGGCCATGAGCATACACAGCCGGTCCAGGCCATAGGCCAGACCGCCGTGGGGAGGCGCGCCGAACTTGAAGGCGTTGATCAGGTGGCCGAAGCGCTCCTGGGCGTCCTCGTTGGTGAAGCCCAGGGCCCGGAACATGGCCTCCTGAGTCTCAGGGACGGAGATTCGGATGGAGCCGCCGCCCAGCTCGGTGCCGTTGAGCACGATGTCATAGGCCTTGGCCCGGCAGTTCTTCTTGTCGGTCTCCAGCTTATCCAGATCTTCGTCCATGGGGGCGGTGAAGGGGTGGTGCATGGCTACATAGCGGTTCTCCTCCTCAGAGAACTCGAACATGGGGAACTCGGTGACCCACAGGAACTTGAAGTCCCTGGGATCCAGAATGCCCAGCTGCTTGGCGCACTCGCACCGCAGGGCGCCCAGAGCGGCAAAGACCACCTCGTCCTTGGCGTCGCCCACGATGAGCACCAGGTCGCCGTCCTTGGCGTTGGCGCGCTCCAGAATGGCGCGGTTCTCCTCCTCAGTGAGGAACTTCTGATAGGAGGAGGTCACCTGGCCGTCGTGGAGGCGGGTCCAGGCCAGACCCTTGGCCTTATAGGTCTTGACGAAGTCGGCCAGCTTGTCGATCTTCTTCCGGGGGAAGTCGGCGGCGTGGCCGTCCACGTTGATGAGCCGCACGGAGCCGCCCTCGGCCACAGGGCCGGAGAACACGCCGAAGCCGCAGTCCTTCACGATGTCGCTGATGTCCTTGATCTCAAAGCCGAAGCGCAGGTCGGGCTTGTCGGAGCCGAAGCGGTCCATGGCTTCCCGCCAGGGCATCCGCAGGAAGGGGGTCTGTACGTCCACGTCCAGGACCTCTTTGAACACCCGCTTCAGGAAGCCCTCCTGGATCTCCATCACGTCGTCCTCGTTGACGAAGGACATCTCCAGGTCGATCTGGGTGAACTCAGGCTGGCGGTCGGCCCGCAGATCCTCGTCCCGGAAGCAGCGGGCGATCTGCATATAGCGGTCAAAGCCGGACAGCATCAGCAGCTGCTTGTACTGCTGGGGGGACTGGGGCAGGGCATAGAACTTGCCCGGATGGACGCGGGAGGGGACCAGATAGTCCCGGGCGCCTTCGGGGGTGGATTTGGTCAGCATGGGGGTCTCGATCTCCAAAAAGCCCTGCTCGTCGAAATAGTCCCGGGCCACCTTGGTCACCTTGTGGCGGGTGGCGATGGCATGCTGCATATCCGGGCGGCGCAGGTCCAGATAGCGGTACTTCAGGCGGAGCATGTCGTTGGCCTTGGAGTTCTCCACGATCTCAAAGGGAGGGGTCTCAGCCTTGGCCAGCAGCCGCAGTTCACTGACATAGACCTCGATGTCGCCAGTGGCGATCTTGTTGGTCTTGCTCTCGCGCTCCCGCACCAGGCCGGTGGCGGCCACGACGTACTCAGAGCGCAGGGTGGAGGCCTTTTCAAAGATGTCCTTGGCGGTGCTGTCATCAAAGGACAGCTGCACCAGACCGGTGCGGTCCCGCAGATCCACAAAGATCAGACCGCCCAGGTCCCGCTGACGCTGGACCCAGCCGCACAGGGAGACGGTCTTGCCCGCGTCGCTGAGACGCAGCTCGCCGCAGTAGTTGGTGCGGCGGAAGTTCTTCAGATTGTCCATAAAATCAACTCCATTTTGTAATAGTAAGTGAGAAAATAGTGAATTATTTTAGAAAAAATACTAAGGATCGCCCGCTGCTCCATGTTGCTGAATAAAGTCTGCCAGGGTTTCGTTCAGCTCCCGGGCAGAGATGGAAAAGGCCAGGGTACGGCTGTGCGCGGGGGAGATCCATACCTTGCCCGGGTAGTCGGCGTGTACTGTCACCAGTTCATCCCCCAATGCAAAGGCTGCCATAGCGGTGACGTGATCGGCGGAGTGGGACGAGGACGGCGGCAGAAGGTTTTGCAGGCTGGCGCGGTAGGTGGTGTCCTCCAGCAGCGCCAGCAGGGCCTTATAGTCCTCCTGGCCGGGAGTCAGGTTATCCAGCATCCAGATCTGCTGGCTGGCTGTTCCGTCTGTGACAGAGCCCTCAATAGCATAGCCTGACGTGCCGGTAATTTTGTCCCAGTCCATACCTGTGGCATCCCAGAAGGTTTGGGGACGGGTATACCACAGCCCGCTGCCCGCCAGAAGAAAGGCAATCAAGGCTACCCCGACAGCGATTTTCTTCTTCACTCAAATTCCTCCCGTTCCAGCCGCCGGGCTGGGTTTTCGGCGATATACCCGGCGGCCTCGTCGAAGTCCTGCTGATTGCGGAGGATGTGTTCGTAGGCAGAGCGTTGCCAGAGTTTTTGACCTGGTGTTCCAAGCAGGCGATTGGTTTCAATTGTTGTAATAGATTTAAAGGAGCCAAGTATTTGATGGAGGGTAGGGGAGGGGCTTGCCCCTCCCGCCGTAATTTGCAGAATCCCATGGATGTGGTCAGGCACAACCACAAAAATGGATTGAGAAATTGCGTCAAGACACGGAAAACGCTGGGGAAGGGAGTACCACACATCAGAAACAATTTTTCCAATCGAGGATAACACGACCTGAGGAGAGGAATCTATTTTTCCCAATATAGGCCGTCGCTTCTCTACACAAAGGGTAATAAAATAAGCACCAGGTTGAGAATAGTCATAATGGGGGATCGCGGTAGATTTGCGTTTCGGAAGCATAAGCAGACCTCCAGCGGGCGGGAGGGGCAAGCCCCTCCCCTACGGGTTTTCAGAAATCGTTCTGAATCTCTGGGCAGGGAAGCCCCAAGGGGCTTCCGCTGTCTCTCCATTGGGTAAAGTGTTGTTCTGTTTATTCCCCCCGGTCCAGAATGGGCGTACCCTGGTTCCGCTTCTTCAGCCCGGCCTGGATGTGGGCGATGGCGTCGGCGGGGGAGAGCTTCACCTGCTCGCCGGTGGCCAGGTCCTTCACAGCGCACACGCCGGAGGAGATCTCATCCTCACCCAGGAACACGGCGTAGGGGATGGACAGCTTATCGGCGTAGGAGATCTTCTGCTTGAACTTCTTCTGCTCCCCGTGAATCTGGGTGCGGATGCCGGCCTCCCGCAGCTGGGTGGCCAGGGCAATTGCGGGGGAGAGGTCGTCGGTCATGGGCAGGATGAGCACATCGGCGGGGGCGGTGTTCAGAGCGTCGTTGAGATAGCCCTGGTCCTCCAAAACGAAGAACAGGCGAGTCAGACCGATGGAAATTCCCACGCCGGGGAGTTGTTTCTCGGTATAATATTCCGCCAAGTCGTCATAACGGCCGCCGGAGCAGATGGATCCGATCTCCGGATGGTCCAGCATGGTGGTCTCATACACGGTGCCGGTGTAGTAATCAAGACCCCGGGCGATGGTCAGATCCACGGCAAAATGGGTCTCCGACACACCGAAGGAGGCCAGATATTTCACCACGGTGTTCAGCTCGTCCAGGCCGGCGTCAAACACCTCGCTGCGGCCCCGGTAGCCCTCCAGGGCGGTGAGCACCTCCTGGTTGGAGCCGGTGATGGCGATGAACTTCAGGATCTCCTCCGCCTTTTCGGCGGCCACGCCGCCCTCAATCAGCAGCTCCCGGACTTTGTCGGGGCCGATCTTGTCCAGCTTGTCCACCGTACGCATCACGTCGCCGGACTGCTCCGTCAGCCCCAGCATGGAATAGAAGCCGTTCAGGATCTTCCGGTTGTTGACCCGGATCTGGAAGCGCTTCAGACCCAAGGCGGTGAAGGCCTTGTAGATGATGGAGGGGATCTCCGCCTCGTTGGAGATGTCCAGCTTTCCGTCCCCGATGACGTCGATGTCCGCCTGATAGAACTCCCGGAAGCGGCCCCGCTGGGCCCGCTCGCCCCGGTAGACCTTGCCGATCTGGAAGCGGCGGAAGGGGAAGGTGAGGTGGCCGTAATTCTGGGCCACATACTTGGCCAGGGGCACGGTCAGATCGAAGCGGAGGGACAGGTCGGTGTCCCCCTTCATAAAGCGGTAGATCTGTTTCTCCGTCTCACCGCCGCCCTTGGCCAGCAGGACCTCGCTGGCCTCGATGAGGGGGGTGTCCAGGGGGGTGAAGCCGTAGAGACCGTAGGTACGGCGGAGGATCTCCACCATCCGGTCAAACTGGGCCTGCCGGGCGGGGAGCAGCTCCATAAAGCCGGACAGGGTGCGGGGCTGTACTTTACTCATGGGTATCAAAATCCTTTCTTTGGGGGTTCTTTCTGGAAGAGTTCCGCCCTGCGGGGCGGAAGGGCGGGCGTGCCTTTCTGCTCGCACAGAAAGGAAACAAAGAAGCGCTGGGGAGATCTGCCTGGGGGCTGGGCACTTTCATTCGGTGGATAAAATCTCCAGAGGCGAAGCGAAGCTTCGCATAAAGCTTTTTGGTCTACTTTTTTCTCTGAAAAAAGTAGACGCTCTCGTCCCGGGATTGGGACGAGAGCGCCTGAAAACGCTTCGTGGTGCCACCCAATTTCAGAACAGCGGGGCTGTTCCCTTTGATCCCCGTGGTGCGGCGGGGCGGCCGCGCCTGTCTCCAGGCCCGCTGCTGGCGCTGTCTTGGCCGGTCCCTGTGCCGCGGGGCCCTTTCAGCCGTGGGGCCCTTCTCTGTCCGGCGGTGTTCCGGTTACTCATGCGCCGTCATGGCGGTGAACAAAGCTATGCTATCCCACTTTTGAGATAAAGTCAAGGAAAATGCCGGGCCTTACAGGGCAAAGGGCACCCGGTTGGGATTCATGCCGATGCGCCAGTCCAGATCGCCCCGGGCCAGGCCGTGGATGAGCATTTCCGCGGTGGCCACATTGGTGGCCATGGGGACCGAGTGCTGGTCGCACAGGCGGGTGATATACATGACGCTGTCATCCATGTCGGTATCCTGGGGATAGTTGAAGAAGAGGACCATATCGATCTCATTGTAAATGATACGCTGGCCGATCTGCTCGATTCCTCCGTGTTCGTGGGACAGGAACAGATTGACGGGCAGGCCGGTGGCCTCCGCCACCATTCGGCCGGTGGCGTTGGTGGCGCATAGGGTGTGCTTGGACAGCAGTCCGCAGTACGCGGTGCAGAACTGGACCATCAGCTCCTGCTTGCGGTTGTGACACATGATAGCAATATTCATGGCGGCGTTTACCTCCTTTTATGCAGTTGAACGTTACCGGATCCGCATGACGGGGACCCGGTAGCCCTCCAGGCGTTTGGCGATATTCAAACAGGCGTTGGCGGCGCCCTGGCGGCCCTCCAGAATCAGGGGACGCCCCAGGTTGGCGGCCAGGATGACGCGGCGGTCCTCCGGGATGACCCCAATGAGAGGGAGTCCGGCGGCGTCCATGGCGTCGTCGATGGTGGTGCGCAGCTGCCGCAGCAGCCTGGGCTGGATGCGGTTCATGACCAGATGGACCTGACGGATCCGGTACAGCTCCTCCACAGTCCGCTGGGCGTCCCGCAGGGAGGAGGCGTCATTGGTGGCCACCACCAGGGCGCGGTCCGCGCCGCAGACGGCCAGCTGGAAGCCGGGACCCAGCCCGGCGGGGGAGTCGATCATAATATAGTCATAGCGGTCCCGGGCGGTGCGCAGCAGGGCCCGGATCCGGGTGGCCGTTACATCGGGGGACAGAGACATGGGGGCGGTCAGCAGGGACAGGTTGGGCAGATCCGGATGGGTAACTGCCGCCCGTGCCAGGGGACAGCGCCCCTCAGCCACGTCGGAGAAGTCCATCAATGCCCGGTCGCTGAGGCCCAGGGAGATGTCCAGATTCCGCAGGCCGATGTCCATGTCGATGCACAGCACCCGCTTGCCCAGCCGGGCCAGACAGGAGGCGACCCCGCCGGTGACTGAGGTCTTGCCCGTCCCCCCCTTTCCAGAGGTGACGGCGATGACAATTCCCATGGAATTCCTCCTATCTCACCAAAATAAGTCTATCACAAATCTTGGGTTCGTCAATGGTTTTTTTGTAATATGGTGTGAATTTTCTGTATATTTTGTGATTGAATTTGAAGTGTGGGCCGGATATGGGACAGACCGCGCCCTTACAGCGGAGCCTTCTGGATCTTGGCCCACCGGCGGGGATAGCCCTTCAGGGTGGGGGCCGCCTTTCGGATGGGGATGACCCGGTGGGTGACGCCGGCGCCGGGGATGGCGTAATCAAAGGGTTCCTCCACCCGGCCGCCCAGCAGCTTGATGCAGTGGGCGGCGTCCTCCAGCTCCTGGGCGCTGTCGGTGGATTTCATGGCCAGGAACAGCCCGCCCACCTTGACGTAGGGCAGACACAGCTCACACAGCAGGCGCAGGTCAGCCACTGCGCGGGCGGTGGCAAAGTCGAAGCTGTCCCGAAAGCCCTTGACCAGGGCCTGCTCCTCCGCCCGGGCGTGGATGGCCCGGATGCCCTCCAGACCCAGCTGGGCGCACACCTGCCCCAGCCAGTCCACCCGCTTGTTCAGGCTGTCCAGCAGGGTGACCTGGAGGGATGGGACCAGGATTTTCAGAGGAATGCCGGGAAAGCCGGCTCCGGTGCCCACGTCGATGAGGGTCTTGTCCTGGAAGTCCGCCCCCTTGAGCAGAGCGGCGCTGTCCAGCATGTGGAGCTGGGCCACCCGCTCCGGCTCTGTGATGGCGGTGAGGTTCATTACCTGATTTTTTTCCAGCAGCAGCCGCCCATACTCCGCCAGCTGCGCCGGAGCGCGGTCAGGCGTCTGGGGGAGGAGGTCCATCGCCTCCAGGCCGTTCCGAATGAGTTGTTCCATATCCGATCCTCCCAGGCGGTTATACGGTAAAGACTACGCCGAAATTGGACAGCAGGCCCACAAGGCCCATGGGCAGAGAGACCAGGGCGGCGGCCCAGCACAGCAGGGCCAGCAGCCAGGCGGCCCCCTTTTTGGGCCGTCCGGTGGTCCTCCAGCTGACCAGAGACAGAGCGCCCAGGCCGATCAGGCCGGGGACAGCCAACAGGGGGCCCAGGTTCCCCAGCATGGAGCCGGTGTAGAAGTAATAGGTGGTCAGCGCCAGGAACAGCAGGGCATAGGCCAGGCCGATCCAGGCCAGAGTACGCTTCACCGGAGAGGCGGGGGTATAGCCCTTCTCCTCCTGAGGCGTCTCGTCAGGTCGTTCCTTGGGCATCGTGCGCCTCCTTCAGCAGGTCGCGGATCTCGGTCAGCAGTTTCTCCTCAGCGCTGGGCTCGGGGGGAGCGGGCTCCGGTGCGGGCTCCTCCGCCTTGCGGTGGAGCCTGTTGATGGCCTTGATCATGCAGAAAATGACAAAGGCAATGATGAGAAAGTCCAGCACCACAGCGATCAGGTTGCCGAAGTTGATGGCGACCTCGGGGGTCTGCACCTCACCGGCGGCGGTGACCACAGCCTGCTGGAGCACCAGCTTCCACTGGGAGAAGTCGATGCCGTTGGTGAGCAGTGAGACCACAGGCATGATGATGTCGTTGACCAGGGAGGTGGTGATCTTGCCGAAGGCGCCGCCGATGACCACGCCCACGGCCATATCCAGCACATTGCCCCGCATGGCGAAGGCCTTAAACTCTTCTATAAATTTTTTCATGGTAAAATCCTCTGAATCTTATATTTTGAGAGGGATGGGACGCCGCGCCCGTGAGAGCATCCATTGCCAAGCCATAGCGCCCAAAAAGGTAAGGGTGTAGACAGTGACCACCCGCAGCAGAAACTGGACGGACACCCGACTGATCCCAAGCTGCCAGGCCAGGTCATTGAACCAGGTGATGACCAGGGAGTGGTACAGATAGACCAGAAAGCTGGCCCGGTCCATCCGCCGGGCCAGGGGGGACAGGGTGACCGGATGGCGCACCACCAGGGCATACAGGGCGGGGATAGCGGTGAGCTGGTACAAGGTGTGGATCATTTCCAGGAAGGATACGCTCTGTCCGCCCACAAAGAATTTCCAACTGAAAAACAGGTCGGCCCCGGCGAAGATCAAAGCGCAGGCAGTCAGAAGGGGACGGTTCCGGTCCAGCAGTTCCAAAAAGCGCGGATAGTTCTGCCCGGCGCAGCAGCCCCCTACATAGTACACCAAATAGGTGGTGAACAGGCGGTCGTTGTAGGAAAAGTGTGCACCTGGGATCAGAAGACCCAGGATCTCATTGCAGTACAGGGCGCTGAGCCAGGTGATCCCCAGGGAGATGGGGAGCAGGACTGAAGGCGACCACCGGCGGGGCAGCCACCGGAACAGGGGGAGCAACAGCACGAACTGCGCCAGGGCGATAACGAAGTAGAAGGGGCTGGAAAGATCGCCCCGAATCATGTACCCGGCCAGATCCCGCAGGGAGAAGGAGAAGTAGCCGTGGCTTACGAAGTAGACATAGTAGACGGCTACCGCCAGCAGATAGGGCAGGAAAATGCCCTTCCACCGCTTGGCCCAGTACCGCCCCAGCGGGGGAGGGGGGGCGCTGGCGCTGTTCAGGGTGAGCTTCACACCGCTGAGAAAGAAGAACCCGGAGACAGAGACAAAGGTGAGGCGCTGAAGGGAGATCATCAGGCCGTATTGCCAGCTGCTGTGGTCCAGCACAGTGATGGGGTGCCCGGAGCAGTGGCTCCACAGGACCATGAGGCAGAAGAGCAGGTTCAGCGTGGTGAGTTCCTCCCGCCGTTTTTGGACGGACATGGGCCGTCTCTCCTTTCCAGAAAAAGCAGCGTCTCAAACCCATTGGGGCTCAAGGGATTTGAGCGTTTTCCGTTTTGGAGCGTTTTGGAGCGGGCAAAATGACCCAGACCTGGTGCGGGAGATCCGCAGTTGGCTGGAGAGCGGTAAAACAATTTGTATTATTATAGAGAAAAATTGTATTTCGTATAAATACGGAAGCTGAGGTCCTGAAATATAGCAGGGGAGGGGAGGGGGGCAGGCGCCGCCCTCCCCCTCCGTCTGGAACTTACTTCTTGGGGACCAGGACCTCCATACCGCCCAAATAGGGACGCAGGGCGGCGGGGATCTTCACACTGCCGTCGGCCTGGAGGTTGTTCTCCAGGAAGGCGATGAGCATCCGGGGAGGAGCCACCACAGTGTTGTTCAGGGTGTGGGGCAGATACATCTTGCCATCGCTGCCCTTGACACGCATCTTCAGACGGCGGGCCTGGGCGTCGCCCAGATTGGAGCAGGAGCAGACCTCGAAGTACTTCTTCTGGCGGGGGGACCAGGCTTCAATGTCGCAGGACTTGACCTTCAGGTCGGCCAGATCGCCGGAGCAGCACTCCAGCTGGCGCACCGGAATGTCCAGGGAGCGGAACAGCTCCACGGAGTACCGCCACATCTGCTCATACCACTTCATGGAGTCCTCTGGCTTGCAGACCACGATCATCTCCTGCTTCTCGAACTGGTGGATGCGGTAGATGCCGCGCTCCTCAATGCCGTGGGCGCCCTTCTCCTTCCGGAAGCAGGGGGAGTAGGAGGTGAGGGTCTGGGGCAGGCTGTCTTCCGGGATGATCTGGTCGATGAACTTGCCGATCATGGAGTGCTCGGAGGTGCCGATGAGGTACAGGTCCTCGCCCTCGATCTTGTACATCATGGCGTCCATCTCAGTCTGGGACATGACGCCCTCCACCACGTTGCCGTGGATCATAAAGGGCGGGATGCAGAAGATGAAGCCCTTGCCGATCATAAAGTCCCGGGCGTAGGCCAGTACGCCCTCATGGATGCGGGCGATGTCCCCCATGAGATAGTAAAAGCCGTTGCCGGACACACGGCCTGCGGCGTCCATGTCGATGCCGTTGAAGGACTCCATGATCTGGGTGTGGTAGGGGATCTCAAAGTCGGGGACCACCGGCTCACCAAAGCGATGGACCTCCACGTTGCAGCTGTCATCGGGGCCGATGGGCACGGAGGGATCGATGATGTTGGGGATCTGGAGCATGATCTTGCGGATCTTCTGGGCCAGCTCGCCCTCCTTGGCCTCCAGCTCAGAGAGGCGGTCGGCGTTGGCCTTTACCTTGGCCTTGGCCGCCTCGGCCTCCGCCAGCTTGGAGGGGTCCTTCTTGGCCTGACCCATGAGCATACCCACCTGCTTGCTCAGGGTGTTGCGGGAAGAGCGGAGCTCCTGGGCCTCGGCCATGACGGCGCGGTTCTCGCTGTCCAGGGCGATGACCTCGTCCACCAGAGGCAGCTTCTGCTCCTGGAACTTCTTTTTGATGTTCTCCTTGACAACTTCGGGGTTCTCCCGGATGAATTTGATGTCCAGCATAGCGGAACACTCCTTTAAATATAGTAAATACGATAACGGGTCAGCGGGATCGGGGGAGAAGCGCGGGGGAGGGGAGCGGGGGCTGTCTCTTCTGTTTCACGTGAAACAGGGGAGCTGCCTCAGTACAGGGCCTCCCGGATCTCCTGATAGCGGAGCGCCGGGGAGAAGCGACCGTTGTCGGTGGTGCTCTCCTGGGGGAGGCGCTCTGACAGGCCGCTGTCCTCCAGGGACTGAATCAGCTCCCGGCACAGGGAGTAGCGGCCCAGGACGTATGCCTCGTCGATCTGCCAGAACCAGTCCATGGCCTGACGGGTCTGCTCCGCCTGCTCCAGCTCTGCGGCATGGGCGCTGTCCTGGCGTTCCAGTTCGTCCACCTGGTCCTCCAGACGGTCGATCTCCTGAAGCAGAGACTGATTTTCCTCATAGATGTCCTGGACAGACTGCATATTGGAGAGGGACTCCCGCAGACCGGACACCGACTGGTTGAGACTGTCCACCACCTCCTCGTTCTGCCGCCGGTCCATGAGATAGGTCATCAGCATCAGCAGAAAGGCAGCGGCAAAGAGGATGGCGATGTAGTGGACCACGGAGCGCTGCCGCTTTTCCTGAGTGGGAGGGGGGATATAGGCGGGGGGTTTTTCAGCCGCCTTCTCCTCCGGCTGCCCCTTGGGGGCGGGGGAGGAATGCTTGGGATCGCTCACAGGTGTTCTACCCCCTCTCCGTGCAGAGTATTCAGCAGAGACAGCAGGGCTTCCAGATCCTCATTGTTATAGTATTCCAGCTGGACCCGTCCCTTCTTTCCGTGGTGGGAGATGGTGACCTTCCGGCCCAGCTGGCCGGAGAGGGACTTCTCCAGTTCACCCAGATAGAGGGCGATTTCGTCTGTGGAGCCGCCCTTCCGCGTCTCCTCCGGCTGCTTCTGGAGGAGCTTCACCAGCTGCTCGGTCTGACGGACGGAGAGGCCCCGGGATACCACCTGCTTGGCGGCCTCCCGCTGGAGTTCTGCGGTGGGAGCGCCCAAGATGGCCCGGGCATGGCCGGCGGAGAGGGTCCCCTCCTCCACCAAAGTGAGCAGATCCTCCGGCAGGGCCAGCAGACGCAGGGTGTTGGCGATGGCCGGGCGGGATTTGCCCATCCGATCTGCCACCTGTTCCTGGGTGAGGCCGTACTCCTCCATCAGGGTCTGGAAGCCCCGGGCCTCCTCGGCGGGGTTCAGATCCTCCCGTTGGAGGTTCTCGATTAGGCCCAGCTCCATGACCTTGCGGTCGTCCGCCTCGATGATGACGGCGGGGACCTCGTCCAGGCCGGCCTGCTTGGCAGCCCGCCAGCGGCGCTCCCCGGCGATGATCTGGTAGTAGCCGGAGGCCAGACGGCGGACGGTGAGGGGCTGGATGATGCCGTGGATTCGAATGGACTCCGCCAGATCGGCCAGGGCCTCCGGCTCAAAGCGCTTGCGGGGCTGGTTCAGGCCCGGCTCCACCTGTGAGATGGGGAGGGAGACGGAGCCCTCGCCCCCGGCGGTCAGGTCCGGGTCGCCCAGCAGGGCATTGAGCCCCCGGCCCAGACCCATCTCTGTTTTTCGTTTCGCCATAGTACACTCCTTTTCCAAACGTGTGGAGTCAGGAGGGGGAGGGGAGGGCGCCGCCTCCGTCCCTCCGGGCTCATTCATGCTGCGCGGAGATCTCCTGGGCCAGCATCCGATAGGCCTCGGCCCCGCGGGAGTAGGGGTCGTAGTCCAGTACGGGCATTCCGTGGCTGGGGGCTTCGGACAGGCGGACGTTGCGGGGGATCACCGTGGCATAGACCTGGCCGGGGAAGTGGCGCTTGACCTCCTCCGCCACCTGGAGGGACAGGTTGGTACGGCTGTCGAACATGGTCAGCAGCACCCCCTCAATGGACAGCTTGGGGTTGAGTCCCCGCTTGACCAGCCGCACCGTGGCCAGCAGGTCGCTGAGGCCCTCCAGGGCGTAATACTCGCACTGCACCGGGACCAGCAGGGAGCCGGCGGCGCACAGGGCGTTGACGGTAAGCATCTCCAGAGAGGGGGGGCAGTCGATGAAGATGTAGTCGTAATTGGGTGCCAGCTGCTCCAGGGCCTTCTGCAACAGGTGCTCCCGGTCTGGAATGGCGATCATTTCGATGCTGGCTCCGGCCAGGGCCTTGTTGGAGGGGAGCACATCCCCGTACTTTGTGGAGACCACCGCCTTTTGAGGCTCCGCGCCGTTGATGAGCACATCATACACATTGGGGGAGGCGGTGTTCTTGTCCACTCCCATGCCGGATGTGGCGTTGGCCTGCGCGTCAAAGTCGCACAGAAGCACACGCTTTCCCAGGGCGCGGAGGGCGGCTGTGATGTTCACCGTCGTCGTGGTCTTGCCCACGCCGCCCTTCTGGTTGACGACGGCAATGATATTCGCCATAGAATACCTCCTGAACAGGGAAAATCCAGTTCGCCGCCTGATCCTGCCGCGGCGGAGGACGATCCAGACGCCGGAGTGGGATGAGGTGTGATACTAGACCTTTATTATATCAACCTGCCGCAGACGTTGCAACTCTTTTGCCTCTTTTTTTCGTGCCTTCGCCCGGAAATCGGGAAAGAGTGATGTTTCACGTGAAACAGCCGCAGAGAAAGGGCGGGCCACAACCCGGCCCGCCCAGTAATCTATGGAATTGTTTCACGTGAAACATCAGTGGGAGACGCTCCGAGGAATGCGGATGGTGAGGCAGATCTCATCCTCATGGTCCTCCCGCTGGCATTTGGCGGCCACCCCGGCGGAGCGCATCAGGGCCATCCCCCGGTCCAGGGTGTTGAGAAACAGGCGGATGTCCTTGACCACAAAGGTCCGCCGGGGATGGGGGGCGGTGGGTGTTTTCAGGGGGTGGAGGAGCTCCTGGACCAGCGCCTCTGTTTGGGCGACGGTAAGCCTGCCTTCCAGGATAGCCTGGGCGGCCCGGGCCTGCAGGGAAGGATCCTCCAGGGGGAGCAGGGCACGGGCGTGGCGCTCTGTGGCTCCACCGTCCCGCAGGGTCTCCAGGACCGCGGCGGGCAGCTTCAGCAGGCGGAGCTTGTTGGCTACCGCCGACTGGCTCTTTCCGATGCGCCTGGCCGCCTCCTCCTGGGAGAGGTGATAGGTGGAGATCAGCTTCTCCAGAGCCAGAGCCTCCTCCCAAAAGTCCAGGTCCTTCCGCTGTAAGTTCTCCACCAGGGCCAGCAGAGAGGCGCGCTGGCTGTCGATCTGGAGGGAGAGGCAGGGGACCTCCTGAAGACCGGCCAGCCGGGCGGCCCGGAGCCGGCGCTCCCCGGCCACCAGCTCCCAGCCGCCCTGGGCGGAGCGCCGGACGGTGAGAGGCTGGAGCAGGCCGAGGGCCTGGATAGAGTGGGCCAGCTCGTCCAGCTCCTGCTGCGCAAAGACCCGGCGGGGCTGGTCCGGGTTGGGAGCGATGGCGTCTACCGGGAGAAACAGGATCCGGGTACTGTCGAAGTTCCCCTTTTTCCGAAGCAGCTGCATGAGAAAGACCTCCTTAGTATCTGTTGTGCCGAGCAATCGGAGCCGATACCTATAGTTTACCATATTTTGGAATATAAAAAGCCGAACAACGTCGAGAAGTACAAGAAATTTCCGGGGAAATTTCGATGGGAGGAAGACCATCGCTTGCAAGAGGTGAAAAAGGAAGATGCACTATGCCCCTGGCTGTGAAGAGAAGAACCCTGCATAGGATGTAGAAAAAACAGGAGAAAAATTGTGGAAAAAGATAAAAAATAAGAAATAATAAATTATGAGTTGAGAAAATACTGGGAGATGTGTATACTGATAACAAAAGCGGAAAGGCCGTTGTTTGCAAGTGAGTAGAAAATAGCGTGCGTTTCCGCGTTTGAAAGGAGTGTGTGATATGGAAAGTAAGAGGAAGCTGCCGCTGGCATTTTGGATCTTTGTCGGTCTGCTGGTGGGAATTGCCGCCGGTATGGCACTGATGAATATCAGCGTGGGCGGCATCGAGGGCAAGGACTTCGCCAAGGCCTACATCAAGCCCTGGGGAGATATTTTCCTGAATCTGCTGAAGTTCGTTGTGGTCCCCATCGTGCTGTTCTCCATCGCCGCTGGGGTGATCTCCATGAAGGACATCAGCAAGGTTGGGTCCATCGGACTGAAAACCATCGTCTACTATATGTGTACCACCGCCTTTGCGGTGATCCTAGCCCTGATCCTGGCCAGCGTAGCCAAGGGGATGCACTGGTTCCCCCTGCTGGAGACCAGCGGGCTGAGCTATGAGGCCCCGGCGGGGCAGTCCTTCATGGACACCATTGTATCCATTTTCCCCTCCAACGCCATACAGCCGCTGGCCAGCGCCACAATGCTCCAGGTCATCGTGATCTCCCTGTTCCTGGGTTTCGGCGTGCTGCTGGCCGGGGAGAAGGGACTTGCCACGGCGCAGATCGTCGACAGCCTCAATGAGGTGTTCATCAAGATCATGGACGTCATCATCCGCCTGTCTCCCATCGGCGTGGCCTGCCTGATCTGCCCAGTGGTGGCGGAGAATGGACCGAAGATCCTGAGCAGTCTGCTTACGGTGCTTCTGGTGGCCTATGGCGGATACATCATCCATGCTGCAGTGGTCTACTCCTCCACGGTCAAGGTGCTGGCCGGCATCTCGCCGGTCCAGTTCTTCAAGGGCATGGCCCCGGCCATGATGATGGCCTTCTCCTCCGCCTCCTCGGTGGGGGCGCTGCCCTTCAATATGGAGTGCACCGAGCGGCTGGGCGCCCGGCGTGAGGTGTCCTCCTTTGTCCTGCCCCTGGGGGCCACCATCAACATGGATGGCACCGCCATCTACCAGGGCGTGTGCTCCGTGTTCATCGCCAGCTGCTTCGGCGTGGACCTGACGCTGGGCAACATGGTGACCATCGTGCTCACCGCCACCCTGGCCTCCATCGGCACTGCCGGAGTTCCCGGTGCGGGGATGGTCATGCTGACCATGGTGCTCCAGAGCGTCAATATCCCCATCGAGGGCATCGCCCTGGTGGCGGGCATCGACCGGCTCTTCGACATGGGGCGGACCACCATCAACATCACGGGGGATGCGGCCTGCGCCCTGATCGTCTCCAAGATGGAGGACCGGAAGGAGGCCCGCACCCGTGCCGTCCGGGGCTGACGGCAGATCTGAGCGTTTTCAACAGGCTGAGCCAGCCGGAGCACATCCTGCTCCGGCTGGCTCCTTGTTCTTTCTGTAAAGCGAATAACTTTACAGACGGAGGGGCCGGCGGCATGAGAACAGGGGAAAAAGAGGGCCGGGGCGCCCTGCGGCAAAAAAATTCCCATAAGAACGGGAAAAAGGGATTGCAGAACGGGAAAATATTTTGTAGAATAACACTGTATCGCCATCGACCGTGGCCCGTTCACTCCGGGCCACGCCGTTCTTTTCCGGGCGCTCCCCGGAACGGGCGGCCACATAAGAAAAGAGGAAGGGTGGAGGAGGACCGATGGAGCTTTTGAAAGAGCGGATCCGCAGGGACGGAAAGGTGAAGGGGACAGACGTGCTGAAGGTGGACAGCTTTTTGAACCACCAGATGGACGTGGAGCTGTTTGCTGAGATCGGCAAGGAGTTCAAGCGGCGGTTTGCCGGCTGTGAGATCAACAAGATCCTGACCATCGAGGCCTCCGGCATCGGGATCGCCTGCGTGGTGGCCCAGTACTTCCACTGCCCGGTGATCTTCGCCAAAAAGACCCAGACCAAGAACATCGCCGGCGAGGTGTACACCTCTAAGGTGGAGTCCTTCACCCACGGCCGGGTGTACGACATCATCGTGGCCAAGGAGTTTTTGGGCCCCGGGGACAAGGTGCTGCTCATCGATGACTTCCTGGCCAACGGCGCGGCCCTGGAGGGGCTGGCCCAGCTGGTGAAGGACGCCGGGGCGGAGCTGGTGGGGGGCGGCATCGTCATTGAAAAGGCCTTCCAGCCCGGCGGCGACCGCCTGCGGGCGAAGGGGCTGCGCATCGAGGCGCTGGCCCGCGTCCAGTCCATGAATGAGGAGACCGGCGTGACCTTTGCGGACGACTGAATCCACAGGATGAGGGATTAAGACCGCCCCAGGCGGTTTTAATAGAAGTAAGGATGAAACGAACGATTCAGAAGGAGGAACTTTGCATGAAGAAAAAGATTCTCGCATTGGTCATGGCCGCGGCCATGACCCTGGGCCTCACCGCCTGCGGCGGCGGGGACTCCAGCAGCGCCGGTTCCGCTGCCAGCACCGGTTCCCAGAGCGCCGGCTCCGCCAGCAATGTGAGCGCGTCTGACTTTAAGGTGGGCGCCATCTACATCAACAAGAAGAGCGACACCGCTGGCTACACCTACGCCCACCACACCGGCATCACCAAGGCTATGGAGGCCCTGGGCATGGATGTGGACAAGCAGCTGTTCATTGTAGACGAGGTTCCCGAGGACGATACCCAGGTGGGCGCCGCCGTGGACACCCTGGTGGGTGAGGGCTGCAATATCATCTTCGGCATCTCTTTCGGCTATCTGAATGAGATGGAGGTAAAGGCTGAGGAGTATCCCGATGTGATCTTCTCCCACGCCACCGGCTTTAAGAGCAATGAGACCAACTACAATAACTACTTTGGCCGCATTTATCAGGCCCGCTACCTGGCCGGCCTGGCTGCTGGTCTGAAGAGCCTGGAGACTGGCAATAACAACATTGGTTATGTCTCTGCTTACGACACCGAGTATGCTGAGACCTGCTCCGGCATCAATGGCTTCACCTTGGGTGTCCAGGCTGTCAACCCTGAGGCTACTGTGTATGTTAAGGAACTGGGCGCTTGGGCTGATGAGGTGAACGAGTATGCCTTTGCCGAGGAGCTTATCAACAGCTATGGCTGCGGCATTGTGGCTCAGCACTGTGACTCCGCTCAGCCTCAGCTGGCTGCGGAGAAGGCCGGCGTGTTCGGTTGCGGCTACAACTCCGACATGACCGCTGATGCTCCCAAGGCTCACCTGACTGCTCCTGTGTGGAACTGGGATGTGTACTACAAGCACGCCATCGAGACCGCGATGTCCTGTGAGTCTGCGGATCAGTTCGTTACCGCCATGGAGGGTCCTGCTTACTACGGCGGCCTGAACGAGGGCATGGTGGATGTGTCCCCCCTCAGCGACAACTGCGCTGCCGGCACTCAGGATGCCATTGACCAGGTCAAGGCCCTGATCGGTTCCGGTGAGTGGGATGTGTTCTCCGGTGTGAAGCTGAATGTCACCGTTGCTGACGGCAAGGCTTCCGTGGAGAAGGTGGACGCTCCCCTGATGACCAACGATGGAACTGAGATCGTCGTTGCTGGCGGCACCTCTGTGGAGGACAGTGTCATCACCGGCAGCATGAACTACCTGGTGGAGGGCGTGAAGAACGCCTGATCCTTAAGCAGAACTTTGCTGAATGACCCGCAAGACCGGGCCGGCCATTACCGGCCGGCCCGGTCTTGGCCTTTGCTCCCTGGGCCGGAAAGTGTCCGACCTGGGGAGGAGAGACGATACAAAGAGTAATATAAGTATAAAGTAGTACTTTTAAGAATGAAAACCATAGAGGGAGCGTGGTTCCATGGCGGCGGAATACGCCATTGAGATGCGGGGCATCACCAAGACCTTCGGCAGTGTGGTGGCCAATAAAGATGTGAATCTTACCCTGCGGAAAGGGGAGATCCTGGCTCTGCTGGGGGAAAACGGGTCCGGTAAGACAACGCTGATGAATATGTTGTCCGGTATCTACCAGCCGGACAGCGGCGAGATCCTGGTGGATGGAACACCGGTTTCCATCCGGTCCCCCCAGGAGGCCAAGACACTGGGAATCGGTATGGTTCACCAGCACTTTAAGCTGGTGGATGTGTTCACTGCTGCGGATAATATCTGGATGGGGCGTGAGAAGCCTGGCTTTGACCTGAAGCGGGGCCGCTATGACGAGATCCGGGAGATGGCTCAGCGGTTTGGTTTTGAAATCGATCCCCGGAAAAAGGCAGCCAATATGGCTGTTTCAGAGAAGCAGACCCTGGAGATCATCAAGGTACTGTACTATGGGGCTAAGGTCATTATCCTGGATGAGCCCACTGCGGTGCTCACCGTTCAGGAGATCGACAAGCTATTCTCCGTGCTGCGGAGGATGAAGGAGGACGGACACTCCATCATCATCATCACACATAAGCTTAATGAGGTGATGGACATCTCTGATCGTGTGGCCATTCTGCGCAAGGGCGAGTATATCACCACGGTCAACACCGCTGAGACCAACGAGCAGGCTCTTACGGAGTGGATGGTGGGCCGGAAGATCGACCTGAACATTGACCGGCCTGTGGTGGAAAAAACTCGGCCGCTGCTTGAGATCCGGGACCTGACCATCAAGAACGATGAGGGCGCGGTGGCCATTGATAAGGTGAGCTTTTATATCCGGGGCGGCGAGATCCTGGGTGTAGCGGGGATCGCCGGCTGTGGTCAGAAGGAGCTGTGCGAGGCCATCGCTGGCCTTCGTCCGATCCAGTCCGGCCTGATGATCCACAAAGGGGATAACATTGTAGGACTTCCCCCCAAGACCATTTTGGAAAAAGGGATCTCTATGTCCTTTATCCCGGAAGACCGGCTGGGTATGGGACTGGCCCCCTCGATGTCTATCACGGACAACATGATCCTGAAAAACTATGGCGAGACCAAGGGACCCTTCGTGGACCGGAAGGCAGGCCGGGCCGCTGCCCAGCAGGTGATCGAGCAGCTGGGCGTGGTCACCCCCTCCACCGAGACCCCAGTGCGTCGGCTGTCTGGCGGAAATGTGCAGAAAGTGCTGCTGGGCCGGGAAATCAAGGCGGGGCCTAATGTCATTGTCACTGCCTATCCAGTTCGAGGCCTGGATATCAACTCGTCCTACGCCATTTACAACATCTTAAACCAACAGAAGAAGGACGGGGTGGGCATTCTGTTTGTAGGCGAGGATCTGGATGTGATGCTGGCCCTGTGTGATAAGATCATGGTACTCTGTCATGGAAAGGTCATGGGTGTGGTTCATGCCCATAAGACCTCCAAGGAGGAACTAGGTCTTATGATGACTGGCGCATTGGATCTGACCTATAAGTATGAGGACAAGCCTGCCGGCATCGCCCGGGACACCAACATCAGCGCCCAGGAGCTGCAGGAACTGGAGCAGCAGGAGAGCGGCAGCCAGGAAGGAGAGGACTGACCATGCATTTCCATATCGTAAAGCGGGACAGCTGTCCTTTCTGGAAGAAGCTGTGTCTCTACCTGGCCGCGGTGGCCGCTGCCCTGGTTCTGGGCGGGCTGCTGCTGCTGGTCATGGGGGTGGATCCCATTGCTTATTACCAGCGGATGTTTACTATGGGTATGGTAGGCAATAAGATTGCCTATAAGACCTTTGAGAATTATCTGAAGGTATTTGTTCCCCTGGTGCTCACCTCGGTGGCCCTGTCCCTGGCCTTCAAGATGCGCTTCTGGAACATTGGCGGCGAGGGACAGTTCATTCTCGGGGCGGTGGCCGCCGCCGCCGTGGCCCTTAAGCTGAAGGACAGCCTGCCCCAGGGAGTGGTTCTGATCCTGATGTGCCTGGCTGGCATGGCCGCTGCCGGGGTATATGGTGCCCTGGCTGCGGTGCTGAAAGTGAAGTTCGGCACCAATGAGACCCTGATGACCCTGATGCTCAACTATGTAGCCCTGTATTTCCTCATCTTCCTGGGGGAGACTCAGGCGGAGTGGAACTTCTTCCTGGACACCTCTTCCGCACGGCCAGTGTTTTTTAACTTCGGGAAGGAAGTGGCTTTCCCAAGAATTATGATTGGCAAGTTCGGACTGAATGTGTGTGTCTTGCTCACCCTGCTGATCGGAGTGCTGGTTTACTGCTATCTGAAGTACTCCAAGCACGGCTATGAGATCGCCGTGGTGGGGGACAGCGCCGGGACCGCTCATTACGCCGGGATGAAGGTGAATGCCATCGTCCTGCGCACCGTGTTCCTGTCGGCCTGCCTCATCGGCCTGGCTGCCGCCTTCAAGGTGGGGACAGTGGGCATCCTCTCCACCTCCTTCACCGACGATGTGGGCTGGACGGGGGTCATCGTGGCCTGGCTGGCCCAGCTGAACACCGGGATCATCTTTGTGGTGTCCGCCCTGATCTCCATGCTTCAGCACGGGTCCACCGTGGCCGCCGCCACCTTTGCACAGGTGGACTCCAGCTTTGCGGATATGCTCCAGGGGGCCATCCTGTTCCTGGTGCTGGCCGCTGATTTCTTCATCCGCTTTCAAGTTGTTCGTGCACAGAAGGGGGGCAGTGTCAATGGAAATGGATAAACTTGGGGTGGTCACCACCTTTATCCACAACATCGTGGTCTATAACATCCCCCTGCTCTATGGCACGGTAGGGGAGATCATGGTGGAGAAGTCCGGCAGTCTGAACCTGGGCGTGGAGGGCATCATGGCCGTGGGAGCCATCTTCGGCTATATCGTCGGCTGCTATGCCAACAGCCTGGGGATCGGGATCCTGACCGCCTTCCTGATGGGGGCCCTGTGCGGCCTGCTGTTCGCCGCCCTCACCGTGTCCCTCCAGGCCAACCAGAACATTACCGGTCTGACCCTGACCACCTTCGGCCTGGGGGTGTACTTCTTTGTGGGCAACGGCGTCAAGGCGGTCAGCTGGCCGGTGATGAACGACTATGAGAACATCAAAAATGGCTTTGCGGACCTGACCATTCCCGGCCTGTCCCAGATCCCGGTGCTGGGCCGGGGGCTGTTCGACCACAACATCATGGTCTATCTGGGCGTTGTCATCGCCCTGGTCATGTGGTGGTACCTCAGCCGCAGCGCCCCCGGCCTGCGCCTGCGGGCGGTGGGGGAGAACCCCGGCGCCGCCGACTCGGTGGGTGTGAATGTGAAGCGGTACAAGTATATCCACATCTGCGTCGGCTGCGGCATTATGGGCATCGGCGGCTACTATATGGGGCTGAATATGTCCGGCTCCTTCAACAGCAGCTGCTGGATCAACGGCTATGGCTGGATCGCGGTGGCCCTGGTCATCTTCGCAAACTGGAATCCCGCGCTGGCGGTGCTGGGCACCTTTGTGTTCGGCTTCTTCAACACCCTGCGGGTGTCGGGCTCCAGCCTGGCCGCCGCCTTCCCGGAGGGGCTGGGCTGGCTGGCCGCCGTCCCCACTCAGCTGTACCAGGCGCTCCCCTTCCTGATCACCGCCATCGTGCTGGTGGTCTCCTCCATCCGGCAGAAGGGCAGCGGGCAGCCCGCCGCCCTGGGTCTGAACTACTTCCGGGAGGAGCGGTGAGCCTCCTACCCCATACGCTCCACCGGCCCCCGTCCGCACAGGCGGACGGGGGCCGGTTTCCCTTCTAAAACAGGGGAGAAGAGTAAATTTTACTTGTAATTCCGGGTGAAATAGACTACAATATAACCTGTATCAATACACTCAGCGGCAGAAATCCGCTGATTGCTGTGGTGATCTACCCTATCCTCAGCGAAAGGAAGGTAATGACTTATGAAACTGCAAAACGATCTGGGCGAGATCCGCATCAGCAGCGAGGTGTTCACCGCCGTGACCGGCTGTGCGGCCACCAACTGCTACGGCGTAAAGGGCATGGCGGTCCGCTCCAAGACCGACGGCCTGGTCCATCTCCTCAAGCGGGAGTCCATGGCGAAGGGCGTCAAGGTATATTACAACGAGGACGGGACCGTCTCCATCGAGCTGCACATCATCGTGGAGAACGGAGTCAACCTGGTGGCGGTCTGCCGCTCCATTATGAGCGAGGTCCGCTATGTGGTCAGCAAGACCACCGGGGTGGAAGTGAAATCGGTGGACGTCTGTGTGGACTCCATGCGGTTTTAAGGACATTTGTAGAAAGGAATTTGGGCCGATATGAGACAAACCATTGATGCGGCGGCCTTTCAGCAGATGGTCATCCACGCCGCCGCCGCCATTCGCGCGGAAAAACAGCGCATCAACGATCTGAACGTGTTCCCCGTCCCTGACGGCGACACGGGCACCAATATGAGCCTGTCCATCGGGGCTGCCGCCGCGGAGATGAAGAAGCAGTCCTTCGACACCGTGGGCAAGGCCGCCCAGGCCACCGCCTCCGCGCTGCTGCGGGGGGCCCGGGGAAACTCCGGCGTCATCCTGTCCCTGCTGTTCCGGGGCTTTGCCAAGGCCATCAAGGAGCGGGAGACCATGGACGGCCGGGATCTGGCCATCGCCCTGGATTTCGGCGTAGCCGCCGCCTATAAGGCGGTGATGAAGCCCGCCGAGGGCACCATCCTCACCGTGTCCCGCCTGGCCGCGGCCCGGGCTGCCGGCGCCGCCCGGGAGGACAACTGCTTCGAGGCAGTGCTGGAGGCCGCCATCCAGGAGGGACAGCTGGCCCTGGCCGACACGGTCAACCAGAACCCGGTGCTGAAAAAGGCCGGCGTGGTGGATGCCGGCGGCGCGGGCTTCCTGCTGATCCTCCAGGGAATGCTGAACGAGGTGCGGGGCGAGGAGATGCCCGCGGATGAGGAGCCCGCCCAGGCGGAGAAGGCTGATTTCGGGGCCATCCCTGCCGAGGACATCACCTTCGCCTTTGACACGGTGTTCATCGTGCGCAAGCCCTCCCCCAATGTGAACCTGGAGCCCTTCCGCACCTACCTCAACGGCATCGGCGACAGTCTGGTCATCGGCGAGGATGACGAGGCATTTAAGGTCCACGTCCATACCAATATCCCGGGCGCGGCTCTCACCGAGGCCCAGAAGTACGGCACGCTGGAGCTGGCCAAGATCGAGAATATGCGCACCCAGGCCGAGGACCTGGCGGCCGGGAGACACGTCCAGAGCACCGACGACCTGGACGCGGTGGAGCAGGAGCTGGAGCGGGGCGCGGCCATGCCGGAGGAGCCGGTGAAGGCGGCTCCGGAGAAGAAGTACGGCTATGTGGCCGTGTGCGCCGGCGCGGGGCTGGAGGCCGTGTTCAAGGACCTGGGTGTGGACGGAGTGATCTCCGGCGGCCAGACCATGAACCCCTCCACCGAGGACATTTTGAGAGAGATCGACCGCACCCCGGCGGAGATCGTCTTTGTCCTGCCCAACAACAAGAACATTATCATGGCGGCGGAGCAGTGCGTCCGCCTGTGTGAGGACAAGAAGGTGGTGGTCCTGCCCTCCAAGACCGTGCCCCAGGGCATCGCCGCCATGATGGCGGTGGATCCCGAGATGGAGCAGGGAGAGCTGACCGAGATGATGACCGAGGCCCTGGGCCGGGTCCGCACCGCCGAGATCACATACGCGGCCCGGGACTCCGACTTCGGCGGCTTTGCCATCAAGGAGGGAGATTACCTGGCCCTGCTGGAGCACCAGCTCTTTGGCACGGACCGGGACCTGAACGACCTGATGGACCGCCTGGCCAAGTCGGAGGCCCTCCAGGAGGCGGAGTTCATCTCCCTGTTTTACGGGGAGGACGTCACCGAGGAGCAGGCCGGGAAGGCGGCGGAGCGGTTCACAGCCGCCTGCCCCAACGCAGAGGTGAGCGTGATGCCCGGCGGACAGCCTGTTTATTACTATATGATCTCCGCGGAATGAGCGGAGCGGCGAACGGAGGCCCGGATGGGCCTCCGTTTTTGCGCTCTGACAGGAGAAGGGGCCGCAATCCTTTGCCGCAGAGTGTTTCCCCACCCATCCCGCAGGGGAGGGGCTTGCCCCTCCCGTCATTCCGTTGCAGGAGGACCTTCTTTTCATACCGTAGGGGTGGGACACTGGCCCGCCCGTTTCCTGTTTTCGGGGCAGTTCCGATCGACGCATCCCCGACCCTGCACCCTCTGCCACGGCTGGTCGGAACCAGGCGCGGCGGTGAAACGGAACAGGCCGAAATTTTGCACCGTATCAGGGTCCGGTGGCCCGGAAGAAATAAAACCCCGGAACCGTATTTTGCGCGCCGGAACTTTTGCGGAAGAATATAGGGATAACCCCCGTAAACGGGGGTCCGGGGGTGGCTCCGCTGGAGCCGTGAGGCGACCGCGGGACACCCCCGGCGGCGTTTTGGTCCCTTTGCCGCCGCGGGCAAAGAGACTCGCCCCGCAGGGCGAAACCCTCAGCGTAGAATGAAACCGATCCGAAAACCAGCGGGTGGGTCGGAGACCCCCCCTACAGCGTCTCAGGCGGACCACAGCAGGAGGGGACCGCGGGAGGGGCAAGCCCATCCCCTACGGGCTGGAAGGACAAGCGTCCCTTAGCGGAGGACGGGCGAATCACAGCAGGACAGGATGGTGGGCGGGTCTGAGTACCCCCGGGAGAAGACGGGAGGGAGGGGAGAAAGCAAAACAGCCAGAGACCTGCATACACCGCGCAGGCCCCTGGCTGTTCTGTTCTGCTATGTGAAAATAATGTGAATAGAACTTCAGGAGCCGGAGTTCTCCTTCTCCTCCTCCTGTTCCAGATATTCCTCCATGACCTTGAGGATCAGGTTGGAGACGCTGCGGCGCTCCCGTTCCGCCTGACGCTCCAGCCGGGCTTTGAACTGGCTGGTTACACGCAGACTGATTTGTGTATCGGTTTTCGCCATGAAGCATCCCCTTTCTTTATATAACATAATACAGCATTGTTTTACACCCTTGTTGACAGTCTTTGTATTACTTTGCTATACTAAACAAAGCTATTATTTACAAAAGGGGGAATTTTTATGTATCTGACTGGAGGCATCCCGCCTCAGCCCATGGTCTACCGCTGTACAGTGGACGAGGAGTGGCGGATCTGCCTGCCTGTGGAGGTGCGGCAGGCTCTGAATGTGCGCCCCGAGCACCGGGTGGACCTGACGGTCAAGGGAAACAAGGTGGAGATGGCCCACGCCTGGCCCTGCTGCCAGCTGTGCGGCGGATCGGAGGGACTGCGCCGCTTCCGCCGGAGCGTCTTTCTGTGCGAGCCCTGTTTGAAGCAGGTCTGGGAGCAGGATCTGGACCGCCTGCCGCCCCTGCCGGAGGACGCGGGCCTGTGGGAGGGCTAGGGAGGCTGGAAAAAAGATCACAAAACAGGTCTTTTTTCTTTGACAACGGGGAAAAATTGTGATATAGTTACCCAGCATAAAAATGCACAGACCGCCCATCCGCTTCGTTGCGGGACACAGCCTGTCCAAATGGACGGGGCTTCACCCGCCTGCTACGCAGCCCTTTGGGCAGAATTTTTGAAAGGTGGAATTTCCCATGATCCGTAAGGACGAAAAGACGGCCGTGATCGAGGCCAACCGCACTCACCCCACTGACACCGGCTCCCCCGAGGTCCAGATTGCCATTCTGACCGCCCGCATCAACGAGCTGACCGAGCACCTGAAGGTCCACAAGCAGGACAACCACTCCCGCCGCGGCCTGCTGAAGATGGTCGGTAAGCGCCGCAAGATGCTGGATTACCTGATGGCCAAGGACATCGAGCGTTACCGTGCCATCATTGCCAAGCTGGGCATCCGTAAGTAATTGTTTGCCTTCATAGGGCGGCGCAAATCGTGCCGCCCTATGTTCGCATATAAATCGAACCTGTTTTCGGAGCGCCGATGCTTTTTTAGCAGTTGAATATGGGCCTGAAGCCGGCTTCGTCCGCCCGTGGCCGCGAAGTATTTTGCACAGCCGTTTGCGCAGGGGCGCACACTGCGCGCCCCTGTCGATTCTCCGTCCCGCATTCGGACCCGTATTCAAGTGCTAAAGGGTGTTGTCCGCTTGGAAAACGAGATCATTTTTCAAAAAAGGAGGACAACCCATGTCAACCATCATTAAGCACAAGGAATTCCCCAAGTTCAAGAGCTGGACCATGGACCTGTGCGGCCGTCCCCTGACCATCGAGGTGGGCAAGGTGGCCGAGCTGGCCAGCGCCAGCGCCATGGTCAAGTACGGCGACACTACCGTCATGGTGGCCGTCACCGTCTCTCCCCGTCCCCGGGACGGCATCGACTTCTTCCCCCTGTCTGTGGAGTTTGAGGAGAAGCTGTATGCCGTGGGCCGCATCCCCGGCAGCTTCATGCGCCGTGAGGGCCGCCCCTCTCTGCCCGCCGTGCTGGCCAGCCGCCTGATCGACCGGCCCATGCGCCCCCTGTTCCCCTATGACTTCCGCAACGACGTGTGCATCCAGTGCACCGTGATGAGCGTGGACTACGACTGCTCCCCCGAGGTGGCCGCCATGATCGGCGCCTCCGCCTGTGTGAGCTACTCTGAGATCCCCTTTGCCGGCCCCATCGGCTGCCTGGAGGTGGGCTACTGCGACGGCGAGATCGTCCTCAACCCCAACCAGGAGCAGCGCAAGACCAGCCGCATGGATGTGACCGTGGCCGCCACCGCCGAGAAGGTCGTGATGATTGAGGCCGGCGCCGACGAGATCCCCGACGAGATCATGTACGCCGGCATCGTGAAGGCCCACGAGGAGATCAAGAAGCAGGTGGCCTTCATCAACCAGATCGTCGCCGAGATCGGCAAGCCCAAGATGGAGTACGACCACGCCCAGTTCAACCAGGAGCTGTTCGACAAGATCGTGGCCGACTTCATGGACGAGGCCAAGGCCGCCATGGATACCGACGACAAGAACGTGCGGGAGACCCGCTGGAACGCCATGATCGACCACTGGCACGAGAAGTATCTGGAGGAGTATCCGGATATGGACCAGTACCTGGAGGAGTTCACCTATAAGTTCCAGAAGAAGATCGTCAAGGCCTGGCTGCTGGAGGGCCACCGTGTGGACGGCCGCGCCAAGAACGAGATCCGTCCCCTGGCCGCCGAGGTGGGCGTGCTGCCCCGGGTCCACGGCTCCGGCCTGTTCACCCGCGGTCAGACCCAGGTGCTCAGCGTCTGCACCCTGAACACCCTGGCCGCCTGCCAGAAGCTGGACACCATCTGGGAAGAGGAAGAGAAGCGGTATATGCACCACTACAACTTCCCCCCCTACTCTGTGGGCGAGGCCCGCGCGCCCCGCTCCACCAACCGCCGGGAGTACGGCCACGGCGCTCTGGCCGAGCGCGCCCTGGTCCCCGTGCTGCCCTCTGTGGACGAGTTCCCCTATGCCATCCGCGTGGTCTCTGAGGTGCTGTCCTCCAACGGTTCCACCTCTCAGGGCTCCATCTGCGGCTCCACCCTGGCCCTGATGGACGCCGGTGTGCCCATCAAGGCCCCCGTGGCCGGCATCTCCTGCGGCCTGATCCAGGACGATGACGGCTCCTTCCAGACCTTCATCGACATCCAGGGCGTGGAGGACTTCCACGGCGAGATGGACTTCAAGGTCGCCGGCACCAAGGCCGGTATCACCGCCATCCAGATGGACCTGAAGAACGACGGCCTGACCCATGAGATCATCAAGGAGGCCCTGGAGATCACCAAGGACGCCCGGTACGCCATCCTGGACGAGGTCATGCTGCCCTGCATCTCCGCCCCCCGGTCCGAGGTGAGCAAGTACGCCCCCAAGATGCTCACCATGAAGATCGACCCCGACAAGATCCGTGAGGTCATCGGCAAGGGCGGCTCCGTGATCCAGAAGATCACCGCCGAGTCCGGCGCTACCGTGGACATCGAGGATGACGGCACCATCCACATCGCCTCCCCCAACGCCGAGGCCTGCGACGTCGCCAAGAAGATGATCGACACCATCGTGTTCGTCCCCCAGGTGGGCGAGCTGTACTACGGCAAGGTGGTCCGCATCCTCCAGTTCGGCGCTTTTGTGGAGCTGGCTCCCGGTAAGGACGGTATGGTCCACATCTCCAAGCTGGCCGATCACCGGGTGGAGAAGGTGGAGGACGTGGTCAACATCGGTGATATGATCTGGGTCAAGGTCACTGAGATCGATGACAAGGGCCGCGTCAACCTGAGCTATAAGGACGCTGTCAAGGAGATCAAGGCCAAGAAGGCTGCCGGTGAGAGTGTCAAGTAAATACAGAGCCTGACCCCGCTTCCGGCGGGGAGCGGCGGGTCCCCCCCGGCCAGCGGGCCGGGGGGACCCGCATTTTTTATGCGGGGAGGCCGGAGCGGGAGCATGGAAGGGAAGGGACATTCTGTTACAAAAATTTCATTGCTTTTTCCGGTGTGATTGAGTATAATCAACCCAAGAGCGGAGATCAGGCGCCCTTGTGACGCCAATACACTTTTTTGGAGGTAACACAGAATGAAAGAAGTCTATGTTGTCAACTGCTGCCGTACCGCCATTGGCTCCTTTGGCGGAAGCCTGAAGGACACCCCCGCCGCAGAGATGGGTGCCGTTGTCATCAAGGAAGCTCTGAACCGCGCTGGTGTGAAGCCTGAGAACGTGGATGAGGTCATGTTTGGCTGCATCCTGACCGCTGGCCTGGGCCAGAACCCCGCCCGCCAGGCCGCGCTGAAGGCCGGTGTGCCCATCAGCGTGCCCGCTTACACTGTGGGCATGGTGTGCGGCTCCGGCATGAAGTCCGTGATCGAGGGCGCCCGCGCCATCCTCACCGGCGACGCCAACATCGTGGTGGCCGGCGGCACTGAGAATATGTCCGCCGCCCCCTATGCCATCCCCGCCGCCCGCTGGGGCGCCCGCATGGGTGACAATAAGATGGTGGACACCATGATCAAGGACGGCCTGTGGGACGCCTATAACAACTACCACATGGGCACCACCGCCGAGAACATCTGCGACGTGTGGGGCATCACCCGTGAGGAGCTGGACGAGTTCGCCGCCTCCTCCCAGAACAAGGCTGAGGCCGCTCTGAACTCCGGCCGCTTCAACGACGAGATCGTCCCCGTGATGATCAAGAAGAAGAAGGAGATGGTGGAGTTCAAGGTGGACGAGTTCCCCCGCGCCGGCGTGACCGCCGAGGGCATCTCCAAGCTGCGCGGCGCTTTCCCCGTGGGTCCTGAGGGCGTTGAGGAGACCATCGAGCATACCTTCCCTGTCACCAAGGTCCATGAGGCCGACGCCAAGAAGCACGTCCAGCGCGTCACTGCCGCCAACGCCTCCGGCATCAACGACGGCGCTGCCGCCATCATCCTGGCCTCTGGCGAGGCCGTGGAGAAGTACGGCCTGAAGCCCATGGCCAAGCTGGTCAGCTGGGGCCAGGGCGGCGTGGACCCCAAGATCATGGGTGTGGGCCCCGTGCCCGCCTCCCGTCAGGCCATGGAGAAGGCCGGCCTGAAGATCGAGGACATGGACCTGGTGGAGGCCAACGAGGCTTTCGCTGCCCAGTCCATCGCCGTGGCCCGTGAGCTGGGCTTCGATATGAGCAAGGTCAACGTCAACGGCGGCGCCATCGCCCTGGGCCACCCCGTGGGCGCTTCCGGCGCGCGCATCATCGTCACCCTGCTCCACGAGATGGCCAAGCGCCCCGAGGCCAAGAAGGGTCTGGCGACTCTGTGCATCGGCGGTGGCATGGGCGTTGCCACCATCTTCGAGAAGTGCTGAACCTGATCTGCTGAACTGGTTCCCGCCCCCTGCGTCACTGCAGGGGGCGGGTTTTTTGTCGCCTGTGGGACGTTCCGGGGAACAATCCACAGAATGCGGCAGAATTGTGGAAAACTTTTGGGCCTGTCCTTCTAAGCTGTCCCTCCGCCGCATACAGTGGGGAAGAGGCACACAGGATAAGGAGGGACCGGCATGAGGGAGAGACGGCGGGGACGGGACAGGCTCCGGGTGCTCCGGCGGGGCGTGGGTCTGGGGTTGGCGCTGGTGACCGTCTGGGGCGTGGGGCTGACGGCGGACCTGTCCGGCGTGGGGGAGGCGGTGCGGGCGTGGTCCGCCGACTCCCAGGCGGTGGTGGGTCTGCTGGCGGAGCAGCTGGGTCAGGTCCCGGAGGAGACCGCCCTGGCGGGGATGGACGGCCTGGGCCGGCTGATGGTGGAGCAGTCCGCCCTGCTGTCCGCCGGGCTGGAGGCGGTGGATGCCCTCCGGCAGGAGCAGGAGGGCGTGGAGAGCACGCCCCCCACGGAGGAGCCTCCGGAGGTGGAGGACAACGATGACCAGACGGCCCCCCAGCTCCAGCCGCCGGCGGAGCCGGATGACGTCCGGGAGATGACCGGCGTGGGCCGGGAGGGAGGACAGTATTTCAGCCGGAACGGGGTCTATCTGTATGACCGGACCAACAAGGGGCTGGATCCCTCAGTATTTGACGCGGGGGCGGTCCACTTTGGGCTGGGGGAGGGGCCCCAGATCCTGATCCTCCACAGCCACGGCAGTGAGGCCTACTCCCAAAACGACGGGGACCTCTACCAGGAGAGCGACGCCTACCGCACCACCGACTGCACCCACAACGTGGTCCGCGTGGGGGAGGCCATGGCGGAGGTGTTCCGCAGCCAGGGCCTCCAGGTGATCCACGACACCAATCTATATGACTACCCCGCCTATAACGGCTCCTACGACCGGTCCAAGGCGGCGGTGCGGGACTGGCTGGCCAAGTATCCCACCATCCGGATCATCCTGGACGTCCACCGGGACGCCCTGGTGGGCAGCGACGGCTCCATCTATAAGCTGGTCACCCAGGAGAATGGGAAAAAGACCGCCCAGGTCATGCTGGTGGTGGGCACCGACGGCGGCGGGGCGCAGCACCCGTACTGGATCGACAATCTGGCCCTGGCCGTCCGGTTCCAGCAGGAGCTGATCTCCGACTATGTGAGTCTGGCCCGGCCCATCGTGCTGCGCAACAGCAGCTATAACCAGCAGCTATCGCCCGGCTACCTGCTGGTGGAGGTGGGGGGGCACGGGAATACCCTCACCGAGGCGGTGGACGGAGCCCGCCTCTTTGCCCAGAGCGTCAGCCAGGTGCTGAACACCATGTGGGTGAAATAGCGCAGGAAAATGACAGGTCCCGGGACGCTGCTCCAAAGCGCCCGGGACCTGTCACTGAAAAAGAGGATTAAAATGAAACGAACTTGTCTCTTGCAAGTCTTATCCTATCAAAGAGTTGTTACAAAAGGAACGAAAAAGTATTACATAACCTTTAAATTTTCCGGGGACGGGACCGCTGTCCTGCTGGAACTTGGAGGGGCCCGCCCTTGACGCAGAGGAGAAAACCGGGTAAACTGGGGAAAGATCCGACTAACACCTACCCCCTATCCCTCGGGACAGGGGGCATTGGTGCGTTTTGGTTTCCATATCATGGAATATATCGGTACGAGGAGTGATATTTGATGGAGATACTCCGCTCTGTTTTGCGGGAGCTGCCGGAATTTCAGCAGCTGCTGGCGGCGCTGGACAGCGGACAGTCCCCGGCGGCGGTGTCCGGCCTGGCGGCGGTCCACCGGGCCCACTTCGCCGCCTGCCTGGGGCAGGAAAGCGGCCGTCCGGTGGTGGTGGTGTGTGCCGACGAGGGGGAGGCGGAGCGGATGGCCCGGGACCTGTCCTTCCTCACCGGAGGGGAGGTTCCTGTGCTGGCCGCCCGCTCCTTCCTGTTCCACAACATCGCCACGGTCTCCCGCCAGTGGGAGCACCGGCGGCTCCGCCTCCTCTACCGCCTGACCCGGGGGGAGGTCCCCTGCCTGGTGGCCACCGTGGAGGCCCTGCTCCAGCGCACCCTTCCGCCGGAGGCGCTGGAGCGTGCCTGCGCTGCCCTGGCGGTGGGGCAGACCGCCGACCTGGAGGAACTGACCGCACATCTGACGGAGGCGGGCTATGTCCGCTGTGAACAGGTGGAGGGGCCGGGACAGTTTGCCCTCCGGGGCGGCATCCTGGATGTGTACTCCCCGGCCATGGAGGCCCCGGTGCGGGCCGAGTTTTTCGGAGACGAGGTGGACGCCCTGGGGATCTTTGACCCGGTGACCCAGCGGCGGACGGCCAACGTGGAGCAGGCCGTGCTGCTCCCCGCGGCGGAGACCCTGCCCCACCTGGCCCCCCGCGGCCTGGCCGGACTGCTGAAGCAGCTGGACCAGCGCTCCGCCGCCGCCGTCCGGGACGGCCTGGAGGAGCTGGCGGCCACCCTCCGGCAGGACCAGGAGGCCCTGGAGGAGGGGCGGTCCTTCCCAGCGGCCGACCGGTATCTCCCCCTGATCTATCCGGAGCTGGCCACCGCGGCAGACTATCTCCCCTATGATGCCTGCGTCCTCTTCTCGGAGAGCAGCCGGGTGGGGGAACGGGCCAAAACCTGGCAGTGGCAGCTGGAGGAGGACGTCAAGACCCTGCTGGAGCGGGGAGAGCTGGACGGGGCCTGCGGGGCGCTGTCCCGCTCCTATGACCAGCTGTGCCGCAGGCTGGAGGATTTCCCCTTCGCCTATCTGGACTCCTTCGCCCTGTCCGCCTATCCGGCGGCGCCCCGGTGCGTGCTGTCCCTGATGGCCAAGCAGCTGCCCTCCTTCGGGGCCAGCCTGGAGACTGCGGTGCAGGACCTGAGCCACTATCAGAGCGCCGGGTTTTCCGTCCTGGTGCTGGTGTCCAGCGAGCAGCGGGCCCTGAACCTCCAGACCCTCCTCCGGGAGCAGAAGGTAAAAGCCGGGGTGGACTTCGCCCTGAAGGCCCTGCCCCGGCCGGGGCAGATCTTCCTCACTGTGGGAGGGCTGTCCGGGGGGATGGAGTACCCCGGGCTGAAGCTGGCAGTTATCACCGAGGGCCAGTCCGGCGGCGTTCGAAAGCGGCCCCGCCCGGTCAAAAAGGAGGCCACCAACCGGCAGAAGCTGAAGTCCTATGCAGATCTGTCCCCCGGGGACCTGGTGGTCCACGAGCACCACGGAGTGGGCCGGTATGTGGGGATGGTGAAGATGCCCGCCGACGGCATCGAGAAGGACTATGTAAAGATCGCCTACGCCGGGACGGATGTGCTGTATGTCCCCGCCACCCAGCTGGACCTGGTTTCCAAGTATATCGGCGGCGGCGAGGACGCCCAGGAGATGAAAAAGCTGTCCAAGCTGGGGGGGACGGACTGGGAGCGGGCCAAGAACAAGGCGAAAAAGGCGGTGGCCGACCTGGCCAAGGGGCTGATCCAGCTGTACGCCCAGCGCCAGCGTCAGCCTGGCTTTGCTTTTTCGCCGGACTCTCCATGGCAGCGGGAGTTTGAGGAGCAGTTTGAATACTCCGAGACCGACGACCAGCTGCGGTGCATCGGGGAGATCAAGCGGGACATGGAGCGCCCTGTGCCCATGGACCGGCTTCTGTGCGGCGACGTGGGGTACGGCAAGACGGAGGTGGCCTTCCGGGCCATGATGAAATGCGTGCTGGACGGCAAGCAGGCCGCCATCCTGGTGCCCACCACCGTCCTGGCCCGGCAGCACTATCTCACCGCCCTGCGCCGCTTTGCCAAGTATCCGGTGAACATCGACGTAGTCTCCCGCTTCCGCACCCCCGCCCAGATGAAGGAGACCCTGCGCCGGGTGGAGGAGGGGCGGGTGGACATCCTGATCGGCACCCACCGCCTGTTCAACAAAGATGTGCGGTTCAAGGACCTGGGCCTGCTGGTGGTGGACGAGGAGCAGCGCTTCGGCGTCCAGCACAAGGAGAAGCTGAAGGAGCGCTTTGCCCAGGTGGATGTGCTCACCCTGTCCGCCACCCCCATTCCACGCACCCTGAACATGGCCATGTCGGGCATCCGGGATATGTCCACCCTGGAGGAGCCGCCCGCCGACCGCCTGCCGGTGCAGACCTATGTGCTGGAGCACAACTGGCCGGTGCTGGCCGACGCCATGCGCCGGGAGCTGGAGCGGGGCGGACAGGTGTACTACCTCCACAACCGGGTGGAGACCATTGACCGCACCGCCGCCCGCATCGGACAGATGCTGGGGGAGGACGCGGCGGTGGGGGTGGCCCACGGCAAGATGAGCCAGGAGGCCATCGACGATGTGATGAGCCGCATGACCGACGGGGAGCTGAACGTGCTGGTGTGCACAACCATCATTGAGACGGGCATCGACCTGCCCAACGCCAACACCCTCATCATCGAGGACGCCGACCATCTGGGCCTGGCCCAGCTCCACCAGATCCGGGGCCGGGTGGGCCGGTCCAACCGCCGGGCCTTCGCCTATCTCACCTACCGCCGGGGGAAGGTGCTCACCGAGGTGGCCGCTAAGCGCCTGTCGGCCATCCGGGAGTTTGCGGAGTTCGGCTCCGGCTTCAAGATCGCCATGCGGGACCTGGAGATCCGGGGCGCGGGCAACGTGCTGGGCCCGGAGCAGAGCGGCTTCATGCTGTCGGTGGGCTATGATATGTATTTGAAGCTGCTGGAGGAGGCGGTGCTCACTCAGCAGGGCCAGCCGGTTCCCAAGCGCACCGAGTGCGCCGCCGATCTGGCGGTGGCCGCCTCCATCCCGGACCGGTATGTCCCCGCGCCGGAGCAGCGGATGGACCTGTACCGGCGCATTGCCGCCATCCGCAGTGAGGAGGAGGCGGATGACCTGGTGGATGAGCTCATCGACCGCTATGGCGAGCCGCCCCGGACGGTGAACAACCTGATCTCCGTGGCCCTGCTCCGGGCGGCGGCGGCAGAGGCGGACATCACCGACATCGCCCAGAAGAACGGGCAGCTGATCTTTACCCTGGAGCAGTTCCGGCTGGAGCCATTCTCCCTGCTGTGCGGCGGGGAGCGCTACCGGAACCGCCTGCTCCTCATCCCGGGGGACGTGCCCCGGTTTACCCTCCGCCTGCGGAAGGGGGACGACCCGCTCCGCTGTGCCCAGAACCTGGTGGAGGACTATGCGCGGGCCTGCGGGGAGGCAGACTGAGAAAAAGTTCCACAATTTCGGGCCGGCGTGTGGAAAAACGCCCGCCCTGCGGGAAAGAGGAGGCTGTACCCATGGATCATAAGGACTATATGCGCCGGGCGCTGGAGCTGGCCGCCCAGGCCGGGGCGGAGGGCGACGTGCCCGTGGGCTGCGTCATCGTCCGGGACGGGGCGATCGTGGGGGAGGGGCGCAACCGCCGGGAGGAGAACGGCGACGCCACCGCCCACGCGGAGCTGGAGGCCATCCGGGACGCCTGCCGCCGCCTGGGCAGCTGGCGGCTCCACCGGTGTACCATGTACGTCACCCTGGAGCCCTGCCCCATGTGTGCCGGAGGGATCATCAACGCCCGGGTGGATACGGTGCGCTATGGGACCCGGGACGACAAGGCGGGGGCCTGCGGCTCGGTGCTCAACCTGTTTGAGGAGCGCTTCAACCACCATCCCCGGCTGTACCGCGGCCCGCTGGAGCGCGAGTGCCAGGAGATCCTTCAGGACTTTTTCCAGGGCCTGCGGGAGGACGGGGCCGGGGAGAATGGATAAAGGAAAATGTTTAATCCTTTTGTAACAACTTGCGCTGGTTTTATTCATAAAAATCGGGTATCCTAAGGATGCAAGGCAAGAGCACAACTCTTTTTCATCTGAATCCTCCATCCTTTTTAGAACGCAGCCGGGAAAACCGGCTGCGTTCTCCTTTGTCCCGGAGCAGGGTAAAAAAGTGCGCCCCTGGGGGCGCACGGAGGGTTAGACCAGCAGATCGTAGATCAGGCGGACGGTAAGGATGGTCAGCACCACAAAGAACATGGGGCGGATGACCTTGGCCCCGCCCCGAAGGGCCAGGCCGGAGCCCACATACCCCCCGGCCAGGCCGCACAGGGCGGCGGGGATGCCCACGGCCCAGACCACCTCGCCCGCCAGGGCAAAGGTGACCAGGGAGGCGGCGTTGGAGGCGGCGTTGGCCGCCTTGGTGTTGCCGGAGGCGGTAAGCAGATCGAACTTGCAGAGGCTGGTATAGGCCAGCATGAGGAAGGTGCCCGCTCCGGGACCGAAAAATCCATCGTAGCACCCAATCGCCAGGCCGATGCCCAGGGAGAGCAGGGAGAGGCGGAGGGGAGAGAACTGGCCGGAGCGGTCCTCCGTCCCGAAGTCCCGCTTCAAAAGGAGAAATACGGCCATCACCGGGACAATGACCAGCATGATGTAATAGAGGAAGCGATCCGGCAGGATGAGGTTCAGCTGTGCGCCCGCCCAGGCCCCAACCAGGGCCCCGGCCGCGCCCCAGGCGGCGCTGGGCATCCGGATCTCCCCCCGGCGCCAGAAGCGGTAGGCGGAGAGCAGGGTGCCCCATACGTTGCCGCATTTGTTGGTGGCGGAGGCCGCATGGGGGTCCAGTCCGGCCAGCAGATAGGCGGGGAGGGTGATCAGCCCGCCGCCGCCGGCCACCGCGTCCACGATGCCCCCCAGGAATACCAGGGGACACACAATCAGCAGGATGTGCAGCAGATCATTCCATTCCATTGATAACGCCCTCCTATTTGTGCGGGAGCAGATAAAATGCGTCCGGCAGGCCGGACGCGGACAGGAAATGTGGTGAGTTTTATTATTCTATCATACCAGAGGTGGAAAAGCTACCCGCTATTTCCACAAAATCCGGCGGAAACTCTCGTGGAACTCTTCGGCTCAAAAGCCTTGACGGTGTCCGGTGGGTTGCGTAAAATAAAAAGGAATGAATTTGCACAGGATCTGCAACGATAAGATAAGGAGTGAGGGCATGGCCAGACAGGGGTTCGATAACGACCAGTATCTGAAGCTCCAGTCCCAGCACATTCGGGAGCGTATCGCCCAGTTCGGGGGCAAGCTGTACCTGGAATTTGGAGGCAAGCTGTTTGATGATTTCCACGCCAGCCGGGTGCTGCCCGGGTTTGAGCCGGACAGCAAGATCCGGATGCTGGCACAGATGAAGGACAGCGCGGAGGTCATCATCGCCATCAATGCCGCCGACATTGAGAAGAACAAGGTGCGGGGGGACCTGGGCATCACATACGACAGCGACGTCCTCCGCCTCATCGACGCGTTCCGCTCCATGGAGCTGTATGTGGGCAGTGTGGTAGTCACCCAGTATTCCGGGCAGCCCGCCGCCGACGCTTTCCAGGCCCGGCTGGAGCAGCTGGGGGTCCGGGTGTACCGCCACTACCCCATCGCGGGCTATCCCCACAACATTGCCCATATCGTCTCGGACGAGGGGTTTGGGAAGAACCAGTATATCGAGACCAGCCGCCCCCTGGTGGTGGTCACCGCCCCCGGCCCCGGCAGCGGCAAGATGGCCACCTGTCTCAGCCAGCTCTACCACGAGCATAAGCGGGGCATCACCGCCGGCTATGCCAAGTTTGAGACCTTCCCCATCTGGAACCTGCCTCTGAAGCACCCGGTGAACCTGGCCTATGAGGCGGCCACCGCCGACCTGGACGATGTGAACATGATCGACCCCTTCCACCTCCAGGCCTACGGCGAGACCACGGTGAACTACAACCGGGATGTGGAGGTGTTCCCTGTCCTGGCCGCCATGTTTGAGCGGATCACCGGCGTCTGCCCCTATAAGTCCCCCACAGATATGGGGGTGAATATGGCGGGCAAGTGCATCTATGATGACGAGGCGGTACAGGACGCCGCCCGGCAGGAGATCACCCGCCGCTACTACGACGCCCTGTGCGAGCGCCGCCAGGGCAGAGGCTCCGACCACACGGTTTATAGGCTGGAGCTGCTGATGCAGCAGGCGGGGGTCACCCCGGACATCCGGCCTGTGGTGGCCGCCGCCAACGAGGCCGCCCGGCGCACCGGCGAGCCTGCCATGGCCATCCAGCTCCCGGACGGAGAAATGGTCATCGGCAAGACCTCTGAGCTGATGGGCTGCTCCGCCGCCGCCCTGCTCAACGCCCTGAAGGCGCTGTCCGGCGCGGGGGGACACGGGGTCCACCTGATCAAGCAGTCGGCCATCGAGCCCATCCAGACTGTCAAGGTGAAATATCTGGGCTCCAACAACCCCCGGCTCCACAGCGACGAGGTGCTGGTGGCCCTGGCGGCCTCCGCCAACCTGGACGCCAAGGCCCTGGCCGCCCTGCGGTCCCTGGCCGCCCTGAACGGCTGTCAGGCCCATTGTTCCGTCATCCTCTCACCTCCGGACGAGAGCACCTATAAGAAGCTGGGCCTCCAGCTCACCTGCGAACCCCAGTATCAGACCAACAATTTGTATCATCGATAAGCGCAATAAGGCGCCCCCGGGAGAAGGGTCTCCCGGGGGCGCGTTTTTTGATGCAGGGGCGGATGCGCGAAAAAGCCCTGGTGATGAGTGCGGTCCATGTCCGCCGTAGGGGCGCACAGCGTGCGCCCGTCTTCCGTGGACCATGACGCCCGTAGGGCGCGGCGACTCGGCGCGCCGCCTTACAAGGTTTCACCCTTTTGGGCGAGTTCCTTTTTCCGCGGCGAAAAAGGAACCAAAACGCCGCCGGGGGAGACTCACATCGCCGTCAGGAACAGGTTCCCTCCGGCTCCAGCTCGTTCTCCCCCGGACCCCCGGAATTTACGGGAACCCAATTCTAGCAGCCTGCCGGTCACTGTCAGGCGCGGGAGAGGCAACGACTGCCCACGCAACCGCGCCGCTGCCGCTGCCGGTCTAAAATCAAGATGGCCTGGACGGCTGGAACAAACAGGCGCGCCTGATCGCTCAGGGTCTAATCTCTGCGGAGGGGAATCGGCGGGCGGATCCCAGATCCGCCCGCCTGTTCTCTGCCGGGGAATGTTTCCCCGTTATCCCGTAGGGGAGGGGCTTGCCCCTCCCGCCGTATCTTGGGAATGGCCGTGGTTCGCCGTAGGGGCGCACAGCGTGCGCCCGCCTTCCGTGGACCATGACGCCCGTAGGGCGCGACGACTCGGCGCGCCGCCTCTCGGACCGTTCCGCAGAGGCGGCACAAGGCGGACTGGATCAGGGGATGATGATAAGGTGCTCGCTGGGTGGCAGTTCCAGCTCGCTGTGATAGGCAGATTCCACACAGGCGTCCAGATCCCAGGCATCCAGAAAGACCTGGTCAATGGCGGACAGGCTGCTCCCGTTTTCGCAGGCAGGCAGCGGCACAGAAACGGCCTGGCCGGATGGGTCGTACTGCACCGTCTCCATGACAGACGGTACGCCGTCGATCAGCGCGGTGGAAGATCCGGCGGTCAACTCCAGTGTGGTCCCGCGGTATACAGCAGTCAAGGAGCGTGAGACCGGGTCCCAGGAGCAGTCCGCCCCCAGTCCGCGGCAGAGGACTGCCGCATCGGCGATATAGGAGCGTGCTGTCCCGTGAAAAGGCTCCGGTATGATCTCAGTCCGGAAGGGGTACAGGCGGGCGTCCAGCTGGGCGGGGCGGGGAGCGGAGCCGTCTGTGGGAAATTCGGTATACCCATAGATCACAGACGCCACCTGTGAGAGGTCCAGCACAGTGCGGAACTGCTGTCCGCCGCTGGGGCTGAGCAGCTGTGCCCGGGTCAGAACGCTCCCATCTTTCATGCGCAGAAAGAGCGGAACGGTGTAGGTTTGGGGGCGTGTGTGTGCCGGAAGCCCCTCGACCTGGAGTTCCAGAGAGTAGGAGGTGGCGGAGAGGGTGAATTCCTTGAGAATGGCCTGCTGTCCGGTGATGGTATCGATGGTCACCGGCTCGTTTGGGGTGAGATGGATGGGTTCCAGCATGGTGTCCAGAGGGATGGACACAGCGTGATCCTCTCCCATGAAGTCCAGCCAAAGCAGGAGCGGACGGTCCTGTTTGCCCATGAAACCGTCGAAATTCAAATCGACCTGCCAGGTGCGGCTGGCGTCCGTCCGGGCGGGCAGCTCCTGGACGCCCATGCTGTGGGCGGTGATTTGGGCGGTATCAGAGGAGCCGGGGGAGGCGAGGGCCCAGCAAATGGTGTGGGGGCTGGCGATGCGCAGGTGCTCCAGCTCTGAGGCGGCCTGCTGATTCAGCGCCTCCACCGTCATCAGAATATAGAGGTTTTGGCCATCATACAGGCTGTTGTCCACCGTCAGGCGATAGCCCTCATGTTCCGCGCTGGGGATGGTTGTCTGGACATAGGGCTCCAAGCTGCCGGTATCCCCCTGGAAAAACAGGTCCAGCACCCCCGCCTGATAGGCGGCGGCAAAGGCTGCGCCGGTCATCAGGATCGCGGCGGCTGCGGCCGCGGCGGCAGTTTTCCACCTCCGTCCTGGGCGGCGGGGGGGCGATCCGGCCGTTTTCCCCTCCAGCACACTTATGATCCTTGCCTCGGCCTCGGGGGGGAGCGTGACCTGGTCCATGGCCCGATTAAACTCCTGTTTCATGGTATCCCTCCTGTTCCAGCTGTTCCTTCAGCTTTTTCCGGGCCCGATGGAGCCGGGAGGTAACGGTGCTCTGGCTCACCCGGAGCATCCCGGCGATCTCCCCGGTGGAGTACCCCTCGTAGTAGAAGAGATATATGACCGCCCGGTCCGTGGGCTTCAGCTTCCGGACGGCCTGGGCCACCGCCTCCACCCGGGGCGGGAGGACGGCCACGGCCTGGGCCTCGTCCAGGGGGACGGTGGCCCGGCGGCGCAGCCGCCGCCATAGGTCCCGGCACTGGTTGGCGGTCACTTGGAGCAGCCACGCCTTTTCCTTTCCCACCTCCAGCTCCGGCTGGGTCTCCAGATATTTGAGGAATACCGTCTGGGTCACATCCTCTGCGTCGGCGGCTGAGCCGGTAAAGGACAGGGCAAGGCGGTAGACCGGGTCCTTATACCGGTGGAACAGGGCGATCACATCGTCCATCCCGGCGCCTCCTTTCTCGTTTCTTCTTTGAGCGCTCACTGATAAAACGCTTTCTCAAAGCGAATTGTCACCGGGTTCGGAATTTTTTGTGTGCCTGGGCCTCGCGGCCGGGGGACGGTGGAGCCGTGTTATATGGATGCCTCCGGAGCGGGAGCCATGGCCCGGGAGAGCTGCCACAGCCGGAGCAGGATGTAGATGCGGGCGCAGAAGCCGGCGGCGCCTGCCGCCACCGTCAGCCAGGGGGCCCGGAGCAGCAGGTCCTGGAAGTAGAAGAGGGTGGTCAGCAGGACGGCCGCGGTCCGGGCGGAGCGCAGCTGCCGGGGGAGGGGCGCGCCGGGGAGCAGGGCCTCCGCCAGACCGGCCAGATCGGTGAACAGCTGAAAGTCAGCGTACATCCGGACCAGAGCGGCCAGAAGGGAGAGCGCGCCGGGGATATGAGGGGAGAGGCCGGGGAAAAACTGCTGAAGGGACCAGAGCCCCAGGGCCAGCCAGAAGGGGCCCAGCAGGCCCAGACTGGGCCGGTTGGCGGCCAGAGACCGGGTCCCGCGGGCCACCAGCCAGAAGCCGATACAGTTGGGGAGCAAGGGGAGCGTGAAGGAGAAGCCAAAGCGGAAATTCAGGTCAAAGTCCAGAAACAGGAGCAGTGTGCCCCAGAAAATGGACCGGAGGGCGGAAAAGCGGATGTGCTGACGGGTCATGGAAGGACCTCCTCTCGCTCCGGAGCGAGGGAGAAGCTCCCGCCGTCCGGCGTGGTGTACCGGGGGGTGAGGGGGACGGAGAAGGTCTCCCCCTGGGCGTTGGTCACACAGGCGGTAAAGCCGTCCGGGGCGGTGTACTGGCGCAGATCCCCCGTCCAGCAGTCGCGCCAGCCGCTGCCGCCGCCGCCCCCCTCATGGAACGTGATCTGTTCGCCGGCCTCCAGGGTATGAAATTCATACCACTGGTGGAAGGAGGCGCGGTTTTCCACGGCGGTCTCAGGCAGTGCTTGCGCGTTTGCATGATCATAGGTCGTGTGAATGTCCACAATGTCCGGGTCATTCCAGTATGGGACGATGTCCACCATGTAGGAGCGCTGCTGGCCGCAGGTGTTCTCCCGGGTGACCACCATCCCACTGTATAGGGCGGAAAAGCCGGGGAGACGGGGCATAGGGGCGGAGGAGAGGGCGTTATCCTCCTCCGCTTCCCCGGTCGTGAAGGGGAAGGAGGATGAATCGCGGGGGGTGCGGAGCCGCTCGCGGCCCAGGAAGCCGTCCCCGGTCTCCAAAATCTGGGCGGCGGATACCTCCAGACGCAGGCCGTTGGCCTCGCCGCTCCAGGTGACTGGGCCGCAGAGTGGAAGCTGTATATTATAAAAGCCGTTCTCCAGAAGGCCCTCCGTCTCTGCCAGCTTCTCCACCGTCCAGTACGGCCCGTCGGGCAGGAGATGCACCGTGTGGCACAGGTACTCCACCGGCCAGGGGGCGCCGTCCTCCCGGGGGTAGACGTCCCCCGCCTGCATCTCCTGGTCCCGGAACCAGAACACCTGACACAGATAGCCAACGCCGCCGTCGGAGACCAGTCCCCGGAACACCGGGCCGGACCGCCACCAGCGGTGGAGCTGCTCCGGATGCTCCTCTGACAGGCGCAGGGCCTCCCGGTACTGCTCCAGCGCCTGGGGCAGACCTTTCTCCGGGACGGTCATCCCCCGGCACAGAAGGGCCAGGGCGGGCTGATGGAGGTGGTGGAGCATGGCTTTGCCATAGGCGTCCAGCGCCCCGGCCACGGTGGCGGCACGGCTGCGCTCCACTGTGGCCAGGATGCCGGGGACGCCGCAGCCCTGGGGGGATACCGTGACCGGATCGGTCTCCCCGCCCGGAGCGGGGCCTCCCACAGCCAGGGCCATGACCAGCGCCGCCCCCATACAGCCGGATACCAGGGCCATTCCCCGGGGAAAGCGCTTGAAGCGGGCGATGGCCTGGATGCGGGCCTGGATGGCCCGGGCCCCATTGGCCATGGTGGTGGCCCCTGGGACGCGCACCGTCCGGCTGTCCGCCATGGACAGGAGGACCCGGCCGTAATCCCGGCGGTCCTCCCCCTCCAGACGCTCCAGAACACGCTGGTCGCACAGGGCCTCCCGGTCGTTGTCCACCTTGTCAAAGACCAGCCACAGAAGGGGATCACACCAGTGGAGACAGCGCAGGGCGGCGGTGAGCCACCCGGCCCACAGGTCCCGGTGCTTCAGGTGTAGAAGCTCATGGAGGATGACCTTTTCGTCCGGCTCCCAGCCCATAGGCAGGACCAGGGCGGGAGCAAGAAATCCCGTCAGGAAGGGGCTGCGCTCCCAGCGGCACTCCACCACGCGCCGGGGGCGGGGCAGCTGGTACCGCTGGGCCACAGCGTCGATGGCCGCCCGCCGGGGGCCCTCCACCGGGACGCCCCGGGAGACCCGGAGGGACAGAAGCAGGGCGCACCCCAGGTACCACAGGGCCAGGCCCAGCGCCCCGGCCAGATAGAGGAGGAACAGCCAGTCGGTGAGGGACCGGGGGGCCTCCGCCGGGAGAAGGGGGATGGGGCCCCGGGGGAGGGAGAGGGTCCAGGGGGAGCTGTATGCAGAGTCCAGCGTCAGCTCAGTCCCCGCCCGGGCCGCCTCCAGCCAGGGCCACACACATCCAGAACGGTGGACCGGCCCCACACCCCCGCGGGGATGAGAAGCCGCAGGACCAGCACCCCCCAGATCCCGTACTGCCACCGGGGGGAGAGCAGATTTCGGAAGATCCGCTGGAGCAGAAGGAGAAAGAGGGCGCACAGCCCGCCCGCCGCTGTCTGCTGAAGGAACATCCAGATATTTTCCACCGGCTACACCTCCATCTCGTCCAGCAGGCGCCGCAGCTCCGCCCGCTCCTCCCGGCCCAGCTGTCCGGAGCGCACGAAGGCGGCCACCAGCCGCCCCGCCGAGCCGCCGTAGGCCCGGTCGGCCAGGGAGCGCTCCTCCTCCGCCACACAGCTTTCCCGGGAGCGGGCGGCGGAGTACCGCCGGGGGCTCTGGGCGTCGGCGGCCACCAGGCCCTTGGCCATCATCCGGGTCAGATAGGTATGCACTGTGGTGCGGCTCCAGCCGGTGTCCTCCGCCAGCCGGGCCAGCACCTCCCCCAGCGTCTGGGGACCGCCCTGCCACAGGGCTTCCATCACCTTCCACTCGCTGTCTGTCAGCCGTGCCATATCCATTCCTCCTACTTGTGTAGTATCTAAGAATATACTACATGAGTAGAAGAAAGGCGTCAAGAAATTTTAGCCGTTTTCTGGAGCGGGAAACCAGGGATAAACGCCGCACGGGTGGCAGATACTACCGGGGAGAAGGGAGGGGATGCCATGGGAATCCTGGAGCCGGAGCGGACGGACACCGGGCCGCATCCCAGAAAGGAGCCCCGCTTTGACGGGCCGCTGACGCTGGAGTCACTGGGGCGGGTGTTTGAGGGCTGTGTGGACTATATGGAGCGGCAGGTATACCTCCATGGGGACCGGGAGCGCACGGTGACGGTGTGCTATCTGCTGGGTATGACCCGGAACGAGCGGCTGAGCGACTATATCCTCCGGCCCCTGGCCCAGGACCCCGCCCTCAGCCGGGCTCCGGAGGAGGAACTGTTTTCCCTGCTCCAGTACGGGGCGCTGTACAACCTGGCGGCCAACCGGAGGACCGCCCTGGAGGACGTGGTCAACGACCTGATCCTGGGCAGCTGCGCCCTGTTTTTCCCCGGGCGGGCCGATGTACTCACCCTGCCGGTGCCCACCGAGGAGAAGCGCTCTGTGGGGGAGCCGGAGAACGAACCCGCCCTGAAGGGGGTGCGGGAGTCCTTCGTGGAGTCGATCCGCACCAACACGGCCATGGTCCGCCGGCATCTGAAGGCCCCGGAGCTGAAGATCCGGGAGCACATCGTGGGCCGCCGGTCCCGGACGCAGGTGGATGTGCTCTATCTGGAGGGGATCGCCGACCCGGAGACGGTGGAGCGGCTGCGCCGCCGGCTGGACAACATCGACATCGACGGGGTGGAGGCCGCGGGCAACCTGGAGGAGTATCTCGTGGACCATCTGAACACCCCCTTCCCCACCATGCCCTACACGCAGCGTCCTGACCGCTTCTGTCAGGGACTGCTGGAGGGCAGGGTAGGGCTGATGGCGGACGGGCTCCCCTTTGCCTGGATGCTTCCTGGGACCATCGACCAGTTTTTCAAAACAGGGCAGGACCGGGCCTTCCACTGGATGACTGCCTCCGTCCTCAACCTGGTGCGGTGGTTCTGCGCCCTGGTGACCGTGCTGCTGCCCGGGCTGTATATCGCGGTGGTCACCTTCCACCCGGAGGCCATCCCGGTGAAGCTGGCCCTGTCCATCGTGGCCGCCAAGCAGGAGGTGCCCTTTTCCACCGTGTTTGAGGTGCTCATTATGCTCCTGGCCTTTGAGGTGCTTCAAGAGGCGGGGCTGCGCCTCCCCAGCCCCATCGGGGCCACGGTGTCCATCCTGGGCGGGCTGGTGGTGGGCAACGCGGCGGTGGAGGCCCGCATCGTCTCCCCGGCGGTGCTCATCGCGGTGGCTATCGCAGGCGTGGCCGGATATACCATGCCCAGCCAAGACTTTGCCGCCGCCTTGCGGCTGTGGCGCTTCCTGCTGGCCATCCTGGCCAGCGCCGCGGGGCTGTTTGGGCTGGCGGCGGGCTGCGCGGGGCTCATCTATCATTTAGCCAGCCTGGAGACCTTTGGGGTGCCCTATCTGGCCCCCTTTACCGCCGGGGCGGGACAGCCCCAGGGACATCCCAACCTGCTGCGGCCTCCGTTGCCCCGGATGAAGTGGCGGGACGGGGCCAGGCACACCGAAAACCGGAGGAATCAGCGATGAAGAAACGATTGGCCCCTGCCGCACTGGCCGTGGCGGCGGCGCTGCTGGCGGGCTGTGGAACAACCGCCCTGCCCTACGCACGGGAGATGGGGGACATGGCCCTGCTGCGCACCATGGGGGTGGACGCCGGAGAGAAGGAGGGGGACCTCCGGGTGACGGTCTCCACGGGAAAGCGGGCCGCAGGGCTTCAGGGAGAGGGGCAGCCGCCCCTGATCCTGTCGGCGGAGGGCGGCTCCCTCAGTTCGGCCTGCCTGGCCATGCAGGGGCTCAGCGACAGCTATGTTTTTTATGGCTATGTGGACCAGCTTCTCCTGGGGGAGGAGCTGGCGCTGGAGGGGGTCCAGACGGTGCTGGACTACTTTGCCCAGGATGTGGAACTGGGCCTGGGTACACAGCTGTGGCTGATTCGGGGGGACACCGCCCAGGGGGCCGTACAGGCCGGAGAGAAGACCGGGGTGGACAGCCGCCTGTCCACCCTCCAGACGGACAGTGAGATGGGGGCGGCGGGCGTCACCCGCACAGTGGGGGAGACATCCGCCAGCCTTCTGGAGTGGGGGAGCGCCTATCTCCCTGCCCTCCGTGCGGTAGAACAGGAGCGGGAGGGGGAGACCGCCCTGCTGGAAGCTGGGTACGGTGTGCTCCGGGACGGGCGTCTGGTGGGCTATCTGGACGGGGAGGGCGCCCGAGGGCTGGAACTGCTCACCGGGCGGACCGCGGCGGACATTTTGGAGATTGAGCTGCCCTCCGGCCGGACCGTAGTGCGGCTCACCGGGGCGGCGGTACAGTGGAGCCCGGAATTTCAGGGGAACGATCTAAAGAGGCTTCATCTCACCTGCCGGGTGACCGCCGCTCTGGCAGAGGGACGGCGGCAGCTGGAGGAGCAGGAACAGGAGCAGCTGCGCCGCGCCCTGGAGGCGCGGGAGGAAGAGAGGCTGCGGCGGGTGCTGGACCAGCTGCGGAGCTGGGGAGCGGACTGTGCCGGGGTTGGCAGTCAGGTGGGCCGGGCGGATCCGGCCCGCTGGGAGAAGCTGAGGGACCGGTGGACACGGCTGTTTTCCACGGTGCCGGTGGAGATCTCAGTGGAGGTCTCCCTGGGAGCCCGGTGAGCCGCCCGGCCGAATGGGAGGAACGGAGAGGAGGGTCCCGTTGAAACAGGACCGTATTTCAACGCGCCAGCTGGGCGCACTGCTGTGGGCCGGGCTGATGGCGCCGGCGGCAGAGCTGCTCCCGGCGGTGACGCTTCCGCTGGCGGGGCGGGCAGCCTGGCTGTCCGCTTTGGCGGCCCTGCCAGTGGTGCTGCTGATCGGGTGGACGCTGACCAAGCTGGATCTGAGCCGGGACGGCCTGGCCGGAGCGGTCTGCCGGGGGATGGGGCCGTGGGCAGGCAAAGGGGTGCTCCTTCTTTATATGATATGGGGGGAGCTGCTGCTGGCCCTGCGCCTGCGCCTGTGCGCCCAGCGCCTGCTGACCGCTGGGGAGCGGGACGGCTCCCTGTGGTTTTTTCTGCCTGCGGCGGCGGCGCTGGTTTTGTGGATGGCCCGGGGGAAGCTGTCGGCCTTTGCCCGGGCGGGACAGTTTTTTTTGGCGGTGCTGCTGATCGTAGCGGCGGCCGTACTCCTCCTCTCCCTGCCTCAGACGGAGGGGGAACATCTGCTGCCCATCTGGTGGGGGGATCTGCCCAATGCAGCCAGGTCGGCGCTGCCCGTGCTGGGTGTGCTGGGCTATGGGGTGTTCGCTGCGTTCCTGACGGGAGATCTGGAGACGGCGCGCCCCGGACGGAATTGGTGGGTCCTGTGGAGCACAGGGGGCTGTGCCCTTCTGGCGCTCTCGCAGGCGGTGGTGATCGGGAATCTGGGACCGGCCCTGGCCGGACAGCTGGACAGCCCCTTCTTTGCGCTGGCGAAGAGCGTGGGGGTGGAGGGGGCATTCCAGCGTGTGGAGAGCATCGTTGCAGCGGTTTGGACCTTTGCCGACCTGACGCTGATGGGACTGTTGACCTTCGCCATTTGGCGGGCCGCCGCCGGAGTGAACCCCAGACTGAGACAGAAACCGGCGGTGACTGCCGTAGTACTCATAGCTGCGGTATTGGGGATCGCGGCCTTTCCCGACGGCATCTCCGCGGAGGAGGCTGGGCGCGGGATCGCACTGTGGGGCAATCTGATGGCCGGAGTCGTTCTTCCGGTGTTGGTCCTTCTGATCAGCTGGGGGAGAGAAAAGATGCAAGGCTGAGCACATTTTGTGGTGCAGGGGGCTCCGACCCCGCAGATATAGGAGGGAGGACAGGAATATAGAAAAGCAGAAAAAACTCGAAAAAAGTTCTTGACAAAGGAGGCAGGATTTGCTATGATAGCTGAGCGCTTGCGGGACAGGTCACTGGACAGCAGCGCAGGTACTTCTGAATCAGAGTTCTGAATGAGTGAACGAAAACAGGACGAAAAATTCCTGAAAAAAGTTCTTGACAGAGCGAACAAGAAGTGCTACAATAAGCGAGTCGCCTGCTGAGGCGGCGAGCAAAATAGGGAGCAGCCCGCCGGGGCGTCTGAGAGAACGGAAAAAGGTTGAAAAACCTGAAAAAAGTTCTTGACAAGACGAAAATGGTGTGGTAAGATAAACTCCCGCCGCTGAGAGCGGTGTGCACCTTGTAAATTAAACAACGTGACAAACACGAAGCACCAGATTTGGATTTGGTTGTAAACAAGCTTTTCGCTTGAAGACAACCGTTAAATTTCTTTGAAGCAAGGATGCTTCAATAAGATTGATTTAATTGACTTTGGTCATTTAAATACCATTTTATTGAGAGTTTGATCCTGGCTCAGGATGAACGCTGGCGGCGTGCTTAACACATGCAAGTCGAACGGAGTGCCCATGACAGAGGATTCGTCCAATGGATTGGGTTACTTAGTGGCGGACGGGTGAGTAACGCGTGAGGAACCTGCCTCGGAGTGGGGAATAACACAACGAAAGCTGTGCTAATACCGCATGATACAGTTGGGTCGCATGACTCTGACTGTCAAAGATTTATCGCTCTGAGATGGCCTCGCGTCTGATTAGCTAGTTGGTGGGGTAACGGCCCACCAAGGCGACGATCAGTAGCCGGACTGAGAGGTTGACCGGCCACATTGGGACTGAGACACGGCCCAGACTCCTACGGGAGGCAGCAGTGGGGAATATTGGGCAATGGGCGCAAGCCTGACCCAGCAACGCCGCGTGAAGGAAGAAGGCTTTCGGGTTGTAAACTTCTTTTCTCAGGGACGAAGCAAGTGACGGTACCTGAGGAATAAGCCACGGCTAACTACGTGCCAGCAGCCGCGGTAATACGTAGGTGGCAAGCGTTATCCGGATTTACTGGGTGTAAAGGGCGTGTAGGCGGGATCGCAAGTCAGATGTGAAAACTGGAGGCTCAACCTCCAGCCTGCATTTGAAACTGTGGTTCTTGAGTACTGGAGAGGCAGACGGAATTCCTAGTGTAGCGGTGAAATGCGTAGATATTAGGAGGAACACCAGTGGCGAAGGCGGTCTGCTGGACAGCAACTGACGCTGAGGCGCGAAAGCGTGGGGAGCAAACAGGATTAGATACCCTGGTAGTCCACGCTGTAAACGATGGATACTAGGTGTGGGGGGTCTGACCCCTTCCGTGCCGCAGTTAACACAATAAGTATCCCACCTGGGGAGTACGATCGCAAGGTTGAAACTCAAAGGAATTGACGGGGGCCCGCACAAGCGGTGGAGTATGTGGTTTAATTCGAAGCAACGCGAAGAACCTTACCAGGGCTTGACATCCCGAGGCCCGGCCTAGAGATAGGCCTTTCTCTTCGGAGACCTCGGTGACAGGTGGTGCATGGTTGTCGTCAGCTCGTGTCGTGAGATGTTGGGTTAAGTCCCGCAACGAGCGCAACCCCTATTGTTAGTTGCTACGCAAGAGCACTCTAGCGAGACTGCCGTTGACAAAACGGAGGAAGGTGGGGACGACGTCAAATCATCATGCCCCTTATGTCCTGGGCCACACACGTACTACAATGGTGGTTAACAGAGGGAGGCAAGACCGTGAGGTGGAGCAAATCCCTAAAAGCCATCCCAGTTCGGATTGCAGGCTGCAACCCGCCTGCATGAAGTTGGAATCGCTAGTAATCGCGGATCAGCATGCCGCGGTGAATACGTTCCCGGGCCTTGTACACACCGCCCGTCACACCATGAGAGTCGGGAACACCCGAAGTCCGTAGCCTAACAGCAATGGGGGCGCGGCCGAAGGTGGGTTCGATAATTGGGGTGAAGTCGTAACAAGGTAGCCGTATCGGAAGGTGCGGCTGGATCACCTCCTTTCTAAGGAGAGTTCCGGTAACGAATGAGTTATCGGTAACGTCCTAGGTCAGTATGGCGCTTTGGTCACGTTGTTTAATTTAGAGGGTGTACACGGGCCCATAGCTCAGCTGGCTAGAGCGCACGACTGATAATCGTGAGGTCGGTGGTTCGAGTCCACTTGGGCCCACCACTTTCTAAAAGGAAGGCCGTCCGGGGGTTTAGTTCAGCTGGTAGAACACCTGCTTTGCAAGCAGGGGGTCACCGGTTCGAGTCCGGTAACCTCCACCACAAGATCAAATCGAAGTGTTTGGTCAAGAGACCGAGCATTTCGATCTGACCTTGAAGAAGGGTCGGAGACCTGCACCTTGAAAACTGAACAGTGAAGCAAGCAAGAAATTGCGAGCAAGCAACAGAGAGGTAACAAAGTAAAATTTGTGGACTTTTTAGAAATAAGAAGGGTAACACAAACTACAATGAACCGAATCTGAAGCCTGCATAATTCTTGAGAACCAGAAGATCTTGAAAGAAGAGATCGTTTAGGTCAAGCTAGAAAGAGCGCAAGGGGAATGCCTTGGCATCGAGAGCCGAAGAAGGACGTGACAAGCTGCGATAAGTCTGGGGGAGCCGCACATAGGCTTTGATCCCGGAATTTCCGAATGGGGAAACCCGGCAGAGCAATACTCTGTCAGCGTGCGTTGAATAAAATAGGCGTACGCGGGGAACCGCCTGAACTGAAACATCTAAGTAGGGCGAGGAAGAGAAATCAACCGAGATTCCGCAAGTAGTGGCGAGCGAACGCGGAAGAGGGCAAACCAGAGGATTTATCCTCTGGGGTTGTGGACTTGCACACGGGAGACTAGGTTAGCTGAATGGTATGGGAAGGCCATCCACAGAGGGTGAGAGACCCGTAAGCGAAAACCGAAGTCTTTCAGCGAGGATCCAGAGTACCGCCGGACACGTGAAACCCGGTGGGAAGCAGGGGGGACCACCCTCCAACCCTAAATACTACTCGATGACCGATAGAGGAGCAGTACCGTGAGGGAAAGGTGAAAAGGACCCCGGGAGGGGAGTGAAAGAGAACCTGAAACCTTGTGCTTACAAGCACTCAAAGCACGTTAAAGTGTGATGAGGTACTTTTTGTAGAACGGTCCGGCGAGTTATTGTATGTAGCGAGCTTAAGGTGTTCAGCACCGGAGGCGAAGCGAGAGCGAGTCTGAATAGGGCGACTGAGTTGCATGCAATAGACCCGAAACCAGGTGACCTATCCATGGGCAGGTTGAAGTGGGGGTAAAACCCCATGGAGGACCGAACCGACCCCCGTTGCAATGGTGGCGGATGACCTGTGGATAGCGGAGAAATTCTAATCGAACTTGGAGATAGCTGGTTCTCCCCGAAATAGCTTTAGGGCTAGCGTTGATTTAGATTACCGGAGGTAAAGCACTGAATGGGCTAGGGGCTGATAAAGTTACTGAACCCTATCAAACTAAGAATGCCGGCAAATTGATGATCAGCAGTCAGACTACGTGAGATAAGTCTCGTGGTCAAAAGGGAAACAGCCCAGACCCACAGCTAAGGTCCCAAATATACGCTAAGTGGAAAACGATGTGGAATTGCGAAAACAACCAGGATGTTGGCTTAGAAGCAGCCACTCATTAAAAGAGTGCGTAATAGCTCACTGGTCGAGTGGTTCTGCGCGGAAAATGTAACGGGGCTAAGCGTATAACCGAAGCTTGGGATGCAGCAATGCATGGTAGGGGAGCGTCGAATATGGGGTGAAGTCGTAGCGGAAGCAGCGGTGGACTGTATTCGAGTGAGAATGCCGGAATGAGTAGCGAGAATTATGTGGGAATCATAATGGCCGAAAATCTAAGGTTTCTTGGGGAAGGTTCGTCCGCCCAAGGTAAGCCGGGAGCTAAGGCGAGGCCGAAAGGCGTAGTCGATGCACATACGGTTGAAATTCCGTAGCCACCGAAACTTAAACCAGAAGGACACTTGGAGCTATCCGAACCCGGGCGTTGGTTGACCCGGGCGTAAGGGACCGAAATTAAGTAGGGAAGTCGGAGAATGACGAGGCGAGAAAAGTTCTGGTGTATGCTAAGGTGCCCGTACCGCAAACCGACACAGGTAGATGAGGAGAGAATCCTAAGGCCAACGGGAGAAGGGTTGTTAAGGAACTCGGCAAAATTACCCCGTAACTTCGGGATAAGGGGAGCCCCCTACGGGGGGCCGCAGAGAATAGGCCCAAGCGACTGTTTACCAAAAACACAGGTCTATGCTAAATCGAAAGATGACGTATATGGGCTGACGCCTGCCCGGTGCTGGAAGGTTAAGAGGAGAGCTTAGCGCAAGCGAAGGTTTGAATTGAAGCCCCAGTAAACGGCGGCCGTAACTATAACGGTCCTAAGGTAGCGAAATTCCTTGTCAGGTAAGTTCTGACCCGCACGAATGGCGTAACGATTTGGGCGCTGTCTCAACAGCCCACCCGGCGAAATTGTAGTACTGGTGAAGATGCCAGTTACCCGCAACTAGACGGAAAGACCCCATGGAGCTTTACTGTAGCTTAATACTGAGGATTGGTAATTGATGTACAGGATAGGTGGGAGACATGGAAACATTGGCGTCAGCCAGTGCGGAGTCACCCTTGGGATACCACCCTTCAATTGCTGGTTTTCTAACCTGCGGCCGTGAATCCGGTCGGGGGACACTGTTAGGTGGGCAGTTTGACTGGGGCGGTCGCCTCCAAAAAGGTAACGGAGGCGCTCAAAGGTTCGTTCAGCACGGACGGAAATCGTGCAGTGAGTGTAAACGCAGAAACGAGCCTAACTGCGACACCGACGGGTGGAGCAGTAACGAAAGTTGGAGTTAGTGATCCGGCGGTATGTGCGTGGAAATGCCGTCGCTCAACGGATAAAAGCTACCCTGGGGATAACAGGCTGATCTCCCCCAAGCGTCCACAGCGACGGGGAGGTTTGGCACCTCGATGTCGGCTCGTCACATCCTGGGGCTGAATTCGGTCCCAAGGGTTCGGCTGTTCGCCGATTAAAGTGGCACGCGAGCTGGGTTCAGAACGTCGTGAGACAGTTCGGTCCCTATCTGTTGCGGGCGAAAGAGATTTGAAGGGAGCTGTCCTTAGTACGAGAGGACCGGGATGGACAGACCTCTGGTGCACCAGTTGTCCTGCCAAGGGCACAGCTGGGTAGCTACGTCTGGACGAGATAAACGCTGAAAGCATCTAAGCGTGAAACTCCCCCTAAGATAAGATCTCTCATCCGAAAGGAGTAAGGCTCGACGTAGACTATGTCGTAGATAGGTCGGAGGTGGAAGCACGGTAACGTGTGCAGCTGACCGATACTAATAAGCCGAGGGCTTGACCTAAAGGTCAAGGAAGGATGCAGGCGCTTGTGAGCGAGGTCTTGAGGTTTCACTGTTCGGTTTTGAAGGCGCAGGTAAGCGCCTCCCTCTTGCGAAAGAGAAAGCATGGAAAAGGGACGAAGTTTTCTTTGCATACTTTCTTTTTCAAAAGAAAGTATGCGCCTTTAGCTCAGTTGGTAGAGCAACTGACTCTTAATCAGTGGGTCCCGGGTTCGAATCCCTGAAGGCGCACCATACGGCCCGTTGGTCAAGCGGTTAAGACGGCGGCCTCTCACGCCGCAAACATGGGTTCGATTCCCGTACGGGTCACCAGTTCAAAATTGCCCTTAAGGCACGAATCCCCGCCATGCGGCGAGGCTTCTTAGCCGGGGCGGGCAATTTTTCACCTTCCCATTGAACCCGCTTCGCTGGGCTTCAATGGGAGCCCTGAGATCATAAACGCTTCACTGGTTTGTGATTCGGTGACCGCCCTTCAGGCGGTGAGTTGAGAAGTTTTTCTTGACAAATGATTGAAAATTTGATAAACTGATTGCTGTTGAAAAAGGCGGTAAGGAGAGAAAAACAGTTCTCCTGAAGTAGAAGACATGAAGTTTTCTTTGCTTACTTTCTTTTTCAAAAGAAAGTAAGTTGGTGCTGATTAGGGCGAGGGTCCACCCGTTCCCATTCCGAACACGGAAGTTAAGCTCGCTTCTGCCGAAAATACTTGTCTGGAGACGGACCGGGAAGATAGGTAGTGCCAACACAAAAGGAAGGAACAATTTGTTCCTTCCTTTTTTCTTTACCCAAAGTTTTATTTGCGAGAGGAGTTGCTCAAAATGCGCCTGCGGAGCTGGAGGAGCCCGGTGGGGCCTCGGATCCTGAAAACCGCGCTGGCCGTCACGCTGGCCCTGGCAGTGGTGGAACACTACGGCGCCAGTCCAGCGAAAGTGGTCTTTGCCACCATCGGAGCAATGTCCGCAGTCGGCCCCACATTTACTGCATCGCTTTTGGCCTGTCTGACACAGATCTGCGGGGTTGCAGTGGGGGGCTTGCTGGCGCTGACAATGATCGCCCTCCAGATCCCACCCGTGATCGGTGTGGGCGTGGGGATCGTGGGGATCCTGACAGGTTATCAATATTTCCGGCTCAAGCTGGTCCCTGTACTCCCTTGTCTGGTGCTGGTCAACGCCTGCCTGAATTCGGCGGTGGAGGCGGCGCCTTATGCGGTGGGGCGGCTGTGGGATACTGCCATCGGTCTGGCGATTGGAATGGTGGTCAATATGCTGATCTTCCCCTATGACAACAGCAGGAAGATTCGGCGGACTATGGAGGGACTGGACCGAGATCTGATCCTCTTTTTAGAGGATCTGTTTGACGGGGACGAGCATCTTCCGGAAGCGGAGGCTCTGGCACGCAAGGTGGACGCCCTGGAGGGACAGCTGCTGCTGTTTTCCCAACAGCGGCTTCTGCTGCACCGGGCGCGGCAGAAGCGGGAACTTCAGTGCCTGCGGAGCTGTGAGGACATCGCGCGGGAGCTGGTGGTGGAGCTGGAGGCCCTGCGGAACATGGAGCACAGGGGCCAGCTGGACCGGGAGAACCGTCAGGCGCTGCAGGCGCTGGGCGCAAAAGTGATGGAGGAGGCGTCAGACAAGGAGCAGCCGGTGGAAGATGTGGTGGTCAATTACCATGTGGCCCGCGCCCTGTACCTGCGTCAGGAACTGAAGGAGAGCCTGCCCCTGGAGAGAGGGCAGTGCCCCGGGAAAAAGCCATCTGAGCGCCCCTGAGGGGCCGCCAGGACCAAAAAGAAAACAGGAGCCCGGCATCCAGATGGATGCCGGGCTCCCCAGCTTGTCAAAAAACCTCGCTGGTGGCGAGGTTTTTCTGGTATAATAGAGAAAAGGGGGATTGAATGTGGAGAACTGGAAAAAGGATTCCCGAAAAGATATAGTGATGGTGGATGTGGATGCATTAGTCCCCCCAGACCATCTGCTCCGAAAAGTAGAAAGAGTCATGGATTATGACTGGCTATATGAGCGGTTAAGTCCATATTATTGCGCAGACAACGGGCGTCCAGGAACGGATCCTGTAGTGTTGATCAAGATGGTTCTAATTCAGCATTTGTTTGGGATCGCGTCTTTACGTCAGACTCACCGGGAGATACAAGTAAATATAGCATACCGTTGGTTCTTGGGATACAGTCTACTGGACGAGATCCCTCATTTCGCAACGGTAAGTTATGCCTTTTGCAAACGCTTTCCCCCGGAGCTGAGTGAAGAAATTTTTGCACATATTTTGAACAAAGCACTGAACAACCGGATGGTAGACCCAAGCATGATTTTTATCGACGGAACACATATTAAAGCATCCGCGAATAAAAAGAAGTTCCAGAAGGAACAGGTCGCCAAAGCCGCGAAGGTGTACGAGGAACAACTTCGCAAAGAGGTATCCGAGGAACGAGAAAAACTGGGTAAGAAAGTCAACGATGACGATGATGACGAAAATAAAGGAAGTTCCGGAGGAGGAACGGTTGAGAAAACGGTGTCCAAAACCGACCCTGACTGCGGAATGTTTGTAAAAGGGGCACATGAGCGGCAGTTTGCGTACAAAGCACATACTGCCTGTGATAAGCACGGCTTTGTGTTGGGTGTTGAGGTAACCGCTGGAAATGTAAGCGATAGTGCTGCATGGGACGCAGTATACGACCAGGTAACGAACAGTTTTCCCGAAGTTAAGTTTGTAACGATGGATGCCGGATACAAAACACCCTGGATTGCAAAGAACGTTCTGGAACACAGCAGAATTCCCATCCTTCCCTATACCCGATACAAGGGAAAGAACGATAAATTTAAGCCTTGGGATTTTACTTATGATGCAGCAACAGACAGTTTTACCTGTCCCAGAGGACATGAACTGCGGCATACGACCACAAGCAAAGAAGGGAAACGGACTTACCGCAGCTCACCCAAAATCTGCAAAGACTGTCCCTGCAGAACTGTTTGTGGCGCAAATGAGAGCGGACAGCGGATACTCACAACTCATATCTGGCAGGAATATCTCGATTTGGTCGAACATTTGAGAAAAACCGAACGTGGCAAGGAACTCTATGCCATGAGAAAAGAGACCATAGAGCGTGTTTTTACTGATGCAAAAGAAAAGCACGCCATGCGGTATACGCACCACCGAGGTCTGGCCCGGGTTTCTGCTTGGGTGAGGCTTAAATATGCTGCCATGAATCTCAAAAAGATTGCTATTGGGAAGTGGAATGCTTCTAATTTTGCTTCCTATATCATGATTTTTGCCCCGTTTAATGATAAAACGCCAGTCCTCGTGTTTTGAGAACTGGCGTTCTTTGACAAGCTGAACAGGAGCCCGGCATCCATCTGGATGCCGGGCTCCCGCCGCTCTATTCAGATTCCCTTGCGCTCGATCCCGGGAAAATGTTGATTACTTCAGGTCCAGGGCCTCCTTGACCTTGCCGATGATGTGGGCGCCGATGTCGCGGGAAGCGTCAACGGTCTGAGCACCCAGGTGGGGAGTGACGATGAAGTTGTCGCACTCGAACAGGGGGGAGTCGAAGCCCGCGCCCTCGGTCAGACCGCCGGCGGCCAGCTCGTTCTCCATGACGTCGGAGGCATAGCCGCCGATCTTGCCGGCCTTCAGGGCCTCGTACATATCCTTCTCGTTGACGATGCCGCCGCGGGCCATGTTCAGAACAATGGCGTCGTCCTTCATCTCGGCGATGGACTTGGCATTGAACAGGTTGCGGGTCTCATCGTTCAGAGGCATGTGGATGGTCACATAGTCAGAGACCTTCAGGACCTCCTCAATGCTCATGCTCTTGGCATGCTGCTCCTCAAACACATGGGCGGGCAGGTAGGGGTCATAGGCGACGACGTCCATCTTGAAGACGCGGGCCAGCTCGCCCACGCGCTGGCCGATGCGGCCAAAGCCCAGAACGCCCAGAGTCTTGCCCCGGAGCTCACGGCCCACGAACTTATACTTGTCCCAAGTTTTGTTGACCTTGACGTCGTGGCAGGCGGGGATGGTGTGGCGGGACATCTCCAGCATCTTGCACAGGGTCAGCTCGGCCACGGCGTTGCCGTTCAGGCCGGGAGCGTTGAACACCTGGATGCCCTTCTCCTTGGCGGTGTCCAGATCGATGTGGTTCAGGCCCACGGAGCAGACGCCGATGACCTTCAGGTTCTTGGCGGCATCCAGGATCTCCTTGTTGATGGCGGGGTCAACGCGCATGATTAGCACATCATAGTCGGGGATCAGCTTGAGCAGCTCCTCCTGAGTGGGCAGCATGTGGGTGTCCACCTGCATATACTTGCTCAGCTCTTCAGCGATCGCGCTGTGAACGGCGTCAATGATCAGGCATTTCATGATAAACAATCTTCCTTTCTCAGTGTCGTGTGTTTGTAATATGTGTAGAAGGGTACACAGGAAACACGAGGGGACCTTATTCAAATTACCCTTTATTCAGTACTATTAAAGCATAAAATTGATATTCCGAACAGCAGATTTTTGCTGATGGTTGCCACAGCCTTTTCGCTGTGGTATAATCAAGCTGTCCCAACTAAAAATGAAGGATAATATTCAAAATCACAAGGGGGCCCGCTATGAATTTTCTCCATTTGAAATATTTCCTGCTTGTGGCAGAGGAATTGAATATCACACGGGCCGCGGAGCGGCTGTACATCTCCCAGCAGTCTCTGAGCAACCACATCAGCAACATGGAAAAGGAGCTGGATGTGAAGCTGTTCACCCGCTCGCCCAAGCTGTCTCTGACCTATGCGGGGGATTTGCTGGTGGAGACCGCCACCCAGATCCTGGACTTACACAGCCAGTATCTGGCCAAGGTAGGGGACATCAACCGGCATTACATGGGCCTGCTGCGCCTGGGGATCTCCCATACCTGCGGCCTGGCCCTGCTGCCGGACATACTGCCGAAATTTCAGGCGGAGTTCCCCATGGTGGAATTTTCCCTGTTTGAGGGTAACTCCACCCACCTGGAGGACGAGCTGGCCCATGGCCGGGTGGATCTGATCATCTGCTTCCAGCCCATTATGATGGAGGGGGTGGAGGTAGTCCCGCTGACGGAGGAGGAGCTGATCCTGGTGGTCCCCAAGATCTTTACCGATCAGCTCTTCGGCGACCGGGCGGAGGAGGTGCGGGCCCAGTTTGCCTCCGGTGCGGATATTGATGTGTTCCAGCACCAGCCCTTCATCCTCATCAAGCGGGGAAACCGCACCCGCAATACAGTGGATCAGTACTTCAGCCGGCATTTTTTCAAGCCCAAGCTGATCCTGGAGACAGAGAACACCATCACTACCCTGGCCATGGCGGAGGCGGGCATCGGCATCACCATCTGTCCGGAGCTGTTTCTAAAGACCATCCATGTCACGGCCAATCAGGCTTCCACTGAGAAGCTGGACCTGTTCCCGCTGACCGATCCCTCCACCATCAGCAAGCTGGTGGTGGGCTACCGCCGGGACCGCTATCTCTCCCACTTTGGGGAGCGGTTCATCCAGCTGACCCAGCAGGCCCTGCTGCCCCCCAATACCCTTCCCCGCCGGGGAAGCGGGGAGCAGGTCCGGTAAACGCAGCGGGTTAAAAAAGCCCTCCCGCAAGAAGTTCCGCCGCCCTGCCTGAAGCCAGACAGGGCGGCGGTGTTTTTATCTTCCCGAGCGGTAAACGGCCCCGGACTCCGGGGAGATCCCCTTCCACGCCAGCAGATCCTCCACAGTGACAAAGCAGAACCCGCGGCGGAGCAGCTCGTCCACGATCTGGACGGCGGCGTCCACGGAGCTGTGGTAGATGTCGTGCAGGAGGATGATGTCCCCATCCTTCACCTGCTCTGTCACGGCGGCGGCGATACGGGCGGCGTTGTGGTCCTTCCAGTCCTCCGGATCCACCGACCAAAGCACAATAGGGCTGTCCGCCCAGGCCCGGGTGCTGTCATCTGTCTGGCCGTACGGGGGGCGCAGCCAGAATTCTCCATCCCCCAAAATGTCCCGGAGCTGGGCGCGGACGCCCCCCACCTGGAGGTCAAACTCCTGATGGGACAGGCCGGTCACCGGGACGTGGTCGAAGGTGTGGACGCCGATCTGATGGCCCTCCCGGGCCATGCGGCGGACCAGCTCCTCGTTGCCCGAAAGGCGGTGCCCCAGGAGGAAGAAGGTGGCAGGCACCTCCCGCAGAGCCAGTTCGTCCAGAAGGCGGCCCGTGGTGGCCGCCCGGGGCCCGTCGTCAAAGGTGAGGGCTACCACCGGCATCTCTGGCCCGGTCTCCACCTCCACCTCCGCGCTGCCGGAGGCCGCCCGGTCCCCGGCTGGCTGCGGAGCGGGGGAAAAGGCCAGCGCGAAGCACAGCACCAGCAGGGCCCAGCTGATCCCGGGCGCGCCATGATCCCGCAAAGAACCCACCTCATTTTCCACAAAATCACGCATCCCGGGCGGCTCCGCGCTCTATATCCGGAGGCGCGGAGCGGACGGCGCGGGAATGCACGTTCTGTCTTTCAGTATGTGGAGCGGGGAGATTTTTTTACGGCGAAATTTCTGTCAATTTTAAGTCTGATACCGGGCCAGCAGCTCCGGCCAGCCGGGCTCCGCCCGGAGGAAGGCGCAGTCCGGGTCCCGGGCCGTACCATCCAGCAGGACCGGAATGAGAGACCTCTGGCTCTCCTCTGCTGCGTCCTTGGTCGGAAGATGGGGGTAGAGGGGGGAGGCAGACAGATCCCAGGGCACCGTCAGGCTGCGCAGAAGCCGGTCCAGCAGCTCCAGGGCCTTGGGCCCGTCCTGCTCCGCCGCCGCCAGCTGGAAGGGGGCGGACAGCACCGCATAGTCAGACAGGTCAAAGATCTCCCCGGCCTGGACGGCGGTGTCGGCCAGCAGACGGGCGCGCTGGGGATCTTTCTCCGCCAGGGCATAGTCCAGCATGGACAGCAGGGTGGACTGGAGGGTGTGGGCCTGGTCGAAAAGCTCCTGCTCCAGCAAGATCCAGCTCTCCTTATGCAGGCCCTGCTTCCGGCGCAGGCGGGCTGTCAGCTCCCGCTTGCCCCGATGGGTGTCGGACAGCTGCCCCAGCAGCTCCTCTGCACGGTCCAACTCCCCGGTCTTGATACACCGGCTGGCCAAGGTAAAAGCGGCCCACTCCCGAATCTGACAGTCGGCGCTGCGGATACACCGCTCATAAAGGGCGGTGACCTCCGCCTCCTGTGCCCGCCGCTCAGGGCTGTCGTCCTCGGGCTGTAGCTCCAGCACGCCCATCAGCATCTCTGCGGCGTGGTAGGCCAGCAGGTCGCTGTTGGGAAACTCCCGCAGCTTGTCCCGGGCCAGGGCAAAGGCCGCCGCCACCCCCTCCGCGCCCGCCGTCTCGTAGATCCGGTTGAGGAACAGGCCGATATCCTCCTCCGTCATATCCTCCTGAAAGGATAGGAGCGTGTTCAGATCCACACCCAACACTCTGGCCAGGGAGGGCAGCAGGGTGATGTCCGGATAGTGGATGGAGCGTTCCCATTTGTTGACCGCGGGGGCGGACACGCCCAGACGGCGGGCCAGCTCCTCCTGGGTGAGGCCCAGGGTCTGCCGGCGGGTGCGGATGACGTCGTGGAGCTTCATGGCGGAGTCCTCCTTGTTTGGATGTTATCATCATACCAGAGACGGCGGTCCGCCGCAACGGAGGGACAGGCAGGAAAACAGGCCGCCGGATTGAGGGACGGTCAGGATCCTGGCCCACGGCTCAAAAAGAGACCGCCCCCGGCCGGGGCCGGAGGCGGAGAGAGGGGATATGGGAAACGGAGCGCTCAGGGGACGGGGACCAGCTCCACGGTATAGCCCAGGTCCCGCAGGCCCTGGACCACGCCGGTGTCCCCCACCATGTGGCCCGCGCCCACCACCAGCAGGCCGGTGTGGGAGCCCGGCTGGCTCAGGTAGTCGGCGGCGTATTGGATCATGCCGGGGTCCCGGCCGGTAAAGAGCTTCTGGTTCAGCTCGTCCTCGCTGTCCAGGATGGCATCTTTGCCATAGACCGCGTCGAACTCCGCCGCGTCCCGGGCCTTCCAGCTGTCCATCATGGCGCTGATCTGGTCCAGCTGGGCCTGGATGGCCTCCTGGGTCGCGGGCTGGAAGGCGTCCTCGCCCAGCACCTGGGTGAGGGCGTCCCGGGTCTCCTGGCTGATGGAGTCCGGGTCCAGAATCAGAAGCAGGCCGCCGGCCAGGTACTGTTCCTGGTACTCCGGGGAGAGGGTGTCAAAGATCTGGCCCTGGAAGGCGTAGGTCTCCACCGCGCCGATGCCGATCCCCGCGTTGATCGCCTTGGCGTTCACATACAGGTCGATGGCCATGGCGTTTTCACTGCTGGTCTCGTCCAGGGTGGCCAGGGAGGAGAAGGAGTTGGCCAGGGCCCAGGGCTTGTACTGGGAGACCGTGCCCTCGTCCATCCCCAGCTGCGCGGCGGCCTGCACCACCGCCTGGTACAGCGCCGGGGAGATGTGGTTGGCCAGGCTGTCTCCGGCGGGATAGGTCTGCATGGCGGCGAACTCCAGAAGCTGGTCCGTGTCGTTGAAGTCCAGCTCGAAGGAGACCTGCTCCGCGTTCAGAATGACGTCCCGCAGCTGCTTGTGGAAGGGGTAGAGATTGTTCCGGTCGGTGTGGATGGAGCCCAGCAGATACAGCACATTGCCGCGGCCGTTGTCCGCCCGCCACAGCAGGCCAAGGGAGCCGGCGTCCTGCCAGTCATACAGGTTCAGGATCAGGCTGTTGGCCATGGCGGCGGCCTCCAGCACGGTGCAGGGCCGGTCCAGATGCAGGCCGGAGCCGTCCCCGGCCAGGGCCCCCACAGAGGTCATAAAGGCCTCAGGCCCCTGCTCCACGTCGGGGAAGGCATAGGCGGCGGCCTCCTGATACAGGGCGTTCACCACGCCGCCCCGGGTGGTGTCCAGCACCAGGGCGGTCCCGTCGGTGGGCCGGGGCTCCAGGTCCAGCAGGGCCAGCTTGTCCCCCACCGTCCGGGCCAGGGCCTCCACCTGCTCCATGGTCACAGTCTGGCTGTGCTGGACGCCGATCTCGTCCCCAAACAGGCCCAGGGAATAGCCGTCGGCCAGTATGCTGTGGGACCAGCCGGGCAGGGGAGCGGGGCTCTCCTCCGCGGCCAGAGCCGCCTGGGAGCTGCCCAGCAGGCCCAGCACCAGCAGAAGGCTGAGAAATTTTTTCATGTACAACATCCTTTCTCCCATTTTCCCGCGGCGCGGGAAGGATGCCTCCATTGTAAGCAGGGGGATGGGGGAAGTCAATTTAAGATTTCTTAAAGTTCAGGAGGCTCCTCCACCGGAACAGCCCAGGGCCGGAGGACCCCGGAGAGGGCGTCGTAGCCGATGCTCCAGCCCCAGGAGTACTCCTGGCTGGGCAGGCTCCCGGCGGGGAACCGCACGGACAGGTGATCGGGCCAAAAGCACAGGTAGGAGAACTGGAAGGCGTCCCGGAGCTCCTGGGCCAGGGGAGCTTCCACTCCCTTCATCTGAGCCAGGAGCGCGGCGATCACCTGGTCCCGTCCGGCGGAGAACAACTCCTCTGTGGGGATGTGCGCCCCGGTCATGGGGTCAAAGGCGTCGGTCCACTGGATCTCCTCCAGAAGCCTCGGCTCCGGCGTGCGGGACAGGGTGGTGAGGAAGTAGTGTGCGCCGGGGGCGGAGGCGGACCAGGAGACCCGCTGTTCCACCCGGAAGGGCTGGAAGTTCTCCGGATCCTGACAGAAGGCCCGATCGGTCCGCTCCAGCTCCTCTGTCAGGTCATAGAGGGGACCACGGTCCTGATAATAGCGCCGGAGGCCGTCCGGCAGGGCGGGGGACAGGTCTCTGAGCGGGGTATTCCCAACGTAATCGTTGGAGAAATCAGTTTGGGGCGGGAACTCCTGGAGCAGCACCGTCCCATCGGACAGCCGGTATTGCTTCTCCTGAAAGCCGGTGGCCCACACCTCCAGCGCCGTTCCGTCGGACAGGGTGAGGCCCTCCGGATACCGGGCGTCCTCCACCCACAGGAAATCCGCTGTTTGGGCGGAGTACTGGGTCCCGTCCTCGCCAGTGACGGTCTGGGGCGGGGAATCCTCGGCAAAGAGGACGGAGACCTCGGTGCCCATAGGGGGATCCGCCAGGAACTCCTCTTCAGAGAGGAGGTCCTCTACCGTGGAGGCCACATGGGTCTCCGGGGTGAGCAGAACGCACGTCCGCGCCTCATCGCCGGTGTCCAGGACCAGGGCGGACAGGGAGCCGTCGGGGGCCCGCTGTACCTCCGCCACCCGGCCGTAACAGGACTCAGCCCGACCGGGGCCGCAGGCGGCCAGGACGGGGAGGAGGAGCAGGGCGGCGAGCAGGGACAGCCGTCGCTTCCTCTGTTTCTGTGTCATAGCACACCTCCCGGATTTAAAACAGGGCCGCCTCATGCGGGGCGGCCCTGTTTGGTATGGTCGGATGTTACTGCTTGGGGACAGTCTTGGTGATGGTGGCCTTGGGGTCCTCGGTATCGAAGATGGTCTTGGCGGAGGCGGCCAGCCCAGCCAGCCCCTGGATCTCGCTGGGAATGATGATCTTGGTAGCCTTGCCGTTGGCGGCGGCGGTGAAGGCCTCCAGGGCCTTGATCTTGATGACGCCGTCGCCGGGGTCGGACTCGTTGATGAGCTTGATGGCGTCGGCGGTGGCCTGCTGTACCTTCATAATGGCCTCGGCCTCGGCCTCAGCCTCCAGGATCTTGGCCTGCTTGGCGCCCTCGGCCTGGAGGATGGCCGCCTGCTTGGCGGCGTCGGCCCGGAGGATGGCGGACTGCTTCTCGCCCTCGGCCACCAGGATCTGGGACTGCTTCTGGCCCTCGGCCTGGAGGATGGCCTCACGGCGCTCGCGCTCGGCCCGCATCTGCTTCTCCATGGACTCCTGGATGTCCCGGGGCGGCATGATGTTCTTCAGCTCCACCCGGTTGACCTTGATGCCCCAGCTGTCGGTGGCCTCGTCCAGGATGGAGCGCATCTGGCCGTTGATGTGGTCCCGGCTGGTGAGGGACTGGTCCAGCTCCAGGTCGCCGATGATGTTGCGCAGGGTGGTGGCGGTGAGGTTCTCAATGGCGGACATGGGGTTCTCCACGCCGTAGGTGTACAGCTTGGGGTCGGTGATCTGGAAGTAGATCACGGTGTCGATCTGCATGGTGACGTTGTCCTTGGTGATGACGGGCTGGGGCGGGAAGTCCACCACCTGCTCCTTCAGGGAGATATTTTTGGCCACCCGCTCAATGAACGGGATCTTGAAGTGCAGGCCCACGCCCCACACGCCCTGGAAGGCGCCCAGGCGCTCGATGACGAAGGCGCGGGACTGGGGAACCACTCGGATGTTGGCGGCCAGAACGGCCAGGACCAGCAGGATCAGGATGACGGGGATGATCATACTTATAATGTTTTCCAGCATAGTTATTCCTCCTGTTCTGTCGTATGACGGTAGGATCATGGGGATCGCGGAATGCGGGGGTACGCTGGGGAAACGGCTGGGTCAGTGCTCGGGGCCGCCGGACTGGACCGGCTCCACCAGGACCTTGACGCCCTGGATCTGGGTGACGCGGACCTCCTGGCCTGCGGGGATCACAGCGCCCTCTCCGGCGCTGCGGGCGCTCCATACCTGCCCGGCGATGTTCACCAGGCCGTGACCGGCCAGGTTGTCGATCTCCTCCGTGACCAGGCCGGTGGCACCAATGACCCGGTCGGCGTTGGTGGGGGAGTAGCCGGGCCGCAGGAACTTCTTGGCGAAGGGGCGGACCAGCAGCATGGACAGGGCGGAGAGGACGATGAAGGTGATGATCTGGGGCCAGAAGCCCAGGCCAAGCTGGCTGACGATCAGCGCCCCCAGGGCGCCCAGCGCGAACCAGATGGACGTGAGCCCCACGGTGACTGCCTCTCCGATCCCGAACAGGACCAGGATGATCAGCCAGATGATGGGTTTCATAGATGGCTCCTTTCTGGATCGAGGGATCGATCCGCGTTTGGTAAGGTGGATCAGGGCTGCTCAGCCCAGTGCGGGGTGCTCCGGAGCTTGTCACGGCCGTGTGTCCCGCCTGTCTGGCTGTGGCATTATCATACCACAAGCGGCTGGAATTTTCTACACTGACATGGGACTGTTTTCGGTAAAATTCATCAATCTGCACCTTCTGTGGCCGCCCGGGCTGGTTCCCACGCATCCGCGCTCCTCCGCGCGCGTTTTTTTGCGCCCGCACGGATCCGGCATGGACGGAAGGTGTTGCGAAATCCGGCCGGTTCCGATATACTGGTTCTGATAAGGGCCGCCGCCCCGCCCGGGAACCGGGCGCGGGACCACCGGACAAGGACAGCCGGCGGCCGGGGAGGTTTTTTCACATGAATGAAACATTGACCTTTGCCATCCCGACTCTGTTCGGCCTGGAGAGCCTGGCTGCCGATGAACTGCGCCGTCTGGATCTGCCCCAGGTGCGGGCGGAGAACGGCCGCGTCCTCTGTGGTGGAACGCTGGGGGATATCCCGCGGCTGAATGTGAACCTGCGCACCGGGGAGCGGGTGCTGTTGGTGCTGGGGACCTTCCCAGCCGGAGACTTCGACGCACTCTTTGAGGGGACCAGAACGCTGCCTTGGGAGCGATTTATCCCCCGGGATGGCCAGTTCCCGGTAAAGGGACATAGCCTGAACTCTGCTCTTCACTCCATCCCTGCCTGTCAGGCCATCGTAAAAAAGGCGGTGGCCGCCCGCCTGGGGGCCCAGTACGGGATGAACACCCTGCCGGAGACCGGGGCCCTCTATCAGATCCAGTTCTCCATCATGAAGGACACCGCCGTGCTGATGCTGGACACCTCCGGTGCCGGCCTTCACAAGCGGGGCTACCGCGCCCAGGGTGTGGCGGCCCCCCTGCGGGAGACACTGGCCGCCGCTATGGTGCTGCTGTCCCGGTACCGGGGCCGGGATCCCCTGTGCGACCCCTTCTGCGGCTCGGGCACCATCCCCATCGAGGCTGCCCTGATCGCCAAAAACCGGGCTCCCGGCCTGAACCGAAGTTTTTCCGCCCAGAAGTGGGCCTGTGTGGACCGGGAGCTGTGGCTCCGGGCGGCAGACGAGGCGATGGACAAGGAGTTTGACGGGGATTATGAGATCTGGGGTGGAGACCTGGATCCGGCGGCGGTGGATCTGGCGCGGCGCAATGCAGAATTGGCCGAGGTGGACGACATCGTAAAGTTTGAAGTGGCAGATGCCCGCACCTTCCACTGGGGCGGAATGTATGGCCGGATCGTCACCAATCCCCCCTACGGCGAGCGGATCATGGAGCGCCGGGAGGCGGAGGAGCTGTACCGTTCCTTTGGAAAGGCATGGGCCAAGTTCCCGGAGACCTGGAAGCTGTATCTGCTGTCCTCCCACACGGAGTTCGAGCGCACCTTTGGGAAGAAGGCGGACAAGAAGCGCAAGCTATATAATGGTATGCTCAAGTGTGACCTGTTCATGTACCTGGGGTAAGAAAAGCTGGGGCGGGGGAGACCCTGCCCCGGACTGCGTTCTGCCGGGCCGGAGGGCAGTCGAAATTAGCACTTGGCGGTTTTGTTTGTGAACAAAGGGTAAATTATCCTTTCGGACCCTCAATTTTTTTGAAATTGGGGGTTGATTTTTTTCTTGGCAGAGGGTATTATGATAGTCGTAGTTAGCACTTAGATAAAAAGAGTGCTAAAACCTAACCTTGTTTATTCCAATCATCATATAAGGAGGAACCCATTATGAAACTCAAACCCCTTGCTGACCGTGTTGTTGTCAAGCTGGTAGAGGCCGAGGAGACCACCAAGGGCGGCATCATCCTCACCGGGGCCGCCAAGGAGAAGCCCGAGGTTGCCGAGGTGCTGGCCGTCGGTCCCGGCGGACTGGTGGATGGGAAGGAAGTCACCATGACCGTGAAGGTGGGTGACAAGGTCATCACCAGCAAGTATGCAGGTACCCAGGTCAAGGTGGACGGCGACGAGGTCACCATCGTCCGTCAGAGCGACATCCTCGCGATCGTGGAGTGAGTCCAGGGGGGACGGGATCACGCCGTCCACCTTGGGGCCCCATCACAGATGGGGCGGCGCGGTAAGCGCCGAAGGCCGGCGAAATTGACTTCCGACGGCCGCAGATCAAATTCACTCTGGGGTCCCATGAAACCCTGGTTTCATGGGGAGACGGCGACGAGGTCACCATCGTCCGTCAGAGCGACATCCTGGCCATCGTCGAGTAAACTCGACGATGGCAATTAGGAATTAGAAATGAGGAATTGATGAGCCGCCTGCGGCGGCCAATTCCAAATGGTCCGGCAAAGCCGGACTCCACAATTCCTAATTCCTAACTCCTCATTCCTAATTCAACACACTTTCTCTAAATTGGAGGTAATGTATTATGGCTAAGATCATTTGCTACGGCGAGGAGGCCCGCAAGGCTCTGGAAAAGGGCGTGAACCAGCTGGCCGACACTGTAAAGATCACCATGGGCCCCAAGGGCCGCAACGTGGTGCTGGATAAGAAGTTCGGCGCTCCCCTGATCACCAACGACGGCGTCACCATCGCCAAGGAGATCGAGCTGGAGGACCCCTTTGAGAACATGGGCGCTCAGCTGGTGAAGGAGGTCTCCACCAAGACCAACGATGTGGCCGGAGACGGCACCACCACCGCCACCCTGCTGGCCCAGGCCATCATCCACGAGGGCCTGAAGAACCTGGCCGCCGGCGCCAACCCCATGGTGATGAAGAAAGGCATCTCCAAGGCGACCACCGCCGCCATCGAGGCCATGAAGGCCAACAGCCAGAAGGTCAACGGCTCTGACGACATCGCCCGCGTGGGCGCGGTCTCCTCCGGCGACGAGGCCATCGGCACTCTGATCGCTGAGGCCATGGAGAAGGTGGGCCACGACGGCGTCATCACCATTGAGGAGTCCAAGACCGCCGAGACCTACTCCGAGGTCGTGGAAGGCATGCAGTTCGACCGGGGCTACATCACCCCCTATATGGTCACCGACACCGAGAAGATGGAGGCCAATCTGGACGACGCCCTCATCCTCATCACCGACAAGAAGATCTCCAACATTCAGGAGCTGCTGCCCGTGCTGGAGCAGGTGGTCCAGGCCGGCAAGAAGCTGCTGATCATCGCTGAGGACGTGGAGGGCGACGCCCTGTCCACCCTGATCGTCAACCGTCTGCGCGGCACCCTGAACGTGGTGTGCGTCAAGGCCCCCGGCTTCGGCGACCGCCGCAAGGAGATGCTGCAGGACATCGCCATCCTCACCGGCGGCACCGTCATCTCCTCCGACGTGGGTCTGGAGCTGAAGGAGGCTCAGCTGAGCCAGCTGGGTCAGGCCCGTCAGGTGAAGGTCACCAAGGAGAACACCACCATCGTCAACGGCGCCGGTTCTTCTGAGGAAATCAAGGCCCGCGTGGGTCAGATCAAGAGCCAGATCGAGGTCACCACCTCTGACTATGACCGTGAGAAGCTGCAGGAGCGCCTGGCCAAGCTGGCCGGCGGTGTGGCCGTCATCAAGGTGGGCGCTGCCACCGAGGTGGAGATGAAGGAGAAGAAGCTGCGCATCGAGGACGCGCTGAACGCTACCCGCGCCGCTGTGGAAGAGGGCATCGTGGCCGGCGGCGGCACCGCCTACCTGAATGCCATCCCCGCCGTGGAGAAGCTGCTGGCTGAGAGCGAGGGCGATGAGAAGACCGGCGTCCAGATCGTGGCCCGCGCCCTGACCGCCCCTGTGAAGCAGATCGCTGCCAACGCCGGCATCGACGGCTCCGTGGTGCTGGAGAAGATCCGTGAGTCCGGCAAGATCGGCTACGGCTTCGACGCCTATAAGGAGGTCTACTGCGACATGATCCCCGCCGGTATCGTGGATCCCACCAAGGTGACCCGCTCCGCGCTGGAGAACGCCGCCTCCATCGCCTCCACCCTGCTGACCACCGAGTCCCTGGTGGCCGATAAGCCCCAGCCCGCCGCTCCCGCCGCCCCCGCGGCCCCCGATATGGGCGGGATGTACTAAGAGACACCGCAAAGCACTGAAAAGTTGGATTTTTTCGGGGGATAATCAATAGATTTTGCGAAAACTTGCAATTATTGCCCGGGAAATCGTCTGATCGGTATGGAAAGGCCGGCGCCTGAAATAGGCGCCGGCTTTTTTTACTGCCTCTTGTCAAAAGAGGGAAAATATGCTAAAATAGCCTCAGAAGTATTGCGTTCGAGAGGTTGACAGGCCATGAGATACTGCAATATACTGACAGCAAGCAAGCGGGGAGTCTTGTAGTTTCCCGTTCTTTTCTGCTGTCCAACGATATTATTTTGGCAATAAAGGCACTTTTGCGGCGTGAGGGAGTATGCCGCAAAGGTGCCTTTTTGTGTTCGTTTTGAACGAGCAATTTACAAAATAGGAGGAGAAATAGCGATGAAAAAAGATTGTTGCCCAGTCTGTTGGCACTGTGCCTGCTTATCGGAATGATGCCTACGGCAGTTTTCGCGGCAGATGACAGTGCGGACAGCAATCCACCCACAGTCTATGAAGGAACGGAAGGAGGTGCGCTGGAGACAGAACAGGAAGGTGATCGCTATCTGCCTGACAGCGAACAGCCTGATCCCACGCTCCCTGGGCTTCAGGCAGAACCAACAGCAGAAGCCGATGCGGACAACTGGTTGAATGAAGCAGATACGAGCTGGTACGATTCCGGAGAAAAGAATTTTGAGATCGATACTGCCGCTGAACTGGCCGGCCTGGCCAAGTTAGTCAACGGCGGCGAAACTTTTGCCGGGAAGATTGTTAAATTGACCGGAAAGATTGACTTGCTCGGTAAAGAGTGGACGCCGATCGGTACAAAGGACGCCGCATTCCAGGGCAGCTTTGATGGCGGCGGCAACAGCATTACCGGTATGACCATCGATAGCGCTTCCGACCATGTCGGGCTCTTCGGGATCACGAAGGGTGGCACACTGGAACAGATTAAACTTGAAAATGCTTCCATTGTATCCACGCGCTCTGGTGATGCTTATGTGGGCGCGATCACCGGTGAAGGCTATACTGGCACCATTCAAAATTGTAGCGTGACAGGGCTGAAACTCAGTGCCAAAGGAAATTTTGTAGGCGGCATTTCCGGTCAAGGATACGCCAAAATTAACGGTTGCACGGTGGATGATGCAGAGATCGAAAGTGCTGGTTGGAAGGTTGGCGGCATAATCGGCCAACTCAATGAAGGCGCGTTTACTTTTGCGCGCAATGCCGTTCAAAATTCGAATACCTCCTGCACCCACGTATCTGGTCCCGTTGGAGGTATCGTTGGTTTTTGTAATTACGGAGATAAGAGCTTTACCGAATGTGTGGTAAAAAACACCGTGATCAAAGCGAAGACTGCGGCTGGCGGTGTGATCGGAAGCACAATGTCAAACGGCGCGGCAGGGCAGACATTCAAATTTGAGGACTGTGAGATCTCCCATCTGACTTTTGAATCGGTCGATGACGGAAAAATCACAAAATCCGGTGGATTTGTTGGCGCAAAATATTGGAGAGGCCTGAAAAATACCGCCATCGAGTTGAATGAATGCACTGCACAGGATATTATGGTGAATGCCGCAGAAGGCAGCACCGTACCCAGACGCAGCCGGATGGGGACAGCATCGTCACCAAGCAGGACCTGACGGTCGCCGAGCCCAAGACCGGTGAAACCGCAGAGATCGAAGTGCCCACTTTGACCGATGAAAACAAGTATGTCGCACAGGTGGGTGAGATCAAGTACACCTCTGTGAAGGCGGCAATTGAAGCTGCTGTGAACGGCCAGACCGTGGAGCTTCTGCGCAGCGTGACGGTAGATGAGCCGATCATGGTCAAGCACAGTATCACCATTGACGGCAATGGAAATTCAATCACCCGCAGCACAGACGGCATCATCCTGAATGTTGTTTATGCGAACGGTACCAATGTTACCGTTCAGGATCTCACGCTGGCCGGAAACAACGGCGGCGGACTGCTGCAATGGACCATGGAGGGAAGCTATAAGGAGAACGATAGCCCCTCTACTACTCCCAAACTGACGGTCAAAAACTGCACGTTCAGCAGCGATGATGGGCAGAAAACAGGCGCTGGCATTGGCCTTTGGGGCCATACATCCGGTGATTGGTTCAACGCGGCAAAGTCCGAGGTGGTAATTGACGGCTGTACCTTCGATACGCTGAGCGTTGGTATCTACTACAATGAGGAAGCGCCTCTGCTGAATCTGAAGAGCACCGTCACCAACAACATCTTCAAAAACCTGTCCTGGACCGGTCTGGCAGGTATTCCCGCAAATGCCGAGATCGCATACAACAGATTTGAGCAGACCTGCAACGGTGCGATCCAGTATCTGTTCAACGCGGCCCAGACGCAGACCAACACCTATATTCATGACAACGTGATCGATTCCAAGACCGGGATCCAGTTCATGCCTTACCATTTGAACGAGGGAAATCAGAACGGCGGAAAGCCCACTGTCTTTGTGACCGCCGACATGCTGCCGAGAATCGAGAAAAATGTCCGCAATGTAGACACTGATCTGGTCGTTCTGGTCGCCTATCGCAGCGCTACGGACGAGGCCTCTGCCGGCACCCGCATCACCGTCACCGTGAAGCCCGATGCGGGCTATGAGCTGGACGAGCTGACTGTCACCGACGCCAAGAACAAGGACCTGAAGGTCACCAAGCGGTCCGAGACCACCTACACCTTCCACATGGCGGACAGCAAGGTCACCGTGGAAGCCAGCTTCAAGCTGATCGAAACCGAGCCTGAGAACCCCTTCACCGACATCTCGAAGAGCGATTACTTCTATGATGCGGTTCTGTGGGCCGTGGACAAGGGCATCACCTCCGGCACCTCCGCCAATACCTTCAGCCCGGATGCCTCCTGCACCCGCGCCCAGATGGTCACCTTCCTGTGGCGGGCCAATGCCTCTCCTGTGGTAAACTATGCCATGGACTTTACGGATGTGGCCGCTGACGCCTACTACGCAGAGGCCGTGCGCTTGGCCGTGTCCGAGGGCGTCACCGCAGGTACCGGTGACAAGGCGTTCAGCCCCGATGCGGACTGTACCCGCGCCCAGATCGTGACCTTTATGTACCGGGACGCGCGGTAACATTCAGCGAACAGAATCACGGACCCCAAATAAAATGAGGGCGGAACGGCTGTGCCGTTCCGCCCTCTTCAGCTTGTGGAGGGTACGGTTTTGCAAAGCTGGCCGATGCGGCTGTGTGCCTGGGGCTTCAGTCCTGCTCTGTGGGGTGGAGCAGACGCCGGGGCACCCGGCACATCATGGTCTCCAGCTCCTCCCGGGAGAAGCCCTGGGCCCGGAGCTGCCGGGCATACTCCTCCATGCCCTCATCGGAGCCGGGGGAGTTGAGCTGTCCAAAATCGGTGGTCAGAAGCACCCGGTCACAGCCCACAGCCCGGATCTGCCGGGCGATCTCTTCAATGGGCGTGCGGCCGTGGAACGTGGTGAAGAAGCAGTGCTCCACATAGGCCCCCAATGCGGCGGCCTCCTCCTGCTGTTCCACCGAGTAGCAGTCCGCGGGGTTGTCCGCATGGGTCAGCACGATGGTGCAGTTCCGCTCCGCAGCGGCCCGCACCAGGGCCATGCCCTCCTCCGCACCGACGTGGCCCGTTCCCACCACCATGTGGTGGCGGGCGGCGATGTCCAGCACCTCCAGGGCTTGAGGCAGCAGCTTGCCCTCCTCATCACAGACGGTCAGGAAACGGGACAGGCTGGCCTCCGGGTCATTCCGGTGCTGATAGCGCTGATAGGACTGGGCCTCCAGGGTGGGGAACCAGACCATGCGCCCGCCCGCCTGGGCGGACCGCTCTACCGCATCAGGATTCAAGCCGCCCACCGAGCGGTTCAGGGTCACGCCGCCTGCTACATCCAGCTGGGGGAACTGCGCCATCAGCAGGCCGGCCCGGGCCGCAGTGTCAAAATAGTGGCACTTGATGGCACAGCCCGCCATCCCACGCTCCGCCAGCCGCCGGGCAAGCTCCAGATCGCTGTACTTCCGGGGGACCACATCCGGGGAGGTATGGATATGCAGGTCATAGACGCCGTTTAAAAGCTCTCTCATGCGCTGATACCTCGAACGGTCAATAGGGCAGGAAAATCGGGATCAGCGCGGCCACCACCACATAAGTGACTAGCAGCATGGGCAGACCGATCTTGCAGAAGTCCACGAACTTATACTGGGTCCAGCCCACCGTCATCATGTTCTGGGGTGCGGCGAAGGGGGTGGCGTAAGAGGCCGCGCCCGCCAGGGTGATGGTCATGGCAACCGGATAGGGGCTGACGCCGATCTGCTCAGCGATGGAAATGCCGATAGGCAGGAACAGCATGATGGAGGGGATATTGGACATGAACTGGGTCAGGATGGCGGCGGAGAAGAAGATGACGGTGGTGACCATGAAGGGGCTGGGATCGTTGCCCAGGATCTTCAGGATCAGCTCGGCCACGGCATCGCCTGCGCCGCTGTTCTTAAAGCCGGTGGAGATGGCGGTCAGGGAGCCCACCAGCAGCATACAGTTCCAGTCGATGGCCTTGATGGCTTCCTGAACGGACATACACTTGGTGCCCACAATGACAAGAGCGCCGATCACAGCGGCCACATGCATGGGCATATTAGCCGGGCTGGCGGCGATTACCACCAGAACACACAGCAGAGTTACTACGGAGATGGCGGCCTTCTTCTTGTCCAGGGTCTTCTTTTCGGTCTTGGCAAACTCAGGGACATAGCCGGTATCCGGGATCATCCTGCACCCGATAAAGGTGAAATACAGGGTGCCCAGAATACACACGCCAATGCCGAAGGGGGTAATGCTGAAGAAGCCGAAGGGGGTGATGCCCAGATCGCTCATCACACTGTTGGCGGTGGCGTTGGAGCCCACACCCACCAGGGTGACAAAGCCGCCGAACTGGGCGCCGAACAGCAGAGCCAGCAGGGCCTTGGAGGGACCGACCCCGGCGGCGATACACATAGCGGTGACCAGGGGGGCCATGGCAGTCATCACGCCGATGTTGCTGCACACGGAGCTGAGGATACAAGACACAACCAGCGTTGCAAGGATGATATTTCGCTCACTTTTTCCCGTGACACGGACCATTTTCTCACCGATCAGATCAGTAATACCGGCATGGAACAGGGAGGAGCCGATGACCATCATGCCGGCCAGCAGGACGATGGTGGTGCTGTTATAGCCGGCGAAGATGTCGCTCACATCGATCAAACCTGTATAGGCAAAGGCGATAGAAGCGCCGATGGCGGTGACGATGATGGGAACGGGCTCCCAGATAAACAGGATGACGGTGACCGCCAGAATGATCAGCGCAATGGAAATGGGACTCATTTTAGCTCTCCTTTTTTTGTAAATTTTCCTATCTCAGCAAGGTTCCCTGTCCGTACGGAACGGACAGGGAACCGGCTTCGATCCTGACTTGGACGCGGCGGGTCCGGTCGGATGCGCCGCTTTGCGGGACACAGCCTGCGGGGGGCCATTCAAATATTCTGCCTGATAATAGCCGGCCAGCCGGATACCGCAGGATGGATATCCTCTCTGCCGCCTAATAAAACCGGGCCGGACACGATGGACGCATCCGGCCCGGAAAGGGGAAACATAGCTGTCGCCTCAGGGATCAGTCCTGCTTCTTGGACTTCTTCCAGATACAGCCATAAATAAAGCTCAGCAGGCCGGTCAAGGCGATGGCGGGGAAAATCACCGCGTCCACTGTGGTCTCGATCATGGTGACCATCTCGGGCATTCCGGCGATCAAGCACACAGCCTGGCCCAGGACAAAGATCACAGAACCGATTCCAAAAATGGCCAGGCCCAAAGCGATCAGGATATGAAATACTTTTTGCATCGTTATTTCCTCCTATTTGTTAGGGTACCGGCAGGATCCCTGTGGCAACCAGACAGCCCATTACCACAATAGGAGCCACAAACCAGTTGATCAGAGGCATATAGATCTTGGGCGGGTCGCACTCGGTGAGGCCGCAGGCCACGAACAGTGCGCCAGAAGCGGGGGGAGAAGCGCCCTCGGTGGAGGAGATCATCAGCAGAGCGGCGGCGGTCGTCAGGGGATCGAAGCCGACGCCCACCAGGATGGCGTGACCCACCACGCCTACGGCGGTCAGAGTCGCGGTGGAGGATAGAGGTCCGGCGACCACAGCCACCAGCACATAGACCACGATCAGAGTCACAATGGGGGACAGGTTCATCTTGTCCAGAACGGACACCACATCATCGCCCAGGCCCAGCTTGGTGATGATGTTGCTCACCGCAAAGATAAAGAACAGCAGGCCGCCCGTGTTGGCGATATGGGGGATGAATTTTTTGACGAAATCCTCCCAGGAGGAGAACTTTTTCACGATGTTCCTGCCATCCAGAAGCAGGATGATGCAGATCATCAGAGTAGGCAGCCAAACCAGCAGGTTGACGCTGTCCATCGCGCCCTCCCAGGCCTCGGAGCGGCCGGCCAGGGCTTTGTTCAGGGGGCCCATGGTGAGGAGCACGGGGATGACTGCGCCCAGGAAAAGGGTCATACAGATGCCATGCTTGCGGAATACTTCCGAGATGGGCTCCTGCTCACCCACCAGAGTGGGCTGGATGTGGTTCTTACGCACCACATAGTGGATATAGACCAGACGCCACGCGACCTGATACAGGCCGGTGACCAGCAGGGCGATGTATAACGCCCCTTCCTCCACGATCCCGGCCACCGTGGGAAAGCCCAGCACAATGAACAGGCCGGCGCAGGGGGGAAAGCCGGCGCCCAGGCCGCCGTTGGCGGCGATCAGGGTGGCCGCCTGCTCCCGGTTCCAGCCGGACTTCAGCAGCCACTCGGCGGTGAACGCGCCGGCAGTTGCGGCGTTGGGGGTGTTTCCGCCGGACATACAGCCCAGGGCGGAGGAAATCGCGGTGTTGACATAGGCGGGGCCGCCCTTCAGCCGCCCGAACAGGCGGGTGAAGATGTGCAGCATACCATCCAGTACATTGGAATGCTGGAGGAGAAATGCCATAACAATAAAGGCCAGGGATGCGTACAGCACCTCATAGTTCAGAACATACTTGATCGCGCCGGACATCAGACTGGGGGCCTGGTCCACGCCGCCGAAGAACGGCAGAATGATCAGGCTGAGAATGGCGGCCTCCACGATATTGCGCTTGAGTACCACGGCCCAAATGATGATCAGTGCGATAAAAACCAGCAATGCAGTCAATCCGGGTCCCATATTTTTCTCTCCTTTATCTGTTGAACTCCGTCCCCGCCAGTCTCAGCGGGCGGGGACGGGCAGATAACGCGTCTCTCTTACGCGTGGTACACGTCGTCGATGATCTCGTAGCCTTTTTCCGCCAGGCTCTTTTCCACCCAGGCGCGGTTGGCGGTGCCATTCTTGGCGGCGGCCAGCTTCTTCTCATCGGCAGCCTGGAACTTCTTGGCGTCCTCCAGGATGACGGGGGCGTCCTTCCGGGGAATGACGATGACGCCGTCCGGGTCGGCCAGGATGATGTCGCCGGGGTTGACGCTCACGCCGCCGCAGGCGATGGGCACGTTGATCTCACCGGGGCCCTCCTTGTAGGGGCCGCCCGGAGTGGTTCCCGTGCAGTAGACGGGAAAATCCCAGTTCCCGATCTCATCGATGTCGCGGATGGGGCCGTCCAGCACGATGCCGGCGATCTTCTTCGTATACTTGAGATACGCCATCATGATCTCACCCATCAGGGCGCGGGTGTCGTCCTCCTCGTTGGACACCACCAGCACGTCGCCCTCCTGACAGTAGTTCAGGGCGGCGTGGAGGGTCAGATTGTCCCCCGCACGGCACTTCACCGTATAGGCGGGGCCAGCCATCATCTGCGCCTTGGGCTTGCTCACCAGGTGGATCCGGGGGTTCATGGCGCAGCTGCGGCCCATCACGTCGGCAGTGTTGGAGGCCGGGATGGACTTAAACTGGGCCATTACCTCCGGATCGGGCATCTCACGCTTCAAAAAGATCCGTTTTCCTACACTCATTTCAGATTGCTCCTTTCAAAACTCGTACACACGAAGGGATTTACTTCTGGATCAGGTCCCGCAGCTCGGGCACCACGAACTTGGGAGTCCGGCCGGAGAAGTAGTCGTCGATGGCCTGGGCGCAGGCCACGGAGGAACGGCTGGACGCCTCCTTGGTGGCGCCGCCGATGTGGGGGGCGGTGAGCACGTTGTCCATGGACACCAGGGGATTGCTGGGATCGATGGGCTCCTTCTCCAGGGTATCCAGGCCGGCCCCGGCGATCTTTCCGGCCTCCAGGGCCCGGATCAGGGCGGGCTCGTCCACGATGGAGCCCCGGGCGGCGTTGATGAGGTACGCGGTCTCCTTCATCAGGTCGAACTCACGGTCGCTGATGGAGTGGACCGTCTCAGGGGTGGCGGGGACGTGGAGAGAGACGTAGTCGCTTTTGGTGAAGATCTCGTCCCGCTCCTCCACCAGCTGGATGTACTCAGGCAGGCCCTCCTTTTTAGCAAAGGGATCGTAGGCCAGCACCGTCATATCGAAGCCCAGGGCGGCCTTCTTCGCCACCAGCTTGCCGATGTTGCCCAGACCCACCAGGCCCAGGGTCTTGCCCTCCAGCTCCGTCTTGGGGACACCCATCTTGGCTTGGCGGTAGTCCTCCAGGTACAGGCTCTGCACCTTCTTGAAGTTCCGGGAGCAGTAGAGCATATAGAAGATGGTCAGTTCCGCCACCGAGATGGCGTTGGCCCCGCCGGCGGTGCATACCAGCACGCCATGCTTCCGGGCCGCCTTCAGGTCTACTCCGTCATAGCCCGCGCCGTGGCGGGCCAGGATCTTCAGCTTGGGGGCCGCATCCAAAATCTTCTCCGTGATCTTCGCCGTTCGAACGATGATCGCGTCACAGTCTCCGATGTCCGCGATGATGTCCTCCTCGGTAAAGCCGCGGCCGTCCACCACCTCGTAGCCGTGCTCCCGCAGATATTCATAGCCAGCCGGCAAAATGGGCTGGGGAAGCAGCACTCGGATTGCCATAAAAACTCCTCCTCATTGGTCCTGTATATTTTTCATAAAATCATTTGCGTTTCCGTTAAAATCATGGTAATATGAACAAGGCCAAAAATCAAACAGAGATTTTTTCATTTTTCGACAAAGAAATTTTGTAGCTGGACAGGGAGGCTTCCCATGGATCTCGTCAGTCTCTACTATTTTCAGGAGCTGTCCAAGGACCTGAACATGACCCGGACGGCCCAGCGGCTGTATATCTCCCAGCAGACCCTCAGCAACCACATCCACCGCCTGGAGCAGCACTACGGCTGCCCCCTGCTGTACCGGAAGCCAACATTGTCCCTCACCTGCGCGGGGGAGTTCGTCCTCTCCTTTGCCCAGGTGGTGGGGAAGGAGGAGCGGAACCTGGAGGACATCCTCTCCGACATCGAGCAGCAGGAGCGGGGCACGCTGAAGCTGGGGGCGGGCACCATGCGGGGGGCCTGGATCCTCTCCCAGCTGCTGCCCGACTTCCACCGCCGCTATCCGCTGGTGGAGGTCCGTTTTTCCGACGCCCTCTCCACCCAGCTGGAGGCTATGGTGTCCAACGGAGAACTGGACTTCGCCGTGGTCCTCTCCGGCTCGTACAGCCCGGACCTGCTGGAGCAGCAGCTGTACCAGGAGCAGGTCTACCTCTGTGTCCCGGAGAGCCTGCTGCGGCAGTACTACTCCCCGGACGAGGTCCGGGGCATCAAGCTGCGCTCTCTCCAGGGGGCCTCGGTCCGGGACTTCGCCCGGCTGCCCTTCGCCCTGATGGATAACCGGCTGGGCCAGCGGATGCGGGAATACTTCACCCGGGAGCAGGTGCACCCCGCCGTCCCCTTTACCGGGACGGCCACCCGCCACATCCTCCCTCTGTGCGCCCAGGGAATGGCCGCCTGCTACTGTACCCAGGTGGGCATTGTGGCGAACGCCTCGGTCCTGGGGGATCAGCTCAACATTTTCCCTCTCATGGACCAGGGGGCGCCCATTGTCCAGACCCTGTCCCTCCTGCGGCACAGGCAGCGCTATCTTACCCACTACGCCAAGTATTTTATGGAGCTTCTTTTCCAGGTCACCGGGGAGATGGAGCGGGCCCAGGTCAGCCGCGTCGTCCCCGAACTCTTTGTTTAAACCTTAGCAGGCAGCCGCGGGGCGGTATGATGTTCAAAAGGATGTGAACGCCATGATCCCAAGCTATGAGCAGGTGGGGGACTGGCTGGAGGAGATCTCCGCCGGTTTCCCCGACGCATTTTTTGACCAGCTGGACGGGGGCATCCAGCTGGAGGAGGAGGCCCTTCCGGACCCGGAGTTCCCGCTGGGGGAGATGTACATCATGGGGGAGTACTGTCACGACCTGCTGGGGCGGTACATCGTTCTGTACTACGGCTCCTTCGCCGCTCTGCTGGCGGAGGAGGACGAGGAGACCTGGAAGGACGAACTCTTTGCCACTGTGGCCCACGAGTTTACCCACCACATGGAGGAGACCGCCGGGCTCCACGCTCTGGACGATCAGGACGCGGAGTTCCTTCGCCGGGCCCGGGAGGAGTATGGCGGCCCGCTCTGAGGGGTCCGCCGGGCGTCCATGCCTGTTTCATACAAAAAATGAGGCTGCCGTCCCATGGGGACAGCAGCCTCATCTGTTATGGATTTTATGGGAGGGCGGTTTCTCCGTGCCCCTCCAGCTCGCCCGCCAGGCGGGCACGGAGACCGGAGTACCGCCGGGCCTGGCGGTTGTTGGACACCATGCGGGCCACCGCGCCATCGTCTCCCACCACGATGAACAGGCTTTTGGCCCGGGTGATGGCGGTGTACAGCACCCCCCGGGTCATCAGCATGGGGGCCCCGTCCAGGGCGGCCAGGATGACCGCCCGGTACTCGCTGCCCTGGGCCTTATGTACCGTGACGGCAAAAGCGGGCTCCAGCTCCCCCAGCATATCCGGGGTGTACTCCACCAGTTTGCCGTCAAAGTCCACCAGGACGACTTCCTTGTCCACGGTGCGGATCACCCCGATGTCCCCGTTGAACATCCCCATGCCGGAGGCGGTCCCGCCCTCCTCCCGCCAGAGGATGTCGTAGTTGTTCTTGACCTGCATCACCCGGTCCCCCGCCCGGAAGATCCAGTCGCCGAAGCGGCGCTCCCCCTTCTGCTCCGCCGGGGGATTGAGGGCGGCCTGGAGGGCCTGGTTCAGCACCGCGGTCCCGGTGCCCCGCCGCCGGGTGGGGGAGAGGACCTGGATCTGGTCGGCGGGGATCCCCATGCGCTCCGGCAGCCGCCGGCGGCACAGGTCCACAATGGTCTCCACCGCTGACTGGGGATCCCGCCGCCGCAGGCAGAAGAAGTCGTTGTCGTTCCGCCGCAGGTCGGGCAGCTCCCCGGAATTTACCATGTGGGCGTTTCGGACGATGGCGCTCTGGGCCGCCTGGCGAAAGATCTCGGTGAGACGGACGGTGGGCACCGCCCCGCTGCGGATCAGGTCGGAGAACAGGTTTCCCGGCCCCACGGAGGGGAGCTGGTCCGGGTCGCCCACCAGCACCAGCCGGCAGTCCCCCCGCAGGGCGGCCATCAGGGCGGCCATCAGGGGCACGTCCACCATGGAGACCTCGTCCACAATGACCGCATCCGCCTTCAGGGGGTCGTACTCGTCGTGGGTGAACACCAGCTGGCCGGTGTGGGGGTCGAAGCCGGTCTCCAGCAGGCGGTGGATGGTGGAGGCCTCGGTGGAGCACAGCTCCCCCAGCCGCTTGGCTGCCCGGCCGGTGGGGGCGGCCAGGGCGGTTTCCAGACCCATGGCCTCAAACAGGGCCAGCACGCCCCGCAGGCAGGTGGTCTTGCCGGTGCCCGGCCCGCCGGTGAGCAGCATCACCTGCCGCTGGGCCGCCTGCCGCACCGCCTGGAGCTGCTGGGGGGCATAGGTGATCCCCTGGGCCCGCTGGATCTGCTTCAGCAGGCGGTCCAGACCATCCGGCGGTAGAAGCTCCGCCCGGCTCATCTCGCCCATCCGCTGGGCGATGTAGGTCTCCGCCTCGTACAGGGCGGGGAGATAGACCGCCTCCTGTCCCGCCACCTGGTCCAGGTCCACCTCGCCCCGGACGGCCAGGGCCTCCAGCCGCTCCTCCAGCTGTTCCTCCCGGCACTCCAGCAGCTGGGCGGTGGCCCCCACCAGCTTCTGGGCGGGGAGGAAGGTGTGACCGTTGTTCCAGTTGTTGTGGGACAGCTCAAACAGCAGTCCGGCCTCAAGCCGCTGGGGGTCGTCCGCCGCCACACCCAGGGAGAGGGCCAGGGTGTCCGCCTGAGAGAAGTCCACCCCGAACTCCCCCGCCGCCAGGACATAGGGGTTGGAGCGCACCACCTCAAGGGCCACGTCGCCATAGGCACGGAACAGGCGGCTGGACAGTTCCATGGGCAGCTGGTGCTCCGACAGGAACTCCAGCAGGCGGCGCATCCCCATCTGCTTTCGGAAGGCCTCGCTGATGGACCGGGCCCGCTTGGGGGACACCCCCCGCAGCCGGGTGAGCTTCTCCGGCTCCTCCTCCATGACCCGCAGGGCGTCCTCGCCGAACTCCTCGATGAGCAGGCGGGCGGTGGCCTTTCCCACCCCTTTCACCGCGCCGGAGGCCAGGTAGTGGTAGATCTCCTCCATCCCCTGGGGCAGGCGGCGCTCCACCACATCCGCCCGGAACTGCACACCGTAGGTGGCGTGGCGCACCCACTGGCCCCGAACGGTGAGGTACTCCCCGGGGGATACCCCGGGCATGGAGCCCACCACGGTCATCTCCTCCTCGCCCACATCCAGGCGCAGGATGGTATAGCCGTTTTCCTCATTTTGAAAGATCAGAGAGGAGACGGCCCCTTCCAATACAGACCGTTCCGCACCCTGCTCCGTCATGGTGACCACTCCTCTCTGTTTCTTTTTCTGTCCCGTTTGCTGTGATTTTTTAACGCCGCAGGGGCGGGACACCGGCCCGCCCGATTTCTATTTTCGGAGCAATTCCGATCGACGCGCCTCCGATTCCGCACCCCCTGCCACGGCTGGTCGGAACCAGGCGCAGCAGTGAAATAGCACAGACCGAAATTTGGTGCCGTACTAGGGCCCAGTGGCCCGGACGGAATCAAACCTGGAACCATATTTTGCGCGCCGGAAATATTACATAAGGGTATAGGGGTATCCCCCGTAAATGGGGGACGGGGGGTGCGCGACTATGGGCGGGGACGCCCATCGGAGCCCACCCCCGGCGGCGTTTTGGTTCCTTTTTCGCCGAGGAAAAAGGAACTCGCCCCGCAGGGCGAAACCCTCCGCATGGAAGGAAACCCTTCCGAAATCTGGCGGGCGGCCACATGGGGCCGCCCCTACGGCGACCCACGGCCATTTCCGAGATACGGCGGGAGGGGCAAGCCCCTCCCCTACAGGATGGCGGGAAAACATTCCACGGGGGTGAACCGGCGGGCGGGCAGGTGTCCCGCCCCTATGGCGGTTCAGCCGAATCACAGCAGGACGGGCGGCTCAAAAGGGTCCCCCTGTTTATTGGGGGATTCCGTCCGTCTGCCGGACTGCCTCCCGCAGCCACTCCTCCAGCTCCCCCGGCGGACAGCAGACGACCCACGGCCACCGCAGGGCCAGCCGCAGGGCCAGCTGACGACCCTCCCGGTCCAGAGCCTCGTCCCAGATCACCGCCTCGCCCCGAAACAGTCCCGCCCGGCGCAGCCAGGCCAGCTGGCGCAGGCCGGCCTCCAGATCCTCGCCAGGCCCCCGCCCGGGGAGCACCACCCAGGGCTCACGCCCCCGGGCCGGACGGACCAGCAGGCCGAACAGCAGCCACAGCAGGCTCCCCACGCCCAGGGCACACAGAAGGGCCAGGGCGGCCTCCAGCATTTCCACGGTCACCACCTCCGAACCATCCTATGTGTCCCAGCCCGGAATGGATACTGAGTCGGTCACACCGCCCCGGAAAACAGGTTGATCCCCACATGGGTGAGGGCCAGCATGATGGCCCCGGCAGTGAGAACGCCCAGGGTGACCGCAGGCATGGCCTTTTTCAGCCGCATCCCCAGAAACGCGGCGACCAGCGAGCCGGTCCAGGCCCCCGTCCCCGGCAGGGGAATGGCCACAAAGAGCCAAAGGCCGATGTACTGATATTTCTGCACCTTCTGGCCCTTGAGGTGGGCCTTCTCCTCCAGCTGGTCTACCAGGCCGTTGAGCCGGGGAAGATATTTCCGCATCAACTCAAAGATCCGGCGGATGTAGACGATAATGAATGGGGCGGGGATCAAATTTCCAAGGACGGCGGCGGGAAAGGCCAGATGATAGGGCAGGCCCAGGGCCACGCCGAAGGGCAGTCCGCCCCGCAGCTCGATGATGGGGACCATCGAGACCAGCATGGTGAAGATGCACTTTCCAAATTCCGTCTCAGTCAGCCATTGCAGGGTATCCATATTGGTCTCCTTTATTCTTCAGTTTCAGTCAGGGGGATCTTGCAGTCCTCCATAACGGTCCCGCCCAGATAGGCGGCAAAGCGGTCGTACTCTTCCCAGGAGGCCGGGGCCGGGCTGGTCATCACCACCAGGGGATGTCCCTGACAGCCCGCCCGGTAGGGGGGATGGACATGGCGGTATGGGTTGGAGAAGAAGCCGCAGCGCTCATAAAAATGCTGCCGCCGGATGGAGACCCCGTCCCGGGGCGGGTCGATCTCCAGCACCACAGGGATCCCTTCGCTGTTCAGCTGGGCCAGCGCCCGGGCGCCAACGCCCTGACCCCGAAGCTGGGGACAGGTAGCGAAGTGCTCCACATAGCGGAAGCCATCCGCCTCCCAGAACAGCAGGATCCCCAGGAAACGCTCCCTCTCCATCAGCAGGTCAAAGTGGTACTCCGGGTGACTCAGCCGGGCTGCCTGGGACGCCCGTGTCCGCCGCTCATAGACTGGGAAGCTGATCTCGTACAGGGCGAAGGCCTCCCCAAAGCGGGGGTCCGCCGGGTCTGTCAGCCGAATCCGTTCCATGCTGCATCCATCTCCTTCTGCGTTGAGTGTCTCAGGTCTCCATCCTACACGATGGCTCCCCATCCGTCAATCCCGGCCCAGCAGATAATCGGTGGTCACATGAAAAAAGTCGGCCAGAAAGATCAACGTAGTGGCAGGCAGATTGACCTGTCCATACTCGATTTTTTGATAATGACGGTCGGTGCAGTTCAAGAGCTTCCCCATCTCCATCTGCGTCAGTCCCCGGGACTTTCGCAGGGGCTTGAGCCGTTCCGCAACACTTGGCAGAATAATTTCCAAATCCTTCACGCTCCCTGTTGACAATCTTAAAGTTCGTGATTACAATAACATTATAATAGTTCGTGTTCGGGGTGTTTCGATGATGACAGAGTGTATGCGCTGGCTCTATGACCACTATATCCTGCCGCAGATCGAAGGCCGGCCCATGGATGACGGGGACGCCTTCCGGGCCGCTCTGTTCTGGGACGCCCTGGACCAGGAGCAGGCGCGGGACGCCCGGGCCGTCCTGGCCTTTTACGCAGTCCAGGGGTTCCGGCTGGGGCTCCAGACCGGTCTGGCCCTGGGTCGGGAGCTGGAGGGGTGAGCTTCGTCCCGCTGGGATCTATGAAGGCCCTGAAACCGCCGTAGGGGCGCACACTGTGCGCCCGTCCCCCCTCTGCGGGATGTTTTCCGCTTACCCGTAGGGGCGGGGCTTGCCCCTCCCGTTGTTCCGTTTTGCGGTGATCTGCCTGAGATGTTGTAGGGGCGGGTCTCTGACCCGCCCGCTGTTTTTCGGAAGGGTTTCGTTCCATGCGAAGGGTTTCGCCCTGCGGAGGTGAACCGGCGGGCGGGGAAGATCACTCCAGCATCCGCTTCAGATACCGCCCCGTATAGCTGGCCCCGCAGGCGGCCACCTCCTCCGGCGTCCCGGTGCAGACTATGGCGCCGCCGCCGTCGCCCCCCTCGGGGCCCAGGTCGATGATGTGGTCGGCGGTCTTGATGACGTCCAGGTTGTGCTCGATGACCACCACGGTGTTGCCCACATCCACCAGCTTTTGCAGGACCTCGATCAGCCGCTGGACGTCATAGCTGTGCAGGCCGGTGGTGGGCTCGTCCAGGATATAGATGGTCCGGCCGGTGGAGCGTTTGCTCAGCTCGGTGGCCAGCTTGACCCGCTGGGCCTCGCCGCCGGACAGGGTGGTGGACGCCTGCCCCAGCTTCACATAGCCCAGTCCTACCTCCTCCAGGGTTTTCAGCCGGTTATAGATCCGGGGGAGGTTCTCAAAGAAGGGGAGGGCCTCGTCCACCGTCATCTCCAGCACCTCATAGATGTTTTTGCCCTTGTAGTGGACCTCCAGCGTTTCCCGGTTGTACCGCTTGCCCTTGCACACCTCGCAGGGGACGTAGATGTCCGGCAGGAAGTGCATCTCGATCTTCAGAAGGCCGTCTCCCTGGCAGGCTTCGCACCGGCCGCCCCGGGTGTTGAAGGAGAAGCGCCCTGGGCCGTAGCCCCGGGCCTTGGCGTCCTGGGTGGAGGCGAACAGCTCCCGGATGTCGTTGAACAGCCCGGTATAGGTGGCCGGATTGGACCGGGGCGTGCGGCCAATGGGGGACTGGTCGATGTCAATGACCTTGTCCAGGAACTCCTCACCCTCGATGCGGTCGTGTCTGCCCGCCCGGACCTTCACCCGGTTCAGGTCGGCGCCCAGCTTCTTATACAGGATCTCGTTCACCAGAGAGGACTTGCCCGAGCCGGACACCCCGGTGACACAGGTGAAGGTCCCAAGGGGGATCTCCACATCGATGTGCCGAAGGTTGTTCTCTGCCGCCCCAAATACCTTCAGAAGCTTCCCGTTCCCCTTCTGCCGCTCCCGGGGGACGGGGATCTTTCTGCGCCCGGACAGATACTCGCCGGTGATGGAGCCGGGGGTGTTCATCACCTCCTCCGGAGTGCCCGCCGCCACGATCTCGCCCCCGTGGACCCCCGCGCCGGGGCCTACGTCGATGATATAGTCGGCCGCCCGCATGGTGTCCTCGTCATGCTCCACCACCAGCAGGGTATTTCCCAGGTCCCGCAGGTCCTGCATGGTTTTCAGCAGCATATCGTTGTCCCTCTGGTGCAGGCCGATGGATGGCTCATCCAGGATATACAGCACCCCCATGAGGGAGGAGCCGATCTGCGTGGCCAGACGGATGCGCTGGCTCTCGCCGCCGGACAGGGATCCCGCCCCCCGGGACAGGGTGAGGTATTGCAGGCCCACCGACTGGAGGAAGCCCAGCCGGCTTTTGATCTCCTTCAAAATGCGCTCCGCAATGCGCATCTGGACCTCGGTCAGCTCCAGATGGTCCACAAAGTCCAGGGCCTGGGTCACCGACTTGCGGCAGAAGGCGTCAATGTCCAGCCCGCCCACTGTGACGGCCAGGGACTCCTTCCGCAGGCGGCGGCCCTGACAGGTAGGGCAGGGGCACTCGCTCATGCAGTCCTCCAGCTCCCGGCGCATGGCGTCGGACTGGGTCTCCTTGTACCGGCGCTCCAGGTTGTTGCAGATCCCCTCAAAGGCCTGGTGCAGGGTGCCCTTGCCCCGGGGCTGGTCATAGTGGAGGGTGAGCTCCTCCCCCCGGGTGCCGTAGAGGATCACGTCCATCACCTCGGGGGACAGGTTCTTCGCCGGGGTGTCCAGCTTGAAGCGGTACTTTTTGGCCAGAGCGTCGAAGTACATCCGGGCGATGCCGTCGGACTTGATGTTGCTCCAGCCGGAGGCGGTGATGGCCCCCTCCAGAATGGACAGGTCCTTGTTGGGAATGATGAGCTCCGGATCCACCTTCAGCTGGCTGCCCAGGCCGGTGCAGGCGGGACAGGCCCCGTATGGGTTGTTGAAGGAAAACATCCGGGGAGTGAGTTCCTCAATGGACACGCCGCAGTCCTCGCAGGCGTAGTTCTGTGAGAAGAGGATGTCCCGGTCCTCCCCCACCACATTGACCACCACCAGGCCGCCGGACAGGTTGGAGGCGATCTCCACGCTGTCCGTCAGGCGGCGGGCGATGTCCTCCCGGATGACCAGGCGGTCCACCACGATCTCGATGTTGTGCTTCTTGTTCTTCTCCAGCTTGATCTCTTCGCTCAGGTCATAGGCGATGCCGTCCACCCGGCAGCGCACATAGCCGGAGCGGCGTGCGTCCTCGAAGACCTTGGCGTGCTCGCCCTTCTTGCCCCGGATTACCGGGGCCATGACCTGGATCCGGGTGGCCTCGGGCAGCTCCAGCACCTGGTCGATGATCTGGTCGATGGTCTGTTGTTTGATCTCCTTGCCGCATACAGGGCAGTGGGGGGTGCCCACCCGGGCCCAGAGCAGGCGGAGATAGTCATAGATCTCGGTGACAGTGCCCACGGTGGACCGGGGATTCTTGCTGGTGGTCTTTTGGTCGATGGAGATGGCGGGGGAGAGGCCGTCGATGTAGTCCACGTCGGGCTTCTCCATCTGCCCCAGGAACATCCGGGCATAGGAGGACAGGGACTCCACATACCGCCGCTGTCCCTCCGCGTAGATGGTGTCGAAGGCCAGGGAGGATTTGCCGCTCCCCGACAGGCCGGTGAGCACCACCAGCTTGTCCCGCGGAATGGTCACATCCACATTTTTCAGGTTGTTTTCCCGGGCTCCTTTTACATAAATATGATCCTGCATAGTAGTATTCCTCGGTTATATTCCAGTTTGTAATTCGCTAAGAGGGGATTTTACCGGATTTGGGCCGCTCCTGCGGCCGGGGCGGCCAGGCGTGGCGAACCAGATCCTCCCGCACCGCGCCCCACTTCTGGTAGTTTTCCCGCCCCTGGCGGAGGGTCATGCCGCGGTTCTCGTCGCTGGGGTCGTCCTCCCTCGGGTCAAATACATCGTTCTCCCAGCAGCACACCGGGCAGATGTAGGCCAGGGCATCCTCCTTGGGGACGGGGAAGGTGAGATACCCACAGCAGGGGCAGGGGTATTTTCCTGGCGGCTCAGCGGGCTCCGGTTCCGGGGCCGGTATGGGAGTGCCCTCTTTCACTGGGACAGCTTCGGCATCCGCCCCGCCGATCACAAAACTGGCGTTGACCGCCTCCGGGAGATACGGAAACTCCCGCTGCTCCGTCGGGTCAGTCTCCTCCTTCGGCCTGGGGTACAGGAAATTTTTCCTTCGCTTCTGGTCGGGCATCGGGCTCCCCCCTCAACTTTTCTGTCAGTCTGCTCAGTGCAGGTTCAGCATACCGCCGGCCTCCTGAAACCCATCCGGGTTCAGGGAGCGGGCCAGCAAAAACGGGTCGGGCACGCCGGAGGCGTTTTGGAACCCCAGGGAGACGGCGTTTCGGAAGCCGTATCGGCCGTAGTATTCCGGGTCGCCCACCAGAAACAGGGCATTGTACCCCAGCTCAGCCGCCCGGCGGCCTCCTTCATGGAGAAGCTGGCCGCCCAGGCCTCGGTTTCGGTCCTCCAGCCGGACGCACAGGGGGGCCGCCATCAGCCCCCGCAGCCCCTCGGGAGCGCCGGGGACCGGCAAAGGGGTGAGGAGGATGTGGCCGATCAGCTGTCCGTTCTCCTCAGCCACCAGCTCCAGATCCGGGCGGTAGGTGTCCCGCCGGCGCAGCTCCAGCACAAAGTCCTGCTCGGTCCCGTCGCTGACCCGGGCGGTGGCAAAGGCTGTCCACACCAGATGATAGATAGAGGGGTGGTCCTCTTGTGCCGCTTTTCGTATGGTCATGGGTATGCGTTCCTCCTCCGTTTCGTGGGCGGCGGGCTGTTCTGGGACACCAGCTCCGCCGCCCGGCGCAGGGTGTTCCGGTCCTCCGGGTCCAGGACGTAGTGGGCCTTGGCGCCCTCATAGGGAGGCGCTGTGGGCCGGTCCTCCAGCAGCTCTGCCACGCAGGGCAGGGGCTTGGCGAAGGGGGTCCCGTCGCACACCAGCAGAGCGGGCCGGTCGTTCAGATAGATCAGGTAATCCCCAAACATCTTCCGGGCTCTCAGCTCCCCCAGACCCTCCAGCTGGTCCAGCAGATACTGTACAAATTCCGGGCGGGTGGACATCCCATCGCCTCCTAACAGATCCGGGTCAGGGCCATCCAGTACAGGAGGGCCAGCAGGACTGTCACCACCATCCAGGACAGCCCCTCCACGGTGGTATACAGCTGCGAGGGCTCCGCCCCCCCGGTCCCCCGGGCCCACAGCGAGGCCCGGAACTGAAAGACCGCCTCCGAAAGCAGGACCCAGGCCATGACCAGCAGGGTCAGCAGCGCCCCGATCCCAAAGACGCCCCAGTCCCCCTGATGGAGTTCCTCCCTCAGGGCGGCCTGACACAGCACGATGGGCCTGGGGGCGTGCTCCTGCTGTCCGGCGTCCTCCACTGGGATCCGGGTCCTCTCTGCCAGGGGGGCGCCGTCGGACACCAGGGTGAACAGCACATTTTTCGGCGCGGGGTCATAGCTGCCCCAAAACAGGATCCGGTCCCCCTGCCGGATGGTCACGCCCCGGGCGTTCGGACCCACCAGAGCACTGGACACCGGCGCCTCCGGGGAGCCCTCCAGCTGATAGGGGCCGTAGGTCAGGGTTTCCCACTGGTACTCCGCCGTGCCGTCCGGCCGCACGGTCAGCCTTACCTGCCCGCCGTCCAGCTGCCCGGAGTAGACCAGGGTCTCGCCCTCCGCCTTGGGGGTGAGCCGCCCTTCCCCGTCAGAAATGAACGGGAGCCGGGTCTGAGCCGCCGCCATGGCCGCCCCGAAGCCCACCAGCATCAGCGCCAGGACCACAAGGATCATCCGTCGGAAGCCATTCATACTACGCCATTTTTGCTGCCAGAATTTCATAGATTCTTCCTCCTTCTGTCATACCGTCAGGTCCGCTGTCGTACCTCCTACCAGGGCGATCAGGTCGCTGGGGGCCAGCTCCACCTGATAGCCGATCTTGCCTGCGGAGACGGTGATGGTATCCAGGATCTCCGCCGTCTCGTGGAACACGGTGGGGTACTGCTTCTTCATCCCCACCGGGGAGCAGCCCCCGTGGACATATCCGGTGTTGGACAGCAGCTCCTTCTGGGGCAGCATGGCGATGGACTTTTCACCCACCGCCCGGGCCGCCTTTTTCAGGTCCAGCGTGTCCCCCACCGGGATGTCGAACACATACAGGGCCTTGGAGGCCCCCCGGGCCACCAGGGTCTTGAACACGCACTCCGGGTCCTGGCCCATGCTCCTGGCCACGGTGACGCCGTCCACCGCCACCCCGTCCTCATGGGGGTAGGTGTGGGGGGTGAAGGGGATGCCCTTCTGCTCCAGAACCCGCATGACATTGGTCTTTTCCTCTTTTTTGGACATAGCTCTATCCCTCTGTTTCTGTATAGTAGCAGTCCTCCCGCCACTTGGGGGGATTGGTGTCGATATAGTTCCAAATGCGGAGGTAGTCCGCCTCACCGCGGACGATGTGGTCGTGGTAGCCGCGCTGCCAGACAGTTTTTCCACAAGCCATTGTAACGGTCCGTTTTAAATAGCGAACGATCCAAGGAACCGATCGTGTAGGGGCCGATGTCTCCATCGGCCCGTCGCCGGCGGCAGGAAGACGGAGCAAAATGTGGACATGATTTGGCATGACAATAAATAGATCTACAAGCGGAATTTGAGAAATTGTTTGTTTCACAATGGCACCGATTTCCGATAATTGGACGTGTGGGCCGATGAGGACATCGGCCCCTACGACGCGACCAAATAGATGCTCCCTGTCCTTGCTGCATATAGTCACAAAATAACATCCCGGTTGGGTATAATCGTACCCGGGGAGGCGGTTATGTTTCCGGGTAGGAAAATCGTCCAAAGTGGTCCCTCCTTGGTGGGGTGGGCGGATGGAGATATCGGGCCCGCTCACTGCCCCCGCAGTTCGATGATCTGATCCCGCAGACTGGCAGCCAGCTCGAACTCCAGCATCTTCGCCGCCGCCCCACGGACAAGGTCCGCGGGGACCCCGGATTTTTTGAATCCTCGGCGGAAATCAATTCCGCCTGCGGCAAGGTTTTGCCTCCGGCAAAACGCTTGTACGCGCCTTCCGGCGCGCCCGCCCGGTGTGCGGGGAGAAAGAGGCGGCTCGCTCACTGTCCCCGCAGTTCGATGATCTGATCCCGCAAACTGGCAGCCAGCTCGAACTCCAGCATCTTCGCCGCCTCTTTCATGGCCTTCTCCAGGCGGGCGATCTCGGCGGCCTTCTCCTGCTTGGTCATCGCCTTGGTCCGGCCCTGGCGCTGGGCAGAGGCCGCCTCGTCGGAGGCAGCGGACAGCTCCAGCAGCTCCCGCACCGACTTGACCACAGTTTTGGGCACGATGCCGTGGGCCCTGTTGAAGGCGTCCTGCTTCTCCCGGCGGCGCTCCGTCTCATCGATGGCCCGGCGCATGGAGGGGGTGACGGTATCCGCGTACATGACGACCATACCGTCCGCGTTTCGGGCAGCCCGGCCGATGGTCTGGATCAGAGAGGTCTCCGACCGCAGGAAGCCCTCCTTGTCCGCGTCCAGAATGGCCACCAGGCTGACCTCCGGCAGGTCCAGGCCCTCTCTCAGCAGGTTGATGCCCACCAGGACGTCAAAGGTGCCCAGGCGGAGGTCCCGGATGATCTCCATGCGCTCGATGGTGTCGATGTCGTGGTGCATATAGCGCACCCGGATCCCGGCCCCCTGGAGATAGGTGGTGAGGTCCTCCGCCATCTTCTTGGTGAGGGTGGTGACCAGCACCCGTTCCTTGCGGGCTGTGCGCTGGTTGATCTCCCCGATGAGGTCGTCGATCTGCCCCTCCACCGGGCGGACCTCGATGCGGGGGTCCAGCAGGCCGGTGGGACGGATGACCTGCTCCACGACCTGCCCTGACCGGGTGCGCTCGTATTCCCCGGGGGTGGCGGAGACATAGATGACCTGGTTGAGCCGCTGCTCAAACTCCGGAAATTTCAGCGGCCGGTTGTCAAAGGCACAGGGCAGGCGGAAGCCATAGTCCACCAGGGTGGTCTTGCGGGCCCGGTCCCCGTTGTACATGGCCCGGACCTGGGGGAGGGTGACGTGGCTCTCATCGATGAAGAGAACGAAGTCCTCGGGGAAGTAATCCAGCAGGGTGTGTGGGGGAGAGCCCACCGGCCGCCCCTCGATCACCCGGGAGTAGTTCTCGATGCCGGAGCAGTAGCCCAGCTCCTGCATCATCTCGATGTCGTACATGGTGCGCTGCTTGACCCGCTGGGCCTCGATGAGCTTGCCTTCCCCCTCGAAAAAGGCCATGCGCTCCTCCAGCTCCCGATAGATCTCCTGGACGGCGGCGTCCATCTTCTCCTTGGGGGTGACATAGTGGGTGGCCGGCCAGATGGGGATATTGTTCAGCCGCCGGATGGGGGAGCCGGTGACCACGTTGATCTCACTGATGCGGTCGATCTCGTCCCCAAAAAACTCCACCCGAATGGCGGTGTCCTTCCAGTAGGCAGGCCAGACCTCCACGGTGTCCCCCCGGACCCGGAACATATTGCGCTCAAAGGCAATGTCGTTGCGCTCATAGCGGATGGCCACCAGCTTTTTCAGCAGCTCGTCCCGCTCGATCTGGGCTCCCACCCGGAGGGAGACCATCATCTTCTCAAAATCCTCCGGCTCGCCCAGGCCGTAGATGCAGGAGACGGAGGACACCACGATCACATCCCGCCGCTCCAGCAGGGAGGCGGTGGCGGACAGGCGCAGGCGGTCGATCTCCTCGTTGATGGCGGAGTCCTTCTCGATAAAGGTATCCGTATGGGGGATGTAGGCCTCCGGCTGGTAGTAGTCGTAGTAGGAGACGAAATACTCCACCGCGTTGTTGGGGAAAAATTCCCGGAACTCGGCGCACAACTGGGCGGCCAGGGTCTTGTTGTGGGCCAGCACCAGAGTAGGGCGCTGGACCTGCTCAATGATCTTGGCCATGGTAAAGGTCTTGCCCGAGCCGGTGACGCCCAGCAAAGTCTGCTCATCCAGCCCCATCTCCAGCCCCCGGGACAGGGCCGCGATGGCCTCCGGCTGGTCGCCGGCGGGCTGATATTCAGAAACGACTTCAAACTTCGGCATCTGTTCCCATCCTCTCTGCTGCTTTGCCTTCATTGTACCAGAACTAATGTTCTATGACAAGGAGATTTCCGGGAAATTCCCCCAGGCTTTTCCCGGGTAAAAACTGCGCTCCTCCTCCGCAGGGAGGAGGAGCGTTCCCATCCGCGCCTGCGCGGACGATGTACTTACTAGACTGCTGACAGATTCCGGCGGTGCTCGCTGTTCTTAAGGGAGAGCATATCCCCGTCCACAAAGATCAAGTGGTCCTCCAGATGGATCCCGATGGGGGCCAGCGCCGCCCGGAGGACGTCGGTCACCAGCCAGTCCGCCTGGGACGGCAGGGCCAGGTTGCTCACATGGTTGTGGGCCACATAGATCCGGGCCGCCCGCAGCCCCAGCGCCTCCTCCGCGATCCGGCGGGTGTTGACCTGAGCCATTTCGATGCTGCCCTCGGCCACCCGCCGCACGCCCAGCACCTGGCGCTTGCCGTCCAGGCACAGGACATAGACCATCTCGTTTCTGGCCCCAAAGAAGTAAGGCTCCAGCCAGGCGTAGGCGTCCTCCGGCCAGTTGATCACCGCGGCCAGCCGCGCCCGGGAGCCCTGATAGCGGCCCAGCAGGGCTGGGAGCATCCGAAGCAGCACCGCTGTGTGCTCTCCCACCCCCGGCACCTTTTTCAGCTCCTCCACCGACGCGTCCAGCGCCCCGGCCAGGGAGCCGAACCGCTCCACCAGCTCGTGGGCCAGACCGTTCACATCCCCCTGAGGGATGGCATAGCACAAAAGCAGTTCCAGGACCTTGTGGTCCGGCCAGCCCTCCAGGCCCCGGGCCAGAAATTCCGCCTTCAGCCGCTGCCGGTGACCGGTGTGGTGGTGTTTCCAGGCTTCTGCCATGGGATCTATCCCTCTCCTTCCAAAACGCGGGCGCTCCCACAGAGGCCCCTCCGCGCTCCGAGGGGACGGGGGAGCGTGTGACTCAGCCCTTTGCTCCGTACTCCTCCAGATAGGCCTCCATCTTGGCCTTCATCTCGTCATCAATGTAGACCTTGCCGTCGATGGGGTTGTTGTGGAGGAAGGAAATGACCTCCCGGACGGTGACGATGGGGAACACCTGGATGCCGTAGTCCTGGCGCAGCTCGTCCAGGGTGGAGCACTCCCGGGTCCCCCGCTCCATCCGGTCCACGGAGACAAACAGGGCCTTGATGTTCACGTCAGCCACGTGCTTGAACAGCTCGATGGACTCCCGCACGGCGGTGCCGGCGGTGACTACATCCTCAACGATGGCCACGTTGTCGCCGTCCTGGGGCTTATAGCCCACCATGGAGCCGCCCTCGCCGTGGTCCTTGGCCTCCTTGCGGTTGAAGCAGTAGGGCAGATCCCGGTCATAGTTCCGGTACAGGGAGGCCGCCGCGGACACCGCCAGCGGGATGCCCTTATAGGCAGGGCCAAACAGGCAGGTGATGCCATCGGCCATGTGCTCCTGGATGCAGGCGGCGTAGTAATCGCCCAGCTTGGCGGCCTGAGCCCCCGTCTTATAGTTGCCGGTATTGACGAAGTAGGGTGTCTTGCGGCCCGATTTGGTGGTGAAGTCCCCGAAGGTCAGCACGCCGGAGCGCACCATAAACGTAATAAATTCTTCCCGGTATGTCATATCTGTAACCTCGCTGTTTTCTTTGTTTTTGGCAGGGCTGCCTTGAAATAGAGATATTATATCACCTTTTTCTGCCCTGCACAAGAAAAGCGCCCTATATTTCCGGGACTCCTACACTCCGGCCTGAGAAAAATTTGATGTGCGCCTTGATTTCTCCGGCAATGTCTGGTATCCTGTTCTTGACCCAGACCCACAGCGGTCTGCGCCCCACATGATAAGATCGAAATGCAGCGGTATCGAAGTGGTCATAACGGGGCTGACTCGAAATCAGTTTGCGGGCAACCGCACGTGGGTTCGAATCCCACCCGCTGCGCCATGGGTGAGTCCTTGTAGGACTCACCCATTTCAGCTTGTCAAAGAACGCCGGTTCTCAAAACACGAGGACTGGCGTTTTATCATTAAACGGGGCAAAAATCATGATATAGGAAGCAAAATTAGAAGCATTCCACTTCCAAATAGCAATCTTTTTGAGATTCATGGCAGCATATTTAAGCCTCACCCAAGCAGAAACCCGGGCCAGACCTCGGTGGTGCGTATACCGCATGGCGTGCTTTTCTTTTGCATCAGCAAAAACACGCTCTATGGTCTCTTTTCTCATGGCATAGAGTTCCTTGCCACGTTCGGTTTTTCTCAAATGTTCGACCAAATCGAGATATTCCTGCCAGATATGAGTTGTGAGTATCCGCTGTCCGCTCTCATTTGCGCCACAAACAGTTCTGCAGGGACAGTCTTTGCAGATTTTGGGTGAGCTGCGGTAAGTCCGTTTCCCTTCTTTGCTTGTGGTCGTATGCCGCAGTTCATGTCCTCTGGGACAGGTAAAACTGTCTGTTGCTGCATCATAAGTAAAATCCCAAGGCTTAAATTTATCTTTCTTTCCCTTGTATCGGGTATAGGGAAGGATGGGAATTCTGCTGTGTTCCAGAACTTTCTTTGCAATCCAGGGTGTTTTGTATCCGGCATCCATCGTTACAAACTTAACTTCGGGAAAACTGTTCGTTACCTGGTCGTATACTGCGTCCCATGCAGCACTATCGCTTACATTTCCAGCGGTTACCTCAACACCCAACACAAAGCCGTGCTTATCACAGGCAGTATGTGCTTCGTACGCAAACTGCCGCTCATGTGCCCCTTTTACAAACATTCCGCAGTCAGGGTCGGTTTTGGACACCGTTTTCTCAACCGTTCCTCCTCCGGAACTTCCTTTATTTTCGTCATCATCGTCATCGTTGACTTTCTTACCCAGTTTTTCTCGTTCCTCGGATACCTCTTTGCGAAGTTGTTCCTCGTACACCTTCGCGGCTTTGGCGACCTGTTCCTTCTGGAACTTCTTTTTATTCGCGGATGCTTTAATATGTGTTCCGTCGATAAAAATCATGCTTGGGTCTACCATCCGGTTGTTCAGTGCTTTGTTCAAAATATGTGCAAAAATTTCTTCACTCAGCTCCGGGGGAAAGCGTTTGCAAAAGGCATAACTTACCGTTGCGAAATGAGGGATCTCGTCCAGTAGACTGTATCCCAAGAACCAACGGTATGCTATATTTACTTGTATCTCCCGGTGAGTCTGACGTAAAGACGCGATCCCAAACAAATGCTGAATTAGAACCATCTTGATCAACACTACAGGATCCGTTCCTGGACGCCCGTTGTCTGCACAATAATATGGACTTAACCGCTCATATAGCCAGTCATAATCCATGACATCTTCTATCTTGCGCAACAAATGATCCTTGGGGACTAAGGCATCTACATCCACCATGACTATATCTTTTCGAGAATTCTTTTATAGCAGAAGAACCCCGCCGCTGGCGAGGTTCTTTGACAGACTGCCAAAACAGATAGACTGTGCCGCACCAGGGGCGGCACAGTCTATCTGTTTTGAAAGCCGGTTTGCGGCATCCGTTTCTATGATTCTGCCCAAAGATCGTCCACCTGGGCGCCGGTGTAGTACCAGGTGAGGATGTCCCGGAAGGAGCTGCCCTCCTTGGCCATGGTGTTGGCCCCGTACTGGCTCATGCCTACCCCATGGCCATAGCCGGTGACGGAAAAGATGAAGCTGGTCCCGTCCCAGGCCACGGTGAAGGCGGCGGAGCGCAGGGAGAACAGGGTGCGCACCTGGCTGCCCGTGAGGGTGACGCCCCCCACCGGGATGCTGGTCACCGCTCCCCCGCTGGAGGCGGGGGTCCCGAACCAGCCGGATGGGTCGCCGGACAGGTCGGCCCCGGGATAGGCGGCGAGCACCCGGCTGCGGACCTCCTCCGCCGTGAGGACCACCTGGCTGCGGTAGTTGGGGACCTCGTCCCCCTCCGGGCTGGAGACACTTTTCAGATAGTCCACCTGGCTGCCCCACACTGCCACCGCGTCCGCCGTCTGTCCGGGGGCAGAGGAGAAGAACACCGCCTGGATGGGCGCGCCCTGGTAGAGGATGCCCAGCCCATCGGTATCTGCCACCGCCTGGCTGATCTTGGCGGAGTAGGTCCCGGCGCTGATCCCCCACCGGGTCTCCGCCGCCTGCCGCTCCACATAGGCCTGACAGCAGCCGCTGTCGGTGCACACGTCGGCCTGTGGGTGGGCAGCGTGGGCAGAGGCCTGCCGGACCACGGTATAGGTGCGGGCGGCGCAGGCCTGGGCCTTCAGGGCCTCCTCCTCGAAGGCGGCAGGCATTTCCGCCGCCACCACGCCGAAGAGGTAGTCCACCATGGTCAGCTCCTCCACCGTGCCGTCCGGCTGGAGCAGCTTGACGATGTGGCCCCGGTCCCGGGCGGCCCGGGTGGTCTGCCCCTCCGGAGCTGTGGCCGTCAGGGGGGCATTTTCCGTCTCTCCGGCGGCTCCGCCCCCCTCCCCCCGGACTGTGAGCAGAGGGAGGAGAAACAGTACTGCGGTGAGCGCCAGCCCAGCCCCCGCGGTGAGCCGCCAGGGGCTGCCCGCTACCGGCGGCATCCGTCCCCTTCTGCGTACCGCTCCCCTCATTCCGGTCCCTCCTCTCCCATGCAGCTGTGGTGACATGGTATGCGCCCGAAGGGCGGGATATGCCGGCGGCAAAAAGCCTTTGCGATTTTGACCGGCAGGCGGTATAATAGGGTCTGCTGAACGGTCCGGACCAGGACCGGATCCCAGGGGAGTCTGCGCCCCATCCGATCCAAGGAGGAATATGCTATGCTGCTGAATGTGCTCGCGGTAGGCGACGTGGTGGGCGAGGGGGGCCAGGATATTCTGGCCCGCCGCCTGCGGGAGGTCAAGCGGGAGGAGGACATCCACTTCACCGTGGTCAATGGGGAGAACGCCTCCGGCGTGGGTCTCACCCCCCGTCAGGCCCGTGGGATGTATGACGCCGGGGCCGACGTCATCACCCTGGGCAACCACACCTGGAACCGCATCCAGATCGCCGACTTTTTGGATAAGGACCCCTATATCCTCCGTCCGGCCAACTACGCCGGCCGGGTGCCGGGCCGGGGCTTCGGCATGTTCGACGGACCCCGGGGGCTGCGGATCGGAGTGATGAACCTGATGGGGCGTCTGGAGCTGAACTCCAACCTGGACAGCCCCTTCAAGGCGGCCAACCAGCTGCTGCGGGGGACGGAGGCCCAGCGCTGTGACCTGGTGCTGGTGGACTTCCACGCCGAGGCCACAAGCGAGAAGGGGGCGCTGGCCTGGTATCTGGACGGGCGGGTCCAGGCTCTGTGGGGGACCCACACCCATGTGCCCACGGCGGACGGGCAGATCCTGCCCAAGGGGACGGGCTTTCTCACCGACTTGGGCATGACGGGGCCGCGGCGCTCCGTACTGGGCATCAAGCCGGAGCTGTCCATGAACCTCTTCCTGGGGGGGCTGCCCCGGCGGTATGAGGAGGCGGAGGGCCCCTGCAAGCTCAACGCCTGCCGCTTTACCATCGATACAGAGTCCGGACGGTGCGTCCAGGTCCGGCGGGTGGACCTGGAGGAGTAAGTCCGGCGGGAAAGGAGCCTTTTTTCCATGATCAAACTGATCCACGGGGCGGACCTGCATCTGGACAGCCCCTTTTCCGGCCTGACGCCGGAGCAGGCGGCCGCCCGGCGGCAGGAGCAGCGGGAACTGCTGGACCGTCTGGCCAGGCTGGCCCGGGAGCGGGAGGCCGACCTGCTGCTGCTGTCTGGCGACCTGCTGGACAGCCGGCGGACCTATCGGGAGACCGCCCAGGCCCTGGCCCGGTCCCTGGGGAGCCTCCCATGCCCGGTGTTCCTGGCCCCGGGGAACCATGACTTCTACGGGCCGCAGTCCCTGTATGCCGCCCTGGACTGGCCGGAGAACGTGCATATTTTCACCTCTGGATCGGTCCGGCGGGCGGAGCTCCCCGGGCTGGACTGCGTGGTCTATGGCCGGGCCTTTCTGGGCCCCCGGGAGGACCGCTCCCCCCTGGAGGGCTTCCGGGCGGAGCGGGACGGCCGGGTCCAGCTCATGGCGGTCCACGGGGAGGTGGACGGCCGGGGGGAGTACGGCCCCATCTCCCGGGAGGACATCGCCTGCAGCGGCCTGGACTATCTGGCGCTGGGGCACATCCACCAGACCAGCGGCCTTCAGCGGGAGGGGGACACCTTCTGGGCCTATCCCGGCTGCCCGGAGGGCCGGGGCTTTGACGAGCTGGGAGACAAGGGCGTCCTCTATGTGGAGGCGGAGCCCGGGAGCTGCCGGGCGGAGTTCGTCCCCCTGTGCCGCCGGCGGTATCAGATCCTGTCCGTGGATGTGACCGGCGCGGAGGACCTGGCGGCGGCGGTGCGGGCCGCCCTGCCGCCGGACACGGCGGGGGATATATACCGCATCCTGCTCACCGGCGAGCGGGGGGCGGAGGCCCTGGACCTGGAGGGGCTGACCCGGGCGCTGGCCCCCCGGTTTTACGGCCTGACCCTCCGGGACCGCACCCGGGTGCAGCGGGCGGTGTGGGACCGGATGGAGGAGGACACCCTCACCGGGCTGTTCCTGCGCCTGATGGCCGCCCGGTGCCGGGCAGAGCCGGAGAATGAGATCCTCCAGCAGGCGGTGCGCTTCGGTCTGGCCGCCCTGGAGAACGGAGAGGATGTGGCGCCATGAGGATCAAACGGATGACAGCCACCTTCGGCGGGCTGACGGAGCAGCGGCTGGAGCTCGCCCCTGGCCTCAATCTGATCCAGGCTCCCAATGAGAGCGGGAAATCCACCTGGGCGGGCTTTTTGAAGGCTATGCTCTATGGGATCGACACCCGGGACCGGGACAAGAAGGGACATCTGGCGGACAAAAACCGCTATCAGCCCTGGTCCGGGGCCCCTATGGAGGGGGAACTGCTGCTGGAGTGGCAGGGCCGGGACATCACCATCCGCCGGGGCCCCCGGGGGAGCGTCCCCTTCGGGACCTTTTCCGCCGTCTATACCGGCACAGAGGAGCCCGTCCCCGGCCTGACGGCGGATACCTGCGGCGAGCTGCTGCTGGGGGTGGGCCGGGAGGTCTTTGAGCGCTCCGCGTTTGTGGGACAGGGCGGCTCCCTGACCGTCACCGCCGCCCCGGAGCTGGAGCGGCGCATCGCCGCCCTGGTGTCCTCCGGACAGGAGGACGTATCCTTCTCCCAGGCGGAGGGGCGGCTGAAGGAGTGGCTCAACCGCCGGCGGGTGAACCGGAGCGTGGGCCGTATCCCCCAGCTGGAGGAGGCGCTGGCACAGGCCTCCGCCGTCCGCGGAGAAGCGGAGCAGGCCAACGATGAGGTGAACCTCCTGTCGGCGGAGCGGGCTGGTCTGGCCCGCCGGAAGGAACAGCTGGAGGCGGAGCTGGAGACCCATAAGGCGCTGGCCCGCCGGGAGCTGAACCGGAAGCTCCGTCAGGTCCAGGCCGAGCTGGCCCAGGCGGAGGTGGAGCAGGAGGGGCTGCGTCAGGAGCAGGCCCGGTTTCTTTCACTGCCGGACCGTGAGGAGCTGAAGAGGGCCCAGGGGGACCTGGCCTTACTCAAGGCCCTGGAGCCGGAGATCAAGCTGGGGGAGGAGTCCCTCGCCCAGGCGGAGGCGGAACTGGAACAGGCCCGGGCCCAAGCGGTAGACCCACAGTTCCCCGGGATGACCGGCGACGAGGCGGTGCAGAAGGCGGAGCGGGACGCGGCGGAGCATCAGCGGTGGACTGAGAAGGGCCGGCGGTGCAGAAAGCGGGTCCCCATGCTCCAGCTGGCAGGCGCGGCGGCAGCCGTCCTGATCGCGGCGGGCGGCATGATAGCCGGCGGCGGGCCGTTCCCCTGGATCTGGCTGGCCCTGGCGGCCTATGGCGCACTGGCGGCAGCCTCCCTCATTTCCCTGTCCGCGGGGAAGAAGGCGGACGCCGCCGGACGCCGGGTGCTGGAGCGCTATGGCGTCCAGGGGACGGATGAGGTCATTGCCCTGGCCCGGGCCTATCGGGAGCGGACAGCGGCCGCCGACCGGGCGGCCCAGCAGGTGCGGCTGGTCCGTTCCGGCCTGTCTGAGCGGCAGGCCCGGCGGGAGAACACCCGGACCGACCTTTTTCAGTTCGTCCACTCCTTCGCCCCGGAGGTGAAGGATCTGTTCGGCTGCTCCGCCGCCCTGTCCCTTGCCCTGAATCTGGAGGAGCGGGAGGCGGTGGCCGCAGCCCGTCTGGATGGCGCACGGCGGCTGTATGAGGCTCTGAAGGCCCAGGGGGGCCGGGAAGAGGCGGAGGACCCAGCTCTGGAGCGACCCGCCCGCACCCTGGAGGAGACAGCCGCCCAGCTGGGGACCGCTCAGGCGGAGCTGGAGCGGGCGGAGCGCCAGCTGAACATGGCGCTGGGCCGACAGAAGGCGGTGGGGGACCCCGCCGCCCTGGCCGCGGAGGAGGAGAGCCTGTCCCGGGAGCTGGAGCGGCGCGAGGGGGAGTATCAGGCCATCTCCGCCGCCCTGGAGGGGCTGAAGGCGGCCAACGCCCAGCTTCAGGAGCGCTTCTCCCCGGAGCTGAACCGGTGGGCGGCGGACTATCTGAGCCGCCTCACCGGCGGGCGGTACCGGGAGCTGTCCCTGGACCGGGAGCTGGACGCCTCTGCCACGGAAGGAAGCGGGGTGCTGCCCCGGCGCGCCCTGTTCCTGTCCAAGGGGACGGTGGATCAGATCTATCTGGCGGTGCGCCTGGCGGTGTACGACCTGTGCCTGAAGGAGCGGCGGGCCCCGCTGGTGCTGGATGACGCCCTGGCCGCCTTTGATGATGGGCGGATGGCCCTGGCCCTGGACCTGCTGGCCCAGCTGGCGGAGGACCGGCAGATCCTGCTGTTCACCTGCCAAAGCCGGGAGGCCGCCTGCCTGTCCGGCCGCCCTGAGGTCACGATCCAGAGCCTGCCAGCCCGGGCATGAGTGTATCTACCTGAATCAACTGTCATTTGAAAGACAGAGGTGTCATTCCCGAGGTACACGCCCCCGGAAATGACGGGATCCAATTTTATTCCGTCGCCTTCAGGCGACGGAACTCCTTGCAGGCGGGCTTTTTTGACAAGCTGAAGGCCCCGGAACATTTTCATGTTCCGGGGCCTGGATTTTTATAGGGGACCGATGGTATCAAAGGGCAGGAGGGAGAACACCGCCTTGCCCAGAATATAGTCCTCGTCGATGGAGCCGATACGGATGTCCCGGCTGTCATCGGAGTTGTTGCGGTTGTCGCCCATGACAAAGATCTCCCCCTCCGGGACCTCAAAGTGGGTCTGGGCCCGGTTTGGATCGGCGGTGATGTCATCCATGGGTTCCCGGATATAGGGCTCATCCAGCAGAACGCCGTCCACATAGACGCTGTTGCTCTCATAGTCGATGTCCACCGTCTGGCCGCCGGTGGCGATGACGCGCTTGACGATGGCCACGCCGCCCAGGTGCTCTACCGTGGTCTTGTTGAGCACCACGATGTCTCCCTGCTTCGGCTCATAACCCAGAGACCAGACCAGCAGGAGCTGCTGATCCTGGAGGGTGTTGGTCATGGACTCCCCCTGTACCCGGGTCAGACGCCCGATAAAGGTGAATACCAGTACCAGGCTCACCAGGGCGGTGGTCAGGGCGTTGAGCCAGTAAAACAGATCCTCCGAGGGCTTCTTTTCCTTCTTCTCCGGCTCGGCGCCGTCCGCCGGGGCAGCCCCCTCTTCCGGGAGTTCGGTCCGGGGCTCCTGGGGCTGGGGTTCATGTTCCAATTCTTCGGCCATAGGGCAACCTCCTCTGGGGCGTTTGTCAGCATTATACCCGCTCCAGAGGAAAAATGCAACCATTGGGCGTTATCCCGGCTCCGGGCAGGCCCGGGCATATCCGCCGCCGGACAGCTGGAGGTACAGGTCCCCGCCGGGGGCGGCCCACAGAATACACCCTGCGTGTTCCCGGCGGGCGGCGTACAGACCGGTCCGGCTGTCAGCCCCCTCCTGGAAGAGGACGCCCAGCTGGACACTGTCCGGGGGCAGCTGGTCCAGCACCTCGCCGGTGAGGGCATAGGAGCCGTCCGGCGTTCGAATATCCGCACTTCCGGGCGCGTCCTCCTCCGCCCCGCTGCCGGAGCCTCCGCTTTCGGAGAGCCCGCTGCTCCCGCTGGCCGACAGAACGGGCAGGCGGAGCAGAAACACAGCGGCCAGACAGGCGGCCAGCAGCCCGGCAGACCGCCAAACAGTCGGACCGGCCAGCTTACAATGTCCCACAGCACTCCCTCCTTGAATCGGTACGGCTCCGGCGGTCCGCGCCGGAGGCTCTCTTTTTTATCAGACGCATCAGAGGGAGAAAAGGTTCCGCTGTGGTGAGAAAATTTTCCCTTTGAAAACAGCGCGCGGAGGCACGGCGGTCAGCCGCGCCTCCGCTTGGAGCATTTTATGTCATTTATCGGCGCGCTGGGTGTCCCGGACAAAGTATTCCGAGTTGTCTGCCCCCTCGGTCTTCCAGTCAAAGCGGCCCATAGACTTGATGAGCTTGGACAGCTTGGAGAAGCCGTAGTTCCGGGGGTCGAAGTCGGGCTGCTTCTTCATCAGCAGGTTGCTCAGCTTGCCCATGTGGGCAAAGCCGTCCTCGCCGCATACGTCCTCCACCGACTCGGCGATGAGCTCCGCCACATCGTCCGGGATCCCGGCGTTCTTCCGGCTCTCCTTTTTGGAGGGCTTCTGAGGCTGGGCTGCGGGGCGGGGCGCGTCGTCCTCCGCCTGCTGGGCGGCCGCCTTTCGGGCGGCGGCCCGGATGACCTCGATATAGACGAACTTGTCGCAGGCCACGATAAAGGGTTTGGGGGTCTTGCGCTCCCCCATGCCGTAGACCTTCATCCCGGCCTCCCGCAGGCGGATGGCCAGGCGGGTGAAGTCGCTGTCGCTGGACACCAGGACAAAGCCGTCGCAGTTGCCGGAGTACAGGATGTCCATGGCGTCGATGATCATGGCGGAGTCGGTGGAGTTTTTCCCGGTGGTATAGCCGTACTGCTGGATGGGGGTGAGGGCGCACTCCAGCAGAATGGACTTCCAGGTGGACATATTGGGGCTGGTCCAGTCGCCGTAAATGCGCTTGATGGTGGGGGTGCCGTACACCGCCACCTCAGCCATCACATCCTTCATGGCGGTTCGGGAGGCGTTGTCCGCGTCGATGAGGACGGCCAGGCGCAGGTCCAGTTCGTTCTCAGCCACGGGGACCCCCCCTGCCCCGGAGAAGGGCCTCCACCTGGGCCAGCTGCTCCAGGGTGTTCACCCCCAGCATCTCGTCCGGGGAGCAGGTGTCGCACAGGCCCACCCGGCCGCCGTCGGCCTTGATGAAGGCGGGCACGTCAGTGAGGTAGAGCTCCCCCTGGGCGTTGTCATCCCGCAGCCGGCCCAGGGCAGCCAGCAGCGCGGGGGCGTGGAACAGGTAGGTGCCGGTGTTGACCTCCCGGACAGCCTTCTGCTCCGGGGTGCAGTCCTTGTCCTCTACAATGGCTTGGAAGGTGCCGTCCGCCTCCCGGAGGATGCGGCCGTAGTTGCCCCCGTCCTCCAGCACAGAGGAGAGGAGGGTGCAGGCGTTGCCGTCCCGGAGGTGGGTCTCCGTCAGGGCACGGAAGGTTTCCCCCTTCATCAGGGGAGCGTCGCCGCAGCAGACCAGCACATGGCCGTCAAAGCCCTCCAGTAGATGGGCGGCACACTGCACCGCGTGGCCGGTTCCGTGCTGCTCAGCCTGGACGGCGTGGGGGTATTGGGGATAGGCGGCCAGGACGGCTTCCTTCTTCCAGCCCACCACCAGGATCACGTCCTCCGGAGACAGAAAATCCAGCCCGGACAGGACGTAGTGGAGCAGGGGCTTCCCGTCGGCCAGCCGCATCACCTTGGGCAGATCCACGCCCTCTGTCTGGAGCCGGGTGCCCTTTCCGGCGGCCAGCACCAGCGCCTTTACCTTGTGATCCATGTTCATTCTCCTTCGTGTTGGATTTCAGTCCGGTCCCACAGCTGGGGCAGCAGGCGGTAGAAGTCCCCCTGCTCCCGCCACATGGCCAGAAGGGTCCCCCGGGCCACGGACACCTCAGCGGCCTCCCCGGTGAACTCGTTGCTCACTCCCAGGGGGAAGTCGGCGCTGAGGGTGTGGCCGGTCAGCTCAAACTTCAGGTTCCGCAGGGTGACCCCCTCCGCCTGCCCGCTGAGACAGAAGGCGGACCAGAAGCCGGTCAGCCCGGCGGGAAAGGTCATGGTCTCGTTCCGGAGGGCGGTGGCTACGGTGCCCTCCCCCGCCAGAACGCCCCGAGCCCCTTGGGTGGTGAGCCAGGCCAGTGCCTGAAGGTTGGCCAGGGTATGCTCCAGCCGGCCGCCCACGCCGCCCAGCAGGACGAACCGGCGGTATCCCCGGTCCAGACCCTCCCGCAGGGCGTAGACCATATCGGTGTCATCCTTGGCAACCGGGAGCTGCACCACGTTGGGGTGGTTGGGCCGACGACCCAGAGAGTCAAAGTCGCCCACCACCAGATTGGGCGGCACGCCATAGGCCTCCAGCGCCTCATAGCCCTTGTCGGCGGCGATGAGAAAATCCTGCGCCCCCGGGTGAGGGCACAGAGACCAGGACAGGGGCATAGCCCCTACAACATAACAGATGGATGGATTCAAGCTGGGTTCCCCCTTTGTTTCGACCCCGGCCTGTTCGGATGGCCGGACCAGCTGCGGAGATGCCGATTGACAGTTCGATATATTTGTTTCTATTATAACGCCGGCAGCGGATTTGGGCAACGGAATTTTGCTCCCAGGGCCGGATTTTTGCTGCTGTCCGGCCGGAGCCGGCCCCCGTAGCACGAAACTTTCTGTCCACTGCACGAACCAAAAGCGGAGAATGCTGGATCCGGTGAATTAATTTAGGCGCGTGGTACGCTACCACACGCCTAAATTGCACCGAAGGAACGGAAGTAATTCTCTGATATTCTCTGACAAGCACGCTCTCTCAAACATAGGAAGATGCTGTAGACCAGCAGACAGCGGCATCAGTTCCTGCGGCACTGTGCATTTGTATAACTTGGATTTTCTGTATGCTGTATGTCAAAGGCCCAATTCCTGCACCATGCTTTATCAGGCCTTTGGCCTTCCGCTTGGTAGTGGCTCCCGCTCCTCTTCGAGTCTGTTGCCGCTCCTGCCACCGGAATTGGTTTCCGAGCCGTCGTTGGTGGTCACCGATCCGCCGTTGTTGGTATAGCTGCCGCTGCAGTCCAGGGCCGTATTCCCGTTTCCGTTGCAGGTAAGGTCCAGCGTTCCGCCGTTGACTGTGAGGTCCCCGTTGGAGTCCAGACAGTCTCCATCCGACACCACGGTGATGGTCCCTCCGTTCACAGTGATGAAGCTGTCCTCACTGGCGGCGAACGGCTCGTCCATGCCGCCGAAGTCGGAGCTGTCCGCGCCGCCAGCGGCATTGAAACCGTCGTCATGGGCGGTGACATCAAAGGCCTCGCCCTCCACCGTGACGGACAGGCCCTCGACGCCCTCATAGCAGTAGGGGATGGAAAATTCTCCAGCCCGGATGGTCACCGCATCATCGGAGTGGATGGCGTCATCCCCGCTTGAGAGGGTGAATGTCCCGCCGGTGACGGCCAGCGCGCCCCCGCTGTGGAGACAGTCGTCGGCACTGTCCACGGTAAATGTGCCGCCGTTGATGGTCAGGGCGCCGTCTGCCTTCACGCCCTTCTGGCTGACGGTGTCCTCCGCTGTTTCTGTCCCTTCCGCCGTCTCTGCGGCAGAAGCCGTTTCACTCCCTGACGGCTGGGCGGGAAGCTCCGGGAGTTGGCCGCCGCCGCTGTTATCTGGAAGTTCGGGCGGCGTCTCTCCCCCGGCGGGCGGATCGCCCTGGAGCGGCGCGCCGTCCTGTCCGCCCGGACCACCGCCCATGCCGCCGGGAGCAAAGCTGTCCCCTGTGGTCATGGTAACGGAAGCGCTGCCCCCGCCGGTGGTCAGGTCAAAGGTCCCGCCGTCCACCTGCAGCGCTCCGCTGGCGCTGACGGCATCCCCCTGGGCGGTGATGGTGAAGGTCCCATCCGCCACATACAAAAAGCCCAAAGCGGAGTCATCTGCGTTTTCGGCGTGGAGTCCGTCCTTGCCGGAGATGATGGTGAAATCGCCGCCCGCCACGGCCAGGCTGTCCTTACCCGTCATGCCGTGCTCCGCGGCGGTGACGGTGTAGCTGCCGCCGGTGATGGTCAGCTCGTCCTTGGATACCACGCCGTGGCCCGCTTGCGCGTTAATGGTCAGACTGCCGGAACCGTTGATGGTCAGGTCGGTCTTGGAGAACACCACGGAATCGATGTTGTTCTTGTCGATGGCGGTATAGCTGCCGCCGTTGGTCAGGGTGTTTTCCGTCCCCTCCGCCAGGGTGAGGAACACTTTGTCGACGCTCTTGGAATAGATGGCGGCGGAATCGGCGCAGGTGAGGCTTGCGCCGGCCAGGACGATCTGCACCTTATCGGTATCCCCGGCGTCCACCACGATCTGACCATCTGTCAAGGCGCCGGACACCAGATAAGTACCCTCGTCCAACAGGGTGATCCGGGAGCCGTCGATGGAGACAGCGTCGGAATCACAAACAGCAGTCTCCCCCTCCAGCTGGATGTGGACGGCGGCGCTCTCATCGTAGCCTCCATCCAGATCCCGGTCGCTGAACAGGGCCGCCGTGTCGATGACGGCCACAGACTCTGCGCCGGTGGATGCCGAGTCTCCTCCGTTGGATCCGGTATCTGTGTTCTGACAGCCGCTGAGCAGCAGCGAAAGGCTCAGCAGCAGTGGAATGGCGATTCTTTTCATGTTGTTCCTCCTGTTCATAGTCCGGCCGCTCCCGTCTCCTGCTGGCACAGGGAGATCTCCAGATTCCCATTGCGCTGGCGCAGGGCGTCGATCAGCGCTTTTTCCTGCCCTCCATCCCGGAGAGTCAGGTCGTAGGTCAGCTTGAAGAGGCTTCCCATGTTGGTGGTCTTGACCTGCTTCAGCTCGGACCGGGCGGCGTACTGCTCCAAAACCGGGTCAAAGACGCCTGTGTAGTCCAGATCCTCCGGGATGGTGATGTGCAGGGTGCGGCAGCGCAGGACATTTTTTCCGCCGCCAAAGCCCAGGACGTGGTAGGCCATGGTGGCCCCGCCCAGGATCAGGGTGAAGAGGACCGCATAGCCAAGATAGCCCATGCCTGCCATCAGGCCCGCCCCCATGGCGGCGAAGATGGCCCCGATCTCCCGGGCAGAGCCGGGGGCGGAGCGGAAGCGCACCAGACTGAAGGCCCCCGCCACCGCCACGCCGGCTCCCACATTGCCGTTGACCATCATAATGACCACACATACCACCGCCGGCAGGGTGGCCAGGGTGATGGCAAAGCCCGCGCTGGGCCGGGCGTGCCACAGCATCAGTACGCACAGGACCAGGCCGATGACCAGCGATGCCCCCACACACAGCAGGAACTGCTCCGGGGTGATCGTGTTGGTCAGCTGGGTGTCAAAGACACCGCGGAAGATCGTCTCAAGCATACCGTTTTCCTCCTATTACAATAAATTTGGACAGGAAAGCCGGGCAGCCAGTCCGGCTTTCTTTCCATCTCGTGCCTAAGCTACAATAAGAGGAGCAACTGGCTGACCCTTGCCTCCTTGGGCTTTTATGTCCGTTGGAAAGACTGTTAGCCATCCTCTTGTTGCAGCGTTCGATTTGAGCAGGTTGAGCCACAGGATGCCGGAGAGTTCGTGTCACCCAATAGATTGAATCGGCAGCGAGAAAAGATGGATTTCCGGTTGCAGATTCTTTGTGTTGGAGGAATGTGAATGAACTGCGTTGGCATCGATGTTTCCAAAGGTAAGAGCATGATTGCAGTCATGCGGCCCTTCGGAGAGGTAGTGGTTTCACCCTTTGAAGTGCGCCACACCGCCAGCGAACTGAGCGAGCTGGCAAGGCTGCTCAAAAACCTGGACGGTGAGACCCGCGTGGTGATGGAATCCACGGGCAATTACCATGCGCCGGTGGCCTGGCTGCTCCACGGCACGGGGTTTTATGTCTCCGTAGTCAATGCAATGCTGGTGCACGACTACGGGAACAACAGTTTAAGACGGGGCAAGACCGACAAGAAGGATGCCGTGAAGCTGGCCAACTACGGCCTTGACCACTGGCTCACACTTCCGAGATATGTTCCGGAAGAGGACACCCGGCTCATGCTGAAGACCTGCTACCGGCAGTACCAGCAGTATTCCAAAGTACAGACCATGCTGAAAAACAACCTGATCTCCCTGCTGGACACCGCTTTCCCAGACGCAAACCGCCTGTTTACCAGTCCGCCCCGCGCCGATGGCAGTGAGAAGTGGGTGGACTTTGTCGCCACTTTTTGGCATTGCGAGTGTGTCTGTGGTCTGTCTAAGAAAGCCTTTACCGCCAAGTACCAGAAGTGGTGCAGAAAGCACGGCTACAATTTCAGCCAAGATAAGGCGTTGGATATTTATGCCTCTGCCTGTGGACGCTTCGGTGTCATGCCGAAAACAAATACGGCAAAACTTTTGGTAGAACAGGCCATTTCCCAACTCCAGACAACTTCCGCCGCATTAGCTGCTCTCAAGCAGGAGATGCAGTCTCTGGCAGCTTCTCTGCCGGAGTATCCTGTAGTGATGGAAATGTTTGGTGTTGGCCCTACACTCGGCCCCCAACTCATAGCTGAAATTGGCGATGTGCGCCGTTTTCATTCCAAGAAAGCGCTGGTGGCCTTTGCAGGCATTGACGCCCCGCCCTACCAATCTGGCCAAATAGATGTCCGCAGCCGCAGCATTTCCAAGAGGGGATCTGCCTCACTGCGCAGGACACTTTTCCTGGTGATGGGCGTCCTCCTGCAATGTGCCCCAATGGATGAGCCGGTCTACCAGTTCATGAACAAGAAACGCTCTGAGGGCAAGCCATACCGTGTCTACATGATGGCATCCGCCAACAAGTTCTTGCGTATCTACTACGCTTCTGTGAAAGCCTATTTGGATTCCCTGGAACACGACTGATTTCCCTGCGCTATACCATCTGGCTGGCCGCCGTTTCGATTTTGAGTTGCTCAGCGGCTTGATTTTGTGTTGCCTTTTTCGCTGCTCCCAAAACCTGAAATTTCTACTTGACTTTTGTTAGCAGGTCTTTCCATTCCCGCTCCAGCAGGAGCTGATAGGCCGTTCCGTATTTGGAGAAGGAGGTCTTGTACAGTCTCATCTCCGTCAGCAGGCGTACCATCCACAACGGGATGGCCCCCGGGGCCTTCAGCTCCATCAGTACCTGATCCGGCCCCAGCAGGGCCGTGCCCCATGGGTCGGAGTCCAGGGTCAACTCCTCTGTCCGAAAGCGGATGGCGTCATCAAAGGTGATGCGCAGGCCGCTTTCCGGGGCAAGCCAGGAATCCCGCTCATAGGCGAGAAAGACCCGGGACTCCAGATCCGGATAAAAGTCCACGGTATAGCGGATCTCCCCGCCAATCTGGGTCTCCGGCCAGGGACAGGCGCCAGTGAGGCAATCCAGGGCTCGGTCATAGGGCAGGGTGAGACGCCGCTTATAGACGATGGAGCGGTATTTCTTTTTCAGCTCCATAAAAACAGGGCTGTCTCTCTCCGTCCGGCCATAGCTGCGCAGGCGCAGTTTCTCCTTATAGACCGGTTTCTCCAGACTCCGGCGGATGAGCCGGAAATCTGGAGTGTCCAGATAGAGGTTTCGGATGGAGCTGTGGCTGTATACATCGGGACGCAGATCCTCCCCGGCGGTGGCGAGCAGCCGGGCCTGCTGGTCCCTGGTCAGCAGATATTTGAACTCATACCGCTGAAAGACGGTCTCATTTTTCACTGCGAGATCCTCCTTGTGTTGGAATGGTAAAGTCAGTGTAAAATCCAAACCATAACTGAACTTAAAAATCCCAAAACTTTTTGCTGACAGCGGCCCGGGACCGTGCTATCTTTTAATTGTATTTAAGGTAGATGCGGCAGAATGCCATCAGAACAAAAGGAGGGATGCGGTGTGCGCATTTTACTGGCGGAGGATGAGCGGTCCCTTTCCCGGGCGGTGACCGCCCTGCTGGAGCGGAACCACTACGCGGTGGACGCGGTATACGACGGCGCGGAGGCGCTGGACTATCTGGAGGGCGGGAACTACGACGCCCTGATTTTGGACATCATGATGCCTAAAATGGATGGGATGGAGGTGCTGCGCCGCCTGCGTCAGGAAGGAAACTCCATCCCGGTGCTGATGCTCACCGCCAAAGGTGAGGTGGAGGACAAGGTGCTGGGCCTGGACTCCGGGGCCAACGACTACCTCACCAAGCCCTTCGCCACGGCGGAGCTGCTGGCCCGGCTGCGGGCCATGACCCGGCAGAGCGTCCAGCTCAGCAGCCGCCTGACCTTTGGGGGCCTCTGCCTGGATCAGACCACCTTTGAGCTGTCCGCCCCATCCGGCAGCTTCCGGCTGGCCAACAAGGAATATCAGATGATGGAGCTGTTTCTGCGCAATCCCCGGCAGATCATCCCCACAGAGCGGTTTCTGGAGCGGATCTGGGGCTATGACAGCGAGGTGGAGGTGTCTGTGGTGTGGGTCTATATCTCCTACCTCCGCAAGAAGCTGGCCGCCCTGCAGGCGGATGTGGAGATCCGGGCCAGCCGCAACCTCGGATACGCGCTGGAGGTGCGGGCATGATCCAAAGGCTGCGGGTGAAATTCATCACCGCCTCCATGCTGTCCCTGGCCCTGGTGCTTCTGGTGATCCTGGGTGGGGTCAACGCCATGAGCTATCGAAAGATCGTTCAGGACGCCGGCCACATTTTGGAGCTGCTCAGTGAAAACCGGGGCGCTTTTCCCAAGGCTCTTCCGCCGGACGGCGAGACCGGGAAGCCGGACTGCCCCCTTCCCCCGGGGAATGGGCTCTCCCCGGAGGCCCCCTTTGAATCCCGCTTCTTCTCCGTTCTGCTGGATGGAGAGGGGCAGGTGCTCCAGAGCGACACCGGGCAGATCGCCGCCGTGGATGACCAGAGTGCCGGAGAGATGGCGCAGGCCGTATGGGAGACCGGGCATACCGGCGGCTTTTGGGAGGACTACCGCTACGTCCGTGTGGCGGAGAACGGGGGCGTCCGCTTTATTTTTTTGGACTGCGGGCGGAGCCTCTCCAACTTTCGGACGACCCTGCTCGCCAGCGTCCTGGTGGCCCTGTCGGGCCTGCTGGCTGTCTTTCTGCTCCTGCTGATCCTGTCCAAGCGGATTGTCCGCCCGGTGGCGGAAAGCTATGAAAAACAGCGCCGGTTCATCACCGACGCCGGGCATGAATTGAAAACGCCGCTGACCATCATCGGCGCGGATCTGGATCTGGTGGAGCAGGAGCTGGAGGGCAACGAGTGGCTTCAGGACATCCGCTGTCAGGTCCGGCGGCTGACCGGGCTGACCCAGGACCTCATCTTCCTCTCCCGTATGGAGGAGGAGACGCCGCCCATCCAGCCCATCGAGTTCCCGCTCTCCGACCTGACGGAAGAGATGGCCCAGTCCTTTCAGGGATTGGCAAAGGCCCAAGGAAAAGGACTTGTGCTGTCCATCCAGCCCATGCTCTCCTATACCGGGGACGAGAATGCCATCCGGCAGCTTCTGTCCATTCTGCTGGACAACGCCCTGAAATATACCCCAGACGATGGAGAGGTTGAGATCGCACTGAAAAAAGAGGGGCGCATGATCCGCCTTTCGGTCTCCAATACGATCGACCGCCCCATGGAGCGGGAAATGCTGGACCGTCTCTTTGACCGCTTTTACCGGGGTGACCAGTCCCGCAGCAGCCAGACCGGCGGCTACGGCCTGGGCCTGTCCATTGCCAAAGGCATCGTGCTGGCCCACAGGGGGAAGATCCGGGCTGAGAGCAGCGGAGCGTCCCTGTCGGTGATCGTTTCTCTGCCGGTATAGATTTCATGCGCCAAGCGCGTATGGAAAGAGGCAAAAGGTTGCGACACATAGCCAATTTTGATATGTCTCGTTTTTCTGTTCAAATTATGGCTCAGGATCATGGCAGAGCGAAAAAAGGTGGTTGTCATATCCGAAGAATGTGTTAAAATTGCATCAAAGAATTTGCCTTTAGGAGGTCTGCTTATGTATCAGTCGGCTCTCTCTGCGTCTGGTGAACAAGCATCCGATTCTCAGAATTGTAATGGCCATATTTTGACGTTGCTGACCTCTGAAGAATTGGAGCAGGAGCCTTGCCTGCCGGGGTTAGAGGACATACTGTGCCATACGCCGCTTGCGAGGGATGCGCGTGTCTGCAAAGCAGAAGCACACCGGACCTATCTTTGCGGCACCATTGTCACGCCCCGCCATACCAGGGAACAGCGCCCCATTTCTTTCGGCTATCTGCTGACGAAGGATCGAATGATTATATGCGATGACGCTGGCGTTGCACATAGGATGTTTCAGAGAATCAGAGAAGAAAATCCTCAACTCACTCCCAATATTGGCGGATTGCTTTATGGGTTTCTTGAATTGCTGATTGCGAAGGATATGCATCATCTCCAAGAGCTAGAAGAGATGCTGTCGCAGCTGGAGGAACAGGTATTGGAGGGAGGTCTGGATAATTTAAATCACCAGATGACTGTGCTCCGAAAAGAGCTGACGAACTGGGGCCGCTACTATACGCAGCTGGAGGATATGGTCTGCGAGTTTGAGGAAAACGAAAACAAATTCTTTACTGACATAGAAATGCGCCAGTTCCACATGGTAGAGAAGCGGATTGCGCGGCTGAAAAACGAGGCGCAGATTCTCCGGGAGTATGGGCTGCAGATTCGAGAGCTATTTCAGGCGGAGATCGATATACGGCAGAACCGGATCATGAAAATTCTCACCATCGTCACTACTATTTTTCTGCCCCTGACCCTGGTGGCTGGCTGGTATGGGATGAACTTTTCCAATATGCCGGAGTTGTCGTGGAAATATGGCTATCCTGCGGTAATCGTGATCAGCTTGGTAATTGTGATGATTTGCCTCTGGATCATGAAAAAGAAAAAATTCTGGTAACTTCAATTTTGTGCGTGACCTTCTCTCGCAAAGATGCGGAAAGCAGTAAGCCTTTTCAGGCTTACTGCTTTTCAGCTTGTCAAAGAACCTCGCCAGCAGCGGGGTTTTTCTGGTATAATAGAGAAAAGGGGGATTGAATGTGGAGAACTGGAAAAAGGATTCCCGAAAAGATATAGTGATGGTGGATGTGGATGCATTAGTCCCCCCAGACCATCTGCTCCGAAAAGTAGAAAGAGTCATGGATTATGACTGGCTATATGAGCGGTTAAGTCCATATTATTGCGCAGACAACGGGCGTCCAGGAACGGATCCTGTAGTGTTAATCAAGATGGTTCTAATTCAGCATTTGTTTGGGATTGCGTCTTTACGTCAGACTCACCGGGAGATACAAGTAAATATAGCATACCGTTGGTTCTTGGGATACAGTCTACTGGACGAGATTCCTCACTTTGCAACGGTAAGTTATGCCTTTTGCAAACGCTTTCCCCCGGAGCTGAGTGAAGAAATTTTTGCACATATTTTGAACAAAGCACTGAACAACCGGATGGTAGACCCAAGCATGATTTTTATCGACGGAACACATATTAAAGCATCCGCGAATAAAAAGAAGTTGCAGAAGGAACAGGTCGCCAAGGCCGCGAAGGTGTACGAGGAACAACTTCGCAAAGAGGTATCCGAGGAACGAAAAAAACTGGGTAAGAAAGTCAACGATGACGATGATGACGAAAATAAGGGAAGTTCCGGAGGAGGAACGGTTGAGAAAACGGTGTCCAAAACCGACCCGGACTGCGGAATGTTTGTAAGAGGGGCACATGAGCGGCAGTTTGCGTACGAAGCACATACTGCCTGTGATAAGCACGGCTTTGTGTTGGGTGTTGAGGTAACCGCTGGAAATGTAAGCGATAGTGTTGCATGGGACGCAGCATACGACCAGGTAACGAACAGTTTTCCCGAAGTTAAGTTTGTAACGATGGATGCCGGATACAAAACACCTTGGATTGCAAAGAAAATTCTGGAACACAGCAGAATTCCCATCCTTCCCTATACCCGATACAAGGGAAAGAAAGATAAATTTAAGCCTTGGGATTTTACTTATGATGCAGCAACAGACAGTTTTACCTGTCCCAGAGGACATGAACTGCGGCATACGACCACAAGCAAAGAAGGGAAACGGACTTACCGCAGCTCACCCAAAATCTGCAAAGACTGTCCCTGCAGAACTGTTTGTGGCGCAAATGAGAGCGGACAGCGGATACTCACAACTCATATCTGGCAGGAATATCTCGATTTGGTCGAACATTTGAGAAAAACCGAACGTGGCAAGGAACTCTATGCCATGAGAAAAGAGACCATAGAGCGTGTTTTTGCTGATGCAAAAGAAAAGCACGCCATGCGGTATACGCACCACCGAGGTCTGGCCCGGGTTTCTGCTTGGGTGAGGCTTAAATATGCTGCCATGAATCTCAAAAAGATTGCTATTGGGAAGTGGAATGCTTCTAATTTTGCTTCCTATATCATGATTTTTGCCCCGTTTAATGATAAAACGCCAGTCCTCGTGTTTTGAGAACTGGCGTTCTTTGACAAGCTGTCAGCCCCGCCTTCCGTTTGGAAGGCGGGGCTGCTGTGCTTCGTCATTCCACTGATCATCTTGGTGATGCAGGAGACCAAGGGATACTGCGGCCGCTACTGTGGCCGGGGACAGCTGCTTGCCATGCTGGGAGGGCGCTTCGGTCTCTCTCGGAGGTGGGACATCCCCGGGCGGATGAAGAGCCGGACTTTCCGGTACGGGTTTTGGCTGCTCTTCTTCGCCATGTTTTTCCTGGCGCTCTGGAACACTTGTCTGATGTTCGCGGGTTTGCAGGACCTGCGTCAGGTGGTCACCCTGCTGCGGACCTTCAAGCTGCCTTGGCAGTGGGCCTGCCATGACACTTTATTTCTGGTATATGCCAAGAATTGTTCTTGACATATACCAGAAACTGCTCTATACTGGACTTGACAGAGCGGAAGGGCTCAGAAGCGGGAGGTGAGGGCGTGCCAAGGCCCATGAAGTGCAGAAAGGTCTGTCAGATGCCCCGGACACGGGAGTTTCACCCCGCGGGAGGTAGCCCCCGGAAGGAAGCTGTGGTCCTGACGGTGGATGAGTATGAGGCCGTCCGCCTGATCGACAGGCAGGATTTCTCTCAGGAGGAGTGCAGCGCCTATATGCAGGTGGCCAGGAGCACCGTGCAGTCCATCTATAACTCCGCCCGGAAAAAACTGGCGGAGGCCCTGGTGGACGGGCGGTCTTTGCGGATCGAGGGCGGGAACTATCAGCTCTGTGACGGGAGTGAGGTCTACTGCGGCTGCGGCGGCTGCCGGCGGCACCGTCTGGCCTGTATGGGTCGGACAGAGCAAGGAGGATGTGACCATAAAAATTGCGGTCCCATTGGATGAAAACGGACAGGACGTGTCCTGGCCCGGGCCCCCTGCATCCTGTTCTGGGAGGACGAGAAGGACATGGTGCTGGAGAACCCAGCGGCTCAGGCCCGGGCGGTGGCCGGCTGAGATGTGGACGCCCCAACCTGCACTTGGTCACCCCACGGAGGTCCGAGCCAGTGGTGTCAGGTTTTTGGAGGAGAAAAGGTGGCGGTATGCGTCAACAAGTGGGATGTGAGCCCTACCCGGGACGCGGTGCACGGCATCTTTCAAGTGGTATGCGGGCTGTTGGGGCTCCGGGCAGGAGATCTCGATGCCAGCCCGCTGAAATAAAATGAGAACAAAAAAGGAGTCTTTACTATGAAAATCGCAGTTGCAGCCATGGGGAAAAACGTCGCCGGCCACTTCGGCCACTGTGAAAACTTCATCTTCTTCGACACCGCCGACGGCGGGATCACAGGGGTGAATTCTGTGCCCAACCCGGGGCACCGTCCCGGCTTCCTGCCCAATTTCCTGGCGGACAACGGCGCTGGGGTGGTCATTGCCGGCAGCGTGGGCGGCGGCGCGGTGGACATCTTTGGGAAGCGGGGTGTAAAGGTGATCCTGGGAGTCCAGGGCGACGCTCAGGAGGCGGTGGAGGCCTACCTCCGGGGCGAGCTGGTCTCCAGCGGCTCTGTCTGCCACAAGCACGAGCACGCCGGCGAGTGCGGAGAGCATCAGTAATCAAGCAAGCGCCAAGGGATGACAGGCGCGCCGCGGGGGACCGAGGCGCGCCATCTGCTTTTTCCGGGCCCTCCGAATTCCCGTCCGGTAAAAACACACAGGGGTGGCTGGAAATTGTTCGGGAAGCGGGCATTTTCCTGCTTTTGTTCCGGATAGATTTGTGATATACTCCTCTTTGTCGATTTTACGCGGATTTTACTCCGCTCCAACATGGAGGAGTTAGTTTGAAGCATCTCTACCGAGTCGTGCGCTGTCCCAAGGGGACGGCCCCGGGCTATCTGCCCTGGCACCACCTGTGGCTGGCCCTTGGCCTGACGGCCCTGGGCCTGCTGCTGGGCTGGCTGACCATGCCCCTGGCGGCGGTGTCCAGCCCGGACCTGTCTGCACAGGACCTGTGGGCGTGGTATCTGAGCAGCGGGGACCTGTGGTACCGGAATCTCCTGCCGCCGGTGCTGCTGATCTGGCTGATGTATTTTCTCACCGGCCGGTGCTGGCTGTCCTATCTTCTGACCGCCCTGCCGGCCCTGGGGGTGGCGCTGGCCAACTACTTCAAGATCCAACTGCGGGGGGATCCCCTGCTGGCCAGCGATCTGAAGCTCATCTCAGAGGCGGGGGGCATCGTGGGGAACTACTCTCTGGACATGACGCCCCTGATCCAGCAGACCCTGGGCTGGGCGGCTCTGGGTCTTGTCCTGGCCCTGCTCCTGCTGCCCCGGGGCCTGCGCCGGAGGGACATCCGGATCTTCGGCCTGCTGTCCGCGGCGGCGGTGATGGGGACTGCGTTTTTGACCTTGTACTGCAATGAGGCCTCCTACCGCCGCACCACCGCCGGGTCGGAGCTGGTCAACCCCTGGTCGGATACCGAGGTCTTTGTCTCCCACGGCGTCCTGTATCCCTTCCTGTACAGCGTGCAGGATATGCTCCCGGTGCCACCGGAGGGCTATCAGGAGGCGGTGGCTTCCTCCGCTCTGGAGCGCTATCCCGAGGAGGCGATCCCGGAGGACCAAAAGGTCAGCGTGGTGGGGATCATGCTGGAGGCCTTCTGTGACCTCACAGATTTTCCGGCCCTGGCTGAACAGGAGGGGGTGCAGGAGGTCTATGCCCCCTGGCACGCCCTGGAGGAGGAGAGTGTCTCCGGCGACCTGCTGACCAACATCTTCGCCGGGGGCACGGTGGACACGGAGTGGTGCTTCCTCACCGGGTACAGCCAGTATGAGGAGTTTCGGAACGATGTGGACTCCTATGTGTGGTACTTCGACTGGCAGGGCTATCAGACCCGGGGGGGACACCCGGGCTTCGGCTGGTTCTATAACCGGCAGAACGTCAACCAATTCCTGGGCTTCCAGGAGTACTGGTTCACCGAAAACCACTACGGCGAATTGGTGGACCCGGTGGAGGCCCAGTGGAATTCCGACCTGCTGCTGGTGGACGAAATCGTCAAGGATCTGCGGTCCTGTCTGGATGGGGAGGGGAGGCCGGTGTTCTCCTTCTCAGTGAGCTATCAGAACCACGGCCCCTATGAGTGGACCTATACCGCCAACGAGACCTATCTGGATCCGAAGACCAGCGGACTGCCGGAGGAGTCCTGTTATGTCTTTAACAACTATCTTCACGGGGCGAACATCACCATCTCCGCCATGACCCTGCTGGCTCAGCAGCTGGAGGAGATGGAGGAGCCGGTGGTGCTGGTCCTCTTCGGCGACCATAAGCCCTGGGGGGGAAACAGCAACGACGCCTATTACGGCATCGGGGCCAGCTTTGACACCACTGCCCTGGAGGGCTTTTACCAGTACTACGCCACGCCATACCTGATCTGGGCCAACTCCGCGGCCAAGGAGACCCTGGGCCGGGAGTTCCGGGGGGAGGGCGGCGACTTCTCCCCCTGCTTCCTGATGCCGGAGCTGTTTGAACAGTGCGGCTGGACCGGTCCCTCCTTCCTCCAACTTGCTCAGGAGGTGCGGGAGATCACCCCCCTGGTCCATCAGCAGGGCGTCTATCTGACGGAGGGCGGGCAGCTGACAGACCACCTCTCCGGGGAGGCGGCGGACCGGCTCAACGAGTTTTTCTTTGCACAGTACTACCGGGAGCACAAGGTGGTCCCGGAGGGAGCGGGATGAGCCGCTGTCTCACATAAAAAAGGAGGGCCGGTCCCACGGGGACCGGCCCTCCTTTTTAGAAAGGAATGAAGAAAGCAATGTAAAAAGATGGGCTTACCGCTGGATGCGGCCGGAGCCGTCGCCCCCGGCCAGCTTCTCCACCTCGGAGACGGTGACCATGTTGTAGTCGCCCTCGATGGTGTGCTTCAGAGCGGAGGCGGCCACGGCGAACTCCACAGCCTCCTGGGTGCTCTTGCCGCTGAGCAGGGAGTAGATTAGACCGCCGCCGAAGCTGTCGCCGCCGCCCACGCGGTCGATGATGCGCAGCTCGTACTTCTTGGAGAAGCAGTACTCGTTGGAAGCGGTGTCATACAGCATGGCGCTCCAGCCGTTGTCGGAGGCGGAGTGGGACTCGCGCAGGGTGATGGCCACTTTCTCGAAGCCGAACTTATCCGCCAGCTGCTTGGCCACGGACTTGTAGCCCTCGTGGTTGATCTCGCCGGCGTAGATGTCGGTGGCCTCAGCCTCAATGCCGAACACGTCCTTGGCGTCCTCCTCGTTGGAGATGCACACGTCTACATACTGGCACAGGTCGGTCATGGCCTCCCGGGCCTGCTGGCGGGTCCACAGCTTGCCGCGGTAGTTCAGGTCGCAGGAGATCTTGACCCCGTGGGCCTTGGCGGCCTTACAGGCCTCCCGGCAGATGTCCACCACATTGGGACCCAGGGCCGGAGTGATGCCGGTGAAGTGGAACCAGTCGACCCCGTTAAAGATTTTGTCCCAGTCGAAGTCGGCGGTGGAGGCCTCCTGAATGGCGGAGTGAGCCCGGTCGTAGATGCACACGGAGCCGCGCTGAGAGGCGCCCTTCTCATTGAAGTAGATGCCCACACGGTCGCCGCCCCGGACGATCATGGAGGTGTCCACGCCGTAGCGGCGCAGGGAGTTCACCGCCGCCTGGCCGATGGCGTGGGCGGGCAGCTTGGTGACGTAGGCGGCGTCCAGGCCGTAGTTGGCCAGGGAGACGGCTACATTGGCCTCACCGCCGCCGAAGGAGAACTCCAGGTGATCGGCCTGGACGAAGCGCTCGTAGTTGTAGGGCTGGAGCCGGATCATCAGCTCGCCGAAGGTAACGACTTTTGCCATGATTTGATTCCTCCTGAATGAATATGGGTGTAGGGAAGGCGCACGGCGCGCCGGCCGATCACTTCTGCACCAGATGCAGGGCGAAGCCGCCCAGCTCCTCCTGGAGATAGATGGCCTTGGTGCGGCCCTTGGCGTCGGTCTTGCGGCTGGACTCGTCAAACTTCACGCCCTGAAGGCCCAGGTGGTAGATGGCGCGGTCCACATTGTTGGTGCGGATGGCGATGTGGCCGTGGGCGCCGCGGCCGGGGGCCTTGTTGCACTCCACAGCGGAGCCGGCGAAGTCGGAGGAGTTGCCGGCCTTGTACTCAAAGCCGAAGATGGCACACAGGGCCTTGGCGGTCTGCTCCGCCTGGCCGGCGTCCTGGCAGTTGATGCCCACATGACCCAGCTCAAAGCCAAGCATGGTCTTGACGGCATCTTTGCAGATGCGGGTGATCTCGTCCCACTTCTCGCCCTCGATCAGGTCCTTCTTCACCATCCAGGTGCCGCCGCAGGCGAAGATGCGGTCATAGCCCAGGTAGTCCATCAGGTTCTTGGTGTTCACGCCGCCGGTGGGCATGAAGTTCAGCTTGGGGAACACGGGGGCCAGGGCCTTGATGCCATTGACACCGCCGGACTGCTCGGCGGGGAAGAACTTCACATACTCCAGGCCGGCGTTGGCGGCGCGGGTCATGTCGGAGGCGTTGACACAGCCGGGGAGGACCAGTACGCCCTTCTCCTGGCAGTGGGCCACCAGGGCCTCGTTATAGCCGGGGGAGACGATGAACTTGGCGCCTGCGGCCAGGGCGCGGTCGCACTGCTCCAGGTTGAGCACAGTGCCGGCACCCACCAGCACCTCGGGGACTTCGGCGGCGATGCGGCGGATGGCCTCCTCACCGGCGGCGGTGCGGAAGGTGACCTCGGCGGCGGGCAGGCCGCCGGCCAGCAGGGCGCGGGCCAGAGGGACGGCCTTCTCAGCGTCATCGATGGCGATGACAGGGATCACACCGATAGAAAAAGCGGCTTTCTGAACATCATTCATGGGAAACTCTCCTTCGTATCATATTATGAGACGGTGTTTCAAGCTCTTTTTGTATATTCTATTATAATACGGATCCTCCGAAAAGCAAGATGGCGATTCCGCAAAAAAATCCTTGCGATTTCTGTGGAGAAAGAGTAAACTTGAAACACTATTTCATAATATAAAACGCAGGCGGTGCCGTTCCTCCCTTCGGAGGGGCGTCTGCCTGGGGAGGAGTCATCTGACATGGAAAAGAACAGTGGGAGCGGGGGCGTACAGTCCCTGGACCGGGCGTTTGACCTTTTGGAACTGCTGTGCAGAAGCCAGAATGGCATGGCCATTCACCAGCTCAGCGAGATCACCGGCCTGCATAAGAGCACGGTCCACCGCCTGCTGGCGGCCATGGCAAGCCGGGGTTATGTGCGGCGGGACCCGGAGAATGCCGTTTACCGGGCGGGTATGCGCCTGTGTGAGCTGAGCGAGTACATCCAGGAGAACCTGGATGTGGTGGCCCGGGCCCGGGAGCCCATGGAGCGGCTGAGCCGTGCCACCGGGGAGACGGTCCATCTTGTGGCCCGTGAGGGGGCGGAGATCGTCTACGTCTACAAGGTGGAAAGCATCCACGGGGCCATCCGCATGGTGTCCCGCATCGGGATGCGCCGCCCCCTGTACTGTACCGGAGTGGGGAAGGCCATTCTGGCCACCCGGGGGGATGAGGAGGTGCTCCAGTGCTGGGAGGAGAGCGAGCGCGTCCCCTGCACCCCCTACACCATCACCCGGAAGGACGCCTTCCTCCGGGAGATCGCCCAGATCCGGCAGCAGGGCTATGCGATGGACAACGAAGAGAACGAGCTGGGGGTGCGCTGCGCAGCGGCGGCCATCCCGGACTGGCACGGGGCTGCGTCCTATGCCCTGTCCATCTCGGCTCCGGTGTCCCGCATGACCGACGAGCGGGTCCGCAGTCTGATCCCCGCCCTGTTGGAGACCCGGAACGAGATCTCCGCCTGCCTGGGGGGCGGCTGGAATGACCGGCGGCGTGCTGCTGGGCAGAGTGTGTGAGGACGTTCAAAAAGGGACGGTTTTCCCTTGCGGAGCGGTGGAAAAGCCCCTATAATGGAGGACAAGAAGACCCAAAACAGATGAGGGGGGAATGTCCCATGCTGTACAGAAAGTCCCTGACCGCCCTGCTGGCCCTGGCCCTGACGGTGGGCCTGACGGCCTGTTCCTCCAAGCCGCCGGAGGAGCCAGAGCCACCGGAGTCCCAGCCTTCCGTTTCCGTGATGGCGCCTGTGGAGCCTGAGCCAGCGCTGCCCTATGTCAACCCGCTCACCGGGGAGGGCTGCGCCCGGGACATCGCCCAAAAACGGCCGGTGGCCGTCATGCTCAACAACCTGAAAAAGGCCCTGCCCCAGCTGGGGGTGTCCCAGGCGGACATCATCTATGAGGCCCCCGCCGAGGGAGGCATCACCCGGATGCTGGCGGTGTTCCAGTCGGTGGAGGAGGTGGGGAACATTGGGTCGGTGCGCTCCGCCCGGGACTACTATGTCTCCCTGGCCATGGGGCATGACGCCCTGTACCTCCATGCCGGTGGGAGCCCGGGGGCCTATGCCGCCATCAAGAACTGGGGGGCGGCGGCCTTCGACTGCGTCAACGGCCCATACGAGGGCACCCTGTTCTGGCGGGACAAGGAGCGGCGGAAGAGCATGGGCATGGAGCACAGTGTGCTTACCTCCGGACCGACTATCACAGAGCTGATGCCCACCTACTCCTACCGCCTGGAGCACAAGGAGGGCTATCAATACCCAGTTTCCTTCCTGGCGGAGGGGGAGAAGGCCCAGGGCGCGCCGGGGAACCGGGTCAGCGTGGAGTTCTCCACCTATAAGACCGGGGTGTTCACCTATCAGCCGGAGACCGGATTTTATCTGGTGGAGGAGTACGGGGCCCCTTACCTGGATGGGAATACCGGGGAGCAGGTGGCGGTGAAAAATGTACTGGTCCTGCGTACCGATGTCTCCAATCTCCAGGGGGATGACGCGGGCCGCCTTTCAGTCCGCACCACGGGGACCGGGACGGGGCAGCTTTTCTGTGACGGGACGGTGCAGGACATCACCTGGTCCAAGGCCAAGCACGGCGCGCCCCTGACCTACACGGACCAGAGCGGTCAGCCGCTGAAACTGGGCGTGGGTCCTACTTACGTCAACCTCGTGGGCCGCTCCGCCCAGGTGACGGTGAGCTGAGCCGCCGCGGAACGCGGCAGAGAAGAAAACCGGGAGGCCGGAGCCATCAGGCTCCGGCCTCCCGGTTTTCTGGATGTGTTACTTCAGCTGGAACGAGGCACACTCGGTGCCCTTGCAGCTGGTGGGGGCGCTGTCACAGCAGCCCACGTTGATGCTCTTCAGAGAGCAGCAGTTCTGGGGGGCGTGATAGGCGCAGTTAGCGACGGTGCAGTGAATACTGGAATTACAGGTTTTCTGATCCATTGTTTTATAACCTCCTCACAGTGGATGAGGTCAGTATGTCCGGGAGCGGGGCGGTTTATTCCGTCCGGGAAGGAGGATCGGAGAAATTCTGCGCTTCTCCCTCCTGAGACACCGCGGCGTCCGAAGCCTCCTCGCTGTGGGCGCGGTGGGACAGGACCTGGGGGATGAAGTTCCGGGTGAAGCGGCCTTTCCCCCGGTTTTTCACATAAAAATAGCCCAGGAAGGAGAACACCGCCGCGCCGATGAAGTTGACCAGCAGATCATTCATGGTGTCCAGCAGGCCGATGTCCAGATAGCCGCCCAGCCCCAGGGGGATCTGCTCCCCGTTGGCCACTACGATCAGGTCGGTGATGCCGTGGATGGCAAAGGGGCGCTGCCGCCCGGTGGGGTCCAGAAGGACGGAGGAGATAGAGGAGATGACTGTGTCCTTCTGCATATCCAGCAGGAAGAACTGGTCCATGGCGCACTCGAAGAACTCCCACAGAACGCCGATGGTCATGGAGAAACAGAAGGCCACGATGGCCATGAATACGGGGGAGAGGGACAAGGAGAAGCGCTCATGCCGGTTGCACAGGTCCACCAGGGAGAAGCCGATGGCGGCGCAGAGGAACCCGTTGAGAGTGTGGAGCATGGTGTCCCAGTAGGGGAAGGCGGTGTAGTACGCCTGGGTCTCGCCCAAAATCTCCGCGGCGAAGATGAAGAGCATGATGATGATCTCCAGCGTGTTGGGCAGGTCGATCTGGAGCCTGCGCTCCAGGACTGTGGGGAGCAGGAGCAGGACCAGTGTCAGGATGCAGAGGAACACGTTTTCAAAGTTCCTGTTGAAGAACTGGGCCACCATGACCAGGATGACCAACAGGCGCAGCACCAGATAAACGGTGGTGACCACGCCCTTTCGCTGCAGGGCCTGGTGGGCCGAGGTCAAAAAGTTGCCCTTTTTCTTGGATTGTTTGCCCATAGTGTCTCCTTTTACATGTTGGATGGATGGAAGCAACAGGACGGAGCCCGATTGGCATATCCCCGCATAGAATGGAAGCGGGAGGTGAGGATACATGGAGTTGAGAGGCAATCATATCACTGTGGCCGAGTTGCTGGCGGATCCCCGGTCCCGGGCAGTGTTCCAGCGGCGGTTCGGCCGCTGGATGAAGCACCCCATGGTGCGGGCGGCCCAGTCGCTGACGCTGGCCCAGCTGGCGGAGATGGCGGCGGTCTATCTGCCCCAAAAGACCATTGAGGATACCCTGAAAGAACTGCGGGCCCTGTGAGGGCGGACGGCCCTCCGGCTCCCTCCTGACGGTGGGGATGTGAGGGGAACGGTCTGGCGCCGCCCGGTCCGGGCGGCGCTTCCCCGTTCAGCCCTTGCTGTAAAAGGGCTGGGCGTCCTCGGTGGCGGCGGCGGCGAAGCCGGTGCCGTATGGGATCATGTCCACAGGCAGCTGCCCGCAGTGGGCGCTGGCGGCCCCGGCGATGGCCTGGAACACCTGGGCCTGGTCGCCGGTGTGGTCCACCACGATGATGAGGCTCTGCACCCCGTCCTGCCGGACCATCTGGCGCAGCCACAGGGTGCGGATGTCCTCCCGCTGGGCGGCCAGCTGGCACACCGCCTCCAAAAGGCCGTCGGGCACCTGGGCAGGATCGCCCACCATGACCTGGGTGTCCTTCTCCACCGTCTCCTCGGTGAAGGCGGGACCCTGAGCGGCCTTGGCCTGGGCCCGCTGGAGCACCTCCTGCTTTTTCTTGAACAGGCTCATCACCGTGCCCCGGTCCAGCGTGAGGCTCAGCCCCATGGGGTTGATGACGAAGCCGTGGGCCTTATCATTGCGCTGAAGCATGGCAACATAGTCATCAAAGCGAAGGAGCAGGGTCTGCTGCTGCTTGGGGCCGCAGAACTTGCGCAGCTCGGTCCAGTCGGTGAAGGCGGGGAAGAAGGGGCGGCCGTCCTTGGTGGTAATGAGCTGGAACTGGATGGCGGTCTTTTGGTCCGCGGCGGCCGTGCCCCCCTGCTGGGCCTGGGGGGGCGGCGTGACCACGGCAGGCGTCAGAAGGACTGCGTGGTGGAGTACCAGCTCCAGCACCCGGCCCTGGTTCTGGGGGGTGTTCTCCTGGTGCAGGGCGGCGAGGGCCTCCACCAGTTCGGGGTTTTCAATGGGTTTCTTCATATCAGGCATGAAAATGGCCTCCTAATCGAAATCTTGAGTGTACAGAAGGTGGGAGCGGCGGCGGGGCGAGAAAGGGACTTGCCTCCCGGCGGCTCCTGGATTATACTCATCGTGGTGTGGCCCAAAATCATTTGGGGCACAACATATATCATACCAGAAAAAGCCGGAGGAACACAAGATGCAGTATCAGAAAATCCTGCCGGGAATTTTTTTGTCCCGGCCCAACCGGTTTGTGGCCCGGGTGGAGGTGGACGGGGCGGAGGCAGTCTGCCATGTAAAAAATACCGGCCGCTGCCGGGAGCTGCTGGTCCCCGGCGCCCGGATCTACCTGGAGGCGTGCGGGAAGCCCGGGCGCAAGACAGACTTTGATCTGATCGCGGTGGAGAAGGGAGAACGGCTGATCAACATGGACGCCCAGGCTCCCAACCGGGTGTTCGGCGAGTGGGCCCGGGCGGGACGGTTCATCCCGGGGCTGACCCTGCTCCGGCCGGAGACCACGTTTGGCGGCTCCCGCTTCGACTTCTACTGGGAGGCCCCGGGGCGCAGGGGGTTTGTGGAGGTGAAGGGGGTGACCCTGGAGGAGGACGGGGTGGTCCGATTTCCGGACGCCCCCACCCTGCGGGGGGTGAAGCACCTGGAGGAGCTGGTCCGGGCCAGACAGGCCGGGTATGAGGCGGCGGTGTGCTTTGTGATCCAGATGGAGAATGTGATCCGGTTCCAGCCCAACGACCGCACCCACCCCGCCTTTGGACAGGCCCTCCGGGCGGCCGCGGCGGCCGGGGTGGAGGTGCTGGCCCTGGACTGCCGGGTGGCCCCGGACCGGCTGGAGCTAAACCGGCCGGTCCCGGTGGAGCTGTGAGGGCCGCCTTGTGGTTTTCCGGGAAAATCCGCCCCGCAGTCATAAAAAATTCATGGTAAATTTGTTTTTCAAATGTGGGGAACTATGCTATAATGTCCATAATGCCACGATTCTGCGGCGATTTCCGGCCTGAAGCGGGGAGATCGCGCCAAAATAAGGCTGGTAGGGAGGAATTCGGGATGAAAAACAAGATCACCGTCTCCATCGCGGGTCAGGAGTACACCATGGTGGCCGAGGAGGCAGAGAGCTATGTCAAGCGCTGTGCCGAACTGGTGGACGCCCAGGTGCGGGGCGTGATGAACGGCGGGCATCTGGGCCGCTCCGATGCGGCGGTGCTGGCGGCCATGAATATTGCGGATCAGTTCTTCAAGGAGCAGGAGGCCAGTGAAAACCTCCGCCGCCAGATCAAGGACGGTCTGGACGAGAATGCCGGACTGAAAATGGAGCTGTCCGAGGCCAAGCGGGAGATCTTCAAGCTGCAAAACCACAAGTGAGCCATCGATGAGACCATAACAACCGGCGCGGCGCGGCGGGCGGGGCGGAGGGCCCGGCCCGCGGCCGCTCTGTGTGCCGAAGGAGGGCATGATCCATGCTGGAGCTGCTGGCTCCCGCCGGCTCCATGGAGTCGGTCACCGCTGCGGTCCAGAACGGCGCGGACGCCGTCTATCTGGGCTATGGCGATTTCAACGCGCGCCGCAACGCGAAAAACTTTACCCATGAGGAGGCCGCGGCGGCGGTCTCCTATTGCCATCTTCGGGGGGCGAAGGTGTTTTTGACGCTGAATACCCTGCTCACCGACCGGGAGCTGCCCGGGGCAGCCCGGGTGGCGGAGGAAATCAACGAGATGGGGGTGGACGCGGTCATCGTTCAGGATCTGGGCGTGGCCCGGATGCTGCGCCAGGTGGCCCCCGACCTGCATCTCCACGGCTCCACCCAGATGACCGTTCACTCCCTGGACGGGGTGAAGCAGTGCGCCGACCTGGGCATGACCCGGGCGGTGCTGTCCCGGGAGCTGAGCCGGGACCAGATCGAATATATCTGCGCCAACGCCCCCATTGAGATCGAGACCTTTGTCCACGGGGCCCTGTGTATGTGCTACTCCGGGCAGTGCTACCTGTCCTCCCTCATCGGGGGGCGCAGCGGCAACCGGGGCCTGTGTGCCCAGCCCTGCCGGATGAAGTACGGCTGGGGCAGCCGGGCGGACGAGTACCCCCTGTCCCTGAAGGATATGTCTCTGGCCAGCCATCTGGGGGAGCTGGAGCAGATGGGCGTGGCCTGTTTGAAGATCGAGGGGCGGATGAAGCGGCCGGAGTATGTGGCCATCGTCACCGGCGTATACGCCCGGGCCCTGCGGGAGAAGCGGGAGCCCACGGCGGAGGAAATGGCCCAGCTGGAGGCCGCCTTCTCCCGCCAGGGCTTTACCCAGGGGTATTTTCTGGACCGGAAGGGGCCGGAGATGTTCGGCACCCGCCAGGAGGAGCAGGCCCCCGTGGAGCTGTACGCCCAGGCCCGGTCCACCTATGAGAGCGGAGAAAACCGGAAGGAGCCGGTCCATCTGTACGCCATGATCCGGGCGGGAGAGCCCGCCCAGGTGGCGGCGGAGGACGCCCAGGGGCGGATGGCCCGGGTGGAGGGCCCCGTGCCCGAGGCGGCGGTGAACGTCCCCCTGACCCGGGAGAAGGTGGAGGGGCAGCTCAGCCGCACCGGCGGCACCCCCTTCACCTGTGAGAAGCTCACCGTCCGGGTGGAGGAGGGGCTGTCCCTGCCCCTGTCCGCCCTCAACGCCCTGCGCCGCCAGGTGCTGGACCAGCTGGGCCAGGCCAGGGCGGCCCTGCCGGAGCGCCGGCGGGGAGAGTACCACCCCGGCGTCCGGTATGAGAATCCCCGGGAGGCCCCGGCCCTGACAGTGTCGGTCCGCTCCGGGGAGCAGGTCACCCGGGAACTGCTGGCCCTGGGGCCCGCCCGCCTCTATCTGCCCTGTGACGAGGGGGCGGCCTGTCCCGATGTGGTCCGCCGCTGTCTGGACGCGGGGGTGGAGCCGGTGGCCCTGCTGCCCCGGGTGTGCTGGGACCGGGAGCTGCCCCAGCTGCTCCGGGAGCTGGAGACCCTGAAGGGGCTGGGCGTCCGGGAGGCTATGGCGGGCACACTGGACGGCGTGCGCCGGGCGGTGGAACTGGGCTTCCTCACCCGGGGCGACTTTGGACTGGGCGTGTACAACAGCCAGACCCTGAAGGAGCTGAAAAAGCTGGGCCTGAGGTCAGCCACCGCCTCCTTTGAATTAAAACTGGCACAGATCAGGGACCTGTCCAAAGCCATCCCGCTGGAGGCCGTCGTCTATGGTCGCCTCCCCCTGATGCTCACCGAAAACTGCATCGTCCACAACCACACCGGGCAGCACAGCTGCGGCGGCGGACAGCGGCTGGTGGACCGGAAGGGGGAGTCTTTCCCTGTGGTCAAGGCCTGGGGATGCCGCAATGAGATCCTCAACGGCAAGACCCTGTTCCTGGCGGACAAGGCGGGGGACTACCAGCGGCTGGGCCTGGAGAGCGTGCGGCTGATGTTCACCACGGAGACGCCGGAGGAGTGTGTCCGGGTGCTAGAGCGCTATCAGGGCCGGGGCCGCTATAAGCCCGGCGACCTGACCCGGGGGCTGTACTACCGGGATGTGGAGTGAGACAAATGAGACCGCCGGACGGCCTGGGGCCGGGCGGAGAACATGAGGAACGATATGAAATTAAAAATCAAAGCTGTATCCCCTAAGATCGGGACGGACATCCCCGCCCCCTTTTACGCCACCCCCGGCTCTGCGGCCATGGATCTGCACGCCTGTGTGGACGCGGCGGTGACCCTCCGGCCCGGAGGAAGGGCGGTCATCCCCACAGGCATTGCCATCGCCCTGCCCTCGGCAGACTATGTGGCGCTGGTGTTTGCCCGCAGCGGGCTGGGTATTAAGCACGGCGTGGTCCCCGGAAACTGCGTGGGGGTCATCGATAGTGATTACAGAGGTGAGATCATGGTTGGCCTATATAACTCCGGGGAATCGGAATATACCGTCCAGCCCGGGGACCGCATCGCCCAGCTGATGGTGACGCCGGTGGTCCAGGCCGACGTGGAGCTGGTGGACGAGCTGGACGAGACGGAGCGGGGCGCGGGCGGCTTTGGCTCCACCGGGAAGTAAGGCCCCGCAGAGAGGAGCGTCTGTGGATGTTCGGATTTTGGAAGAAAAAAGGCGGGGAGGTCCCCGAGGAGCAACAGTGGCAGAGAAGCGCCGAACAGAGGGCGAAGGAGCGGCAGCAGGCCGCAGAGATCCCCCAGGCGCTCCGCACGCTGGGACAGGATTTTCTGCCGGAGGAGCTGGAGATCCTGGCTGTCACTGGGGCAAACCCCTTCTCCGGCAGCCAGGGAGAGGAGGGGGAGGGCCTGTGGCCCGCCTCCATCGGCCTGACCGCCTGGATAGAGGCGGACGGCCCGGAGCTCCATCGGGGGGCGTTCCAGCTGGAGACCATTGCGGACAACCAGCTGATGCCGGTGCTGCGCCAGCGGGCCAGGCCCGATTTTATCATCCGCTTTCGTGCCCGGCGCTCAGAGGACGGGACGCGGCTGCTCCTGCTGGACCTGCCCGAGCCGGGCTTTGACCCGGAGCTGAAGGCCATCCTGGATGAGCAGAAGAAGCCGGTGACCTTCTGGGTGGATGGGCTGGGCACCTTTGCCCTCAACCGTGCCCTGGGGTGGTTCGAGGCGGAGGCCGACTGGCTGGGAAGCCCGATCCGGCTGGACCTGGACCGGGACGAGGACCGGGAGAAGTGCCTGTTCCATCTCCGAGCCCTTATGAAGGGGCAGGCGGACTGGGACGGGCGGCTGCGGGCCTGCGCCGCCCGGGATCTGCTGGAGCTGGCCAACGACTGGGCCAGCGACGGGGGCTGTGAGGAGCATGAGCCGGAAGAGATCACCCGGGAGCAGTTCATGGAGCGGCTGGAGCCGGATGCGGTCCAGATCTCCGGGGACGGTTCCTTTGACTTCTGGTTCAACGACGGCGCGCTGTTCTGGGGGCACAGCATTCATGTGACCGGCTCCCTGGAGGGCGGACCGGAGAAGGCGGAGATGGAGGGCTGATGGGATCTGTGAGGATCATACTGGCGTCCCAGTCCCCCCGGCGGCGGGAGCTGCTGGAGCGGATGGGCATTTTAAATTTTGAGATCATCCCGGCCCGGGGGGAGGAGGTCCTGGACCCCGCCCTCCCGCCGGAGCGGCTGGTGGAGGAGCTCTCCCGCCAGAAAGCGGCGGAGGTGGCCGCCGGCGCTGCGCCGGAGGCTCTGGTGATCGCCGCAGATACGGTGGTGGCGGTGGACGGCCGGGTGCTGGGCAAGCCTGCGGACCCGGAGGACGCGGTCCGGATGCTGACCGCCCTGTCCGGGCGGGAGCACACGGTCTATACCGGGGTCACCATCCGCCGGGGCGGGGAGGAGGCGACAGAGCATGAGGCCACCGCCGTCCGGTTCCGCCCGCTCACACCGGAGGAGATCCGGACCTATGTCTCCACCGGGGAGCCCATGGACAAGGCCGGGAGCTACGGCATCCAGGGGTACGGCTGCCTGCTGGTGGAGGGCATCCGGGGCGACTATTTCAACGTAGTGGGCCTGCCGGTATGCCGGCTGGGCCGGATGCTGGCCCGTTTTGGGATAGAACCTCTGGCGCTGGCTGCGGAGAAGGAGCGGGCGCTGTGAAGGACTTTTTTCGCAGAAACGGGTTCTGGCTGCTGGTCATCGCCTTTCTGCTCAGTGTGCTCATCGGCATCTCCTCCGCCCTGATGGGGGGCAACGCAGACCCACTCTCCGACCTGGTAAGCGCCGTCACCGCGCCGGTCCGGAACGGCGTGAGCGCCGTTGCCGACTGGGCCGGCGGCGTGTCCCGCTATGTGTTCCATTATGGAGAGATGGAGCAGGAGCTCCAGGACCTGGAGAAGAAGGTGGCTGAGCTGGAGGGCGAGCTCCGGGAGGGGCAGGAGGCCATCCAGGAGAACGCCCGACTTCGGGAGCTGCTGGGCCTGCGGTCCAAGCGGCGGGACCTCACCTTTGAGTCTGCCAAGGTCACGGCGCGCTCCGCTGACAACTGGCGTTCCACCCTCACCCTGAGCAAGGGGGAGGAGGCGGGGCTCCAGCCGGGGAACTGCGTCATCACCTCCACCGGCGTGCTGGTGGGCGTGGTGTCCAAGGTGGGCAGCCACACCGCCACCGTAAGTACGGTCATCGACACCAGCATGGAGATGGGCGGCATCATCACCCGGACCAACAGCGCCGGGGTGCTGGAGGGGGATTTTGCCCTGATGAAGGAGGGGCGGCTGAAGCTGAGCTACCTCCCCGACGGCGCACAGCTGGTGGCGGGGGATGAGGTGCTCACCTCCGGCAAGGGGGACGTGTACCCCTCCGGCCTGGTGGTGGGCCAGGTGGAGGGGGTGTTCAGCGACGCCTCCGGGATGAACCGCTATGCCGTGGTGGCCCCTGAGGTGGAACTGGACACCCTGGTGGAGGTCTTTGTGGTCAAGGACTTCGACATCGTGGAATAGAGACGCTCCGACTGCGGCCGCGCTGCCGTCTCTCAACAATTCCTAACTCCTCATTCCTAATTCCTAATTGAACGGAGTGATACCGTGACCACCCGGGACCAAATTCACAAATGGTTTTTCTACGCCCTGGGGCTGTTTCTGGTCTGGGTGCTGGACGCCCAGATCCTCAACCGCTTGCCGGTGCTGGGCACCATCCCCATGCTGCTTCCCCTGGCGGTGGTGTCGGTGGCGGTGCTGGAGGGGGCCTATGCCGGGGCCGGCTTCGGCCTGGCGGTGGGCCTTCTGTGGGAACTGGCCTACCCCGGCGGCTTCGGCGGGCTGGTGTTTGGCATGGCGCTGGCGGGAATGATCACCGGCGCGGTGTCCCAGTACGCCCTGAGCCAGTCCTTTCTCAGCTGCCTGCTGTGCTCGGCGGGAGTGCTGGGGGTGCTGGACGGCCTGCGGATCCTGCGGATCCTGTTTCTTCAGGCTGAGACCCTGGATGTGCTGCTCCGGATCGCTGTGCCGGAGATCGCCCTCTCCCTGTGCTGGACCCCCGTGGTCTACTGGATCTTCCGCCGGATCTACCGGCGGGTAGGGGGCGCCAAGCTGGCCTGAGGCGGGCGGGACCCGCGGGAAAGGAGATGATAAGACCCTTGAATCCCAAGCAGTTTCACAGCAGGATCTGGGGCGTGGTGCTGGTACTGGCCCTGCTGCTCACCTTTTTGTGCTCCAACCTGTACAGCATCCAGTACACCAACGGGCCGGAGTATGCCGCCCAGGCGGTGGCCCGAGTGGCCGAGGTCGAGGACGTCCCCGCCAGCCGGGGGCTGATCCTGGACCGGAACGGCAAGGTACTGGTCTCCAATGAGATCTCCTATCAGGTGACCCTGGACATGAGCCGGATGGGGGAGCCGGAGGAGCGCTGCGCCAATCTGCTCTCCCTGATCCAGGTGGCCCGGGAGGAGGGGGTGGCCTGGGCGGACACCCTGCCCGTCTCCGCTTCTGCGCCCTTCACCTATACGGAGGAGCACCCCTTTTACACCGCCTCCACCAATGAAGCGGGGGAGCCGGAGTATCAGATGACCCGTCTGGGCCGTCTGGCGGTCTACATGGGGTGGATCGAGGACCCGGAGGAACTGGCGGAGGGGGAGGTCCCGGAGCAGGACGCCGCCGAGCCGGAGGAGCCCGGCCTGTGGGACCGCCTGCTGACCCTGGTGGGCCTCCGGAAGCCGGAGGAGCCCCGGGAGGAGCCCCAGCCCTACCGCCTGCCCACCGCCGAGGAGCTGCTGGGCGAGATGTGCAGGGACCTGGACATCAAGGGCCAGGGAGCAGTGGATGAGAAGGCGGCCAGGGCGGCGGGGGAGACCGTGCCAACCCTGAATCTGGGGGACATGACCCAGGGGGACGCCCGGGCGGTGGCCGGGGTGCTGTATGAGCTCTACTACCGCAGCCGGATCGCGGACTGGCCCCCCTACTACTTTGCAGAGGATGTGGATGTGGACTTCATCACCCGGGTGAAGGAGCTGAACCTCCGGGGGGTGGAGATCGAGACCGCCTCGGTGCGCAAGTATGAGACGGAGTATGCCGCCCACCTGCTGGGCTACACCGGCGCCATCACCAAGGATACCTGGCCGTCCTATCAGGAGAAGGGCGGCTACAACATGAACGATACCGTGGGCGTCTCCGGCGCGGAGGCCGCCTTTGAGGAGTACCTCCACGGGACTCCGGGGCAGCAGGCTCTGGAGCGCAATGAAAATGGCAAGATCGTCTCCGCCCAGTGGCTGACGGACGAGGAGACAGGGGAGAGCCTGGCCCCCCAGCCGGGGAGCAACGTGTTCCTCACCATCGACTTGGGCCTCCAGCAGAAGGTGGAGGACACCCTAGCCGCCCGGGTCCCCGGGCTGAGCGACACGGTGGAGGGGGCGGCCTGCGTGGTGGAGGATGTGCGGACCGGGGAGATCCTGGCCTCCGCCTCCTACCCAACCTACTCCCTCCCCGACTTTCGGAAGGACTACAACAGCCTGCTGGACGACCCGCTGAAGCCCCTGAATAACCGGGCCTTCAGCGGCCTGTATCCCCCCGGTTCCACCTTCAAGATGATTAGCGCCATCGCCGGGCTGGAGGAGGAAATCATCACCCCCTCCACCATCATCCGGGATGAGGGGCAGTACACCTATTGGCCGACGCCCCAGCCGAAGTGCTGGATCTACCGCCAGTATGGACGCACCCACGGACCGGTCAACGTATCCGACGCCATCGAGGTATCCTGCAACTACTTCTTCTATGATGTAGGCCGGCGGGTGGGCATCGAGAAGCTGGACGAGTACGCCGCCAAGTTCGGCCTGGGTCAAAAGACAGGGGTGGAGCTGTCCGAGGCCGCTGGTGTGGTGGCCAGCCCGGAGTTTACCGAGTCCCTTGGGGGCAAATGGTATGAGGGCAACGTGTTGTCCGTGGCCATCGGTCAGGAGAGCACCCAGGTCACCCCCATCCAGCTGGCCAACTACATCTCCACCCTGGCCAACGGGGGGACGCGCTATACCACCCACCTGCTGAAAACGGTGAAGTCGGGAGATTTCTCCCAAGTCTCCTACGCGGCGGAGCCGGAGGTGGCGGGGACGGTGGAGATGAAGCCGGAGAACCTGGCGGCGGTCACCCGGGGGATGCACAGCATGACCACCGGGGAGGGCTCCCTGGCCCGTGTGTTCCAGGATGTCCCCGTCCAGGTGGCGGCCAAGACGGGCTCCGCCCAGGTCAACGGCCAGAGCAATTCCAACGCCGTGTTCGTCTGCTACGCCCCCTACGACGACCCCCAGATCGCCATTTCCATCGCCGTGGAGAAGGGCGGCAGCGGCTCCTCCCTGGCGTCCATCGCCGCGGAGATCCTTCAGTATTATTTCACGGCCCAGGACGGACAGGGGCAGCTCCCGGCGGAGAACACCCTGGTCCCCTGATGCGCTTTCTTTTGCTTTCAGCCGCGCCTGCGGTTTTGAAAAAATTTTTGATGCCCTCCTTTTTCGTATGTGGGCAGAAAGGAGACGTTTCCAATGTCTGAATGTACGCACGACTGTTCCTCCTGCGGAGCGGACTGCTCCTCCCGGGACCTGAAGGCCCCGGCCAACGCAAAATCCAAGGTCAAAAAGGTCATCGCCGTGGTCAGCGGCAAGGGCGGCGTGGGCAAGAGCACCGTCACCGCCTCCCTGGCGGCCGCCATGGCCAAGCGGGGCCGCAAGGTGGCGGTGCTGGACGCCGACATCACCGGCCCCTCCATTCCCACCGCCTTTGGCATCCATGAGCGGGCCATGGCCACCGAGGACGGGATCCAGCCCGCGGTCACCCCCGGCGGGATCAAGCTCATGTCCCTGAACCTCCTCACCGAGAATGAGACCGACCCCGTGATCTGGCGCGGCCCGGTCATCGCCGGCGTGGTTACCCAGTTCTGGACCGATGTGGTGTGGGGCGACGTGGACTATATGTTCGTGGATATGCCTCCCGGAACGGGGGATGTGCCCCTGACGGTGTTCCAGTCCCTGCCGGTGGACGGCATCATCGTGGTCACCTCCCCCCAGGATCTGGTGTCCATGATCGTCACCAAGGCGGTCCACATGGCGCAGATGATGTCCATCCCCGTGCTGGGCCTCATTGAGAATTACAGCTATTACCAGTGCCCCGACTGCGGGGCCAAGCACGCCATTTTCGGCGAGAGCCACCTGGAGCAGGAGGCCATGCAGCTGGGACTGCCCCTGCTGGCCCGGCTGCCTATCGATCCGGAGCTGGCCGCCGCCATCGACGTGGGCAAGGCGGAGAGCCTGCCCGTCAACTATCTGGAGGGCGTAGCGGAGCAGCTGGACGTCTGAAGCGGCGCGGTGCGCCCCTCCCGGCGCACTGCCTTCCACAGAGCGTAACAGTACGGCGCGGAAAAGAAAAACGTTCGCGAGGACCGCGGGAGGCTGCGGTGCTCACGAACGTTTTCATTTTTTGGGATTTGGACTGCGAACGGGATGCCGGGCGGAGTCAGAGCGCGTCCGGCTGGCAGGCGGCGCGGAGGACGTCGTACAGTGTGACAGGCTGCTCCGGCGTCTGGCGGTTGAGCTCTGCCTGCCAATCCGGGACCTCCAGGCGGTCCAGGAGCAGGCAGAGCAGCGCCCCAGTCTCATAGGGGATGCGGTTTGCTAAAACTTGAGTGTCCAGCCTGCCGGACTCGACCGTATTCCGCAGGTCGGAAAAGGGGACGTCTTTCACATTGTCGAAATACATGACGCCGAAGTCGTATCCCGTCAGCTGGGAGGCCCGGATCCCCACATAGGTGGCGGTGCCCTCCACGGTCTCCCGGGCCAGCTCCTGCTCCAGAAAGGCCGGATCTCTCTGGATCCGCTGCGCCACGATGTCCAGATACTGCTGTGTGTACGCCAGGAGCGCCGAGCGGTCTGTGCGGCCCGCCAGCAGGGCGTTCTGGAGGTCGGCAAGGACCTCGTACTCCTGGTACAGCAGCTCCCGGCCGTCTGCCGACAGCCCCTCCATGGAGTAGGTGCTGCCCGCGGGCCAGCTGTCCTGCATATAGTAGTGGAACGCCTCGTGGCTCAGAAAGGTGATGAAATGTGAGGCGGTATAGGGCTTGGACATGGCAGCTTCCGGGTCATATTGGACAAAGTACACTTCGCTGCCGAAGCAGGTGTAGGTCTTTCCGATGGTGTTGAAGTTTCCCTCTGCGCGGAGGGAGAGCAGCTGGGGCGCGAGGGGAGAGATCCGGTAGACCTCTGCGGCAAACCCGTCCGGCATGGCGAGCTTTGCTGCCAGGGGATTGCGGACGGGCTGCGAAGGCTGGATCAGGTAGCCGACGCCGGAGCTGCCGTTCAGGGCGAGGATGGAGCGCTCCCGCAGCTGGAAGCCCTCCCAGAGATCCTGGTCCGCAGTGCCCTGATGGTAGGTGTTCCACTCGTCTAACATAAATCGGTCCGCTTCCGGCAGGGCCTCATACCGGGCGTGGCCGCGGTTCCAGAGCACCGCGCCGAGGAGAAACGCGAGAAGGGCGAACAGGACCGCGGCGAGGACCGTGCGGGGGCGAAGGAATTTCTTCATCGTAAACTCCTGACTGCGGCGGCTGAGCGCCGCGCGGGGGTGTGTGGATCGGATGCCCCTGTTTTATTTGGTTTTTTGCAAAAAATCAACAGAAATCGTACAGACCGGGGGAGAATGGCGGGCAGAGCGCCTGCGGCGGAACTTGACAGGAGCTGACAGGCAGTATAAAATAAGAAAAACCGCAGAAAACTCCAACACAGGGGCGCTGGGAGCCATTCCCGGCTGAGATAGAGGGCGAACACGCCGCCTTCAGTCCCTTACACCTGATCCGGGTAATGCCGGCGTAGGAAGTGAATGGAAATGCTTGACATTGTCCTTTCTTTCGTACCGCACTACACCCGTTGGGATGTGCTGCGGTACATCGATTTTCAGGAGGAAAAGACAATGAATCGTACCCATCTCTCGGTCCGGATGCTGTGCGAGGCCGCCGTTATGGTAGCCCTGGCTCAGATCCTCAGCTACCTCAAGCTGATGGAGCTGCCCAACGGCGGCTCCCTCACCCCCGCCATGTTTCCCATCATCCTGTTCGCGGTGCGCTGGGGGACTGCCCCCGGCCTGATGGCCGGCTTTGTGTTCGGCCTGCTCCAGCTGATCTTTGACGGGGCGTACGCCTGGGGCTGGCAGTCCATGCTGCTGGATTATCTGGCGGCCTTTACCCCCCTGGGACTGGCCGGCCTGTTCAAGGGCCGGACCTGGGGCATCTTTGCCGGCACGGTGGTGGGCTGCGCCGGGCGGTTCCTGGTCCACTACATCAGCGGGGTGACCATCTATAAGATCCTGGTCCCCACCGCCTTTATGAACTGGACCTTCACCAGCCCCTCCTTCTACTCCATCGTCTACAACGGCTCCTATATGCTGCCCAACACGGTGATCGCCCTGGCCATCGCCGCGCTGCTGTACAAGCCGATGAAGCGGTATATCCTGGGACAGGACATTCAATAACGCCCCTGCGGGGCGGAAAGGAGCGCTCCATGGGCAAATTTGACGGTCTGCTGCTGGTCAGCGACTTTGATGACACCCTCTATGACTTCCATCACCGGATCCCGCCCCGGAATCTGGAGGCCCTGGGGCGCTGGATTGGCCAGGGCGGCCGGTTCACAGTGGCCACCGGGCGGGCCCACCGCACCTTTGCCCCTTATGTCCACCTGGCCCCCATCAACGCCCCGGTGGTGCTGTCCAACGGCTCGACCATCTACGACTTCCAGACGGAGACCATGCTGGTCCAGACCCTGCTGGACGACCGGGCTCCGGAGGATTTTCAGGCCCTGATGGAGGCCATGCCCTCTTTGGGGCTGGAGACCTATCACGGGGAGGACATCTATGTGTACCGCCCCAATGCCATCACCGACGCCCACATGAAGAAGGTGGGCACCGACTATGAGGTGCGGGACATCCCGGATATGCCCGCCCCCTGGACCAAGGCCATCGTCCAGCAGGAGTACGACGTGCTGCTCCGGGCCCGGGAGTGGCTGGAGGAGCACTGTCCTGGCCGGTATGAGGCCGTCTTTTCCAACCGCTTTTACCTGGAGATCACCCACCGGGGGTGCAACAAGGGGGGGATGGTGGCCCGGCTGCTGGAGATGCTCCACATTCCCCGGGAAAACCTCTACTGTGTGGGGGACAACCAGAACGACATCCCCATGATGGCCCTGTCCGCCATCCCATTCGCCCCGGCCAACTGCGCCCAGGAGGTGAAGGACTGGGGGGCGACCATCCTGTGTCACTGCGACGACGGCGTCATCGGCGACATCGTGGACCGGCTGGACCGGATCTATCCGGACAAACATTGAAATCTGAGCCCGGCGGGAGGAGCCTATGCCCCCCGCCGGGCTGTTTTCTGCCCATTCCGCCCCCAGGTGGACCGGAGCCTGAAATTTTAATAGAATTTAAGAATTTCTACCGGGAAACTTAAACTCCGGGGTGTACCCTGTACCGGAATGAAAGAAAAGTGAGGCGGTACCATGGGCCGGAGCAGACCTTCTGAATATGATGTGTGGTTCGATTGGGAACCCTCAGACCGGACGGAGGCGTGCCCCCGCCGGACCCAGAGGAGCGGCGGCCGCCCGCGGCGGCGATCGGGACTGTTCCGGTGGGCGGTGGTGCTGGGTTTGTGCGCCCTGCTGGTCCTGGGGGCGGGACGGCTGTGGGACGGGACTTCCCCTGCTGCGGTTCCCGGGGGAGACAGGGTCCAGACGCCCTTCCAGCCGGGGGCGGAGCTGCTGGACCAGCTTCAGGCGCTGGCCCGGGAGGAGCCGGCGGCGGAGGCCTTTCTGGCCTGTCCGGAGGACTATCCGGAGGAGCTGCTGGAGCTGGCGGTCCGCAACCCGGAGGCCCTGGACTTTGTGGTCCGCTACCCCCGGGAGAAGGACACCCAGCCTGCCGCCTCTGTGGGTGCGGTGGAGCGGGGGACCTTCCCCCAGCTGATGCAGTGGGATCCCCGCTGGGGCTGCGCCCCCTACGGCGACGGCCTGATGGCCCTGAATGGCTGCGGCCCCACCGCCCTGTCCATGGTGGTATGCGGCCTGACCGGGGACGGATCGGTCACCCCCTGGACGGTGGCCCGGTATGCGGATGAGGCGGGATACTATGTGGAGGGCGCGGGCTCCAAGTGGGAGCTGATGTCTACCGGTTGCCAGCACTTCGGCCTCTCTGCCCGGGAGCTTCCCCTGGACCGCTCTGTCATGGTGCGGGCGCTGGAGGATGGGCAGCCCATCGTGTGCAGCGTGGGCCCGGGCGACTTCACCACCTCGGGGCACTTCATCCTGCTCACCGGAGTGGAGGACGGAAAGTTCCGGGTCAACGACCCCAACCGCCGCTCCAACAGCGAGAAGCTGTGGGATTACGACACACTGGCCCCACAGATCCGCAATCTCTGGGCCTACACGCTGGCGGGATAAAAGAAAAAACGCCGCCGCGCTCCAGTCCTTATGGGACTGGGCGCGGCGGCGCGTTTGCAGGGGTTCAGCGCTCCCCCTCCAGGAAGTAGCTGGCCTCCATGTCGGCGGTGGCCAGGGCGAAGGCCAGGGGGTATTTTTGCAGGGCCTGGCCCACGGTGCGGGGGTCCTCCGAACCGGAGAAACCCATGTGCCAGCGGATGGCCATGGCCTCCTCCCGGGTGAGGCGGATGAAGCCGTTGGCAATGTACACCGACTTCTCCCCGTGGCCGTAGGGAAGGGGGTCGTCAAACTGGTAGGAGGGCACCTTCTCCCACTTCCCGGTGGCGTCATCCTTCACGTTGCGGAAGGTTTTCTTATAGCAGCCCACCTTGCACAGGTCGTGGAGCAGGGCCACCACCGCCACCGACTCCTCGCTGTACTCCAGGCCGTACAGCTCCTGGACCCGCTCCCGCTGGAGGTAGTCCACCAGGCAGTGGTATACGTTCAGGCTGTGCTCGCACAGCCCGCCCTCGCAGGCCAGGTGGTACCGGGCGGAGGCGGGGGCGGTGAAAAAGTCGCTTTTGTTCTCCAGATAATTCAGAAGGGCGTCCGCCCCGGGGCGTGTGACCTTCTCTTTGAAAATCTCAATAAATTCCTCTTTGCAGGACATGATATTCCCTCCAGAACGGACCGGGCGGGAGGCCGCGGGGCCCGCGTGTGCTGCGGCCCTGCCCTCTGGAGGAGGGCGGGCTCGGATGGACCTATCATACCACAGGAACGCGGGAAAATCCAGCCGCAGAACTTCAGCAAATTTTAAGAATGGATTTATGGCCGTTTCAGATTCCTCTGCTATACTGAAAGAAAATCGAACAAGGAGGAGACGAGATGCGTCATTCATGGAGGGAGGTCCTGTCCGCCCTGGTGGCCCTGAGCCTGGCGGTCCCTACCTGTGCCGCTCCGGTGGACGGAGAGACCGCGGCAGCGCGGAAGGAGGACCTGGAGTTCCTGTATCAGACCCTGGAGCGGGCCCACCCGGACCTGTTTGCCAACACGCCGGAGGAGCGGTTCCTGGAGCGGAAGGCGGCCATTGGGACTGAGCTGGAGGAGGCGGACGACTTCACCTTTGCCCTGGAGCTCCAGTCGCTCACTGCCCTGGCAGGGGACTCCCATACCACCCTGGCCCTGGGTGGGAGCATGAGCCAGACGGTCCACTATTACCCCATGTCCCTGCTGCACCGGGATGGCCGCTGGTACCTGAGCGCCGCGCCAACAGAGCGCCGGGCGCTGCTGGGCCGGGAGGTCACCGCCGTCAACGGCAGGAGTATGGAGGAGACGGTGGAGGCCTTTGGGGCGGTGCTCAGCGCGGACAACGGGGTGAAGCTGCGGCGGCAGTACCGCCAGAGCTGCAATGTGGCGGAGTTTTATGAGTACCTGGAGCTGGCCCGGGCGGGGGACCCCCTGGAACTGACCCTGGCGGGGGGAGAGGCGCTGGTGCTGGCTCCTGTCTCTGGGGAGGAACTGGCCCGGATGGATCTGGTCCGCCTGAGCGACGGGCTGCCACGGCCTGTCACCGGGGTCCAGGACCGGTTTTATCTGGCCTTCCCTCTGAACGATGGGACCTACTATATCCAGTACAACAGCTGCCGGGAGGATCCGGAGCTGCCCATGGAGACCTTTGCCGCCCAGGTGGAACAGGACCTGTCGGCGGGGCAGTACCGGCGGGTGGTCGTGGACCTGCGGAACAACGGCGGCGGCTCCGACGGGGTGATCTGGCCCCTGCTCCAAGTGCTGCGCCGGGCGATGGACCGGGGGATGGAGGGCGTGGGCCTGATTGGAGAGACCACCTTCTCCTCCGCCATCATCAATGCGGTGGAGCTTCAGGAGATGGGGATGGCCTTGGTGGGGGAGCCTGCCAGCGGGAGCGTGGACCACTTTGGGTCGGTGCGCTCTACGCAGCTCCCCAACTCCGGCCTGCGGCTGGGGGTGTCCTCCAAGTACATCGACCTTGGGGAGCTGCTGGACGCGGACGCCGGACGGGGGGTGGAGCCCCTGGAGCCCGATGTGACAGCGGCACAGACTATGGCGGACACACTGGCGGGGCGGGACTACGCGGTGGAGTGGCTGCTGTCCCATCCCCAGCGGCTGGAGCCGCAGGCCTATCCCGAAGCGCCCCTGACCCGGGGAAGGCTGGCCGCCCTGCTGTGGCAGGCGGCGGGCAGCCCGGCGGCGGAGGGAACAGGGTTCTCTGATGTGCTGGGGATCGAATGGTTCCTCCCCGCGCTGCGCTGGGCCCGGGAGAGCGGCGCAGCCTCCGGAACGGGGGCGGGGGCCTTCGAGGCAGCCCGGCCCGTGACGCGGCAGGAGGCGGCTGTCCTGCTCCTCCGCACCGCAGAGCTTCTGGGGCTGGGACCCGGACAGACGGGCACGCCGCCGGAGGATGAGGCACAAATCGAACCATGGGCTCTGGAGGCGGTGCGCTGGGTGTGCTCCACCGGACTGATGGAGACGGAGACAGGACGCTTCCGGCCGGAGGAGGGGCTGACCCGTCAGGAGGGAGAGGCCGCCGTGGAGCGGCTGGCCGCCCTGGCCGGATGAGCCCGGCGGACGTGTAAGCCAAAATGTTCAGTTTTATCAGGGAGAATGGTGGGAAACAGGGGAAAACTGTGGGATATTTTTGCGAAAAGACCCTGTTCAAGGCCGGAGGGATATGGTAAGATAGTACCCGAAGCGTAAAATGAGCTGAATCATATTTGAAATAAGGAGCCCGCCATGATTACTGTTTCCGACCTGAGCCTGAATTACAGCGGCACCCCGCTGTTCTCCCATGTGGACCTGCAGTTCCTTCGGGGCAACTGCTATGGCATCATCGGCGCCAACGGCGCCGGAAAGTCTACTTTCCTGAAAATCCTCTCCGGGGACCTGGAGCCCTCCACCGGCGAGGTGTCCATCCTGCCCAACACCCGGATGTCCGTGCTGAAGCAGAACCAGAACGCCTACGACGCCTATAACGTGATGGACACCGTCATCATGGGCAACCAGCGTCTGTATGACATCGGCAAGGAGAAGGAGGCCCTGTACGCCAAGGAGGAGATGACCGACGAGGACGGGATGCGGGCCTGCCAGCTGGAGGAGGAGTACGCCGAGCTGGGGGGCTGGGAGTCGGAGTCCGACGCCAGCCGCATCCTCCAGGGGCTGGGCATCGGCACCGACCTGCACGACAACGATATGGCCACCCTGGACGCCCGCCTGAAGGTGAAGGTGCTGTTGGCCCAGGCGCTGTTCGGCAGCCCCGACCTACTGATGATGGACGAGCCCACCAACAACCTGGACATCGACGCGGTGAACTGGCTGGAGGATTTCCTGCTGGACTTCCCCGGCACCGTCATCGTGGTCAGCCATGACCGCCATTTCCTCAACACCGTGTGTACTCACATCGTGGACATCGACTACAACAAGATCAAGATGTATGTGGGCAACTATGACTTCTGGTACGAGTCCAGCCAGCTGGTGCAGCAGCTCATCAAGAACCAGAACAAGCGCAATGAGGAGAAGATCAAGGAGCTGCAGGACTTCATCTCCCGCTTCTCCGCCAACAAGTCCAAGAGCAAGCAGGCCACCGCCCGGCGCAAGCTGCTTGACAAGCTGACGGTGGAGGAGATGCCCGCCTCCTCCCGCCGCTATCCCTGGGTGGCCTTCTCTCCCGACCGGGAGGTGGGCAAGGACATCCTTTTTGTCACCGACGTGTCCAAGACCATCGACGGGGTGAAGGTGCTGGACAAGGTCTCCTTTATCGTGGGCCACGGGGACAAGATCGCCTTTGTGGGCGACAATGAGAACGCCCACACTGCCCTGTTCAAGATCCTGGCCGGCGAGATGGAGCCCGACGAGGGGACTGTGAAGTGGGGCCAGACCGCCACCTTCTCCTATTTCCCCAAGGACAACACCCCATACTTCGAGGGCTGTGAGGACAACCTGGTGCAGTGGCTGCGCCAGTACTCCAACGACCCCCAGGAGCAGTACCTCCGGGGTTTCCTGGGCCGGATGCTCTTCTCCGGAGATGAGGTGTACAAGCCGGTCAAGGTGCTCTCCGGCGGCGAGAAGGTGCGGTGTATGCTGTCCCGGATGATGCTGTCCGGGGCCAACGTGCTCCTGCTGGACCAGCCCACCAACCACCTGGATCTGGAGTCCATCGCCGCACTGAACAACGGTTTGGAGGCAGTCAAGTGCAATGTGCTGGTTTCCTCCCATGACCACCAGCTGATCCAGACGGTGTGTAACCGGGTCTTTGACTTCACTGCCGAAGGGAAGCTCATTGACCGGATGATGTCTTATGACGAGTACCTGGAGAGCCAGAAGCCTCAGGGCTGACCCTTTAAACACTGAACAATCATTTGCAAGCCGCGGACTGCCAGGTGACAGTCCGCGGCACTTTTTCTCAGTTGTAGAATATGACCCCTTTCGGATGGGGTGGGAGTGGGCTTTTCTATCCAGAGCGGAGAAAAATGTCATTGGAATGTTAACTCCATGTAAAATCTATTGACGGACGGAGGCTGCTTCCCTATAATGATATCTGTAGAAGTTATGGATAAAGAGTACAGAGAGGTAGAAATGCCATGGAAGCGTCTGTGCCCGGGCTGGCGGGGATCAGCCTGATCAATCGAATCAGAAAGATACAGGCATGACCTGCGAAGCGGCTCTGCGCTCCGTGGGCGATGCCTTTTTTCATACTTTTCCAAGAAACTGAGACAATAATCCTGTGTGTTTTCCAGAAGAGATAGAGGAGGAAATTGAGAGATGCAAATGACAGACTTTTTGAGTCTATTGGGCGGACTGGCCCTGTTCTTATACGGAATGCAAATGATGAGTTCCGGCCTGGAGGCGGCGGCCGGCAGCCGGATGAAGCAGATCCTGGAGCGGTTGACAGCCAACCGTTTTCTGGGTGTACTGGTGGGCGCGGCCATCACTGCAGTGATCCAGTCGTCCTCCGCCACCACGGTCATGGTGGTGGGCTTTGTCAACGCGGGGATGATGACCCTGAATCAGGCGGTGTGGATCATCATGGGCGCCAACATCGGCACCACTGTCACCGGACTGCTGATCGCGCTGGATGTGGGTGAGCTGGCTCCCCTGTTTGCCTTCGTCGGCGTGGCCATGGTGGTGTTTGTCAAGAGGCCTCAGCTCCAGCACATCGGCCAGATCCTGGCCGGACTGGGCGTGCTGTTCATCGGTATGGACATGATGAGCGGCGCCATGTCCCCCCTGCGGGAGTCGGAGGCGTTCATCCAGATGATGTCCAATTTCTCCAACCCGTTGCTGGGTATTCTGGCTGGTGCGGGCTTTACTGCGGTAATCCAGTCGTCCTCTGCCTCGGTGGGTATCCTTCAGGCGCTGGCTAACAGCGGTGTGATCGGGCTGTCCAGCGCGGTATTCGTGCTGTTCGGTCAGAATATCGGCACCTGTATCACGGCAGTTTTGGCCTCCATTGGCACCAGCCGCAGCGCCAAGCGGGCCACCATCATCCATCTGATGTTCAACGTAATCGGTACGGTCATCTTTACGTTCCTCTTCATTTTGTTCCCCATTGCCCATGTGATCGACGGTCAGATCCCTGTGGCCGGTCTGAGCGGGATACTGCCTTCTACTCCGGCCGGGCAGATCGCCCTGGTCCACACCAGCTTCAATATTGTTACCACCCTGCTGCTCCTGCCGCTGGGCAACTATCTGGCGAAGGCTGCGGTGCGCATCCTGCCCGACCGCCCCGGCGACGAGGTGGACCAGATGCACCTGGAGTACCTCACCCCCATCCAGATCAGCAGCAAGGACGGCGGCCTGGGCGTGTCCGCCATCTATGTGGACCAGATGCAGCATGAGCTGCGGCGCATGATGCTCATGGCCCAGGGAAATGTGGAGGCCAGCTTCCGCTCGGTGCTGAACCGGGATGAGAACGAGCTGGCTGAGGTGGAAAAGACGGAGGAGTATATCGACTTCCTGAACAAGGAGATCTCCCTCCATGTCTCCCGACTCATTGCCTATGAGACCAACGAGAAGGCATCTGCCGTGGTGAGCAGCTTCTTCACCATCTCGGGCAACATCGAGCGGATCGGCGACCATGCGGATAACCTGGCGGGGTATACCCGCCTGCTGAACAAGCGGAATATCTCCTTCTCTCCGGCAGCACAGAAGGAGATCGCCGCCATGCGGGATATCTGCCTGGAGTGTGTGGACTATCTGCTGACTCCGGTGGCCGGAAATGTGGAGTGGCTCAGCGAGGTGTCCGCTCTGGAGCAGCGCATTGATGACATGACCAGCGATTACCGCCGCAGTCACCTGGAACGGATGCGCAGCGGCGAGTGCTCCGACGAGGCATGTATCATCTACTCCGAGCTGCTCACCGACTTTGAGCGGATCGGTGACCACGTCCTGAACATCGCCCAGGAGATGGCTCAGGTTCAGGAACACATCTAAAGCGAAAGACCGGAAGAGGACGCTCCCCCGCCCGGCGGCAGACGGTTTTGCCTGCCGCCGGGCGGATTTGCTCGGAAAGAGCGAAAAAGGGGAGGCGGTCCCGGTTTTCCTCTTGACATTCGGGGAAAAAGCGGATAAGATATTGGGCAAACAGGGTCATAATGCGCAGAACAGGACGAGTACCCGCCTCTGAGACGCACAGAGAGCCGCCGTTTGGTGCAAGGCGGACGGGAGGAGACGGGAAAGATCACCTTGGAGCAGGGGGGCTGAACTCAAGTAAGCCCCTTCGGATGCCTCCGTTACCGGGCAGCATTTGAGTGGCTGGGATGGGATGCCCTTCCGGCAAGAAGAGTGGTACCGCAGAGGTTTGTTTGCCTTTGTCTCTTTAGAGAGACAAAGGCGTTTTTGTTTTTGCGGAGAGGAGTGGCTTTGATGAACTGCCCCAAATGTGGAAATGAACTGTCTCCAGGCTGGATGGTGCCGAGGAAGATCTGCTATCTGGAATGGGCGCCCGAGCATTGGTACTTTCCCCTGCTCCCCAAGAACAAGGTGAGGCTCAATCCTACTCCGCCCCGGAGCAGCTTTGCTGATTTTATGGAATATCCTGCTTATCTCTGCGCAGCTTGTAAAACAGTGATCTTTGAATATGAATAATATGGAGGAACACGAGATATGGACTACAACAAGACCATCAATCTCCCCAAGACTGAATTTCCCATGCGGGCCGGTCTGCCCAAGCGGGAGCCGGAGATGCTCCAGCGCTGGAACGACATGGATCTGTACAATGAGCTGCTGAAGAAAAACGAGGGCAAGCCCCGTTTCGCGCTCCACGACGGCCCTCCCTTTTCAAACGGCAACCTGCATATGGGCCATGCCCTGAACAAGTCCATCAAGGACTTCATCACCCGCGCCGCCGCCATGCGGGGGCACTATACCCCCTATATCCCCGGCTGGGACAACCACGGTATGCCCATCGAGTCGGCCATCATCAAGCAGAACAAGCTCAACCACAAGCAGATGTCTGTGGCGGAGTTCCGCTCCGCCTGCCACGACTTTGCCCAGCACTACATTGACGTGCAGATGGAGGGCTTCAAGCGCCTGGGCGTCATCGGCGACTGGGAGCACCCCTATAAGACCATGGACCCCAGCTTCGAGGCGGAGGAGGTCAAGGTCTTTGGGGCCATGTACAAGAAGGGCTATATCTACAAGGGGCTCAAGCCTGTGTACTGGTGCCCCCACGATGAGACCGCCCTGGCTGAGGCGGAGATCGAGTACCAGGACGACCCCTGCACCACCGTCTATGTGAAATTCCCCATGAAGGATGACCAGGGCAAGCTGGGCCATCTGGACCACAGCAAGCTGTTCTTTGTGATCTGGACCACCACCATCTGGACCCTGCCCGGCAACCTGGCCATCGCCCTCCACCCCGACGAGAGCTACGCCCTGGTGAAGGCCGACAACGGCGAGACCTACATCATGGCGGAGGCCCTGGTGGAAAAGGTGATGAAGGTGGGCGGCGTTGACTCCTATGAGATCGTGGAGACCCACCCTGGCTCTTTCTTTGAGAATATGCTGGCCCAGCACCCCTTCCTGGACAAGACCAGCCGCCTGCTGCTGGCCGACTACGTCACCATGGACTCCGGCACCGGCTGCGTCCACACCGCCCCTGGCTTTGGCGCGGACGACTATCAGACCTGCCGCCGGTACGGCATGGAGATGGTGGTCCCCGTGGACGACCAGGGCCGCCACACTGACTACGCCGGCAAGTACGCCGGGATGAAGACAGAGGCGTCCAACCCCGTCATCCTGGCCGACATGAAGGAGAGCGGCGCTCTCTTCGCCAGCGAGGAGATCGTCCACAGCTATCCCCACTGCTGGCGCTGCAAGAAGCCCATCATCTTCCGGGCCACGCCCCAGTGGTTCTGCTCCGTGGAGTCCTTCAAGGACGAGGCCTGCGAGGCCTGCGACCAGGTGCGCTGGGTCCCCGGCTGGGGCATCGACCGGATGAAGTCCATGATCCGGGAGCGCAACGACTGGTGCATCAGCCGCCAGCGCCGGTGGGGCCTGCCCATCCCGGTGTTCTACTGCGCCGACTGCGGCAAGCCCATCGTCACCGACGAGACCATCGAGGCGGTGAGCAGGCTCTTTGGCGAGAAGGGCTCCAACGCCTGGTATGAGATGGAGGCCAAGGACATCCTGCCCCAGGGCTTTACCTGCCCCCACTGTGGGAAGAGCGGCGGCTTTACCAAGGAGGAGGACACCCTGGACGGCTGGTTCGACTCCGGCTCTACCCATTTTGCTTCCATGCAGAAGGACCAGGGCTTCTGGCCTGCCACCGTGTATATGGAGGGCTTGGATCAGTACCGCGGCTGGTTCCAGTCCAGCCTGCTCACCGCTGTGGGCGCACTGGGCAAGGGCGCGCCCTTCCAGGAGTGCGTCACCCATGGCTGGACCGTGGACGGCGAGGGCAAGGCCATGCACAAGTCCCTGGGCAACGGCGTGGACCCCGCGGAGATTTTCCAGAAGTACGGTGCGGATATGATCCGTTTGTGGGCCGGCTCCGCCGACTACCATGTGGATGTGCGCTGCTCCGACAAGATCTTCAAGCAGCTCAGCCAGAACTATCTGAAGTTCCGCAACACCGCCCGGTACTGCCTGGGCAACCTGGCCGGCTTCGACCCCAATGAGCTGGTCAAGCCGGAGGAGATGCTGGAGCTGGACCGCTGGGCGGTGACCAAGCTCAATGAGCTGACCGAGAAGTGCTTCGCCGCCTATGACAACTATGAGTTCCATGTGGTCTCCCACGCCATCAACGACTTCTGCGTGGTGGAGCTGTCCTCCTTCTATCTGGACATCATCAAGGACCGGCTGTACTGCGAGGAGGCCAACGGCCTGGAGCGCCGCTCCGCCCAGACCGCCCTGTGGCTCATCCTAGATACCATGACCAAGCTGTTCGCCCCCATCCTGGCCTTCACCTGTGATGAGATCTGGCAGGCCATGCCCCACCGCGGGGACGAGGACGGCCGCAACGTAGTCCTCAATGAGATGAACCAGCCCTTTGCCGGCTACGCGCTGAGCCCGGCGGAGATGGAGAAGTGGGCTCTGGTGGAGGATCTGCGGGACGACGTGAACGTGGTGCTGGAGAACGCCCGGAACGAGAAAAAGATCGGCAAGGCCCTGGAGGCCCATGTGGTCCTCTATCCCCAGGGCGACGAGGGCAAGCGGGCCATGGAAAAGCTGTCCGCCTTTACCACCGACCAGCTGGCCGATCTGTTCATTGTTTCCGATGTGGAGATCGCTCAGGGCGCCGGCGCCGCCGGCGTCAAGGTCCCCGGCATCCAGGCCGCGGTGTCTGAGGCCAAGGGCGAGAAGTGTGAGCGCTGCTGGAAGCACCACATCAAGGTGGGCGCCGACAAGGAGCACCCCACGCTGTGCCCTCGGTGCGCCAAAGTGATCCGTACCATCGAGCTGTAAAAGATGTGAGATCAAAACAGGCCGGAGCCAAGCTGGCTCCGGCCTGTGCGGTTTAAAATGTGGTTGCGCAGAGGTAAATACGATGCTAAAATGGAAAAGAAGAGGATGAAATGCCCCTTTTCGCTGCTACGTCCAGGGCAGGACATCAGAATAGGAGATTTTTGTGTATGGAGAACGAAAGCTGCCTCAACAGGATCATTGCCAAAAGTGAGAGTCAGAATGCCACAGTGACCGAGCGGAAGATCGCCCTTTATATCAAAGAGAATCTGGAGAAAGTTCTGCACTGCAACCTGCTGGAGCTGGCGGAGCTGATCGGGGTCAGCGACGCTTCCATGGTCCGATTCTGCAAGAGCCTGGGCTATAAGGGCTTCCAGGAGTTCAAGATCCGGGTGGCCATGGAGGCCATCCCCTCAGAGCAGCAGTACAACCCCAAGCTCCAGAAGGACGACAAGCCGGAGCAGATTTGCCATAAAATTTTTGCCACGGAGATCGCCGCCCTCCAGCGCACGGTCCAGACTCTGGATATGAAGAACATCAAGCAGGTGGCGGAGATTTTGGGAAAAGCGTCCCGGATCGTGTTTGCGGGCACTGGGGGCAGTATGATCGTGGCCAGGGACGCCCACCACAAATTTCTGAAGATCGGCATCCACGTCTGCGCGGTGGAGGACAAGGACATCCAGCTGATGGAGGCATCCCTCCTGACACCGGGAGACGTACTGTTTGCTGTATCCCATTCGGGAAATAACCTCCACGTGCTGCGGGCGGCCGAAGTGGGAAAATCCTGCGGGGCCACGGTAGTGGGGCTGACCTCGGAGGGGAAGAACCGTCTGTCCAAGATTGCCGACTACACCATCACCACCATCAGCGAGGAGACCATCTTTCGGTCGGAATCCGCCAGCACGCGCTTGGCCCAGCTGGCGGTGATGGACAGCTTGATCGCCATTGTGGCGTTCCAGGATTACGACAAGTCCTTCCAGGCAATCTATAAGACCCGGGCCTCCACATCGGACAACAAGGGCTGATGGTGTGCTCCAAGGGAATAGTTAAGTTTGAGATACGGAAGAGTATCTCACTTTTCGACTTGAATATGTAGAAAAACTACTACTAAACCGACTTCTGGATGATGCGGAAGTCGGTTTTATTCTGCTATATCACGCTAATATTGGCGCATTGCACAAAAAATAACTGCGCTTTTTCGACAAAGATACAAAAAATATTTTCAATATTGAAATTTTATTTCATAAGTGCTACGATACGCTCAGAGAGCAGAACCTCCCCGGCCCAACAGGCGCAGAAGTTGGAGGAAGCTGTCAAATCATGTAACATGTAAAAGGAAGAAGGAAATTTTCATGAGAGCAGTTGTCCTGTCTGGTCCCAATCAGTTCGCTCCGGCGGAGATTGAAAAGCCCCAGATCGGCCCTGATGAGATCTTGCTGGAAATGAAGGCTGCCGCCATCTGCGGCACGGATATGCGGATTCTCACTGGAAAGAAGACAAAGGGAGTCCGCTATCCCTCTGTCATCGGCCACGAGTTCTGCGGTGTCATCGCCGAGGTGGGCGCTGATGTGAAGGGCTATGAGGTGGGTGAGAAGGTCGCCGTGGCCAACGTCATCCCCTGTCACCATTGCAGCAGCTGCCTGCGGGGCCGCACCAACGCCTGCCTGGACCGCAAGGCCATCGGCTATGAGTTCGACGGCGGCTTCGAGGAGTATATCCGCATCCCCGCCATCTGCATCGAGAACGGAAATGTGGTCAAGCTGCCCGAGCACATGTCCTATCAGGCCGGCGCTCTGATCGAGCCCCTGTCCTGCTGTATCCGCGGCCTGAAGAACGCCGGCACCGGCTTCAATGATGATGTTCTCATCGTGGGCGCGGGCCCCATCGGCCTGTTCCACCTTCAGCTGTCCAAGATCGCCGGCGCCCGCAAGGTCATCGTCAGCGAGCCCAACGAGCAGCGCCGCAAGGTGGCCCTGGAGCTGGGCGCCGACCTGGTGGTGGATCCCACCAAGGAGGAGCTGCCCGCCATCGTCAACCGTGAGACCAACGGCCAGGGCATGGACGTCATCGTCATGGCCATCGGCGTGCCCGCCCTGGTGAACTCCACCCTGAAGCTGTGCAAGCGCGGCGGCACGGTGAATCTGTTCGCCGGCTTTGCCGGAACGGGCGAGTCCACCATCGAGGTCAACACCATCCACTACAACGAGATCAACGTCAACGGCAGCACCGCCTACAAGCTGGAGGACTATCTGGCTGCCGCCGAGATGATCAAGAGCGGCAAGATCGACGCCGACAAGATCGTCACCCACCGCTTCAAAATCGAGGACTTCCAGAAGGCCTACGACGTGTGCGTCGCCGGAACCGGCCTGAAGGTCATCATCGAGCCGTAAGCTTCCGCCGTGTGTGCGGCGGATCCCAAGATCCCATGAAAAGTTGAACGATCTGCTATGAAAGGAAGTATTTCAAATGAGCAATATCAGCCTTGGTAAGAAAGTACGTATGTCCCGCATGGTCAATCCTGTGAGCAACAAGATGATGGCCATTACGGTGGACCATGCCATCTCCCGTGGCATCGCCCCCATGACTGGCCTGCACAGCATCCAGTCCACCATCGATAAGATCGTCGCCGGTAAGCCCGACGCCATGACCGTCACCCCTGGTATCCTGAATCAGTGCTGGGACGCGGAGAAGAACCGCGATGTCGCCATCCTGTGCAAGGTCTCCAATTACAGCCCCGTGGCCCCCACCCAGGACATCGTGTTCGGCAACGTGGATGAGGCCATTGCCCTGGGCGCTTCCGGCGTCTCCATGGGCGCCATGACCCTGGGCACCTACCAGGGCGTGCAGTTCGAGACCATCGGCCGCTTCGCTACCGAGTGTATGCAGAAGGGTATGCCCCTGATCGGCCATGTGTACCCCAAGGGTGAGAGCGTTCCCGTCGAGGAGCGCACCTCCTGGGAGAACATCGCTTACTGCATCCGCTCCGCCTGCGAGATGGGCATGGACATCGTTAAGACCACCTACTGCGGCAACCCCGACGCGATGGCGAAGGCCCTGTCCACTGTGCCCAGCGGCTTCCGTGTTGTGATCCAGGGCGGTGACGCGCCTGCCGGTCTGGACGCCGAGGGCAAGCTGAACCACTTCCTGACCATCACCCGTGAGGCGATGGACTGCGGCGTGGGCGGCGTCACCATGGGCCGCTTCGTCTGGGACTATCCCGATGTGACCGCTCTGGTCGTGGCCCTGCGCTACCTGATCCACCACGGCTACTCCGTCAAGGAGACCAAGGAGCTGCTGGCTCAGCTGGAGCACGACAAGAACTACGACCAGTTCTAAGCTCTCTTCACCATCAACTTAAGGAGGGATCACCATGGAAGAGATTTATCTCCTGGGCGTGGACGTGGGGACCTCCAGCATCAAGGTTACCGTCATTGACCAGGAAGCCAGGTTTGTGGCCCAGGAGAGCGCGGCATACCGCCTGATCAACCCCAATCAGGTGTCGATCCAGATCGACACCGCGGATATGTGGAATGCCTTCACCGGCTGCGTGGGGGCGCTGATCAGCAAGCACGGGGTGGAGCCTGGAAAGATCAAGGCCATCGGGATCTCCAGCCTGTGTCCCGGCCTGGCGGCCTTCGACGCCGACGGACGGGTGCTGGTGGATCCGATCATCTACTCAGACCGGCGCAGCACGGAGGAGGCGGAGATCTTCCGCCAGACCATCGGGAACCAGCGTCTGTTTGAGATCACCGCCAACAGCCCCATGGCGGGGGCCATGTCCGGCACCTCCATGCTCTGGATCAAGAGAAATCTGCCTGAGATCTACGAAAAGACCCGGTACTTCGGCCATGTGAACACCCTCATCGCCGTGATGCTGTCCGGGAACTTCGCCATCGACCACTCCAACGCCTCTTATACCCTGCTGTATGAGACGGCGGGGCGGGGTGTGTGGTCTGAGGAGATCTGTGGCAAGATCGGTATCGACATCCACAAGCTGCCTCCATTGGTCAAGTCTACGGATGTGGTGGGCAATCTGATCCACCCGGTCTTGCTGGCCATGGGCCTGTCCCCCGAGACCAAGATCGTCATCGGCGGCGGAGACACCGCCTGCGCCACTCTGGCGGCCGGTGTGGTCAAGCAGGGCGACGTGTGCGAGTCGGTGGGCACTACGAATGTGCTGACCGTCTGCGTGGAGGAGCCCAAGTTCTCTCCCAATTTCATCAACCGCCGCCATGTGGTGGATGGAGCCTGGATCTATCAGGGGGCTATGTCCCACACCGGCTCCTCCTACCAGTGGATATATGACAACTTCTATCAGGACTATAAGGATTACCCCTCCGTCACCGGGAAGCAGGGCATGATGCTGATGAACGACGATGCGGAGCAGGCGGAGCCGGGAGCCGACGGGCTGGTGTTTCTCCCCTATATGATGGGGGAACGCAGCCCGGTGTGGGATCCATACGCCAGGGGCGTGTTCTTCGGATTGTCCCTCAAGACAACCCGCCGGGAGATGAACCGGGCGGTGCTGGAGGGCTGTGCCTACGGCCTGCGCCAGCTCATCGAGATGGTGGAGAAGGTCACCGGACAAAAGCTGATCAAGTTCTCCTCCATCGGCGGCGGCGCCAAGAGCAAGGTCTGGGCCCAGATCAAGGCCGACATCACCGGCCGTGACATCACAGTGCTGGATATGAACGACATGGCCCCTGTGGGCGCTGCTCTGCTGGCTGGCGTGGGGATTGGCGTGTTCAAGGATGTGTACGAGGCCTCCGCCAAGGTGGAGAAGAGCGTATACATGGAAATCCGGCACAGCGACGCATACAAAGAGGTGTATGACCGCCGTTATCAGGTCTACACCGGCCTCTATCCCAGCGTGAAGGAACTTTACAAGGTGAACCTCGGTGTTCAGTAACGAAGCCGAATGATAAAACGATCAAAAAGGAGTAATTTAAGATGAAAAAGTGTCTCAGCTCTATCCTGGCTTTGGCGCTGACCTTCTCTCTGGTCGGCTGCTCCGGCGGATCCGGAAGCACGCCAAGCGCCTCCGGCAGCGCTTCCGGTGATTCCTCTGATCCCAAGGTCTCCATGAACGTCAGCGTGCCTGACGCTGACAACTCCTACATCTATGCCGCGGCCCAGGAGTTCAAGTCCCGCGTGGAGGAGTACTCCAACGGCAGCATCGAGCTGACCATTTACCCCAACGGTTCCCTGTACGGCGGCGACGGCAATGCCGCCATCTCCTCCGTGGGTAACGGCTCTCTGGACATCGTGATCCTGGCTTCCTCCCTGTACGCCAGCTTCGACCCCAGCTTCTATGTGGTCTCCGTCCCCTACCTGTTTGACGACACCAAGCAGCTGCAGGACTACCTGAACAGCGACATCGGCAAGGACTTGTTCAACAGCGTCGAGAGCATGGGTATTACCTGCCTGGGCAGCTGGACCCGCTCCTTCCGCCAGGTGACCAACAGCAAGAAGCCCATCAACTCCCCCGCCGACCTGGAGAGCATGGTCCTGCGTACCCCCAGCAACTCCCTGTATGTTGAGTTCTTCACCGCCTGCGGCGCCAACGCCACTCCCATGAGCTTCAGCGAGGTCTACAACGCCCTGCAGCTGAACACCCTGGACGGACAGGAGAACCCCGTGGACGTGCCTGCCACCAACAACTTCTATGAGGTCCAGAAGTACATCTCCGCGACCAACCACATTGCCGACGCCTGGATCGTGGGCATGAATACCAACAAGCTGAACGGTCTCACCGAGAACCAGCAGAACGCCCTGCACCAGGCTGCCGAGGAGTGCCAGCAGTGGTATGTGGACTACCAGGCCGAGAAGGACGGCGAGATGCTGAAGCTGCTGACCGACAACGGTATGGAGTACAACGAGGTTCCCGAGGAGGGCTTCCAGGAGTTCGTGTCCGTCTCCCAGGAGCTGTACCCCAAGTTCAAGGAAATGGTCCAGAACGACGAGCTGTTTGATGCCACTGTTGCCTTCTGCGGCAAGGCCTGACCCGATCCCGGCAAGAGATCGCAACTCCATCAACTGAAGCGTAAAGCGGATGCGGAGGAGCCCCTCCGGCTCCACCGCATCCGCTCTATTCCTGCCCCGCAGGTGAGAGAAAAAGAATCTTTGTGTATTAGGAGGGGAATCAATGGAACGCAAGCATTCACCCTTGAGTAAATTTTTTGATGTCGTAGACAAGCTGGAGGATATTTTGTGCGGAGGAACTTTGGTCTGTCTGCTGCTGGTCGTGCTGCTGCAGGTAGGCGGGCGTCTGGTCGGCGTGACGCTGACCTGGACGGAGGAGACGACCCGCTTCCTCTTCCTTTGGATGATGTTCCTGGCGGTGGCCGCCGGCTTCAACCGGGCGGAGTCCTCCCGTGTGGTGATCCTGGTCAATATGCTGCCCCGGCCCATGCAGAAGGTGTGCACCGTTCTGTACTATGTGGTCACCCTGGGCTTCTTCGCCTTCATGGTAAAGTACGGCATCGACCTGACCATGCAGAAGTTTGCCTTCAACGAGATGGCCACTGCCGTTGCCATCCCCATGGGCGCGATCATGATCTGTGTGCCTCTGTGCGGCTTCCTGGGCATCATCGGCACCATCCAGAGCTTTTTAGAGTATCCCCATAAGGTAGCGATCGGAGGCGACGAGAAATGAGTGTAGCACTGCTGTTGATCTTTCTGGGCCTGATGGCCCTGGGCGTGCCCATCGCCATCTCTCTGGGCGCCGCGTCCGTCATCGTGCTGATCACCATGGGCAATATGCCTCTGACGATGGTGGTCCAGCTGATGTACACCTCCATGAACAGCTTCGTCATGGTGGCTGTCCCCTTGTTCATCCTGGCCGGCTCCCTCATGGACGAGGGCGGTATCGCCGACAAGATCTATGATCTGGCGGAGGCCTGTGTGGGCTGGATCTATGGCGGCCTGGGCCATGTGGCCATTCTGTGTAATATCATCTTCGGCGCTATGTCCGGCTCCTCTGTGGCCGCCGTGGCTTCCATCGGCAAAATGAGCATCAACGCCATGGCCAAGAAGGGCTATCCCAAGGAGTACGGCGTGGGTATCAATCTGGCCGGCTGTATGCTGGCCTCCGTGATCCCGCCCAGCATCCTGATGATCGTGGCCGCCTCCACCGCTAGCGTGTCCATCGGTCAGGCTCTGATGGCCGGCATGGTTCCCGGCGTGCTGATCGGCGTCATCTACATGGTTTATAATTACATCCACTGTAAGGTCACTGGCATCGGTGAGAAGTCCCCCTTCCAGCCCAAACGCCTGGTCAAGGCTTTCCTCTCCGCCATTCCCGCCCTGATGGTCCCCGTAATCATGCTGGTGGGTATGTACAGCGGCATTTACACCCCCACCGAGGGTGCGGGCATTGCCGTGGCCTATGCCATGCTGGTCTCCATTTATGTGTACAAGCGTCTGAAGTGGTCTGACATTCCCCGCATCATCGCCAAGAATGCCCGCCAGACCGGTACCATCCTGTTCATCGCCATCGCCGCCAAGCCTGCCGGCCAGATCTTCGAGCTGGACGGCCTGCCCACCAAGCTGGCCCACTTTGTCCTGGGCATCTCTGACAACCAGCTGGTCATCATGTTTGCTCTGTTCATCTTCCTGATCATTGTGGGCATGTTCATGGACGCCACCGCCGCCATCTACATCCTGGTCCCCATCCTGCTCCCTGTGGTGAAGCAGCTGGGCGTCAGTCCCCTGTTCTTCGTGGTGTTCCTGGTTATCACCCTCAGCTTCGGCCTAATCACTCCTCCTGTAGGCGTGTGCCTGTACGCCGCGGAGAATGTCACCGGACTTTCGTTGGAAAAGGTGATAAAATCCGTGGTGCCGTGGCTGTTCCTGACTGTCGGTATTATCTGTATCTTCATCTTCTTCCCGCAAATCATCACGGGGCCCATTGCCCTAATGTTCCCCAACGGCTGACGGGAGAACAAAACAAAAACCAAAACCGCCCTTCGGTGTACGGAGACGTACCACCGGAGGGCGGTTTCATCCTATATAATAAAGTAGGGGCGGCCCCATGTGGCCGCCCGCCTGTTCTCTGCCGGGGAATGTCTCCCTACCGTCCCATAGGGGAGGGGCTTGCCCCTCTCGCTGGTTTCCGGAAGGCTTTCATTTTACGCGGAGGTTTTCACCCAAAGGGCGAAGCTCTGTGAGGCGGCGCGCCGAGTAGTCGTCGCGCCCTACGGGCGTCATAGTCCACGGGCGGCGGGCGAGTCAGAGTCCCGCCCCTACAATGTTTCAGGCGGATCACAGCAAAAACGGACAACGGGCGCACGCTGTGCGCCCCTACGGCGGCTCGAGGAAATCACAGCAGAGGAGAACGGCATTTTGCGGACGGCTCACCGCCAAAACCAACAAAAACCGCCGCAACTTTTCCCGGTACTTTACAGCAATATTTCGCAAAAATTCAGCTTTGTAACAATCATGTCGCAATATTACGGTTTTGTTACACTTCGCCCAAACCCGTTGACGGGGGGCTTGCATTAGAGTATAGTATGAACACAGGCAAGGGGCGTTATGCTCCTATAATTAGTATTTCACCTATTTATGCCGGATACGGCTTAATATAAGGAGAAATAAACTAATTTTGGGAGAAAATAACAAATCCCCCGCAGCTTGAAAAAATCAAGGAGGAATTCCAATGAGAAACCTGAAGCGTGCTCTCAGCCTGGGCCTCACCGCCACCATGATCTCTGGTCTGATGGTAATGGGCAGCAGCGCCGCGAGCTATGCCGATGTGACTTCCAAGCAGAACGAGGAAGCCATTGAGGTCCTGAAGACCGTCGGCATCATGGTCGGCGATGAGAACGGCAAGTTCAATCCCGAGGCCAAGGTCACCCGTAACGAGATGGCGGTTGTGATGTGCAACCTGCTGGACTACACTGTGGCCAGCTACAAGGGCACCAGCCCCTTCACCGACGTGCCCGAGTGGGCTGAGCCCTATGTGGCTGCCTGCTACACCAACGGCATCACCAGCGGCTATGACAAGGTGACCTACGGCGGCAACGACACCGTTACCACCGGTCAGGCTGCCCTGATGCTGCTGAAGGCTCTGGGCTACTTCCAGTACAGCGCCGACTTCGGCTCTGACTGGCTGGTTGAGACCACCAAGAACGGCAGCACTGCTGGCCTGTTCGACGGTGTTGCCACCGGCGCCAAGGAGGCCCTGACCCGTAACGACGTGGCTCAGATGGTCCTGAACGCCCTGGAGGCTGATCTGGTTAAGGCTGAGAAGAACGGCAGCGACGTGCAGGTGGGTGACATCGTCATCTCCGGCGGCAAGGCTACCTATGATTCCCGCACCGGCACCGACAGCAAGTATGCCAAGATCGACAACACCAAGGTGGACGGCAAGTACACCATCCAGCTGGGTGAGGACCTGTACGACGGCGACCTGGTCAAGGCCGACGGCGCGGACGACGACTTCGGCCGTCCTTCCGTGAAGTGGACCTTCGAGAACAAGGAGGTCGGCACCTACGCTGACGACGCTGACACTGTTTACACCTCCTCTGTCGAGAAGCAGGACCTGTATGATCTGGTGGGCAGCGACGTCTATGCTGACCTGAAGAGCGGCGATGCCGACTTCACCGTGGTCGTGGACGGCGTGGATCAGGATGCGAAGCTGAGCGACTACATCGTCAAGAACAACGACGATGATGCCGGCAAGGATGTCATCAAGAAGGGTGCCACCACCGAGGTGTTCATCGACGATGACTCCAACGACGTGGTGATCGCTGTCATCAACTCCTATGTTGCTCAGGTCGATGGCGACTACGACAAGAACGACGAGGAGCTGGATCTGAAGGCTCTGGACGGCACTGAGCTGCCCGCCGACGACACCACTCTGTCCGCCGATGACTTTGACTACCTGGACACCTACTCTGACGAGGACTATGTCCTGGTCACTGTGGCCAACAAGGAGATCAAGACCATCGCCCTGGCTGAGACCGTCGAGGGCAAGGTGACTGGCTACACCCAGAAGAAGAACGTCACCGTGGACGGCACCAAGTATGAGTACTCCAAGAACTACACCAAGGCTGTCGATGAGGAAATGAAGTACGACCTGAACGAGGCGTACACCGTGGTTCTGGACGCCAACGGCTATGTGGTTTACTCTGATGCCTCTGACAGCACCGAGGATTATGTCTATGTTGCCAAGCTGGCTGAGACCGGCGGCGCGAAGGGCAACCTGGAGGCTGACGCCTACTTCATCGATGGCACCAACGAGGTCATCGTGGTGGACAACGATGAGGACTTCGATGTGAAGGATCTGGATGCCGCGAGCGGTGTCTGGTATGCCTTCGACAAGAAGAGCAACGGCAAGTATGAGCTGACTGCTGTGAAGTCCGATGACCAGAAGACTGGCACTCCCAGCAAGGATGACACCATCACCACCAATGGCAAGGCCACTGTGGACTACGGTGCCAGCACTGTGAAGGCCAACAATGACACCATCTTCGTGGTGAACGATGATGACGACATCACCGTTTACACCGGCATCAAGAACGTCCCCGATGTCACCGCTGGAAGCAAGGGCGCGAATGTGGCCGTGGTCATGGACGGCAGCTACGCTGATGTAGTCTACATCGGTGGCGATGACCTGTCTGTCTCCGGCGACAGCGATGACCGTGTCTATGTCCTGGAGAGCAAGCCCGACGCCAAGGTCGACAGCGATGACAACAAGTACTATGAGTACGACGCCATCGTGAACGGCAAGATCGATACCATCAAGGCCGGCTCTGACAGCATCTTTAAGGAGATCGGCCTGTACGAGAACATCTCCTACGACTCCGACAACTATGTGGACCGCGCCGTTCTGGTGGACGGCACCGACTCCGACAAGGAGGACTTCATGGTCTACACCGATGTCACCAAGATCACCTATAAGGGCGGCGTGCTGAGCCTGGGTGAGGGCAAGGACGTGGTTCTGGCCGACAAGTACACCATCTTCGTCAACGATGACGGCGATGGCAAGACCGCCACTCCCAGCAGCCTGGAGAAGAACTTCAACGCCACCGAGTACAATAGCACCGTCTTCGTGTTCGAGGATGACAAGGACGAGGCTGTTGAGATCTACGTCTACAAGGTAAAGGACGCCGGCAAGGTCGAGGACGTAGAGAAAGTTGACGCCAAGATCAAGTCCGTTAAGATGTGGGCTGACGGCGGCTTCAACATCACCATGACCGAGAAGGCTGAGAAGGCTGTTGACTTCACCGTGGAGCTGCAGCAGCGTGTGGACGGCAAGTACGTCTCCGTGACCACCAAGAAGGTCACCCTGGAGAAGGACGCCACCAGCGTGAGCGACGGCGACAACAAGTTCGTTCTGGAGAGCGGCAAGGTTTACAAGGTTGTTGTGAACGGCGTCGAGTCCAACGAGGTTAAGGGCTAAGTAATCCCCGGCGGATTTACGGATCCCTGAAAAAACAGAGGTCCCCTCCCATATAGGAGGGGACCTCTGATGTCATTTCCAAGCCAGGTAGTGATAATTGAATTCCTTCTGATTACTGAAGACATACTTGCTCTTGTTGTAGTAAACACGGAAGCCCTGGGATTCGACCGTCAGGATATAATCGGTTCCATAGACGGTTTTCAGACAGACGGGCTTCCCCGGCAGGGCCAGGCCGCCATAGTAGTCATCGGTATATGGGCGGGCAGAATAGCCTTCATCCGTCATGACCAACAGGGCCTTGGGCTGAAAGCCCAGGGAAATCAGGCGGCTTTCTGCCCCGTCTCCGGTGTAGGTCCCGGTCACTAGGCAGGGCATGGATGCCAGCTTTTTGCTGAGGGCGTCCAGCGCCGCCGTGGCAGCCTTTTTCGCCACCTCTGCGGCCAGAGCGTCCAGGGCCGTCTGGTCGGCTTTTTCCGCCTGCGCGGCGGCCAGACCATCTGACAGCCCCTTCAGTGCGCTGTCGATCTTGGCGTTGTCCTCATTGAAATCGGTGCGGAGTACCTGATCGTCCGCCTGCCATTGATTGAGTGAAAAATGCTCCGTGTGATTGCTTGCCATAAAAAACACCTCCACCTATATTGAGCAGGGGTCAAAAGTGGTACATTATCATACATTTTATGGTAATTAAGCCCCGCCATGCCCTTTTCTCATGGAAAGGATGGCGGGGGTTGTGTTTTTGTGTGCTTCCTCCGGCGCAGAATGTTTTCCCATCATCCCGTAGGGGAGGGGCTTGCCCCTCCCGCCTGGTTTCGGAATTTTTCGGTCAACGCTGGGGTTTCGCCCTGCGGAGGTGAACCGGCGGGCGGGTCAGGAGACCCACCCCTACAAGGCAATTTCGGTCATGCGTGATATGGCGACCGCCGCAGCCTTGAAACCGCGCCTGTCCCTCTGGAACCAAACGGGGTCACGAAAACGCCGTAGGGGCGGGACACCGGCCCGCCCCTACGGCGTTTCAGGCAAAAGAAAGCAGAACAGGGGCGGCGCAGGGAAACAAAAAAGGACGAAGCCCCAGAACATCCCGGAGCTTCGTCCTTTTTATCCTTATTGCGCGCGTTTGCGCTCTTTTATCTCCTGCTCATACTCCCGCAGGGAGGCCAGCGCCTCCTTGGACATGGGGAGAATGACCAAAATGTTGAAAATGGTCATCAGGCCGATGCCCACATCGCCCAGATCCCACACAAAGGTGTAGGTGGCCAGGCCGCCGACGAAAAGCATGATCAGTGCCAGGATCTTATACCCCGTCTGAGAGACCCAGTTGTCCCCAAACAGGTACGCCACATTGGACCGGGCATAGAACAGGATCCCAATGAACGTGGAGAAGCTGAACAGCCAGAGGATCACCGCAATGAAGATCACGCCAAACTGACCCAGGTGATACTCCATAGACGCCTGGAGCAGGCCCATGCCCTCCAGCCCCTGGATGTCCGCGGCGGGGGTGACCAGCATAATGAAGGCGGTACAGCTGCAAATCACAATTGTGTCAATAAACACGCCCAGCGCCTGGAGCAGCCCGGCCTTGGCAGGATGACTCACATCCGCGGCGGCGGCGGCACAGGGGGCGGAGCCGGAGCCCGCCTCGTTGGAAAACAGGCCGCGCTTGACGCCCTGCATCAGCACTGCGCCAAACCCGCCCGCAACAACCTGGCGGATCCCAAAGGCCTCCTCAAAGATGCGCTGGAACACAGAGGGCAGCAGCGCGGCGTTCTTGATGAGCAGGAAGATGGTAATCAGGAAGTAACAGCCGGCCATGATGGGGACTAGCACGTCCAGCACCTTGACGCTGGCGTTTTTCCGCAGCACAATGACAGCGGCCAGAGCCACCAACAGGACGGTGGAGTACAGAGGCGGGATGTTGAAGGCGTTCTGGAAGGAGCTGGAGACCGAGTTGCTGATGACCTGGCTGATGCCGCACCAGCAGATCAGGCCGGAGATGGCAAAGAGCACAGCAATCACGGAGTAGCGGCGGGGCTTGCCGCCCAGCTTCTGCTCAGCATACTGGTGGATATAGTAGGCCGGACCGCCCCGGTAGCCCCCATACAGGGGGTCTTTCTGCTTATAGAGTTGGGACAAGGTGGCCTCGATAAAGGCGGTGGAGGACCCCAGCAGTGCGGAGATCCACATCCAGAATACCGCTCCGGCTCCGCCGGCGGAGATGGCAGCCACCACGCCCACCAGGTTCCCCATTCCCACCCGGGTGGCCGTGGAGACCACCAGAGCCTGGACCCCGGAGATGGAGCCCAGATGGCTGTGGGACCGCTTTTCAACCGTCACACGGAGCATCTCCGGAAAGAGCCGCAGAGGCATGGCCCGGGTGCGGATGGTGAAATAGATCCCCGTTGGGATAAGCAGCAACACCAGCAGAGATACTCCCATGGAGTTCCCGCCGGGCAGAGGAATTGTGAAAAGATCCCCCCATAGAAAGTTGTATACGGCAGAGATAATCTGTATGATCAGTTCCATTGTGTGCTCCTTTTCGGCATAGTTTCAGCCGCAGCGATCACTTTGGGCGGCCATAGCAGACGCCCCGGGGCGGACCACAGGGCGTTTCGTCCCCTTTATTATACAGATAAAAAATAGGAACGCAATAGGGTCCGGGCAATCTTGTACACTTTTTTTGTTTAAAGTATTGAGGAGATCCGCCTCGACATGACGGCCGGCCCGCCGACATATACTGGGAACAATGAAATTGCAGGAGGACGATCTTTATGAGAGCATTTTTGATCCGCCGGAACTCCATATCCCTTGCGATCTGTGGGATCGCGGCTGTACTGATGTTCTATGTGGTCAACTATCCCGCCGCTGTGGACGCCTCGGCGTCCGCAAGGCAGCTGCCCATTTACTGCGTCCAGCGGGACCAGAAACTGGTATCCATCAGCTTCGACGCAGCATGGGGCAATGAGGACACCCAGGAGCTCATTGACATTCTGGACCGCTTCCAGGTCAAGGCCACCTTCTTTGTGGTGGGCGACTGGGTGGACAAATATCCAGAGTCGGTCAAGGCCCTCCACGACGCCGGGCATGAGGTGATGAACCACTCCAACACCCACGCCCACTACCCTCAGCTGTCCCCGCAGGCGGTGGTAGATGACCTGAACGCCTGCAACGACAAAATCGAGGCGGTCACCGGCGTGCGTCCTACCTTGGTTCGCCTGCCCTATGGCGACTACGATGACAACGCCATCCGCGCTGTGCGCTCCATCGGTATGGAGCCCATCCAGTGGGATGTGGACAGCCTGGACTGGAAAGAGCTCCCCGCCCAGGAGATCGCCCAGCGGGTCACCGGAAAGGTCCAGCCCGGCTCCATCGTTCTGTTCCACAACGCCGCCAAGCACACGCCGGAGGCCCTGCCATCCATCCTGACCGCGCTCATTCAGGAGGGCTACACCTTTGTGCCCATTTCCCAGATCATTCTGGACGGGGAATACACCATTGACCACACCGGGCGGCAGTGCCCGGCATGACAGAGCGCCCCTCCGGCCGTCTCCGCCGGAGGGGCGCTCAAAGCTGTGGAGACTGGGGCGCTCAAGATGTCAACAGACCTGAATATATCCCTTCAGGAAGTCCGTCCGTTCGCCCCGCTCCACCGCGGTGAGCAGATACTGAGCCAGAAGGATGCCAGTGCGGTACTGCTTCTGCACCTCTTTGACAGACATCCACACGTCGCTGCGGTAGTCCCGGTCCACCTGCTCCCGGATCAGAAAGGTCAGGAACGTGCCGCCCGCGGACCGCTCCCAGCACAGGTCCGGTCCAGAGGCGTCCGGAGGCATCACGATGCACCGGGTTTCCGTCCCGGACATATCCCGGGTATCGAAATACCGAACATAAAGCGTGGGATCTCCGCTGTACCGCAGAAGCTTTTCCCGTTCATGGAAGGCAAAGCGGGCGATTTTCTCGAAAGGGACCTCCTCCGACCGGTACGGCTCCTGTTGGAGGCGCAGGATCTCATGGGTGTTGGCCATCTGCCTCTGGATCTGTCCGCAGATCCGCTGACAGGTTTCCAGATGTGAACGCATATAGTCTTCCAGCTGGTTCAGGCCATCCTGATACTGCTCCAAATCGAAGCTGCGCATTTGCAGGATCCGTTTCACCGGAACCCCAGTGCTGCGCAGGAACACCACGTCCGCGATCTCCGCCAGCTCCCGGGGCCCGTAGGCGCGGTAGCGGTTTGCCTCCTTCCGGGGGGAGAGCAGCCCTTCCTGTTCCCAGAAACGGATCGTGGCCGCAGGCACATCTAACAGCTTTGATACCTCTCCGATGGAAAAAATATCCTCCATTTTGCACCTCTAAAGAACTTTTCCCCATTTTATCACATTTTCCCTTGACATTCAAGTTACTTGAAGGTGTATGATCAAAGCATCTGACCACGGGGCTGGGGACAGAGCCAGATTTGGCTGACGTCGACCGGCTCCGAATGTATGTTTGTTGTAAATTTGGAGAAATGAGGAGATGGCTATGGCAAACACCGAAAAAAAGAAATTTCAATTCAAAATGCCTCACACCTATGTGATCCTGGTTTCGATCATGGTGCTGATGCTGGTCCTGACCCACATCATCCCCGCAGGCCAGTACGACCGGGTGGAGGATCCGGTCTCCGGCAAGATGGTTGTCGTGGATGGCACCTACCATGAGATCGATGTAGAGGCCCCTGGTATCTTTGACCTTTTCCTGGCTCTGCAGCAGGGCTATGTAGAGTCGGCCAACATTATGTTCCTGATCATCTTTTCCTACGGTTTCGTCTATGTGCTGACCAAGAACGGAACGATGGACAAGGCATTGGGGACGATGGTTCGAAAAGTAGGAAAGCGGGTTCAGCTGCTCATTCCCATTACCATGCTGGTGCTGGGCATTCTGGGCTCCACCATGGGCATTTATGAGGAGGTCTACGGCCTGTTCCCAGTCTTCGTGGGAATCTTCATGGCCCTGGGTTATGACGCTATCGTGGGCGGCGCCACCATCTTCCTGGGTGTATCCCTGGGCTATGCTGCTGGTACTACCAACCCCTTTAATATTGCAGTGGCCCAGGATGTGGCAGGCGTAGAGCTTTATTCCGGCATGGGTCTGCGCTGGGCCATCTTCATCGCTTTTGAGATTCTGGCCATCACCTATCTTATGCGCTATGCCAGCAAGGTGAAGTCAGACCCCGCCCGCTCCCTGCTGCATGGGGTACCCATCGACAGTGTGGAGAGCAAGGGGCTTGATGACTTGGATGGAATTAAGATGACCACCCGTCAGAAGCTGTGCCTGCTTGAATTCTTCGGCGTAATCGCCTTCCTCACTTATTCCGTGCTGAACCTGGGCTGGTATGTGGATGAGATCGCCGCCCTGTTCCTGATGGCCATGGTGGTAGCAGGTATTATCAGCGGCTATTCCGCCACAGAGATCTGTAAGACCTTCATTGAGTCCACCAAGTCCATGGTATCTTCCATGCTGATAGTGGGCTTTACCCGCGGTATCACTGTACTGATGCAGCAGGGCTGCATTACTGACACCATTGTGTACAACCTGGTGAACCTGCTGGAGAACGCCAGCAAGTATGTGGCGGCTTACGGCATGCTGATCCTGCAGAACATCATCAAGTTCTTCATCAACGGCTCCACCAGTCAGGCCACCATCACCATGCCCATCATGGCGCCCACCGCGGAGCTGGTTGGACTGAGCAAGCAGATCGCGGTGCTGGCCTATCAGTTCGGCAACGGCTTCGCCGACTGCTTCTGGCCTACCTCCTGCGCGCTGTGCTGCGGCCTGATGGGCGGCGTGCCTCTGAACAAGTGGTACCGCTTCGTCACCCCGCTGTTCCTGATGATGCTGGTCCTGGAGTTCGTATTTATGACCATTGCCGTCTGGATCGGCTACTAAAAGAAGCTTTTGCCCCCATTCCGGGGTAAAATAAAACATACCGGCAATAAGGATATGGAAGGCTGACTTCTGTATCCTTATTGCCCTATCCACCGAAAGTAAGAAAGGGGATCTGAACATGATCGTAAAGCATGGTAATGTGCTGCTGTTTGAGGAGGGCGGCTTCGTCCTGCGGGACATCCGCGTGGAGAATGGGAAAATCAAGGAGATTGCTCCGGAGCTCCAGGCCGCCGAGGGCGAGGAGGTCTTTGACGCCTCCGGGAAATATGTCACCCCTGGCATGATCGACGCCCACAGCCACATCTGCATCAGCGAGGAGGGCATGGGCAGCATCGGGGATGACTGCTGTGACTACTCCGGCGCCCTGACCCCGGAGCTGGAGGTGCTGGACGGCATCTACCCCTTTGACCGGGCGGTGATTGACTCCGTCCGGGCCGGCGTCACCGCTGCCTGCGTCTGCCCTGGCAGCGACGGCGTGGTGGGCGGCGTCGCCTCCACCATCACCCTGAACGGCACGGTAGCCGACGAGATGCTACTGCGGCGCTACACTGCCATGAAGTGCAGCGTGGGCGAGAACCCCAAGACCGCCAAGCACGGCTTTGAGTCCCGCATGGGCGTGGCCTATCACCTGCGCAAGTGCCTGGAGGACGCCATTGAGTACCGCCACGACAAGGAGGAGGCGGAAAAGAGCGGCAGCTGGTTCAAGCGGGACATCGGCATGGAGAATATGCTGAAGGTCCTGAACAAGGAGATGCCTATCCACATGCACGCCCACCGCTCCGATGACATCTGCACTGCCATCCGCATCGCCCAGGAGTACGATGTGGACCTGGTGCTGGTCCACTGCACCGATGGGATCGCCATCGCTGATTACCTGGCCAAGTTCCCCTATCCGGTGATCGTGGGCCCCGGTATGACCCCCCGCTCCAAGCACGAGACCTGGAACAAGACCTATGAGACCGCCGGCGTGCTGAGCCGTGCCGGCCTGAAGGTGTGTATCACTGCTGACCATGATGTCACCCCCCTGTACTATCTGCCGGTCTACGCCGCACTGTCTGTGCGGGACGGCATGGATGAGCTGGAGGGGCTGAAGGCGGTCACCATCAATCCGGCCGAGGTGCTGGGCATCGACGACCGGAAGGGCAGCCTGACGGCGGGTAAGGACGCCGACATCGTGGTGTGGGATCAGCACCCCTTCGCCTATCAGGCCCATGTGGAGCAGGTATTCCTGTCCGGAAAGGCCATGTGCTGATTCACTCTAATATTCCGTTTTAGGGAGGGAACAACAGGTCATGCGCCGATGGAAAGAAAAGCTCTCCAAGATCAAAATGCCGCATACCTATGTGATCCTCACGATCATCCTGCTTGTAGTGGTCGCTCTGTGCTATCTGATCCCGGCTGGGGAGTACGTCCGTGAGCTGGATCCGGTCAGCGGGAAAACTGTGGTCATTCCCGATTCCTTCCACTTTACCGAGGGGAAGAAGCCGGGGCTGTTCGACATCTTTTTGTCCCTCCAGCGGGGGTATGTGGACGCGGCAGACATCCTGTTCCTGATCGTATTTGCCTATGGCTATGTCTATATCCTCACAAAAAATGGGACACTGAGCGGCGCGATCCATGTATTGATCCGAAAAATGAGGGGAAGGACCCATCTGCTGATCCCGGTGTTCATGCTGCTTTTCGGAGTGCTTGGATCTACCCTGGGGATCTTTGAGGAGACCTATGGATTGGTGTCCGTGTTTGTTGGGATGGGGCTGGCCCTGGGATATGACCCACTTGTTGGCGGGGCGGTGGTCTATGTCGGTGTGGCCACCGGCTTTGCCGCCGCCACCACCAACCCGTTCTCTGTGGGCATCGCCCAGAGCATTGCGGAGGTCCCCATCAACTCCGGTGTCCTCTACCGCCTGGTGGTCTTTCTGGTGTTCCAGGGGACCGCGATCTGGTATGTGATGCGCTATGCCAAAAAGGTCAAGGCCCATCCGGAGCAGTCCGTGATGTACGGTGTTCCGATGGAGTTTACTCCGCCCGATGTGAGCGAGTCAGACGGTGCCTTTACCCTGCGGCAGAAGCTGTGTCTGCTGCTGTTCCTGGCCACCATCGGGATGCTGCTGTTTGGCACCATTCAGCTTGGGTGGTATATCAATGAGATCGCGGCTATGTTCCTGATGATGGCGGTGGTCTCCGGCCTGGTGGGGGGCTACTCCGCCACTGAGATCTGCAATACCTTCATTGAGTCCACAAAATCTGTGGTGTCCTCCATTCTGGTGATCGGGTTCACCCGGGGGATCCTGCTGACCATGAAGGACGCGATGATCTCGGATACGGTGGTCTATGGCCTGTCCCAGCTGCTCAATTCCTCCAACAAGATGATCTCTGCGGTGGGGATGCTGTTTCTCCAAAATGTGATCAACTTCTTCATCACCGGATCCTCCAGTCAGGCCACCATCACCATGCCCATCATGACCCCGGTGGCGGATATTGTGGGTGTGAGCCGACAGACCGCTGTGCTGGCCTATTGCTTCGGCGACGGCTTCTCCGATATGTTCTGGCCCACCGCCTGTACACTGAACTGCGGCTTGATGGGGGTCCCCCTGGACAGATGGTACCGGTTCATGGCGCCCCTGTTTCTGATCATGGTGGCGTTACAGACCTTTTTCATCGCCCTGTCCGTGTTTGTCTATCCCTGAGCCCATTGGACTTTGATCCAGATACGAGAACCCCGCCGGCCCCATTCAGGACCGGCGGGGTTTTGCTTATTACACTAAGAGGATGGGAAAATCATGCCGCAGCTGGGGTGAGAAACGGGCCGGATGTGAACCACATCCGGCCCGTTATAAAATCAATCCTTCTCCACATCCATGACCAGGCCGACGCGGCGGGCATGGCGGCCGCCCTCGAACTGGGTGTCCAGGAATACGTCCACGATGCGCTCGGCCATATTGGGACCGATGATGCCGGCACCCATGGCCAGCATATTGGCGTCATTGTGGCGGCGGGTCATCTCGGCACAGAAGGGGTCGCTGCACAGGGCACAGCGGATCCCATTCACCTTGTTGGCGGTGATGGAGACGCCGATGCCGGTGGTGCAGATCACGATGCCCTTCTCGCAGCGGCCGTCGGCCACAGCCTCTGCCGCCGCCTTGGCGAAGATGGGATAGTCGCAGCTCTCCTGACTGTCACAGCCGCAGTCCAGAACGTTGATGCCCTTGGCGGTGAGATAGGCCTTGATATGCTCTTTCAGGCAGTACCCGCCGTGGTCCGAAGCGATAGAGATCATATTTCAAATTCCTCCTCCGCGGGGCGCGCGGATGCGGGCCCACGCCGTTTTCAAAATAGGTTCCGTGTCCCTATTGTATTTCATTTTTCATGATTTGGCAAGGGGGAAGGGGGTTTTTGACCATAAAAGGCCGCCCCGGAGGGCGGCCTTTTGCAGTGGGATCTCATCAGGGACGGGCGGGAACGTGCCAGATGTCCCGGGCATAGTCGCGGATCGAACGGTCCGCGGCAAAGATGCCGGAACGGGCGATGTTGATCAGAGACATCTGGCTCCAGCGCTTGCGGTCAGCGTAGGTCTCCAGGGCACGGCGGTGGGCCTGGCAGTAGCTGTCAAAGTCAGCCAGCAGCAGGTACTCGTCGGCGGGGCTGCCGCCCGCGCCGCGCAGCAGACGGGCTGTGAGGTCGGAGTAATCCACCTGGTCGGAGAAGCCAGCGGAGATTTGGTCAATGACCCGGCGGAGCGCGCCGTTTCCGTTGTAGTAGTCCATGGGGCAGTAGCCGCGGGACTTCAGATCCTGGACCTGGCCGGCGGTGAGGCCGAAGAGGAAGATGTTCTCGTCCCCCAGCTGCTGATGCATCTCCACGTTGGCGCCGTCCAGGGTGCCGATGGTCAGAGCGCCGTTCATCATAAACTTCATGTTGCCGGTGCCGCTGGCCTCCTTGCCGGCGGTGGAGATCTGCTCGCTGAGCTCGCTGGCGGGCATCAGGCGTTCGGCCAGGGAGACCCGGTAATTCTCCAAAAAGACCACCTGGAGCTTATCCTTGCAGATCGGGTCGGCGGCGATCTGGGCCGCCAGAGAGTTGATCAGCTGGATGATCTTCTTGGCCACATGGTAGCCGGGGGCCGCCTTTGCTCCGAAGAGGAAGGTCTGGGGGGTGAAGTCCATGTTGGGGTTATCCCGCAGCTGGTCATACAGGTGGATGATGTGCAGGACGTTGAGCAGCTGGCGCTTGTACTCGTGGAGGCGCTTTACCTGGACGTCGAAAATGGCGTCGGTATTCAGCACCACGCCGTTCTCCCGGGCCACATAGGCGGCGAAGCGGCGCTTGTTCTCCCGCTTGATGGCCTCCAGTCGGTCCAGGACGGACTTGTCATCCTTGTACTTCTCCAGGTTCCGGATGGCATCGGGATGGAGGAGGTAGTCATCCCCGCCGGCACACTCCCGAACCAGAGCGTCCAGCTTGGGGTTGATCTGGGACAGCCAGCGGCGGTGGTCCACGCCGTTGGTGACGTTCTTGAACTGCTCCGGACGCATGGTGTAGGCGTCATGGAACACATCCTGCTTCAAAATATCCGAGTGGAGGGCGGAGACACCGTTGACGGCGTAGCAGGCGCATACGCACAGATTGGCCATCCGGACCTCGCCGTTCCAGATGATGGCCATTTTGGCCACCTTTTCCTGGTCGCCGGGGAAGCGCTCCTCCAGCTGGCGCTGGTAGCGGGCGGCGATCTCCTTCAGGATCTGCCAGATCCGGGGCAGGAGACTCTCGATCAGGCCCTGGGGCCAGCGCTCCAGCGCCTCGGCCAGGACGGTGTGGTTGGTGTAGGCCACCGACTTGGTGACGATATTCCAGGCGTCGTTCCAGCTGTACCCCTCCACATCCATCAGGATACGCATCAGTTCGGGGATGACCAGAGTGGGATGGGTGTCGTTGATCTGGAGGACGTGCTTCTCGTGGAAGTTGCGCAGGGTGCCATACTGGGCGCGGTGCTTGCGCACGATGGACTGGACGGTAGCGGAGACAAAGAAATACTGCTGCTTCAGGCGCAGAGACTTGCCCTCGTAGTGGTTGTCATCGGGATAGAGCACCTTGGCGATGACCTCAGCCATGGCCTGCTGCTCCACCGCCTTGAGATACTCGCCCTTGGAGTAGTAGGACATATCCACGGGGACGGGGCTCTTGGCGTCCCAGAGGCGCAGGGTATTGGTGTGCTTGGTCTGATAGCCGGCGATCTCCATATCCCGGGGGATGGCCAGGACGGTGGTATAGCCCACATGCTCCGGGTGGTTCACCCCGCGCTCGTCCCAGTGGTCCACCACACGGCCGCCGAAGCGGACCTCCTCGGTCTCGTCCATCTTGGGAATGAGCCAGGCGTCGCCCAGGCCCAGCCAGTTGTCGGCCTGCTCCACCTGGCGTCCATCTACGATCTTCTGCTTGAAGATGCCCAGCTCATAGCAAATCGTATAGCCGGTGGCCGGGATCTCCAGGGTGGTCATGGAGTCCAGATAACAGGCGGCCAGGCGGCCCAGACCGCCGTTGCCCAGGCCGGCATCAGGCTCCTTCTCAAAAAGATCGGAGGCAGAGTACCCAAGGTCCTCCAGCGTCTCCTTCAAGGTGTCCAGCAGACCCAGATTGTAGGCGTTCTTCTCCAAAGAGCGCCCCATGAGAAATTCCATGGACAGGTAGTGGACCTGACGCTGCTGGTCCTCCCAGACCCGGTTTCCGGTCTCCATCTGATGGGCAGACATGATGTCCCGCAGCACCAGGGCGCAGGCCTTGAAGATGTGGTTGGGACCGGCATCCTCCACGTCGCGTCCGAAGTTGCGGCGGAGTTTTCCGACTATCATCTCGGTAAGCTGGGCTTTACTGTATTCAGCCATTTTTTTGCCCCCGTTTCATTCTTTATGATCATCAAATGACAAAATGGAAGGCCAGGAACTGACATCCAGACTGTTACCTGGACCCGCCTGCTATTGTACCAGATTTCCCCTGGAGCGTCAATGCGAAGAACGGTGCAAATCCAGGGAATATCCACTGTTTTCCACACTTTTTTGCCCCGTTTTTTGCCCAGAAGGGCAAGCAGCTGCCTAAGCGGAAAGAGGACGGCAATTCTGTCTCTAGCAGGCGCTGAATGCCCTGAAACCGGCCGTTTTGAGGAAAATCGAGCCCTCCGCCTGGGGCGGAGGGCTCTGTGGCTGCGGGACTGTCCGGGCTCAGCCAGAGATGCGCTGATAGATGTCCAGATACTCCTGGGCGGAGTGGTCCCAGCTGAAGTCGGCGGTCATGCCGGCCTTCTGGAGGCCGCGCCAGGCCTCCTTGTCGTTGTAGTAGAGGTCCACCGCCTCCCGGATGACCCAGAGCATATCCCCGGCATTGACGTCAGAGAAGGTGAAGCCCCGGCCCTCGCCGGTAAACTTATTGTAGGGCAGGACAGTGTCCTTCAGCCCGCCGGTCTCCCGGACGATGGGGACGGTGCCGAAGCGCATGGCGATCATCTGGCTCAGACCGCAGGGCTCACTGACGGAGGGCATGAGGAACAGATCCGCACCGGCGTAGATCATGTTGGACAGGGGGCCGGAGTAGGTGATCTGTGCGGAGAAGCGGCCGGGATACTGACGCTGGGCATTTCGAAATGCCTCCTCATACTGCCAGTCGCCGGTACCCAGCACCACCATCTGCACATCCATCTCCATGATCTGATGGAGGACGTCCGTGACCAGAGAAAAACCCTTGTGCCCCACCAGGCGGGAGACGCAGGCGATGATGGGGGCGGACTCGTCCTCACGCAGGCCCACCTTCCGTTGGAGGGCCAGCTTACAGGCGGTCTTGCCCTTGGCGGGGGCCGCAGGGGTGAAGTTGGCGGCCAAGCCGGGCATGACCGCGGGATCATACAGGGCCATATCAATGCCGTTCAGGATCCCCTGGAGCTTGCCGCTCTGCTGGTTGATAACACCGTCCATGCCGTGGGCGTAGAAAGGCAGGCGCAGCTCCTGGGCGTAGGTGGGCGAGACTGTGGTGACATAAGTGGAGGCCATAATGGCGCCCTTCATCAGATTCACGTCCCCCTGGTGGGCCAGCATCCCCTCGTTGAAGTAGTTGCGGCCCAGGCCAATCACATCCTCCAGCACCTGATCGCCATAGCGGCCCTGGTACTCCACATTGTGGATGGTGAACACGGTCTTGACGTGGTTCAGCTGGGGAGTGCGGTATTTATCCTCCAGCAGATAGACGGGGATCAATGCGGTCTGCCAGTCGTTGCAGTGGATGATGTCCGGGGACCAGTCCAGCTGGCCCGGCGTCTCCACAACCGCGCGGGAAAAGTAGGCGAAGCGTTCGCAGTCATCGAAGTGGCCGTAGATCTGCCAGCGTTTGAAGTAGTATTCGTTGTCCACGAACCAGTAGGTGACACCCTCCCGCTCCAGCTGGAACAGGCCGCAGTAGACCTGACGCCAGGAGAGGGTCACATTGAAGTATTTCAGAAAGGTCATCTGGCTGCGCCACTGGTCCCCAATGCCCTCATAGAGGGGGAGAATGACCTTGACCTCATGCCCCGCCTGGGCCAGCGCCTTGGGCAGAGAGCCGGCCACATCGGCCAGGCCGCCGGTTTTGATAAAGGGAACCGCCTCAGAGGCGGCAAACAGGATCTTCATAATAAGTCCCCTTTCCGCAAGCACAAAATGAGTTGGAAGCCGGAGCGTCGTGCCGCGGCACGGCGCTCCGGCGGGAGCACAGGATCAGACCACAGACTCCTTGGCGATGGCCAGAGGATAGGTCAGATGGCCCATGAGCATCCGGTCCTGATTGATCGTGACATTCTTATCCGCGATGACGTAGGCCAGGGAAGCGCCGCTTCTGACCACGGCGCCCTGCATCAGGACGCTGTCGCATACCCGGGCGCCCTTCTCAATAATGACGCCCCGGGAGATGATGGAGTTTTCCACCTCGCCCTCGATGAGGCAGCCGTCCGCCACCAGAGAGTGGACAGAGCGGGAGTCGGGGCCGTAGTAGGTGGAGGGGTTGGAACGGTCCTTGGTGCGGATGGGGCGGTCGGGGTTGAACAGCTCATCCCGGACGGAGGGTTCCAGTAGATCCATGGAGCGCTGGAAGTAGCCGCTGACCGACTGGAAGCGGGCCACATAGCCCTGGTGGACATAGGACATCAGCTTCAGGGTCCTGAGACGGGGCTGAAGGACGCCGCGGCTGAAATTCACGATGTCGTGGGCGGAGCAGTAGTCCACCATGTCCAGCAGCAGCTTTTTGGAGAGAATGTAGATCTCCAGGCTCTCCAGGGTGCTGCCGGCGGTGACGGGATGAACGGACAGGTCGGTCACCCGGCCGGTATCATCCACCTCCACATACTCGGAGAAGCGGGGCGCGCCCTTCAGACTGGGGGTGCAGACCATGGTCACATCGGCGCCGCTGTCCAGATGCTGCTGGAATACCTCAGCCACCGGCAGGTTGACCGCCATATCGCCCCAGGCCAGGATCACATAGTCCTGACGGATGTTCTCCAGATAGTCGGCCACGCCGGACAGGGCGTCCATGTTGCCCCGGTACTCGCCGCCCCGCTCCGCATAGCCAAAGGGGGGGAGGATCCGCAGGCCGCCGTGCTTGCGGGACAGGTCCCAGTCCTTGCCGGAACCCACATGGTCCAGCAGAGACTGATAGCTCTGGTGGACGATAACGCCCACGTCGGTGATACCGGCGTTGACATAGTTGGACAGCATAAAGTCGATCAGGCGGTAGCGGCCGCCGAACGGCAGAGAGCAGGTGTTGCGGGGGCGGGTCAGCTCGCCCAGATTGGCGTCAGAGCGGCACGCGAACACGATCCCGTGAAGGTCGTTCATACCTGCTCACCTCCCTTCACATTTTTCCGGACCATGGCGCTGGGCTTGACTACGGCCTTTTCGCCCACGTTGATGCCGCCGGCCACCACGGCGATCCCCCAGTCGGGGTCGTCCGAGGGCGGCGCGCCCACGGTGGCCTCGGCCTCAATGACCGCACCTTCCGCCACGATGGCATAGGCCACAACGGCCCCCTTCTTCACCACAGTGCCAGGCATGAGGATAGAGTACTGGACGTCAGCCCCCTCCTCCACCGTGACCGAGTGGAACAGCACGGAATTCTCCACCGAGCCGTCCACCCGGCAGCCGCCGGTGACCAGAGAGTGGGAGATCTGGGCGTTGGGGCCGGTGACATGGGGTGGGCGTACGGGCGTACGGGCGTAGATGGGCCAGCTGGTATCATAGAGGTTGATACCGCTTTCGCTGTTGGGGGCCAGCATATCCATGTTGGCGTCCCACAGGGAGTTGATAGTGCCCACGTCCTTCCAATAGCCATGGAAACGGTAGGCCATCAGCTTCTCACCAGCCCCCAGCATGGCGGGGATGATATTTTTGCCGAAGTCGTTGGAGGAGTCGGGGTTTGCCTCGTCCTCGATGAGGTAGCGGCGCAGCTTGGACCAGGTGAACACATAGATGCCCATGGAGGCCAGGTTGCTCTTGGGCTGCTTGGGTTTCTCCTCAAATTCATAGACCTGGTCGTTCTCGTCCACGTTCATAATGCCGAAGCGGGTAGCCTCCTCCAGAGTGACCTCCAGCACGGAGATGGTGCAGGCCGCGCCGCTCTTCTTATGCAGGTCCAGCATATCGGTATAGTCCATTTTATAGATATGGTCGCCGGACAGGATGATCACATACTCCGGATCATACAGATCCAGGAAGCCAATATTCTGATAGATCGCGTTGGCGGTGCCCTTGTACCAGGTGCCCTGGTCGCCCTCGCGCATATAGGGGGGCAGGATGTGGACGCCGCCGTCGGACCGGTCCAGATCCCAGGGCTGGCCGGAGCCGATATAGCTGTTCAGCTCCAGAGGGCGGTACTGGGTCAGCACACCCACGGTATCAATGCCGGAGTTGACACAGTTGGAAAGGGGAAAATCGATGATACGGTACTTCCCGCCGAAGGGGACGGCGGGCTTGGCCACATGGCTGGTCAGAGCGTAGAGGCGGCTGCCCTGTCCGCCCGCCAACAGCATGGCCACAACTTCTTTTTTCATTGTCCTTCACCTCTGATGTATTGTAGACCGCTGGATCGCGGTAAAAACCACAGGCGAGAGGTTCACGCCTGATCGGTCTTGGGTTTGCGCCCGGGCCGCGCCGCGGCCTTCGATCTGCGGGCTGCGGTTTTTGCGGAGGCAGTTTTGCCCGCCCCGGTCTTGGGAAAGCTCTTCTTCTCCGGCGCTTTCTCCCCGGCCTTTTTCTTGCGGACCGGGCTGCGGCGGATACAGCGGTAGACCATCACGGACATGGGGGGCAGATCGATGGAGAGGGCCTGCTCCTGGTCGTGACAGGGGGTGCTGATCGTTTTGATGGGGGCGGTGTCCCCCAGGCCGGAGCCGCCGAACTCCGCCGCGTCGGTGTTGAGCACCGGGGCCCAGGCGCCCGAGAAGGGCGCGCCCACATAGTAGCCCTTGCGGTGGATGGGCGAGAAGTTGCACACCACGATGAGAGGGCGGCCCTCCCGGTCCCAGCGGAGAAAGGCCACGGTGTTGGCGGTGTGGTCGTCGGCGCACAGCCACTGGAAGCCCTGCCAGGAGTCATCCTGCTCCCAGAGGGCGGGCTCCGCTAAGTAGAAGGCGTTGGCCGCCTGGAAGAATTTATGGATCTGGCGGTGGGGCTCATACTGAAGGAGGTGCCAGTCCAGGGAATACTCGTAATGCCACTCGTTCCACTGGCCCAGCTCCGCCCCCATGAAGGACAGTTTCTTGCCCGGATGGGTGAGCATATAGGCGTAGAAGGCACGGACACCGGCGAACTTCTCACTGTTCTCCCCGGGCATTTTCCCCAGGAAGGAACCCTTCATGTGGACGACCTCGTCATGGGACAGGGGCAGGATGTAGTTTTCCGAGAAGGCGTACATCAGGGAGAAGGTGATGTCCCGGTGGTTGAACTGGCGGAAATAGGGATCCAGCTTGATGTAGTGGCAGATGTCGTTCATCCAGCCCATGTTCCACTTGAAGTTGAAGCCCAGCCCCCCCTCGTCCACAGGGTAGGTGACCTTGGGCCAGGCGGTGGACTCCTCAGCGATCATCAGCACGTCGGGATGGGCCGCGAAGATGGTGGTGTTCAGCTTCTGGAAGAACTCGATGGCCTCCAGGTTCTCATTCCCGCCGTGGATGTTGGGCATCCAGGCCCCGTCCTGACGCCCGTAGTCCAGGTAGAGCATGGAGGAGACGGCGTCCACCCGCAGCCCGTCGGCGTGGTACTCCTCCAGCCAGAACATGGCGTTGGAGAAGAGGAAGGAGCGGACCTCGTTCCGGCCCAGGTCAAACACCTGGGTGCCCCAGTCCGGGTGCTCCCCCTTCCGGGGGTCGGCGTATTCGTAGGTGGGTGTACCGTCGAAGTGGTACAGGCCGAAGGCGTCCCGGGGGAAGTGGGCGGGGACCCAGTCCAGAATGACGCCTACCCCGGCCTGGTGGAGCTGGTCGATGAGGTATTTCAGGTCATCGGGCGTGCCAAAGCGGCTGGTGGCCGCGAAATAGCCGGTGACCTGGTAGCCCCAGGAGGCGTCCAGGGGGTGCTCCATGACAGGGAGCAGCTCCACATGGGTGTAACCCATCTCCTTGACATAGGGCACCAGATAGCGAGCGGTGTCCCGGTAGGAGAGAAACTCACCCTCGCCGGTGCGGCGCCAGGACCCCAGATGGCATTCGTAGATGTTCATGGGCCGGCGGTAGGGCGGGTTTTTGGCCCGGTAGTCCATCCAGCCGGCATCCCCCCAGGGATACTCATCCAGCTCATAGATCTTGGACGCGTTCCCGGGACGGGTCTCAGCATGGAAGGCGTATGGATCGGCCTTGGCCGTCACCGTTCCGTCGGCGGCGTGGATGACGTATTTGTATGTATCATAGCGCTTCAGGCCGGGCAGAAAGCCCTCCCAGATGCCGCCCTCCAACTTTTCCAGAGGGGCAGCGTTTTCGTCCCATCCGTTAAAATCACCAAAGACACAGACCTGCCTGGCGTTGGGCGCCCAGACCCGGAAGAGGTAGCCCTCCTGTCCGTCCTTTCGGCAGGGATGTGCGCCAAAGCAGCGCCATGCGTGGCAGCTTCTGCCCTCGGAAAACGCCTCCAACTCCAAAAACAGGTCGTATTCAGACAGTTTTCCATTATATTTGACCAATGAGATCACCTCATTCCCATGGATTTCACAGTGTGGTGCATCGAAAATGACAACCTTGCAAAAATACCTCCCCTGATATTTATATAAATTATACAACAGGCACAGGAGACCGTCAAGTCAAAAGGAGGTTAATTACAGGATTCCGGGCGGCGGGACGCGCCGGAACTGGAAATCTGCCGGGGAGGGCGCGGGACGCCGCGCCTCCCCGGCGGGGACTTACCCAGCCATCAGCAGCTGACGGAGCAGACGGGTGAAAATCCGGGGCACAGTCAGACGCCCGGCACCCTGCGCGGCCAGAATGGGCACAGTATCCCGCACCTGACCATCCACAGAGACCTCCAGCTCACCCACGGTCTGTCCAGGCTCCACCGGGGCCTCCAGATCCTGGGCCAGAGTCAGGCGGGTGGTCACCGCCCCCTCCTGCCCCTTCCGGACCAGCAGGCGGCAGTCCCGGGCCAGCTGGGGCTGGATCTGATCCACGGTCCCCAGCAGCACCGGAATGGGGGCCAGAGGGGAATCTGGATAGACGCTGACCAGAGACCAGGCGGAAAAGCCGTAGTCCAGCAGAGCCTTGGCGTCGTCAAAGCGGTGGGCGGAGCTGGGGGCCTTCATCACCACGGCGATGAGCTCCATGCCGTCCCGCTCCGCAGTGGCGGACAGGCAGTAGAGGGCGGAGTCCGTGGAGCCGGTCTTCAGCCCCGTGGCTCCGGGATAAAAGCGCACCAGACGGTTGGTATTGGTCAGGCCGAAGGCACCATCCCGGATGGAGTCCATCCAGATGGTGGTATACGTCCGGATGTCCGGGTGGTGCAGGATCAGCTCCCGGGACATGAGGGCGATGTCATAGGCCGAGCTATGGTGTCCGGCGGCCGGAAGGCCGGTGCAGTTGACAAAGGCGGTGTCCTTCATGCCCAGCTCCTGGGCCCGCCGGTTCATCCGCTCCACGAAGGCGGCCTCGCTGCCGGCCAGGTGCTCCGCCATGGCCACCGCCGCGTCGTTGCCTGAGACCACCGCGATGCACTTGATGAGCTCGCCGGCGGACAGCTGCTCCCCCTCCTTCAAATAGACCTGGGAACCGCCCATCCCCGCGGCGGCGGCGGAGACCGTGACCAGGTCCTTTTTGGACAGCCGCCCGCTGTCCAGGTCCTCCATAATGAGCAGCAGGGTCATCACCTTGGTCACGCTGGCGGGCTCCAGCTGCTGGTGGGACTCCTTTTCATAGAGAAGAGCGCCCGTCTCCTTCTCCATCAATACCGCCGAGGCGGCGGAGAGGTCCAGGTCCGGCTGCTCCGCTGCACCCTCCTCTCCTGCCGCCGATGCCGCGCCTGTAAGCAGGGCCGCTGCCAGCAGCAGGGAAACAATTCTCTTTTTCATGCCAAGTACCTCCCGATCCGGATGTTGTATTCTATGTGCAAACAGGATGTGGAGGACGAACGGCTTCTATACAAGCAGAGAGGACGGTAAATTTTGCTCCCTCTACCATAACACAAGCATTTAGAAAAAAATGTAAAACAAAGCCGCCAGCGGGAATTTCACAGGCGGCGCGTCACAGAACTGGTTTTCCACATTCGCCCGGATCTTGTGGAAAGCGAGCCGGCATTTTCCGGGCATTTTAAAAAATTTTCGTAATGTGACCGTAAACGTACAACTTTCCTCCACTGCCCGCCAGGGGTGAGGAGGGATCGCGTGAAGAAACATGAAAGCCGGCTGAGCCGGGACATCCTTCTGGAGCAGATGCGGCGGCTGGCCTGCGCCAAGGTGAATGACGCGGTAAAGCTGGCCTATCTCCCGGAGGAGGAGCGGGAGTCCATCGGCCGACTGGACCTGGCTGCCCTGACGGAATTCCGGCGCAGCGGGGCGGGGACGGTGGAACTGAAATTCACCGACCGGATGAAAGCGCTGGAGCGCCTTCTGGAGTTGAGCGGACCCAGCGGTGAGGAGCAGCTGGAACAGCTGTTCCGGCGGATGGAGGACCGGGAGGAGTGACGCCGCTGGTCTTTTCCCCCAAGCAGCGGCGGGTCCTCACCTGGTGGCGGCCCGGTTCCACCGACTGCGGTCATCAGGCCCTGATCTGCGGTGGGGCGGTGCGCAGCGGCAAAACGCTGTGTGCGGGGCTGTCCTTCCTGTGCTGGGCGACGCTCACCTTTCAGGGCAGGCGCTTCGCCCTGTGCGGCAAGACCATTCAGTCAGTGCGGCGGAACCTTTGGTCTGAGGTTCAGCCCGTTCTGCGGGCGCTGGGCTTTTCCTGGACGGAACGGCTCTCCCGGGGGCAGATCACCCTGCGGCTGGGAGAGCGGGAAAATACCTTTCTCCTGTTCGGTGGATCGGATGAGCGGGCCGCCGGTCTGATCCAGGGCGTCACCCTGGCAGGCGCCCTGCTGGACGAGGCGGTGCTGATGCCCCGCTCCTTTGTGGAACAGGTCTGCGCCCGGTGCTCAGTAGAGGGGAGCCGGCTGTGGTTTACCTGCAACCCGGAGAGCCCGGGGCACTGGTTCTATCAGGAGTGGATCCGGAAGGCGGAGGAGAAAGGGGCGCTGCACCTGACCTTCACCATGGCGGACAACCCCGGGCTGTCCCCGGAGGTACTGGCCCGATATAAGGCCATGTTTCGGGGGACCTTCTACCGGAGGTTCGTGCTGGGCGAATGGGCGGCGGCGGAGGGGCTGGTCTATGACTTTTTCGGCCCCGAACTGGTACAGCCGGTCCCGGAGAGTCTGGATGGGCCGTGGTACATCTCCTGTGACTATGGGACGGTAAACCCCACCTCCATGGGGTTGTGGGGGCAGAAGGGCGGCGTGTGGTACCGGACGGCGGAATTTTACTATGACTCCCGGAAAACCGGACGGCAGCAGACCGACGGGGAGTACGCCGACGACTTGGCCCGGCTGGCCGGCGGGCGGGACATCCGCGGGGTGGTGCTGGATCCGTCGGCGGCCAGCTTCCGGGAGGAGCTGATCCGGCGCGGCTGGACGGTGTACCGGGCGGAAAATGAGGTGCTCTCCGGCATCCGGCGCACCGCGGAACTGCTCCGGGCCGGGCAGCTGGTGATCTGTTCCCCCTGTGAGGACGCCATCCAGGAGTTTGGACTGTACCGATGGGACACCGCGGCCACCGGTGACCGGGTAGTGAAGGAACACGACCACGCTATGGACGATATACGGTATTTCGCGGTCACTGTGGCCAGCCGGCGGTCAGAAGGGTTCTTCGCCGGTGCGGTGGAGCGAAGCGGATGAATGGCGTGGGCGTGTTCCTGGGCCCCATCTCCGATGGGGCGGCGGGGACCGCCGTCAATTTGAAGCGGAGCGGAAAATTGTCCCAGGGCGGATCCACTCCGCCCAAGGAAAATGAGATCCGGGGCCCCCGCCCGGCTGCGGCCGGGTGGGGAGACACGACCGCGCCATGGATGACATCCGGTATTTTGCTGTTACAGTGGCAGGCCGGAGAACGGATGAATTCTTCGCCAGTACGGTGGAGCGGGGCGGCGGATGAGAGAGGCCGCCCGTATCCGAACAGCGGGAATGGAGGGAAGAAATTGAAATGGTTCATGCGGAAAAAACCGGCGGCGCAGCCGCCTGAGGTCCAGCTTCGGGACCAGGAGGGGCATCCCTTCGGCGCGCTGGACCGGTATGTGCCCCTGCGCCGGGGGGAGCTGGAGCTGTACCGGGCCATCCGGGAGGCGGTCCCCATCGTGGACGCCGCCCTGATGAAGCTGGTGCGGCTGTGCGGGGGCGTACAGGTCCGGTGCGGTGCGGGAGGGGCCCAGGCGGGGTTGGAACGGTTCCTTCAGGAGGTGGACACCGGCCGCGGACAGCGGGGGCTCCAGTCCTTTCTGGACCAGTATCTGGACTCCATGCTCACCTGTGGTCAGGGGGTGGGCGAGATGGTGCTGGACCGGGAGGGGCGGGACATTGCCGCCCTGCTGTGCGCTGACCCCGGACAGATTGAGATCCGGGAGGGGGAGACACCCCTGGAGTTCCAGCTGTGCGCCCGGGGGCGGAACGGCCAGCCGGTGGAACTGCCCTGGCAGGAGCTGCTGCTCTTTACCCCATTTCAGCCGGGGACGGACAACCCATACGGCGTGTCTCTGCTGCGCTCCATGCCGTTCCTCAGCGGGATCCTGCTGAAGATCTATCAGGCGCTGGGACAGAACTGGGAGCGGGCGGGAAACCTGCGCTTCGCGGTGGTGTGCAGGCCCGGGGAGCGGGATGGACTCTCCGCCCAGGAGCGGGGACAGCAGATCGCCCGGGAGTGGTCCGCCGCCATGCAGGCGGGCCGCCAGGGGGCAGTACGGGACTTTGTCGCGGTGGGGGATGTGGACATCAAGGTCATCGGCGCGGACAGCCAGGTGCTGGACAGCGAGGTCCCGGTGCGTCAGATCCTGGAGCAGCTGATCGCCCGGACCGGGATCCCGCCCTTCCTCCTGGGGCTGTCCTGGTCGTCCACGGAGCGGATGAGCGCCCAGCAGGCCGACCTGCTCACCAGCGAGATCACCGCCATCCGGCGGAGCCTGGAGCCTGCGGTCCGGCGGGTGTGCCGGCTGTGGCTGAGGCTCCACGGCTGGTCTGAGGACCTGGAGGTGGAGTGGGAGGACATCAATTTGCAGGATCTGGTGGAGGAGGCCCGGGCAGAGCTCTATCACGCCCAGGCGGAACAGATCAGAAAGGAGAACACATGAGGATCCAAAAAACATCCCGGCAGCCTGCCAGCAGCGGCCTGCTGCCCGGCCATCTGGAGGACATCAACCGGCTGAGCCGGGCCTCGCTGTCTGCGGAGGAGGTATATGTCTTCTCCCTGTGTCTGTGCGACAACGAGGTGGACAGGGACCAGGAGCGGTTCCCGGAGAAAACGCTGGAGCAGCTGGCCCCCCTGTTTGTGGGCAAGAGCGGACTGTTCGACCACAGCTGGAGCGCCCGGGGACAGGCCGCCCGGCTCTACCGCACGGAGGTGGTGCGGGAGCCGGAGCGCCTCACCCAGGCGGGAGACGGCTACTGCTGGCTGAAGGGCTGGGCCTATATGGTGCGCACCCCGGACAACCAAGGCCTGATCGCAGAGATCGAGGGGGGTATCAAGAAGGAGGTCAGCGTGGGCTGCGCTGTGAAGCGGGCGGTATGCTCCATCTGCAGTACGGAGCGTGGGCAGGACTGCGGACACAAGCCCGGGGAGGTCTATGACGGAGCGCGGTGTTTTTTCCAGCTGGAGGAGGCCGTGGACGCCTATGAGTTCTCCTTTGTGGCGGTGCCCGCCCAGCCCGGGGCCGGTGTGGTGAAGGGGCTCTGTCCCGCCGGGGAGCCCGCGCAGACCCTCCGGGAGCTGGCGGCGGGCCGGGACCTGTGTATCCGGGAGCTGGATGGGCTGGAGCGGGAGGCAGCCCTGGGCCGGAAGTGGCTGTTCACGCTCCGGGAGGAGGTGGTGCGGATGGGAGCACTGGCGGACAGCGGCCTGGACCGGACTGTGCTGAAGCAGATCACGGACAAGCTGGACGCGGAGGAGCTTCAGGCCCTGAAGCGGGCCTATCAGGCCAGAGCCCGGGAGCGCTATCCCCTGCCGGTCCAGCTGGAATATGCCCAGAAGCCGGGAGAGGAGCCCCGGGAGGACGGAGCATTTTTGATTTGAGGGAGAAACAACCATCAAAGGAGGAGTCAGAATGAGCAAGGTTTCGTTTGAGGACATCGGCATGGTGACCGCTACTTTCGCGGCCCGAGAGGATATGAAGCCCGGTCAGGTGGTGAAGATTACTGGAAACGGCGAGGTGGGGGCCTGCACGGACGGAGACGCCTTCTGCGGGCTGGCCCTGTCGGTGCGGAGCGGGTTCGCCGGGGTGCAGGTGAAGGGGTTCGCCTGTCTGCCAACCTCCGGCACAGTGACGCTGGGCCGGGTGAAGCTGGCCGCCGACGGGACCGGCGGCGTGAAGCCCGTCTCCACCGGAGGTACGGAGGTCCTGGTGGTCAGTGCGGACAACAGCGGTCACACCGCCGTGGTCTGCCTGTAAGTTGAAAAAGGAGGCTTTGAATATGGCAAATCATTGCGACACCATCAAGCTGGAAAAGGGGATGTATCAGGAGGCGGGCCGCTCCTTTACCCAGGTGCTGGAGCGTCTGGACCCCTCCGAGCAGTACAAGGGAACCGGCATGGAGGGGCTGGACGCCTTTCAGCGGCAGCTGAAGCGCTTTGACATCAAGGTGCGGGGGGCGGCCTCCGACCCGGTGGAGAAATTTTTCCGCACCGCGGACTCCGCGGTGCTCTTCCCAGAGTACATTGCCCGCTCGGTGCGCCAGGGCATGGAGGAGGGGGATCTGCTCCCCTCCATCACCGCCGCCACCACCCGGTTCGAGGGGATGGACTACCGCTCCATCACCGCCCAGGCCGGAGGGGACAGCAAGGAGCTGAAGGCGGTGGACGAGGGCGCATCCATCCCCGCCACCACCATTCAGGTGCAGGCCAATCTGGTGAAGCTGCGCAAGCGGGGCCGGATGCTGGTGGCCAGCTATGAGGCGGTGCGCTATCAGAAACTGGACCTATTTTCTGTCACTCTGCGCCAGATCGGCAGCCACATCGCCCAGATGCTGCTGGCCGACGCGGTGGAGGTGCTGATCCACGGGGACGGTAACGACAACGCAGCCGCCGCCTCAGAGACCAAGGGCGCCGGCGTGCTCACCTATGACGAGCTGGTGGACTTCTGGGCGGCCTTCGACCCCTATGAGATGAACACGCTGCTGGTCAGCTCCGATGTGCTGCTGAAGATGCTCAAGCTGGCGGAGTTCCAGAACCCCCTCACCGGTCTGAACTTCCAGGGCACCGGCAAGCTGTCCACCCCTCTGGGCGCCACCCTGCTGCGCACCTCCGTGCTGCCCAAAAACACCGCCATCGGCCTGGACAAGCGGTATGCCCTGGAGCTGGTGCAGGGCAGCGATGTGACGGTGGAGTACGACAAGCTGATCGACCGGCAGCTGGAGCGTGCGGCCATCACCACCATCAGCGGCTTTGCCAAGCTGTTCCAAGGGGCCTCCCGCGTGCTGACGGTGAAGGCGTCGTGACCGGGCGGATCCAGGCCCTGGTCCGCACCCTGGGGGGCGGGACGGATCAGGAGGAGCTGTTGGTCATGCTCTGTCAGGCGGCGGAGACGGAACTGGCGGGGCGGCTGCGCCCCGGCCTGACGCCGGAGGATTGTGAGAGCGCCTTTGTGCCGGCGGCCGCCTGGATGGTGCTGGCATGGCTCCAGGCAGGGGAGGCGGGCGTCGCCTCCTTCACCGCCGGAAACCTGACCATCCACAGGACCGGGCAGGGCGCGGCGGAGCTGACTGCCCAGGCGGAGCGGCTGATGGCCCCCTATCTGGTGGACGGTGGATTTTCCTTTCAGGGGGTGGCAGGATGATGGAGCGGGAATGGGCCGCCCTGCTGGCCCGGTACGGGCAGAGCGTGGCCCTTCACCGGGGAGAGGAGACGGTTCGGACACAGGCGTTCCTCCAAGCGGTCACAGAGCGGGACCGGGCCCAGGAGGCCCCCAGCCCCCTGGGCCTGCGGCGGGAGGACCGCTTTTTATATCTCGGAAAGCCGGAGGAGCCGCTGACGCCGGGGTGCTGGGTGGAGTGGAATGGGACCGGCTATGAGGTGCAGACGGCCCATCCCATTCAGGCTGGCGGCCGGACCTCCCATGTGTGGGCGGTGCTCCGGCCCAGAGACCGGGAGGCGGGCGCATGAGCGGCGGGCTGGATGGGCTCCGGGAGCGGTTGGCGGCTTTCCTGCGGGAGAAAGGGCTCCGGGCCATGACCGACTGGCCGGCAGAGCCTCGGGAGCAGCTGGATGGGCCGGTGGCTGTGGTATCCCTCCGGGGATGTCAGGCCGGACCCGCCGGATTTCAGCACTATCTGGGCGAACGATACGACAAGGAGCGGGAACAGTGGGTGGAGGTCTATGGTCAGAAGGTGCAGTTCACCTTCGGTCTGGACCTCTATGCCCCGCCCAAGCTTGGAGAGGGGGCCATACAGGCCGCCCTGGACCAGCTGGCGGGGGCCTGCGCCGGAGCGGGCCCAGAGGGGCTGGACATCCGGGAGTTTTCCTGCGGCGAGACCGGGTACGACCGGGACAGCCGTCTGCTGAAACGGCCGGCCCAAGCGGTATGCACCGCCTGCCTGTACGCCGTGACAGAGCCTGGCGGCGCATTTTTGGACTTTGAGGTCAGAGGGGAGAGTCATCAATGAATGTGACCACACACGAGCGCCCGGGGGTGTACTCCGTCTATGGCGCGTCCTCCCTGGTCCGCGGAAGCGGCGGGAGAAAAACGGTGGGCCTGGCGGCGGTGAACACCAAGGCGGAGGCCGGCGTGATCCAGACCATCACCAGCTATGAGGAGGCGGTATCCACCTTTGGCAGCCAGGCGGACAGCCAGGATATGGCGGAGCTGATCCGGGTGATCCTGCTCAACGGGGCGGCGGCGGTAGCCGTCGTCCCCGTGGCAAATGCCGAGGGCTATGAGGCCGCCTTTGCGGCCATGTCCGGCATGGAGGACCTCAGCGTGGTGGTGTGCGACAGCACGGACCAGGAGGTACAGCAGAAGCTGCGGGACAGCGTGACGGCCGCCTCAGCCGCACGGCGAGAGCGCATCGCCGTGGTGGCTGGTGGGGCGGAGGAAAGCGTCACCGCACTGACGGACCGGGCCAAGGCGCTGAACAGCGAACGGGTGGTGCTGGCCGCGCCCGGCGGGGTATCAGAAAAGGGGACGGCCCTGTCCGGTCTCACCGCCGCGGCGGCGGTGGCGGGAGCCATCGCGGGACAGGGAGATCCGGCGGTCCCCCTGGGCGGCGCGGAGCTGCTGGGGCTGAACGGGCTGTCAACCCAGTACGGAGACAACGACATCGATTTGCTGGTCCGGGGCGGTGTGACGCCGTTGGACAGCAGGGCGGGGACGGTCTCGGTGGTCCGGGGGATCACCACCAGGACCCGCTCCGGGGAAAGTGAGGACGCCACATGGAGGGAGCTGTCCACAGTATTGATCGTGGATGACGTGATCCCAGCCATCCGGGAGAGCCTGCGTGCCCGCTTCCGCCGGGCGAAAAATACGGAGCAGAGCCGGGGGGCCATCCGGTCTCAGGTGGTGCTGGAATTGGAGAACAAAAAGGCCCGGGAGATCATCACCGGCTACGACGGCGTGACGGTGACCGCGCTTCCGGAGAACCCCACGGTGTGTCTTGTGGAATTTGCCTTTACGGTGGCCCACGGGCTGAACCAGATCTGGCTGACGGCCAGCATCACCATCTGAGGAGACAGGAGGGAGTACATTGAGCATTGCGGGATTTCCCACCAGCAGTGACATTTATCTGGAAGTGAACGGGGTCAAGGCGGCGGTGGTGCAGAGCTATACCGCCAGGGCCTCCAAGACCAGCCGGGCGGTGGAGGCCTTCGGCGAGGAGGAGCCGGTGGCTACTGTCCCCGGGCAGACCACCCATGTGCTGGAGCTGACCCGGCTGTACGCCACGGACGAGGCCATCCGGGACGGGATCGACTTCTACGGCCTGAGCGACTTTTCCCTGGTCATCTGCAAGCCGGACCGGAAGATCATCTACTCCAACTGCCAGTGGAGCGGCATCCAGGAGACCGGGACCCTGGGCGATATGGTTCTGGAAAAGGTGACCATTGTGGCCGGAAAACGGCTGGAGACGGAGGTGTAAGCTGTGGAGGGGTCTATTTTGGCCCGACGGGACTGCCTGACGCTGGATAACGGTATGAGGCTGCGCCTGCTGTCTGCCCTGGAGGTCCTCCAGGCCCGCCGGGAGGCGGGGGGGCTGGCCCGGGCGCCCAAAGAGCACGCCCTGTGCTCCAATGCCTGCCTGCTGGCCCGGGCTCTGGAGACGGAGGAGGGCAGCCCAATATTTTCCGGCGGCGAGGCGGTCCTGGCGGGGCTGCGGGTGGAGGAGATCGCCGCCCTGGCCAAGACCTGGAGCCAGTTTAACCGGGAAGAAAATCCGGCCCTCACCATGGGGCAGGAGGAAGCCGAGGCGCTAAAAAAAAACTAGCCTCCGACGGGGCGGACCGGCTGCGCTGGCGGGTGCTGAAAGCTTTTGGCGCGCTGCCCTCAGAGCCGAGAGCACAGGCTATGAGGGACCGGGACTATGTGTGGTGCCTGTCCCACCTGGCGCTGGATCAGGAGGAGGAACTGGAACGGCTGTGCCCCGTCTGCCGCGCCCGGGCAGCGGAGTCCCGATGCCCGGTATGCGGGGCCCCCTCCGGTCAGGGGGAGGGGGCGGTCAACCCCGCCTTTGACCAGGAGCGGTATGAGCGGCTGCGGAAGGGGGCCAAGGCATGACGGACTATCTGGAGGAGTTGCTGGACCAGCTGGAGGAGGAAGAGGCGGGCACCGCCGCACATTGGATGGATGCCCTGGGACCTGCTCTGTTTGATCCCCTGTCGGAATCCTCTGGAAGCGCAGAGCCGGAGGCAGTGGGCCGCCAGGCCCGCAGCCCTGCGGCGCAGAGGACTGAGAACGGCCTGGAAGGGCCGCCGCCGGTCCAGGCGGAGGCGCAGGGGTCCCTGGAAGCGCAGGAAGATGTGGGCGCCTCCCCGGCTTCTGCTCCACAGGAGGCCTGGGCGGCCGCCTGGTCCCCTGCCCCGCCGGAGGAGAAGCGGTCTGAGGCCCGTATACTGGGCCGCCTGTGGGCGCCGGACTGGAGTGTGTCTCAGCCGGATGTGCTGGCGGAGGCCGCTGTGGAGGGAGGGGAGCGGCCCGCCCTGCTGGAGCAGGCGGAGCAGTTGAACCGGGCAGTGGAGCGGGCGCGGCGTGGGGATGCGACAGTCCGCGCTCCCTGGGCGGAGGAGGGCCGCACAGCCCTGTCGGGCCGGACAGGGCAGCGGTCCGGAGGATGGCTGGAACGCGGGGAGGACTCCGCCGCGGCAGTGGACCGGGCCTTTCAGCGGGACAGCCGGCGCTATGACCAGGGCTTTGCCCTGTACTGAGGAGGGAGCTGCGGTGCGTCTGACACCGATGCGCTATAAAAACTATACCTGGCCCCATAATCCCAGGGTGTACTCCATTGACTATGAGCGAAAGATGGCAGTTCACAAGGTGCCCTTTGGACTCTACCACCTTCAGGATCTGGGCCGGACCCGGCGGGTGATGGAGGGGGAAGGGGAATTCGTGGGGGCGGATGCCTATTCCCAGTTCGGCCAGCTGGCCAACGTGTTCTATGACAGCGGGCCGGGTCTGCTGGTCCACCCCCTCTGGCAGGCGGCCAGCGCCTATTTTGTGGCGCTGAGGCTGGAGCAGGAGCCACGCCCCGACTATGTGCGCTACTCCTTCACCTTTTGGGAGGATGTGAGCTATTACAGCGGGGAGGTGCGGACCTTCGCGCCAGCCCAGGAGACCGCCGCCGGTGGTTCCGGCGTGGGCGGCGGCTACCATCTGGTCAGGCAGGGGGACACCTTCTGGTCCATCGCCCGGCAGTATGGCCTGTCTCTGGAGGAGCTGGCCGCCAAAAACCCGCAGATCCGGAACCCGAATCTGATCCGGGTGGGAGAGAAGGTGCGGATCATTTGACCGGTTATGTGATAACGGCACAGGGGGTGACGACCATCCTGCCCGCCCCGGTGTCCTGGTGCTTTCAGTACACCTCCGGCGTCCCCTGCGACAGCTTCCGCCTGCGGTGCATTTGGGATGGAGACAATCAGGTCCGGCCGGAGGAGTGGGCCCTGTTCCAGGCGCTGGAGGGCGGGGAGGTACAGTTCACCGGAGTGGTGGATGAGTGCGAGACCGTTCTGGGCCCGGAGGGAGCATTTTTTGAGGTGAGCGGCCGGGGGATGGCCGCCCGGCTGCTGGACAATGAGGCCCTCAGCCAGGACTATGAGCTGGCAGCCCCGGCAGACATCCTGCGGGACCATGTGGAGCCCTATGGCATCCAGACGGAGGGCGGCGCGGCGCTGGGCCCGGTGTCCCGGTTCTCTGTGGCTGCGGGCAGCAGCGAGTGGGCCGTGCTGTATGAATTTGCCCGGTATCACAACGGGATCTGCCCCCGCTTCGACCGGGAGGGCCGGTTGATTCTGTCCCCCTGGCCAGACACCCGGGAGATCGCCCTGGACGACGCCGTTCCGGTGGAGCGGCTGAGCTGCCGGGTGCGGAGGTACGGCGTACTGTCCCAGGTGGTGGTGCGGGACCGGTACCAGAACCGGACCGAGACGGTGGAGAACCCGGCCTTCCAGGCCTTGGGGGGACACAGACGGCAGGTGGTGACCATGCCGGGCAAGAGTCAGTACCAGGCCATGCGGTACAGCGGCCGGTTTCAGCTGGAGCGCTCCGCCGCGGAACAGCTGTGGATCCAGGCGGAGATCCCAATGCTGTTTTTCGCTCAGCCGGGGGATCTGGTGCGTCTGGAGCGGTCCAACTGGGGCCGCAACGGGCGCTATCGGGTGATGGAGGCCCAAGTAGGTCAGGACGAAAGCGGGGGATGGACCAGACTGGAGCTGGCGCCCCCCGACGTGATACTGTGAGGTGCGCGATATGTGGACATCCAATCGAAAGACGGAGGGCCGGTCGGTGGAAGCCGCGGCAGATCTGGGCCTGGTGACCCTGGGGGGCGACCCCGCCGGCGTCTATCTGGGGGGAGAACGGCGCTGGGTGGCGGTATGCGCCCCCGGAGGCTACCAGTGGCGGCCGAGAACGGGCGACAAGGTGCTTGTGGTCAAGGCGGGGGACCAGCGGGAGATCCCATGTCTGGCCGGAGTGCGCCAGCCGGAGATCCAGGAGAAGGAGGAGCCTCTGGAGGCCGGAGCGGTGCGGATCACCGGGGGCAGCGGGCGGATGGATCTGAACGCGAAGGGCGTGGTGCTGGACGGAAAGGAGACGGCCCTGAAGGGCAGGGTGACCGTCAATGGAGAGCGGCTGGAGGACCTTGTCCGGCGCATTGCGGCAGATGTGGTGTTCTCCATGCTGGGATAAGGAGGAGCGGATGGAGCTGAGGTTGGAGCAGGGGGACTATGTCCCCAACGGAGCGGGGGGATTTCAGCGGCTGGAGGGGGCGGAGGCCCTCCTTCAGCGGGTGCTCTTCCGGCTGACCGCCCGGCGCGGACAGTTTCCCTTCCTGCCGGAGCTGGGCAGCCGCCTGTACCAGCTGGGCCGGGAAAAGCCCTCCGCCCGGGAGGCCCTGGCCCTCCAGTATGTCACTGAGGCCCTGGTGCAGGAACCTGACCTGGCGGTGATGGGCGCCGAGCTGACTGAGACCGCCCCCGGACAGGCCGCCCTGCGGGCGGACCTGAACTGGCGGGGCACGCCGCTGTCTGTGGCGGTGGAGGTGCGGATGTGAGGAGGCGAGCAGATGAAAACGGTGGATGAGATTTTTGGGGAGATGCTGGTCTGCTTCGGAGAACGGACCGGAATGGAGGTGGACCAGGGCTGCGATCTGGCCGTCCGCCTGTACGCGGCGGCGGCTCAGATCTACGCGATGTACCTCCAGGCTGACTGGGTGGCCCGGCAGGCGTTTCCCCAGACGGCGGAGGGGGACTATCTGGACCTCCACGCCCAGCTGAGAGGACTGGAGCGGAAACAGGCCTCCCATGCGGCGGGGACCCTCCGCTTCTTTGCGGACCAGGCGGCCGAGACGCCCAGGGAGATCCCCTTGGGCACCGTATGTATGACCGCGGGCTTGGTGCGGTTCGAGACCACGCGGGCGGCTGTCCTCCCGGTGGGACAGCTCCAGGTGGACGTCCCCGCCCGGGCTCTGCTGGCGGGCAGCGCCGGGAACGCAGCCGCCGGAACGGTGCTCTCCATGGCAGTGGCGCCGGTGGGCATCCGGCGCTGTGACAACCCGGAGCCCTTCCTGGGCGGGAGCGACGGCGAGACGGACAGTGAGCTGAGAAAACGGGTGCTGGACACCTTTCAGCGTCTGCCCAACGGGGCCAACGCCGCCTTCTATGAGCAGGGGGCCCTCTCCTTTGACGAGGTGGCCGCCGCCTCTGTCCTCCCCCGGAGCCGGGGGATCGGTACGGTGGATGTGGTGGTGTCCACTCACAGCGGACAGGCAGACCCGGCACTGCTGGAGCAGCTCCAGACCTATTTCCAGAGCCGCCGGGAGATCGCCGTGGACGTCCAGGTACGCGCCCCGGAGCAGGTGAAGGTGGACGTCACCGTCCGGATCCAGCCGGCGGAGGGTTCCGACCGGGAGACCGTGGCTGCCGGAGTGGAGGCCGCAGTGAGAAACTGGTTTTCCGGCGAGCGCCTGGGCAAGCCGGTGCTGCTGGCACAGCTGTACAGCCTGGTCTTTTCCTGCGGCGGGGTGGCCAACTGCAAGCTGGCCGCACCGGCTGACGATGTGGAGATCGCCGCCCACCAGCTGCCGGTGCTGGGGACCCTGACTGTGGAGGAACTGACATGAGCGGGGCACAATATCTGCGTCAGTTGCTGGCCCCTCTGGGGGTATATGATCTGGAGGGCCCCTTTCAGAACGGGGAGCTGGAGGCCCTGGGGGAGGCCCTGGATCAGGCGGAGGCCGCGCTGGATGAGCTGCACCGGGAGTCCTGTCTGGCAACGGCCCAGGACTGGGGCCTGGAGCGGACTGCCTCCCTGTTCCGGCGCAGGCCCATTGCCGCGACTCCCAAGGCCATGCGGGAGGCCCTGGCCGCCCTGCTCCGCATCGGCGGAGACAGCTTTACACTGGACGCCATCAACGACACCATCTCCGGCTGCGGCGTCAACGCCCGGGTACGGGAGACCGGGAAGGCCGGGACGGTGGAGGTCTCCTTCCCCAAGGTGCCCGGGATCCCGCCCGGCTTTGACGAGATCCAAAAGATCGTGGAGGACATCCTCCCGGCCCATCTGCTGGTACAGTACCACTTTTGGTATCTCACCTGGGCCCAGCTGGAGTCTAAATTTTCCTGCTGGCAGGAGATTGAGGACAAGGCCCTCACATGGACCGGGCTGGAGACCTATGTGGAGCCGGAGGATGGATCCGGATAAAAGAAGGAGGGGGCCCCGCATTCTGTCGTGCGGGTCCCCCTCCTTCTTTTATTTTTGGGCCAGCAGCGTCTCCAGCGTCTGGACCATCTCAAAGACCAGGGCGTCGCAGTGCTCCTTCCGGGTGACGCCCGCCTCCTTGGCACGGGTGAGCAGGGCGGCGCACTCCGTAGCCTGACGCCCCTCCCGGAAGCGGCGGAGCAGATCTCCGGCCTCCTTGGTGCTGTACCCCTTCAGACCCAGCAGCATCAGGGCGCTGGTGATCACCCCGCAGGTGGCCCCGTGGTTCATGCCGGAGCCAAACATGGCCCCCAGCTGATAGGCCTGTTCCTCCCCCAATCCAACCTCGCCGGCAAAGGGCACCAGAATGGACTGGGCACAGTTGTAGTGGCGGCCGCCGGGGTCCGTACGCAGATGCTTGACTTGTTCCATACGATCCATAGTGGGATCCTCCTCGTCATGTTGATTTTCGTCTGTTTATAATGGGAAAACACATTCCGTTCCCTTGCCTCCTGTGACGCCGGGAACGGCTGAGCTTACAAAAATAGCGATACGCTCCTCAGTTGAAAATGTCCGGGGTGTCGGCAAACAGCCGGCGCACCCGCTCCAGCACCGGGCGGTTCTCCGGCCGGGTGAGGCCGGGGTCGCTCTGGAGCAGACTGCGTGCAGCGGCCTGGGCCTCCTGGAGCAGGCGGAGGTCCCCCGACAGATCGGCCAGTGCCAGCTGTGGCAGGCCGTGCTGGCGGCTGCCGAAGAAGTCGCCGGGCCCCCGGAGCTTCAGGTCCTCCTCGGCGATCCGAAAGCCATCGGTTGTGGAGGCCAGAGTACGCAGCCGGGCCAGGGAGTCTGGGCTGCGGGTATTGGTGATGAGGACGCAGTAGGACTGGTGCTTCCCGCGCCCCACCCGGCCCCGGAGCTGGTGGAGCTGGCTGAGGCCGAAGCACTCGGCGTTCTCCACAACGATCAGGGCGGCGTTGGGCACGTCCACCCCCACCTCCACCACCGTGGTGGAAACCAGAACGTCGATCTCTCCGGCGGCAAAGGAGGACATCACCGCCTCCTTTTCCCGGGGCCGCATTTTGCCGTGGAGAAATGCCACCCGCAGATCGGGGAACACCTGGGTCCGGAGGGTCTCCGCGTAGGTGGTCACCGCCTTCAGGTCCGGACGGGCCTCAGCCTGTGCCCACTGGCCGCCCTGACCCCCGTCCTCCGCCTTTTCCTCCACCGCGGGACAGATGATATAGGCCTGACGCCCCTCCCCCACCAGGCGGCGGACAAAATTGTACATCCGCTGGCGCTTGTCCTCATGGACCACATAGGTCTCCACCGGCGTGCGGCCCGGGGGCAGCTGGTCGATGATAGACACATCCAGGTCCCCGTATATGATGAGGGCCAGCGTCCGCGGGATGGGCGTGGCCGACATGACCAGCACATGGGGGGGCGGCATCCCGCCCTGCTCCGATTTGCCAGCCAGGGCGGCCCGCTGGGCCACCCCGAAGCGGTGCTGCTCGTCGGCCACGATCAGGGCCAGCCGCCGGAACTCTACCTGGGGGGAGATCAGGGCATGGGTGCCGATGATCAAATCGATTTCTCCGGCGGCCAGGGCCTTCCGGGTCTCCCGCTTCTCCTTTTGAGTCAGCCCCCCGGTGAGCAGGCCAACCCAGATCCCGGCCGGACGCAGAAGGGCGGACAGCGAGCGCCAGTGCTGCTCCGCCAGCACCTCAGTGGGGGCCATCAGGGCGGTCTGACAGCCCGCTCCCGCGGCGAGCCACGCGGCAAAGGCGGCCACCACCGTCTTGCCTGAGCCCACATCCCCCTGGACCAGCCGGTTCATGGGCCGCCCGGAGGCCATGTCCCCGGCGATCTCCTCCATCACCCGAAGCTGGGCCCCAGTGGGCGGGAAGGGGAGCAGGGCAAGAAAATCATTCTGCGGGCGGGAGGGAACGGCCTGTCCTGAGCCGCCTCCACGGCGGGTCTTCAGCATGGTCAGACCGGCGGAGAGGTAAAACAGCTCCTCAAAGGTCAGCCGCTGCCGGGCCAGTTCCAGCGCCTGAAAAGTGTCGGGGAAATGGATGTTCCGATAGGCGAACTCTGCCTGGGCCAGCCCGTGCTCCAGACGGATCGACGGGGGCAGAGTCTCCTGGGCCGACCCGGCGCAGGCCTCCACCGCCCGCTGGGTAAGGGAGAGCATCAGGTGGTTGGAGATCCCGGCGGTCAGGGGATAGACGGGGATGATGCGGCCGGTGGTGTTCCGGCGGTCCGCGGGCTCAAAGATGGGGTTGACCATGGCCCGGCGGCTCCCATGCTCCTCCACCATTCCGAAAAAGATATACTCCTCCCCGGCGCGGAGGGCGCGCTCCACATAGCTCTGGTTGAAAAAGGTGAGGTGGAGGGCCCCTGCCTGATCCACCACCCGCAGCTGGACCAGCTCCAGCCCCCGGCGGATCCGGGCCAGACGGGGATGCTCCGCGGCCATGGCCCGGACGCACACCTTCCGGCCCAGAGGGGCGGAGCGGATGGAGTAGATCTCCCGGCGGTCCTCGTAGTCCCGGGGGAAGTAGGTGAGCAGCTGGGCGCACCGGGTCAGTCCCAGCTTCTCCAGCTTTTTCGCCCGGGCCTCTCCCACTCCGGGGAACTGGTCCAGGGGGGTATCCAGTGTGATGGCCATAGGCGCGCCTCCTTTCCGTCCGGGCGGGATCCCGTACAGCGGCAATATTTTACCACAAGTTTTTGGGGGCGTAAAGGGAGGGACGGCAAGAGGCCCCGGCGATCCGCCGGGGCCTCTTGCCTGTGTGTGTTGTAAAAGGAGAGAGAAAAGAAATGGAGAAAGATTGTAATCACTGAGTACGCTTATATCCTAACGGATAATTGCGTCAGAATCGTGACCAACCTGTGAACGTTTTGGAAACAATCCCGCTCCTTTATGAACAATTTATAAAAACATCCCCATCACAGCCCGGTGAGGTCAAAGGGAGGGGTGTACTCCTCCCGGGCGCTGGTGCGCTCCTGACAAAAACCGGGCAGATCCAGATTCCGCATATAGTCCGCGCAGCTCTCCATCTCCCCCCGGCGGAGGCGGCGGTCCAGCTCGGGAAACGCGCTCAGGTCCCCCCAGGGTGTGTACTGGCTCATCAGCGAGAAGAGGACCGCCCCCTTGGGGAAGGTCCGGGCCACCCAGTCCATCACCGCCTTGGCCTGGGCCGTCTGTCCCGGAAGGATCAGATGGCGGATCACCACGCCCCGGGTGAGCAGCCCCGCCTCATCAAACTGACAGGGTCCGGTCTGGCGGAACATCTCCTCAATGGCGGCCTGGGCGGCCCCGGGATAATCCGGCGCGGCGGAGTAGCGCCCGGCGGTCTCCGGGTCCAGGTACTTCAGATCCGGGAGATAGACGTCCACCCGGCCCTCCAGGGCCCTGAGGGTCTTCACCCGGTCATAGCCCCCGGTGTTCCACACCACCGGAACCGGGAGGGGCTCCTCCAGCACCTGGCGCACGATGTGGGCGTAGTGGGTGGGGTTGACAAAATTGATGTTGTGGGCCCCCTGGCGGATCAGCTCCAGGCAGATCTCCCGCAGGCGGGGGACGGTGAGCGCTTTTCCGAAGTCCCGGTGGCTGATTGCCTCGTTCTGGCAGAACACACAGCCAAGAGAGCAGCCAGAGAAGAACACGGTCCCGGAGCCCCGCTTACCGGAGATGGGGGGTTCCTCCCAGTGGTGGAGGGCCGCCCGGGCGGCCACTGGCAGGGCCGGCATCCGGCACCAGCCCTCCCCTTCCGTCTCGGTGCGCAGGACCCCGCACCGGCGGGGACAGAGGTTGCAGATCATTGGGCGGCCCCCCTCCGGCGGTAGATACACTCCACCATGCCGTTCTCAGCACGGTGGGAGACAAGCTCCAAAAGCTTCGGCCCCCTCAGTCCGCGGAACAGGGGGATCCCCGCCCCCAGCAGGGTGGGGATGATGGTCAGCCGCAGTTCGTTGATCAGGTCCAGCTCCAGGGCCTGACGCACCAGGTCCGCCCCGCCGCACAGCCATATATCCCGGCCGGGGAGGGCCCGGAGCCGGGCTGCCAGCCGGTCCAGTGACAGGTCAGTAAAATGGATGTCTCCCTCCGGCTCCGGCGCGTCCCGGTGGGTGAGCACCCAGGCGGACAGCCCCTCATAGGGCCAGGCACTGGGAGAGAGCTGGGTGGTGATCTGGTCGTAGGTCCTTCGCCCCAGGATCACCGTATCCACGGTCCGGACGAAGTCCGAGTAGCCTCCGTCCCCCTCCCAGGATGGATCCTGGCCGGTCAGCCAGTCCACGCCCCCTGCGGGGTCCGCCAAATAGCCGTCCAGGCTCATGGCGATATAGAGCACGATGCGTCTCATCTCAGATCCCTCCCATCAAAAGTATCCCAATCTGCTGTCCACCGCGTCCCGAAAAGCCTGGAACGCGTTGGGGACCGCATAGTCCTGGGCCAGGGCCTGCCGGTCGGCCCACACCCACCCCTCCGGAAGGGCTTCCGCCGGGATACGGGCGGTCCGCGCCTGCATCCGCCACTCGATATGGGTAAAAATGTGCCTGCCCTGTCCGGCGGGTTCCAGTTCCTCCGGCGCAAGCCCGAGGAGAGCGGGGATCGCACATTCTTCCACAGGCTCATTGGGGTACTCCCACAGTCCGGCCAGCAGCCCCTTGTCCGGCCTGCGGTGCAGGGCCACCCCCCGATCTGAAAAGATCAGATAGACCCGCCGCTGTTCCACCCGCCGGGCCTTTTTGGGAGCCTTGACCGGCAGCTGTTCGATGCGGTCCTCCAGCCGGGCCCGGCAGAACTCCGCCCCGGGGCAGCGGTCACACAGGGGCGCGCCGTTGGGCAGGCATACGGTGGCCCCCAGCTCCATCATGGCCTGATTGAACTGGCCGGGCGCTTCCGTCGGGATGATCTGACGCAGCGCCTCCGTGATCCGCCGCTTGACCGCCGGAGTCGTAATGTCCCCCGTGTCCCCGGTAATCCGGGTCACCACCCGCAGGACGTTTCCATCCACCGCCGGGACCGGCAGTCCGAAGGCGATGGAGGCCACTGCCCCCGCGGTATAGTCCCCCACCCCGGCCAGAGAGCGGATCTCATCATAAGTATTTGGGAATACTCCGCCGAAGTTCTCCACGATCTGGCGGGCGGCCTTTTGGAGGTTTCGGGCCCGGCTGTAATAGCCCAGTCCCTGCCACAGCTTCATCAGGGCGTCCTCCGGCAGAGCGGCCAGGTCGGCCACGGTGGGCACCGCCTCCAAAAACCGCCGGTAATAGTCCAGCACCGCCGCTACCCGGGTCTGCTGGAGCATGATCTCTGAGATCCAGACCCGGTATGGCGTGGGATCGCTCCGCCAGGGCAGCACCCGGGCATTTTCCCGATACCACAGCAGCAGCGGAATGGGGAGTTGTTCTAATTCCTTCATCATGGGGTTCCTCCTTGCGAACCTCCGCCTGCCGGAGCGTTCAAAATATAATCATTTAGTTATGCGATCTATAATCAAATTGGGGATAGTATTTTCGCTGGAAAGGTGGTAAAGTTCTACTTGCAAAAGGTTAAAAAATTAACGAGCCCCCGATAGCCGCTCTTGTCGGTGGGTTTGTCAAAAAACCTTTGCAGCTCGATTTTCCATTCCTTCCTTCTCACAAAACAGTCAAAAGCGGAAGCCCGGCGGGGCTTCCGCTTTTGGCATTTTCGAGGATGCGGTCTGCCTCAGCCCCGCCGGACCACATTTTCCAGGGGCTCTCCGGCCAGATAGCGCTTCAGGTTTTCCAGGGCCAAGCGGACGCAGTTTTCCCGGGTGACCGGCAGGCGCAGGCCGCCCGCCACATGGGAGGTCAGCAGCAGGTTGGGCACATCCCACAGGGGGCTGTCCTCCGGCAGGGGCTCCGGCGTGGTGACGTCCAGAGCGGCGCCCCACAGATGTCCGCCATTCATCAGCTCCACCAGGGCGTCCTGGTCCAGAACAGTGCCCCGGCCCGCGCTGAGGAGAACGGCGTCCTCCTTCATGCGGGCCAGCCGCGCCCGGTCCATCAGGCCGTCGGTCTCCGGGGTGTGGGGCAGGGTGAGGGCCACCACATCGGCCTGGGGCAGCAGGCGGTCCAGCTCAGACAGGGGGAACAGCTCATCAAAGCCGGGGACGGGGACATTCACCGAACGCTTCAGGCCGATGGTGCGTTTTGCCCCCAGGGCCTTGCACAGCTGGGCGAAGGCGGAGCCCACATGGCCAGCCCCGGCCACCAGGACAGTGGCGCCCACCAGAGTGCGCACCGAGCCGATGTCCTGATCCCATTTGTGCTCCCTCTGGCGGTCCCGGCACAGGGGGAGCTTGCGGTACAGGGCCAGCAGGCTGGCCAGCAGATGCTCTGACACCGACTGGCTGTTGGTCCCCGCGGAGGAGGTGAGCGCTGCGCCCGCAGGCATCACATCCACGTACTCCTCAGTCCCGGCCCACATACAGTGGAACCACTTCAAATGTGCCGCCTGGGCCACCATATTGGGCCTTGGCCAGCCCAGGATAACTGTGGCCTGGGCAAACTGCTCCGGCGTGGCGGTACGGCGGCCTGCGTAGAGGTGGACGGCGTCTGGTGCGGCGGCTTCAAAGACGGCTTTTTCCTCCTCCGTGAGGGGGAGCATATTCAAAATCGTTTCACTCATGACGATTCTCCTTACTGTCCATGCGGTACGCTGTGGGGTGTTTCGTGGACCTATTGTACCACACTCAAACCGGCTTCGCAATGAGTATCACGGGGCGGAGGCGCGGCCAGACGCCGCCCCGCCCGGAGCGCACAGTCCCCCGTGTTCCCCTGGGGCGGGCCGGAACAAAAGCAGGCCATCAGAAGCCTTGCGGCACAAGGTTTCTGATGGTCTGCTCTGATCCTACCCATTATTTTTCTCAAAGCGGTAGCCCACTCCGCGCAGGGTGACGATCCGGTCACTATACGGCGTGATGGCCCGGCGGACCTGCTTGATGTGGGTGTCCAGCGTGCGGGTATCTTCGGGAAGGTCGCCGCCCCAGACGGTATCCAGGATCTTTTTCCGGGAAACCACCACATCTGGATTGGCGGCCAACAGGGCCAGCACATCAAATTCCTTCGGTGTCAGGCTGACCTGGTTTCCATCCACCATGACCCGGCGGGCGATCAGGTCGATATAAATGCCGTCCTGCTCGATGCTCCGCTGGCGCATGGAGTCCAGAAGGGGGCCGCGCTTCATGATGGCGGAGATGCGCAGCATTAGTTCCCTGGGGGAGAAGGGTTTGACTACATAGTCATCCGCCCCCAACTCCAGGCCGCGGATCCGGTCAGCCTCGTCTCCCCGCTCGGACAGGATCAAAATCGGGACCTGGGAAAAACTGCGGATCGTCTGGCAGACGGAAAACCCATCCAGCTCCGGCAGCATCACGGCGAGGATCACGAAATCAAATGTGCTCTGCCGGAAGAGCGCCACGGCGGTATAGCCATCGCTGGCCTCGGCTACATCATATCCCTCCAGCCGGGCATACCGCCCGATCTGAGCACGGACGGCCATATCGCCGTCTACGATCAGGATACGCTTCATAGAACTACCTCCTCTCGATTTCTGAACCGCCTATTGATCTTGGCGATATTGGGCCTGGACCAGGCGGAGCCTTTCCCGGTATTGGTCAACGGCCTGCGGCGGCGCCACGAGCGTGAGCTCTGGCTCCAGCGCAAACAGCCAGCCGAAAAACTGTGGGCTCAGCACCAGGGGGATGCTGACGGTGAAATGCTCCGGTCCGTCCGGGACCAGGATCACATCTTGGCCAAAGCGGTCCAGGACCACGCCTACCATGGCGCGCGTTCCCCGCAGCGTGACAGTCATCTCCTCCCCGCTGTACATTCCAAAATGCTTTTGTCCATAGACGGCAATATCAAAGGCGGAGTATTGCTCTGTGCCCTCAAGGGGTTTGTCCGTAACAGTGATCCCCGTCATCTTATCCACACGGTAGTGGCGCATCTCCCGGTTCGCGCTGTCGTACGCCACCAGATAGTAGTTGTCACTGTTCCAGATCAGGCCGTATGGGGAGACGGCGTACTGCTGTCCCCCGCGGCGCAGGACCTTTTTTCGCTGGAGGTCATAGTCAAAATACTGAAAGGTGATGGCGCGCCGGGCGGCGATGGCAGCATGCAGCCGGTCCACATTGAAGTAAATGCTCTCATTCATCACTTTGACCCGGCCGCTGACAAACACCTGCCGCTGTAACTGGCGGGCCTGGTAAACGCTGGCCAGGTGCTCCAGCTTGCGAATCAGCGCGTCGCTCTTCCGCCGGGTGATGAACCGCGAGGACTGGACCGCGTCCACCAGTAGCTTCAGCTCCGGCAGTTCAAAATCCCGAGCGCCTACAAACCACCCGGGGTGCTTCCCCTTCCGGCATTGGACGTCCACGCCAAAGCGGGACAGGGCGTCCAGGTCATCATAAACGCTTTTGCGCTCTGCCTGAATGTCATAGCGGGCCAGCTGGGAGATCAGCTCCTGCACCGTCATGGGATGTTCCTCATCGGTCTGCTGGGTGAGGATCTGACACAGGTATAGCAGCTTCAGCTTCTGATTGGCACTCCGGGCCATGGGGACCACCTCCGCAGAATGGGATCAGGACCAGGACACCCAAATTTCGGGGCAGTAGCCCACAGTGGCCTGCTTCCCGTTTCGGACGATTGGAGTGCGGAGCAGGGCAGGATCCTGGAACAGCTTGTCCAGCTTGGCCTGGTCAGAGGCCAGATACTGGAGCAGCACGGTGTCCGGATGCTTGGGGTCCACCATAGCCTCCAGACCGACAGCCTGGCGCACACTGGTCAGCTCTCCCAGGCTCATGCCATATTTTCTGACATCCACAGACTGAACGCGGATCCGCCGCTCCTTGAACCATCGTTCCGCCTTTTTCGTGTCAAAGCTCTTGGAGCTCCCAAAAATCTGGATATTCATACATAGACCTCCCGGGGACCAGCGGAGCGGGTACGGACCGCGCAGACCGGAGTAGATTTCTGAAAAAAGGAATAAAAAGGAAGAAATCGGCCGCAAACGCAGCACATCCGCCCCGCAGATCCCAGAGATCCTGTCCCGGTTTTCCCCCGCTCATCGGCGCTCCCCCTCCACTTCTGAATTTACTGGGAAAAGTATACCATATTTTGCCGGGAGAGACAAGATACTTCCCGTAAGAAACAGGCCTTTCCCAGAAAAACGTCAACTTGGCAAACTTTCTGTCAGTTTTTGTTTCAGAGGTATACAGCAGAGGAAAGTTGTGGTATACTAAATTTAATTGATTCCCAGATGGGCCGCATTTTCTGTGCGGCCCCGGAGTGGATTTATACGCGGATGGAGCGCTCGAGCGGCTGCGCTCGCCCCCCGCGTTTAAATAGCGTATTCCCGAACGATGCGGAACAGGCTGGTCCGGGACTGCGCCGGGCGTTTCAAACATCTCACCAAAGACGAAGAAAAGCGGATCTCCCTAGGCGAGGCAGGGCTACGGGGGCAGGTTTCTTCGTCTGGTCGTTTTACAGACCGCACAGAACAGGGCGGGATATTTTGCGCCTGTTGATAACAAAACAGTGCTATGATGTAACGATCAGAAAGGAAGTAACGAAAATTTTATGGCTGAAAAATTGAAAATCATCTCTCTGGGCGGTCTGAATGAGATCGGCAAGAACCTGACAGTCTACGAGTACGGCAACGACATCATTGTTGTGGACTGCGGCATGGGGTTCCCGGATGACGATATGTATGGCATCGATGTGGTCATCCCTGACGTAAGCTATCTCATCAAGAACCAGAGCAAGATCCGGGGCATCTTTATCACCCACGGGCACGAAGACCACATTGGGGCCATCCCCTATGTGCTGCGTTCTGTGAATGCGCCCATCTATGCCACCCGGATGAGTGCCGGGCTGATCCAGCTGAAGCTGGAGGAGCACCGTCTGGTATCTAAGACCAAGATGATTACCTGTGAGGCAGGAGATGTGATCCAGGCAGGCAAGTTCTCTGTGGAGTTTATCCATGTGAACCACTCCATTGCGGATGCTGTGGCCTTCGCCATCAAGTCCCCAGTGGGCACTGTGGTCCATACTGGTGACTTCAAGATCGACACCACCCCTATCCAAGGCGGAATGATCGATTTGGCCCGCTTCGGTGCTCTGGGGCGTGATGGTGTGCTGGCCCTGCTGGCTGACTCCACCAATGTGGAACGCCCGGGATATACCCGCAGCGAGAGCAGTGTGGGCAACTCTTTCGATGTACTGTTCAAGGGTTGTGAGGAACGTATCATCGTTACGACTTTCGCCTCCAATGTGGACCGTCTCCAGCAAATCATCAACGTGGCGGCTCGGTATGGCCGGCGGGTTGCAGTCACAGGCCGCTCTATGGAGAACGCCATGAAAGTCTCCACCGCCCTGGGTTATATGAATATCCCGGACGGGGTGCTGATGGATCTAAATCACATCAAGTCTCTGCCCAAAAACAAGGTGTGCATCATCACCACCGGCAGTCAGGGCGAGACTATGTCCGCCCTGTCCAGGATGGCCTTCTCCACCCACCGCCAGGTAGACATCCAGCCCGGTGATAAAGTGATCGTTTCCGCCTCCACCATCCCGGGCAACGAGAACGCCATGGGCAACGTCATCAATGAGCTCTACCGCAAGGGGGCCGACGTGGTCAACGAGCGGGAGCTCCCCCTCCATGTGTCCGGCCACGCCTGCCAGGAGGAGCTGAAGATCATCCACGGCCTGGTGAAGCCCAAATTCTTCATCCCGGTCCACGGAGAGCAGCGCCACCTGAAGCTCCACGCCAAGCTGGCCCGCCAGATGGGCATGGACCCCCGGGACATCCTCATCAGCGACATCGGCCGGGTGATCGAGCTGACGCCCAAGACCTGCAAGCTGGGCGGCACCGTCACCGCGGGCAAGGTGTTCGTGGACGGCTCCGGCGTGGGCGATGTGGGCAGCGTGGTCCTGCGGGACCGCCGCCACCTGGCCCAGGACGGTATGGTGGTCGTGGTGGTCTCCATGTCCGGCGAGGACGGGGCCCTGGTCTCTGGCCCGGACATCATCACCCGGGGCTTCGTGTATGTGAAGGAGTCCGAGGGCCTGATGGATGAGCTGCGGCAGGTGGCTCTGGACGCCATTCTGGACGTAGACACCCGGTATGCCACTGACTGGTCCGCCATCAAGCAGTCCATCAAGGCCGACCTGTCCAACTATCTCTATAAAAAGACCAAGCGCTCCCCCATGATCCTGCCTGTCATCATGGAAGTGTAACGCCCATGCGGCAGAAACATAAGCAGCCCGCCGGGCCCCTTTTGGGGCCCGGCGGGCTGCTTATGTTCTGAATCCTGCGGTTTATTTCCGCTTTTTGTGCTTGTCGAAGAAGCCCTTCAGGCCGCTCTCCTCCGGGACGTCCTCGCCCATGGCCTCGGCATAGGCCCGCAGGGCCTCCTTCTGCTCCCCGGTGAGGGAGGAGGGAACCTGGACCCGGACGGTGACATACTGGTCGCCCCGGCCCCGGCCCCGCAGCTCCGGGATGCCCTTGCCCCGCAGGCGGAAGGTGGTTCCCGGCTGGGTCCCGGCGGGCAGGTTGTACTTCACCTTGCCGTCAATGGTGGGGATCTCCAGCTCCGCGCCCATGACCGCCTGATAGAAGGTCACCGGCTGCTCATACAGGACGGTGGTCCCGTCCCGGCGGAACTGATTGCTGGGCTTCACCCGCACCCCCACGATCAGGTCGCCGGCGGGGCCGCCGTTTTTGCCTGCGTTGCCCTGGCCCCGCAGGGAGACGGCCTGCCCGTCGTCGATACCGGCGGGGATGCTGACGGTGACCCGCTTGCTCTTTTTCACGCTGCCGCTGCCGCTGCAGGCCTTACAGGGGCTGTGGATGATCTTTCCGGTGCCCCGGCAGCGGGCACAGGCCGCCGTACTGGAGAAGGCGAAGCCGCCGGTGCGCTGCTGCACCCGCACCACGCCGGTGCCCCGGCAGTCGGGGCAGGTCTCCGCGGTGGTCCCAGGCTCACAGCCGGAGCCGTGGCAGGCCCCACACTCCTCGCTGCGGTTCAGGCTGATCTCCTTCTCGCAGCCGAAGGCGGCCTCCTCAAAGGTTATTGTAAGGTTGGCCCGCAGGCTCTCCCCCTTCTGGGGGCCGTTGCGCCGGGCGGAGGAGGATCCGCCGAAGCCCCCGAAGCCCCCTCCGAAGAAGGAGCCGAAGATGTCGCCCAGGTCGATGTCCCCCATGTCGAAGCCAAAGCCGCCGCCGGGGCCGCCCGCTCCATAGTTGGGATCCACCCCCGCGTGTCCGAACTGGTCGTACCGGGCCCGCTTCTCCTTGTCGGAGAGGATGCTGTACGCCTCGTTCACTTCCTTGAATTTGGCCTCTGCGGCCTGGTCCCCGGGGTTGACGTCCGGGTGGTACTTTTTCGCCAGCTTTCGGTAAGCCTTTTTTATTTCATCGTCCGAAGCGCCCTTGCTCACGCCCAGGACTTCATAGTAATCACGTTTCTGTTCTGGCATAATATCACCAACTTCTGAATTAGGAATGAGGAGTTAGGAATGAGGAATTGCGGGATCCACCTCCGGCATAAGAATTGAAATTCGTCCGGCTTGGCCGGACGCCTCAATTCCTCATGTCTAATTCCTAGCCGTTGTACAGGCAAGACGCCGCGCAGGCGGGGCGATGCCCCGCCCGCGCGGACCATAGATCATTCTTACTTGTTATCGTCATCCACCACGGTGTAGTCCGCGTCCACCACGTCGGGGCCCGCGTCGTTCCCACCGGCCTGGCCGCCGCCGAAGTTGGCGCCGCCCATATCGGGGCCGCCGGCCTGCTGGCCGTTCTGCTGGTACAGCTTCTCGCTGACAGCATAGAAGGCCTTGGTCAGCTCCTCGGTAGCATTCTTAATGGCCTCGGTGTCGCTCCCCTTCAAGGTCTCCTTCAGCTTGCCCAGGGCGGACTCCACATTAGCCTTGTCCCCGGCGTCCAGCTTGTCACCCATATCCTCCAGAGTCTTTTCCGTCTGGAACACCATCTGGTCAGCCTGGTTGCGCACATCGGCTGCCTCGCGCTGCTTCTTGTCCTCGGCGGCGAACTGCTCAGCCTCATGGACGGCCTTGTCGATGTCCTCCTTGGACATATTGGTGGAGGAGGTGATGGTGATGTGCTGCTCCTTGCCGGTGCCCAGGTCCTTGGCGGACACGTTCACGATGCCGTTGGCGTCGATATCGAAGGTGACCTCGATCTGAGGCACGCCGCGGCGGGCGGGGGCGATCCCGTCCAGGTTGAAGCGGCCCAGGGTCTTGTTGTACTGAGCCATCTCACGCTCGCCCTGGAGCACATGGACCTCCACGGAGGTCTGGTTGTCGGCGGCGGTGGTAAAGGTCTGGCTCTTCTTCACGGGGATGGTGGTGTTACGCTCGATGAGCTTGGTCATCACGCCGCCCATGGTCTCGATGCCCAGGGACAGGGGGGTGACGTCCAGCAGCAGCAAATCCTTCACGTCGCCGGTGAACACGCCGCCCTGGAGGGCCGCGCCGGAGGCCACGCACTCATCGGGGTTGATGCCCTTGAAGCCCTCCTTGCCGGTGAGCTTCTTCACCTCATCCTGAACGGCGGGGATCCGGCTGGAGCCGCCCACCATCAGGACCTTGGAGATCTGACTGCCGGACAGGCCGGCATCGCTCATAGCCTGCTTGACGGGGCCGGCGGTGGCCTCCACCAGGTGGTGGGTCAGCTCATTGAACTTGGCGCGGCTCAGGGTCAGATCCAAGTGCTTGGGTCCGGTGGCGTCGGCGGTGATATAGGGCAGGTTGATGTTGGTGGAGGTGACGCCGGACAGCTCGATCTTGGCCTTCTCAGCAGCCTCCTTCAGGCGCTGCATGGCAACCTTGTCGCCGGTGAGGTCGATGCCCTCAGCCTTCTTGAACTCGGCGGCCATCCAGTCCATAACACACTTGTCAAAGTCGTCGCCGCCCAGACGGTTGTTGCCGGCGGTGGCCAGCACCTCGATGACGCCATCATCGATGTCCAGGATGGACACATCGAAGGTGCCGCCGCCCAGGTCATAGACCATGACCTTCTGGGCGTTCTCCTTGTCCACGCCATAGGCCAGGGCCGCGGCGGTGGGCTCGTTGATGATACGCTTCACGTCCAGACCGGCGATCCGGCCGGCGTCCTTGGTGGCCTGACGCTGGGCGTCGGTGAAGTAGGCGGGGACGGTGATGACCGCCTCGGTGACCTTCTCGCCCAGATAGGCCTCGGCGTCTGCCTTTAGCTTCTGAAGGATCATGGCGCTGATCTCCTGGGGGGTGTACTTCTTGCCGTCGATGTCCACCTTATAGTCAGAGCCCATTTCACGCTTGATGGAGATGACAGTCCGGTCCGGGTTGGTGATGGCCTGGCGCTTGGCCACCTGGCCCACCATGCGCTCGCCGTCCTTGGAGAAGGCGACCACAGAGGGGGTCGTACGGTTACCCTCCGCGTTGGGGATGACGACAGACTCGCCGCCCTCCATGACAGCCACACAGCTGTTGGTAGTACCTAAGTCAATACCGATGATCTTGGACATAATGTTTTTCCTCCTAAATATATGAAAGATTGTTGTTTATAAAATGAGTTTTGGATCTGGCTGCCATGCTGCGGCGATACACTTCGCTTTAGTTGGCCACCTTTACCATGGAGAACCGGATGACCTTGTCCCCCAGCTTAAAGCCGGCCTGGAACACCTCAGCCACGGTATTTTCGCCCAGGCTCTCGTCCTCCACGTGCATCACCGCGTTGTGGAGGGTGGGGTCAAAGGGCTGGCCCAGGGCGGGGATCTCTGTGATCCCCAGCTTCTCCAGCACGGACCGCAGCTGGGTCATGGTCATTTCCACGCCCTTCTTATAGGCCTCGTCGGCGGTCTCCTGCTTCAGGGCCCGCTCCAGGTTGTCATACACCGGGAGGAAGGCCAATGCGGCGTCCGCCTTGGCGTCGTTCCAGATGGACTCCTTTTCTTTGGTGGTGCGCCGGCGGTAGTTGTCGTACTCGGCTGCCAGACGGAGGTATTTGTCCTCCTGCTGGGCCGCCTGGTCCTTCAGGGCCTCCAGCTCGGTCAGCAGGGGATCCGTCTCCGCTTCTCCGGCCTCCGGGGCCGGCTGTTCGGTCTGGACGGGCTCTGCTGTCTCGGGGGCCTTCTGCTCCTCGGCCGTCGTCTCCTCCGGCCGCTTCTCTTTCCTGCTCATGGGCTACTGTTCCTCCTATTCCTGATCCTGCCCGTCTCCGCCGTCGCCGCCGGCGGGGAGCTCCCCCTTGCCGAACATCCGGGTCAGGCTGTCGGCGAAGTAGGACAGGCGGGCTGTCACTTTGGCGTAATCCATCCGGGTGGGTCCCACCACCCCGATGACGCCCCGCATATTATCTCCAATGTCATAGCTGGCCATGACCACGCTGGTGTCCTTCAGCGCCTCGTTCACGTTCTCCGGTCCGATGAGGATGTTCATGTTCTGTCCGTCCCCCAGGGTGACCGGGAGGCGGGAGGCCTCTTTTTCCTCCGCCAGGTAGTTCATCAGCGGCTTGGCCTTGTCCAGGCTCCGGTACTCCGGATGCTCCAGCAGGTGGGTGATCCCCGCCGTGTGGACCGGCTGGTTGCGCTGCTCCACCAGCACCTCGATGGCAAACTGGACCACCAGGGAGATCAGCTGGAAGGCCCCCGGGGCGGAGCGGGTCTCCATCTTGTCCAGAGTGTCCTCCATCTCCTCCAGGGTCAAACCCACAAAGGAACTGTTCAGTACGGTGGACAACAGCTGGAGCTGGGTGTCGGAGAGGGTGTCCGGGATGCGGATCAGCTTGTTTTTCACCACGCTGTTGTCCGTCATCACCACCGCGATAAAAGCGTTCTCCTCCACCATCAGCAGATCGTACCGCTTTACGGTCACCCGCATCCGGGGGGCGGCGGCGGTAAAGACCGGGTAGTCGCTGATCTGGGAGAGCACCTTTCCCGCCTGATCCAGGCACCGGTCCAGCTCCTCCATCTTCAGGTTCAGCGCCTCGTTGATCCGCTGGGTCTCCTGGATGGTCAGCTGATGCTCGCCCATCAGCTCATTGACGTACAGCCGGTAGCCCATAGGGGAGGGCACCCGCCCGGCGGAGGTGTGGGGCTGCTCCAGATACCCCATCTCGGTGAGGTCGGCCATCTCATTGCGAATGGTGGCGGTGGAGATGTCCAGGCCGGCCTGCTGGGCCACGGCCTTGGAGCCCACCGGCTCCGCTGTGATGATGTAGATCTCCACGATGGCCCGCAGGATCCGCTTTTTCCGGTTGGTCAACTCCATACGCTCACCTCCTGTACTTCGTTTGGTTGGTTTAGCACTCACTATCTCTGAGTGCTAAAGATAATGTACCACCTGCCCCCTGGATTGTCAATAGGCACTTTATGAATTTATTATAAACAAACACTGAGAAGCGCAAACTTTTCAAGATTTGCAGAGAAATCATCTCTTTGCTAATCTCTGGCCGGCCTAGGTCCCCCACGGCAGTTCAAGGGATCTCTCCGGCGGCTGTCTGCCCTCCCGTTCCGCCGGGATTTTTCTGAAAATCCGTAGGGGAGGGGCTTGCCCCTCCCGCCGGTTTTCGGAATTTTTCGGTCAATGCGGAGGTGAACCGGTGGGCGGGTCAGGAGACCCGCCCCTACAAGGTAATTTCGGTCATGTGTGATATGCCAGCCACCGCAGCCATGAAACCGCGCCTATCTCTCTGAAACCAAACGGGGCTGTTAAAACCGCCGTAGGGGCGGCCCTCTGTGGCCGCCCGTCCCCTGTTGCGGGACGTTTTCCCTGCCCTACAATGTTTCAGGATGTGGAAAACCTCTCATAACGAAGCAGCGGAAGGGACATGCCCTTCCGCTGTTTGAAATCGTGACGAAACGCAGACGCCCCGCTCAGTTTTTCAGACTCTGCATGGGGGCGGGAATGCGTCCCCCCCGGGCCACAAAGTCCCGGGCGGAGAAGGGATGGACCGGCTGCACCGGGGCGGAGCCCAGCAGGCCGCCGAACTCCACCAGGTCGCCCACCTGCCTGCCGGGGGCGGGGATCAGGCGGACCGCAGTGGTCTTGGAGTTGACCATGCCGATGGCCGCCTCGTCGGCGATGATGGCGGACAGGGTTTCGGCGGAGGTATTTCCGGGGACGGCGATCATATCCAGACCCACCGAGCACACGCAGGTCATGGCCTCCAGCTTATCCAGGGTGAGGGCGCCGGAGCTGGCGGCGGCGATCATGCCTTCGTCCTCGCTCACCGGGATGAAGGCGCCGGACAGGCCGCCTACATGGGAGGAAGCCATAACGCCGCCCTTTTTCACCGCGTCGTTGAGCAGGGCCAGGGCCGCAGTGGTGCCGTGGGTGCCGCACACCTCCAGGCCCATCTCCTCCAGGATCCGGGCCACGCTGTCACCCACCGCCGGGGTGGGGGCCAGGGAGAGATCCACGATGCCGAAGGGGGTGTCCAGGCGGCGGCTGGCCTCCTGGGCCACCAGCTGCCCCATGCGGGTGATGCGGAAGGCGGTCTTTTTGATGGTCTCGGCCACCACATCAAAGGGCTGGCCCTTCACCGCCTGAAGGGCGTGGTGGACCACGCCGGGGCCGGAGACGCCCACGTTGATGACCTTCTCCGGCTCGCCCACCCCGTGGAAGGCGCCGGCCATGAAGGGGTTGTCTTCCACGGCGTTGCAGAACACCACCAGCTTGGCACAGCCGAAGCCGCCCTGATCTGCGGTGCGCTGGGCCAGGTCCTTGATGGTGCGGCCCATCAGGGCCACCGCGTCCATGTCGATGCCCGCCTTGGTGGAGCCCACATTCACACTGGCGCACACCAGGTCGGTGGTAGACAGGGCCTCCGGGATGGAGGCGATGAGCTTCCGGTCGGCCTCTGTCATCCCCTTCTGCACCAGGGCGGAGAAGCCGCCGATGAAGTTGACGCCGGTGGCCTTGGCAGCCCGGTCCAGGGCGGCGGCAAAGGGCGCGTAATCGTCAGTCTCCGCGGCGGCGGCCACCAGGGCGATGGGGGTAACGGAGATCCGCTTGTTGACGATGGGGATGCCGAACTCCGCCTCGATGGCCTCTCCGGTGGCCACCAGCTTTTCGGCATACCGGGTGATTTTGTCGTAGATCGCATTGCAGGCCGCCTTCGGGTCGCTGCGGGCGCAGGACAGCAGGGAGATCCCCATCGTGATGGTCCGCACATCCAGGTGCTGCTGGTCGATCATCTGGATGGTCTGCATGATTTCGTGTTGACTGAGCATGAATTGCCCCTCCTAATTGTTGTCACATGACTGCGGCTGCTCTGCTCGCCTCCGCGCTTCTTTTTGTCACGCTGTGGATTAGGCGCGCGGCCGGGGAGACAACTCCTCCGACTCCGGGCAGGCCCAGTCCCGCCTTCGGCGGCCCCTGGGCTCTGCCCATCCGCTTCGGAGTCTGTCCCCCCTGCGCGCCTATCCTCCGCGCTTCTTTTTAGATCCGGTGCATTGCGTTAAAAATATCCTCCCGCTGGATGCGGATGGACAGCCCCCGCTCTTGACCGGCCTGCTCCAGCAGCTGAGAGATCTCCACAATGGACTTGTCGCAGGCGGCGGTATCCACCAGCATCACCATGGTGAAATACTCCTGCAAAATGGTCTGGCTGATGTCCAGAATGTTGATGCTGTGCTGGGCCAGCAGGGAGCACACCGCGGCGGTGATCCCCACCTGATCCTTTCCAATGACGGTTACGATCGCTTTCATAGGTATCTACCTTCCTTATTCTTCATATCATGCGCCGCCTGTCTGCAAGGGATCAGGCGCTCAATTCAATTCGTCCAGGGTCAATTCAAACCCATCCAAGAAGTGCTCCATAAAGTAGCTCAGCGCCGGGATGGGGTTCCGGCACAGGGCGGCATAGGTCTGTTCCCGGGCCTTTTTGAACTCCGAATTCCCCGCCTTCAGCTCCTCCACACATTTGAGATAGGCGGAGAGCTTGTCCGCCGCCTTGACCAGGGCCCGCACCTCCGGGTCCGGGATGGTCAGCGCCTCCTCATAGGCGGGGCGCAGCTCCTCCGGCAGCATGGACAGCAGCTTTCCCACCGCCACCGCCTCCACCTGCTGGTAGGCGCTCTGGATGTCCGGGTTGTCATATTTGATGGGGGTGGGCAGGTCGCCGGTGAGGATCTCGCTGGCGTCGTGGTACAGGGCTGCCACGGCCACCCGGCCGGGGTCCACGCTTCCGCCGAAATATTGGTTCTGGATCACGGCCAGGGCGTGGGCCAGCACCGCCACCTGGTGGGAGTGCTCCTGAATGTTCTCCGGCTGGGTGTTGCGCATCAGGCCCCACCGGGCGATATACCGCATCCGGGCGATCATGGGAAAAAAGTTGTGGGCCACCGGACCCCGCCCCCTTCCTTGAGATGGTTGCTATTTTATCACAGACGGGGGCGGCTTGTAAACCGGAAACGGCGGGCGGCAGTGTATTTTCAACGGCTCGGGCCATTCCATAGAAGCCCGTGCCGGATATGTCCGTCTGGATCCTGTATTGAACAGAAGGAAGAAACCTTTTCTATTTTGGTGCATGGTCCTGAAGATCTGTTATATTCCTATTTTTTGCTTGTTTTCGTGGTGGCGTGCGGTCTACTGCTATTCCAAGGCTCGGAAATAGATGTACGCCACGCCGCTCGGACTGTGACCCGCCGGGCCTTGTGTCATCCCGGGACAGCTGGAGCCTTCTCTCGTTGAAAATCAGCCGCCTCGGTGCGGCGGACTGGAAACCGCACAGATTTCCTGTTTACTCCCGGCGGATTTTGCGGTAAAATGGAGCAGATCAAGATGCGAAGGGAGGGCGGAGGATGGCCCAACTGTTGATGCCGGGCAGCGTGGTCGCCATGACGGACCAGGCGGCTGACCGGCTTTTGAAGCTGGACAGCGGCGACGCTGCCCTGCTGTACCTGCACCTGCTGCGCTGGGGCACGCCGGACGGCCTGCGCTGGCCGGAGGACCGGAAGCAGCGGGCGCTGGACCAGCTGAAGGAGCACGGCCTGGCCCCGGCCGCTCTGTCCGCCGCTCCGGCCGCCCCGGCCGTCCCCGCGGAGGCCCCGCCCCCGGAGTATGGGGCGGAGGATATCACCGCCGCCCTCAGCGACCCGGCCTCCACCTTCCCGGCCCTGGCCGATGAAGTGGAGCGGCGGCTGGGCAAAAAGCTCACCGCCAACGATTTGAAGATCCTGTACACCCTGTACGACCACCTGGCCCTGCCCACCGAGGTCATCTTTCTTCTGGTCAACTGGTGTGTGGAGGAGATGGAGCGCAAATACGGCCCCGGTCGCAAGCCCTTCCTCTCCCAGATCCGCCGGGAGGGCTTTGTCTGGGCCCGGAAGGGGATCGACACGGTGGAGGCGGCGGAGCGCTATCTCCAGACCCTGGTGCGGCTGCGGGGCCGCGGGGCGGAGGTGCTGCGGCTGCTGGACATCCCGCCCCGGCCTCTGGTGGAGCGGGAGAAGAATTACATTGCCGCATGGGATCAGATGGGCTTTGACGACGAGGCCCTCCGGGCGGCCTATGAGCGCACGGTGATGAAGAAGCAGTCCATGGACTGGAGCTATATGAACGGCATTCTCCGCCGGTGGCACGAGAAGGGCCTGCACACCCTGGCGGCCATCCAGGCCGGGGACCGGGACCCCAGGCCGGTGCAGGCCGCCGCACCATCCTCTCCCGCCGCCGCCTCCCGGGAGGCGGAACAGGCCCGGGAGGATATGGAGCGGATGCGCCGCCTGATGGAACAGATGAAGCAGAGGGAGGGCTGAACCCATGGCTTACGACCCCGATGTACTGCGCCGGGCCTCCGCCCGGCTGGAGGAGGAGAAGCGCCGCCGGGAGGATGAGCGGGAGCTGCTCCGGCGGCAGACCTATGCCCGGGAGCCCCGGCTGGCCCAGCTGGACCGGCGCCTCCAGGGCACCATGGCCGAACTGGTGGCCGCCTCTCTCCGAAAGGGAGAGAACGCCGGCGACGCGGTGCGCGCCATCCGGGACAAGAATCTGGAGCTCCAGCAGGAGCGGGCCGTGCTGCTGGGCGCGCTGGGCCTGCCGGAGGACGCCCTGGACGACAAGCCCGCTTGTCCCAAGTGCGGAGACACCGGCTGGCGGGGGGCCCAGATGTGCGACTGTCTGAGGTCTCTCTGCACCCAGGAGCAGATCCGGGAACTGTCCAAGCTGCTGGATCTGGGGGAGCAGTCCTTCGACACCTTCCGGCTGGACTATTACAGCCAGTCCGTATGGCCCGGACGGGGCACCTCTCCCCGGGACAACATGGACCTGGTGTATGAGGTGTGTCTGAACTACGCCCAGAAATTTGGCCGCTTCTATTTCAAAAACCTGTTTCTCTCCGGCGCGCCCGGATTGGGCAAGACCTTCCTGTCCGCCTGCATCGCCCGCTCGGTGTCCGAGCAGGGGCGCTCTGTGGTGTACGACACCGCAGGCAACATCTTCGCCCAGTTTGAGACCCGGAAGTTCCAGCGGGATGCGGAGGGCGTGCAGACCGCCCTGGACGAGACCCGGCGGTACCTCACCTGTGACCTGCTCATTCTGGACGACCTGGGCAGCGAGCTGACCACCCAGTTCGTCCAGTCCGCCCTGTATGAGCTGCTGAACACCCGGCTGGTAGCCAACCGCCACACGGTGATCTCCTCCAACCTCACCATGGAGGAGGCCGCACGGCGCTACTCCCCCCAGATCGCCTCCCGCCTCATCGGGGAGTATCATGTCCTCCACTTCTTCGGGGATGACATCCGTCTGCTGAAAAAGAATAAGCTGTAATGAATACATATCCCCCCGGCCGCTGAGCGGCCGGGGGGATATGTTCTTTGGATCAGACAGCAGGCCGAGAGCCTATTTCGCCGCGCCCGCGCCGCTCACTGGCCGGCCTGTCCCATGGTCGGGCGGGACCCCCCGGGTCTCCGCCATCTCCCGGCGGCGGCCCAGCGCCTTGGCCAGCTCGCAGATGGGGATGGGGGCCGCGGCCAGCAGCAGAACGGTGAGCCACTGGCCCCCATCCATGGGGACCACGGAAAACACGCTTTGGAGGGGCGGGAACAGGAGCACCGCCAGCTGCATGGACGCCCCGGCCAAAAACGCCTTGTTCATGGCGGGGTTGGACAACAGACCCTGCTCCAGCAGAGAGCGGTCCTCACTGCGCACATTGAAGGCGTGGAACAGCTGGCACAGGGTGAGGGTGGCAAAGGCCATGGTGTTGGCTACCGCCCCCTCCAGGCCCGGGGCGGCCAGCCGGGTGAAGCCCAGGAAATAGGCCGCCAGGGTCAGCCCGCCCACCATCAGCCCCTGCCAGGCCAGGCGCAGGGAGAAGCTCCGGTCGAACAGCCCCCGGTCCGCCGGGCGGGGCGGCTGCTCCATGGCGCCCTCCTCCACCGGCTCCACCCCCAGGGCCAGCGCCGGGAGGGAGTCGGTGACCAGATTGAGCCACAGAAGCTGCACCGGAGCCAGGGGCATCTGCCCAAAATCCAGCAGGGTGGCGGTGAAGATGGTGAGGATCTCCCCGATGTTGCAGGAGAGGAGATAGTGGATGGCCTTGCGGATGTTGGACCAGATCCCGCGGCCCTCCTCGATGGCGGACACGATGGTGGAAAAGTTGTCATCGGTGAGAATGAGGTCGGCCGCCCCCTTGGCCACATCGGTGCCGGAGCGCCCCATAGCGCAGCCGATGTCCGCCGCCTTCAGGGCCGGGGCGTCGTTCACCCCGTCCCCTGTCATAGCCACCACACAGCCCCGCTTCTGCCAGGCTTTCACAATGCGCATTTTGTGCTCAGGAGATACCCGGGCGAATACAGAAAAGCGGTGGATGTCCTCCTCCAGGGCCTCCTGAGGCAGGAATTCCAGCTCCGCCCCGGTCACCGCCAGGTCGCCCGGGCGATAGATGTCCAGCTCCCGGGCCACCGCCAGGGCCGTGGCCTTGTGGTCCCCGGTGATCATCACCGGCCGGACTCCCGCCCGGTGGCACAGGGCCACCGCCTCCCGTACCTCGGGGCGGGGCGGGTCCATCATGCCGAACAGCCCCAGGAAGGTCAGCCCGCTCTCAATGGTCCCGGGGACCACGGTGGGAGGCAGGAAGGCCAGATCCCGGCTGGCCACCCCCAGCACCCGCAGAGCCCGCCCGGCCATCTCCTCGTTGGCCCGGAGGATCCCCTCCCGCTGCCGGGGGGTGAGAACCCCCTGAGGGCCGGCTGCGCAGCGTTCCAGCAGAACGTCCGGCGCACCCTTGACGAACACCCGAAAGCCGCCCTCCGGCCTGGGGTGGATGGTGGACATGAGCTTCCGGCTGGAGTCAAAGGGGAGCTCCCCCTGCCGGGGCCACTGCTCGTCCAGCTTGTTCCGGTCCAGCCCCTCCCGGGCGGCGGCCACGATGAGGGCCCCCTCTGTGGGGTCCCCCTGGGCGGCGGGCGCGCCCGCCCGCCACTCCAGCCGCGCGTCGTTGCACAGGGCCCCAGCCAGCAGCGCATCTCTCCGCCGTCCTCCGGCGGGGATCCACACCTCCTGCACCGTCATCCGGTTCTGGGTGAGGGTCCCGGTCTTGTCGGAGCAGATCACACCGGCGCACCCCAGGGTCTCCACGGCGGGCAGCTTCTTCACGATGGCCCCCCGGGCGGCCATCCGCCCCACCCCCAGGGCCAGCACGATGGTAACGATGGCGGGCAGGCCCTCCGGGATGGCGGCCACCGCCAGTGACACGGCAGTGAGGAACATATCCAGCATCCGTTTTCCCTGGATCAATCCCACCCCAAACATGACCGCGCACACCGACAGGCACAGGAAGGACAGAGTCCGGGAGATCTCCCCCATCTTCTGCTGAAGGGGGGTGTCCGTCCCCTCGTCCCCCAGGAGCAGTCCGGCGATGTGCCCCATCTGGGTGTCCATTCCGGTGGCACACACCAGGGCAGTCCCCCGGCCCGCGGTGATGAGGGTGCCGGAGATGACCATGTTGGTCCAGTCTCCCAGGGGCGCGCCCTCTGCCAGGGCCTCGGCGGGAGCCTTTTCCACGGGGATGGACTCCCCGGTCATGGCGGACTCATCCGCCTGGAGGCGGCTGCACTCCAGGATCCGGGCGTCAGCGGGGACCAGATCGCCGGCCTCCAGAAGGATCGCGTCCCCGGGGACCAGCTGGGCCGCGGGCAGCTTCACCGGGCGGCCGCCCCGAAGAACGGTGGCCTGGGGCGCGGACAGCCTGCGCAGTTCCTCCAGGGCGTGCTGGGCCCGATCCTCCTGAAAAATTGAGATCACGCTGTTGACCGCCACGATCACCAGAATGATGGCCGCGTCCAGCCACTCCTCCCCGCCGCTGGCCGCCAGGGACAGTCCCGCCGCCCCCAGAAGCACCAGGATCATGGGGTCCCGCATCTGCTCCAAAAGCCGCCCCAGAAGCCCCGCCTGAGGCGGCGGCTCCAGTTCGTTGGGACCTGTGCGCCGCAGGCGCTCCTCCGCCTGGTGCTGGGACAGTCCGCCGGGGCGGGCGTCCAATTCCTCCAAAAGCCGGGGCAGAGGCTTGCTGTGCCAGCTGCTCATACCATCACGCTCCTTCCATGTTTTCCCATTATAGCAGAGAGCCTGTCCGCTTTTTGGGGAAATCAGGGATAGCGCGCCAGAGAAATGGCTGTCCCCGCCGCAGAATGTTTCCCCCGCCCCTACGGCGTTTTCATGACCCCGTTTGGTTCCAGAGGGACAGGCGCGGTTTCAAGGCTGCGGCGGTCGCCATATCACGCATGACCGAAATTGCCTTGTGGGGGTGGGTCTCCTGACCCGCCCGCCGGTTCACCTCCGCAGGGCGAAACCCCAGCGTTGACCGAAAAATTCCGAAACCAGGCGGGAGGGGCAAGCCCCTCCCCTACGGGATGATGGGAAAACATTCTGCGCCGGAGGAAGCACACAAAAACACAACCCCCGCCATCCTTTCCATGAGAAAAGGGCATGGCGGGGCTTAATTACCATAAAATGTATGATAATGTACCACTTTTGACCTCTGCTCAATATAGGTGGAGGTGTTTTTTATGGCAAGCAATCACACGGAGCATTTTTCACTCAATCAATGGCAGGCGGACGACCAGGTACTCCGCACCGATTTCAACGAGGACAACGCCAAGATCGACAGCGCTCTCAAGGATCTGGCCGCCGCGCAGGCGGAAAAAGCCGACCAGTCGGCCCTGGACGCTCTGGCCGCAGAGGTGGCGAAAAAGGCTGCCACGGCGGCGCTGGACGCCCTCAGCAAAAAGCTGGCATCCATGCCCTGCCTGGTGACGGGGACCTACACCGGAGACGGGGCGGAAAGCCGCCTGATCTCCCTGGGCTTCCAGCCCAAGGCTCTGCTGGTGATGCGGGAGGAGGGCTACTCCGCCCGTCCGTATACCAATGACTACTACGGCGGCCTGGCCCTGCCGGGGAAGCCGGTATGCCTGCAAACCAGCTATGGGACCGATTATATTTTGACCATCGAATCCAAGGGCTTCCGGGTCTACTATAACAATAGCAGGCACACCATCAGCAATCAGAAGGAGGCCAATTACTACTATTTGGCCTGGAAATAAAATCAGAGGGCCCCTCCCATACGGGAGGGGCCGCACTGATTGGATTTTAAGAGATCTGTAAAACCGTCAGGAATTACGCACCCTTGACCTCGTTGGACTCGACGCCGTTCACAACGACCTTGTAAACGCTGCCGGTATCCAGCAGGAACTTATCGCCGTCATCGCTCACAGTGGTGGCATCCTTCTTCAGGGTCACCTTCTTGGTGCCAGCGGAGACGTACTTGCCGTCCACGCGCTGCTGCAGCTCCACGGTGAAGTTAGTATCCTGCTCGGCCTTCTGGTTCATGACGATGTTGAAGCCACCGTCAGCCCACATCTGAACATGGTCGATCTTGGCGTCAACCTTATCGGCATCGTTCTTGTCGGCGTCCTTGATCTTGTAGACATAGACCTCAACGGCCTCGTCGTTGTCATCCTCGAACACGAAGACGTTCTCAGAGTAGGTGCCGTCCACGCCGAAGTTCTTAGCCAGGCTGCTGGGAGTGGTGGTCTTGCCGTCGCCGTCATCGTTGACGAAGATCTTGTAGCTGTCGGCCAGGACCACATCGTTGCTGCCCAGGCTCAGCACGCCGCTCTTGTAGGAGATGGTCTTGATGCCAGTGTAGACCTTGAAGTCATCATCGCTGGCGTCCTTCACCAGATCCTGGTCGTCCATGTAGCCGTTCTCGTCATAGGAGACGTTCTGGTACAGGCCGATCTTCAGGTTCTTATCGGTAGCCTTGACGGTGGTGATCTCGCCGTTCACGATGGCGTCGTACTCATAGTACTTGTTGTCATCCTTGTCAACGCTGGCGTTGGGGCTCTCCTCCAGGAGGTAGACACGGTCGCCGCTGTCGCCGGAGATGGACATATCAGCAGAGTAGATGTAGACCACGTCGGCGTAGGCACCGTCATTCACCACAGCCACAGTCACATCAGCAGTCTTGGAGGTGATGTCGGGGACATTCTTGATGCCGGTGTAAGCAGTCACATCGTCATCGTCGTTCACCACGAAGATGGTGTCGTTGTTGGCCTTGGCGGCAGTGCTACCAGTATAGATGGAGCTCTTGCCATTCTCAACGATCTTCTGGTTATCAGCGCTCACTGTGTAAGTCTCGTTCTTCTCGCCAGTGATCGCCTCCAGCTCGTACTTGCCGTTGCTCTTCTCGTTGTAGGAGTACCACTTGTTCTCAAGCGAGGTATTGTCCTTGATCTCATCATCGTTGTCCACCACAACAACCTTGTTGGTGCCGTCGATGAAGTAGGCGTCGGCCTCCAGGTCGGCCTTCGCGCCACCGGTAGGAGCAATCTCAGCCACATAGACATAGTCGTTGTGGCCGGCAGTGCCGTCGGTGTAGATCACATAGCCGTTGGCGTCCAGAACCAGGGTGTAGGCGTCGTTCAGGTCGTAGGACAGATTGCTGTCGTCCTTCACGGCGTCAGTGTAGTTCTTGGAGTACTCGTACTTGGTGCCGTCCACGGTGACATTCTTCTTCTCAGTGTAAGCGGTCACCTTGCCCTCGACGGTCTCAGCCAGGTCGATGGTCTTGATCTCCTTGTTGGCCACAGTGATCAGGACATAGTCCTCATCGGAGTAGCTGTCCAGGTAATCAAAGTCATCGGAGGACAGAGTGGTATCCTTGACGTCCACGAAGGCCTCGTCCAGAATGTCCAACTCCAGCTCCTCGTCGTTCTTGTCGTAGTCGCCGTCAACCTGAGCCACATAGGAGTTGATGACGGTGATGACCACGTCGTTGGAGTCATCGTCGATGAACACCTCGGTGGTGGCACCCTTCTTGATGACATCCTTGCCGGCATCATCGTCGTTGTTCTTGACGATGTAGTCGCTCAGATTCACCTTCTGAGCCACGCCGTCCACGACCACGGTGAAGTCGGCGTCGCCGTTCTTCAGGTCGTTGTAGACGTCGCTGCCCACCAGATCGTACAGGTCCTGCTTCTCGACGGTGGCGGTGTAAACAGCGTCAGCGTCGTCAGCGTAGGTGCCGATCTCCTTGTTCTCATAGGTCCACTTCACGGAAGGACGGCCGAAGTCGTCATCCGCACCGTCGGCCTTGACCAGGTCGCCGTCGTACAGATCCTCACCCAGCTGGATGGTGTACTTGCCGTCCACCTTGGTGTTGTCGATCTTGGCGTACTTGCTGTCGGTGCCGGTGCGGGAATCATAGGTAGCCTTGCCGCCGGAGATGACGATGTCACCCACCTGCACGTCGCTGCCGTTCTTCTCGGCCTTAACCAGATCAGCCTCCAGGGCGTTCAGGACCATCTGAGCCACGTCGTTACGGGTCAGGGCCTCCTTGGCGCCGGTGGCAACACCGTCGAACAGACCGGCGGTGCTACCGTTCTTGGTGGTCTCCACCAGCCAGTCAGAGCCGAAGTCGGCGCTGTACTGGAAGTAGCCCAGGGCCTTCAGCAGCATCAGGGCAGCCTGACCGGTGGTGACAGTGTCGCTGCCGCCGTAGGTCTTGGCGTCGTAGCCGCTGGTGATGCCGTTGGTGTAGCAGGCAGCCACATAGGGCTCAGCCCACTCGGGCACGTCGGTGAAGGGGCTGGTGCCCTTGTAGCTGGCCACAGTGTAGTCCAGCAGGTTGCACATCACAACCGCCATCTCGTTACGGGTGACCTTGGCCTCGGGATTGAACTTGCCGTTCTCATCGCCGACCATGATGCCGACGGTCTTCAGGACCTCAATGGCTTCCTCGTTCTGCTTGGAAGTCACATCGGCATAGCTCGCGGCGCTGCTGCCCATTACCATCAGACCAGAGATCATGGTGGCGGTGAGGCCCAGGCTGAGAGCACGCTTCAGGTTTCTCATTGGAATTCCTCCTTGATTTTTTCAAGCTGCGGGGGATTTGTTATTTTCTCCCAAAATTAGTTTATTTCTCCTTATATTAAGCCGTATCCGGCATAAATAGGTGAAATACTAATTATAGGAGCATAACGCCCCTTGCACCTCCGAAAACGTGCGAAAAACAGGAAAAAATCCGAAAAAACTGCCGCTTTTCCGCCCCAAAAATCACCTTGGTAGACCTCTGGTAGACCAGCCCCAAAAACGGACACAAAGAAAAAGCCCCCGGAAGCCTTGCGCCGCAAGGCTTCCGGGGGATGCGTCTGGTAGACATTTGGTAGACCGCGGTGGTCTACCAAACTCAGCAGGCGGTTTTCTCCTGTTTCGCCAGATGGCAGATGGCCCGGCGGTATCCCTCGAAGCCGAGACCGATAAACCGCTTTTCACAGGCCATGCCGGGATAGGAGATCTGGCGGAAGGGTTCCCGGGCGCTGACGTTTGAGAGGTGGACCTCCACAGCAGGCAGAGCAACGGCTTTCAGCGCGTCCAGAATGGCAACGCTGGTGTGGGTGTAGGCGGCGGGATTAATGACGATGCCGTCCATTTTGCCGTAAGCCTCCTGGATCTTCTCCACAATGGCCCCCTCATAGTTGGATTGGAACAGCTCCACCTCCACCCCAAATTCCGCCGCGGAGGCGCGGATGAAGTCCTCCAGCGCGGAAAAATCCTGCCGGCCATAGATGTCGGGCTCCCGGATCCCCAGCAGATTCAGATTGGGTCCGTTGATCACAAGTAATTTCATAGCGCAAGCCTCCTGATAATTTCTTCCGCCGTCTCCTCCGGCGTGCCCCGGTTTTCGACCGTCAGATCGGCCAATTCCTCATAGAGCGGGGCCCGTCTGCGGTACAGTTCTTCCGGCGGGATGGCCTGGGACACCGGCCGGCCGCTGGTGGGAAGCAGCTCCAGGTCCCGGCGGAGATAGATCACTGTGGAATTCTGACGCATGGGATCCCAGTTCTCACGGCGGGTGACTATGCCGCCGCCGCAGGCGATGACCTGTCCGGACTGCTTGGACAGCTGGCACAGAGCCCGGTGCTCCCGGATTCGGAAGCCCTCCTCCCCTTCTTTCTTGAAAAGGTCCGGGATGGAGCAGCCGGCCTCCGCTTCCACCTGATGGTCCACATCGGCCAGGGGGCGGCCCAGGCGGTCTGCCAGGAACTGTCCCACTGTGGTCTTGCCGCAGCCCGGCATCCCGATCAGCAGCAGATTCTGTGTCTGCCCCTCCACCTGCCGGGTGATCTCCTCCACCCGGCTGTCCGGGATCGTCCGGCCCAGGAAGCGCTCCGCCGCAGCCTTGGCCTGAGCCACCAGCATCCCAAGCCCATTGGAACACAACAGGCCCCGGCGCTCTGCATCCAGCAGAAGCTGGGTGCGGGCAGGGTTGTAGATCAGATCGAACACGCCTTCGCAGTCAGGGAACTGATCCAGCTCCACCGGAGACACCCCGGTGTTGGGGTACATTCCCACGGGAGTGGCGTTGACGATAAGCTGTGCGTCGGCGTGGCGGTCCAGATTTTCATAGTTGTCCGGGCCGCTGCGGGAGATACTCACCGTCTCCCGGGCGCCCAGGTCGGCCAGCACCGCATGGACGGTAAGGGAGGCTCCGCCGGACCCCAGCACCAGAACTTTTTTTCCGCGCACCTGGGCCCCGGCGGCCTGGAGCAGGTAGCGGAACCCGTCGTAGTCCGTGTTATCTCCGTAGAGAGTCCCGTCCGGGCGGCGGAGAAGGGTGTTGACGCTGCCAATTCGCCGGGCAGCGGGGGAGAGGGCATCACAGCAGGCCATCACCGTCTTTTTATAGGGGATGGTCACATTCAGCCCGCGGAACCGCCCCGCCCGGAGGAATGGCTCCACCTCCTCTGGGGGGAGCTCCACCAGCCGGTAGTCATAGCCGGCCAGCTGCCGGTGGATGGCGGGAGAAAAGCTGTGGCCCAGCCGCTCGCCCAGCAGGCCGAACTCCAGATCCTTCGGGCCCATCAGCAGATGACCTCCTGATAGGTCCCCAGATAGCGGCACTGCTCGCTCTCCTCCTCCAGATCCCGGAACAGCCGCTCCATCTCCGGGGCGTAGACAGAGCACTCCAGATCGAAGTAGAACATGAACTCAAACTCCCGGTCCGGGAGGGGGCGGCTCTCCAGCTTTTGCAGGTTGATGCCCAGGGCGTAGAACTTGGATAAAACGTGGTAAAGCGCTCCCGGCTTGTGTGGCAGGGTCATCATCAGAGAGGTTCGGTCGGCCCCGGGATAGATCTCCGGCTTTTGGGAGATACAGATGAAGCGGGTATAGTTGTTGTCCCGGTTCTGCACATTGGCGCGCAGCAGCTCCAGGCCGTAGGTCTTTCCGCAGAAGCGGGAGGAGAGGGCGGCCACGTCCCGCCGCTCCGACTGAGAGACCATGCGGGCGGCAACGGCGGTGTTGGGCACCACGGTCACCTTGACCCCCTTCAGCCCGCTCAGGAAGGCGGAGCACTGGTTGATGGCCTGCTCGTGGGAGAATACCTCTTTGATATCCGGCAGACCGGTCCCGGCCTTTGCCAGCAGGTTGTGGCTCACCTTCAGCCGGGCGGAACGGACGATAGAGAAGTTATGACGGGTCATCAAATCATAGGTCGCATTGACCGAACCGGCAGTGCTGTTTTCGATGGGCAGGATGCCGTACTGACACATCCCACTCTCCACCGCCTTGAACACATGGTCGAAGGTGTCAAAATAGAGGATGGTGGGGGATTTAAAGATACTATCGCAGGCGATCTGGGAATAAGCCCCCTCAATGCCCTGGCAGGCCACGGTGGCCCGCTGGGGAAAGAGGTCCGGCGTAGTACTCAGCGCGGTGCGGATGCCCTCATAGACCGGAGAGCCGGACCCTTCGCACTGCTTCTGGTAGGAGCGGCTGGCCGCCATGATGGAACGGAACACCGACTCCGTATAGTCGGCCAGATCCTCCCCGGCCAGACTGCCCACCTTGGCCAGCAGCGCCCGCTCCCGCCCCGCGTCCAGCGTGGGCAGGCCGTGCTCCTGCTTATAGGCGGCCACCTCACGGGAGACCGCCATCCGCTGCTTGAACAGCTCCACCAGCTTCTGGTCGATACCGTCGATCTGATCCCGCAGCTGCGTCAAATTCTGATCCATGTCAATTTCTCCTCCCTCGATTCAAGGCCGCGCACCCTGGGGCGCGCTCCATGCGATCTGGTCTGTATTCCGGTCCAGCAGTGCGTCCAGAAGGACCAGAGCGGCGGCGGCCTCCACCACGGGGACCGCCCGGGGCACGATACAGGGGTCGTGCCGTCCGGTGATCTGAAGGTCCGTCTCTGTCCCCGCGGACAGGCGGACGGTGTGCTGTTTTTGCGCGATGGATGGTGTGGGCTTGAAGGCCGCCCGAAACACCACCGGCATCCCGCTGGAGATCCCGCCCAGGATCCCGCCTGCGTGATTGCTGGCGGTGCGGATGGCCCCATCCTCCAGGATGAAGGGGTCGTTATGCGCAGAGCCCCGCATCCCGGCGGCCCCGAAGCCGGAGCCGAACTCCACGCCTTTCACCGCGGGGATGGCAAACAGGGCGGCGGCCAGATGGCTCTCCAGCCCCTGAAACATGGGGCTGCCCACCCCAGCGGGCAGGCCGGTGACTATGCACTCCACCACGCCGCCCACCGAGTCCCCGGCCTCCCGGGCCCGGAGGATCTCTGCCCGCATCCGCTCTCCGGCCTTTTCCTCCAGAACGGGGAAGGGGGCTTGCTGCACCGCCAGCAGGGTGTCCCGCGCCTCCCCGAGCGGAGAGAAGGGGCGGTCCTCCACCTGAGCGATGGAGCGGATATGGGCCGCCACGGTGATCCCCCGCCGGGCCAGCAGCTGGGCGCAGATCCCGCCGGCGATGCACAGGGGCGCGGTGAGCCGGCCGGAGAAATGGCCGCCCCCCCGCACATCCTGAAAACCGCCGTACTTGATATGGGCGGTGAAATCGGCATGAGCCGGGCGGGGCTTGTCCCGCAGCTCGTCGTAGTCCTTGGAGCGGGTGTTTGTGTTCTCGATGACGGCGGCCAGGGGTGCGCCGCAGGTCACCCCATCCACCAGCCCGCACAGGATCCGGGGGACGTCCCCTTCCTTTCGGGGGGTGGAGGTTGCGTCCCGGCCGGGCGCCCTGCGGCGGAGAAACGCCTGAAGCTGCGCCAGCTCCACGGCCTCCCCGGCGGGAAGGCCGTCCACCGTCACCCCGATGGCCTCCGAGTGGGACTGGCCGAAGATGGAGATATGGATGTGCTTACCGAAGTATGAGGCCATGGAGCTCTCCTCCTAACGATTGAAAATGGGTCCAGAATTCCGGATAGGATTTTCTGACGCACTCCGCCCCCAGCAGCTTCACCGGAGCCTCCGCAGAGGCGGCGCAGACCGCCGCCATCATGGCAATGCGGTGGTCATTGGCGCAGTCCACAACGCCGCCTCCCGGCAGACGCTTCACCCCGTGGATGGTCAAGGAATCGGCGTACTCCTCCACCTGCCCCCCCATGGCCCGGAGGGCCCGGGTGACCGAGGCGAGGCGGTCGCTCTCCTTCGCCCGCAGGCGGGCTGCGTTGGTGAGGCGGGTGGTCCCGGTGCGCACAGCGGCCATGGCCGCCAGAGGGGGAGCCAGGTCGGGGCACTGGGACACGTCCAGCTCCACCTGGCCGGATCGGGCCAGCATACGGCTGTACGCGGCGATCTCACGGTCCCCCTGCCGGGAGGCTGGATCCATCCCCAGGATGTCTACCTGACCGCCCAGGTGGTTGGCGGCGTACCAGAAGGCGGCCTGGGACCAGTCGGCCTCAACAGCCAGGTCTCTGGCCTGGTACATCTGCCCGCTCGGGATGTGGAAGCCGTTCTCCCGGGGCTCTGCGACGACCCCGAACCTGTCCAGCACGTCCAGAGTCAGATCCACATAGCCCCGGGACTCCAGGGGAGCGGTGAGAAGCAGGTCGCTGTCTCCCTCCAGCAGGGGCAGGGCAAAGAGCAGCCCGGTGATAAACTGACTGGACACATCCCCCGGCAGGCGATACTCCCCCGGGTCCAGAGCCAGCCGGTCATAACCCCGTCCGCAGTCCAGGGTGAGCACGCCGTGCTCCATGCTCCAGCCGATCCCCTTCCCCCGGAACAGATCCTCGTATGGGGCAAGGGGGCGCTCCATGAGGCGGCCCCGTCCGGTGAAGGCGGCCTGTCCCTGTACCAGAAGGGCCACCGGGATGAGAAACCGCAGCGTGGAGCCGCTCTCCCCGCAGTCCAGGGTGGGGAAAGGTCCCGCCTGGGGGATGGAGTTCCCCAGGCCGTGGACCCGGAGTGTTCCAGGCCCCAGGTCCTCCACCAGAGCCCCCAGGGCAGACAGGCACCGGCGGGTGGCCTGGATGTCCTGTGAGTCCGCCAGATTGGAAATGGTGCTGATCCCGCCGCCGAGGGCGGCGGCGATGAGCGCCCGGTGGGCCTGGGACTTGCTGGACGGCGGGGTCACCTCCCCGGCCAGCTTGCTGGGATAGATGGTAAGATCCATATCGTTATCTCCCGCACATGGGTTCCAGCAGTTCCAAAAGCTGGTCCTTCTTCATGCGCCGCGGCACCGCCTGGCCCAGCCGCTCCAGCAGGATCAGCGTAATGGAATCCCCGGTGCGCTTCTTGTCCAGGCCCACTGCCTCCGTCATAGTCTCCCAGGGACAGGGGATGTCCTGAGGCAGGCCGAACTTGTTCAAAATGGAGCGGATCTGCTCCACCACCTCCGGCGGCGTGATCCCAAGTCCGACGCCCAGCTGGGCGGCCCAGTTCATCCCGGCGGCCACCCCCTGTCCGTGGGTCCAGGTCTCATAGTGTCCCGCCAGCTCAAAGGCGTGGCCGATGGTGTGGCCGAAGTTCAGCGTCATCCGCAGGCCGGTGTCCCGCTCGTCCTGAAGCACTACCTGCCGCTTCAGATCGCAGCAGGTGCAGATCACCTGCTCAATGTAATCCATTACGCCAGCCCGGCTGCCGCAGCGGTCCAGCAGCTCAAAGAACTCCCGTTCCCGGATGCAGCCGTATTTGATCACCTCGGCCATGCCGTCGGAGAAGGCGCGGTCGCTGAGGGTGTTGAGACAGTCCGGATCGATCAGCACCCCCTTGGGCTGCCAGAAGGCCCCGGCCAGATTTTTTCCGGCCTGAAGGTCGATGGCCACCTTGCCCCCCACGGAGGAGTCCACCTGGGCCAGCAGAGTGGTGGGGATCTGGATGAAGTCCACCCCCCGGAGGAGGGTGGCAGCGGCAAAGCCCGCCAGGTCGCCCACCACGCCGCCGCCCAGGGCTGCCACCCCGTCAGTGCGTGTCATACCGAAGGCCATCATTTTTTCCCACAGCAGGACCAGCTGTTCTGGACACTTGGCCGCCTCTCCGGCGGGGACGGAGCAGCAGAGGACCTGAAAGCCCGCCCGCTTCAGGCTGTCCGCCGTCCGCTCCAGATACAGGGGCAGCACATTGCTGTCGGTCACCACCGCCAGCTTCCGGGCCCGGGGGAGCAGCGCCCGACAGCGCTCCCCCGCCTGATCCAGCAGGCCACGCTGGATCTCGATTTGATATTCCCGGCCCGGGAGGGCCACAGTCAGCGTCTTTTTCATTCCGCGTCCACCTTCTCCTTACAGATCCGTCCCTCAGCCAACAGGGTGCACAGCCGGTCCCCGTTGCCCTGCTCCAGGGCGTCCCGGTACTCGCCCAGATAGCCGATCATCCGGTCCAGCTCCTCCAGCAGATAATCCCGGTTCTCCAGGAACAGGTCGGTCCACATGGTCTCGTTCAGCCAGGCCACCCGGGTCAGATCCCGGTAGCTCCCGGCGGAGTATCCCTTGTGCATCTGGGCCCAGGGGCTTTTTACATAGGCGTTGGACAGGACATGGCACATCTGGGAGGTATACGCGATCATCGCGTCGTGGTGCTCCGCCGTGGTCACTGTCATATGGCTGAAGCCGGCGGGGGTGAGCAGCTTTTTCACCCGGTCCAGCAGCAGGATGTCGTCCCGCTCTCTGGGGATGACCACCATGGGCGCCCCCTGAAACAGGTCGGCCTTGCTGTTGGCAAAGCCGGAGTACTGGGTGCCCGCCATGGGGTGGCCGCCCACAAAGGTGAAGCCGTGCTTCTCCGCCAGGGCGAAGCCCACCCGGCAGACCTCCCGCTTCACGCCGCAGCAGTCCATGACCAGGGTGTCCTTGGAAATATAGGGGGCCATCTCCTTCAGATAGTCGATGGAGACTTGGGGATACAGTGCCACCAGAAGCAAGTCGCAGTCTCCGATCGTTTCCCGATCCAGATCTCCGGTCAGGGTGCCCTGGAGCTTGGCGTAATCCTGGACCACCCGGTTTCCGTCATAGCCGTATACCGCGGCTCCGCTCTTTTCATATGCCTTGGCCAGGGAACCACCGATCAGTCCCAGGCCCGCAATGCCGACCTTCATATCCAGCACCCCTCCTGTCAATCCTCAGCCAGAGCCGCCGCCTGCACCCGGCGGACCGCCTTAGCCACATCCTCAAACTGCTCCGGCCGCAGGGACTGGGCCCCGTCGCACAGGGCGTGGGGGGGATCGTTGTGTACCTCGATGATCAGGCCGTCCGCACCGCAGGCTGCTGCGGCCAGAGCCATAGGCTTGACATAGCGGGCCACGCCGGTGGCGTGGCTGGGGTCCACAATGACAGGCAGATGGGTCAGCTCATGGAGGACGGGGACTGCGGACAGGTCCAGGGTGTTGCGGGTGGCCGTCTCAAAGGTGCGGATCCCGCGCTCGCACAGGATGACGTTTTCGTTGCCGCTGGCCATGATGTACTCGGCGCTCATCAGCAGCTCCTTGATGGTGTTGGCCAGCCCACGCTTGAGGAGGATGGGTTTGCGGGTCTTGCCCAGTTCCTTGAGCAGCTCGAAATTCTGCATATTTCGGGCCCCCACCTGAATCACATCCACATCCTCGAAGAGGGGCAGGTGGTTGGCGTTCATGATTTCAGTGACGATGGGCAGGCCGGTCTCCCGCTTGGCCTCCAGCAGCAGCTCAATACCGTCCGCCTTCAGTCCCTGGAAGTCATAGGGGGAGGTGCGGGGCTTGAACGCGCCGCCCCGGAGCATGGTGGCTCCGGCGGCCTTGACGCTTTTGGCCACGGAGATGATCTGATCCTCGCTCTCCACGGAGCAGGGACCGGCGATGATGGCGAAATTCCCGTGTCCCACCTTGATCTTGTCCGCCCCGACCTCAATGACAGAGTCCAGAGGATGGAACTTCCGGTTTGCGCTCTTGAACGGCTCAGACACGCGTTTGACCCCCTCTACAATATCCAGCCCGCTGATCAGGTCCTCGTCCAGCTTGCTGGTGTCGCCGATCACACCGATGACCGTGGAAAAATCGCCAGTGGAGATGTGGGTGCGCAGGTTTTGGGACTCGATCCATTGAATCAGCTCCCGGATCCGCTCTTCCTTGGTATTCTGTTTGACAATGATGACCATATTACCATTCCTTTCTTTCCGCTGCAGATATGCAGGAATGAAAAAGGGCCCGCGGTGAAGTGTCATTCACCGCAGGCCCTTTGGATCCAGTCATCCCGCTTATACAGCAGAGGGGAGCCAATTATTTGCAGCAAAAAACACTTTTACTTGTTTCGCCCAAAAGCCGAAAAAGTAAAAGTAGCCATAAAAGAACGCTGCAAACCGCTTCATGTTGATATGGCTCCTTTCCTGAAAATTTCTGTTCGTTGGTCTTATGTTAGCACTGGAGTTCCCAACTGTCAATTCAAAATTTGCGGTATTACGCCGAAATATAAAGGTAAAATTCTGATAAAACCAGCAAAACACATAAAATTCTTTTTTGCTTTACACTTTTGAAGTAAAAAGCGGCAAACTACCCCCATTCCGGGCACGCCCAGACGCCGCAGGGGGCCGGCATCGTTATAACAGGATCCTGAACGCGCGCAGAGGTCGCGAGAAGCACCCGGAAGGTCAATGGACACGCTGTGAAGATTTTCCTTTCAAGCCCCTGGACAGACCGGAGATGTGTTCCAAACTCGAAAGGACCGCAATGAAACGATTGACACAGTACTGCAAAACAGGTTACACTATCAGTACAACTGAATCAGGCAAACAGCCGGTGCCGACGCCCCGGGAGCTGGAGACAGATCCTGTGGGCGGAGGTTAAAAGGGAAACAGGTGCAAAACCTGTGCGATCTCGTCACTGTAAGCAGGGAGTATATCGCCAACGCAAGGTGCGGCCACTGATGAAAATTGGGAAGGCGGCGATATGTGAGGATCTGTGAGCCAGGAGACCTGCCGTCTGTGGGTACGGGAAGAGACTTCCAGATCACGAGGAATTGATTGTACTGATGCGGCCATCTGCTTCGGTGATCCTTTTGCCCTTTTTGAGAGGGAAAAGGATCTTGCTTTTCCTGTCCTTTTGCTGAAAACAGGTGTTTTACATACAAACAAAGGTTCCAGTTTTACCATGTCGAGCAAAAAGGAGGAAAAATCATGAAAATCAAGAAACTGCTGTCCCTGCTGCTTTCCGCGGCGCTGCTGATGACCCCGCTGGCCGCCTGCGGCTCCGGGGCCCCTTCCGCTTCCGGAAGTGGGACCGAGTCCGGTGTCGGAAGCAGCGCGGCCCCGGATCTCTCCCAGGATACGGAGGAGGTGGACACCGGAGACGCCAGCCTGGACGACCCCCGCAATCAGGACCAGATCGGGGAGAAGGAGCTGCTGGTGGTCAGCTTCGGCACCAGCTACAACGACAGCCGCCGCCTGACCATCGGCGCCATTGAAACGGCCCTGGCGGAGGCCTTCCCGGACTGGTCGGTCCGCCGGGCCTTCACCAGCCAGATCATCATTGACCGGGTGCGGGAGCGGGACGGCGTGGAGATCGACAATGTCAAGGCGGCCCTGGACCGGGCGGTGGACAACGGCGTCAAAACGCTGGTGGTCCAGCCCACCCACCTGATGGACGGCCTGGAGTACACGGACCTGGTGGACGAGCTGGCCCAGTACACCGACGCCTTTGAGCATATCGCGGTAGGCGCGCCCCTGCTGACCAGTGATGGGGACTTCCAGGCGGTGGCCGACGCCATCACCCAGGCGACCGCCCAGTACGATGACGGCGACACCGCCATCTGCTTCATGGGCCACGGGACCGAGGCGGAGTCCAACCGCATTTACGGAGAGATGCAGCAGGTGCTAGAGGCGGCTGGGCACGACCGCTATTATGTGGGGACCGTGGAGGCGGAGCCCACGCTGGAGGATGTGCTGGCCGGGGTGAAGGACAGCGGGGCGCACAGAGTGGTGCTCCAGCCGCTGATGATCGTGGCCGGAGACCACGCCAACAACGACATGGCCGGCGACGAGGAGGGCTCCTGGAAGCGCGCCTTCCAGGATGCCGGCTATGAGGTTGAGTGTGTCCTGAAGGGGCTGGGGGAGCTGGAGGCCATCCAGCAGCTTTTTGCGGCCCACGCCCAGGCGGCCATGGATACTCTGGAAAGCTGAGGAAAAGAGGCAGGCGGGACCGGACCGGGGCGGCGCTCCGGGGCGGTCCCGCCCATTCCAAAGAGGAGAGAAAGGATGACTGAGATGAGAAAAAAGGGGATGGCTCTGCTGCTGAGCGCCTGGATGCTGCTCACTGCGGGGTGCAGTCAGGGGACACCCGCCGGAACATCCTCCGTTCCGCCGGAGAGCAGCCAAGTGGCCTCCGGCAGCGAGATGGCCGGTGTGACCGATGTGGTGGAGGAGGGGATGGTCCCCGTCTCCGGGGACAGCCTGAAGGACGGGACCTATCCGATCACTGTGGACTCCAGCTCCTCCATGTTCCGGGTGGTCCGCTGTGAGCTGACCGTTTTGAACGGAGAGATGACGGCAGAAATGACCATGGGAGGCACTGGCTATCTCTGGGTCTTTCCCGGAACTGGCGAGGAAGCCGCTGCGGCGCCAGAGACAGACTGGATCTCCTACACCCAGCAGGCAGACGGAAGCCATGTCTTTACCGTACCGGTAGAGGCGCTGGATCAGGGACTCCCCTACGCAGCCTTCAGCAAGAAAAAGGAGAAGTGGTATGACCGGACTTTACTCTTCCGGGCAGACTCTCTTCCTTTGGATGCGTGGAAAGAGGACGCCGTGGCCACCCCGGACAGTCTGGGCCTGGAGGATGGCAGCTACTGGGTGGATGTGGCCCTGGAGGGGGGCTCCGGCCGGGCCGGGGTGGATTCTCCGGCAAAGCTGACCGTCCGGGATGGTCAGGCGGAGGCGGAGCTGCTGTGGAGCAGCGGGAACTATGACTATATGAAGGTGGATGGGACGCAGTATGACGCGGAGCTGGTGGAGGGCCGCTCCCGCTTCGTGGTCCCGGTGGCCTGCTTCGACCGGGCTCTTCCGGTCCAGGCGAATACCACCGCCATGAGCACCCCCCACGAGATCGACTACACCCTGAGGTTTGATTCAAACTCCCTGAAGGAGGCGGAGGGTTGAGCCCCCTCCGGCGGCTGGGGGCGGCGTTCCTCACGGCGGTTCTGGCGGCCCAGCTGCTGACGGCCTGCGGCCCGGCGGGAAACAGTTCCGCCGGCGGCGGGGGTCTCCGCTGGGAGGACCTGGAGTATGACCACAGCCTGGAGCTGCAATACGCCCAGCAGTTCTCCGTGGACTACTATCAGGGCGGGTATGCGCTGGTGGAGATCCGGGAGACCGGGACCTATCTGGTGGTCCCGCCGGAGGCGGACGTGCCCTCCGGGCTGGACGAGGGGGTCACGGTCCTCCAACAGCCCCTGGACCGGATCTATCTGGCGGCCACCTCGGCCATGGACCTGTTCCGGGAGCTGGACGGCCTGGATGCTATCCGTCTGTCCGGTACGGAGGCCCAGGGCTGGTATGTGGAGGAGGCCCGGGCGGCCATGGAGGCGGGCGAGATCCTGTATGCCGGGAAGTACAGCGCCCCGGACTACGAGCGGATCTATGCCGAGGGGTGCGACCTGGCGGTGGAGTCCACCATGATCTACCACACCCCGGAGGTAAAGGAGCAGCTGGAGGAGCTGGGCGTCCCGGTGCTGGTGGAGCGCTCCAGCTATGAGGGCCACCCCCTGGGGCGCATGGAGTGGCTGAAGCTGTATGGGGTCCTCTTAGGAAAGGAGGACCAGGCTCAGGAGCGCTTCCAGCAGACCCTGGACCGCCTGGCTCCCGTCCTGGACCAGGAGGGGACCGGAAAGACCGTGGCCTTCTTCTACATCACCTCCAACGGAGGGGTCAACGTACGCAAGCCGGGGGACTATATCTCCAAGCTGATCGGGATGGCCGGCGGGGAGTATGTGTTCCAGGACCTGGGCGGGGAGGAGAATGCCCTGTCCACCATGAACCTCCAGATGGAGGCGTTTTACGCCGGGGCGAAGGATGCGGACCTTCTGATCTATAACAGCGCCGTGGACGGCGGGCTGCGCACCCTGGACGAGCTGCTGGAGAAAAATGAGGTGCTGGCCGAGTTCCGGGCGGTACAGGAGGGGAACGTCTGGTGTACCGGGCAGGACCTGTTCCAGTCCTCCATGGGACTGGGGGACCTGCTGCTGGACATCCATACCGTCCTGACCCAGGAGGATCCGGAGCCGGAATCGCTGACCTATCTGTACCGCTTGACGAAGGAGGGATGACCCGTGGAGGAGCCCCGTGCCCGGCGCTGGTGCCTGGCGTTTCTGCTGCTGGCCCTGCTGCTGGCCGGCCTGTTTCTCTGGAGCCTGAACGCCGGCAGCCTCCCCCTGACGCCGTGCGAGGTGTGGGACATCCTGGTCCGGCAGGAGGGGGAGTACGCCGCCGTGATCTGGAAGCTCCGCCTGCCCCGGACCCTGGCCGCCGCCCTGCTGGGGGGCGCCCTGTCGGTGTCCGGCTTTCTCCTCCAGACCTTCTTTGCCAACCCCATCGCCAGCCCCTTTGTGCTGGGGATCTCCTCCGGGGCCAAGCTGACGGTCTCCCTGGCTATGGTGGGCCTGCTCTCCCGGGGGGTGGTGATGAGCTCCGGAGGGATGATCCTGGCCGCTTTCGCAGGGGCCATGCTGTCCATGGGCTTTGTGCTGCTCCTGTCCAGGTGGCTGCACCAGATGTCCCTGCTGGTGGTAAGCGGGGTGATGATCGGGTATCTCTGCTCCGCAGTCACCGAGTTTGTGGTCACCTTCGCCAGCGACGCCAACATCGTCAACCTGCACAACTGGTCCATGGGCAGCTTTTCCGGGGTGTCCTGGGCCAACCTGCGGGTGCTCCTGCCGGTCATCGGGGCGGCGCTGGTTGGAAGCTTCCTGCTGTCCAAGCCCATGGGGGCCTATCAGCTGGGGGAGGGCTGCGCCCGAAGCATGGGGGTGAACATCCGGGCCTTTCGGACGGCGCTGATCCTGCTGTCCAGCGTGCTGTCCGCCAGCGTGACCGCCTTTGCCGGCCCCATCTCCTTTGTGGGCATTGCGGTCCCTCACCTGGCAAAGGGGCTGTTTGGCACTGCGCAGCCCATCCTGATGATCCCGGCCTGTTTTCTGGGCGGGGCGGCCTTCTGCCTGTTCTGCGATGGACTGGCCCGGACAGTATTTGCCCCCACCGAGCTGAGCATCAGCGCGGTGACCGCCGTGCTGGGCGCGCCCATCGTGATCTGGATCATGCTGCGCCGGCGGCTCCGCCCCGGCGAATGAGAGGAGGAAACGCCCCGTGAGCGAGACGCTGCTGTCCGCCCGGGATCTGTCGGTGGGGTATCACGGACGCCCTCTGCTCCGGGAGATCTGTCTCCAGGTGCATCCGGGGGAGATCCTGACCCTCATCGGGCCAAACGGCGCGGGCAAATCCACGATTTTGAACAGCCTGATCGGGCAGCTGCGCCTGCTGGGCGGGCAAGTCAGCCTGCTGGGCCGGGACATCGTCCGGCTGAGCGAGCGGGAGATCGCCCGGAGCCTGTCGGTGATGATGACCGGCCGGGCACAGCCGGATCGGATGACCTGCTGGGAGGTGGCCGCCGCCGGTCGCTATCCCTATACCGGGCGGCTGGGGATCCTCGGCCCTGGGGACCGGGCGGCGGTGCGGGCGGCCCTGGAGCGGGTCCGCGCCCTGGAACTGTGGGACGCCCCCTTCGATCAGATCAGCGATGGCCAGCGGCAGCGGGTGCTGCTGGCCCGGGCCATCTGTCAGGAGCCGGAAGTCCTGGTCCTGGACGAGCCCACCTCCTTCCTGGACCTGCGCGGAAAGCTGGAGCTTCTGGACATTTTGAAGGAGCTGGTGCGGGAACGCCGGGTGGCCGTCGTCCTCTCCCTCCATGAGCTGGACCTGGCCCAGCGGATTTCCGACCGGATCCTGTGCGTCCGGGGCGAGGGGATCGACCGGTGCGGAACGCCGGAGGAGATCTTCTCCGGGGGCTATATCCGGCGGCTGTACGGCGTGGAGCGGGGCAGCTACTGCGAGTCCTTCGGCTGTCCGGAGCTGGAGCCCATTCGGGGCGCACCCCAGATCTTTGTCATCGGAGGAAACGGCACCGGGATCCCGGTCTACCGCAGGCTCCAGCGGCAGGGAGTGCCCTTTGCCGCCGGGATCCTGCCGGAAAACGACGTGGATCATCCGGTGGCCTCCGCCCTGGCTGTGGAGGTGATCGCCCAGCGGGCCTATCACCCCATCGGGGAGGATACCTTCCAGCGGGCCCTGTCCGTTTTGGAGAGGTGCAGTCAGGTGCTCTGCTGTCTGCGGGAGTTTGGCCCCCTCAATGAGGCCAACCGCCGCCTGGCCCAGGCCGGCGGGGACCGGACCGTCTATCTGGATGACCAACCGAAGCCCAAACCTGATTTTTGTCAATAAGACGCCCGGCCTGCCGTAAAAGCGGCAGGCCGGGCGTCTGTTTATGATGGCTCAATATGATTTCAAGGTGTCCGATTCTCCCTGCCGGAGGGCCAGCAGCGCCTCTGGAGTATCCGCATCAGCCAGCTCCAGAGGGTCCTCTGCCGGGAGAAGGATACAGCGGTCCCAGTGGCGGCGCAGCACCACCCGTCCCCCCTGATCGCCGGTGAGGGCCTCCAGTTCCGGCAGCAGGGCGGCGGAGAACAGGACCGGGTTGCCCGGCTGACCCTCCCAGCAGGCCGCCGCTGTGAGGACCCCCGGTCGGGCGGCGTCCAGCAGCCGGGCCGCCGTCCCGCTCCCCAGGCGGGGCTGGTCGGCTGCCGCGAACAGGAGAAAATCCTCCGGAGAAATGGGGCTCAGGGCGGAGAGCCCCGCCCGGATGGTGAAGGACAGGCCCCGGGCGCTGTCCGGGCTGTCCACCGCCCGGGCCCCCGCCGCCTGGGCGGCCTCAAGAACAGGGCCATAGCGGGACACGATGGTCAGATCACAGTCCTTCCGGGCCCGGACCAGGCCGGCCAGAGTGTCCAGCCCGTGGCGGAACAGGGGCTTTCCCTCCAGTGGACACAGCAGCTTGTTGCTCCCGAAGCGGCTGCCGCTGCCCGCCGCCAGATAGATGATGTGCTTATTCATCCCGGCCCAGCAGGACCTTCTCCGGGGTGATGGGGAGATTCCGGTGCCATGTCCCGGTGGCCCGGAAGATGGCCTGAGCCAAAGCGGGGGCGGGGGTGTTGATGACGATCTCTCCGATGGACTTGGCCCCGAAGGGGCCGGTCTGTTCATAGCTGGATTCAAACTCCACCTGGAGATGTCCCATATCCAGCCGGGTGGGGAGCTTATACTGCATCAGGGAGTCCTCCAGGATGCGCCCCTCCGGGGTATAGGTCACATCCTCGAACAGGGCCATGCCAATGCCCTGGACAATGCCGCCCTCGGTCTGCACCCGGGCCAGATTGGGGTTGATGGGGGTGCCGCAGTCCACCACGGCGGTGTAGTCCAGCACCTGGACGGAGCCGGTCTCCCGGTCCACCTCCACCTCGGCCATACCCACCATGAAGGGGGGCGGGGAGATGGGCGAGGTGTGGGAGCAGGTGGCCTGAACAGCGGTGCCGTTGCCGCACATGGACTTGGTGGCGATGTCGGCCAGGGAGACCTGGGCGGAGCCGTCCAGGCGGCGCACCGCCTTCCGGGCGTACTCCACCTCCTCCCGGGGGCAGTTCAGCAGCTCCGCCCCCACCTGGCACAGGCGGTCCTTCAGCTCCTCACAGGCCTTTTCCACCGCCTTCCCGGTGACATAGGTGGTGCTGGAGGCATAGGAGCCGGAGTCGTAGGGGGAGGCGTCAGAGTCTGCGCCAAAGACGGCCACGTCGTCCAGACTACACTCCATGCACTCGGCGGCCATCTGGGCCAGAATGGTGTCGCAGCCGGTACCCATATCGGCCGCGCCGATGGAGAGGTTGAAGAAGCCCTCGTCACTGAGCTTGATGGTGGCGGAGCCCACATCCACGCCGGAGATGCCGGAGCCCTGCATAGCCATGGCTACTCCGGCAGCCCGCACCTTTCCGTTGCCCATATCCCGAACAGGGAACTTCTCCTCCCAGTGGAAGAGCTCCTTGCACCGGGTCATGCACCGGTCCAGGGCACAGGCGTCCGCCCGCTCGTTGTAATAGGCGGGCATGACCTGCCCCTCCCGGACCATGTTTTTCTCCCGAAGAGCCACCGGATCCATGCCCAGGCGGTCCGCCAGCTCATTCACCGCCGTCTCCACGGCGAAGATGCCCTGGGTGGCGCCGTAGCCCCGGTAGGCCCCGGCGGACTGGTGGTTGGTGTAAACCACATCATAGGCGAAGCGGAATGCCTCCAGGCTGTGGGTGTACAGGGGAATGGACTTGTGGCCCGACAGGCCCACCGTGGTGGGGCCGTGCTCTCCGTAGGCCCCGGTGTTGGACAGGGTGTACACATCCAGGGCCCGGATGGTGCCGTCGTTGGAGGCGCCCAGGCGCACCCGGACCTCCATCTCATGCCGGGGGGTCCCGGCGGTCTGGCACTCCTGACGGGTGTAGATCATCTTGGCGGGGCGGCCGGTCTTCCAAGTGACCAAAGCAGGATAGACCTCAGCCACCACCGTCTGTTTGGCGCCGAAGCCTCCACCAATGCGGAACTTTTCCACATGGACCTTGGATTTTGGGATGTCCAGGGCGTTGGCCAGGATCCGCCGGACGTGAAAGACGATCTGGGTGGAGCTGACAACATGGAGGCGGCCATAGGGGTCGATCTCTGTATAGGTGCGGAAGGTCTCCATCATGGCCTGCTGGCAGGCCTTGGTGTGGTAGACTCCCTCCACCACCTGGTCGCAGCCGGCCAGGATCCGGTCCACATCCCCGTCCTGACAGGTCTCGCTGGCACACAGGTTCCGGCGGTTGTCCGCCCCCACAGGGCACAGGGACCGCCAGCTCTCCTCCGGGTGGACCAGGATCAGGTTGTCCTTGGCGGTGTGGAAGTCCAGCACCGGCTCCAGGACCTGATACCGGACCCGGATGCGCTTCAGCGCCCGGTCCACCGCCGCCTCGTTCTCCCCGGCCACGATGGCCACCGCGTCTCCCACAAAGCGGACCCGCCGGTCCAGGATGAGCCGGTCATAGGGGGAGGGCTCCGGATAGGTCTGTCCCGCCATGGTGAACCGCTTCTGTGGCACATCCCTGTAGGTGAAGATGGCGGCAACGCCGGGGATCTGCTCGGCGTTCTCCGTATCGATCTCCTCAATGAGGGCGTGGGCGTGGGGGCTGCGCAGCACTTTGACCACCAGGCAGTCCTTCGGGGTCAGGTCGTCCAGATAGGCGGGCTTGCCCAACAAGAGGGCCATTGCGTCCTTTTTCCGCACCGGCTTGCCCACGGTGCTCCAATCCTGCTGTGCCATCACTGCGCCTCCTCTGCTTTTTTATGGTTCAGATAGGCCCGGATGCCCCGGAGCTGCCCCTCATAGCCGGAGCACCGGCACAGGTTGCCCGCCAGATAGGCCCGGATCTGGTCGTCGGTGGGATCTGGATACTCCCGGAGCAGGGCGATGGTGTTCATCACGAAGCCGGGGTTGCAGAAGCCGCACTGCTCCGCCCCCTGGTCGGCAATGAAGGTGACAAAGCCGCCCGCCTCCTCCTGAAGGCCCTCCAGGGTCTGGACGCAGCGGCCGTCCACCCGGGCGGCCAGCAGGCTGCAGGACAGCACGGGGGTCCCGTCCAGCAGGACGGTACACAGGCCGCAGTTGGCGGTCTCGCACCCCCGCTTGACGCTGAGGCAGCCGTGGGCCCGCAGAAAGTCCAGCAGCAGGGTGTCGGCCCGGACCTCGGCGTCCAGGGGCTTTCCGTTCAAATTCAGATGGATCTCCATATCAGCGCGCCTCCTCCAGCTTCAGCAGGCCCCGGCGCACCAGGGCCTGGCAGATCTTTGTCCGGTACTCCGCCCCGGCACGCAGGTTGTCCCCCATGGGGACCCGGCGGGACAGATCCTCCCCCATGGCCAGGGCGCTGTCCCGGGTGATCCTGCCAGACAGCAGCCCCTTCTCATCCAGATAGACCCTGGCCCGCCCCGGCCGGGCCCCGATGGCGAAGCGGAACGCGCCCTCCCGGCGGGCGATGGCGCAGGTGAGGACGGGAAAGTCTGTGGCGCTGTTCCGCTGGGACAGATAGACCGTCCCCTCCGCTCCCTTGGGAACGATGACCCGGACCAGGATGTCCCGGAAGGGCGGACGGGCGCAGAACTCCTCCAGGCTCAGTTCCCCCGCCCCCTGGAGCACCACCCGGGCGTCCAGGGCCAGCAGCAGGGTGAGCACGTCGGAGAAGCCGAAGCGGCCAAAGACGCTGCCCCCCACGGTGGCGCAGTTGCGGAACTGCACCCCCACGATGTGCTCCACGCTGCGGGCGAAGGCCCCCCGGGTCATGGCATTGAGCCCCTCGTGGGTCTCCAGGGCGCGCAGGGGGACCATGGCCCCCAGCTCGAAGGCGCGCTCCGTCTCGGTGATCCGGTCCAGCCCCAGGCCGCACAGGTCGATGGCGGTCCCCACCTTCCGATCCTGCATTTTCAGCCAGAGCATCCCGCCCAGCACCACATGATTTCGTTTTTGACACAGCTCATAGGCCTGTTCCAGGCTTTCGGCCCTCACATACTGGTCGATGGTCAGCAAAGCTGCTCTCCTCCTGTCTGGTTGGCCCAACAGCCAACATGATCTGATTGAAATTATAACATCGATTTGTCTGCTTGACAATGAAAGGCACGCCCTTTTGGAAGGGCGCGCCCGAGTGTACCACAAAAGTAGTATGCCGCTTTTTCGGCCAACTTCCCACAGCGTCAGTCCGGCAGGCAGTAGAACCGACCGCTCTTGTCCCGGCGGACCTGAATGGTGGGGTACAGTTGTCTCAGAACAGCCTGAAGGGCCTCCGCTCCCATCCCCTCTGTGGCGACGTTATCCACCAGCCGTCCCCCAGCCAACAAAAGCAGCCGGCGGCACCAGCGCAGGGCCAGGGCCGGGTCGTGGAGGACGATCAGGGCGGTCCGCTCCCCGGTCTCCACCAGCTCCCGCACCCTGCGGAACAGCAGGCCGGTGTTTTCAAAGTCCAAAGCACTGTTGGGCTCGTCCAGCAGCAGGATGGGGGCGTCCTGGACGGCCAGACGGGCCAGATGGACCAGCTGGCGCTGCCCATCGCTGAGCTGGGCGCAGTCCCGGTCAAGAAGCTCCGCCACGCCGAAGCGCTCCGCCGCCGCCCGGACCATGGCCCGGTCCTCCGGCCCGGGCCCGGAGAGCGGCCCCAGCCAGGGGGTGCGGCCCATGGCGATGACCTCCTCCGCCCGCAGGCCGGGGAGCAGCTGGCTGTGCTGGGACAGCAGGGCGATGCTCCTGGCCCGCCTCCGGGCGGACCAGTCCAGACAGTCCTCCCCCGCCGCCCACACCGTGCCGGACAGGATCCGCGCCCCCCCGGTGAGGCTCCGAAGCAGGGTGGTCTTGCCGCAGCCGTTGCGGCCCAGTACCGCGGTGATCTCGCCCGGACGGAGGGCAAAGGAGATATCGCGGATCACCGGCCGGCGGTAGCCGGCAGTGAGGCCCTGTACCTCCAGCAGCGCGCTCATAGGCTCTCCTCCCTTCCCCGAAGAAGCAGTGCGGTGAGCACCGGGGCCCCGAACAGCACGGTCCAGATGCTCAGCGGGAGCTCCGTCCCCTGGGAGAACCCCCGGGCCAGCAGGTCGGCGGCCAGCAGAATGGCTCCCCCCATCAGGGCGCACAGCGGAAGATAGGGGCCGCCCCGCCGCCCCAGCAGCAGAAAGGCGATGTGGGGGGCGATCAGGCCCAGAAAAGCGATCACCCCGGCCACGGAGGCCACCGCCGCCACCATCAGGGTGGTCAGTCCCAGCAGCAGCCCCCGCCACCGCCGGGGCTCCAGCCCCAGGGCGCGGGCCCCCTCCTCCCCGAGGGAGAGGGTGAGGGCCTGCCGGCGGAACAGCAGGAGCAGAGCCAGTGGGATCAGGATGGCAGACGCAGCCCCCCGGAGCTTGTCTCCGGTCATGGCGGACAGGCTGCCCATGGTCCAAAACTCGATGGCGGCCAGTTCCCCCTCCGGGTCGGCGATGGTCTTGAGCACCATCAGGCCCGCGTCCGCCGCCGAGGAGACGATGACCCCCGCCAGGATATAGGCCCCGGTGCGTTCCATCCCGGCCCACCGGACCAGGGCCAGCACCAGCAGCAGGGACAGGCTGCCCATGATAAAGGCGCCCCCCATGATCTGAAGGGAGGTCCCCGCCCCCAGCACGATGGCCCAGGCCGCGCCGAAGGAGGCCCCGGAGGCCACCCCGGTCAGGTCGGGGGAGGCCAGGGGGTTGCGGAACACGGTCTGATAGACGCCGCCGGCCATGCCCAGCGCCCAGCCCGCCAGCAGCCCCATCCCCACCCGGGGCAGGCGGAGATTCCACAGCACATGGGCGGGAGTCGTGCCCGCCAGCCCGCCGGAGAGGATCTCCAGGATCTGCCCGGTGGAGAGGGGGTAGCTGCCCACCCGGACAGACAGGAGCGCCAGGACCGCTGTCAGCAGGATGGCCGCCCCCAGGGCGAGCCGTTCCCGTCCCTTCTCTCTCACCGGTCCTCCCCCCTCTCCGCAGCGTCTGGTCCGTTCTTACTTGGTGATGAGCGCCGGGTCGATCTCAAATCCGTAGAAGGTCTTGTAAAAGTCCTGGACGTCGGCGGTAAAGGTGTCGAAGGGATAGGCGTCCCCGTGGAGAACGCTGGTCATCCAAAGGGTGCCCAGGATGCCGGAGGGAATGGGGGAGTCCCACTCCTCAATGCCGCTTGGCATCTCATAGACCGCACCGGACTGGACGGCGGGCACCGTGGCCAGCTGGGGATCGCCCAGGATGTCCTGGGCGGTATAGTCTGCGCCGGCGGGGATCAGGATGACCTGCGGGGCCATAGCCAGAATGGACTCATAGGAGACCTCGGTCCAATAGCCCCCCGTCAGATCGGCGGCGGCGTTCACCCCTCCGGCGGTCTCAATGAGGCTGCTCTGGTACATATCGCCGGGGGCGGCGGTGAGGTAGGAGGAGTTGCCGCCCATGTAGACCGTGGGCCGCTCCAGGCCGTCCACCAGCTGGGCTACCCGGGCCAGTTGCTCCTCATAGTAGTCCGTCAGAGCCTGGGCCCGGTCCTCCACGCCGCAGGCCTGTCCCAGCAGCTCCAGCATTCCGGTGAGTGCCTCGTGGGATTCGGGGTTGACCACCAGGACAGGGATGCCCAGCTCCTCCAGGGGAGCGGCGTAGTCCATCAGCTTCTTGGGCATCACCACCAGGTCGGGCTCCAGGGCGGCCACCGCCTCCAGGTCCAGCTCCTTCATGGTGCCCACCTGCTCCTTCTCCAGCAGGTCCGGGGCGGCCATGGCGTAAATGGGGCGGGTATCCGCCTTTTTCTCCAGGCCCACCACCCGGTCGGAGATCCCCAGGGCCATGGTGGCATAGGTGGTCACATAGTAGCAGCTGACCAGAGTGTCCGCCGGGGCGTCCAGCTCCACCTGACGGCCTGCCTGGTCGGTAAGGGTGATGGCGGAGGCGGGGGCGCTCTGACTGGCAGAGGCGCTGCCCGCGGAGGAGGAGCCGCCCGCCCCGCCGCAGGCGGTGAGGGAGAGGGTCAGGGCGGCCGCCAGGATCAGGGCGGCCCACCGTGTGAGTTTGTTGTGTTTCATGGTAAAAACCTCATTTCTGTCAGAAAGATCGGCGGATCGGGCCGCCGTTCCGGCGGATATTTTATCATGCTGGCCGCTCTTTGTCAAAACCGGAGCGGCCGAGAGATGTCTTTAGGATAACTTAAGAAATTCCTAAGAGAACCTTTCGGGTATTTTTCAAAACTGTATGCTATGATGTCATACAGTTCAGCCCGGGCGGACCACGCCCGGCGAAAGGAGGAGTTCCAACATGGCGGAGCTGCTGTGTGTAAAGGATCTGACGAAGGTATATGGAAAGCGGGGGGCGGTCACCCGCGCCCTGGACGGCGTGGACCTGTCCCTGGAGGCGGGGGAGTATGTGGGGATCATGGGGGCCTCCGGCTCCGGCAAGACCACCCTGCTCAACTGCATCTCCACCATCGACCGGCCCACCTCCGGTTCCATCCAGGTGGATGGGGAGGAGCTGACCGGCCTGCGGGGCAGGGCCCTCACCCGCTTCCGCCGGGAGCGGCTGGGCTTCATCTTCCAGGACTGCAATCTGCTGGACACCCTTACCGCCTTTGAAAACATTGCCCTGTCCCTGTCCATCCTCCGCACCCCGGCCGCCCAGATCCGGGACCGGGTGGAGGAGACGGCGGAGCTGCTGGGCATCGGGGACTGTCTGGACAAGTATCCCTATCAGATGTCCGGCGGACAGCAGCAGCGCTGCGCCGCCGCCCGGGCCATCGTCACCCGGCCCGCCCTGGTGCTGGCCGACGAGCCCACCGGGGCCCTGGACTCCAAATCCTCCAGGCTGCTGCTGGAGCGGCTGGAGGTGCTCAACCGGGAGCGGGGGGCCACCATTCTGATGGTCACCCACGACGCCTTCACCGCCAGCTGCTGCCGCCGGGTGGTATTCCTCCGGGACGGAAAGATCTTCGCGCAGCTGGAGCGGGACGGCGGGGACCGCCGGGCCTTTTTCCAGCAGATCATCCGGGTGGTCACCCAGCTGGGAGGAGAGATGGAAGATGTTCTGTAAGCTGGCCCTGCGCAACGTCCGCCGCTCCTTTCGGGACTACGGCGTGTATCTGCTTACCCTCACCTTCGGCGTGTGCCTGTTCTATACCTTCAGCTCTCTGGATGGACAGGGGGCGATGATCTACCTGACCCAGAGCCAAAATCCCATGGCCCAGGTCATCCAGTCCTGCATCGACGTCTTTTCCGTCTTTGTGGCGGTGGTTCTGGCCTGTCTGATCCTGTACGCCGACCGGTTCCTCATGCGCCGGCGGAAGCGGGAGCTGGGCACCTATCTGCTTCTTGGCCTGAGCCAGGGGCAGGTATCCCTTCTGCTGGTGCTGGAGACGGGGCTGATCGGCGCGGCCTCCCTGGCCCTGGGCCTGCTGCTGGGACTGGCGGCCTCTCAGGGCCTGTCCGCCCTCACCTTGTCCATGTTCTCCCTTCGGATGGACGCCTTCGGGCTGGCCCTCTCCCCCCGGGCGGCGGGGCGCACTGTGCTCTACTTCGGCCTGATTTTCCTGTTGGTCATGGGCTTCAGCGGCATCCAGATCTCCAGAGCCAAGCTGCTGGATCTGATGCAGGGAGGACGGAAAAATGAGGAGCTTCGCCCCCGCCCCCTCCGGACCTCTGTGCTCCAGCTGGTCCTGGGCGGGGTGTGCCTGGCGGCGGCCTACGCCATTCTGCTCACCTTCGGGATGGCCTTCGCCGTGGTGCTCCCCTTCCTGTGCATCCCTATGCTGACTCTGGGGACAGTGGGCACCCTGCTGGTCTTTCGCTCCCTGTCCGGCTTTGTGCTGCGGCTGGCCCGGAGCTACCCCGGCTTCTACTACCGGGACCTGCATCTCTTTACCCTGCGCCAGTGGATCAGCCGGGTCCATTCTACTTACCTGTCCCAGACCGTGATCTGCATCCTCCTGCTCCTGGCTATGGGCATCACCGCCAGCTCCATCGGCCTCAACCGCACCATCGAGGCCGCCGCCGACGGGCAGGCCCCCTTTGACATCACCGTCCAGAACCAGAACGCCGACCACCTGGGTTGCGTGGACTTTGATGCCCTGCTGACCGCCCACGGCATGGAGTCTGACGCCCTGGCCTGGCGGCAGGACACCCCGATCTATTACAACAATCCCGCGGTCACTGGGATAGAAGACGCCTCCGCGGCCATCCGCCTGTCCGACTGCAATGGTCTGCTGGCGCGGCAGGGCGCGCCGGCCTACCCCGGCCCCCTGCCCGGCCTTCTGGCGGAGGGAAGCGCGCCCCTGGCCACCGGAAACCTGGGGCTGACCTGCGTGGTCATCCCGGACGAGATGGCGGAGAAGCTGTCCCTCCGGCGTCAGGTGTGGTCCGCCGACTACGCCGGGGACCCGGAGGAGACTGAGAAACAGGTCCAGGCCGCCCTGGCGGAGTATCAGGAGACCACCGCCTACCTGCGGGTGGAGAGCCGCCTGTCCCTCTATCAGGAGATCATGGGAAACAAGCTCCTGGCCCTGTTTCTGGGGTTGTATCTGGGCCTCACCTTCCTGCTGGCCGCCGCCGCGGTTCTGGCCCTCCAGCAGCTGAGCCAGGCCGCCGACAACGCCGCACGGTACGCCGTCCTGCGCCGCCTGGGCGCGGAGGAGGGGATGCTCTCCCGCTCTGCGGTGCAGCAGGTGGCCCTGGCCTTCCTGCTCCCGCTGGCCCTGGCCCTGCTCCACACTGTGGTGGGCATGAAGGCGGCCAACGACCTGATCTCCACGGCGGCCAAGGTGGACACGGTCCACAGCGCCCTGGTCACCGGCGGAGTTCTGCTGGCGGTGTATGGGGGGTACTTTCTGGCGACCGCACTGGCCTGCCGCCGCCTGGCTCTGGAAGGCGGCGGCGCACCTGGCGGATGCGGGTGAGCGGGGACCGCGCCGACGTACAGAACGCAGAAAACAGGCTGGCCCCGGTTGGGGCCAGCCTGTTTGAGATGCCGATGGGATCAGTTCCAGTATTCGGTCTTGCCCTTGAGGCCCACAGTCTCGGCCTTGAACACCGGGTTGCGGCCGGTGTTCTTCTGCGCAGTGTAATCCTTCAGAGCCAGCAGGGCGGGGCGGCTGAGGAGGATGATGACCGGCAGGTTGATCAGGGCCATCACGCCCATGAGCACATCGGCCAGGTTCCACACGGTGCCGATCTGCATCCCGGCGCCGATGAAGATCAGGAGCATGGCATCGATGCGGAAGAGGACCATGAACTCCTTGGCGGGGACCTTCTTGACGATGTAATTCAGGCAGTTGTCCACATAGTAGAGGTTGCCGATGAGGGTGGTGAAGGCGAAGAGCACCATCGCCACCGTAATGAACATGGGGCCGATGGGACCGAACACCGCGCTCAGGGCCGCCTGGACATAGGGGGCGCCCTCCAGCGCCGCGTCGGGCTCCACGCCGGAGCACAGCAGCATGAAGGCGGTGGCGGTGCAGATGAGCAGGGTGTCGATGAACACGGAGAGCATCTGGACCAGGCCCTGCTTCACCGGGTGGCTGACATTGGCGGAGGCAGCCGCGTTGGGGGCGGAGCCCACGCCGGCCTCGTTGGAGTAGAGGCCGCGCTTGATGCCGTACATCAGGCAGGAGCCGGCCAGGCCGCCGAAGATGGCCTGGAAGTCAAAGGCCTCGGAGAAGATGCGGCCCAGCACCTGGGGCAGCAGGCCGAAGTTCATCACAATGACGATCAGAGAGACCAGCACATACAGGCCGCCCATGAAGGGGACCAGGGTGGAGGTGACCTTCACGATGCGCTTGCCGCCGCCCATGACGCAGTAGCCCACCAGCAGGGCCAGGATGGCGCCGATGACCCAGGGGGTGGTCTCCGGGTCATAGAAGCTGTATCCGGAGAAGGTGGACTGGAGATTGTAGGAGGCCAGCATATTGAAGCCGCCGGCGTAGGTCAGGATCAGGGAGAAGGCGAAGATGATCGCCAGGGGGCGGCTGTGAAGGGCGGCCTCGATATAATAGGAGGCGCCGCCGATGATGGCGATGACCCACATCCAGAACACCGCGCCGAAGCCGCCGGCACAGATGGCGGTGGAGATGCCGATGATGTTGCCCGTGCCCACCCGGGACGCGGTGGATACCATCAGCGCCTGGAAGGAAGAGGTCGCCCCGGCCTTCTCCGGTTTTTCTCCCACCACACGGATGGATTCCAGGAACATACGGAACTGGACGAAGCGGGTCCGGAAGGTGAAGTACAGACCCGTAGCCAGCAGCAGGATGATGAGCACATAGCTGTACATCACAGTGCTGATGTCGCCGATCAATTTGTCGATCACAATACACACACTCACTTTCTTTGATAAATTTGTCTCTCTCCTGTGGACGTTTCCGCGGCGGACTGGGCAGGCCGCGGGAGGTCGTTCAGCACTATTATACAGGAGGCCGGTCTCTTTGAACAGGGCTTCGGATGGTTTTTGTAAAAAATGTACAAATTCCATCCGCCCAATGGACCGCGCAGTCCGCCTGGGGCAGCTTCTCCCAGGAAAACAGAGGGATCAGCTCAGCGGGGGAGATGGGGGCGTACTCCGGGATCAATCCGGCCAGCAGGGCCAGCTGCCCCACCAGCTCCTGGGCGGAGTAACAGCTCTGGAGCGCTCCCAGCTCCTGGTCCCGGTCCCGTTTGGCCAGGCGGCGGCCATCGGGGGCCAGGAGCAGGGGCACATGGCCGTACTCCGGGTGGGGCAGGCCCAGCCGCTCCTGGAGCCACAGCTGCCGCGGGGTGGAGTCCAGCAGATCGCTGCCCCGCACCACCTGGGTCACCCCCATGGCCCCGTCGTCCACCACCACCGCCAGCTGATAGGCGTACACCCCGTCGGAGCGGCGGAGGATGAAGTCGCCGCAGTCCAGGGAGAGGTCCTGGGAAACGCCTCCCTGAAGCAGGTCGCGGAAGCTCAGGACCTCCTCCGGGACCCGGACCCGCCAGGCCGGGCGGCGGCTCCGGGCCAGACGGGCCAGCTCCTCCGGCGGCAGGCGGCGGCACCGCCCGTCATAGACGGGGACGCCGTCGGACCGGTGGGGGGCGGAGGCGGCCAGCCGCTCCGCCCGGGTGCAGTAGCAGGGATAGATCAGTCCGGCCTCCTCCAGCCGGGCAAAAGCGGCCCGGTAGGCGTCGGTCCGGCGGCTCTGATACACCGGCTCGTTGTCCCAGTCCAGTCCAAGCCACTCCAGATCCCGCATCACCTGATCGCACCAGGTCTGGGTACAGCGGTCTGGGTCCAGGTCCTCCAGCCGCAGCACCATCCGCCCACCCCGGCTCCGGGCGGCCAGCCAGGCCAGCAGCGCGGACCAGAGGTTGCCCAGGTGCATCCGCCCGCTGGGGCTGGGGGCGAAGCGGCCGCACACCGGCCTGTCCTGCGTTGTCGTATTTGACAAGGTCCTCCCCTCCTCCATGCGTTTGCCCCATTGTACCATGAAACGGCCCGGGAGAAAAGCGCCGGCCGCACGTTTCCCTGCCCACAGATGCCGTTCCCCCGCCCCAGCCTGCCCCATTTGCTTTTCCGGATCGGCTGTGCTATACTATCATCAATCATAAAAAGAACCGTCTTGTCTGAAGAAGGGCTTTTGGTATTGCGCGGTACAGCGCTGTATGAAAAGCCCTTCTTTTTTCTATATCTCCGGCGTTTGACCGTATTTGTGCCTTGGGAGGGGGCGGCTCTGGTCCTGCGCCGGGATGAGGCCTGGCTGGAGGCAAGTGTGTAGGCAATGCGGAAGCTGGCAGCCGCGGAACGTGAGCGGCCATATTCCGCGTGGGAAGAAAGGAGCAGTTTATGCAGTTGATTGGACAGGCGATCCGCCATGAAACCTTTGGAAAGGGGATCGTGACCGGCTGGAACCGGAACATCCTCACGGTTTGTTTCCCCGGGGGAGACAAGCGGTTCCTCTACCCGGACGCATTTGCCCGGCGCCACCTGACCCTGCGGAACCAAGAGATGCAGGCTGAGATCCAGGAACTGCTGCTGGCCAAGGAGGCTGAAAAGCAGGAGGCGCAGCAGGCCATGCAGGAGGAGCAGGAGCGGCGGGCGCTTTTGCAGCACATGAAGCTCTCAAAAATGTCCCAGGCAGCGTTTGATGTGGAAGAAGGACAGCTGAACGCGCTCTTCTCTGAGTGGGTCATCTCCACCGGGACCTATATCAGCGGCGCATCCAAAGGGGAACCGCGGGTCCCCGCCCGGATGAAGCCAAACTCCCTCTGTCTGATCACCCACCGGGGAACGAATGAACCAGAGACAGAGCGGCGCATCCTTGGTATGTGCATGGTGAGGGAGGATTTTATTGGGTCCTGCTGCGTGGACGGGCAGATCAAAGCCCACCCTGTGTATCGTTTGACCCTGAAAAAAGAGGAACAGCCACTTTTCTGGCCTTATTTTTCGGAGAAAACTGCCAGACGGAGCTGGGGGAATGCTTCACTGAAGTATTTTTCTACTGAGATCGCCGAGAAGATCCTCTTCGATCTGCGCGCCTGCTGGACCCAGCCGGGGGATGGGCCGGAGTCCGGGATCTTCTATCAGTATTTCTGTATGGTCAACCGTCTCCCGGCCAGGAATCCGGAGGAAACAGACTGAACACCCGGCCACAGGAAGAGGCGGGGACAAGATATGTGTCGTAAATCTGTCCAAAACACGCAAAGGGCAGAAGAAAATTCAAAAAAGTTCTTGACTTTTCAGCAAAAACTTATATAATTGTAAAGTCTGTTACCGGGTCTTTCCCGGCGACCGAATCCTTGCTCCCGGCGCGTCCGGGGGCCACAAGACCATAAGGAGGTGCAAGAATATGGCAAAGATCAACGCAAACTACGAGGCGATGTATATCCTGGATCCCTCTCTGAACGAAGAGGCCGTCGCCGCTCTGGTGGCCAAGTTCAAGGCCGTGGTGGAGGCGAATGGTACCGTCTCTGAGGTCGATGAGTGGGGCAAGCGCCGTCTGGCCTATCCCATCAACGATCTGATGGAGGGCTACTACGTGCTGATGACCTTCAACGCCGCCGCCGCCATCCCCGCCGAGCTGGACCGTATCTTCCGGATCACCGACGGCGTGATGCGTTCCCTGATCGTCTGCAAGGACCAGTAAGGAGAGGGCGGATATGCTCAACAAGATTTTCCTCATGGGACGTCTGACCCGTGACCCGGAGCTGCGCCGGACGCAGACGGGGACCCCTGTGGCCTCCTTCTCTCTGGCGGTGGACCGGGATTTTAAAGACAAGGCCACCGGCGAACGCAGCACCGATTTTATCGATGTGGTGGCCTGGCGGCAGACGGCTGAGTTTGTCAGCCGCTACTTCACCAAGGGCCGTATGGCCGTGGTGGAGGGCCGCCTTCAGATCCGCGACTGGACCGACAAGGAGGGCGGCAAGCGCCGCAGCGCCGAGGTGATCGCCGATCAGGTGTACTTCGGGGACTCCAAGCGGGACAGCGACGGCGGAGGCTATTCCAATGCCGGCTATGCGTCCGGCGGCGGTTATTCCGGCGGTTATGCCGCCCCCTCAGCTCCCGCCCCCTCCGGCTATGGCGCCCCCTCCGGCGGCGACCAGTTTGCCGAGCTTTCTGATGATGACGGCGAACTGCCGTTCTAACTTTGACCGTATCTGGTCATAAAAGGAGGTTTCTCTCATGGCTATGGAACGTGAAAACCGCGCCCCCCGCGGCCGTAAGCGCCGCAAGGTCTGCGCCTTCTGCGTGGATAAGGTGGAGTGCATTGACTATAAGGATGCTGCCAAGCTGCGCCGCTACACTTCTGAGCGCGGCAAGATCCTGCCCCGCCGCACCACCGGCACCTGCGCCATGCATCAGCGCCAGCTGACCGAGGCCATCAAGCGCGCCCGCCAGGTCGCCCTGCTGCCCTACGTCACTGACTGATCCAACGCAACGAGTACCGATTCGGGGAGTCCCACAGGGGCTCCCCGGATTTTTTTGCCCCGGGCCCGGAAGCGTGGGATCTCCTCTGGATTTTTCCACCGTTCTGCGGTAAAATGGGGAAAACCGTGTGTAGATCGGCGTTCCAATGCCGCTATTCTGTGCGGCGCCGGCGCACAGATCAAAATGAGGTGTGGATATGACAGATATTATTGTGGTGGGCGCAGGGCCTGCCGGCCTGACGGCCGCCATGTACGCTGCCCGGGCGGGCAAGCGCGTCCTGGTGCTGGAGGGAGACGCCCCCGGGGGACAGATCAACTTCTCTCCCCTGGTGGAAAACTATCCCGGCGTCCCCTCTGTGCCCGGGATCAAGCTGGCGGAGGACCTGCTCCGTCAGGCGGAGGACCTGGGGGTGGAGCTGGAGTATGAGACGGTGACCGACTTCCAGACCCGCGTCCCCGGCTTCCAGGTTATCACCGACTGTGCGGTGCGGGAATGCCGGGCGCTGATCCTGGCCGCCGGTGTGCGCCACCGTGCCCTTGGACTGCCCGGCGAGGAAGAGCTGGTGGGCCAGGGTATTTCCTACTGCGCCGTGTGCGACGGCCCCTTTTACCCCGGCCGTCCGGTGGCTGTGGTGGGGGGCGGCGACACTGCTCTTCAGGACGCCCTGTTTCTGGCCGGGACCTGCTCCCAGGTCACCCTGATCCATCGCCGGGACCGGTTCCGGGGCGAGCAGCGTCTGGTGGACCAGGTGGAACGCCGGGAGAATATCCGCTGCTGGATGGATTCCACCGTGGAGGAGCTCCTCACCCGGGACGGCCGCCTCACCGGCCTGCGGGTGCGGGACGGGGCCGCCGGGGAGGAACGGGAGCTGGATGTGGACGCCCTGTTTGTCGCCGTGGGCCAGGAGCCCCGCAACCGCGCCCTCACCGACCTGCTCCTGCTGGACGAAGGGGGCTATGTCATGGCCGGGGAGGACTGCAAGGCCAGCCTGCCCGGCGTGTTCGCCGCGGGGGACTGCCGCGGGAAGGCGGTCCGCCAGCTCACCACCGCGGTGGGCGACGGGGCGGTAGCCGGACTGGCAGCCTGCCGCTGGGTGGACGAGCGCCAGTCCTGACTGGGAGGAGCCTGCCATGCAGTATTACTTTGCCCCCCTGGAGGGCGTGACCGGCTCGGAATTCCGCCGGGCCCACCACCGCTGGTTCCCCGGGGTGGACGCCTACTATATGCCCTTTCTCTCCCCCACTCAGGACCATGTGTTTACCCAGCGGGAGCTGCGCAATGTCCTGCCGGAGCACAACCAGGGCTTTCGCGCGGTGCCTCAGCTTCTGACGAAAAACGCGGATGATTTTCTCTGGTGCGCTGGGGAGCTGGCCGCCATGGGCTATGACGAGGTCAACCTGAATTTGGGCTGTCCCTCCGGGACGGTGGTGGCCAAGGGGAAGGGCTCCGGCCTGCTGGGCGCGCCGGAGGCGCTGGACCGGATGCTGGACCGGATCTTTTCCGGTTCCCCGGTGGCGGTGTCGCTGAAAACCAGGCTGGGCCTGGAGGACCCGGAGGAGTTCGCCCGTCTGCTGGAGATTTTTGGGCGGTATCCCGTCTCCCTGCTCATCGTCCACCCCCGGGTGCGGAAGGGCTTTTACCGGCACCCGGTGCGGGTGGAGTATTTTGAGCAGGCGGTGGATGCCTACCATGGGCCGCTGTGCTTCAACGGCGGCCTGGTGACTGCGGAGGACTGCGCCCGGTTTGCCCGCCGTTTTCCCCAGGTGGACCGTGTGATGATCGGTCAGGGGCTTCTGGCGGACCCCGCTCTGGTCCAAAAGGCCAAAGGCGGGCCCGGAGCCGGACGGGAGGCCCTGCGGGCCTTTCACGATGAGCTCTACCACACCTATCTGGAGATCTTCGCCAGCCAGCGCAACACGGTATTTCACATGAAGGAGCTTTGGAGCTATCTGGGCCGCCTGTTCCAGGGGGCGGAGAAGCCGCTGAAGCAGATCCGCAAGGCGGCGGACTCCCCTGCATACGAGGCGGCGGTCGCTCAGATTTTTGCTCTGCCTCTGCGGCAGGACGCCTGCTGGGAGGGACAATAGGAGGAACAAACGGCGGATGGCCTTTTCCGGGCTGTCCGCCGTTCAATTTTTTCATCATTTTCCTGAAATGTGGTAGGGGAGGGGTGGGAAAACATCCCGCAACGGGGTGACGGGCGGGTCTCCTGACCCGCCCGCCGGTTCACCTCCGCAGGGCGAAACCCCAGCGTTGACCGAAAAATTCCGAAACCAGGCGGGAGGGGCAAGTCCCTCCCCTGCGGCAGGACAGGAAAAACACAAACCCCGCCATCCTTTCCATGAGAAAAGGGCATGGCGGGGCTTAATTACCATAAAATGTATGGTAATGTACTACTTTTGACCTCTGCCCAATATAGGTGGAGGTGTTTTTTATGGCAAGCAATCACACGGAGCATTTCTCACTCAATCAATGGCAGGCGGACGACCAGGTAAAACGCACCGATTTCAACGAGGACAACGCCAAGATCGACGCGGCTCTGAATGATCTTTCGGGCGGTCTGGCCGCCGCGCAGGCGGAAAAAGCCGACCAGACGGCCCTGGACGCTCTGGCCGCGGAGGTGGCGAAAAAGGCTACCACGGCGGCGCTGGAGGCCGTCCGGGCGGCGGTGACGAAGCTGGTGGTCGGGTCTTACACCGGGAATGGGTCCTGTGGACAATCCCATCCCCGCACCCTGGATTTTACGGCCACCCTGGGGCGTCCCCCTAAGTTTGTCGCGGTCCGCTCTAAGGACGGCGACCACCGCTGTCTCTTCCTGATCCCAGGTATGACCAACAGCAACAACCATCTGTCTGACAGCTACATCATGGACACAAAGAACACTGTTACATGGTCGGGCAACCGGGTCTCCTGGTATGCTGACAGCGACTCCGGTCAGATGAACCGCCTGGATTCCAACTATGTCTACTTTGCCATTGGATAAGTAAAAAGAGCACCCCGGACCGAAGTCTGAACCGGTCCAGTAAAAACGGACAGTGACAAAAGCCCCCCTGATGTAGGAAAATAGACTACATCAGGGGGGCTTATTATGGAGAAACGGAACTACACACACATTCAAGCGCTGTTGCCTGAGATCAAAGCCATGCTGGCAGAGGGGAAAACCCAGCGGGAAGTTGCAGAACACTACGGCTTTCGGGATAAGCAGGTGGTAAAAAGGCTGCTTGAGCGTGAGCGGAGAAAAGAACGCAAGCTGGAAGCCGGAATCCTTCCACGGCCCAAAGGACGACCGAGGAAAGATGCCGCACCAAGAAACATTGTGGCAGAGCAGGCGTATGAGATCCATCGCTTGCAGATGGAGAACAAATTGCTGCGGGATTTTCTGCGGTCCACAGGAAGGAAGTGAGGGCAAGGGTAAAATACCACATCATATATCGTCACAGAGAGGAATATCCAATATCCGTCATGTGCACGTTTTTTGCAGTATCCAGAAGCGGCTACTATGCGTTTGTCCACCGTCTGGACAGGCCGGAGAAGGATGCCGCTCTTGCAAAAGTTATCGCACAGCAGCGGGAACGCAGCTTCCGTACCTATGGCTACCGGCGGATGTGGCTATGGCTGAAAAGTCAGAACATTTTCTGTAATCCTAAAACTGTGCTGCGAATCATGAAAAAATATGATCTGCTGTCAGAGATCCGCCGCCGCAGGAAATGGCAGCAGATGGGGCAGCAGGTCCACAGGTATGAGAATCTGCTGAACAGAGGATTTCACGCAGATGGGCCAAACAGAAAATGGGTAACGGACATCTCCTACATCCACACCAAGCAGGGCGTACTGTACCTATCCATGATCCGGGATCTCTACGACAACAGTATTGTGGCTTACAAAACCGGAACGGAACAGACGGTGGGTCTGGTTCTGGACACCATTCGTCTGGCAATGAAGCGAGAGAAAAAGAAGGTCGCTGCAGAACTCCACCTCCACAGCGACCAGGGATTTCAGTACACCTCGCGAGCATACTTCAACCTGACTCAAGCATACGGCATTACACCGTCCATGTCAAGAAAGGGAAATCCATATGACAACGCCATGGCGGAAAATTTCTTCTCCATCCTCAAAACGGAGTGCATTTACCGCCACAAACCGGCTACCTTCCCGGAAGCCAACGAAATGATCGACCGCTATATTCATTTTTATAACCATGAGCGCATCCAGTTAAAGACTGGAGAGGCGCCGCTTGCGCGACGCCTCTCCTACTAAAACTCGATATTTCCTACCAGGGCTCTTTTTTGTACTGTCTGCATAATCTGGGGCAGTTCAGTCCGGGGGTGCTCTTTTGTATCATAATCTTGGAATGATCCAGATTAGATGGTGCCAAGCACATCAGTGACGGTGAAGGTGCCGTGACCAGCAGTGATGGTCAGAGTCACGGTGTACTCACCGGTAGTGCTGGGGACAGCGGTGTACTCAGAGAAGGTGATGGTGGCACTGGCCTTATCAGCCACGCTGCCATCGGTTACCTGAACGCCCTTGATGGAGCAGACCTGAGTGCCCTTGCTGTTCTTCACGACAACGTCAGCCTTCGCACCGGTCTGGAACTCAGCGCCGGAGTTGTTCGTGAAGTTGATCTTCATGCCCTTATCAGAGAAGGACAGGGAGTTCAGAGCCAGGCCCTTTTCCTCCTGAGGCTTCTGAGGACCCTTGTCATCCTTCTCCAGGACGCAGATGCCGGTGATCACGTCGCCGTCCAGAACAGCGATGTAACCGTCATTGTCGTCGTCCTTGATGGAGGAGATGCGGGAGATGTTGAAGTCGCCCTTGTAGTCGTAGCGGACCACGACCACGTCGTCAGTCCAGGCATAGCGAGCATTGCTGTCGTTGATCTGATCGATGGACTTCAGCATAACAGTGGACTTCTCAGCCTTCTCGGTGCCAACGCCGGTGACATAGCCGTCGCCATCGTTGTACCCATCGTACAGCTTGACGCTGGTGACCAGGCCGTCAGCGTTCTCGGTGACGCTCTTCAGGGCCACGACGCCAGCCGCAACATTCTTCACCAGCTTGTCAGCGGCGGTGGAGTTCTCCTTCACCTGCAGGGTGACGATCTCGCCGCCCACGACGGCATTGATCTCATACCAGTTGCCGATCTCGGTGTCCTTCACGCGCTTGGCCTTGGGGTTGGCCTCGGCGAAGATGACCTCGCCGGTGCCGGCGGTGTCAGCGTCCTCAATGTAGACCACCTTGGCCACGTTGCTGTCCTTCTCGGTAGCAACAACAACCTCGGTCTCAGCACGACCGTCAATGTCAGGAACGTTCTTCACGCCGGTGTAGACAGTGAAGTCATAGTCATCGTAGCTGTCCTCGTCGGTATCAGCCACCACGAAGATGGTGTTGGAGTTGGCGGTATAGCGCTCCTTGCTGTTGAAGGAGATGTTCATGCCAGCCACGCCGTTCTCGATCTTCAGATCCGTATCAGTGCTGATCTTGGCGCTGCTGCGGTCGGACAGGGAGTAGACATCGTTCTTGTCCACAGTGTAGGACACGAGGTGGTTGTTCAGGCTGGTGTCACCATTCTTAACATCGGTCTCAACCTTGACCATGGTGCCGTCGGTCAGGACCAGGCGGGCGTACACGGTGGTACCCTTGTTATCGCCCTTGCCGTACTGATCGTCGTCAGTGCCCATGGACAGGACATAGGCGTAATCGTAAGTCACGGCGGACTCATCGATGTAGGCCACATAGCCGTTGGCGTCCAGATAGGCAACCACGTCGTTGTCCACGTTGTCGGTGGTCAGACGGTTGGCCAGAGCGGTCTTGTTGTACTTATAGGTGGTGCCGCCCACGACGAAGTTGTCGCCGTTGCTGTCATCAGTGACAGCGCGGACGCGGGTGACCTCGCCCTCCATCTTCTCAGCGGCATAGACATCCTGGATGTCGCCATTGGCATAGGAGTAGATGACGATCTCGTCCTCCTCAAAGAGGGTGGAGTCGAACTCGTCGGTGGTCAGAGCGGGACCCTCGTCCAAGTCGGACAGGGTGATGGTCTTGTCGTCCTCGTCGACCTTCAGGACCTCAGCGGCATAGTACTCGATGATGGCCACGTCCACGGTCTTGTCGGTGCCGTCCACGAAGACCTCGGTGACCACGCCGTTGCCGGTCAGAGCCTTCTCGCCGGTGGCCTTCGCGAAGAAGTCCTTGTCGTCGTCGCTCTTGTTGGCGTTCAGCTTGTCGCCGTCGTACTTCACGGTCTCGCCGTTGAAGGAAACGGTCCACTTGTAGCTGTCAGTGGCGGTCTTGCCGACCTCGTTGTACAGCTCCTTGCTGGTCACCTTGGCAGTGAAGGTGTGGTCGGCCTTCTCAGCGAAGGTGCCGATCTCCTTGGCCTGGTAATCCCACACGGTGGCGGGACGGTCGAAATCGTCATAGCCGTCTTCCTTGGTCAGGTCGCCGGAGTACAGCTTCTCGCCCAGCTCCACGATGGAGCCCTTGGAGTACTCACCGTTGTTGTCGGTGGCCAGCTTGTCGTTGATGGCATAGGCATAGTCCTTGCCGCTGGTGATGAAGTTGTACTTCACCTTGCCGGCGGTGACGGTGGTATCGCCGTTCTCGAACTTGATGGTGTCATCGTCGGCCTCAACGGTGCCGGACTCCAGAGCGTTCAGAACCAGCTGAGCCAGGTCGTTGCGGGTCATGGCCTCCTTGACGCCGGAGTCAACATCGTCGAACAGGTCGATCTTGTTGCCCTGGGCGACAGTGGACAGCTGCCAGTCAGCGCCGAAGTCGGACTGATACTGGAAGTAGCCCAGAGCCTTCATGACCATCAGAGCGGCCTGAGCGGTGGTAACGGAATCGTTGCCGCCGTAGGTCTTGGCGTCGTAGCCGCTGGTGATGCCGTTGGTGTAGCAGGCGGCCACATAGGGCTCAGCCCACTCGGGCACGTCGGTGAAGGGGCTGGTGTCCTTGTAGCTGGCCACGTTGTAAGCCATCAGGTTGGACATGACAACGGCCATCTCGTTACGGGTGACCTTGGCCTCAGGATTGAAGTTGCCCTTCTCGTCGCCGACCATGATGTCAACGGCCTTGAGCACCTCAATGGCTTCCTGATTCTGCTCGGAAGTCACGTCCGCATAGCTCGCGGCGCTGCTGCCCATCACCATCAGACCAGAGATCATGGTCGCGGTGAGGCCCAGGCTGAGAGCACGCTTCAGGTTTCTCATTGGAATTCCTCCTTGATTTTTCAAGCTGTAGGGGCGGGTCATCCTCTTCCAGAAGTTGGATCGTATTTCCCAAATGTCAGGTATAGAGTACCAACGATCAGAGAAGCACCCATTCTGTGGGAGCATAACGCCCCTTGCACCTCTGAAAACGTGCGAAAACAGGAGAAAATCCGAAAAAACTGCCGCTTTTCCGTCCTAAAAATCACCTTGGTAGACCTCTGGTAGACCGGCCACAAAAACGGGCAAAAGAAAAAACCCCGGAAGCCTTGCGCCGCAAGGCTTCCGGGGGCTGTGTCTGGTAGACATTTGGTAGACCGCCGCGGTCTACCAGCCCAAGACGAACATCTGGTTTCCCTCTGCCGTAAAGTTGGCGATGCTGTACAGCACCACGACGGAGTCGATCTGATTCTCCTCCACATAGCCCTTTACGCTGGTCAGATTCATACGGGGATCGAACAGGTGGATCTCAGAAAAATTCTGCGTGAGGAAGGGAGCCAGGCTGTCGGTATAGGAGTCCCGAATGACAAGCACCCGGGGGGCGTCCGTGTGCTCCGTCCGAATCACACACAGGGGCTGGTTCCCGCCCAGAAAGGAGGAATACTGGTCCTTTTCCTGCAAAAATCTGTCCACATAGAGGCTGCCCTCTACAGGGGAACCCTCGGGATAAGACGTCACTTCCACCCCATCCCCGGAGATATAGCGGTCGATCTGGTCCGGGGCGACCCAGCGGACTCCGGACCGGGAGAACAGCGTGCCATAGAAGGAGTCGGACACGGTGGTCTTGCCCGACTGATCCAGGGGCTCAGCCTCCAGCCCCATAGCGTCCATCAGCGCGGTGTAGCCGTAGTAGGCGCCCAAGCTGGTCCAGTGGTGGTCCGTGCGGTAATAGAGGTCCTCATCCCGGTGGGCATTCAGCGGAGTGCAGAGGTCCACGGTCTGGGCCTGGACCGCACTGTACATCTCCTCAATGATGGCCTGCTCGTCGGCAGTGGGCGCGCCAGCCGGGAGGCGGTCCGCCCACACCTCAGCCGCCGAGGGGATCAGTCCAAAATAGACCGGGACAGACACATTCTCCACCAGCTGGTTGATATAGCCGGCGTTCTGGGCCAAGGTCTCTTGTGAAGGGGTGTCCAGATGGCGGATCAGGGTGCCGTCCTTGGCAAAATAGATGCCGTTGTTCTCCTGTTTGCCGGAGAGGCGCTCGCTCCACGCCTTCATGGCGACCCAGAAGTCCCGGCCCATGATCTGATCGTTGACATAGCTCTCCGCGTCAGACATGAATTTCCCACTCTCTACATTTTCCCAAGAGAGCTTGGGCGGCTTGGCCAGATTGCGGTTCTCCATGGGGGAGAAGGTCCGGTCGGGGAGCAGCAGGCTGCCCACCAGGATCCCGCCGATGAAGAGGGAGAACAGGCCGGTCAAAAAGATGCTGTATGCTTTGGTCATAGGGCAGCCTCCTTAGAAACGGAAATACAGGAAGGGATTGTATGTCCCATCCACCAGGTACGCAGTACATACCACCAGTCCCGCCAGCACCAGTACTGCGCACACTGCCTGGGCGGTCCGGGGCTTCAGGCGGCGGTACAGGGAGGCTCCCAGGGGAGTGGAGGCCAGCCCAGCGACGCAGAGAATGGGCAGATAACTGGTGAGATAGTAGCCGAAGGCGGGGTCTGCCAGAGGGACGCCGCCCAGTCCGAACATGACCCTCAGATAGCCGGCCAGATGCCCGGCATCCTCAATGGCGAAAATGGCCCAGCTCACCAGGACGAAAAACATGGTGTAAACATGGCCCACGGCAGCGGGAGCCCGGCTCAGCCGGTCCAGCAGGAAGAACTTCTCTACCATCAGCAGGACGAAGAAATACAGGCCCCAGATCAGATAGTTCCAGCTGGCTCCGTGCCAAATTCCGGTGGCCGCCCACACCACCAGCAGGTTAAACATCCACCGGGGCTTGGAGCAGCGGTTGCCCCCCAGGGGGATATACAGATACTCCCGAAACCAGGTGGACAGGGAAATGTGCCAGCGCCGCCAGAACTCAGTGATGCTTTTGGAGATATAGGGGTAGTTGAAATTGGGAAGGAACTCAAAGCCCAGCATCCGGCCCAGTCCGATGGCCATATCTGAGTAGCCGGAGAAGTCGAAATAGATCTGGAAGGTGAAAGCCAGCACACCCAGCCAGGAGCCCGCCACCGTCAGCTCACCCAGCGCCATGGCCTTATAGCTCTCCCACAGCATCCCCACATTGTTGGCGATGAGCACCTTTTTCGCCATGCCAACCATAAAGGTCTGCACACCGGAGGCGAATTTGTCCGTGGAGCAGGTCCGCTGGTCGATCTGATCCCCCAGGTCCTTGTACTTGATGATCGGCCCGGCGATCAGCTGGGGGAACAGGGTGACGAAGGTGCCGAAGTTGATGATGGACCGCTGAGCCCTGGTATCGCCCCGGTAGACGTCGATGGTGTAGCTCATGGTCTGGAAGGTGTAGAACGAGATGCCGATGGGCAGGTGGATGTTCAGCACCGGCATAAAGTTCAGGCCCACCGCCTGGAGGGAGGCGGCCAGGAAGTCCCAGTACTTGAAGAACAGCAGCAGGGCCAGGTTGAACACGATAGAGGAGGCCACTGCCATCCGCGCGCCCCGGTCGTTGCCCCGGGCCTTGCACCGTTCCACCAGAAGGCCGTGGACATAGTCGATGGCGGTGGAGAGGAACATGATGGACACATACAGCTGCTCGCCCCAGTAGTAGAAAAACAGGGAGGAGATCAGCAGCACGCCGTTGCGCAGCTTCCTGGGCACTAGGTAGTAGACCAACAGCGTCAGCACCAGGAAATAAAATAAGAAAATGGGGGTGGAAAAGACCATGTGGCGTCCTCCTCAAATCAGCTTTACAGAAATCAGAGTTGGGCGGGAGGCCCCGCCCAACTCACGGCAGTTGAACTCCCATGCGCAGTCTGTATGGCAGTTCCGGATCAAGAACTATGGGAGCGCAAGGGGCGGCCAGCCAGCCTTGCAGGAAGGGCATTGGCTTAGAACAGCGCGTTGAATTCGTTCACGATGGCGTCACAGTCCTCGTGGACCACCATCATCACATAGCTGCCATTGGAGACCACCCGGGAATTGTTCTGCCAGGCCTCGATGGCGCTGGGGTACCAGGCGCCGCCGGCTACCTGAGCGTCGATGCGGTCCTGGAAGATGCCCTTCACCGTGTCCACATCACTGCTGTCAGCCACTTCCACCAGGGCGATCTCGCCGGAGTTCATGGTCATCATATTGATGTAGGGCAGGCACTGGTTGGTCTTGATGTCAGACAGGCCGGGATAGACGTCCTTGATCATAGTTGCATCCGCCAGGGAGAGCATTCCGAACTGATGATTGGTGGTGACGGTGCTGTAAAAAGCGGACAGATCCACGCTGCTGTCCGGGGTGCTGGCAGAGCCGGGGCCAGAAGCGCTGCTTCCGCCGCTGGAGGAGCTGCCGCTCCCGGAGGAGGAGCCGCCGCCGGAGGCGGGCTTGTCCGCCTCGAACTTACAGCGGACGATGCAGGAGGCGGACAGGCCGGTCTTGCTGTCGGTGACTGTGACGGTGGCGGTGCCGGGGGCCACAGCGGTGACCAACCCCTTGTTGGAGACTGTGGCTACCGCCTCATTGTCAGAGGTCCAGGTGTAGGTCCCCTTCTCAGGCTTGGACTCGGCCTTCAGCTGATAGGCGGCGCCTGCCTTGAACAGAGAGAAGTCGGAGGAATTCAGGGACAGGCTCTTTTTTACCGCTGGCTCCTCCACCTGGGGCTTGGAGCTGTCCCCCTGATCCTTGTTCGGCTGGGACGCGTCGGGCTGAGAGGCATCGGGCTGGGAGGACTCAGGCAGGGAGAGGTCGGGCTGGGACGCGTCGGGGGTGGAGACGCTCCCCTGGCTGGAGGAGACGGAGCCGTCTGGATTGGACTGAGAGCCGCTCTCCCCCTTGGGGCCGCAGGCGGTCAGCAGGGTCAGGGAGAGGGCCAGAGCCAAAAGGCGAGTGTAGGTACGGTATTTCATCTGAAAAACTCCTTTATCATCAAAATGTTCTGTGTGCCGGAATCGGTTTCAAAAGATTTGACGCAGGAGCGGGAAAAAGGTTCCCGAAACTTTTAAAAAGTTTTGTCACTGCGGCCTGTTTTGCAAAATCTGAACTATTATATCAGGATTTTAGGGAAAATACCACCCTGATTCCCGCTGAAAGAAAAATTTCCGCAAGATAGAAGCTTGCACCTGCTCGGTAGAGGAACAGCTTGGCGAATCTTAAAACTCAGAAGATGAAAACTCCCGGATGCCTTACCTTGTAAGGCATCCGGGAGTTGGTATGGTTAAAGGCCCAACAGACCGCCGGGCTGGAAACGGGGCCTGGCTCAGGAGAGCTGGAATTGTCCGGTGTACAGATGGTAGTAGCGTCCTTTTTTCTCCAGCAGCTGGTCGTGGCTGCCCTTCTCCTCGATCTGTCCGTGCTCAATGACCACGATGCAGTTGGAGTTACGGACGGTGGAGAGGCGGTGGGCGATGACAAACACGGTCCTGCCCTCCATCAGGGTATCCATTCCCTTCTGGATGAGCGCCTCTGTACGGGTATCGATAGAGGAGGTGGCCTCGTCCAGGATCATCACCGGGGGATCGGCCACCGCAGCCCGGGCAATGGCCAGCAGCTGCCGCTGGCCCTGGCTCAGGTTGCCGCCGTCTCCGGATACCATCGTCTGGTACCCCTGGGGCAGGCGGCGGATGAAGGAGTGGGCGTTGGCGCTCTTGGCCGCGGCGATGCACTCCTCATCCGTGGCGTCCAGCCGTCCGTATCGGATATTGTCCAGAATGGTGCCGGTAAACAGATGGGTATCCTGGAGCACCGCCCCCAGGGAGCGGCGCAGGTCGTCCTTCCGGATGGCCTTGACATCGAGGCCGTCATAGGTGATCAGACCGCCCTCGATCTCGTAAAAGCGGTTGATGAGGTTGGTGATGGTGGTCTTGCCCGCCCCAGTGGAGCCGACAAAGGCGATCTTCTGCCCCGGATTGGCGTAGACGGACACATCCTTCAGAATGCGTTTTCCAGGCACATAGGAGAAGTCCACATGGTTGAAGCGCACCGCGCCCCGCAGTTCTGTAAGGTAATAATCTTCACCGGGCACATTGCGCACCGTGCCCCGGATGAGATGGAGGGAGGACGCGCCCGTGTGGTCCGGATACTTCCAGGCCCAGCCGTGTCCGGCCAGGGCGGACAGGTCCTCCACCTGGGTCAGCGTGCCGTCCGGAGCCACTTTGACCCAGATGCCCTCGTCGGAATCTGTTCCGGGCGGGAGCAGCTTCCACCCGTCCTGCTCCCGGACGGCCTGCCCCAGCTCGGTGAGGGTCTCGCCCTCGGCCAGTACAGGGACCAGGGCCATGCCGCTGGACCGGGGCGTCTTCCAGGCCCAGGTGTGGGAATGTCCTGTGCCGGAGAACGGGGTCAGCGTGCCGTTGGCGTCCTTCTCTGCCTCCACCAGGGTGACCTGTCCCTGGTCCACCTCAGGCTGGGTGTCCATGACGTCAAAAATACGCTCAGCTCCGGCCAGGGCGGAGAGCAGGGTGGTCATCTGCTGGGAGATCTGGTTCAGGGGCTGGCCCACCTGTTTCGAGTAATTCAGGTAAACGACCAGACCGCCCAGGTCAAAGCCCTGGAGGACAGACAGCAGTCCGCCAAAGGCCGCGGTGAGGGCATAGCTGATGTTCATCAGGTTGCCGGAGACGGGCATGATCATAATAGAGTAGAAATTCGCCTTCTGAGCGGCGTCCCGGTAGGCGGTGTTCAGCGCGCGGAAGTCAGCCTTGGCCTGCTCCTCGTGGGTAAAGGCCTTGACCACCTTCAGACCCTCGATGATCTCCTGGATCTCGCCGTTCATGTTGCCCAGGGCGCTCTGCTGGGCGCGGTAGAATTTCCGGCTGCGTCCGCCCAGGGTCTTGAACAGAACGATGGTGACAGCCAGCAGAAGGGCGGTGACCAGAAAGAGCTTCCAGTTGATGAAGAGCATCATGCTCACCAGGCCGGCAAACATCAGCACACTGGAGCACAGGGAGACCACGCTCTGCTCCAGGGCCATCTGCACATTGTCCGCGTCGTTGGTGAAGCGGCTCATCAGTTCCCCGTGGGGATGCTGGTCAAAGTAGCTCAGCGGCAGGGCCTGGAGCTTGTCGAACAGGTCCTTGCGCAGGCGGTTGACCCCGCGCTGGGCCAGGCGGACCATCACGGCGGACTGCCCATAGGCGGCGGCGCAGCCTGCCACATAGACCACCACCAGGACCAGTACGGCCTGAGCCAGGCCGGGAAAGTCGGTGCAGCCGGACCAGATAAAGTTGTTGATGATGGAGCGCATCATGTATGATCCGCCCAAATTGGTGCCCACGGACAGGACCAGGAACAGCAGCACCATCAGCAGCGGCAGCTTGCTTCTGGTCAAATACCCCGCCAGACGGCGGATGGTCCGGCCCATGTTTTTCGGCTTGGCATAGCCCCCTCTGGGGGCGCGGTTGGGTCCCGGCATCAGCCACCCACTCCTTCCTGCTGAGATTGATAGATCTCCTGATAGATTGCGTTTCCGGCGAGCAGCTGCTCATGGGTGCCGCGTCCGGCAATGCGGCCGTCGTCCAGGATCAGGACCTCGTCGGCGTACTGTACGGACGAGATGCGCTGGGCGATGATGATGACGGTGGTATCCTTCAAATTGGAGGCGAAGGATTGGCGGATGGCGGCCTCTGTGGCGCTGTCCACAGCGGAGGTGGAGTCGTCCAGAATGAGAACCGCCGGCTTTCTCAGCATGGCCCGGGCAATGCACAGCCGCTGTTTCTGTCCGCCGGAGACGTTGGTGCCGCCTTGGGTCAGCATGGTGTCGAAGCCATCGGGCAGGCCCATGATAAAATCGTAGGCCTGGGCGTCCTTCGCCGCCTGGATCATCTCCTCCTCCGTGGCGTCCGGGCGGCCCCAGAGAAGGTTCTCCCGAATGGTCCCGGTGAAGAGCACATTGTTTTGCAGCACCATGCCGATGCGGTCCCGGAGCTGCTCCAGGGGATAGTCCCGAACATCCAGCCCGTCCAGCAGGACCGCGCCTCCGGTGACGTCATAGAACCGGGGGATCAGATTGACCAGGGAGGACTTTCCTGTTCCCGTGCCGCCCACGATGGCCACGAACTGGCCGGGCTCCACCGTGAAGCTGATTTGGGAGAGCACATCGTCTCCCGTCCCGGCGCGGGCGTATTTGAAGGAGACGTCCCGGAACTCCACCCGGCCTCTGGGCGCTGGGAGCTCGTCCTGGGCGGGGCGCTGCGCCTGGGGCTTGTTTTCCACAGAGGGCTCCGCGGAGAGGACCTCATTGATCCGGTGGGCGCAGGCCTGGGCGCGGGTGAGCTGAAGCAGGGCCATAGCCACCATCATCACGCTCATCAGGATCTGGAAAATATAGTTGATGAACGCCTGGAGGTCGCCCAGCAAGAAGCCCTCGGCCATGACCATTTTTCCGCCCAGATACAGCACGGCCACAGTGGCCCCGTTCATCGCCAGCATCATAATGGGCATAATGGCAATGACCTTCATGCCCACGTTCAGCCCGGCCATCATCAGCTCGTCGTTGGAGCGCTGGAATTTTTTCCGCTCGTGGTCCTCCCGGACGAAGGCCTTGACCACCCGGATGGCCACCAGGTTCTCCTGCAGTGTGTTGTTCAGGCCGTCGATCTTGGTCTGCATCACCTCAAAGAGCTTGGTGCAGATCTTCATCAAAATGCCGATGGCCAGGATCATCAGCGGGATGACCACCAGCAGCACTACAGCCAGCCGGGGATTGATGGAAATGCTGATCCCCAGGGCGGCAATGAGCATCACCGGGGCCCGCACCAGCATCCGCAGGCCCATATTCAACATCATGGTCATGGCGTTGACGTCGTTGGTCATGCGGGTGATGAGGGAGGCCGAGGAGAAGCGGTCGATGTCCGCGAAGGAGAACTCCTGTACCTTATCAAAGAGGCACTGGCGCAGGTTGGCGCCGAAGCCCTGGCTGGCAAAGGTGGCGTATTTGGCGGAGAGCACGCCGAAGGCCATGGACAGCAGGGAGAGGGCCAGCATGACCGCTCCCAGCCGGAAGATATAGGCCGTATCCCCGGCGGGGATGGCGACGTCCACGATCTCTGCCATGATCAGTGGCAGGATCAGTTCGCAGATGACCTCCAGGGTGATAAAGACCGGGGAGCGCACTGCCTGCCGCTTATAGCCCTGGAGATGGGTGATGAATAAGGAAAGCAAATCAAGATTCCTCCTTTGGTGTGGAATGGGGGCGGCTGTTCCCCCGCAGATTGTCCAGCATCCGCAGATAAAATCCCCGCAGAACGGCCTGCTCCTCGTTGGACAGACCGGTAAAGGCCCGGCGGGTCACCCGCTGGAGGCAGGCGAAGCAGTCATCCACCGCCCGCTGGCCCTTGTCGGTCAGCGTGACCCGGTTGCGCCTGGCGTCTCCAGGCTCCGGCTCCCGGCAGATATATCCTTTTTTCTCCAGGGACTTCAGCGAGGTGGCCACCGCGGCGGGCGAGACATGGAGCAGCTGGGCCAGCTCCCGCTGGGTCTGCCCGTCCGCCCCCCTGGCCCCCGCGGTGTGCAGGATGCACATGAGCATGGGGTGTCCCACCTCCTGCAGCCCCGCCGCGGCCAGCTCAGTTTGGATGGCATTTTGGCGGGCCAGGTGGAGCTGATGCTCCAGAAGGCCCAGATTAAAATCAAAATTTGCCATTGCTCCTCCTCCTGGCTCAACGCATTTCGATGGTTAACCCGTTAACGATTAACGTGTTTGAATTTTAGCACCTTTCCGGAAGATGTCAAGGGAAGGGCGGCGAAGATTCACAAATGATTCATAAAATACAAAAATCTGCTGTGATTTGGAACATTCGTTTGACTTCCAAGGGAGGATATGCTATAATAATGCCGAAAGTAAGTACCGAACTGGCCTTGCGTTCTGTCACGGCGGGTCTGCGGGAAGGAGCTTGACCATGGGAACTATCACTCCAAAGCAGCAGAAAATTTATGATTTCATCCAGTCCTTCACTGCGGAGCACGGTTATCCCCCCTCGGTGCGGGAGATCGGCGCGGCCATGGGGCTGAAGTCCCCCTCCACCGTCCACTTTCATCTGAAAGGGCTGGAAGAGGCAGGTATGATCGTCAAAGCTGAGGGCAAGACCCGGGCCATCACCCTCCCTGCCGCGCCCAACCGGGCAGTGGCGGAGGAATCCAACGCCCGGGCGGACCGGATCCCAGTGGTAGGCAGCGTGGCTGCCGGCTCCCCCATTCTGGCGGAGGAGTGCATCGAGGACTACCTCACCTTTGACACACAGGGACTCAGCGGCGAGCATTTCGCCCTGAAAGTCCGGGGGGAGTCCATGGTGGGGGCCGGCATCCTCCCGAATGACCTAGTGGTGGTCCACCGACAGCAGGAGGCTCACAGCGGGGAGATCGTGGTGGCACTGTTTGAGGACGAGGCCACTGTGAAAACCCTGCGCCGCAGGGACGGCCATGTCTGGCTGATGCCGGAGAATCCGGCCTACGATCCCATCGATGGCACGCACGCCCAGATCGTGGGAAAGGTGGTTGCCGTGGTCCGGCGCTATTGAGCCCCAAATTGATATCGATTATAGGAGAATATGGGACCGGAGCTTCCGTGTACACGGAAGCTCCGGTTTTCTGTCATATTCGGCCTGCCTTCTGGAGCACAGCAGAGGCAAGATGTTTGGGGAGATTAAGAGCGGGGATCGCTGAGGTAGTTCAGGGCGAAGCGGACCAGCACTGGTGCGGCGGTTTTCAGGCACTCGTCCACGAAGATGTTTTCGGCCACATGGAGTCCTAAGCTGCTGTTGGGGAGCTGGGGATCGTGGGAACCTACCAGGAACTGAACGCCCCGGCCGCCGCAGGCCTCGATCCAGCAGGCGAAGTCATCTGACCCGAGAGAGGGCTCCGGGATCACCTGAAGGTGCTCTCTGCCGAAGGTCTCCTCCACAGCGCGGGCGACCCGGTCCGCAATGTCCGGGTGGTTGTGGATGGCCGGGGTGCCCACATCGTGGATCAGGGTCCCTTCCGCGCCCAGCGCCCGGCATCCCTCCTCAGTAATGCGGCGGATGGCGGATAAAAGCTGCTGGCGGATGGCCGGATCAAAGGCACGCATGGTCCCCCGCATGGTCACCCGGTCCGGGATGATGTTGGGGGCGGTACCGCCGTGGATCTCGCCAATGGTGAGAACAGCGGGGTGGGTAGGGGAGTTCACCCGGCTGATCACCGTCTGGAGCTGGGTGAGGAGATAGCCGCTGACCATCACCGGATCCACACACTGCTGAGGATAGGCGCCGTGGCCCCCCTGGCCTGTGATGTGCCAGGTGAGAATGTCAAAGCTGGCGTTGCTGGGCCCATACCGGAGCCCGACCGTATCCCAGGGGAGCTTGGGATCACAGTGAAAGCCCACCACCGCTTCCGGGCGGTCCGGTCCCAGAGCGCCCAGGGCCAGCATCTGCTCCGCGCCGGCTCCCACCTCCTCGGCACACTGGAAGATCAGCTTGACCGACCCGTGGAGGCGGTCCCGGAGCCTGCACAGGGCCTTGGCGGCCCAGAGCAGGGCGGCGGTGTGGATGTCGTGGCCGCAGGCGTGACAGAGCCCCTCCCGGCAGGAGGAGAAGGGCAGACCGGTGTTCTCCCCCATGGGAAGGGCGTCGATGTCCTCCCGCAGGGCGACGGTGGGGCCGGGGTGCGCCCCCCGGATGAGGGCGGTGAGGCCGGTCTCCAGCCCGGGGTGCTCCTCCACCTCGGCCCCCCAGCCCGTCAAAAGCTCCCGGATCAGCTGGGTGGTCCCATGCTCCTGAAAGGAGCGCTCCGGCTCCCGGTGCAGCCGGTGGCGCAGGGCTTGAAATTCCGGATACCAGCCTGACATCTCCATCTGCCATTGTTCCATAACTGCCTCATCCTCTCTGCTTTTTTCTCCATCATGCCGTGAAACCGTCCGCTTGTCAAGCGGGATCTGTGGAGAAAATAAAAATGGGCCGCCCGGATCGTGGGCGGCCCTGAGAGATCAGTAATTTTGAAGATAGCGGTCGGGCTGGGGCAGATCCAGGTCGTCGGCTGTGAGGTCCCGGGTATACGGGTTGAGCTGCTCGTTCAGCGTGGGGAGGATGTCCTCCGGCTGGAATACATAGCACCACTTGGAGTTGCCTACCACGCCGTCGCCCCGGCCGGTGAGTTCCCCCTGGGTGATGCCGGAGGAGAAATCCACCCCCATGGCCTGAGTGGCGAAAAAGAGCATATCCGAGGCGGACAGGTCGGTCTTGACGTAGGTTTGGAAGAGCTCCACAAAGGCAGTGACCTTGGGGATCGAGTTCCAGGAGACCACCTTTTTGGCCAGGGCAACCAGCATCTGACGGTGCATCTCCGCCCGGCCGGTGTCGGTATAGCCGCTGCCGTCGTTGTTGTGCCGGAAGCGGGCTACTTCAAGGGCCTGCTTGCCGTTCAGGTGGTGGGTCCCCGCCTGATAGTGGATGTGCAGCTCCTCGCCCGGGGTTGGGTCGTCGTAGTTCATATTCTCCGGAATGTATACATCCACCCCGCCCAGCTCATCCACCAGGGCAGTGAAGCCCTTGGGGTCCACCAGAATGTAGTAGTCCACCGGAATGCCGAAGGTGTTCTGGATCTCCTCTTTCAGAGTTTCCGGGCTGGAGCCGTAGAAGGCAGCGTTGATCTTGGAATATTTAGACCAGGTGCGGTGCACCGCAGTGTCCCGGGGGATGGAGACCATTCCCACCGTCTGTGCCACGGTGTCATAGCGGGCCAGAATGATGGTGTCGGTGTTGCTGCCCTTCACGTCCTTGCCCAGCAGGGCGAAGGTATAGACGCCCTCTTTCCGCACCAGGGCGTTGGGGTCCTCCGGTGGGGCGGAGGGCTGCCCGATCTGACTGCTGGAGGAAGGGGGAGTATCTGGCTCTGTTTGAGGGATTTCCGGGGCGCGGATGACCAGCTGAAGGCCGATATAAGTGGCGACAATGATGGCTGAGATCACCACCAGGACCATGTACAGGCGGAACCAGATGCTGTGTCTCCGGCGCCTGACGTTCCGCTGTGCGGGCTGCACCCTCCGCCCGCCCGGCGTGTGCGTCCTGCTGCGGCTGGGATATTCGGAATGGCCGGAGCGGCTGGAGCGGCTGGATGTGCGCCGCTGGGACCGCGTATCTGTATGTGCCAGGGTTGATCCCTCCTATCTGTGGGTCGTGCTTCACCAGTATATCGGATTCCCGGGGATTCGGCAAGGGGAACGGGGCCTTTTTCAACAAAAATTAAGTCTTACGGCCGAATTTCCCAAAACTTCCAAAAACGGTGCGGTTTGTTCTTTTCAACCGGAGAGTTTTATGCTAGACTTGACCCAGAAATCTTGCTGGGAAAGGCGGGGTGTCCCATGTATGAGGAACAGATCCAAACCATCACGGCTCAGGTGGCGGAGGCCCTGGCGGAGCAGTCACTGCCCTTTGCTCCGGACCAGCGGGCGGCGCTGGAGCTGCTGCGCGCCCCGGGCTGGGCGGAGGAGCTGGCCCAGCTGCTTCCCATCCGGCGGCGGCTGGAGTGCGGCGAGGTGCTGGAGCTGTGCTCCCCCATCCTGCCCAAGCTGTCCCCTGCCCCGGAGGACGGCTGGCTGTCCTTCTGTTACCGCTATATCCGCAGCATCCTCTACCCGGAGGGGGACTTTGCCCCGGACGGGGAGGAGTACGCCGGTGGAGCCCGCTTTTATCTCACGGTCCTCCAGGTGCTGCTGGATCAGGAGCGCAGGACACTGCCCTTCGATCCTCTGGCGGACTTTCACTTTTTGGCGCCGGAGGAGTATTCTGCCTGCGACTGCGCCCGGGAGTATGAGCGGTTTTTGACCTGCTTCCGCCGGGAGTACATCTATGAGCTGATGCGCCTGGGGCAGGAGGTTACCCCCTTCCGCACCCTGGGACACATCGCCGGGGTCCACTACATCGCCATGACGGCGGCCCGTGGGCTCCAGGAGGCAGGGGTGGATGTGGACCTGGCCCTGATCTCCGGGGCGGCGGCGGCCCATGACATTGGGAAGTTCGGATGCCGGCCCGGGGAGCGTGTACCCTATCTCCACTACTACTACACCGATCAATGGTTGCTGGAACGGGGGATGGAGCGGATCAGCCACATCGCGGCCAACCACTCCACCTGGGATCTGGAACTGGAGTCCCTGTCGGTGGAGTCCCTGTGCCTGATCTACGCCGACTTCCGTTCCAAGCAGGACCGGGACGCCGGCGGGAACGAGACCACCGTGCTCTACCCCCTGGACCAGTCCTTCCAGGTCATTCTGTCCAAGCTGGATAATGTGGACAGCATCAAGCGCCGCCGGTACGAGTTTGTCTATGGAAAGCTCCACGACTTTGAGGACTATATGCGCTCCCTGGGGGTGGATGTGGACCTGAGTGGCCATCCCGCACCACCGGCTCCGGACAAGGACCCCGCCCTGATGGGGCCGGACGAGACGGTGGAGGGCCTGACCCTGCTGTCTGTGGGCCACAGCATCCGCCTGATGCATATGCTGTCCAACGAGCGCAAGTTCGGCAATATCATCGAGGCCGCCCGCTCCACCAAGGACTGGAAGCAGCTGCGGGCCTATCTCAATGTGTTCCAGGAGTACTTTACCTATCTGTCGGTGCGGCAGAAGACCCAGGCCCTCTCCTTCCTGTATGAGCTGCTGGTCCACCGAGAGGGCGACATCCGCCGTCAGGCCGCCGCCCTCATCGGGCAGATCATCGCCCGCTTCCACCTGGTCTACCGCAAGGAGCTGCCCGCCGACGTGCCCAGCGACCCGGCTGCGGAGGTGCCGTTCACCCTCTGGGAGCAGTACCTGGACCGCATCATTTACCCGGACCATAAAACCACCCAGCAGCAGCGCAGCCACATCAGCTACACCCTGAAGCTGGTGGTGGCCTCCATGCTGACCCACGCCCGGCCCGCCGACATACCACGGTTCATTGGAGCCCTGCTGCGCTACTTCCACGACCCGGAGGAGCGGGACCCGGACACCGCCTTCACCCTGCTGGACGCGGTGCGCTATCTGCCCCCCAAATACTATGGAGATGAGGAGCGGGAGCAGCTGATCGGCTTTGCCGGCCACTGGCTCCACTCCGGGGAGCTGCGTCTGGAGACCGCCGCCCTGCTCTTCCTCCGTGCGGCGGAGCGCCCCCTCAGTCAGGGCCACCCCCATCTGCGGCGCATCGCGGAGCTGGCCCGGTCCGTCCCCTCCACCAGTCTGCCGGTCACCTTCCTCCAGTACCGGATCCTGGCCAGGGCGGGGGAGGATGTGAGCGCCCACCGGCACATCCTGTACGACCAGGACATCACCAGCGAGGTGTTTCTGGACAACCTAAAGACGGCCACTCCCTGGATGGTGAAGTCGGTGGGGGTGGAGCTGCTCCGGGACCAGGTGGAGCACGGCCTGGTGGAGCATATCCTCCACATCTGCACCCATTTTTCCAACCTCATCAAGGTGTCGGAGCGGGTGGTGGTCCGGCACGACGCCGGCGGCGCGCTGGTGCGCATTCTGCCCCTGCTCCGCCGGGACCAGCGCAACGAGGTGGTGGTGGAGCTGGGCAAGGGGCTGGAGATGGGCCAGTACTCCATCTCCAAGTATATCCCCCAGTATCTGGGCCAGGCCGCCCTGTACCTCTATCCCAGTGAGCTGGACGAGCAGGTCTTGTGGCTGAAAAATCTGCTGGGTTCCCCCAACGACTCGGCAGTGTCCGGCGCGCTGAACACCATCGGGGTGCTGCTCCAGCACTACCCGGCCTACCGGGAGCGCTTCTCCCAGTCCAGCGCCGCCTTTGAGAACCGCCGTCAGGAGCTGCTGGGCCTGCTGCTCCAGGGGCTGGCCCACTACCGCCCCACGGTGCGTCAGGAGGCCCTGCTGGTGACGGGCAAGCTGCTGTATGAGAGTCCCGTCCTCCCCATGGAGGAGAAGGCCCGGCTGTTTGCCCTGAGCTACCGCAAGCTCCTCTTCCTGATCCACGAGGCCCCGGTGCAGGACGATGGGCTCACCTTCTTCTACCGGGCGGCCGCCCTGGCCCACATCAACCGCTTCATCGCTCTGTGGAGGATGGACCACGGCCCCTTCGCTTTCACCTGCCCCAGGCGGGTGGCCTTCTTCCCCGGAACATTTGACCCATTTACCCTGTCCCATAAGGGGATCGTCCACGCCATCCGGGATCTGGGGTTTGAGGTCTATCTGGCGGTGGACGAGTTCTCCTGGTCCAAGAAGGCCCAGCCCCACCTGGTCCGCCGGCAGATCGTCAGCCTGTCGGTGGCGGGGGACTTCCATGTCCACCTGTTTCCCGACGACATCCCGGTGAACATCGCCAATCCCGCTGACCTGAAGCGCCTGCGGGAGCTCTTCCCCCACCAGGAGGTCTATCTGGTGGTGGGCAGCGACGTAGTGGCCCATGCCTCCTCCTACCAGGCGGAGCCGCGGCCCTGGTCCATCCACTCCATGGACCACATCATATTCCGCCGGGCGGGGGAGCCCCCCCTGCCGCCCAAGGAGCAGCTGGGGATCACCGGCCGGGTGATCCAGCTTCAGCTGCCTCCCCACCTGGAGGACATCAGCTCCACCCGCATCCGGGAGAATGTGGACCTGAACCGGGACATTTCCAACCTCATCGACCCGGTGATCCAGGACTTCATCTATCAAAACGGGCTGTACCTCCGGGACAGCCAGAACAAGCCGCTGCTGGACGCGGGGACCCTCGCCTTCCAGTGGGTGGACGAGCCGGAGGAGCAGCTGGTGGCCGACTTGACCGCCGGCCGGCCGGACCGGGAGGCCGTCCGCTCCGGCATCCTCCATGGCCGGGACCGCATCCTGCTCCTGCGTGGCAGCGAGGGCGGGGCGCTGCTGGGCTATGTGAGCTACCGCTATCTGTCGGCCACCCAGCTGTTCGGCGCCCTGCGGGACACCGGCCTGGCTGACAGGATCCGCCTGCGCTCCGCGGGGACCACTCTGCTCATCACCTCCGCGGCGGCGGACTCCAGCGATCCCCTGCGGGACTGCCTCCAGCTGCTGATGACCGAGGTGCTGGCCCGCGCCCTCAGCGATGACTGCATCTACGGTCTGTACCGGCCCTACGGCGCACCGCCGGAGCCCGATCTGGAGGACCTGCTGACCCGGCAGGGCTTCCTGTGCCGGGAGGGGGACCCCTCTCTCTGGGAGGTGGACATGAGCGCCCCCACAGTGTTGATCCAGAATCTGGAGACCACCATTCAGGAGCCGCTGTGCCAGAATCACAGGGTGCTGGCGGCCATTCAGCGGGGGCACCGCCGGCTTCAGACGGCTCTCACCCAGCTCTATCCCCGGTTCTTGGTCCTCACCCTGTCCGCCGGCGTCATCCACCAACGGCTGCTGGAGATGATCACCGCCTACAACGAGGTCCCCGCCGTTCCCACGGAGCCCCGGAAGCTGGGGCGGAATATGTGCGTCCCGTACGGCAAGATGCTCCGGGGAAAAATCGTCCCCAACACGGTGACCAAGACCATCCACACCGACCGGGTCTATACCCCGGACCTGTCCCAGAGCTCCATGGAGCCCTTCCCCCACTACCCCCCCATCCAAAGCCAGATCAGGACGATCAAATCCTTCGACCGGCCGGTGATCCTGGTGGACGATCTGATGCACCCCGGCTTCCGCATCCAGGCGCTGGACCCCATCCTCCGTCAGGAGGGGGTGGACATCCGCGTCGTGCTGGTGGGGCTGCTCTCCGGCCACGGAAGGGATCTGATGGACGCCCAGGGCCGGCCGGTGGACAGCGTGTACTATCTGCCCCGCCTGCGGGAGTGGTTCGTGGAGTCCACCCTGTACCCCTTTATCGGGGGCAACACCATCCACCGGACCGCGTCTCCGGTGCCCGGCCTGCTGCCCGGCATCAACCACATCCTGCCCTATGCCTCCCCCTCCTTCCGGGGGGAGTGCAGCGAGGAGGCGGTGTTCCAGCTGTCCCGGGTCTGCCTGGAGTCCGCCCGGGACGTGATCTCGGTGCTGGAGCAGGAGTACCGGGCCCTGTACGGGCGGAATCTGACCCTCAGCCGCCTGCCGGAGGCCATCATTCTCCCCCTGTGCCCGGACAAGGGCACCTGCCTGGACTACGACCCCAATCTGGCGGCTTCGGTCTACCTGGAGAACGACTTGGAGCAGCTGATGCGGACCCACGCCTGAACTTCTATGGATCTGTCCGAAGAAATTTGGCCGGGAAACGATAATGAGGTGTTATATCATGTTTTATTATTACGAAAAGGACGGAAATGTCCTGGCCTCCGACCGGGGAGACCTGCCCTGGCAAAAAGCTGAGCCCGCCCCCGGCGCGCCGGTATTCTACCTGGTGGAGGGAGACCCGGCGCTGGGCCGGGGCTCCTTCAAGGTCACTCACCCGGGCCAGCTGAAGGCCCCCCACGGGCTGGAGGTGCTGGACGCCTCCCGTCTGCCGGATTTCCCTCTGGACGCGCCCCTGTCCGCCGCCTTAACAGAGGGGCGGCTCACCGCGGTGAACATCGGCCGCTCCGGCTGGGAGGCTGTCCTGTCCCGGGCCGCCGGCGGGGGGAAGAAGCGGGTCAACATCTTGGCCATCGGGGACGTGGGCTCCACCCTCCTCACCGGGCTGAAGCTGCTGGGCGGGGATGTGATCGACTCCATCGGGATCTGCGACCTCAGCGACCAGATCACCGCCCGGTGGGAGTTTGAGATGGGGCAGATCAGTCTGCCCTGGGCGTACGACGCCTTCCCGGAGGTCCATGTGGTCCGTTCGGAGGAGCTGTTTCACTGCGATGTGTTCGTGTTCGTGGCCTCCCGCGGGATCCCGCCGGTGGGTTCCCAGGTGAAGGACGTGCGGATGTATCAGTTTGAGAACAACGCCAGGATCGTCAAGCAGTATGCCCGCATGGCCAGGGAGCAGGGGTTCCGGGGGCTGTGGTGCGCCGTGTCCGACCCGGTGGATCCCCTGGCCAAGACCGCCTATCTGGAGAGCAACCGGGATGAGAACGGCGCGTGGGACGGCAGGGGCCTGCGCCCGGAGCAGGTCCAGGGCTTCGGCCTGGGGGTGATGAACGCCCGGGCGGCCTACTTTGCCAAGCGGGACAGCCGGTTTGCCTCCTTCCTCAGCGAGGGCCGCTCCTTTGGTCCCCACGGGACCGGCCTGACCATCGCCAATTCTGTTGAACACTATGACGAGGCACTGTCCCAGGAGCTGACCCACCTCACTGTCACCGCCAACCTGAAGATGCGGGAGATCGGCTTCAAGCCCTATGTGGCCCCCGCCCTGTCCTCCGGGGCCCTGTCCCTGCTGCTCACCCTCCGGGGGGAGTGGCACTGCGGCTCCGTGTTCCTGGACGGCGTGTATATGGGGGTGAAGAACCGCTATACCCCCGCCGGGATCGAGACGGAGCTGCTGCCCCACATCCCGGATTCCCTTTTCGCGCACATCCGGGACGCGGCGGAGCATTTGAAGGAGATCCTGTAACAGCACCGCCCGAACGATCCAATGGAACAGGAGGAGCATCCGATGAAACGAACTCTGAGGAAGATACTGCGCTTTGCGGTCCCAGCCCTGGCCTTCCTGCTCCAGCTGTGGCGGGGGTTCCGTCCCTACGGTCCGGAGCCCGGCTTTACAATGTCGGGGGCGGCCTCTGAGCCAATGGCGGTCTGGATCTCTGACCTTCTGGCCGCCCTGGCGGCCTGGGCCGCAGTGGAGCTGGTGGCCTGGCTCTGTGTGAAATTCCGGAACCGGCGGTGTGATCGGAACAATTCCTAACTCCTCATTCCTAATTCATAAGGAAGGTGATCCCATGGTGTTGAACGTATGCGTACCGCCCCTGGAGGACCGGGAGCGGCAGAGCCGCCTGGACGGGGTGCTGAGCCGCGCGCTGGCCCGCCGGGAGGTCCGTGTGGTCCGACGGGCGGAGGAGCTGGAGCTGAGGCCGGGAGGCCGGCTCCTGTTTGCCCTGGCCCTGGACGGGGCGGGGCAGAATTCGGAGTACCAGCGGATGCTGGCCCGGCTGCGGCTGGAGCCCGGGCTGCTGGAGGGGTGTACCGGGGGCCTCATCGTGGACGGCCCCGGGGAGCTGTACACCAAGTCCACCGCCGCCGAGCTGGCCCTAGCTATGAACAGCGCGGGGTGCGCCCTGGTGGGCCGGCCCCTGGTGGAGGCCACCGGCTCCCTGTCCAATTTCCGTATCCAGGCCAAGAATCTCTCTACGGACCTGATGGGGGCCTATCAGGAGGCAGTCCGGGAACTGGCGGAGCGCCTCCTGACATTCACCTTCCCGGGCCGGGAACGGCCCCGCCTGCTGGCCCTCCACGCCTCCAGCCATCACACCTCCAATACCATGGCTCTCTGGGCCCAGGTGCAGTCACGACTCTCCCCCCGGTGGGAGGTGGAGGAGGTGGGACTGCGCAACGGGACCATGTCTGACTGCTCCGGCTGCCCCTATACCATGTGCCTCCACTTCGGCGAGCGGGGGGGCTGCTTCTATGGCGGCGTGATGCAGGAGGCGGTCTATCCCGCCGTCCGGCGGGCGGACGCGCTGATCCTCATGTGTCCCAACTACAATGACGCCCTCTCTGCCAACCTCAGCGCCTTTATCAACCGGCTCACCGCCCTGTTCCGCCAGACTCGATTTTATGAAAAGGCGGTGTTTGCCCTGGTGGTGTCGGGCTACTCCGGCAGCGATACCGTGGCCCGTCAGCTGATCTCCGCCCTGAATATGAATAAATCCTTCTATCTGCCTCCCCGCTTTGCCCTGATGGAGACGGCCAACGCCCCCGGCGAGGCCCTGGCCCCCCCGGGGATCGAGTTGCGGCTGGCCCGCTTTGTCCAGGGCATGGAGGAGACCTTCGCAGTTTAGAATATGAAAAAGCCCGCGGCCGTGTGCCGCGGGCTTTTTTTGACCAGATGTTCAGGAGACGTCGTAGGGGTCGCTGTGCTCCCACACGGGTGGGACCTGGGTGGACTGCATGACCCGGGCCTGGTAGAAGCCGGAAAAGGTCACGGTCTGATAGGGCGTCAGCCACAGGGAGAGGGGCAGCTGGATCAGGCTGGACAGGAGAACTGCCGTCCAAGGGAGGGCGAGGCTCGGGGTCACGAGGAGCTGAGCCAGGTCGGTACCGGCCTCCATCAGGGTGGGGAGCATGGGAAGGGCGAAGACCAGGGTGACAGCCAGGGACAGCAGGGCGTTGATCAGGTGCCAGCCCAGGAAGGACAGGTCCAGCTTGCAGAACTCCCACTTCCAGCCTTTCATCATGGCTACGCTCTCCCGGACCGCGGCGGATGCTCCCAGCTCCGGGTGGTCGATGAGCAGATAGGGGGCCATGGCATAGCGGTAGCCGATCCACAGAGAGCCGAGGAAGGCGCCGCCCATGGCCAGCAGAGAGAAGAACAACATCCCGACGCCGGAGGATACCAGACCGGAGAGCAGGAACAGCACCAGGGAGTAGGGGAGGGCAAAGGCCACGGCCCAGCCCAGGGCGGAGAAAAAGATGACGACATTCATCAGGATCACCCGGCCGGCCATGGAGAAGCCGTCAATGAGGGCGCCATACCCGGTGGGCTGCTGGCGGTAGGTCCGAAGGGCCCACCACTGGTAGCCAAGGTGCATCACTGTGGTGTACAGGATGACCAGCAGGGAAAGAAAGAGGGCGAAGGTATCCAGGTGAAGCGGAGGGAGCCCGATGCGGGCCGCCCCCGCCAGATCGGCTACGGCGGTCACGCCGGAGGTCAGCAGGAGATAGACCAGCGTGATCTTCCAGAAGGCGGGGTGGGACGCGCGGAGCCGCTCCCGGGCGCGGGCCTTTAACTCCTGGCGGTTGACTTCCATAGACATTGTGACATCCTCTCTGTGGTAGGTTGATGGTGGAGCGCGGGGTCAGGTTTCCCAGGCTTCCATGACCTGGCGGATCTGATCGGCCAGACGGGCCAGATCCTTGTTGGGACGGCCGCGGCTGCGGCTGATGAGGGCCTCCAGCTGGCGGGACACATCCTGAAGCCGGACAAAGGCGGGAGAGCCTGCCGCTGCGCCGCCGGACACCTTCCTGGGCTCCAGCACCACGCCCTTGGCAAGCAGGCTGTTGGAGGACAGGTCGTAGACCTCCTCGTAGAGGGGGGCGTGGGCGGCGATGCCCAGCTCGTTCAGGTCCCTGGCGAACAGGTCGGTGACCTCGCTGTCGCCGTGGACCACAAAGACCTGCTGGGGGGCGGGAGAGAAGTGCTGGATCCAGGCCAGCAGGTGATCCCGGTCGGCGTGGGAGGACAGGCCCTGGAAATTGACGATGCGGGCGTTCACGGCGATCTCCTCGCCGAACAGCTTTACGGACTTAGCCCCCTCCAGCAGCCGGCGGCCCAGAGAGCCCTCCGCCTGATAACCCACAAAGACCACGGAGCACTCCTGCCGCCAGAGGTTGTGCTTCAGGTGGTGGCGGATCCGGCCGGCGTCGCACATTCCGGAGGCGGAGATGATGACCTTGGAGCTTTTGTCCATATTCAGCGCCTTGGACTCGTCGGTGGACTGCACTAGGGTCAGGCCGGGGAAGGTGAACAGATTTTCGCCTCCCTGGAGGACGGTGATGGCCTCCTCATCCAGATAGCCCCGCAGATCCCCGGAGTAGATCCGGGTGGCCTCCGCCGCCAGAGGGCTGTCCACACAGACCTGGAAGGAGGGGAAGCTCTTCACCAAGCCCTGGTGCTTGATCTCCCGCAGGAAGTAGAGCAGCTCCTGGGTGCGGCCCACGGCAAAGGAGGGAATGATGACGTTGCCGCCCCGGGCAAAGGTGTCGTCGATGAGCTGGGCCAGGGACTCCACATAGCTCTCCGGGATTTCATGGTTCCGGTCGCCGTAGGTGGACTCCATGACCACATAGTCGGCCTCGTCCAGAAACTCCGGATTGCGGATGATGGGCTGGTCGATATTGCCCAGGTCGCCGGAAAAGACCAGCTTTTTAGTGACGCCGCCCTCTGTGGCCCAGATCTCCACCATGGAGGAGCCCAGAAGGTGCCCCGCGTCCCGGAAGCGGATGCGCACACCGTCGCACAGGTCCAGGATCTGGCCGTACTCTGCGGGGAAGAGCTGCTGAAGGGCGGCCTCGGCGTCGGCCACAGTGTACAGGGGCTCCACCGGCGGCCGGCCGGCGCGCTTGCCCTTCTGGTTCTGCCACTCCGCGTCGCTCTCCTGGATGAAGGCGGAGTCCCGCAGCATGACCGACATCAGCTGACAGGTCAGGCGGGTGGCGAAGATCTGGCCCTGAAAGCCCTCTTTCACCAGCAGGGGGATCCGGCCGGAGTGGTCGATATGGGCGTGGGTCACGATGACGTAGTCGATGTAGCTGGGGGCGAAATCCAGCGCGTTTTCGTCGTGCTCGTCCCGGCCCTGCTGAAGACCGCAGTCGATGAGGATCTTTTTGCCGTTGACCTCCAGGCAGTGGCAGCTGCCGGTGACCGCGTGGGCCGCGCCGAAAAATGTGAGCTTCATACCCGATGCCTCCTTATCAAACAGTTAGACTGTGATACAGCTTATCTGTCTATATTGTACATCGAATGCTGGGATAATTCCAGTAACAATTTGTGAATTTTAACTGGCTGGAGCTGGGCAGCTCCGGTTCAGGGGATCAGCCCGAAGTGGGACAGGGTATGGGCGATCCCGTCCTCGTCCACCGAGGGGGCGGCGTAGTCCGCCTGGGCCTTCACCGCGTCGCTGGCGGTGCCCATGGCCACGCCGATGCCGGCGTGGACCAGCATGGACAGGTCGTTTTCTCCATCGCCGAAGGCCATGCAGTTCTCCACGGGGATGCCGAAATGGTCCAGGATGGCGTCCATCCCCAGATCCTTTCCCCCGATGGGCGGAATGACGTCCAGAAAATTGGGATGCCAGCGGGTGGTTTTGAGGTGGGGGGCCCGGTCCAGCAGCAGGTGCTCCTGTTCCCGGCTGAGGAAGGTGACCGCCTGATAGATCTCCCGGCCCAGGGCATAGCGGGCGGGACGCACCGGCGGCATGGGGATATACAGTTCACGGATGAACTGGCGGGTCAGGTCGTTGATGCAGTTGAGGTAGATGTCCTCCCCCTCCAGGAAAATGGAGGAGAAGGCGCCCCCCTCCGCGGCGGCAACCAGCTCCTCCACCGCCTCCGGCGGCATGGGGCTGCTGCGGAGCACCCGGCTGCCCACGAAGCAGTACTGTCCGCTGAGGGTGACGCAGCCGTCAAAGGGGAAGAGTTCCTGGACGGAGCGGAGCATGGCCTGGTGCCTGCCGGTGGCTAAAAACAGCTTGATCCCCTTGGCGCGCAGGGCGTGGAGGGCCTCTAGAGTGGAGGCGGGGATGGTGTGGGTGCGGAAGCTGACCAGCGTTCCGTCCACGTCGAAGAAAATGGCCTGGATCATAGGACCTCCTGGGTGATCCACCCTCAGGGCGGCGTGTTGAGATGGGCGCGGGCCATGGAGACCGGCGCGCAGAAAGAAAAAGGGATGGGGCCGCGCAGCAGGCGGCCCCATCCCTGCGGATCTTCAGTCGCTTTCCCCGTTGGCGGGCGCTGTTTTCTCGGCCAGAGCCCACTCTACCCGGCGGTCCCACAGCTCCTCCACCCGGATCCGGAGCCCCATGGCCTCCACCACAGGGCGGCTGCCGTCCTCCGGAATGACGGGCAGCAGGGCAAAGACCAGACCGCCCACGGTGTCACAGTCCAGCTCCTCCAACTCGTCCTCCGGCAGCTCCAGCCCCATGGCTTCGGCCAGATCCTCCAGATCGGCGGAACCGGACACCCGCCACTGGGTGTTGTTGACCCGGATAATGTCCTGCTCCTCCTGGGGATCAAATTCGTCGTAGATTTTTCCCACCAGTTCCTCCAGCAGGTCCTCCAGGGTGAGCAGGCCGCCGGTGCCGCCGTACTCATCCACCACCAAGGCCATGTGGATCTTCCGGTTCTGCATATCCCGGAACAGCACATCGGCCCGCACGGACTCCGGGACGAAGTAGGCGGGGCGCAGCAGCTTCTCCAGGGGGAGGGGCTGTTTCTGGCGGCTGTTGAGCAGATAGTCACGGGTGGAAAGGATGCCCACGATGTCGTCAATGTCCTCATTGTATACCGGAAAGCGGGACAGGCCTGAGGACTGGATGGTGGACAAAATGGTGCTGTCATCCGCCCTGAGGGGCAGCGTGACCATATCGGTGCGGTGGATCATCACGTCGTCTGCCGTCATGCTGTTGAACTCGAAAATGTTCTCGATGAGTTCCTTTTCGTTCTGTTCAATGGCGCCGGACTCCTCGCCCTCCTCCACCATGGCCATGATCTCGCTGGCCAGCTCCTCGCCCTTGTCCCGGTGCAGCCAGGAAAGGATGGGGCGGCGGAGCAGAAGCAGCAGATTGAGCACTACACTGATTCCAAGCAGGATGGGCCATATTTGGTCCCCAGACACGGAAATTCCCCCTTATGTCTCCCAACAGGATCGAATTTTAAAATGATACATCCTAAGAATAGCACAAAACTGGGCGGGCCGCAAGAGAAAGGGAGAAAACGCCCCTTTTTCTTCATCAGAAAAAAGGGGCGTTCCTCGGTTTTTGGTTGAATTGCCGCGTGTTCCGGGCTGTTGGCCGGAATTACTTGATGGCCTTGGTGCGGACCTCCTCGCCCAGCAGCTGGGCAAAGGCGTCCAGGCTCATGGCGCCCAGATCCTCGCCGGAGCGGTGCCGGACGGAGACGGTGCCGTTCTCCATATCCCGGTCGCCCACCACCAGCATATAGGGGACCTTCTCCATGGTGGCTTCGCGGATCTTCTTGCCGATCTTCTCGTTCCGGTGGTCCACCTCGACCCGGAAGCCCAGCTGATCCAGAGCCTTGGAGATCTGGTCGGCGTAGTCGGAGGCGCGGTCAGTGACGGGCAGCACCTTCACCTGGACAGGGCTGAGCCAGGCGGGGAAGGCGCCGGCGAAGTGCTCGGTGATGACGCCGATGAACCGCTCGATGGAGCCCAGCACCACGCGGTGGATCATCACGGGGCGGTGCTTCTGGCCGTCCTCGCCGGTGTACTCCAGCTCGAAGCGCTCGGGCAGCTGGCTGTCCAGCTGGATGGTACCGCACTGCCAGGTGCGGCCCAGGGAGTCGGCCAGATGGAAGTCCAGCTTGGGGCCGTAGAACGCGCCGTCCCCCTCGTTGATGATAAAGTCCTTGCCCATGTCGGTAATGGCGGCCTTCAGGATGTCCTGGTTGCGCTCCCACTCCTCCACAGTGCCGATATGGTCCTCGGGCATGGTGGACAACTCGATGGTATAGCTCAGGCCAAAGACGGAGTAGACCTCGTCAAACAGGCGGACGGTCTCCTGGATCACGTCCTGCATCTGATCCCGGGTCATAAAGACATGGGCGTCGTCCTGGTTGAAGCAGCGGACGCGGAACAGGCCGTGGAGGGCACCGGACAGCTCGTGGCGGTGGACCAGGCCGATCTCGCCCACCCGCAGGGGCAGCTCCTTATAGGAGTGGGGCTGGCTGGCGTAGACCAGCATCCCACCGGGGCAGTTCATGGGCTTGACAGCGAAATCCACATCGTCGATGACGGTGGTGTACATATTGTTCTTATAGTGGTCCCAGTGGCCGGAGCGCTCCCACAGCTGGCGGTTGAGCATGATGGGGGTGGAGATCTCCACATAGCCGTACTTCTTGTGGACCTGACGCCAGTAGTCCAGCAGGGTGTTCTTCAGGGTCATGCCCTTGGGCAGGAAGAAGGGGAAGCCGGGGCCCTCGTCCCGGAGCATGAACAGGCCCAGCTCGCGGCCCAGCTTCCGGTGGTCCCGCTTCTTGGCCTCCTCGATCTTGGCCAGATAGGCGTCCAGCTCGTCCTTCTTGGGGAAAGCGATGCCGTAGATCCGCTGGAGGGTCTCCCGGTTGGAGTCGCCCCGCCAGTAGGCGGCGTTGCAGGCGGTGAGCTTCAGGGCGTTGCCCTTGATGCGGCCGGTGGAGTCCAGATGGGGGCCGGCGCACAGGTCGGTGAACTCGCCCTGCTTATAGAAGGAGATGTGGGCGTCCTCGGGCAGATCCTGGATCAGCTCCACCTTGAAGGGCTCCGCCTTCTCCTCCATGAACTGAATGGCCTTGGCCCGGGGCAGCTCGAACCGCTCCAGCTTCAGCTTCTCCTTGCAGATCTTCCGCATCTCGGCCTCGATCTGCTCCAGGTGCTCCGGCGTGAAGGCGAAGGGGGCGTCCATATCGTAGTACCAGCCCTCATCGATGGAGGGGCCGATGGCCAGCTTCACCTCGGGCCACAGGCGCTTGACCGCCTGGGCCATCACATGGGAGCAGGTGTGCCAGTAGGTCTGGCGGTACTCAGGGTTTTCAAATGTAAACTCATTTTTAACTTCTTCAGACATGATAAAACTCCTTTCCGATGTTGAGGGGAAGGAACAAAAAAACGCTCCACCCCTGAAATGTGTCAGGGGTGAAGCGGTCTAACACTCCACGGTTCCACCCTGCTTGCAAGAAAAACGCAAACATAACGCCTGCGTAGGTTCTCCTGCCGCTTGTGACCTTCTGTAACGGGAAGGACCCGTCCCGGTCGTCCCGGGCGGCTCAGGAGCGGTACAGCCGCCGCGGGCGGAGGGCGCTCACAGCAACCGCGCCCCTCTCTGACCGCCGCTTTTGCGGGTTCTTCTCCGTCAAAGCCGATTTAACGGGAACACTATATCACCGGGGCGGGAAAATGTCAAGGGAAGAGGCTGTGTGGGATGAGTCTTTTCTTCTTGTGCGCAGTGCTCCAAAAGAGTGCTTAAAGAGCAAAGATTTCGCAAAATATGTCATGGAGTGAATTTGTACCTTTTGAGTGCAGGCCGGTGTCTGTCTCAATAAACAAGATACTATGATCAATCGCTGAAAACGCAACCCAAACTTTCGCATATTTCTGTTCGGAGTGAAAGCTTATAAGAAAATGTGTTTCTCTCTGCGGGTCATAGCTTCCGTGATTGCTGTTAAAAAATGGTCTGAAAAATGGAGTAGAGGACAGGGCGGTGATCAGAGATTCTTTTTGCTGTGGATTACTGAGATGAAAAGTTGAGAGGTCACAGTGAATTCTGATAGTCGTTTCGTTGGTGGGGACGTCCCATCGAAAGGATGTGGGCGTAAAGTATGCTGTAATCAGAACCAGAAAAACAAGCGCGGAACATCCCCAACGAGCGGCAAGTCTGCGGTCTTTGGAAATAAAAAGCTTAATGGACAGGACGAATGATAAAATCAGAATCATCGAACAGAACAAAACAATAACTTGCAAAAGAATACCGGATTACCTCCTTTATTTGTATGCATCAAAGCATCAATAAAAGGTTAAAACAACTGAAGTACATAGGAAGTTCAACTAGAGGAGAAGATGTATGATACTGTATTGCAGCATCATCTGATTTTGAAAAGCTGGGAGTCACTAAAGGCTCGTTCACATTATATGTTAAGATCTTTTCATAAGCATTACCACCATTATAGAAATACATGTCAAATACCAATTCATCGATAAGACCTTTACCTGTTACTGCACCAATAATATAGTTTCCATCACCAGAAGGGGAATTATTGACATAAGTATATTTTTCATTTTTACTATACCAAATTTTGAGCTCGACTAAGTCACTGGTACTTCTGGTGATGGTTGTATTAGTAGGAAGGCCTAACAGGACAAACATATCTTTAAGAACGGACGCAGCAGTGGTAAACTGGCCAAGATTGTCAACTATCTCTCCACCAACTGTCAATCCTAAACTGATGGCTGAGTCGATTTTTTTGCTGGTATCAGGGCCACTAAGTATCTCCTCCGGGGGCGTACGAATTAACTCAGTGACATAGGTATATACCTGCATATAATAGTTATTTCCACGATATGTATGTGTATAATAAGCTGGTTCGTTTGTGGATGTTGTAGCTGGTATTAGAACTGAGCCATTAATATACCCGTTTTTTTCGAAATCGCATTTGATAGAAGAGAACACCTCTTCTGGCAAATTCAGAAAGGAGACATCCTGCAGTGAACAGTTACTCAAGTCTTTTACTTGAACTGCCTGCAGAGTGTGTTCGTTTACTAACAGAAAGTTTTGACTGCCTGATTGGTATAGTTCAGGAATATCTTGTGATTGAATAGCTAACTGAGCGTTCGTACTTCTACTCCACATGTTAGCAAGACGGTATTCACCGTGTCCAACAGGGGAAATGAGAATTTGCAAATTAGTAGACGATGCTAGTGCTGGAGTGGACAAAGATAAACTTATGGACAGCACCAAGAGAAAGACTAACAGTTTTCTTTCTAAAATAAATCTCTTCAAGTTTATTGTATCATAATAATAAAATAATGTAAATAAATAAAAAATAATTGTTGACTTTTACCTACATGAAATCACAATCCATCTTGCTTTGAAGCCACTGCCGCCAAATTGGGGATCCGGAACAAGCGCATCCGCCCCTACACGCCCCGCCACAAGGTCAAAATGGAACGAAGCCACCGGGAGGACCAAAAACGGTTTTACTCCTGCCACTGCTTTTATTCGCTGGATGACCTTGCAAAACAGCTCGCCGTCCATAACCGTCTCTCCAATAACTTTCCCATGAGGCCCCTCGCATGGCGTTCGCCACGTGAGTTCACTGTCCAATATGTTTGACAAACCTACAGGAGGCCGTGTGTGGTCCCTCTTCTGAGAGAATAGAACTGGGACTGTGCGATCCGTTCTTGCGGAGGGGGAGTGGATGGGATATAATAAAAGGACCAGCGGGAGAAAGATCTGTGATGTATCCCGATATACCAAGCAGGAGGTGGATATTATGCAGGAGCGCGAGGTACAGTTTCATATCCAGTGTGGGCCGGGTCAGGTGGGGAAGTATTGCATTCTCCCCGGGGATCCTGGCCGGTGTCAGGCCATCGCTCAGTATTTTGACGATCCGGTCCATGTGCAGACAAACCGGGAGTATGTGACCTATACGGGAACGCTGCTGGGAGAGCCGGTCAGCGTGGTGTCTACCGGGATCGGCGGCCCCTCCGCGTCTATCGCCATGGAGGAGCTGTGTAATTTGGGGGTCCATACCTTTGTGCGAGTGGGGACCTGCGGCGGGATCAAGCTGGAAGTCCAGAGCGGCGATGTGGTGGTGGCCACCGGCGCGGTGCGGATGGAGGGGACCAGCAGGGAGTATGCGCCCATTGAGTACCCGGCGGTGCCTGACTATCAGGTGCTCACTGCGCTGACGGCGGCGGCGGAGCGGCTGGGGAAACTCTGGAAGGCGGGGGTGGTCCAGTGCAAGGACTCCTTCTATGGACAGCACTCCCCCGGCCGGATGCCGGTCTCCTATGAGCTGGAGCCAAAGTGGGAGGCGTGGAAACGGCTGGGTGTGCTGGCCAGCGAGATGGAGTCGGCGGCCCTGTTTACTGTGGCTGCCGCCCGGGGCGTCCGCTGTGGATCGGTGTTCCATGTGATCTGGAACCAGGAGCGGGAGAAGGCGGGATTGGATCAGAAGGAGTCCCATGATACCTCCGCCGCCATCCAGGTTGGAGTGGAGGCGCTGAAGCTGCTGATCCAGCAGGATCGGGCGTGCACCTGAAGAACGGAACGAACCGGGCTGCTGCACCAGGTCCATTCCCTGTTTTGTACTCCTACTACTAGATAAAGGAACAGAGAAATACCCGCCGTCTGTATGCCGCAGGCGGCGGGTTGTGATTTTTACCGCTCACATCGACTGGATAGAATACAAAGGATCTTCTCGGATAGGGTCAGATGGCGCCCTGATCCGATAAAAGCTGCGTGATGTAAGATTGCGCGTCAAATGGCTCCAGAGCGCTGTCACGCCTCAGATAGAGGGGGTGGTGGGGATGTCCCTTTTTAGAACGCTTCCCCGCGGAGTACCAGACTGCGTTTCGGGCGCTACCTACCTGGATCATATCCTGTACGCATTGGGGAAGATATGGCCGCTTTTCAATGATGGTGCCCCAGGCGGCCCAGATGGCCGGCGCTCCGCCCCGGTCCAGGGAGAGGGCGTAGTCAAAAGCCTTCAGATTCTCCTGGTGGAGCTGGGCGTTGTAGGTCAGCTCCATATCATCCGGATTGGTAGCACGTTGGGCGTAGACGTTGAACATCAGAAAGCTGTCGAAGCCGTTGTACAGGGCGATACGCTCCACAGACTTCAAAGTGTTGTCCAGATTGTCCGGGGCCGCGGTGGAGGGATTGATCCCGATGCAGATCAGGGGGTGTTCTCCCCGGGTGCCCAGGATATATCGGTATTCCGAGTAAACATTTGGGACGTAGAGCCAGCGTTCCGCGTCATAGTCCGGGGAAGGACGGTCGGCCTCCTCCAGAGCCCGGTCGAAACGGATCAGTTCCAGTTCCGTCGTCTCACAAGCGGGGATATGCATGATAAAGCACTCCTTTGAGTTATAGTATAATGGATAGGAACAGGGAAAGCGTTGCTGAGACGGACCTACTATATCAAAAAGCGGGGCGGCGGGCAAGGGCGGAGTCAGTTTCACAGGTGAGAAAAGCGCCAAAAGAAAAATGGGAAAAAGTCGAAAAAAGTGCTTGACAATCCGGGATGGGCGTGGTAACATATCGAAGCTGTCCGACAGAGGGCAGTACACTTCTGAATTGTGGTTCTGAATGAAGGAATGGAAACAGGACGAAAAATTCCTGAAAAAAGTTCTTGACAGAGCGAACAAGAAGTGCTACAATAAGCGAGTCGCCTGCTGAGGCGGCGAGCAAAATGGGGAGCAGCCCGCCGGGGCGTCTGAGAGAACGAAAAAAGGTTGAAAAACCTGAAAAAAGTTCTTGACAAGACGAAAACGGTGTGGTAAGATAAACTCCCGCCGCTGAGAGCGGTGTGCACCTTGTAAATTAAACAACGTGACAAACACGAAGCACCAGATTTGGATTTGGTTGTAAACAAGCTTTTCGCTTGAAGACAACCGTTAAATTTCTTTGAAGCAAGGATGCTTCAATAAGATTGATTTAATTGACTTTGGTCATTTAAATACCATTTTATTGAGAGTTTGATCCTGGCTCAGGATGAACGCTGGCGGCGTGCTTAACACATGCAAGTCGAACGGAGTGCCCATGACAGAGGATTCGTCCAATGGATTGGGTTACTTAGTGGCGGACGGGTGAGTAACGCGTGAGGAACCTGCCTCGGAGTGGGGAATAACACAACGAAAGCTGTGCTAATACCGCATGATACAGTTGGGTCGCATGACTCTGACTGTCAAAGATTTATCGCTCTGAGATGGCCTCGCGTCTGATTAGCTAGTTGGTGGGGTAACGGCCCACCAAGGCGACGATCAGTAGCCGGACTGAGAGGTTGACCGGCCACATTGGGACTGAGACACGGCCCAGACTCCTACGGGAGGCAGCAGTGGGGAATATTGGGCAATGGGCGCAAGCCTGACCCAGCAACGCCGCGTGAAGGAAGAAGGCTTTCGGGTTGTAAACTTCTTTTCTCGGGGACGAAGCAAGTGACGGTACCTGAGGAATAAGCCACGGCTAACTACGTGCCAGCAGCCGCGGTAATACGTAGGTGGCAAGCGTTATCCGGATTTACTGGGTGTAAAGGGCGTGTAGGCGGGATCGCAAGTCAGATGTGAAAACTGGAGGCTCAACCTCCAGCCTGCATTTGAAACTGTGGTTCTTGAGTACTGGAGAGGCAGACGGAATTCCTAGTGTAGCGGTGAAATGCGTAGATATTAGGAGGAACACCAGTGGCGAAGGCGGTCTGCTGGACAGCAACTGACGCTGAGGCGCGAAAGCGTGGGGAGCAAACAGGATTAGATACCCTGGTAGTCCACGCTGTAAACGATGGATACTAGGTGTGGGGGGTCTGACCCCTTCCGTGCCGCAGTTAACACAATAAGTATCCCACCTGGGGAGTACGATCGCAAGGTTGAAACTCAAAGGAATTGACGGGGGCCCGCACAAGCGGTGGAGTATGTGGTTTAATTCGAAGCAACGCGAAGAACCTTACCAGGGCTTGACATCCCGAGGCCCGGCCTAGAGATAGGCCTTTCTCTTCGGAGACCTCGGTGACAGGTGGTGCATGGTTGTCGTCAGCTCGTGTCGTGAGATGTTGGGTTAAGTCCCGCAACGAGCGCAACCCCTATTGTTAGTTGCTACGCAAGAGCACTCTAGCGAGACTGCCGTTGACAAAACGGAGGAAGGTGGGGACGACGTCAAATCATCATGCCCCTTATGTCCTGGGCCACACACGTACTACAATGGTGGTTAACAGAGGGAGGCAAGACCGTGAGGTGGAGCAAATCCCTAAAAGCCATCCCAGTTCGGATTGCAGGCTGCAACCCGCCTGCATGAAGTTGGAATCGCTAGTAATCGCGGATCAGCATGCCGCGGTGAATACGTTCCCGGGCCTTGTACACACCGCCCGTCACACCATGAGAGTCGGGAACACCCGAAGTCCGTAGCCTAACAGCAATGGGGGCGCGGCCGAAGGTGGGTTCGATAATTGGGGTGAAGTCGTAACAAGGTAGCCGTATCGGAAGGTGCGGCTGGATCACCTCCTTTCTAAGGAGAGTTCCGGTAACGAATGAGTTATCGGTAACGTCCTAGGTCAGTATGGCGCTTTGGTCACGTTGTTTAATTTAGAGGGTGTACACGGGCCCATAGCTCAGCTGGCTAGAGCGCACGACTGATAATCGTGAGGTCGGTGGTTCGAGTCCACTTGGGCCCACCACTTTCTAAAAGGAAGGCCGTCCGGGGGTTTAGTTCAGCTGGTAGAACACCTGCTTTGCAAGCAGGGGGTCACCGGTTCGAGTCCGGTAACCTCCACCACAAGATCAAATCGAAGTGTTTGGTCAAGAGACCGAGCATTTCGATCTGACCTTGAAGAAGGGTCGGAGACCTGCACCTTGAAAACTGAACAGTGAAGCAAGCAAGAAATTGCGAGCAAGCAACAGAGAGGTAACAAAGTAAAATTTGTGGACTTTTTAGAAATAAGAAGGGTAACACAAACTACAATGAACCGAATCTGAAGCCTGCATAATTCTTGAGAACCAGAAGATCTTGAAAGAAGAGATCGTTTAGGTCAAGCTAGAAAGAGCGCAAGGGGAATGCCTTGGCATCGAGAGCCGAAGAAGGACGTGACAAGCTGCGATAAGTCTGGGGGAGCCGCACATAGGCTTTGATCCCGGAATTTCCGAATGGGGAAACCCGGCAGAGCAATACTCTGTCAGCGTGCGTTGAATAAAATAGGCGTACGCGGGGAACCGCCTGAACTGAAACATCTAAGTAGGGCGAGGAAGAGAAATCAACCGAGATTCCGCAAGTAGTGGCGAGCGAACGCGGAAGAGGGCAAACCAGAGGATTTATCCTCTGGGGTTGTGGACTTGCACACGGGAGACTAGGTTAGCTGAATGGTATGGGAAGGCCATCCACAGAGGGTGAGAGACCCGTAAGCGAAAACCGAAGTCTTTCAGCGAGGATCCAGAGTACCGCCGGACACGTGAAACCCGGTGGGAAGCAGGGGGGACCACCCTCCAACCCTAAATACTACTCGATGACCGATAGAGGAGCAGTACCGTGAGGGAAAGGTGAAAAGGACCCCGGGAGGGGAGTGAAAGAGAACCTGAAACCTTGTGCTTACAAGCACTCAAAGCACGTTAAAGTGTGATGAGGTACTTTTTGTAGAACGGTCCGGCGAGTTATTGTATGTAGCGAGCTTAAGGTGTTCAGCACCGGAGGCGAAGCGAGAGCGAGTCTGAATAGGGCGACTGAGTTGCATGCAATAGACCCGAAACCAGGTGACCTATCCATGGGCAGGTTGAAGTGGGGGTAAAACCCCATGGAGGACCGAACCGACCCCCGTTGCAATGGTGGCGGATGACCTGTGGATAGCGGAGAAATTCTAATCGAACTTGGAGATAGCTGGTTCTCCCCGAAATAGCTTTAGGGCTAGCGTTGATTTAGATTACCGGAGGTAAAGCACTGAATGGGCTAGGGGCTGATAAAGTTACTGAACCCTATCAAACTAAGAATGCCGGCAAATTGATGATCAGCAGTCAGACTACGTGAGATAAGTCTCGTGGTCAAAAGGGAAACAGCCCAGACCCACAGCTAAGGTCCCAAATATACGCTAAGTGGAAAACGATGTGGAATTGCGAAAACAACCAGGATGTTGGCTTAGAAGCAGCCACTCATTAAAAGAGTGCGTAATAGCTCACTGGTCGAGTGGTTCTGCGCGGAAAATGTAACGGGGCTAAGCGTATAACCGAAGCTTGGGATGCAGCAATGCATGGTAGGGGAGCGTCGAATATGGGGTGAAGTCGTAGCGGAAGCAGCGGTGGACTGTATTCGAGTGAGAATGCCGGAATGAGTAGCGAGAATTATGTGGGAATCATAATGGCCGAAAATCTAAGGTTTCTTGGGGAAGGTTCGTCCGCCCAAGGTAAGCCGGGAGCTAAGGCGAGGCCGAAAGGCGTAGTCGATGCACATACGGTTGAAATTCCGTAGCCACCGAAACTTAAACCAGAAGGACACTTGGAGCTATCCGAACCCGGGCGTTGGTTGACCCGGGCGTAAGGGACCGAAATTAAGTAGGGAAGTCGGAGAATGACGAGGCGAGAAAAGTTCTGGTGTATGCTAAGGTGCCCGTACCGCAAACCGACACAGGTAGATGAGGAGAGAATCCTAAGGCCAACGGGAGAAGGGTTGTTAAGGAACTCGGCAAAATTACCCCGTAACTTCGGGATAAGGGGAGCCCCCTACGGGGGGCCGCAGAGAATAGGCCCAAGCGACTGTTTACCAAAAACACAGGTCTATGCTAAATCGAAAGATGACGTATATGGGCTGACGCCTGCCCGGTGCTGGAAGGTTAAGAGGAGAGCTTAGCGCAAGCGAAGGTTTGAATTGAAGCCCCAGTAAACGGCGGCCGTAACTATAACGGTCCTAAGGTAGCGAAATTCCTTGTCAGGTAAGTTCTGACCCGCACGAATGGCGTAACGATTTGGGCGCTGTCTCAACAGCCCACCCGGCGAAATTGTAGTACTGGTGAAGATGCCAGTTACCCGCAACTAGACGGAAAGACCCCATGGAGCTTTACTGTAGCTTAATACTGAGGATTGGTAATTGATGTACAGGATAGGTGGGAGACATGGAAACATTGGCGTCAGCCAGTGCGGAGTCACCCTTGGGATACCACCCTTCAATTGCTGGTTTTCTAACCTGCGGCCGTGAATCCGGTCGGGGGACACTGTTAGGTGGGCAGTTTGACTGGGGCGGTCGCCTCCAAAAAGGTAACGGAGGCGCTCAAAGGTTCGTTCAGCACGGACGGAAATCGTGCAGTGAGTGTAAACGCAGAAACGAGCCTAACTGCGACACCGACGGGTGGAGCAGTAACGAAAGTTGGAGTTAGTGATCCGGCGGTATGTGCGTGGAAATGCCGTCGCTCAACGGATAAAAGCTACCCTGGGGATAACAGGCTGATCTCCCCCAAGCGTCCACAGCGACGGGGAGGTTTGGCACCTCGATGTCGGCTCGTCACATCCTGGGGCTGAATTCGGTCCCAAGGGTTCGGCTGTTCGCCGATTAAAGTGGCACGCGAGCTGGGTTCAGAACGTCGTGAGACAGTTCGGTCCCTATCTGTTGCGGGCGAAAGAGATTTGAAGGGAGCTGTCCTTAGTACGAGAGGACCGGGATGGACAGACCTCTGGTGCACCAGTTGTCCTGCCAAGGGCACAGCTGGGTAGCTACGTCTGGACGAGATAAACGCTGAAAGCATCTAAGCGTGAAACTCCCCCTAAGATAAGATCTCTCATCCGAAAGGAGTAAGGCTCGACGTAGACTATGTCGTAGATAGGTCGGAGGTGGAAGCACGGTAACGTGTGCAGCTGACCGATACTAATAAGCCGAGGGCTTGACCTAAAGGTCAAGGAAGGATGCAGGCGCTTGTGAGCGAGGTCTTGAGGTTTCACTGTTCGGTTTTGAAGGCGCAGGTAAGCGCCTCCCTCTTGCGAAAGAGAAAGCATGGAAAAGGGACGAAGTTTTCTTTGCATACTTTCTTTTTCAAAAGAAAGTATGCGCCTTTAGCTCAGTTGGTAGAGCAACTGACTCTTAATCAGTGGGTCCCGGGTTCGAATCCCTGAAGGCGCACCATACGGCCCGTTGGTCAAGCGGTTAAGACGGCGGCCTCTCACGCCGCAAACATGGGTTCGATTCCCGTACGGGTCACCAGTTCAAAATTGCCCTTAAGGCACGAATCCCCGCCATGCGGCGAGGCTTCTTAGCCGGGGCGGGCAATTTTTCACCTTCCCATTGAACCCGCTTCGCTGGGCTTCAATGGGAGCCCTGAGATCATAAACGCTTCACTGGTTTGTGATTCGGTGACCGCCCTTCAGGCGGTGAGTTGAGAAGTTTTTCTTGACAAATGATTGAAAATTTGATAAACTGATTGCTGTTGAAAAAGGCGGTAAGGAGAGAAAAACAGTTCTCCTGAAGTAGAAGACATGAAGTTTTCTTTGCTTACTTTCTTTTTCAAAAGAAAGTAAGTTGGTGCTGATTAGGGCGAGGGTCCACCCGTTCCCATTCCGAACACGGAAGTTAAGCTCGCTTCTGCCGAAAATACTTGTCTGGAGACGGACCGGGAAGATAGGTAGTGCCAACACAAAGGTTCGGTCTAATCGGATTGGACCTTTTCCATGCCTCCTTAGCTCAGTCGGTAGAGCATGCGGCTGTTAACCGCAGGGTCGTTGGTTCGAGTCCAACAGGTGGCGCCAAAAGCGGCTTGCCGCCAGAGTTTGACGGCAAGCCACTTCTTTCCGAACGTAACGTGTGACGGCTTATGGGCCTTTAGCTCAGTTGGTTAGAGCAGCCGGCTCATAACCGGTCGGTCCACGGTTCGAGCCCGTGAAGGCCCACCAATACAGGGGTATAGCTCAGCAGGTAGAGCAGCGGTCTCCAAAACCGCGTGCCGAGGGTTCGATTCCTTCTGCCCCTGCCAGAGTATTACAGAGTGATCTGTTCTGATAAGTTTTGAGTTAAATGGCTCGGTAGTTCAGTTGGTTAGAACGCCGGCCTGTCACGCCGGAGGTCGAGGGTTCAAGTCCCTTCCGAGTCGCCATTTAATTACTCCAGCTGATTTCAGCTGTTTGAATAAGCCGCCGGAATTTTTCCGGGGCCATGGTAATTCCAGGCCCGGCCTGTTCTAAATAGTTCCCCGCAAGGGGACAAATATGCTGCTATAGCTCAGTCGGTAGAGCGCATCCTTGGTAAGGATGAGGTCCCCAGTTCAAATCTGGGTAGCAGCTCCAAAAATCCCTGAAAACCTCGGTTTTCGGGGATTTTTTGTTGCAAAAAGTTACTTTGCGGGTTGGCTAAAAATTTCTGACCCACACCGTGACCCACACGCGGAAATGAAACAACGGAACCAATGGACACAAGAGTGGCGGACAGGAAAATGGGCTTCCTGTCCGGCGCATTTTTCTTTCTGCCGTTATCGGACCTGCTCCATGAAGCTACCCATGGCGGCAGCTGCCTCGTTCTGTTTCTGTCTGGTAGCATTGGTGTAGGTCCGCAGGGTGAAACCCGCGTCGAAGTGGCCAAGTATGGAGGACACTGTTTTCACATCCACACCGTTTTGCAGGGCCGTGGTAGCGAAGGTGTGACGGAGATCGTGGAATCTGAGGTGCTCCAGCCCAGCGTCCATCAAGATCTTCTTGTGGAGGTTCACCACTGAGTCAGGATGGTACATCTCTCCGGTGAGGGGCGAGGGGAACATGTAGGGGCTGTCCGGGTGCTTGGAGTGCTCCTGGATCAGTAAGTCCACCGCGGTCTGCGGGATGGACACCAGCCGCACGGAGTTCTCTGTCTTAGGCTGGGTCAGCTCCAGGGAGCCGTCCGGGTTGCGGACATATTGTTTGCTCACAGAGATTGTCCTCTGTTGAATATCAAGGTCGTCCCACCGCAGGGCCACCAGTTCTCCCTTCCGCAGGCCGCTGACCAGCTCCAAGTAGAACATGGGGAGCAAGCCTCTGGCCTCTGCCGCGTTCAGATAGGCCTTCATATGCTCCGGGGGCAGGATCTTCATCTCCGGTTTTCGGGGCTTGGGTACGATGCAGTCCCCACATGGATTGCGGAGGATGAGCCGCTCCTTCACCGCACGGTCCAGTGCGCAGTGGAGCATCAGGTGGACGCTGTGGACGGTGGTGGTGCTCAGCCCCTTATCCTGGTTCTTTCCGACATGTATTCTGCCGCTCTCCAATAACTCTTTGTAGAGCTTTTGCAGGTGCCGGGTGGTCAGTTTCTTTAGTTTGATGTTTCCGATGCGGGGGATTGTATAGGTCTCGATAATTAACTTATATCGGTTAGCTGTGGCGGTGCGGACATTGGGCTTGGCGTAGAGCTCATACCAGGTGCGCAGCCAGGTGGCTACCGTGTATTCTTCGCTGCGGCTCACATCCAAGCCCTGACATTCCTCCAGGGCTTTTTTCAGCTTTTCCTTGACTTCGGCCTGTGTCTTGCCCAGCACATTTTTGATGAGCCGCTTACCGTTTTTTGAATCATATCCGGCAGTGTAGCGGCCCTCCCACCGACCGTCTTTGCGCTTCCGGATGTTACCTTCGCCGTTGGCCCGTTTCTTTGCCATGGTAGGTACCTCCCTCCTCTTGTGTCATAGTCAGGTTTCCGTCGTCCTCATCCAGGGCCTCGATAGCAATCCTCATCCCAAGGCGAAATCCCAGGATAAAGTTTTCCATGGCCATGGTGCTGCTGATCTCATTCTCTGCATTGAGGAGCCGGAGCAACAGGGTTTTCTCCTTCCCCTCCAGCAGAGCCGTAAGCTTCTCCTCGCACTGTTCCGCCCGGTCCATAGCGTCTGCAAGAACAGAGCCCGGGGTGATATCATGCTCGTTGGGGGTGATTTTACCGAAGTACAGATTCTCCAGTGTGTCTCGCATGTGTGCCGCCTCCTTTTCAACGACACAACATACCACAGAAAACAGAAATAGCCAGGGATACGACACACTATTATCAGATTGTTATCATTTGGGCAGTTCGGTTCGCCGCCTTTTTCATCGCAAATTGCAAGTGCAAGTTGGACACCTGCACGGTAGAACTTAGTGAATCAGAGCGACGGTCAGGATGGAAGCCGCTGGCTTCCGTCCTGGGCGATGCTGCCGCAGCCTTCGGCTGCGTAAACAGAGTCGAGGAACTCGTCAAACAGTTCCTCCGGGGTGCGGTAGCCAAGCTTCTTGCGAGGCCGTCCGTTCAATTCATCAGCTGCAGCCAAGATATACTCAGCAGAGAAAGCCTCAATGGACACGCCCTTCGGAACAAAGGTTCGAAACAGCCCGTTGTGGCGTTCGTTTTGGGGACGTTCCCATGAGGTGTAGGGATGCGCAAAGTAGACTGCACAGCCCCAGTTCTCGACCTGACTGAACGCAGAGAACTCCGAGCCGTTGTCCACGGTAATGGTCTTGAAGACCTGTGAGAACTTGTCTCCGAATTCTCCCCTGAGTGACTGCATGGCGTTCAGAACGGAGTCTGCATCCTTGCCGGGAATCCGGATGGCAATATAGTTCTCCGTTTTCTTCTCCAACAGGGAGAGGACAACAGCCTCTTTACCGCCCCTCTTGCCGACCACGGTGTCACCTTCCCAATGACCTTCCTCGATGCGCAGAGCTGCGATCTCAGGCCTCTGAGAAATGTCTGTGCCGAAGCTCTTCTTGTGTTCACGGGGCTTGGAGTCCTTGTGCTGCTTGCGTTTCATGGTTTCGGGCAGTTCTGTCACAGACAAGTCAAGGCTGCCTGCCCAGACCTCATTGTAAAGCGTGTGGGTGCAGACCATCTCCTCTGCTGAAAACAGCCTGTGCAGACGAGCATAGCCGACGCAGGCATCCAAAGACCACTTGTGTTCTTTGACCTGTTCAATTATCCAGCGAATGAAGCGAGTGCAGTGACAGATTCGGTGTGGTTTCCGAGAACGCTTTCTGTTCGCCTTGTAGACCGCTTCTCCACGCCTTGCCGAGTATCCGGGTTTCCTGCCCTTGCTGCTCTTTCGGGGCGGTGTGCCGCGCTTTAGCTCGTTCCCAACGGTGGTTGGTGAACATCCGATTGCTCTGGCAATGGCTCTGTTCGTGTAGCCGGCGTTCTTGAGATGCTGGATTGCGCCTCGTTCCTCTCGCTGTAAGTGCTGTCCCTTCTTGCGTTCTACCGATTCTGTGATATAATCTTGGCAGTCCATAGTGATTGCCCTCCCTTGGAAGAAGTTGTGTGCAAACTTCATTCTACCATGTGGGGAAAATCACTATGGATTTTTTCTTAGGTGTCCAACTTCATTTTACAATCGACCGTTATTAACAAACTATTTTTAAGCGTCTTTATACAGACGATCCTGACCTTGGTCACACTGACCAACACGCAGAACGGCGATATAGAGGAGCAATACTCCTACTTTGTTCGGGGTACTGGCTTCCCAGTGAGAGATAACAGGATACTTATGGAGATAAAGCCCTCCCCCTATCCCTGCAACGAGCACGCGCTCATTTACTACTGCAACGACCTCTCCCGTCAGGGCGTCAGCGTAACCGCGGAGCCATGCGGCGTTATAGCTGCTCTGATCCGGCTCCTGATTGGCACGAATATGGGCCAGTTTTGCGGAAGTGGTGACCGCTCCAATGCTGGTCAGATCGTAATTGGTCATAGGCTCCTCCGTGTTCACCGCTCCACTCCACGTCCGGGCTATGAGAACAGGCCCCTTTTTCCTGGGGCGGCCGCTCTTTTTCCGCTGTAATGACCATAATATTGTCATACAGTTCCTTATACTGCCGGATCTGTTCTTCCGTCAAAGAAGCAAAGTTCTCCTCACCCAGCCCAGCGGGGAAGAACGTCCCGCAGACAATAATAGGGCAGGTCGTCCTCGTCCATCAAAGGGCGGTTGTAGGGCAGACCGAGCCCCTTTCCGTTGGCATTGTATACGACAACGCCAAGGCGTGGTGTAATCTCTTCCGGGCTCACCGCAACGACATCGCCGCGGCGATGAACATCCCACCCGGTGACTTCCGGTGGTACGCCGCCTTTCACGACGAAGGGGATCATCCCCATGTCCATATGATGGCGTGGTCTACGAAGCCGGGGCAGGCGTGCCTGTCCAGAGAGGACATCCGGCAGATCAAGTCCGAGCTCACCAATAATATTTTCAAGCAGGAACTGCTGCACCTCTACGAGCAGAAGTCTACATCCCGTGACGAACTGGTGCGCGAGGCCCGGAAAGCGATGCTGGAGTTGGTACAGGTTATGAAAGATGGTATCTGTGACCACCCAGAAGTGGAGCGTCTCATGCTGGAGCTGGCGATGCAACTGGAAACGGTCAAGGGCAAGAAGTCCTATGGCTACCTTCCGAAGCCGCAAAAGAAACTGGTGGATCGAATCGTGGATGAGATGGAGCGGCTTCCCAGTGTGCGGGACTGCTACGACCAGTGGATGGTCCTCCAGGGAAAGGTGGATGGATACAAAGAGCGGAAGCGTGTTCCGCTGTCACAGCAGAAAGAATTCCGCCAGATCAAAAACGAGGTAATAAAAGAGGCGGAAAACATCCGGCAGTGCAATTTGTCCTTTGAGGACAAGGGCGTGGAGCAGGAGAGCGAGCCGGAGGAATTCCGAAACGCTTCCTATGCCTACGAAAGCCTTCGGGATGCGATTCGGGATGAGAGCCTGACGTTGGAAGAGCGCGGTGACGCTGTCTCTGAAATGAACGAGCTGGCTAAACGCGGTGACAAGTACGCGCAGTATATTTTGGGCAAGCTGTATCTCATGGGACAGGGTGTGGAGTACGACAAAGAGCTGGGTGCATACTGGCTAAGTAAGGCGGCGGAGCAAGGCAATGTCTACGCGGAAGCCCTTCTCCAACATCAGAACCGCGGCAGACCGCCCCATGTGTTCCTGAGTGTTACCCATCTGCTCCACCACATGAGCAGGATCTTTCAGGAACGATCCCTACCCCAGTCTGGAACAGGGCTGCAGGTGGACAGCAAGCTACGACAGAAGATTCGGGAGAAAAAGATTGCTATGGGACACAAGTCGGACGACCATGAAGATCCTGAGCTGACGCAGGGCGGCATGGGCGGCATGATAGGGTATTGATAAGACCGGAGGATGGTATCAAAATGTGATACCATCCTCCAGAACCGCCAAATGATAAATCTTTGATAACTCTGCGCATCTGCCGTGGCTATTTTCTGTTTCTGTGGTATTGTGTGTTGCTGACAAGGAGGTGGCACACCATGCGAGAGACGCTGGAAGACCTGTACTATGGGAACATCACACCATACGACCGCCAGATCCGTTCCGGCACATCCCTAGCAGTTCCAATTTCGTACCCACTCAACAAAAAGCTTCAAGAGTTCCAGATCCCGGAAAATGCTCTGGACATGTGTTGGTCGAGTTCGGTTCCAACTGTCCCGCCTGTTCCCCTGGGGGAGTTTCGTGATATCCCATTTGTAATGTTAAAGAAGGAAGGAAACGACCTCGGTGTACGCGGGGCTGCCATATGCAGAGAAGCGGGTTTCTTACGCAGATTGGCTTGCAAACTCTCTTGGCAGCCTCTTTCAGCTTCATCGAACGCAGTTGCTCCACCACTGCTGTGGCCTTCTCACGGGCAGCTTTCTTGCTCTCTTGGGCGTGGATCGCCTTGAGCATTTTGGCTACCAGTTTCCCTTGGAGCGAGGCGTGACGGAGAACACATTAATGATCTTTTCAATAACTAAACTATTGGCTTTTAGTTGATACATGAGCCTGTGGTTTTGCTTCAGGGTGGGCAAACGCATCCAAAAACATACCCACAAGAACAATGAGAAATCCAGCCAAAACACTCAGTGAGGGATATTCCTTCAAGAATATCGCCACCCAAACAGGGCCTAAAATCATCTCCCACAGGGCAATGATGGAGGCTTTTTGAGGATTGACTCGCTGTACCCCCAGATTGTAGAAAGCATACACCTTAACGGGGCCGGCGAAGATCAATCAAGCGGGGAAGGATGCGATCCGTGCCGCTGTGGTGGAGTTGGAACGAGCAGGGTACATCTACCGCTGCCAGACTGTGGATAGGGCAATTCTTCTGACATGGGAGCATAGTGAAACGCCTCTCTGCTTTTGGTGATTCTATTATAGAGAGCCTCAGTGGATCTATCGGCCGGAAACATGTAAAATGCAAGCTGAATTTTGGTATATCCCAAAGGGTGGTATGCGCTTCCAAATGGCCAGTCAAGATCTGTACTTAAGTTTTACATGAGATTTACGGTTTCGTGGTGGATAGAGACAGCGCACCTTCTCTATAATGAAAATATATTTCTTGAGAAGGGACAGAAGAATATGGGAAAGAATGTACAGCAACGATCGATTTCATTACTGCTGGCCTGCGTCATGGTGCTGGGGCTTTGCCCAGCGGCGCTGGCGGTGGATGGGTCTGCGGCCTCCGACACGCAGGCCACCGGCCTTGAAAACGGAACAGCCGCGCTGAGCCTGGCCCAGATCGGCCGTTACGACTCCGGCATGACCAACGCCGACGGCGGCGTCATGGAGATCGTGGACTATAACAGCAGGACCGGCTATGCCTACGCCGTCAATGGCCAGGCAGGCGTATTGACAGCGATTTCTCTGAACGGCCTTCAATCAGAGAATACGGCCGCTGGTTTGTCCAGTGTGGATATCAATGTGAAAGAACTTGTGACTGACAATACCTTTTCTTACGGGGACATGACCTCCGTGGCCGTCTCCCCAGACGGCACCAGGCTGGCTGCCGCGATTCAGGCCGAGGGCTATTCGGACAACGGCCGGGTGGCTCTTTTTACCTGTAACACTGACGGCACCCTGGCCTTTATCCAAACCGTGGAGACCGGCGTCCAGCCCGACATGGTGACCTTCACCCCGGACGGCAGCAAGATCCTGACCGCCAACGAGGGCGAGCCGAGAATGGGCTATGGGGAGAAAATCAGTGACCCCGAAGGCTCCGTCACCATCATCGACGTGCGTGATTACAGCGCCAAGCACGTCGGCTTTGAGAAGTTTGATCATGATACTCTGGCAAATGCCAATATTGTCTTGAAGAAGGACGCTGCTCCCTCTGTGGATCTGGAACCCGAGTACATCGCCTGCACCAACGATGCCGCTTATGTTTCCTTGCAGGAGGCAAACGCCATCGCGGTTCTGGACCTGAAGGAAGAGCAGTTTACTGGTGTGTATTCGGTCGGCTTTGAGGATTACTCTCAAATTGCGATCGACATTGACAAGAAAGACGGAGAGTATGCCCCCAAGCGGTATGAGAGCCTGCGCGGTATCCGGATGCCGGATGGCATTTCTCTGATTACCATCGGCGGAGTGGATTATCTGCTGACCGCCAACGAGGGCGACTCCCGGGAGTGGGGTGCGGAGAATACCGAGTCCTATTACCTGAACGAGGACGAGCGGAACTTCGGTAAGGACGAGACATCTCCCACCGGTAACATCACTGCGGCGAACTCCGGCCTGTCTGGTAAGGTCGTGTTCTTCGATGCCGAAGACTACGACGGTTTGGATTCCGAAAAGGACTACCTCTTCGGCGGCCGCTCCTTCACCATGTTCAAAGTGACAAATGAGGGATTGGAGCAAGTGTTCGACAGCGGTAATGACTTTGAAGCCAAGACTGCCGTGTATCTGCCCGGTTACTTCAACTGCTCCAACGACGCTCTGACCAAAGATGACCGTTCCGGTAAGAAGGGCCCCGAGCCGGAGACCGTTGTGACCGGTGAAGTGGGCGGCAGGAGTTATGTCTTCGTTACCCTGGAGCGCATTGGCGGCGTGATGGTCTACGATATCACTGACCCGTCCAATGTCGCCTATGTCAACTACATCAACTCCAGGGATTTCTCCAACGATGTGGCCGCCGATGATTCCCCCGAGGGACTGAAGTTTATCCCCGCCGAAAAGAGCCCCACCGGCGACGCCCTGCTGTTGGCCGCCTGCGAGGTAGGCGGCACCGTGGCGGTGTATGAGTTGACTTCCGCTGACAGCCCGTCTGATGACAACACTTCCGGCGGCGCTTCCCAGCAGTGCCTGTGGCTGACAGAAATCTATCAGAACGATGTCAAGCGGAATTCCCAGTTTTCCAATGCTTCTGACCAGATGGAGTTTGTGGAGATTACCAATACGTCTGATCAGGATGTCAACTTCAACTCAGACTACGGCCTCTGGTATGAGTACCCCAGCGGTGGCAGCCATACCATGAAGCAGCTCACCGTGACCACTGTGGACGGCAACTTTGAAAACGTTGTTATCCCCGCCGGGGAAAGCGCCGTGTTCTGGAGCCAGCGTACCGATCTGGGCGGCGAGGTCGGCAAGGACTATGCCACAGAGGCACAGTTCCGCGCAGCCATGAACATCGCTGATGATGTCAAGGTCTATAAGGTCAGCGGTCAGAACGGTTTTGCTGAGAATGACCGGGGCTTTGCTATCAAAGATACCGAGGGCAACATCCTCTCCTACTATCACTACAATACCACCACTGACGATGTGACCGCCGACGGTCTGTCCGTCCACCTCCAGATCCCGGAGGCCGGCAGCACCATGCAGGTCTGGCAGGCCAAGAAGCTGACCAGTGCGGGCTTTGCCTGCAGCGCCCAGCTCAGCGGGCGGCGTTCCGTTGACGCACCGGAGGACCTGACACCCGACGGCCTGTTTATCACGGAGATCCGCCCCAACGACACCAACCGCAACGCAGATTACGGCAGTGCTGAAAACGACTTGATGGAGTGCCTGGAGTTGACCAACACCACAGATCAGGCCATCGACCTGAACCAGGAGTATGAGCTTGCTTACCGAGTACAAGAGGGTAGCTACAAGGCCCTGCCAATCTACCAGTATGCCGCCAATGAGGATCCAACCCAGTGCGTCGGCTCGCAGGAAAACTGCACCGTTCCTGCCCACAGCACCGTGGTTCTCTGGTGCTACCGCGCAGGGGACGGACTAACCCAGGGGACAGATTATCAGACTTTCCCAACCTTGGCGGAATTCCGTGCCGCCTACGCCATCCCGGACGAGGTGCCCGTCTACATCTTCACCGCCCAGAACGGTCTGAGCAATACCCTGCGGGGCTTTGACCTGTATGAGAAGGGTGAGGGCGACACCAAAACCCTGGTTTCCCGCTACTTCTGGGATGGCGTCAGCGATCTGAAGGACAACAAGAGCGTGGACCTGAAGGTTTCCATAGAGGGTCCGCTGATGGAGGTCTACGCCGCCCAGAGCAGCACCAATATGGGCGTGGTGGCAGATGGCCAGATCACGTTCATAGCCGATGACAACTCCAGACCTACCGTGGAACTTTCCACCAGCCCCTATGATACTGAGGCGCTGAAGGTCCTGGAGGAGGGGCTGCAGCAGGGTGAAAGCCTCCGCATCCCCTATTCCTACGCCGGCACGGAGGCTCTGCCCGTGACCTCTGCCGAGCTCTGCTGGAAGACGGACAAAATGGACGGCTACGAGGTGTTCCAGACTACCTCCTTTGCCATCTACAACAAGTGGTACGCCTTTATTCAGGACGGCTATCTTCAGGGAGCTGACTGGGTGGAATACTATGTCCGGTTCCACAACGCCTACCGCTATACCCAGACTGAGCCAGTCAGAGTGCAGATCCACAACGACGGGGAACAGACCGGGCTGCGCGTGAACTTCAACAGCGCAGACGTGAGCAGCGAACCCTATTCCGGCACCGTTCAGATCTCGGCTAAGGATTATAGCGGTGCAGCCACTCCCACCTTTACCCTGGACGGTGAGACGCTGGACTCTGCCGCTGCCATGGAGCGTGGCGCCTACTTCGTCTTTGACTACACCGGAGTGGACAGCTACTTCAAAAACGGCCTGACCACCGGCGGTGATACGGAGGCGACAGGCACCATCATTGGCACCTTCTCCAAGTGCAGCACCATCCCCGCTGACGGTTGTCTGGCCATGCCTGTGGGACAGCAGTACTTCAAGTACAATGGTGAGGGCAGCGCGTCCATTGAACTGACCCTGCGTCCCGCCACCTACGGCTCCTGCTGGGAAGCCTATACGGACGAGAACAACGAGGACTTTGTGGCTTCCAACCTGCGGTTGGTTCTGCGGGACGGGACGGTTCTGACACCCGATTCCTGTGTGGGCCAGAACATCACCACACGGGATATCGTAGCCCTTGATTCCTCCAGCTCCATCAAGATCGGCGACTCTGCCAACCAGTACATCTATGTGAAGATGACCTTCACCATCCCTGCAGGATATGTGGATGCCCAGGCACTTTCTCTGGACACCACCGCCCTGGCCGATGGCGTTCATACCCTGACCGTGACTACAGGCGACCAGGTGCAGAACATCTCCTTTAAGGTTCAGAATACGGAGCCTGTGGGGGTGGAGGAAGAACCCATGGACCTGACCGTTTCCCTGACCCTCAACGGCACCCAGGCCCAGGTGGCCGCTGTGGAGGGTGCAGCTAGCGTGTCCGTGCGGAAGGCACAGCGCATTGAGAACTTCAACATCCTGGAGGGTGCGGGGGATAGCACCGCTGAGGCTGCGGCCAAGACCGGTACCGGCGCTACTGTATCTGATAACGGTCAGTACCCCTATCAGATCCTGGAGATCCCTGTCAGCGGAGAGGAAGAGAACATCCGTGTGCAGCTGACTGTGGCAGATAACTACGGCAAAGACGTTCAGCTTTATGTGCTCAGGGACAACGCCTGGGAGCTGCTGGATGTGGACCGGGATGGCAATACGCTCACGGCTCTGGTGCCTGCGTCTGCCGTCGCTGACGGCACTGTCCGCGTCCTGATCCAGGCCCGCACCATCGCCAATACCCCCTATACCCAGGCAGATGATTTTAACACCGAGGTCGGGGACAACGATGATTGGGACGGTACAGCGGTTCCGGAGAACTATGACTTCGCCATCGCCTGGTATACGGACACTCAGTACTATGCCGAGCGGTATAACCAGCACTATCAGGATATGGTGAGCTGGATCATCGACAAAAAGGATGACCTGAATATCAAATATGTCTTCCATACCGGCGACATTGCCGATGAGTTCAACGAGGAGTATCAGTTCGCTTTCGCACGTTCTCAGCAGAAGCGGCTGGAAGATGCCGGGATTCCCACCGGCGTTCTGGGTGGCAACCACGATGTGGCCCACGGCAACATGGTGTACGATCTCTACTGGAAGTATTTCGGAGAGGAATACTACAAGGACAAGTCCTACTACGGCGGGTCCTACAAAAACAATCTTGGGCACTATGATGTTGTAGAAGTGGACGGTGAGGAGATTCTCTTCATCAGTATAAGCTGGGACATCTACACCGACGAGATTGCCTGGATCAACTCCGTTCTGGATGCACACCCCGGTACCCGCGCCATCATTACCACCCATGGCGGCATCAATGCCACGGCAACCGAGAGCTACACCAGCCGCATTCTGCTCAACGGTGTGTGCAAGAACCATCCCCAGGTCATGGCTATCCTCAACGGTCACTATCACGGTTCCTCCGTCAACTTTGTGGAGCTGACCAGTGACAGTGGTGAAAAACACACCGTCTACCAAATCTGCACCGACTATCAGTCTGCAGATGAGGGTGGCAGCGGCTATATCAAAATGCTCTATTTTGATCTGGCCAATGACAAGATCTATCTGAACTCCTATTCTCCCGCCGTCCCCAGCACCGGTATGCCAGACTTCAACTACTATGATGACAAAACGCTGGTCTTTGACGAAAGCATGATGACCGAGGATGACAACGGTGTCAAGCGCTATTCCGATTATGATATTGACATCGTGACCCTGCCGGTGGACTTTGATCGGGAGACGGAAAAGACCCTGACGGTCTCCAATGTCATGGTGGATGGCCTGTGCGCTGAGGAAGTCGGCAACGCTTCTGCTGGTACTGAGGAGACGGTTGTCCCCCTCAGCGGTATCAACAGCGGCGAAAGAGTATTTGCCGTGCTGCTGGATGAGAGCGGCAAAGAAGTGGGCTATTCCGATGTCGGGACTGTGGCAGCTTCCTCCAGCGGCGGCAGTTTTTCCGGCGGCAGTTCTTCCAACACCACAACCACTACTGAGAAGAACCCTGACGGTTCCGTTACCACGACTACTGTCAACAAGACCACCGGCACTGTGACTGAGGTCACCAAGAACCCTGACGGCTCCACTTCTACCATAGAGACAAAGAAAGATGGCACCGTGACGGAGATCAATAAGACTGCGGATGGCTCCACTGGAACCACTGTCACCGACAAGAACGGCAATATCACCCAGGTCAATGCCACCGTCTCCTCCGCCGCGGTGGAGGAAGCGGCCAAGTCCGGCGAAAACGTGAAGCTGCCGGTGGAGGTGCCCGCCGCCAAGTCCGTCAAGGACGCGCCCGCCGTGGCCGTCACTGTGCCCAAGAGCGCTGGCAGCGTCAAAGTGGAGATCCCTGTGGAGAAAGTCACTCCCAGCACCGTGGCTATTCTGGTAAGAGCCGATGGCACTGAGGAACTCGTCAAGACCTCTGTGGTCACCGGGGACGGTGTGGCCCTGAAACTCGACGGTAGCGCCACCGTGAAGATTATAGACAACGCCAAGAACTTTACCGACACCAACGGCCACTGGGCAGGGGCTGCCATCGACTTCGTGACGGCCCGTGAGATGTTTGCCGGGACTACCGCGGCCACCTTTACCCCCGATGCCAACATGACCCGCGCCCAGATGATGACCGTTCTGGCCCGCTTTGACGGCGAGGACACCACTGGCGGAAGCGTGTGGTATGAGAAGGGCATGGAGTGGGCCAAGCGGAACGGCGTGTCCGATGGTTCCAACCCCGACGGCAACATCACACGTGAGCAACTGGCTACTATGCTGTGGAAGTATGCCGGCAGCCCGGCTGCGGCAGGCGGCATGGACCGCTTCCCTGATGCGGGCAAGGTTGCGGATTACGCTTCCGATGCCATGTGCTGGGCTGTGGAAAACGGCTTGATCTCCGGCATGGGTGACGGCACCCTGAATCCCCAGGGCAATGCCACCAGAGCACAGCTTGCTGTAATTCTGATGCAGTATTGCAAAAATGTGGCAAGATAATCTGCTGGATTACCAACCACTCTACATCACTTCTTTTGTGCGGCCCACGGAAAATGCAATTCCGTGGGCCGCATTATTGACCATACAGGCAGCACAGCGAGCGTTCGACTACCGCAGACTTCAGCGCATGGTGGAGGGTGGTGTGGATGCCGTGGACGGTGGTGGTGGACAACCCACGGCTTTGACCGGGACGTGGATGTACTCTGCCACACTGTTTTAAGGTGTCATAGAGCTTCCGCAGGTCTGCCGGTGTAATTTGTGTGAGCTTCTTTTGGCCCAGATACGGTTTGACGTGGTGCTCCATATCGCTACGGTATCTGGTCAGCTATTCGCTTTTTCAACGTCCCGTTCTAAGCATGGTGACCACCATGTTGGAGAAGGCTTTTGAAACCATACCGGACGGAACGGATCTGATCCTCCACTCAGACCAGGGGTGGCAATACCAGCACAAACAGTACCAGAGAATGCTCAGAAGGAAGAGGCTCCGACAAAGCATGAGCCGAAAAGGGAATTGTCTGGATAATGCTGTGATGGAAAATTTCTTTGGTCTACTTAAGAGTGAGCTGCTGTACCTCCAGAAATTCGAATCTATGGAACATTTTCAGTTGGAATTGTTGGATTATCTGGACTACTACAACAACCGCTGCATAAAGACAAAGCTAAAGGGCTTGTCGCCCGCCATTCACAGACAACAAGCCCCTTCGGCTGCCTAAACAATTTTCTTTTCAAATATTGTCTAACTTTTGGGGGTCACTTCAATACTCGGTCCCGCCGGCTTTTCTGTATCTCACAGCCTGTGTACGAACAGAGCACGGATGGCGTTGAGGACGGCCAGAACCATCACACCCACATCGGCAAAGATGGCCAGCCACATATTGGCGATGCCCACGGCCCCCAGGGCCATGCAGGCGAACTTGACCAGCAGGGCAAAGGCGATGTTCTGATAGACGATGCGGATGCACTTGCGGGAGATCCGGATGGCTTTGGCGATCTTCAGCGGGTCGTCGTCCATCAGCACCACGTCAGCGGCCTCAATGGCAGCGTCGGAGCCCATGGCGCCCATGGCGATGCCGATGTCTGCCCGGGACAGCACCGGGGCGTCGTTGATACCGTCCCCCACAAAGGCCAGCTTCTCCTTGGGTGCCTTGTGCTCCAGCAGCTCCTCCACCTTCGTCACCTTGTCGGCGGGCAGCAGCTCGCTGTACACCTGGTCCACGCCCAGCTCGGCGGCTACCGCCTCGGCCACCTGCCTGGCGTCGCCGGTGAGCATGACGGTCTGCTTCACCCCTGCGGCCTTCAACTTCCGAATGGCCTCTCTGGAGTGCTCCTTCACCGTGTCGGAGATGACGATGTGGCCTGCGTAGGTCCCGTCCACCGCGAGATGGATGATGGTGCCCACGCTGTGGCAGGGAATGGGCTCCAGCCCCAGCCGCCGCATCAGCTTGTCGTTGCCTGCGGCCACTGGGATGCCGTCCACCTGGGCGGTGACGCCGTGGCCGCTGATCTCCTGAATGTCGGTGACCCGGCTGCGGTCGAGCTCCCGGCCGCAGGCCCGCTGGAGGCTTTTGCTGATGGGGTGGGAGGAGGCGCTCTCCGCCAGGGCGGCGTACTCCAGCAGCTGCTCCCGGCTCATTTGGTTGTGGTGGATGCCGTTGACCTCGAACACGCCCCGGGTGAGGGTGCCCGTCTTGTCAAAGACCACATAGCGGGTCTGGGCCAGCGTCTCCAGATAGTTGGAGCCCTTGATGAGCACGCCCTCCCTGCTGGCCCCGCCCAGACCGGCAAAAAAGCTCAGGGGGATGCTGATGACCAGGGCGCAGGGGCAGCTGATGACCAGAAAGGTGAGGGCACGGTAGAGCCAGGTCCCCCAGGCGGGGGCTGTGCCCAGGAACAGCATTTGTCCCAGCGGCGGCAGGAGCGCCAACGCCAGAGCGGCGCAGCAGACCGCCGGGGTGTAGAACCGGGCGAACTTGGAGATGAAGTCCTCGGACCTGGACTTGCGGGAGCTGGCATTCTCCACCAGATCCAGGATCCTGGAGACGGTGGACTCCCCGAACTCCTTGGTGGTGCGGAGCTTCAGCACGCCGGTCATGTTGATGCAGCCGCTGATGACCGCCTCTCCCGCCTGGACCTCCCGGGGCAGGCTCTCACCAGTCAGGGCGCTGGTGTTCAGGGTGGAGCTGCCCTCGATGACCTGGCCGTCCAGGGGGATCTTCTCGCCGGGCTGGACCACAATGACGCTGCCCACGGCCACCTCCTCCGGGTCCACCTGCTCCAGGCGGCCGTCCCGCTCGATATTGGCATAGTCCGGGCGGATGTCCATCAGAGCGCTGATGTTCTTCCGGCTCTTGCCCACGGCATAGCTTTGGAACAGCTCGCCGATCTGATAGAACAGCATGACCGCGATGGCCTCGGTATAGTCCCCGCTGCGGGTATAAATGGCCAAGGAGAAAGCGCCCACGGTAGCCACTGCCATCAGGAAGTTCTCGTCAAAGACCTGCCGGTTCAAGATCCCCCTGCCGGCCTTCTTCAGAATGTCGGATCCGATCACCAGATAGGTGAGCAGATACAGGGCCAGCCTGAGCGACCCCCGGATGGGGAGCAGGCCCAGTGTCACTACCAGGACCGCCGCAAGGACGATCCGGGCGAGCGTCTTTTTCTGCTTTTTGTTCATGGGAAACACTCCTTTCAAAAATAACCATTAAGTATATGTTGAATCGTAAGAGAAAGAAAACGCGCCCCCTTGCCCATCGGCCTCCGGGGCGCGGCGCCGGTCCTTACAGCGCGATCTCACAGTCTGGCTCCACCTTTTTGCAGGCTTTCAGGACGGCCTGCATGACGGCTTTGGGCTCCTGCCCGTCCTCAAACTCCACGATCATTTTCTGAGTCATAAAATTGACCACGGCGTTCCGGACCCCGTCGGTCTTTTTGGCGGCGTTCTCCATCAGGTTGGCGCAGTTGGCGCAGTCCACTTCGATCTGGTAGGTCTTTTTCATGTTGGGTGCTCTCCTTTCTGATAATTAAAAGATTGCTTAATCGTTTGTGCTTCTATCATACACGCAGTTGCGGCGGAAGTCAACCGGTTCGCAGTATTTTTTTCCGAATGGGAAACATTCATTCCCGATCGGGGGAAAGAGAGTGCCGTCTTCCTGTTTGCAAACCGATGGGAGCGTGGTATACTGGTGCAAAAGAGAGGAGAATGCACCATGTCAGACTGTCAGCGCCCCAACCGGCCGGAGTCCCTTCCGCCGGAGCATATTCCCCGGGTAGAGGAGCTTCAAACGGTATCCGTCCTGTTCAAGCAGCTCAGCGACGCCAGCCGCCTGCGGATCTTTTGGCTGCTGTGCCACTGCGAGGCCTGTGGGACCGAGCTGGCAGGCATCGTGGAGATGACGCCTCCGGCGGTGGCCCACCACCTGCGTCTGCTACGCTCCAGCCACCTGCTGGTCAGCCGCCGGGAGGGGAAAGAGGTATACTACCGGGCGGCGGACACCGCCCAGGCCCAGGCGCTCCACCACATGATCGAGGAGATGGTGGAGATCTCCTGTCCACGGGACGGGAGGAGATAGAGGGCCGTCCGCCCGGCAGAAAAAACATATAAAGGAGAGGATGACTGTGGAAGCGTTGATCCGGGAAACGCTGCTGGACCTCAAGGTGAATTCCCCCGAGGTGAAAATGATCCCAAGGATCGGCGTCCTCGACGAATATTTGGAGGCGAGCATTGTGGAGGTGCGGGCTCTGGTGGAGCGGTACCCAAAAGAAGTGAGCAGGGACTGGGAGGAACTCAACAGGCTGTTCCTCGCCGCATTGGAGATGTTTGGATGATGAAGCTGGCGCCTCAGGTGAACACCGCGCTGGAGCTGCTGGAGGCAGCCGGATATGAGGCCTATCTGGTCGGAGGCGCGGTCCGGGATTTTGTGAGGGACAGCAGCCCGGCCAAGGACTGGGACATTGCCACGAACGCCCTGCCGGAGCAGGTCAAGGCGGTCTTTGCCGGCTTCCGGCTGATCGAAACCGGACTGAAGCACGGCACTGTGACCGTGGTGATCGACCACATACAGCTGGAGATCACCACCTACCGTGTGGATGGCGGCTACACGGACCACCGCCACCCGGATGCAGTCAGCTTTACCCGCAGTCTGAAAGAAGATCTGGAGCGCCGTGACTTCACCATGAATGCCCTGGCGTACCATCCGGCGGCCGGAGTGGTTGATCTTGTGGGAGGAAGGGCGGACATAGAGGCTGGTCTGGTGCGGTGTGTGGGGGACCCTGACCGCAGATTCCGGGAGGATGGCCTGCGGATGCTGCGGGCCCTTCGGTTTGCCTCGGTGTATGGCATGACCATCGAACCCGGGACTGCAGCCGCGGTCCACCGCAACAGGGCGCTGCTCGAACGGATCGCGGCGGAGCGCGTTCAGGCTGAGCTGACGAAACTGCTCTGCGGGAGAGGCGCGGCGGCCGTTTTACGCAGCTTTGCCGATGTATTGGAGGTCCTGATCCCGGAGCTTGTGCCCATGTTCGGTTTCGACCAGCGCAACCCGCACCATGACAGAGATGTCTGGGAGCATACCATAGCGGTGGTGGAGCATACCCCGCCGGAGCCCGTCCTGCGCTGGGCGGCGCTGTTCCATGACATGGGAAAACCGTCCTGCTTTTCGTTGACGGAAGACGGCGTTGGGCATTTTTTCGGACATGCGGAACAGGGCGCTGTCATGACAGAGCGGATTCTGGACAGGCTCCGCTTCGACCGTGACGGCAGGGAACGGATCGCGCGCCTTGTCCGCTATCATGATATGCCGCTTACAGCGGACAGAAAGCGGATCAAGAGGCTGCTGAGCAAGCATGGCGTGGAGGCCGCCCGGCAGCTCATCGGGCTCCACCGGGCGGATACCCTGGGGCAATCGGCTGTCTGCAAGCCGCGGCTTGCCGTCTTTGACACGATGGACGCCATAGTCGAGGAGATCCTTCGAGAAGAGGCCTGCTTCTCCCTGAAGGACCTGGCGGTCAATGGAACGGATATGCTGGACTTGGGGTTTCGGGGGCGGGAGATCGGGGCTGTCCTCCAGAAATGCCTGGATGCGGTTTTGGATGAGCGCGCGGCCAACGACCGGGAGGAGCTGTTGTCCTTTGCCCGGGCGGAGCGGACAGCCGCAAAATAGTGGTCACAGAAGTGGAGCGGCACAGCCAACGCTGTGCCGCTCCGTGTTTGCCGGAAGCTCCGGTATCAAGGTATTTGACGCGGTCCGCAGAGTCTGGACGGTTCGGGTGGCGTCTCTTTACTCCACGGCGGGGAGGGTCAGAGAGACGTCCAGGGGGGAGAACCGGGTCCAGTTTAGGGTCAGGGTGACCTGGTCCCAGGGGTAGCCGATCAGGTGCAGGTCCTCTGTTTCCAGTCCGGTGTCCTGGTCGGTGCCGGAGCCTCCCTCAGTAACGTGCCACTCCCCCTCCGGGGACCGGCAGGTCCAGGAGAAGCGCTGGGGCAGAAGCACCGATGGGGCGGAGGACTGGAAGTAGAGCACGGTGCGGTCGGGCTCCTGGTCCACCTGGATCAGCCGGACCCCCTCCGGGAGGCCGGCGGCGGTTCCGGCGGTCAGGTCCACCGTGACCTCCGCCTCTCCCGGGTCCTGCCAGGCCGCCCCTGTGATGCAGAGGGTTAGCCGCTCCGGCTGCTGGAAATAGGGGCTGGACAGCCGAAGCTCCGTGAGAAAGCCGGTGTCCGGGTCGGAGAAGCTGCTGAGGCCGCCCTCCCGCTCATAACGCCGCCCCGTCTCGTCCTCCAGATGACACAGCAGGCTGACCAGCCGGGCGGTGTTGTCCGGGTGGTCTCTCAGCAGCAGCCGGGCATGGGTGGGATAGATCTCCAGGCAGTCCACATAGATCTGCTGTCCGTCCAGCTCCACCCACTGCTCCACCGGCCGGACCTGGCCGACAGCGGTGAGGGATGGGTCCAGCGCGACCTGGAAACGGAACCGGGCGGCGGGAGAGCCGTCCCCGTTGGGGCGGACGGTGAGGACCAGGTCCAGACGGTCCGGCACCTGTCCTTCCCGGTAGTCCAGCACGATGTGTCCGGCATCCTGGGGGCCTTCCACACTGTCCGACAGGACCGTGGGCCGGGGAGAGAGGCGATCGCCGTCCACAAGAACCATAGCATATTCACACGCCGGGTCCTCCCAGTCCAGAGTATAAAAGAGGTGGATCTGCTTCTGGTCCACGATCAGGTCCTCCAGTGTGAGGGTATAGCCGTTGTCGCGCTGGGTCTGCTCCACCTTTTGCACCCAGTCGTGCTCCACTGCGGAGGACAGGCTGTGGGAAAAGCACACCGCCTGGGCCAGCCAGCCCAGCACCGGGATGTGAGTGCAGGCCTGTGCAAAGGGGATGCTGACATTGACCAGCAGGACAAAGACTGCCGCCGCAGCAGCCAGAGAGCGCAGGGGGCGCAGTTTCCTCCGGCGTGCCCGGCGCCGGTCCAGGGCACGGTCCAGGGTCCCCTCCAGGGCGGGGGGCGTCTGCCGGAGTTCCTGCATCAGGGTGTCATATTCTTGCTTCCGGTCCATGGTCACACCTCCTCACACAGCTCCAGACGGAGCAGGGCCAGGGCCTTCCTCTGGCGGGTGGAGACGGTCCCTGCCGGCAGAGAGAGGATCTCTGCCGTCTCCGCCAGGGTATAGCCGGAAAAATAGCGCAGCACCACCACCGCCCGCAGCTCCTGGGGGAGGCGGGCCACCGCGTCACGCAGAGGGAGCGCATCGTAGTCCGGGGCGGCAGTCTCAGGGGGCTGGGCAAATGCGATCTCCCGCCGCTGGCGACGCAGCTCATCCGCACAGGCGTTCAGCAGGATCCGGGTGAGCCAGGTGGAGAAAAATTCGGGGCGGCGCAGGCGGCCGCAGGCCAGCAGGCCCCGGTAGACCGCCTCGTCCACCGCGTCCAGGGCGGCGGCCTCGCCCCCCAGATAGAGCAGGGCAGTGCGGTACAGACGCTCCTTTTCCGCCGTGGCCCTCTGGGCGTATTCCGCTTCCTTCAAGGCTGTGCCCTCCTTCCAAAGTTGTAGTTCACCCATTAGACGTACAGAGCGCCCGGTTTCATTTCCGGTGGAGAAGAAATTTTCTGCTTTGGGATGGGTGTGCGGTATATTGATTTTTTGAACAAGAGATAGTATAATACAGACGTGGAGAGTTGGCAACTATAACGAATAGGAGGCGGGATTATGAAAGGAACGACCATCCGTTCGAGACTGAACCCAAAGCTGGAAGTGTCTGTAATCGCGGGACATTTTGCCACGCGCCACTCCCACAACAACCACTACATCGACATCACACGCATGAAGCATGAGCACACGATGGCACGGGAGGCGGCGATGACGCTGGCCCAGCGCTATGCCTATGAGAAGGGTGTGGACACCATCATCTGCCTGGACGGGAGCGAGGTGCTGGGCGCGTTTCTGGCCCGCCACCTGACGAAGAATACCCTCTTTGCGGTGAACAGCGACAAAAACATCAATGTCATCACCCCGGAGTACGATTCCAACGGACAGCTCCTCTTCCGGGACAACCTGGTCCCCATGGTAACGGACCGGAATGTGCTGATCCTCATTTCCACGGTCAACTCGGGCAAGAGCATCCGCCGTGTAGTGGAGTGCGCGCAGTACTACGGCGGAAAGGTGCAGGGGATCGCTGCGGTGTTCAGCACCTTGGAGGAGATGGAGGGGGTGCCCATTTACAGCCTCTTCACGCCGGAGGACATCCCGGGATATGCCACCTACTCCCCAGAGAACTGCGCCATGTGCCGGGCGGGAGAGCGGATCAACGCTCTGGCCAACAGCTATGGCCTCTCCGCTCTGTAAGGATAGGAGCCGCTTCTGATCCAGCCGCCGCGGGACCCGTCCCGCGGCGGCTTTTTGTAGAAATGAGGTTCAAATTTGAACATCTTGTGAACTTCCGCCCCTGCGGATTGCTTTTTGGGAAGAAAGAGTATACTATTCTCTATAACAACAAAACAGAATGTGTGCGGGACCGGGGGCTGTGGCGGCAGCGGGTCCCCGCCGGGTGAGGGGAGATCCAACATGGCAAGATTTCAGATCGTGAGCGACAGCTCCTGCGACCTGGGACGGGAGCGGGCGAAGGAGCTGGGGGTGACGCTGGTTTCCTTCTATGTCTCCTTTGACGGGGAGAATTATTACCGGGAGGAGCAGGACATCACCAACCGGGAATTTTATCAGCAGATGGCCGACCGGCCCGGCGTCTTTCCCCGGACCTCCATGCCCACGGTGGAGGACTATCTGACGGTCCTGCGCCCTATGGTAGAGCGGGGGGAGCCGGTGCTGTGCGTCTGCCTGAACGCCCCCTTCAGCGGGTCTTTCCAGGCCGCCCGGAATGCCCGGTCGCTGCTGATGGAGGAGTTTCCTCGTGCAGAGGTCTGCGTGCTGGATTCCCAGCTGGCCACCGTGCTCCAGGGGGTGCTGGTGCTGGAGGCGGTCCATCTTCGGGACGCGGGGGTCTCTCTGGCGGCGGCGGCCGCTCAGCTGGAGTCCAATCGGAAAACAGGGCGTATTTTCTTTACGACGAATGACCTGGAGTATTTGAAACACGGCGGGCGTGTCGGCCGGGCCGCAGCCGCGGCCGGTTCGCTTCTCCACGTTAAGCCGCTAATCGGTTACCGGGACGGCGGGCTGATCTCCGATGGTATCGCCCAGGGCCGAAAGCGGTCCATGCAGCGGGTGCGGGAGCTCTTTTGCCGCTATGTGGAGCGGAAGGGGCTGGACCTGTCACAGTACTATGTGGTGACCGGCTGTGGTCTGGATGAGGAGGAGTACCGGGTGTTTACGGACCAGCTGTTTGAGGAGCTGGAGCAAAGAGGGTGGCCCGCCCGGTATGAGCATCCCTTCCACATTGGGGTGACCATCGGGGTCCATACTGGACCCACGCCCATCGGGGTGGGGCTCCTCCGCCGGGAGAACTGCCCCCCGGAGTCGAAAAAAGAATAAAAAAGCTGCGGCGCCGGAAACCTTTTGGTCCGGCGCCGCGTCTATTGTAGTATCCGCCAAGCGCTTAGGCCGGAGGGAAAGGAGGCGCCGGACACAGAACGGAGAGGGGAAAGTTTACGCTCCGTCTATTTGGATAAAAGGGAAAAGAACAGGCCGAAATCTGCCGAATTTTGTAATGAAATTGTTGCTTGTCATTTTGCGGAAACGTGGTATCCTGATTCCGGGAGGCGGATGGAATGGATTATGACGCCCTGCTCAATCTGGGCACGGAATTGGGATATAAATTGGTACTCAGCGGTGCGGAGATCTACCGTGTGGAGGAGTCTGTCCTTCGACTGTTGACGGCGTACGGGCTTCAGCCCCAGGTGTTTGCCCTGCCCAGCTGTCTCATTGTCAGTGTCAATACACCGGCAGGGCATCCGATCACACAGATGCGGCGTGTCCCGCCCCACGGAACAGATATTGAACTGCTGGAGCGGTGCAACGATCTCTGCCGCCAGCTGTGCCGGGAGGTCCCTCCGTTGCCGGAGGCTGCGGAGCTGGTGGGAAAGCTGGGGCAGGACCACAGATCCTACCCGACCCGGGTCCTGCTGCTGGGTTATGCGGCAGCTGCGGCCTTTTTTACCGCATTTTACGGCGGGACGCTGCTGGATACCCTGTGCGGCGGCCTGTGCGGCCTGGCGGTGGGAGTCTGGATGCTGTGGGCCAGCCCGCGCCTACGCTTTAACAACCTGTTTCAGACCCTGATCGGGGCGGCCATCGCCTCGCTTCTGGCTCTGGTTTTGGTACACATGAAGATAGGCGGCCAGCTGGAGGCTATCACCATCGGAACTTTGATGGTATTGGTGCCCGGAATGGCCCTGACCAACGCCATGCGGGAGATCATGGTGGGCGACATTTTCTCTGGCCTGAGCCGGACGGCGGAGTCGATCCTGACTGCCACCGCCATTGCGCTGGGCGTGATGGTCTCGCTGGCCATCGGAAACTAGGAGGCACTATGGAACTGTTGGCGGATCTGCTGATGCCCTCACTGTGGGCCTTTTTGGCCTGTGTGGGCTTTGGGCTGGTATATAATATCCAGGGAGCCGGGATCCTGATCTGCGGCTTCGGCGGCGCCCTGGGCTGGTTTTTCTATCTGATTGCCCGGCAGTGGGTGGGGAGCATCGTGGCGGCCTTTCTGGCTGCGGTGGCCATCACCGTTTTTTCTGAGTGGATGGCCCGGGTGCGGCGCTGTCCTGTGACGGGCTATCTTCAGGTGGCGCTGCTTCCTTTGGTGCCGGGCTCCGGCATCTATTACTCCATGCGGTACTGTGTGGCGGGAGATACCCAGCAATTTCTGTCCACGCTGCTGAACACCTTTGGCATGGCGGCGTCCCTGGCCATCGGGGCGATGCTCACCTCTACAGTACTGCGCCTTCTGCTCCCCTATTTTCAAGGGAGTCAGAAAAACAGCGGATGACAGGCGGCGCGGCTGGGGAAAATGGTCAAATGATTGCTTGAGAATTTGGAGGAATGTTCCATGTACTTTGAACATAAACGCCGGCTGCTGGCCGGTATTCTATTGAGCGCAGCCCTGCTGAGCGGCTGCACATCCAAGCCGCCTGCTCCTGAGGGGAGCGGAAGCGCCGGAGCCGATGTCTCCGCTCCAGTGGGAAGCGGCTCTGCTTCGGTTCCCACCCCGCCGGACGGGGGGAGCAGTGCCTCTGGGAGAGGCACGGCAGATGGATCCCAGGACCTGGAAGCGTCCGGGAGCGGCGAGGCTGCGGCCTATGACTTCTCCCAGCCCGCGCCGGAGCGGGAGGCGGTGGACAACAGTTATTTTGAGGACGCCGCCTTTGTAGGCGACTCCCGAACCGATGGGTTTATGATTTACAGCGGGATCGGCTGTGGGGAGAACCTGACCTCCAACGGCCTGTCCATCTTCAAGCTGGAGGAGAAAAAGGCGCTGACCATCGACGGGCAGAAGTATACCCTGCTGGAGGCCCTGGCCTTGAAGCAGTATGGCAAGGTCTATCTATCGCTGGGGGTCAACGAACTGGGCTATTATGATGACCAGGGCTTCTATGATGCTTACTGCAAGGCCATTGACGACATCCGGGCCTGCCAGCCCAACGCCGTCATTTATATCCAGGGCTTGATTCCTCTGAACGAGGATGTGATCGCCCAGTCGGGCGGACCCAGCTATCTGACCAATGAGCATCTGCTGGTGTACAATGACCTGATGCGGAAGGCGGCGGAGGAAAAACAGGTGGTGTTCCTGGATCTGAACCCGGAATTCACTGGGGCGGACGGAAAACTGCCCGCCGACGCCAGCAAGGACGGCGTCCATCTGCGCAAGGCCTACTGTGAGAAATGGCTGGACTATCTCAAGACCCATACCGTGGACTATGAGACCTTATATCCGGGACAGGAGGGAGCAGTGTGAAAATGATGAAACTGTTCGGCTTGGCGGCAGCTGCGGTGTGCCTGCTGGCTCTGGCAGGCTGCGGCGGACAGAGCGGCGGGGAAGCGGGCTACACCAAGGAGCAGGTCCAGACGATCCTGGACAGCGGCGCGTTTACGGATGAACTGGATGAGTTGGACTGCGACACCGCCTGGGCGCTGTATCAGCTGGAGGAGGCCGGACTCAGCCGGGAGGACCTGACGGACGGGGTCATTTACCGCTCCGCCGGCGCCACCTGCGAGGAGCTGTCCCTGCTGATTTTCTCGGACAGCGGCGCCGCCCAGACCGCCCAGGGCGCTCTGGAGGCCTATCTTCAGAGTCAGATCGAGAACAACCGGGACTACCGTCCCGGGGAGATCCCGAAGCTGGAGGATGCGGTCCTGCGGCAGGAGGGGAGCACGGTGCTGCTGGCAGTTTCTGCCGATACCCCGGCGGTGGAGGCTCTGCTGGGATAAGAGAGTTTTGGCCCGCAGGCGGATGTCCGCCTGCGGGCTTTTTGCCGTTCTCCGGTAAATGCAAAGGGACGATCCCGTGCCTCTGTTTTCCGTGTGGACCGGGGCTGCCGGCGGTTTCTGTTTTGTGTCATTGAAAAGAAAATGATGGTAAGGTTGGTGAAAATGACGGGAACCGCTGAAATTGGGCACTTTATACGAAAATACAGGGGATACAGTTCGCTTTGAATGGAACATGCCGCCATGGAGTCCAAAAAAATAGTTGCCAGAACGGCGTTTTTACGTTATAATAACCAACAGAACGCACCACGGGCGGGCGGAGCGATCCGACGCCGTGTGTTCCGGAATGTTCTAAACTTAAGGAGTGGAAACGACTATGAGCTATTCTGTACAAAATATCCGAAACGTCTGCCTGCTGGGCCACGGAGGAAGCGGCAAGACCGCGTTGACAGAGAGCCTGCTCTATATGACCGGCGCCATCGACCGGATGGGGAAGGCTACGGACGGGAACACCGTCTGCGACTATGACCCGGAGGAGATTAAGCGCCAGATTTCCATCTCCACCGCAGTGGCCCCCCTGGAGTACAAGGGCTGTAAAATCAACGTGCTGGACGCCCCGGGCGGCTTTGACTTTGCCGGCGAGGTGATGGAGGCGCTGACCGTGGCCGATGCGGCTATCATTGTCTGCTCCGCCAAGGACGGGATCAGCGTGGGCCTGGAGAAGGCCTGGAAGTACTGCGAAGAGCGGGATATGCCCCGTTTTATCTATATCTCCAAGACGGACGAGGAGAACTCCGACTATAACGCCACCTTCGACGCTTTGCGTGAGCGCTTCGGCAACAAGATCGCCCCCCTGGTGGTCCCCATTTGGGATGACAACAAGCGGGTGACCGGCATCATCGATGTGCTGAACAAGCGCGCCTATGAGATGCAGAACGGCAAACGGGTGGAGATCGAGATCCCTGAGGGCAAGGACGAGGTCATTGCCGAGTTCAACGACGCCCTGAAGGAGTCTGTGGCCGAGACCAGCGAGGAGTTCATGGACAAGTTCTTCTCCGGTGAGGACTTCACCTATGTGGAGATGATCCAGGGCCTGCGCCAGGGCGTACGGGATCTGTCCCTGTTCCCCGTGTTCTGCGGCTCTGCGGTCAACACCATGGGCTCTCTGATGCTGATGGACCACATTGTGGACCTGCTGCCCAATCCCTCTGAGGGCAATATGCGTAAGGGGACCGCTCCCGACGGAACCAAGGAGGAGTTCGCGGTGGCCCCCGGCGGCGTGCCCTGCGCCTTCGTGTTCAAGACGGTCTCCGACCAGTACGGCAAGTACTCCTTTGTCAAGGTCCTCTCCGGCAGTGTCACAGCCGACACCGCTCTGGTGAACGCCCGCACCGGCAGCGCGGAGAAGATGGGCCGCCTGTACATGATGCGGGGCAAGAAGGCCGAGGAGGTCAAGGAGCTCTCCTGCGGCGACATCGGCGCCATCGGCAAGATGGAAAAGGTCAAGACCGGCGACACCCTGTGTGACGCACGTAAGGTCATCTCCCTGGCCCCCATCCCCTATGCCGAGCCCAACTACTCCGTTGCCATCGCCCCCAAGACCCGCGGCCAGGAGGACAAGGTGGCCCAGGGCCTGAACCGGATGAACGAGGAGGATCCCAGCTTCCATGTGGTCAACAACGCCGAGACCCATCAGATGGTCCTCTACGCTGCGGGCGACATCCAGGTGGATGTCCTGGTGTCCAAGCTGAAGAGCCGCTTCAATGTGGATACAGAGCTCAAGACGCCCCGTGTGCCCTACCGTGAGAAGATCCGCAAGACTGTGTCCAAGCAGGGCCGCCACAAGAAGCAGACCGGAGGCTCCGGCCAGTTCGGCGATGTGTGGGTCCGCTTTGAGCCCAACTTTGACGAGGAGGAGATGGTCTTTGCCGAGGAGGTGTTCGGCGGCTCTGTGCCCAAGAACTTCTTCCCCGCTGTGGAGAAGGGCCTGCGCGAGGCCTGCGTCCACGGTCCCCTGGCCGGCTATCCGGTGGTCAACCTGAAGGCCGTGCTGTATGACGGAAGCTACCACCCCGTGGACTCCTCTGAAATTGCCTTTAAGACGGCGGCCCAGCTGGCCTATAAGGCCGCCATGCCTGAGGCCAATCCCGTCCTGCTGGAGCCTGTGGGCGAGCTGAAGGTCACCGTGCCCGACAGCTACATGGGAGACGTGATCGGCGACCTGAACAAACGCCGCGGCCGCGTGATGGGCATGACGCCTACTGCCGACGGTGAGCAGATCATCGAGGCGGAGGTACCCATGGCGGAGATGACCTCTTACGCCATCGACCTGCGGGCCATGACTCAGAGCCGCGGCTCCTTCGTGTTCCACTTCGTCCGCTATGAGGACTGCCCCCCCGCTGCCCAGGCCAAGGCCATTGAGGCCGCCAAGGCGATGGCAGAGGAATAAGCGGAAGAACAGAGAGCACAGGGAAGCCTAAATTGGACCAATGTGTAGCACTGGGGACCGCTGGTATGGCGGTCCCCAGTTATTTTTTTGGTGGACCGGAGCTGCTTTGGCTTCTTGTGGGCGGTACATGGAAGGCAGGATCTGCCTCGTTTGTTCCGGCATTAGAAACCAAGAGTCGGCTTTCCTGTCTGTCCTGTCAAATCTTTTGGGAAATCCGGGGCGCCTCTTGCAGTTTTTCTGTGCTTGTCTTATAATGGAGGGCAGAACAGAACACCGCCTTTTCCGGGGGCGGCCTGGATATTTCCCCCGCGCTTTCGCGGGAGGTCAGAGAAGGAGTATGCTATGACAGCCAACGAAAAGAAGCAACTGATGGCCGCGGCCTGTAAGGTGCGCATGGGAGTGATCAAGGGGACCCACGCCGCGAAGGCCGGCCATCCCGGCGGGAGCCTGTCCGCCGCAGATCTGTTTACCTATCTGTACTGCAAGGAACTGAACGTGGATCCCAAGGATCCAAACTGGGCGGACCGGGACCGCTTTGTGCTGTCCAAGGGTCACACCGCCCCCGGCCTGTATGCGGCGCTGGCGCTCCGGGGCTTTTTCCCGGAGGAGGACCTGCTGACGCTGCGGCATATTGGCAGCTATCTCCAGGGTCATCCCAACATGAACACAGTGCCCGGCGTGGATATGTCCACCGGATCGCTGGGGCAGGGGGTGTCCGCCGCCTGCGGCATGGCGCTGGCGGCCCGGCAGCAGGGCAAGTCCAGCCGGGTGTACACCCTGTTGGGCGACGGCGAGATCCAGGAGGGCCAGGTGTGGGAGGCCATGATGTTCGCCCACCACTATAAGCTGGACAACCTGTGTGTCATCATCGACAACAACGGCCTTCAGATCGACGGCAACGTGGCCGACGTGATGAGCCCCTATCCCATCCCGGAGAAGCTGCGCGCCTTCGGCTTTGAGGTGGCGGAGATCGACGGCCATGATTTTGAGCAGATCGAGGCCGCCTTCACCAAGGCCCGGGAGACCAAGGGCGTCCCCTTTGCCATTGTGATGAAGACTACCAAGGGCAAGGGCGTCAGCTTCATGGAGAACCAGGCCGGCTGGCACGGCAAGGCCCCCAACGACGAGGAATATGAGATCGCCATGAAGGAGCTCAGCGCTCAGCTGGCGGAAGTGGAGGCGATGTAAGATGGCGGATGTGAAAAAGATCGCGACCCGTGAGAGCTACGGGAACGCCCTGAAGGAGCTGGGCGCGGAGCATGACGACCTGATCGTCTTTGACGCCGATCTGGCCGGCTCCACCAAGACCGGCGTGTTCAAGAAGGCCTATCCCGACCGGCACTTCAACTGCGGCATTGCCGAGGGCAATATGATGGCGGTGGCCGCCGGCGCGGCCTCCATGGGCATGGTGGTGTTTGCCTCCAGCTTTGCCATGTTCGCCGCCGGGCGGGCCTTTGAGCAGATCCGCAACTCCATCGGCTACCCCCACCTGAACGTGAAGATCGGGGCCACCCACGGCGGCATCTCCGTGGGGGAGGACGGCGCTTCCCACCAGTGCTGCGAGGATTTTGCCCTGATGCGGTCCATTCCCGGCATGGTGGTCATGTCCCCCGCGGACGATGTGGAGGCCAAGGCCGCAGTCAAGGCCGCCTATGCCCACCAGGGCCCCGTCTACCTGCGCTTCGGCCGCCTGGCCGTGCCCGTACTTCACGAGGAGGAGAGCTTCCGGTTTGAGATCGGCAAGGGCGAGGTGCTGCGGGACGGCAGTGACGTGGCCATCATTGCCACCGGACTGATGGTGGCGGAGGCTGTGGAGGCCGCCAAGACTCTGGCTGAGGCGGGAATCTCCGCCCGGGTCATCAACATCTGCACCATCAAGCCCCTGGACGAGGAGCTGGTGGTCAAGGCCGCCCGGGAGTGCGGAAAAATCATCACCTGTGAGGAGCACTCCGTCATCGGCGGCCTGGGCGAGGCCGTGTGCGCCTGCCTGAGCGAGCAGTGCCCCGTCCCCGTGCGCCGCATCGGCGTCAACGACGAGTTCGGGCACTCCGGCCCCGCCGCCGCGCTGCTGAAGCAGTTCGGCCTGTCCGCGGAGCATATCGTGGAAGTGGCGAAAGAATTTTGTAAGTGATCCTGTGGAGCAAGTGGGGCGGTCCCTTCCGGGGCCGCCCCACTGCGTTTAAAAACAGCGCTGGAAAATTGCCTGTTCGGAAATTTTCCGGCGCTGTTTCATATCATTGAGGAATATCATGGAAGCGAAGTGTACGAAAGCCTGTGGGATGACTCTGATGGGGCGGTATGTGTGAACTGGGAAGGGGGCTGCTAAACCGGCGATAGGCCCCCCGGTCTCCATTGTGTTGATATGTTCAGCGGGAGGAAACTGCGGCGGATGGTGGGAGGCCCTCCAAAAGGGCCGCCATATCTTCCGGGAGGGGCTGGGAAAAGGACAGCCGCTTCCCGGTGATGGGGTGGCGGAAGGAGAGCTCCGCAGAGTGCAGGGCAGGCCGCCGGATCAACCCCGGATCCTCCCGGCCATAGAGGAAGTCCCCCACCAGGGGATGGCCCAGCCAGGCGAGATGGACCCGGATCTGGTGAGTTCGCCCGGTCTCCAGCTTCAGACGGAGCAGGGAAACAGCCTCTGCCTGCCGTATTGTCTCGTACCGGGTGCGGGCCGGCTTCCCGTCCGGGCGGACGCACTGCTCCACCAGCGAGCCCTCCCGGGGACCCAGAGGGGCGTCCACTGTCCCGGCGGGCGGCTCCGGCGCGCCCTCACACACCGCCAGATAAGTGCGGTGGAAGTCCGCTGTGTGCAGCTGCCTCTTCAGGATCTCCTGGGCGTGGGGATGGCGGGCCACCACCATCAGGCCGGAAGTCCCGCGGTCCAGACGGTGGACCGGGTGGAAATCGCCCTCCTCACTCCTTGAATCGTAATAATGCAGAACAAAATTACCGATCGTATCGTTGTAGTGCCCGGGACCGGGGTGGACCGCCACGCCGGAGGCCTTGTTCAGCACCAGAAGGTCCGGGTCCTCATAGACGATGTCCAGAGGCCCGGGGGCGGGCACGATCCCGCTGCGCCGCTCCGGGTCAGACAGGCAGACGGACAACACCTCCCCCGCCCGGGGGGCGTACCGGGTATTCACCCGCCGGCCATCCACCAGGATACCATCGGACAGCCACTTGATCCGGCGGACTACCGTTCCGGACAGGCCCAGATGCCGTTTCAGCAGGGTGTCCACCCGGATCCCCGCCAGCTCCGGCCCCACAGGCAGCTCCAGACGGCGGCTCACAGGGCAAGCAGCCGGGTGGCAAAGAAGAAGTAGATCAGCAGGGAGAGGGCGTCCACGATGGTGGTGATGAAGGGAGAGGCCATGACCGCCGGGTCGATGCCGATCTTTTCCGCCACCATGGGCAGGGTGCAGCCCACCACCTTGGCACACAGCACAGTGAACACCAGGGTGAGGCAGACCACCAGGGCCACCATAGGGGTGACCTCCGGGTTGTGCATCAGCCAGTGGTCCACCAACATCATTTTCGCAAAGTTGGCCACCGCCAGGCACAGGCCGCACAGCACCGACACCCGGATCTCCTTCCACACCACCGCGGCCATGTCTGAGAACTCGATCTCCCCCAGGGACAGGGCGCGGATAACCGCTACGGATGACTGGGAGCCGGAGTTTCCTCCGGTGCCCGACAGCATGGGGATAAAGGAGGTGAGCACCACACAGGCGGCCAGCGCGGACTCAAAGCTGGTGATGATGATGCCGGTGAAGGTGGCCGACAGCATGAGCAGCATCAGCCAAGGGATGCGGGAGCGCCAGGTCTCAAACACGCCGGTCTTGAGATAGGGCTTGTCCGAGGGCAGGATGGCCGCCATTTTTTCGAAGTCCTCGGTGGTCTCCTCCTCGATGACGTCCATGGCGTCGTCGAAGGTGATGATGCCCACCAGGCGGTTCTCCGCGTCCACCACCGGCAGGGCGGACAGGTCGTACTTGTTCAGCAGCTGGGACACGTCCTCCTTGTCCTCATGGGTGTTGACGGACAGGACGTTGGTCTCCATGATGTCACCGATGCGGGTCTCATAGCTGGACAGGAGCATCCGCCGCACCGTGACCACCCCCAGCAGCACACGGTTCTGGGTGACATAGCAGGTGTAGATGGTCTCCTTGTCCATGCCCACCTTGCGGATGCGGGCGAAGGACTCCTCCACCGTGGCGTTGGGGTGGAGATAGACGTACTCCGTGGTCATAATGGACCCGGCGGAGTCTTTGGGGTAGTTCAGCAGCTGGTTGATCTGGCTGCGGGTGGTGGAGTCGGTGTTCCGCAGGATTCTGGAGACCAGGTTGGCGGGCATATCCTCGATCAGGTCCACCGTGTCGTCCAGATACAGCTCGTCCAGAACCTCCCGCAGCTCCTTGTCGCTGAGGGCGTTGATGAGGCGCTCCTGGTCGTCGGAGTCCTCCAGTTCGGTAAACACCTCCGCCGCTACCTCCTTGGGCAGCAGACGGAACACCAGGACCGTCTCCTCCGGCCCCAGCTCATCCAGAAATTCGGCGATGTCCACCTCGTTCATATTGACCAGCAGCTCCCGCAGCCTGCGGAACTGCCGGGTCTGGACCAGCTCCATCAGCTGCTCCAGATCGTAATTTTCATGCATGATGCTCTCCCCCTTCGATCTGTTTCAGCAGTGAAAGCGGGACACAAAAAAACCACAGGGCGCGCCGCACCTGTGGCTGTTACGAGCGGACGGCAGACGGAAGGGCGGGACCGCCGTCCCCTCCCTGCGCTCAAATCCTGCCGGGGCTGCTGGAACCTCCCGGTTCCGGCTCCACGGCCTCCCGTTCGTGACAGCGCTTCTGCGTGTCCCGGTGGCGACTTCGGCCTTCCATGAGGTTCCACATCCTTCCTGCTCCTTTGATTTCCGGTGGATTTTCCACTCTTCGGAGGCGCGCCGGACAGGGTCCGGCAGGTGGGCGGGCCGCTCCTGCGGCCCGTCAAATCATTGTATCCAGTATAGCACAGCCGCACTGGGCAGTTCAAGAGAAATATGCGGGAAATCGGACCAGTCCCGCCATCTCACCAGCCTGCCAGCCTGCTGAAATGTAAAAACAGCCCACAGCTGCGCGGAAATGCGCTTCTGTGGGCTGTGTTTTCAATGCTGGGTGCGGGAACTGTGGGAGGCCAGAAATTTGATCTCCCGCAGGTAGACCCGGCGCAGGAATACGGTCGACAGGGTCAGAGAGAACAGCTCTGCGGTGGGGAAGGCCCACCAGACGGCGGCCAGACCGCTGGCCCGGGAGAGCAGAAAGGCAACCGGCAGCAGGACCATCAGCTGGCGCACCACGGACACCAGCAGGCTGAGGACTCCATGTCCCAGCGCCTGGAACACCGAAGAGCACACAATGGAGTACCCCGCGAACAGGAAGCTGAGGGAGATGATCCGCAGGGCTGGGATGCCGATGGTCAGCAGATCACCGGAGTCATTCTCCGACCGGAACAGGTCCAGCAGGATATGGGGGGCGAGCTGGAAGGCCAGCAGACCGGCCAACATGATAGTTACCGCAGCAGCCACACTGAGCTTGATGGTCTGGACGATCCGGTCCGGACGGCCTGCCCCGTAGTTGTAGGCCACGATGGGCACCATGCCGTTATTCAGGCCGAATACCGGCATGAAGATGAAGGACTGGAGCTTGAAATAGACGCCAAACACCGCGGTGGCGGTGGTGGTGAAGGAGATCAGGATCTTGTTCATGCCGAACACCATCACAGAGCCGATGGAGGACATGACGATGGAGGGAACGCCCACGCTGTAGATCCGGGCGATGATGCCCCGGTCCGGGCGGAATCCGCGGAAGCGGAACTGGATGTCGTGGTTGCGGGTCAGATTAAAGAAGAGAGAGAGTCCTGCAGCGATGAACTGGCCGATCACCGTAGCCAGGGCGGCGCCCGCCACCTCCAGCCGGGGCAGGCCGAACAGGCCGAAAATCAGTATGGGGTCCAGGATGATGTTGATGACCGCCCCGACTGCCTGAGTGAACAGGGTGTACACGGTGCGTCCGGTGGCCTGAAGCACCCGGTCAAAGGTGATCTGTAAGAACATCCCGCCGGACAGAACGCTGACGATGGACATATAGGTGGCGCCATAGTCCACAATGGTCTGCTGATCGGTTTGCATCAGGAAAAAGCCCCGGGAGCAGGTCAGGCCGAGAAACACAAAGACCAGGCAGCTGACCACTGCAAGGAACAGGCCGTTCATGGCAGCGGCGTTGGCACGTTCCTGCCGTTTTTCGCCCAAACTTTTGGAGAGCAGCGCGTTGATGCCCACGCCGGTGCCCACCGCCACAGAGATCATCAGGTTCTGTACCGGGAAGGCCAGGGAGACGGCGTTCAGAGCATCCTCGCTGAGCTTGGCGACAAAGACGCTGTCCACCACGTTGTACAGCGCTTGGACCAGCATGGAGATGACCATGGGGATCGACATGGTAAAGAGCAGCTTGGGGACCGGCATGGTGCCCATTTTGTTTTCAGCGGCGGGCCGCGGTTCGTTCATAGGATCACTCCATTTCAAATATTTTCCAAATAAACTGACTCAGAAAAGGATCCCGCCCAAGGGCGGGATCCTCAAACCAAATAAAAGAAAGGCCGACGCCGGCCACCGACAAAAGAAAAAGAAAGACACGGCCTAGGTCGTGTCTTTCTTTTTGGTGCGGCTGACGGGAGTCGAACCCGTACGCCCGTCCGGACACAAGCACCTCAAGCTTGCCAGTCTACCAATTCCAGCACAGCCGCAAACCAACGATTCTTAAAACCGCCTTGTTATTATATATTCAGAAGGAGAATTTGTCAATGGATTTTTTCGGAATTGTTGTCTCAGCAAATGCCTCTCTTAAGTTCTAACTGATTCGAACGTACTTTGGGTCTACTCCATGCTCCAACAGGATCTTTGAAATTTTATCGAATAACTGTAAAACAGTGCTTCCCTTATATGGATGAGTTCCGATGATTCCAATATTGACATCTTTTCTAAACGCCCCAATATTATAAGCAGTAATTGTATTTGTGAAATTTTCATCCAACATAAATTCAAATGTATTGATTACTCCGTCTAATACAACTGGGAGTTCAATTTCCTTATATTGAAAAATATCGATGTGACTTTGCATTGCATGCTTGATTATCCCAATATCTTCCTGGGTGATGGTGGTAAAAAAGAAATCAACATTCGTATTGCTTGTGCGGCCAAAACGATGCGGTCTGTCAAAATATAGGCATCGAACGTTTTTATTTTCAATGCCTTCCAATACCTCGACTTGTGAAATGGTATCTCTCCATGCATCCGCAAGAGTATATCTGAAAATACGTCTTTCACTCTTTTTTATGTTATTCATATTTTTTGCATTCATGATGTTTCCTCTTGGGGTGTAGTTCAACGAACAAAAACTACTTTGATTTGAACTAGAAAACTTCTGATTCGTTGTCCACTGTATTTTACCATACAGGCGTTCGGAGATCTATTTATTTTCACTTAATTTTAGGAATCACAAGGTTTGCTGTCTATCAAAGTTTTTTGTGCCGATTTGCCATACAGGAGCATTTCTTCGTGATTTGTCACAATCGGATCCGCACAGTGGGAAGAACAGCCGGTTTTCTCCTGGCGGTTCGCTTCCGGAGCCTCGATCTGTCCCCAGCGTCTGCCACAGTCTGCCGCCGCTGTGCTTAACCTGTGACCTAAGGTGATCCTGTTCTGGTCCAAGCCTGTCACAATGCCGAAAATTTTCCAGATTAGACGGCTCTTATTTTTTCTTTTTTACAATTTGAAACCGCTGCCCAACTTTTTTGGGGGATTTTTTGATTTTTTTGTGATTTTTCGACCATTTTGTAGTTGAATTTCTTCTCGATTTGGAATACAATGTTACCCGATACACAAGGGAGGGGCAGCCGTGCTGAATATTGTGCTTGTAGAACCTGAGATCCCTCAAAACTGCGGCAATATTGCCCGCACCTGCGCCGCTACCCGCAGCCGCCTCCATCTGATTGAGCCTCTGGGCTTCGACATCAGCGAGAAAGCGGTTCGCCGGGCCGGACTGGATTACTGGCCCATGGTGGATCTGCGTGTCTACCCCGATTTGGACCACTTCTTTGACCAGTATCCAGCCCCCGATCTATGGCTGGCCACGACTAAGGCCCCCCGGGACTATACCCAGGCCGTTTTTCGGGACAACTGCTTCCTGTTCTTCGGCAAGGAGACTGCCGGCCTGCCCCAATGGTTCCGCCAGGCCCACCGGGAGCGCTGTGTCCGCATCCCCATGCGTGAGGACGCCCGCAGCCTGAACCTGTCCAACTCAGTGGCCATCTTGGCCTATGAGGCACTGCGCCAGCAGGGCTTCCCTGGCCTTTCCGGCACAGGCGAGATGGCGGAGCGCTGAAATGCGAGCGCAGGCGAGCCGCCGCCCCCACCTGTCATTTCCACCTCAGAAGCTTCCTTCGCTGCTTTGGCGGCGCAGGATCTTCCCCACACATATGCTGTCATATCATGATTGTCCAAGGTCTTGTGAAGAGAGGAGTTTTCACCACCATGAACTACAACAAGAAAACAGTCCAGGATATCGACGTCGCCGGCAAGAAGGTCCTGCTCCGCTGCGACTTCAATGTCCCCATGGCCAAGGATGGCAGCGGCGTTATCACGGATGACAAGCGCATCCGTGCCGCCCTGCCCACCATCCAGTATCTGCTGGATCACAATGCCGCTGTTATCGCCTGTTCTCACATGGGCAAGCCCAACCCCACCTTTGAGACCTATGTGAAGAAGCAGACCGAGAAGGGCAAGGATCCCGCCACCCTCACGGAGGAGAAGTGGAAGAAGTCCCTGGCGGAGCTCTCCCTGAAGCCGGTGGCCGCCCGCCTGAGCGAGCTGCTGGGCCGGGAGGTCATCATGGCTGCTGACGTGGTAGGCCCTGACGCCCAGTCCAAGGCCGCAGCCCTCCAGCCCGGTCAGATCCTCCTGCTGGAGAACACCCGCTTTGAAAAGGGCGAGACCAAGAACGACCCCGCCCTGGCCAAGGCTATGGCCTCTCTGGCTGAGGTCTATGTGTCCGACGCCTTCGGCGCGGTCCACCGTGCTCACGCCTCTACTGCTGGTGTGGCCGACTACCTGCCTGCGGTGTCCGGATTCCTGATCCAGAAGGAGCTGGAGATCATTGGCGGTGCGCTGGCCAACCCCAAGCGCCCTCTGGTGGCCATTCTGGGCGGCTCCAAGGTGTCCTCCAAGATCGGGGTCATTAACAACCTGCTGGAGATCGCCGACACCATCATCATCGGCGGCGGCATGGCCTATACCTTCTCCGCGGCCCAGGGCGGCAAGATCGGCGGCTCCCTGCTGGAGGCCGACTGGATGGACTACTCCCTTGAGATGCTCCAGAAGGCCAAGGACAAGGGCGTCAAGCTCCTGCTCCCCGTAGACACCGTGTGCGCCGACAAGTTTGCGCCCGACGCCAACAGCCAGGTGGTAAAGGCTGGCGAGATCCCCGATGGCTGGAAGGGCCTGGACATCGGTCCCGAGACTGTGAAGCTGTACTGCTCCGCCGTGGCCGACGCCGGCACTGTGATCTGGAACGGCCCTATGGGCGTGTTTGAGTTCCCCGCCTTTGCCAAGGGCACTGAGGCCGTGGCCGAGGCCCTGTCCAAGACGGATGCCATCACCATCATCGGCGGCGGCGACAGCGCCGCCGCGGTGCAGCAGCTGGGTTATGCCGACAAGATGACTCACATCTCCACCGGCGGCGGCGCCTCCCTGGAGTTCCTGGAAGGCAAGGAGCTGCCTGGCGTGGCCTGTCTGCTGGACAAGTAATGCCCCGGGACCCCATGGTCCCACCCAGATACCTTATATCAAAGAATGGAGAGAAGCAGAAATGAATCGCCGTTACCGCAAGACTATCATCGCCGGAAACTGGAAGATGAACAATACCCTGTCCCAGACCAAGGCCTTTGCTGAGGAACTCAAGCCCATCATGCCCAAGGGCAAGTGGTGCAGCGTGGTGCTGTGTGTCCCCGCTGTGAATATTACCAATGCCGTCCGTCTGTTCAAGGACTGCCACATCGCCATTGGCGCGGAGACCTGCCACTATGAGGACCATGGCGCCTACACCGGCGAGATCACCGCCGAGATGATCAAGGAGGCGGGGGCCAAGTACGTCATTATCGGTCACTCCGAGCGCCGCCAGTACTACAACGAGACCGACTTCACCGTCAACAAAAAGGTCCACGCCGCCATCAACGCCGGCCTGTACCCCATCATCTGTGTGGGCGAGAGCCTGGAGCAGCGGGAGCTGGGGGTCACCATGGAGCTGATCGCCTATCAGGTGAAGTGCGCCCTGGCCGGCGTCCCCGCCGACAAGATGCGCCATGTGGTCATCGCCTATGAGCCCCTGTGGGCCATTGGCACCGGCAAGACCGCCACTGCCGAGCAGGCCGGCGAGGTCTGCCAGGCCATCCGTGCCGTCATCCGCAAGCTGTACGGCGCCCATGTGGCCCGCTCCGTCACCATCCAGTACGGCGGCTCCATGAACGCCAAGAACGCCGCCGAGCTGCTGGCTCAGCCCGATGTGGACGGCGGCCTGATCGGCGGAGCCTCCCTGAAGCCCGCTGACTTCGTGCAGATCATCAACGCCGCCAATCAGGAGTAACGAGCCAAATATTTTCTTCGGAACATGGCCGTTTCGCGGCACATCGATTCTCACGGGTGAGAGCCGATCCCCCGTGCGCCCCCTCCGTTCTCCGAGAGGGGAATCAGGTGTCCTTCGGACCATGAAATAGGAGACAACGATATGAAAACACCGACTACTTTGATCATCATGGACGGATTTGGGCTGGAGGGCCCCTCCGCGGGCAACGCAGTGGTCAACGCCCCCACCCCCAATCTGGACCGGATCTTCCGGGACTTCCCCGGCTGCCGGCTGTCCGCCTCCGGCCTGGATGTGGGACTGCCGGAGGGCCAGATGGGCAACAGCGAGGTGGGCCACACCAATATGGGGGCCGGCCGGGTGGTCTTTCAGGACCTGCCCCACATCAGCCGCGACATCGAGAGCGGCGAGTTCTTTAAAAATCCCGCCTATTTGGAAGCAATGTCCAACTGCCGGGAGTGGGGTTCTGCCCTTCATCTGATGGGCCTGCTGTCTGACGGCGGCGTCCACAGCCACATCACCCACCTGTTTGCCCTTTTGAAGATGGCCAAGGAGCAGGGCCTGGAAAAGGTCTACGTCCACTGCTTCCTGGACGGTCGGGATGTGCCTCCCAGCTCCGGAAAGAGCTATGTGGAGCAGCTCCAGGCTGAGATCCAAAAGCTGGGCGTGGGCCAGATCGCCACGGTCATGGGCCGCTACTACGCCATGGACCGCGACAAGCGCTGGGACCGGGTCCAGAAGGCCTATGACGCCATCGCCTGCGGCGAGGGGACCTTCGAGGCCGACGCGGCCGAGGCCGTGCAGAAGTCCTATGACGCCGGGGTGACTGACGAGTTTGTTGTCCCCGTGGTGTGCGTCAAGAACGCCCAGGTCCGGGACAACGACTCCATCATCTTTTTCAACTTCCGCCCCGACCGCGCCCGGGAGATCTCCCGCTGCTTCGTGGACGAGGACTTTACGGACATCCAGCGCCGGACCGGGTTCCTCTCTGTGGACTTTGTGTGTACCACGGAGTACGACGCCACCCTCCCGAATGTTACGGTGGCCTACCCCCACCAGAAGCTGGTCAATACCTTCGGAGAGTATATCAGCAAGCTGGGCCTGACTCAGCTGCGCATTGCTGAGACGGAGAAATACGCCCATGTCACCTTCTTCTTCAACGGCGGCGTGGAGGAGGTGTTCCCCGGCGAGGACCGTTGCCTGATCCCCTCTCCCAAGGTGGCGACCTATGACCTGCAGCCGGAGATGTCCGCCTATCAGGTCACCGAGGAGGCCGTGAAGCGGATCGAAAGCGGTGCCTATGATGTGGTCATCCTGAACTTCGCCAACTGCGACATGGTGGGGCACACCGGGGTCTATGATGCCGCCTGCAAGGCTGTGTCCACTGTGGACGAGTGTGTCAATCGCGTGGTGGAGGCCACCTCCAAAATGGGCGGCGTCTCCCTTATCACCGCCGACCACGGCAACGCTGAGCGGATGTCCGACGCCAACGGAGAGCCCTTTACCGCCCACACCACCAACCTGGTCCCCTTCTATATCGTGGGTGCCAGCGTCCAACTGCGGGATGGCCGTCTGGCCGACATTGCCCCCACCATGCTGGACCTCATGGGCCTGGAAAAGCCCTCCGAAATGGATGGGAAAACCCTGATTGCCAACTGATCCCATAGGTGCGCTGACTGGTATCCAAGCGGCTTTTCCCGGCCCATGTCCCCGCCTCAGGCGGGCGGCGCTTTGCGCCGTACAAGTGTTTTCGCCAATGGCGAAAACCTTGGCGCAGGCGGAATTTATTTCCGCCGAGCATTTCAAATAAAACGGGTCCCCAAATTGATTGCGTATCCGGGCGGCCACAAGCCGCCCCTACGAATAAATTGCATTCCCTTTTGGCCGCAGAGGCGGTTTCCGCCGCTGCGCCGCTACAAACGAAAGGAGTCTGAACCACTATGAAGCAGATGATCGAAATCGTTGACGTCCTGGGCCGTGAGATCCTGGACAGCCGCGGCAATCCCACTGTTGAGGTTGAGGTATATCTTGAGGACGGCGCCATGGGCCGTGCCGCTGTTCCCTCCGGCGCTTCCACCGGCATCTATGAGGCCTGCGAGCTCCGCGACGGCGACAAGAGCCGCTATCTGGGCAAGGGCGTGGAGAACGCCGTGAAGAACGTGAACACCGAGATCGCTGAGTGCCTGATCGGCATGAACGTCCTGGATCAGGTGTCCATTGATAAGGCTATGATCGAGCTGGACGGCACCCCCAACAAGAGCCGCCTGGGCGCCAACGCCATTCTGGGCGCGTCCCTGGCCTGCGCCAAGGCTGCTGCCGAGTCCCTGGGCGTGGCTCTGTACAACTATATCGGCGGCGTCAACGCCAAGCAGCTGCCTGTGCCCATGATGAACATCTTGAACGGCGGCGCTCACGCCACCAACAACGTGGAGATCCAGGAGTTCATGATCATGCCTGTCTCCGCCCCCTCCTTCCGCGAGGCTCTGCGCCGCTGCGCCGAGGTCTTCCACACCCTGAAGACCGTCCTGAAGGAGAACGGTACCCCCGCCGCCGGCGTGGGCGACGAGGGCGGCTATGCCCCCAACCTGAAGAAGGATGAGGACGCCCTGAAGGTCATCGTGGCCGCCATCGAGAAGGCCGGCTACAAGCCCGGCGAGGACTTCAAGATCGCCATCGATGCCGCTTCCTCCGAGTGGTGGGACGAGGAGCAGAAGTGCTATATCCAGCCCAAGTCCGGCAAGAAGCTGACTCAGCAGCAGCTGGTCAACATGTGGAAGAAGTTCGCTGATACCTACCCCATCATCTCCCTGGAGGACGGCATGGCCGAGACCGACTGGGAGGGCTGGGCCATGCTGACCAAGGCCATCGGCGACCGCGTCCAGCTGGTGGGCGACGACCTGTTCGTCACCAACGTGGAGCGGCTGTCCACCGGCATTGAGAAGAAGGTTGGCAACGCCATCCTGATCAAGGTCAACCAGATCGGCACCCTGACTGAGACCCTGGACGCCATCCAGATGGCCAACCGCGCCGGCTACACCGCCATCGTGTCCCACCGCTCCGGCGAGACCGAGGACGCCACCATCGCCGACATCGCCGTGGCCCTGAACGCCGGCCAGATCAAGACCGGCGCTCCCAGCCGCACCGACCGCGTGGCCAAGTACAACCAGCTGCTCCGCATCGAGGAGGAGCTGGGCGACATCGCGGAGTACCCCGGGATGAAGGCCTTCTTCAACCTGAAGTAAGTTTCTGATTTTTGCAGCAAAGCCGCCCACTCGGGCGGCTTTGCTCAGCTTGTCAAAGAACGCCAGTTCTCAAAACACGAGGACTGGCGTTTTATCATTAAACGGAGCAAAAATCATGATATAGGAAGCAAAATTAGAAGCATTCCACTTCCCAATAGCAATCTTTTTGAGATTCATGGCAGCATATTTAAGCCTCACCCAAGCAGAAACCCGGGCCAGACCTCGGTGGTGCGTATACCGCATGGCGTGCTTTTCTTTTGCATCAGCAAAAACACGCTCTATGGTCTCTTTTCTCATGGCATAGAGTTCCTTGCCACGTTCGGTTTTTCTCAAATGTTCGACCAAATCGAGATATTCCTGCCAGATATGAGTTGTGAGTATCCGCTGTCCGCTTTCATTTGCGCCACAAACAGTTCTGCAGGGACAGTCTTTGCAGATTTTGGGTGAGCTGCGGTAAGTCCGTTTCCCTTCTTTGCTTGTGGTCGTATGCCGCAGTTCATGTCCTCTGGGACAGGTAAAACTGTCTGTTGCTGCATCATAAGTAAAATCCCAAGGCTTAAATTTATCGTTCTTTCCCTTGTATCGGGTATAGGGAAGGATGGGAATTCTGCTGTGTTCCAGAATTTTCTTTGCAATCCAAGGTGTTTTGTATCCGGCATCCATCGTTACAAACTTAACTTCGGGAAAACTGTTCGTTACCTGGTCGTATGCTGCGTCCCATGCAACACTATCGCTTACATTTCCAGCGGTTACCTCAACACCCAACACAAAGCCGTGCTTATCACAGGCAGTATGTGCTTCGTACGCAAACTGCCGCTCATGTGCCCCTTTTACAAACATTCCGCAGTCCGGGTCGGTTTTGGACACCGTTTTCTCAACCGTTCCTCCTCCGGAACTTCCCTTATTTTCGTCATCATCGTCATCGTTGACTTTCTTACCCAGTTTTTTTCGTTCCTCGGATACCTCTTTGCGAAGTTGTTCCTCGTACACCTTCGCGGCCTTGGCGACCTGTTCCTTCTGCAACTTCTTTTTATTCGCGGATGCTTTAATATGTGTTCCGTCGATAAAAATCATGCTTGGGTCTACCATCCGGTTGTTCAGTGCTTTGTTCAAAATATGTGCAAAAATTTCTTCACTCAGCTCCGGGGGAAAGCGTTTGCAAAAGGCATAACTTACCGTTGCGAAATGAGGGATCTCGTCCAGTAGACTGTATCCCAAGAACCAACGGTATGCTATATTTACTTGTATCTCCCGGTGAGTCTGACGTAAAGACGCGATCCCAAACAAATGCTGAATTAGAACCATCTTGATCAACACTACAGGATCCGTTCCTGGACGCCCGTTGTCTGCGCAATAATATGGACTTAACCGCTCATATAGCCAGTCATAATCCATGACTCTTTCTACTTTTCAGAGCAGATGGTCTGGGGGGACTAATGCATCCACATCCACCATCACTATATCTTTTCGGGAATCCTTTTTCCAGTTCTCCATATTCAATCCCCCTTTTCTCTATTATAACAGAAAAACCTCGCCACCGGCGAGGTTCTTTGACAAGCTGACGGCGGCTGTCTCCTTCAAGGGGACAGCCGCCGTCTTTCACCTTTTCTGTTATGGGGCTTCTTCCGCCAAAAGCTGGTCGAGTTGTGATGCATCCCAGGAATACCGCGGGTCCAATTCCTCCTGGGCAAAATGCCGAAACTCAAACTGAGGGGACATCCCGCGGTCTGCTGTGGCGTCAAACCAGAGCCACTGGCCGTCCAGCCGGGCGATGTTCCACATGTGGTTTTCGCCCCCTGATGTTCCAATGACGGTATAGCACGGGATCCCAACCTGCTCAAAGAGCAGGTCGAGGGCGTGGGAGTAGCCGCCGCAGATCGCCACCTGATCTCGGAGCGCACCAATGGCGGTCTGTGAGTGGTAGGGCATACTGGCCCGGTCGGAGTAGTACCGCCGGTCATATTTAACGTGCTCCGTCAGATAGCGGTACAGCGCCTCCGCCTGCTCCCGCTCGGTCATTGTGCCGTCAGTCAGCGCACCAGCCGCCTCAGCCGCCAGTTCCTCCGCCTGCTCCAGCAGAGCAAGACACTCCTTCATGGTCATTCCCATGGAGGGGGAATAGGTGAGCTGTGTTCCATCCCGGCTGAGGGAACACAGGATATAGCCGCCGCCCACCTGCTGCAAGGCACGGTTCATCCCATCCGGCGTCAGGGCGGTGTCTGTCAGCCGGATCTTCACCGGCTCCGGCCCCAGATGGGCCTTCGCGGCTGCGATCAGCTCCGGCAGAGAAGCCACCGGGATGCCATCCCAATCCGGAGGATACCCCGTCTGATACGGCATATAGGAGATCTGACAGGTCAACAGGCCGTTTTCCACTTCCGCGGTCAGGTCGTAGGCGTATTTCAGCTCCGGGTGCTGGTTCAGGATCTCGTAGTAGAGATTCTTGATCTCCAGCTCCGGGGTGTCGCCCACCGCCGCCCCGGAGAGGTCCATGCTGGCAGGCTGCCGCAGGTCAAGAATGGCGGCATAAAGCTCCTCCTGGATCTCCCCAGCGCCTGTTATGTTCAGCGGAACCGGCTTGTCAGGCGGAGCCGGCGTTTCCGGGGAGGCGCTGCCCACAGTGCCGGAATTGGCAGACAGCGGGGGAGAAGCAGAGGTGTTGTCCCCAGCTCCGCACCCGGTCAGCAAGAGCGCTGCCGCCTGCACGGCCAGCAGGAATCCCGTGATTTTTTGTGTCCGGCGTTTCATCAAGCGCCTCCTTTTTCGGTATGCTCCGTCTGGAAGACGGCTTCCAGGGTCCGGACTGTATGCTCCAGCCCCAGCAGCCCGCTGTCCAGACAGAGGTGGCAGTTCTCTGCCTCTCCCAAGACCTGGCCTGTGTCGTCCTTCAGGTAGGTGGTCCGGGCCCTGGCGGTGTCCCACAGTGCCTTTTCCGCCTGCTCCAGAAAGTCTGCATCAAGCCTGCTGTGCTTTGCGGCTTCTGCGCAGAGCGTTTTATCATAAAAGGGAATGCCCAAACGCTCTGCCAGCTGGGCTTCGATCTCCCGTCCGCCGCTGCCGTATTGCCGGCTGATGGTGATGACAGAGTACCCCACGGTCAATCAGTCTCCCTCCGGCAGGCGGTTCATATTGGCGGAGGCGATCTGCTTCATAGACCGGATGGAACACAGGCACACCAGAATGGTCAGCAGGTCAGCGGCAGGCTGGGTCAGATAGATGCCAGTCACGCCCAGAAGCCGGGGCAGAACTAAAATGAAGGGGACATAGAACAGTCCCTGACGGATCATGGACAGGAACAGGCCATATCCGGAGGTTCCGATGGTCTGATAGGTGATGGTCATCATGTAGCACAGGCCGAAGGCCGGGTAGAGGGCCACCTGAGAGATCAGCAGCCACCGCCCATAGTCTACAATGACGGGATTTTGGTTGAACAGCAGGATCAGCGGCCGGGACAGCAGGATATAGGCGGCAGCTACCAGTACCGTCAAAATCAGAGAGCCCTTGAGCGCAAAGCGCACCGACTGGTGGACCCGCTCCTCCTGCTTGGCTCCGAAGGCATAGGAGGCCCCCTCCACCCCCATGCCCAACCCCCAGTCGAACATGAAGATGGGGTCCAGGACCACGTTCAGCAGCGCGCCGGTGATCACGGCGATCGAGGAGATCTTGACCGAGGACTCTGCCCGGGCGGCGCAGTTCATGCTCTGGGCGGGCAGGTTGGCCAGGGCGGCCACGAACATCCAGAAGGCGTAGTCCTCAGCCAGAGACAGTGAGGCGTCGGATGCGCCAAAGGCCCGCATCAGCGGTTCGATGAACACGATGCCGCCCACACACAACACCGCGCCGATGACAATGGACAGGCCGATAATAGTGGTGACGGTGCGGCTGGCCCCTCCTCGTCCTTGGCCCCCAGCTGCCGTCCCGCCAGCACGGCGGCTCCGGCAGCGAAGATGTTCTCAATGGACACCATGATAAGCAGCAGAGGGACAGTGACGCCCACCGCCGTCAAAGCAATATCAGAGCCCAGCATCCCAATATAGGCGGCGTCCACGATGTTGTAGACTGCCTTGGCCAGCAGGGCCAGCGTGGTGGGCAGGGCCAGCTTGACGATGGCCTGTGAGGGCTTGGCGTTCCCCAGAATAGAAGTTTGATCCTTGTTCGCGTCCATATATTAAGATCTCCTTTCTGTTACGCCGTAGAGCAGTACCTTCAACAGCCTGCGGCACTGGGCGTCCCGGCGGGCAAAGCGCTCTCCGGCGGGAACATCAGTCGATTGGGTTTGGGCGTTGATGAAGTCCTGGAACTGGCGGAACAGGTCCACAATTTCATCCATGGTGATGTCGGCGCGCAGCGGCAGCTGGCGCAGCAGACGCTCCAGCGTGGATATGATCAGGGCGTCAAAGTCCTTCCGGCATGCCTGGATCTGCTCAAGCAGCCGCCCGGGAGGCGAGATGACAGCTTCACAGAAGATGGGCTGATAGACCGGGTTCTCCTGGAAGAAGTCCATACGGGCGGTAAAATACCGGCCCAGCTGTTCCTCCACCGGGCCGGGCTCCTCTGCCTGAAGGGCGGCGCTGAGGTGAGCGGTCAGGCGCTGAAAGCACTCCTCCACACAGCTCAGATACAGCTGATCCTTGTTCTCAAAATAGTGATAGACGATCCCCTTGGAGATCCCCTGGACAGCGCAGATGGTGTTCACTGAGCTGCCGCCATAGCCCTTTTCCGAAAATTCAGACAGGGCGCGGTCCAGGGTCCTGCGCCGGGTCTGCTGGTTTTTTTCATCCCGCTTCATAGGTCTGCCTCCAAAAATAATTGACCACAAGGTCTATTTTCAGACAGCATAGCACAAATAGACCTTGTGGTTAATATTTGAATTGTGAACTTTTTGCTCCGTGCCTGTGGATCTCGTCGAAGGGGCGTACATGTGGAGGTTCAGGCGCTGAGGTGGGGGGGCGCAAATATCCGCGAAAGGGGAGAAGTAGGGCTTGACGAATACAGTGAAATTTTATACAATAAAAAGGCTATGTCCTTGAGGGGAGGCCAGACGGCCCGCCTCTGAGGACAGGACGGCGGCGGCCGTCCAGGAGAGCGGCTGCGCCGGAATATGGCGCGGAGAAAGAAAAATCAAACAGAGAAGGGAACGAAAATCGTGGAAGACAAGAAATTCCAACCTTATGTTCCTGCCGACAAGGTCATGCCGGAGTTCACAGCAGTATCCATCCTGCTGGGCGCTTTGCTGGCCATCATCTTCGGCGGAGCAAACGCGTATCTGGGACTGCGTGTTGGCATGACGGTGTCGGCGTCCATTCCCGCGGCAGTGATTTCCATGGGTGTCATCCGCAAGGTTCTGCGGCGAGACTCCATCCTGGAAAACAACATGGTTCAGACCATCGGCTCCGCCGGTGAGTCGGTGGCCGCGGGCGCCATCTTCACCCTGCCCGCCCTGTTCATGTGGGCCAAGGAGGGCCTGTGCGACACTCCCTCCATGATCACCATCGGCCTGATCGCCCTGTGCGGCGGCCTGCTGGGCGTTCTGATGATGATCCCCCTGCGCAGCGCGCTGATCGTCAAGGAGCACGGCGTGCTGGGCTATCCTGAGGGCCAGGCCTGCGCCGAGGTCCTCATTGCCGGCGAGGAGGGCGGCGCCAAGGCGTCCACCGTGTTCTCCGGCCTGGGTATCGCCGCCATCTACAAATTTGTGGCGGACGGCCTGAAAATTTTCCCCAGCGAGATCACCTATGACATCCCCGCCTACCGCGGCTCCGGCGTGGGCATCGACGTGCTGCCCGCCCTGGCCGGCGTGGGCTACATCTGTGGACCCAAGGTGTCCTCCTACCTGTTTGCCGGCGGCATCCTGGGCTGGCTGGTCATCATGCCTCTGATGGTGCTGTTCGGCGGCGAGACCATTATGTTCCCCGTCACCGACATGACCATCAACCAGCTGGTTGATGCACAGGGCGTCTCCGCCCTGTGGGGCAATTACCTGCGCTACATCGGCGCCGGCGCGGTGGCCTGCGGCGGCGTGCTCAGCCTGGTGAAGTCCCTGCCCCTCATCGTCCGGACCTTCAAGGAGGCCATGGGCGACTATGGCAAGGGCCGTGCCGCCGGCACCCTGCGCACGGAGCAGGATCTGCCCTTGAAGCTTGTTCTGCTGGGCGTGCTGCTCATCGCGGTGGTCATGTGGCTGCTGCCCGCCATCCCCCTGAACTTCTTCACGGCCCTGATCGTGATCGTGTTCGGCTTCTTCTTTGCCACCGTCTCCTCACGGATGGTGGGCCTGATCGGTTCCTCCAATAACCCGGTGTCCGGCATGGCCATCGCCACCCTGCTGATCTCCACCATGCTGCTGAAGGCCACCGGCAACGACGGGATCCAGGGCATGATCGCCGCCATCGTCATCGGCGGCATCATCTGCGTCATTGCCGCCATCGCTGGCGACACCTCCCAGGACCTGAAGACCGGCTTCCTGGTGGGTGCCACCCCCAAAAAGCAGCAGATCGGCGAGATGATCGGCGTCGTGGTGTCCGCGGTGGTCATCGGCGCGATCCTGTACCTGCTGAGCATGGCCTGGGGCGGCTATGGCTCCGACGATCTGCCCGCACCCCAGGCGATGCTGATGAAGATGATCGTGGAGGGCGTCATGGGCGGCAACCTGCCCTGGAACCTGGTGTTCACCGGCGTGTTCATCGCCATCGTGGTGGAGATCCTGGGCATCCCCGTGCTCCCCTTCGCCATCGGCCTGTATCTGCCCATCTACCTGTCCGTGCCCATGATGCTGGGTGGCGCGCTGCGCTGGTATCTGGAGAAGCGCGCATACGGATCTGAGAAGGCGAAGAACGACTCTGTGCAGTCCGGTGTGCTCTATTCCTCCGGCCTCATCGCCGGCGAGGGTATCGTGGGCATCCTGCTGGCCGTTCTGGCCATCATCCCCATCGGCCTGGACGCCGCGGGCAAGGAGCTGTACCTCAGCGATAAGATCAACCTCAGTGGTGTGTTCAGCATCGGCAGCATCGGCGGCCTGGTGTGCTTCGCCGGCGTCCTGCTGACCATCTACTTCTTCGCGACCAAGGACAGCAAGAAGAAGTCCAACTAAGCGTTGCGTTTCCCTCTGCCGGGCTGTATACTTGAGTATGCAGCCCGGTTTGGGCCAATATAGGAGAATTTTTATGGCAAAGAAGAAGGAAAATTATCTGGACTTCGTTCCTGCGGTCAACGGGCAGAACACCTGGGACCGGGGGGAGGACGGGGTGGTCACCATCCACATGGTAAACCGGGGCTTTTACAACACCCTGGCCCAGAAGCTGTTCCACACCCCCCGGGTGAGCCACATCAAGCTGGATGAGTATGGCAGCTTCCTCTGGACGCGGATCGACGGCGTCAAGACGGTGGGCCAGCTGGCCCTGGAGCTGAAGGAGGCTTATGGGGAGAAGGCGGAGCCGCTGTACGACCGGCTGGTGAAATATATGCAGATTTTACGCAACAACCGCTTTATCCTGTTTGTGGGAAGGGACCGGGTGAAGGCATGAGCTTTGGACAGATCGTGCTGGGGATCCTTCTGTTTGCTCTGGCCACCGCCGTTCTGTATGTCTGGGGCCTGAGGAAGAGTATGACGCAGGAGGCGGATCTGGAGCGGATCCTGCTGAACAAGTGTGCGGGAACTGTGGTAAAATATCTCCGAAAGCACGGGAGCATCACACAAAAGGAGCTGCCGGCCCTGATCCAGGGCGTCAAGGCCGGGATGTTCTGGTCCAAAAACCGTATCCGTGTACAGGATCCGGCCGCCTTTGCCCCCAAGCTGATCCGCTATATGCTGGAACAGCAGCTGCTGGAGGACGCCGGCGGCCTGCGCTACCGGCTGAGGAAGTAACGATTTTCAGAAAGGAGTTTCAGACTATGAACGTATTGGAGCATTTGGAACCCAAAAGCGTGTTCCGTTTTTTTGAGGAGATGTGCGCTATCCCCCACGGCTCCCGGAACACCAAGGCCGTCAGCGACTGGTGCGCGGACTTCGCCCGGGCCCGGGGCCTGGAGTACCACCAGGACGGGGACAACAATATCATCATCATCAAGGAGGCCGCGCCCGGCTATGAGGCCGCGCCCCCGGTGATCCTTCAGGGACATCTGGATATGGTCTGTGAGCAGACCGCCGACTGTCAGAAGGACATGAGCCGGGAGGGGCTGGACCTGGCGGTGGACGGGGACTTTGTCTATGCCAAGGGCACCACCCTGGGGGGAGATGACGGCATCGCCGTAGCGATGGCCCTGGCCCTTTTGGACGCGGAGGGCCTGCCTCACCCCCGTCTGGAGGCGGTGTTCACCGTGGACGAGGAGATCGGCCTGCTGGGGGCGGCCTCCATCGACGTCACCCCGCTGAAGGGCCGGCAGATGCTGAACCTGGATTCGGAGGCGGAGGGCATCTTCACCGTCAGCTGCGCCGGAGGCAATACCAGCGCTTGCCTGCTCCCCCTGACCCGCGCCCCCTTTGACGGGGCGGGCGTGACTGTGGCGGTGGGCGGACTCACCGGCGGACACTCCGGGGCGGAGATCCACAAGGGGCGCGCCAACGCCAATGTGCTCATGGGCCGGATCCTCCGGGCGGCGGCCCGGCGGACGGAGCTGCGGCTGCTGCGGGTGGACGGCGGCCTGAAGGACAACGCCATCCCCGTGGCCTGCACCGCCCGGGTCGTGGCGGCGGATCCCCAGGCGGTGTTGGACGCCGTTCGGGAGATGGAGGCCGCGCTGCACAACGAGTACCGCGTCACCGACCCGGCGCTCTGGATCCGGGCGGAGGCGTCCGCTGCCGCAGAGGAGCCCATGGACGAGAGCTCCACCCGGCGGGTCCTGTGTATGCTGGCCTGCCTGCCCAATGGGGTGCAGGCCATGAGCGCGGAGATCCACGGGCTGGTGCAGACCTCCCTGAACCTGGGGATCCTGGCCACGGAGGAGACCTCCCTGCGGGCCTCCTTCTGTGTGCGCAGCTCGGTGGACTCCCAGAGGGAGATGCTCAAGGACCGCCTGACCTGCCTGATGGAGGAGTTGGGGGGAACGGTGGAGTTTGCCGGGGACTACACCGGCTGGCAGTACCGGGAGGACTCCCCCCTGCGGGACCGGATGGTAGAGGTATTCCGGGAGCAGTATGGAAAAGAGCCCAAGATCGAGGCCATCCACGCCGGGCTGGAGTGCGGCGTCTTTGCCGGCAAGCTGCCCGGTCTGGACTGCGTCTCCATCGGCCCGGACCTGTTTGAGATCCACACCCCCCGGGAGCGGCTGAGCATCTCCTCGGTGCAGCGGATCTGGGATTTTGTGGTCGAGGTGCTCAAGCGCTCCAAGTGATGCACCGCAGCGCCGGAAACCACGCAGAACAAGATGACAGGCCGGGGTGCGCATCCGCGCTCCCCGGCCTGTTTTCTGTTTGATATTCAGTTATCCGCCTTCAGCAGGACGACAGCCACGTCGTTGACATTTGTGCCGGTAGGGCCGGTATGGATCAGCCCGCCCACCTTCTCCAGGGCGTGGTAGGCGTCGTTGTCCGCCAGGACCTGGTGGATGGTCAGGCCTGCCTGGGCCAGCTTGCCCCGGGTCTGGCCGTCCACGATGCCGCCGGCGGCGTCGGTGGGACCGTCTGTTCCATCGGAGCCCAGGGAGAAGATCAGGGCGTTCTCCATGCCGGAGATCCCCTCAGCGGCGGACAGGGCCAGCTCCTGGTTGCGGCCGCCCAGCCCCTTGCCGGTGAGGAGGACCACCGTCTCGCCCCCCGCCAGGAAGGCCAGGGAGCGTCCTTCCTGCCCGTGGGTGCGGGCGATGGAGGCCAGGAAGGAGCCGGCCTCCCGGGCCTGACAGCAGAGCTGGTCGGTGAGGATATGGGTCTCATAGCCCAGCCGCTGGCAGACGGCGGCGGCGGCGGAGCAGAGCTCCCGCACGCTTCCAGTGATGACGGTCTCTACATTGTCCAGCTCCTTGGGGGTCTCCTGGTCCAGAAGGGCGCGGGCCTGGCCGGACAGGGGGAGCTGGTACTTCTCCGCGATGGCCCGGGCCTGGGCGCAGGTGGAGCGGTCCGGATAGGCGGGGCCGGAGGCGATCATGTCCAGGGGATCCCCCAGAATGTCGGACAGAACGATGGAATAGACCTGGGCCGGGGCGCACAGCTGGGCGAAGCGGCCCCCCTTCACCGCGGACAGGCGCTTTCGGACGGTATTCATCTCCACAATGTCCGCCCCACAGGCCAGCAGGGCGCTGGTGAGCTGGGCCAGCTCCTCCGCCGGGATCAGGGGGCGCTCAAACAGGGCGGAGCCGCCGCCGGAGACCAGCAGGACCACGGTATCCTGGGGCGCGAGGTCCTGGACCAGCTCCATGGCCGCCCGGGTCCCCCGGAAGGAGCCCTCGTCAGGTACCGGGTGCCCCCCTTCAAAGACCTGACAGCGGGGGATGTCACCCTGGCTGTGTCCATGCTTGGTGACCACCACGCCCTGTTCCAGCCTGGGGCCCAGCAGCTCCGCGGCACAGCGGGCCATCTGCCAGGCGGCCTTGCCCAGGGCGACTAAAAAGACGCGCCCGGAGCCCAGCTCTTTCCCCTCCAGGGCCCGGCGCACCGCCTGGTCGGGCAGGCAGGCCTCCAGCGCGCTGTGAATGATCTCCTGGGCGTCGGTGTAAATGGACATAGCGGCTCCTCCTTAACAATACGTTTTCTGCGGGTCAGCCGCCCTCCTCCTGGGGGGAGGACAGGCAGGCCAGATACAGCAGGACGGATCCCCTGGGGTCCCGGACACTGTATCCGGTGAGCGCCTGGATCCGCTGTAAGTGATAATGTACGGTATTTTTGTGGACATACAGGGCGTCAGCCATCTGCTTGACGTCCCCGTGATACTGAAAATAGAGCAGGACGGTGCTGCGGATGCTCTCCCGCTCCTCCGGGGTGCAGCCGGAGAAAACCAGGGAGACCAGATCCCGCCGGATGTCCGGGGCGATGCTGTCGGCAAGAAACTCCAAAGAGACCTCGTCATAGCGCAGAATACGCCTGCCGCCGTCCGTCCGGGCCGTCTGGCTGGCGGTCCTGGCCTCCTGATAGCAGCGGCGGATCTCCAGCCCCCGCCGGCCCTCCGCGCTCATACCGCCGCACACCGCCGCCTGATAGGCCCCCTCCAGCTCTCCGCGGATCTGGTTGACACAGGCCAGGACCTCGTACCGGTTCCGGTCGGGGAACAGCAGCAGGATCCGCTGGTTGATCACTGCGCACAGGCTGTTGGGGTGGGAGCTCAGATAGGGGCGGATGTGCTTGAGAAAGAGAGCGTTGCGCATCTCCTGGGGGGACGCATCGGCCTGCCCGGGGCTGAGGGGTTCCAGCACCTCCAGGATCACCACAGTCCAGCGGGCAGTGACGTCGATCCCCAGCATATTGCCCCGCAGCTCCAGTTCCGCCTGGTCGGGCTCCTCGGAGAAGAGCCACCGCTCAATGAAGCACTGGCGGGCGCTGTCCAGCAGATCCTCCTGAGCCTGCCGACGGGCGTCCCGCACCATGATCTCTGTCATGCGCTTGAGGATAGCGCCCAGGGAGTCCACCTCCTCCGGGTTCCCGGTGATGCCGATGACCCCTACCGTCTCGCCGTCCAGCTGGATGGGGAGGTTGACGCCCGGGCGGATGCCGCCGGGGCGGCGGTCCTCCTGGACCGTCAGCCGGGGCAGCTTTTGGGACAGGATCTGGCAGGCCCCCTCGTGGCGTTGCCCCACACGGCCCGGGTCCGTGCTGGCAAAGATGGTGCCCGTGCCGTCCATGATGTTGATGTCGTGGCCTGTGATCTCCTTCATCTCGCGGACAATGGAGAGGGCCGCTGCTTCTGAAATAAACATACCGCACCGTCCTTTGGATAATAGATAAAAATATTGATATAAATTTGGATTTTGTACAATAGAGATTCCGTTATCATGTAGTATAAGCAGAAAGTCCTGGGCTGTAAAGAGGATTTGCAGAGAACCGGCGGTCCAGGGACAAAAAAGCGAGACTGGATCGAGAAACACCATATCAAATAAGGAGGCTGCTGCAATGAAAATCGTAGTGCTGGATGGTTATACGGAAAATCCCGGCGATCTGAGCTGGGATCAGCTGAGCTGCATGGGGGAACTGAAGGTCTATGACCGGACCTCCTATGTGGAGGCCCCCATCATCGCGGAGCGGATCGGCGACGCGGAGGTGATCGTCACCAACAAGACCCCCATCTCCAAGGAGACCATGGACAAGTGTCCCAATCTGAAGATGATCGCTGTGCTGGCCACCGGCTACAATGTGATCAACTATGACTATGCCAAGGAGAAGGGGATCCCGGTGTGCAACGTGCCCACCTATGGCACCGCCTGTGTGGGCCAGTACGCCATCGCCCTGCTGCTGGAGGTGTGCCACCACATCGGCCACCACGACAAGACTGTCCACGAAGGCAAGTGGGCCAATCACATCGACTGGTGCTACTGGGACCACCCCCTCATCGAGCTGGACGGCAAGACCGCCGGCATCATCGGCTTCGGCCGCATCGGCCAGACCACTGGCCGCATTGCCAAGGCCCTGGGCATGAAGGTGCTGGCCTATGACCTGTACCCCAACGACTCCGGCAAGGCCATCGCTGAGTATGTGGACCTGGATACCCTGCTGGCTCAGTCCGACGTGGTGTTCCTCCACTGCAATCTCACTGCGGACAATGAGAAGATGATCAACAAGGCCAACATCGCCAAGATGAAGGACGGGGCCATCCTGATCAACAACTCCCGCGGACAGCTGATTGACGAGCAGGACGTCACCGACGCCCTGAAAGCGGGCAAGCTGGCGGCCGCCGGCCTGGATGTGGTGTACACCGAGCCCATCCGTGCGGACAACCCCCTGCTCACCGCCCCCAACTGCATCATCACCCCCCATATGTCCTGGGGTGCCAAGGAGGCCCGCCAGCGCATCATGGACTGCACGGCGGACAACATCCGCGCCTATCTGGATGGCGCGCCCATCCATGTCGTGAATCCCTGAGAGAAGGATCAAAACAGCTGAACACAGCCCCTGGCCCCATACCGTGCGGAGCCAGGGGCTGTGTTCTTGTCTGGACAAGAAGGGAGAGGCACATCTGGGGTATATGGACTTGCATGGGCGGAATACAGTGGGACAGGAGGTGTCATATCATGTTTTCTCCAGTGATCTATCTGATGCTGCACAGTTTATTTTTTACACTGCGGCTGTCAGGAGGCGGGGGCTCCTTCCCGCGTCCGCTGAAGCCGGAGGAGGAGAAGCGGTATCTGGAGCGGTGCGCGGCGGGCGACCTGGAGGCCCGGAATGTTCTGGTGGAGCACAACCTGCGGCTGGTGGCCCACATTGTGAAAAAGTACTACGCCCAGACCGGGGATCAGGATGACCTGATCTCCATTGGGACCATCGGCCTGATCAAAGGGATCTCTACGTTCAAGGCGGATAAAAATGTGCGCCTGGCGACCTACGCCAGCCGGTGCATTGAAAATACTATCCTAACATAGCGGAACTATCGAAGGATGAAGTAGCAAAACAGGCACCTTTTGGTGCAAAATGGCGCCTGCTGGCGCAAGTGGAAGTCCGCTGCTACATTCTGATTTCCAATATATCAGGTTCAGTAAAAGTAGCCCCGCTACAAATTCTTCAATTTCCGGTGATACTGCCGCACAAGTTTCAGGATGCTGAAAAGTTCAATCTGCAGTTCTCGGACTTCTCCGAAATCACTGAAACAGCGGACAAGCTCCGCTGGCTTCGATACCAGAAAGGCTTGCGGCAGAGAGACGTAGCTGACTACGCCGGTATATACCGAAGTACTTATATTCATTATGAAGAATATGGAAAGGACTTTTACTCTCCGAAGCACATGGAGAAAATCGCGCAGCTTTTCGAGGTTCCAGTCGAAAGACTTCTGGATGACTACAATCTCTTTCTGAGAAACGGCCAGGGTAAGCAGATCAAGGCAATTCGAATGAAGCTTGGCCTAACGCAAAGAGAGTATGCTGATAGGCTAGGCATCAGCCTTTGCAACCTCAAACAATGGGAGCAGAACAGAAAACAACTTTTCAAATCCACTTGGGAGAAGTACTTCAAATAGAGGGTAAATGCTCTTAACTGCGATGAGAATGTACTGCGTGACTGTCGTATACAGAATAACCGAGCAGACTGGTCTTGATAATCAGTCTGCTCGGTTTTCTATCAGGTCAGCGTTCATGAGAACCCTGTGGATTTATTATGCTTGTTCTTTCAAATGCTTCACTACTGCATCTACCAGCTCTAACTTTTGCTCCGTGGAACAGGGCAACTTCAAGATGTTCTTCAGTGCCTGCTCTGCATGAAATTTTGCAAGTTCATGGGCAAGTTCCTTTTGTGCTTGCTCTGACTTGGGATAGATTAGAAATACTTCCATTGTTGCCCTCCTTTCCAGAGCGTTTGATGCTTAACTCTATGTGCGTTTTCCATTGCATATGCCGTGTCTGAATATTCCCAGACTTCGAATTCAGCATGTAGACCTCCTTCTACATAAACTAAAGAGCTCTTCAGAATAAATGTAGAAAAAGAGGGCCTTTTGACCACCCTAACGGGATATAAATCTTCCAACGATTGACTATGCAGGAAGATAGGAAGAAAAAGAAACAGCCCGGCTGCAGTTTACTCTGCAACAGGGCTGCTCTCTTTTAATAATCTCTGCGTCTTTGCAATGACTGACCAAATATCCTTTTCAAATTGGATACTCCCATGAAATAACGGAGCCAAAAAGAAAAGGGCCTCCTTTATGTTCCTCAAATCCACATAATCGGTTCGGTTGTCTTGGAGGTGTTGATGCGTTTCATAATATCGAACCCGCACACTTTCAGATACGGAATCTGCAACAAAGTAGGTGGCGATAAGGCCGTCAATAAGTGCTACCTCATCCATCGTAAAGAACATATAATTTCTCCCATCGTGAACAATACCAGCATATAGTACCACACAGCGCTCTCAAGTACAAGATAATTCCTGTTCTGCAAAGCAGCCATGGAGCGTTTCATATTCTGCCAGCAGCTCCGATCCAGCGGCACGATGAATGCAGCCGTCCACACCGCCGCCACCCAGCAGCGACTCGTTGGCAGCGTTGACGATAGCATCCACCTTCATTTTTGTGATGTCATTTCTGACGATTTGAAGCGGCATAATCAAGCCATCCCATTCGGTTACTTCGCGCCGGTCAGCAGCTTGTCCATCGGGATTCGTTCCGGGTATTTTCTTTCGGTCAAAATGTCGTATAAATACCTGTTATCCAGAATCATATCGTCCCGGATAAGCTGCCAGTTTGCCTTTTTCCTGAAAAACACCTTGAAGATCAGAAAGTTCATGATCGCCCCAATTACCGGCGTGGTCATGCCGAAAGCCTCGGTGTGAGAGAAATGGCATCCTGTTTCCGTTCTTTTTCCTTCAAAGGTGATGAACGCCGTCTTCTTGTCGCTCCGGAATACAATGCGGAAGTGGTTCTCATCCTGTTCGCATTCCGTAATCGTGCCTGTCACATCGTAGTCCAGCCCCATAACAATCTCGCGGAAGCGGACCTTACTTCCAGCATGATAGTTCCCGTTATAGAGATTGCATTCGATGTGGTAGGGACTCCATTTCACAAACTCTTCCTCAAAGTTAGCAGTCCATGCCTTTAATTTTTCATAGGAAGCCGGAATCTCTATCTGCTCGGTAAGTACAACCATTTTTCTATTTCTCCTGTCAAAGCTGTCACCCCAAAATGATTTTTCTAAGTCTTTCTAAATCGTCCTCATCCGGATGGGAAAGCGCACGGTCAAAGTTATCGATCATCGCATCAATATTTGCCGGATGCTCCGGCTGTGCCTTCATTTTCATATAGCGATCCCGTACAGACTGCGGCATTTTCCCCTGACACATATATTCTCCGACCACAGTATTGCTTGGGTCAACAGACTGCTTGATGTGATCAAGAATCTTCTGGAAATATGCCGCACTGCCGCCGTAGCCCGCCGTCCCGAACAGAAAAATCTTTTTGTTTCTCAGCTTTGACAGCAGCCCCAAGGCGGCACTGTCCGCATTGCCCTTATCCGTCCAAAAGCCGACATAGAGCATTTCAGAGTGCAATTCCGCCGTTTCCGGCGCACCGAAATAATCACAGTCTTCTGACGGAAGCACTGCGCGGATTGTGTCGGCGAGTTTTTTCGTGTTGCCGGTCAAGCTGCTGAATATAATCGAATATCTTCCCTTATCCATAGCAAAAGCCTCCTGCCTTATCAAAGCGGCATCGGTGTCCGGGCAATCAGTATGACCGCAAGAATTGCGCCCACAAATGCCGCAGCCCCTATAACCGCCAACACCTTTTTGCCGAGTTTCTTCTTCACTGCCTTGCAGATCAGCGCGGCGCAAGCCATGCAGACAGCCGCAGCAACAAGTGCAATGCCCAACATTTCCCATAACCGAGATAGTTCATATAGGATTTTCATGCGATCAACATCTCCTGTTCGTTAAATTGGAAGTTAGCGATTTCTTTTTCCGGTATTCTCTGTCCCACGGATTTCCTCATGATAGAAATAATCTACGATCACCGGATGCCCCTGCGGGACTCTGCCATAAGGCATTTCATTATCCACAAAGGGACAATCATACTTCTTAGCCATTTCCTCAGCTTTTACTTCAAGCGCTTCAAAGTAGCTGCGGTTATGCTTGTTATAGATCTCATCGTAAAGCGGTACAAGATCAGGATATTTTCCGGCGATATAATCCATGATCGTCTTTTTGAAGCCGCCCCGAAGATTGAGGTTTTCGAGCCAGAACAGGTCACACTGATCCTTTACCCGCTCAAAGATGGCTTCAAAATCCGTGATGCCGGGGAATACCGGAGATACGAAACAGACTGTACGGATTCCTGCGTCATATACCTGCTTCATAGCAGCGATACGCCGTTCAATGCTCGAAGCAGAGTCCATATCGTTCTTGAAATTTTCATCCAGTGTGTTGATCGACCATGAAACGGTCACCCGTCCAAGCTTCTTCAGCAGATCAATATCCCTTACCACAAGATCAGACTTTGTGCAGATCAGAATATCTGCGTCACTGCCAATCAACTGCTCCAGAAGTTTTCTGGTATTCCCGAATTGCTCCTCCTGTGGATTGTAGCCATCCGTCACAGAACCGACGACCACCCGCTGTCCGGCATATTTCTTCGGATTTTTAATTTCTGGCCAATGCTTCACATCAAGGAAAGTGCCCCATTCCTCCGTGTGTCCGGTAAAGCGCTTCATAAAAGAAGCATAGCAATACTTGCAGGCATGTGTACAGCCCACATAGGGATTGACCGAGTAACCGCCTACCGGCAGACTGGACTTGGTCATGATGTTCTTTGTTTCCACCTCACGAATGAGGATTCCATTTATTACTTCTTCCATGATTTCTGTACCTCTAACACTTTATTAAATTCTTCCGGCATTTCCTGAATCATATTTTCATCCCCTATGATAGGGACAAGGTCTTCCTTCATAAACACCGGAACACCGAGCTTATGTGCCTGGTCCGTCAGAGACCATGCCCATTCCGGCTCCGTATGAATCTTCCTGCTCTGAGCTCCGGTCATGGTGCCGACAACGATCCAGTTGATTCCGGAAAGGTCAACTGTGCCGGGATCGTCGAATAACGGCTCAAAGGTAACATGGTAATGTTTTGCTCTGATGTTTTTCCGAAGGGCGTCGATACGCCACAGTTCTGCTTTTCTCGTCACCGTAACGCCAAACCATGCGTTTTCCAGATCGGTATTAAAATCCAGCAGATCGGGGCGCTTGGTAAGGAACAGGAACTGATGCTGTGGATTTTCACGGATCTTTGCAAATACCTCGTCTCTCCATTCCGGCTTCCATCCGGACAGATCGCTCATGCCGGTAAGAAGAAAGTTCTGCGGACGTTTCTTTTCCATCATCTTGAGCTTACCCGGAAAGAATTCAGGGTCAGCGAAGTCATCAATCATATGCCAGCGTTTCACGTTGTTGCGGGCATAGCAATATGTACACCCCACTGTGCAGCCGATGACGAGATTCATGTTCTGAATCTGATCTTTGATACAAATACTCATGACTTCTGCCACTCCTCAAGATTCTTTCTGATGCGGTCGAGGCATTCCTCAAACCGGGTAATTTCTTCCTCTGAAAAACCTTTGTAGTAAATACTGCCCATCTCATCAGATACAGAATCGTACTCGCCCTTTAAGGCGTGTGCTTTCTCAGTCAGAAACAGGAGTGTTTTCCTTTTGTCCGTTTCAGACTGAACACGGCTTATCAGCCCTTGATTTTCCATTCTTTCCAGCATCGTCGTAAGAGATGTTATCGCTAATCCGCATTTAGTCGAGAGTGACCTGATCGAGATTCCATCCTCCTGCCACAGCACATAAAGAATGCGCCCCTGGGCTCCATTGAACGCATCAATATTTTTTTCACTGAGAATTTTCTCGAAAATTCGGTCTCCAAGCTGTTTTATTTTGGTGACAAGAAATCCTCCATTCATTTCCATACAAAAGCTCCTATATAGTAGTTTATTGAAAACATACTATATAGGAGCTTTATTGTCAACAGTTTATATGTCTTAATAGGTAAATTCCATTTTTTTCAATTCTCCAAATAGAAATTTGTCACTCTGTCAGTCGATTCTCCTCGCCCCAGACACAGAGCTGATCCAGCACCTTCATCAGCGATTTCCCACGCTCTGAAAGCGCATATTCCACCTTCGGCGGGATCTGCGGATACTCGGTGCGGACGATCAGTTTGTCTGCTTCCAGCTCCTTGAGATTCGTGCTGAGAGTCTTGTCGGAAATGGTTTTCAGATACCGTTTCAGCTCATTGAACCGCACGGTTTCAAACTCCATCAGACAATAGAGAATGACCATCTTGTGCTTGCCGGAGATCAGCGACAGCGTGTAGGCAAAGCCAGTGTCCTCAAAATTGGCGTTCTCGATATAATTCTTTATCATTTCACTTTCTCCTAAGATAGTACCTATCATAATAGACAGTACTTGAATCTCTGTTTTACTCGGTTATAATTATAAGCAGGATGAACAGTCCTGTCAATCTGATCACGAGGAGAAGTTATCATGAGAACAAAACTGAAAATCACCGAGGGTATTTTCCCAATGCCGGTTCTGATGGTTGCAACTTACAACGAGGACGGCAGTGTGAATGTCATGAACGCCGCATGGGGCACCATGCAGGAGCGGGACACCGTCGCCTTGAATCTCACCGAGACTCATAAAACCGTGCAGAACATCAAAGCGCGGGGCGCGTTTACCGTCAGCATTGCCGATGCCGCCCACATGGTGGAAGCAGACTATTTCGGCGTGGAGTCCGGCAATAAAGTAGGCGACAAATTTGCCCGCAGCGGTCTGACCGCAAGCAAAGCCGAAGCCGTCGATGCGCCGGTCATCAACGAGTTCCCGATTTGTCTGGAGTGCAAGTTCATCGAGTATCAGAACAATGAATACGGATGCGGCGTCATCGGTAAGGTAGTCAATGTCACTGCCGATGAAAGCGTTATGGTGGACGGAAAAATTGATATGTCTAAGGTCAATGCCATCGCATTTGACCCCTACACCCACGGTTATTACAAGGTCACCGAGCGCGTGGGAGAGGCGTTCCACGACGGCTTGAAGCTGAAAAAGTAAGGTGTGCAGAGAAGGAGCTTTCGCATAAGCGAAGGCTCCTTCTTAAAATATGTGGATTTCACAAATGTCGATTTGTTGACATCTTATCACATCGGTATATCGGGCGCAAGGATTGGCTTGTCCGTGGGAGGGATTTAATGGAGCCTACCTGAATAAATGAAATCATACATACAGAAAAAAGAATTGATGGTTTGTAACAGTATCATTTGGCATAAGAGAAACTGCTAAACTGAAATCAATCTCCACTCGCTTTTCTTTGTTGGTCTCTGATACCACGCCGGTATCAGAGACATTTTTTTCAAATTCGAGGGTGGTCAAAAGGGTGCCATTTTCTACATTTATTACGAGAAGTGCAAGCGAGGTGTTTTATCTCTTGGCAACTGTATCTTCTCACTCAGTTTTCCCAGTACTGCACCTTGAAAACTGCATACGATTCCAAGACATCACCGTGTCCGAGCCACTATGAGCAAGTGAAAGAGGCGTGGTCAAGCCTCATTGCGACGACTGCACGGGAAAACAATGGTACACTCGTCCGGCTAGGCCTCAAACCGAGGGACGACGCACCCACAAGCATGGGCCGAGGCTGAAATGCCTGTGTCCCCCTGACCAGGGGACTTGGAATCGATATCTTAAACCTATTACTTTGCTGGAAAGGGGGTGTATGAGATGAACTGCATACAAAAGCAACAATTAGTGAGCTTTCCGAAAGTCAGGATATGGAAACCGTGGTTCCGTCACTTTAATAACCACAAGGAATTCCATAATGAAGGAACCGTCCATCTTTTCAGTCTCATGGCACTCTTTAGCTATGCGAACTTCCGCTCAAATGAGCGTATGATTAGTGGGGCGAGATACATGGAGGCGCCTGGCCAATGGATCTGCAAGCTTGGATCATTACCCAGGATTCTGCGTGTCCATTCCAAAAGACAAGCTCTTGAGCAATTGGACTATTACGAGAAATACGGGTTCCTGACCTATGAATGGCTGGATGAAGAGAATGAGATCATTCGCTTTTCCATCACCAATTGGAAAGAGCATTGCACAAGCCTTCAGTACAACTATTATAGCTATAAGGGCTCCGGATTCTTTTTCTTCCCATTACCTGTTGGCCGAATGCTCCTGCGTATCGCTCACAAAACAGAAGGAATCGTATTTAGTGAGTTGGATGCCATTATGGACATGTGGCTGCACACCATCTTAAACGATCCCAAGGTGCGAGGTTCGGAGTATATGCCGGTCGTGTATTACTCCAATATGCGAGGTGTGCCGTTGCTCTCATATACTTACCTAGCAAAACGTTGGGGTTGGTCAAAATCACGCGTTGGCCGCTTCATGTTGAAAGCTGGCGAATATGGAATTATCAGCCGTGTGAGTTTTTCAAGCTCACGCGGCTCTGTCATTTCAATGTGTCGGTATCGAGAAATGATTTTCGGTGATACCTGCGAAGAGCTCGAACTAAGCAGTATTGGCGAAATCATTGGCATTACAAAGGCTGCTGATTTGGTCGATCCCGATGAAGGCAAGATGGATATCAGCATTGAAACTCGCGTCCCGCCCGCTCACACTATAGGGAAGCCACGAAAAGCCTTGAGAATTCAAGTGTTTCTGGTGATCCGAAGTTCTTTTTTTTCTCGCCAAATTCCATTAGTCTTCTACAGTGCTTTAGACTGGGAGGTAACGAATCAGGAGAAGAATAGCCGCGATCCACCGACTGAGTCCCAATCCGGAAAGGAGATGAAAAAATGACATCAGATAGCACTCCCGCGTTTGAGATAGAAAAAGAAGCTTTGAAAACAGAGATCGAAACCGGCATCCAAGCCGGTGTTGATCATTTAGAGGCGAAGACCGCAAAACGCAAGGATGCGGATAAGTATCATAACACAAGGCATCTGCTCAAGCAGTACCGGAAAGTAGCATATGCGATCCAAATCTCGGAAGCAGATATGAATGTTCGAATGGAAATGGAGCATGGCACCCGCCTTTCCACACTTGAAGTCAATGCCGAATTGGCTGGCGTGGATTTGTCCGGTTCTAAACTGGAGGGGTACGCCAGAACAGTTATTCGGAGCAAGAACATGCTCCAGATCATTGATAACGCGCTTAATACGGTGCGAATGGATCCAGACCACGGTGAGCTGATGTATCAAGTCCTCTACCTCACATACTTCTCAAAAAAGAAGCCCGCGAATCGTGAGGTGATCCTAGCGGAACTTGATCGGCAAGGATTCCCCATGTCGATGGTAACCTATCATAGCTATCTCAACATGGCAATTCGAGCGATTGACCGCATTCTGTGGGGTTACACGGCGCGTGATTGCATGGAGATTATCAAGCAGTTTTTACCTTGAAGCACTATTGAACTATTTCCGAACGAAACTTGAAGTTCTGCTTAATTGCATCTGTATCCCCTAAATGGTAAGATGATAGCGTCGAAAAGATTCATTGATGGACTGCCTCCTTTCATCGGGAGGCATTTTTCATGTGAAGCCAGGAACTCAGGTCGTACTGCCCGAGTTCCCGGCTTTTCTTTTCGGCTCTATTTGAAAGGAGGACTTCCCAATATGAATCTAAACAAACCTGCCGTCATCAAGAAGCTGCAGGAGCGATTCAGAAATGTAAATGCAGGCCGAGGCCTATATACTGCCTTTCTCGTGCCTACGATGCTGACCATGTTTTCCACACGCGCCTTTGCTGCTGACACCATTTGGACGAAGGCGAGTGCAATCATGCAGGATGTGTACACTCAAATCCTCGGCATCAGCACCATCGCAGCTGTTGTTACTGCGGCTATTGCGCTTCTTCTGATGAACTTCTCCAGATCTGGACGAACGGTTGATGAGTCCCGTGCATGGTTAAAGCGGATCATTATTACTTGGGCTATTCTCAATAGCCTTGGCTTTATCATGGCCTATGTGACACCATTCTTTTCCGGTGGCACTTGGACTCCCTAATTACGAAGGAGAATCAAGACATGAAGAATATTATCTGTTTCTTATCCGGTATTGTCGCTGGCATTGCCATGTGCCTCACCGCAGCATACTACCTGCCTGAAAGTAGCTTCGATGATGAGTTAGGCCACTTCTAAGCAGATGCAGGAGGAGCCGCATGGGAATCTTAGACAGTATTGTTGAGTGGATTGCCACACAGGTCATGAATCTGCTGGATCTGATCACAGGGTCCGTACTCGGTGCGCTAGGCTGTGATATGAGCACGTTTCTACGCTATTTCCCAGCCGCTGAAACGCTCTATGAAATATTCATAGCGATTGGTGTAGGCTTCATCTTACTGAACCTTGTGTGGCAGCTATTCAGAAACTTTGGGCTTGGACTGGGCCTTAGTGCGGAGGATCCAGTCAAGCTCGCCATCAAATCCATTCTCTTTATCTTTTTAGCACTTTTTGCGGATCAGATTATGGTGCTCGTTTTGGGAATCGTAGGAACGCCATACGACTGGGTGGTAGACACAGCACTTCCCCCAATCGAGTTTGCAAGTTTTGCCAGCGTAGTAACAGTTTTGGTGGGCAGCCTTGTGTCCGGCTCGGTAAGTTTGATTGTACTCATTTTGGTGCTCATCGTAGCATGGAACTATATCAAGCTTCTATTCGAGGCAGCGGAGAGATACATTCTCGTCGGCGTTCTGATCTACACAGCTCCAGTCGCATTCGCTACAGGGGCATCAGAAAACACATCAAATGTCTTTAGTGCATGGTGCAGAATGCTTGGAGGCCAGCTTTTTTTGCTGATCATGAATGCATGGTGCCTGCGCTTATTTACGAGTATGGTTGGCAGTTTTCTTGCCAACCCGTTATCCGTTTGAGGAGGTAAAGATGAAGAGAAAAGCCCATATCATACTGCTTGTATTGCTGCTCTTATGCGTACTTTCGACAACCGCCTTTGCCATCGATGAGAGCGAAGTAGAAAGTGCCATTGCGGCATCGAGCAAGGAAGAAGTTGCTGGCAATGTTTTTATCTGGTTTCTATGCGCCATTGGATTCCTTAAAGTCAGCCAGAAAATTGATAGTTTTATGGCTTCTTTGGGAATCAATGTCGGCAGAACCGGTGGAAGTATGTTGACTGAGCTCATGGTTGCCGGACGCGGCATTGCTGCTGTTGCGGGGGCTGTAGGTGGAACTGTATTTAACCATCATTCCTCAAGTAACAGCACTCACACAAATGCACAGGCCGTCGGCGCTGCTTTTACAGGTGGAGGAAACGGCCTTGTCGGCGTTACGAAACGTGCTGCTGGAAACGCGGCAGCCGCAAGCGCTACAGGCAATGCAAAAGGACTCAGCAATCTTGTGGGTGGCGCTATGTTCGAATCAAGCCTACAAAATGGAGGCAAATTTGCAATGAGCGTTGTTGGAGCTGTGGCAAAAGGCAGCATATCCTCAGTCGGGTCCATCACCGGTGATCAGGCGGCTGAGGCGTTGACGAGCTATTTGGGCTATTCGCCTGTTGACTCAGGTAGCGCACTTGCAGATGATGGTGGCCTCATCCCTCCATCTCCCATTACGTCAGAAGACGTAGTTACGCTTGATGGCGGCACAGCCGCAGGAACAGCTTCTCCTACTGCGTCTGCAAATGGGACACCTATCCCATCTGGCGCTAGAGAGCACGACGGTTCTGTGGTTGAGAGTGCACGCATTTCTGGAGCGCCACCCATATTTCAGAATGTTGAAATCGGCGGTGGACGCATCACGGGCCTTGAGGTCTCACCTGATAGGCAGTCAGATAGGGAGTTTGCTATGTACAGCACAGAACAATACATGGCCCCAACTGGCCCGTATGATACCGTCCAAACAGTAGACGGTGCCTCGTGGTATCGGCAGTATGCTCAGCCCAAAGTTGAGAAAACGCCCTATACCGATGAAGGTGACAAGATTAGGTATGAGGAACGCATCGTTTCTCAGATGCCGCCTGTTCCCAAAAGAAAGGACAAAATCTAATGAGTGATGAAAAAAGCCAGCAGCAAACATCGACCGAATCCACAGTTGCGGGTGCCGCAAAGACTGGCAAAGCAATTTCCAATATTGCCAAGGGCGCAGCTGCAGGTGGTGCTCATGGTGCGGCAATTGAAGCAGGGAAGTCTTCTGCGAAATGGCTGATTCCGTTGATCGCGGCAGTTTTGTTGCCTCTAATTCTTGTAGCTATGCTTCCTTCTATCATCTTCGGATCATTATTGGGCGATGGAACGGACTCCCCGAATGGAATCTCGAACGATGAAGTGTTAGTCCAGAATATGACAGCCATCAACGAGGGCATCAGTTCCATCCTCTCTGAAGGATTAACGGATGTTCTTGAACGCATTGATTCTGATTTTGCATCGTCCGGCTGTGATGGAAAAGAGATCAACAATCCCTTTGGCGCTGATGTGGTGTTTAATGCAAATGCGTTTGTTTCCCAGTATTGCGCACACAAGGACACAGAAATTGCATCTATTTCCAAGGAAGATATGGAGGCTTTGCTCACCGCTAACAAGGATAAGCTCTACTCTTTTGCTTTCACGGATGAAGAGCGAGAAATTCCCCCTGAGCAAGGTGACGAAGACTCGGGCGAAACCATTCATGAGACCATTCGGATCTATACCATCTCCTATAATGGAGAAGCGTATTTTGCCGATCAGGTCTTCCACCTGTCAGACGATCAGAAACTCCTTGCAAGCCAATATGCGCAAAACTTGACTGTCCTCTTGGGCGATGGAATTTACCAAGGTCTAAGTGAAACAGAGTTCTCAGCAATGGACCTATCCTACGACGGGGTCGTTTTTGCTGACGGCGAAACACAGGTTGTCTATTACAATCAGTTAGATGAACGGTGGAAGTACTCGCCCTATGGTACAGATACGATTGGTGGTTATGCCTGCGGCCCGACTGCAATGGCCATAGTGATATCCAGTCTTACCTCAGAAACCATTGATCCACCTCATATGGCACAATGGGCATACGAGCACGGGTACTGGTGCAGCGGCAATGGTTCTTATCGTTCTTTGATACCAGGAGCAGCGCAAGCGTGGAGCCTGAGTGTCGATGGCTGCACAGCTTCTGAACCACAGCGTATCATTGACGCGCTTGCGGAGGGCAAGTTAGTCGTTGCACTCATGACGAAAGGCCATTTTACATCGAGTGGCCATTTCATTGTCCTGAGAGGCTGCACATCCGATGGGAAGATACTCGTCGCAGATCCTTCCAGTTATAAGCGCTCTGAGAAGAGTTGGGATATGTCCATTATCCTCAACGAAGCTAGTAAGCGCGCTGGATCCGGTGGGCCGTTTTGGATCATCGGAAACTGACAATAGAATAGAGGCAGAACATGAGCAAACCGAACGAAGAACGGGATATTTACTATATCCCGCCAAACTTTCTTGCAAGTGGGCGCTTATTTGGCGGAATGATTCGAGCACGCAATGCGATTGAAGCTTGCGTGCTCGTTTTGTTGACGGGTATTCCCATCATCAAGTTGCCTATGTCGCTTACTGTGCGGATTATCATTCTTTGCCTGCTCCCACTCCCGCTTGGTATTTTTGGCATCATCGGTTTTGAGGGCGATTCACTTTCGGAATTTGCGATCAATTGGGTTCGCTGGTTCATTCATCGGCGGAGCCTTTATCGCTCTGATGTCACTATACCTGAAACCGCTAGGAAGCAGAAAAAGAGGATATGGGAGCAAGAAGCTACCAAGCCGCCCGAAGAGTTAGGCATTCGGATCAAGCAGCCTCGCAAGAAACGAAAACGCCCTACAAAAACCGAAAAGCAGCTCAACAAAAATAATCGCAAGATGGTGCCAAGTCACAAAAAGCAGGTGACTTACTCGGAAGACTTTGTTCCAGTAAAGGATATCCGCAACGGCATTATTGAAACGGAGGACGGCCGTTACATCAGAGTCCTCGAAGTTGAACCGATCAACTTTCTTTTACGCAGTACATCTGAGCAGAAGAATATCGTTGCCAGCTTCGCGAGCTGGATGAAGATTTCCCCAATAAAAATCCAAATCAAAGTGTTGACAAAGAAGGCCGACATCGGAAAGCACCTCAATACCATCGAGCGGGATATGGAGTCCGAGAGTAATCCAAAGTGCCGAGAATTGCAGCTGGACTACTATCGCCTTATCCAGACAATTGGCTCGCGAGAAGCAATTACCCGCAGATTCCTTGTGATTTTTGAGTATGAAGCTGTCACGAATCGCAAACCGGAGTACTCGGAGATTGTCTCGGCTCTGGAAACGGCTGTTCAGACAGCGCGGCAGTATTTCCTACACTGCGACAATGCGGTTGTTACCCATGATGACGAAAACGCCTTCCTGTTGGAGATCCTCTACACCATTTTCAACCGATCAACTTGTGAGGTAAAAACAGTTGAGCAGCGCATTCGGGAGCTCCAGTCAGCACGAAGGGATGCCGACATCACTATGCCAGTCTCTCTTAAAAGTGTATTTGCCCCCGATTCCATTGACTTGACTCATGGGTCATATGTAGTAATGGACGGAGTATACCATGCATATCTCATAGTTCCCTCTGATGGGTATAATCCTCGCGTTGTTGCCGGTTGGACAAGTATTCTCGTCAATGCTGGCGAAGGGATCGATGTCGATTTCTATTTTTCCCGCGAGCCAAAAGAACGCATTCAGGCTAAGCTGGGTCAACAGATCCGAATCAACCGCAGTCGTTTGAAAGACACCTCGGATACCAATTCGGACTTTGATGATTTCGAAAGCGCAATCCGTTCTGGCTACTTCCTGAAAGAAGGCCTTGCAAATTACGAGGATTTCTACTATTGCAACACACTAGTCACAATCACTGCAGATACACTCGAAAATCTGGAGTGGCGTATATCTGAGGTGCGTCGGCTGATGGTTTCACAGGATATGGATATCCGGATTTGCCGATTTCGTCAGGAGCAAGCGCTACTGTCGATCCTCCCGCTTTGTAGCTTGAATAAAAAGCTCTTTGAGGCGAGCAAGCGAAATATGCTTACCTCTGCGGCTGCCAGTTGTTATCCTTTCACCTCGTTTGAGATGAGTGATGAGAACGGCATCCTGCTCGGAGTCAACCAGCATAACAACAGCTTGGTCATAGTTGATATCTTCAATAGCCGCGTATATAAAAACGCCAATATGGTTCTTCTGGGAACCAGCGGTGCCGGCAAAACCTTTACGCTCCAGTTGATAGCTCTCCGCATGCGTCGGAAAGGTACCCAGGTCTTCATCATAGCACCTCTCAAAGGCCATGAGTTTCTGAGAGCCTGTAATAACATTGGCGGTGAGTTCATTTCCATCAGTCCGGCATCGAAACAATGTATCAATGTCTGCGAGATCCGCAAGCAGGATCTCAGCGCCAATCAGTTGATCGACGGCGTAGTTAGTGAGAACTCGATCTTGGCAAAAAAGATTCAGCAGCTGCACATTTTCTTCTCGCTGCTAATTCCAGATATCAGTCATGAAGAACGACAGCTCCTTGACGAAGCACTGATTCGAACCTATGCGAAGAAAGGGATCACGCACAACAACGAGTCGCTGATTGATCCAGAGCATCCGGATCGCTACCGAGAGATGCCGCTCCTTGGTGACATCTATGAGATTCTAATGGAATCTCCTGAGACGAGGCGGATGGGCAATATTCTGAACCGTCTCGTGAATGGATCCGCCAAAACCTTCAATCAGCACACGAATGTGCAGCTCGACAATCTCTACACAGTCCTTGATATTTCCGAGTTAACGGGCGAGCTTCTGCCTGTAGGTATGTTTGTCGCACTCGACTACGTCTGGGATAAAGCCAAAGAAGACCGCACAAAAGAAAAGGCGATCTTCATTGATGAAGCATGGGAACTTATTGGAGACGATGATACCAATAACCCAAACAACACCAAGGCCCTTGCAGGCGAGTGGGTTCAAGAGATTTTCAAGATCATTCGTGGCTACGGCGGTGCGGCCATTGCTGCCACCCAGGATATTGGCGACCTTGATCGAAGCCGGTTCGGCAAAGGTATCTTAAATGTTGCAAAGACCAAAATCATTTTGAACTTGGAAAATGATGAGGCGCAGCGCGTCCAGCACATTCTCCACTTATCTGATGCAGAGATCATGTCGATCACTCGTTTTGAACGCGGCCAAGGACTGATCTCCACAAACTCCAACCACATCACAGTTTCGTTCAAGGCATCCCCCTTGGAGAAACAGCTGATTACAACCGACCGCATGGAACTCAACCAGATTCTCAAGGAAAAGATCGCCCAAAATACACATAATGTTGTCGAATGAAAACACAGCAAAGGTCATGTTTACATTAGCTCTACACTAAGCGTAATTGCGGTTTTCCTTTACACTATGCGGTTTCCTATCTCTACACAAAGGAGAGCATAATGAAGTTTTCCAATACCGTTCGAAGGAGGGAAGTTGCCTTTATGATTCGGCTGCTGACCATCTTCGGTGTCGTTGAACAGCGACAAATGCGGTTGCTCTTCGATCATATGAGCAATCGTTCCTATGGCCAGATCCTCGCACGTCTCCGGCAAGAGGGTCTGGCCTATTTCTCGCCGGATGGCCAATTCCTCGCAACAAGTCGATACTCATTAGATCACGGGAAGACGCAGGAAGCCATCATGGCTTTCTGGGCATTCATCCAGATGAGAGATCATGTGCTGGATTTTTGTGCGAGTGAGCCTCCGGCAATTATCTCATTCTCTTCAGCCGATAAGGATTATGATCTGATTTCCGGTAGCCAACGCAATATCCCATCGATCAACGCCTCTCGCACACTCGTGCCAGAGGCGTCCGTTCGTTTGATTGTCGTAGATGATATGAAGTCCCTGGATGAGCTGATTCCCAGAGATGATAACGATTATGGAGTCCTGACTGGTTCTGACGGCGTAGAGCAAATCTACAAACTATGAGGTGTGATATGGATAACCCCAAGTACATTCAAGTCATGCGCCAAGTGGCTTCTGATTTTGATGGTATCAGCCACGAACTCTTTCAGGTTGCTAGCGACTTAGAGCGTATGGATCAGTATAACCCCCAGCAAAAACTCTTTAGTCTGGTTAGATCGGCAGAAGTATCCTCGGTTACTCTGAGAAATCTGACCGCCAGAACAGTTCGTGATGATACGGCGCCATTCTATTGTGAGGTGGCGGATCTGCTGGGGATTAAGGTCGAGGAGACTCATGATTGGCTCAAGATCTCTGTTCCAGCGATTCTTCCGAAAAGGAACCAGAGAGATAATCAAGCATTTTTGACTCGGCCACTTCGGTACGCGATTATGGACTATCTCAAAGAGAACCCAATGGAGCGCTTTGGTAGCTGCGCCATCTGCATTGTTCATAACTATGATGCTGCTCTTGGAAAAAGGCGCATTCGTGACTATGACAACATTGAAACCAAGCGGTATTTAGATGTCATTGAATCGATGCTACTGACCAATGATAGCGGTCTCCTATGCACGGTCCTCCAGGCTACGAGGATGTCTGATCGGGACAGCGCAGAGTTCTACCTGATGAGACCTGAAACGCTTTCATCCTGGGCTAAAAATCACATTAAAACAACTACCAAAACCTGCTCTGAGTGATGGGCAGAAATTGGTAGTGATTTCGTGCATACGAGCTGTCCCCACTCAGGGAGCGCAGAAATAGGTAGTGTTAGGCAATACAAATTCTGTCTGGGTGTTTTTTGCTTGGTCAGTTTTGCTCTTTTGTGAGTAGCTTTATGATGCAGCCTCTGGCAGCCTGTTGGCAGCCTTGCTGCTGATTTGATTGGAGTGTCTATGATTACATGTAAGAATGATCGCTTACTCGAATTGCTCTGGTTTGTTGGATATTGTATCGAGTTTCCGACGCAGCTGGCGGTGCGGATCGGTGGCGGCGCTGAATGGAATCGCAGGGTCATGTATCGTGCGATTCGGGAAGGCTATGTGCGGCTATATCGGAAGAAGCATAAGCGCCATGTGATTCGTTCAATGAGCTTGACGCAGAAGGGTTTCGAGTATGTTGCACAGAGGGATCCGGAAGCGGTGTCCATGATCTATTCAAGAGTCAATAGCTCTGAGCGCATTTACCCTGGTTGGATCGACAAAATCCTGCGGCTTCACGCAATTGCTATTGGTACGGTTATGTCTAACGCGGCCGGAGCGATGCTCCTCATCTCTCAAAAGCCATCTCTCATGTCGCCTGCCAAAAGAGCAACGAATGCGGTCGTGCCGGATCCCAACAAAATCTATTACTACGCCGCACACGAGTTGCGTGTCGCCATCGAGGAGTACTCCCCGGAGTCAGTATCCAAGAGCTCACGCACGATCGGTATTATCGTCAAAGGGCGGTGTTGCTTCTTTCTTTACTTCACAGGTAGCACAAGAATGTACTGGATGAAGAATAGCGAGGAGAACTATGCTGCCGCTGTGAAAAGCCTTCTGCTCGCAAGAGGTTTCGGTATCACGTCAATCCACCAGATCGTCATCGGATCCACCATGAGTGTGGCACAGCGCCTCTGTCATGGAGCAAAGCCATTTGGGAACAAGTACTTCGTCGTTTCGACTTTCTTTGCTCAATGTCTGTTCCTTACCAATAACAAGGAAGGTGACACTCTCCTGAAGCTCATTCTCCACGATGAACTGGCGATGGAAATCAATCGTGCCGCATTATCACCTTTCCACCCACCACGAATCCCTACCCGCGAATATGACGCAATCGAGACCTCGCTCGACAGGCCTGTTCTTTTGAACTACCAATGTGACCTACTCATGCTATCGGATATCCACCCGATGCCGGAAGGTTTTCGAGGTAGCCCGATCATGCTCTGTTTAGACTATCAGACGCAGGTTATCCAGAGAATTGTGGGGCCGGCCATTGAGGTACGTCCGTTAGAAAGCAGATTAGATTATGGATAAAAGAAAACTGAAAATAGCACTTAGCCTTGCCGTCCTGATTCCTTGCGTGCTTTACGCTGCTGGTATCATTGCGCAATTCATTATTAACATCAATGCTTGGAAAGCGGCGGGTAGTGACTATCGTACTTCGCCAGGGCTTCCATCCTCGCAGATCAGCGAAGTGGTTCGAGCGCTGTTTCACTTTCCAGAAGGACTCATTGCCATTGGGGTTGTAGTCCTTGGCATTGCCGTACTCTGTGTATTTGGACTCCGAATTGGATGGGGCCAAAATGGTGTGACAGACTCTGATCGCAATCTGACCGTATCGAATTCTGGAAGCTACGGAACGGCAAGCTTCATGTCACCCAAAGAGGCATCTGCATGCTTTGAGGTGACGAGTGCAAAAAGGACCAGCCAAGACATCCTTGGGATGCTCCCGGATGGTCAAGTCCTGACGCTTCCAAAGGATACCCGTCTCAACGCAAATCTTGCCGTATGCGGATCTTCCGGTACGGGAAAATCCAGAGCCATCTCACGAAACCTCGTTTTGCAAGCGGTCAAGCGTGGTGAGAGCGTGATCCTGACTGATCCAAAATCCGAACTATATGAATCCATGGGCGAGTATCTCCGTGAGAACGGATATATTGTCAAAGTCTTCAACCTTGTTGAAATGGATCATAGCGACTCCTGGAACTGTCTTGGTGAAGTCGGATCAAGTGAGCTCATGGCCCAGACCTTTGCCGACATTGTACTCCAGAACACTAGCGGTGATTCGAAAGACGCGTTCTGGTACAACGCAGAACTCAACCTTCTAAAAGCGCTTGTTCTCTATGTTGCGTTGGAGATGCCTCCGGAAAAGCGGAACATCGCGACGGTGTATGACCTTCTCTATACTCAAACCGAAAAGGGCTTATCTGATATGATGGCCAGCATTAGCCACGAGCACGCGAACCAATATACGGGAGAGCTGCTTCCTCCATCACCTGCATCTGCGCCCTACGCAATCTTCAGGCAATCGAGCGAAACCGTTCGCACGAGTGTTATCATCGGCCTCGGAAGCAAGCTGGCAGTTCTGCAAGCCCAGCAGGTGCGGAATATCACCTCCTACAATGAGATCGACCTGGAGCTGCCCGGTAAACAAAAGTGCGCATATTTCTGCATCGTCTCCGATCAGGATAGCACTTATGATTTCCTCAGCTCCTTGTTTTTTAGCTTCCTGTTCATTCGTCTGATCCGCTATGCCGATGCTTACTGTGAGGGCGGGATGCTGCACCCAAAGGTAAAATTCATCCTTGATGAGTTTCCCAACTGCTGCCTTATCCCCGATTTCACTAAAAAATGCTCTACCATCCGTTCAAGAGGTTGCTCCGTTGCCGTCTTTTTCCAAAATGTCGGCCAGATGCGCAACCGATACCCAGATGATCAATGGCAAGAGATCCTCGGTGCCTGTGACAGCACGGTTTTTCTCGGATGCACAGATATGCTGACCGCTGAGTACTTCAGCGACCGCATTGGAACAGCATCAGTCGAAGTGGAAGGTACGATGCGGGAACTCAACACCATGCACATTACCGATTATACCCCAAGATTCCGTAAGACCAACTCACTTGGCCGGCGCCCATTGCTTACCCCTGATGAGGTCTTGCGTTTACCCCCGGATCAGGTCCTGATTTTCATAAGAGGTCAGAAAGTCATGCGAGCTAAGCGCTTTGACTACTCCCTGCATCCGGACTATAAAAAACTGAAGAGCCGCAAGGCAATCTTACACGAGCCTGACTGGAAAAACAGTCAGGCTTCCTCTGTATCTGCCAGCGGTGTATCTTCACCATCCGTAACCGCGGCCATACCAGCAGAAAAAGCTAATGTTGGTTCCCAGAAGAAACCACCTGGGAAGCCACCACGCAGCACAACTCGCAAGGTCGTGAATGCGGATGAACTCTTCTAGGAAAGGAGAAGAAAAATGCCTAAGAAGAAAGTTACTGAAGCCGTTGAAGAGACCGCTCAGGAAACCATCCCTGTTGAAAAGGCCCCTGCACAGATGCCACGCCGTCAGGGTAGTGAGGATCTTCTTGAACTGAATGATCTGGAACGTGGCGTCACACGCGAGGATAGTGAAGAAGCGAAATGGGGCTATCTTGCTGGCGCGGTGCGAAGACAGCAGATCCTGACTGGAATCGTAAGCGCAGGGATGACCTATACCGAAAATGGCATGCCAATCGTTCCCATTGATTTCGAGGGTCTCTGTGTCAAAATCCCCGTTCGCGAGATGACTCTGATCGAATGGCCAGAAGATGAACCGATCCCTCGAAGTGTCCGAGTCCAAATTGGGCGGATGCTTGGCGCTACGATCGACTTTATCCCAGCTGGTGTCGATTTCAAAGAGCGCGTTGCAATCGGGTCCCGTAAAGCTGCCATGTTGCAACGGCAAAAGCGCTACTACGCTTCAGGGCGTGTGAAGCCCGGCATCCTTATGGCATGCCGAGTCCTTACCGTTGGAAATAATACGATGATGGTAGAAGCGTGCGGCGTTGATACGGAAATTTACGCACGCAACGTGTCCTGGGAATGGTTTTCCGATATTGCGGATCTCCACTCCACAGGCGATCTGGTTGTCGCAAGAGTTCTCGATGTGACATACAACGAGCAGCGTGACACTTACGCAGTCAACCTCTCAATCAAGGACGCCTCTGAAAACCCGGATCGGGCAGCCTTGGAGAAGATCGTCCCCAACTCCAACTACTTCGGCGTTGTTACCGGTGTGAAAGACCGCGTTTTCTTCGTCCGTCTTCAAGCGGGTGTCAATGCCAAAACGAAGCTGTATCGCTCCATCGACATGCCCAGCAGATTGGATACGGTCAGCTTCCGCGTCACAAGGGTCGATGAAGAAAACGGTATTGCGCTTGGATTTATCACCAGAATCATTAAGCGCCATACCAGATTGAGGTAACCCAACATGAACTATTCTCCCAGCAGCCGCGATGCGATCGATGAACACTGCAGGGAGGTCATTCGGTCATGCCTCAATATCGTGGAGCAGCATGGTGACACATACGTTGCCATCCACAAGGACGATGATATCGAATGCATCGTCCTTGTCTCCATGATCCGAAGCTATCCCATCCTATCCATCATAGTTGCAGACAAACTTCTGCTCGCAGATATCAACGCGGAACAGATGCACAGCATTGCGAATGAGCTGAATCTGGTGTCGGTCACAGGTTGGCATTCCGTCTTCCTGGCGGATGACAGCATGATCTATATGTACCGGCAATGTCTTTGGCTATCGATGAGCTTGACCTATGAAGACCTCCTTACCATGCTGAAAGAATGCATCAGCGAGTACAAGCGCGGCAAAGGCCGCCTTACTACAGGTGAGTATCCGACCGACCCGGTCGCGTAACGCCTCAAATTATGAAAGGGTTAAAACCATGAAAAAGCGAATCACATCATTGATGCTCATTCTTGTCGTCGCAGTATCCATGACGATGGGAGCGAGCGCGACATCGTACATTCCGGACGATGTCACCTACCAGAATTTGAACGGCCAGCAGCTTGCCATCAAGACCTATACGCTTCTTCCGGATCAGGATCCCTCCGACCTGTATGAAGACGACTTCGAGTATGACGGATTCCTGTATTCTATGAGCGATATTGTCAAAGAAGAGCAGCGCTACCAGGAAGAGAACGCACATACCGAGGTTGTCACTGTCACAACCGCAAGTAAGAACCTCGAAGATATCCTTGCTGAGCTGAAACCTACGATCGAGTACGATGACGGAGTCTCCTCCGGCACACTTTCGCTCGATCATAGCACTCTCAAAACGGAGGCAGCCGGCTATAAGCGCAGTTCCTATACTGTGACAGCGACAAAGAACTACACCGGCCTCGACCGAAATGATTCTTCCTACATCGATAAGACCGTAGAGAAGAATGGCAGAACTTTGAGCCTCTCCAATGTAACTTGGAGCGTTGAGAGTACTGCTCTGGTCGGCGATGAGCTCGTCCCGGCAACTTACTCTGCGGTAGCCACCTATTCGGGCTCTGCCAGTTCTACCGTCGCAACTGGCTATATTACGACCGCCGAATACAAAGGCACTGTCGTATCCTCTGGTATTTCCAGCATTCTCTATACCGTAACCTACCTGGGCACCAAGATTGAACCGACGAAAGCGGAACCCACCTTCAAAGGTGCGGTCTTGGTGATCTCCATTATCGGCGGAACCGCCCTTTTGGCCGCACTGTTGTTCCTCGGCCTCGCGCTTCGTAAGAATACTACAGTCTACAAAGCAACAGGCAAAGGCAACGAATATGAAAAATGCGGCCGGCTTCATCTGAAGGCCAAGAATCCCGAGCTGCGTATTGACCGCTTGAAGGATATTCCTGAAGGTGTGATCGCAATCGAAGTGGATCAGGCAGTCGCAAAGAAGCTCTTCGGCCAGACCATCGCCATCCGTTGCTATGACAATACTGTCGAGCACACCGTTGGTGAGGTCAACGGTTCGTACTGGTTCAAAGTCGATATTGGCTCTCAGGAAGGTGAATCCAATTATGAGGAGGAACCTTAATATGAAGCTCAATCGACTTTTGACCCTGTGCTGTGCGCTGAGTATGGCACTCGGCATGGTGACTTTCGCTAGTGCCGCAGACTATTCCTTCAAAACCTCTCCTGACCCTGTCTATTACGGCAGCACGAACTACGAGGATCTCTACGACGCTGAGTATCGTTACGGCTCACGCAATCAGATCGATTACGACATCCCTGAGATCCAATACGGACTCAGTCAGGAATTCCTGGAAAGCTCCCTCAATAATCCCTACCTGAATGGCAACACACAGTACGGCTTTGGCGGGAGCAGCTCGAATACGCAGTACCCGGAGTCCGACTTCGGTAGTTCCAGCATCATCTCCGGCGGTGGTACGATCGAGATGCCGTATGAACCCTCTGTCACCTTGAACGATCTCAAGCAGAGCGATGGCAGTATCGGCCAAGTCTCCATTGAACGTGTCGGGCTGAATTGCAAAGTGTATGAAGGCGCCACCGACAGTTCCATGTCCAAAGGCGCCGGTCATTACACTTCTTCCGGCCTCTACACCGGGAATGTTGGCTTGTTCGGCCACAACAGAGGGAATCATCCATACTTCGGAAAGCTGAAGAATGTGAAGGTTGGGGACATTGTTAAGTACAAGACCGCAATCGGCACGAAGACCTACAAAGTGACCTTCGTTGGTGCGATCTCCTACACCGATTTCTCTTACCTCAATGAGATGGGAGATAATCGCATCACCCTGATCACCTGTATTGCTAACCAGCCCTCTCTGCGTCTGTGTGTGCAGGCTGTAGAGATTCGATAAACCATTGGAGGAAAACCATGAATAGTAAAAAGCCTCGCAATCGTGAGAATCGCACCCGATCCATTCCCGCAGAAGCTACCGTAACCGTCCATATGCTTCTGCCGCGCTCCGCTTATGAGGAGATGCGTCAGCTTTTGAGTGAACACAAACTCTCCAAAGCGGATATCCTCATGGCAGGCATCGCAGCCTGCTCGAATCAGAAAGTCGGCTGAAGAACACGCGTAGAGAGTGGCTGGAAAACTATCTTCTACGAGGTGACTCACATGAAAAAGCGTTTCATTTCATTCCTTTCCGGCATGGTTGTCGGCGCAGTCATGTTTGGCGGCAGCGTTGCATACGCTTCCGGCATTCTTGCCGATCTCAGCAACAATCAGATTTTTGTGGATGGCACGCTTACCCCCATGGAGGCGTATGTGATCAACGGCCACAATTATGTGAAATTGCGTGATATTGGCCAGGCTGTCGGTTTTAACGTCTTTTGGGATGATACTGCCAAATGCGTCCGGGTCGAATCGGACAAGCCCTATACTGGGATTGCGCCTACAAAGCAAGAGGGCGAGAAGACAAGTGGCCAGCTTCACCAGACTGATGTTGATGCCATAAAGAAGGATGTCGTTACCCGTACCAACACCCTGCGGCTTAATAAGGGAGTTGCTGTATTGGAGGTTAATAACCTTCTGATGGATGCGGCTCAAGTCCGCGCGGATGAGATGGCGGCTAGTGGTGCTTATTCTCACACTCGCCCCGATGGACGCAGAAGCAATACCGTTACAGATAGCCGACGCACCGGCGAAAACATCCACTGCATCACAGAACTGTACCTCGAACAACAGCACAAGACTTTATCTGATGCCGTCGTCAATCTTTGGTCGAATTCCAAGGGCCATGCGGATAACATGCTGAATGCTCGCTACGGCGAGATTGGCGTTGGTTTAGCGCGTGGTACGGACAGTAATGGCTTGGCGTGTTGGTACTGTGTGCAGGTCTTCCTCGTAGACGGATGCGAGGTCACGTGGGTGGACGTTCCCGCAATAGGCTGATCAATGATTGCCTCTGCGGTGGATCAATCCATTCGAAAATGGTCAGTTCGAAAAGTGAATCATTCAACGAAGCAGGTTGAGGAAACTCGACCTGCTTTTCTTGTGTTACAAATGAAGGAGATCTCTTATGAAATCAATCAAAACCAGACTTGTCTCAGCATTCTTGCTGATTATGACAATTCTCAGCCTGTTTCCAACCACAGCATTCGCTGCGACCAGTACGGGAACAGGCATTAAACCCACCAGCAACACGAATTATTGGACAACGCGGCTTCTCCATGACGGCACTCCCTACAGCTATAAGCCTCCCATGGCCGCAGGCAAGCTGCTGTACTGCCTTGATCGTGGCTACGGCTATCGCTGGGGTACCGCAAGTTTCTTGAACAGCTACACCTATACCTCTGCGACAGGCGCGGATGCGGATACTGTCTTGAAGACGGCGCTGGCGCAGAGCGGCATGGGTGAACTCGACGCCCAGCAGCTTGAAAACTTCAAGTGGATGATGACATTCATCGTGGACTATAAGGGTGATATCCCCGGCAGCCTCTTTATGGCCGCGCAGACGTATGTGTGGGATTACCAGACCTTCAAGGGTGAGGGTGACGGCGATATCGATGCCGGAGGCTTTGCCAATGCGGATACCTATGAGACCTACTTGGGCTACATCGATTGGATGCTGGCACAGAAGGCCAAGGAAGACGCAGAATTCCAGAAGCAGATCGAAGAATACGCTGCTCAGGGCATCGTCGCTACCGTTGTCGAAGATGATGCTGCCAAATGGGCGGTCTATGCGAAGTCCAGTGTCAAGGGCCGTCAGTCTTTCTTTAATTACTACGCGCCGAGGAAACTCGTCACCAACACTCCTGGCGATGAACCGGATCAACCGCCTGCCGGTGATGCCGACATTACTTTGAAAAAGGTAGCCGCAGGAACGACCCGTGGTCTGGATGGCGCGAAATTCAATATTTACCGCGACGGTCAGATCGTCGGCAGCGATGTAACTCGTAATGGTGGCATCATTGAGGTCAAGGATGTCACCAAGGGCTTATGGACGTTCGTGGAGGTGGAGGCCCCGGAGGGCTACGCCCTGGCCCCCACTTCCCACAGCGTCTATGTTGACACGACCGATGGTGACAAGCAGTACACCGTGACCGCCGAAAACCACAAGCTGCCCGACATGAAGATCATCAAGCGCGATGCGATGAGTGGCAAGCCCATTGCCGGCACAGTATTTTCCATTAAGTCTGTTACGGGCAACTTCTCCACGTCCGTTACTACCGGCACGGACGGTTCCGCCACCCTCTCGTCCATCCCCGCTGATGTCTATGTGGTGCGGGAAGAATCTGTCCCGGAGCCGTACATCGTAAGCAATACGGAGCAGACCGTGGCACTGCGCCCCGGCCAGACGAGCGAAGTCACTTTTGTGGACTACGAAAAGCCGGGCCTTGAGGTCATCAAGAAGAACATTGCCAATGGGGAGCCTCTCGAGGGTGTGACCTACCGCATCGAGCAGATTGACGGTAGCTTCTCCACCACAGCCACGACCGACAGTCACGGACGCATTTTCCTTGATTCTATTCCCGTTGGCACCTATAGGGTGACGGAGATCAATGTCCCCAGCCATGTCATTCTCTGCCCCATTCCACAAGAAGTGTCGCTGAAAGCCGGTGAAACCTCCACCGTTACATTCTTCAACGCACTCAAACCGACGCTGGAGATCCGTAAAGTAGACAGCGTCACCGGCGATCCTGTCAAGGGAGCCAAGTTCCAGATCTGGTATGCCAGCAACCATACTGATACCGGAGAGCTGAACGATCTCGGCGTTCATTACACCGATGAGAGCGGCAAGATCATTCTCCCTGAAGTCCAGGACGGCTGGTACAAGGTGACGGAGCTGGAGCCGGCGCCAGGCTACTCTATCAAGGAGCCTGCCACACAGGAATGTTTTATTTCCGGCGGTGAGAGCAAAGTCCTGACTTTTGAGAATACGCCCCTTTCGGCCATCATCATTCGCAAGGTGGATAGTGAGACAGGCCAGCCGCTGGAGGGTGCATGGTTCCGTATCCGTCATCTCGGCGGTACTTCTGGCACGGGCGGGACAGTCATCGGTGAGTACCGTACCTCTAGTAATGGCACCATCGTCGTGACTGGCCTCAAGGCAGGCACTTACGTCTGCGAGGAGATCTCGGCTCCGGATGGGTATGTCATCACCGACGCTACGGAGACGGTCTATCTTTCCGGTAAGGATCAGGATGTCATCACCGTTACTTTCGGCAACGATAAGATGGGTTCTTTGCTCATTGTCAAAAAGGACGCCGTGACCGGCGCGCCCATCTCCGATGTCGAGTTCCTTGTGACCGACTCGGACGGAAGTGTCATCGGTACTGCCAATGGTAAGTATGTGACCGACAGCGCCGGTACCATTCGCATTGATGGCCTGACTCCTGGCATGACGGTCATTGCCAAAGAGGTTCGCGCCAAGGATGGCTATATCCTCGACGATACCCCGCAGAGCATCAAGATCAAGCGCAACTCTGTCATGACGCTGGAGTTCCGCAATCAACCCAAGGGCGGTGTGTTGGTGAAAAAAGTTGACTCCGTAACAAATGAACCGATCTCCGATGTCGAGTTCCTCGTGACCGACTCCGATGGAAACTTCATCGGTAATGCCAACGGCAAATATGTGACGGACAGTGCAGGTACTTTTACCATTACGGATGTTGCTCCCGACACCACACTCGTCATCAAGGAAACTCATGCCAAGGATGGTTATATCCTGGACGATACCCCTCAGACGGTCAAGGTTAAGTCCAACGAAGTCATCACGGTGGAGTTCCGTAATCAGCCTAAGGGTGGCGTTTTGGTGAAAAAGGTGGACGCCGCAACGAATGAACCAATCTCTGATGTTGAGTTCCTCGTGACCGATTCTGACGGCAATTTCATTGGGAATGCCAATGGCAAGTTCATTACCGATAGTGCTGGTACCTTCACCATTACCGACATTGCCCCTGGCACGACGCTTATCATCAAAGAAACGCGCGCCAAGGATGGCTATCTGCTGGATGATACTCCTCAGACGGTCAAGGTCAAATCCAACGAGATAATTACGCTGGAATTTCGCAACCAACCGCTCGGTGGGCTTCGAATCATTAAGCTTGATAGCGTCACGAAGAAGCCTCTGGAAGGGGTTCAGTTCCGCATCACCTATAGCGACGGCAGCTTTGTGGCAGATGAGGGTGGTAAGCTCTCTTCCAACGGCCTTTATATGACTGACGCAAATGGCGAGATCCTCATCAGAGATATTGTCGGCACACTTGTTGTGACGGAAGTGAAAACGATCCCTGGCTACACCATCGATGAAGCCACAAGAAGCCAGACCATCGTTGTTAACCCCGACGATCTTCAGACTCTGATCGTATATAACGTCCCTGCTGGCGGCCTGCAGATTATCAAGTCCGATGCGGACACCGGAGAGCGGCTCGGTGGCGTCAAGTTCGAGATTCGCAAAATCAATGGTGAAATCCTCGGTACCTATACCACCGACCGCGACGGCGTCATCAGCATCCCCAACGCAGAGAGTGGCTGGTATACCATCGTTGAGCGCAAGGCGAAAGACGGATACGCACTCGATACTACGCCCGTCAATGCATGCGTCAAGGATGGCGAGACTACGACGGTTGAGATCACCAACCAGCGCATGGCCTCTATCATGATTCACAAGATCGATGCAGCGACTGGTGCAGGCATTTATGGTGTCAAGTTCGTACTCTATGATTCTGGGAAGAACCCGATCGGCGAATACACGACGGATCAGGACGGCTACATCTACATTGATGATGAGCTGGTACCCGGAAAGTACTACCTGCGTGAACTGGAGGCGGCGGATGGCTATATTCGCGATGAGCAGTATAAGACCGTCTATGTCGAACGCGGTAAATGCGCACAGATCGAGTGGGAGAATAGTGCTGTGACGGGTCAGATCCAGATCCGGAAGTATAGCTCGGAAGACAACACCGTCACAGGTCAGCTTGCTGGCACCCCGTTGGAAGGCGCTGTGTTTGAGATCACGCAGGCCCGCTCTGGCAAGGTTGTTGGCTATATCGTGACAGACGCGCGTGGCGTTGCCGCTTCTGGCCCCCTGCCTCTTGGCCGCTACTTCGTGACGGAGGTGTCCGCACCGAAGTATTATCAGCTGAGTGGCGAGAAGATGGAAGCTGAGATCGAGTATCCCAGTCAGATCATCAAACTCTCCGCCTACAATAAGCCCGCGGCCCTAGGCGTGACCATCAAGAAGAGCGGCAACTATGAAGTGCAGTCCGGTCAGGCCATGAGCTATGACTTCTCCGGTATTGCCAATACCTCCAATGTCGCGCTCAACCACTTCTTCTGGCATGATCGCATTCCTACGGATGCGACGCGTGCGCTCAGCATCAGCACGGGTACCTACAATGCGCGCCTGTACTATAAGGTCACCTTTAAGACCAATCTCAATGACTACCGGACTTTGGCCAGTAACCTGCTGACCTCCAACAACTATTCCCTGAGCCTGAATGCCGCTACGCTGCGGCTCGTGCAGGGCGAGTATGTTACCGATGTCCGCTTCGAGTTTGGCACGGTGCCCAGCGGCTTCTCTTCTGTTGTGAAGCCTACCATGCGTGTGCAGGTGCTTGGTATCGTGAGCAATGGCTACCAAATCATCAATCGTGCCGATGTTGGTGGCCAGTATCTCAATGAGTGGCAGACGGCAAAGACCACCTGGGTCACTACCGTCCGTCGCTTCAATACCACGCCGCTGCCGAAGACCGGATATTGATCTCGAGAGAGGTCGTTTCCTATAACCCCCGCCAGCCCCGGAGCTCACGCTTCGGGGCTGATCTTTTGAACATGAGGAGAGTATTATCATGAGCAAGTTTTTACCTATTGGTACCAAAGGTGAGCTGCTGAACAGCGACATGATCGCCCGCATCATTCCCAAGGAAGATGGCGGATGCATCATCCTCACCAAAGATGGTCAGCACTTCCACAGTGAGATCGACCTTCACGACGAAGTCAATGACTACAACTCCATTCGTTCCATCATCCCTTGCCAGGGCGTCAGCGCTGTCTATCTGGATGATGATGGCGACAGCGAAATCTGCCCCTGCGCTTTTGTAATGCTGATGTCTGACGGCAAAATTGAGCCTTTCGTCTTTGCAACAGACAAAGACATCGAGCGAATCGCCAATAAAGGCCATACCGGTTTTACCGGATTCGTTCCAACCAAGTAAATAACGAAGGCCGCTGCTCCGGCAGCGGCCTTCTATTCCAAAACAAGTGGAGGAATGTCAAACATGGGTAGATTTATCAACCTCGGTATCGCGATTGTCAACACCAGCTACATTATCCGTGTGGAGATTGAATCCGATGGCAGAGCGGAAATCTATATGTCCGATGGTACGATGTTTCGCTGCGATCACTTCGATGCCTCCCAACTATATGGCACAAATGAAAAGAAAGAGGGTGCGACCTCGTTGCATCTGCAAGAGGAACTCCGATATGACCAATCACACTCCATGTCTACTTGATGAAGCAGCAACCTTCATGAAAGTACAATACCTCTCTGACCTGCGGTTCCTGTCCACTGACGGTCGATCCCGTTTAGCCGCATTTCTTGAGACTTTTGATGCAGCAGAATACACACTTTTCCAGTGGAATGATGCCATTGTATACTTGAAAGCTGGAGTGAAACAGCAGACCGCGCAGGTGGCTCGTGCACAACTCCTACGCGCCCTTAGAACCACCTGATGGCTCTATATCAATATTGCATAGGAGGACATGTTCAACCAAACACCCAGAACTGGCATTTCCATCATGTGCGCCCGCTTTTTCCATATCCAAGTGAAGGAGGAACACTATATGCCATGGATTATCAGTAATGGCAAGAGCTATGTGGAGATTACTCCGCAAAACCAGATGATCACCACCTGCTATATTGACCAGGCACATGCATTTACCAACAAAAAGACCGCAGAGAAATACTGCTCTTTGCTGCCAAAGGCGATGAAAAACCTGAAGTATAAGGTCATCTTCATCTCAAACCCCAATCCCGAAAATCCTGATCTGCAACTGGAGCTACTGACGCCTGAATTCTACCTGACACGGCTGAAGAATTTCAGCGATTTCATTCACACCATCCAATGCCAGAGAGAAACACTGGTGGCCGGCCAGCGGAAGGCGGAGCTGGAGATTGAAGACATCGAGCACGCAGCGGAGTTCTATAACCTGGATGCCTCACATGGATACCAGCTCTATAAACTTCTGCACGATGCCCGTGTGCGCCGACGCAAGTGCAAGAATGCAATCGCTTGGATCGATTTCATCTTAGAGCAGCGCCCTGAGCGGTTTGTGGAGAACAATCCATCAGCTCGCATTGTGGGCACTCGCTCTCGCGATTATGCGCCACGAGCCCTGCCTGAACTCTTTGAGTGGGAGAACGAAGGACAGACCAATATCTCGGTCAGTTAATTGTCGGCACCAATGGACAGAAGCCCTTGAATATGGTATTCTAAGCGCAAGAAAACATCAGTTTTTGCAGTATTTAGCTGTACCGTGACCCGTGGAATAGGGGGCTTTTATGAATAACCAGGCATACGATGATACAGCGACTCGGAACCCGAGAAAAGCATATACCGACTATGAGAACAGTACTTATACTGTTGTTTCGAAGGTGGCTTATTTAGTCGGAGTCCAAAAGCGCATTTTTGAAAACGAATATGAACCACCAAAGATGGAATGGTATGAGAAATTACACGCAGACAAGAATGCCCGCATCGTGCGCAACCTCTGCATGATTCGAACGGCTTTGGAACTCAATTTTAAAGCCATCAATAACCGTATGCGTTTCGATATGTGCAATCTCCACTCGCTTCCAGAGTATGTTCCGCAGGATAGCCTGAACGAACTCTTGCAGGATGGTATTACGATTGTTAGATCCAGAGCTTTGCCTGCCCAGTATATTGTAGATATCAATAAGCATATCAGCAACCGCATTAACAACTGCAAGTCGCTGTTTCCATTATGGCTGAAGTGGGAATATGTCCGGAAGCTCTTCCTCATGCCGGATGGCCTCAACGAGAAGGGCATCAAGGCAGCAGCGGCAGATTATTACGCCAACAAAAATAAGTACCCGTACCAAGTCTATATCAATTGGTCCTACATGGACTCTGGCAACATCCTCTACAATGACAAGAAGTTTGTTTCGCTTTTATATGAAGCCAATGCGGATTATTTCACAGACTTGAGCAAAGTGTCTGATGCCGGTAACCTCACAAAGGCTGGTATATACAAGTTCCTGGACAAGAGTGAGCGCGTCGTCGTTGTGGTGGATTGTGAAAACTCCGATCCCTACAAACTGTACGCAACCTTGAACAATCTTAATCAGGAAGCACTACTCAATAAGATTTGTAAAATCATCCTCTATGATGATATTCATACCACATCGGCGTGGAAGATTTTGGAGCGCTTCACCCAAATTCCAATTGAGCATGTCCTGATCGAACGCATCAAAGAAAACAAGTCACTTGTTGACATCCGTTTGACCACCGGGACCTGCCGTGAGTATTATCAGAACAATGTGGACTCGTTCATTCTTGTATCCAGCGACTCCGACTATTGGGGGCTGATTTCGGCAATGCCTGAGGTTCGGTTCTTCGTGATGGTAGAAAGCGAGAAATGCAGTCCGACCATCAAAAATGCGTTGATCAATGCTGGCATTTCTTATTGCTATATCGACGATTTTTGTACTGGTAACAGTAATGATATCAAGGTTGCGGCAGTACTTCGCGAGGTTCGCCAGAAACTCGACCAGGCATTTCACCTTAATGTTCGAGATATTCTGGATGAGGCCTGTAGAGCGACCAGAGCTGACATGACGACCGCAGAGAAGAACCAATTTTATGACAAGTACATTAAAACCATGCATGTTGATATCTCTCCCAACGGGGAAGCAACGATCGTGCTTGGAAAATAGTCCCGCATATTAGAACGAGAGGCTTTGACCTCTCGTTCTATTTTTGTTGCTATTAAACCAGCAGTTCAATGACAATTTCAAAAAACAAGGTTATCATGATATCAACGACAAGAACAAGGAGTGAGCGATATGAATCTCAAAGAAGCTTTCCGCTTTCAGAATAAGCTGCAGTCCATGATGGCCGATGCGCAGAGCATCCTCGGCAACAATGGCAACATTACCAAGGTACAGAACACTTATCTCCGCCACAAGGTCATGGCAGAGGTGGAGGATGAGGTCACTATGGAGGCCCCCTCCACCGAGTATAGCGAGAATATCACCGAGATGGCAGAATTCCTGCTGTTCCTCCTGGACGAGCGGGAAAAGCTGAGCGCCGCAATCCATCAGGCGAAGGTATCCCTTCCGCTTGGCGCTGGCCTGGATGGCGAAGTGAGCCTCAACGGGAAGCGCCAGGAGATCGCCACTCTGCTCCGTCACATGGCCGGCCTGCGCAATGGCGAGGTTTTGATCTCTAACGGGGGAGTTGGCTATCGGTTCAACAACGAGGGGAATCAGGTCTCCTACCGCTGCGATGTCAAGCGTGTGACCACCATCAATTTCGATCGCAATAAGATTCGAAAGATGTGCGCTGATCTGAGCAAGAAGTCCGATGAGACCTCTGCCGCTCTGGATGCCGCTCTGGTCAACACCCCGGTGGAGTACGAAGCTCCGTTCGATGTGAACGAGACTTTCGCAGAGGCTTTTGAAGCGCATATGTCCGCACTGAGCTGACCAAGCCCCTGCGGTTTTGCTCCGACTATCACGGATGCGGCAGAAGAAGAGAACGTGGCGACCGGTTCAGTTGCAGACGAACTATAGTGCTGCAAATCAAAACAATCCGCTCGGTTGATTCTGAGCTCCAAAAGAAGACATGATCCGTCTCGTTAACGGATGCTACGAACCGTCTTCCCATCCATCAGCGCTCAACGCTGTTGCACGATATCGTGAATACGCTAACGCCGAATCCCAACCTTGCCACCTCACATCTCCCTATTCTGTTGGATATAGATAGAATTCCTATCTTGATACTGCTGGCCTTTGAGCCGTTAATACGTCGAGGCATGCTACTGCCGCTCCTCAGGGAGTCAGCGAGCGCATGGCCTTGGCAAAAATGGTCTAAGCGATCTTGGCTCTCTGCCGTATCCGTGATAGTCGGAGCAGTTCTCCCATAAATAGAGGCGAGCAGCAGGCTTCAGCCTGCTGCTCACAAATAATCAGATTCAGTTGTGATGTCCGGGATACCAGGATGTCCTCCATTGGTACTTCGAACAACGCGCCGAGAGCATACAGATTATCAACGGAAGGCAGGCTCTTTCCTTGCTGCCATTTGTAGATCGCCTGTGGCTCTTCGAAACCGAAGTATGCCTGCAGGTCGCGGACACTCATCCCGCGCTCGACGCGAAGGCGGATGATGTTCTTTCCGGTCGCAATCGGATCAATGACCGGAAACTGCTTCATGTTCATGGCAATCGCCTCCATCTAAAGAGTTTTCCCAAACGGGAGTACTCCAGAATACTGGAAGCACCTTCAAAAAGCAAGAGCAAACGCGATTTTGTAAAGAAACTGTCACATAAGGAGGCCCGATCGTGAGTCGAGAATACAATGAATCCTGCTGCTGGACGATCGAAAAGTTTTCATTTTTCCACAACTACTTCGCAATTATCGATACAGCAGATTACCTTGCTGACCAGCTCTTTATCAAGCATCAGGTCAGAGTTTGGTTTGGCCCTGAGTTCGTTTGCCCGGATGCTCCCTATCGTGTCATCATGTGCAAGTGCCGGAAGCGTGATGTCGATGCTTTCCTGGCAGCGATCCGTGAATTGCCCAACAAGATGCTCCTGTGCGGGCATCCTGACTATTTAACATTCTGCGAGGATCTTAAAAAGAAAGTCCAAACCGTTCGAGACAATGGAGGTGTTCTTACCAATGAAACAGATGATACCGCTCAAAAAGCAGAGCAAGAAAGCGCAAAAGGAGCAACATGCCAAGCAGCGCGGTAGCTGGTATGGTATTTCTCCTGTCACAAGAACTGTTCCAAATGGTAAAGCCTATGACCGAAATCGAGTTAAACGAGAAGATCGAGAATTTACTGACTGAGTCAGCTCCCGTGCAGTCATCCAGGCGAACTGGCTCTGCATATCGAAGAGAAATGCGCATCCGCAAGAATGACGCGCTCATGCGCATTGTCACAAGAAAGTATGTGCCTCATGCCGGCTATATCGATTATGGCTTTGATGGTGACACGCTGCTCCATTCGGGAAAGTACATCAAGTATCCGAAGAACAGTAATTGCCAGCGGTGGATGAAACGAGAAACCAGCCGAAAGTCCCGGAACTGTAGGGATCTGCCCCGAAAGGGGAACTACTATCGGCGCCTTTTTGACTACTGGTGGACATTGTATTAACTAGAGAGAGGATTCCTGCAGCGCAATGTGCGGGAACCCTCTCGTTTCTTAGTCTATATCTCTTTCAGGCGCCTGTAGAATGTTGATCTCGAACTGATACCGGCGCGATGCATGGCTTCTTCTTCCGTTACTTTATGGTTGCGGAAATCCTTGGCGATTTGGCGGAACAGATTTGGATCGACTGCAATCTTCTTCCGACCAACGTATTTTCCGCTGTTCTTTGCCTGTGCGACACCTTCTTGGTGACGCTGCTTATTCTGCTTCGCCTCCATAGATTCCTGAACCATGAGCAGGTTTAGCAGCAGACTGCACTCCTCTTCAGAGAGCTGGCGCGAGTCTGTTTCATCCCAGATATGAGCGCCACTCCTCAAAATCTGAAGGAGAATCTTTCTGAGCTGGTGGCTGGTCTTCGCGATACTTTGAAATCCCTGAATCGAAACAAGGTCGGCTGGCTGGAGATCGGACGGCAGGCTGTTGACCGATTCAAATGTGATAGTCCGAGCAGCTTCCGCCCGCTCAACGATCAGGTTATCGGTACCGCAGCGCATATCCGTCCGGAGCAGCCACTCAAAGCGATCATAGTAATCCAGACCAACTGCGTCAAGGAGTTCCCAGAGATCCTCTCGACTTTCGCTGGGTGTACGCTCAGAGATGAAGTACGGCGTCATATTAACACGATAGTATCGCTCAAGCCGCATGGACATGTCGAGTCCGGGAATACCCTGGAAAATGGAGGACGGCAGGGTATCAATTACACTCCATTCAGGAGTAAAGACATACTGGAAGTTCTGATCATCAAAGCGCTCAAGATCAACTCGCCCCACAGCATACTTATTGCCGGTGCGGTCCACGGCATAGATTATGCCGCTGCTGCGGTAATAGGGCTTTCCCTGCAGGGGAAGCGTATATTCGTTTAGGCTTTGGTAATCATGCGTAACAGGCCTCATGAGCCACTCCTTTCCATGTCACAACTGGCGATATGCGTACATAAGGATCTTTTCATACCGTTGCTGCAGCATGACTTTATAGAAACGCTTACGCACCTCCGAGATCCCTTCCACTTCGTCAATAAGAGTATTGATTTGATTAAAATCGATGCGAGGAACAATTCGCTTTAGGGCATCATTGCAAGCTTCGAATTGCAAGCTGCTGATTACTTCAAAATAGGAACTCTTGCGATTCTTCACCTTGATGTGGGAGGTGGGGAACTTATAGATCCGTTGGTCAATTTCTTCCTCGGAGGAGAGTACGGCCTCCAGCTTCTCGTCCGTATTCAGCTTCGGATACAGGCTTGAGCCATTGTCATATACCGGGGCGATGCGGTATTGATTATCTTTCTTAATGAAGCCCCAGTTCCCGCCATGCCGGTCAAAATTACCAATCAAAGCATCCACGATGAACATATCCCAGAAACGGTCGATTGTCTCCTCAACATTTGTTGACTTCATATTCTCGCGCAGCATTGCGGTAATATCTTCATAAGTGTACTGATAGAGCTCCTTGTCCCTTTCCAGCGAGCTTTCGCCGACACCGTTGAAGGCAACAAGATCATCCTCGGGCCCTAAGAAATTCTTCATAACGACTACATTCTTGCCCTCATAAGTGCCAAGGAAGGTTTCCTGTACGGGAATGCCAAGTAGTTGAAAAATATGGCTTCCCAAATACTCAGAAACATAATTGAAGGTCAAGCCCACTTCGGAATTCTTCTGAAACTTAACAATATAACGAAACCCGTCAATGATGATTTCAAACTTCTTTTCTGCCCCAGAGAATAACACGGGTGTCTTTTCGTACTTGCTGTAATCTCTCATGATAGACCTCCAATTTTGATCTTCACCATTATTATATCCGCAACGAGCGGAAGTGTCAATAGAACTAACATATATTTTGATACATACGTAAACTGACGAGTATGCATCAAATGAAAAAGCCGCACCATTTACATGGTGCGGCTTAGGAGATAGTACGAACCGTGTCGAAATCGATGCGGTTAGTCTTTTTCACCCTTCCGGGTCTTATAGTCCGCTTCAATTGGCGCTTTCCAATCGGCACTCATAGGAGCTCCGCTTCTCATGCTTGTAATCGCGCAACTGACCACTTCATAGTTCAGTCTTGTCCCCACGCTGTCGGAGTGGTAATTGACCGCGCGGTCTTCACTAATACCAAAATGCTTCGCCGTCTCGACGGCGTCAATATTGGCGCCGAGGAACAGGAATTCCCAACCATACTTGCTCTTCTCATGCTCGATCATCTGTTTAACACGGGCGCTATCATAGAGACGGCTTGCATTTTCCATTCCATCCGTCGTGATAACAAACAGGGTATGCGCTGGAACATCTTCCTCCCGCGCATACTTGTGGACGTTGCCGATGTGGTGGATCGCGCCTCCAATCGCATCCAACAAGGCGGTGCAGCCGCGCACGCAATACTCGCTATCCGTCATGGGCTTGATGTCTCGGATATTGACGCGGTCATGGATCACTTCGCTGACATTGTCAAAGAGGATAGTGGAGACCAGCGCTTCGCCGGGAGCTTTCTTCTGCTTTTCAATCATGGCGTTGAAGCCGCCGATTGTGTCGGACTCAAGTCCACTCATGGAACCGCTGCGGTCAAGGATAAAGACGATCTCAGTCAGATTCTTATTCATTGCAAATACCTCCAATAAATTATGGCTGTTTGGTGTTTCACCTTACAGCCATATCTTACTTTGATATTCGCTTCATTTGGTCGCTTGTTAAGCGACAATTCAATGAAAGGCGCAAGCAAAGATGCTTGCGCCTCTGGATTTCTCAGGATGTGTGATGTGCGTAAAACTCGCTCTCTGCAACACGAATCACGAAATTGTATCCCAGTCGATTTGCCTTGGACATGTCGATGTTATACCGCTTACTGACCTGACGCAAATAGGCAAAATACTCTTTGTCCTCACGAGTCAACGGAGACACCCAGCCTGTCCGTGAAGCATGATCTTCTACCTGACGCAGATACTCAAGCTCGTTTTGTTCCATCGCAGCACACCTCCGGAAAAGATACCATATCAATCAGGGTTCCACCGACGAAAAGTCGCAGCACCTGATAACTATTATGCGCCAATCAGGCTTTGGTCAAATGCAAACAGCGCCTCATTGATCTCAAATACATTGTAGTTTCCTCGCTCGACAAAATACTCCACGATGATGTCAAATTTGCTGGAGTGCGACAGGGCAAATCCTGCTTTCGAGAGCATATCCTTCAATTCGTTAAGTGGCAATTCGAGTGCAAGCGCAAAGGCAATCACAGTAGGCTTTGATGGTCGATAGAGCTTATCCGTCCGAATCTTTGAGAACAGCTTTCGATCGATGTTGGCCTTCTTATAGCACTCTGCATCCGTCATGCCACACTCATCAATCTTACGCAGAAGCATCACGGAAAAGCTCTCGTCGATCTGCTTCAGCGCATCGTCCAGGGATGCTGCCTTTGTTACCATAGGGGCAGCGGGGATTGGGCAGCTCTCTTCCGCTGCAAGGCTATGCAGCCGGCTGATCCGCTCAGCATAGCTGTCTCGATGCTCTTCGACATATCGGTCGTCTATGTAGGCGTTGATGTCCACAAACAACTTGCTGCTGATCTGATACGCCTTGCGATCGAAGATGACGATGTAAACCATCATATCATTTTCAAGCAAAAACCTGCTGATCGTGTCGATAGCTACTTTGAGCGCCTCATCCTTTGGATAGCCGAAGATTCCCGAAGAGATCAGAGGGAATGCGACCGACTCGCAACCATGCTCCTTTGCGAGCGCGAGCGACGTCTGGTAGCACGAGACAAGCTTGTCATGCTCCCCATACTGCCCACCGTACCAGCGAGGGCCAACCGCATGGACCACATATTTGCATGGCAGCTTATATCCCTTTGTTATCTTGGCACTGCCAGTTTTGCACCCATTGAGCTTTTCGCATTCGACTAGGAGTTCCGGGCCGGCGGCGCGATGAATGCAGCCATCTACGCCGCCACCACCCAAGAGAGAACTGTTTGCGGCATTGACGATCGCGTCAACTTTCATCTTTGTGATGTCATTTCTTACAATCTGGAGCGGCATAAATGGACCTCCTGTGATAGCTGCCTTTTGAGTGATTAAACAGCGAGCTTACTCGGCAATAGATATATCTTCTTATCATCGAAGCAGATTTGCTCGGTGCGGTTATAGATCTGGATCATCTCATCCATCTTTTCCATGAACATCCGTGTCCCTGGATTGCCTATGGAAGCGAATCGGTGTACGGCATCCTTTTCCATATCGAGAGCACTCTTCTTCAAGTGCGTTCCGCCATCCTGAAGGAATTCATCAACTGGCCCCTCTTTTACGAGAGGGATACTTCCAATGAATTTCCCGACTGCATTTCCTGCCGTGCCGATACCTTTCATGACATTAGCATCTACTGCTGAGTTACTCAGTTTCTCTAAATAGTGTGAACTCTCCTCGAACAAATCGTGGTAAGCGTCCGACATCTGCTGCAGTTCATCCCGAATCCCGGAAATATAGGATTCTTTGAAATTGCCGCTGAGCATGACCTCCATGAGAGAAGACAGTGAGAATGTATAAAGGGACAAGCGGTAGTATTTGAATTCCTTCTCCACAGAGGTGAATGCCTGCTTCACGCCAGCCTGCGTGACGATATGCGGCTTCTTCCCAATCGACTCGGCGATCTTCTTCTGGTAACCAAGCATGTTCTTGCGTGCGCGATTCTGATAGGTGAGGACCTGATTATGATTGCCGCTGACGAAATGCTCGTTGTCCCAGTTATCCTTATACTTTTTGATGATGCTCATGAGGCTTTCAACATCCGCTTCTATCTCAGATTCCTTTTCGATTTCAAGGAACGAGATGATCCGCCTCTGCATATCCTCAATTTTCCCAAGTTCCTGTTCGATTGAGAATAGTGCGACCGCCATCATCATAGTGGCGGGATTGAATGCTGCCGCTGTCTGTGTGGTAGCGGTAATTGCTTCTGCTTCCTGCAGCTGAACCATTTTAGACGCTCCATCCGCAGTTTTGAGTGAGGCCCAGAAGTTTCCGTTCTTTGCCGCTTTCAGTACATCACCGACACCAGCGTTGGCTATCGTATAGAGTCCATCCGCTGCGATGCTCGTCGTCTGCGTAACAGTATTCAACGCAGGGATGAGCGAAGAGACTCCAGCGCCAAGCGTAGAGAGTTCCGCAATGGGAACGCTTAATACGTCTCTGTCGTTTAGAGCAGTCCTTGCATCCGCCAAGAGGCTTTGGGTAACATCCAATAATGCCACCGTATCACCGCCAGGCTGAGTCTCTATAGCGGTATTCGTATTGATGATCTCTCCCATGTCTTATCCTCCTCAATCGATTGAGAGTGTTCTCATTAGAGTCGTTGCTTTTTTCGCGGATTGGAAAAAGGCCATGTGGGAGCGGTCGCATACAATATTGCTTTACACGACCGATGCCCCGAAGGGCATTAAAGACAGCTTGGCCATTTTGAAGCATTGCTTTCCGATTGGAATGCCAAGGATCGTGATGCACCAGAGACAGCCCAGAATGCAGTATCCGATTGCCATCTCAAGGCCAAAGAAAATGATCCAAATTAGGTTGACGAGGAAGGAAAAGCCTCCACCGCCATACACAACTTCTTTCCCAAACGGGAAAAAGGCGAGACTTGCGAATTTGAAGCATTGCAGGCCAACGGGTATGCCGATGATGGTGATGCACCAAAGACAACCGGCCAGTACCCAGGCAAGCCCGCCGATCAATCCTCCAAATAGGAACCAAAGAATATTTCCAATCATAGACATAGTTGTCACCTCAATTTCTCGCTATTTCGCATCCGTTGCAAGCTGTCGCTCGATCCATGCCATCAGCAACCTCACGATGCGTTTCTGCTCATCCTCCGTCAGCTCACGCCCTATCGGGACATGATACCACTTGTTTAAGCAGCTGCGACAGCAGCAGGCGCAGGCATGCTGGGCAATAAACACTGGATGCCCGCGCATCGGTGTCTGTTTGCCGTCATTTGGGATGATCGCCGGCGCAAGCCGCATTCGGATGAAGTCGGCCGCATGATGCTGAATGGTTTCCATGCCCTTGCCCATTATGTACTGCCTGTCCTTTTCACTCAAATGGAACTTTGCGCGGAAAGCAGACATTTGTAGGCGTAAAAGTGTTTGCTCAATGGTTGACATGTTGCTCACTCCAAGACCTTCAGTCCCAACTCTTTCATCTTGCGAATGATATCTTTCTCATCCATCATTCCCTCTGGAGATGATGCCTCCTGACCAGGGAATGCTCCGATACCGTTAAACTTAGCTGCTAGCTCATCCGGTTTCCAACCGCAGGTACACCACAAGCGGCTTCCATTGTGATACTGCACGATGAGCTGCATAAGAGTATCTTGCTGCTTTTCCGTCAGGCGGACACCTACCTCGCACAATTCAATCAGCACATTCTGGATCATATCCGTTGTGCGCAGATGACCAACATTCTCGGCTCGCCGATGAAACCGCATAATCTTTTCCACCTCTGTACCGCTGTACTCTGCCAACAGGGCAGAATAAGTGGCGGGGACTTTCTTGTAATAATCCAAATTGAACCGCTCGTTCAAATTGAGAAAAGGAAACTCGTTTAATTTCTTCCCGCGATTCTCATTCGGATAGGTTTTACGTTGTTTTGGGGCGCACTCCATCGCCGTGGACTTCAGGTTCCCAATAAAATCTGCGAGTGATTTCTCCTCTACAGATGCTGTTGGTTCCGCATATGAGAGAAAATCATCGGGGACACAATAGGGGCGATCATCGCGCTCGTCCATCAGTGCATAGAAGGAAAACATCTTACCATAGCCAGCACCAATCAATTCTTTTGATACGATGTGCCGATCCAGATCATTGTGCGGTTCTTCCGTGTACAGTTCTTCAATCTCATAAACCCAATAGGGTTGCACCTCTCGACGGACAATAGAGGAAAAGGCGATAAGATCGCGTCGATGAATCCGCGGCACATCGCTTTTTAGCTTCTGATAAACCGACCATACATCGCGAAGGGCGATGGTGCCATATAGATTTGCACAGGCGGCAAATAACGAATGAAGGAAATCACACGCCTCCGTCGATAAACCCGCCTGCATATATAGCCGATTCAGAGATTTCTCCGATAGTGGTTTTGGATAGGACATATACCGTTCCTCCGCTTCCATAATTCAGGCGTTATTCGTATTGCTCGGCGATCGACTTGACATGCTCTGCCATCTGCTTGACTACATCATCAGGCCCAATGACCTTCGCCGCCGTCTGAAATCCGCAGAGCCATGCAAAGAACTGCGGGCTGACGATCACATCTGTCCATACTGTAAAGTGATCTTCTCCATCCGGGACTAAGATCACATCCCGCCCGAGACGGTCGAGTACGGCGCCCACGAGATGATTTTCGAAACGGAGATGAACCTTGACCTCCTCGCCGGTGAACATGCCGAATGTCTTACGCGCATAGACGGCCATATCGAGCGCCTCGTAAGCGTCCTGACCATCTCGTCCTTCATCCAGAACGGTGATCTTTTCCATCTTATCGACGCGGTAGTGTTTGATGATTCCTGCAGCAGAATCAAAGGCCACCATGTAGTAGTTCTCATCGTCCCATGTCATTGCAAATGGGCTGACAACATAATAAGCTCCACCATGTCGGTACACGCGCTCCTTGGCGACATTATACTCGAAATACAGGAACCGGATCTTCCGATTGCTTGAGATGCCGTTATGAATCTCATCGACATTATAGTAGATGGACTCATTCATCGTCTTGATCCTGTTCTTCACGAATACCTGCCGGTTGAGCAGTTGTGCGCTATGGATGCTGGCCAGCTTTTCAATCTTTTTGATCAGGGACAGCGTTTTCTTATGGGTAATAAATTTCGAGGATTGGACGCTATCCACGAGGAGCTTGAGCTCCGGTAGTTCAAAGTCACGGCTTGCCACGTAGTAGCCGTGATTGTTCCCCTCAGATACCTGGATGATGTCCAATCCAAAATCTCGTAGAGCATCGATATCACTATAGATCGTCTTTCTCTCCGCAGTAATATCATGAGACTTCAGGTAGGCAATGATCTGGCTGGTGGTTACGGCATGGTCTTCATCTGAGTTCTTCAGCAGGTACTCCATGATGTAGATAATCTTCAGCTTCTGAAATGAGGAGCGAGGCATATGTTCATCATCCTTTCAACCTGGTCGAACCAATTTCTATCAAGCGATTATATCATAGCATAAAACCTGTCCAATAGAAAGGACAACCTTTGCCTAACACGGTTAAGCCTCCGGTTCAAGTCTGACTTATCCTACAGAACTCAATATCCCGTTTTAGAGCTATTGCATTTTGCGTGCAATAGCTCTTTTTACATCCGTTCACAAAAAGTTTACAAATTTCTTTTCAAAGCGACGGGGGGTACCCCCCTGTTTTTTGAGTGAACTCTAGTAGAACGCAAAAAAGGAGATGACCATTTTGAAAAAAAGAAAGACCCGAGCCCAGCGCAGTAGATCCTTCCGCTGTCCGCATTGCGGGGCGGCCATGATCCTGAGACCTGCATCTGAAATCTATCATGATGCGAAATCTGACCGAAAGCTCTATGTATGTCACAACTATCCCGCCTGTAACACCTATGTTGCGGCACACCCGAATACTGACAAACCAATGGGTGTACCGGCGAATGGGAATCTCCGGAATCTCCGTATTCAGGCGCATCGAAAGTTCGACCTTATCTGGAAGAACGGGATCATGACTCGTGAAGAAGCTTATCGCTGGTTCGCGGATTCATTCGGACTTAGCCTGTGTGACGCTCACATCGGCATGTGCAGTGAGTATCGATGCCGTGAGCTGATCCGCCTCTGCAATGAAGTACTTGCCAGAAACAACTGTGTCGCTTAAAGGAGGTGCTCGACATGACTGATTATCAAGACGCCCTGGTGCTGGAGAATTTGGACCTGGTCAACTGGGTCATCCGCACGCGCATTTCCATTCCGAACCGTCCGCTCCTGACCTATGATGACTTTTACGCCATTGGTTGCGAGGCTATCTGCAGAGCGGCGCTGAAGTATCAGCCGGATATGGGAGCTTTTGCACCTTTCGCCTGCCGGTACATTTACAATGCCATCGTAGATCACTGCCGCGCAATGAACTACCGGCTGGAAAGAAGTGTAGAGATCAGCGAAGATGAAAATGCCTCTCTTCTCGATATGCTGACTTGCACTTCTGTTGATTTTGATGAGACCGTAACGGATGCCACCGCTATGTCTGCGCTTGCTGCGTGTAAGGAGAAATACAATGGCGTCGCTCGAAAAGGTGTGGAAGCCATCGAGATGAAGCTGAAGGGCTATGAGGCCACGGAGATCGCAAAACACTATGATACGAGCGTAAATAACGTCAACGCATGGATCTCGCGTGCTCGCAGCAAGCTCCGTAACGAGCCAGCATTATTGGAAATCCTGTATTGAGTTGTTGTTCTTCGTCTCGTATCTTCGTAAGAAAGAACAGAATGGCTGAGGAGGAGAGCATTATGATGACATTCTATGCTGCCGCTGGCAGTTATCAGATTCGCAATGAAGACGGCAAAGATATGCCTTATATTATGCGGCTTGGGAAGCTCCAGCCAGTTTCTATTCCGGAGTTCAGTATCTGGAGTATGTTGCTGTGGGATGTCCTGACGCATGACGAGCTCCGCAAGAAATATTTTGAAAAGATGGAGGAAGTGAAATTGGATCCCTCCGGATTTGAGAAGGCACTTGAGATACTCGTAAAGCGAAAGCTCATCATCAAAGGTGTTGGATACACCGGTGTGGATGCGCTCTACAACATGCTTTATGATACCTATGTCATACCGCTGCGGGGTGTTCAGGGTACACGGCGCTTGCTGAATATCGCAAAGCTGCTCAAGCAAGGTAAAGTCAACTTCTTTGAGGCCGTCTACCTCCTGCAGCCAGATAAGGGTACAGAAGCGGAACAGCGAATCATGAAGTTGGTTACCCAGACGCCGCTGAGCGTCCCTGAGCTGGTACGATGCTTTGAAAACGATGTTCGAGATGTCAGCTCGGCCGACAAAGTGATTTCCGCCATTTATACGGAAGAATCTGACAACCAGGCGCGGCTAAACAACGCATGTAGCCTTTCAAATCATAGGCAGGATGTGCTGGAAGCAACCACAAACTTGTATTTGACACGCCAGGTCATTCTGGAACACGCATAGTATCACGGGCCGGAAAGGAGAGTATCTTTCCGGCCCTCATTTTGTCCTGCCATATCGGTAGAGAAAGGAGTATTCCATGAAAATGCCAAACCCTATCGCTATTCGTTTTGCCAAGCTGATATTCTCGATTCTGTCGATCACGGTTTTGGGAGTCATCTTTGCCATGATCTCACATGACCATAAGTTACTTATTCTGTCCGCCGGTGTAGCGATTACGGGCGGTGTGAAGGCGTGTTCTTTCTACCGACAGGTGAGCAGGCAGCAGTACGAGTGTCTCGAGGGACTGCTTGTCCAAGAGCAGGTCAATATTCATAGAAAGCGCCACGCCATCGTTCTGGAGCTGGAGAATGGAAGCCACGTACAGCGGGTTCTGGATGGACGATATAAACTCAAAGCTGGAAGCTTATATCGATTTTACCTCAAAAAACCGACCAATGATCTCCCGAATCTCCCGGAGGCCCTTCAGCCGTCCTCGACTGTATTTGGCTTTGAAGAACTCTCTTTTTCTACAAGCAAGCAGATTTAGGTACTCTGGAATGCGCATCATAGGAATGCTATGCTTACAGTGTTCTTTATTAGATGTCTTCTCCTCAGGGAGCTTTTTAAGATGTGAGCCTGTGTCATTTACGCAGGCATATTAGACAGACTTGCGGTTTGAAAGATTCAACCTGCGTCTGTCTTTTTCTATGCCAAGCAACAGCTGGCAACTTTTGAACCATGCACCGTAAGGTGTTTGGAATATTTTAAGCCGTAAGGCAGAAAGGAAAAGGATTATGCACGCAACCATCATTATGGAGGGCCGTCTGGTCACCGATCCGGAGATCAAGAGCGGAAAGAATGGAGACTACTGCACATTCCGATTTGTGGTCAACACAAAATATGGAAATCAGGACAACGCCTCTTTCTTCAACTGCACCGCAAGCGAGTACATCGCCAATCGGATGCAGAAGGCCGGCATCAAGAAGGGCCGTCTGATCGAGATCATCGGTAATCTGAATCTGCGTCCCTACGAGACGGATGAGGGCATCCGTCAGATCTCTGCGGATGTCAGTGTCCTCGAGTGGCACTTTACTGGTTCAAAGCCGAAAGGCGATGAGGCGGACTCTTCGCAGGGTACGACAAAAACCGCACAGAAGAGCACTGGTAAGGTACGCCCGGAGCAGACGATTCCAAGTGGCGATGACGATGACGACCTCCCCCTCTGATCTGGACATACATATATGGGCTGTAAGTGTTGTGAATGCTTGCAGCCCATTTTGTTTTGTCCATTCCAAAATCTACATACGAAAGGACTGACTATTTGTGGCTGTCAAAAGCCGAATTGACGCATGGACCCTGCTGAGGGTTCTTGTTGTACCCTGTCTGTTTCTCTGCGCGATCTTCAAGCGCCCCATATTCCAATGGATCGCTTGCGCTGCGCTTTTTGTCTGGGTGTGTTTCGTGATCTCGAAGCTATTTCGCTCGCACAGAAAACACTGCAAAAAGATGCCCGCAGAGCAAAAGGCCTTTCCTGCGAAGCAGGAGGCCAAACCGCTAACGGAGACTCCGCAAGAAGCAGATGATGATACCCGACTGAGCTTGCTCAGACAGGTCAACTATCGAATCATGGAGCAGCTGAAGCAGAGCTATCCCACAGTATCATGGCTTTGGGATACGCGTCCTTCATCGGAAGATATCAACAGAGGCTGTACGAAACGTATCAAGCTCTATCACTGTGACCCCTTCAATTTTGGGGAGGTGACACTGAGCGCGTCTGGGAAGCTGGAAATCGCGCTCATTCAGCTCGTGCCTCTTGCTGAAGCAGAGGTGCAGCCGAAGAGTGATGAAGACTTGGAGGAAAAGGACATTCTCTCTCGTAACGATGTGAAGCAATGGTACACGGAAACAGGTATTGCTCTACTCAGCGTATTGATCGATGAGCTGAATGTGCAAGGCCATAAGCGGCTTGTCATTCATGAAAATGGTGATGTCCTCGTTACCGTCGAGGGAAAGGAACAGGCGGTAGATACCATCCCTGACTTTCCCCCTCGCCCCGCTTGGGACGATCTTTGTGTACTCGCTCGCGAAGACGATATCTCTGCAGAAGTGCGTGGCCAGGAACTTGCTGTGTCCTGGCCTTAATTGATCATGATGAGGTGTAATTATGGCAAAGACGAAGCTTTTCGAATCTTGGACTTTCCGACTCCAGCTCCCACCGCCTTTTGATGACCCAAAATACTCCGGAGCAAAACCGATGGGCTTTTCGCAGTACAACACTTCCAGTACCGCTCAGAAGGCTACACTCCACGCACCTACTCTTCGCGCCCTGCTGGCCTATGCAAAGCTTGTAAGCGCAACGGAGAATGGGCAGAGTGTGGATAACCTCGGTGCCATCGGTCATCAAGGCAATACCTACCGGATCAGCGAGTACCGATCTGCCAACAAGACCGATTGTGTCGTATTCAATCCAGTTACCGGCAAGTTCAGCGCGGTGCAGATTGAGGACGGCTCGCAGGTTCTGAAGCCCTATTCTCTGGGCGCTGGTAATGGTTCTGGATCTGCCCTACTATTCTGCCTGATGCCCGTTCTCAATGAAGATGATGAGTTCCGCCAGAAATTTCAGGAGTTCACCTCACATTACGAGAACGGTTGGGCTGATATGGACGCTGCGTTTGAATGTGCGCTTGTCCTCTGCGACAATGTCTATCGTCGAATTGAGAACAGCAAGCAGTTGGGTACGGATGGCGTCAAGATCTCCATTCCCACTACTGGCAATATCTCAGTCATCACACAGATGGCAATGGATAGCGGGAACTATGCGCCGACTGGTGCCTCTTATGGCAACTTCACCATCATGCAGCTGTCAGGTAACGCTACGGCAAAAGCCACCTCGTTTCAGAAGGAAGACTTTGTCGGAAAGTACGCCCTCTCTAATCGGATCCTCACAGATCGGGAGAAGGCAATGGTACCCACGCTGCCCGACTGGTACATCATTCCCAAAGAGGTCGTTCGCGTGTGCGAGCATGCCAAAGCGACGACGGCATCCAACCAGCCAATGCGAAACTTCCTGTTTCGCGGTGAGGCGGGTACCGGCAAGACTATGGGCGCACAGGCTATCGCTGCTGGCTTAAATCTGCCTTATACCCTGATGACCTGTAGTGCCAATACGGAGATTACCGACTTGGTTGGACAGTTTATTCCTGATACCAACGGCTTTCATGGCAGTACTCCTATCGAGGATCTCCCGAAGATCTCCGACATCACCATGCATCCGCCCAGTGTCTATATGATGCTAACCGGCGAATACGATGAGTCCAAGACGGAAGATGATGTGCTGCAGAAACTCATTGAGATTGCCGTTGGCAATCTCATGGAGAAAGAGGATCCTGCTGGCCAGCGCATCCGTTATGTGGATACGCCTCTCGTCGAGGCGATTAGGCATGGGTATGTCTGTGAGCTGCAGGAACCTTCCTGTATCGCGAATCCAGGTGTCTTAGTCGGCTTGAATTCCTTGCTGGACAACTGCCAGGTAATTACTCTGCCGACTGGTGAGCGTGTGCGACGCCATCCGGATACAGTCATTGTCGTTACGACAAACTCCGACTACTCCGGCTGCCGCGACATGAACCAGAGCGTGATCTCCCGAATGGATCTGATCTACGACATGGAAGCGCCTGATTTGAACACGATGGTCAAGCGCGTGATGAATGTCACCGGATTTACCGATGAGCAGGAAGCGACAAAGATGGCCATTGTCGTGCGCGATATTGCAGAGCGTTGCCGTCAAACGATGATCACGGACGGCAGCTGCGGTATGCGTGAATTCAAGAGTTGGGTGCTCTCCACGATGGTGACGAATGATCCTTATGAGTCAGCCTTATCTACGATCATCTCTTCCGCTTCAGCGGATCCGGATAATCGTGCTGAGCTGATCTCCGCTTGCCTTGAACCCCAGTATTCCAAAACGATTTGATAAAAGAGGTGTGATTTGATGAGAATTGATCGAGAGTACTTTATCCGTTTTGCTGTCGCTGTCGCGCTGGCATGCTACGACCTGCCTACTGACCGAGCAATGACCTCTGAGGAGGCGGCGCAGCTCGTGAAGTGGGTCATTGACATGGCACTCGGGCCTGACGCATCGAATGTCCAGGTGGAGCCTATGGAGAACTATCCTGCTTCCAGCAAGATGCCGCTTATTATCAGCATGGCTGGTGTGCAGCAGCATCTCTTTTGGTTCTACCCGCAGCAGTCCTTTGAGGAAATGTGCGATGCACTCTCCGCGATGCTCGGCGAGATCCCTATCAGCTGCGATAGTATCCCGGCATGATGGGAGGCTGTGCATATGAGAACATCCCACCGCCAGATCCGAAAGAGGATCCTCGACGCCAAGAGCAAGATCACCGACGAGGAGTTCTTCTCCTCCAGGGCCTATAACGGGTATTTGACGGATCTTGCGGAAGCAGCGACAAAACGCTATAAGCGTCCGCTGCGTGTGCGAGTCGTTGCAGATCATGATGATGAGACCGTTGCCTTTACGGATTACCACGGAATCTACATCAATGCCTGTAACCACATCACCTGGAGCTTTCCTTCAAGGCTCCTTCGTTCCATGAGTCTAGAAGGCCTGAATGCGCATGAGTGCGGGCATAACCTGTTCACCGACGAGCGCATTTGGCACAGCTACTTCGCCGGACTAGCTAAAGGCAAATTCTATCCGAAGATGCCTGATGGTCTGGACAGTATGCAAAAGCTCTATGCAAAAGACATCCTTGAGGCGCTTACAGACGATACAGACACAGTCCCCATGCAGGTCATCATGAGCACAGCGCATGCGTTGAGCAACATCTTAGAAGACGGATATGTGGATGCCAGGTACTCGTATGAGTTTCCTGGCTCCCCCGCCAAAGGGATCGCGCTCAATAACCTGCGCTATGCGGATACCATGCCGGAGATCACGGAGATGATCAATCGCAAGTACTATGACCATTCGATCGTAGTCAATCTCCTGATCCAGTATGTCAGGGCGCATGAGGTCAACAACCTATCCGGTTACACCGGTGAGTTCATCGACAAGCTGTATGAGTATATCCCCTGGATCGATGAGTCTGTCTATGATGACGATGCCAGATCCCGCTGTGAGGCTGCCAATAGGATCCTTGTGGATCTTTGGCCCATGATGCAGCGCTGCTTCGACGCTCTGCGCGATAAACAGAAGCAAGCCCAGCAGCAGGCGCAGCAATCCTCCCAGCACACCGGCAAAGGCGGTTCCGGGAGTGGTTCTGGCCAGCCCGGCAGCGGCGATGATGAAAATGATGGCAGCCAGCAGGGACAACAGGCGGTTGAGGAAGACCTCTCCAGCCAACTCCCGAAAGCGGCAGCTAACTTCACCATCAAAACCAAGCCGGTTCCCAGTAATGGCACCTTTACTCCCAATCCCGGTCAGATGAACGCGATCCGGGCACAGGTCGAGCGTGTGATTGCTGAGGAGACAAGCCGTATTGCCGCCCATCTGACGAATGGCATCACAAGTAGTGGAAATGGTGGCGTTGACCAGAACAACGAGTATGAAGGCAACGATTATGAACATGCGGCTGATGACATTGAGCGTCTCTTATCCTCCATGGCGGAGGAAAAGGTGACGGAGGAATTGGAAGAAGAACTATCTGAGGGACTACAGCGAGAAGCGAATGACATCCGATATGGTAATGCGCATCGCAACATCCATGTGACCGTCAATCGTATGGCGCATGTGGATCAGAACCTCATCGACAGCTATAACCGTGTGGCTCCGGAGCTTTTAATGCTCTCCAAACGATTGCAGCGTAGTGTCAGTTCCGCTCTCCGCGATCGGCGGCAGGGCGGGAAACAGACCGGGCTCCTGATTGGGAAACGACTCAATCAGCACGCGCTCTATCGGAACGATGGCCGTATCTTCTATAATTCCCGACTCCCGACGGAGCCGATCAACCTTTCCGTTGGCCTGCTCATCGACGAGAGTGGCTCCATGTGTTCAAATGACCGCATTACCAGAGCCAGAGCAACTGCCATTGTGATCCAGGACTTCTGCGAGTCGCTTGGCATCCCGCTGCTGGTCGTTGGTCATACCGCCTGGAGCTCACATGTTGAACTGTTTTCCTACTCGGACTTCGATACCTACGATAAGAATAACCGCTATCGGCTGATGGACATGAGTGCCAGAGACTGTAACCGTGACGGCGCCGCGTTGCGCTTTGTGGCGGAAAAACTCTCTAAGCAGACATCTGAGGTGAAAATCCTCATGATCATCTGCGATGGGCAGCCAAATGATGACGGTTACTCCGGATCTGCAGCAGAAGCTGATCTGCGTGGGATCAAACTGGAGTATGCGCGAAAAGGTGTCAAAATCTACGCGGCAGCCATTGGTGAAGACCGCCCACGAATTGAGCGGATCTATGGTGATGGCTATTTGGACATCACCAATCTCCAAGAACTGCCGGTAATGCTGACGAACCTGATCGTGCGTAGCCTCCCACACTAAATAGAAAGGGGAAACTACGAATGATATCTTTTGAAGACTATTTGTGTAACCGAAATGATGCGATTGACAACGCTGCGTATCAGTTAATCTGCGCCATGACCGCGCAAGATCACAACGAGCCGAAAGAAGATGATCCTGCCGTTCCGGATTGGAACATGGAAATCATCGGCGAATTGGTCGATGCAGCGGAGGAGATCATCCAAGAGAAGGCTGGACACACCTGTCACCCATTCTACTGCGACAGTATTCCTTGTTATCAGACTGGAGATTGCAAAAATCAGTATTGCGCTTTCCTACAGACTGACTCAAAGGAGGGAGACATGTGAAGAACCCCGTGGATTTCGACTGGTACTGCAAGACCAAGAAAGACGTGATCAATAATGCTGCCTACGAGCTTATCATCGCCCTGACGGCCAAATCGGCGCCGCCGAGGAAGTTCGAGTTATCCATTCCTCAACGGGACGATGAGATGATTGCCAATGTTGTAGAGGGCGCTATCAACGCGGTAGAAGCTCAGATCGGCTATTACTGCCATCCATTCTATCAGGAGTTGGACAGGCTCCCGTGCTACCTCGGCAATCGTTGTGATAATCCACACTGTGTCTTCAAGGATGCCTCCGGGCGGCCTAAGGTGCAGCCTTCCGAACGGGAAGAAGATCCTGAGGAAGGGGGTGATGACGATGGCTGATGAGAAGCGCTACTTTTCTGTCAAGGACATATTTGAGCAGGCGGTCACGCGGGCAAAGACGGATCCTCGATATGAAGAGTACAGCAAGATCTGTGAGCTGGACTATGACCTGCTCTGCAGCACATGCAAGTGCGACAAGCTCTACAGGTGCGAGTTCGATGTGGTAGGCGAAGTGACCTACGGCAGCAGCGAGGGTATCTACGGAGATATCTTCCTGTATGGCAACTGGTCCAAAGAGCGGGATGACCCGTTCAAAAGCCGCGCCCGCGTCTATGTGCTCAAGACCTTGAAGCAGGACAAGGAGTCGTACTTGGCAGTGGGAATGCTGGTCAACCTCATTTGCTACTACGCAAATGAATTCGTAGCCACACATCTCGACCGATTTGATTGAGGAGGAACAAATGCATAGCAGAATTATTGAACTGGGCAATGCGCCCATTTTACCTGATGAGCGTATGGGAGAGTGCAGTGTGCCGGAATGGTTCTACCACTCGATTGCGGACTACACGGATGCGGAAACGGACCGGGATGAAGACCTGAAATGGTTCCTGGAAATCGTTGCCCACATCGTGGATGTCGCTGAGGATGGAGAGAGCTTTACGTTCAAGCCGAATGCCAAGAAGAAGTACTTCCACAGACAGTACTACGCCTTCCTGGATAAAGCGAGAGAGCTGACAGACATCTCAATCGAAGCCTTCTGTGCTGAGACCCCTTACGACATTGGCATGGCCATGTATAAGCTGAATGAAGCCTACCAGGATAAGTTCAGTTTCTACATCTACTACCAAGATGAATTGAAAACACTGGATGAATGGATTCGCGAGACTGATCTCAGCGAGTCTTTTTATTTTGGTGGGACACTCGACTATCACTTTTGAGAAGAGGAGCAGCGCATTATGGGAACCTATACCGATTTTACAGGTGCCATCCGCATTACCCCTTGTCTGAAAGAACCGTTGGCGGGAAGATTTCGTCAGTTTCTCGGCATCCGGCATATGAAGCGGGATGTCAAAATACTGGAAGCCCTTTTCCCAACATTGGAAGAGCGCAAAGCTGTCACGCTGTTTGGCGATGGAGATTTTGGAGAGGATGGTGCATTCTTCCTGCCCATCCATACGAGGGATCTCACGCGCCGCATCTGTTTGCACGAATGCTATGCGGAAGGGCTCACAGATGAGCGTGACATGAATATGACGCCCGGCCCCTGCCCGAGCCTTTATTGTGATCTGGAGCTTCGGAACGATCCTGACAACGGACACTCCTATCTTGGGTGGAATGAGGCTGAAAAAGCCTACTACATCACGGATTGGATCGGATACATTGCCGAGTGGCTCTCGAAGCTTGGCTATCACCTCGATGGCAAGATGTTCGCTGTGGTCGAGGGCGGCATGTCCTACTACACGATCACGGTGGATGGCGACAAAGTGACTTCTGAGGAATTCATTCCGGACGCAACCTATGTGGATGAATTCTACGCATGTGAAGAAAGTGAGGATACCTGAAAATGGAAGATAATCGCATTCAAAACCAGATCGCGATCTACATGACCAACAAGAAACTCTGCGAGTTTACGGACAAACTCAAACCTGCACCGATCGAGTACTATGCTCATATGCATGCCCAGGGCGAGGAGCAGGCGGATGGTATCCGTGCCTACTCTTGCATTGGTGTTGTGCTGCAGGATTACTCCAACGGTACTGGCGACAAGACCGTTCGTGTCACAGCGAATCTCTCCCCTGGATTTTTCCCCTTCGTTCTCAGCAGAATGCAGAACGATCTGGATCGCTTCGATTTCACAGAGGATAAGATCTTCGGTGAGCCGGACGAGCATGGGCTGAGTACGGTGACAAAGCTCTCGGTCAAGCGCGCGTCGGTTGGAACCGATGGAAAGCCCAGGAATTATCCTTGGTGCGTCATCGTGGAAAATGGCCGCGCTGTCAAAGAGAAAACTGCGACGGGAGGCACCCATATCAAGTCGGGCACCTACAAAAAGCAGCGTTCTGTGTATGTCAACATCAGCGATCTGGACTTCTTCAATCTTGTCTACCGCACGACACGATTCATTGAGTCGTGGGAGTTGACTTACGGCCCGAAGCTGATTCGCGACGCCAGAAAGCTGCTGAGTGAGCAGCGCGCGGCGGCGCAGCAGTGAGGAGGTGCAGTCAGTATGAAGAAAAATCGCGAGTTTATCAACCTCGGTGAATTTGAGATGACTTCTCCGGTCATGCGTGTCAGCGACCCCTGTTACGAGCGTGATGTCTGGTGCTGTGGCACCGTTGACCATTGCAAACTCGGGACTTGGGAGGCAGGCGTCCTGAAGACGGATGAAGGCGAATGGGGCACACGCTGTGCCGTCCTTGCCGTCCGTCATAAGGATACTGGTCCAGATTTCAATGTGATCCGCTTAGGCAAAGTGCGCAAAGTGGCGTGCAAATGTGTCGAGCAGTCATTTGAGGTCGGCGTTGATTCCGGACAGGCAGGGTTCTTTGATGATGCGTTCTATCAGAACGATACGGTTTTTGAGGAACTGCCTGCACCGGGTTTCGCTATTGGTGATCTCTGGTATCGCCATGTGTGCGACATCACACTCAGCAAGATGTCAGCCGGCGTGTTGCCTTATGGTGCGGTCTCATCGTCCGGTTTCGGCGATGGCGGCTATACCTGCTATACACACGCTGATGAGAATGGGGTAATTGACTTTGCATTCATTGTGTTTATTTGAGGAAATAACCGTTTTTTGCAGGGGAGTGCTTCGGCACTCCCCTGCCCCGTAGAGGAGGTGCATAAGCCATGATCTCAAATTGGGATTTTTCACTTGTTTTAGCCATCAGTGAACTGCTTGTTGATCCACAGCAGCCAAGCAGTCTGCTGGATATCAAACTGCATGCTTTTCAGAAGGCCAAAGATCTGATGCTTCAGTATGAAAAGCGCGGCATCCGCCGAGATCTTCTCGACGTCATTTTGGATAAGAAGCTCAAGCTGATCTTGAAAGCAGAGACCGCGAATGAAGTAAAGCGCGCATCCGAACCGCCAAAGCCAGTGTACAACTATGGTACCTGGCGGGAAGATCCATTCTCCGTTCCGGAGGAGGAGCTTGCGATGTGGGCGATCATTTCGCCCAACAACATGCTAAGCCAACCGGCTCAAGAGCGGTACATGGATCTCTTTACTCGCGTGTTCGGAATCACGAGGGAGCAGCTTACAAACGGCCCGCTCCCAGACGTGAAGCTGGAGGTGCAATAGGATGGATTTCTACTTCGGAGTCGATCTTCTCCATCACCTTCAAAGACACTATGAGCAGCGCTTGTCCCTTGCTCTTTCCAAGTCTTTCAATCAGACGGATTCCCGCTACTATTGGCTCTTCAAAGAGCTCGAGTGCCGCGTAACAATGCTCCGAAAGCTTCTGGTCATGATATCCGCTTTGCCGGGCTTCATGTGCCGGCAGACAGAGGAGCAGGTATTTGCGATGGTTGTCAATTCCACATCCGCTTGGTTTTCGGATGATGTGCTTGGTGATCAGCCGAAGGACGCTGCGGGCCACTGCTCCTATTACCAGGAGAGTAATCCCTACTGGGTCGATTATCAGCTTGCTATGGATCGCTTTACTCCGGATTACGACTACACGAATTTGATGGCATTCTATGTCGATCTCGTGGAGTATCTCGTGATGGCGGTACGCCTGTACTGCTTCATTCGCGAGCAGCAGTTCCGACCAATCGACCGTGGCAAGTATGACGAGTTGGTCGGGATCCAAGCTGTTCTGCAGAAGCCAGCCTGAAAGAAAAGGAGTATCTGATGATGAATAAACAAGAAATGCAAGCGTTTCGCGAACTCTTCAGTAAGTACTGTAGACAAGAAATCAACAAAGGGCACTGTGAATCTGATGGCTGCGAATTTTGCTCTGTTAATAGTGCATATGATGAAATCTTCAACCGTTTCTCCGATGACGAAGAAGATGACACGGATGAATAGGAGGCAAATGGAACATGACGGCCCAAGAGTATAATTATGTTTTTCTCCCGCAAATCAATAGAGCTGAGGAGTTCGTAGAGCTTTTTGAAAGCAGCATTGAGCACATGAGCGATATGCGGGTTGATAAGGATGAGGTCCGTAAACAATTCCGAATCCGAGGTTGGTCGGAGGAAACGAGACAGGTGATCCTGACTGCACTTGAATACTACAAGTGCGCAGAAGGGCTTGCGAAGATAAGAGGTTAGGTGGTGAAAGGACATGAAGCCACTCACCCCCGAGCAGCAGGCTTTTGCAGAGGAGCATCATGGTCTCCTTCTTGACTTCATGGCAAAGCACAGCCTTGGGGATGACTACTACGACCTCTTGGCTAATCGGTACCTGAAAGTGGTGGTACGATACCTGTCGGAGGAAGCGCTGCGTAAGTACAGCTTCTCCACGGTGGTTTGGTACCATCTGCGTTCAGAGCTATCGAACTATGCACGAGATCAAGTCGGAAAACTGCAGGAGATCCCAATCGAGTTCTATTGTGAGATCCCTGCACCTGAAATTGTTCCGATTGATGATGGCCTCTGGCGCGTGATCGAAGATAACCTCACCTATAAGCAGTTTGAGGCGATCCAGTTCCGCAACCAAGGCTACACCAATCGTGAAATTGCTGAACTATGCGGAGTCGGTCGCAAAGCGATTGAAAAGCGCTTTGCCCGGATCCGCAAAATACTATCTGATTATAAGGAGAATTGAATTATGAGTCACTTTTCTGTTTGTGTTATTGTTCCTGACGATGGCGTTGTCAACAACATCCATGCCAATAATCTGGAAGACCACCTGATTCCTGTTCTGGCACCCTTCGATGAACAGACAGAGGAAGAGAAGTACCGCGAATTCGAAGATCGCACGGAAGAGGCAAAAGCCGACTTTGAGAATGACACCATGCGTGTCGTCCGGTTCCCGGATGGCAGCATCCACTCCATTTACGATGATGCCTTCAACAAGTTCTTCTTCGTTGAGGAAGACAAGATCTATGCGTTCGGCCCAAACCGGGACCGAAAGAGCAAACTCCAGACGGAGGAGTCCAAAGCGCTGGAGTTGGTGACAGATTACCCCGTCAAATCGTGGTATCCCTCATTCGAGGCTTACTGCGATGAACATCGCGGCTTTGTGAAGGCTTCAGATGGACGATGGGGCTACACTTGCAACCCCAACGCAAAATGGGACTGGTGGCAGATCGGCGGTAGATTCCCGAATCGGTTCTTAGTTTCGGCAGGGCTGCAGGACTGCATTCCTTCTGCGAAAGACGATGATGGCGAATCCGCTATCCCTCCTGAGGGGTATCAGTATGCCGATGCCGCGCGCAAGAAGGATATCTGTTGGGATGTCATGCGTAAGATCGCTGTCGATACGGTCGAGAAACGGTATCAGAAGTGTGTAAGAGCATTTGAGACCAAAGACATTACCGATTTCGGCCCTCTGTGCAGGATCCTTGATGAGGGCATTTCAGCCTGGGGCGAAATGCTGTATCTGAAAGGTGAAACTCTTGATGAGTATAAGGCTCGGAAAGGCGCTACCGATTTGGATCGATACATGTGCCACACTTACGCATTCATTGATCGCAATGGAGATTGGACCGGTTCCGGTGACATGGGCTGGTTCGGGATCTCCAGCAACGATAAGGACGAGCGAGCTTGGAACGATGAGATCCAGAAGCTCATGAATGAGGCGAAAGATGATGACTTCCTTGCCATCGTCGATTGCCATATCTGATTTTTGAAGAAGACCCGGAGACGAGAGTTGCAATAGCACCTCGTCTTCGGGCCTTCGCATTATGTATGAAGGAGGTTGTTTAGAATGGCTCTTACCTATGTGTGCTCGCCCCTCTCTGCCCCTACACGGGCTGAGATCATGGTGAATGCCCAAAGAGCACGCACGTATATGACAATGTGTGAGCGGGAGTTCGGCTGCCGCGCAGTTGCCCCGCACGCTTATTTACCCTATCTGCTTGACGATTCCAATCCGGAAGAACGAGCACTTGCCCTATCTTTTGACGCAAGCCTGCTTGCCCTGTGTGATCGCTTGGTCATCTATGGCGACCGCATCAGTAGTGGCATGAAGGAGGAAATCCGAAGAGCGCGGGAATTGGGGATACCCATTCTCAATCGGCAAACGCAGTTGTCAGATGGTTCATCCGATCCTGTCATTGTTGGCCGGTACATCAACGGGATATCCCTGAATGGGCTTGAATACCTGAAGAACGACGCAGATGAAGTGATCTACTTTGCAGGTGTTGAAGCGGCAAAGGTGTACCTGCGTGAGCATGGTGTAACCGAAGACGAGATGGAAGATATGGTCTTCCGAAAGAGTGTCGGTACCTGCTTTCGCTGCGGAGATCCACTGTTTCCGAGTGACATCTCCGGGTATGCTTACCAGTGCTTCAAATGCGATGAAGACTTCTATGCCTTTGAGCAAGGCAGAAATTCGTGATGATAGAAAGGAAGATTTGTTTATGGGAATCAACCGTGGCGATGTATTCTATGTGAATCGCAGTGAGACCATAGGCTCCGAGCAGCGGTCCGGCAGGCCCGCCATTATCGTATCCAATCCAGAGTGCAATGAGCACAGTCCTGTGGTCGAGGTCGTGTACCTGACCTGCCAGTACAAAAAGCCCATGCCCACTCATGTGCGGATCGAAAGCATTGGTCGGCGCTCTACGGCCCTCTGTGAGCAGATCACCTCTGTGGATGTCAGCCGGCTCGGTGACTATAAAGGCCATTTGACGGACGGGGAAATGGAGCAGGTAGATATGGCACTTATGAAATCTCTCGGTATCCATCCTCTTACGCAGCAGGCTAAAGTTGAGCCTGTGGGCCCCAGCGTGGACGATGCAGCCTTGGCCATGATTGCGCTCCGCTTTCTGGAGGGCTTTTTGCAGAAGCGGTGCGGCGTGGAAATCAGCGGCAGTATCTGCTCTGGCCTGCTTGGTCAGAAACAGCGCTGATGGAGGTGTGAAATGAAAGGTTTCTACCAAAGACGATCTGACGGTCAGATGGCAGATATACCGCCTTGCGGACTCTGCCTGCATAAGAACAAGGCGACATACCAGTCGCCTTGTTATAACTGCATTGACATCGTTGACCTGTGCCTCCACCGGCCTAACGCCGAAACCGAGTTTGCGAACTTCGTTCCTGCAGAGGGGGTGGAAGCGGTATGACTGAGCGAGAGGAATTGTTGCGGCGCCTGGAACGCGTGAAGGCCCTGGCCGAGCGTGGCGTTGGCGGCGAAAAAGAGAATGCCGAAGCACTTCTCAACCGCCTGATGGCCAAGTATAGCATTTCAGAAGAGGACATTGAAGACACCGCAGAGCGAGACTACTTCATCCGGTATCACAATTTTTGGGAGAGAAAGCTCATCGTACAGATTGCCTACAAGCATCTTGGCAGCGGTCACTGCTGCGGTACGGTCGGCACCCAATCGGGACGGCCGCACAAGAAGATCTGTGTGACTTGTACGCCGGCCCAGTACATTGAGATTGAGGCCGACTTTGAGTTTTACAAGGCCGCTTGGGAGGAAGAACTTGCCATCTTCTATTCTGCATTTATTTCGAAGAATGACATTTTCCCACCACCGGAACTGGCCTCGCCCAGCGATGACGATGAAATCGATCTGGTTCGGCTTGAGAAAGTGAGAGCGATGATGAGCGGTATTGACCGGCGCACACGGAGTAAGGCACTGCCTGGTTCTATGGAGGATGATGACGATGAATGATGAACTGATTGCCAAGACACCAATTGGCGAGATCGTGGTCGGGATCAAGTCTGACCACGACTATCCCGGCATCTTTGTAGAGCTGCGTGGAGAACATCTCAATGACCGCTTCAAAGAGGGCACTGTCCGCCTTGCTTGGGTGGAGTATTCTTCGGACAAGCAGTGCCTGCAGACCATTGTCTATGGCGATGGCAATGCAGATGATTTCACGCATCTTATTGAACACGAACACATCCTGAAGACTTTTGAATGATTGGAGGAACGATTGTGAGCAATGCGCGATTGATGAAACCGCTGTTTTATGATGGCAATTTTAACCGAGATGGTAAGAAAATGAGAGCTGTTTTCGAACGAGAAATCTCCGATGGCACGGTTTCCTATCGGCTATGGAGAAGCGACGGGAAGCCGGACATCCAGTATCCCCGCGCAGAGAATGATAACTATCTCCTTTATGCGGAGATCCGGGACTATCTGGTTCCTCTGCGAATCACGGATTTCTATCTGATTGACCACGCCGGATACCCTGCAGCTGTCGCAGAGTTGTATGGTAACAAGGATGCCCGCAATGATTATTTCGATAATCTCCGCAAGTCTGGCGATGATGCTGTCTTGGAAGCTGTCCGGCGTGAGCGGGAGAGAATCATGCTCCTGGGCAGCGACCCAGCTTGCCAAGCATCCTATATCAAGCAACTGTTTGACAACAATGTTGCGTGTTTTGGAGCATCCAAAGAAAACGGAGGCGAAAGTTTCCCGGATTATGTCGGTGCCCTGATCCTCGGTGAGCTTGATAAGTGCGTTGCACTGTCAGCTGTGTATCGAAAGAAGGAAGACGAAGTGGCGAAGGAGCGGAGAGCTAAGGCCGAAGCCGAAGAGAGAGCATTCTGTGAAGAGCAGAATCGACTGTCCGAGCAGGCCGTTCAAGAAGCGATCCGAACCATCAAAGATGGTGGTGTCCTGCAAAACCAGACGGTGAAGTTCTATCGCAGTCGGTACCGCTGCAACGCTTTTTCTATTGTCAACTACCTGATGCGGAAATATGGAGTCAATGTCCCTCTCCGCACACAGGGATGGATCAATGAGAAGCTGACCAGCGTCACGATCGAAAATGGGAAGTGTGAGCACCTGCGGTACATGAGAGCTAAGGGTGCCCAGTGCTCCCAGCGGTTTTTCGACTGCATGAGTGAGCTGATCCACAATGTCTGCGCTGAAACGGAGGGCTGATTATGGAGTATCACTGGTACGAAGACTATTGGACCATGCCTCGTAACCTGCCGAAAGGACATCAGTTCTTCATCGGCTATTACCAGACGCAGCGGGCAATTCGATTTCATGTAGAGAACATCCACACGGATCAGTCGGTGTTTTTATCTACATGGTTGCTGGATAATGGATATCGTGTATTTCTTCATTTCAAGAGTGGAATTGTCACCGAGTTGAAACTCGGTGACAATCCTCCTCCCGTAGGAAGAATCAATTCACCTAAAAATCTTGAAGGACTTCTGCTCAGCGGGTGTCTTGGAAAACTGTCAGAGTGAGGAACTGAATATGGATACCAATCGTTATTTGAAAGCCGTCAACATCGAGTGGGATGTGGACTTGGCGGAGGATCTTGATTCGCTGCCCAAAGAGGTCCAGATACCGGATGGGATGACAGATACGGAGGAAATCTCCGATTATTTGTCCAATCTGACAGGCTTCTGCCACAGAGGTTTTGGACTTAAAGAGACATAGCGTTATCAGGTAAAGCTGTGTTACTGTTACGAGCAAAGAATTCAAAGCACCTATCAACCTCATCAAACTCAGCGATGTACTGCTAAGGCGCACTTTCTCACTGAAGTACATCTTCGAACTCAAGGAATAGAAAATCGGGGTAGCACAAGCGTGCTGCCCCGATTTATTCGTCTAAGCCGGCAAAGAACTCGTCATAGCTGCAGTTGTAGAATTTGCGCAGCTCAATAATGACGCTTGCCTTGATGTTCAATTCTCCAGATTCGTACTTGGCATAAGCGGTTCGACCGATATCACAGCCGCGACGCTGGAGCTCAGCGCAGAGCTTCTCTTGTGAAATGCCATACTGATCACGCAGCCGCCTGAGATTAGACCCCATGTTGCGGTCACGACGGATTTTCTGTTCCATATGATCTCTCCCCATTGACCAGTATTGGTTGCAATCATCATCATTTTACGGTACAATGAGAGAAAATGTTGACCGTGATATTGGTCAGCTTATGAGGAGGATCTTATGCGAGGGTGGATCAGAGGCAACTGGAGGCATCTGATGGTAGGCTTACTATGTACTGCAATCGTAATCTCTAGTACTGCGCTTTATCTGACCTATCGCCAGCCAGAGGCGTGTTCCCTTTGTGGGAGTGGAAAGCGGGAGCGTTATCAGGCGCCGGTGATCCTCAATCTCACAACCGGTCAGAGCAATGAAATGCGGATTTACGATCCTGATTTGCCTTTTTCGGAGTATGAGATTGCGCCCATTCAGACCACTGGAACCTTTAGCTTTGCATCATGCGCCGGCTATACCGAGCGGCGCGATACCTGCTCCCACACCTGTACCGTAGATCTTCCAATAGAGACGAAGGGACTGAAGGTTTCTCACTTTTGCTTGGATTGCCGAGTTCTCTTGAAGGACCACGCCGAGAATGGTTTTGTTCTGGCTGACCTTTATGTCGAAGATGCCATTGATATCTATCCTGCTACCGTTGGAGCTGACTACACTATCCGAGATTACCGGATTACAGTGTCTGAGGCCATAGTTCGGTCGGAGATGGAGCTTATCGTGCTAGGAATTGCGGAAGGATTGACCTTTGTAGATTAAGTAGGATGTGGGGCTTCCGCATGGCGGCCTCACATCTTTTGTTGTTTTTGGCGAGCTCTGTCCGTATTTTTGGACAGAGCCCCTGCTATGATGCGTATAGTTCCCACATTATCGTATCAAAGAGAGGAGCAAGACAGATGAGTATATTCGATTTCAATCGGGATGGTGAAGTGAGCAGCAGCGAGCAAGCATTTGGTCTTGGCGCTATTCTGGCCGCCTTATCTGAGACTGAAGCCGAGGTGAAGATAACAATCAAGGCCTCCACCGGTGGCGATGAGGACTACGAGAGCATGGATCGCGATGAGCTTGAGAGCCTTCTGGAGGAACTCCAAGAGCAACGCGAAGATCTGGAAGATGAGGAGCCGGACGATCCTTGCAGCGATGCCTACGATGAGTGGGAGGAGCGATGTGAAGATCTCGATGAAAAGATCGAGGAAATCGAAGAATTGCTGGATGACTGACGGAGGTAACCTATGAGAGCACTGTTGAGAGATGCCGAGGATCAGGCTCTGATCGCGCTGGAAGTGGAAGAGGCCGTTTATGATCCGGAGGATCAGTTGTTGCTGCTGTACGCTGCAAGTGGAACCAATTATGAGGTGTCAAGAATCGTGCGGGCCAATGCCGATTCCATGATCAAGGAGTTGGCCGAGAAAGGGTTCTGTGACATGACGCAGTTCACCGCAACCGAGGTGGAAGACTGAAGGAAGGGATTTCGCTATGATCGTGATTGCCTGCTTAGATGATAATGGAGGCATGATGTTCAACCATCGACGTCAGAGCCAAGACAGAATGCTGCGGGCGCATATTGCCGCGCTGGTCGGTGATGCTAGGCTCTGGATGAACCACTACTCAGCCCAACAATTTGATGCGGAATCCATTCAGCACCTGAATGTGGATGACGCTTTCCTGCAGGAAGCGGTTGATGGCGATTACTGTTTTGTTGAAGATGCCGCTCTGGCACCATTTGAACGGTGGATTGAGAAGATCATCATTTTCAGATGGCACAGAACCTACCCCGCTGATCAGCACTTTGATATAGACCTCTCCGGAGGCAACTGGAAAATATGTGAGTCGGTTGAGTTTACCGGGCACTCTCACGAGCGAATTACCATTGAGGTTTATCTGAGATGAAATTGCGCATCCTCTCCTGCTTTTTGATCTTTGCACTCTGTTTTTCTATGCTTTCTGCCTGCGGCAGTAACACGGCACCGTCCGATCATAGTCCGAGCTCGTCCTTGCAGACCGAGATCTCTGACTCGCAGGATAGCACGCCGGTGGAGCCCTCAGAGACGGATCCCGCTGGAACCTCTGACGATGATTCAAGCGAGGGAGAAGCGGAGCCAAGTCAAGTGGTAGAACCGGCCACACCGCCGGATCAGCAAGCTGAATCGAGTGCTCCTGCAGAGATCACGACAGCCTCTCGGTTCTCTACGAGCGATGTGCCTGCGTATAGCGGTAAGGCATATACCTCGGTCAATGGGAATGTTCCTTATTTCTCCGCTGCAGAGCTGACAACCCAATCCTTTGAGACCTACAGTGATTTGGATAGTCTCGGTCGCTGCGGAGTGACTTACGCATGTATTGGGAAGGATTTGATGCCTACCGAGGAGCGCGGATCCATCGGCATGGTAAAGCCGACCGGCTGGCACACCGTCCGCTATGATGATTTGGTTGATGGCAAGTACTTATATAACCGCTGCCATCTCATTGGCTATCAGCTGACTGGTGAAAACGCCAATACGAAGAACCTCATCACGGGCACACGGTATCTGAATATTGAGGGAATGTTGCCCTTTGAGAACATGGTTGCCGACTACATCCAGGAGACTAATAACCATGTCCTATATCGCGTGACCCCAATCTTTGAAGGGAATAACCTGCTGGCTAACGGTGTTTTGATGGAAGGCTATTCTGTGGAAGACAAGGGTGCCGGGGTTTCCTACTGCGTCTTTGCCTACAATGTCCAGCCGGGCATTGAGATTGACTATGCCACAGGCGAGAGCAAGCTGTCAGATGGTGCTCAGCACGAGGAGCAGAAGACGGCTACGGTAACTCCCACACCTTCCCCAGAGCCTGAAAAGCAGGAGCCAGTGACCGGAAGTGAGGCGTCGCAGGCAGATTATATCCTTAATACCAACACGAAGAAGTTCCACTATCCCACCTGTTCCAGCGTGAACGATATGAAGGAAAAGAACAAGCAGGAGTTCTTCGGCACCCGCGATGAGGCCATTTCAAATGGGTATTCTCCCTGTGGCCGTTGCAAGCCTTGACTGGTCGGCCAAGTAGGAAATCTTATTTCTTGTTAAGTGTGGTGAAACGATTGTGGAACACTTGAGGGACTATTCGATTGATTACATCAGAACACGCTGTTTGGATGTAATCAACAATCAATACAAAACCGTGAGTCAGCAAGCCAGAGAGAATGGCCTGTCAGTGTCCTTGTTCTGAGCAGAAACACTGCTTCGTTTTCTCCGATACTGCGTAATGATTGCTCAAGAAACTGGCTATGAGGATGATTGGCAGGAATAATTCAACGAGTTCTCGGAATGTGACAGAATCGGCAGACTGTGATATGATGAGGTTGCTGCTTCAAGCAGCCAGACCAATTTGATAAGTGAGGTAACCTAAATTGAATTTGAAAGAAGTAAGCGAACTGCGCCGCCGTTTTCGTATGGATCGGAATGCTATCAGCCGTATCTATGGCTGTTTTGTCAATAGCAGCCGTGAAATCGTTTCATACATTGATGAATCCATGGGGATTCTCCCGCAGGACGAAGCAGAGAAGTACCTGAATCTGCTGAAGAAGGCTCTTTCCGGCAAACTTGGGAAGAACCTGATCGATATTATCTTCTCCACGGAGCAGGTAGCTGACAGTGATGAGCATCGCCTCCTCATGGCGCTGCGCGATTCGCAACTGAAAGACGGTGACATCCGTGAGGAGTTCTATCAGAAAATCATCAACTCTCTTGACCTTGGGGATAGCAACTACCTCATCCTCCTGGCACATGACTCATACGATGTCCCCCGTAAGAACAAAAACGACGAGATGGACGCGGATGCATCCGATGCCGTATTCTCCTATGTCGTTTGCTGTGTCTGTCCTGTGAAGGAGCGCAAAGCTGAGTTGGGATTCTTCCCCGGAGACAACGAGTTCCACAGTTGTGTCGGCCAGATCGTTGCCGCACCGGAACTTGGATTCATGTTCCCCACCTTTGACGATCGTGCGGCTAATATCTACAATGCCTTGTTCTATTCCAGAAAGGCAGATGAGATTCACCAGGAAGTCATCGACAGCGTATTTCATACCACAGCCCCCATGTCTGCCGCTGAGCAAAAGGAAGCATTCCAGAATGCACTCAGCGATGCTTTGGGTGATGCCTGCAATATGGAACTGGTCCAGTCTATCCACGACAGACTCCGTGACCAGATTGAACAGCATAAAGAGAGCCATGACCCTGAACCGCTGGAACTCTCCGTCAGTGATGCGGCAGAAATCCTGCGCGATAACGGTGTGGAAGAGGAAAAAATCCTTGCGTTCTGTGATAGTTGTACCACTCAGTTCGGCGATGGAGCATCGCTGAACCCGGCCAATCTGATTGATAGCAGCCGCTTTGAAGTTAAGACCGCCGATGCGACAATTTCGGTCGATCCGGAGCATAGCTACTTGGTTGAGGCAAGGATCATTGATGGCCGGAAGTACCTGCTCATTCCCGCAGACGAGGATATTGAAGTCAATGGTTTTGGGGTTCGTGTCAAAGGCGAGTAAACGAAGACAGACTACGGAGGAATAAAGATGGAGTATAACAAATTGATCGCAGAGATGTCCCTTTCAGATGAGGTGGAGGGCTTCTATGTTTTGAAAGCTGCATATCCCAAGACAACCGCAACCGGCAAGCCGTTTTTGAGTGCCTCTCTGTCGGATCGATCCGACTCCATCGAAATAAAAGTATGGGACTATTCTGGCCCCATCTCCTCTGCAGATGAAGGCAATGTTGTGAAGATCCGTGGCACTGTCTCCGAGTTCAGAGGCACCCCGCAGATTACTGTCGATCGGATCCGTTTGGCTGACGACAATGATACTTACGACCTGTCCGCCTTGGTCCCGGTGGCTCCCATTGATGTGGACACTACGATGGCAGAAGTGGAGAGACTGATCAGTTCGATTACGGATGCTGATTACAGGAAGATCTGCAGCACGATGATGGCCCGCCATAAGGAGTCCCTAAAAACGATCCCGGCCGCTAAAAGCGTCCACCACGGCTTTATCTCTGGACTTCTGATGCACACTGCGACCATGATGAAAACGGCTGATTTCCTGGCCGGCCTTTACGGGGATATCATCGATCGCAGCCTGCTGCTTGCAGGCACGTTCCTGCATGACTTTGCCAAAGAGAAGGAGTTTACCTTTTCTCAGCTCGGCCTCGTCACGGAGTATTCGGTGAAAGGACAGCTCCTTGGCCATCTCGTAATGGGTGCACAGGAAGTTGCTTCCGTAGCTTCGGAACTGGGGATCCCTGAAGACAAGTCCGTTTTGCTGCAGCACATGATTCTTTCCCATCACGGAGAGCCAGAATTCGGCGCTGCAGTGAAGCCCATCTGTGCGGAGAGCGAGCTGCTCTCCCAGATCGATATGCTTGACAGCCGGATGGAAATCTACCGCGAGACCTTGGCCGGTCTCCAGGTGGGAGAGGTGAGCAGTCGCATCTTCGCGCTGGACAAAAGAGTGTTCAAGCCTCATGAACTGAATGGGTGACGGATATGGCTATTGGAGAGAAATATGCTCCACTTGGAAATTGGTTGAAGGAACACGGAGGAGACTCTGTTAAGCTTACTTTCGATGAGTTGAACCAGATCATCCCAATCCCTAACCACGCATATAAGAACAGACCATCCTGGGCAAATCTCTCAAACCCTGCATCCTTTTGCTCCAGCTGGATCAGTGCGGGATATGTCGTGGATTCCATTAGTTTAGAGGAACAATGGGTCGTATTCAGGAAAGGCGAAGTACAGGGCCACACGCACCATAGTAAGCCGCCCTATCGTGTTGTGGATCAGAAAAAACTTGCTGAAGCCATTCAAGCCGGATACGAGTGCTATGACAGTATGAAGGATGATCCACATCACCGGTATCTCTCTTGGGAGTACTGCCATGAAGCGTTTCGGCTGAATAGGCGCCCGCAGATTGACGCCACGATCGACTATCTCTGCCTGCACTTGGCTTGGTATTTGGCCAGTTGGGGTATGCTTCGAAACTCTTTCCTCATGCAGAAGGATTACAAGATCCATGCGGATGTTGTCCGTTTGATTTATCAGCCGGAGTGGGATGATCTCTGGGACCTTTCTCCCGAGAAACTCTCGCAGGAGTATTATGCTGACCGCATCATGAAACTTAGCGAGAGCATTACAGAAGCTTATGTGGCGTCCGGTGCCGGCATCCCAACGGATACCTTGCTTACCAAGATCTTGCTGGGTACTGTGGGCTGCGTACCCGCCTATGATCGGTATTTCAAAAAGGCTCTTGCTGATACCGGTGCAGCACCCCAAGTATTCAGTGCGAAATCCATCCGAACCCTTGGCAACCTGTATCTTGACCATGAGGATGAGTTTGAAAAGCTCCGGAAACATTGCGGCAGCCGAATTGAGTATCCGGCAGCCAAAATCCTAGACATGTGCTTTTTTGAGTATGGCTTCCAGAGAGACGCGAGCAGCCAAGAAGACAGCGATTAGATTATTCTGTGAGGAGGGATCACTTTGGAATATGCTTTGACAGCGGATCATCACCGCGTTCACGCATTTGATGCGGAGAAGGGGCAAGAGTATTACTGTCCTGTGTGCGGCAACCAGGTGATTCCTCGCCAGGGCGAAGTCAATTCGTGGCACTTCGCTCATGTGACCTCGTGTATGGATGACTGGAAATACGATATGTCTGAATGGCACCGAGGATGGCAATCGCGTTTTCCCGAAAATGTTCGTGAGATTGTCGTGGAACACAGGGGCGAATGCCATCGTGCAGACATCTTGATGGGCGGCTATGTCATTGAGTTTCAGCACAGTCCGATTTCTGCCGGTGAATTTGAACGGCGCAATAAGTTCTACATGAGGGCCGGCTATAAGGTGATTTGGGTGTTCGATGAGACCTACGCCTTTGGGAATGAGTATATCTCCAGCAGCCTGGATGATGAGAACAAGTTTGTGTGGAAGTGGCCGAATCGCGCGCTCGCTTCAGTTGTTCCTCAGCGATCCACAGATATAGCAATCGTTCTGCAGCTCACCGAAGACCATGATGACGACGGTTGCGAATGGCTCGTGAAGGTGGAGTGGGCGATCGTAGACGATGACGGGTATGCCGACTATCGCCGATTCTTCATTGATGATGGTTTTGCGCCAGATCTTTTTACTGAAGACGGCCTACAAAACATTCTGTTGAGCAAGCGGAAGCGGTTTGATGCCTTCCTCCGTGATAACCAACCCTATGCGCCGAAGTGCAGCCGAATCAAGGGTAATCCACGGGACTGGTACATATGCCCGAAAACGCACGATTGGCATAACAACCAATGCCGGGAATGTCAGAACAATTTAATCAACGAGTTCCGGACAGGAACGGATTATAGGCAAGGAGGTTTGTTCTTCTACTGTGCTTATCCTCGCATTATCCATGAAGCAGATAAGTATGGAGAGGTGCATCTCCCATCCATTCGATTTTAAGGAGGGCTCCGACATGAAAAAGGAATATGACACCAGCGTGAAAGAGGCCATTGAACGAGTCATGAGCGTATTCTCCGAGTACATCAAAACAACTCCATACTTCGATATTGTATGGTCTGGTAAGGTCGGGTATATCTACATCAGCATCGATAGTTGCCGCGGTACTGTCGGCGACATGGACTGCCTTGCAATTGATAGCCCCGAAGAGCTTCTGGATAAACTGCTGTATGAAATGGCAGTGGATATCATGGAGGAAGGTGGACACGACCTAAGCCCGGTAGAAGCATCAGCTTTGGAGCGTGCTGAGGTAGAACGGCGCCTTAATGCCTATCTGGAGCAGTTGCCTGAATACCAAGACCGTATCAGTTTTGTATTCGAACGCAAGTGATCTTCAAAGATAATCTCGGTAGAATATAGCGAGGTGCATATGGCAAAGAACATCAAAAAGCGTTCAGCGAGCCATATCTATTTCGGCGTCAATAAGCTAACCGGCGAGTTGAAGCATATCTCCGAGGTGCCCAGCGGTCAAAAGTGCAACTGCATCTGTGCAGCTTGTCTGCAACCATTTGAGGCACGAAAAGGAACGCAGCGGCGCCACCACTTTGCACATGTTTCAAATTACGAGTGTATGTATGCAAGCGAGGTGGCCATCTATAAGGCGTTTGCCGAAGCGTTGAAACAGAGTGGCTTTTTGGCGTTGCCCCCAGTGATGTTGCGGTTTCCGGCATGGAATGATCCAGAACTTTTGCAGGAAACACGAAGCTTGAAGATTGACTCTGTCGCTTTCGAGTGCGAACCCCTGTCTTATCCACCGCTGCTGCGCGTGACCATGCAAGGGACACCGTTAAGAATCCTGTTGGATTTTGACCGCTATTATGATGACGATGATAGGGTGAAACTGGCGGATGAAGCAAAAGCGGAGGACTACTCGCTTTTGTTAATCTCCATGCCGAAGATTGACCAAGATACGGAGTTTACCCCGGATAGACTTCAAAGCGTACTTCAAGATAACGACCGCACCGAATGGGTCTTCAGCCGTCTGGAAGAACAGTGGAAGCAAAAGTACTACGCTGTAGCGGTTTCGCCCCCAGAGCATGGAACCGGCAACCTGTGCCCGATTTCATTTGGAAAATATAAGGGCAAGTATTCTGCTCGGTGGATCGATTGTGCCCATTGTCATTTCAATGTTGCGCAGCCACCTTGCTGCCTCTGCGTTGCAGGTGCGGGAATTCAAAAGAAAGAAGACTTCAAGAGAGATTTGCAAGATCGGCTATTCGACATCGATAAGATCAGGAGAACGAATGAAGAAGAGATCCGGCTGCGTGAAGAACGAGAAAGATCTTTCGAGCGAAGATCAGTCTATACTCGTCCAACACCGTATGCTACTAGGCCTGTGGTTCCAGCCGGTCCTACGCAAGAGGAGCTGGATGCGGAATATATCCGGATCTGCCAGAGCTATGACCCATCCTCTGAAGAATGGACAGTGGATCGCTACAATCGGCGATGGATCATGTGTACGGTTTGCGGCCGAATTAAGCAGGATGCGCAGATGTCCTATTACGGTGGCAAGGGAGGTGCAAACCGGGGAGTCTGTGCCGATTGTTCACGAAATGGTCGTAGCTAATCCACATAGCTGACTTGATATTATTCGCATGATGGTGTATTATTAACTTGATACTTGATAGTTTTACAGCTGCGTACTTTGGCAGCCATTTAGAGGTTCTGCCACGACAGGACCTCTTTGTTATGTGTGAGGTGTCGAGATGGATTATATGACCATAAGCGAAGCAGCGACTAAATGGAACCTATCTAACAGGCGTATTCAAACGCTTTGCTCTCAAGGGCGGATACCGGGCGCAGAGCGTGCTGGTTATTGTTGGCTCCTTCCGAAAGACGCAGAAAAGCCAGTGGATGCCAGAATAAAGAGCGGAAAGTATATCGGTTACTCCGAGAAATATAAGAAACCCGGCAAGAAGAACGCCACTGATGGGCTGGAGGGTAAATCATGAACGGCCAAGGAAAACTTCTTACTCATTATTTGAAAAATGCGGACAAGCTGATCATTCCTGTCTATCAGCGAAACTATGATTGGCGCGAGGAGCACTGCAAAAAGCTGTACCAGGATCTTGTTCGGACGATCCAAAACAAGAAGCGGTGGCACTTCTTTGGCGGCATCGTGTCTGTAAGCGACCCTATGGGCAGTAGTTCTGACTACCTTGTTATTGATGGCCAGCAGCGCATTACGACCGTTTCCCTGCTCCTTTTGGCTATGGCCAACCTGATCAAAGATGGAAAGGTTGTTCCTGAGGACGATACTCTTTATGCGCAGATCACCAAGAAATATTTGGTGGATGAGATTAACCCTAAGAACCGAAAGGTCAAATTGAAACCTATCAAGGGTGACCAGGATGCCTATGATCGCCTGTGGGGAGATCCTGAAAACTTCGCACGCTCTTCAAACATCACTCAGAACTATCTTTTCTTCTACAATGAGATCCAAAAGCAAGCCATTACAATCGACCAGCTCTTCAAGGCCGTTGAAAAGCTGCAGATTATCGACATTACGCTGACACCTCCTGACGATGATCCTCAGCTCGTTTTTGAGAGCCTCAACTCTACCGGACTCGAACTGAATGAGGGCGACAAGATCCGGAACTTCGTCCTGATGGGCCTCGACATTGAGGAACAGGAGCGTTACTACGATAATTACTGGAACCCCATTGAGAAGAATGCGGGCTACGATAAGCAGAACAACTCCTACGATGTCAGCCCGTTCATCCGCGACTACCTGAGCATCAAACAGAAGAAGATCACCGGGATGAAGGATATCTACACCGAGTTTAAGGCATATGCCGAAAAGATGCCCGGTGAAATGGAATCTATCATGAAAGATCTCCTAGGCTATGCTAAGCGGTATAACAAGCTTCTGCTTGGCCATCCGAGTTTTCCTGCGAAGCTGAAGGCGTCTCTTTTCCGCTTGAATCGTTTTGAAAGCAGCGTCACAAGACCGTTTCTGATGGAAGTAATGAGGCTACAGGAAAGCAGCCTCTTGACCTTGGATGAGGTTGCCGAGATTTGCAGAATCGTAGAATCCTACCTCTTGCGCCGTATCATTTGTGACCTGCCTTCTAATACACTTGCAAAGGTATTCCTTACAATGAGTTCCGATATCAAGCGATTTGACGGTACCTACAGCAATTTCATTGAAAAAATGAAATATGTACTGACCTCCAAAAAGGAAAAGGCCGCATTCCCTGATAACGAGACTTTTGCAGATTGTCTGCGGACCAAGAATATCTACGCTATGCTCCCACGTTACAAAGCGTATCTGTTTGAACGCCTGGAAAACGGTGACAGCAATGAGTATAAGGACGTCTACGGGCGCCTCGATAGCGGTGAGTACACAGTTGAACATATTATGCCTCAGAAATTGACCCCCGCTTGGACTAGTGAGCTTGGGCAAGATGCAGAGAATATACATGGAGAATGGCTGCACACGTTGGCGAATCTGACACTTACAGCCTATAACTCGAAATATAGCAATGCTCCCTTTAGCGAGAAAAAAACAATGGAGGATGGGTATCTTCAGAGCGGTATCAGAATGACTCAATGGGTCGCACAGAAAGAACACTGGGGGCTTCCTGAACTTGAAGAACGCTGTAAATACCTTACACAGCAAGCTGTGTTGCTGTGGCCCTATGCTGATAGCTGCTATACTCCGCCACAGAAGCAGTATGAGGAAGTGTCGCTGGATGATGATATCACACTTACCGGTCATAGCATCGTGAAGTACCGCTTCCGTGGTATTGAGCATGAAACAACTTCGTGGGTAGAAATGTACACTGAGGTTCTAAAAGAACTGCATAATGGAAATAAGGCATATCTCAATTACCTTGCCGATGCCGATGATAGTGTAGATCTGTCGATCCAGGTTACCAGATCACCAGATGAATTCTCCAGCAGTGTAAAAATTGATGATGATATTTATATCTGGACTGGTACCGCGACTCAGTATAAAGTCAATCTACTGCGGAAGTTCTTCGAACAGTATAAGCAGGATCCGTCCGATCTCGTATTCTTCCTCGATGATAGTAGAGGCATTGGTTCAGATGAGGAGATCGAACGCTACAAGATTCGTCGGAAGTATTGGGAGAGTGTCCTTCCATCACTTCAAGAGGCAACGGGTACTTTCTTAAATATTAGCCCATCTAAGAATAACTCTATCATGGGAGCCACGGCACGTAGTGGTGTTTACCTTTGCTGCGTAGCGAACTATGACTCTGCCCGTGTCGAAATATTTATTGATCAGGGTGATTATCAAAAGAATCGGACGATCTATAATCACCTTGAGCAAAACCGGGATGCCATTGAGGCTGCATACGGAAAAAGCCTGCATTGGATCTGCCAAGACGATGTTAGAGCCTGCAAAGTCTACGATGAGATTAAAGAGGTCAGCATCAAAAATGAGGAAGACTGGCCAGTAATGAGCGCTTTCCATATTCAACGAGCAAAGGCCTTGTTTGCTGCGACAAAGCAGTTTCTGGCATAATTCTTATATGCATCAAGTTCTGATAATCAGCAACTATCGGAAGTTTGGAGGATAATCGCATGGCAGCAGTCTTATCGAAAAGGCAGATGACTGAAGAGGATATCAAGCTTCAGTTTATTACGCCTGCCATAACAAAAAAGTGGGCGCTTAGTCTCATTACAATGGAGACAAGAATTACAGATGGACAAATCAACTTGAGAGGAAATATGGTCTCCCGCAAGGAAGCCAAGAAAGCAGACTATATTCTTTATTTGAACGAAAGCACTCCAATTGCAATCGTTGAGGCGAAAGATAACAAGCATGCTGTCGGAGATGGGCTGCAGCAGGCAATGCAATACGCCATAATGATGGACATTCCATTTGCCTACAGTTCTAATGGTGATGGTTTTATGGAGCATGATTTCCTCACCGGAGAAGAGCGCAGCATTTCTATGGAGGATTTTCCAGCTCCTGATGCTCTCTATGCGAGATTCAAGGCTGGAGCCAACCATGGAGAAGGGCTCACGCAGCAAGAGGAATCCGTCATTCGGCAGCCGTTCTATTCAGGGCAGAATACATATCCCCCTCGCTATTATCAGCGTAACGCTGTCAATAGGACTCTTGATGCGATTGCCAGAGGTCAAGATCGCATCTTGCTGGTGATGGCCACAGGTACAGGCAAAACCTATACTGCATTCCAAATTGTATATCGCCTTCTAAAGAGCGGAATGAAGAAAAAAATATTGTATTTGGCTGATCGTAACATCTTGGTCGATCAATCAATCCAACAGGATTTTGCTCCGCTCGAAAAAACGATTCATAAAGTCAATTTTGTGAAGGACGATCCTCTTACGATTACCTCGCACGAGATATTCTTTTCACTCTACCAACAACTTGCGGGAAAAGACGATGACGATACAGAAGATGGGGATGAGACTGTCGAACGCCTTGCTCAGCTATTCAGCAAAGACTTTTTCGATCTCGTAATCGTTGATGAGTGTCATCGCGGCTCAGCCAAGAAGGAAAGCAATTGGCGGAAGATCTTGGAGTATTTCTCCTCGGCAACCCAGATTGGCATGACCGCAACCCCAAAAGAGACTAAGTATGTTTCCAACATAGATTATTTTGGCGAGCCGGTATATGTCTATAGCCTGAAAGATGGCATCGAGGATGGTTTCCTGGCGCCTTTCAAAGTCATCAATATAACGACCGACATTGGCGATGGTTGGCGCCCACGGAAAGGTCAACTTGATATTTACGGGCATGAGATCCCCGACCGAATTTATAATAACAGGGATTATGACTATAACATCATAATTGAAGACCGCATTGTCCAAGTCGCAAAAGAAATAACAGACTACCTCAAAGCGACTGATCGGATGTCCAAAACCATTGTGTTCTGCGCAACAGAAGATGCTGCACTTCGTATGAGAAATGAGCTCGCAAGGCAGAATCCTGATATGATGCAAAAGTATCCCGACTATGTTGTACGCATTACCGGCAACGATACTTTTGGCAAGGATAAACTCGACTACTTCATTTCGGTCGGGTCGAAAACGCCGGTCATTGCAACGACATCTAAGCTGTTGTCAACTGGAGCCGACTGCAAGATGACAAAGCTCATCGTTTTAGACGAGTGGATCAACTCAATGACTGAGTTTAAGCAGATTATCGGAAGAGGCACAAGAATACGCGAAAAAGATGGAAAGACCTATTTTATAGTTATGGACATTCGCGGTGTTACAGCCCTTTTTGCTGATCCTGATTGGGATGGCCCGATTGAAATTGATGAAGATTATGGGAGAGAAAAGCGTGGTCCCGGTCCCTGTCCTCCTGGACCTAAACCAAATCCCGACCCTGACCCAGTTGATCCACCGTATCCACCAGAAGAAAAGCCCATTGTTGATGAAAATGGGTGTCGTGTCCGCATAATCAATAAAACGGTCTCTGTGTATGATACGAATGGGAAACTCCTGCGGCAGGAGAGCATTGTCGATTACACCAAAACGAATATTATTGGTACATACGCTTCCCTCGACAACTTTATTCGGCAGTGGACATCCGAGGAAAAGAAAAAGAAGATTCAAGAATTGTTGGCCAGCAAGGGGATTGACCTTGAAGCACTGAAAGCGGATCAGCATATGAGCGATGTAGATGACTTCGATTTCATCTGCCATGTTGCCTTTGACAAAAAGCCGCTTACCAGAAAAGAGAGAGCCAACAATGTGAAGAAGCGGGATTTCCTCAGCAAGTATAGTGGGGTGGCAAGAGAGGTCTTGGAAGCACTTCTGGATCAGTATATGAATGTCGGAATCTATGAGTTAGAGCATGAAGCTATTCTGACAACTCCACAATTCGCAAAATTTGGGAAGATCCAGAGGATATTCAAGTTCTTCGGCGGCGAGGATAAGTATAACGAAGCTGTTCATGAACTTGAGAATGAATTATATGAGGCGGGTTAATCATGAGTAGTTTAACAGGTTTTGTAAAGCGCATTCGGGACATCATGTGGAATGATGCGGGAGTGAATGGTGACGCTCAGCGCATTGAGCAGATGGCCTGGATCCTTTTCTTGAAAGTCTACAATACAAAGGAAGAGGAATGGCGATATACAGATCGGCCCTATACATCAATTATTCCAGAAGAATGCCGCTGGAATAACTGGGCCGCTGATGATAAGTCGGGTAAGGCGATGACGGGCGACGCGCTTCTTGATTTTGTGAATAATAAACTCTTCCCAACTCTGAAGGGGCTTAATGTGACTGCAGCAACACCCATCAAAAAGGCTATTGTCAAGACAACCTTTGAGGATGCGAACAATTACATGAAGGACGGCGTTTTGCTGCGCCAAGTGATCAATATCATCGATGACCTGGATTTGGATGATTACGAGGAGAGCCATGCGTTTGGGGAAATATATGAGTCCATTTTACGGGAACTCCAGAGCGCCGGATCCTCTGGTGAATTCTATACGCCTCGTGCTGTGACTGATTTTATGGCGAAGACAATTAAACCGAAGCTCGGCGAAAAGGTCGCAGACTTTGCGTGCGGCACAGGGGGCTTTCTGACTAGTTGGTTGAATGAACTGAGTAAGCAGGTCGTAACGGCAGAAGACCAGCAGGAGTATGCAACCTCTATTTATGGGATTGAGAAGAAGCCTTTCCCGTATACTCTGTGCATCACGAACATGCTGCTGCACGGCATTGATGTTCCGATGGTGTATCATGACAACTCACTTCTGCGGGATGTGCTTGATTATACCGAGGAAGATCAGTTCGATGTAGTTCTTATGAATCCCCCTTACGGCGGACATGAAAAAACAGAGGTCAAGAATCACTTTCCTGCAGATCTTGCAAGTAGTGAAACTGCCGACCTCTTCATGTCCGTGATTATGTATCGGCTCAAACAGAATGGCCGTGCCGCTGTCATTCTCCCCGATGGTTTCCTGTTCGGCACTGATAATGCAAAGATTGCAATTAAGGAAAAACTGCTATCTGAATTTAACCTTCACACTATTATACGCATGCCGCATAGCGTTTTTGCACCGTACACCTCTATCACGACAAATATTCTGTTCTTCGATCGGACGCATCCCACGACGGAAACTTGGTTCTACCGCTTGGATATGCCGGAAGGATATAAGAACTTCTCCAAGACGAAGCCCATGAAGCTGGAGCATTTTGCTCCGGCCGTTGAGTGGTGGGACAATCGTGAGGAGATCACTATTGGCGGCTTTGACAAGGCGAAGAAATATTCTGTTGAAGAGCTGAAGGCGCGGAATTACAATATTGATCTTTGCGGCTATCCTCATGAAGAGGAGGAGATCCTTCCGCCGAAGGAACTGATTCTGCAGTATCAGGAAAAACGGGCCAGCCTGAATGCTGACATTGACCGCATCCTTGCCCAGATCACCGATATCCTTGGCATTGACATTACGGAGGAGGCCGCCGAATGACTGCGCAGCAACTGAAAAACTCCATTCTCCTGATGGCTGTTCAGGGCAAGCTTGTGCCGCAGGACCCAAATGACGAACCCGCTAGCGTTTTGCTGGAACGCATCCATGCAGAGAAAGAGCGGCTCATCAAAGAGAAGAAAATCAAGCGCGAAAAGAACCCCTCCGTCATCTTCAAAGGTGCCGATAATACTCCTTATGAGAAAATCGGCGATGAAGTGCGGTCGCTGGCGGATGAGGTGCCGTTCGACATCCCCGATTCGTGGGAATGGGTGCGTATTCGTTCATTGGGTGAGATTGTGCGCGGAAGCGGTATTAAACGGAATGAAACAGTCCCGCAGGGATGTCCATGCGTCCGATATGGAGAGCTTTATACAACCTATCAGACATCGTTCACTGCTGCCACTTCATTCATCTCTGCCGAACTCGATGAAAAATGCAAACATTTTTCCTATGGTGATGTGCTTATGACACTCACCGGCGAGAATAAGCCGGATATTGCCAAAGCAGTAGCGTATTTAGGAGCTAATCCAGTTGCCGCTGGCGGTGATCTTGCCTTTTGGACACGGCACGGAATGAATCCGCTATTTCTTTCCTATATTATGGCCTCGCCGTATATTATCAGCCGTAAGGTTGCATTAGCGACTGGGGATATAATCGTTCACATCTCCGGAGATAAACTTGGAACAATTCTTCTCCCTGTTCCGCCGCTTGCAGAACAAGAAAAGATTGTAGCACGAATTCAGAATCTTGAATTAGTTATCAAGGATTATGCCCAAAAAGCCACTATGCTACAGGCTCTGGAAGGTACCTTCCCAGAAGCCCTCAAAAAGTCGATACTGCAAGAAGCCGTCCAGGGTAAGCTGGTACCCCAAGACCCATCTGACGAGCCTGCAGAGGCTCTGCTGGAGCGTATCCGGGCGGAGAAGCGGCGGCTCATCAAGGAGGGCAAAATCAAAAAGGACAAGCACGAATCCGTCATTTTCAGACGGGATAATTCTCATTATGAGAAGTTGGATGGTGTGGCGTGTTGTATCGACGATGAACTGCCCTTTGAGATACCAGAGAACTGGTGCTGGTGCCGCTTAAAATCAATCGTCAATGTTGTTTCAGCTCGGCGTGTTCACCAGTCCGATTGGCGTAGCGAAGGAGTCCCGTTTTACAGAGCCAGGGAGATTGGGAAATTGGCAGATACGGGCTCTGTGAATAACGAACTGTTTATCACAGAAGCGCAGTATACCGAATTCTCTTCCAGTGGTGTACCGCATCCTGGGGATCTGATGGTCACGGCCGTTGGTACACTCGGAAAAACTTACATTGTCAAGGACGGCGACCGTTTTTATTATAAGGACGCCAGCGTTATTTGCTTTGAGAATTTCGGTAAAATTAACCCCGCGTATCTGAAACTCTTGATGTACTCGCCATATATGGAGGAACAAATCAAGCAGAACTCTGCGGGTACTACAGTGGGTACAATCACCATTGTAAAGGCAAACGAGTATTTGATTCCACTACCGCCGCTTATGGAACAGCAGCGAATAGTCGATCAGACTGAACGCCTACAAATACACATAGATAAACTCTAAAAAACCAGAAAAACCCAGGCATACGCCAAAGCAGAGCGTATGCCTGGGTTCTTATTTTACCAGTCTATGACCTCATCAACGATAGCCCGTTGTTCAGTCGAGGTTTTGCGGAGGTATATGCGGGTGGTTTCAATACTCTCATGCCCCATAAGGTCGGCGAGGAATGCGATGTCATTGCAGCGCTCCAAGAAGCTCTTTGCAAAGCGATGGCGGAAGGAATGTGGGTAAATGACCACTGGGTCGATGCCATACCGGACAGCCATCTTTTTTAACTGCCCGGAAATACCTCTGGTGGTGATTCTGTCCCCGTATTTATTTAAAAAAATGAAGCCGCTTTCTTGGTGCTTATCGATCAGCCAAGAAAGGGCTTCATTTTGCAGAGCTTTTGGTATGTATATTCGTCGGAGCTTACCACCCTTCGAGCATAAATCCAAATGCCCCAGCTTGATGTGTTCCACCTTGATCTGTATGAGCTCACTGACCCGTGCGCCAGTTGCGGCCAGAAAGCGTATTACAAAATACCAGAACAGCTCATCATCTCGTTTGAGGCAGGTTTTAAAATATTCATAGTCGGCCTCGCTGACAACATTTTCCAGAAAGGCTTTCTGCTGCACTCGTACAAACGGCATTTTCCAGCTTTCTTTGCCGATGCTCTCCAAGTAGCAGTTGATTGCCCTCAGACGCAGATTGACAGTCTTTGGTTTGTAGTTCTCTATCAACCACACCTTATACGCCCGCAGGTTCTTTTTCGTGATACCGTCGTACTGCGAGTTATATTGCCGAATGGCAAAAAGGTACGAGGATATCGTGTTTTCCGAGAGGTTTGTGCCTCTCAAGTGTCTTTCGAATTCTTCTATCATAGTGAAAGACCTCCTTTCACTATGATTATACCGTATTCTTTTTACAGTCCCTTGACCAACGGGAACAACTCTTCAATACGCTGGACAATGCGGCGCTGTTCGTTGAGCGGAGGAAGTGGAAAGAGCGCATTTGACACTTTATCGCTGTTCAAGTTTTTTACCACAGCACCACTAACGCTATCGCAAAACTGGTAGTATGCAAACGGCGATGAAAGAATGTAGTAAAGGAAATCCACAGAGTAACAATCAAATCTATTCGACAATACGAGCCACCCGTCGTGGATACAGCCATCAGTCTTGAGAATATAGGGGCGTCCGAAGCTCATTGAATTTGTGAGTAAAAAGTCGCCACTATGGACCATACGACTTTTTGTAACCCCTTCCGGGCGGATTTTTTCCTTCGTTTTGTAAATGTACTTTCCGCCTTTATCCGTATCGCCGATTTTGATCCAGTTTATCCCGTCTGGCTCGGTTGTAAGATATTGCTGAATTGGCCGGGGCGAACCTCCTCGTGCAATTTCCAAAACAGTTCCAAGGCGCACCCATACCCACGAATCAGGTATCTCAAACGGCAGTTCATCATCGATACACCGCTCCACACCGTCCAACTTCTCATAATGAGAATAATGAGTTTATGAACATAGCGAATTGCAGAGACTTTCGAGTTCACGCACTTTCTCGACTATGCGTTTTTGCTCCTCTAATGGCGGGAGCGGCAGAATCAGTTTCTTGAATATTTCGAATGGCGGTATGTTCTTTATGGCGGAACCCTTACTGATCTCTTTTGCCGTCTGTTTTAGGACATAGTCGAAATACAGGAGAAAGTAATCCAAGTCTATCGGCGCAAAAATTGTCATTCGCATAAGAGCCTGATTTATAATGCCAAGCTCAATCTGCTCTGGTAGGACATAGGTTTCCCCGATGGTTCCTGCACAGCTAACAAGAATATCACCCGGCTCGACTGTGAAACTTCTCATTTTTGATTCGTAATATTGGCGGGTAATATAATATGTTCCGAGAGTGTGGTCCTTCTGAATAGCGTTCTTTTGCTCATACACTTTTACTGTATCAGCACCCTTTGGTACGAACATACTCTTGGTTAAGCTGCTGCCGAAGGGTCCCTTTCTATAGATGCCTATGTTGTCCAACCTTATTAAAGCCCAAGAGGGCGGCACTTCAAATGGTATCTCATCGTCGATGCAAACCTCTTCTGAGCCACGCTTTTCATAATGAGAATTATCCCGTCTGAAAATGACAGATTCGTGCTTGTTCTTTTTGATTTTGCCTTCCTTGATGAGCCGCTGCTTCTCCACCCGGATACGCTCCAGCAGAGCCTCTGCAGGCTCGTCAGATGGGTCTTGCGGTACCAGCTTGCCCTGGACTGCCTCATGTAAAATCGACTTCTTGAGGGACTCAGGGAAGGCTTCCTGCATTGCTGTGGTTTCATCGTATACTACGCCATAGTTCTTCACTACTGGTAGGACTTCCGACAGTTTCGCCAAAATACGGCGTTGCTCATCAAGGGGAGGAATTGGTGTTAGATACGCTTTGATGGTCGCTGTGGCAAGTTCCTTCTGCTTCGTAGTACCGTCTGCCTGATCTTCTATAACGCTTTGTACGCTTGGATTGGCAAAGTAGTAGTACAAGTATTCCGGGAGAACAAACTGTTTCAGAGGGCGTATAACGGTGACATGGCTATCAGCAACAGCCAGCTCATACGGATTAGCTGTGGTTTTGTAAATAGCCATTCGTCCAAGTGTGCCAAGGCCAGTAGAGTTCCACATTAGGTCGTTGTCCTGCAAAAGACGCTCAGGCCCATAGGAGGACAGAGAATTCGGCTCAATAAACTGTGCCTTTTCAATCGAAAAACCGCTCCATTGATTGCACTTTTGGGCGACAACAGGGTACTTTTTGATTGGAGAATACTTCGGTGACTTTCCACGCTGGATGTACTCACAGACATCAATGAGCCGCACCCACTCCCATGAATCGGGGATGTCGAACGGTACCTCATCCGCCAGCGACCGCACTTCATCGCCGATTTTCTCATAAGGAGTATTATAAGAAACTGGGCATTGCTTGAAGAAAAGCACATTATTTGATATTATAAAGAAAATAGGGGTCTTGTAATAGAAAGGAGCACAGCATGGCAAAGCAGGAACTCTCTCTGAAACAACAATACCAGCGGCTCACGCAGGCCAAGGCGCAGGCAACCCGGAATGGACAACCTACCCCTAAACTCGATAAGAAGATCGAAAAGATGAAGGCAATGATGGGCAGCACCGTACAGAAAGTGCCGGCTGCAAAACCATCTGCCAGCAAGTTCGTGGACTACAAGGGTGTCAACAAGCTGCCCATGCAGGGTGGTGCCTGCACTCCGAAATAAGATTTGCCCTAAATTGTTCATCGCACGGGAAGAACAGGATTATAGAATAATAATGAGAATAAATGTTGGGGGCGCGATGCATGCCAAGAACATACAGTCACCTATCATATGAGCAAAGACTAAGGATAAAAGAATTGTTAGACAAAGGCACTAAGAAAGTGGATATCGCTCGTGCATTAGGCATCCATAACGCAACGATTTATCGGGAAATAGATCGAGGCTCCATCAATGGAATCTATGATCCGGGCCATGCTGAGGAACAATACAGAGGTCATTTATCCGAAAAGGGACGACCGGCAATTTGCTCTATTTCTCCTGAGCTGGCTCAGCACATTGCAAGGCTAATCCTAGAAGAAAAATTAAGCCCAGCAAGAATTATTGATAGATTGCAAGAAGAAAAGTGGAGCACTGCCCCAAAAGCTCGAGCAACGATTTACAGCGCTATTGATGATGGCTTGATCCCAGGAGTAACTAGAGAGAGCCTTAATTCGTATGTTACAACTATGTTTAGTGATGGGCAGATCCATATTGCAAAATGGGTGCGAAATGCATTGGATCTTAATGACGGAGATGAGTTGCTTTTCGAAGTCGTTGATAACAAAATAATCTTTACAAAAGCTGAGGGCTAGTGGGAAGCTCCTCGTTGCCCCCGCTGACCCAAAATGTATGAAGCGAAAATGACACGCCCCAAAAGTGAACGCCGATGTTTTGGCGCACTCTTGGGGCGTGCTTTTCATGTTCAGTTCAGTCCGTCAAAAAGTATGCCTTTTGACATTACTTTTTCTGGCGTTTAAGCTGCTCTTTGAAAAGATTCTTCATCACTTCTTTGCCTTTATCCGTACCGATTAGAGGAATAAAACATATTTCATTCAAGGAAACGAGGATTGTCTAGTTGATCGGACGGTCTTGCTGGATACATGCCTTCTTCGTTAGATAATCTCTGAATAGGAAATGGAGTACTCAAATAGCCGCATCTGATCGTCAGCCTTGACTTTTTCAATGAGATCTTTTGTCGGATCATTCAAACATATTATGCCAAATACACGCTGTCCTTTGACTGCAACATCTTCCTCAATCCAATCGATATACTCTCGCGTTTGTGCATAAGCGTCATCATAGCCAGAGTCCTTTTTCAACTCGATAACATACAGGTCTCCAGCGGTATCAATCCCAAGGATATCAAGCCTGCCATTCCTCAAAACAAATTGCCTGCCATAGACACCTCGCTTCTGATATATACGGAGCGGCATCCCAAATACAGGAATGCCAATTTCCATCCGCTGCACCAGTTCATCTTCGAGAAGCTTTTCGCTGGAGAATTGCTGTTTTTTTACGCCGATGTCTACGATCGTTTCCGCCTCAACATCAGTAACGGCAGGCTCTGGGACAGCGATTTTTACTTTGCCAACTGGCTTTTCAGCCCTCTTCTTCAAATCCTTTGAGACAAAACGCTCATGCTCTTGGATGACTCTCTGAGCCTCTCCATTCTTGCCTTGGGCGAGAAGGGTTCGCACGAGATTATTTGCGGCATAGCGCACATCTCGATTCTGCCGCAGGCAGTCTTCAAATACGCTTTGGGCTTCTTTGAATTTCCTCTGTTTATACAGCGAGTACCCTAGATTATTTAGGGTATTTTCGCCGACAGGAAGAGCCTCAAGTGACTTCCGATAGTATTCTTCTTCCTTGAGACAGTCCTTTTTCTTTCCGTAGCACCATGCCATCCAGAAGTAGACGGTGCCCTCAAGGAAAATGCGAGATGTGGGTTTTCCATCTTCAAATTGCTCAAAATATGAGAGTGCATTTCCCAACATCTGCATATTGTAGTAGGTATATCCGAGGAGTTCTTTTGCTAACAGGATCTTCGGATTACACTGTAAGACCTGGGTAAGTGACTCGATGATGCTCTCATTCTTAGAGTCATAATACAGGTGATCCAGAGCAGCACACATTTCAGGGATTCCTGCTTCAACATCGTCTCTATCCAGCATTCTTCCTATGGCGCTCCACATACCGGGAAAGCCCTCTTTCAGTGGAACCACCAGAATGTATGTGAAATCCTCAGCTGTGAATATCCCAGACTCTGTTTTGAGGCTTTTGATTTTTTCATCTAGGTAAGCCGACAAGTACTGAAGAACATTCTCTTTCTTTCCGGATACCAAATCAATAATGGCGTAGTACAGCAAATTGTATGGATCCGATCTATCGAGTCCATATACCATTTTCTTGAATTTTGTATATAGTGGGTCATCGACCAACTGCTTGGTGTCCATCTCGGAATACCTGTAGTAACCCGAAATAAGTGCGTCCAAAAGTAGATCACAGTAAAGGGACTCCAACCCACCTTTGTGTTCAGAGGGAGCTGCGTTCAATATTTGGTCGCAAGAAGAAAAATCTGTTGAATTATCAAGTAGAGTCTTGTCGAATTGCGCGAGAAGATTATCGGCTATTTTTTGAAGGGTGCTATCCGTTGCCATTGCAATACCTCCATGGTGATGATTCTGTGCTCATATTGTACCGTTAATGGCCGGAATTGGCAAGTCAATGCATTTTGACTAATACGTTGTTCCTGTGTATGCACAAATACCTCCTATTTTCGGAAGTACGCCGCCTGCCCCCAGGGGATCCTAACACGGTTATTGGTGAGCAGCCAGAGCACAGGTATGCCGGATGAGGCCTCATATTCCGGGAAATCGCTTTTCCCATCTGTCATGATGACGATTTCTGAAGGAACATTGTCAGACATATGTTCCCGAACATAATCAAAAATGCACTGGAAACTTGTCCCGCCTCCGCTATATGGCTTCAGTTGCAGCAGGTTTTCCGCACTGGTAATGGGAACTACCCGTCGGACTTCCGAATCAAAGAAACCGATGGAGCCGCTAAGCATCCCGCCGAATTGCTCAATAGCTGCGCAGATCTCGGCGGCGGCCATGGCCACTTCCTGATCTTTCAAAGAGGCAGAGATATCAACCATGAACAAAACATTGAGCCTGGGCGTTTCAGACTCGTTGTAATCCGGCAGAAAGAAGTCCAGGTCCTGCAGCCTGCGATCGGGAGGGGTAAAGCTGTAGTCCCTTGTTTCGTCCATGATAAAGTGGTTCAAGAGAGATTGCCAATCGTGAGTCGTGATTTTCGATCGGTGAAGGACGCGCTCACAAAGGGTGCTACTGTCATAGTTTTCTGCATCGCGGTCCTTTGAACCCCGGATTTCCCGAATTGCCTCTTTGAGATTCGCACTCGGGCGTGTTGTATACTCGAAGATGAGATCGTCCAGTTCGTCATCATCATCTGCTTCCGGGCGATATACTTCAGGCATCTCCTGCTTGCGGAACCCTTTGCACACTCGCTCGATGATTCCTCGAATGCGCTCAGATGGAATTAGGTCATCGGGATCAGGGTCATCCGGGCTGAGAATCAGGACCCCATCCTCGGTGCGGGCGTTCGGCCTATCCCACCACTCATCTGAATCCAGCAGGAGATTGCGGCGCTGCGCATCACTCAACGTGGAAGGATCCAAAGGTGTCATCTGAAATGCCTCGTAAGGCGTCAACTCGCAGCCTTCAACTTTGGGATAAAAAGTCTCATGGTGGATCTCGCCGATTCCAGGGAGCTTGTCATCCGTGAAGTCATACCGGATAAGCGAGGAGTTGACAACGATATTGCAGGCAAAGTGAAAACGGTCACCTTTATAAAACTGCGGGCGTGAGAGATGCCCTAACCGGATATGCATGAGCTGGTGGCAGAGCGCAAAATCCAAGCTGTTGTCGTCGAGCTTTTCCAACCAGCTCGCGTCAAAGTAGATGCAACTCCCGTTTGTTGACATCCGGCGCACATCCACATTGGTGACAAACAACATCTCTACCAGCGGCGCCGCCAACTCCGGCTCCCGTGTCAGAAGCCGATACCGGGCCTCCTGGAGTTTTCTTTTGAGCTTATTGATTCGCTTATCAGTCATTTCATGCCTGCCTTAACCGCATCCAGGTATATTGCGTTTTCTGCAAGAATGGGGCGGAGCTTAGGGATGAGCTGATAATCATGGAGGAGGTTGGTGCGGAAAGTCCAAGGAAGATCACAAGCGAATACTATAGAGTTGTTGATGAGCTCCTTTCCCGGATGCTGACGCGCATAGGCGACCATCTCAGCCCTAAGGGCCTCCTGCATTTCCGGAGACTTCTCAACAGCAGTCTTTTTCCCGGCGAAGATGTCTTCGATTGAAGGCAGGTTTGAAAACAGAGTGCACCATTTCGCAAAATTGTAAGTTACGCTTGCCCCGATACAGCCGGATATCAAAGGCTGAATTGCGTCCATGTTTTCTGAGATATTGGTAAGGATGTTGCTGACCATCTCCCAGGAACGAGGTGTTGGAAAAGCCAAGGTGGATTCAGGGCTATCGGAGCGCATGAGAGCGGTTGGGTTATACTCCAGAAAACTGGTGACAAAGCGGTGAATGCCTGATTTGACAGCCCAGTCGTGCCAGGAGTCAGGATCGCCCTTCACAGTAATGTGCAAGAGACGGTTGGCTAATGCGCGTGGCATATTATAGGCAACGGATTTATCGGTAACGCGGTTGCCAGCGGCAATGACGATACAGTTCTCCGGCAGCTTATGCTCACCAATAACGCGATCCAGCGTGATCTGATAGGCAGCGGCCTGCACCGACTGCGGTGCGGCGGTGATCTCGTCTAGGAAGAGGATGTTGATCACATCTTCACTTTCATCCATCTGGAAAATCTGAGGCTTCAGCCACACCGATAGGGTTTTATCCGCGTTGGTCGTCGGGATGCCTCTGAGATCTACCGGGTTGAATAGCAACAGGCGTACATCTGTGATGGAAACCTTTTTTCCGGTCTTAGCCTGGATGTTGCACGCTATCTCACGAACACCCTGGGATTTGCCGATACCCGGAGGCCCCCACAGCATCACGGAGGGAAAAGATTTTAGTGGGGTACCGTTTTTGATGAGCTTGATATAGGCCCGGGACAATAGGCTCACAATCTGATTCACATTCAGTAAGGTCAAATTGGTTTCGTTATCAGTCATTTCTCGTGCAGCCTTTCTGACGAATGATGGTTTTTTCTGTGCTTAGGAGAATTATTGGCAGAAGCGCTGTTTCTGAACGGCAATCCGCTTTCTCATCAGCGTGACAAAAGCGCTTGGTTCAATGACTTCCAGCACCGGGCCGAAGGACAGCACCCTAATAAGCAGCTCGGTCTCATCGTCCTTGTCGTAACGGAGCCTGATCTGATAGAGCCGATCGGCCAACTTCTGAGTCTCTTTTTCAAAATGGGAGAAGTGTAGCAGCACACGTTCCAGCCCGTTGCGCTCGTCATGAAGCAGCATTACAAGCTCTTCGGAATTTTCCTGAGGCAGCGTGATGGATTTGGGATCATAGGCATCCAGCAACTCGCATGAACGCACACGAGCCATATTGATCGTGTTGAGCCGTCGCTTGCCGGTTGCCAGTAACCTGAACTTATCGTCCTTGGCGGAATATTCCAGGCGGTAAGGTATACACTCGATCGAATGGCGGGCGCCGGTATGGCCACGGAACCGGATACGCAGTTTTCTCTTCTTTCGAATTGCCTTCAGTGCTGTTTGGAAGCAAGCTATGTAGGCGGGATCCCCATACGGATCTCCGTCCGCGTACTGGTCAAAGAGAATGAAGGTGTCCTGAGCATACAGCGGATCAACATCTTCCAGCCCGGTCGTGTCCGGATCAAACAGAGCGATTCTGGGATCAGACAGCAGCGCTTTGAGCCATCTCTTTTGGAGCATTGTCAAAGGCATGGTTGGCTTGTGGTGAAGTATGGAATGATACTCCTGATCGAGTAAAGGCCAGGTTCCGGATTTCAGCGCTGCCGGAATTGCAAGCGCGCTTTCCGCGAAAGCCTTTTCCCGGACAAGCTCGGTCATTCTTCGATCTGTCAACTTCCCATCGGATGCTTCGGAAAGGACAGCTGCGACGACATTGAAATAGCTTCCGTAGATCTCACTGAATAACATCGTTGCCACCTCCGTACAGAGCGTCCATCCGAGCCAAATCTTCTTGGAACATATCCAAAACATACTGGCTGGAGCATTTGAGATCTACAATGCGGCCGATGAAGGTGCGCAGCCAGGGCAGTATCTCTGAGGCATCATAGACATCGGCTGAAAACCTGCAAGTCTGTGAGTCCAATAGTTCGACTGTACCATGGCGCTTCTCGCGCTCCAGGCGGTGCAGCACGAATTCCTCGCCCGGGTCAAAATGGACCGTCATTTCAATATGATCCAAATTATGGTCGGGACCCGTTGAGACACCCCAAAGGTGCTGGTCAAACTTCTCCTGGTACCCTAAGTACTTGCTGTAGTGTTTCTCGACATTCCCAATCGTGACCTTTTTGATGGCATCCAACCGGAAGAAAGATAAGTGCCGCCCCCGGTAATGGTAGCCGAGCAGATACTGGCGCCCGGACTGGGTGCTGACATAGATCTTCAGAGGACAAACCGTCCTTTGATAGTCGCGGCCACTCCGCAGGCTCCTGACGGTCAGTTCCGCAGCTCTTTTTTCATCGATTGCCGCCAACAGATCACAGAGGACATCACTGTCCAGGGCGTGGAGCATGTAGTGATGTTTGAATCGGAAGCTATCAGAAGGTTTTTCCAATTTATCGATCAAGAAGGAGCCAATCACCCCGAGTGGATCCTCCTCGGAGAAAAAGGATAGGGCGTCTGCCCAGGTATTCAAATCAACGGTGTTATCATCCGTTCTCCGGTAGAGTACCTCACGACCGCATTTCTCGGAGCTTAGCAGACCAAGCGCCTCATATTCCTTGAGCTTTTTCCGCACGGTGGATTCGTCTGGAGAGAAGGCGCCGCTGAAATGAGAGAGATAGTCATCATTGATGCAATCGACAATCTCTCTGGAAGAAAGCGCGCTGCCATCGGCCAGCAGGTCCATCACATAGAAGTGGAGGGTGATGTCCTTATCGGTAAAGCTTTTGGCTTTAAAAGCCTTGTGGAGCGGGTTGTGTGGGATCCGCCTGCTGTCAACCGAGAGGAATACATTCTTGCCGGATGTGTCCTGATGGAAGGACATAAAGTCGCCGATCCAACTCTCAATTCTTCGCCGCTCATTATCGTAGCTGCGGGCACTCTTGATGCTGTACTCTTCCCGACTCTTAAACCCATAGACATAGAATTCGCGCATGTAGCTCCGGATACGCTCAAAACTCTTGACCAACTCACTATATGCCACGAAATCCACCTCCTGCAGTTTATGGCCTCATTTTACCACAGGAGGTGTCCAAATGAAAGAACAGCTCCTTGCCAACTGCGGTCTGGAATGGGTTTGAACCAATTTTTCGCAGACTTTTAGGTAGTTGCTCTTGAGTTCGCAACTTTTTTTCCGTGTTTTTCCTCTGAACAGGCAGTATTCTTAAATCACGAAAAGCGCATACAGCAAACCCATGCATATGACTTTTAATCATAGACGCTGTTCTGGTCTGGCGTAGTAACCTCTCCGGAATAAAGAATGCGCTTTGTAAAAGACGCTAACAGCATTATCTATTAACATTAGCTCAACGAAGGAGCACCTGCTTTCGGGGCAGGCCGACAAAGGGTGAGACCCCCTTTATGATGATAAAGGACAGCGTCTTGTCGAATACATCTCCGGTAGTTCAGATGGTAGAACGGGAGACCCCAATCTCTGTGTCGTGGGTTCGAGCCCCACCCGGATGATGTATTCACTCCTTAGACAAAAAGGCACCAACAGCAAAGATTGAATAGCTAAGATGGTTATAGCAGGCGGTTCATACCCGTCGTTCGTGGGTTCGATTCCCACTTCACATGGTGCCTTGTTTTATCAATAAAGATGCCCACAGCAACACCCAACGGTCTTGAATCCGATCCGATGCAGAGGTCAGGGCGCCGGTCAACTGGCGGCTTAGGACTTGCGATATGTCAGGCATCTTGTGAAAGGCACCAACAGCAATTCTTGGTAACAACTACGACTAGAAATCGTACTTTCGGGTTCAAATCCCTGATGGTGCCTTGTATAACCAATTCATCACGGAGGAGTGATTTCCATGCTGAAGTTTCTAAAGAAAGAAGCAAATATGACCCATACGGAAAATGGCGCAGTTACATATCGTTCCACCCAGTCTGAATGTCTGGATCTGTTCGCTACGATCGGCGCCCTGCGCAGAGAGCGTGACGAGGAGATCACGAATCGCTTCCTCCGCGCCTATGCCGAAGACGCTGATCTGGCCATGAAGACCCTGTTCTTTGCGAGAGATATTCGTGGCGGTATCGGCGAGCGCCGTGTCTTCCGTACCATTCTGAAGTGGCTGGCCGACAACGAGCCGCAATCCCTGGAGAAGAACATCCAGTACATTGCAGAGTATGGACGCTACGATGACCTGCTGGTCCTGATGGGCACCACATGCGAAGGCAAGGTGCTGCATCTGATCAAAAAACAGCTGGCAGCCGACTGTGCCGCTCTGGAGGCTGGCGAGTCCGTGTCGCTGCTGGCCAAGTGGCTTCCTTCCGTCAATGCCTCCAACGAGGATGCGATCCGGCAGGCGAAGCGAATTGCCCGTGCGATGGGTATGAACGACGCCCAGTACCGCAAAACGCTGAGCGCCCTGCGCACCAAGATCAGCATCATCGAGAACAACCTGCGCGAAAAAGACTACACCTTCGATTACTCCAAGCAGCCCTCCAAGGCCATGTTCAAGTATCGTAAGGCCTTCATGCGAAATGATGGAGACCGCTATGATGAATTCATGAGCCGTGTCGCCGAGGGTACGGAGCAGCTCCACACTGGCACCCTGATGCCCTATGAGATGATCAAGCCCTTCTTCGGTCGCGGCGATATCTCCGATCAGGAGCGCAAGGCCATTGACGCAACATGGAAGACACAGGAGGATTTCACTGGCGGTGAGAACGCTCTGGTCGTCATTGATGGCTCCGGCTCCATGTACGGTGGTGCTGATCCCATCCCCGCCACTGTGGCGCTGTCTCTTGGTATCTACTATGCCGAGCGCAACACCGGCGCATTCCAAAACCACTTCATCACATTCTCTGAGAATCCCAAGCTGGTGGAGATTAAGGGCAAGGATATCTACGAAAAGGTGCGGTACTGTCACCAGTTCAACGAGGTCGCCAACACCAATATCCAGCGTGTGTTTGAGTTGATCCTCAAGACTGCTGTGAAGAACCGTGTGCCCCAGAAGGATATGCCTGCCAAGATCTTCATTATCTCCGATATGGAGTTCGACTACTGTACTGAAGATTGCTCCTTGACCAACTTCGAGTATACGCAGCGGCTCTTCGAGGAACATGGCTACCAGCTGCCCGAGGTGATGTTCTGGAATGTGGCAAGCCGTAATCAGCAGCAGCCCGTCAAGATCAACGACCAGGGCGTTGCGCTGGTATCCGGCTGTAATCCCCGAATCTTCTCCATGCTGAAAGCCGGCATTCTTTCCCCCTATGCCTTCATGATGGATGTTCTGGGTTCCGAGCGTTACGCGGCGATCGTGGCATAATAGAGCTGACGCAGGAGGTGATAGCAGGTATGTTATCGCCTCCTGCTTTTTCTTTCCCAACAAAAGTGTTGCTGTTGACAGAGATGAACCGTAAAATAAAGAGTATGAAGGAAAGGGAGATCGTTATGATTACGATTCAAGGTTTATATAATACTGCGGTCTGTTACACCCCCGAGTTGGAGGAGGCAGCCCGCAAGCAGATCCAGACCGTTTGCGATCAGGCCGAGTTTGCCGGCTGCAAGATCCGGATCATGCCCGATGTCCACGCTGGCAAGGGCTGTACCATCGGTACCACCATGACCATCCAGGACAAGATCGTGCCCGGTATGGTTGGCGTCGATATCGGCTGCGGTATGGAGACTGTTGAGCTTCGTGAGCGGGAGGTCGACTTTGAGAAGCTGGACGCCCTAATCCGCAGGGAGATCCCCTATGGCCGTGAGGTTCGAGACATTCCTCATGCACTGAACGCTGAGATCGATCTGACTCACCTCCGCTGCACAGATCAAGTCAATCTCAACCGGGCCATGCGCAGCATCGGCTCTTTGGGTGGCGGCAACCACTTCATTGAGGTGGATCGCGCGGAGGATGGCCGGTTGTTCCTGGTGGTCCACTCTGGCAGCCGTCATCTGGGCACCGAGGTGGCTGAGCACTACCAGAATGAGGGTCGGCGTGCCCTTTGGGGCGGCGCCCAGCATCAAGTTCAAGCCGCCATTGACCAGCTGAAGGCCGAGGGCCGGTTCCAGGAGATCCAGAAGACCATCAAGGCGCTCAAGAAGGAGCACGAGCTGAATATCCCAAAAGATCTGGCCTATGTGGAGGGTAAGCTGTTCGAGGACTATATCCACGATATGAAGCTGACACAGCAGTTCGCCATGCTCAACCGCAAGGCCATGGTGGATGTTATCATGACTGGCATGGGCTTCACGGCGGTGGAGACCTTCACCACCATCCACAACTATATTGATACGGACGCCATGATCCTGCGTAAGGGCTCTGTCTCCGCCAAGGCCGGCGAGAAGCTGCTGATCCCCATCAACATGCGTGACGGTAGCCTGATCTGCAGCGGCAAGGGCAACGAGGATTGGAATTGCTCCGCACCTCATGGCGCCGGCCGGCTGATGAGCCGCAAGGCGGCCTTCAATGCTCTGTCCATGGAGGAGTTCCAGAAGGAAATGGAGGGTATCTACACCACCTGTGTTGTGCCCGACACGCTGGACGAGTCTCCCATGGCCTATAAGAGCATGGAGGAGATCGTCGCTCAAATCGGCCCTACTGCGGAGATTATTGAGCGGATCCGTCCTGTCTATAACTTTAAGGCAGCAGACTGAAATACAATGATGAAAGGCGGTGTTGACCGTGGAAGCATTGATCAAAGAAAAGCTTCATGAAATCGAGCAGCGGGAGAACTGCCGCATCCTTTTGGCCGTGGAGTCCGGTAGCCGTGCTTGGGGCTTTGCTTCTCCGGACAGCGACTATGATGTGCGCTTCATTTATGTGCGCCCCAGAGAGAGCTATCTCAGGCTCAACCGGGTCCGTGATGTGATCGAGCTGCCCATCAATGGTGTTCTGGACATCAACGGTTGGGATGTGGACAAGACACTGAAGTTGCTCCATAAATCCAACCCCACCGTATTTGAGTGGTTTTCCTCTCCCATCGTGTATCAGACCACTGACTTCACTGAGGCGTTTAAGCCCGTCATGCGGCGCTACTTCTCGTCCAAGAGTGGCCTTTGGCACTATCTGCAGATGGCGGAAGGAAACTATCGAGAATACCTGCGCGGCGACATGGTGAAGGCCAAGAAGTACTTCTATGTACTGCGGCCAATCCTTGCTTGCCGGTGGATCCTTGAAAAAGGTACTCCGCCCCCAATGCTCTTTTCTGAACTGGCGGCGAGCCAGCTTCCGGACTACCTGGAGAAAACCGTTGCGAAGCTGCTTGATCTGAAGATGAACTCCCCTGAGGTGAAGATGATCCCGAGAATCGATATCCTCAACGCTTACATGGATCGGAGCATTGCAGAGGTGCGTGCTCTGGTGGAGCAGTATCCGAGAGAAATCACGAAGGACTGGGAGGAACTCAATGCGCTGTTCCTCGCCGCACTGGAGATGTGATCTTATGATGAAATTGCCACCACAAGTGAATACAGCATTTGAGATGCTTGAAGCGGCCGGCTATGAGGCGTACCTTGTTGGTGGCGCAGTGCGTGATTATGTGCGTGACAACAGTCCTGCGAAGGATTGGGACATCACCACCAACGCGCTCCCAGAGCAGGTGGAGGAGATCTTTACAGGCTACCACCTGATTGAGACTGGCTTGAAGCATGGGACTGTAACTGTTGTGATCGACCAAGAGCCTCTAGAAATCACGACCTATCGCGTTGACGGGGACTACTCCGACCATCGGCATCCGGACTCAGTCAGCTTTACCCGCAGCCTGAAGGACGATCTTGAGCGCCGGGACTTCACCATGAACGCTCTGGCCTACAACCCCAGGACAGGTGTTGTTGACTTCGTAGGAGGCAAGGCGGACATTGCCGGCGACCTTGTCCGCTGCGTGGGAGATCCAGATCGGAGATTCCAGGAAGATGGCCTGAGAATGCTCAGAGCCCTTCGCTTCGCCTCCGTGTATGGCATGACGATCGAAGCTGCCACGGCAGCGGCCATCCACAGGAACAAGCACTTGCTCAAAGGTATCGCTGCGGAGCGCATTCTGGTTGAGCTTACCAAAATGCTCTGCGCTCAGGGCGCGGCAGGTGTTCTGCGGGACTTCGCCGATGTGCTGGCCGTCCCGATCCCGGAGCTCACACCCATGTTTGGCTTTCCGCAGCATAATCCACATCATGACAAGGATGTCTGGGACCATACCATCGCGGTCATTGAAAGTATCACCCCTGAACCGGTGCTTCGTTGGGCAGCCCTGCTGCATGACATTGGGAAGCCTTCCTGTCTCTCGCTCGCCGAGGATGGCATTGGCCACTTCTTCGGGCACTCGGATCAGAGTACTTCAATGGCGGAGAGTATCCTCAGTAGACTTCGCTTCGATAACGCCAGCAAAGAACAAATTGTAAGACTCGTTCGCTATCATGACATGCCCATCACGGCCGACAGGAAGCCAATCAAACGGCTTTTGAGCAAGCACGGTGAGGATGCTACCCGGCAACTGATCGAGCTGCACAAGGCAGATACGCTTGGTCAATCGGCCATCTGCAGACACCGGATCGCAATCTTTGAGGAAGTATCGCAAATGATCAATGAGATCCTGCAGGAAGAGAGCTGCTTCACACTCAAGGACTTGGCAGTTAATGGACATGATATGATGACATTGGGCTTTCAGGGACCGACCATTGGCCGTGTGCTGCAGGAATGCCTGGATGCAGTCTTGGATGAGCAGATCCCCAACGAGCATGAGGCGCTGATGGCCTTTGCAAAGGATAGACAGCTGAAGAGTTAATACCAAAACGGCAATACCAAGCAGGTATTGCCGTTTTGGTATGCACAGGAACTTAGGTGGGTTGTAGGGTTTTGTCGATGGTCGTATAATGAGTGATGAAGCAAAGTGACGATCGTGAGGTTGCCTTTGACTTCGATTATGCTACTCACTTGTTCCGGCAACTCTCTAAATCGCATCACAAGGGAACATTTTCCCTATTTTTGCGTCTATATCAATAAGGGATTCATGGCTGATATGAAAAGGAGGCTGCTGATATGAAACAGAAAAAGAAATGGGTTATTCCCCTCTGTGTGATAGGAGTCATACTGCTACTTTGTGCGGGTGGCCTTTGGTATATGATAAATCACTCCATGAGTTTCTCTGTCGGACGCTGCTTAGTAGCGGACAACGGATCGTATATGTTCATCGATGGAAACTCACCCATTATTATGAGCAACCGAAAGGATAAGGAAGGTCTGTTCTCTGGCTTGGGGACCGGCGATAAGATTTTGATCTTCCACGATGGGATTGCGGATACCTATCCAGGCAGGACCGGTGCGTATTGGTGTGTGAAATTGGAAGACGGTACGCAGGCCGATATTCCGGAACAGGTCATAGAAGAGCTTACGGAACTCGGATGGACCATTGTAGGAAATGAAGCTGATCCAGATTCCGTGACGCCTGAACCGGGAGCATACGCTTTTGAGGCGCAGTACATCCGGACCAATGGCGGACCTGAAGATGGCTATCCTTACCACACCGTGATCAGTTCCAGAGCGGAATTGGAAGCCTATTACGAGGCATACAAGGACATTTATAGTCTGGAACGAAGAGAGACAGTCTACTCCGACAGCACAATCGGCTTTTTGGATGCCTGCGACAAATACGATAACGCCTATTTTGAACGGCAGAATCTTGTTCTGATCGTACTGCAGGAAGGTAGCGGATCAATTCGGCATGAGATTACAGATGTGCGTCGTCACCGTATTGAGAACGGTGCATTGGATGGGTGGGACATTACGATTGACCGTAAGGTCCCTGAGGCAGGAACAGAGGATATGGCTCAGTGGCATCTATTCCTTGAAGTGCAGATGGGCGATGTGATCAAGGCCACCGACAAGGTTTGGATCAATGGAAAACAGAGCGAACGCACTCCGGCAATATCCGGTCTTGTTGGTATCAGTCGTACTCCGTCGATAAGCGCCTATCAGGATCCCTGGGGAGTGAAGCTTACTGCAAAGAATATTACCCCGTCTGGATTGACCATTGTTTGTACGCAGCAAGATGGAGAACCAACCGGTGAGCTGCAGACCGGCAGTTACTACGGACTCGAAATGCTGCAGGATGGCGAGTGGGTTGCGGTCGAGCTGCTTCCTATGGAGTATGAGCTTGCCTGGACGTCAGGAGCATGGATGATCCCTAACAATGCGGAAACAGAATGGGAAGTGAATTGGAGCCGCCTGTACGGAGAGCTTCCCGCAGGTTCCTACCGGATCAGCAAATCGGTTATGGATTTCCGGGGTACCGGTGATTATGACACCAAAACCTATTATGCAGGCTTTGATCTCGTGGACGCCGCTGACACAAGTAATGTTTCCTACGAACACGGCGGATTTGGCGTCAGTGTGCCGCTTCTTTCTGGTTGGGAATACAAGGTTGAGGAATACAGTGCCGATGGCATGAGCTATGGCGTCAGTTTCCGACCCGCTGGTGAAGATGGATGGATCGATTTCCAATATTGGCCTACATTCGGCGTCTGTGGCACCGGATTGTCAATGAAGGAATTTGGAAATGGTTCCATGGGCACCTACGATGGCGGTGCTATCTGGAACTTTATCAGTTACCCTGCCAGCAAAGGCAACTTTGTGGCAACGACCCAGGGTGTAAATAGCTGGTGGTCACGCTACGGCGAGACTGCTATGGAAATCATAACGCAGGTAATCTGCACAGACACCATCGTAGACTAAGGAGGGTACGCAGTATGAAACGAATTGTAGCGCTATGCCTCGCAGCGGCTTGCCTGATTTCTATGATAGGCTGCGCAGGAGATACCAATATGGACGAAAAGAAACCAAACAACTCCGCATCGGCCTATGCTCTGGCACTGGCTAGCTATCCGGAGATGGCTCCCTACCCAAACGAGATGGAGTATTTTGATGAAAAGACCGGTGAGTTTGACAGCGATGGCTTTGATGTGGTCTATGACGCCTGGCAGTCGGACAGAAAGGCCCAATGCAGTCAGCCGGAAGGCTATGCAGACGGTCTGAAACCGTTCTTCGCCAGTTCAATCCGAGAGTTTCTCAGCAATTCCAACGGGGAGAACAAGGTATACTCTCCTCTGAGTGTTTACATGGCCCTCGCCATGCTGGCAGAGGTGACGGACAGTGAAAGCCGCCAGCAGATCCTTGACCTTCTAGGAAGTGAAAGCATTGAGGCTCTGCGCTCCCAGGCGGCCAGTGTTTGGAACGCCAATTACAGCAATGACGGCGCCGTGACAAGCATTCTGGCAAACTCCCTGTGGCTGAATGAGTCCGTAAATTTCAACCAGTCCACAATGGACAGTCTGGCAAAGAATTACTATGCGTCCTCCTTCCGTGGTGAGATGGGCAGCGAGGAATTTAATCAGGCCTTGCGGGACTGGATCAATGAGCAGACCGGAGGACTGCTGGAAGCGCAGGCCGATGGCCTGTCGATGGACCCCGAGACCGTTATGGCTTTGGCCTCTACCATCTACTACCGAGCCAAGTGGCACAGTGAGTTCAATGAGGCCGGAACGGAAAAGGGCCTGTTCCATCTGTTCAGTGCTGATGGAGAGACCGTGGAGTGCGACTACATGCACAAGGGCGGCAGCAAAACCTATTACTGGGCAGATCAGTTCGGCGCTGTTGCTCTGAGCCTGGAGGGCAGCGGCAAAATGTGGTTCCTCCTGCCTGATGATGGCGTGGCTATGGATGATCTGCTTGCCGATGAGCAAACGATGGAGTTCCTAAACAGCAATGGAAACTGGGAGAACAGCAAGCACCTGATCGTGAATATGTCCGTTCCCAAATTTGATGTTGTCTCTGATCTTGACCTGCGTGATGGCCTGAATGCGCTGGGTATTACCGGTGTATTCGATGCCACGGTGGCCGATTTCAGTCCCATGACTTCGAAAGTTGCAGAGATATTTCTTTCCAAAGCCGACCATGCAGCCCGCGTTGCCATCGATGAAGAGGGGGTTACCGCAGCGGCATATACCGTCATGATGATGGCTGGTGCTGCGGCGCCACCTGAAGAGGAAATGGACTTCGTATTGGATCGACCGTTCTTATTCGCCATTACTGGTGCAGATGGACTTCCACTCTTTGTTGGCGTAGTCAATAGACCGTGAACTGAAAAAAGGCAATAAGAAAACGGCAGTGCCACAATGTGGCATTGCCGTTTTCATGTATATCCGATGCATTGAGTCGTTTACCCCTCATAGGACTGCGGCTGGTAGCCATAGTGCTTGGCAAAAGCTTCATAGTCAACCCATTTCGGGTTGTCAAAGATCCTTGCAGCGTAGAGCTCAAGCGTGTAATGCTCCAGTTCTGCTTTCGTCTTTAACCAATAGGTGTGCTCCTTCTCCCACTCCAGGAGTTTATCGAACAAGTCTTCTTCGTGGCTCCGGACAATGAGCTCACGCACCAAATCGAGCCAGACATCGTTCCTGATGTCTCCAAGATCCGTCTGGATACCATTGCGGTACCCGTACTTCTTATCTCTCCCAGAACCAGAAAGAAGAATCGATTGACCAGTGCTGAAATGTGCGTGTAGATCTTTATGCGTGAGTTGATCTCTGTTAGGAACTGCCGATAGTGAGTCAATAATCGTGCGCGGATACATAGACATACCTCCATTCTGGTAAGTCTTACGGATTAACGGTCGAAAATGCAACAAATCGATCCTGGATATCTTCTGCGGTCTCGATATCGTATTCTTCGAGAAGCTGGCGGATGATGTTCCTTTTTCCTTGATAAGGTACAATAATTTTCGCAAATTGAAAAGCAAACAAAAGAAGACATGGTTTGCAGCCCTCTGGTAGAATGAAGTCGCGACACACCATTCTGAAAGGAGCGAGCAAACCATGCCTGAAAAGATTGTACAGCTGAATGAGGAAGTAATCAAGGGGCAGCTCAAGGAACTTGTGCGTGGCAGCGTAGAGGAGACACTCAACAAGCTGCTGGAGGCCGAGGCAGAGAAGCTGACCCAGGCTGCCCGGTACGAGCGTAATGAGCAGCGCCAGGGGTACCGGAGCGGCCACTACAACCGGAATCTCACCACTACATCCGGGGACGTTACCCTGAAGGTGCCCAAGCTCAAGGGGATCTCCTTTGAGACCGCCATCATTGAGCGGTATCGCCGCCGGGAGAGCAGTGTAGAAGAAGCTCTCATTGAGATGTACCTGGCAGGCGTATCCGTCCGACGTGTGGAGGATATTACTGAGGCTCTGTGGGGCAGCAAGGTGTCTCCGGCCACCATCAGTGAGCTGAACAAGAAAGCGTATGTCCACATTGAAGACTGGCGGAACCGCCCTCTGCAAGGCGGGCGCTATCCGTATGTCTATGTGGATGGGATCTACCTGCGCCGAAATTGGGGCGGAGAGTTTGAAAATGTGGCCATTCTGGTGGCGATTGCAGTGAATGAGGACGGATACCGTGAGGTTCTTGGTGCCGCCGAGGGGATGAAAGAGGACAAGTCCAGCTGGGTCAGCTTCTTCCAGTGGCTGCGCGGCCGCGGCCTGGACGGGGTTAAACTGGTGGTTGGAGACAAATGCCTTGGTATGCTGGAAGCTGTGGGAGAAGTATTCCCAGAGGCCAAGTACCAGCGGTGTACTGTGCACTTCTACCGCAATGTGTTCTCCGTAACGCCTCGCTCCAAGGTGAAGCTGGTGGCAAAGATGCTCAAAGCGATCCATGCTCAGGAGAGCAAGAAAGCTGCCCGGGAGAAAGCCAAAGCCGTGGTGGAGCAACTGCGCTCTATGAAGTTGAAAGAGGCCGCCAAGAAGGTGGAGGATGGCATTGAGGAAACGCTGACTTACTGCGATTTTCCCAGCGAACACTGGACTCGCATCCGTACCAATAACGTCATTGAACGGCTCAACCGGGAGATCCGCCGCCGCACTCGTGTAGTGGGCAGTTTCCCAGACGGCAACTCCGCCCTCATGCTGGTCTGCGCCCGGCTGCGCCATGTGGCCGGCACCCAGTGGGGCAACAAGAAGTACATGAACATGAAGCACCTGGAGGCTGCCCTTGAGGACGCCTCCATTGCTGGCTGACTTCTCTCATGCCAGGGCCTGCAAACCATTTTGCGAAAATTCCTTGACACTACCTTTCAACTCTGTGAACAGGTTTCTTTTGTTTTGCCATAGTAAAAGGCCCTCCTAATGATATTTATTGTATCATAGAAGGACCTTACTTAGGTTATTTTACAGAAAAAATTTCATAGGCTCACTAAAGAAGAGAAACCATTATCTCAGCTTATCGTTTCGATTTCTCCAAGCAAATCATTTTTTCCTGAGTTGCTAATTTTATCTGCAAAATTGACTTATTTATGAGGACTATCATAATCTGCACGCGCTGGAACACAAGAGCAACTTTTTGAAATAACGTACCTTTGAGGAGTCTGGACTGGCTCCTCTTTTTTGTTGCACAAATTGTGCAGGCGGTGCTTGCACAATTATCAACCTAACATCTGCATTCCATACAATCTCGATATTGTCCTCCTGTTGTTCTGCGTTATGCTTTCTCCGTGCATTTTCGTATTATTTATTCTGCCATCTGACTTCGCCCTTGGACAGAAGCGGATAACAGATCAGCTGATCTGAATCCAGATTTTCCGCATGCATGTCAACCGCTGTGATCTGATGATTATCATAAGTCGTATAATAATAAATACCTTTTGCTGTATTACAACAGGACGTGTATATCGTGATCTCATATTTGCCTTCTGTCACCTCACAGCATCCACGCTGCTGATCTACGGATCCTAAGATATGGAAGAACTGGCTTACACTCTCATCCTCTTCTTCACCGGAGATCGAATTTAATTTTGTAAAGGCAACTTTCACAAATCTTGACTGGCTGGAAAGATCTCCAGGTATTCCCATTCCACCCATTCCTCTGCTATATGCATCAAGCTGTAATACTCCTGCAAAAGTACTCTCCGGCTGTTTTCTGGATACTCCGGCATAATTATTCAGTGCAAACATCTGACTCGGGAATGGTGGATTATTGGTAAGCACTCCTACCGGATTATCATATACATGCAGCCCATCTTTCATAGACTCAACAACGATACAGGAGTCTTTGTCTGCAATGATCCAGTGAAGCTGTGCTGTCGGCAGCTGTTCACTGAATGCTGTGCCTGTCAGTCTCATTGCTGCCAGCTTCTCTCTCGCCTCTGCTACAGTAGCACACTGTGTAAGGATCCATGGGATGAACTCGAACTGTGCCACCTGGCTGACTTCTGTTTCATCTTCCGGCAAAGCTTCTTCATATGCCGCATTGCCGACAAAATTAAGACCTGCCATTCCAAGGCCTTTTTCATTAACAGCATCATAATAAAGCGGATAACCTCCTGCAACAAATGCCATTCCGATCAAAGCATAATGGCTTTTTATCTTCCCGGCAAACCGGAAATCAAATTCGTAATTTCTTGGCGTTATCGTGATCTGTTCCCCATAGGAAAATTCATAATCAAGCGTTCTGCCCATATAAAAATCTTTTGTTTTGTAAGTTGCTGCTGTACACATATCGAACACCTCTTCTTTCTGCTATAATAGTCCTGCAAACAATCTCATAAACAACTGTCCGAGCCATAAATATGCACTCCGTCCTGTGCGGTACTTTTCGGTCACTTCCCTGCATTCATTCGAGGATTTTTCTTTACACAATAACTCCATATAATTACCGGAATCAGACAAAGCCGAAAAAAGAAAGAAGATTAGGAACCGTAATAATTCTATTCAAATTTTCTTTCTGATTCACTTCACTCTGCATGTACGGTCACCTCACTTTCCTTTTTTTTAGGCATAAACCAATAAAATATAACACAAAATGCTAAAGCAAACACAACACCAAAAACATTTTGACTCACTCTAAGACTAACCGCTCCTTGTAGTCCATATGTCTCTGCAGCAATGGCTAAAGCACCAAATGTGTTAAATACTGCCTGCCAGCCATATTGTGCTGAAAATCCTACACCGATTCCACCAAGAATTCCTATATATGCATAGATTGACGAAGGAAGCAGAAAATATAATACTGTAAAACATATAACACCTGCAATATTTCCGACAATCCTTTTACGGACTCTGTAGTGCATATCTTCCATAGACGGCAAAATCACGGACATGGCCGCAATACCAGCCCACATTGCACGTGGCATATTACAAAGTTCTGCAATGCAAAGGACAATCGGTACGCATAAAATCTGACATATCTGCCATTTTGTTCTGGAAGAAGTGATATCAAATTCTTGTATCAGATCTTTCAGATTTCTTTTATAAGTTCTGTTTTTATGATTTCGATAAAATACGAAGCAGGTAAGTGCTGCACCTAAAGCCATTCCGACTAATCGCATCTGATAGCTTTTTCCCGTAACATCATAACCATATAGCAGCAGATACCCAAGAACCAATGTAGATTGATTAAACATGGATGGATTATGGCATCCGAACAGAATCAACACAGCCAGTGCCGCAATATTTAACAGCATTCCCAATACCGGTGAAAACTGATTTGCTAAATGCGGACATACAGTCATAATTACAAAGAACAAAGCCAAAAGCATCGTAGATTGTCCGGTGTGGATCCCCAGATCCGCATTCCTAAACACCATGAGACATAATAAGACTACTACACCTACAATGCTGTTCTCATTTCCAAATAGGATGCTGAAAATACTAACAAAGAAAAAACAAAATGCCATTGTAGCAGCTATCTTCACCAGATATACCCACATATGATATAGTTTTTCTTTTAGTGTTTCACTCTTTTTCAACAGGTTTTTAGAACCTGCCTGATTTAACTGCAACTCCTGATAAAATGTCATATAAATACTCCCATCTTCTAATTTATCTTAAAACTAGATAATCTCATCTTTCTGCTTTGGCAGCTCTATAACAAATCTGCATCCACCATATTCACGGTTTTCTGCTTTGATTGTTCCTCCGGCACTATCTACAATCCGTTTTACAAGTGCAAGACCTAGGCCATTTCCTTCTGCTTTATGAGATCCATCTACCTGATAGAACTTGTCAAATATTCTCGTCTGAGTTGCTTTGTACATTGGACAGCTCCGGTTTGCGGGTATGCAGCCGCCGTTCGATTGATTCGTGTAGAAGCTGAGATACAAGAGCCATTAACGGAATAAAGAAGATCATGCCAAGGACACCGAACAGTTTACCGCCCAGCAAAACCGCCAACAACGTCCAGAATGGGGATAGCCCTACACTGTTTCCCACGACGTGAGGATAGATGAACTGATTTTCAACAAACTGAGTTGCCTGATAGACGATAAAGCATAGGAGCGCCTTGTTCGGAGCCGCCAATAAAGTAAATAAAATGCCGAAAGCGCAGGAGAGAAATGCTCCAATATAAGGAACGAATGCAAAGGCGGCAGTTAAAACGGCTGTTAGCCCCGCATATGGAATCCCTGCAACAGAAAGCGAAAGAAAGATCAATGTTCCAAGAATCATAACCTCGACACACTGACCAGAAAGAAACTTCGCATAGGTGTCATGTGCAAGTTTCGAAATATGGCAAATTCTATCTGCAACGGATTCCTTACAGTAGGCATACAGTGCCCGTTTGCTTTGACTGCTCAATTCACGCCATCCAATTAGCACATAGAATGTGATCACAAGTGAAATTGCAACATCAGCAATCGCAGATACCGTAGAGCCAGCAACATTGGCAACTGAGGAAATCACTGTGTTCATTTCGCTCGAAATGCTTTGCAGAATAGATTTCCAATCGAGCGCAGCAAAATGTGCCGACAGTTTCTCTGTGTCAATGCCGTATCTTTGCAATAAGCCGACCCAGTCAGGCCATTTTTCTTGAACAAGAGCAGCAATGCTTTTTACAGATGCAGTGAGCTGTGGAATCGCAATTACACACAGAAGAGCAATAATCGCAATAACACATATCAGCGTCAGTAACAGGCTTATCATGTCTATTTGCCGATCTGTAGCTTTAGTCAGCTTTCGTCGAAGCCTCTTTGCCAGTCCGCGCACGGGTACACTCAGAACAAAGGCCAGCAAAAGGCCTGATAAAATCGGAGCGAGCAAGCCAATACACGATTTTAGAAAGTTGGCAACATAGTTTAGATTGTTGAATGCCGCAAATAAGATCACCCCAAACGTGATTAGTAGAAGCGGCTTTTTGTAGGATTTATCCATGATTACATCCTCGTAAGAAATCGGTTTGTTTTATTATTGGGGAGTATCTTATAGGCAATCCACCAACCAAAGAAACAGACTGGCAATGCAGCGAGAACATCCATGATAGAATGCTGTTTCATAAAAACGGTGGAGAGACTGATACACACGGCGATTGATGTAGCAGCGATTTTCCATCCGACGCTTTGGAGCGCCTTGCAATCCCATAACCCAAACATCGCGGCAACAGAGCCTATTACATGAAGTGAGGGGCAAACATTTGTATTGGTATCGAAACTATAGAATAATTCAATAAAGCGTGTAAGTAGATTATTGCGTACAAATGCTTCTGGCCGCAAATTTTGGCAGGTTGGAAAGAACAGGTAAATCAAAACCGTGATCGTATAGGTGACTATCACAAAATACATCATACGCCGAAATGCAGGTACATCGACGAAAAAAGTATAAACCAACGTACCGATTAGAAAGACAAACCAAAATAGATACGGAATCAACGCCCATTCACAAAATGGTATTATATCATCGAGTCCACAATAGACGGGATAGTAATTTCGTTGCGGTTGCAACCGCTCAAGAAACAAAAACAGCAAGCCGAAAATTGGCCAGTAAAGCAATAGCCTGACGTGAGAAAATTCAGGTGTATTAAGTTTATGGATGCGGAACTCACGGTAATTAACTTCCGGCTTTATATGATTACTTTGCATGACTGTATATCCATTCATAGATTTTATCGGCTGCCGTACATTCCGTCTGCGACCGCATTGCCGCGCGCATTTTAGAAAGAAGCACTGGGGCATTTAGCGTTTTTATTGTGGTGTCTGCGATTGCTTTTGGCGTATTGGCTGTGACGGCCATTCCATTACGCAGAAAAAAATTCAGATTATGTGTCTCGCAGCCAGCCACTGCATCGATAAGCACCATTGGTAACTCTGCCGCCATTGCCTCAGATGTACTTAGACCTCCGGGCTTTGTCAGGAATAGGTCTGAGGCTTGCATGAGCTGTGGCACATTATTGACGGTTCCCAGAACATGAACTTGAGAATACTTTTCTGTTCTTTTTTGGAGTTTTTTGCGTAAATCATCATTTGTGCCGCATACAACACTAAGTTCTTGTTCTGTTGTGAGGTAAGGGCAGAGATACGATATAATCTCCTCCATTGGACCGCAGCCCATGCTACCGCACATCATTAAAATATGCTGATGAGCAGGAGAGATTCCGGCGTTGGCTTTTCCTGCTTCTTGTGACACACGCTGGTAGAATTGCTGCCGCACAGGGATTCCACTGGCGATCAGCTTTTGAGGTTGAAGTCCACATTGTTCAAACTCACCTAACAGCGAAGTGGACGGAATGAAATACCAGTCCAGCGCAGAATCCGCTGTGCAGGGAGCGCAGGTATAGTCTGTAGAAATGTGGCTCGTTACAAGCTGTAAGCATGGGTGCTGTCGGCGCATTTCTGTCAACGCCAAGGCTGGGAATACATGAGTACAGATAATATTATCGTAGCCTGCAGAGCGGATGTATTGATACATCCGCTCTGCGCCGGAGGAAAGTAGCTTATAGATCGGCGTTCCCTCACAAAAAATATCTTCGTGAGATTCCGCACGCTGATACCCAGCATCAAAAAGCCTTGGAGCATGGCGGTAAATTCGGGTATGCCAATTAGAAATAAACGTGGATGCTTTTTCTGAAATAAACTGCAAAGAATCTGTAATATTGCAGATTTCTCCGCGAGAGTGGTAGGCTTCCTGAACTGCTTGCGCACAGGAGTTATGCCCTGCGCCAGTGTTGCAGCTTAGAATTAGTGTTTGCATTTGAATCTCCTATTTTTTCCTTTGCTGCATAGCAAACAGCTTTTGCAGGCGTGGGCGATTATAGCGCTGGACAACAATAAACGGCAAATTACCCAGCACAATGTAGATAATCGTTATACATACCCCGCCAACACCGGACCATATTTTCAGCAGTCCAAGACCGGCGATAGACAACAGAATATGTGTCCACTCTGCCACGCAAGTTTCTTCTATCATGCGCGGCAAGTTCTCATAGTTTTCCTTTGTCAGTTTCTTTTCCGGCATGATTTTAACGAATATGCGGCTCATATCGGGGATCTTTGCCTGCCATTTCCGAACATGAAGCCGCTTCCATAGTTTTTGCTCTGCCGGGTGGCAGACCCAAGGAAAACGATCGGCGTGAAACCAATGCTTCGGGATCAAGCGCCCCACTACAAAGGAGAGAACCCCTAACGCCGCGATATATAGCAGACACATAAGAAAATGCTTCATAAAAACCTCAACATAGCGGTGCGAAAATACGAAGGACACCATCTACGACCCAGCGGCGCGAATAATGTTTCATATCATAGGGCTTTACCTCTTTACATTTTGCCTGTGTAGCGATGAAATCGTCCTTTATTGCTGCAATAATACTGGAACGATAAAAGAACGAATTGTTTTCAAAGTGGAGAAAGAGACTGCGGTAGTCCAGATTGACAGTTCCTATCGTCGCAACTTTGTCGTCTGATACAAAGCTCTTTGCATGAACGAAGCCGGGAGTATACTCATAAATCTTGATGCCGCCAGTCAGCAACACCTGATAAAAGCTCCGAGACATACGGAAAATCAGCTTCTTATCAGGGATGCCGGGCATAATGATCCGCACGTCTACACCACGTTGAGCAGCGGAAATCATTGCATCCATCAAGTCATCGCCAAGCATAAGATACGGTGTAAAAAACCATGCGTAATCCGTGCTTTGAGAAAGCAAGTCAATAAAGAGCTGATTACTGGTAGCTTCATGGTTAAGGGGCGAATCGTAGTAACTAAGCACATAACCATCAAATGTGTGCGGCGGCGCAGGATACCTTTTGGGATATGTGGGCATTGCAAGCTGTCCTGCTTCTTTTTCCAGCGAAAATGCGTTCCAAAAGGTCAAGAACATATGGGTAAAATTTTTTACTGGCTCACCAGTAATCCGAAAGCCTGTGTCCTTCTAGTGTCCATAGGGATGTTCCAAATTGATATACCGATCTGATAAGTTGATACCTCCGCTATAAGCAACTTCGTTGTCAATAATCAGCATTTTGCGATGATCGCGATAGTTTGCAGTTCCTTTTAAGGCAAGGAAAGGATTAAAAGGAATACATGGAATGCCTTTCTTTTTCAGTTCACGGACATTACTGAAATTGAACGAAGAAATACTGCCAAGATCATCGTATATCACACGTACATCAACGCCCTGCTCCATTTTTACTTCCAGTTCGTTCACGATTGCGTCCCACATATGCCCCGGCTCAATAATGAAGTATTCTACGTAAATCGAGTTTCTTGCATTTTTCAAATCGGCAAGCATATCAGGGAACATATTATCGCCCAACGGATAGTAACGAACCTGCTCAACTGCACACATCGGATATTGCGTTTTTTCTTCCAGCCACCGCACTGTTTGCCCCATGCGTTTTTCGCCGTCAAAGGGCGCTTCTTTTATTGGAAGAGGCTGCGGATTGCAACTCTTTTGAACTTGCTGCAAGCGCCTTTTTAGAGGGCGGGCCGTCCGTTTATTTCCAAAGAGCAGATATAGTAACGCTCCTACCAAAGGTAGTGACAGAATAACCAGCAGCCAAAGCAATTTATAAGCGGTTTCATCTCTCTTTATAATAATAAATACCACCAAGAAAAACGCTGCAACGGAAAGCAGTGACACAATAATCGGTGCGTAAGGGGTCAGCCATTTCATCAACAGCAAAAGCCAGAGCGATTGTAAAGCCACCGCTGGAATAATTGTTAGAATGCGTCGAATGATTTTTCCCATATGTTTACCCCCCTCTATGTTATTTCTCCTCCGAAGATGCTTCCCAATCGCAAACTATTTGTGCCATTTCCTGTGGGGTTTCTTTATAGCCTCGTAATACCCACGCATTCATAAGCCCAAACAATCCATATGTAATAAATTGGATAAAGTAGTGCGTTTTGGCATCGGCATTAGCGACAATGGATGCCGCTTCTTGTAAATAGAAGTTTAGAATCACATATTGGCGATCAGCTGAGTAGAGCAGATCACAAATAGGACGAGTGGAAAGGCAAAATTCAAAAAACAGCCTGATGCCGTCATAACTACCAGTGGCGAAGTTGGTAGCACCGTGTTCGTCGGAAAAGCGCTTCCACAGACATGTGATTTTGAAAGACAAAACTTCATCTTTACTTTTGAAATAACGGAAATAAGTGGAGCGACCTACATCTGCCTTGGCAGTCATCTCCTCAATACTGATTTTTTCAATGGGTTTTTCTTTCATTAGTTCCAGCAACGCTGTACCCATACATTCTTTCAGATAGTCTGTTGTAGCCGTTGTCCTTCGCATAAGAAACGTCTCCTTTAATTGCGTATCATTGAAACAAGGATTGTCATTTGTTCCACTTTCGCTCGGACTATTGACAACGCCTGCTTCTGTGATATTCATAGCATCTATGATACTATCGTTTCATTTATACTATCATTTGCTATTTGCCCTGTCAAGCTAAAATGCGAGTACGACGAGCAGAAAGGAAAACTATGGGTACGATTTTTTCCAGTGTAAAACTCAGCGGAAAGCATGTGGCCGCCCTCTTGGCGCTGATGCTGCTCTCCGCTGTGACAGCCATGCTGCTGCCTACTGCCCTGGCCAGTATGATTGACATCGGAGTGGCCGGAGAAAACCGAAACACCATCCTAATCATTGCGGCGGTGATGGCAACCCTGGCCATTCTGCGGCTCTGTGTTTATTATATCTGAGCTATTCACAGTAAAGTTGGACATTTGTATTCAGCGGGAGAAAATAACCTTGACAAATCTCGTCTCAGAAGGCCATGCTTTTGCAGTATGCCAGGGAGCATCACTTCCCCAACCCAACCTTTTTCGTGGATGACGGTGTAAGCGGTGTGACCTATGACCGTCCCGGCTTTCAGGCCATGCTGGCCGAAATCGAGGCGGGACGGGTGGCCGTGGCGATCGCCAAAGACCTTTCCAGACTGGGCCGCAACTCCGCGCTGACCGGGCTTTACACCAACTTCACCTTTCCGCAGAACGGTGTTCGTTTCATCGCCATCAACGACAACTACGACACCATTGACCCTAACCGTGTGGACAACGATTTTGCGGGCATCAAAAACTGGTTCAACGAGTTCTATGCCCGGGACACCAGCCGCAAGATCAGAGCCGTCCAGAAAGCCAAGGGTGAGCGAGGCGTACCCCTGACCCCCAATGTGCCCTATGGCTATGTAAAAGACCTGGAGAACCCCCGCCGCTGGGTGGTTGACCCGGTAGCCGCTGATGTGGTGAAACGCATCTTCGACCTGTGTATGAAGGGCCGTGGTCCCATGCAGATCGCCAACCAACTGAAAGCGGACAAGGTGCTAACGCCCAGCGCATACAGGGCCTTGCAGGGCATCAAGACCCCAAACAAGAAACCGGAGGACCCCTGCGACTGGCACAGCAGTACCGTTGTGGCGATTCTGGAACGGCGGGAGTACACGGGCTGTACGGTGAACTTCAAGACCTATACCAACTCCATCTGGGACAAGAAGCAGCGGGACAATCCCCTTGAGAAGCAAGCCATCTTCCCCAATACACATGAGGCCATCATCGAGGAAGCCGTGTTTGAGAAGGTACAGCAGGTGCGCCAGCAGCGGCATCGCAAGACCCGTACAGGCCGAAGCAGCATCTTTTCCGGGCTGGTGTACTGTGCCGACTGCGGTGAGAAGCTGTATTACGGGGCGACGAACAATTACCGACCGGAGGGCGCGTTCTTTGACTGTTCTCTCCATTAGAAGCACAAGGACAAGTGCGGTACTCATTACATCCGGGAAACCGTACTCAGCCACATAGTCCTGAAACACATTCAGGCTGTGACGGGCTACATTCTGCGGCATGAGGCACATTTCCGTGCAGTGATGGAGGAACAACTCTGGCTGGAAAGCAGTGAGTAGATCCGCATCCGAAGGAAACGGCTGGAACGGAACGAAAACAGCATCGCTGAACTGAAACGGCTGTTCATCCGGATTTACGAGGACAACGCCTGCGGACGGCTGAGTGATGAGCGCTTCGATATGCTGAGCCTGACCTATGAAACGGAGCAGAAGCAGTTGGAGACCGAGTGCGTAACTTTGCGACAGGAAATTGAAGTACAGGAACGACAGAACGAAAACGTTGAGAAGTTCATTCAGACGGCGCACAAGTATGTGGGCATCGATAAGCTGGACGGCTACGCTCTGCGGGAACTGGTGTCCGCCATCTATGTGGACGCACCGGACAAATCCAGCAGGAAGCGTGTGCAGCACATTCACATCCATTACGATGGGCTGGGCTTCATCCCGCTGAATGAGCTGATGAAAGAGGAAACGGCGTGACCGAAGTCACGCCGCACCCTTTGAAAACTCAAGGTTTTCACCATTTTTTTATTTTACTGTTTTACGACCACCCGGCCAATGATGTGACCATTATGAAAGAGGGGCACCCAGAAGCGGGTATCCCTCTTCTTGTTGGTGGGCCAGGTTGGAATTGAACCAACGATGTTTCTCATGTCACGGTTTTACAGACCGCTGCGCTCGCCAACTACGCGTACTGACCCATATGGCGGAGAGCGCAGAACTCGAATCTGACACCATGCGGTGCGATCCGCTTAGCGGGCGGTCCCCAGACCTTCTGGGTTCACTCTCCAAGTATGGCTGCGGTGGTTGGATTCGAACCAACAAATGCCGGTGTCAGAGACCGGTGCCTTGACCGCTTGGCGACACCCCAATAAAATGGCAGGGATAGGGCGACTTGAACACCCACGGACGGTTTTGGAGACCGCTGCTCTACCAGTTAAGCTATACCCCTATATGATGATGGTGATGCCTGCGGGACTCGAACCCAGCATTACAAGCTTGAGAGGCTTGCGTCCTGACCAATTAGACGAAGGCACCATATTGGAGATACGGGTCGGATTCGAACCGACGATTAACAGCTTTGCAGGCTGTCCTCTTCAACCTCTTGAGTACCGTATCATGGTTGGGATAGTTGGATTCGAACCAACGGTGCCGGCGTCAAAGGCCGGTGCCTTAGCCGCTTGGCCATATCCCATTATTTTGGAGATCCGCGCCGGACTCGAACCGGTCATTGCAGCCGTGAAAGGGCTGTGTCCTAACCATTTAGACGAGCGGACCGTATGGCGAGAAGCAGAGCTTCTCGCATTTAAGCGACGGCGTTGTCGGTAACGAGAATATCGTCGATGCGGACATGCAGCAGCGCCGCAAGAACGATTAGATTGTCTACCGTCGGCAACGCAGCTCCATTCTGCCATTTGTAAATAGCTTGCGGGGAATTGAAGCCGAACACCATTTGCAGGTCATGTACGGTGAGGCCTGCTGCTTTCCGTAGCCGCACAATATTTGCGCCAGTGCGCATTAAGTCGATCGTCGGGAACCCCATTTCGAATGACACCTCCTCTCCAAATCATTTGAGCTCATAGGCATGAAAAAGCCGCTTGTCTATACACAAGACAAGCGGCTTCAATGATTCAGGGAAGGAGTTACAGGCAAATGCTCTGCCAGTCTAACAGTTACTCATTCCAATCAAATTCTTCTGCTTATCTTGATATGGGCATGCTTCGCTGAAGCTATATTCCTCACACTGGAAGATAGCCTGCCATTCGCTCATATAGAAGATAGCGGAAGAAATGGTCTTCATGGTGCTGCGTCCTTTCTGTAAAGTAGTTGTTCTTGGTTTCTGACTGTACTATATCACAAGCTTTGGCATTTGTCATTCAACTTGTAGTTAAAAGACTGAAAATTCTGTACGCAATCCAACTATGAGGAACTATAAATCCTGCACGAGTCTAATACATACTTGAATTCTTCTGCCGTTTTGATTGTTCCATACTCATCACAGATTGTGTAGTCCGGGTGTGACTGGAGCCAACGCATGACTGAGTCAAGGTCATGGAAGCCATTCTCAGTGCGCCATGAAAAATGGCCCGCTCTTGCCGTTCCGATTACAATGGATGTCCCTTCTGGTTCCTCAACAGAGAATAGCGCACGTTCAGAAAGCTTGTCTATGAGATCCTCTTTGATCTCCTGCAAGTCAGCAGATACAGAGGCCTCACACATCATTCGGAGACATTCTGCTCGGATTGCTGAGACCTTTTTCTGGAATTCGGCGACTTCTTCGGTGATCCGTGTATTAACAACAGAATATTGTGTGCTCACAGCTCATCCTCCTGAACTCCTTCCGGCGCGGCATACTCCACCAGATAGTCATAGAGCGCACCAGGTTCTGTCAAGTCCACGCGGATTTCTTTACCGTCCTCATCATCCCACCAGACTGTGTATCCGGCATCCGGCGCTTCATATAGCCACCATCCGATGTAGTCATATTGATCTTGCATTGTGTATTTCAGCAGCTCCCGGAGCGCAATCAGGTACTGATTCTCCGAATCAAACACAGGGACCCCATCGCAGATCTTTGATAGCGCGGTATTAAACTCGTCAATGCGAGCTTCTTGCTTTTGAATCTTCTCTAGCGTGCTGAGGAATAGCTCTTTCGGTAACATAGGCCTTATTCCTTTCTTGCGTTCTGTGCGGAGAGAATTTCCTTGAGTGTTCTTGGCTCATAATTCATGTACGGCATCATGCAGCCGACATTGATGGCGCGAATGGGCTTTCCTTGTTGAACATTCAGCTTCTTATTCTCGTTGAGCTCTTTGACGCACTTCTGGAAGAATGCCTCTTCCACAGTATTGTGAGTATGGGCGTAGAGAAGGATTGATCCGCGATGCTGCCCATTCCACATCAGAATGGGATAGTGCATCAAACAGAGCTTATACGACTGTCCGTCAAAGCTTTCGCTGATCTCGCGATAATCGGTGATGTCAGCGAAGAGCTTCCGATACCTGTAATCAGACAGATCATCGTGATTCCCTCGGAACAAAATCTTCTGACCTTTAAGCTGCGCGACCAATGCGATGAGTGCTTCGTTTCTACCCCGCATGGCCATATCCCCAAGAATATAAACGGTATCGCCGTTGGTGATCTTGGCGTTCCATTGCTCAATGATATACTGGTTCATTTCAGCCACGGTGGCGAACGGTCTCCCGTCATAGTTCACACCCTCACCCGTCTGATTCCGGTTGAAGAGATGGAGGTCTCCAATGAAGTAGTTCATGTGATAGACCTCCTCATGAAATCCGGTAGATCACACGGACTTGCGAAGCCGCACGATCTCCATAGGACTGACCTGCCTCATAGGGAAGCGCTTCGTTGAAGCATTCTACCTGAAATCGCAGGCGATCTACCATCGAGCGGATCTTCTCTGCATTATCAAAGACATCATTCCAACGATATAGGACATACTCGCTGCGAGCCGTATAGGGAAGCTCAAGCACCTCATGAGCAGTTAAATAGTCACAGATGTCATCGATCTCATGGGACTCATATGCGGCAATCTGATTCCGCGTCACATAGTATTCGTTTTGGTATGGCGCCTTCAGGAGTTTCTCGAAATCCGCAAGATTACCGGCAACATAGAATTGCTCCAGTCGAACGCTATCTTCACACTCTGCAGGGATACTGGATAGGAGGAGATTCTGTGTACTTTCCGCTAGATCATCAAAACCGATCCTCCATGCGCCATCGATCAGGCTTTCCAATTGGCCAACAAAGCTGCGGGAGAAGGTTGCAAGGTATTGATGCCGCAGCTTTCCGTCAAAATCCTTTGTATGTAGGTCGATGTTGTGCCATTTGTCTTTATACTTGGCCTCGACCATAAAGTCGTAATATGTGCTCATGTAAAACCCTCTTATTTCTCCTCCTGAGCCTCATCCATCAGACCCAGAGCTTCGACAATTTCGGCCTGCCGCTGCATCCGTCGGATCATTTCTTTCTCTGCAGAAAGGGAAATCTGATGTGGCAGCATCGTATAATCCTGAAACATGAAACGGATCTTGTCGATCTCCTTGTCCGTATGATAGTGACCGCAGAACCAGCGCTCGTAGTGCAGCCTTGACTCAATCGTACCAAGCCATTGCTCAGTGCTCTTATCCACACTCGACTGGTCGATCATGGATAGGAATACTTCCGCCGGCTCGTACCTGAGCGGGCAGGTGTGCGACAGCACAACATCAATCTTCCAATCACGCTCAGATAGCACACGCTCAACTTTCTCTTTGATCTCATCGGACGGTTGTTCGTCTTCAAACCAGTTATAACCTCTTGCCAATCGGTAGTATTTATCGACGCTATACGCACCGCCGATGACAATACAGGAATGGCCAAAGAAATCATAGATCTCTCCGTCAATGGCAAATACGAGGTTTGGATACTCGGGCTGAACCCATACCTTCCCACCGTGGTACTCTTTCACCTGATAGCCCAACTCTTTAGATGGGCGCATTTCATGGTTGCCGTGAATGCAGAAGAAAGTGATCGGAATCTTCGTCAGATTATCTTTGCCTCGGTTGTCTCTCCGATCTCCGTAGTAGTTCAATCCGACGTCACCCAAGATAATGAAAGTGCTTTCGGGTTGGACCTGCTGCCTCTCACAGAAAGAGATGATCCGCTCAAACTGACCATGTGTATCACCTGTTAGATAGATCTGGTTTTTCGGATGCAGCAGCTCACGCATATAAGCGTCTACTTCTTCCATGGAGTATGAAGGGCCGCCCTCTGCTTCTTCCAGCATGGCAATCAGTTCTTTCTCCGCTTCTTCTCGCGTCATCATTTTTCACTCCTTTATTAGCTTCTGGGGATACACTCCCCAACGGTATTTACGGATAGAAGGAGTGGAAAACAACAATTATCCCATTTGAAGTTGTACTTCTTGGCTTGTCCCTTCAATCCGTTTCATGAGGGCATTATCATGTCGCATAATGTAATCGAATGTATCTTTCAGGGAGAGAAACAGACGAGGCTGTACATGATATTTCTTTGTGTTCTCTTGCTGAGAAACGAGGTTTATGTGTTCCAATCGGACTGGCCGCATGTCCATATCAATTTTCCACTTGCCAACCATCGTCTGCATCTCGAAATATCGATTGTCGTGGTGAAACGGCAGACAATGTTCCGTACAGAGTTGCACTAATGTTTCGACACTTTCTCCCGCACGCTTTTTGTTGGTGATAGGGATCGAATAGACGACATCTTGCTTCGGACTTGGCTTACAATGCCGGCATGGTCAGTAGCCGGCACGGACAGCGTCCTGATAACGAGGAAAGCCGACCAACTGGTTGAGCCCTGTGATTTGCGGGCAGTTTCTGCGGTGGAATGTCCGATACCCCTTACTTGCCCAGAATGCCAGCCCTGGCTGCGAGAGTGCCATAATGTTGCTTTTCTCGGCATCGGAAAGGGAGCCTTTCTTGAATGCAGCTTCACGCTCCTGTTTAGCACGATTAAAGCGTCCGATGGCACTTTGTTCGTCCTTGCTCAAAGAACGCTCCTGAGGGGATTGCGGCTTCTTTGGAAGAACTGGAAAAGCAATCGTCTTGCGCTCAATCGGCTCCGGATTGCAGTGCTTACAAGGCCGTCGCCCGCTTTTAAGGCAGGTGTCGTAGGAAACGGTTCCCTGAATATCATAGGCCAGTAGAACATGACTGCACTTTCTGGTGTGAAAGATTTTGGACTGCTTGGAGTATACATAGTTATATTCAGAGCGAGCGATAGAGTCCTGATTGCGGTCCCACAGCGCATCTAAGAATTCATCCCTACAGCAGCTACAAGGTTTGTACTTACGTCGAATTGGGAGCTTGAATGTGAGGAATGCCGGGAAATGCCGATTATCAGGTAGTAGCTCACAGTCGGATTGATGAAGAAGCTTGGCCTGCGGATCATAGAGCAGCTTATAGGCAGAAGAACCTTTCTGTGCCATTGCGTCTTTGCCCCATCTTTTCGGTGGCTCAAGTAAATACTTCTGCTCAAAGCCAATGTCCTGCGCAAGCAGTTGCATGGTTGCTACATCGTTGACGGAGCAGTGCGCTGGAGAAGGTGTGACGATATTGCGCGCTGCACAGATCTTATAAGGGCTACCAACAGATGCCTCTTGTCCTGCTAAGTAACCGTAAATGTAATCACAGAGCAACACGACGTGCTGAGTCATATCAGGAACACCGGATACCTTGGAGAACATATTGAACAGGTCACTTGCTTCCTGATGCCACCAGCATATCGTATCCTCTGGTTGCAGCCAAAGGCGGAAAGCGTCCAATCCAGCATAAAGGCTTTCTCCATCGAGGAACTGCTCCCTGCTCCAGCCGGAAAAAGCCATATGCCCCCATTGCTGCAAGGAGAAGTCTCTCGGGCGAAATAGCACGGAAAAAGTATCAACTGTATTCCATTGCGCATCTACACGGGCAGCGGCCAACTGTGTTGGCCAATGATTACCATGCTGATTCGAGATCCATTCCATATCAACGAGCACATACATCTTCGACACCTCCGTTAGTTCTTTCTTCAAATTCTACTGTAATCATACAAAAAGAGGTGTCCGAAAGAACGGACACCTCGCTGCCTTCAGTATTTTACTCGAAGCGAAAGACACACCAATCTATGGAATAGATCATTCCCGTAGATCGGTGTGCTTTTTCATGTTATTAGTGTGAAATCGTTGAGAACCTATTGAATCGATCCCTTTGTATTGTGCTACTGCCGTTGAACTACGCTACCTATCAATATGCTGCTGTTCCGTTTGGTCATAGGACTTCGTATATCCCAAGTGATATTCCAACAGCAAGGTGTGAGGAATCATGTCAAAGGCATTAACGCCATCAACAGCAGTAAGAACTTTGACCGCAGCACGATAACCGCAGTAGAAGCTGTGGCAGGCCGCCCAATGAACGCGTTGCTCCCACGCACACTCAATCGAGGTCAAATGCTTTCGTCGCTCTTCATCACCATCAATCTCGAGCTGTTCGATAAGCTTCTGGTTTTCGTCATGCATCTGCAAAAACAGAGTATGGCGCTGCATACCGGGCATCTCAAAGAGAGCCTGCATGAGATGCTTTTCAAATCCATCGACAACAAGATCTTGATTGGAAAAGTGCTGGACGAACCCAGAATACAGGCCGGCGTTGAAAGCATACCGGGATGCATACCGCAGTTTTGCCTCGTAATTGGTTTTGATCTGGCTTAGGATCTCGTTCTCGGACTGCTCCAATGTGGTGGTGAAATAGTACTCAGCCGCTGTGTAGTCCTTTTCCTCTTCGGAAAAATCTGTTTGCGCCAGTACCTTGTATGTATCGAACAAATACTTTTGAAAAGCAGGGGCAAATGCGCGTTCTTTCATTTCCTCTAATGCGTTTTGTACTGTCATGTCTTCATCCCTCCGTACAGATTTGATACAATCGTATCAAGTAAGTACATATTACATGAGTGAAAGCGCGAAAACAGTCGGATTAAGGGAGAATGAAAAATAAAATTGCACCTGCCAGATCGACAGGTGCATTGCTCAAATGTGTTTTTTGATGATCGGGATCGAATTTAATGCCAACTCAACAATGGCATCTTCTTGCTCCTTCGTTAGTCCAGAGTTTTCAAGTTCCTTGCGAACTCTATGCTCCAGAGGAGAATCCGTCTTCCCAGCTAAGTAGTCGAGTGAAACGTCTAGAATATCCGAGATGCGCTCAATGAGCTGGAAACTTGGTGATCTGACTCCATTTTCTATGTGTCGAAGTGAGTCTACAGCAATACCAATCTTCTCAGCGAGCTGTTCACCAGTTAGGCGGCGGAACTGCCGTGCAGTCCGAATCCGGCTGCCCATGATTTGCAATCTCGTACTCATTTGATCTTCTCCTACCTATTCTGTACTTTCTCACAGTATAGAGGGATGGCAGAAAATCAGAAATGAGCATTATGGTATTTACCGTACTGAAATGGTACGTAAACGAATGACCTCCGGTACGACACATACCGAAGGCCATTCGCTTTAAGTCACATTTACAAACTGAGCCTCAATCACTCTACTCGGCGGCACAGAAGCAAACTTGTTTGTTTTTGCCCATGTGTTGTCCCCCACAGGCATCAAGGTGCCAGATGCCGCCAGCTCGTAGGTGCGCAGCATATCTTCAACCGACAGATTAGGAGTACGGGTGCGCGGAGGGGCTGCACGGGTCAGATCGAACAGGATCGCATACTGCTCAGGCCAAGGTACACCGTAGAAGCGGCGAGGCGTCTTGCCGCTATCCCAACCGAGTTTTGTGCGGATGATGTGCATCAGCATTCGGTTACTCACAGTTGTCCACTTTTTCTGCCCTTTCAGATCCTCTGCGGTTCTTCCAGACATAAAGGGAACGGCGCATGGATCGTCTTTATCACACGCCTGAATAGCCAGAGTAGTGCCTTCGGAACTGATCAGGAGCCGAACATTTTCGGGGTATCCAAGTTCTGCCGCACTCAGATTATTAAAGCGAATAGACGATTGCGCAATGCGCGCCTCTGCTGCGCTGAATGTCCGCAGCGTCGGGTTCACAACACGAAAGTCAGAAAGGCAAGCGTTCATATATCGACATCCTCCTTGAACTGAATTGGGTGGAGTTCGGCTAAAACTCCTTCGCCCGTAATATCTTCCAAAATTACAGCCTCACGATCTGGCATAGAAACTCTGTTTTTTACCTCTCGCCAATCCTCTTTGGAAACCAGCGGCGTGTGAGCGTCCCTCACTCGAAACCGCTCAGCCTGACCTAAGTTGCGCACACGCTTATGAGCGAACAGATCTACGCAAATGCTCTTTTGCATGATGATATCGCCACAGTAGCGGTCATTGCCAAGAATATAGGTGACAGACGATACCGTCCAATGCGATTTCCCGGCTGGAGAGGGAATCCCTTCTGAAGTTAAAATCTTCGCGATTTCGTATGGCGTTTTCCCTCCAAGGTAGAATGCAAAGATCCGAATAACTACGCCGGCCTCATCTTCATCCACGATCAGCTTGTTGTCTTCAAGCTGATAGCCATAGGGCTTGACTAATTTCGGAATTCCCTTCGCAAAGCGCTGGCGGATGCCCCATGCTACGCTGATGGACTTATTGACGCTCTCGTCCTGCGCAAATGCCGCAAGAACGGTGAGAAGCAATTCGCCATTTTGAGAGAGTGTGTTGATGTTCTCCGTCTCGAAGTAGATAGAGACAGGCGGAGACAGGGACCTTAGCATACGGGCATATTTGATGCAGTCAACGACATTACGAGCAAATCGAGAGACAGACTTCGTGATGATCATGTCGATCTTTCCAGCTTGGCAATCTTCAATCATCTGATTGAATTCCTTGCGGTTTTTCACGGAAGTCGCCGAAATTCCCTCATCGGCATAGATCCGAACCAGCACCCAGTTTGGATGCTTTGCAATACACTCGGAGTAGTATTGCTGTTGAATTTCAAAACTCTCCGCTTGCATTTCAGACATGGTACTGACACGGCAATATGGAGCTACCCTCAGCTCAACATCTTCGGAGTTCTGAGGCTGCATGTCCTCGCGAGCTGGCATCCGTTCTACTGCTTGCCCCTCTTGGAAAGCGTCACGAATTCTTTGCTTTCGATCCTCATTTTTTGTTTCGCGAGCCAAATGCAGGACCTCCTTCTGTGCGATATCTAGAGTAGAAGGCATAAACAGGCGGAATCAGTTCAGCACGACCGGAAGGTGTGTAGACCGAAAGCCCGGCACTTGCGAATTTGCGGCCAACTTCGAGAATGGCCTCTCCACGGGCCAAACGTAACAAATTCTTTACCAGCACACATTCGTAAAGGCCATGCCGCCTATCCCGAGCCAGCGTCTTGATGCTTTGCCGGTTCCCATCAGTGCCATACTCAAAAACAGGGAGCTCTGCTACGACCTCCAAGCCGAGGCCTTTTGCGGTTGTGCGGAGTCCGGCCAGCTGTGCTTGCATGAGGCTGTTATTTACCTCCGAAGCTGGCCCTCCAATTCTTGCGTATATAATGCAGCGTTTCATCGTGCTTTTTCCTCCGACTCAAACTTATGCACCAACCGATAAAATGTCGATGCGCTGACGCCCAACTGCCTATAGCACTCGACAGCCGTGATTTCTCCTTGCTTCCACTTGGGGTAATAGATATCCCAATCCTTTACAGAACACTTTGGCCGCCCAAATTTGACACCCTTTAGATGCGCGGCGGCAATACCTTCCGCCTGTGCCTTCGACTTGGTATCAACTTCCAGCTGAGCGCCGAAAGATAGTACGGCGAGGACAATATCCGTGATTACACTACCGAGCAGATCTTTGTATCGGGTCGTATCCAAAATGGGCGTGTCCAGGACAACGATGTCCACACCAAGCGTTTTGGTAAGATATTCCCACTCGGTGCGAATTCCAGAGTAATTACGGCCAAAACGATCAATGCTTTTAACGACCAAGATATCACCATTACGCAAAATGCTATTTCGTAGCGACATGTAGTTTGTTCGCTCAAAACTACGGCCGCTCTGCTTGTCCACATAGATATCACGCTCTTCAATGCCGTACTCGAGCAATTCAAGGACCTGACGATCCTCATTTTGCTCAGCTGTGGATACACGAGCATATCCAAATTTCTTATTGCTCATGGCATTACTCCTTAGACCGGAACATACCCATGACACCACCGAGATCCGCAAGATCATCAGCCGCCAGCGTTGGACTCTCCGACTTTGGGGACGTGGGTTGTGATACAGCTTGGAGTTCTCCATTTGTGACCATATCGCGAACGACATCCTTGACGATGCTCACCACCCAGTCGCGGCCAAACTCGTTGGCCGCTTCTGGGCAGCTTGTGTAGTGCAGGATCGCATTGACGACCAATTCGGACATGCTGCGTGGTCGTTGCCGTAAAATATCGAGTGCGCGCCGGTGCCGAAAGTCCATTTCATTGAACTGGAGCACAACACGAGACTTACTATTACTGCCCATTCGACGCTACCTCACTCTGATAGAGGAGTTCATAGCCGTGTGCATTGGCATGAATATCTTCGATGAAAATGGGGAATGCTACTTTATTTCCCCTCTCAATCATTCCTCTCAGGAGAAGAGAGCCACCACCAGCAAACACGCATTTGCTGGTCGTTACATCGATTCCACGCTCACGCAGGAAGTTATAGAACTCCGAAAGGAACTCTCCAGTCATGCTGCGAATCAGCTGTTGCACTTCACCAGGAAGGACAGTAGGCTGATTGCGAATGACCTCATCAATATCGCAGTCCTCCAAGATCCGGGCATAGAGCGCATTGCATTTGCTTGTAATGCTGTTGTAGAGGGTGATGACCCCCTTTTCAAAACTTTCGACCACCGCCAGGTCAGGACGTCCGTTACGCAGCTTGAGAACGTCAATGGTAAAGCCGCCAATGTCGATGATGTAGGCAACAGAATAGGTCTTGAGCGTACTGTACTGTGTTACAGCAGCCGCAAATGCCTGAGGATAGCTGAGGACTTTGCTAATGCGGATCGAGTAGTATTTTCCATTGTACTCGAAGTCAATGGCCTCACGGCGCCGCAGAAAGTACTGCTCAAAGCGACTGTGGAGCTGTTCATAGTGCGCCGGGGGCAATCCAATCAGTAGTGTGATGTCAATCGGATCCAGCGTTTCAGCTGCCTTGCGCCGCTCCAGTTCCTTAGCGATAGCGAAGAGCGTCAGGACATAGAACCGCTCGTCTTCGGTTTTGTCGCGCAGATAAGAAATGCGCTGTTCTGTCAGCGTATAGTAGCGCCCGTTCCAGCAGATATAGTCCGTTTTGAAGCCTTGCAGCCCCTCAGACGAAATCAGGCCGGAGGTAAAAAGCGTGTTCGGGGTCTTGATCGATTTATTGCCGTGATCGACAGAGATAATCATGGATTGGAACCTCCTCATTTCGTTTAACAAAGTGCGTGTAATGTGCACTCGAAGCATCTAAAAGAAATTACGCATAGTGTTCTCATAGAACAACAACTACACTAAATGTTTTCCATTTAGGCATTTATGCCCAGTCTTTCAGAAGATCGTGGAGCTTTTTGAGCGCACCGTTGACAGATTTCAGCGCTGCGTTCATATGGCACCCTTCCTGACGGGCAATCTCACGGATCGTCATATTCTCCATCAGCATGTGGATCCTGCGCTGCTGGATCGGGGTGAGTTGCGCGATCGCTGCATACAGCGCAGCGACCTGCTCATCCCACAGCAACGTATCTTCCATCGGGTTCTGCTCATAAGACTTCGGCATTTCGAAAAGGTCCTCGATTGGTGTCCAATCACGGTGATATACTTCTTTGCGATGGACGCGCTGCGTTTCATTCTGAAGAGCGCGCCATTCTTCATACAGCTCATCGCTGACAGGAATTTCCTGATAAATGCCATAGTAGTCTTTGATTCTGATAGTTTTCATTTTTACCTCCAAGTCGTTTCGTTTGCGGATGCGGACGAACGACTTGAAGGCGGGCCACGAGCCCGATTGCCAGCGCCGGACATGGATCATGCTCCCAGTCAAGGCAACAAAAAAGCCGGCCACTCTCATTTTCGAGAATGGTCGGCTCTTTGTTCCGGTATTGGCTGGCGCACAAGGGTATGAAAAAAGCCCCTCGGATCATAGACCCGAGAGGCTATAGGTGCTCCAGCATAATCCATTATACCTGCTGAGTCTCTACACTACAATTTCGTTTGGCTCTCAATTTCCTCCCGATTTTCTATCATGTTTTCTCTCATCTGACTGCCACATTGTCTCTCATTTGTCTCTCACGAGACTTCCACCTGAGCGGTGACGCTACCGCTTTGCTGCAGGTGCTCCCTGATGATCAGATCGGGGATTACGACACACCAGAGGTTTGCTGCATAGGCACGGATAGCGGGCTTGATGTGCCGATAGTATGTAGATGAGGAGATTCCGAGGTTGAGATATGCTTCCTCATTTGAAGTGCAGTAGACATCAAAGTAGCGGGCCTGCAGGATGCTATAGTAGGTACCGCCGTTTGGCGGGGTGCCCTTCACCAATACCAAGGCCTCTTCCATAACGGAAAGCAGCTCCATGCAGTGTCCCATCTCCGCCAAACGGTCCGAAATGCGTTTGCGGTCGGTGTCGCGATCATAGTCGATGGCTAAATTGATGAAGTCTGAGATGGATTGCCGCCGGCTCTCATAGCACTCTTCCTCAAATTCGTCGATTCTTGCGGCTGTCCGTCTAACGGTGGGCCCATAGATTTGGAGCAATGCCATCGTCTTTTCAATATCTTCCTCGGTCAGCGTGCTGGTAATGTCAAATGTTTTCAGGTAGTTTTGGAATTTGCTCATGATCCGTCCTTTCTGCCAGACCTGATTACTCAAAGAAGTTGAACGAGCCAATCACTTTGGCGTAGGCCTTGGACTTGCTATGGAGAATGCGCTTATCGCCATCCTCCTTGATTTTGCGGTCTTTCAGATAGAGATAAATTGCAAAAGCTCCGTCTTCTTTCACGATGATGAGCTCTCCATCATTAATGGCGGCGCCACGCTGGCAGAGAAGGAGACTGCCGGTGGAGATGCCATACTCATGGTAGCGATGGCCGTCTGCCATGATGCAGAAGCACTTCTTATTTTCCACGTTGGCGAAGCCCGTGATAAGGATATCGCCCTTGTTGTTGCCCGAGACCGTATGCTTGTCCCGGAATTCCTCAACTTTGGTTATCAAAATCAGTCCCTCCTTAGTGGTACATAACAGAGGGCATCTTGTATTCAACCTCCCGATGGGCAGGCATCTTCAGCCCCGTGGTGAGTGCGGCGAAATTGATGGCATGGAGGCCATAGCGGCGACGGATGTCTTCCATGGTGCGCTCCAGGATGAGGCGCTTGTTGTGCTTGGTAAAGTCTGACCAGAGATTGAGCTGGATCGGCGTGTCAGACGGGATAAGGTCGATTGCGCTGATGGTCAGAGACCGGATATTGTTGTTCCAGGTATGCTTCTTGCAGAACAGCTCAAAGCCTGCCGCTGCAATTTCCGTGTAGCTCTGCGTTGGAAATGTCAGTTTTCCTTGGTATTCCCGTTGCGAGAGGGTGTTGTCGCGGACGCTGATGCGGACCCGTGTGGCAGCCAGCTTATTCTTCCGGAGCTTCAGCCCAACTTCCTGAGAAAGCTCCATGAAAACATGGCGCACTTCATCTTTCGAGAGCAAGTCATCCGTGCAGGTAATGCCGTGACCAACGCTTTTGATGGGGATTTCGTAGTCGCATGGCATAACGCGCGATTGATCCAGTCCATTGGCAAACACCCACAGCTTTTCACCATTGACGCCAAGCCGGCGAATTAGCATTGCCCGATCCGCTTGAGCCAGATCTCCGATGGTGCGGATCCCGTAGAGCCGAAGCTTTTCCGTCGTTGCTCGCCCCACATAGAGCAGGTCTGAAACGGGGAGCGGCCAGATTTGATCTTTGAAGGATTCCCACGTTATGACAGTTACGGCATCTGGCTTCTTCATGTCTGAGCCAAGTTTCGCAAAAATCTTATTGAAGCTGACGCCAATGGAAACGGTGAGTCCGACTTCTTCTTTCACAGTAGTCCGAATCTCGTTGGCGATTTCAAGCGGAGTTTTCTGCTGGAGAAGCGGAGACCCAGTCAGTTCAATCCAGCTCTCATCAATGCCAAATGACTCGACTTCCGGAGAGTATCGCAAATAGATAGAGCGGACAATTTTGGAGAATTTCAGATATTGTTCCATATGCGGTTCTACAATCGTCAGTTGCGGACATTTTTGCTTTGCCTCCCAAATCACTTCACCTGTCTTCACCCCACATTGCTTTGCCAATTGGTTCTTCGCAAGAACGATCCCATGTCGATCCTCTGTGCTGCCGCAAACCGCAATGTACTTTCCACGCAATTCCGGATGCAGCATACATTCAATACTCGCATAGCAGTTGTTGAGGTCACTATGCAATACAACTCGGCCTTCCATATTCGGCATACCTCCTGTCCATAACCTTCAAGAAATAGTTCCATCAAGTTCCTAAAAGTTCCTATTGACAAGTTCCAATTCGCAGAATATAATGAGCCTAAAGTTCTAACCGAGTTCTATTAAGTTCCAATAAGTTCTAATAACAAAATAGCAGGTCAGAAAATGGTTTGTCAATAGAACTTTCAAAAACTTTCCAAACCTGCGAGAGGAGACGGTTATGAAAACGACTGGTGAAAAGATTCGAGAGAGCCGCACGCATCTGGGCCTTACGCAAACAGAGCTGGCCGATAAGATTGGTGTCACGCTGCGCACGATTACCAAATACGAAAAACAAGGTGTAATGCCTCGCGGTGTAAATCTTCAGAGGTTGGCAGAGGTGCTGGGTGTTTCCACGGCATATCTAAGCAACGATGAGATCGTAGATCCCAACTATGGACTTGAAGAGGCACCATACATCGAGAGCGCAAGAGCAGCCTATGGCCGTAAAGGGGCAACTGATGTAGAGCAGCTGCTGACACAAACGCGTGCTCTCTTTGCTGGTGGAGATGTCCCTGAGCAGGATAAGGAGCTTTTCTTCCAAGCAGTCACTGAGGCGTATTTTGCTAATAAGCAGCGAGCCAGCGAGAAGTTCACCCGTAAAGACTACAAAAAGTAAGCAGGAATATTCTGAGTGTACGGATTTTTGGACAACCCTTGTGGTACTGTCAGGCTGTATAATAGAAAACTACTTTCTGAAGTGAGGCGAGTGGATTGCTGACGATGACGATTAGGCAGGAAGTAAGTCGATTGAAAATGAAATATCAGACAGATGACCCGTATGAGATCTGCGAGTATTTGGATATCCAGGTGATGGAACGTCCAATGGGAAAGAGTCCCCGTTCCTGCAAGGGTTTTTTCCTGGTTTCTTCTCGGTGCAAACTGATTGTAATCAACAGTGATTTGCCCGACAGCATTCAACGGATCATCATTGCGCACGAGCTGGGGCATGCAGTCCTCCACAGCGATTCTGCCATTAACACCTTCCATGAGTTTGCGATGTTTGAGGATACAAATCGAATGGAGTATGAGGCAAATGTGTTTGCTGCGGAGTTCATGCTCAGCGATGACACCGTCTTAGAAGCGCTGGAGATGCAAATGGACTTTTATCAGACAGCGAAGTGTTTGTATGTGCCACCTGAGTTACTGGACTTCAAGCTCCGGATTCTACAATGCCAAGGTGTAAGAATCATAGCTCCGTATATCGCGCATGGGGATTTCCTCAAGCGAGATCTGGAGCAGCCGTTGAGTTAAGTATGCTGTCAGGTGAGGCTTATAAGGTCTATGTGAGCGTTTTTGTAGAGCATCGTTCGGATGGGACAATGCTGCCTAGGGAAATCATCTGGGAGGATGGCCAGAAATATGAAATAGACCGCGTGATCGATATTCGCCCAGCCTATGCTGCAAAAGCCGGCGGGCAAGGCGATCGTTACACCATCCAAGTCAATGGTGCAAGAACATATCTCTATTTTGAACGATCCACCAATCTAACGGGTAATACGATAGGCCGTTGGTTTGTGGAACGAAAGGTGCCATTGAGGGATCTACTTTAGAGCCCATGACATTGGAGAAACTTGTGAGGAGGGAAAAAATGTATAGCGCTGCATTACAGAGGTACTATAACGAGCACGAGCATTTGCCATACACCTTTTATGCTCAGCCAAAACGCTTCACTCAGTATGCGATAGAAAAGAGAGGCGAGCTTTTGGCAACAGCGTATAACTATATCGAGCCGGATGCGAAAGGCACAAGAGACTTCGTTGAATATTCTTCTGCCGACTTTACTGTAACGGATTTCCATTCTGCTGACCGAGTCTGCGTGGTTATGAGGCTTCCGGAACCTACAATGCCATTGCACTGTAAGATGATCGGCTGCTCTATCAAGTTCGATGGCAGTTGCCCCATATGGCGTACAGTCGAGTTGACGGAGCGGGGTAGCTTTCTCCTATGCGGATGGAATGCGGATCATACGCATATGGTAATTAGTGAGGTAGCTTCAGAGATGGAGGAATGTACTCGCCATATGGAGGCCGAGCTTGCTTCCCCAATAGTGGTTGACTTGAAACTATTTAAGTTCAAATAATGTGATTTAGGCGCTAATCCAAATGGATTAGCGCCTTTTTGTCCAGAAAGCAGAAATGGGTATTCTGGCGAATGGATGGATCTAATGGTATCCTGTCTCCGTACTTATTAGATTTCATCTCCGATGCGGAGCTTCATAAGCTGTGAGCCAATTCATATTGGCACTTCTGGGCGAACAATATGTTTCGCCTCTCATTTTGCGCTTTGATTTGAATTTCAGATCAAGGTGCTCTTTTTTTGTCCAAATACCGCTTTAGCGGGTTTGAGAAATAATTATTTGAAAGGTGGAACAAGCAAATGACAGAAAGCAAAGTATTCACGGACAACTTCAGTCGTAGCTTTACGGAGCCTGGGGATTTTTTTCAATTCCTGAGTGACCGGAAAGCCCGCAGCAAATGGATGACCGCTCCATCCAGAGAACTACAGTTCGAACCGGTGGAACGAGGCTCCACGCTTGGGAATCTGTACATGCAGATCTATGACCACAATGGTGCCGCTGAGATTCTCGAAGACACAATGGAGAATACCAGCCTCCTGCTGAAGGTGGATGGTAAGGACTATCCGGTTCGTTCCTGCGCGATCAAAACAGTTCTCGAGCGAGCCCGCATCTCTGGGCATGCACTCAACAAAGTTTCCAAGACGGTATTCGCTGAGATCCTCAACTACTGCATGGGCGTCGCCTCCGGTGACAGCCTGATCAAAATCGCGGATGAGAAAGTATCGGCAGTACATGGTGGTGATCCGAAAGACTATACCGTCATGGAGATGCTGCCACTATTCAAAGCAACGAGCGACTTTCTCAACCGTGAGTATCCCGGAAACACTTTCATGACAGCCCACTTCGATCACTCCATTGCGACAGCAATCTGGCGTCTGGATGGGCAGGCAGACAAGCTTCTCGATACATATCATAGGGAGATTGCTGCCAAAGGCTTGCAAACTGAGAAAATGGTTCCTGCGCTGCGCTTTTCCACCTCCGATGTGGGCATGAGCGGTGCAAATCTCTATCCGATCTTTCTGGTTGGTGCCGAGAGTCGTATTGTTCCATTGGGATACTCCATTCGCACCGAACACAAGAATGGCGTGGATATGCAGTATTTTGAGGAACAGCTCGGATTGGTCTATGCGCAATTTGAAAAGGCACTGGACAAGCAAGTGCAGCTTATGAACATCGAGATCCGCTATCCCGTCACAACACTCATGCGTGTTCTGAAAAGAATCAAGGCCCCGAAGAAAGCCTCCTATGAAGCTATGGACTATTTCGTAGCAATTCATGGAGACAGTCCTTGCACGGCCTATGAACTCTTCATGCAGATGAGCGATGTGATCTTCTCTGCGCAGTGTGACGGTGCCTCTGGGCTGAGGATTGCTCAGTTGGAGGAGATTGTATCTCGTGCCTTGAATGTGAATTGGCATGAGTATGATCATCCCGGCGACTTTAAGTGGTAAGAGGTGGTGATCTCACATGAAGAATATAACCTTCGAAGGCATCAGCACCTTACAACGTCTACACCTTTGCTGGCAGATCAGAAAGCAGATTGGAAAGATACATCAACCTATCAAAGTTGAATTCCATCAGCCGATTTGCCGCAAGCAGTATTCTTCCCTCTGGTACGGCGGCCTGGTGGTATCTATCAAGGTGCGCGGGTGTGTTTTTGCCATTCACGCCTGCGGAGATATCTACGCCACACTTTACGATAAGAGTGATGGTACAGAATTACTCTATGTCAAAGATAAGAGTAACTCTGGACGTTTTGGCGTTGATGTTTTGCCATATCTGAAGACGGACCATGCCTTATATGCTGCCATGGGTGATACGCATAAACGGTATCGACTCGATATGGAACACAACAACTGGTGGGAGTGCTTTGTCTATACGCCAGAGGGCGAATTCCATGACATGATGTGGGCATTAGATAGTGACCACATCTTCGAGGGAGTTGAGGTAGTACTCTCCGCTATGGATTCAGTCATAAAAGATATCACCGAAAACAAGGAGCGGATTGAATATGGAAAAGACTCGGCATTTTATTGTTGATACGCCAGTAGGACAACTCGCGATTTACGCTAAGCACGATAAGACTGACTGCGCAGCAGACTATCCAGGCGTTTTCATCGACTATGTACGCAAGGATGGCGCTACAGCGATCCTGGCTTGCGTAGAATACGATCCAAACAAGGAAGCACTTCAGACTGTTGTCTACGGCAACTGTGCATCTGACGAGCCGACTGAGATCGTCGAGCACTACAATACTGATTTTGAAGAGTAAGGAGGATAGATTATGCCTAATTGGGCGTTTGGGTATGTAAATGTCACCGGTACACGGGATGGCATTAAGTCGTTCATTGAACGGTTTGTCAGCGAAGACGATCCTTCAACCATTCCAGGCAAGCGTTTCTTTGCACGGAGCTTCATCCAGTCGAAAAGACAGGCATTCATTGATGAGGCTATGAAAGAATTCTCCGAGCCTGCCGTCGATGCCAAAGCAAGTTACTCGTTTGTCGCGTCGTTCGCATGGTCAGCATACAGTTGCTTGATCGGTGGATATCCTCAGAATTCTCCTAGTGAGTGCCTGACTCTCTCAGAGGCCTGCGCAGAAGATGGCGTTTCTGTCATGATCCAGACCTCAGAGCCGGGAATATGTTTTGAGGAACACATTACCTGCGATGACACAGGGACGGTAGAGCACACCGAAAAAGATCTACTTGCTTATAAGTGTCGGCATTGCGGGGAGATAACAAGCTTTGCCTCGTTCGAGGATCCTGATGATCAGGAATGCCCAGAATGCGGCAATTGTGGGTTTGATTGCTGCGAGGAGGTGTAGGCTATGGGCCTGAACCTGAACTACACGCCAAACAGATTGGTGGACATCACAACTCTAACAGAGGATCAATGGCTCAGTTGGAGGCGAAAAGGAATTGGCGGCAGCGATGTAGCTGTCGCCCTTAATTCCTCCCCATATCGCACGGCACGAGACCTTTATTATGACAAAATCGGGGTCGTCATGTCAGATGATGGGCCGGACAGAAGCATCACATTCCAGATTGGGCATTTGCTCGAAGATGTGGTAGCTCAAATCTTCGCAAAGAAGACCGGACTATCTGTGTATGAAGACCACTGGATGTACCAACACCCGTTTTTCCCCTTCCTGATTGCCGATGTGGATCGTTTTGTAACCCTGCCGGATGGACGTAAGGCCATCTTAGAGTGCAAAACGGCGCACTATGACATGCAATTCAAGTGGGCGAACGGCGCAGTCCCTCGCCACTATGAATTGCAGGTTCGGCACTACATGTCGGTGATGAATATCGATGTTGCATTCATTGCCTGCCTGTTCTCAAATAATGAGAATGACTTTGTATGGCAAAAGATTGAGCGTGACCTCGAGGAAGAAGAGAACACGATCATGGAGCTGTCGGCATTCTGGAATAATCACGTCATGGCTCGTGTGGAGCCGCCTCTGGTCGAAAAGCCAGATGCGGTTCTGGAGTCTCTTCGTCGCTATTTCGGCCCTGCTGACAAGTCTGAACCGACTGTAGATCTTGACCGCAAGTTTGTGGTGAACCTCAAAGAGATTCTGACCCTCAAAGAGGAAAAGAGAGCTTTAGATGCTCAGGTAAAAGCACTTGAGACTCGCATCAAATCCCTCTATGCTCCCATCGTCGAAGAGATGGGTACTGCGTGCAAAGGAACCTGTGAACAGGGCGGCGAGTGCTTCAAAGTTTCCTACAACCCTCTGTATCGGGAAGGTATATCGAAAGATCGTTTATCTGCTCTACGAGCTCAGTATCCTGATATCTATGATGAGTTTGTGGATCAGACGGAATCAAGAATCTTTAAGGTGGTCAAATCGGCCATCGCATAAGGAGTGATCAAATGCTATGTCGATATGAAAGAACCATCTTTAAGTCCGATAAGGGCTTCTGCATTTTTGCCTACAGTACTTCTGATGAGTCTGTTCCAAAGGAAGCCCGTAATCGGTCTTACTACCATGACGACAAGATTCATTTCACGGCAATTGGCTATCATCTGATTGCTACAGATGCCGTGGAAGTGGAACTGGATGGCACATGGGAGAATTCCAAACACGGTTTACAGCTGTCGGTTTCAATGTGTAAGGAAGTCGTGCCGAGAGATCAAGCCGGCATCCTTGCTTACCTGAGCAGCGGTATCATCAAGGGAATTGGCCCTGAGACCGCAAAGGCCATTGTCGCTCGCTTTGGCGATAAGACGATGGAGGTTTTGGAGAAAGAGCCGGACAAGCTGCTTAGCGTCAAGGGGATTGCCCAGAAAAAACTCAAGGCTATCATCAAATCCTACGGGGAAACGAAAGCCTTGAGTGATCTCATGATATACTTGGCGCCTTTCGGTGTTTCGATGAAAAAGGTTGCGATGATCCGAGAAGAGTTCGGAGATAACAGCCTGAGAATCGTGAAGACGGATCCATTCCAACTCTGTAAGATCAAAGGCTTTGGCTTCATGACAGTCGATTCCGTTGCCCGTAAAACAAAAGTTAGCTTAAAGCACCCTTTGCGATACTCCGGTGCGATCAACTATGTGCTGGATGAGGCACGCGTATCTGGGCATCTTTTTCTATCCGTTGATGAGACGGTTGGCCAGTGCTATGAGCTTCTCAATATGGGCTGCGATGATGAAGTGGTTTCCGAAGAGGAAATCCGCCAAGCGATCTCAAATGAACGTGTGGAATCCCGTATCTATGTTGAGGGAAGCCGTGTATACCTGAGTTACGAGCGCATGTGCGAAGTTAAGTCAGCTAAGCGCATTGTGTCCATGATACTCCAAGAGGGCTTTACAAAGATCGACGATCTGGACAGCAAAATCGACAATGCGGAGAGGACCTTGCATCAAAGACTGGCTCCTTCGCAACGTAATGCTGTGAAGCTGTGCCTCTCGTATCCGATCTCCATCATGACCGGAGGCCCCGGCAGCGGAAAGACCACAACACTACGATTCATACTGGATATCTATAAAGCTGCGTTCCCTGCGAATGAAGTCCTCTTGGCTGCACCTACTGGCCGTGCCAGTCGGCGCATGGCAGAACAGACAGGAATGCACGCATCTACACTTCACTCGGCGCTTGGCCTTGTGACGGATGAAGACAGCCCGCTGAACGACAAAGAGTTACTATCAGCAGACTTGGTAGTCGTTGATGAGTTTTCAATGGTGGACATGCGCCTTGCGTATATCCTCCTTGATCGTATCAAGTCGGGCGCTCAGCTGATTATTGTCGGTGATGCTGACCAGCTCCCATCTGTTGGCGCGGGTAATGTGCTGCGAGAGATGATTCGAAGTGAAAAGGTTCCTACGGCAGTCTTAGAGACTGTTTTCCGCCAGGCATCTAATAGCCGTATCATCACAAACGCCTATGCCATCAACCACAACGACACACATCTTCAGTTCGGGGATGACTTTCAGTTTTTGGAAGTTCAGAACTCGGAAGAGGCTGCGCAGTTGGTCATCAAGAACTATCTGCAGGAAGTCTCTTTGCATGGTATTGAGGACGTGCAGATTCTCTCACCTCTCCGTAAGCGAGGTGCGGTTGCGGCAAATGCGTTGAATGAGACCATTCGAGACCTTGTCAACCCGCCAAACAACCTGAAGAAAGAGGTTAAGTGTGGCAGTCGAGTATTTCGTGTTGGTGACCGCATTATGCAGACGGCAAATCGAATCAATGTGTCAAATGGCGATGTCGGCGTCATAACCGACATGAAGAAAGAGGATGATGAGACGATCACATGCGTGAGGCTTTTGGATGGAAGGACACTACAGTACACGCAGGAAATGCTGGAGGATTTGGAGTTCTCCTACTGTACGACCATTCATAAGAGCCAAGGGCAAGAGTATCCTGTCATCATTGTTCCTCTTTTGAAAGAGCACTATATCATGCTGCGGCGGAATTTGCTCTATACTGCTGTGACCAGAGCCAAGGCGAAGGTCATCCTGATTGGGCAAAAGCAGGCAGTCTTTGTTGCGATCCATAAATGTGATGTGGGTCAAAGAAATACGGTGCTCGCGGATCGAATCGTGGCTTATTATAACCGCGAGCTGAGTCGGCGAGTAGCGTGATTATTTGGGAAACGGGGTGGTCAAAAGCTGCCTCGTTTCTACATTTATTGTGAAAGGACAATTACCATGAGTGAATCGAACTCTAATGTGATCCCTGCCATCAACGCTGTCGATGGTTTTAACCCCGCTGATTTCGTGCGTACTACCGTGGGTGAGGAAGGCGAAAACGATCTCTACCTTGATGTCAAATATCGCCTTCTTTGGTTCCGCCTGCACCATCCGAATGGAAAGATCGCCCCGGAGCTTATCCGAGTTGATGAGAAGAATGCAATCGTATGCTGCAGGATCTATGCCGATAAGGCTGACCCAGCTGACCAGTTCATTGGGAAGGCGTATTCTCAGCGTTTCTCAACGGAAGACCGCTTTGGCGATCGCTTCTTGGAGATCGCCGAAACAGTCGCAAAGGGCCGCGCTTTGGCTGATGCAGGTTATGGTACGCAGTTCTGTATGAATGGTGATGCGCTGGCCGGTATTATCGCGGATGCCCCAATCAAGATGCCACCTGATGAAGATGCAGGACACCCTGGTAGTGTCGTGGCGAGTTTTACCGCTCAACCGACAGCGGATCCTCCAGTCTTCTCTCAGACGGCGACAGCGCCTAAATCTACCCAGCCTGCTCAGCAGCAGGTTCACCCTCCTGTGCAGCAGTCTCATGCTCCTGCTCCGGAGCCCCCCAAAACGCTGGATGAGTACTTGCGTGTCATGACCATTGAACAGGCGAAAGCCGTCAAGGTTGATTTTGGCCGCTTTAGTGGATGGTCTCTTGGCGAAATCGCTATGAAGAGCCCAGGTGACCTCGCGTGGTATGTGAAGAACTATTCCGGCCATAATCTCGCACTGAAAGCAGGGGCTACAAAGCTTTTGGAAACGGTAGGCCAGATGGCCAGCTGATTCTTCCCCTAGCTAAGGGAGGTGGTTTAGATGGGCAGAATACCTGATCTGCCATGTGATATTGAGCAAGTGGTTGATCTTCTTGGCATCGAAGTCATACGAGATACCGGGACTCAACTGCATTGCAGGTGTCCATTCTGTGCAGATCGGAAAGCTCATATGAATGTCAAGATCCGCGATAATGTGTTTCGGTGTAATCGCTGTGGTAAAGGTGGAGGCATCCTCCATCTTTATGCAGAGTACTGTGATGTCAATCTCCATACGGCTTACGAAGAACTCTGCAAGATATTCGGGCCAGATGGGAGTGAACCAGTACACAAATATAATCGGAAGTCTCGCCCCATAGAAACGGTAGAACTCCCAATTGCCTCAGCTGAGGTGCGGGATAATACTTATTCCAATCTTCTCTCATTATTGACTCTATGCCCAACACATCAATCCGCTTTGAAAGAGCGCGGGCTAAAATCAGAGGAGATGGAGCGGCTATGCTATCGAACGACACCCACAACACGTTTGAAACGGATTGTTACAGAGCTGTTGGAGCGTGGCTGCATTCTTGATGGGGTTCCCGGATTTTACTGTCAGAAGGACTCTGGCCAATGGGTATTGGATATCCGAGGCTCAGGAATCATGCTACCCGACCGAAACCTGCTCGGCCAAATTGAAGCCATTCAGGTTCGGCTTGATAAGGTCTACAACCAGAAATTCTATAACCTGACGAGTGTTGACCAGTACTACGGAACACAGTCGAAGTGCTGCCCGCATTATGTCGGTGTTCATGAAGGCGATGAAGTGGTTTGCCTTACAGAGGGAGTTATGAAATCCGACCTTGCCTACAGCTTTGCGCAGGGTTCACCTTATGAGTGTGGTTTTGTGGGCCTTACAGGCATACCGAGCTATTCTCAGTACGAACGAGCCCTTGAAGAACTAGACTCCATTGGCGTGAAGAGGATCAACGTCATGGTTGATTCGGATTATCAGGTCAAAGAGGAAGTTCGGAAAGCACGCGACCGATATATTGAGATGGGGGCGGCTGCTGGTTTTGAAATGGCACCGATTACCTGGACACAAAAGCAAAAGGGTGTGGATGACCTTTACAGGCACCTTTTCCGAGACAAATGATTTGAGAGCTGCAGCGGGTTGCTGCAGCTCTCTCCATTAATTTGCAAAATCTTATATGGAGGACGACGCATGAGCGTTGAAATATATATTTGTGATCTTAAACCTGAGGTTCAGGAGCAGGTTCTATCTGAGCTCAATTTGAGTTCTGATAAGGATGGAAACTATGACCTATTCCCGCTTTTCGTTGTTGAAAAGCCGGAGCCGTAAAACACTCGGAGATTTGAGGATAACGAACGAGAGCTACAGCAATTTGCTACAGCACACACATAATTTGCTGAAAGGAACAATAGATATGGAAGTATTTTTGATTATGCCGACCACGCCGGAAGGAAAGGCAAAACTCAGCAAGGAACTGGCCAAGTTCCATGCGGAACAAGCACTAAAGATGGTGCAGAAGTTGCCCTGTCCCACGGAACAAAAGTTGGAGCTTATCGATGCAGTAGTTGAACATTTACGTTCCAAGCAATAGTGTCAACTTGTTTATCCGATTTGCTATAAACAAGTTTAAGCTGCCGCCCTGAGTGAAATCAGGGTGGCGGCTTTTTGCATTATAGCTTGACGTATGACAAGTAATGAAGTACGATAATGGGGAGTGAGAATGTACATATGCAGCTTATGAAGGAAAAACAGGAGTTGACCCATTTGTCATGGTCTGTCCACCGTAATTCTATCGAAATTGGTGGGTCTTTTCTGAAGGCGTATGGGAAATGATTTGGAAAAGGTGGAGCGCATATGAAGATTTTTGCAATTCGAGATGAATCGACGCAGGAGCAGAAGGATCTGGCGTACCTCCTGTATTACAAGCAGGAAAAGCAGTTCTATATTGAGCTGCCTGAAAATGCGGATGCATGGGAAACGCCGCTGTTGCTGGACTCCTTTGTGAAGCGTGGGGAAACCACAGTCAATTCCTATTGGAGCAAGATCTGGGTTCAGCAGCGGATCGTTCCGATCGACCGCCAGAACATCGGTGAGATTCTGCGCGACAATCATCTGAAGGAATATGATGAGTACGAGCTTCTGATGCTGGCAATGGGGCGATGCGCACAGGATGATTACTACCTTGTTCCCATTAACGAGAAGGAGCTTCCGGAAGAAATTACGCGGCGGCTCTCAAAGAGAATTGAAGATGTGCTGCCGCTGGAGAACCATTGCCTGCTGGTATTTTTCCGGGATGGCGTAGTGAAGAAGTGCGATTTGCAGAAGCATTTTGAAAAGACGAAGACATTTCAAGTTCTTCTCAAGAAGCCGGACTATTTTCAGTATGTACAGATGCAGACCGGCGGATACGGTGTTGCATGGGATGTGAACATGACCATTTCGGACACGATGCTCTACCGAATTGGCAAAAGTGTTCCGCTGACGATGGAAGACTTCCGGAACTTTGCCGCGCACAGAATCATCAACGCATCGGAAGCGGCGGAGATATTGGGTTGCTCCCGGCAGAACATCATTGACCTTACAAAACGCGGGAAGCTGCATCCAATCAAAACATCGGAGAAGAGCACGCTGTATCTCAAAAGTGAAGTCCTGAAACGAAACTGGCAGTGAGAATACGTTATACCCCTTTATACCCTTTTGAAAGGGGTATAAAGGGGTATAACGTTCTTTGGAGAACTTTTCAAAAAATCTTATTTGCACCTTTTCAAATGGGTTCCAATCCGTTACAATATATCTAACAACCTAACAATGTAATGCGAGGTGTTGCTATGAAAACAACAGACCAGCCGCAGGTGAAGCAATACGTCATCTATTCCCGCAAATCCAAATTTACCGGGAAAGGCGAAAGTATTGAGAACCAGATTGAGCTGTGCCGCCAATATATTGCAATGCACTTTGGCGAAGACGAGGCGGAGCATGCGCTTGTATATGAGGACGAGGGGTTTTCCGGCGGCAATCTGGAGCGTCCGCAGTTCAAGCAGATGATGAAGGATTCCCAGAAGATTGAGTTCGCTGCTATTGTCGTCTATCGCCTTGACCGTATCAGCCGCAATATTGGTGACTTTGCAAAGCTCATCGAGGATCTGGGTGACCGGCACATTGACTTCATTTCCATCCGGGAACAGTTCGACACGTCCTCTCCAATGGGGCGTGCAATGATGTATATCGCGTCAGTGTTCTCCCAGCTGGAGCGAGAAACCATAGCCGAGCGTATCCGCGACAACATGCATGAGCTGTCCAAGACCGGACGCTGGCTGGGTGGGACGACACCAACTGGCTACGCTTCGGAAAGCTTGTCCAGCGTAACAGTAGATGGCAAGGTAAAAAAAGCTTGTAAGCTCAAACCTATTCCGGAGGAGATTCAGCTGGTAAAGACAATTTTTTCTGTGTTCACGGAAAGTGGCTCCCTCAGTAAAACTGACCAGTACTTATTAGAGCACCGCTGTGTCACAAAGCGCGGCAAGCAGTTCACACGCTTTGCCATCCGGGGTATTCTGACAAATCCGGTTTATATGATTGCTGACGATACGGCGTATCAGTATCTCAAGGAGAACAACGTAGACCTTTTTGCTGAGCCATCGGAGTTTGACGGTGAGCACGGTATTATGGCCTACAACCGCACGCTCCAACGCCCTGGCAAGGCTACTCAGATTCGCCCGATGGAAGATTGGATTGTGGCAGTGGGGAAACATCCCGGCATTATCTCCGGTGCAAACTGGGTACGAGTACAGTCTATGCTGGACGTGAACAAATCCAAGAGCTATCGCAAACCGCGCAGCAATGTGGCGCTTTTGTCCGGCCTTCTGCGTTGTGGCGAGTGCGGTGACTATATGCGCCCGAAACTGACTGGTCGCACTAATGCTAATGGGGAGTTGATTTACACCTATATGTGCTCCACCAAAGAGCGCAGTCATGGTACTGTCTGTAGTATGAAAAACTGCAACGGCAACACTCTAGATGCTAAGATTGTTGAGGAAATACGTAAGGTTGCCACCGACAAAAAAGACTTTGGCCAGTTACTGTCAAAAACCAAGAAAGTAATCAATGACAACAAAGCAAGTTATGAAGCTGAGTTGACTTTATTAGTGAAGAACCATGCTGAAACAGAAGCCCGCATCAAACGACTGGTGGAATCTCTGTCCGTTGCCAGCGAGACCTCGGCCAAATACGTCATGGAGCAGATCGATGAGCTGCACCGGCAGAGCGAACAGGAGCAGACAAGAATTGCTGAATTGGAAAAGCTTGCTAGGCAGAGTAATGCTCTGAGCCAAAATCTATTTTTCTATAGAGATATGATTGAGTCATTCGCCGACACGGTGGATTCGACTACTATTGAAGAACGGCGTCGCCTGCTGCGTACTATCGTCAAAAAAGTGGTTTGGGACGGCAAAAACGTCTATGTATACCTCTTTGCGGAGGATGGAGAGCTGAATTTGCCGCCCATAGGGCAGCTTATGTGTCCGTCAGGAGAGGATAGCGAATGAGATCCTGATGTACTTCCGTTCCCAGCGCAAGCTCCAGGGCGAGGTCTCGCTGACCGAGACGCTGGAGACCGGTGGGGATGGGAACTCCCTGTCTCTGATGGACGTACTTGCCGTGGACGACGACCTGCTGGAGGAGCTGGACACGCGGGACGCCTGCCGAAAAGTCCGCCGCTGTGTCCAGACCTGCCTGACCCCGCGGGAGCGGCTGGTCATCACCCTGCGGTATGGACTGGATGAGCGGCCGCCGCGCACCCAGCGGGAGATTGCGGCCCAATGTGGGATCAGCCGGTCCTATGTATCCCGAATTGAGAAGCGGGCGCTGGAAAAGCTGGGCGAGGCGATGGAGGGGTGGGAGCCATAGGAGCGCGGTGAATAAAAATGCAGGAAGCGCTGCAACACAAGTGAAGAAAAAGAAAAAATCGTTAAAATACTAACGATTTTGCGCGATACGCAAGACATTGTGCAAAACATCTGTTTTTCAGAAAAAGAACCTTGCATTTTTGCAGCAAATATACTATAATAAGCCTGCAAGTACAGTTCCCCAGCAAATATAATTTTGAATTGGAGGAATCAGTAATGATGAAGAAGAAGCTTGCCCTTGTCCTGGCGATGGCCATGACCGCCAGCCTGGCTCTGACCGGCTGCGGCAACGGCGGCGATTCCGGTTCCGGCTCTGGTGCCGCGTCCGGTTCCGGCGCTGGCTCCAGTGCTCCCGCGCCTGCGGAGAAGACCACCCAGGTCCTGGCCACTGGCGGCACCACCGGTACTTACTACGGTGTCGGCTCCGCCATGATGAACGTCCTGAATCCCCTGCTGACCCTGACCGAGCTGAACGTCACCTCTACTGGTGCGTCCAAGGACAACGTCGAGGGCATCACCGACGACGAGTATGGCCTGGCCATCCTTCAGTCTGACGTTCTGACCTATGCTCACGAGGGCACCAACGTATTCAGCACTCCTGAGACGGACGCCCTGTGGGTGGCCGGCCTGTACAATGAGACCGTTCAGATCACCGCCAAGGGCGGCATCACCAGCGTGGACCAATTGAAGGGCAAGGCTGTCTGCGTGGGCGACCAGGGCTCCGGCACGGAGTTCAACGCCTATCAGGTGCTGGAAGCCTACGGCATGACCGCCGATGACATCAAGGTCGTCCACGCCAACTTCGGCGAGGCCTCTGAGATGCTGAAGAACGGCCAGATCGACGCCGCCTTCACCGTGGCCGGCGCCCCCACCACCGCCATCACCGAGCTGGCGACCAGCGGCATGGACTTCTCCCTGGTCAGCCTTGATCAGGAGCACGTCGACGCCCTGCATGAAAAGTACCCCTTCCTGGTTCAGGAGAACCTGCCCGCCGGCACCTATGAGGGTGTTGACACTGAGACCATCTGTGTGGCCGTCGAGGCCGCCCTGGTCGCTTCCACCGACATGAGCGAGGACGCCGTGTATGAGCTGACCAAGACCATGTTCGAGAACCTGGAGGAGCTGGGCACTTCCCACGCCAAGTTCCAGCTGGTCAGCGCGGAGAAGGCTGCCGAGAACGGTTCCGTCCCCATGCATCCCGGCGCTGAGAAGTACTACAAGGAGATCGGCCTGCTGTAATCCTTACAGCAGAAACTGATTTGTTTCGGACACATAGAAAGCTGGCCGCCGCAGTGGTAGCACTGGGTGCTATGGCTGCGGCGGCCATTCTCTTTCTGGCATCCAATGCTGGATGGTATCTTGTCGTATCGGACGGGAAGAGCGGCGAGGAGCTGGCCAGCTATCCCCTGGAGCCTGGGGAGCAATTTGCTGTCGGGTTCATCCATTCTGTCAATCTTCGGCCCTTGATCGACGTTTATGAGGTGTCGGAGGACGGCAGGATGTATGCCGAAGAGACGATCTATTATCAGTTTGGCGCAGGAGTCCAGACGGAAGTGGGCGAGGGAGAGACCATGACCCTGGGCGAGGACGGCGCGATCATCGTAGGAAATATCCATCAAGGCTTTGAGAAGTTTACCTGCTCGGTGGGAATGGTGTCGGACCGGACCCTGATGCTGGGAGACATTCATCCGGATTACCCGGCAATCAAGCCGCTTGTGGGGGTGTTTACCGACCAGCTGGAGCAGCAGGTAGGCGATGTGAAGATCATCAGTCTGAGCAATTTGTGTGGAAGAAGGTCAATCGTGTCATTTCAATATGAACATCGGTTGTTTTAAGAAACCTGGAGGAGGAGACTCAATATGGCTGAACATGAGAAGCAGGCCGTAAACACCGCTCCAGCGGATGTGGAGGTTGGTTCTGCGGAAGACGTGGAAGCGGTCATGAAAAAATATGACCGTGAATCCAATGTCCGGATTTGGACGGGCTTTCCTGCCCGGCTGGTCCGGTATGGGATGGCTCTATTCATGCTGACGATGATCTGGGTCAGTATGTTTTCCACTGCGGAGGGCAGCGTGCGCCGCTGTTTCTTCCTGGGCATCGTACTGGCGTTTGTCTTCATCATGTACCCCATCAAAAAGAATATGAAGCTCAAGCCCAATCATATTCCTATTTACGACGTTGTCCTGCTTGTGGTGGCAGTTGGCGTTTATTTCTATCAGATCATCTTCAAAGAAGAGCTGATCGCCATGGGCCGCCGCATCGGCACCCCCCAGATTATCATCGGCATCATTGCGATCCTGGTGCTGGTAGAGGCCTGCCGCCGGGTCGTCGGCATCCCCATCATCATTGTGGCGGCCACCTTTGTGGCCTACACCCTGCTGCCGATGGGTGCTGACAAGCCCCTTCAGGGCACCATCTATAACCTGGTCTATACCACCAACGGCATCATTGGTACCCCCATCCAGGTCTGCTCCACGTACATCTTCCTGTTCGTGCTGTTCGGATCCTTCCTGGAGGCCACCGGTATCGCTGCGTTCTTTATTGACTGCGCCAACAGTATCGCCGGCGCGGCCACCGGCGGCCCCGCTAAGGTGGCTGTCATTTCCTCCGCCCTGTGCGGCATGGTGTCCGGCTCCTCCGTGGGCAACACCGTGACCACCGGCGCGGTCACTATCCCCTTGATGAAGCGGACCGGCTATCCCCCCGAGTTTGCCGGCGCCGTCGAGGCGGCCGCTTCCACCGGCGGTCAGATCATGCCCCCCATCATGGGCGCTGCGGCCTTCCTGATGGCCGAGATGACGGATACGGAGTACGCCGACATCCTGGTGCGTGCGATCCTGCCCGCCGCCCTGTACTTCACCGGTATTTTCCTGATGGTCCACTTCAAGGCCAAGTCCATCGGCCTGAAGGGCTTGGATAAGGATTCCCTGCCCAAGGGCAAGGACATCTTCCCCAAGCTCTACCTGCTGCTGCCTCTGATCGTCCTGGTGTTCATGGTAATCCAGAGCGGTACCTTTACCATGGCGTACAGCGCCGTTGTCGCCTGCCTGGTGGCCATCGTGGCCGGCATGGCCGACCGGGAAACTGGTTCCAAGAAGTTTGTGATGATGGTCCCGGCGATCCCCCTGCTGGTCTATGCGCTGGGCAAGGTCTATCTGCCGGACGTCATTCCCGCCTTCGCTGATTCTCTGGAGATGCAGGAGACCTTCACTCTGGTCTGCTTCGGGATCTTCTTCGTGCTGGTGGTGGCCTGCCACCTGATCAGCAAGCCCAATATGCAGAATGTCGGCACTTATATCAACGCCCTTGAGAGTGGCACTAAGAGCACCCTGTCCGTGGGCGTGGCCTGTGGCATGGCCGGCATCATCGCCGGCGTGGTGACCTACACCGGCCTGGGTCAGATCCTGATCAACGCCATCGTGGGCATTGCGGGCGGACACCTGATCATCGCGCTGGTCCTGACCATGGTCTGCTGCGTGATCCTGGGCATGGGCGTACCTACCACCGCCAACTACATCATCATGGCCACCACCTGTGCGCCTATCCTGATCCAGATGGGGCTGCCGGTCCTGGCCGCTCACTTCTTCGTGTTCTACTTCGGCATCGTGGCCGACATTACGCCCCCCGTGGCCCTGGCTGCCTATGCTGGCTCTGCCATTGCCAAGGCGCCTCCCATGAAGACTGCGCTCAATGCCACCCGTCTGGCCATCGCCGCCTTTATCATTCCCTACATCTTTGCGTACAGCCCCATCATGCTGTTCATTGGTGATGATGTGAACGCGATCAACGTGATCCGTGTGGTCATCACCTCCTTCGGTGGTATGTTCCTCATCGCCGCCGGCCTGATTGGCTTCATGCTCCAGAAGCTGAACATTGTGCTCCGTCTGGTCAGCGTGGCTGCCGGTCTGATGATGATCCATCCCGGGGCCCTGACGGATGTCATCGGCATTGCGATCCTGATTGCGATTCTGGCCTATCAGGTCATCTCTGAGAAGCGTCATGCGGCGACGGCATAACATCCGGTTGTCTGTATGATCCCAACGCACCCCTTTTCCAAGGAGAAGGGGTGCGTTTTTGTGCGGTTATGCGGAAAATATGCGGTGTTCTGGTGGGAAAATTGGTCTGAAATAGTCTGACGGGAGAGAAAACTTGCTGAAATGGATGTTGCGATTTTGTTGCAAATAACAGAAAACAAGTTGAAATCTTGTGAACAATATCAATGGAAGCAGGGCGAAAGGAGGGGTATAATGGAAACAACCTGACGGAGAAATGAGCGGCTTCGGAGGGGAAACTGATCTTAAAGGAGAGACAGATATGAGTGAAGGCACGAAAAACGTCGTCACAACCGAGGAGGGCGCATTAAGCGTCAAGAAGCTCACATTTTGGGAGGCGGCCATGATCATTGTCGGCGCCAACATCGGCGCAGGGATCCTGGGGCTGGCCTATTCCACGCGAAAGGCCGGCTGGCCCATTCTGCTGATGTGGCTGATCGCGGCCGGTGTATGTACCACCATCTCCATGCTGTATGTGGCGGAGACCACCCTCCGCACCAAGAAGCCCATGCAGCTGCCCGGTCTGGCGGAGCGCTATGTTGGAAAGCTGGGCGCTGTTCTGGTCTTTATCTCGGTGTGCGCCAACTCGATCGGATGCATGATTTCTTACACCTCCGGCAGCGGCAATATTCTGTGTGAGCTGCTGGGACTTCCTCCCGCAGTGGGCAGTCTGCTCTTTACCATCCCCGCGGTCCTGGTCGTCTGGTTTGGTCTGAAGGCCACTGGCCTGGCGGAAAAGTTCCTCAGCTCCGGCATGATCGTTTTGCTGGCTGTCATTATCGGCGTCTCCTTTTTCTCCGGCAAGGCGGATGTGAGCCGGGCGATCTACACCAACTGGACTTATGCGGTGCCCGTATTCAATGTTTCCATCTTCTGCTACATCGCCCAGTATGCGGTCCCCGAGCTGGCCCGCGGCCTGCGCCACAACGCCCCCGCCCTGCCCAAGGCGGTCACCGTTGGAATGCTGATCACCGGGATCCTGCTGGCCCTGGTCCCTCTTGCTGTGATTTCCCTCACCGGTCCGGATCATGTTACGGAAGTGGCTACCCTGGCATGGGGCCAGGCGCTTGGGACCTGGGCCTTGTATACCGCCAATATTTTTGCGCTGTGCGCAATGATGAGCTCCTATTGGGCTGTGGGTGGCTCCATGCTGACCAACATCGTCGATATGTTCAAGTTTAAGAGCGAGAATCACGTCCCGACCCGTCTCATTTCTCTGGTCTGCGTGGCGCTGCCTCCCTTTGCGCTGGCATACAGCGGCCTGGTGAGCTTCGTGGACGCCATCTATCTGGCCGGTACCTTTGGCGGTGTGATCATGTCCATCCTGCCCGCAATGATGGTGAACAGCGCCCGGAAGAACGGCGATATGGAGCCGGCGTGGAAATGCGGATGGTATGCTGCCCACTGGGTCCAGGCCATTATCATCGTCCTGTTCTGTGCCGCCGCCCTGTACGCCATCTTCGATCTGATGGGCGTACTGCCTTCTGCCTGGTAAGGAGGGAAAAACATGCGTGTGATTCCAAAGGACAAGGTGATCTTCAGCTTCAATGCGGAGCATCCCTGCCAGTATACGGTTCAGGACGGAGAGACCTTCTGGGTCGAGACGGACGACTGTTACAGCGGCCAGATCACGGACGCATCCGTCAAGCGCCCCGACATCGACATCTCCATTATGGACTGCTCGGTGGGCCCTATTGCGGTCCAGGGAGCCCAGCCGGGGGACACATTGTGTGTGGAGATCCTGGCTATTGAATTCGGTCCACAGGGGGTCATGGTGACCTCGAAGGGCCTGGGAGTCCTGGGCGACCGGATCACCGAGCCGGATACGAAGGTCATTCCTATCCGGGATGGATTTGCCCACTTCTCCGATACCATCCGCCTGCCCCTGACCCCCATGGTGGGGGTGTGCGGTGTGGCACCCAAGCCGGGGCTGGACGTGCACTGCGCGGTGCCGGGCGACCACGGCTCCAACCTGGATACCAAGATGATCAAGGTGGGATCCCGGGTCTATCTGCCCGTTGCGGTCCCGGGGGCCGGTCTGGCGGTGGGCGACCTCCACGCCTGTATGGGCGACGGGGAGCTGAGCGGCACGGGGATCGAGACCCCCGGCCGGATCTGCATCAAGACGACGGTATACCGGGACCGGCCTGTGGAGCGCCCTGTCATTGAAACGGCGGATGCCCTGTACTTCGTGGCCTCCGCGGAGACTTTGGAGGAGTCGATCCGCCTGGCGGTATCCGATACGGCGGCCTTTTTGGAGAAGAAGCTGGGGCTGGATTTTCCGGACGCCTACCGCCTGCTCAGCGCCACCTGTGACATCCAGATCAGCCAGGTGGTAAACGACTGGAAGACTGTGCGGGTGCGCTGCCCCAAGCTGGATACCAAAATCGAGACCCTGTAAAGTTGGAACAAATGAAGGAAGGAACAGAGCGGGACTGCTTGCAGTCCCGTTCTTTTTGTGTGGGACACGGGCTGCCGTTGCTTGAAAGCGGAGAGGATACATGATACACTATACAAAACAGGAGAGGGTGGAAGCGGTGCGCAGGAAGATGAAGGAACTGTGCCCTGTCTGCTGGCAGGATACTGTGATCCTCGTGGTGGTGATGACAATTGCCCTGGATATGGGTCTGCTGCTTCAGCCTGTGGGGGCGGATGACAGCCACGCTGCGCTGATTTTTGTGGCAGGAGTGCTCCTGGTCGCCCGGTACACAAACGGCTACCTCTATGGGATCGCTGCCAGCCTGACGGCGGCGATCGTGGTAAACTATGCGTTTTTATCCCCCTACTATCAGTTTGAACTCCAGGAGCCAGGTTATCTCCTGACCTTTGCCACTCTCTTTCTGGTCTCTATTGTAACCAGTACCCTGACAACACATATCAAGGAGCAGGAGGAGATCCGGATCGAGGCGGAGCGGGAGCGGCTGAGGGCAAATCTTCTGCGGGCCGTGGGACATGATCTGCGTACCCCTCTGACGTCCATCATCGGTTCTGCGGAGGCAATGCTGGATCCGGAAAACCATTTTACACCGGAGGAGGAGCATACCCTGCTGGAGAATGTGCGCAGCGAAGGGGAATGGCTGATCCGAATGGTGGAGAACCTGTTGTCCATTACCCGGATGGGAAGGAGTGCCTGTCATCTTCAAAAAAGCATGGAGGCTCCGGAGGAGGTCATCGGGGAGGCTGTTGGAAAATTTCAGAAGCACTTTCCGCACATCGAAGTGGAAGTGGTGCTGCCCCAGGCGTGGCTGGAGGTGCCGATGGATGCGATGCTCGTGGAGCAGGTCCTCTATAATTTGATGGAAAATGCTGTGATCCATGGAGAGGCAAATACAGTGATCCTCCAGGTATCCCGGGAAAAGGGCTGGGCCCGTTTTTCTGTCCGGGATGATGGGACCGGGATCCCGCAGGAGCGGCTGGCGCTGCTATGGGGGGACTATATGGAATTGGCAGAACGCGGCGGAGGAGACAAAAAGCAAAACATGGGATTGGGGCTGGCGCTGTGCCGTGACATCGTGACGGTCCACGGCGGAGCCATGGAGGCACGGAATCTGAGAGAGGGCGGCACAGAATTTTGCTTTACTCTCCCACTAAAGGAGGAGCGGCAGCATGGCGCTCATAAAGGATAAAATATTGGTGATCGAGGATGAGAAGAGCATCAGCTACCTTCTGGGGACCGTGCTCACGGCCAATGGTTATGACGTGATCAAGGCCTATACGGGAACAGAGGCCTGTGAGATGCTGGACGCCTATTGTCCGGACCTGATCCTGCTGGATCTGGGACTGCCGGATATGGATGGGGTGGACATCATCCGCCGCGTTCGGAGCCGGGGTACAGCGCCCATTGTGGTAGTCTCGGCCCGGACCCGGGAGCGGGATAAGATCGAGGCCCTCGATCTGGGGGCGGATGACTATATCACAAAGCCGTTTGGGGGCGGAGAACTGCTGGCGCGGGTCCGTGCCGCGCTGCGGCACGCCAGGAACCAGGTGGCGGGGCCCAGCTATACCCAGACTGGAGTATACCGTGCTGGAGAGCTGTGCATCGACTTTGACCGGCATTTGGTGCAGCTGGAAGGGCAGGATGTCCACCTGACCCAGAGTGAGTATAAGATCGTCTCACTGTTGACCCGGTATGCGGGCAAGGTACTGACCTATGACTTCATCATTCGGGAGATCTGGGGAGAGAAGGCTACCGGCGATACACAGAATCTGCGGGCCAATATGGCCAAGATCCGCCGGAAGCTGGAGAAAAATCCAGGAAAACCGCAGTATATTTTCACAGAGGTCGGAGTGGGTTATCGGATGGCGGAGGGAGAATAGATCCCGCTGTCGCCAAATGCGGCCGGATCGGGACCGTGGAAACGGGAAACTGCCTTTTTCGTCCGGCTGCTTCTTTACTTTTTCTTCGGCTTCGGATATAATAATTGGGCTGAATTTGGATTTTCAATAACTGAGATGGAATGAGAGTGAGGACCATTATGCTTCAATTCGACGAATATAAGGTCAAGCTGAATAATTTGGCTCCCACCCTGGAGGAGCTGGGCCAGGCCCTGGATCTGGAGGGGGCGGAGCGGGAGCTGGATATGCTCCAGGCGGAGTCTGCCGCCGATGGGTTTTGGAATAATTTAGAAAAAGCCCAGAAGGTACAGCAGCGCATCAAGACCCTCCAAAACAAGGTGGATAAGCAGCACAAGCGCTGTCAGGAGTGGGACGATCTGATGGCTCTGTGCGAGATGGGAAATGAGTTTGAGGACGAGTCCCTGGTGCCGGAGCTGGAGGAGGGCTTTGCCCAGCTGGAGCGGGACATGGAGGAGGCGCGCCTCCAGACCTTGCTGACCGGCGAGTACGACAGCTCCAACGTCATCCTGACCATCCACCCCGGCGCTGGTGGCACGGAGGCCCAGGACTGGGCCCAGATGCTCTATCGGATGTACACCCGCTGGACGGAGCGCCACGGCTTTACCTATCAGATCATGGACTATCAGGACGGTGACGAGGCGGGCATCAAGTCGGCCACCATTATGATCGAGGGGGAGAACGCCTACGGCTACCTCCGGGGAGAGCACGGTGTCCACCGCCTGGTGCGGGTATCTCCATTTGATGCCAACGCCCGGCGGCAGACCTCCTTCGCCTCGGTGGAGGTCATGCCCGACCTGCCGGAGGATGTGGAGGTCGAGATCCGGCCGGAGGACATCGAGATGCAGGTCTACCGCGCGTCCGGCGCTGGCGGCCAGCACGTCAACAAAACCTCCTCCGCCGTCCGCCTGATCCACAAGCCCACCGGCGTGGTGGTGGCGAGCCAGCAGGAGCGCAGCCAGTTCCAGAATAAGGACAACTGTATGAAGATGCTGCGGGCCAAGCTGGTGGAGCTTCAGATGCAGGAGAAGGCGGAGAAGATCTCCGACCTGAAGGGCGTCCAGCTGAAGATCGAGTGGGGCAGCCAGATCCGCTCCTATGTGTTCATGCCCTATCAGCTGGTGAAGGACAACCGCACGGCCTATGAGACCAGCGCCATCAGCAGCGTGATGGATGGCGACCTGGATGGCTTCATCAACGCATACCTGACAGCAGAGGCTACTGGGAACTGGGCGACCAAGTAAAACCTGGAGCGGGGCTGAGATCCCGGATCCCACGAGCACATCCCCAAGGGGCGGCCGTCTGCGGCCGCCCTTTTTACATGGTCCAAGAGAAGAGATATGCGGGGCGGCGGCCCGTACCGCAGTTGCTGGTAGAAAATGCACAAATTTACGCAGATTCTTTAAAAGTTCATATTTCTACCGGGAAAAGGACTTGACGGGGGGCGCATTTCCGTGTATAGTTGCGTTTGTAACCAATTTGTAATCTTTTCTTTTCCGGTCTGTCATTTTTTAGACTTGAGAAGTGCGCGCATGAGGCATATATGGAGAATGCAATGAAACAGTCAAATACGGAACAGCCCCGCCGCCCGGAGGGGCAGGCGCTGCGGGAGCGATGGGAGCACCTCAGGCGGGAGGCACCCATCTATTGGAAAGCGTTTCAGGAGTGGAGCCGGATCCATGGGCGACGTGCAGCCCACCGGGTCCATAATGTGGTAGCGGGCAATCGGGCTGCGGGCCCGGTGTCCTTTTTGGTCTGCTCCGCGGCCCTGGCGGTGGCGCTGACCCTGACAACGCTGTACTCCCCCAGCTATGCGGTGACGCTGGACGGAGAAACTGTGGGTGTGGTAGCCGACGAGGGCATGGTACAGCAGGCCATTCGGAGCGTGGAGGAGACCGGCAGCCAGCTGCTGGGCTATGACTACCGGGTGGAGGGCGATCTGGAGTATGAGTTTGCCCTGAGCCTGCGCTCCGACCTGACCACCCCGGAGGAGCTTCAGAATTACTTCTATAACCAGCTGGACGCGGTCAGCGGTGAACTGAGGAAGTACCAGGTCTTGGTGGATGGCCAGGCGGTGGGAGTGGTCAAGGACGAGGACTCCCTGAATCAGCTGCTGGACAGCATGAAGGACCGCTACACCACGGAAAACACGGTGTCGGTGCGGTTCCTGGACACGGTGGCCACCGAGCCGGTTTATGAGGTGAACGACCTGATGACCATCCGGGAGATGGAGCAGGCGCTTCAGGCCAACGGCAACGGCTCCACGACCTACACCGTGGTGGCGGGAGACACCTTCAACGCCATCGCCTATGCCAACGATATGTCGGTGAGCGATCTGAAGGCGCTGAACCCCTCAGTGGACATCAACCGCCTGATGGTGGGCGATGTGCTCAATGTCAAGGAGCTCACCCCCCTGCTTTCGGTGGAGACGGTGGACGATGTGACCTATGTGGAGTCGATTCCCTGCCCGGTGGAAGAGGTCAAGGACTCCTCCTTGTACAAAGGGAGCAGCAAGATCGTCACCCAGGGAGTGGAGGGCGAGGCCCAGGTGGACGCCACCATCACCTATGTCAATGGTCAGGAGACTGGGCGGGTCATCAACAGCACGACCACCCTGCGGGAGCCCACCAAGACGGTGAAGGCGGTGGGCACCAAGGAGAAGCCCAAGACGGCCTCCTCCGGAAGCTACCAGTGGCCCATTCGGGGGCGGATCACCTCCTACTTCGGCGGCCGGTATATTTTTGGCAGCTACAGCTATCACTCCGGGATCGATATTTCCGCCTCTTATGGTGCGGCCATCCGGGCTGCCGATGGCGGTACAGTCACCTATGCGGGTTATAAGGGCAGCTATGGCAAGCTGGTCATCATCACCCATGACAATGGGACGCAGACCTATTACGGCCATAACTCCTCCCTGCTGGTCTCCGCGGGGCAGAAAGTGTACAAGGGCCAGCAGATCGCTAAGGCGGGCAGTACCGGGCGCTCTACCGGCGTCCACTGCCACTTTGAGGTACGGGTCCGCGGTTCCTCGGTCAACCCCCTGTCCTATCTGCCCTGATTGGATGGTGCGTTTCCGGGAACGGGAGCACAGAGACTGGAAGGCCTGAGCCGGCCGCCCTGGACAGGGCGGCCGGCTCAGTGACCGATCCAGTCTGCGGTGGAATTTTGTTCTTGCAAATCGAGAAGGTTTCTTGTATAATGTGACCTGTACCGGCCGGTGTGATGGAATTGGTAGACGTAGTGGACTCAAAATCCACCGCTGGCGACAGCGTACCGGTTCGAGTCCGGTCACCGGCACCATGGCGAGTGTTCTTATAGCTTTTGAAAAGCTGTAAGAACACTCGTCTTTTTTTATTGTTTTCATCCGGCAATCTCTGCTGGGGCATAATTGACGAACACGCCCTTCCGGGTATTGACGGTCACATCAGGGATTGGCAGGGGCAGCATTTTAGGAATCGTGATTTCTCCCACACAGTTATAGTGGATGCGAAGCCTCTGCTCCCACACCTCGTCAATTTTCTCCGCATGGTAAACCTCAATCTTCTCAACCAATTCGTTGAGCATCCGAGGTGTGAGTTTTCGTGCGCGGGTATACTTTCGCACCAAAGAGATGAACATGTCCGTGGTCATAGCCTGACTGCTCTGTTTCTCGATTTTGGAGCGGAGCTTTTTGATTTTCTCCGCCAGTTTCTTTTGCTCGTCCTCATACCGTCTGGACATTTTCGCAAAACGGTCATCGGAGAGCTTGCCGGAAACATTGTCCTCATAGATGCGTTCAAACAGCCCGTCCAGTTCCTCGTCACGGGCAAGCAGGGCTTTCAATTCCTTCTCCTTCAGCTTGCGGTCGGTCTCCGCTGCTTGCTGAGAGTGCCCGATCACCGCTTTCAGAAATTCGTCCTCATAGAGGCTGGCGAACTTCGTCAGGCGCCGGATTTCACCAAGCACCACCTGTTCCAGAAAATCCACTCGGACATAGTGGGTGGAAGCACAACTCCCACGGTTGCCCTTGTAGTTGGAGCAGTTGAAATATTTGATCTCCGGGTTTCCCTGATTGAAGTGGAAGTGAAGATTGCAGCCGCAGTCAGCACAGACCAGCAGACCCGAGAACATGTTGTGCTCGCCTTCGTTGGTGCGGCGCTTGCGGATTTTTCCCCGCTTCTGCTGCACCTGCTCAAATACGGACCGTTCGATGATCGGCTCGTGGACGTCCTTGAAGATGACCCAATTCTCACGGTCATTCTCCAACCTCTTTTTGTTCTTGTAGGATTTGGAGTAGGTCTTGAAGTTGAGAATGTCACCGCAATACTCCTGCAAAGACAGGATTTTGGTCACAGTGGAACTGTTCCACTTGGTAGCAGGATTCTGTTTACCCTTTCCGGGCCGCTTGATGCCCTTTTTCAGCCAATAAGCACGAGGGGTAAGGATTTCATCCCGTTCAAGCTGCGTGGCAATCTGCTCTGTCCCGTAGCCCTCCAGGGTCATGCTGTAAATCCGCCGAACCACCTGGGCGGCCTCATTGTCCACGATCCAACGCTTCGGATTGCCGGGGTCTTTGATGTAACCGTAGGGAGGCTGCCCCATCGGCTCGCCCGCATTCCCCTTGATCTTGTTGCTGATACGCCGTTTCTTGCTGATATCGCGGGCGTACCACTCATTGAACAGGTTGCGGATCGGCGCCAACTCATTCTCGCCCTCGGCGGTGTCGATGTTATCGGATACCGCCACCAGGCGAATGTCATGCTCCGGGAAAAATTCCTCGGTCAGCCTGCCGACCTCGATGTAGTTACGGCCCAGGCGGGAAAGGTCTTTGACAAATACCGCGGCGGCCCGTCCCTGTTCAAGCTGCCGGATCAGCTCCACGAAACCAGGGCGGTCCATCGTGACACCGGAAATACCGTCATCCAGGAAATGGACCAGGTTGGTGTAGCCTTTCTCCTTTGCTACTTTGGTCAGCAGCTTTTTCTGGTTGCCGATGCTGTAACTCTCACCCTCCAGATTATCGTCACGAGAAAGCCGCTCATAGAGGAAAGCGGTCGTGTCACGGGATTTTTTGTAATTCGACTGTCTCATAAGTCCTCCTTTCCGGACAGCCGAACAGTGCATATCTTGTATTCCCAATACAATTATACCGCCGCCCTCTGCCCGTGTCAGCCGGGTATGTAGAGTTTACAGTTTCTCATGTTCGGCCTTCATCAATCGAAGAAGAATGTTGCCCAAGGTATCCGGGCTTTCCTCTTTGAAAACAGACTCTACGATAAACGCCCTGTTACCGAAGCGATAGGTCATTTTTTCAAGTTGTACTTGACGTTGCTTCGGGATATCTGGGGGAGCAGGCTTCTCTTTCATAGATTGTCATCCTTTCCTCTTGCATCGAAAAATGAATCCAGCCCAAGTTGTCGACGGACGCAGAAAGGGGAAACCGTCCGCCGACACTTGGGCTGGTGCAGTTATTTCCGAACGACAGCCCGAATCAGTCGGGTTTCCAGACAGCGTTTCATGTGGGTATCCACGCACACATGAGGCGTTCCATCCTTGTCATAGAGCGTACGGGTACACAGGCGGCTCATATAGTCGTCGTAGTACCGCAGCACTTGCTCCATGGCCTCGCTGTCACCGCCGGAGGCCGCATGGATCACCCAAACGGGCGGCAGGTCCTTTCCCTTGTGGATGGGCTCTGTCATCTTCCTCAGCCTCCTTTCGGCATCAGCGCCGACAATGCTTCGCACAGCTCCTGCAGCGCCTTCGTCCGGTGCCGCTGAACGGCGCTCCGGGACATCCCAACGAGATTGCCGATCTCACCGTCTGCCAGGTCCAGAGTGCAGTGCAAAATCAAAATGCTCTGCTCCATCTGCGGCAATGCGGAGAAAGCCTCGGCTACAAGCTCGTTGTCGATATGTAGATCGTAACCATGCGACGAGAACACAATGCTGTCGCTGGGGTAACAATCCACGACGCAGAGCTTGTCCAGTTCCGCCTGGGACAAGTCGCTAAAGAAGGCTTCACGCTCTCTTTGGCGTTTCATGTTCCGCAGGTAGGCTCTGGCCTCGTTTCGCAATACCTTCTTGCAAAAAGCATCGAACCGGCATTGCTCGCCATAGTCGCGAGGGTTAGATTCCATCAGTTTCACCCCCTTTCCGTGGGGGGATCAGGTGGTTCTCTCCCTTTCCGCTACTACCAATCCTGCGAGAGCGTGTTCTGCCCGCTAAGCGCCTCCTTTTTGAAGAAAATTTGAGAAAATCAACGGCCAGCCAGCCCGACCGCAGGAAACGACAAAAAGCGCCCGGCAGGTCACAGACCCACCGGGCGCAATAGCAAGCAATATGAAGTTTATTTACACGGTATAGTTCATACTCATGGACGAACCTCTCCGCCGACTGGAACGGGCTTTTTTTGAGCGGCTAGCCTTTGTCAGATCAGGCGGGGACAGTATCCGGCGCAGCATGGCGGCATCCTCCTTCTATGCCGCCGTGTGAGCTGTCAGGGCAAAGAAAAACGGCGGCTCGAATTGAACCGCCGTGAAAGCTACTTTTGCGCGCAGAAAGCCGTCTGCTCTGCGGCGGTTTTTTTCTTTTCTGCCGCCGGGCAGATTAAGTCCAGCTTTTTTTCAATGAACGGTTATTTGCTATCTTCCAACTTATCAAAGACCTTCTTTGAATACAGGGAAATCAGAAGTGCGGCAGCGGCTGCTCCAATCAAAACCACCCATGTATCTGTGGCAAAAACATCAAACAAGACTCCATAAATCGCCTGTCCAATGGGCTGCCCGCACATGGCAATGGAAATCAGCGCCGCCATGATTTTACCCACCAACTGCGGCGGAGTCTGCGTCTGAACCATCGTGTAAATCTGAACCATAAAGAGCGTAGATGCCCCCATTGCCGCAAAACTCATGGTAGTGATTGCCCAATAAGATATGATGGCGGGCATATTCAGGAATAAAGAAATCCCCATCACGGCCACAGCCACAGAACAGGCCAAAAGCAGCACATACGATTTTTGAAGTTTCAGTTTTTGAGAGATGATCGCCGTTAAAATTCCGCCACATAGGCCGCCCAGCGCCAGCGCCCCCTGCGTAAAGCCATACATGGTATCAGACATCCCCAACACCTGCGTAATCAAAATGGGAGTGCCTACGATCATCACAGCACTTAAAACCAAATTGAAGATGGACACCAGGAATACTACCGAGAAGAAAATGGGCTTTTCCGTCTTTACAAACTGATAGCTTTCTTTCAAGTCTATTCCTACCGTCCGAAACACACCGACTTCACGCGGACGCTTTTCATGCGGAATACGAATGAAAATCTCCATTACAGCGGAAAAGGTAAAGCACGCTGCACTCAAAAGCAAAATCGGGTAAATCCCCCAAAGGGTAAACATCACACCACCCACCACCGGCCCCAACAAGCCGGAAAGGGTATTTACCTGATTGATGACTGCATTTCCGGCCATTAACTTTTCTTTTGCCACCAACAGAGGAACACTTGCCTGTACCGCTGGCTGATATGTGCCGGAAATTCCATAGAGCAGCATTAGGGCAATGATAAAAAGCGGTACTGTCGGTATCTTCCCCAGCGAAAAGTAGAACAGGATAATGATTGCCGCTGTGGAGAAGTCCAGCCCCACCATAATGTCACGCTTGTTTACTCGGTCAGCCAATACGCCTCCGACCATTGAGAGGACCACCATTGGAGCAAAGGAGCAGGCTGTTACAACTCCAAACAGCGTGGAAGAACCTGTTTCCCGCAATAAGTACAGCGGTAAGGCAAAGCGCAAAATGGCATTGCCAAACAGGGAAATGATCTGGCCGATCACAACGAGAGTGAAATCCCGTCTAAAAAATTTTGCGTGCATAAAGTACCTCCGTCATCAACAAATTAAACCGACCGTCGGTTTGCTATGTGTCCAAAATAAACTGCTCATAAAAGAGCAGCTTATTTCGGTATATCAGGCCGTGTGTTGGGATTTGCAGTAATTGATATATCCTTCTATCATTTCGTCGTCTAAAAGCTGGTTGATGCCAACGCCTTGCAGCAGATCATTAAATGTTTTGCACCGATTACGCATACCTGCCTCGTCCGTCATGCTGACCAACGGATTGAGCCAGACATTGGACAAAACCATGATTGCCTCTGCCAGCTCGCGGGGCGTTGCAGCCTGAATGGAGCCATCATCAATCCCCTGCTGCAAAATCGGCTCGATAAACTTTGGCGCAACAATCTCATAAAGCTGGGCTATCTGCATTGCCAAAAAGCGCGGGTTATCCAATAGACAGGGGGTGACAGTCAACATAAGGCTCTGGTTGGAATTGAAAAGAGCTGCCTTAAAGATCGCCCGCAGCTTTTCCAGTCCATTCAGGGTTTCATTGTCCCGCACCTTTGCCAAAGCGGTTGTGTTTTCCTCCCCGATGCGGTGAAAGATTGCCTCGAAGATTTCCTCTTTGGACGAGAAATGATGATAGATTGCGCCCTTTGAAAGATTGGTTTCGTTGATAATGTCTTGCAAGGATGTCGCGTCATACCCTTTTTCTACAAACAGATGGGTGGCAACATCCAAAATCAGCTTCACGGTTTCCTCCGGGTATTTGTTTCTTGCCATCCCACACCTCCATACAAACCAACGGTCTGTATATACTATAGCAATATTTCATTTGCTTGTCAATCTTTTCATTGTCGCAAAACAGGAGATTTATGTATGTTTTCACATTTGAAAATTGAGAATTTTACAGGCAGGAAAAGGAAACCTTGACAGGGATAAGGACTCTGAGCAAGCACAGCAAGTGAGGCCTCACTTGCGAATTTTTGCTTTAGGGACCCCCTGTTCCTAAATGCAAAATTGCTTGTTGGGATAGTCCCAAACCCTTATTCAGAAAGAACGCCGCTGCCCTATGATTACAAACGCCCATCATCCTACACGACCGGATAACAGCAGAGAAATGACTTCTGATGAGCACAAGATGGCCCATTCCAGACAAAGCGGATCGGAAGCTTATCCCTGGTAGGGTTGCGATAAACAGATGCTTTTAAGCCTGGAAAGATATTTGTCAAAGAAGGCCATGAAATCGGGATGCAGCTTACAAAAGAAATAATGGGTGGCAAGTACGAGTTTGTACTGACCACCCATATTGACAAGGGCCATATTCACAACCGACTGGTCTACAAATGAAGCCGCAGAGAGGTAAAATATGATACCCTCTGTCGGAATACAAATACCCTGTTAAAAAACGCATAATGGAATCGAGACTAGAATGTAAATAGTAGATTTGTTTGAAAAAACACTGTTTTACTATTCGAGGTCTTCATAAATAATATGAAACCTGTCTGTTTCTATAACACTTTCTATTTTTGAAAGTTTAGAAAAAGAGAATAACGAAGTAGGGTTTGTTAGCGATTGAAATATTAATTTTGAACTGCCGTCACCTTGGGCATGATTCATTAGTTCCATTAACATGTCAAAACCAATTATAGCTGGTGTTTTTTCTAAATTTGTAAAATAATTGCTTGTCGTTATAACTACTGGAATTATATGTTTGATATCCTGTGCTTGAAGTTTAATATTATCCTTAGCAAAAATCGCGCGTAATAAGGTAAAATCATTTTTTAAAATATCCGATGTAATTTTTGCCTGTTCTTGTGCTTGCCGTAAAGTAACAGATGCTTTCCATATTTGGTAAGCGCTACGTTCACAATGAGCAACCTTCACCTCTCCAATAACTACTATACCGTCTTTATAAGCAAGCAAGTCTACATCTGTAATGATTTGTTTGTTTCTCTTTAGAGTTATTGAAGACTGTGTTACTTTCCAGTTATACAATTTCAAGCGATCACGGACAAATTTTTCAAACACATTCTTGCCAAAAAAGTTGGAACTTTTTCCAAGACGTTTAGATATTTTGGCATCAAGAGACACTGATTTTGCATTTTCAATAACTGAAATGTCAAAATCAAACATCCATTTACCAATCAACAAACAATTGCTCTCGCTCAACGGCAAAAAATATCCCTTTGATTGTTCATGCTTGATTACCAGCTCATAACAATCATTAAAATCAGAATCTAAAATTTGGTTTCCCCACATCATGTTTTTGCGAATATCATTTTTTGAAAGAATGATGTAAGAGGAATCGGAGAACAGAACTAGTTTAACTATTTCTGTGTATATCAAAGATATAATGGATAGTACAAATGAGGGTAAAGTTCCTGTATAAAAGAATAGTGCATCAATAGATTTCATAGTTAGAAATTGTCTTTCCAACAAGTTAAACGCAAGTTCTTTTACATCATCAGGAATACCCATTAGGGAGCAGTAACTGCATATTTTACATTTATAATGAGCGTATATAGGATTAATAATCTCACCTTTTCTACTTGCTAAATAATTGTCATATTGACACCCATATTGAAGCCCTCTCTCAAACTCTGTATCAACAAGCCGCATTGTCAGTAAGGGGGGGCTATTTAAGCAAGAAATACTAACTATTTGCTCGCGTCCAAAACTAATAGCATCATATTTCTCTTGCAATGCACCATATAGGATTGCCTTTTGGTACATATCCTCAATCAAAGGCGAATATTGATAATATACTGAATCAGAAAGAATTATTTGCTGTCCGAACACCTCTAGTTCTTTCCCTAATACTTTCATAGCAATCTTCATCAGGAGTTCTTTTGCCGTACCAATTGTGCCTGGATTAATCTCTATGTACTTGCTCAGACAATAGGAGAATATAAACATTGAATTTGCAAAGTGCCCATTTATTGTTTCGCAAATTTCTTCATATATTTTTGACGAAATCGGGAAAAAAGTTTCTATAAAACAGTAATCAAGTTCCAGTTCTTGAGCATGGCTTGGCATTTTAACTTTCAAGTGTTCGACAATAGTTTTCTTTTCAGAATCTGAAAAATATCTGCTATAATAAATCCATTGCAAATACTTTCTACCCATAAGCGGTTCAAAAAAGGATTCATCGACATTAGATTTAATATCTTCAATTAATTCCGCATAACTCAGTGATTGCATATACGAAATATGTCTCATTTGCTTTTTCATATGTTTGCTCCAATAATACATTATTCTTGTTCTATTCTCTGATTTTTATGTTTTATTATACCTTAATCACAATTGTAATAAAAGATTTATAGATAAACCTGATATTAATTTTGTATGTAAAGGACAGAAGAACAGCCACATGAAATTTTTCCACACTTTTAATCCTAACTCCTCTACTTTTTAGAGTAGTAGAAAACACCGCCGCTGCTCAGAAACTTTATTTATGCGGGGTAGCTGTTGCAGAGTTTGTTGTAATAGTATCTGCCGTTCTCGCCCAAGATAAATACTTATTCTAGATACTATTTCTTACCCCAAATGATAGATCACCCTACCTCTGGAGTTTTCTTTGTGATAGACTTTTCTGGAATTTTGCGTTCCATACCCTCTACTTTGCATCCCCCATCTGTTCTTAGATGGAGTCTTGGGGAGTATGCTCTCGTGAACCTTCCCTGTCCTTTTCCACTTTTTCCACACGGCAGCCATTGTTGATGATTCCCCATAGAGCATCCTATAATCGTCCATCAGGATTCTTTCGGTGGTATACAGCGGATTTTCAAACTCCACAGGCGTTGTTAACCTCCCAGCCACGCCGGCCGTTTGGTTCGTGCAGTAACTTGGAGACATGATAGGATAGGATTTGATCCTTTTGTACTTGATGAATCTGTATTTCTTTTATCTTTATTTAATTGTGGCCGGTTTTCCAGACATGGGTTATCCATATCCGGTTTTCCCGTATCTGGACAAGCCGTATTCGGATCGTCCACATACGGTTGAGCCGTTTGGTGAGATGGAGCGTCGCATAGATGACATATTTTCGTAGATTTAAAAAAGTGTTGTTTTCTGAGAAAAAAGCTACTTCTGTGCCACTTTGACACGCTGGGTGATAAATCACCCATGTCCTATTTCTAACGGGCAATACAAAAAGAAAAAAGAGGCTTTTTCAACCCCAATCGGTACATTTATTTTGGACATTAATAAAAGGGCGGCTGCTTCAAAACAGCCGCCCTAAAACAGGGGGATATACAAGATAATTTTCTATTCGGATGCCCACAAGCCCTTGATATTACTGGGGTTTTCAAAAAGTTCTGTATCACCACTCATACCACGTCGGAGCAAACGTCATATCGTTTGCTCCGACTTTTTTACAAAAGTCAGAGCGCGCTCACGCCGCTGCTCCTCCTTTCCAAACCGAACCCGCTGTCGCTGGGCTTCGGTTTGGGGCCGCCGCTTCGCGGCGGTTTTGTCTTATTGCAAGAAAATATTGGACGCAACCAGCCCTTCCACATCGTATTTTCGCCATCCGAGTACATTCCTTCTGTGGATGAACACAAATCGAGCGGTGCGGGAACCATAAAATGCCGCACGGCAAGGAACCGCTGGGAGGGTGTTCGTTTCTCCTGGACAGTATCGCATACAGATGTTTCTTTGAAGGGTGTGGTTCCGGACGGCCGAAAAAAACAGGCATATCCTGCCTGTGCGCATTGCCAGGAGCGGATGAAATAGTGTAAAATAGAACAACAATGGGCGGGGGAAACTCCGCCTCAGGAAGGGGGGAGGTCTATGCCGGCCTCATCCAGGGAGAGACCGCGCCGGGATCAGCGGACCCGGATGCTGGATTGCGCCTCGTTCCTCTCGCTGTAAGTGCTGTCCCTTCTTGCGTTCTACCGATTCTGTGATATAATCTTGGCAGTCCATAGTGATTGCCCTCCCTTGGAAGAAGTTGTGTGCAAACTTCATTCTACCATGTGGGGAAAATCACTATGGATTTTTTCTTAGGTGTCCAACTTCATTTTACAATCGACCAACAAAAGAGAGATGCGTATGGATGTGAATGAAAAGATTTTCGCTTTGGCAGAAAACTTCTCCGCTTCAGCAAAGATTTTGACCGCGATCAGTGATGAAACAAGGCAGCACCTCATTGTAGAAATGATGAAAATGGGTCACTGCATGGGTGTTCGGGTGGGGGAGATCACAGAGAGGACAAACCTCTCCCGCCCAGCGGTTTCCCATCACCTGCAGATCATGAAAGATGCTGGGATTGTGAAAGTGCGGAAAGAGGGAACGAAAAATTTTTATTATTTTGATTCCGAGATGGAAGCCTTTGAACGGCTGATAGAGACCTTGCAGCTCGCAATGAAAATTTCAAAAGAACTGCCGGACAGAAGCGGGGAGTAAAGGAACAGAATTGGAGGTAACTTTTTCATGGAAATATTGGAACTTATGAAACAACGGCATAGTGTTCGCCAATACAAAGATATTGCGGTTGTTTCAAAACAGCGTACGGTACTGAATGAGTTGATTGAAAAAATCAACCATGACGCTGGGCTGCATATTCAGATTTTTTATGATGAGCCGCAGTGTTTCGACTCTATGAAGGCGCGCTATGGACACTTCGCCGGAGTAAAAAATTATATCGCTCTTGTGGGTAAAAAATCCCCCCAAATGGATGAAGTACTGGGATATTATGGGGAAGAAATTGTTTTGAAAATACAGGAGCTTGGACTCAATAGCTGTTGGGTAGCGGTGACTCACGGAAAGAGCAAGGCAGATATTTGCAAGGATGAAAAAGAACTATGTCTGATTGCATTCGGTCATGGTGAAACACAAGGCGTGCCGCATAAGGACAAGCCGCTGCAGGCGGTTTGCAACTATACTGAAAATATGCCGGAATGGTTTTTGAATGGCGTGGAAGCCGCACTTCTTGCTCCGACCGCGATGAATCAGCAGAAATTTTTCTTTGAACTCTCCTCTGACGGCACAGTCAACGCCAGCTGTGGGAGGGGTTTTTATACCAAACTGGATTTTGGAATTGTAAAATACCATTTTGAAATGGGCTCTGGCAGAAAAGTATAATTGCAAGCCTATTTGAAGTATACAGTGGTACTGAAATGGGATCGCACAACTTTTTTGCAGTTTATACGTAAGCCACGGAAAAAGCCGTCAGGGATAAAATGCACGCTGCATATCCCTGACGGCTTTTCTGTTTTTCCGGTTAAGCGGCTTAGTAGGCCACACCCCAGAGGATGGAGTGCTTGGCGGGCTTGCCGCAGCAGACGCACACGTCGCTTACATGCTCCTGCTGGAGGGGCATACACCGGGAAGAGACACCGGCCTGCTCCTTCATTTTCAACTCACACTCCAGATCGCCGCACCACATAGTCTTGGCGAAGCCGCCCTCAGACTCCATGAACTCCTTGACCTCGTCCAGGGTCATGCACACCTTGGTGTGGTCCTCCAGGTTCTTCTTGGCGCGCTGGTACAGGCCGTCGTGGACGGCGTCCAGCAGCTGAGACACCGTGATCTCCAGCTCGTCCAGAGAGACAAAGACCTTCTCCCCGGAGTCCCGGCGGCAGATGCAGCACTGGTTCTTCTCCATATCCTTGGGGCCGATCTCCACCCGGAGGGGCACGCCCTTCATCTCATACTGGGCGGCCTTCCAGCCCATGGACTGGTCGGAGTCATCCATGGCGGCCCGAATGCCGGCGGCTTTCAGGCGGGCCAGCAGGCCGTTGGCGGCGTCCAACACGCCAGGCTTGTGCTGGGCCACAGGGATGACCATGGCCTGGATGGGGGCGATGCGGGGGGGCAGCACCAGGCCGCTGTTGTCGCCGTGGGTCATGATAATGCCGCCGATCATGCGGGTGGACACGCCCCAGCTGGTCTGGTGGGGGTGGTGGAGCTGGTTGTCCTTGCCGGTGAAGGTGATGTCGAAGGCCTGGGCAAAGCCGTCGCCGAAGTAGTGGCTGGTGCCCGCCTGGAGGGCCTTCCGGTCGTGCATCATGCACTCAACGGTGTAGGTCTCCTCCGCGCCGTTGAACTTCTCCTTGTCCGTCTTGCGGCCCCGGACCACGGGCATGGCCAGCACATTCTCCATGAAGTCCGCGTAGATGTTCAGCATCCGCATGGTCTCCTCGCGGGCCTCCTCTTCGGTGGCGTGCATGGTATGGCCCTCCTGCCACAGGAACTCCCGGTGGCGCAGGAAGGGGCGGCTGGTCTTTTCCCAGCGCAGGACAGAGCACCACTGGTTGTACAGTTTGGGCAGGTCCCGGTGGGAGTGGATAATGTTCTTGTAGTGCTCGCAGAACAGGGTCTCAGAGGTGGGACGGATGCAGTAGCGCTCCTCCAGCTTCTCGCTGCCGCCGTAGGTGACCCAGGCGCACTCGGGGGCGAAGCCCTCCACGTGGTCCTTCTCCTTCTGGAGCAGGGACTCGGGAATGAGCATGGGCAGGTACACGTTCTCGTGCCCTGTCTCCTTGAACTTCTGATCCAGTTCGTGCTGGATGTTTTCCCAAATGGCGTAGCCATAGGGGCGGTAGATGAACATTCCCTTGATGGAGGAGTAGTCGATCAGCTCTGCCTTCCGGCACACGTCGGTGTACCACTGGGCAAAGTCCACCTCCATATCGGTGATCTGCTCCACCTGCTTCTTGTTGGAATCCTTGGCCATATCGTTTCAGTCCTTTATGTTCAAAAATGAATGAGATTGGAAAACTCGTAAGCTTTATTGTATAAATTTTGGCCGTGAAAGTCAAGAGCAAGTGACGCCCACGGGAGCAAAGGCGGGACAAAAACGCCCCCGGGACAGGATCCCGGGGGCGGAGGGGGCGTGGAAGGACCTCTCAGTTGAACTTGTAGATCTTCCGGGCCAGGCGGTAGAGCTGGACGGACAGCTTTCTGCCCTGATAGCCGGGGAAGTTGGTGAAGGCGGAGACCGCCCGGTACTTCATCTTGTGGTAGAGGCCGGAGTCCACGGTGCGCAGGTACTCCCACAGCTGGGTCTTTTTGCCCAGCGCCTCGGGGCGGCCGTCGATGACCAGGAAGATGGAGGAGATGGCCATCATCATGGCCAGATAGTTGAACATATACCGGGCCAGCTTCTTGTGATCGGCTCCCACCGTCCGCAGGTCGTGGGAGTCGATCATCTGATAGGTGACCCGAAGCTGCTGGTCCACCCGGGTGACCATGACCTTCTCGTTCACCGACTGGTCGGAGCGGCCGATGAAGTAGCGGTACAGGTCCACATCCAGATAGTAGATGTTTTTCACCGAGGGCAGGGGCTGATAGACGAAGATGTTGTCCACATAGAAGGTGTGCTTGGGCAGCTCCAGTCCGCAGTCCCGCAGCAGCTGGGTGCGGTAAATGACGCTGTGCATCAGCAGGTACTGGGAGGGGCGGAAGCGGCCGATCTGCTCCCAGCCGAACACCTTGTTGCGGGGGAACACGTTGCGGTAGTGCATGACCCTCTCGCTCTCGCTCTCGACGTGCTCATAGACATAGTTGCACACCATCATGTCCACCAGCTTGTTGTCCCGCACGAACTGGCGCAGCTTGTCCAGCGCCTTGTGCAGGGCGGGCACGTCCACCCAGTCATCGGAGTCCACCACCTTGTAGTAGATACCCCTGGCGTTCCGGATGCCCTGGTTGACCCCCTCGCCGTGGCCGCCATTGGGCTGATGGATGGCCCGGACGATGTCGGGGTACTGCTCCTGATACCGGTCGCAGATGGCCGGGGTGTCATCCTTGGTGGAGCCGTCGTCCACCAGAATGATCTCAATGTCGCTGCCGCCCTGAAGCAGGGTGTCCACACAGTGCTCCATATAAGCCGCGGAGTTGTAGCAGGGGACGGCAAAGGTAATGAGTTTGTCCATGTTATTCTCTCCTACGATCGTTTCACAGGGCGCGGCTCAGGTCAGCAGCCCGGCCAGCTCCAGCGCCCGGGCTGCGATGGCGTCCATGTTGTAGTATTTGTACTCGGCCAGGCGGCCCAGCAGGTGCAGGTTGGGGAAGCGCTCCGCCTCTGTCCGGTACTGGGCGTACCGGCGGTCGTTTTCCGGATTGATGATGGCATAATAGGGCGTCTCGCCGGGGGCGCCGGTGAAGGCCCGGGAGTACTCCTTGACGATGGTGGTGACGCCGGGCTTGACCTGGCCGGTGAGGTGCTTGAACTCCGTGATGCGGGTGTAGTCCTCGTCCACGGTGTAGTTGACCGTGCCGCAGCCCTGGAAGTCGTCCTGCTCCAGGGTCTCGAACCGGAAGTCCAGCGTCCGGTAAGGCAGGGGCCCAAAGCGGAAGGCGAACAGCTCGTCCGCCTGTCCAGTGTAGATCACCGGGCCGGAGAATTCCGCGCCGTCCAGACAGATCCGCCCTTCGGACAGGTCCAGCCGCTTCAGGGCGTCCGTCCCCAGCTCCACTGTGATGCCGGGGTGGTCCAGCATCCGCTGGAACAGGACGGTATAGCCCTCCAGGGGCATCCCTTGATAGGCGTCCTGGAAATAGCGGTCGTCCCGGGAGAGAAAGACCGGCACCCGGGCGGTGGTATTGGGGTCGATCTCCTCGGGGGTCTGGCCCCACTGCTTCATGGTGTAGTGAACAAAGACGTGCTCATACACATAATCCGCCAGGGCGGCGATCTCCGGGTCCCGGGCCTGCCGCAGCTCCAGGATGGTCACCTTTTTTTCCGCCCCGTAGGCGGCGATGAGCTTTTCCCCCAGACGCGCGCCCTCCGCCGGGCCGAAGGCGGTCTCCAGCGAGGTGAGGTTGAAGGGGACGGGGTAGGTCTGCCGCCCGCCCTGTCCGTCCGGGAGATTGGCCAGGACCCGGTGCTGATAGTCCCGCCAGACCGTGAACCGGGAGAGCCAGTCAAAGACCCGCTTGTTGTTGGTGTGGAAGATGTGAGGGCCATACTGGTGGATCAGCACCCCGGCCCCGTCCAGGCGGTCGTAGGCGTTGCCGCCGATGTGGTCCCGGCGCTCCAGGACCAGCACCCGCTTTCCGCCCTCGGCCAGCTGCCGGGCGCAGACCGCGCCGGCATATCCGGCGCCCACGACCAGCGCGTCAAATGTAAGCTCCAAAATGATCCCGCCTTTTTCCAGTGGTTGGACGGTCAGATCCGTCCGGCTTTCTGCCAGTATATCATATTTTCTGTGGAAAGGGAATGAAAAAACTTTAAAGGAATTCTTAAAACTGCGCAAAAGCGACACGGGTGAGAGGAGAGTATCTACTTTTCTGAGGGTCTGCGCATAAAATTCCGGGCCGACAGAACGCCGGCCCGGAGGCGGAAGTCAGAAACGCTTTGGGTTCACGCCGCGGGTGCGGTCTCACTCTCAGGAGCTGGCTCCTCCTCCTGGGGAGTGGGGAGCGAGGCCTGAGACTGGGCCTTGCCGTCCACCGTCAGGGTATGGCCGTCCAGAATGGAGGCGGGCGCATCGGAGGCAGCGTGGGTGATGGTCACCCGGTCGCCAGGGTTCAGGATCACCGCCAGGGGGTTCTGGGCGGCGGAGAGGGCGTAGAAGACGCTCTCCTGTTCCAGCCGGATGAAATAATAGGTGTTGCCCTCCAACACGGCGGAGCGGATCTCGGCCACGGAGCCGGAGGCCGTGGTCTGGGGCAGCTCCTCGGGCTGGGTGACCCCCTTGTCGGACAGCATCCGAATATATTCCTGCTCGCACTGGGTGACGGAGCTGCCGGTGGCCACAATGTCATACCGGGCCACGTTGACCATGGCGTAGCTCTTGACCAGATTGGCGGCGTCCTTGAGGGGGATGAAATAGGTGGGCTCATTGGCGATGTTTAGCAGGATGGGGAAGGTGGCGGTGTACCCCAGATCCTGGACCACGCCTTCCGCGGAGGCTTGGGCGGCCCGCTCGGTGGCGCCGGGGGCGTTGTAGAACCGGGTCTCCTTGGTGCGCTGGTTGGACAGCAGGAAGCCCAGGTTGGACTGGTCGGCATTGGCGGAGGTGACGCCGGTGTACATATACACATCGTCATTCAGGGCGATATAATTGTAGCCCTGGGTGGTGACGGTCACGTCCCGCTGGCCCAGCACGGAGTTGATGAAGCCGTTGATGAGGGTGCCGTGGTAGTCGTACTGCTCCATGATCAGCTCCGGGGTGTACACATTATCCACCCAGGCGGGTACCTCCTCATAGTACTGGCTCTCGCCGGTGATGGCGTTGCACAGTACAGCGCCCTTGATGTCGGTGCCGCCGAACAGGCCGATGGTCTTGATGATCCGGGGGGCGATCCACCAGGGCTGGCCCTCCTCATCGATCTCAAACTGGGGGGTGGAGAGCATGAAGGTGGGGTACTGGAAGCGCAGGTGGCGCATGATATTGCGGTTAAGAGGCTCAGAGAAGGAGTACTTCATCCCTTCCTCCTCGGGCAGGCGGACCACCTTGGCCTCCTGGGTGACCATGTCCACGATCACATAGGCGGGCAGGCCGCTGCCCCGGTTGGTGAACCACTTGACCAGGTCGGCATAGGCGATGGGGGCGACCCGGACCGGGCGGCCCTGGTAGTTGATCTGGGTGGAGTCATAGGAGTACTCAAACTGGCTGACCATGTCGCTGAGGGTACCCATCTGGCGGTCGCCCAGGTAGTCGGCGCTGTTCCGGTCCAGGGTGGGGATCTCACTGAAGGAGATCTGGCCGATGTCCTGGGCGAACTCCCCGTCCTCCACCGCCAGCAGATCCCGGTAGGCTCCGGCCCGGAAGATGGGCATGGAGATCACCTGGCCCACCAGGGCGACAGCCATCAGGAGCAGCAGGAGCACGCCCACCGGCAGGCACTGCTGCTTGATGAAGCGGAAGTACTCCCGGACCTGTTCCTTGGCCGAGACGGCTTCCTTCTGCCCCTTGAAGCCGGAGGTGATCAGGGCCGAGACCACATAGACCACGCACAGCAGGATCATGAAGCTGTAAAAATCGTTGGACTGGAGGTTGAGAGCGGGGAGGGAGACGTAGAAGTAGGCCCCTCCCACAGCCAGAGTGACCAGCAGGTTGGTCAGGATCTTCCCCGCCTTGCTGGTCGGTATGTGCAGCTTTTTCTTGGAATTTTGACTCAAAATAACATTCTCCTTTGTCCGGCGGAGGCCGCCGACCGTAATAGAAACACCTTCAGTATACCTTTCTTTCGTTTAAAAAGCAACTCAAAAGAAGAAAGGCAAGAATAAAAATTGGTCAAGGTGCCTGCTATCCCTCTGAAAAAGGAATAAAAAGGAAGACGTGAGGGCATGCTGAAGGACAGATCCGGCAACAGAAAGGACGATCTGTATGGAAGTGAAGGAATTGATGAATCCCAGCGTGGTCACCATCGAACCTACCGCCTCCGCGGCTCTGGCCGCCCGGCTCATCAGCCGGCACAACGTGGGGGCCCTGCCGGTTTGCGGGGCGGACCGGCGGCTGCGGGGAATGGTCACAGACCGGGATATTGTGCTGCGGTGTGTGGCGGCGGAGGAGGACCCGGCCCAGACACTGGTGCGGGACATTATGACCCGGGGCTGCACGGCAGTCTCCCCCCGGGATGACTGCCGGGAGGCGACCCGGCTGATGTCGGTCCAGCAGGTTCGCCGTCTGCCGGTGGTGGAGGACGGGCGGCTGGTGGGGATCGTCTCCCTGGCGGACCTGGCCCGGAGCCAGCGCTTCGACATGGAGGCGGCCCAGGCGCTGGGGGAGATCTCCGAAAATATTATCCGCCGCCGCTTTTGAGGAGGCAGTCAGCGCCCCGGCTTGAGGCGGATGAGCTGGCGGAGCACTTCCTCCCGCCCCCGGCTCAGCTTGTGGAACATCTTTACCGCCCCCGCGGCGAGGTACACCACAGCCAGCCGCTCCGGGGCGGGGAAGCCCAGCACCGAGAACAGGGGAACGCTGGCCCAGGCGGTGAGAAGAAGGGAAAGCAGACTGGCGCCCCCCAGACAGAGCAGCAGCCGCAGGGTGGAGACGGACTGAAAATAGTCCTCCCACCGGTCCCCGTCCATCCTGTGGAGCTTAGCTTTTAGCCAGAAGGCGGACAGCACCATCAGGACGAACAGCAGTCCGGCCAGGGCGGTGAGCAGAGCGGCGAGAAGGACAAAGCAGGCCAGGCGGCCCGGGGAGAGGGGGCTTTCTCTCAGAAGCCGGACCAAAAAGGGGCCGCCCAGAAACAGGGCCAGGAGGCCGGAGAGAAAGCCGCCCGCCAGAAAGAGGGGCTCTCGGTCCCCGGCATAGCGGCAGAAGCACTGGATGGAGCATCCTAACAGCGGGAGGGCCAGAAGGACGGTCCAGGCGGGATCTCCCTGGAGATAGCAGAGCGCTGCCAGCAGCAGGCAGCCCAGCTGAAGGCCGGCGTGGGCCCGGCTCCGGGCCCTGTTCTCCAGTTCAAGATCCCGTTCGTCCCGAATCAGGTGCAGGTTCTGGGCCTGTTCCAGCTCCTGTTGCTTGGTGCGTGTCATGGTAAGACCTCCTTGGGGGTTTGTGATGTTTTTGGAAAAGGGGTGTCAGAGCCGCCGCTCATAGTAGATCCCACAGAGCAGTTCCACTAAAAATGAGAGGAACCAGAGCAGCCCGGACAGGACCAGCATCCCGCCGAATACCAGCTGGGCCTCCCGGTCACTGGAACGCAGCACCCCGCCTGCCGCACTGAGCAGACAGAGGACCAGCAGGGCGTTCTGCACGATGGAGAAGGCCAGACCTTTGCTGCGCAGCTGGATGAGGAGGTTCCGCTCGTCCAGCTCCTCCAGACGGTCCGCCCGGGCGCACTGCCTGGACAGGCTGCGGAACAGAAGGCCCAGGCCCAACAGCAGGGCCGCAGTACATATCAGGACCGATTTCGGGCGGAAGCACTGTCTCAGAAGCATGGTCACCAGAAGAAGCAAACCCAGGCCGGTCAGCAGGATGTCTTCCGAAAAGTTTTTCTTATGATAGATTTTCATATTTTTCTTCCTCCAGACGCAGATTTTCTTCCAGGCAGTATAGTTCCTCCACCGTGACGCCGAACAGCACGGCGATGCGGTAGGCCAGCAGCAGGGAGGGATTGTACTGCCCCTTTTCCAGTGAGATGATGGTGCGGGAGGAGACGCGGACCTGCTCCGCCAGCTGCTGCTGGGTCAGGCCGGCGGCGGTGCGCAGCTCCCGGACGCGGTTTTGCATGGATGGATCCCCTCCCGATCAAAAAGTGAAGTATCCTTCATGTGAAGGATACTTCGTATTATAGGGATAACAGATGTCTCTGTCAAGAGGAAAATGAAATATTGCAGGGGGCGGACACCGGCCCGCCCGCCTGTTCTCCGCCGCGGAATATTTCCCCATCCATCCGTAGGGGAGGGGCTTGCCCCTCCCGTTGTCCCGTTCTGCTGTGATTCTCTTGAAACGCCGTAGGGGCGCACAGTGTGCGCCCATTGTCCGGTTTTTGCTACATTTTACCTGAGGTGTTGTAGGGGCGGGTCTCCTGACCCGCTCGCCGTTTTTTCAGAAGGGTTTCATTCCACGTTGAGGATTTCGCCCTGTGGGGCGGCCTCTCGGCGTCGCGGATTGCATATTCCTCGCTTCGCCCAGTGGGCAAAGCTTGCTCGTTCCATCGCTCCGCCTCTCCAACGCAAACCCACTTCACTGGGCTTTGCGTTGGGGGCCGCCTGACGGCGGCCTATGCGGGCGGGTCAGGAGACCCGCCCCTACGGGGCAATTTCGGTCCTGCGTGGTACGGTGGCCGCCCATCCGCCGCTGAGGACCGCTTTTCCTGTCATTTCGTAGGGGAGGGGCTTGCCCCTCCCGTTATTTCGTTAGAAGGACTTTCTTTGTATGCCGTAGGGGTGGGACACCGGCCCGCCCGCCGGGTCACCACCGCAGAAATTAGAAGCCGAGCGATCAGGCGCGCCCGTTTGGTCCTGCACAGGGCGAACCCTCCGGCACAAAGAGAGTCCGGAACCTTTTCAGGCCCTCCCCCTGCTGGAAGAGTGGATTTTTTCAAAATGCCCTTGACCTTCCCCCTGGTGGAAGGTGTATCCTAGCCACAGAAAACGGGACGGGAGGATCAGAGCGTGAAGATCAATGAGGTAGAGGCCCAGGTGGGCGTCACCAAAAAGAATATCCGCTTTTACGAGGAGAAGGGCCTCATTGCCCCCCGGCGCAACAGCGAGAACGGCTATCGGGAGTACGGCCCTGGAGAGGTGGAACAGCTCAAGCAGATCAAGCTGCTGCGGAAACTGGGCGTGCCCCTGGAGGAGATCCGCCGGATGCAGTCGGGGGGCCACACCGTGGGCGACGGGATGCGCCGCCATCTGGTGACCCTGGAGCGGGAGCGGGAGAATCTGGAACGCTCCATGGAGCTGTGCCGCACCTTAAAGGATTGGGAACAGCGCCTGGACACCCTGGAGGCGGATGGCCTTCTGGAGCGGATGGAGGAGATGGAGCGGGAGGGCACCACCTTTAAGGACAAGCAGCGGGAGGATGCAAGGCCAGTGCGGTATGCCGCCGCCGTGGCCGCTTCGCTGATCATGGTGGCTTTCATGGCGGGGGCGATGGCCCTGATGGCCTGGGGATTCACTGTGGAGCCGGAGGAGGCCCCGCCGCTGGCCCTGATGGCGGTGCTGATCGCGTTGCCAGGGGTGGTGATCCTTGGGGTGCTGTACGCCCTGTACCAGCGGATCCGGGAGATCCAGAAGGGAGAGGAGGACGATGCGAAAAACTACTAAAGGGAAGGGGCTGGCCGGCGGGACCGCTGTGGCGGCCGTGGTGGCCGGGCTGGCTTTGCTCCAGAGTCTTGGGCTGGCTGCGGTGTGGGGGGCGCTGCCAGCCGCCTTTGCCGTGCTGGCTCTGGCCGGTGTGGCGGCTCAGCTAGCCGTGGCCGCAGGTGTCATTGCGGCCCTGTTCCACCGGTGGAAGGAGATCCGGGGAGGTGAGGAGGACGAAGCAAAAAAATACTGACTGGGAGCAGGCAGAGCAGAAGCGGGAGGCGGTGAAGAGCGTCCTAATCAGCGCGGGGTTCCGCGTGGGCGCGGCAGCCCTTCTGTTCTGCGCCCGGGGCCGCACCCCGTGGCCCCGGCTCCATCGGGTGCTGCTGTGGCTGGCGGTCCTGGCGCTGATCACCATACCGTTCAGTTTGGTGGTACTGCGGCAGCGGCTGCGGGAGATCGAAGAGGGGGAACTGAATGAAGCGCGGAAGTACTGACAGCAGAGGGGCGGAGAAGCGGTCCGCGGTTGGAGGAGTGCTCCTGTTCGGTCTGTTCCAGCTGGCCTGTGCCGCGGGCTTTGGAGCGCTCTGTACGATCCCGGAACTTCCCCGCTGGCTGGAGATCCTGTTCACAACCTTGGCTGTGGGCTGTCTGGGTCTGGTGCTCCCCGTGCTGTGGGCGCTGAATATAAGAATCAAAGAGATCGGCTGCGCGCAGTCTGATCTGAATTAGGAGGAATTTGATATGCTGTTGGTCAACATCGATTACATTCCGGGGAAGGACCTGGATGTGCTGGGCATCGTGAAGGGTACGGTGGTCCAGTCCAAAAACTTCGGCAAGGATTTTATGGCGGGGATGAAGACCCTGGTGGGCGGCGAGATCACCGGCTATACTGAGATGCTCAATGAGGCCCGTCAGATCGCCGTGAAGCGCATGGTGGATGAGGCAGAAAGCCTGGGAGCGGACGCGGTCATCAACATCCGGTACGGCTCCTCCTCCGTAATGCAGGGAGCAGCTGAGGTCATTTCCTATGGCACTGCGGTGAAGTACCGCTGAGAAAGGGAAACAGGCTGCTGCTGCATGGGGGAAGTTCTACAGAAGGGATAGGATAAGCGAAGGCGCGGCTTGGACATTTTGGTGTCCGGGCCGCGCCTGTTGATGTAGTTCAGTTTTTGAGAAACTTTTGTACATCCTTATTTTCGCCTAAAATATAGATCGTCTCATCGGGCTGGAACTGGTGGCTGCCTCCGGGGAGAAGCTCCAGATGTCCGCCGTGGCGGGTAGCCAGAATATTGATTTGATATGTCTGCCGGACTGACAGCTCCACCACAGTTTTTCCCACCCAGCTGCTGGGAACGGCAGTCTCGAAAATTGAGTAGTCCCGGGCCAACTCGATGTAGTCAAAGATGTGGTCGCTGCTGTAGCGCACCGCCGCCCAGTTGGCCATCTGCTTTTCCGGGTAGACGATCTCGTCCGCACCGTTGCGCAGGAGGAACTTGGCATGGACGTCCCGGGTGGCCCTGGAGAGCACAAAGGGAGCACCATATTCCTTGAGCAGTGCGGTGGTTTCCAGAGAGCTCTGGAAGCTGTCTCCGATGGCCACCACGCAGAGATCGAAGTTCCGCACCCCCAGGGAGCCGATAAACTGGGGATTGGTGCTGTCGCCGATCTGAGCATTGGTCACATAGGCCAGGGCGGCGTTGACGCGCTCCTCATCCTTATCTACTGCCAACACCTCGTGGCCCAGGTCCCGGAGCTTTTGGGCCATGTGGCGGCCAAACCGCCCCAGGCCGATCAGTAAAACAGATTTCATCGTTCCATTACCTCCATAATTATCCAACGGTCACCCGCTCCTGGGGATATTGGGAGGAGACGGGGGAACCGGATGTGACGGCGTAGATCATAGTGAGACCGCCCACCCGTCCCACATACATTAAAAAAGTCAGGATCAGGTGGGAGGGGAGGGACAGTCCGGGCGTGCCGCAGATGGACAGTCCCACGGTGCCAATAGCGGACGCGGACTCAAAGAGAGCGTCCAGCAGGGGCACACCGTCGATACAGCAGATCAGTGTGCCCCCCAGCAGGAAGAATACCAGATACATCAGAAAGATGGCGCTGGCGCTGCGCAGGGCCTCGTCCTGGAAGCGACGCCCAAAACAGCTGGGGCTGCCGCAGCGGAAGAATACGGCCCGGGCGCTGAGGAGCAGGACTGCCAGCGTGGTGACCTTGAAGCCGCCGGCGGTGGAGCCGGGGGAGCCGCCCACCAGCATCAGAAGGATGGTGACCAGCTTTCCGGGCTCGCTCAGGAGGGTCAGGTCCACAGAGTTGAATCCGGCGGTGCGGGGTGTGACCGCCTGAAAGGCGGCGGCGTTGAGGCGCTCCCAGCCGGAGAGCTCCGCCCACTGTGGCAGCCGGAACTCGTAGCACTGGAAAAATAGGAAGGAAAGAAGAAGCAACCCGGCGGTGGAAACCAGGATCAGCTTGCTCTGCAAGCGGTAGGCCCGAAAATGGAGGCGGTGCTCCCGGAGGTCCTGCCAGGTGAGAAAGCCAAGACCGCCGGCCAGGATCAGCAGCGCGATGGGCCCCCAGACCAGCGGGTCGCCCACATAGCCGGTCAGGGAGGAGAAGGGGGCGCTGGTCCCCATCAGGTCAAAGCCGGCATTACAGAAGGCGGAGACCGAATGGAAGATTCCATACCACAGCCCCTGGAGAAGGCCGAATTGGGGGCAGAAGCGGAGGGACAGGAGGAGTGCGCCGGTCCCCTCGATGAGCAGCATGGCCTTCAGGATAAAGCTAGTCATGCGCACGATCCCGCCCACCTGTGGGGCGGAGATGGACTCCTGCATCACCCAGCGCTGTCGCAGGCCGATTTTCCGGCCGGAGAACATCACAACGGATACAGCCACGGTGACCACCCCCATGCCGCCAGTCTGGATCAGGGCCAGAAGGACCAAATGGCCGAAGGGGGACCAGTAGGTGGCGGTGTCGTGGACAACTAGTCCGGTGACGCAGGTGGCAGAGGTGGCGGTGAGCAGCGCGTCGGAGAAGGGGGTGACCACCCCCATCCGGCTGGAGACGGGCAGCATGAGCAGCAGCGCGCCAGCAAGGATGATCCCCAGAAAGCCCAGAATGATGATCTGGGCGGGTGTGGCCTGCCTGGATGGACGCGGGGGCATATGGTGTGGTTGCAGCGGTTCATTCAGCATATCAAGCCATCCTTTTAAGCCGGCGCAGGACACGCACGGTCCGTGTTCTAGGGGGGTGTCCCCATTTTTCCACATCCATGTGGAAAGTTTGTTCAGGAGAGGGAAAAAGCCTTGAAGGTTCAGAGGGCGTAAAGGCCCTTGCTCTGTCACTAATATGTGTCTCAAGGGATTGATGCTATACTACCGCACCCGGAGCCGGAATACAAGATACAAAATGTATCAAGAAACTAGATATGATGCGGCTGGATTTGAGGAGAACGCACCGGGATGGCGGTTGAGTGGTCCGCCGTGTAAACCGTAGAGGCTTCCGGAGGCGGTGCGGGACAGGCTCCTTCCGTGTACCAAAAAAGCTGTGAAATGTTGAAATGATACAAAATATGATTGACAAATGAACTATATATGGATATAATGAACAAAGATGGAGACGGCTCGCTGGCTGGCAAGAAAGTGGGTACCCACTTTCTTCTTTTGTAAAACAAAAGAAGAAAGTTTTTGGATACCTGCGGCAGCTGAAAGGTGCGGAAAGAGGACGGTTTCATCAAGAAAGATTTGCTAAAGGAGGTCCCCAAATGAACATCTCTGGTAAGCGAACATCCCGACTGCTCAGCTTATCCCTAGCAGGGTCCATGCTGATCGGGCTGATGACCACAGGCGTCTCAGCCGTTGAACCAGCACAGGACCAGACTCCGCAAACCACGAAGACGGTAACGGATGCAATCCTGTATACCGTGGATGAGAGCGGAAATCTGGAATACAATGTGGTGTATGGGGCCCGGATTGCCAACACCGTCCAGGTGGCGGACGCAACCAAGGGCGGCAGCATCGACACACTGGTCGAACTGAATCAAGTCCTGGGTGAGCCGGACGAAACGCCGAAGGAACTTACCGATACGCCCCACACAGACCGCACCCTGGGCGATGCCGTAGTGGCCGACCTGACCATCACGGGCGATGAGATCACCGCCATTGAGGTCACCGACGTCCGGGAACGCCCCGTCATCGGCATCTCCTGGAAGACCGATAACATTGCAAATCAAGAAGACTATTGGGGCTTCGCCGAGGCCTTCGAGCGCAACGGCGCCCAAGTCATCTTCCTGCCTCAGGTGGAGACCGACGCAGAGGCGGAGGACATCTTCTCCCGCATCAACGGTGTGTTTATGACCGGCGGCGAGGACTGGAACCCCAGTCTTTATGATGAAGAAGCGTATCCCCACGGCTCCTCCGGCTGGAATGACGACCGTGATACCTCTGACCTGCACCTCATGCAGAATGCCATTGAATTGGATGTCCCCATGCTGGCCGTCTGCCGCGGCGAGCAGGGCTTTAATGTCGCCATGGGCGGCGGCCTGATTCAGGACGTGCCGACCTATCTGGGTGAACAGGTCAAGGCTGGCAAGATCGCGGAAGATCGTGCCACTGTGATCGAGGATACCGGGATCGGTTGGGGCGATAACAAGAAGCCGTGTGATACGCCTCATTACCGCGTCACGGTGGACGGCCTGGTCCACAGCGGCGGCAATGGCTATCACAAGCTGGATACTGAAAACAACGGGATCGGCATTGCAGCGGATTCTAAGTGGCTGTCCAGTATTTTCGGCGGGGCTGATTCCATTGACCTGATTGCCACCGCCCACCATCAGTCGGTGGATCCAAAGAATTTGGGTAAGGGTCTGACTGTGGCGGCCCGCTCCTCCGACGGCATCATCGAGGCTATCGAGCATCGGGACAGCCTGTTTGCCCTGGGCCTCCAGTGGCACCCCGAGCGGGACGCGCTGAAGGATACCAGAACAGACAAAGAGACCGGAAAAGTCATTGACGTAGACCAGGGTCAGTGCAACGCCCCCCTGCGGGCGCTGGTCCACTACGCCGGCGTCCAGATGGACCGCGAGGACGTCCCCGGCGGCGGCGGGGAAGAGGAGGAGAAGCCCTTCCAGCCCAGCGTGACCTATGAGGTCACCGTCACCGACGAGGAGCGCGCGAAGATCCATGCGGCGGTGGAAGAACTGGCTGGTAAGGTCGAGAATATGCGCCCGGAGGAGAACAAGAACCCCAACACCCTGGTGGGTGCTCTGGCCAAGGGCTCCAGCTATGACTCTATCTCCTATGGCTCTAGAATCACTAGTGTAGAGAAGGTTTACCCCTTTAAGGTAATCAACAGCGAAGCCAACCACAACGAGTATGACCGCAAGGTGGCTAAGCTAGCCTGGGTCAAGGAGTTGGGCGAGGCCCTGGGCCTGAAGGTCGTTCAGCGCCAGGAGGACAAGTACGTCTATGTGGAGATCGGCGACCCTGACGCCCCCGAGATGGTTATGGCCCTGAGCCACCTGGACTCTCCCACAGCTTCCAATAAGCCGGGCGGAAACCTGGACCGCTGGGTGAATTATGACGGCGATCTGGATCCCACCGCATACCACACCCCCTATGTGAAGGACGGCTGGCTGTACGGCGCAGGCGTTCAGGACGACAGCGGCCCCACCCTGGCCACCCTCTTTGCGGCCAAGGCCCTTCAGGACTCAGGGGTGGAGTTCGACCGCCGCATCCGCATCGTCATGGGCTGCTATGAGGATGGAAGTCCTGCAAAACCGAGTGCGGACGAAACATTGAACTACATCGATATTCCGTATTACAGCGCTCCCGGCTTCTATGACAACTGGACCTATAAGGCACTGAACCGGGAGGAGACCCCCATCGCGGCCTACACCTCCGATTCCCGCTTCCCCGTGGTGGTGGGCAATACCAGATCCTGGACGCCCTACCTTACCATGAATCTTGCCAAGGATGTCGGACAGGCCTTCGCCCTGCTGGACACCGGCGCGGGCGTCACCCTGCGTGAGGGCGACCCCACCCTGAAGGACATCGTGTACGGCAGCGCCGCCCAGATTGCCTCCCGGGCCATCTTTGTGCTGGACATCAGCCAGGCGAGTGAGGATGATGTGGCGGACTTCTGCGACAAGGTGGAGAAAGCCGCCACGGAGCGGGGCTGGCTGCCTAAGGAGGACGGCAAGACCCAGAAGGTCCAGCTGACCGAGGACAAGGACAAGGGGACCCTGACCCTGGAGATCAACACCGACGTGCCCATGGAGTACCCCATGCCCATGTACAGCAAGAACGCGGTGGTCTGGGGGATGTACCTCCTGTCCCAGGCGCTCCCCGAGGACCTGGAGCTGAAGAAGGCTGCCGACGGCGTCTCCGACCTGTTCTTCCGGAACTGTGAGGAGGGAGAGGCCTATATCGGAAAGTATATGGATATTCCCTCCGAGCTGCTGCGCAATCCCAATGACGGCACTGCCAACCTGACCATCGCCCCCATGGGTACCATCAACCATGAGGATCCCTGGAAGTTCCCCTTCTACCAGGAGGACACTCAGACCCTGAGTATCCCCCTGGTCATCCGCAGCATCCATGCCACCAAGGATGATTATGAGGCCGCGACCCAGGCCGTGATCGACGCCTGTGAGGCGAAGGGCTTTGAGCTGGAGACCGCGGATGGCGCAGAGAGCGTCCCCACCGACTTCGCCGCTCCCAGTCTGTATCTGACCCACGACAACCCCCTGACTGCCCTCCAGTATGCCAGCTATAAGGCGTCCATCGAGTATGACCCCGAGGAGTTCAGCGGCCCCGCCGATCTGCTGGGCGTCACCTACCCCGTGGGCACCACCGGCGGCACCCTGGCCAGTGACTATCAGAACAAGATGACCGCCTTCGGCGCTGTCATCCCCGGCAACGAGCGCTGGTGGCACTCCGCCAACGAGCGCATCAGCGTGGACTCCATTGTGGAGATGACCAAGATGATGGCCGACGGGATGCTGGAGATGGCCCGCTACTCCGGCTCCGCGGGCGCCCAGCTCATGTGGGCCGACCTGCCCGGCCTCAACGCCGACCGGGCCGACCTGGACCTGCTGGACGTGACCATCGGCACCTATCAGGACGCCTCCGATGAGATCACAACCAAGATCCTGGACGGCGACGAGCTGATCGGCGCTACCGACTTTGAAATCCACATGTGGGCCGCCCGCGGCAACGGCACCAAGAGCCAGATGGCGTATGACCTGGGCCATGAGCCCGGCGGCGTGTATCTGCCTCTGGATGATCCCGACTTCCTGGCCAATACCTTCGTCCTGCCCATGCGCCTGGAGTTCAAGTACGACCGGCCCAGCGATATGAGCAGCTCCGACTGGAATGCCCTGCGGGGCGGCGACCTGGACATGGTCAACTTCAGCCTGCTGGAGGATGGCGATACCGTCGCCCTGACCCTGCCTGACGGCGCGGACGCAGAGGATTACTTCTCCATCCGTGTGGACGAGAACGACCCTGATACGGTCTATGTGGCCGCCAACCTGGCCGTCGTGGACGGCGAGCAGGAGTTCAAGGCCGTGACCGCCGACTCCAAGACCGACCTGTTCAAGCTGAATGATGAGTGGCTCAAGACCCACAAGAACCCCTTCCCCGAGCGCGGCCAGATCGAGGAGCGCGGCTTCTTCCTGTTCGGCGACGGCGAGAAGAACGCCTGCTTCGAGTCCCCGGAGGCCATCTTCGCCACCCTGGACGCGGACCAGCTGGACGATGGCGATGATGACAGCTCCTCCGGCGGCTCTGACAATGAGCGGACCTATGACGTCTCCGTTTCCAAGGCGGACAACGGTTCTGTGAAGGCCAACGCCTCCAGCGCCTCCGCGGGCACCCGGATCACCGTCACGGTGAAGCCGGACAGCGGCTATGAGCTGGATGAGCTGACGGTCACCGACGCCAAGGGCAAGGACGTAAAGGTCACCAAGCGCTCTGAGACCACCTATACCTTCCAGATGCCCGACAGCAAGGTCACGGTGGAAGCTGCCTTTGCCAAGGAGGGAACGGCGGTGGATCAGCCTCTGTTCTCCGACGTGAGCAAAAACAACTACTTCTATGACGCAGTGGAGTGGGCGGTGGACAAGGGGATCACCTCCGGCACCGGAGGCACTACCTTCAGCCCGAACGCCTCCTGCACCCGCGGCCAGATGGTCGCCTTCCTGTGGCGGGCCGCCGGCTCCCCCGCGCCCAAGAGTGCGGAGACCCCCTTCACGGATGTGAACAAGGGCGACTACTTCTATGACGCGGTCCTGTGGGCTGTGGAGCAGGGGATCACCTCCGGCACCAGCGCCACTACTTTCAGCCCCAACGCCACTGTGACCCGCGGCCAGACCGTCACCTTCCTGTGGCGGGCCGCCGGTTCCCCGGCAGCCTCCGGCAGCTCCTTCTCCGATGTGAGCGCGGACGCCTACTACGCGCAGGCCGTGGCTTGGGCGGTGAAGGAGAACATCACCGCTGGTACCAGCGCCAGCACCTTCAGTCCTGACGCCCACTGCACCCGCGCCCAGATCGTGACCTTCCTGTGGAAGGACTGCGCCTGAGCGGCATAAAAGCAGAGCCGAACTGAGGTAAAACAAAGCACAGAAGGCCCGCAGCCGGTGGCTGCGGGCCTTCTGTTTGTTTCATCAGGCAGAAAAGGCGGGATCACAGGGCTTTTTCATAGCAGTTGAGTACCTCGGGGAGAAAGTCCTGGAAGAGGAAGTCGCCGGACCCGGCGAAGCGGTACCCCAGCCGGGGGTACATGGTGTTGGCCGGGAGGTTGCCCTCATAGGTGTCCAGGCGCACAGTGCGCTTGCCCTGGCGGCGCAGCTCCTCCTCACAGAAGTCCACCAGCCTCCGGGCCAGCCCCCGGCCGGACAGGCTGGGGCGGATGACCAGGGTGTGGATGACCCCCACCTCTTCCGGGGCGGCGGGGATGGACCAGGGGATTTGGCTGTATTCCGGGAGCTGGACTCCGTTGAGGTTGACACAGCCGCAGACTGCGCCCTCCTCCTCCAACACCCAGAGAGTGCCCTCCTCAAGGGCCTGACGGGCGGTGTCCCGGGTGGGATACCGGCCCCGCTGCCAGTTGGTATAGGAGACGGGGCGGGCGTCCTCCTGGTCCAAGACCTCCTCATAGATCCGGGCGATGGGGTCCAGATCAGCATCACGGGCGGGCCGGATCATCATGGATCGCTCCTTTCATCGGATGGTGGGCTCAGTAGTGCGCCGTCCAGCTGGTCAAAAACCACACCGGGGCCAGCCAGAACAGCAGAAAAACCAGCAGGTTCAGGGGGGACAGGGAGCCGTAGGCGTCCACGGAGGTGAGGTAGTAGGCCAGCAGGACCCCCACGCAGGAGCCGAGGCAGGTCAGCACCGCGCCGAACCGGGTGGACCAGCGCAGGCGCTTGGCGGCTACCACCGACTCTCCATAGGGCAGCAGGCCCTCCCGGCACAGTACGGCAGTGACGGTGGGGGAGTGGGGCTGCTCCGGGTCAGACAGCTCACGGCGGCGCTCCACCGGGGGAAAATCCATCTTGTCTGCCGCCAGCTTGAAGCGCTGATGGAGCATGGCGGGGATCAGGTTGAAGTCCCGGGTGGCCAGCACCGGGCCGACCTTTTCCCGCATCAGGGCCTCCAGAGAGGGGAACACCATGTCGGGGAGGGTGTAGTTCAGGGCGAAAATGCCAGCCAGCTCCCCCTCAATGGCGCAGAACACCGCATTTTTCACATGGAGCCCCTGGGGAAGTTCCACCTCCATCAGATTCATAAAGGCGGCGGAGCCCACCAGCACCTGGTCGCCGCGGATGGTGGCCGACAGGCCGCCTCCCTCATAGCAGCACAGGTGCTCAGCGTTCCGAAAAATGGCTCCCTGGGCACGGAGCAGATCGTGGAACAGCTTGGTCAGGCCGCTGCCCGAATCCCGGATCAGGGTGGCGGTGTACCCCACCACCCGCTCGATGGACCAGTCGCCGAATACCTTGATGCCGTTGAGTTCCACATAACCAGGTGGGAACAGGTCCCCGTCAGTGAGGAGGATCCGGTCCCCCTTCTTGGACTGGGCTGCCCCCGGCCAGCCGGCCAGAGCCGCGCCGCTGGAGGCCAGCCGCCGGGCCAGCTTGTGGAAGGGGCGGCCATACACCAGAGCACCGCCGAAGGCGGCGGAGGCGGTAAAGGTGGCGGAGAGGCACCACAGCAGGTGCTGGGGCTTGCCAAGCCCATAGGAGGCCAGCAGGGAGAACAGCAGGCAGGCCAGCAGCAGCAGGGGGCAGACCACCCGGTAGATGCGCTGGGCCCCGTCATCCATCTGGACCTGACTGCCGAAGCCGTTGGGAACGCCGGACCACTTGCAGTAGGTGTCCCGGCCGTTCCATTTTCCCTCATCCAGGGTGAGAACATAGGGCTCTGCCGCTGAGGCGGCGGTGCGGCAGGACAGGCGCAGGCCGCAGCGCTTGTGGTAGCTGCCGTGGAGCAGGAAGAACAGCCCGGCCAGGGCAGCAGCGGTGTAAGGCAGCTGCCCCTCACGGTCCTGGGCCAGGGAGAGGGTCAGGGCGTCGGCCAGGGTGAACAGGACCGACAGGGCGGCCAGGGTGTCCATCCCCACCCGCCCCCGGAGGGCGCGCCGGAGCCCCGTCCAGAGCACATCCAGGGAGAGGAGGGTCCCCAGACCCAGCAGTCCGGCGGAGATCCAGACCTGGAGCTGATACCCGTCCAGCGGGGGCAGCCAATAGAAGCCGGCGGCGGGGACAGCCAGCTGGAACAGAGCGGCGGCGGCCAGCAGAAAGACCAGGACAGTCCGCAGGCGCATCTCCTTCAGACCTTTGCCGTAGGAACGGGCCAGCTCCTGGGGCGGAAGGTCGGGGGGAGGCGGTTCCGGCTTCCGGGGCATGCGGACCCGGCTGGGGGGCTCAGGGGTCTCCTCCTGGTCGGTGCCCGGGATCAGTTCCTCCAGGCGGCGGACCTCCTCCGAGTCCATGCGCTCCGACTCCTGGAACATCTGGTCGGCATAGCGGTCCGCCTTCTGGGTGATATCTTTGAGAAAGGCGGACAGTACGCTCTCCTCCTCGGGAAAGTCCACCACCCGGCCGGCCTCCTGGTTGTCCTCCCCGTCTTCCGGGGCGGCGGCATCCTCCCCATCGGGCTCGTCTGCCTCAAGGGGGGGCTCTTCCAGCTCCTCCGCCGGGGACGGGAAGGGGCGGCCTGGAAAGGCGACAACCTTGCCGGTGTCCTTGGTGGTTGGGGCGGGGGACGGGACGGGAACAGCGGAGCGCTGGGTGCTCCGCCGGGTCCCATACTCCGCCAGAATGTCCTCCAGGGTGAAGGAACCGGCCTCCGCATCCCGGCTCAGCGACTTACATTCCGCCAGCTCATCGTTGTTCAGTTGTTCGGTTTCCTTGTCACGGTCGTGCATATCGGTTCCTCAGTATCGTGCTTTTGGGTCCGGAGATCCCGGTTAAATAGAATATTTTACTTAAAAAATACAAAACGTAATGCTGGTTCAGCTGCCGGTGCGCTGGCGGACGGCCTCATAGAGGAGGACAGCGGCGGCGGCGGAGGCATTCAGTGAGTTGATCTTGCCAAACATGGGGATGGAAACGGTGAAGTCGCAGTTCTCCGTGACCAGGCGGCCCATGCCCTCCCCCTCGCTACCGATGACGATGGCGGCGGGACCCTTCAGGTCGGCCTGATATAGAGGAGTGGAGCCGTTCATGGCGGTGCCGAACACCCAGACGCCCTCCTCCTTCAGCTCCTTCAGCAGGGAGGGAAGGTTTGCCACCCGGGCCACGGGCACATGGGCCACCGCGCCGGCGGAGGTCTTGGCAACCACAGCGGTGAGGCCGGCGGAGCGGCGCTTGGGAATGATGACGCCGTGGGCCCCGGCGGCGTCGGCGGTGCGGATCACCGCACCCAGGTTGTGTGGGTCGGAGAGCTCGTCGCACACCACGATGAGGGGGGGCTCGCCCTTTTCCCGGGCGGCGTTGAGAATGTCGTCCACGGTGGCGTACTCCCGCACAGCGGCCAGGGCGATGACCCCCTGGTGGGAGTGGGTGCGGCTCATGCCGTCCAGCTTGCGCCGGTCGGCGTCCACTACCACGACGCCCTTTTCCCGGGCGGCGGAGGCGATGTGGCCCAGGGCGGAGTCAGTCTCGCCCTTCATCAAAAAGATCTTATCAATGGCGACGCCGGCGCGCAGGGCTTCGATGACCGCGTTGCGGCCTTCGATGACGCCGTCGTTCTCCGTCTCCACAGGGGCGGAGCGGCGCAGGGGGGGACGTTTGTTCATGGACATAGAGGGGGACCTCCTGATCGTAACTGCCGCGGAATACGCGGAAGTGAATTGGAATAAAGATACCACATACTATACCATATTTCCGCCGGGGAGGGAAGGGTGAAATTCATAGGGGACCGGCAGCGCGCCCGGTCCCCTTTTACAGAAAGTTTACAGCACTCTTTCTTGTTTTTAAAGGAATAGTATGGTATAGTATAAACTGCTGAAGTTTCAGCGGCAGGCCCGGTTCCGGGCCGAATTTTATGCAGACATCGCATGATGGAGGTATTCTCCCTTGAAACCAGATAAAAGAAACAACAACGACAGTGGGAACAACAAGCGCAATGCCCTGGGATTGATCAGCATCATCCTGTGGGCGCTGTTCCTGACGCTCCTGTTCCGAAGCTGCTGGTCCTCCTATGAGAACGCCGGAATGGTGGAGGTGCCTTACACCACCTTCAAGGAGTGGCTGGAGGCGGACAAGATCCAGCAGGCCAATGTGGAGAGCGGGCAGATCACCTTCACCCTCCGGGAGGGGGTCGAGGTGGAGCTGCCCCAGCAGGAGGAGACCGGCGGCGCGGGGGATCTGATGAACGCCTTGCTTCCAGAACCGCCTCAGGACGAGACGGCGGTGACGGAGTATGTGACCGTCCGGCTGAGCGGAGTATCCGACGTGGAACTGATGAACCAGTTGGAGGAGCACCTGCCTGACGGTGCCTACACCAAGCCGGTGGACAATTCCGCCTATCTGCTCAACCTGTTCCTGGCCTATATCCTGCCCATCCTGGTGATGGTGGGACTGTTCCTGTTCATGTTCCGCGTGGGCGGAAAGGGCGGCATCGGCGGAATGGGCAACCTGGGCAAGTCCAACGCCAAGGTCTATGTGGAGAAAAAGACTGGGGTCACCTTCCGGGATGTGGCCGGCCAGGACGAGGCCAAGGAGTCCCTCCAGGAGATCATCGACATCCTCCACAACCCCCAGAAGTACACCGAGATCGGCGCCAAGCTGCCCAAGGGCGCCCTGCTGGTGGGCCCTCCGGGCACTGGTAAGACCCTGCTGGCCAAGGCTGTGGCCGGCGAGGCCAACGTGCCTTTCTTCTCCATCAGCGGCTCCGACTTTGTGGAGATGTTCGTAGGCATGGGCGCGGCCCGTGTCCGCGACCTGTTTAAGGAAGCGGCCAAGATGGCCCCCTGTATCATCTTCATTGATGAGATCGACACCATCGGCAAGTCCCGTGACAACCGCATGGGGGGCAACGACGAGCGGGAGCAGACCCTGAACCAGCTGCTGGCGGAGCTGGACGGCTTCGACCCGGGCAAGGGCATCATCGTCCTGGGGGCCACCAACCGCCCGGAGGTGCTGGACAAGGCGCTGCTGCGCCCCGGCCGCTTTGACCGGCGCATCACCATCGACCGGCCCAACCTGGCCGGTCGCCTGGCCACCCTCCAGGTCCACACCCGGAAGATCAAGCTGTCTGAGGACGTCAATCTGAAGAAGATCGCCCTGGCCACCGCCGGGTGCGTGGGTGCGGATTTGGCCAACCTGGTGAACGAGGCCGCCCTGCGGGCGGTGCGCCTTGGCCGCCGCCTGGTGACCCAGGAGGACCTGCTGGCCTCCTTTGAATTTGTCATCGCCGGGAGCGAGAAGAAGAATTCTGTGCTCACCGAGTTTGAGAAGAAGCTGGTGGCCTACCACGAGGTGGGCCACGCCATGGTGGCCTATAAGCAGAAGAACGCCGAGCCGGTGCAGAAGATCACCATTGTCCCCCACACCGAGGGGTCGCTGGGCTATACCCTGCTGATGCCGGAGGAGGATAAGACCAATCTGCGCACCAAGGATGAGCTGATGGCCAAGATCACCGTCTCCATGGGCGGACGGGCGGCGGAGGAAGTGGTGATGAACACCATGACCAACGGGGCCTCTCAGGACATTCAGGAGGCTACCAGCATCGCCCGGAACATGGTGGCCATGTTCGGCATGAGCGACGAGTTCGGCATGATGGCCCTGGGTTCCGTCCGAAACCAGTACCTGGACGGCGGCTATGGCCTGGACTGCGCCCAGGAGACTGCGGCCGTCATGGATAAGGAGGTCAAGATCCTGCTGGATAAGTGCTACCGGGACGCGGTTGCCCTGATCCGGGAGAACCTGGAGGATATGCACAAGGTGGTGGCCTATCTGCTGGAGAAGGAGACCATCACCGGCGGCGAGATGGTGGCCATCATCCAGGGCCGGGACCCCGCCCTGGTGGAGGAGGCGTACGCCTCCACTGCCAGCCGGGAGCGTAGGCCTCTGCCCGGGGACATCGAGCCTCCCGCCCGGAATATCCACATCGTCAGCGAGGAGATCAAGGCTCCCATCCCCCTGGAGGAGCCCGCTGAGTCCGAGGAAACACCTGCGGAGGAGGACCCTGTGGCTGGCGAAGAGACGCCGGAGCCCCCTGCCTCCGCTTCGGAGGAGCCTGTCCGCAATGAGGATGCGGTTCTTACTGGGGAGGATCCCTCTGATACAGAGCCCAAAGCATAAATGTGACCCCCGCGCTGTGGAACCAGCGGTTCCGCGGCGCGGGGGTTCTCTGCCTTTTGGGGCGCTTTCGATGGCCCTTCATCTGGCTTACCTATGCCGCACGGCCTTCCACCCCGCCAAAAGAAGGTTCTCGGTGGTCTGTGGAATCCGGGAGGATATTTTGACCGGGAAACTGGAAAAAATATAACAAATAGTATAATAAGATGGCAATATACAAAATAAACCTACCCTGTGCGGCCAATGTGGCCGCACAGGGCAGGTTTCTGCTTGAAATATGGACTCAGAGGCACCGGCGGTAGGTGCGGGTGATCTCCCGCAGCTTGCCGGAGACGTAAGGGTTGAGGGCCTCGCTGCGGACCCGCCAACTCCAGTTGTGGTCCCCCATGGTGCCGGGGGTGTTCATCCGCGCGTCCGCCCCCAGGCCCAGCACGTCCTGAAGGGGGGCGATGGCCAGATAACTCCCGGAGGCCCATGCGCCGGAGATGACGCCCCAGCCCAGGCCCTCCTCCTCCCGCAGACGGAGATAGCGGCGGGCGTAGCTGGACTCCTCCAGCCGGGCCTCGTTGAGGAACTGGACGAAGGTGGGGGTGTCGTGGGTGCCGGTGTAGACCACGGAGAAGGGCTGGCAGTTGTGGGGCAGATAGGCGCTCTCCCCCTGGGGATCAAAGGCAAACACCATCACCTTCATCCCCGGGATACCGCAGGTGCGCACAAAGTGCAGGGCATCCTGGTCCAGGTCTCCCAGGTCCTCGGCGATGAGCTCCAGCTTGGGAGAGGCTGTCTGGAGGAGCTGGAGCAGCTCCAGACCGGGGCCCGGCTCCCAGTGCCCCTCCTTGGCGCTTTTGGCCCCGGCAGGGATGGACCAGTAGGTGTGGAAGGCCCGGAAGTGGTCGATGCGGATGGCGTCGTACAGCTGGGAACACCAGTGGATGCGCTCCTTCCAGAACAGGAATACCTGCCGCTTGTGGCCCTCCCAGTCATAGAGGGGGTTGCCCCAGAACTGGCCCTCAGCGGTGAAGGCGTCTGGGGGTACACCGGCTGCCGCAGTCAGACGGCCCTGACCGTCCACCTGGAACAGCTCCGGGTGGAAGTAGAACTCTGCGCTGTGGCTGGACAGATAGATGGGGATGTCCCCCATAATGCGAATTCCCTTCTGATTGGCGTAGTCCTTCAGGTGGAACCACTGCTGATAGAAGATGTCCTGAAGGAAGGTGTGGAAGGCCATCCGCTGGGGGTCTGGGACGGCCTCCTTCGGCCATTGGCTGCAATCAGTCTGATACTGGTCGTGGAGGGCGGCGAATTTGGCGTAGTCCTCCAGCCATGGGAGGTGGAGCTCCTCCGGCATCTGGGCCCGGCGGCCGGGAAAGCGGAGGAACGCCTGATAGAGCAGGTCCATCCGCGTGGCCTGGAGATGGGCATAGTCCACCCGGTCGGGGGAGTCCCGTCGGGCGGCCTCCACCTCCTGATGGGTGAGCAGGCCCATGGACACCAGCTCGTCCAGGTCGATGAGATCGGGATTGCCTGCAAAAGCGGAGGGGGACATATAGGGGGAATTGCCGTGGCCGGGGGGGACCAGGGGCAGGATCTGCCAATAGGTCTGGCCGGCATCCGCCAGAAAGTCCACGAACCGGCGGGCCGGTGCGCCCAGAGAGCCGATGCCATAGGGACCGGGCAGAGAGGAGACAGCCAGCAGGACACCGCTGGCGCGTGAGTCATACATGGGAACGGGCTCCTTTCAGGGAATTCTCGGATTTTGGGAAAAACATGGCCCCAATATTTGGACAGAGGGGACCGCGAACAGTATAGCATAGACTATGGAAATTACAAGGTAAGATGGGGAAAATATCTATTCCTCTGCGGGTTTTTCAGGTGCGGAGCAGGCCCGGCGGAAAAAGTCCAGGGTGTGGTCGTTGGACTTCCGGCTCTCCGGCCAGTCCCAGTGGCTGACCTCAAAGACATGGGTGAGGCGTTCACCCTGGGCGCGGGTCCAGAGCAGAACTTCGTGTTCCAGAGGGGAGCGGTCCAGCCAGTCGATCAGCCGGCGGCTTTGGCGGTAGTAGCGGTCGGGCTCGCTGGCGATGACCAGGATCGGAGGGAGGGGCAGGCCGGGGGCGGTGTCCTCAAAGCTGGCATGGCCCCACAGGGGGGAGGTGGGGCCGGCAGGTCCAAACAGCATCCGCAGGTATTCGCGGGTGACGGCCTTATCTAAGTTGGGTTTTAGAAAGTTGAAGCGGTAGACGTCGCATACTCCGTGGGCGATGGCCAGGGCCCGGAAGGGGTGGACCAGAGGGGCGGCTCCGTACAGCGCCTGGAGGACAGGGTCCAGCTGAATGCAGGCGGCCAGCCCGGCCAAATGTCCCCCGGCGGAGTCCCCGGTGAGGCAGAGCCGGTCCAGATCCAGGCCGTATGCTCCGGCATGGCCCTCCAGCCAGTGGAAGCTGGCAAAGACGTCCTGGACCTGCCCCCGGAGGTCCACCTCGGGGAGCAGGCGGTAGCTCATGCCCATGACGGCCCACCCCTGGGAGGCCAGGTACATACAGTAGGCCCGGTTCAGCTCCCGGTCGCCGTACATCCAGCCTCCCCCGTGGATGTCCACCACCACGGGCAGAGGGCCCTCCGCCCCCAGGGGGCGGTACAGGTTCAGCGTGTGCATAGGGTGGCTGCCGGACAGATAGGGCAGGCCCTCCAGGACCTCCACTCCTGTGGGGAGGGGCTGGCGGGCCAGCCGGACAGCGTCCCGCCGGCGGTTGGACTCCCACTTCCGGCGGATCAGGGCGCGGGTCAGGTATCCCATAACAGGCTCCTTTCCGGGTGAAATAAAAACAGCTCCGGCCAATGGACCGAAGCTGCTCTGTTCCGTTTCGAGGAGCGATTAGCCCTCAGAAATGGCGCTCATGGGGCAGGTACCAGCACAGGAACCACAGTCCAGGCAAGCACCGGCGTCGATCACATAATGATCATCACCCTGAGAAATGGCGCCCACGGGGCAGGCATCCGCGCAGGAACCACAGCTGATGCAAGCATCGCTAATGACATAAGCCATTGGAAATACACCTCCCTTAGAATGTAACTCTTATTTTATCACATCTTTTTGAAAATGCAATGCTAATTTTTCTAAAAAACGGGCATAGTTAAAAAGCGCCGGCGGTGGAAGGTTCTGGATATACCGGCGGAGAGACAGGGGGAATTTCTTTGGAACAGAAGTCACGGAGGCGATGGGAGATGGCGGACAGCCGGTTTACATCCACAGCCCTGGGGGCCATCCGGCTGGCCCAGGAGAACGCAGTCCGGCTGGGGCACTGCTATGTGGGCAGTGAGCACCTTCTGCTGGGGCTGGCCTGCCAGGAGTACAGCCTGGCGGCCAGGCTGCTGGGGGAGGCGGGGGCGGACAGCCGCTCCCTGCGGGCGGCCGTGGTACAACTGGTAGGCACCGGGGCGCCCGGTCCCACCCTGCGCCAGGGCTTGACGCCCCGGTGCTGCCAGGTCATCCGCCGGGCGGCGGAGGAGTGCCGGCGGCTTGGCGGTCCGGCGGTGGGAGCGGAGCACCTGCTGCTTGGAGTGCTGTTGGAGACGGAAAGCTCCGGGGCGCGGCTGCTGGGGGCCTGCGAGGTGGACCGGGAGAGCCTGCGCAGGGCGGTATACGCCGCGCTGGGCGGGGAGGAGGGCGTCTCCCGTCCCATCCGGAGCCGGGAGCCGGAGCGGGCCTCCGGCGACACCCGTCAGCTGGACCAGTGTGCCCGGGATCTGACCCGGATGGCGGCGGAGGGACGGCTGGATCCGGTGATCGGCCGGGAGGAGGAGCTGGACCGGGTGATCCAGATCCTCTCCCGCCGCACCAAGAACAACCCGGCACTGATCGGGGAGCCCGGCGTGGGCAAGACAGCGGTGGCGGAGGGGCTGGCTCTGGCCATTGCCGACGGCGCGGCCCCGGCGCATCTGCTGGGCAAGCGGGTGTGTGCCTTGGATCTGTCTGCCATGGTGGCGGGCACCAAGTACCGGGGGGAGTTTGAGGAGAAGCTGAAGCACGTGCTTCAGGAGGTGCGCCGGGCGGGGAATATCATCCTCTTTATCGACGAGCTGCATACCATCGTGGGGGCTGGCTCGGCGGAGGGGGCCATCGATGCGGCCAACATCCTGAAACCCGCCCTCTCCCGGGGAGAGATCCAGGTGCTGGGGGCCACCACCCTGGACGAGTACCGGCGGTATATTGAGAAGGACTCCGCCCTGGAGCGGCGGTTCCAGCCGGTCACCGTCCGGGAGCCCTCCCGGGAGGAGACGCTGGCCATCCTTCGGGGGCTGCGGGGCCGGTATGAGACCCACCACCACCTGACCATCACCGATGGGGCGCTGACGGCGGCGGTGGATCTTTCCATCCGCTATCTGCCCCAGCGCTTCCTGCCGGACAAGGCCATCGATCTGGTGGACGAGGCAGCCTCCCGGGCCAGATTGTCCGCCCGGGCGCTGCCGGAGGAGCTTCAAAAGCTGGAGGAGCGGGCGGTCCAGACGGGGCGGCAGCTGGCGGAGGCCATCCGGAAGCAGGACTTTGAGGAGGCAGCTATGCTCCGGGACGCGGAGGGGGACTTCCGCCGGGAGCTGGAGGCGGGGAAGCGCCGCTGGCAGGCGGAGCACGCCCCACGGGCGGTGGGAGAGGAGCACATCCGGGCCGTCCTGTCCCAGTGGACCGGGGTGCCGGTGAGCGACCCCACGGAGCGGGACCGGCGGGCTCTGGCCACTCTGGAGGAGACCCTCCACCGGGAGCTGCTGGGCCAGGACGAGGCAGCCCGGACCGTGGCCCGGGCAGTCCGCCGGGGGCGGCTGGGCCTGAAGGATCCCCGCCGCCCGGTGGGGTGCTTTCTGCTGCTGGGCCCCAGCGGCGTGGGCAAGACTCAGCTGTGCCGGGCCCTGGCTTCCGCCCTGTTTGGAAGTCAGGAGGCCCTGCTGCGCTTTGATATGTCCGAGTATATGGAGGGACACAGCGTCTCCCGGCTCATCGGGTCTCCCCCGGGCTATGTGGGCCACGACGAGGGCGGGCAGCTGACTGAGCGGGTGCGGCGGAACCCCTGGTCGGTGGTGCTGCTGGACGAGCTGGAGAAGGCCCACCGGGATGTGTGGTCTATCCTCCTCCAGGTGATGGAGGAGGGGGTGCTCACTGACGCCCAGGGGCGGCGGACCGACTTCCGGAACACGGTGCTGGTGATGACCTCCAATCTGGGGGCGCAGCACTTCCGGGCTCAGGGGCGGCTGGGCTTCCTCCCGGAGGAGGGGGCCGACCGGGCGGCGGTGGAGCGGGCGGTGCTGGCCGAGGCCAGGCGGACCTTTGCCCCGGAGTTTTTGAACCGGCTGGACGGGACTTTGGTGTTCCACCCGCTGGATGGGGACAGTCTGGCCGCCATCACACGGCAGCTGCTGGATCAGACAGGGGAGCGTCTGTCCGCTCTGGGGGTGTCCCTCCAGGTGGAGGAGGACGCCGTCCGACTGCTGGCCCGGGCGGGGAGCGACCGGGACTACGGGGCGCGGCCCCTGCGGCGGGCCATTGCGGCCCAGGTGGAGGATCCCGCCGCCGATCTTTTGCTGGAGGGGGCGCTGTGCTCCGGCGGGACCCTCCGGGTCGTGGCAGACGGGGACTGTGTTCAGGTGCGGCCGGCATAGCGGATGCGAGAAAATGACGCCTATAAATATAATATTGAATATTATATTTAGTGGTTTTTAATATTGATAATTCCGATGAAAGAGACTATACTAAATCATACAGACAGCGGCGCGCGGCGCAGAGGCTCCGGCGCGGGAAGGGAGCGGTTTGTATGAGGCAGTCGGCAATAACGTGTAAGGCTCCGGCGGCGGTCCGGCGGACGCGGCAGCGGGAGGTTCGGGATCCCTACGACGAGCTGCGGCCCTGGTCGGCGATCACCCACGGGGCAGGGGCCGTCCTGTCGGCGGTGGGAACGGCGCTTTTATTGCGGCTGGCCATCCTGCGGGGGAGCGGCCTGCTGGTCACGGTCTTTCTGATCTACGGCCTGTCTATGACGGGGCTGTACACCGCCAGCACCCTCTACCACTGTGTCAACACGTCGGTGGCAGGGCGGCGGGCCCTGCGGAAGTACGACCACTGCTCGATCTATCTGCTCATCGCCGGGAGCTATACGCCGGTGTGCATGGTGGCCCTGCGGCAGTCCAGCGGCCCGGCCCTGCTGGCGGCAGTGTGGGCCGTGGGCGTGGTGGGCATGGTGCTCACCGTGGCCAAGCTGGAGATCCCCCGCTGGCTCACCAGCGCCATCTATCTGCTCATGGGGTGGCTGGCCATCTTCGCCATCGTCCCCCTGTATCGGGCCCTGCCCGCGGCGGGCTTTGCATGGCTGCTGGCCGGCGGGCTGCTGTATACCGTGGGGGGCGTGCTGTACGCCGTCAAGTGGCCGGGGCGGAACAATCCCCGATTCGGCTGCCACGAGATCTTTCATGTGTTTATCCTGCTGGGCTCGGTGTGCCACTTCGTACTCATGTACCAAGTGATCGCCCGGATGTGACAGAGTGGATGAGGCACAGCCCCGGAGCGGCGTGACGCCGCTCCGGGGCTGTTTTGCTCCTGTATTTTTATTCATCCAGATGGAACAGGGAGAGGGGCAGCACATCAGCCAGTTCCATCAGTACGGGGGAGATGCCTCCGGCCGGTTCCGGTGCCGGCGTACAGACCGCCAGGTCCATCCGCAGCGGTCCTGTCGGCAGGGAGACCAGCGCCAGCACCCCTCCGCCGCCCCGCTCACCCAGCAGAAGTGTCCCTTGATGGAGCTCCACGATGTGGCGTGCAATAGCGAGGCCCATTCCCGCGCCATCCCCAGGGGCCGGGATCCTTGCTTCGGCTTCTTTCGGGGGAAAGAGATCGTCCAGACAGCGGCCCTCTCCCCGGTCGCCCAGGCGGAGTACCGCCTGGTTTCCGCGGCGCTCCAGGGTCAGCACTAATTCCCCCGGATGAGCCGCTTTTGCCCCGTTGGAGATCAGGGTCAGCAGCAGCTTTTGGAGCAGGGCCGGATCACCGGGAATCAACAGGGAGGCCAGCCTGCACTGGAAGCGGAGCTGTACTCCGGCCTCCCGAAGCAGAAAGGCGGCCTCCTCCGTCAGCCGGCGGCACAGGCCTACCAGATCCAGCGTGACGGGGCGGAAGAGCGTCCCCTCCGAGCTGTCCATCCCCCGCATGAAATCCAGATTGGACAGCAGGCGGTACATTCGGAAAAAGCTCCGGTTGAAGGCGCTGTCATGCTCCTGCCCGGCAGTGCTCTGAAATTCCAGAAGGACCTCCTGAAGAAAACCACGCATCTGACGGACGAAGCCGTCCAGCTGCCGGTCTGTCAGGCCGGACTTGGGGGCGGGCCGCACCAGCAGCAGACTGCCCGCTGTTCCAGCCACCCGGCTGAACAGGTACAGAACGCCCTGGTGGGTGAAGGTGCCCGCCCCGTCCGGATCCTTCAGGGGCGTGGAGAGAAAGCCGGGAAGTTCCATCCCGGATCTCAGCTCCGGAAAACGGTGCATGGCAATACGGTTCAGCCTCTGCACCTTTCCATGCACAACCTCTATGGCACTGTCCGGAAATTGCTCCAGATTGGTGGTTTGATTGGCGTCAGACATAGTCCCTCCTGTGGCAGAGCCCCTTTGCGCAGCATATAGTCCCGTCTCTTCCATCTCTGCAAGCAATAGTTTGTGCCAGAATAGAACACAAACTTAATTGTAAAATTTAGTATATCAAAAACCGCTGTCAACCACAAGTGCGCTGTGAAAAATTGTTGCAGGACACGACATACGGCTTTCCGGACTGCCAAAGCGGCCCGCTAGCTTGCTCAGTCAACCCGAAGCTAAACAGGAATAGGACCTGCTGTTTTTTACATAAGATTTGGCTTATTCCTGCTGTATAGCTAATTCTTGAGAAAAAAATCAATAATTTCTATGAAAAAAATCACTATCCAAACGCGCTAAATCGGGATATAATATCAGCTGTAAAAGAAAACAGCTCTAACCATGGAAGTTTATCAAAAAGGAGATTATTCAACATGAGCATTAAAGTTGGCATCAATGGCTTCGGCCGTATCGGCCGCATGGTGTTCCGCGCAAGCCTGAATCATCCCGAAATCGAGATCGTGGGCATCAACGATCTGTGCCCCGCCGACTACCTGGCTTATATGCTGAAGTATGATACGATGCACGGCAAGTGCGACGCTGAGATCAGCTACACTGAGAGCTCCATCATCGTCAACGGCAAGGAGATCCCTGTCTCTGCCGAGCGCAATCCCGCCGACCTGCCTTGGGCTAAGCTGGGTGCTGAGTATGTTGTGGAGTCCACCGGCCTGTTCCTGACCAAGGAGAAGAGCCAGGGCCACCTGGACGCCGGCGCCAAGAAGGTCATCATGTCCGCTCCCTCCAAGGATGACACTCCCATGTTCGTCTGCGGTGTCAACCTGGATAAGTACACCTCCGACATGAAGTTCGTCTCCAACGCTTCCTGCACCACCAACTGCCTGGCCCCCATTGCCAAGGTCCTGAACGACAACTGGGGTATCACCGATGGCCTGATGACCACCGTTCACTCCACCACTGCCACCCAGAAGACTGTGGACGGGCCCTCTCTGAAGGATTGGCGCGGCGGCCGTGCCGCTGCCGGCAACATCATCCCCTCCTCCACCGGCGCTGCCAAGGCTGTGGGCAAGGTCATTCCCGAGCTGAACGGCAAGCTGACCGGTATGTCCATGCGTGTCCCCACCCTGGATGTGTCCGTGGTGGACCTGACCGTCAACCTGGCCAAGCCCGCCAAGTACGAGGAGATCTGCGCTGCCATGAAGGCCGCCTCTGAGGGCGAGCTGAAGGGCATCCTGGGCTACACCGACGAGGCCGTCGTGTCCTCTGACTTTCTGGGTGACACCCGTACTTCCATCTTCGATGCTGACGCCGGCATCGCCCTGACCGACACCTTCGTGAAGGTTGTGTCTTGGTACGACAATGAGATTGGCTACTCCAACAAGGTGCTGGAGCTGATCGAGCACATGTACTCTGTGGATCACAAGTAATTGATCCAAGATTCCTGAAAAGCGCGCCCCTTCTCCGGTCGGAGAAGGGGCGTTTTTCTTCCAAAGTCAGCGCTGTACACCGTGAATTGTCAAGCTAAGTGCAACAGGAATTATGGGACCTTGAACTCAATTCCTGTTGCACTTAGCTTGACAATTCACGTCAATAATACTTTGCCTTTTGAAGTCAATATTTTAAGTGATGAGGAAATTCAGTCATTACAGGATAAATACACCAGAAAGATTAAAACAGAGATGAAGCAAAAATGGAGTTATCAGTCTTTACTTAAGAGCCTCGCCTCAAATCAGCCAGAATATAAAGCGCAATTAGGAACAATAGCAACATACTCGCTTTCAAGTCACTTTTGTCATTATGATTGGATTGGAGTTTCCAGTCGTTTAGCGCAGCTCGAGTCTGCATATGACGAGAAAGACGAAATATATGATATTTTACATTGTTACCGTATTTTGTCGAATATACTAAGCTTTGAGATGTTTAGAGCTTCGGAGTATGTAAGAGTAAACAACTTCAGCTCGGCACATACGCTTGCAATCATTGATAAAATTTTTGAATTATTGTATAGAATAGATTCGTTTTGTAATACTTCGTTGGAGAATGAGGAACAGCCCAGATCCTGACTATGGTATCTATGCTATGCGTTATATCTGTTGTGTTAGTACCCGGCAGAAACATCGGTAGGTCAACAGAGGAGAGAGCGGATCGTAGTTGGTTACTTTTACCCATCAACTTTATAGTATAGTGTCGCCATACAATTTAAAGCAAACCAAAAGCGTAGAAAAACCGCCCAAATGGGCGGTTTTTCTCAGTCTGTCAAAGAACCTCGCCAGCGGCGGGGTTCTTCTGGTATAATAGAGAAAAGTGGGATTGAATATGGAGAACTGGAAAAAGGATTCCCGAAAAGATATAGCGATGGTGGATGTGGATGCATTAGTCCCCCCAGACCATCTGCTCCGAAAAGTAGAAAGAGTCATGGATTATGACTGGCTATATGAGCGGTTAAGTCCATATTATTGCGCAGACAACGGGCGTCCAGGAACGGATCCTGTAGTGTTGATCAAGATGGTTCTAATTCAGCATTTGTTTGGGCTCGCGTCCTTACGTCAGACGTACCGGAATATACAAGTAAACGTAGCATACCGTTGGTTTCTCGGATATAGCTTGCTGGAAGAGATCCCTCACTTTGCAACGGTAAGTTATGCCTTTTGCAAACGCTTTCCCCCGGAGCTGAGTGAAGAAATTTTTGGGTCGATTGTAAAATGAAGTTGGACACCTAAGAAAAAATCCATAGTGATTTTCCCCACATGGTAGAATGAAGTTTGCACACAACTTCTTCCAAGGGAGGGCAATCACTATGGACTGCCAAGATTATATCACAGAATCGGTAGAACGCAAGAAGGGACAGCACTTACAGCGAGAGGAACGAGGCGCAATCCAGCATCTCAAGAACGCCGGCTACACGAACAGAGCCATTGCCAGAGCAATCGGATGTTCACCAACCACCGTTGGGAACGAGCTAAAGCGCGGCACACCGCCCCGAAAGAGCAGCAAGGGCAGGAAACCCGGATACTCGGCAAGGCGTGGAGAAGCGGTCTACAAGGCGAACAGAAAGCGTTCTCGGAAACCACACCGAATCTGTCACTGCACTCGCTTCATTCGCTGGATAATTGAACAGGTCAAAGAACACAAGTGGTCTTTGGATGCCTGCGTCGGCTATGCTCGTCTGCACAGGCTGTTTTCAGCAGAGGAGATGGTCTGCACCCACACGCTTTACAATGAGGTCTGGGCAGGCAGCCTTGACTTGTCTGTGACAGAACTGCCCGAAACCATGAAACGCAAGCAGCACAAGGACTCCAAGCCCCGTGAACACAAGAAGAGCTTCGGCACAGACATTTCTCAGAGGCCTGAGATCGCAGCTCTGCGCATCGAGGAAGGTCATTGGGAAGGTGACACCGTGGTCGGCAAGAGGGGCGGTAAAGAGGCTGTTGTCCTTTCCCTGTTGGAGAAGAAAACGGAGAACTATATTGCCATCCGGATTCCCGGCAAGGATGCAGACTCCGTTCTGAACGCCATGCAGTCACTCAGGGGAGAATTCGGAGACAAGTTCTCACAGGTCTTCAAGACCATTACCGTGGACAACGGCTCGGAGTTCTCTGCGTTCAGTCAGGTCGAGAACTGGGGCTGTGCAGTCTACTTTGCGCATCCCTACACCTCATGGGAACGTCCCCAAAACGAACGCCACAACGGGCTGTTTCGAACCTTTGTTCCGAAGGGCGTGTCCATTGAGGCTTTCTCTGCTGAGTATATCTTGGCTGCAGCTGATGAATTGAACGGACGGCCTCGCAAGAAGCTTGGCTACCGCACCCCGGAGGAACTGTTTGACGAGTTCCTCGACTCTGTTTACGCAGCCGAAGGCTGCGGCAGCATCGCCCAGGACGGAAGCCAGCGGCTTCCATCCTGACCGTCGCTCTGATTCACTAAGTTCTACCGTGCAGGTGTCCAACTTGCACTTGCAATTTGCGGAAGAAATTTTTGCACATATTTTGAACAAAGCACTGAACAACCGGATGGTAGACCCAAGCATGATTTTTATCGACGGAACACATATTAAAGCATCCGCGAATAAAAAGAAGTTGCAGAAGGAACAGGTCGCCAAAGCTGCGGAGGTGTACGAGGAGCAGCTTCGTAAAGAGGTCGCCGAGGAACGGAGAAAACTGGGTAAGAAAGTCAACGATGACGATGATGACGAAAATAAGGGAAGTTCCGGAGGAGGAACGGTTGAGAAAGCGGTGTCCAAAACCGACCCGGACTGCGGAATGTTTGTAAAAGGGGCACATGAGCGGCAGTTTGCGTACGAAGCACATACTGCCTGTGATAAGCACGGCTTTGTGTTGGGTGTTGAGGTAACCGCTGGAAATGTAAGCGATAGTGTTGCATGGGACGCAGCATACGACCAGGTAACGAACAGTTTTCCCGAAGTTAAGTTTGTAACGATGGATGCCGGATACAAAACACCTTGGATTGCAAAGAAAATTCTGGAACACAGCAGAATTCCCATCCTTCCCTATACCCGATACAAGGGAAAGAACGATAAATTTAAGCCTTGGGATTTTGCCGCTGATAGCGATAGGTAATCCTTTGAAGTTATCGCCAGATTTTCCCCCGCTCCGCACCGTGCGTGCGGCTTTCACCGCACACGGCGCTCCATCGGAAATGAATTTCAACGGTTTTGAACACAACTTACACACTTCGTTACAGCATTAAAGAATGATTAAGCGATAGCTGGCGTTCCCGCCAGTTTCCGCAGTTTATTGAGTTTTTCCAGTTGCTTTTTGTTCAGTTGGAGTTGTTTTAGGTACTTCTGTATCGTTTCTTCTAGTCTCGTTTGGGCGGTACTTTGTGTAAGATTGGCAGTCCATTATTAAGTTTTTTATTATGTTCCCTTTGTACACCGTTGCAAACCGCCCCAAAACATCAGTTTTGAGGCGGTTCTTGGTCCGAGTGTAATTATAGGACTTGGAAAAGTCCAGTCATATCAATGGTTTGTAGGCAGCAAGCAAGGTGCTTTATCCAATCAAATCATATAATTGGAAACATCCTCCGCCTTTTTGCCTTTTTCCAAGGAATCAAACTGTGCCCTGATTTGCTCATTCACATCTGCGGACATAGCAGGAATCCGTTTTAGATCTTCCTCTTTCATGTAGAGATCAGCAATATCTTCCTTGTCTCCACATTGAGGAAAAAGGACGACCCAGCAACCGTCTTTAGGTTCATCCTCCCAGATGATCCCTTGCATTCCCTTGTGAACACCTTCTTTTGCATAGCTGTCTTTTTCTACAATCACTTCTACACAATCCATCATCTTCATTTTATTTTCCTCCGTACGGCGTGTTCAATTTGAGTTTTCCGTTCGGCATAATCATCCATCCCGTAATAAATGATACGCTGACTGATCCGTCTTTTCTGGGAATCGTAACTCTGATGTTAATTCGCTGGCCTCGTCTGTCTAATTTACCTAACGTATAGTCACCGGATAGGTACTTTTTAAGTGCCTGTTTCTCGATTTCGTTTTTAAGCCAAACGGAATCCAAAACAGAATAGCCCCAACTTTCAAATGCTCGATTTTTTCCATGCCTATACGTATTTTCTGGGTCAAATAGATAGGGGTCAAATTTTCTGTAATCACTATATGATGTTGCATTCATCAAAACCATGGCATAAGGAATTGGGTCTAATGTACAATGGCAGTAGGGATGATGTGGACAGGGCGGCGCATTTCCTTCCAAAAACCAGCAACCATCCAGTATCAAGCACTCTTCACAGTGGGTTTCGCCCTCTGAATGGTGCGTCCATTGGACCCAGCTCGGTAGTCCGGCACCCTTTTGTATTGTACTGAAACATTGTTTATAGTACAACAGTTATTCCCCCTTTTGAAAGTACAAAAATCATTCTTTGCAGATAGAGGGGAATAAGCAAAAAATTGCACGTTTCCATACAACTATCACGGCACAATTTAAAAAATAAAAAATCGGAGTACCACGAAGGATACTCCGATGGTCCGAGTGGGGAGACTCGAACTCCCGGCATCTTGCTCCCAAACGTGTGTCGGAACTTTCAGACAGCACTCTGCCGCCCTCTTTGGCCCTTTCCTCTGCTCCGGCAGTTTATCTTTGACACTCTTTTGCCCTGCGTGTTTCAAGCAAAACTTTCTCCTTTTGGGATGGGTGTGGGATTGGATTCTGTATATTAAAAGATGTTCCGTCCGGGGTGAACAGAAAAGACAGGCTGAATCGCCACAGAGGGGACGCAGGAAATGCGCCGCATAAACAAAGAATAAGCCCTGGCGAGGCACACCCTTTCTCAAAAGATGGAAAATGTATATGCAGCCGCAATAACTCGCTCATAATCGGATTCTTGTCATATAATCAGCAGATGACAAGAAAGACAACAAGCAATATCGTTCGGAACAGTCATTCTTCTGTAAACAGTCCATTCTTTCCGGTAGCTATTTTCCTCGTTCTGTGGTATTGTTCGGTTGCCGAAAGGAGGCGACGATATGCAGAAAGGAAACAGCTATACCGTAGGCCAGTGGTGTGACCGCTGGTTTTGCGAGAACCAGAGTAGATGGAGCGGCAGCACAGTGGGCGGATACCGCAATCTGATCTACCGCCACATCCTTCCCGAGATTGGGAGCATTCCGCTGGCGGAGCTGTCGGAAAACACTGTCACCGGCTTCTATGATAGCCTGCGGAGCCAGAGGCTCAGCGCCAGAAGCGTCTGGTGCGTCCACCTGCTCCTGCGGCGCTGTATGGACGAAGCAGCCCGTGACCAGCTTATCCCCTATAACACGGTGCGGCTCTGCCAGGAACCGCAGGCAGAGGAATATAAAACGGCCCCCTTGCGCCTGGGGCAGCTCCAGCGGTATCTGAACGCGGCGGAACGGCTTGGCGTGCTCCCGCTTATCTACACAGGACTCTCCAGCGGCCTGCGGCAATGTGAACTCATCACCTTGTCGTGGGCCGATTTTCATATCCGCTGCCGGTATATCCTCAAGGGACATCGACTGCTGGCCCTCAACCGTAAGGCGGAACATCTTCTGGAACAGATACCGGAAACCGACTGCTATGTGTTTCTAAACCCCAAGACCGGAGCGCCGTATCAGCTCCACGAGCTCTACTACCTGCACAAGCGGATACTGAAACAGGCCGGCCTGCCGTGGGTGGCCTTCCGGAACCTGCAGCGCCAATGCATGGAGGTGGGGGTATGACGTCGAGAGAGTATATCCTCCACTGGCAGGAGACCTATGACAAGAACCAAAGCAGGCCAACCACCTATGCAGCCCACGGTTATCTCTTCAAAAACCATATCCTCCCTGGCTTGGGGAATATACCGCTGGAGGAATTGACTGCGAAACAGGTCGGAGATTTTCTGGAAGAGAGAAAACGCTTTGGCGGCCACCGCCCGGAAAGCCCTGAATACCCAGGACTGGGCGAATACACCATGCGGCACATCCACCGACTGCTCCAACAATGCCTGGACCAAGCGATCCGGGACGGACTGATAGAGGAAAACCCCGCCCGTGCGTTTCATTATCCAAAGCCCAAGAAGGTCAGCGCCAATGTGCTGACGCCGGCAGAGGTAGAGGACTATCTGGATGCGGCGGAGCGGCTGGGCCACCTCCCCATGTTTCTGCTGGCACTGACGGCGGGGCTTCGGCAAAGAGAGCTGATCGCGCTGAAGTGGAATGACCTGGACGTGGCGGAACGGACGCTGACCATCTCGGAGAACCGCTCGGTGGAACGGCGGGAGTTGGTGGAGTACAAAGGCGGCACCAGAACCATCAGCCTGACCACAGAAGCGGTTGAGCTCCTAAACATGGAACACGCCAGGCACCCCAGCAGCCCGCTCATGTTCATGCACCCAGCCACGCAAAAGCCCTACTCACCCCAGATGGTGCGTCGGATTCACAATGAGATTATCAAGGAAGCAGGGCTGGATCACATTCGGTTCGCCGATCTCCGGCACACCTGCGCCGTCCTGTCTCTGCAAAACGGAATGGACACGAAAGAGGTTTCTCAGATGCTGGGGCATTTCCGAACTTCAATGACGCGGCAGAACTACGCCCCCTATTTGGCAAGCCACGCCGCCAAAAGCGAAAACAGCCCTGGTGAAGCATCCCAGGAGGAACTGCGGCAAGCGGCAGATATTCTGTATAATCTCCTGAAATTCTGATAGCTATTCTGCGGAAGGTGTGGTATATGTTTGGGTCGCAAGGAGATGATGACGATGGAAAACAAACTGCTCAAAGAGCTGTATGATTGCTTTTATATCCGACCGGAGCTTGACGAACAGGAGAATGAAGTGGAGAAGTGCCACAAGGCGTTGATCGCAGCTTTGGAAAAGCCGGAGCGAAGACTGGTGCTGCGGATCATCGATGCCCAGGACTCTATCAGAGAACAGACCTCCCTCGACAGTTTTATGGCTGGCTTTGAACTGGCGTGGAGGCTCTCGGCGGAATTGCACAACGACGAAAACGAGCGCTCATTCTCCTGTCGGACCAGGAGAACGGGCGCTCATTTCTCATCTGAGGGAGAACCGGAATGAAGAACAAATTGCCATAACCGTAACGATTACCGCCAGTTTCGCACTGAGGGCCACTGTGTCATCTCAAAACAAAATGGGCAAAAGCGCCCGCACTAAGCCCAACACCCGCAGTGACCGCGCCCCAGGCGACGTTTCCGAAGCTGCCAGAACCAGCGGTACTGCAGGCACATGGGCCGACGCAAAAACTGAGCCACATAAACAAAGAAATAACTGCAGAAGTATTACGGAGTGCTCCTGCCATCATAGAAATTACAGGGAGTCTTTCTAAGAAAAACTAAGAATCGTGCGAATGCACGATTTTCTTGCGCATTCCTGCTGAATATGCTATCATTATATACAACGCTGTCAGGTGTTGGAATAGATCTTGACGGCATGATCGCATGAACCAAATGCTCTGCCGAACGGCAGGGCATTTTTTCCTATCTGGAGGAATCTTCTTATGGCAGTCAGTTATAAAAAACTTTGGAAGCTACTCATTGACAAAGATATGAAGAAGAAGGATCTGTGCGCAAAAGCAGGAATTAGTCCTGCCTCGGTTACAAAAATGGGAAGAAACGGGCATGTAACCACAGAGATTTTGCTGAAAATATGCACAGCCTTAGATTGTCAAATCGAGGACATTTTAGAAATTGTGCCGGATAAAGAATCATCCTGAAAAATGGACTTTTATTGTGAGAAAATATTATGTGGACAGATGTAAATATATACTGCTTGTATAAGGAAGCGAGGCTTGCTCCATGGCAAAACTGATTGGAAGCGCACAATCCACTAACTTTGGAGAAAATTTGTTTATACGCAAAGCCCAGGAGTTTTTGGACGATCAGTACATCATTTACTGGAATCGTCAAATATATGGCCGTGAGTTTGATGTCTGTATCCTTATGCCAGGAAAAGGCATTTTGGTTGTGGAATTAAAGGGGTGGCGTGAAGAAAATATCCTTCGTATTGAGAATAGTGATACCATTATAATCAAAACAAACGAAGGAGAAACTCTTGCTACGCCACAAAAGCAAGCGCGCGGATATCGTTTTGCAATTGAGAGGCATATACGTCAAAATACAGGTAAGTTTCCATTAGTATTTCAAATGGTCTGCCTTCCCCAAGTTTCTAAGGATTTTTATCACAGAAAAAGGCTGGATGTGGTTTTAGATGAGTCATTCACCATATTGAAAGAGGATTTGGAGGATACATCTTCTTTCTACAAAAAAATTGATCAGGCATTATCAGAAGCCTTTCGCTGGAAAAGAGATCCGTTTGATTCAAAGACCATGTTGGAAGTTCGTAATCTGTATGAAACTGATATTGATCTGGATAAAGATGACGAATCTGAAATTGGAAAAGGACAGGTACATTCTTATCATCAGCATGATTATTCTCGCTTTTATTACTTCTCCGAAGCTGATGAATTGAATGGCAATGTCATCGAAGACATCAAAGTTCAGTATATGTGCGGTTGCAAGCTATATTGTGTGTTTTCGAAAAAAGAGCAAATGTTATTTGTGCTTAATGCTCTTGATGTAGCACTTACACAAAAAGGATTAGTACGGAATCGGGATAATATCGAAATCGCATTTGACGAACAGAAAAACCATATTCCGCCTGCTACTTCCGTTAATGATATGTTCATGGGCTTTCACTGCTCCATGAGCGTATTGAGTGAGCCTTTTGGCAAGAATACTACTTCCTTTGTAATTCATAATGGAAAATATAACCGTTCTCAAGAATCTATTCTCAAAAAGCTTAGCGAACAGAGCCAGTTTAATTTTGAGCAATATGAAGTTGAGCATGCTTCGCCGAAAAAGAACATTGTAATTCGCGCCGGTGCAGGTACCGGCAAAACCTACACGATGATTTCTCGTATTGGATTTATCTGCTATACCCAAAATGTTCCGCTGCGGAAAATGGCTGACCGTATTGTGATGATCACATTTACAAATGAAGCTGCAGATCAAATGGAGGAAAAACTCAAGACATACTTCAGGAATTGCTACCTGATAACCTCCACCCCTGATTACCTGGAGATGGTGTCCAGAATTGAACACATGCAGATTAGCACGATTCATTCCTATGCGAAAGACTTGATTGCCCAGATGGGCACCTCATTTGGCTATGGAATCGACTTGAGCATAACCTCCAGCGAATTTTATCGCCGCAAAAAAATTACAGATCTACTTGATGAGTATATCCATCAGAAAAGAATCGAATGCGGAAACGACTATACAGATAAGCTGGGGATGCCTGTTTACGCTATACGTGACAGTATTCTTGATTTCATTGGAAAACTGCATAATAAAAGTGTCGATATCGAAACTATTGAGCCTCAAGATTTCGGAACCCTTTTGAATAGCGAGGGCCACGGTGAATTGCATGAATTACTGGCCAGCGTGATCCCGGCTGTTGAACAAGAATATCTGGGGGAACTTCTGGAAAATAACAAAATCCACCTCAGTTCTATGATGTCTATTCTTAATCGATTCATCAATGATCCAGACAGTGAGAGCAGAATCAGAGAGTTAAAGATAGATAAAGGTGCTCAGCAGTTTATGTTTGTTGATGAGTTTCAGGATACAGATGACTCTCAAATTGAATCTTTGCTGCGGATTGCCCAGGTACTTGACTATAATCTGTTCCTTGTAGGCGATATTAAGCAGTGCATTTACCGTTTTCGCGGCGCAAAAGAAAAGGCTTTTGACCAATTGGGAATTGACAAAAATCCCGAGAAGTGGTTGGAGTTTTCTTTGCGGCGAAACTATCGCACGGATAAGTATTTGCTGGATATTTTTGACCGTTCTTTTGCTGCATGGGGTGAAATGGATGAAGAGTTGCTTACCTACGATGCAGCCAAAGATAAACTAATCGGCACAAGAGACTATAACGGGAAATACTTGACCTCCAAGAGCCGGTTCTACCGGCGACTTCCGGCAGCAAATGAAGAGATGCGGATTCCCATTCTTGTTGAGGAGATTAAAAGAATCCAGAAACGCATTCAATACGAAGAGAGCCACGGAATGAAGCTTTCCGCAAAGGAAAAGAGCATTGCGATCCTGGTTCGTGAAAACTGGCAAGCTGATATGATTCGTACTGACTGTGCCAAGCTTGGAATCAGCGTACATACCAACACAGGCGGGGACTTATATATGTCCCAGCCTGCTATGGACATGCTCACTTTGGTCAAGGCCTTGGTTCATTTTGACGAAGCTGACTATCTTTACAACCTTGTAACCTCAAATTTCTTTAATCTGGATATCCCCAAATCCAACCTCTATGAGATACGTATGAAGATTCGTAACGGAAAATGGAGGGCGAAGGCAGACGAGAAAGAACAGGTGAATTACCTTATTAATTTTATGAATCTGATGCTTGCGAACACTGTTGATAAGAATAACAGATGGGAATACATTGTTGCAAGCCTTAGAACACAGCCCGTTCTTCAGGCCATCCGCAAGGTGTACAGCACTCTTGAACCCTGGAAACACTTCAGCGACGATCCTTGGAAACAGCATTACTATCAGCTGAATATTGATTTGTTGTTTGAGCAGCTCATCAACGCTTGCAATGTAGATCGGCTTACTATTAACACGTTGCAGGAGCATCTTTATAATAGCATCATTTCTCAGGTCTCTGTCGATAGTCGAACTCCGGCCAGCAATGAGGAAGAGTCTACCATTCAGTGTATTACAGTACATAAATCGAAGGGACTTGAATATGGCCATGTAATTCTGCCGTTTTGCTCGGCTTCCATGGATTTTATCAAAAGGACGCAGTTACATATCAGCACGACCAAGTGCCAGGGCCGGTATCGTATTGGTTATAGCATGAGTGTGGGCAATTCCGGTCAAACTGTTCAAAATGATTTCTATGATGAAGTCATTGAGAAGTCTGAAAAAGCTCGGGAGGAAACCCGTATCCTCTATGTTGCTATGACAAGGTCGATTCGCTCATTCTCCTGGGTGGAAGTTCAGGGGAAGCAGAACTTATCTTGGCAGAATCTCATAGAAACAGAGGTGTAAGAAATGCCGTTTAAAATCTACACATATGAAGACCCTTATAAGTTAGATAAAGCGGATTTCTGGAATGAGATTTCTGCCTTACCACACTTCTGTAGTGCAAGAACCCTTGTAAATGGCTTCAAGGATGTTTTGGGTGATCGAATTGAGGGTTTGATTTGTCCATTAGATGAATTGGTCAAACACGAAGATGTTTATATGCAGTGGACGGATAATATCAGCCTTCGGATTCAACAGTATAGTGCTTTCTCAGCAGTGTTCAAGAAACTGTTAGAGAAACGGAAAATCAGTAAGCCGTTCCACATGGCTTTGGCTCACAATCAAAATCATTTCCTTGAAGCTGTCCGTCTCTTCATAGAATTGGATATCGGTGCATCTGCTGTTGATGCAAGCAAGGGAAACACGGAGCAACGGCTCTTTGTCTATATGCTGAAGCAAGCACAGCAAAGTTCGCTTTTCAGGTTTCCAGAAACTCCTTGCCGTGAAAAGCTCAAAGAAATCGTTGTGTCTCTTGCAAAAAAGGAAGTTGAAGAGTGTACTGGAACACCACAGGAAGTAAAGCGTTGTGAAAGAGCTGTCGATATTACCAAAGCGCAACCCTTTGACAGCATTGTGGTTCACGGTGTGCATCAGTTTACACCGGTACAGCTCCGGCTTTTACTTGCTATGGAAAAGATGGGGATAACCATCATCTTTTTGTTCAATTATCAGAAGAAGTATTCCAAAATTTATTCCTCCTGGAATGAAATCTATGGTTGCTTCGAAGTTCCCATTCACCATGATACCGCTGTATGTGAATATGAGCTCCCCACAATGCAAAATCCCAGCAATGCCCTGGCCTGCGCAATAGGCGAAATTTGCGAAGATAGAAACGCAGTAGGCGATCCGTTACTTAGGAAATGGCATAAGCTGTACAAGAGCGTTCAGCTTATGGAATTTGCGAACATTACAGAGTATGCACATTTTGTTTCTAATCACTTTGATGCGGCGATTCAGCGATATTCTGAATCGCGTAGTGTCATGGAGAGAGGCAATGATGTATGGAACAATGCGGCTGTTCTCCGACATTTGGATGAACAAGTATACACTGCAAACAAAGATGTTCACACCTTGCTTAAAATCTACTATCCTGAATACGCCAAAGATCGTCACTTCCTTTCCTACCCTATCGGACAGTTCTTCTCTGCGATTTACCGTTTGTGGGACTATGAGCACAGACAGATCATTTTCGATATCAACGCTATAAAAGAGTGTTTGTCTTCCAACATCCTCAGTGTAGCTCCAGGAGAAGTACTGCTGCGGACCTTCTACAATGTTGCAATTCTCTTTGAAAATGTGACAACATACGAGGAATTTCAAAGCAAGATTATTGAGGGCTATGCCAAAAACTATGATAAGCTGGCGGCAACACCGGGTACGGATACACTTTCCGAACTGAAAAATCTATCCGTTTACAACAAGTACAAGGTTGCAAAAAAAGACTTACTTACGCTCATTCGAGCAATTGAAGAGATCAATGAGATTGCTACATATCTGTTTGCTCTGGACAATTCTCGTGAGGATTTCATCAATTTTGGAAAGCATTTCCGCAACCTCGAAGAGTTTCTCAAACAGCGTGAGTTAGCTCTGGCCAATGAGCAAGAGCGAGCCTTGATTTCGGATCTACAACTGCGCCTCGATAAAATAAAGCCGGAAAACTCTACCTTCTCCGGTACATTTAGAGATTTGCAAGAGGGACTATATTACTATTTGAAGCAAAAGAACGATGAAGATCAAGGCGTAGACTGGATTGTAAAAAACTACGAGCAGATTGACGGCGATATTCTACAGAGCAAACGTCAATTTGAGAAAGAGCAACGTAAAGTTTACCACTTTGCATGTGTATCGGATCGCGACATGAATATGAGTGTCAACGACCAACTCCCGTGGCCTCTCACGGACGAGTTTATTCGTGCTGCTTATTCCCCCATTGATTTGCAGTTTCAGGTGTACTACACCGCACTGGGGGAACGTAGCAATTTTCTTAGATATGCTCTGTTTTACGGTCTGTGCTACAATCGCTGTGATGTTCGGCTCAGCTATGTGAGGCAGTATGGTGACGAAACAACGGAACCTTATACTTTACTGTCCATCTTGGGATTATTACCTAAGGCTGATCTGATTGAACGCGTCAATAAACCTGTTCCATTTTCAATATCCGTTGGACAAGATGTGACCAAGGGCGTTAAATATGACCGATATCAAATGATGGATATGTTTTTATGCCCGTATCGCTTTTTCCTGGACTATGTAATGGAAGATGGCCCGGTTATACAAGGAAATTTCCTGTACCAAAAATATTTTGAGAATCTACTAATTGAAGCAGTTTGGAAGCGAATTGGAAAGCAAAATCGCTTAGATGTAATGAAATTTTTACCCAAAATTTTGGCGCAGGAGACGCAGAAACTTGAACCCTACTTTAAGTTTTGGAAATCAACCGAGATCTTAGACCTTAGAGCAAGAGCAAAGAATTACCTTGTCCATGAAATAATTACAGAAGATCATGGAACAACTGTAAAGCCCTACGATCCTTCCCACATGCAGACGCGAAAACTTTTTGGGACGGCTCTATTTTCTGTTGACATCTCTGAAGTTGAAATAAAAAACCCGTATCATGAATTTGAAGCGCTTACAAGAAGAGACGGCTGGAAAAAGATTTATTCACTCCGTAGGCTGCCAAAACCAGAGAATCAAATACCAGTCGATACTCTTCGTGGCGAAACTAAAAATTATCTCAACCAGACATTTGGAAAAGGTAAAACAGCGATTCCCTCTGATTGGTGCATTTATTGTGTGCATAGAGGAAATTGCATGGAATCTTTCTTATGTAGCCAAATCAGCATGTCCAGCTCCAGGAATGAACCTCGAAGCAATTCGGAGTCCCATACAAACACCTCTGCCAAAGCTTTGCAGCCTCCCGTTTTGGAATCTCCAACAGTGAATATAGAAGAACCCCTTGTTTTGAAGCCAGTTGCACATGGGACGCTGGCTACCGATGCTACCCATGACGAGGCTGAAAATGCTGTTTCTGCATCATCTCCACCTGCCATTCCTGATCCTACGGTCGAGAATACACCTTCCGAAGGCAAAGTTGCGCCAAATGAGTGGGGTGATTTTGAGCAAATACTAAAGACCATTCAAGAAATGGTAGAAGGAAACCGCCAGGAAATACAAAGTCTTAAAGGTGAGCTTACCTCGAGAAAAAGCCGCCGTGAGGATACCACTCGCATTGAGGCTCGCTTGGCAGAGGAAGAACGTAGAAGTCAGGAGCTTCTGGACAAGCTTACAGAAACAGAGGATCGACTGGCCACAACAGAGGCCCAGAACCGCGATCTCTCTCATACTGTCAAAACCCAGGATGCACTACTGGAGAGGAAACGAGCACTTGAATTCACAGAGGATGAACTGGAAGAGTTACACAGGTATTCTACAATCATTGTGTTTGACACATGCTCGATTATGAATTATCCGAACCTACTCGACGGTGTAAATGATGGTGAGCTTGTTGTAGTTCCTAAGGATGTAAACAATGAACTCGAACACCATAAGACCCGTTTCGGCGCGGATGAGCGAAAAATCAAAGCGCAGCGGGCTATATCAGCAATCTTTAACTACAAGCGGCATTTCCCGCTTACTTATGCTGAAGGTTTGACTGATCTGGTGCCCAATGTTTACCGTGCAGATACCGGAGAGAAGGAACAAAACGACAATATGATTTTATCTGTGGCTCTCCGATATAAGTACTATACGGATATTCCTGTCATTTTTATTACCGATGATAGAAGCCTTTCCAATAAGGCGTCCGGTGAGGGGCTTGAGGTATGGACAGCAAAGGACTTCCTCACTCCACCCGAATCCTCGTTTGAGGATGTGCCTCAGGCGGTTGTGAGCGCAGAGACAGTAGTAGGTACTGAGCCAGCTGAGAGCAGCGAAGCAACACAAATCACAGCAGAGGAAACAAGTGCGGTTGCAGAAGCTGAGAGACGGGCAAAAGCACAGGAAGAATACCTTGCCCAAAAAATTAGTCTGAAGGTACTTCACTTAGAGGCAAGCCAGATTTCTGTTTTACAGAACAATGGAATTAGAACGCTTGCTGATTTTATGGCCCAGACCGAGAGCAGTTTTGCGAGCCTGAAAGTCAAGAAAGGTGTTCCTTTTACTGCAAGATTTCTAAAAGAACAAGAGCGTATCAAGCGTAAACTCGAAAATCTATAATACCGCAAGAGGCTACAGTGCAGCATTAGTTTCTTGCTTAAGCTGAGAAAGGAGAGCTGCGTATGTTGGTAGGATGTTATTATCGCTGTCCTATCGTCGTTGAAGAAGGTGACAGAGATCATCCCAGGTTTTATGTCCTTGCTCAGCTTGTCGAGTACAACGAAATTGCCGATGCAGTCAAGGTCGAAATGCACGATCTATTGGGCAGCAGGCAGTACTATGGGGATTTATTTCAGCACAATGTGTTCTTTTCTCGAGCGGTGACTCGTTGCGAAGCCTGTCCGGGTGGTGCTGTTGAAGGGTGTTGGGGGCGAGGCACAATTGTGTCTCGCGCCTCTGAACCCTATTCTGAGGACGAACCCTATTGGTATTGGATTAAACTGCCAAATGGACAGCATGTCAAGGAGTGCGAAACGGAACTCAAGTTTGATTATTCGCAGATGAATTTCGCGCCTGATAAGCAGCTCCGGTCCTATGAGTTCCAACACCCCACTTGGTTCATCAATCATCTCAAGGTAAGCAAAAACCTTCACCTTGTGAATAACGCTACCTATGGTTTCCATGTACTTGCCGGCTGCCGAGCTTTTCTGCTCCCGCACCAGATAAGCACAGTGGCCCGTTGCTTTGAAACCACACCTGTCCGTTATATGCTGGCGGATGAGGTCGGCTTGGGCAAGACAGTCGAGGCGTGTTCTATTCTCAGTATACTGGCCAGTGAAAAGAAGGATCTCCGAGTACTTATCATTGTCCCCGGAGCATTAGCGAGCCAGTGGAAAAACGAGTTGCACTACAAATATGGTCTTAATGCGTCTGTTGCCTCGCCTCGTGCCCAGATTTGTCTGCTCCCTATGGAGGATATCGGTAAATCTTTGTTGACTCTTTCTATGTCCTGGGATTTTGCTATTGTAGACGAAACACATAGACTTCTTGCCAACGATACTTGGTACAGCCAAGTGCAGAATCTAAGCAGGAAAGTAACACATATTCTGCTTTTGTCTGCAACCCCTATACAGGACAGAAATGAAGAGTATCGCCGTTTGCTTGCGCTACTCAATCCAGAGCAATATGAGACCATGTCTGCTGAACGCTTTTCCTGGATGGTAAAGCGCCAAAAACGTATCCAAAAGTCTGCTAATCTTCTTTTGGGATATCTGGAACGCTATGACGAGTATACAGAAATCGTCTTAGATGATTTGAATAGCATTGTGGAAACACTTGAAGATGCAGCCCTGGAGAAGATGGTTAAGGATATTGACCTCAGTACAGAAGATCAAGGACTTTCCAAGGTCAAGCAAGCTTTGGCGTATATTTGTGAGAATTACAGAATTGAGCGAAGAGTAATCCGTAATCGTCGGCAGTTAATTTCTGAAAAAATGGCTCGACGGACCTTGTGTGCTATCCCGTACTCACCGCTGTCTCTTAACGAAAGCTATAATGAAATAGGGGCAATCCAAAATACGCTCGCCTATCTTGCTGATAACGGTAAAGATGATGAAGAATATGTGACCCAAACTGCAATTCCTCTTCTTTCTGCGTTGTTCAGCAGCCCGTGGGCTTTTGAAGATGCCCTCCATAAGCTCCACCAAATTGATGATGGGATATTGTTGGACAGCGCAGCTGCGTGGAGGCGCCAAGCGGAGAATGAGCATAGTTTGGTGAATGTTGCTCTTGATGAAGATACTGATCTTATCAAAGGCCGCTTAATGACTGCCATGAACTACATTGACCAGGAGACAGATATCTTGGACGATGAAACCTGCAAACTGGTCGTATTTACAGCGCATAACGCTACACTTGTTCAATTTCTGAAATTGTTCAACACGCGATATGCCGATATGGGGATTCATGCGGTGGCATTTGGCAAACACATGGATCGAGATGAGCTTGAAGACAGCGTATATGCCTTTCAAAATAATCCTGCGTGTCGGGTAATCATCTGTGACGAAACCGGTGGTGAAGGCCGAAACTTCCAGAACGCCTCCCAGATTATCCATCTTGATTTGCCGTGGAATGCCAATGCGCTTGAACAGCGTATTGGCCGCTTAGACCGGTTGGGGCGTGACCCCAACATGGATGTTTTGTCTGTTGTACTTTATGCAGATACTTCTGTCGAGGAGCAGCTCTTCCACATTTGGAAAGACGGCATGAAGCTGTTTGAGCAGTCTCTGAGTGGCCTTGAAATCATCACCGGGGAACTAAACGAACTGATTGTTGATGCTCTGCTGGATGATTACTATACCGGTCTTACCAATGCGTTTGATGATATTCTGGACCAGGCAGAAGAAATGCGGGAAAGCGTTGAGGACGAGCAGGATTTTGACCTTGGAGCCACTTTGTATCGTCCCTTGTCCCAGGGGATTGATAATGTTCTCGGTATCTACGCATCGGAAGATGACAATCTCTTTGCCACAGCCATGATGGGCTGGGGAAAACAGGCTGGTCTTTCCCCGGAAAAGCCTACCAGTTCTGGCTTGATTGAGTTCAGAGAAAGTACTTTCAGCGTAAATGCAGCCAGGCAGTCTCTTTTCATTCCTCCCGTGTGGGATAAATATACCAATTCCTCCATTATGAGAAGAGAAGGCAGGCTTCTTGGTTCCTTTGACCGCCGGACTGCTGCAACCCGAGAGGATATTCTTTTCTTTGCACCGGGAGACCCTGTTTACGATTCTATCATCTCAAATGCAGTGGGCTGTAGCAGAGGCAGATGCACTGGTATCGAAACGGTTGCAGCATACAACTATGATGGCCTTGTATTCATCTACAATATCGCACCAAAACTTGATGAGTTGCTTGAAAATGGGATGCCCCTACAAACATTGGCGCAATATAGAATGTATCTCCCACTCAAACAGATTATTGTTACTGTTCCCTTAACAGCCCGAAGCAAAGAAGTTCCCGAAAAGGAGATAATCAATACTCTGCTTGCTCTGCGCCCCAATAGCGTCAACCACCTTGGGCGGCGTGGCGGCAGCCAAATGTCAATTTCGCCTTTGGAGCACTTTATCAGTCGAACCCCTCCCAGTACATGGGAACCTCTGGTTGATAAAGCTTCTGCAACAGCCTACAAACGGGCCTGTGCCAGACTTGAAAAGCGCTCTAATTTTGAAGCTGCTGAGAAAGAAATGCAGCGCGTTTTGAATGGTTATAGAGCAGAATGTATCTACTTTGAACGAGATATGTCCGGCGTTGATGAAAGAGCACATCTGTTTGACGTGACACTTCGGGCGCTCAAAAATGCAAAACCGGAGTTAGATGCAGCCTGTTTCTTGAGGGTGAGAAGTAATGGATAGTAAAGAAGTATTACAGCAATACATAGTGGGAGCCATGAAGTCCCAAAGTGCCATTGCGGAATTAGAGAAAAAGCTTGTCGATACATCTGATTTTTTGAAAATGCAGGAGGCAGCAAGATCACGCTATGTAATTGGATTTATCCGACGCGTCGTTCAGTTCAAACGAGAAGAAGCATCAGCAAAGGATATATGCCTAAATATTCGTGACCTTATCTTAATTCTTGGTCGTGTGAAGCTTACTGAAAAACTTTATACGGTTGTAAAAGAGTACGGTACAGAGTTCGATCTTGTGTGTGAAAATGACCTGCAAGTGTCTTGTTTACACCATATTCCAGAATGGCTTGAACCTCATCAATACATCAAGGATGTGTACGCCCTTCGCCATGACAATGGTATTGAGCTTGAAACTGAATCTTCCGGTGATGCGATACTGGCAACACATACTGGCTTTAACGCCTATAAAAGCTTTGAACAAAAGGTAGCCGTTCATACAGCTTTGAATTTACCCAATGGCCATACACTTCTTATTTCGCTACCTACTGGCGGTGGCAAGAGCTTGGTTACGCAGCTGTTGGCAAGTTCTTCTGACGGGTTAACTGTTGTAATTGTGCCCACTGTGGCCTTGGCATTAGATCAGTATTATGCAGCCCAGCAAAACTTGACAAATGGTACCGAGATTTATTGTTATCGAGGCGAACAATCTGAAATTGAAAGAGTTGAGATTATCAAAGCTCTGAAAGATAAAAAGGCACGTATGCTGTTTACTTCTCCAGAGGCAATTTTGAAGAACTCAGAGCTTCACCGCATATTGGACAATGCAGCAAAAAGTCACTATTTGACCAATGTTGTGGTTGATGAATCCCATGTTGTTCCAGATTGGGGCGTGTTTTTTAGACCTGACTTTCAGATTTTTTCTATCCTTCTGAAGAAGTGGAAATATGAATCGGAAGGGTTCATCCGTACATTTCTGCTTTCGGCCACGCTGTCTGATGATGTAGTTGACACCTTGTTTGCACTGTTTGGTTCAGACGGTAAAAATGCTCAGGTTCGTTGTGATGCACTTCGCCAGGAGCCACGATTCTATTTCCACTCTGCAAAGTCTCGAAAAGAACAAATTGATAAGACTATCGAGGCCATCAAATTGCTTCCAAAGCCGATGGTTGTCTATGTGCTTGAACCAAGAGAAGCTAAGGAACTGCAAAAAAAGCTTTGTGAATTTGGATACAAAAATATCCCCGTTTTCACCGGAGAAACCAAGGAAATAGACCGAAACACTATATTAACCGGCTGGAAAAATCACGACTTTGATGTTGTGATTGCTACCTCTGCCTTTGGTATTGGTGTTGACAAACCCGATGTCAGAACGATCATCCATGCTTGCTGTCCTGAAAATCTGAGCAGATTTTACCAGGAGGTAGGTCGTGGTGGTCGTGATAGGCTTCCATCGCTTAGCCTGTTTATTCCTTATCAGAGCAGATACGATAGCGACGGTGATGTGCGTCGGGCGCTGGGCCTTGTCAGCAAAAGAGTTCTCACCGTTGACCGCGCGGTTATCCGCTGGAAGGGGATGCTTTCTAACCCTGCAGCAATGATTGATTTTGATGAATGTGTTTTGAACACTTCTGCCACACCTTCCACGATGACAGACGAGGAGGCCGAGTATGCAGGAAACAGAAATGTTGCATGGAATGTAAACCTACTGCTGTTTCTGCATCGCACCGGATTTATTGACCTTCTTGATGCAAACTATGTATTCGACAAAAAATCGAATCCACCAAAAAAATACTATACTGTCACGATTAAGCTACTACAACCGAATATCCTCAGCGATGATGACATTCTCACAGCCGCACTGACAGAACCCCGCGCCAGAGAATATGAAGCACAAATGGTTGGATATAGAATCATGAGTGAACTTGTATCCTCTCCCAAAGCATTGTGTTGGGGGCGTGTTTTCAGACACCTTTTCCCGCTTTCTCGGGAAGTATGCAATGGCTGTCCAGCAGATCCTGAAGGCCGCATCACAAGTGATGATACTTACAAGTTGCGAACCGATCCCGAGATTAAGCTTCCAGCTGCACCTCCGGCTCCACGCTTGGGGCGAAACATGGGGTCCTTTAATGAAATGATTATCAGCAGACCATCAACAGGACCTTGCAGCACTGAAGAAGTTGCTGTGATTGCAGAAAAGGCTTCTCAAAACAATATTGGTGCATTTGTTGTTCCAAGCCGTCTGGCCGATGAGATTGTTTACAATGGCATTCTCTTGAATTACGAAGAGTTCTATTATGCGGTTGTCCATTGCCCCTATCTCTTCGCTAAAGGTGTTGTCTGTATTTTTGACGGCGACACCGCCACAAACTTTACTCTGTACAAGAACCTTGGAAAACTGGATGCCTTTGGCTATCGTAAGATACTCTACTGTAACGAGAACACCATCGTTGCCAATGGTGGTAAAACGATAAGAGAGTATAGCGACGGTTATCCTATTCCGATTCAAAAATTCTAAAGGAGGTATTCGTATGTTCAAAGTCAATCCAGACGGCATGCGAATGGAGCCGACACCGGAGCGAGTTCTCTCTGTTTGCCGCTTGGTTTCCCATAAAAGCATGAGCCGTGATGAAGTGCGTCAGTGCATGACATTGGGTATCAATGATGAAAAAGAACTCGATCAAATCAACAAGTCAATCAATGTGGCCCTCGAAGAACTTGCCCTCATCAAAGCTGATGCTGACAATCTGGTCTTAGCTGTTGATCCCAGTATAATCGCTTCATCCAAGGCTTTTCGGCGGTATGTGAGTGCTCGGGTCTTCTCTGCAAAAGACACCACATTTCACATGTTCACCAAATGGCTGATTGCTCAAAATGAGCGAATCTTTGCGCTGAAATCTTGGGAAGGTATGGCTAAGACCTGCGCTTCCGAAGTGAAAGAGCTGGCTGCACTGAATGAAAACGCTGTCCTGGGATGGCGCTTTTGGGCTGCTTTTTTAGGGCTGGGCTATTTGAGCGGAACAATGATAATCCCCAATATGAAGCTACGGTTAGAAGATATATTGGCAACTACATATACAGAAAAATTCAAATATAATGAGACTGTTCTTGCCCAGGACTTCATACTTTGGCTGAGCACAAAAATCCCCGAAGTTGAGATTGGCAGTAATCTTCCCTTGGCGCTTTCTGCCGGCCTTCGCACACTGCATGAAATTGGTCTCATTAAACTTGAAACATGGTCTGACTCCACTCCGATCATGCTTTACTATGTAGACGGTGATCCTATCAATGGTTTCACACACATTTCGGTGAAGGAGGCGATGGATTCATGAAATGGGAACAGTATCGTTCTGTAATGGAAAAGTATGCGATTAAAACAGATGATATGGCCACCGAAGATGCCTATTTCATGTCTACTCACATGCCGTTCTCGTCTCTTGAGCTTTTCCGTGGTGGCTATTATGAAGAGGGGAAAATGCCTGCCCCTACAAAGTTGATGAGCGAAGATGAGGTTTTCGAGCAGCTGATCTACAACCCTGACAATGAGCATCGTATGGTCATTGTCCGAGGCAATCACGGCACTGGTAAATCTCATCTTATTCGCTATCTAAAAGGCAAGTTTGAAAGAAGCCCCTCTACTATATATAATCCTGCAACGGAGCAGTTGGTTTTCCTGCGTCGTTTGAATAACTCTGTCCGTGGCGCTTTTTCTCAGTTGTTGGAACAGGGAGCCATTAAAGACCCTGATGTTGCGGAGAAGCTCCGTAAGTTTGTGGCCTCTTCCGATTCCAAAGATGAAGATTCTTTCAAGACAGAGATTCTGTATGCCTATATTGCAGCTGTGCGAAACGATATGTCCGGAGAAACCTACAAAGCGGTCAAGTGCCGTGACATTGCCAGCTACCTTGCCGACAGCCGTGTAAGCGAACATCTATTGCGTGAAGGTGGCGCAATATCCAGATGCTATAATGTCATCACGGCTCCGAGCAATCAGATTCTTCAAGACACCACAATTTTTACAGAAGAAGATTTTAATGTATCTAAAATCATCCGAGCTGTAATGAAACAGGGCGATCCCCAAGCGTCCCTCTTTGCGGCCTCTTTGAAAGGCGATGACTTTGAGATTACCAAACTCATCAACTATCTTAACAGGTTTACGAGAGAGGTCATTCAGCGTTGTGCAGACATTTCCAGTGAAAATGCGGAAACGATTTTTGCTCAGCTGAGACGAGATTTGAAAAAGCAAGGCAAAAACCTAACAATCTTTATCGAAGACTTCACCGGCTTCACTGGAATTGACCAGGAACTCATTACGGCGCTTTCTTATGAGCATGGCGGCGATTACGCAGATCTGTGTCGTGTTACTTCGGTAATCGGCATCACCAACGACTATTATTATGCGTTTCGAGGCAATTTCAAAGACCGTGTAACACACCAAATTGAGGTCACAGAACGTTCCTATGGAACTGACGAGTTTATCATTCAGATGGCTGGCCGGTATTTGAACGCAATTTACTGTGACCCCACACAACTCCATCATTGGACTGACTCCGGTGCAGATTTGAGTGAACTGCCAATCAGTGATTTCACGCCTCCTTGTGAATGGGATACCACAACCATCGGAGAAAAGAAAGTAACGCTATATCCCTTTAACCGCCATGCACTGTTGACTCTGTATGAATCTCTTGCGACAAAAAGCCCGAGAATGTTCTTAAAGAATGTTATTCGCGCCCAGTTAAAAGAATACTTTGATGGCAAGCAGTATGGGGATGGTTGGTATTTCCCGCTTAACCCCAGCAATGCTCAGATGTCCAATGATCCCCATAGTTCTTCCATTGACCGTTTGGAAAGCATGAGTTCAGATGATAAGAATCGACTGAAAGCGGTGTTTGCCATTTGGGGTGATGGTTCTGCATCCGGCGTGAAAGACATCGACGGAACGCTGCGTTTTGGTGGCCTTAATCAAGCTTTCCTTGCAGATGTGGGGCTGAATACCTTTACTGGCATCGGTGAAATCGTGGATAAATCCACTGGCAAAGCTGTATCCCCAACTGTCACATCCAAACCAGTGACAACCAGTGGAAGCAATTCTGTTCATCATCCTACTACTCCAGAACCTCTCAAGGCCAAGCCCCCTGTCGATGGTGCCACAAAGAATTATCGTAAGTTTAAGGATGATATCACGGCATGGTTTACCAAGGGTGAAACATTGAAATATGATCCCGACTATCGTGGCTGGCTTCGTACTCTTATTCGAGGAGACTCCAGGCAATGTGGTGCAATCAACTGGCAGGATATTGGTATCCCAGCCTATATTGCAGCAGAGCGTCTTTCCGACCTGAGCTGCTACTACATTAACGATCAGAGTTCTCCCACAAATACGGATAGAGCCATTGTTTACATGGACAGAAGTTCTGAAAGCCGCGATGTTCTGATGGCCTTAAATGAACTGAACTACGCAAAAGGTTGGGATTTCGAGGGCGCAGCTTATTACCAGCAGAGATTGATTACTTGGTTGGAACGCAGAAAAGCTGAAATCATCGAAAAAGTTGCCGCTACTAAGCAGGGAGAAGATTCTCTCCCGGTATTGGAGTGGTGCCTTGCGATTCAGTATCTCAAAGCGTGTATCTTGGGCCAGAAGGTTGATACGAGTTCGCCCTATTCAGTAATCAAATCTCTGTTTAAGGATTTCAAAAAAGACGATAGCATCAGGAGAGATACCCGTGAGTGGAATGACATGATTCAGTTCATTCTTAATCGCAAAGCTGACTTTGATAGTGCATTGACCTTCTTAAAGCAAGCTTCTGCAACCACAATGGGTGCGGTCCATTTTGCAGTTGATCCCAACACGAAATCCTGTTACAGAACAGACGAGCTGGTGCTCGCTGTTGAAAAACTTATGGCTGCCGACTGGGATATTGAAGCAACATTACCTGGTAGTATCCCACAGAAGCATCTTCTCTATAATCCTGCCACGCTGTTGAAAGCGCTCTATCCCAGCGTTAAAAAAGCCATGGTTGCGGATACTCAGGAAGCTGCAAAGGTGGTAGGCAAACTCGAAGAGTATATTGGTGAACTCAACCAGAAGAATCTCATTGATACGCTGTCTGCTATTCAAGAGCTGTTTTCTGTGTTTTCTGCGAATGGAATCATCGGAAGTACAGAGTTGCGGGTCAAGTATGAAAAACCTCCCATTGAGACAGCCAAAACGGTAATGGGACATGTCAAGCTAATTAACGATGCGGCCTCTGTACAAGCAGTAAAGCAGCTGACGGCATACTCCGGCAACTCGCTACATGTGCTGTATGATTTCCTTAGAGATATTCAGGCGATTGCTCAAAAGGCTGACCAGGAAGGGGCGAAGGCCCAAAAAGACATAGCTGCTACTGGCGGTTTTGCTGGTGCAGAAGCATTGTCTGAAGCTGCCTTGTCCTCTATGGAGGCACTTTACGCTCAGCTTGAGAATATGGAGGTGTACGAAAATGCTGTTAACTGAGACAATCAAAAATTGCACCTCTGCTATCAAAAAACGCCGAGTAACAATCGAAAGCAAGCAGCATGCCGAAACTTACGCAAAGGCGTTGGCACAGCTTGCCCAGGCCACCGAGAGTATTAAAGATACCATTGATTGTGCTGCTGCCATGAAAGAAAAAGGAATTGTCAGCACTTCACTTGTGGATGAACCTACTCGCAACGAATTGCTGGCTTGCATCGACGATTGCGGCAACGGAGTTTCTGAAATGCGGTTGACCTTGGAAACTGTTAGGCTTCTGAAATCCAAGGGAGATGCTGTTGCAGCACAAATTAAAATCGTATGGCGTGATGCTGCTCAGAAATATTCTGATGGTCCAAAAGGCTATTTGTCTATGATTGGTGGTCTATCAAATGACCCCAAACGGGCAAAGGACTTGACAGACAGCATCACTCAAACGGTTGCTGGAAATCCATCCATCAAAGCAGTAAACAGCCTGGTTTCCTACGTGGCGGAAGCAAAGCAAATTACCGATCAATTCTCTTTGAACCCCGAAATCGAAGACTTCTTAAAGAAAGTCTCTTCTCAGCGGGCTACGGTTTTGGATTTGACCCCCAATGTCATGACATGGCTCAAGGAAAAGAACCTTAACCAAAAGTTAAAAATCAGATTCTAAGGGAGATAGATAATGATTAAAGTAGCTTGGGATGTCGAGGAATTAGTGGCTTTAATTGATGTATACCGTAAAAGTGATGGTAAAACTACCGATCAAATTGAAAAAGAGCTAATGGACTTATCAAAAAGTCTTACACTTCGCGCTCAAAAGCTTGGAATTAAGCATGACGAAAAATTTCGTAATTTAAATGGTATGAAGATGATGTTTCAAAATGTGGTCTATACAGCAACAAATGGACAACAAGGATTGTCTTCCGCAAGCTCGTCATTGTAAAAGGTATACAAGATGCTACACACAAACTCTGATGTCTTTGAGTTGATTTTGGAAGAGTTCATCAGGCGCTATCACTTAAAGTAATAAACAACAAGGTCCCAATGCCATACTTGGCGCTGGGACCTTGTTGTTTAATCGGTCATTGATTTAATGTAGTTTACAAGAACCGAAAAGTCAACTTTTGTATCATGGTTCCAAGAAAGACGGATAGCCTCATTCACTCGTGTTTCACCCAGTCCCATAGCTGTTAATACATAACTTGGGGCATGGCTGCCAGAGTTACAGGCCGAACCATTGGAGAACGCATAATCCTCCTTTACAGCAAGGAAGATACCCTCTGCATCAACACCGTGGAAACTAATGTTTACAGTGGACGACAGGCAGTGTTCTTGGTCTCCATTCAAAGTATAGTTCAGACCTTCCACAGCCTCCAGGAATCTTCGCTTAATCGCTCTACAGCTTTCCATGTGGACAGCGGATTCCTTGTCGCTTAGCTGAGCTGCGAGAGCGAAGCCTGCAACCAAAGCCACCGGTGTAGTTCCCGGACGGTATCCGCGTTCCTGCTGACCGCCATACATGAGCGGTTTGACGGGAGGCCGTCTATATGTACGGTCGCGCCGCATAATAAATGCGCCAATCCCCTGGGGACCGCTGATCTTATGGGCGGTGATACTAAGCATATTGTATTTGGTATTTCGTAAGCTATCATTCAGCTTACCAAAACCTTGTGTGGCATCAACGTGAAAATATGTCTTAGTCCCTGCTAATGCTGCACCGACCTCTTCAATAGGCTGTATCACGCCAGTTTCGCTGTTGACCTGCATCATAGAAACAAGCAGAGTTTTGTCCGTGACGAGGCTGAGAATCTGCTCCGGTTTGACTCGGCCAGACGCATCGGGTGAAACAAAATCCACAACACAGCCTTTCTCTTGCAGGTGTTTCATGGCTTCCAAAACGGACTTATGCTCGATAGACGTAGTAATGAAGTGATTACGGCCACTCTCAAGCGCGTAGTCAAGCAACCCGAGAATCGCCATGTTATTACTCTCGGTGGAACCGCTGGTAAAGAAAACATCCGTACTGTCCACAGCCAAGATCTCAGCAATGGATTTTCTTGCGGAGGAAACAATTTCTTTGGCATCTGTACCAAAGATGTGAGTTCTACTATCTGCGTTGCCATAATGAGAGCGATACACTTCAATCATTCTCTCCAGAACTCTTTCATCTATCGGAGCAGAAGCGTTGTAGTCAAGATAAACAGCCATTATGCTTCCTCCTTCGGAAGAGCAGATTCGAGTAAATCTGAGCAGCTTTTCAAAACATCTCTGGTGCTGTAATGGTTAATGCCACGATAAAGATGAAGTCGGAAGTACCGGATTAAAGTGTTAGGGTCATCTCCTAAGCCATCATTCAAACATCGCTGGCGAATAATTGCTTCAAAGATTTCTGCATATTCACCGGCAAAAGTGGTCCAATCCATTTCAACATTGCTGTCAGACTGTGGATCAATACTACCAGGAATGGTAGGTTCTGAAAGCGACCAACATAATGCCCACCGGCAAAGAATATTCCAGTTTTGAACACCGGTCTTTGCTTTGATTCGAATGAGTCGCTCCTTCTCTGGCTGTGACAGTTTAAAATGCTTAATAATCATACTATCACACCCCCTCAAAATAGCCGTTGATGATAGAGGTGCATTGCTCACCTTCCCGATAATGTAGAGTAAAGTAATTTATAACATTTTCTCGAATCATATCAAGATATCTACCATAAATTTCTTCATCTGTGGAAAGAACCATAACCTGGGAGCTTGCAGACGGTAGATAGCTGGTAACGAAATTTGCCCGGTGGGAAGAATCTAAGCGAGCCATGGGTGTATCAATGACCACAGGGGCCTTATAGCCAGAGGTTCTGGCCAGTGCCCACACAATGGAAATAGCAAACATCTGCTGCTCTCCCGCGGAGAGCTGGTTCTTTAACAACTCATGCCCATCTGGATCAAGTATGGTTACATCTAAACTGTCCGTATCAATATGGATTTTACTCACAAGGGAATCTTTTTCAACCAGAGTCTGGAAGCATTCTGTGGCAGTTGCAGAAAGCTTGTCTATCTTTTCACGCTGTAAACGAACTTTAAATTCATTAAGAACTTCGATAGACATCACAGAATATTTGATAATACGGGAGTTATCATCATTCGTATTCTCTTTTTCTGCGATAGTCTTGATTAACTGCAAGCGCTTAGAATGAAGAGCTTCTTTCTGGCGCTCCAAACTCTCGATTAAGCTCTGCTGCTTCTGGTATTGGTCGTCAGCCAAAGCTTTTTTGCGCTCATATTCTTTGAGCGTCTCATAGAGTTTCATGGCCATCGTCTTTTCGTCTGACTCACCAAGGTGTGCGTCCAAGCTCATGAGCTCATTTTCTTGCGCATCGACATGACTGATTAAGGTTTCGATTTTTTGATCAAGGGAATGGAATATTGTGACAATTAATTTGTCAAAGAGGAGCATGGTCGTGTGGGACATATTAATGTGTTCCGCACCCTCGCCTGTTGAAGTGAATTTCCCGATCTCTTGCTTGACAATATCAGTAATGATTCTGAGCGTTCTGTCATCGAAATTCCCCTGATTAAATCGATCCAAAATATTTTTCTGAATACTTTCGACAATTGGGTCAGAAAGCTTCAGAGCTGCTTTTTTCTGCTCATCAATCTCTGCATCATAAGCTTGTGTAACTAATTTGCGGCACATAAAGAGCGGAGTTGCAGGATCAGATACGCGCAGCATAATTTCGTCACGAACTTCTTGCACATATGCCTTGATTTTCTCTTTTTCTTGTTTTATGGCCTCTCGGCTGAGTGTTAAGTCACCACCAGAAGCCCAAAACTTTTTTTCTTTAGTTTCTATAGCAATTGCAATACTCTCGCAATTTGCTTTTAAGATGTCAGCCTCTCGACGAGCTGTTTCGATTTTGGAGTTGAGTTCCTTGAGTTGCGCTTCTACCTCTTGGTAACCTTGGTTGACTTCGCTTTTTTCAAAAGCTTGCAGAGCATCTTTTTTTCGGCGAATTACTTCATCAATATGAGTAATTGCTTTTTCAATCGTAGAAACACCAATTGCGGATTTAATAGAAGTTTTAATTTGCTCAAATGAAGCGTCGTCAGCCAGTTGAGCGATCTTTTCGTTATCAAAGAAGAAAAATCTTGCTATTCCAAAAGGCAGAATCTCTTCAATATAGTAACTCCAACTTTCCCCAAGGTACTTATCTATTGTTCCGTTTTTCTCGACGACAATAGTTTCATCGACCTTCTTGCCCTTTAACTTCCACTTCCGGCAGACGCGCAAAGCGGTTCCGTCATCCAAACCAAGCGATACAGCGACATAAGTAAGATCATCTGTCGCGTGCTTATTAATATGCTCTATGAGTAGCCGTTCATAGGAACGCGCGTTTTCCTGAACATACTTTAATGCCTGCTTTCCATACAATGCAAGCAAAATAGCATCAAGAAAGGTCGTTTTTCCTCGACCATTCAATCCACCGATGAGAGTAACATTGCGATTACCGATTTGGTCCGAAAGACACATTTCGTGATGGCCTTTGTAGATGCCAAAGTTATGCAATTCGATTTTTGTAAAATACATATTCTCAGCACCTCACTCAGTCCAATTTCCATCGTCAAAAGATTCCTGCATTCCCGTGATTTTTTTTGCACGTTCTTCTGCGATAAGGGCGGCCTCATGCTCATCACGATAAAATGCTTTTTTTATCTCATGCTCAAAATTTTGAATTACATTTCTCTTATTAGAGATGGCGGCTGCTTTAGCTTCGACATCTAATAGGGAGCGTTGCATTTCGTACATCAAAGTCTCGTCTGGACATACCGCTTGGCAAGCCTCGCGAAGAATTCTGGCTTCAGCTGGACCAAAATACTTGTTTTTGCTAATAGATCCATCTTCATAGCGTTTTCCGGTAACAGATTCGTAGATTTCGGGCAACAAATCTTCAAACTCGTGTTTTTCATCTAACCAAATTTGACGAATAAACCGAAGTTCGTCCATGGTAATCAAGGGAACATCCTTAATTTCCTCTGGTCCAATCTCATGAACAAGCTTCTCAACCTCTAATAGACGAGTTAAAAAGTACTTGCGGGTTTCCTGTGTATATGGGCCGTGTACCAGTCGCTCGTTATGCCACGTTAGACGCCCATCCATACGGCGAAAATCTCTACGCTTTCTATCGATATCCCAATTACCGGCAATTTCATTTCTGAATTCAAGCATGGGAAGCATCCACGCTTTCTCTTCGTCATTCTGGATCATGGCCGCCATGGATTTATCCTCGGAAACCATAGTACATACCCAACAACCGAAACGACTGTTGCCGCAACTGGGCGTAGATGTATCAAGCACCAACGGACACTCGCCATCCGCAGAAGCACCACTATACATTGCCAACAAGTCCTTATTTGAATGTCCCCAGGGGTTGGGGTATTGTACAAGATATTGCCAGACGTTGTCGTTGCTCCAGTTTTCAATAGGAGTAAAAACATAGGAGTTCGGAAACGATCCATTGGGGCTAAGATGATCTCGGTATCGCTTTTTCTCATAACCCTCCATGACGGCTTTGCGGGTGGCACTTTCGGCTTTGCGCGTTCCAAGGACCAGGATTGCTTCGCTCTCTGCATCCAGGATTTTTTTAACAAAGCGATTTGAGGGGTCGATTTTCATACGGTCAGTACACCAGCGAAAATCACGCCGAGGATATGGATAGCCCCGCCCTATGAGATTTACCCAGAAGGTGTTGGTGACCTCTGGAACAAGCCTATGTGGAATAATAGGTAATTTGTGTTCAGGGTTATTTGCAGCCTCTTTCATGCGCGCAATAGAGCGAGTGGCCCATAGTGCAACAACTGGGGATTCAACCAGAGTGTCTGTGCTAATAACATGAACGGGTTTGTGTAATTTATCCTTTGGAAGCTGGGAAAGTGCGATCCAAACAAGTTGTACGACGGCAGTGGAATCTTTGCCGCCACTGTATCCACAAATCCAGGGTATCTTATCTGCTAAATACACTTCCTGTATCGTGTTAAGTACAATACGAATATCTTCTTTTGTTAAATTAGCCATTTTATCCACCAATTTCTTCTGTCATAATATTCTCTATATATGTAGCCATGGCTCTTTGCGAAGCACGATTTGTAGCAACTTTTCCGTGAATAAAGACGAGATTTTCCCACACTGGGTTGGTTTTGCTCCAATCAATATGCGCCAAATGGCAAAGATGCCTTTCCCATGTATCTGGATATCTTTGAATAATTTGATTACCTCCAGCCCCGATGGCATTAAGGGTGATACTTAAGGTACAAATTGTATTTTTTCGCACATCAGAGGACTTGGCCTGACCGTTCTTTACTGCTTTCCAAAAAGGAATGTACTGAGATACTTGTTCCCAAAAATGAATTGCTAAGTTGCATTTCTCCTCCAAACCTAAGTCCAGATCTTTTAATAAGGCTTCCGTGCCGCTACAGATTGCACTTAATGTAAACAGTGCTTTAGATCGGTTGGATATGGAGGTATGTTCTTTTTCGGTCACATCCTGAAAGACATTAACCGTATTAATAACCCGCTTTGCAACAATGGAAGACTCTTCCCGCGAGTTAAAAAGAATGTTGATTGATTTTGTAGGACGAATTGCATAGCGGTTAAGATCCGAAAACATTTGCTGGGAATGAGCGAGACCTTCATCGCGATAGAAAACAACGGAGATATGCTCATTCTTTAGCTCGGGGTTCTTTTTTATTGCTTCCGCAATAGCGGCTTGCCGATGCTGCCCGTCATTTATGAGAAACTTGGCACTCATAGAAATTGTAATGTGACCGAGAAGGGGCTCGTCTTCATTTAATGGAATAAACTCCATGACACCATCAACGGAAACTGTTATCGAAGAAAACACATAGTCATCGGGGTTCTCTAAAATGTAATCTCGAATTTCTGGAATCCTGGCACGGTTGAGAATACGCTGTGCCCGAATTTCTGGTGGTAGTTGTTCGTCAACAAACTGAAAGATTTTCGGGATCACCTCTAATGGAACCATCGAGGTAAAGTATTCCCTCTTGGCTTGGATACCCTTGACGGCAGGAAACACAAAAGAAGCGGAACTCAAGAATGGCACCCTCTCTATAACGTAATAGTTAACTATAGTACACAGCAAGCCCTGCTGAGGAGCGGTCATAACATATCACATTATAAAGCATCGCGGAAGTCATGTAAAGAGAGCGGAAGTCTCTTGTTTGTTTGTTCATTGCAAGATACAAACAACAACGAAAAAAGTTATACTTGTAGAGAATAGTGAAGGTCGCTATACTTGGTACATGGATTACTTATACCAACGATTATCCATGTGCAAATATCTATCAATCTGTAAAATGGGTGAGTAAATGACCGAAGTAGTTGCGGCCCTGATCTGGAATCAGGACAAGTTTATGATTTGCCAGCGCCCGGCCCACAAGGCCAGAGGGCTGCTGTGGGAGTTTGTGGGCGGTAAGGTAGAGCCAGGAGAAATCAAGGAGCAGGCTCTCATCCGGGAATGTCAGGAGGAACTGGCGGTCACATTGGATGTGGGCGAGGTATTCATGGATGTGATTCATGAATACCCCGATCTGACGGTCCATCTGACACTGTTCCATGCCACTATCCGGGAGGGCGTCCCCCAGAAACTGGAGCATAATGACATCCGTTGGATCACGGTGGATGAGATTGATCAATTTGAGTTCTGCCAAGCAGATGAAGAAATTTTAATAAGACTAAAGCAATCCAAGAGGCGGAAAGATTAGGCGAAAGTCTCATTAACCACATTAGGGAATGCGAACATACGGAGAAAGGAAAAGCGCAGGATGAATATCATCTGCTTCGGCGACTCTAACACCTACGGCTACGATCCCCGTGGCTATTTCGGCGGGCGCTATGACGCAGACAACCGGTGGGTGGACATCCTGGCTGCGGAGACCGGATGGACGATCTCTAACATGGGACAAAACGGTCGCGAGATTTCATCCGCCGCTCCAGACTTCTCTGTTGACACGGAGTTGCTGATCGTCATGCTCGGAACCAACGATCTGCTCCAGGGCAGAAGCCCGGAGCAGGCGGCTGAAAAGTTGGAGCGATTTCTTGCGGCTGTTCCGTTAGACCGAAGCAAGATTCTGCTGATCGCACCGCCACCGGTGGCCTTGGGCGCGTGGGTACCCAGCCCACAGCTCATTGGTGACTCCTGCACCTTCGCCCGATGCTGTAAAGTTTTGGCGGAGAAAATGGGTATCCGCTTTGCCGACGCCGGAAGGTGGGACATCCCTTTGGCCTATGACGGCGTACACTTCACGGAGCAGGGCCACAAGGCCTTTGCTGCCGGACTTTTGGAGGAACTGAAATGAAACGAATTATCCCTTTCCTGCTTGCCCTTTTCCTGCTGACCGGATGTGGCGGGACTTCTGCCGACAGCTCCTACCAGCAGATCACCCAGGAAGAAGCCAAAGAGATGATGGACACCCAGGAGGTCATCATACTGGATGTGCGGGAGCAGGACGAGTACGATAGCGGCCACATCTCCGGCGCTGTGCTGCTGCCAGTGGGTACCATTGACGAAACGACTGCTGCTGAGGTGATCCCTGAGAAGGATTCCACGGTGCTGGTCTACTGTCGCAGTGGAAACCGCAGCAAGACAGCCTCCTCCACACTGGCCGAGTTGGGTTATACCAACATCTACGAATTTGGCGGCATTAATACCTGGCCTTATGAAACAGAGCAGTAGGGCGGGCAGAGGTCTCAAGTGGCACAAAATATGTGCCGCCTAAACAAAGAAATAGCCGCAGGAGCATATGGACAGCGGCACAAGAGCGGGCGATACACCCTTGCATCAGGCGCTCCGTGAAGCCCTTGGCAAACTGCCTGGTCAATGCAGACTGTTATGGAAGACAGGGCTTGGTCATCATCAAAAAGCGGAATGCTATCACCATGTCCAACCCCGGCAGTTTCCGCATTGAAATTGATGCACCGAAAAGTGGTGGTATCCCCGCCATCTTCCGCGCCTGGCGCGAGCAGGGCTGGAGAGAGCCTGTCATAGAAGAGTCCTTTGAGCCGGATAGAACGGTTCTGTCATTATCGCTACTCAAAAAAGAAAGTAGCGATAAACAAGTAGCGATAAAAAGCGGCGATAAAGGAGCAAAAACAGCCGCTCAGAAAATTGCATCCTTGAATATCTTACCGATCATGCTTCTGCAAAGTGCTCGGACATTTCCAATATGCTTGGTGTTAAAGACGCACGCGCAAGACGGATGCTCGGTGAGATGATCATTGAAGAAACAATCGTTACCGAGGGCGGCAATCGGAACCGCATATATAAGCTGAAAGCATAAGGTAACCGTGCGGTGTAACTTCTGGATTGAAGTATTTGTTATTTTGCTTGCGGGACAACACCAAAATTATAGAATGGAATGGTCGGGGAAATTTTTGAAACGAAGAATTCGCTAACCAGGAGCGGGTGGTAATTGCGAAAATCGCAATTACCACTCTGCACACAGCAACCAAAAGCATATTCAGAAAGGTGAGGTGACCAGATGGCAGACAGAAAAATCCGCGCAGGCTACTACCGGCGGTACGACGGCAAGTTGATCTATCTGGTCACGGCGGCCGAGGATGCGGAAACCGGTGAGGAGACGGTCATCCTGCGCTCCTATTCTTTTTCTGAGGTTCCGCAGTACTTCACAATGAGCAAGAAATCTTTCTGCGCGTTCATAGAGATCAACGGCGAGCGGAAGGCCAGGTACAAGCGGGTCACCAATATGAAGATCACCGAGGCAGTCATCTCCAATCTTGCCGAGGACGGTATGCGCGGGCCGATTCGCAAAAAGAGAGCGGAGCGGGATGCTGAATACGACTCCCGCGTCTATCAATCTGCGCCTACCTACCTCACATACGCCAAAGACCTCTGCGAGAACTATCGTTTCGATTCGGCCAAGTATCGTCTCTGCATGAACGAGAAGCGGTATGCCGCTATCACCCGAAGTGACTTTGCCAAACTGAAAGAGGACATACAGTTTCTGGACAACTCGCTGAAGACGGTGCTGCAGGATCACCAAGCGTACTTCCAGGAGCGGTTCGTGAACGGCCTGTCTATCCGCAAGTACGCGGAAGCCCATCAGCTGAACCGCGGCAGCGTCGACTATCTGCAAAAGAAACTTCTGACTGCTCTGGCGCAGCTTCTGAAAGAGCGGGATGAAGCAGACGGGATCTGTCGTCTGCGGTCCAAAACAACTTGATACACTTACATCAGGACGAGAGCGTCTGCTGAATGGCAGGCGCTCTTTTTCTGTCAATTTTATGTCAGCCCGCTATATGGCTCGGCTAAGTAGTGAGGGGGTATTTTCAAAATGAATTTTGAGGAACGGTCAATCGAGAATACACAACTGCTCTTCGGTGAGGTGATGCCCGTGTCTGAATGACCGGACGGTGTATGGAGGATGATGTTCGTGCTGCAAACGAAGAAAGGACAGGAGGTGCTGTATGAAGTTCCGGCAGTGGCCCAAACGCGATCCCAACAAAAACTATTTTCTGGTTCCCAACGAAGTGTTTCACATCGGTCTCAGTCATTCGGAGATCTCCATCTACTGCTATCTGCTGAGCATCGAGGACAGAGAAACCTACCAGTGCTGGCCCAGCTACAAGACCATCGGCAAGGCGCTGGGGATGTGCGAAAACACGGTCAGCAAGTATGTGCGCAGTCTGGAGGAGAAAGGTCTTATCCGCACCGAGCCGACCATGATACGAAGCAAGGACGGCAGGCCGCTCAATGGAAACCTGCTCTACACCATCTGCCCCATCCAGGCGGCGGTGGAATCGTTCTATGAGCGGCAGTTGCGGCAGCTGGAGGAGGATGCCGCCCGTCAGAGGGTGACGGAGCGTCTGGCGGAATCCGCCCGCAGAAGCCCCCAAAACGCCCTGTGTGCGCCTTTGGGGGAGCGTGCGGGGGTGGATACCCCCTCGGCCTTGTAGGGCGGATTTGGGCCGCTTTCGGGGGCGTTTCCAGAGCTGGCTTCTGAATCGCTTCCGGGGATGGAAGAAAAAGCGGGGACGGAGGAGAAAGCAGGATAAAACCCTGGCGCCGCAAGCGCCGCCCGGCCGGCCACTTCTGCCCGCAGTGCGGGCAGTTTCGGGGGTGCGAAAGCTGGCGTCTTTGACGGGCAGAAAACAGGCCGTTGGCGTCAGCTTTCCCCCAAAGCCCCATATTGCAGGCTTTTCACAGATGTCTGATAGAAAAAAGGAGGATTTTTATGGGTAACGAAACGAAGGAGCGGCTTCCGCTGCGGATGAAGCCGGAAACCAGCCGGAGACTGGAGCAGTGGTACGCCGCGGACAACTGCCGGAGCAAAAACGAGTTCGTGGAAAAGGCCATCAACTTCTATGTGGACTACCTGGAGACCCAGGACAACCGATCCCTGCTGCCCACGGCGCTCCTGGCCGCGCTGGACGGCAGGCTGGGCCGGCTGGAGGATCACATCGCCAGGCGGGAGTTCACCCGGGAGGTGGAGCTGGATCTGCTCATCGGGATCATCGCGGATGCGGTGGAGGTAGACCGGGACGATCTGAAACGCAGGCGGGCGCAGAGCGTTCGGAACGTGAAAGCCACCAACGGACTTATCTCGCTGGAGAAGCGGGCACGCTCCGCCTGGGAGCCGGACTGGGATGGTGACGAATGGCAAGACTGATCCTGAAAAGCCCCTACATCAAAAGCACCGGCGGCGCGGCGGGGTACCTCCGCTACATCGCAACCCGGGAGCGGGTGGAGATTCTTCCGGATGACCGTCCGCCCACACGCAAACAGGAGAAGCTCATTGCAAAGCTGGTGAAGGATTTCCCCGACACCAAAACTCTCTACGAGTATGAGAGCTTCCAGACCAAGCCCACCAAGGCGGCGGCCTCTGCGTTCATCACCCTGGCGCTGGAATCCAACTGGGATGCGCTACGCCAGTCGGAGCAGTATATGAAGTACATCGCCACCCGGCCCCGGGCGGAGCGCCTCGGTTCCCACGGACTGTTCGGCGACAACGACGGCGTGTCGCTTGAAAAAGCGATGGCAGAACTGGAGCAGTACACCGGAAATGTGTGGACGCACATCATCTCTCTCAAGCGGGAGGACGCGGCGCGTTTGGGCTTCAACAACGCCGCGGCGTGGAGAAATCTCATCCGCGCCCACCGCAACGAGATCGCGGCGGCGATGAAAATACCACCTGCTGACTTCCGCTGGTACGCGGCCTTCCACGACGAGGGCGAGCATCCGCACATCCACATGATGGCCTGGTCGGCCACGCCAGGACAAGCCTACCTCTCCAAAGAGGGCATCCGCCAGATCAAGTCCAGGCTGACCAACGACATCTTCCGGGATGAGATGCTCCACCTCTACGAGCAGAAGTCGGAGTCCCGGGACGAGCTGGTGCGGCAGGCGCGGCGGGCCATGCTGGAGCTGGTGCAGGCGATGCGGGACGGCCTGTGCGACCACCCGGAGGCCGAGCGGCTCATGCAGGAGCTGGCGGCGGGTCTGGGGACGGTCAAGGGCAAGAAAACCTACGGCTATCTTCCCAAACGGCTCAAGGGGCTGGTGGACGAGATCGTGGATCAGATGGAGCGGCTCCCTGTGGTGAGCCAGTGCTACGACCAGCGGCTCCTGCTCCAGGGAAAGGTGGATGGCTACTACCACGACAAGCCTCGGGAGCGGCTCCCGCTCTCCAAGGAAAAGGAGTTCCGGCAGATCAAAAACGCCGTCATCCGGGAAGCGGAGCGGCTGCGTCTGGGCCAAGTTACCTTCGAGGACCAGGACATGGGCCAGCGGGATGAGCCGGAGCAGTTCCGAAATGCGCCCTATGCGTACTGGACGCTGCAGGAGGTCATCCGAAATGAAGAGCTGACGATGGAGGAGCGGAGCGGCGCGGTATCGGAGCTGGAGAAGCTGGCCAAGGGCGGCGACCGCTACTCGCAATACCTGCTGGGCAAGCTCTGGCGGGACGGCCCTCTGCTGATCCCCGACGGGGTGAACGCTCGGTATTGGTTCGAGCAGGCCGCCCGGCAGGGGCATCCGGCGGCGCAGTACGCCCTCGCCAAGCTGTTTCTTTCTGGCGATCTGGAGGTGCGGGACACCGCGCGGGGCATGGACTGGCTGCGCACCGCTGCGGAAGGCGGAAACAGGTGGGCCATGTACCGCCTGGGCAAAGAGCTGCTCCGCGGCGAGATCACGAAACAGGACGCGGCGGGCGCCGTGGAGTGGTTCACCCGTTCCGCCGAGCAAGGCAATCCCTATGCCCAGTACCTGCTGGGCAAGCTGTACCTCATGGGAAAGGAAGTGCCCCGGGATGAGGAGCGCGCCGTTCAATGGCTGACCCGGTCGGCGGAGCAGGGGAACGAATACGCCCGGTACCTTCTGGACCACAGGGAGGAACAGCGTCCGCCCGATGTGATGCTGGCGGTAACGCGGCTGCTCTACCACATGAGCCGGGTGTTCCAGGACAACTCCCTGCCCGAGTCCCGCCCCGGCGGCATCCAGATCGACCGCAAGCGGCTCAAAAAGCTGCGGGAAAAGAAGATTGCCCAGGGCCACAAACCGGATGACCATGAGGAGCAGCAGCCCGAAATGACCATGTGAGCGGCGCAGAAAATGGGCCGCAAAACAAGGAATAAAATCCCTTCCGCGGGAAGGGTGGAAAGGAATCTGATGAAACGATCCAAGTATAACTCGTTCAACGAGCTCCCTCTGATGCTGACCGTGCAGGATGTGGCCGATGTGTTGGGTATCGGCCTGGCCCACGCCTACGAGGTGGCGCACCGGAAGGATTTCCCCACCATCACCCTGGGCAGCCGCATCATCGTCCCCCGGGATAAGTTCATGGCGTGGATCGAGGAGCAGGCGGCTCAAAAGACGGAAATATTTTAGTAGCTATTTCCGGGATTCTGTGGTATTTGTTTGTGTTGCCGAAAGGAGGGACAACCAATGGCAAAGAAACGAGCAAACGGCGAGGGCAGCATTCGCAGAAAGCCCAACGGCCGCTGGGAGGGCAGATACACCCTGGGGATCGACCCCGCCACCGGCCGTGCCATCCAGAAAAGCGTGTCCGCCAAGACGCGGGCCGAGTGCAAGGAAAAGCTGGACCGGGCCATCCGGGACAACCGGGGCATCCCGATGGACCACAACGAGGACTACACCGTGGCGGAGTGGTGCAGGCTGTGGTTCGAGACCTACAGCAAGCCGGTGATCCGCCCCAACACCGCCAAGAACTACAGGAATATCATCGAGAACCACATCGTGCCGGCCATCGGGATGGTCAAGCTCAAGCGGCTCACCGCCATCCAGATCCAGCAGATGTACAACGATTCCAAGGCCCGCGGGCGGGTGCAGCGGTTTGAAACGCAGACCAACACGGCCCTGTCCGGCAGTACGGTACGCCGCATCCACATGGTGCTCTCCTCGGCGCTCAAGCAGGCGGTCAAGGAGCGGATCATCCCCTACAACCCCTGCGACAACTGCCGCATCCCGCGCAAAGAGCACCGGGAGATGACCATCATCCCGCCAGAGAAGCTGGGGACGTATCTCCGCGAGGCAGAGAAGTACGGCGTCCTGCCCATGTTCTTCCTGGAGCTGTCCAGCGGCCTGCGGCGCGGGGAGCTACTGGCGCTGCTGTGGGATGACCTGAACGTGAAGGATCGCATCCTCTCGGTGAGCAAGCAGGTCACCCGGATCGACGGGGAGCTGGTGATAACCGAGCCGAAAACCAAGAACTCTGTCCGCAGAGTGGCGCTGTCCCAGCAGGCAGTGGACATCCTGGTGCGGGAGCATGAACAGCACCCCGACAACCCCATCCTGTTCCCATCGCCCCGCACCGGTGGCTACTGGAGCCCAGATGCGGTGTCCAGGATCAATCGCAAGCTGCTGGCAATGGCCGGTATCGAGGAGCATGTGCGCTTCCACGATCTCAGGCATACCTTCGCCACCATGGCCCTCTCCAGCGGCGTGGATGTGAAGACCCTGTCCAGTATGCTGGGCCACTTCAGCGCCGGGTTTACCCTGGATACCTATACGCACATCACCAACGAGATGCAGAGGGGCGCGGCGGAGAAGATCGGCGGCTTCATGGAAACGGCCACAGCCAAGCCGGAACCCGAGCCGCCCGACCCGCCGGAGGAGAGCCGGTGCAAGGTGATACCATTCGAGAGAGTGGGGTAAAGGAACTCTATATAAAAAGTCAGAGTGCATCCCTTGCGGATGCACTCTGACTGCGCTTCGTGTTTATCGCACCTGGTTATCGGATCTGCTTCACCATCAATCCATGGCGATTGCAGTAGCAATACAGGTATCCTCGGCCTCGGAGACGAAAACGGCACTCTGCGTTTCCTTCCGGGTACAGCTTGATCATCTGAAACTTTTCGGATGTCACATAGGCCAAAAAGGAGATGTAGTGGGATTTTGTCATGGGATGATGGACGGTGATGAAGTGCTCATCCTCTACCGGCTCGATCTGGATCTCATGGTGTTCATCGGGCGCTTCCGCTTCCAAAGCAGGAAGAGACACGCCGCAGCAGCTGATGACCGTATCCCCCAGGGTGTGGATCACGTTGCCGCAGATGGGGCAGACGTACAGCTTGGAGCGAAGCAGATTGGCGGATCTGTTTTGATTGATGACAGCATCGCCCTTCATGAGTTCCATGACAGAGACCCCCAAGGCAGCGGAAAGCGGTTCAAGGAGCGAGATATCCGGCAGCCCTTTGGCGGTCTCCCACTTGGAAACGGTCTTGCTGCTGACATCGATCTTATCTGCAAGTTCTGCCTGCGTCATCTTTTTCTGCTCCCGCAGCTGCTTGATGGTATTGCCGGTGACATATAAGTTCATGCGTTTGGTCTCCTGTACAAAGATTTTATCGAGATTATAACAGGAGAGGTGCGGCTCCACAACCTACGCAGCGTAGACATGCAGCCAGGAACGGCAGAGAATGCCAGCGGCTTCGCGGAAATGGACACGGTCAAGCCGGAACCGCCTATAACGCACGAAAAAGCAAACCTCGCCATATTCAACCAGCAGTTCAATGACAACTGATCAAGTTTGGAGTATGCTTGACCCATCAAATCGTTCCGCCGGGGAGTGACATAAGGAGGTATGATCCATGAATATGAAAGATGCGTTTCGATTCCAGAATAAACTGAAAGCTCTGATGTGTGAGGCCACTGCCATCCTTCAGGACCGGCGCAATATCGTCAAGGTCAAGACCACTCATCTTCGGAGCAAGGTCATGTCCGATACTCAGGATGCCGTAGTGGAGGAAGCTGCTCCCAGCGAGTATGCCGGCCACGCCAACGAGGTAGCCGCCTTCCTCATGTCCCTGCTGGAGGAGCGGGAGAAATTGTGCCGGGCTATCCACGGCGCCAAGAACGCATTGGATTTGGATATGGACAGCGAGGTGGGCCTGAACCGGCAGCGTCAGGAATTGGCTGAGGTATTCCGCCATATGACCATGCTCCGCAACAGTGAAAAGACCATTACCGGCGGAGGCTCCGGCTTCCGATTCAACGGCGAGGGAAACCAGGTCTCCTACCGCTGTGATGCCACGCAGGTCACAACCATCGACTTTGATCGGAACAAGATCCGAGGCATGGCCACGGCGCTCAGCAAGAGGGCTGACGAGATCTCCATGTCTCTGGACAAGTGTCTGGTCAACACCGAGGTATCCTATGAGCCGCCCTTTGACATAAATGACAGCTTTGAGGACATCCTCAGCGATTTTATCGAAAAGAGTACGGCTGCATAAATGCCGTCACCACACCTTCAGGTGTGGTGGGCGTGGCAGAATGGATAGGCAGTGATGATCGGTTCAGGCGCAGATGAATTATGATGCTGCGCATTCCCCGGCAAAGAATGGACTGCATCTGATGAATGCAACATGAGCTCATAACTCATTGTGAAAGGCTCGTCAGTCGCCTCCATCCTCGTCCACCGAAATACTGCCATTTCTAACACACATCCATTGTCAAAAGCAGAATTCGACCTTACGCTTCTCTGATACCTGCCATAATGGCGTGATATTCTATTATGAAGTCGCTTGTTCACCCAAGGGCTGCGGCCGTCCAGCAGGATCGCGGCAGGCCCATGGGCACAGGCGGATAAGGATCTAAGCGGTTTTGAAATTCTGCCATGCCCACTGTACCTGAAGAAATTTCCCCATAAAAAGACCTGAGCAGCAGGCGGCTGCCTGCTGCTCCCAAGAAACGATATGAGAAGTGGAGATGATGATCTCGTTCATCGGCACCTGGAGCAAAGCGCTCAGTGCATAGAGGTTATCTACACTGGGAAGGCTCTGGCCCCGCTGCCATTTGTAGATGGCTTGCGGCTCCTCAAATCCGAAATAGCGCTGGAGATCTCGGACTGTCAGGCCGCGATCCTTCCGGAGCCGGCAGATATTCGCCCCGGTAGCCACAGGATCGATGACAGGAAACTGAATCATGGACATATGGATCGCCTCCATTCATCAGGATGATCTCCGCCTCAGCGGAGTACTTCAGCATACCTGATATGTTCTGAAATAGCAAGCGATCTTTGCCATTTGTAATGAGATTGTTATAGAAGAGTCTACGATCGGAACATCCTCGGTGCCATCCGTATATCAGCCAGCGATTGCTGTGCTGTGCCCTCTGGGGTGACCACACCAAGACAAAAAGAAGGAGATGATCAGCTGTGACGCAGTTGGTTCCATTGGACAAACGCAGTAAGAAAGCCCGGCGGGAATACCACGCGAAACAGCGTGGCTCCTGGCACGGGGTCAACCCAATCACCCGGACCGTACAGAGCAGGAAGACTTATGACAGAGCAAGAGTTAAACAAGCGGATCGCCGAGATCTTGGGATCTACTAAAAACGAGCCCGGATGCGGTCGACGTTCCGGTCGCCAATATCGCCGTACCCAATGTGTCAAGCACTCAGACCATCTTCTGTTTCTCATTCAGCACAGCAGGTACGCACCAAACATGGGGTATATCAAGGGAGACTATGAGAGATTAAGAACGTTACTTCATTCCGGACTGCACATTCAGTATATGAAGTCCAGCGATTGTCAACAGTACCTGAAGCGAAGATCCAATCGAAAAGTCCGTAAGTATTTCGGCCTATCGAAGAAGGGCAACCAGTATCGTAAAGTGTTTGAATACTGGTGGACGCTTTATTGAATTTAAGATAGGTCAAAGATCGACTTACAGCAGGAGAAATCCTGCTTCACGACCTACACAGCGTAGACATGCGATCAGGAGTAGCCGACAACAGCACCGATATTAACGGAAAAATGCAGAAGTTTCCCTGTTAGGGATGGGTTAGGGATTTGGCGGTTCCAGTCGCTACACTCACTCATGCCCCAGCCGCTGTTCTGCCCCTGGGACCGCCGCAAAACAGCAATCTCCAAAACCGCAAAACCCGAACTCAAAACGCAGAAAAACCGCCTAAATAAGCGGTTTTTCTAAGAAAGGTGGTCCGAGTGACAGGATTCGAACCTGCGGCATCCTGCTCCCAAAGCAGGCGCGCTACCAGCTGCGCTACACCCGGATATGAAGTTGTGGGGTGGCCTGGGCGGATTCTCCCAAACGCTTGAACCAAATTTTTTGTGGTAATTTGTAGTGCTTTCCAGCGCTTTCTGCTCAGTATCCGATATTTTTTGACGCTCTTAAATCCGCTGTTTCCACGTGTTCCGGCCCTGACTGTGGTCAAATATGGGGTCAAAAACGCTTCCTGACCAGGGGCGGCAGGTGTCTGCCAGTCCCGGCTGGGAAGCGTTTTTTTCGTGAGAGAAGTCACTCGATTTCCATCAGCTGCTGGGCGGCATCCATGGCCGCCCGCTTATCCCGAATCTGTGGATCGTCATACGACTTTCTGCGGCACATCCAGCAGGAGCAGTGGATCTTCCCTTTGGACAGCCGTCCGGCGGCGCCGCGTGCCCATGCGGAGACAAACTCTTCGCCCCCAAGCTGGCGGAGGATCGTTTCCTTGCGATGGATCGCACGCATGCGCTGTTTGCGATAGTAACTGCGGTCTCTGTTCAATTGTGCTCACTCCTTGACAGTTCGGGCCGCCTGCAAGAGTCGTCAAGGAAACATGCTCTCTTACAGGCAACCTATCTGCCAAGAAGAAAAACGGTGATAACCCATCATTTTTTGACCCTTTCTGTTTTGGCTATTTTACCTCTGTAAAGGGTGTTAAGCAAGTCTTTTCTGTAGGGTAGGCATATCAATTTTTCACACGCCTATTCAAAGAATAAGGGCCGAAGGCTATCCTCTATCTGCTCAACAGCCACTGAATGCCCACCACCGTCCGCTCGATTCCCCGGACGAAGTGATTTCCGGGATTTAGCTGGAGCACCGTGTCGATGCCCTTGTTCTGGTAAAAGGTCTGGATCTCCTCTGTATTTTCCTGAACTGTTTTCAGGACTGGATTGCGAGTCTTGGCCTCCTTGTCCCCCAGAGAGAAATAGATGCAGTCCGGCCGGCTCTTCGGCTCGTGGGAGAAGATGTATTCCTTGAAACCTGGAAACCACAAGGATCCGGACATACACCCTACCCGTGAGAACACATCTGTCTGGTAGATGGTGTACAGGGCGAATAGCCCCGCCAAAGAGTACCCAGCAATTCCACGCCATGCTGGAGGCCCAGGCAGTTCTTTTTCTGCCCTGGGTATGATTTCCTCCACCAGCAGCCGCAGGTAGTCGTCCGCTCCGCCGGTGAAGGGCTCCCCGTTCTTGAACGCCGCCGGACTGTCCCAAGAGGCCATGTCGTGATTCCAATCCAAGTCGCTGATAGCGACCAGCGTAAACGGTAGGCAACCGGTGGCCTGTGCCGCCTCATATACCTGTTGCCCTTTATCGGTGTTGGTGTTCAGGTAGATTATTGGTGCATCAGTAGCGATGGAAGAGAAAATTTTTACGGTCTTGCGATTCTCCATAAAAGTATGCATGAGAGTTCCAGCTTTCTAAAAGTACACAAATTTGCTCAAATCCTCTTCTACGCCTTTTGTACTGTAAGTCGACAGGCTTTGTAATATCAAGGAAGGGTAGGACATCCGTCAGCAGATGGTAGAGGAACAGCCTACTGGCTCCTTGCTTTCCCTTACGAAATCTGCTAAAATTAGACACAACACTGTCAAGAGTTGTTGTAAGCCTCGGCAGTAGGACTACATAAGTTATGTGCTCTGCCAAGAGGTAGAGCATTTTTTAGATGTGAGCGATCATTAGTCCTATATTATAGTACAAATGATATGGTCGAATATCATATTAGCAAGTAATCAACTAAGAAATGAGGAAACGACGTTATGCGGGTAGCTGACTTTTTTTGCGGCGCTGGAGGTTTTTCTGAAGGATTCCGACAAGCTGGATTTGATATTGTTTTTGCCGTCGATCGATGGGCTCCAGCTGTAAATACTTATTCAGGAAATAAACCCGGCGTAAAAGTCGTACAAGATGATGTTATTCGTATATCTCAGTTGCCTGATGATGAATTTGAGACATTAGTACCTGATTCGGAAGTAATAATTGGCTCCCCTCCTTGTCAATCGTTTTCTCATTCCAATAAATCCGGCAATGCAGACAAATCGGTTGGTATCCAATTGATTGAAGCATACCTCAAAATTATTGCTCGAAAAAAATTCAAGCAAGGCTCTATCCTTCGTTATTGGGTGCTCGAAAATGTGCCTGCAGTCCGTGATTATATAAAAGAAGAGTATACTGCAGCCGAGCTCGGATTGGATGGAGATTTTGTCTTAAGAACGCAAGATGGCGCTTCTGGAAAATACAATGCGAAATATTTTGGTGCACCTACTAACAGAGAAAGGTACCTATGCGGTGAATTTCCAATTCCTATTGCAACGCATGATGACAATAATTTAGTCACTTTACAAATGGTCCTTGATTCGTTAGGCGATCCATTGTGTGAAAACAATGCATTGGTAACAGATATCAATTATCCTGATCTTTCCATAGAGCGTCAACAGATTACCGACCATCACTATGTATATGAATTAGCTGATTTCGAATATAAAACTGCGAAACGGCTAAAACAAGATAAAGGTTACATGGGGAAAATGGCATTCCCGGAAAACACATCAAGGCCCTCAAGGACTGTAATGGCCACGATGTCTGCCAGCTCTCGGGAAGCGATGATTCTTGGATATAAAAAGGATAGATATAGACTCCCAACAGTTAGAGAAGCCGCCTCAATGATGAGTTTTCCCATTGACTATTGGTTTTATGGTGATTCTAAAGCGACTAAACACACACTTGTTGGAAATGCAGTTCCTCCTAAAATGTCATATGCCATTGCAAGGGCTATCGTGGAAGAAAATTATGGTACATTGCCAACTGCTTATCCACGAATCAAACATAGTGAGGAAATCAAATTTGTAAATCTCAACGGGATCCATTTTCCAATCAAAGAAGAAACGCCTCGTCGTGCAACTGCAAAATTCAAATACCATATTCCTTATTTGATAATCAATGCATATCGCGTGGAACTAACGAATTATCATTCTGATTTTGACAATCTAAACTTCAAATGGGATGTAGAAATCCATTATAGTCAAGGCAAGGACAAAGCAAAAATGTATTGTCCTATTTTACCCATCTTTTGTATTCCCGAGGAATATCACTCAAATATGCAAAGATTCTTGGAAGAAAACCGCAAAATGATTCCTGATGCTGACACATTTCAGTCAGCATATTGCATGACGACAAAAGAAAGAAATAAGACACCATGGACTGGCCCCTATGAGATATTGGAATCAACCAAGGCGTTTATCGAAAAGCTCCTTCCCGAAGATTCACAGAGGGAACTGATTATAATTGATCAAGAACCACACAGCTTACCTTTAGCAATTGCAATTGGATACTATTTGCTTTCAAATCTTTTTGCATAAATGGAGGGTCGAAATAATGGATGCCGCTACAAGAAAAGCCAAGTTAGATGAACTCAAATGCAGTCAACTAAACCAAGCAATGACCGGTATCCCCCTGCGCTATAAAGGAACTACACGAACAGAAATAGTATGGCGTATCCCTTTGGATTTGCTTATCTACAATAAGTACAACGGTAGAATCGGCTCTGATGTGCTATCTTATGAAAAGCAAAATGGAGAATTGAACGCAGAAAAAGATGACGACCGTAAAATCATAGAAAAGTTCTTATACGAATCCAAAGTCGATCGTAACAAGATCACAATGGATAGTCTATTGAAAAACGGCCAACAACGGTATGGCATCGTTACATCAGACGGTACGATCGTTGATGGAAACCGCCGTGCAATGCTCTTGAATAGGCTTTTCCATAAGCGAGACGAATTGGGCTACACCTATGCGCAGGTTGAGCACTGCAAGTATTTTCTCGCAATCATTTTGCCTGATGATGCCGAAGAAAAGGATATACAGCAGCTTGAGACGATTTATCAAATGGGTGAAGATGACAAACTTGACTACAATCCCATTGAGAAGTATCTCAAGTGTAAAGAACTTAAACGACTGGGTTTCTCTGAAGAAGATATTGCCCAATTCATGAGCGAGAAACCAGGGCAAATCAAAGAATGGTTGAAGATTCTCGCATTGATGGAGGAATACCTCCAGGAATATGGCTATGACGGAATCTATACTCGCCTCGAAAAGACAGAGGGCCCATTCGTCGACTTGCAAAATTATCTTGAGTCCTATGCCAAACAAGGCGCAAATGTCCGAAATATGGACTGGACATATTCCGATTCTGATATTTCGGACTTGAAACTCGTCTGTTTTGACTACATAAGAGCACGGTACGAGGGCAAAGAATTTCGCGACATTGCAAAGACCGGGAAAGATGGAAGTATATTTTTCTTCAAAGAATTATGGGATGATTTTTTGAAACAACATCAAGAAAATACTCCTGTTGATGAAGAAACAGTTGAAGAATTGAGACAACGTTGTCCCGGCGAAGATTTGAGCCTTTTGCTTAAACAGCGGGATAATACTTGGGTCGAGCAAGCCAAGGGACAACTGAAAGGTAATCTCAACAGATTTTCCAGACGTCTCGAAGATAAGAGGGACGCTAATAAGCCAGCAGATCTTCTTGAGCGAGCACTTAGTGCGCTCAAATCAGTCGACTATGAACAAAGTAGTTTTACCGAAGACCCTCATATCAAAGAGATGGTTCGGGAAATCAGTAAAATCACTTGGGAGATGAAAAAGATTCTGGAGCGGGGATGAGTATCGTGGCAAATATCTCTATAGATTTTGATGCAACAAACAATGAAATACATCTACTTGGGGATATTGCGGCTTTACAGAAGAACCGCTTCGCATGGAGGTATGTTCGAGATTATTTGCACCCCCATATGATGGGAGATCGACTTATCATTCCGATCAAAGATGCCGAGCCGTTTTCTGTGATGTCGAATATCAGTGCTATGTTGCGCAAATATGGCTTTATTGAGGTGCAAAGTGAAAGCTCTGAAAAGATAGTTCGGGATTATTATTTGGAAGAACAAAAATTTGCAGAGTTTTCCCAAAAAGCGCTCCACATTCGAAATAATGAGTGTAATGTAGCGGAATTTGAAGAATTTACTGAGGCTGTAGCTAAAAATCTCACTGCAAGATCACTTTACCCTTTACAATTGCTTTCGGCTTATCATATGGCATTTTCCCAAAACGCGTGTAACTTCTCTGTACCCGGAGCTGGTAAGACAAGCATCGTTTATGGAGCATATGCGTATTTGCATAATCTCCCTGAGGAAAATATCAAGCATATCGATCGATTGCTGATTGTTGGCCCTTTAAGTTCCTTTGGCCCCTGGGAACAGGAATATGAAGAGTGTTTTGGGCGACCGCCTGTATCAAAGCGACTTGTTGGAGGTATCGATAAAGTAGATAAACAAGATTATCTGATATCAAAATATCCAGCAGAGCTGACTTTGATTTCTTATGCTTCTCTGATTTCATTGCAAAAGGAATTGGGTTTTTTCCTTCGAACGAATAAAGTAATGGTAGTGCTTGATGAAGCTCACAAAGCAAAAAACTCATCAGGAGGGGTCATTGCGCAAGCAGTGCTTGAAATGTCCAAATACAGTAAATCCCGAATCGTTCTTACAGGTACACCTGCACCAAACGGATATGAAGATATTTATAATCTCTTTAGATTCATATGGCCAAACAAGAATGTTATGGGATTTGAAATCAACCAACTTCGAGATATAACAGTGACTGGAGATCAAACGAGAGTGACACGTTTGATTGATAATATCTCGCCATACTTTATCCGTATACGAAAAAGTGATTTGAATATTCCACCGGCGACTACTCATCCTCCAGTCTATGTATCCATGGGACCACTGCAGCAAAGAATCTATGATTTTATTGAGAAGAAGTATATGGATGAGTTTATTGCAGATGAATCTTCAAATATATCGTCGCGTTTTAAATCTGCATTAGCCCAAGCACGTACGATTCGATTGATGCAAGCCGCCTCTGATCCAGCGATGCTAAGAACTCCTCTTCGGGATTTTTTTGATGATGAAGATATTCAAGTAGATGAGTATCAGATGATAGATGATTCTGATGTGCTCAAGACGATTCTCGATTACGAAGCAAACGAGATCCCGGCCAAATATGTTGCAGTGAAACGATTAGTCGATGAGATATTACGCACCGGTGGCCGGGTGGTTATTTGGGCCACCTTTATCCATACGATCCACGGCCTGAAATCTTATCTCGAAAGTCAAGGAATTCCTTGCCAAGAATTATATGGTGAAACACCAGTTGAGCGAGAGGGTATCGATGAAGATTCTGTTTTAACCAGGGAAAAAATCATACGGCTCTTTCAGGAACCTGACTGCCCGTTCAAAGTCATTATTGCAAACCCATTTGCGGTCGCAGAATCGATTTCGTTACATAAATCTTGTCATAACGCTATTTATGTAGAAAGGTCTTTTAATGCGGCGCACTTCGTACAGTCTAAGGATCGGATTCATCGATATGGCTTGAAAGCCGGTACAATCACAAACTATTACTATGTTTTGTCTCGTAATACTATTGATGAAACTATCAACACGAGATTGACCGAAAAAGAACAACGGATGACAGAAATCATGGAGAGTATGCCAATACCATTATTCAACAATATCTCGGATGATTTGGGCGATGAAGATATAAAGGCGTTGATAAAAGATTATGTTAGACGCACTAAAAAATCTTAAATACCTGGGCGGCAAAGAAGGCCTCCTCTCTTTTTTCTGCGATGTTGTAGGGACCAGCCAAGTCCCTATTTCAGATGCCGAAATATTATGTTCTCATCTCTATGGGAAGCAAAATCTTTCCGCCGAAGAAATAATCAGGTATTGCTCTACATTAGGGTGGATACAAGTGGTTGAAGGGATAATATCTGTTTCACCGGATATTATCCCTCTTCTCGAAGACAAAGAGAAATTAAATGACGCACTTATTATATCTACTATAAAACGATTGTTTGATGAAAATATTATAACGTCAAACATTTTTTCTTATGATTCTCTCCGACACCAGTATATTTTTAAAAATGAACTTTTCCCCCTTTATCTATCTGGAATCAGGAATATGTTGATTAGTCAAGGATTTTTAATTCCACAAAGAGAGACTTGGGGGACTCATTTCTATTTGGCTCCTGTATATGATTCGTTCATAGCCAAATACTGCAAAGCAAAACGAAAGCAAGTTTCATTAGAAGAATTAAAAAGGCAACTTGAGAAAAATGAACTTATCGGTGAGAAAGCCGAACTATATGTTTTAGAATTCGAAAAAAATAGACTTGGCGCCCCTTTATCCGACAAGGTTAGGCGTATTTCAGAAGTCGACGCTACAGCGGGGTATGATATTATCTCTTATGACTCTATACAGTCTATAGAAATGGATCGGTTTATAGAGGTGAAAGCTATATCGAGTTCCGGATTCTATTGGTCCAAAAATGAGTATGAGACAGCTAAACTAAAAGGCGAAACTTATTATTTGTACTTAGTAGATTTACATAAAATCAATCAGCCGGACTATACGCCTGAAATCATACAAAATCCAGCAGTGACGATTATGGAATCAGAAGCATGGCTTGTAGAAGCCCAGTCCTATTCCATAAGGCGTATTTGATGTTGAAAGTAGAGTCATCATGAAACATCAAAAACTTATAACAACCCCTGAAATTTCAAAGCGCATGGCAAAGGTACACTTGAAAGGTAGCAAAGCAGAAGTTACATTGGCGAAAAATCTTTGGAAACATGGGGTTCGATACCGCAAAAACTATAAGAAACTTCCTGAATCTCCGGACATTGCGATACTAAAGCACCATATTGCTGTGTTCGTTGATGGGGAGTTTTGGCACGGGAAGGACTGGGAAACTCGAAAAGCAAGTTTAAAAACTAATCGTTTGTATTGGATCGAGAAAATCGAGGAAAACATAGCAAGAGATAAGAGAAACGATTCTTTACTTATTGAGATGGGATGGCGGCCTATCCATTTTTGGGAAAAGGATGTCAATAAGAAATTAGATATCTGTGTCAATAAAATATTAGAGGAAATCGATACCAGAAAGGAAATGTAAAGCAGAGACGGAATGTACGAGTTATTATAAACTTGTCCACGATTTCATCTTTAACGTCATTGAAACAGGTGGTAAATGCATATTGTGAAACATTTTATGATGAGGACTGCATATCCCGCATGGACCAACAATCGAACAAGGAGTTGACTGAAGCAAATTTTTGGAAGAGGCGCGGTTTCTACCCGGCCTTCCCCTGGATCGAAGTAGAATCCTGCTCATTGTCCCACCGCCGATGCCCCTGGGAGCGTGGGTGCTCAACCCGCAGCTCATCGATGATTCCCACGCCTTTGCCCAACTCTGTCAGACCCTGGCAGAACAGTTTGGCATCCGCTTCGCTGACGCCGGGAAGTGGGACATCCCCTTGGCCTACGACGGCATCCACTTCACAGAGCAAGGGCACAAAACCTTTGCCGCCGGACTTCTGGAGGAACTCAAATGAAACGAATTCTGCCTGTACTCTTATCTCTTCTGCTGTTGACTGGGTGCGGCGGAAACTCCGCGGATGGCTACCAGCAGATCACCCAAGAGGAGGCCAAAGAGATGATGGACGCCCAGGAAGTCATCATCCTGGATGTGCGGGAGCAGGACGAGTACGACAGCGGCCATATCCCCGGCGCAGTGTTGTTGCCAGTGGGAAGCATCGACGAAGACACCGCCGCCGAGGTAATCCCCGAAAAGGATTCCACCGTTCTGGTCTACTGCCGCAGCGGGAACCGCAGTAAGACGGCATCCTCTGCCCTGGCGGAACTGGGCTACACCAATATCTACGAATTCGGCGGCATCAACACCTGGCCCTATGAGACGGAATCGTAGACTCGGAAATAGGGAGTCTAAGCACATGTGACCCATGCAAAAACTGCATCGCCGATACAAAGAATACACGGGACGCGCCTAAAGGCGCGTCCCGCTGTTCATTTTCTGCCGATTCGTCCTCACGGTTTCCCCAGCCAGTCCTTGAACTCGTCCAAGGTGATGACCTCCCGGTCGCATTTCTTTTTCATCTCTCTGGCCTGCTCACTCCAGGCATAGAACTGCTCATCTGTGATACGGCCGGCCTTGATCCAGGCAAAGCGCTTCTTGTACTCCTTGCGGTAGGCCTTGAACACCGGATCGTCGGACTGCTTCTTGGTCCACTGCTGGAAGGCTCCGGCCTCCCGGCAGGTCTGCTGACCGGAGGCCACTGGGCGCTCACAGTACTCCGCGCTGACCCGGCCGGTCTGGGGGAACCACCGTCCGCAGTTTTTGCACCGCCGGACGGTGATCCCGCGCTCCACACAGCTGCGCAGGGAGTAGTCGATCATATCCGAAATGTGAAGGGGATACAGGACCGGCGAGCACCGGCCCGGCTCCACCGGTTCAAAGCTGAGGGGGATGGGCCGGAAGGAGAACAGAGACGGGTCCTTGGGCGCATCGTAGAGATAGTGGGCCGATGCCTGCTGCTGGGGATCCCGCCCCGCCTTGTCCACATCCAAAACGAGATCAAAGAAACGCTGTACCTGCTGCTGATACAATGGGAGCTGCTTCGGAAGGCTCTGCAGCTCCTCCAGCATCTGATGATCCTCCTTGCTTCCCCGGTCCTGGGTGATCCCCATGCGTCCAAACCGCTCAAACCAGCGCACATACAGAAGATGCAGGTAGATGTGCCGGCTCCCAAGGTCACCCAGATCCATCAAGGTACGGACCCCAGCCTCTTTATCATCCCGGTCGATCAGAAGGGACCAATTCTCATAAGCCCGCCGCAGCAGGGGCTCCAGCTCCTTACAGTCGGTCTCCAGAAAAGACAGCAGGCTTTCCAGGAACGGGAGCTCCCGATAGGTCGAGGGAACGCCCTGGACTCCGTGGCTATCGAATTGGAAAACCTCTTTTTTCTCAGAGAAGTACATCTTGGCATACCACATGTCGGCGCCCTCCAAAATAGACAATCGTAAAAAATTTATAAAATAGTCTTGACAAGGGGGTGGGTTCACATGCTACAATACTCTCACGGGGGACTGTCAAAATAATCTTACAATAGTCTAACATCCGCAAATCCGATTGTCAACGGGAAATTGGTCCCCAACATTCGGAACGGCACCTTGAAAAATGAATACCCATCACCAGAGACGATACTCACCGGAGAAGCAGCGCCAGGACGTTGTCCAATAGGGCTCCCACAAAGTCGTAGACTTTGTGGGAAGAGGAGCCGCAACGACGTGAATGAGTTTTCGGGCAAGCGCGGAAACGAATGATACAAAGTTTGCGGCGACGAAGCTGAGCGTGCCAAGGGGAAGAAAACGCTGTGTTGGTCAAACAAGGCCGCAGGGCAGGAACGGGTATGGTGCATGGCCAAAACCAGAAAAGAAAAAGACAGACCCTGTAAAAAACCGCTGAACTGCTGCAACAGTTCAGCGGCCTGCCGCGTTTCGGAAAACACAGCCTAATCTGTGTTCCAGTTTAACAGAGAGACCTCCGAAACGCAAGAATTTTTTCTCTGAATTTGAAACACCGGAGGTACTAAGCATTGAAACTGTCTGTCTACAAATCCTACGACGACCTGCCCCTGTTCCTCAACGCCAAGATGGTGGCGCAGGTGCTGGGCGTGTCCATCTCAACCGCCTACGAGCTGCTCAATGACCCCGGTTTCCCCACGCTGCGTGTGGGGAGCCGTATGGTGGTTCCCAAAGAGAAGTTCATCCGGTGGGCGGAAACGCAGACGGGAGGTGCGAAATGAGGAAACAGCACTGGCCCAAGCGGGACCCCATCAAGAACTACTTCCCCCTCCCCAACGAGATCTTCTCGCTGGGACTGTCTGCCGGGGCAATTGCAGTCTATGGATTTCTCCTCCACCGGGAGGACCGGAAGAACTACCAGTGCGTGGCCAGCTACCGGACCATCGGAAAAGCGGTGGGGATGAGCGTCAACACGGTGCGCAAGTATGTGACCGAACTGGAGGATCGGGGGCTGATCCGGACGGAGCGCACCACCGTCACCACCCAGGACGGACGCACCCTCAACGGCTGTCTGCGTTACTACATCCTGCCCATCCAGATGTCCATCGAACAGTTCTATGAGCGGCAGCTCCACGCAGCTGACCTGGCGCTGGAACGACAGAGAGCGGAACAGCGCATGGCGGCGCTGAAGAGAAAGGAGTGTGCATCCGGATGCTGATGCAGATAATCGACTGCCTGATCGAGCAGGACCCATCTCTGTCAGCACGGCGCACCATAGACATGCGGCGGTACATCGTCAACCGGTGGAACAGTACGCATGAGGAGTCTATCGACGAAGATGCGGTAGCCCTGTTCCTCTGCGATGAGAGCCGTGGAAACCTGACAGATGAACAAAGAATATTTGCGAAGGAGTGCCGTGAAGAGATAACGGCCTGCTATCGAAATGCGGTGTTCCAGATGTTTCAGTGCGGCGAGATGATGCGCCGGCATCTGGTGTCCGGACCGGAGGAATACTGCCGGAACTTTCTGTCGCAGTACACCGTTCCCTGCAACAAGCAGCTCTCCCCGTGTAACGTCCTGTGAGCCGCCATGTGCCCTCTTTGGGGGCAGGGCAGAGCCCCTGCCCCTCCTGGCGGTTTCGGGGCGGATTTGGCCCGTTGTTCCACCGCTGTGGAGGAGACCTATCCGGGGAATTTGCCGCCCCATAACTGATTTACGGAGAACGAAAGGAAAAGCAGGAGAAAGCCCTGACGCTTTTATGGCGCCTGGGCGGTCACTTCCGCCCGCAGTGCGGGCGGTTTCCGGGGACGGAGGCTGACGCTTTTCCGGGTCGGCAAAACTGCGATTGACGCTGTTTTCGGAAAAACAGGCGAATATCCCCGCCGTTGAGGGATATTCGCTGACGCTATCACGGATTTAGGAGGTATTTGAAAATGAGAGAAAATAGACACAAACACACCGTTTGGATGGACGATACCGTGTGGGATCAGGTGGAGTCCCACTACCAGAGGGACAACTGTACGACCAAAAACGAATTTATCGAAAAGGCCATTCGGTTCTACTCCGGTTACCTGGATACGGAGTCTGCCGATGCTTACCTGCCGCGGGTCCTCGCCGATGTGCTGGAGGGCAAGCTGGGGGCCCTGGGAAACCGGATGGGACACCTGCTGTTCAAGCTGTCGGTGGATCAAAACCTCATGGGGAATATCCTGGCTGCCGACATAGAGATTGACCCGGATCAGCTGCGAAAGGCCCGGGTCCGGTGTATCAAAGAGGTAAAGGAGACCAACGGTGAGATCAGCTTCGAAGACACGGTCCGTTACCAAAAGGGAGCTGAGTGATGCCGAGACTGATCCAGAAGTCGGGCTACATCAGGTCCGGAAATGGCAGCGGTCACTACGCCGAATACATCGCCACCCGGGAGGGCGTGGAGCTGATCGAGGCTCCATCCCCCTCCCACGACGGCGGCGGATACCTGGAATATATGGCCCAGCGTCCCCGCTCCCACGGCCTGTTCTCCGCCGACGGTCCCGCCGATCTGGAACAGACCATGGAGGAGATCAACGGGCATACCGGGCCGGTGTGGACCTTCGTCTACTCTCTGAAACGGGAGGATGCTCACCGGCTGGGCTATGAGAACAGCGAGAGCTGGCGGAAGTTATTGCTGGCCCACCAGACGGAACTGGCTCAGGCTATGAAAATTTCGCCCAGCAGCTTCCGGTGGCGGGCCGCCTTCCACGATGAGAAGCACCACCCCCACATCCATATGGTGGTCTGGTCAGCGGACCCCAAGCAAGGTTTTCTAACAGAAAAGGGCATCGAGAAGATGCGCTCCCAGCTGTCCAATGAGATCTTCCAGGACGAACTGCTGTCTCTCTACCAGAAAAAAGATCTGTCCTACAGCCAAGTGCGGGACGCGGCGACGGAGGCCATGGGGCGGCTCATTCGGGAGATGGAGACAGGCCTGTGCCACAGCCCGGTCATCGCAGAGCAGATGGAGACGCTGGCCGGAATGCTGGAGGAGCACAAGGGCAAAAAAGTCTACGGCTACCTGAAAAAGCCGGCAAAGGCGCAGGTGGACACCATCGTGGACGAATTGGCCAAGGTCCCGGAAGTAGCAGAGTGCTATGAACAGTGGAACCGGCTCCGGGACGAACTGGAGCGTTACTACAAAGACTCCCCCAGAGAGCACCTGCCCCTCTCCCAGCAGAAGGAGTTCAAGGCCATCAAGAACATGGTCATCCGGGAGGCGGAGCGGCTCCGGCTTGGCACGTTTACCTTCGAGGATGCCAGCATGAGAGACGAAGTGGACGAGGACCAGGATGCGGTGTACTTCGCCTGGAACTCCAACTGGCGGATGGCCGAAATCTACCAGAGCGCCAAGGAGGTGCTGGAGGAGTACGAAAACCCGGAGAGTGAAAAAGCGGAACAGGTGCTGGTGCTGGAACAACTCTGGCAGAGAGGTTTCCCCCTGGCCGCCTACCAGCTGGGCAAGTGCTGGCGGGACGGACAGGGTGTTCTCCCTGATGACCAGCAGGCGGAGCTGTGGTTCCGGCGGGCAGCTGATGCGGGATATGACTTCGCTCAGTACGCGCTGGGGAAGCTTCTGCAAAGTCAAAACCGAATGGACGAGGCGGTATCTTGGTATGAAAAAGCGGCGGCGCAGGGGAACTCCTGCGCCGCCTATCGCCTGGGAAAGCTGTATCTGGAGGGGAAAGATATCCCGAAAGACGTGCCAAAAGCGGTGGCCTATCTCACCGACTCCGCCGAACACGGAAACCAGTATGCCCAGTACGCTCTTGGAAAGCTGCACCTCACCGGGCAGGGTGTCAAGCAGGACCGGGAGCAGGCCTGGACGTATTTCTATGAATCGGCGGAACAGGGAAACGAGTACGCCGCCTTCTTCCTGGAGCACTTCGATCAGGCGCGCAGGCCCAATGTGTTCCTGGCAGCCACCCGGCTGCTCCACCATCTGAGTCAGATCTTTCGTGACAACTCGGTACCGCCCGCCGCTCCGGTGGGACAGCGGGTGGACCGAAAGCTGCGGCGGAAAATCCAGGAAAAGAAGATCGCCATGGGCCACAAGCCGGATGACCATGAGGAAACTCTCCGGCAGGACATGGGCGGCATGACTATGGGGTGGTAGCAATCGCCAACGAAACCGCAGTAAAAAATGCTGTTGAATTTTACAGCAGATCGAGGTATACTAAGGGCAAGAAAGGGGCTGAACACCATGCCGAACATCAAACCCATCTCCGATCTGCGTAATTACACGGAGGTTCTGCATGACGTGGCTGTGGGCGCTCCGGTTTTTCTGACGAAGAATGGCCGGGGCCGCTACGCCATCGTGGACATGCAGGACTATGAGCGGACACAGGCCACCCTCCGGCTGATGAACGAGCTGGCCAAGGGCCGCAAGTCCGGGGAGGAAAAGGGCTGGTTGACGCTGGAGGCCGTAGAAAAACATCTCGGAATCGCAGATGAATAACCTGCATTTATCCGACGAGGCTCAGGCTGATTTGGCCGGGATCAAGTCCTATATCGCAAAGAATTTGGAAAATCCCAGCGCGGCGATCTCCACGGTACGGAACATCACAAAGGACATCCGCAGGTTGCGGGAGCACAGTCTGATTGGTGCGTCCCTGTCCTCGATTGCCGATGTCGAGAGTGACTATCGTTTCCTGGTGACCGGCAGTTACCTCACTTTTTACCGAGTTCTTGACAACGATGTCTATGTGGATCGTGTGCTCTACGGCCGCCGGGATTATCTTCGCGTCCTCTTTGGAGATGTGCAAGACGACGAAACAAACGAATAGAGACAATCTTCTCCATAGGGAGAAACGATTTGTCACCGGAACCGTCTGCAGAGATGCAGGCGGTTTTTTCTATGGCAGGCATATCAAAATCTGGACCGCAATACAAAGATAAAATCCTGCCCGCAGATGATAACTTTCTGAAAATAGTTACGGTTAGGGGTGGCTATTTGGAGGAAGTTCGGGTATTGTGTGTTGCTGGCAAAGGAGGCGGCACACATGCGCGACACACTGGAAAATCTGTACTTCGGAAACATCACCCCCAATGATCAAACCGTCAAATCGGGGACTGCCCTGAAAAAGGCCATGGAACAGTCAGCGGAGTGCGAGGAGAAGCTTACCGCACTGCTGGAGGACAAAGAAAAAACGCTGCTGCTCCGGCTTATCAACGCGGAAAATGAGATCGGCAGCACCATGGCCCTGGAGAACTTCATCCTGGGTTTCCGCCTGGGGGTACGCATGATCCTGGAGGCCCTGGACGAAGACGACGGCAGTCTGCTCGATCCAAATAAGGAGGGATAGCCTATGGCAAAACGCAGGCCGTCCGGCGACGGTATGGTCCGAAAGCGGGAGGACGGCCGCTGGGAGGGCCGCATCGTGGTGGGCCACAAACAAAACGGCGAGCCCATCTTCCGGTATGTACTGGCCAAAACCCAGAAGGAACTGCTGGACAAGCCCCACCGGGACCTGGAGGCCTTTCAGGATGTGGAGCTCACCGAGGACAGCCGCATGACCCTGGGAGAGTGGCTGGAGCGGTGGATGGAGGACTACGGCGCGGCAACCCTGCGGCCCAACACCCTCCGCAGCTACGAGCAGTTCATCCGGTGCTACATCAAGCCCTATCTGGGGGATAAGATCGTCTCCCGGGTGACCCGCATGGACATCCAGAAGCTGTACCGAAAGCTGAAACACGAGGGCCGTGTCCATGAGCACCCGGAATACGGACACGAGCTGTCGGACACTATGGTGCTCCGCATCCACGCCATGCTCCACCGGTGCCTGAAGGACGCGGAGGCGGCCCATGTGGTCGCCCGGAACCCCACCGACGGGGCCATGGTGCCCAAGGCCAGCTATAAGCCGAAGCAGATCCTCACAAAGGAGCAGATGGATACCTTTCTGGCGGCGGTGGACCGCAATGAGATCTGGCGGGACTTCTTCTACACGGAGCTGACCACCGGCCTCCGCCGGGGCGAAATCTGCGGCCTCATGTGGCAGGACTTCGACGAGAAGGCCGGGACGCTAAAAATCCTCCGGTCAGTGAATGTCCCCAAGGCCGGGGAGTTGGAGATCGGCGAGACGAAGACCAGTCAGGGGCGGCGGACCATCCGCCTGCCGCCCAGCACCGTCCAGCGTCTGAAGGAGCGGAGAAAGCACGCCGTCAGCCAATGGATTTTCCCGGAACCGCTGGCTCCGGCGAAGCCGGTGCGCCCCAGTGCCGCCTACTACTGGATGAAACGGATCTTAAGAGAGGCCGGCCTGCCTGAAATCAGGTTCCACGATTTAAGGCATACTTTTGCCACCCACGCCCTCACCAGCGGCGTGGATGCCAAGACCCTGTCCGGTATTCTGGGCCATACCAACGCCAGTTTCACCCTGGACACCTACACCCATGTGACGCCGGACATGCAGCAGGAGGCCAGCCACATCGTGGGCGGCTTTCTGGAAGATCTCCTGGGGAAAGACCTGAAACCGTGGCAGAAAAACAGGTCGGAAGGAGGTGCACACCATGGGTAAGCGGCGGAAAAAGGGCGAGGGCTCCGTCCGCCAGCGCAAGGACGGCCGCTGGGAGGGACGGGTGGTCATCGGCTACGACGAGAAGGGCCTGCCCAGGACAAAGAACGTCCTGGCTAAGACGAAACGGGAGTGCCAGGAAAAGCTGAAGCAGCTCCGGGAGACGGTGACAGGCTCCCGAACAGAGAAAGTTTGTTCGGAGATGCCCTTCGGGGAGTGGCTGGACTTCTGGTATCAGAACTACGTCAAGCCTCAGATCCGCCCCACCACCCAGGCCAACTACGAGGCGAAGATCTATCAGCACATCATCCCAGAACTGGGGAAGATCCCCCTGAACCAGCTGGCCCAAAAGGACCTCCAGCAGTTCTATGCTCGGATGAAAATGGGTGGGCGGCTCATCCGCACGGAACAGTTCGGCAAGGGGCTGTCCGACTCCATGGTGCGCGGCCTCCACGCCGCCTGCCGGTCCGCGCTGGAGAAGGCGGTGCAGGAGGAACTGATCCGCACCAACCCGGCGGTGGGCTGCAAGCTGCCGCCCAAGCGGGGCCGGGAGATGCAGGTGCTGTCTTCGGAGGAGCTCCAGCGGTTCCTCATCCAGGCCCAGGCGGAGGGATACTTTGAGTTGTTCCTTCTGGACTTATGTACCGGCCTGCGGCGGGGCGAACTGCTGGCCCTCCAGTGGGACGACCTGGACTTCAAGACCGGGACACTGACCGTGAACAAGCAGGTCTACGAGGTGAAGGGACAGCTCCAGGTGAGCGTCCCGAAGACCCGCGCCTCCATCCGCAGGCTGGTTCTGCCGCCCGGCGTGGTGGAGGTGCTGCGGGCGTATCGGGAGACGGTGGACTCCCGGTGGATGTTCCCCTCGCCGGTCAAAGAGGATATGCCCATGACGCCAGGGGCGGTGCGCCGGCGGCTCCAGATCATTCTGGAGCGGGCCGGGTGTAAGAGAATCAGATTTCACGATTTACGCCATACCTTTGCCACCCTGTCGCTGGAGAACGGCATGGATGTGAAGACCCTCTCCGCCATGCTGGGCCATGTGTCGGCGGCCACCACCCTGGACATCTACACCCATGTCACCGGGGATATGCAGACCGAGGCGGCGGCCAAGATCGACCGGGGGCTGGGCAACGAGGTGTTGGGGAGCCCTGAGCAGGCAGAGCAGGGTTCAGTCGAAGACTTCCAGCCGGTGCTGAGAAAGACCCGGAAGCCCGGCACCGGGTGCATCTCTCAAATCAATGACCACCTGTTTGAGGGGCGCTACTCCCCCACCTGGCCGGACGGCACAAAGCACTCCAAATGCGTCTACACCCACACCCGGGAGGAGTGCGAGGCGAAGCTGAAGGTGCTGATTCAGCAGATGAACGCGGAGCGGCAGGCCCTGCGGGACCAGGCACGGGGCATCACTCCGCCGGACAAGCTCACCAAGACACAGAAGAAGATCTGGATGTACATGAAATTCCACCCCGACGTGACCAGCTACCGGGCCATCGCCCGAGGCGCCGGGGTGACGAGGCACACGGCGGCCAAGTGGTATGAGATGATGCGGGGAATGCTGGGGCGGGCGGCGTAAAAAGACGGCCTGCCTATCCTATCAAATTTTATAATGCATCATCAAAAGTATCATTCTGCCTTGCGGAGCGCCGCCAAATATCGTATGATGGATAAGAGAAGTACCGGCAATTGCCATGGAGGTGCTGAAATTGAGTATCCAAGAGGCTCTCATCACGATGTTTACCGATGACCCCATCAACTGGCTCAAATGGGCGGTCGTATTTGCAATTCTGATCGGCGGCTATGCCGTTGCGGTGCCACTCTACAAAAAGGTGTCCCACGGCGTTAGCTGGGAGCGGAAACGGGACATCGCAAAGAGCAGGGACCACGTCATCAAAGCGGCTCTGGCGGACAAGCACCCCACCGGCGAGGTATCCCGCTACAACTGGCACGCCGCCTACCGTTACACAATCGACGGCAAGGAGCGGCAGTATACCGCCTATTTCAAGCATCCATCGACACCGCCCCTGTACCTGTATCTCTATTATGTCGATGATCCTGACAAGCTGTTTTCCTGCGAGGAGTACCACTACGAAAACCACAAGGCGATTCTCCTGTTTCCGGTCATCTTGCTGCCCTGGATCCTGGCCGGCCTTGCCCTCGTCCTCCTGGGCGTGGACCTGTCAGGGTTTTAAAAGACATATCAAGGCTTCCAAATGCTCAAAAGAGGTTGGTATCACAATGTGATACCAACCTCTTTTCTCAAGGTCACTTCTTACTTTTCCTCTCTCAACCCCGCCAGTTGGCCAGTGGATAGGAGCCGTTTTTCTCTCGGTATTCCTGCAGCAATTGTCGTTCCCTTTCTCCTGCGTTTTCACAGGCTTCGTAAGCAAGCAGCAAAAGTCCGCAGTCCGAGATCTGCCAGACGGCCCGTCCGCCCGCATGGATATTTCCGTTTCCCCGTCCATAGTCCATGTACTGTTTTAGCCTCTGCCGCAGTCCACGCTTTCCTTCCGCTTTTCCAATATACAGGATACTTTGGTCGGCACATCCCTCATATTTCTCCTGAAGCTTTTTCGCAGGATAGATTTTAGCCTTAGGGCGGTACTCCTGTTCCAAGAAACGGATTGGAATTCCCTCAGGCGCAAATACCCAATAGACTCCTGGCATCTCAGGGACAGAATGACAATCGTTGCAACAGAGTTCTTGTAGTGTAACGGCGGGAGCCGCTGTGGGACAGAGTGCTTTGAGCCGGCGAAACAGACGCAAAAGGACTCCTTCCGCGATGCTTTGACTGATCAGGGAACCCTCGCAAAAATGGTCTCTGCGGAAATGCCATGCGATACAGGCCAATACACACAAATAGGGCTGCGTCTCCAGCCATCCCGGAGGGGCAATCGTAACATTCCGCTCCTCGAGGCCCCACTTTTGGATCACCTCGTGATAATTCTGGATCACCAATCCTGTCTGGTAGGTTCTGTCTACAAAATCATGTAAATCGCGAGTGAGTGTTTCCTGCCCAGAACTACGGGAATACACAGAATAACGGCGGCACCAAAGTTTCTTTTCCTCAGCGGTTTCGATTTGCTCCAGCAATTTGATGGCCCAGTCTAAAAACAAATCTTCTGTCATAGACGCATCTCCCGATATTCAATTGTCGTTCATTCCAAAAGGGATCGTGAGCAATTTCCTTTTATATAGGCTCTCTGTCCTGATGACCTCATAATCTGTCACAGTTTTGGGCAATATCTGCAAAATGGAGAACTGGAAATTGTGGCAACGTTCGGGGTAGGCGCAAATCAGTTCCTTCATCAGCTTATTATTGCCGTGCAGGGAATCCACATAGCAGGCCCACCGCCCCAGCAGTCCATCTTTTCCATAAGCCGATCCCACATACTGCTTTCCCGTCTCCCGGTCAACGATGAGATAAATGGCGTTGACGGAGGACAGCGCTGTGTGCCACGCCTCATAAACAGTTGGATTTTCAACGATTTCCTTCAGTTCATCATATGTAAGGATCAGATTTTCAAAGCCGGAAAAGACTTTCTTTTCATCTGCCTGAATTGCCACAACAGGCTTTTCGGTCGTTCCCTTCTGATGCCACATGCGCGCAGACTTCCCCCAATCGATGATCAGTCTGCCCTCATATTCTTTCAGCAAATCGAGGGGTTCGAGATGAAAATATGCGTTCTTGCCCTGGAATTTTCTGGCCTCAATTTCCGGGATACCCTTCGGGATCATATCGGGCGTATCCGGAACAGCAGCACCTACTTTATAGCAGGAATCCAGCTTACAGAGAGTCCCCTGGTCGCTTATAAAGGTCACCCAATAATCGTACCCTTTGCTGAATCCAGATTTCTGATGACAGGTATATTCATATACCACATTTGCTTTATAACACTCTCGAAATCCACGATCTGTCAGTGCATGACGAATTAATTTAACTTTTGAGGGATCCAGCCCTACTTTTCTTAATACGTCTGAGAAATAAAAAATCGCCATTTTATATCTTCCTCCGCGTATAAACTATCAGAGTCAAACTTGTCGCCCAGGGTGATATCGCCATGAAATTACCTTTTTTGAAGGAAACTCTTTCACTTCTGGCGTTGGGCAATAAAATCCGAGATAGCCTCCACCGTCTGGGCCTGTTGTTCCTCCGCCGAGATCGTGGCGGGCAGATCTCCTTTCTGCGGCCCGTAGTTGCCGAACTGGGCGTGGTTGCCGCCCTCAATTTCCACCACGTTCTCTGTGTAGTCGATCTTGTCCTCCACGCTCTGGTTCAGGGAGCCATAGACGGTGAGGGTGTCGGCGGGCGGATAGTCGCTGTAGAGGTAGGCTCCCAGCAAAATCATGCCGTCCACCTCGTCCGGGTGCTCTGAAGCAAACTGGGAGGCCATGGCCCCGCCCATGGAGTGACCGGCGATGTACCAGTGCTGGATGTCCGGGAACTGGGCCATCACGTCTTCCGCTGCGTTCACATCAAAGATGGCCAGGTGGAAGGGCATCTCCACCAGGACACAAGTGAGGCCGGTCTGCCGGAGCTGGTCCAGCAGGGGCAGATAGGCGGCAGCCTCCACCTTGGCCCCGGGGTAGAAGATGATCGCGGTGTCCGTGGGATAGGATGGGGAGAGGATGGTCAGATCATCCCGGACCTCCAGATGATTTCCGCTTGCCAGTACCTCCAGGGCCACGTCCTCCGCCCGGTAGTAGTCGGACACATACCAGAAAAAGCCGCCCGCCACCAGAACCAGAGCCACCAGCAAAATGCCGACGGCTATCTTCCACTTTTTGCGGCGGGGTTTTGTCTCTGCCTTCATTGCACCCTCTCCTCCCGCTGCCGGATCACTGCCGCAATGGTCTCCGCCGCGATGTGAGAACCCAGCTCACTGGGATGGACGCCGTCGGCGGCATAAAGGGTCTGGGGAGCGGACCACTCGTAAAACCGCCAGCCCACATCGGCGATCAGGGCGTTATTTTCCTGTGCCGCTTTGTGGTAGGCCTCGGACAGCTTTTGGGCCATCTCGTCGTAGTCCCAGCCCTTATCCGTCAGCTTGGCTCCGCCCCTCTGATAGGCCCAGGTAGCAAACAAAATTGGGACCGCTCCGTTTGCCAGGATCTGCCGGCAGAGTTGCTCTACGCTGGAAAAGAAGCTCTTGGGAGCGGTGATAGGGCCGTGGCTCATCTCCTGGAGCACCACATAGTCCCACTTCTCCTTTTGAAGCGCTGCCTGGGTCTGACTGCCCAGCCTGGTGTTGGGGTTCAGCTGTTCCGACAGCCGCGCCCCGCCCCGGGTGTGGTGGGCCACCTCCGCCCCGGTCAAGTCAGCCAGCATCTGAGGCATATTGTTGGTAAACGTAAAGCTGTTGCCCAGCATGAGGATCCGCATGGCGCTGCTCCTTACTCGTTTCTTTCACTGCTTCCAACTGCCATTATACACGGCTCCGCTGAGAGGGACAAGGCCGGGAAGCGCGATGGGCCTATCAGATTTTGCGACGCAAGATTCAAAGATAAAGCTGCGGCCGTGTACGGCGGCCGCGAATGGGTGGTCATGACCCCATATTTCAAAAATTGTGCAGGTTGCCTTTGCCTCTTTTCGGAACGAATTGTGGCGGAGACGGGCAAAAAACTATGTTCACAACGAAAATTCAAAATAAATCCCCAAAAGTGTGTTGACCACATTTGAGGTTTCATTTATGCAAAACGCCAAACAAATTATTGTTAAAAAAGTTATGAAAATCGCCTCAAAACATCAGTTTTGAGGCGATTTTTGGTCCGAGTGGGGAGACTCGAACTCCCGGCATCTTGCTCCCAAAGCAAGCGCGCTACCAACTGCGCTACACCCGGTTATGAAGTTTTCCAACTGTGGTCAAATATGGGGTCAACGCCGGTTTTTGACCAGTTCCCGGCGAGGGGTAAAACTCCGTCGGCCTTAGCGTCCCAGAGCTTTCCGGGATTTTGGAGAAGTGCGGCTCGAACTCCGGCCTCACGCTCCCAAAGCAGGCGCGCTACCAACTGCGCTACACCCGGATATGAGGTTGTGGGGTGGCCTGGGCGTATTCTCCCAAAGCAAGCGCGCTACCGACTGCGCTACACCCGGATTTCTTAGATTACCCAGCACGGTTTGTCAGGGAAGAGAGCCCACAGCATATCAGGACAGGCTTCTTCTGTACTGGACTCACTCAGTATAGTATATTTTGAAAAAGATTGCAAGAGGTGGATTGTCTATGTTAAAATATTTCTGGAACAAATCTGAGAGGTGACAATTATGCGCATGAGAAAAAAGCCCAATCTGGTCCCGCGGATGGAGCGCTGCGCCCGCTTCTTGATCCAGGCACCGGAGGAGCAGCGCGGGCACTGGCGGGAACTGAAGCCGGATGCGGAGCAGATCTGGCTGGAGTTGGGGTGCGGTAAAGGCCGCTTCACAGCGGAGACCGCGGCGCAGAATCCCAATGTGCTCTATCTGGCGGTGGAGCGGGTGCCGGACGCCATGATCGTGGCCATGGAGCGCTGCGCTCAGCGGAGCCTGACCAATGTGTTTTTTGTGGATGGTGACGCGGCCAGGCTGCGGGAGTACTTCGCCCCGGACGAGGTCGACCGCCTGTTTATCAACTTCTGCGACCCCTGGCCCTCCAACCGCCACGCCCGGCGGCGGCTGACCCACCAGAACTTTTTGGTCCTATACCGCGGGGTGCTCTGTACCGGCGGACAGATCCACTTTAAGACGGATAACCGGGACCTGTTTGAATATTCCCTGTTCCAGTTCCCCAAGGCGGGCTATGCGCTCTCTGAGGTCACCCGGGATCTCCACGCCAATGGGATCCGGGGCGTGATGACCGACTATGAGGAAAAATTCCACAATCTCGGCACCAAGATCAACCGCTGTGTGGGGACGAAGGAGACCATGGACCCGGAGCCGGAGTATCTTCCCGTTCCCGGCCCGGACGCCCGTGCGGCGCTGGGATCCTCGGAAGAGGAGCCGTCAGAAGGTTGAGGACATAAAATCACGGCAGCGCCGCCCTGTACCAGTGGTACGGGGCGGCGCATTTTCATTCTATGCGGCCTTAGCGGGGGCGTCGGGATAGGCGGAGTACAGCACCTTCAGGGCGATGGGGGTTACGACGGCGGACACAATGATCAGCAGGATAACCGCTGGGAAATAGGCCGCGTTCATCAGGCCCACGGCCAGCCCCTTTTGAGAGACGATGAGAGCTACCTCGCCCCGGTTCATCATCCCCACGCCGATCTTCAGGGCGTCCTCCTTCTTGAAACGGCAGATCCAGGCCATCAGGCCGCACCCCACGATCTTGGAGAGCAGCCCCACCACCAGGAACGCCAGAGAGAAGGCCAGGATAGAGGTATCAAAGGCGCTGATGTCCGTGCTGATGCCCACCGACGCGAAGAACAGGGGGCCGAACAGGGTATAGGAGTTGACGTCCAGCCGGCGCTCGATGTCGTGGGAATCCCGCAGATTGGACAGGACCAGACCGGCCACATAGGCGCCGGTGATGTCGGCGATCCCGAAGAACTCCTCCGCCAGATAGGACATGAGGAAACAGAAGGCCAGGCCGAGCACTGTCAGCCGCTTAGTCCTGGGGTGGCGGAGGCTCATACGTTCAAAGACCTGGTACACCAGATAGCCAATCACCCCGGAGAAGAAGAAAAACAGCCCTGTATCTGCCAGTACCTTGACCGGAGAGGCGGATGCATCCTTAAAGCCGGTGATCACCGTCAGAACGATGATGCCCAGCACATCATCGATAATGGCGGCAGAGAGGATGGTGGTCCCCACCCGTGTTTTGAGATGTCCCAATTCCCGTAGGGCCTGGACGGTGATGGATACCGAGGTGGCGGTCAGGATGCAGCCCATGAACAGTGCATGGTAAAACGAGTCGGAGCCGAAGCCGTCAAATCCATAGAAGGTGATGTACAGAGCTGTACCTGCCGCAAGGGGCAGCAGTACCCCACACATAGCCACCAGCAGGGCGATAGGGCCGCTTTTGATGATCTCGTCGATGTCGGAGTCCAGCCCCGCGCTGAACATCAGCAGAACAACGCCAAGCTCGGCCATCTGCGTCAGAAAATCTGAGGGCTGCACCAGGCCCAGCAGACAGGGGCCGATGAGCAGGCCGGCCAGGATCTCCCCGGCCACCTGAGGGGCTTTCCACCTGCGGGCCAGAAGTCCCATATATTTTCCGGCGATCAGGACGACCGCAATGTCCCGAAAAATCACATAATCCATTCCGTTCCCACCTTGTCAAACAGCTCCAGCGGGGCCGCCGTCCGGAACCGCGCGGAGGCGGTCTCTATTCCAAAACATGTGCGGTCCACTGTTTATGATAGTCGTCTCCCGATGGGAAGTCAACGGATTCCCCTGTTCAGATTTTGTATATTTTTCACGGAGCATACAGAATGGAAATACAGCTGTTTTGTTAATAGGGATAATATTTGGAGAAAACCTCGCAATATGAGGCCGGAGTTCCATTTCAAACTTTTGGATCACCTTTTTCTTCTGGGTTTGTTAATCCTTTGGCCTCAACAGGTAGCAGGTGCGGCAGGGCGGCTCCAGCTGTGTTTCATCCGGGATGGTCCTCCTGTCTGCATTTTGGGTGTTTCAGATCAATCTGTGCGCGGTTCCCCGACTATGCTGTTCGGCCGATCCGGATGCACCACAAAGCTTACCTCTGCCATTTGTTCGATCAACGTGTCTGCATCGTGCTCCAGTTTGTACTCCAGCTCCTCTTGATACAGAGGAATCACCTGATAGAAGTTGACCTCCTCGCCGCCCGGCAAAGTGCAGACTTCGCCTCCGTTCCAGACAATATCCTGCGGACCCACCAGAAGTGCGCCGCAGAGTGCCGTGTTCTCCGCAAACGGCGATTGCTTGCCCATTGTGTGGCCAAAGCCCAGCCAGGTGTCGCTGGAAATGGGCAGGCGGGCCAGCACCTTCAGTAGCCGGAATGGCCAGTACCAGCGCTCGTCCTTCATGGATCCCTCGTCCAGCTTCCAGTCCGGCGGCAGAGCGATGGCCAGCTCCGCTCGCTCCAGCTTGTATTCCGCCAGTTCCTCCGGCACATTCATCCGGTGAGCCCCCATACCCATCGTTACCAGCGTGTAATAGTCCCGCTCCTCAGAGGGAGGAACCACGCAGATGTCCACGTGGATGTCCGGGGAAACTAGTTCATGAAATACATTCTCAAACTCACCAAAGGTGTTTTTGATGTGCTGCTCTACCACAGACATTTCTTCTTCTGTGTAAAGCTCCGGCTCACGGCTCTCCTCCGAGGACCAGAAGGCACCCTCCTGTTCCGTCCCGTCCGGGTTCAGGAAGATCTGGAAGTATGCGTCCTCCTCTGTCAGCTTGTAGAGCAGGCCCATGTGGTAGTCCAAGCCCACCAGCACCGTGTCCAGGCAGGCCGCCCTTTCGTTTGGGTGCACTCGTTCCAGCCACTGACCGCTTTGAAGCCAGCCCCTCAGCTGCTCCAGCCAATCTGTACTCAGCTTGGACATCCCGCCCTCATTCATCTGGAACACCAGATCCACAGGACGGCCGTTCACCATATATGGGAACTGCGTGTAAGGTGCGTTGGGTGTGTACTGCTCCGGCTTGGCGCCAAAGATGTGCCAGAAACGCTCCAGCCCCTCCTGATCGACGGTGATGCAGGAGATGGCGCGCTGCTTATCGTCGGCGTCCGCGTCCAGCCCTTGCTGGAGCGTCCGGTCGGCGTCGGGGTTGATCCAGTGGTATTCCATCTGTTCCAGGGTGGCTCCGGCTTTGATCTCTTTTTTCAAGGTCAGGAACTCATGATCGCCCGGTTCCAGTGTTAATCCGTGTTTGACGGCGTCCAGCGCGCCTGCTTTATCACCAAAATGAGCCCGCAGCCTGCCCGCTTGCAGCCAGATCCATGGGTACTCCGGCTCCTCCTGAACGCCCCTTTCCGCATAGTCCAGAGCCTCCTCCAGCTGTCCGCAGTACATGAGGGCCACCGAATACCGGTAGTACCAGGTAGCGCAGCCCGCAGCATTTTTCTCCGAGTGCTTCATCCACTGAGCTGCCTTGTAGTAAAACCGGTACTCATCCAGGTTGTTGCAGGCGAAGGAATACCACAGAGCGATCTGGAGGTCCTGCTGGGCCTGACGCCGGGTGAATTTTCCCGCCTGCACGCCCCGCTCTGTAAAGTCCTCCAGCCAGCGGTACATCTTCCCAAAATAGCTGGACACATCCCCGCAGAAGCCCTCCAAAGTGCGGATGTCCTCCGCCGAGAGCAGGGAGCCGGTCTCCGGGTCCACCTCAGGCTCTGGTTCCCGCTCCCACAGGCGGACCGTTCCCACATCCCGGCGGAATACATGGAACAGACCTTGGGCGGCATTGGAGTCAGCAAAGAAATCCTTGGCCGCATCCAGCACGGCGGGCAGATCCCAGGTGATGAAGTCCAAATACCCGTAGTACAGTCCGGTGGCTCCACCCAGGAAGGTCACGGCTCCTGCTCCGGCTTTGTCCAAAATCGCTTCTTGTAGTGCATCCCGGAAATCCAGAATGGCGTTGCTCCGTTCCTCGCCGGTAAAGCTATCTACCGGGTAACACAAAAATCCAGCCACGATGCCGTCCCGATGGTACTCGTCCACTGTATCCGTACAAGCGGCCATGTATTCGTTGATCATAACCGGCAAACGGCAGCTTCCAGTATAGACATCCAGCCGCCAGTCAGCCTCCGGGTCCTCCACCGGTTTCAGTTCATAGGCAAGGTAGCTGTTTTCCAGGTAGTCGCTGCCATCCCGCCAGAGAGAAAGTCCCATGCTTTGCAGCAACTCCGGCAGTTCAGAAAGCAGCTTGGCCGGTTCGTCTTTCGGCTGAGCATAAACATCAAGCCCAGCAACAAAGGCAATAGCGGAAACTTCTCCGATGGTTTGATCCACCAGCATAGAGAGTGCCCACCAGACCTTGTCTGTGTCCTCTTTCAAGATTGGGGTCAGCTTTTCACAGTAAAGGACCAGACTTACCTGATGATCCTCTGTTTCCTCTGCCCACATCTGCACATCCTCAGCCCGAACTTCGATCTCTCCAGCTCGCAGCTCGAACCCCTCACAGGGCTGGCGGCCTACCCAGATATTCCAATGCTCAAGCACCGATTCTGGGGCCTGCTTCTGGAAGTACACCAACGGGAACAGGCGGGAGCGAAGCCCCTCTGGACTGAGGATCAATTCATGCTTTTCGCCATTGAAGCCCAGCTCGAAGGAAGTATCACGCAGGGCCGTCTTGAGTGCATTCCCGCATTTTTCAATCAGTTCTTCGCCGCGCTGGTGCGTTTTGTCAGTATCCATGATCTGACGCAGCTCCGCCTCGATCTGAGAAAAGGCGGCCCACGACTCCCGCGTCCTCTCCCGGAAGTTTTTTTCAAACCGGGGCAGGGACAAACGGTGGCGGCAATCGTCGATGTACTCCTGGGTGTCCTCGTCGCCGGGACGGGCCTCCAGCGCCTGCTCAAAATACCGCAGGGCGGGGCCCTCCTGGTCCAGGTAATACCAGGCATAGCCCATGCGGAAATTCCAGCAGTGGTCGCCCCGGAAATATTCCTCATGGGGCTCCAGTAAGGCGATGGCCTTTTCAAAGAGTCCCCGGTCCCCCGGCTGTGCCAGGTTGTTGTAGGCCCGGGCCAGCTCACTGTCCAGTTCCGGGGGGCGTTTCCCGGCAGGGACAGCCTCCAATATATTGATGATCTTCTGAAATTCGCTGTTTTCATTCCATTTTTGGCACTGTTCCAATAATTCCATATCAGCGCCTCCTTTCCTGCGTCTGACCAGCACAGCTCCCGTTTGTTTCGCTGTCCGCTTCCTCAAAGGTGTGCCAAACAGGTGGTTCCTTGTTCCGGTTCAGCAGGGACTTGATCTTGGAGAGAAGTCCTTCCACCAGATGGAACCACACTTGTCCAAAGATAAAAATCACAGTCAGGATCAGGAGCCACATTCCAATTTCCTGCCACACTGTGTCTCACCTCGCGCTCCGCTTATTTGGTCGAAAACTCATTCTGGAAGAAGGCGGTAAACGCCTCCAGCTCCTCTTTCTGATAGAGATAGATATACAGGCTCTCATCCTCCAGCCATTCATAGGCGTTGATGCCGATATACTCCTTCCGGTTCGGATAGATGATGAAGGCGTCGGTGGGGTACTTGTTCCGGTACGCCTTGAAGATCTCATCCCGGCGGTAATAGGTGGGGTCTCCATAGCCAGAGAGGTCCGGGAGGGTGGGCACCACAACGATGGTTCGGGTGGCTGCATTCCAGCCCAAGATTAAATTGCCGATTTGAGTTTTGCTCCCATGAACAAAGCCATAGTTGAACCGCTTAACGTCCTCGGTATAGCCCACGATCAGGCGGTACTCCTCGCCGTGCTCCACCGCCTGGTCAAACAGGGCGCGCACCTTTTTTGCATTGGCCGCGCTCTTTTCCATATCCGGCTCCGGCCCCTTAAACAGTTTGCTGAACAGTCCCATAGTGGTATCCTCCTCATTGTTTTTGAAAAAATTTATTTACTCCTCCGCCCGGAACACCGGGCGGTAAAAGTCATGGTTTTTGAGGGCCTTGTTATAAGCCCACGCGCTGCCAGCCGTTCAACCGCTCCTGCACCGCGTCGATCTTCCAGCCCTCGCCCACACGCTTCATCAGAAAGCGGCGGTCAAAGCCTGTATTTTTCTCTCTGGTGTAGATATAGAGCTTATTCCGGGTGATCTGCTCCGCATCAAGGAACCGCTCGCCCTTGTAAGTGCCCTGAGGGCTGTACGAGAGGCTCAGAGGCCGGTAGCCCATACGGGGCGTTTCGCTCACATACTTCTCCCAGATTGCCAGCAGGCGGGGCACGGCCTGGGCGTCCTCAAACCCGGCCTGCTCCATATACTGCTCCCATTCTGTCATCTCGGCAAAGAAAGCGGACAACACCCCGCGGCACTCCACCGCCGCCTGCTCATCCAGCTGGACGGGCTTTTTGGCTCTCTCCCTCTGTACCTGAGAGAAGTGTTCCATCTGCTCCCTGGTGAATTGCACATGGGACACCGGCTCGATGCGGCTGTTGCCGGCGATGGACAGCAGGCCCTCATAAGTAACGGTAGTATAGTCAATCTGGATATGGGCGAGTTTGGGGATGAAGGCCGCCTGGAGCAGCCCGGCGTCATCCAGCCCGGTGTGGTTAAGAGTTAGAAGATCCAGCTTGCAGTTTTGCAGGGCGGACAGGCCGCTGCCGTGGATGGCGGCGTTGCCGTCCAGCAGCAGATAGCGCAGCTTGGGCATGGCGGAAAAGATGGGGAAACAGGCGTCGGTGAGAGTGCCGTCCTCCACACCGAAGTTGACCATGCTTTTATGTCCGGCAAAAGGGGAGAGCAGTTCATCCGTTACCGGATAGCCTTTCACATGGAAGCCCACCAGGGTGTAACCGGCCAGCCGCTCCGTGAGGTCCATGGTCAGCTCCGGGATCTCATACTGCTTCTCTCCGTCTAAAGTTAGAACACCATTTTTCCAGTCTGCTGTTCTAGCCCGTTTTGGTAATCCCATTGCTTACCTCCTTATTCCTGCTCTCCATAGCTGGCTTCAATGTCGATAAACCGCACATACACGGCGCAGACCTCGCCTTTTGCGTCATAACCGAAGTAGACGGGATAGTAACCGTCCCCCCAGCCGGAGGAGAAGATGGGCAGGTTGCAGTCCGTGTCCGGCACCGTCCAGTTGAGCCAGTCACCGTGGCTCAACTGATACTTGGGGTGGGCTTTGGCGTTTTCCTCCAAAAGATCGCAAAACAGGTCATTGTAGGGGTCGATGTCCGGGTCCTCTTCCAGCCTCTTGGCCCAGTATGCCTTAAAGGCCGACTGGGTCTGGATGTCCGCAACACAGCCCATCCCGGCGTCTACACCAAAGCCAAAATAATCGTCCTCATCCAGTTCCTCGTCCAAATCCTCTTTGCCCGTCATACCCAGCTCATAGCGGACAGGCTTCTCCGGAGAAACCTCCACCTTGACACAGGCGTAGCGGTCGCCGTATTGTTCGCTGGGCACCACACAGATCTTCAACGGGTAAGTTCCGGCGGGGATCGTTTGAAGAAACGGCAGAGCGTCCTCCAGCTCCACCAGCGGATCGCAGGCGAAAATCGTTCCGGTAGGAAAATGGACGGTGCCGATATACAGCGCATCCACCCCCATATTTCCAATCACTTTTTCTGTGAAATGGGCCTCCAAATCAGTTTTGCAGGCCAGCTTGTCCTGGATAGATTCGTATTTGTTCCGCCACTCGGTGGTAGGCATATTGGTCTCTCCTTTCAGTTCCGGCTCCACCCGGATGATGGGCCGGTAAAAGTCATAGTCACCATTCAGTTTCTTGTCCTCCTGCACTTCCGGCTTGCAGTGTGGTGAACAGGGCAGAAAACCCAGGAACGGCCCCAGCCCGCCGCAGATACTGCACCCGCCGTCGCCGCCGCAGGTGGTGAACTTCTCAGCCTGTACCACTTCCCGCATATAGGGGTCGTAGGCGATGGACAGACCGAAAAAGTTGGGCTCCTCCATATCGTAGGGCCTGTTCTCGTCCTCATCCATGTCCTCAAACCAGTGCAGGCGCATGGAGTAGTCGAGGCCATCTCCCCAGGGGAACAGGGTCCGGCAACCACCGCCGCACAGATAGGCCCACTCATCTGCCGTGGGCAGGGAGAAGCCCTGTTTTTGCAGTAGGTTTTGAAAGTTCGGATACTCCACCTCATGATAGAGGCTGACCTGCCAGCTGTCGCCATCCCGCTCGAAACGGGCGCGGCCCGCCAGCGTCAGACTGTCCCTGCCAGTCAAAGCGAATTGGCGGAAATCCTCCAGCCAGTCCGGGCACAGCCGTGGGTCATCCAGTTCGACTGGCTCCCAGTTGATTTCCTCCAGTTCCCGGCCCACCAGCATAGGGCCGATGGCCGCCTGCCGGACGGGAGCCATGCTTTCCCCAATGAATTCTGCCGGGTCCTGCTCCAGATCCCATTCCTGGAACAGGTACTCCAATTCCTCTTGGCTATCCTGATTCAGCCCTACGGCGAACCGTTCCCAGCCCAAGGTGACGGTATCACCGGGGACAAAGACAAACTCCCGGCCATCTTTCTCGAAGATACCAGTGGTGCAGCTCTGGCCCCAGCGGTCAAAGCGCTCCATCCGTACAAAACCAAAGTGATACTGCTCTGCCAGCTGCTCCATAAGGGCTTGTTTCTTCTCGGGGAAAAGTTGGTCAAACTGAGGACGAAACAGTGCTTTTCCCATGTCCAGCCGGTTATCTGCACACTTCTGCGGCGGCGCTGGTTCCTCCCCCGGGAGGAAGAAAGGCAGATTCGGATAAGTTTCTGCATACTCCCGCCATGGTTCCAGCTTTTTGGGCTTGTTTGCTGTCCGCAGAAACTTCCAAAAGTCGATGGGGTAACGAAATACCGGCCCCACGCCGTCCCGCCGGGTGACGATGACCACCGTCCCATCGGTGAGCATCCCGATGTGCTGCATTTTCTCCCTGCCGAACATTCCCGGACGGATGCGCAGCACCTCACGGGTGTTCCTATTGATGAGCTGGGCAAAGTCATCGGAGAGGATCTCACCATTTCCCTGCACCAGCAGCCAATCTTCGGTAAACCAGCGAAGTTTCAGCCCCTCGCCCATGCCGGGCAGGGCGGCGATGCGGCACCGCCCGGTGTCCATGTCCAGCTCCAGCAGGCATTCCTCCACCCGCCCCTTGCCGCTGACGGCGTGGATCATGTAAATGCGGCCTGAGCCAGGAACGGGAACGGCTTCGGAGAGATGGTCGTATCCGTACAAAGGGAAGGAGTGTTTTGTTACATCGCCGTTTTCCCAGCGGTAAATGTGCCCTTTGTACCACTCGTTGGAAAAGTAGACCCGGCCCAATCCGTCCGCTGTGATACCGCAGTGGTAGGTGCCGCTCCAGCCGTCCTTGGGTAACGGCCAGTTCTGTACATCTTGGCAAGTACCCCGGTCCGTCAATTGAATCCGTGTGGCGTTGGTGGGATCGCCCACCCAGAGGGAATGGGCGGTCCAGCAAAAAGAGTTCGGAGCTCCCTCATATCCGATAGGGGAAGGCTCAAAAAAGTTCAGGGTGTTGGGGTTTTTGCACAGCAACACCTTCCCGATCAGTCCGCTTGCAGAGACCCCTGATGCGGCATACAGCCCGCTTTTATCCGAATAGGAGATGCATCCGAAATGGTATAGGCTCTTGGAGCGAGTCACCTTCGGCGGGCGGCATCGTAGATCTGCCACACAGCCATAGTTCCATTCCTGGGAATGACTGCTTTTCCATTCTCCCGCCGCAAAGTCACCCGCCAGGGAATTGAAGAAATAATCGTACTCATCCTGGAGTATGTATTCCTCGCAGGGCATCAGCGCACCAGGGTCTTGCTCCTTGGCATGGTCGCCCCAATTGCGCCCCTGTTGTTTCATCAGGCGGCAATATTGCCCCCGTTTTTTGCAGTAGCGTTCCCATTCGCTGCGCTCTTCCTCTGGAATCAGGACAAACAGATACTCATCCTCATCGTCCAGGTTATACAGTGCCCAGCCGAAGGCAGACAGTTCCTGTCCCAACGCTGCCGCCCCTTTTTCGTGGGATAGTTTCATATACTGGACGCCAACGGCATCAAAGCGTTCCTCCAGCAGTGCCGGGACCTGTGCGCCCCATTTTTCTCGCAGCTGGGCCAGAGTGTCCTGTACGGCACCGTCAAATTTCAGAATGTCCAGCGCATCGGATATAATTTGTGCCCAGTTTGGCATGAAAGTACCCCCTTTTTTTAGTGTCTCAAAGCTTGCTGCTCAGTCGCTTGACAGGCGCAGACATTACATCTGGAAAATGCTTGCACAGAATCTCTGTGAATAAGGTCATTGCAATAAAGGGCTTGAGATTATCTGCTGCAATCTCAAAATATTGAAAATAGCCCCAATCCAACTCATCCCGCTCTCCGGTCACAGACAGGTACCGTACCGCATCCGGTTTTCGTCCATTCAGATCAATTTTTTCTCCACCGCGCCAGAAAACAGCGGTGCAGTATACTGTTCCGTTTTACTTCTCTCCTTTGAATCGCTTACTTCACTCATCCGAATCTTCCTGACATTCTATTCAAAAATTTCCCGATACCGTTCTCTCAGTTCTTCCGAGGCCGTTTCCACCACCTTCTGACCACCCTTGGCGCTGGCCTTGCCCCAGATCACATAGCAGACCGTCTCCCATGCGTATTGCAGCACTTCCTCCGGGCTGGCTTCTGTTTCCCGGGTAGGTTCCTCGTCCTCGTCATCATCGTCATCCTCGTCGGAGGAAAAACCGCTTGGAACGATCTCAGACAGATGGGCTTTTGCCTCCAGCAGAGCGTCCAGGCTTTCTGTGCTTGCCATCCATGCGGCATAGTCTTTGGAATACTTCATGTTCTGCATGGACAGCACCCCCCGGATAAAAATGGGGACTGTATCGGCGGTAAAGCCGAACTGTTTCCCATACTCCCGGAGGAATTTTTCCTGCAAACGGGAGTGCTCATCATCACAGAGGTCGAGATAATCCCATACCAACTGCCGCCATGTTTGCCCCAGCATTCCCAGGGCGAACACAGCAAAGCTGCCGGGGAGGGCGCACTGTTCATCGCTGAGATTGGTGTACTGCTCATATTGCCGCATGGCAAGCCGGGCGTACCGTTCCATCAGGGGGTGGAGGCCGGGGTACTGCACGGCACAGGCAAAGAGCTGGTTTACTCCCTTTTTGGGCAGTCCTGTGATGGGAAGGTAACTCTTTTCCGGCCCTTTGAACTCCACCGCATAGCTGCGGGGAAAATCCTCCTGCTCCAGAAGCTCACACAGGTAGTTCAGCACTTCATGGCAGCATTCCTCCGTGTTGTCCCTGGCAGTAATACGGATCACAGCAAAGGCATCGTTGGCCGATGCGGTGAAGTGCTCTGTTTTCCTCTTTTGCAGAGAGATCGGTAGCCTGCCGGTTCCATTTTCCCGGAGCTTTTTCACCATATCAGGACGGACTTTCTCCACCAATCCAAAGAGGTAATTGGCGTCCAGATACTGAAAGTCCAAGCCATACACTTTATAGCTCACCGCCACATAGCAGGCGAAACGCAGCAGCGGCTCCGGGACCTGCTCTGCACGGATGCCTGGTTTCAAGGAATACTCCCGATCCCAGAAGTGGTCATCTTCATTGCCTGTCACGACAAAATACTTCTCCTGCAGCTCCCGTTTCAGCATATCAAGTAAATGGTGGTCAATTTCACCCCACCGGCTCTGGCGGCGCAGGTTTTCGCTGAAGGTGATGGCCTTTTCCGCGTCAAGGGTCTCAGCCCGCTGCGCTTCGGTCCATGTCCGAAGCAGTTGCCACACCTCAAAGGGCGCGCCTTCGCTGCTGACCACTACCGGCGGCCAGAGGGAATCAAGCCGCGTGATTCTCCCGTCAATGGCATCCTGGATGCACTGGTCAAAAAGCGGTTGTAGTTCCTCCTGCACCTCGGGCTTCATCCAGTAACAGCGCCCGTCCGCACTATTTCGTTTTGGTAAACTCATATCAGGCCACCTCTTTCCGAACAATAAAAAATGCCCTGCGCCGCACTGCCGCTTGGGCAGGATGACGCAGGGCGCAAAAAGACCGCATGAAACCAGAAGCCGGCGATGGGGGACCGGCCTTTTCCAGGATTGGCAGGATTCAATTTTCCAGGCGCCCACACGGGAGAGGGCGGCTTAGCACGGTACATCCTCGTTCCTCCTGTCCGTCTGTTCCTTGACCCGCAGCATCTCACCCAGCAGGGCGGTGATTTGAAACTCCACCATGTCGTTCGCCACCTCTGGAAACAGGAAGGGCATGGCGTCTGGAATGGCCTTGTAGACCATCATCATGGACAATGCCAGATTGCCAAACAGACGGGGCTCTATGCTGCCCGCGGGAAGTCCAAAGACCATAAGCAGCTCACGGAATAATTTGGTCTGGTCCTCCCGGAAGGTCTGAAAGCTTTCCTGAGAGAGACAGTGGTAGATCTCCTGTTCCTCCTCAATGGACAGTACGGCGATGCCCTTTTTCTCACCATAGGCGCAGGCCTCCAAAAAGGTCCGGACGCCTTCCTGCCAGCTGAGTGCGGGATCCTCCATCAGCTGCCGGGCGTATTGCAGCAGCTTGGGCTGCTGGTAGCGAAGCGCCTCCAACACCAATTCTTCTTTCGAGGCAAAGAAGGTGTAGAAGAAGCTCTTGGAGATGCCGACCTTTCTGCACAGGACCTCAATACTGCTGTGGATCAGACCCCGGTCCACGATACATTGGAGCGCGGTGGTCAGAAGGGCTTCCCGCACCTGTTCCCGCTCATGCTCTGAATAGGTTTTACGCGCCATGCCGCTTCCACTCCTTCCGGGACCAATAAAATATAAAATCAAAAATTAGTATTTATATCATAACCGAGAGTGGACCAGGATGCAATCCCCTTTCGTAAATTTTTGGAGCCGTGCCGAAAAACGCCCCCTGACGCAGCAAGCTGAAGCTGCATCAGGGGGCGGCGTAATGTGCATGTGACTCTGGAGTGAGGCGCGCAGCGTGGAGCCGGCGGGAACCGGTCACGGGGCGGGACTGCCGGAGCGTTCTCCGGGCTGCCCATAGACTCTGCGGAGGTGGGCGATACTCCAGCAGCTGGCGGGGATGAGGAACAGGTCGGCACAGATCCAGGCGGCGGGGGAGGCGAAGCAGGCTCCGGTATAGCCGATGGCGGGCACCAGAAGGGTGGCCACACCCATCCGGGCGAACATCTCCATCACGCCGGCCAGGATGGCCAGGTTGCTGAAGCCCATCCCCTGGATGGAGAAGCGGAGGATATTCACCAGGGCCAGGGGAAAGAAGAAGGCGCCCAGGGTGGTGATATACTGGGCGGTATAGCCGATCAGGGCCTCCTCGCCGGGATTGAGGAAGAGGAGGGCCATCTGAGGGGCAAAGAAAAAGATGGAGGCGAAGGAGAGCAGGGCATAGCCCAAGCCCAGCAGGGAGCAGGCCCGGAGCCCCTGTCCCAGCCGGTCCAGTTTGATTGCCCCCACGTTCTGCCCGCAGTAGGTGGCCATGGTGGCCCCCATCGCGTCAAAGGGACAGCAGATGACCTGGAACAGCTTGGTCCCCGCCGCCACCGAGGCCACATAGCGGCTGCCCAGGCCGTTGACGGCGGACTGGAGGACGATGGAGCCGATGGCGGTGATGGAGTACTGAAGCCCCATGGGAATGCCCATGAGACAGAGGGTGCGGCAGGTGCGGCCATCCAGCCGCCGCTCCTCCGCTGTCATGTGGAGGATGGGGAAACGCTTGACCATAAAGACCAGGCAGGCCAGACCGGACACACCCTGGGAGATGACGGTGGCCAGAGCGGCCCCGGCCACGCCGGCATGGCAGTACAGGATCAGGAGCAGGTCCAGGGCGATGTTCAGCACCGAGGAGATGGCAAGGAAATACACGGGTGTTTTGCTGTCCCCCAGGGCCCGGATCACCGCAGCCAGCAGATTATAGAGGAAGGTGGTGGGGATGCCCAGGAAGATGATGAGGATATACCAGTAGGCCCCATCAAAGATGTCCTCCGGGGTCCGCATCACGGTGAGGATGGTGCGGCAGAACAGGCCGGTGAACACTGTCAGCACCACGGCGAACAGGGCGGACAGCCACCCGGCGTTGGCCACACAGCGGCGCATCTGGCTGTAATCTCCGGCTCCCATGCGCTGGGCCACAGGAATGGCGAAGCCGTTGCACACCCCCATGCAGAAGCCGATGACAAAGAAGTTGATGGAGCTGGTGGAGCCGACAGAGGCCAGGGCGGAGGCGCCCAGCAGCTGCCCCACGATCATGGTGTCCATCATGTTATAAAACTGTTGGAACAGCATTCCGAACAGGGTGGGCAGGGCGAAACTCCAAATGAGCCGCATAGGGCTGCCTGTGGTGAGATCTCGGGCCATGGGTCATTCCTCCTTGGTGGTGTTAAGCGGAAGTGCTCAGGCTGTGCCGCAAAACGAATGGAACAGGTCATTATCATAATTCAGAAGTGGTGGGGATGAAAAGAGGATTTTTTCATAATCTTCCCGAAATTTTTCCACAGATCATGGGCGAAATGTGGAGAGAAACATGAAACCGCCCGGGCGGCGGCCGATTTGGGCCGCCGTCCGGGCGGGAGAGGGCTGCGGGAGGCCCCGGACGGTGGAGCAGCTCAGGGGGTCAGGTCCGCCTGACGCCGCAGGAGGGAGAGGGGAGGCACAGACCGGGGCAGCTTCAGGCGGAAGCGCATCTGGGGCCTGCGGACCTCGTCAAGAGGCTGGCCCTCCTCGTCCCGCAGGTCCTCCACGGAGAAGAAGACGGGGCGCACATCGGGGCCTACCAGCTCCAGCAGGTCGCCCCTGGCGAACTTGTTGTTCAGGGTGAGCAGGGCGTTCCCCTCGCTGTCACAGGAGAGGACCTTGGCCACGATCTGCCAGTCCCGGATGTACCGGGCGTCCTGGGTGAACTGGCCGGGCTGGCCGTAGTAAAAGCCGGTGGAGTAGTGCCGGTGGCTGATGTGCTCCACCTCGTCCCGCCACACCGGGTCCAGGGGAAGTCCCGCCGCCGCCGCGTCGATTGCGTGGCGGTAGGCCCCGGTGACGATGGCGGCATAGTAGGCCGACTTGGCCCGGCCCTCCAGCTTGATGGAGTCCAGTCCGGCCTCCATCAGCTCGCCTACATGGTCGATCATGCACATATCCCGTGAGTTCAGGATATAGGTCTCGCCGTTCTCCTCATAGACCGGGAAGTACTCCCCGGGCCGCTTCTCCTCCATCAGGGCATACTGATAACGGCAGGGCTGGGCGCAGGCCCCGCGGTTGGAGTCCCGGCCGGTCATGTAGTTGGACAGCAGGCACCGCCCGGAGTAGCTGACGCACATGGCGCCGTGGGCGAAGGCCTCGATCTCCAGCTCCTTTGGGGATTTGGCCCGGATCTCCCGAATCTCGTCCAGGGACAGCTCCCGGGCCAGGATCACCCGGCTGGCGCCCAGCTCATACCAGGCCCGGGCGGACTGGTAGTTGACGATGCTGGCCTGGGTGGAGATGTGGCACTGGACTCGGGGGGCGTGCCGCTTGGCCAGGGAGAGCACCCCCACATCGGCCAGAATGACTGCGTCCACCCCCACGTCGTTCAGATACTCCAGCCACTGGGGCAGCCGGGCTGCCTCGTCATTGCGGGGCATGGTGTTGCAGGTGACGTGGACCCGCACCCCGTGGCTGTGGCACAGCGCCACGGCGGCTTTCAGCTCCTCCGGGGTGAAGTTGCCGGCGAAGGAGCGCATTCCGAAGGCGTTGCCCGCCAGATAGACCGCGTCAGCCCCATAGGCCACCGCCATGTGCAGCCGCTCCATGTCCCCGGCGGGGGCGAGCAGCTCAATGTTCTTTCGTTCCAAGTCGTATTCCTCCTGAAATAGGGCCCCGGAGATGCTCCGGGGCCCTTCTGCGTGTGTGGGTCAGCTGTGGCTGTACATGGCCTGGGTGGACATGAAGTTCTGCATCTCCCGGTAGGTGTTGAAGAAGTGGTGGCGGTTGTCGTCGCCCAGCACATAGTAGTAGTAAGAGGTGCTGTTGGGGTTGATGGCCGCCAGGATGGACTCGACCCCCGGGTTGGAGATGGGACCGGGGGGGAGCCCCGGATAGAGGTAGGTGTTGTAGGGGGAGTCGATGGACTTGTCCGCCTCGGTGGGCACCTTGCTCCCGTTGAGGTAGGCCAGAGTGGCGTCGATCTGAAGGTAGCCGTTGGTGCCGGCGGAGGAATTGGGGTTGTTCAGCCGGTTGTAGATGACCGAGGCGATGTCTGCCCGGTCAGCGCCGTCGGTCTCCTTCTCAATGAGGGAGGCCACGGTGAGCACCTCGTGGATGGTGCGCCCGCTGTCGGCGATCTGCTGGCGCAGTTCCTCGGTGAGTTTGGCGTCAAACCGGACCAGCATCTTGTTGATGACGTACAGGGGATTCTGGGGGGTGGTGAATTCATAGGTGTCCGGGTACAGATAGCCCTCCAGCCGGTGGTAGTCGCCCAGGGGCAGGTCCTGGAGGAAGGAGAAGGCGTAGTCGTGGTTGGCTGCCTCCTCCTCCAGCTTGGCTGTGTCCGACACCACGCCCTTTTCCTCCAGCAGAGCGAAGATCTGATCGATGGAGTAGCCCTCCGGGATGGTGACCTTGACGGTGGCCTTGGTGGCCGAGTTGGCGCTCATGCCGGAGATCAGGGCCCGGTAGTCCATGTCGGTGTTCAGGGTGAAGGTCCCGGCTACGATCTTGTCCCGGCCGCCGGTGAAGGCGGCAAAGAGCTTGAAGAGGCTCTGGTACTCGATCAGGCCGTTTTCCTCCAGCATGGAGACCACGTCGCCGAAGCTGTCCTCCTCCCGGATGGTAATCGTGGCCGTCTTTTCCGGCTTGTTCAGGGCCAGTACATCGTTGGCCGCCACCCAGCCGATGCAGGCCAGCAGGGCGGAGATCCCGATAACAAAGATCACATAGAGCAGGGCGAAGCTGGCCCCGCCGTTCCGGCGGCGGGCCGGAGCAGGACGGGACTGAGTGGAGCGGGTCCGGGGGGCGGAGCGCCCCCTCCGCTCCGGCTCGTGGGGAGATCTGCGGTGTTCCTGTGCCATAGAGTCAGCTCCTAACAGAGAAAAATTTTCCGTCCCGGGGGAACCGGGGACAGGGGTTCGCCATAGACTATACCAGAACGCGCGGGAGAGGCTCCCGGCGCTGTAAGTGAGGTGAAACAAAAATGTGTTGCGGAAACAATGGCTGGGGCGGCAATAGCTGCCTGTGGATCATCCTGCTGATCATCATCCTGTGCTGCTGCTGCGGAAACAGCTGGGGCGGCAGCGGAAGCGGCTGTGGGAACAACTGCGGCTGCGGGAACAACTGCGGCGGCTGCGGCTGTGACAACGGCTGTGGATGCTGAGGAGATCCTGAGCGGACCGGCGGAGGGAGCGGGGAAAACCCCGCTCCCTCTGCGTTTCAGAGGGAGAAGCGGCGGCTCTCGGTGAGAAGAAACTCCACCCGGCGGTCGTGGTCCTCAATCGGGACGTGCTCTTGGAGCACACAGTCCCGGCACAGCCCCACAGTAACGCCGGAAAAACCGGACAGCCAACGGTCGTAGTATCCGCCGCCAAAGCCCAGGCGGAAGCCGCGGCGGTCATAGCACACGGCGGGGACCAGTGCAAGGCCGATGTCCGCTCGAGGGAGAAGGGGGGCGTCCGCCGGCGGCTCCAGGATTCCGAAGGCCGCTGGGACCAGGGGGCGGTCCGGGTCGTACAGCCGCACTTCCATTTGGCGGCCGGGCAGCATCCGGGGCAGACCCACCCGCTTGCCCCGGGCGGTGAGGGCCTGGACCAGACGGCCGGTCTCAGGCTCGCGGCCCGGGATGCCCCAGAAGGCAAATATGGTGGAGGCCGCTTCCACCTGGGGCAGGGCAGAAAAGGCGGCGAACAGGGCATCGTCGCTGCGGCGGAGCGCGTCCGGGGACAGGCCGTCCAGAGTCAGCCGCACCTGGCGGCGCAGGGCGGCCTTATCCTCAGCGGCGGTAGTAGATGACATCGTTGACAGCACGGGCGGCCTCCTCGCCCCGGAGGACCTCCACCAGCTTCAGGCCGAAGTCGAAGGCGGAGCCGCAGGCATGGCCGGTGACGAACTTCCCGTCGGATACGGCACGGGCCTCCGGAAGGACCTCGGCCTTGCCCAGCTGACCGTGGCGGGTGGGGTAAGAGGTGGCCTTCCGGCCGTCCAAAAGCCCCCAGCGCCCCAGAAGGATGGGGGCGGCGCACAGAGCGGCCAGCCAGACGCCCTTCCCGGCGGCTTCCTGGATCAGGGCGGAGACCCGGTCGTCGGCCCACAGGGCCTCTACGCCCCCCAGGCCGCCGGGGAGGACCAGCATCTCAGCGTTGGACAGGTCCACCTGGGACAGCTCCAGATCGGCACACAGGGTGATCCCGTGGGAACCGGAGACGGTGGGACCGGAGAGGGAGACCAGGGCGGTCTCCAGACCGGCCTGCCGGAGCAGGTCGGTGGGGACGACGGCTTCCGACTCCTCGAAGCCGGGGGCGAGCAGGACATAAACCATAACGAGACCTCCTTAAAATCAGTAAATGGGTGGGACCCGGGCAGAAGCGGCACCGGGCCGGGGAGAGGGTCACAAAAGGGGCTCTGCCAGGGACCAGATCTCCTCGTGGATGGATTGGATGGAGCGCAGCCGGCCCGCCTCGTCCACACAGCGGACCACCTTCCAGCCTAGCAGCTGGGCGGCCTGGAGGGCGCAGGAGCGGCAGGCGGACAGATAGCCGGTATCCAGCTCGTGGATGTCCGCCTGGGTGTGGGTGTCGCTCTCCCGCTGCCGGAGCAGGGAGACGGCGCGGTCAGTGGGCATATCCAGGTAAAGGACCAGATCGGGACGTGGAAGCCCCATTTTGTGATGCTCAAAATCGTCCAGCCAGCGGAGAAAGGCCTCCCGCTCCTTGGGGGCGCACTTGACCGCCTGGTGGACGGCGTTAGAGGTGGTGTAGCGGTCGGTGAGGACTAGACCGCCCGACTGATAAAATGTTCCCCATACCTTTTTAAAGGAGGCGTACCGGTCCACCGCGTAGAAAGAGGAGGCGGCGTAGGGATTCACGTCGCCGGGATGGGAGCCGAATTCACCGCCCAGATACATCCGGATCAGGGCGGAGGAGGGCTCGCTGTACTGGGGGAAGACCAGCTTCTGAAAGCTGTGGCCGGACCGGGCGGCCCGATCGCACAGGGCCCGGAACTGGGTGGATTTGCCGGAGCCGTCCGTCCCCTCGAATACGATCAGCCGGCCCGCCATCACAGGACCCTCTGCTTTCCCCGGCCGCTGGCCCGGCGGCCGGCGGCCTTGACCAGGACCAGGGGCAGCTTGGCCATGCGGCCGATGCGCTTGGGCTCCTTCACCAGGCGGTAGGCCCACTCCATTCCCAGCTTCTGCCACTGCTCCGGGGCCCGCTCCACATTGCCGGCGAACACATCCAGAGCGCCCCCCAGGCCGATGGCCAGCTTGGCCCCGGTGAGCAGGCCGAAGCGGGTGATCCACTTCTCCTGCTTGGGCGCGCCCAGACAGACGAACAGCAGGTCGGGCTGGGCCTGGGCCACTTCGTGGGCTACGGGATCGGAGTCCTGAAAATAGCCGTCATGGACGCCGCACAGAACGATGTTGGGGTGCTGCTCCAGGATACGGCGGCCTGCCTCCTCGGCCACGCCGGGCTTGGAGCCCAGCAGGTACAGCCGGCCGCCCATCTCGTCCAGCACGTCCAGCATATCGCAGGCGAAGTCAAAGCCGGCCACCCGCTCCTTCAGCGGGGTGCCCAGGATCTTGGCGGAATAGACCACCCCGATGCCGTCTGGGAGGACCAGATCGGCCTGATTCAGGATCTTCTGAAACTCCAGGTCCTTGTCTGCGGTGAGGATGAACTCCGGGTTTGGGGTGACGGCGTAGTGAAAGTCGGAGGAGCGGAGCAGTTCGGCCCCGGCCTGCCTGGCCTCCTCCCGGGTGAGGTTGTCAAACTGGATGTCTAATATATTGGTTTTCAATGGACGGTTCCTCCAGAGCGTTTGTGGTTCCATGGGAACAAAATTCCCCTGTAAGTACTCTATTTTATCATGCCCGCGCGTTAATGTCTACCCTTGCGTGGATTGGGACGCTGACAGCTGTTTCCGCCTTTTTCTGTGCCCGCCGCTCCGGTTCTGGAACCTGTGCCCAGGAAGCTGGCGCGGCCCGGAGCCGCTCTGGGATTTCGTTTGATTTAGCACTGCATTACGCTGAACTTTTTTGCGCAGCAGTGTCCATTTTTGTCGCATTTAACCGGCCTAGCCTCTTTACTTTTACAGATTCTGTGCTATACTATTCACGTTCTGGGATCGTCGGCGGGTCACGCGCGCCGGCTCCGGACGGTATTGAGAGAAGAGAGAACGAATGTTAAGGAGTGTGTGTGTATGATTACATTCATCATCGGTCTTGTCATCCTGTTCGTGGGTGCCGCTGTCTACGGCGCGATCTGCGAAAAGGTGTTTGGTCCCGATGACCGGCAGACTCCGGCCTATTCCAAGCAGGACGGCGTGGACTATGTGCCCATGCCCAAGTGGAAGAATATGCTGATCAATTTGCTGAACATTGCAGGTACCGGCCCCATCTTTGGCCCCATCCAGGGCATCCTCTTTGGCCCCATCGCCTTTATTACCATCCCCATCGGTAATATCATCGGCGGCGCCATGCACGACTACTTCTCTGGTATGATCTGCCTGCGTGACGGCGGTTCCCAGATGTCCTCCATGATCCACAAGTATTCCAACAAGGGTATTTACCGGATCTACAACGTGTTTGTGTGCCTGCTGCTGCTGCTGGTGGGTGCTGTGTTCATCTACACCCCCGGCGACATCGCCGCCACCGGAATCTTCGGCTTTGACGGCGCTGCCACCTCTGTCTCCACCTGGGTCATCTATGGTGCGATCTTTGTCTACTATCTGATCGCCACCGTGTTCCCCATCGACGCCATCATCGGCAAGATCTACCCCATCTTCGGCGCGATCCTGCTGTTCTCCGCCGTGGGCGTGTTCGCCGGCATGTTCGTCAAGGGCTATCCCCTGCTGAACCTGTGGGACAACTGGCAGGCCCCCGCCTTCGCCGCGTTCCAGACTGCGGCTGACGGCTCCACTGCCGCGTTCAGCTATGGCGAGTACTTTGCCAATGGCCACTTCCTGCCTGTGTTCTTTGTGACCGTGGCCTGTGGCATCCTGTCCGGCTTCCATTCTACCCAGACCGCCATCATCTCCCGCACGGTTAAGAGCGAGAAGGAAGGCCGCATGACCTTCTACAACATGATGGTTCTGGAAGGCTTCATCGCCATGGTTTGGGCCGGCGCCGCCATGGGCATCTTCAATGCTGGTCTCCAGGCCGCCAATGCCGGCGCCACCAGCACTGTTATCAAGGTTTGTAAGGACATCCTGGGTCCCGTGGGCGGCGTCATCGCCCTGGTGGGCATTGTGGTCCTGCCCATCACCTCCGGCGATACCGCCTTGCGCGGCCTGCGCCTGACGGTGGCGGAGACCCTGCACATCGACCAGAGCACCAAGGGCAAGCGCCTGAGCCTGTCCGCCGTCATCTTCGCCTTGGTGGCCGTGATCCTGGTGTTCGCCAAGTTCAACAACGAGGGCTTCCAGATCCTGTGGCGCTACTTTGCCTGGTCCAACCAGACCCTGTCCCTGTTTGCCTTCCTGGCCATCACGGTCTGGATGTTCGAGAACGGCAAGGGCAAGTATGCGTGGATGCCCATGATCCCCGGCGGCTTCTACTGCTTCATCTGCTCCACCTACATCGCCAACGCCAAGATCGGCTTCAACATCCCCTGGACCTATGCCTATATCATCGGCGTTGCGGCTGCTGTGCTCTATGTGGGCGTCATCATCTGGTACGGCCGCAAGCGCGCCGCCGCCCATACCCTCCAGCACTGATCCCAGTCCTGGTATCTTTTCAGGAGCGGACCCGTTTTAGGGTCCGCTCCTTTGTCATCTGCCGGCCCTTGTGTGCCGCTCCGGTCTGTGGTATGATACCAGTCAGCTGATTTGTTTTTTGAGGTGATCCCATGAAGTCCAGTAAACTCCTCTGCATCTTGTCCGCTCTGGCTACGGCCCTGCTGGTGCTGTCCGCCTCTGTGGCGGCCCCCATCCTGTGCCGCCCCTTCTATTACGCCCACATTGCCCCACTGGAGCTGACCCGGTACGGCCTGCCGGCGGAGGAGATCCGCCGGGCTTATGGGGAGATGATGGATTACTGCCTGGGACTGCGCCCCGACTTTGCCGCCGGGGTCCTTCCGGCCTCGCCGGAGGGGGCCGCCCACTTCGCCGATGTGCGCGCCCTCTTCCTGCTGGACCTGGGGGTGCTGGTCCTCTCCGCGCTGGTCCTGGCGGTCCTGTTTGCCGTGGGCCGGAGGAAAAAGCTGATCCCTGCCGCCCCTCTGGGGCACGGTCCCGGCTTCTGGGCCGCGGCCGGACTGGCGGCGGTCTTTCTCACGGTGGGCGGTCTGGCGGCCCTGGACTTCCAGCGGGCCTTTGTGGTGTTCCATACTTTGTTTTTCCCTGGAAAGACCAACTGGCTCTTTGACTGGCGGACCGACCCCATCATCCTCTTCCTGCCGGAGGCCTTTTTCCGGAACTGCGCCCTGCTGATTCTGATTCTGCTGGTATTCTGGTGCGCCGTGCTCATCGCCGCCGACCTGTGGGCGGGCCGCCTGCGGCGGAAGCAGGCAGGGGGAGCCCCCTGCTCCGGCTGTCCGGGCTGCTCCGGCGGAAGGTGACCCCCTCCCCACAAAGGAAACATACGAAAATGTGAAAAAAGAGCTTGACTTTTTGAAATAGGATGGTATAATAACTTGTGCGTTCAAAGACAGCAGGCTGCATGATGCGGAAGTCCTGCCGAGGATGCAGTGGAGTATGATGTGATCTGTCTGCACTGTTTTGTGTCTTTGTACGCAAAACAGTGTTTTTTGCATTGTCGATTATTCTCTGGAGGTGAATCCCAAATGCCTAACGCAAATGTCCTGGAAGCAAAGAAGGCCATTGTGGCCGAGCTGACTGAGAAGCTGCAGAACGCCGCCTCCGGTGTCCTGGTAGACTATAAGGGCATCACCGTGGCTGAGGATACCGCTCTTCGTAACGAGCTCCGCAAGAACGACGTGGAGTACGCTGTTGTGAAGAACACCCTCACCCGTTTTGCCGCTGAGGGCGCCGGCCTGGGCGAGCTGTCTGACAGCCTGAATGGCACCACTTCTCTGGCCATCAGCCACAGCGACCCCATCGCTCCCATGCGCGTCATCAACAAGTTTGCCAAGCAGTTCAACGGCGCGAAGTTTGCCATTAAGGCCGGCTTCATGGACGGCAAGATCCTGCCTCTTGACGAGGTTTTGGCCATTGCCGAGCTGCCCGCCAAGGAGGTCCTGCAGGCCCAGGTCCTGGGCACCATGCTGGCCCCCATCACCAGCCTGGCCATCGTTCTGAAGGCCATTGCCGAGGAGAAGGGCGGCTTCGTGGAAGCCGTTGCCGAGCCCGAGGCTGCCCCCGCCGAGTAAGTACACCGGCACATTCTGATTTTTGATTTCATCATTTTAGGAGGTATTTTACCATGGCTAGCGAGAAGATCAACGCTCTCATTGAGGAAGTTAAGGCCCTGACCGTTCTGGAGCTGTCCGAGCTGGTTCACGCTCTGGAGGAGGAGTTCGGCGTTTCCGCCGCCGCTATGGCTGCTCCCGCCGCCGGCGCTGCTGCCGCTCCCGTGGAGGAGAAGACTGAGTTTGACGTGGTCCTGGCCGGCTTCGACGCCGCTGCCAAGATCAAGGTCATCAAGGCTGTCCGTGAGATCACCGGCCTGGGCCTGGCTGAGGCCAAGGGCATGGTCGAGGGCGCTCCCAAGACCCTGAAGGAGGCTGTCAGCAAGGACGAGGCCGAGGAGCTGAAGAAGAAGCTGGAAGAGGCCGGCGCCAAGGTCGAGCTGAAGTAAGCTTATTCCTGTTTCAAACCAAAGACGGTCAAGGTACGTTGTACCTTGACCGTCTTTTTTGCTTATTGCAGGCGGAACAGCTCCCGCAGATGGACGCCCTGGGCATTCAGTGCAGCCAGATAGAGCACCCCGCCGAAGAGCAGGGCTGCGGCCAGGCTGTGGGGGAGAGGAAGGCCGCTGTCCCGCAGTACCCGGTAGAGCAGATTGGTCACCAGAGCCATGAGCAGGGCGGCCAGTCCCGGGGCGGTGGCCCACTGGAACAGCCGGAGCCGCAGGCCTGTCGCCCGCACCACCTGCCAGGCGCACAGCGCCAGCCCGAGGGCAGAGGTCACCAGCGTCCCCAGGACGTATCCCCCCATCCCAATCCCGGGTCGGGCCACCAGACCGGCGGTGAAAGCTAGTTGCACCCCGTCGCACAAAATGGAGATCCAGGCAACGCTCCCCTGGCGTCCAATGCCGTTCAGAGCGGCCCCGAAGGTGGACTGATAGCAGCTCAGGGCCATGGCTGCGGCCAGGGGGACCAGGTGCTCCCCCACCTTTTCCTGACCAAACAGGAAGGTACCCAGGTCGGGCCCCAGCACCGCCATCATTCCCATAGCAGGCAGAGTCAGCACCGATACCGCAGACAGAGCCCGGTCGATCTGCCGGCGTACCCGGTCCCGCTGTCCCAGGGCGGCGGAGCGGGCCAGCCGGGGCACCAGGACCAGGCTCATGGCCCCCAGAAACACCGTGGGCAGGGACAGCATGGGCAGGGTCATACCGCACACCACCCCCAGCTCGGACACTGCCTCCCCACGGTCCATGCCGCCCTCCACCAGCTTCCGGGGGATGAGCGTGGCATTTACCGCCCCCATCAGGTTGCCAAGCAGGGCGTTTGCGCCCACCGGCAGGGCGATGGACAGAATCCGTCGGCGGCGGATCTGCCCGGGCTCCCCGGGACCCTGCCGCCGAAGATCGCCCAGGCGGCTGTGGTACAGGACGGTCAGGGTCAGGGCGGAGAACACCTCACAGACCACCATGCCCGCCACGATCAGACCCGCCGCCCGCTCCGGATACTGGGGAAGAAAGCAGATCAGAAGGCCCAGCACTGCCGCTGCCCGCACAGCCTGCTCCAGCAGCTCGGTCACGGCGGGGGGGCGCACCAGCCCGGCCCCATAGAATACATGTTTATGTAGGTTTTCCACTCCGGTCAGGGCCGCACAGGGGACCAGCAGCACCAGCCCCAGCTGCGTCCGGGCATCCCCCAGCAGATAGACGGAGATGGCGTCAGAGCCCAGCACCGCCGCCCCGCCCACTGGAAGAAGGACCAGGGCCAGGAGCCGCAGGCAGGTCCCAAGGACCTGGGCCGCGCCCCGCCCGTTGCCCAGAGCCAGGTGCTGGGAGGTGAGGTTGGACGCCGCAGCGGTCAGCCCCACCGCCGTCAGGGACAGGAGCACCGAGTACACCGGCATCAGCAACTGATACAGCCCCATGACCTCTGCGCCCACCATGCGGGACAGGGCCACCCGGTACCCAAAGCCCAGCACCTGGGACACAGTCCCCAGCACTGTCAGGAACAGGACGCTCCCCGCCGCCGACATCTCCCCGTTTTGTGCCACAGCCATCCCCCCTCCCTTTACCCTATTCCTCCAGACGGCTGCCTATGACTTTGGGACCTGTTTCCCTTGCCGGCACGGATGTTCTGTTGTATAATGAGGGACAGCAAGGGGCGGACCGCCCCGCCATGGACCAAATACAAGGAGGAGTTTTCACTATGTCTTTTGTAGCCTTTGAACAGCGCGGACCCATCGGAGTACTGACCATGAACCGCCCCGAGGCGCTCAACGCCCTGAACGAGCAGGTCCTGCGGGATCTGAACGCCGCCCTGGATGCGGTGGAGGCCAACGACGAGGTGCTGGTGGTCATCCTCACCGGCGCGGGCCGTTCCTTTGTGGCTGGGGCCGACATCGGCCAGATGAAGGACCTTACTCCCGTTCAGGCCAAGAAATTCGGCAGCTATGGCAACCAGGTCTTTTTGAAGCTGGAGAACTTCCCCAAGCCCGTCATCGCCGCAGTCAACGGCTTTGCCCTGGGCGGCGGCTGTGAGCTGTCCATGGCCTGTGACATTCGTCTGGCCAGCGAAAAGGCCAAGTTCGGACAGCCTGAGGTGGGCCTGGGCATCACCCCCGGCTTCGGCGGCACCCAGCGCCTGGCCCGCATCGTGGGCGTCTCCAATGCGATGGAGCTGATCCTCACCGCCAAGACCATCAACGCCGCCCGGGCCCAGGAGCTGGGGCTGGTCAGCCACGTCTATCCCCCTGAGGAGCTGATGGATAAGGCCATGGAGCTGGCCCAGGCCATCGCCGCCAACGCCCAGGTGGCCGTCCGCCAGTCCAAGGCCGCCATCCGCCGGGGGCTCCAGACGGATATGTACACTGGCGCCGCCTATGAGGCGGAGGCCTTTGGGCTCTGCTTCGCCACGGAGGACCAGAAGGACGCCATGACCGCCTTTGTCAACAAGGAGAAGGTCGCCGCCTTCAAGAACCGCTGAGCTGCTCTGATAGAAAAGGGCCCGGCGCCGCCTTTCGGCGGCGCCGGGCCCTTTCGCGTCGATGGGCAGGGAGAAACTGTGCATTCCGCAAAGAGTTTTCGGAAAAGATGAAAAGAAATTATAATTTCCTCCAAAAAACTATTGACAAAATCGGAGACTGATGCTATATTGTAGCCAGAAAGGGTGATACCAATGTGGTAAACAACCTGGATCTCCAGAGGACTCTCAGACTGGCAGAGTAAATCAGAAAGGATCGCATCCAACGTAGAAGTCAGAAAAGGAAACGGAAGCAGGAACTCAAAATCTGGATCACTTGAAACCCTGGGTAAGCAAAAGAACCGTATGGATCCAAGCAGACCTGAGCGATTCCATTTGAAAGAGACCTTGAGAAAACTATGTAAAACCTGTTCCAAACGAGATGCCGGTCAGAGAGGAAGAAAGCTGGAGCACACCGAAACCACAGAAGGCCACAGGAATCAGGCAGAATCACGCAACAGAACAGGACCTCATGTATGAGGGATGCAGCCAGAGAGCGCATCAAAAGACGTTGGACAGATGAAGCAGGTTCTTGTGTACGGAATGTGTGAGTGCGGTGAATCAGTAGAAAGAGAGGTAACCACATGATGTTAGATAACAAGGAGCACCAGAAATGACCCTTGACTGCAGCGGATTACAAAACGGGCAGTCAAGGGTCATTTCTTTTTTAAAAAGGCGGTATGGCGGGCAGTTGGGCCCGCTTTTTTGCTGCCTTGGGTCGGTTTTACAGCAGCAGGGAGATCAGTGGGATGGTCACCAGGCAGAACAGGCTGGAGAGAAAAACGCTCTTGGAGGGAAACTCCGTGTTGCCGCCATAGCTTTCCGCAAGGATAGAAGTGACAGCGGCGCAGGGCATCGCCATAATAATGACGATCACCCCCGCCACCAGGGGATTGGAGATTGGCAGAAGGACCAGCAGGACCCAGGTCAAAACGGGGAGGACCAGGAGACGCAGGAGGGAGGCGGAGAGGACATCCCGGTCCCGGAGGATGCCGGACAGCCTCTGGCCAACCAGGTTCATGCCGATGACCACCATGGACAGCGGAGTGGTGATGTCCGAGAGATAATTCAGGGGAGCAGCCAGCACCGCCGGCAGAGGGATCTGGAGGGCATAGAGCAGGATGCCCAGCAGGGTGGCCAGGTTGGTGGCGGTGAACAGAATAGCGCCCCAGGGGAGGGATTGCATGTCTCCGGAGGAGCTCCGGTCCAGGCAGACCAGCTTGGGTCCGGCAGTATAGATCAGCAGATTGAAGGGAATGGCCAAAAAAACGGCCAGAGCCAACCCTTCTTCCCCAAACAGGGCGAGCGTGATGGGGAAGCCCATGAATCCGTTGTTGCAGAAAGTACAGCAGAGGATCCAGGCGCCTCTGCGCCCCTCCGGGACACGAAAGAGACGCAGGGCGGGGATACAGAACAGGCCGTAGCCCAGGATCAGGACCGCGCCCAGCACGGCGGTGAGGATGCCGTCCCGAATGAAGGCGGGGTCGTAGGGCCGGACCAGGGAGGTGAGAATGGTTGCCGGGAGGGTGACATTCATCAGCAGCCCACTGAATGCGCTGGAAGCGGAGGCGGGCAGTGCGCCCCAGCGGACAACGCCATAGCCCGCCCCGATGAGGAGGAACAGCTCCAGCAGATTAAGAAAAACCGTTTGCAGATCGAGAGACAAAAAATCAACTCCCCAAGCTGTTCCGGGCTTCAATTTTGCCCCAAAGCAAAGCCAAGCCGGAAGGACGGACAGGCTCTGGAGATGGGGCGGTAGAACAAGTAAAGTATCAGATAGAAGAAAAAACTCGCCGCAAGCGACCGCTTGCGGCGAGCTGGAGCTGGTGGTGGGAATCGAACCCACAACCCCATCATTACGAGTGATGTGCTCTGCCATTGAGCCACACCAGCGCATCTCTGTTTGTAGGATGCTCTGCTATTTTAGCGGATTTTTGCTGAGAAGTCAAGGGATTTCCGTAATTCTCCTGATCTGCCGCAATTTCTCCCGGTCCGCCCCCGGCCGTCAAAGCCGGGCCGGGGGCGTGACTGGAAAGCGCTCACTCCTGGATGTTCAGGGCCTCCGAAAGAACGGAGTAGAGCAGCTCGTTGGTATACTGGATGGTCTCCACATAGGTGAACACCGCCAGGGCCTGGGCCGATACCTGCCCGTTTTCGTTGGTGAAGCGGGCCAGCTTCTCCTGGATCTGCCCCTGATCGGAGGGCAGGCAGCGGGCCTTACACCGCTCAAATAATGCGTCAAATTCCTGCTTGGTCAAGGTTTTCTCACCTCCCTTCACTGGGCTTGTCCTCACTTCTCCTGTCCTTCACACAACTCCCCTTGGAGGATATTCCCGGCCCGTCCGATGATGTACACCTGACGGAGCTGGTTGTGCAGGTTCTCACCAGAGGGGGCCGCCACCTCACTGTACCGGGTGGTGTGCCCCCGCCACAGGCCGTCCCGCTCCTCCTCAAAGAGCACCGGGACCGTCCGTCCCACCCAGCGGTCCAGATAGGCCGCCTCCATCTCCAGGGCGGCCTGCTGGGCCCTGTGGGCCCGCTCCTCCTTGACGCTGTTGAGGATCTGACCGGGCATCCCGTCCGCCGGGGTCCCCGGCCGCCTGGAATAGGGGAAGATGTGCATGGCGGAGAAGGCACAGCGGCGGATGAACGCCAGGGTCTGCTGGAACTCCTCCTCAGTCTCACCAGGGAAGCCCACGATTAGATCTGTGGTGATCCCGGGGGTCTCGTATGCTTCATTGAGTAATCTTACACTCTCATAATACCGTTCGGAATCGTACTTTCGGTTCATGCGGGCCAAAACCGAGTCGCACCCGGACTGCATAGACAGGTGGAAGTGGGGGCACAGGTTGGGCAGGGCGGCCGCACGGCGGCAGAACTCCGGGGTGATGGTCCGGGGCTCCAGGCTGCCCAGCCGCACCCGGATGTGGGCAGGGACCGCCCGGCAGATGGCCTCCACCACGTCGATAAGGGCCAGACCATCCCCCAGTTCCTGCCCCCAGGAGGAGATCTCAATCCCGGTGAGGACGATCTCCTGATAACCGGCCTCCGCCAGGGCCTGGGCCTCGTGGGCGCACTGCTCCAGAGGCAGGGAGCGCACCCGGCCCCGGGCGTATGGGATGATGCAGTAGGAGCAGAAGTTGACGCATCCGTCCTCGATCTTCAGCATGGCGCGGGTGCGGCCCTCCAGACCGCCGGCAGGGAGCGCTTCAAAACTCCTGCGGTGGAAGGCGTTATCCAGGGCTGTGATGGGCTGGCGCTCCTGCCAGGTCCGCTCCAGCAGCTCCACGAAGCCAGTCCGGTCCCCCGTCCCGGCGATCAGGTCCACCCCAAGGCGGCCCACATCCTCCGGATGGGTCTGGGGGTAACAGCCGCATACGGCGATGATTCCGTCAGGAGCCGTCTTGCGGGCCCGCCGGATGACATGACGGGACTTTTTATCGCTCACCGCCGTGACGGTGCAGGTGTTGATAACATAGGCGTCCGCCTCCCCCTCAAAGGGGACCAGGGTGTGGCCGCGCCGGACAGCCAGCTGCTCCAGGGCCTGGGTCTCATACTGATTCACCTTGCAGCCCAATGTATAAAATGCGATCTTCATAACAAGTTTACCTCAAACCTCCATCGCTCCTTGTGGGGATGAAGCATCTCCCGGTTCCGCCAGATCCTCCGGACGCAGCGCCATCAGCTGCTCCCGGGTGGGAGCCTCCAGCCGGGCCACCCGGTCGGATTGCCGGGCCACCGCCTGCTCGAACAGGTTACGCACATCCCGGGCGTTGCCGAAATTCTCGTCCCGGTCCTCGTAGAGGGCCATCAGCTCCCTCCGGGCCAGTGCCTCCCCCTCCGGCGTGAGAACATAGCCGTTTTTGACGCACATGGACTGGAGAATGGTGAACAGCTGCGCCCCGTCATAGTCCTCAAAGTAGAAATATTTGTTGAAGCGGGACTCCAGTCCGGGGTTGGAGTGGATGAACTTCTCCATCAGCTGGGAGTAGCCCGCCACGATGACCACCAGGTCCTTCCGGTGGTCCTCCATGTTTTTCAGCAGGACCTCGATGACCTCCCGGCCGAAGTCGTTCCCGTTGTCCTGATTTACAAGGGCGTAGGCCTCGTCGATGAACAGCACGCCGCCGATGGCCTTCTGGATGACCTCCTGGGTCTTCAGGGCGGTCTGCCCCACAAAGCCGGCCACCAGGCCGGAGCGGTCCACCTCCACCAGCTGGCCCTTGGGCAGCACGCCGATGGCGTGGTAGAGCCTGGCCAGCAGGCGGGCCACTGTGGTCTTGCCTGTCCCCGGGTTGCCCAGGAATACCAGGTGCAGGGACATAGGGGGGACGGGCAGGCCCGCCTCCTCCCGGAGGCGGCGCACCTTCACCAGATTGATCAGGCTCTTCACATCCTGCTTCACCTGCTCCAGGCCGCACAGCCCGTCCAGTTCGGCCAGCAGCTCCTCCAGAGTGGGCTCTGACTCGGGGAGAGGAGTTTCCTCCTGTTCCGCCGCCGGGACCACCTCCGTAGGAGGCTGGGCGGGGGCGGGGACATGGGTCACGAATTCGTCAGCCTTCAGAGCTGGGCGGTCTCCACTGAGGCCGTCCCGCTCGCACAGGGCCATCAGCGTATCGGAGCAGGCGTTGACAAAGCCCGCCTCCGCCTCGCTGACCACTCCGTCCACCGCGGCGAAGAGCAGGAGGAGCAGGGTCAGCTGGTCGGTGAAGCGCCGGGCCAGTGTGGTCCCCTTCCGCCGGTCGTAGTCCCGCAGGGCGGCAAAAAAGGCGGGTGGCTGGAACAGGTCATAGTCAGCCACGCCGGTGGCTACCTCCCAGTACAGGGCGGAGGGGGCGGGGCCGGTCCCGGAGTAGATGGCGTTGTAAAATTCCACATGCCGGGGGGTGATCCCCACGGCGTTGTCCGCCTGCCAGACCCCCAGGGCACAGCGGCGGAAATATCCGTCCGCCTCCCGGCTGAACGCCATGCGCAGGGTGGGGTCTGGGATCCACCGGTGAAAGGCGCTCACTGAATCCTGATACTGCCGGTGAGCCGCGGCGGTGGTTACGCTCTCCTTCATGGGCATATCCTCCCTTTCCCTGGCCGTGGATGCTATGGCATATGGCCGGGCCAGACGCTCCTATTATAAAAGAAACTCGGGCCCCGGTCAAGGCGGCATTCTGGTGGGGGGCACCCTTCGGCACGTCGGATGGGGGGATGGAAAAATAAGAGGGAAATTTGTGAACTTTCTGTTATTTCGCCTTTTTCCGTTGACGGAGCGGGGGATTCCTTGTAAAATGAAAGCTGAACCCGCATAGGCCTTGCGGCCATTTTCCTGTTTGAGGAGGGACTCCAAATTATGGCGACCAAGAAAGCACCGCCTCGTCGGAACACCGACGTGATCCGCTGTGAGAACTGTGGGGAGGAATACTCCACTACCTATAAACGCTGCCCATTCTGCGATGAGCGCCCCGGCGGCCAGGGCCGTGCCCCGGTGGGAGGACGCCGGGTCTCCGGCGGAGGCCGGAGCCACAGACCCAATCCCATGCAGATCGCCGGACTGGTGATCTCCCTGGCCCTGATCATTACCGCGGTGGTCATTGTGTTTACCAGTTTGGCCCCTATGATCTTCCATAAAACTCCTTCCGGAGATGCCTCGGGCTCTGGACAGTCCTCCAACAGCCAGAGCACACAGGGGACCGAGGTCACCCTGAACAGCCTGACCCTGAGCCGAACGGAAGTGGCGCTTCAGGCGGGGGAGCCCTACCAGCTCATCGCGGCTACCGATCCGGCAGACGCTCAGGTCACAGTGGAGTGGACCAGCAGTGATGCGGATGTGGCCACTGTGGACCAGTTCGGCAACGTGACCAACGTGTACCGGGGGAGCGACACGGTCTCCGTCACCATCACCGCCACTGCGGGTGGGCAGACCGCCCAGTGTACCGTCCAGTGTACTGGCGACGGCTCCGGCGCCAACATCGCCCCCAGCGGGAGTGGACAGGAGGGCTCCGGACAGGGTGGACAGAGCGCCGGTACATCCGGGACCCTGGCTCCCAACACGGAGGCGGTGATCACTGGAGCCTCCGGCGGCTTGAATATCCGCTCCGGCCCGGGTACCAGCTATGAGGCCAAGGCCAGCACCGCTGATGGAGCCGTGGTCACCGTTTTGGAGGATGCTGGAAACGGCTGGTGCAAGATCAAGTATGCCACCGGCGGCGGAGTCTATGAGGAAGGCTACGTCATGTTCCAGTATCTCGCTGCCAAGAAGTGAACCAGGACTTGGGTGAGCGGGGAGCCCGAACCGGCTGAGACTGGTTTGGGTTCCCTGTTTTTCAGAAGTACGCCTTGGAGAGGGGGCCGTGCGTTCGATGAAAGGAAGACGGTCAGGAGGGCACCTGGCTGAGTCTTGAAATTCCAAGACTTTCTGCAAAAGATTCTGTTTATGCATCGGCTGTGGAAAATGTTTCTGCATCTGCCGGAGCTCTCCAATGCTTTTGTTAAAGGAGACAAAATAAGACCGTAAAAACTGTGTATTTTGCTGGTGTTCAACCCCTTGCTTCTCGCCATGAAAAACGATATAATTTGATAAGTACATAAACAGTTCGTTTGGAAATATACGCCGCAACAAGAGGGGGCGTCCCCTATGTTGCGATTTTTCTGGTCATCATTTGTTAATTTTCTAACGAAACCGTCTATGTTCCGTCAAATCGTAGAGATTTGGCGCTCCCAAATCGTCTTTTTAGGAGGAAACACAATGAAGGTTGCAATTTTCGGCGCCGGCACTATGGGCCGCGGCATTGCTCAGGTCTTCGCCGCCAACGGCCACACTGCCCTGATGTACGCCAGCAGCATCGCCTCCGCCCAGCGGCATAAAGAGCAGCTGGACGCATCTCTGCAGAAGCGGGTAGCCAAGGGCAAGATGTCCCAGGGTACCAAGGATGCCCTGATGGCCAATGTTTTGGTGGAAGAGGAATCCGCCGCTGCGGACGCCGATCTGGTGATCGAGTGCATCGCGGAGGAGATGGGTCCCAAGAAGGAGTTGTTCCGCCGGCTGGATGAGCTGTGCAAGCCGGAGACGGTTTTTGCTTCCAACACTTCCTCCCTGTCCATTACGGAGATGGGCCATGGGCTGAAGCACTCCCTCATCGGGATGCACTTCTTCAACCCCGTGCCCAGTATGAAGCTCATTGAGGTCATCCGGGGTGTGAACACGCCTCAGGAGACCTTTGACTTCGTGTACAAGCTGGCTCAGGATATTGGCAAGGATCCTGTTGAGGTGGCTGAGGCCCCCGGCTTTGTGGTCAACAAGTTGCTGATCCCCATGATCAACGACGCCATCGGCCTGGTGGAGTCCGGCACCGCCTCTGTGGAGGACATCGACAAGTCTATGCGCCTGGGCGCCAACCATCCCATGGGCCCCCTGGCTCTGGGCGACTTTATCGGCCTGGACATCTGCCTGGCCATTATGAACACCCTGTACGATGAGACAGGCGACTCTAAGTATCGTCCTGCCCTGCTGCTGAAGAAGATGGTCCGCGGTGGTCTGCTGGGCGTCAAATCCGGCAAGGGGTTTTACGATTATTCCAAGAAGTAAAAATTTTAGGAGGACTGGAAAATGGATTTTCATCTGACTAGAGAGCAAGAGATGGTCCGCAAAATGTACCGTGAGTTTGCGGAAAATGAGGTCAAGCCTCTGGCCGAGGAACTCGATGAGGAAGAGCGCTTCCCCATGGAGACCGTCGAAAAGATGGGCAAGCTGGGCATGATGGGCATTTACTTCCCCAAGAAGTACGGCGGAGCCGGCGGCGATGTGCTGTCCTACGCCATGTGCGTTGAGGAGCTGTCCAAGGTGTGCGGCACCACCGGCGTTATCGTCTCCGCTCACACCTCTCTGTGCTGCGCCCCCATCTACGAGCACGGCACTGAGGAGCAGAAAATGAAGTACCTGCCTGACCTGCTGTCCGGCAAGAAGATTGGCGCTTTCGGCCTGACCGAGCCCAACGCCGGTACCGATGCTTCCGGCCAGCAGACCACCGCCGTGAAGAATGAGAACGGCGACTATGTGCTCAATGGCTCCAAGTGCTTCATCACCAACGGCACCGTGGCCGGCACCATCGTTGTTTTCGCTATGACCGATCAGAAGGCCGGCAACCACGGCATCTCTGCCTTCATCGTGGAGAGCACCTTCCCCGGCTTCTCCGTGGGTAAGAAGGAGAAGAAGATGGGCATCCGCGGCTCCTCCACCTGCGACCTGATCTTTGAGGACTGTGTCGTGCCCAAGGAGAACCTGCTGGGCAAGGAGGGCCAGGGCTTCAAGATTGCCATGCAGACCCTGGACGGCGGCCGTATCGGCATCGCTGCACAGGCCCTGGGCCTGGGCGAGGGCGCCATTGACGAGGCTGTCAAGTACACCCAGGAGCGCGTCCAGTTCAAGAAGCGTCTGTCTCAGTTCCAGAACACCCAGTTCCAGCTGGCCGATATGCACACCCGGATGCAGGCCGCTCAGTACCTGGTGTACGCCGCTGCCATGAAGAAGGAGAAGCACGAGCCCTACAGCGTGGACGCCGCTATGGCGAAGCTGTTTGCTGCTGAGTCCGCCTCTGACGTGACCCGCCGCGCTGTCCAGCTGTTCGGCGGTTACGGCTACACCCGTGAGTATCCCGTGGAGCGCATGATGCGTGACGCCAAGATCACCGAGATCTATGAGGGTACTTCCGAGGTCCAGCGCATGGTCATCTCCCGTGCTCTGGGTGTGAAATAAGATAGGAGGCAGATGGAAATGAAAATCATTGTTTGTGTCAAGCAGGTCCCCGATACCTCTGGTAAGGTGGCCGTGAATCCCGATGGTACTCTGAACCGCGCCTCCATGGCTACCATCACCAACCCCGATGACCTGAACGCCGTCGAGGCCGCTCTGACCCTGAAGGAGCAGACCGGCGCCGAGGTCGTGGTCGTCTCCATGGGGCCCCCTCCTGCCGAGGGTATGCTGCGCGAGGTCATTGCCCGCGGCGCTGACCGTGCCGTTCTGGTTTCTGCCCGTGAGTTTGGTGGTTCCGATACCTATGCTACCTCTCAGATCCTGGCTGCCGCCATCAACAAGATCGGCGTGGGCGAGGAGGACATCGTGATGTGCGGCCGTCAGGCTATCGACGGCGACACCGCTCAGGTTGGTCCCCAGATCGCTGAGAAGCTGGGCCTGCCCCAGGTCTCCTATGCTGCTGAGATCACTAAGGAGGGCCGTACCCTCACCATCAAGCGTATGCTGGAGGACGGCTACATGACTATCAAGGTCAACACCCCCTGCCTGATCACCTGCATCAAGGAGCTGAACGCTCCCCGTTACATGAGCGTGGGCGGCATCTTCGAGTGCTATGAGAAGCCCTATGAGGTCTTTGATTACAACACCCTGAAGGACGATCCCCTGATCGACTCCACCACCATTGGTCTGAAGGGCTCCCCCACCAACATCTTTAAGTCCTTCACGCCTCCCCAGAAGGGTGCCGGCATGATGCTGGAAGGCGCCGACAAAGACACCTGCGACAAGCTGGCCGGCATTCTGGCTGCCAAGCATTTGATCTGATAGAAGGGAGAACGGAAGAATATGTCTACTTTTAACAGTGCTGATATCGCTGCCTTCAACGGCGGTGTGTGGGTATTCTGCGAGCAGCGTCAGGGCACCATGATGCCCACCTCCTTCGAGCTGATCTCCGAGGGCCGCAAGCTGGCCGACGAGCTGGGGACTAAGCTGTACGGTATCCTGCTGGGCCACAACATTGAGGGCATCGCCAAGGAGCTGGGCGGCTACGGTGCTGACGGCGTGTACGTCTGCGACCACCCCCTGCTGGAGAACTACACCACCGACGGTTACACCAAGGTGATCTGCGACACCGTCATGGAGTACAAGCCTGAGGTCATGCTGATTGGCGCCACCAACATCGGCCGCGATCTGGGCCCCCGCTGTGCTGCCCGTCTGCACACCGGTCTGTGCGCTGACTGTACTCATCTGGACATCGATGTGCCCAAGTACAAGCAGTTCCTGCGTGAGTCCTCCACTCTGGCCCCCGCAATGATCGACGGGATCCCCGAGGAGGACCGCAACCTGAAGATGACCCGTCCCGCTTTCGGCGGCCATCTGATGGCTACCATCATCTGCCCCCGCTTCCGTCCCGCCATGGCCACTGTGCGCCCCGGCGTGATGAAGAAGGCTGAGTTCGATCAGGCCAAGGCTGACGCCTGCGAGCTGATCAAGCCCACCATCGCGCTGACTGAGAACGACATGGAGACCCAGGTGGTCGAGGTCGTCAAGGCCGCCAAGAAGCTGGTCGATCTGATTGGCGCTGACGTGGTCGTCTCTGTGGGCCGTGGCATCTCCAAGGATGTCCAGGGCGGCATCAAGCTGGCTGAGGAGCTGGCTGCTGAGCTGGGCGGCGTCGTTGGCGGTTCCCGTGCCACCATCGACTCTGGCTGGCTGTCCGCCGACCATCAGGTTGGTCAGACCGGCAAGACCGTTCACCCCAAGATCTATGTTGCTCTGGGCATCTCCGGCGCCATCCAGCACAAGGCTGGCATGCAGGATTCTGAGTGCATCATCGCGGTGAACAAGAGCGAGACCGCTCCCATCTTCGAGATCGCCGACTACGGCATCTGCGGCGACCTGTTCAAGGTCACCCCCATGCTGATCGAGGCCATCAAGGCTGCCAAGGCTGCCAAGTAAGAGTTTCCTCTGTTGGACATTACACCCTGCTCCTGTTTGGGAGCAGGGTGTTTTATTCGCTGGAAAGGTGAGGATCCGGTGGAGAGACGAACCGGCGTTGGGAGATTTTTTTCTCCAAACGCCGGTTTCTGCATCAAAAAACCGGCCTGAAGTTTAGGCCGGAAAAATTTTGGTCTGCCACCCGGAGCAGACCGGTGTCCGGGCCGGGTGGCAGTGAAGCGCAAAGCGCCAAAATGTCAGGTGAACCGGACCGTCTATGGGACCGGAACCTGCGGGCCCCGGTGTGCGGGACCGGGGACCCGATGTGGGATCTGGAGGAGATCTCCAATCAGAAAAGGGGGGGAAACATTGTGGATCCTTGATCCAGGAATAGAATACCACATTGGGTGGAAAAGTTATCACGAAATTTCGGCTAAAGCGTGAACAATTTGTAAATCCAAAACGATGGAATACTCTCCGCCTGTGTGTGACAGTGAGGGAGAGGAAAAAGCAGCCCTGGGTCCAGAGGTCCCAGGGCTGCTGATCTGTATTTTTGTTGGATTTACATCAGATGACCATCAGGCCAAGATGCCAAGATCAGTCCACAGATCGTTGTACAGGGTGCGGGTGGCTGCGGGGCGGACCAGGTAGGCCTCACAGTTTTTCAGGACTTCCTGGGGGGGGGCCATGATCTCATAGAGCTCGGGGTCCAGCTCCTCGCCGTAGGTCTCCTCGTAGTACTCAGGGTACTGCTCCAGGGCCTCCTTGTTGGGGGAGGCGTACCAGATATAGTCCATGTTCTTCAGGGAGGCGTCCGTGGAACAGAGGAAGTTGATCCACTCCTCAGCCTCGTCCTTGTTCTCCGCGTCCTTCAGCACGCACATGGCATCCACGAACCAGTTGGAGCCCTCCTCGGGGACCACATACTTCAGGTCGGGGTTGGTCTCCAGCATGGTCAGATAGTCGCCGGCATAGTAGGCGGAGATGGCGGCCTCTCCGGTCTCCATCTTGTCGAACACCTCGTCCATGACAAAGGCCTGGTAGACGCCGGCCTCCTTGGCCTGGGCCAGAAGGTCATAGGCGGCCCGCAGCTCCTCCTCGCTGTCGGTGTTCACGGAGTAGTTCAGATCCATCAGAGCGATGCCCAGAGCGTCCCGGGAGTTGTTGATCATCAGGACCTGGTCGGCGTACTGGGGATCAAACATGGCGTCCCAGCTGGTGATGGGCTCCTCCACCATGGCGCTGTTGTAGATGATGCCCAGCGTGCCCCAGGTGTAGGGGACGGTGTACTTGTTCTCAGGATCGTAGGACAGGTTCTTGAACCGGTCATCAATCAGGGAGAAGTTGGGGATATTGTCATAGTCCAGCTCGGCCAGCATCCCCTCTTCGATCAGCTGGGAGATCATGTAGTCAGAGGGGACCACCACGTCATAGTTGGCGCCGCCGGTCTTGAGCATGGAATAGAGCTCTTCGTTGCTGGGGACGGTCTGGTAGTTGACTTCGATCCCGGTCTCGTGCTCAAATTCGTCGATCAGGCTCTCGTCGATATATTCGCCCCAGCTGCACACATTGACAACGCGCTTTTCGGAGCTGCCGGAGCCGGCGGGATCACTGCCGCCGGAGCAGCCGGCCAGCAGACCGGCGGAGAGGGTCAAAGCCAGGGTCAGGGAAACTGTTTTTTTCAATTGATCATTCCTCCAATGGTGTTCAAAATTTTATTTTCACGATGGGACCACCGCAAAAATTACGTGATGCGCTGTTTTGCGGCGGCACGCTCCTGGCGGGCCTCCCGCACATTGATGATAACAAGAAGGACCAGGACGGTGACAAACAACAAAGTGGATACTGCGTTGACCTCCGGGCTGATACGTTTCTTGGTCATGGCGTAGATGCGCATGGCCAGGTTGGCCGTGCTGGAGCCGGCGGTGAAGTAGCTGATAACGAAGTCATCCACTGACATGGTGAAGGCAATGAGCAGGCCATTGATGATGCCCGGCTTGATCTCCGGGACAACCACCTTCCAAAACGCCTGCATCCAGGTACAGCCCAGGTCCTGGGCCGCATCCACCAGGTTCTTGTCCATCTGCCGCAGCTTGGGCATGATAGACAGGATCACATAGGGGATGTTGAAGGTGATGTGGGCGATGAGCATGGTGCCGAAGCCCAGGTACAGCTGCTCGGGCAGCTGGAGCCCGAAGGCTCCGTTGACCCAGTGGGCAAAATCCCCCCAAAGGTTGAAAAAGGCCACGAAGAACAGGCAGAGGGAGACGCCGGTGACGATCTCCGCGTTGACCATGGGGATGTTGTTCACCGTCATCAGCGGAGTGCGCCAGCGTTTTTTCATATTGTAGAAGCCGATGGCGGCAAAGGTGCCCGCAACGGTGGCGATGACTGCCGCCAGCACTGAGACGGCCAGGGTGGTGTACAGGGCGTCCAGGATCATTTGATCGTGGAACAGCTTGTCGTACCAATCCAAGGTGAAGCCGGCCCATACAGAGCGGCTTTTGGAGTTGTTGAAGGAAAAGATGATGAGGACAAAGATGGGGGCGTAAAGGAAGAGAAAAATCAGTCCGGTCATCAGGCGGCTGAACAGAGAGGGTTTCCGGTTCATAGCATCACCGCCTGTTCTTCGCCCTCACCGAAGCGATTCATCACAGTCATACAGACCACCACCACCAGCATCATCACCAGGGCAACGGCGGAGCCCAACTGGGGGTTGTAGGCCGTTCCCTTGAACTGCATTTCGATGAGGTTGCCCAGCAGGAGCTGCTTGCCGCCTCCCAGTAGCTGGGAGATGGCGAAGGTGGAGACTGCGGGGACAAACACCATGGTGATGCCGGAGAGGACCCCGGGGAGCGACAGGGGCAGAGTGACCCGCCGGAACACGGTGGCCGAGTCAGCCCCCAGATCCCGGGCGGCCTCGATGAGCCGGTGGTCCAGCTTGACGATCACCGAGTAGATGGGCAGGATCATAAAGGGCAGGAAGTTATAGACCATGCCCAGCACCACAGCCCCCTGGGTGTTAATCATCTTAAAATATTCCAGGTTTGTGCCGAATATGCCGTTGATCAGGTCAAACAGGCCGATGGCCTCAAAAAAACGGTTCAGCAGGCCGGTGTTCTCCAGAAGGGACATCCAGGCGTAGGTCCGCAGCAGGAAATTCATCCACATGGGCAGCATGATGAGCATCATGGCCACACGCTGGAACCGGGGGCCCTCCCGGGCCAGGAAGCAGGAGACGGGGTAGCCCAGCAGCAGGCAGATGGCGGTGGCGATGAAGGCCAGCTTGAAAGAGCGGGTGAATACCACCATGTAGTCGCCGATCCGGGCAAAGTTCTCCAGTGTAAAGCCGCCCCCCGCGGAGGAGAAGGCGTAGACGACGATCATCAGAATGGGGATGACCACAAAGACGGCCATCCACAGCACATAGGGGGCGGAGAACAGGGCCAGCTTATTCTTCTTCATGTTCCGCCTCCTGATCCTCCGCCTCGGGATCGTAGTCGGCGTCGCTGATCTCCTCATACTCCTCACTGTACGAGGAGTAGTCCCCGAACATCCCGGAGTAGTGGCTCTTTTTCATCACATGGATGCCGTCAGGATCGATCTTGATCCCGATACGGGAGCCCACGGGGGACAGATCGGTGGTCTGGATCAGCCACTTGAAGCCGTAGAAGTCCACGATGATGTCGTACTGCATCCCCTTGAAGGTGACAGAGGTGACCGTACCCTTCAGCTGACCCTGCCCCTCGGGGACGATATCCACGTCCTCTGGGCGGATGACCACGTCCACCGGCTCGTCCTTAGCGAAGCCCTTGTCCAGGCACTGGAAACGGCGGTTGAAGATCTCCACCACGCCGTCGGCCCGCATGATGCCGTCGATGATGTTGGACTCGCCGATGAAGTCGGCCACAAAGGCGTTCTTAGGCTCGTTATAAATGTCCTCCGGGGTGCCGATCTGCTGGATCTTTCCCTCGTCCATGACCACCACAGTGTCGGACATGGCCAGGGCCTCCTCCTGGTCGTGGGTGACGTAGATGAAGGTGATGCCCATGGCCTGCTGGATGCGCTTGAGTTCGATCTGCATATCCTTGCGCAGACGCAGATCCAGCGCGCCCAGAGGCTCGTCCAGCAGAAGGACCTTGGGCCGGTTCACCAGAGCACGGGCGATGGCGACCCGCTGCTGCTGGCCGCCGGACAGAGAGGAGACCGCCCGCTTCTCAAAGCCCTTCAGGTTGACCACCTTCAGCATCTCCAGCACCCGCTCCTGGATCTCAGACTCCGGAAGCTTGACCTTCCGGCGGCTCTCTGGGTCGGTCTTTGGGATCCGAAGGCCAAAGGCGATGTTTTCAAATACATTCAGGTGGGGGAAAAGGGCGTACCGCTGGAACACGGTGTTGATGGTCCGCTTATGGGGCGGAACATCATTGATCCTCACGCCGTCAAAAAAAACGTCCCCCTGTGTGGGCGTCTGAAAACCGCCAATGATACGAAGTGTGGTGGTTTTGCCGCACCCACTGGGACCCAGCAGCGTGAGGAATTCCTGATCGTTGATGTATAGATTGATGTTGTCCAGCACGACCTCGCCGTCAAACGCCATAGTACAGTTGGCCAGACGGATCAGCTCTTTCGGCATAGATCCTCCCCCATTTCTATTCAATAAAAAATGTCAGCTCCCTCGGTTTAGTTCCCGCTGGAGTCCGCCCTGGAGGGACAGAGGACTGCCTGTGCGGGGATTCACGGATAGCGCAATCAACTATATCTGTTTACCTTAGAAATGTCAATGGATTTTGTCGAAAATATAGGGGAAATTTTACGGGAAAAATCGGGAGAAAATTTATGGAGAGACAGGGCAAAACGTCAAAGAGTCATCCCTCTGTCCGTGGCAGGGAGAAACCGGGAAAATACTCCTGTACAAAGTCCACCTCCTCCACCTGCCAGCTGCGGCCGTTGAGGGGCTCCAGAGGGCCGGCGTCGGTGGTGAAGCGGAAGGAGAGACGGTAGGAGTACAGGGCCTGTCCGTGGCGGCCATACCTCCGGTTATCCCGCTCGCTGCCATACTTCCCGTCCCCAAGCAGGGGATGGCCGGAGGCGGAGAACTGGGCGCGGATCTGATGGGTGCGGCCGGTGACCAGCTCGCACTCCACCAGAGAGAGACCGTTCCGGACGGCCAGGGTGCGGTAGAGGGTGACGGCGGTCTTGGCCCCCGGAACAGGCTTGGAGCGGACATAGACCTGCTTTTTCACCTCATCCTTCCATAGATAGCCCTCCAGCTTTCCCTTCCGCTGGGGCATCGTCCCGTGGATCACACAGAGGTAGCGCTTTTCCAGTTCACGGTCCTTGATCTTCTGGTTCATTACCCGCAGGCCCTCGGCGGTCTTGGCGGCGATGACGATGCCGCCGGTGTTCCGGTCGATGCGGTTGCATAGGGCGGGGGCAAAGGAGTTCTCCCAATAGGGGGACCATTCCTTTTTCTGGTAGAGGTAGGCCTGGATGTGGGTGAGCAGGGTGTTGACCCGTTCGCTCTCGTCGGGGTGGACCACCAGACCGGGGCGCTTGTCCACCAGAAGGATGTGCTCATCCTCATATAAAATATTCAGCTTGGGCTGATAGAGGGAGAGAAAGGCGTTCTCCGGTGTGGGGCGGTCGAAAAACTCGTCGTTGATATATAATTGAAGGAGGTCGCCTACGGCCAGGCGCACATCCCGCTTGGAACCCTTCCCGTTGACCTTGACCCGCTTGAGCCGGATGTACTTCTGGGCCAGAGGGGCGGGGAGCAGGGGGAGGGTCTTGGCCAGCCAGCGGTCCAGCCGCTGACCAGCGTCGTTCTTTCCAATGGTGAATTCTTTCATGGCGCACCGATCCTTTTGTCTGATTTGAGCATTCTACTGCAATTCCAGCATAAAAAAATATATTTGTCAACCACAAAAAAAGGTTTGACATTTCTGTGGAGAATCAGTATAATATCTTCCGTACCATTATGCGAGTAAGGGGTCTGTATCCCCAGAGGAGGGTAACCGATGCGGCTGGATCTGCGAGACGTCATCCATAGGCCGGACGCGGAGAAGTCCTTCCAGTATCAGCTGGACCTGTCCCAGCTGGACTTTTATGGGAGAAAGCCGATTACCCGGCCTGTTGTGGCAGAGGGCAGCGTGATCAACCACGCGGGCGCCTTGGTGCTGAACGGAACGGCCCGCTCGGAGTTGGATCTGGTCTGTGACCGCTGTGGGAAGGAATTTTCCCGGGAGAAGGTCGTCCCGCTGGATAGTCTGCTGGCTGAGGAGCTGGAGAACGAGGACAGTGAGGACGAGATTTTTCTGCTGGACGGGAACGAGCTGGATCTGGACGAGGTGGTCACCACGGCCTTCGTCCTCGCGATGGATACAACAAACCTTTGCTCAGAAGACTGCAAAGGGCTGTGTGCCAAGTGCGGTGCCGATCTGAACCTCGGCCCCTGCGGGTGCAGACCTGAAGTGGATCCACGATTGGCGGCGCTTGCGCAGCTGTTGGATGATGAAACTGAGTAGTCCAAACGTGCTGATGACAGCACATTAACCGAAGGAGGTGTCACCAATGGCGGTTCCTAAGAGAAAAGTGTCCAAGGCCCGGCGCGATAAGCGGCGCAGCTCCCACTGGAAGCTGGAGACTCCCGGTATCGTGACCTGCCCCAAGTGCGGTGCCTATCGGCTACCTCACCGGATGTGCAAAAATTGCCTGACCTACAACGGCCGTTCCTTCGGCCAGGTTGAGGCCCAGTGATTTGCGGGAAGAAAGACTGCTGTGTTGTACAGCGGTCTTTTTTCATGCCCGTTCCGGCACATTCATCACAAAATGCTGGACTTTTCTCCCAGTTGGCGTTATACTATGACGAATTGAATGGCTCCGGATGTGTCCGGCGCGGCGGGGAGGCCCCATGTATCATCTGCTTTGGATCTTTTTTATCTACGCCTTTCTGGGGTGGTGTACGGAAGTGAGTTATGCCGCCCTCAAGACCGGGCGGTTCGTCAACCGGGGCTTTCTCAACGGGCCGGTCTGTCCGGTCTACGGCTTCGGTGTGGTCATTGTACTGTGGGTGCTGGAACCTCTGCGGGGGAACCTGCTGCTGCTCTTCCTTGGGTCGGTGGCCCTGACCTCCCTGCTGGAGTGGCTGACCGGCTTTGTGCTGGAGCGGCTGTTTCACCAGCGCTGGTGGGACTACTCCCAGGAGCCCTTTAACCTGGGTGGCTATATCTGCCTGCGCTTCTCCATTGCCTGGGGGCTGGCCTGCCTGTTTGTGGTCAAGCTGCTGCATCCCTCTGTCCTGTGGTGCATCCGAACGGTCCCTTATCCCATGGGAGTGGGGCTGCTGGCTCTCTTTTCCGCGGTCATGGCGGTGGATCTGGCCGCCACGGTGCGCACCATTGCCCGTATGAACCGGCAGCTGAGCCAGCTGGATGAGCTGGCCGCCGGCATCAAGGAGATGTCCAACGAGCTGGGGGCGAACCTGGCCGACCGGGTGCTGGACGCCGCGGAGATTGGAGACGGCCTGCGGACGGACCTCCAGGAGGAGTTGGATGACCTGCGGGAGGTTCTGGCTGCCCGCAGATCGGAGCTTCAGAATGGTCTGGAAGGGGTGCGGGACGCCCTGGACGAGGCCAAGGACTCCCTGGCCCAGCACAGATTCCAGCTTCAGATGGACCAGGCGGAGTGGCTGGAGAAGCGGGAAGAGGACCTGCGGGAGCTGTGGGCACGGCTGGATGAGGCCAGACAGAGCCGCATCTTCGGGCAGCGGCGTCTGCTGCGGGCCTTCCCGGGGATGCGGTCCACCGTCCATCAGCCCGCTCTGGAGCGTCTGCGCCGCCGGCTGGAGCGCCGTGGAAATTGAGAATTGCTTTTTTCATTATGACGTGATAGCATAATGATTATCGGATTATCCCGTCCATGATCCGGACGGCCCGGACAGAGGCGGGAGAGAAACCAGAGACAAGGGGAGACGGGTATGGAAGAACTGCTGGACCTGAAGCGGCGCCTGGAACAGGAGCGCCCCGCCGACTGGCGGGAGCTGCCGGACATCGCCCTGTATATGGATCAGATCATCTCCTATCTGCCCCGCCAGCTGATCCACTTTGATGACAGCGAGGAACTGACCTCCGCCATGGTGAACAACTATATCAAGGAGGGGCTGGTGCCCCGGGCGGCTGGGAAGCGGTACGGCCCTATCCACTTGGGGTACCTGACGGCGGTGTGCGCCCTGAAAAAGGTGCTGTCCGTCCGGGATATGGGCATCCTCATCGCGGCGGGAGAGGCGCGGGACAAGACGCCGGAGGAGTTGTACCAGTACTTCTGCGCGGCCCTGGACCGGGCGCTCACGGATACGGCGTCCTCCATCGACCCCGCCGCCCAGAGGGAGGATCTGGCCCGGATGGCCCTGGACCTGGCGCTGCGCAGCTATGCGGCCCAGCTGGCCTGCGCCCGGCTGCTGGACATCCTCCAGCCTCCGGAGGAGGAGCACCGGGCCAAAGGAAAAAGGTGATGGGAAGTGCTCTGCCTCCGGCGGAGCGTGTGCCCTGTGGTATGACGATACGATCAAGGAGGTTGTGCAATGCCTGATTATGTGATCCTAACCGACTCCTCCGCCGACCTGAGTGCGGAGATGGTCCGGGAGGCCGGTGTGACCGTCCTGCCCCTGAGCTTTACCATCCAGGGGGAGACCTATGAGAACACTCCGGACAATCGGGAGATGGACCCGGCGCTGTTTTACGATATGCTCCGGGCGGGGGAGCTGGCCACCACCTCCGCCGTCAATGTAGCGGCCTACACCGATACGGTGGAGCCCCTGCTTCAGGCGGGGAAGGATGTGCTCATCCTGGCCTTCTCCTCCGGGCTGTCCACGACCTGTAATTCCGCCGAGGTGGCGGCGGAGGAGCTGCGGGAGCGGTATCCCCAGCGGAAACTTTATGTGGTGGATACTCTGTGCGCCTCCCTGGGGCAGGGCCTGCTGGTTTGGCTGGCCGCCCGGGAGCAGAAGAAGGGACGCACCATTGAGGAGGTCAGGGACTGGGCGGAGACCCATAAGCAGGCGGTGTGCCACCAGTTCACCGTACAGGATCTGAAGTTTTTAAAGCGGGGCGGGCGGATCACGGCCACCACAGCTGTGCTGGGCTCTATGCTCCAGATCAAGCCGCTGCTCCATGTGGACCAGGAGGGCAGGCTGACCGCCGTGGGAAAGGCCCGGGGCCGTCACGCCTCCCTGAAGACCCTGGTGGACCGGATGGAAAAGACGGTGACGGATGAGGGGCGGGAGACCGTGTTCATCAGCCACGGGGACTGCCGCGGGGACGCGGACAAGGTGGCGGAGATGGTGCGGGAGCGCTTTGGGACCCGGGACGTCCGCATCAACTATGTGGGGCCGGTCATCGGGGCGCACTCCGGGCCGGGGACGCTGGCCCTGTTCTATCTGGGGACGGAGCGCTGAGCGGCTCCGGCTGACATTATCATGACATGGGGAAGGAATCGTACTATGGATGAGATCAAGTGGCTGGAGGTTGCCATCAACACCACCCCGGAGCGGCTGGATGAGATCACGGCCAAGCTGACGGCGGCGGGGATGACCGGGCTGGTCATTGAGGACGAGACGGAGTTCCAGCAGTTCCTGGAGCAGAACCGGCAGTACTGGGACTATGTGGATCAGGAGCTGATGGAGCGGATGCGGGGGGTCACCCGGGTGAAGTTCTATGTCACGGACGACGCGGACGGCCGGACCCAGTTGGAGCGGTACACCCGGGGCCTGGAGTGCGAGTACACCACCCGCACCCTGGTGGACAACGACTGGGCGTACAGCTGGCAGAAGTACTATAAGCCGCTGTCCATCGGAGAGCGCCTCTATGTGGTTCCCCAGTGGGAGCGGGAGGAGCCGGTCCCCCAGGGGCGGGTCCCCTTCTATCTGAACCCGGGGCTCACCTTCGGGACGGGGTCCCACGCCTCCACCCAGCTGTGCCTGGAGGGTGTGGAGGCCCACACCCGGCAGGGAGACCGGGTGCTGGACCTGGGCTGCGGCAGCGGCATCCTGTCCATCGCGGCCCTGGTGCTGGGGGCAGAGCGGGCCTCTGCGGTGGACATCGACCCCAAGGCGGTGGATGTGGCCTATGAGAACGCCGCTCTCAACGGGATCGGGAAGGAACGCTATACTGTCCGGGCGGGGGATGTGCTCACTGACCGGGCCTTAGCGGCAGAGCTGGCCCAGGAGCGGTACCAGCTGGTGCTGGCCAACATTGTGGCCGATGTGATCATCCCCCTGGCGCCCCAGGTGCCGGGCCTGCTGGCCGAGGGCGGTGTGTTCCTCTGCTCCGGTATCCTCGACAGCCGGGCCCACGAGGTGGCGGAGGCCCTGGCCCGCAGCGGCCTGCGGGTGACCCGGAAGCGGGAGCGGAACGGCTGGGCCGCGCTGGAGGCGGTCCTGGCCTGAATGAAAGCTGAGCCTGGAACGGGCGGAGCCACCGGCTCCGCCCGTTCCTTTTGTGTGCCCGGTTGACGGCGGCGGAAAAGTGGGCCATAATAGAGGAAAAGGCAAACAGGCGGGAGGAAGATCACATGGAGTTTTATGGTACGCTGGGGGATGCCTGCTGGGAGCGGGAGACGCTGGAGGCGCTGTTCCGGGCGGGGATGACAGGCGCGCGGCTGAACCTGTCCCACACCACGCTGGAGGCGTGTGCCCCTCTGCTGGAGGAGCGGTTTTGGCCCGCGGCCCGGCAGGCGGGGGTGGAGGCCAAGCTGATCGTGGACCTCCAGGGCCCGGAACTGCGGGTAGGGACGCTGAAGGAGCCGGTCTCCCTGGCCGAGGGGGCGGAGGTCCTGTTGGGCGCGGGGGGGATCCCTGTGCCCGCCGCCGCGTTGGCGGCCGCCCGGACGGGGGATGAGATCTCTCTGGATGACAGCGCCCTGCTTCTGACAGTGGTGGAGGAGCGCCCGGACGCCCTGCTGTGCCAGGTGGAGCGGGGGGGATTGCTCAAGAGCCGGAAGAGCATGGCGATCCTGGGGGTCCAGCCGGACACCCCTGCCCTGACGGAGGAGGACCGGCGGAATCTGGACTGGGCGGCCCGGTGCGGAGTGACCGACGTGCTCCAGCCCTTCGTGCGGGGGGCGGAGGACCTGGCGGTGCTGCGAGGGGCCCTTGCGGAGCGCGGCCTGGAGCGGGTGCGGGTGATGGCGAAGATCGAGAACCAGCTGGGCATAGAGAAGCTGGACGAGATCATAGATGCATCCGATGTGATCTGTATTGCCCGGGGCGATCTGGGGAACAGTATGCCGCTGTGGGAGCTGCCCGCCGCGCAGAAGGGCATCGCCGCCCGGTGCCGGACGGCGGGGCGGTCCTTCTTTGTGGTGACCCAGCTGCTGTGGTCTATGGAGCAGCGGGCGGTACCCACCCGGGCGGAGGTGTGCGATATCTACAACGCGGTGCTGGACGGCTCTGACGCCCTGATGCTGACCGGAGAGACTGCGGCGGGCCGTTATCCGGTGCAGGCGATGGAATATCTGGTGAAAACGGCCCGGAGCGCCCTGAGCACTGGGCGCGCGGGTTAGGAGGAGTAATAGAAATGAAGCAGATCTTATTTGTCAACGCGTGTATGCGTGGGCCGGAGCAGTCCCGCACCTGGCGGTTGAGCCAGGCGTTTCTGGCGGCCTGCCGGACCCGCTGGCCGGAGGCAGTGGTCAAGGAGCGGGACCTGACGGGCTGTGAGCTGCCGGTGCTCACCGGGGCGCTGGCCCAGGAGCGGGACCGGAAGGCGGAGGTGGATACCGCCGGCCCTATGTTCGAGCCGGCCCGGGAGATGGCCCAGGCCGATCTGGTGGTGATCGCCGCTCCGGACTGGGATATGACCTTCCCGGCAGCACTGAAGATCTACCTGGAGTGGACCTGCACCCTGGGGGTCACTTTCCACTACACCCGTGAAGGGGTCCAGGAGGGGCTGTGCCGGGCGGAGGAGCTGGTCTATATCACCACTGCCGGGGGCCCTCTGGAGGGGAAAAACTTCGGCTTCGACTATATAAGGGGGCTGGGGAAGATGTTCGGCATCCCGGCCGCTCACTGCCTGTCCGCCGAGGGGCTGGACGTCCGGGAAAATGACCCGGAGGCCATCCTGCGGGCGGCGGAGGACCGGGCTGCGGTGCTGGCGGAGAAGCTGAAAGGCTGAGAGACCGCCACGATAAACTATGCTCCGGACCGGGGACCGCGCAGAGCCGCGGCCCCCGGTTTTCCTTGCCCGGTCCCGGGAAAGCTGATATACTATGGTCGATACGACTTGGCCGCGTACGGCGGAAAAGGGAGGATACCCACATGAAAAAGCTGATGGTTCTGGATGGCAACTCCATTGTCAACCGGGCCTTTTATGGGGTGAGCCAGAATCTCACCACCCGGACGGGACAGCCCACCAATGCGATCCTTGGGTTTTTGAATATTTTGAATAAGCTGCTGGACGAGGAGCAGCCGGATGCCCTGTGCGTCACCTTTGACCGAAAGGCCCCCACCTTCCGCCATCTGGCCTATGAGGGCTATAAGGCCCAGCGGAAGGGGATGCCTGATGAGCTGGCCAGCCAGATGCCTCTGCTGAAGGAGGTGCTGGCGGCCATGAACATCCCCATGTATGAGCTGGACGGCTGGGAGGCCGACGACCTCATCGGTACCATCTCCGTAAAGGACGCCGCCGCCGGCTGGGAGACGGTGATTGTCACCGGGGACAAGGACTCCCTCCAGCTGGTCACCGGCGCCACCACCGTCAAGCTGGTGTCCACCCGTATGGGCCGCACCACGACCAAGGATATGACCCCGGACGCTTTCCGGGAACAGTACGGCTTCGATCCCATCCACATCGTGGACCTGAAGGCCCTGATGGGGGACAGCTCCGATAATATCCCCGGGGTCAAGGGGGTGGGGGAAAAGACCGCCATGGCCCTGGTCCAGCGGTATCATTCCATCGACGCCCTGTATGCCGCCATGCCCACCCCGGAGATGGCGCCCGGGACTCCGGCCAAGCCCGGTGTGGTGAAAAAGCTGGCAGAGGGGGAGGAGATGGCCCGGATGTCCTATGACCTGGCCACCATCCACACCGACGCCCCCATCGACTTTTCTCCGGAGCAGAATTTGAGACGGGGAGCAGACAACGACGCCCTGTATCAGCTGTTTCTGGATCTGGAGTTTGCCAAACTCATTGATAAATACGGCCTCACCGCGCCCCAGGGAGAGAAGAAAAATGCCGGGGAGACATTCGACTGCTCCTGTGTCAGTGAAAGAGTGGACAGCCGGGAGCGGATGGAGGAGCTTCTGGACCTTTGGCGGGAGCGGGACTGGGTGAGCGTGCTGGCCCTGCCCTCTCTGGATGTGGTGTGCGTGGCGTGGGAGGAGCCGGAGGGAGAACGCCGCGCGGCCCTGTTTTTTGCGGACCAATGGAACTGCCACAACGATTTTCTGCGGATCCTGTTCTCTGATGGACGCATCCGGAAGGCCGTACACGGGCTGAAGTCTCTGTGGCGGACCCTGCTGGCGGAGGGGATCGTCCCCGGCGGCTTCGGGTTTGATACGGAGGTGGCTGCCTATCTGCTGGCCCCCACTGACGGAAGCTATGACCTGGAGAAGCTGGGACTTGCCTATTTCAACTTCCAGCCTCCCAGGGCGGCCGACTACTTGGACGAGGGGGCCTTTGGTCCGCTGTCCGATCCGGCGGTCCCCACTGCCGCCCTGACGGTTCACGCCGTCCTCATCGGGGCCCTGCGCACCGCCCTCACCAGCCGGCTGGAGGAACTGGAGCTGTGGGAGCTGTACCAGCAGATCGAACTGCCTCTCTGCTCTGTGCTGGCCGAGATGGAGGGGGAGGGCGTGCTGGTGGACCGGGGCGCCCTGGTGCAGTTCGGAGAGATGCTGTCCGAACGGATCGGGCAGGTCCAGGCCAGGATCTATGATCTGGCCGGAGAGGACACCTTCAATATCAATTCCACCCAGCAGCTGGGCCAGGTGCTCTTTGAGCGTCTGGGCCTGCCGCCGGTGAAAAAGACCAAGACAGGGTGGTCCACCAACGCAGAGGTGCTGGAGAAGCTGCGGGGACAGCACCCCATCATCGAGGAGATCCTGGAGTACCGCCAGCTCACCAAGCTGAAATCCACCTATGCCGACGGTTTGGGCAAGGTGATCGCTCCGGACGGACGGATCCACACCTCCTTCCAGAACACTGTCACCGCCACCGGACGGCTCAGCTCCACGGAGCCGAACCTTCAGAACATCCCCGTCCGCACGGAGCTGGGGGCGGAGCTGCGGAAAATGTTCGTGGCCCCGGCGGGGAAGGTGCTGGTGGACGCGGACTACTCCCAGATCGAGCTGCGGCTGCTGGCCCATATCGCCGGGGACAAGGCCATGATCGACGGCTTCCGAAGCGGAGAGGACATCCATACCATCACCGCCGCCCAGGTGTTCGGTGTGGCGCGGTCAGAGGTCACCCCCCTCATGCGCCGCAGCGCCAAGGCGGTGAACTTCGGTATCGTGTACGGCATTTCCCCCTTCTCCCTGTCCCAGGACATCGGGGTCACCGTGGCCGAGGCCAAGGAGTATATGGACAAGTACTTTGCCCACTACGCCGGGGTGCGGGCCTATATGGACGCGGTGGTGGAGCAGGCCAGGGAGCAGGGCTTTGTCTCCACCCTGTACGGCCGCCGCCGCTGGGTGCCGGAGCTGAAGTCCTCCAACTTCAACACCCGCTCCTTCGGCGAGCGGGTGGCCCTGAACGCCCCCATCCAGGGCACTGCGGCCGACATCATCAAGCTGGCCATGATCCGGGTGCGGGACCGCCTGAAGGCGGAGGGACTGGAGGGCCGTCTGGTCCTACAGGTCCACGACGAGCTGATCGTGGAGTGCCCGGAGTCGGAGGCGGAGACGGTCTGTAAGCTGGTAGAGGAGGAGATGGAGGGGGTCGCCGCCCTGTCCGTCCCCCTGCTGGCTGAGACCCATGCGGGCCGCTCCTGGGCCGAGTCCCACTGAGCCTGTCATAAGAGAAAAAACGCAGGGGCTCCGGAGTGATCCGGAGCCCCTGTTATGCGAAAAATTCTGTGGTGCCGCTCAGATGGCGGCGCTGCTGCCCAGCTTCTGCTGCATCCGCAGGGCCATGATGAGGCAGGCCTGCCGCTGGGCGGAGTCTTTTGGACCGAAGCGGCCATCCTCATAGCCGGAGATAACGCCCTTGGAGGCTGCGAAGCACACGCTGTCCATGGCCCAGGCGGAGATAGAGCCGCGGTCAGAGAAGGGAGCGGCCTCCTGAGGCGGGATGGTACCGCCCAGCTTCCGGTAGACGGCGGAGAGCATGGTGGCCGCCTGCTCCCGGTTCAGCTGGGTCCCGGCGCCGAAGGCGGTGCTGCTCACACCGGAGGTAAAGCCCATGGAGTAGGCCTTGAGCACCTCGGGGTCGGTGGTGTCGGTGAAGGGATTGGTCCCTGTGAAGGCGGGGATGGTCTGGCCGCTCATGGCCTCATACAGGCGGACGGCCAGGGCGGCGAACTGGGTGCGGGTGATGGGCTCCCGCAGGTCCTGACCCTTCAGGTGGGCGGGGAAGAGGTCCTTGGCGATGGCCTCGTTGACCAGATTGGCCGCCCAGTCGTCCACCGGCTCTCCGGTGACGGTGACGGGCTGGACTTCGCCGGTGCTCTGTCCCTTGACCCAGATGCCCCGGTCAAGGACGGCGTTGGGCTCAGAGCTGCTGGGATCCATGGTGGAGATGTGGTAGATGTGGTCCCCGTCCCGGATGGTGAGCTGGCTCTGTCCGGAGAGCATGGAGTCCAGGTTCCAGTGCTTCTCCGCCTCGTGGTAGAGGAACACCTCCACCAGCAGCAGCCCGTCTCCGCCGCTCTGGATGGCGGTCCCCACAGGGACCAGGGTGGCGGAGTGGGTCTCGGTGGCGGAGTAGGAGAAGGGCTCTGTGCCCAGGGGGTCCTGGGAGAGCTGGTAGACGGCCTGGTTGCTCTGAAGGGTGGCGGCCGACGCTCCGGTGACCAGCAGACCGGACAGGAGTGCGGCGGAGAGCAGGAGGGAGAAAAGTTTTTTCATCAGGAATTCCTTTCTGGCGGACGCCGGCCGCGGCGGAGGACGGCCGGCGAAAGACGGCTTGTCAAAGGGAGTCTGTCCGGATATAATCAAGGGGACAGCATACCGATTGTCCATCCATTGTACCGGATTGCAAGGGAAAAGACAAGGCGGAAATTATTAAGAAATCTTGAAAAAAGGAGTTATTATGGAATATACCATCGTGCCTATGGACCGCAGTCATGTCGGTCAGATCGCGGAGCTGGAGCGGGAATGCTTCTCCGCCCCCTGGAGTGAGGCCATGCTCACCGAGGCGCTCTTCGACGCCCAGGCCAGCTTTATCGTGGCTGAATCGGAGGACGGGGGCCTGCTGGGCTACGCGGGCCTCCATGTGGTGCTGGACGAGGGCTACATCGACAACATCGCTGTGGACCCCAACGCCCGCCGCCACGGCGTGGCAGACGAACTGCTGGATGTGTTCTGCCGGTTCGGCGCAGCCAATCTGGCCTTCCTTACCCTGGAGGTGCGGGCCTCCAACGAACCGGCGATCGCCTTGTACCGCAAGCACGGCTTTGAGGAGGCGGGGCGCCGGAAGGACTATTACACCAAGCCCAAAGAGGATGCGGTCATTATGACCAGAGACTTCAAAAAGTTGCGGTAAACTGAAAAATAAAACAAAATGAGGAGGATCCCATCTGCTGGTGTTGGAAAACCGGCAGGTGGGATTTTTTGTGTTGTCTATTATGCAGAAAAATATTCTAAACATTCAATAGTTGTTGACAAATATTCTTCAATAAATTAAAATGGAGACAGTTCAACAACAACACTCCGGAGCAGAAAGAAGGCAAGAAAAATGTCCATCGGAAATCGTGTGTTTTTGAAGCGCCCCATGCCAAGTCAGGAGCTGCTGGAGGGATTCGTCGGTCTCCCGGCGGCCAATATCGCGGATACCATGGGCCGCTCCTGCGCCATGAATCCCAGGATCCGGCTGATGAGCGGCTTTCAGGGGATCATGGCGGGCCCTGCCCTGACCGTCAAGGCGCGGGCAGGGGACAACCTGTTTCTCCATCAGGCCCTGGATATGGCCCAGCCGGGAGACGTCATCGTGTTGTCCAATGACGAGGATACCACCCGCTCCCTCATGGGGGAGATCATGTTCACCTATGCCAAGTATCAGAAGAAGCTGGGCGGGCTGGTGATCGACGGCCCGGTCCGGGATGTGGACGCCCTGCGGGAGATGGATCTGCCGGTGTACGCCACGGGATTCACCCCCGGCGGCCCCCACAAGGAGGGACCTGGAGAGGTCAACGTCCCCATCGCCTGCGGCGGCATCAGCGTCCATCCCGGGGACATCATCGTAGCGGATGCCGATGGGATCATCGTGGTGCCTCTGAAGGACGCCCCTGAGGTGCTGGAGGCGGCGGGAAAGTTCCATGAGCAGGACGCCGCTAAGGTGGAGGCGGCCCGGAACGGGACCTCCAACCGGGCCTGGGTGCGGAAAAAGCTGGAGGAGAAAAAGACCGAGTTTATTGACGGGATGTACGGGGAGTAAGCAAAGGAGTATCGACACATTGTTTCGTCCAGGCAGAACGTGAAGGAAAGGAATCGTGAACCATGGCAACCACACTTGCGGAACGCATGAACAAATTCAGCGGCTCTCCCACCTCGGCGCTGATCGCCAAGGTGGCGGAGCTGAAGCGTCAGGGAAAGGACATTATTTCCCTGAATGTAGGGGAGCCTGATTTTGGGACCCCTGATTACATCAAAGTAGCTGGTATGAAAGCGATCGCGGATAACTTTACAAAGTATACCCCCGGCAACGGGATCCTGGAGCTGCGCCAGGAGATCGTGAAGAAGCTGAGAGAGGACAACGGTGTAGAGTATGCGCTGAACGAGGTGACCACAGCGGTGGGTGCCAAGCAGGCCATCGCCAGCGCAATGATGGTCCTTGCCGGCCCAGGAGATGAGGTCCTGCTGCCTATTCCCTGCTGGGTGAGCTATACCGAGATGATCCGCCTGGCCGGCGCGACGCCGGTGTTCGTCCCGGTGCGGGAGGACAACTATGAGCTGGATCTGGACGCCATCGAGAAGGCCATCACCCCCAGGACCAAGGCCATCGTCATCTGCACCCCCAACAACCCCACAGGGGCAGTATACAGTGAGGAGAGCCTGAGAAAGCTGGCAGCACTGGCGGTGGAGCACGATTTCTTCGTTGTGGCCGACGAGATCTATGAGAAGCTGGTCTATGATGGAGCGGAGCACTTCAGTGTAGCCTCTATCTCTCAGGAGGTCAGGGACCGGACCGTTACAGTGAACGGCTTCTCCAAGGCCTACGCCATGACCGGCTGGAGGATCGGCTATGCCGCCGCCCGGGCCAATGTGATCAAGGGGATCATGGCGGTGCAGAGCCAGACCACCTCCGCCACCAGCGCCATTTCACAGAAGGCGGCGGTGGAGGCGCTGAGAGGCCCCCAGCACGACCTGGAGGTCATGGTGGAGGAGTTCAGAAGGCGCAAGGATTATGTGGTGGACCGGCTGAACAGGATCCCGGGGATCACCTGTCCCGACGTCAAGGGCGCATTCTATGTGTACCCCGATGTGCAGCTCTATCTGGGAAAATCCTTCGGCGGCCGGAAAATCGAGACGGCGGTGGAGCTGTGCCAGTATCTGCTGGACGAAGCTCTGATCTCCACGGTCCCCGGCGAGGCATATAACGTTCCCGGTAAGATCCGGATTTCCTACTCCAATTCGATGGAGAACCTGGAGAAAGCGCTGGACCGGATGGAACAGGCACTGGCGGCGCTTCACTAAGCAATAAGCTGGAAAGGGAGAGCGCAAACAATGGAGAAAAAGAAAGAGTATGCGGTCAGCTACTATGGCGGGCACGTCACTGCTTGGCTGTGTGTGGCAGCAGCGATTCTGGGTATTATGTATCTGCTCCTGGGCCGCGGAGGCGGCACGAAGAGCATGATGGTGGCGCTGTTTTTCACTCTGGTCCTGGGCCTGGTTCTGGCAAAGGACCGCAAGGCGTACGGAGAAGAGATGCTGGCCGGATTGCGGGAATCCATGTTCTGTGTGATCTGTGTGGCCTTCTTTATGGCCGGTCTGCTGTCCTCCCTGCTGAAAACCAGCGGCCTGATCCAGGCGCTGATCTGGGTGGTGGCTGAGCTTCATGTCAATACCGGCTTTATCCCCGTGGTGGCATTTTTGATCTGCGTGGTGATCTCTACTGCCTGCGGGACCTCCACCGGTACTGTGACTGCCGTTTCTGCGGTGATGTGTCCTCTGGCGGGGGAGCTGGGTATCGATATGGGCCTGATGTGCGGCGCGGTGGTCAGCGGTTCGATTTTTGGGGACAACCTCGCACCTATCTCTGATACGACCATCGCCTCTTCCCAGACTCAGGGCGTCACAGTGCAGGAGGCGGTGCGGACCCGGCTGCCCTATTCCATGACTGTGGGGATTATTTCCGGGATCCTCTATATTGTGATCGGTCTGTCCCAGTCGGCGGGGGGACGCGCGGTCATTGAGGCGGATCCCTCCTCCGCCAAGTCCCTGGTATTCCTGCTGGTCCCTGTGGTCCTGGTCCTGCTGATGTACAAGGGCTGGGGACTGGTCTCCGCGCTGCTCCTCTCCAATGTGCTGGTCATTTTCTTCAGTCTGGTTCTGGGCGTTCTGGATCCCGCTGTGCTGTTCAGCGATGACAGCCCGATCGCCTCCGGCATGGGCAGTATGGCCAATGTGGCCATCGTCTCCTGCCTGATCGTGATGATGATCCAGATCCCCACCAAGAGCGGCGCCATGGATGCCTTTGCTTCCTGGATCATCACCAAGTGCAGGACCATCCGCAGCGCGGAGCTGATCGCATATTTTATGGCGATCTTCGGCGTCGTGGCGACCCACAGCTCCACCAATACCATCATCTTCACCGGGCCCTTTGTTCGGACTCTGATGGATGACTACAAGGATGAGGCCGACCACAGCCGCAGCGCGAACATTCTGGATGCCACTGCCTGCGGCACGAATGGACTGATCCCCCACGGCAATCCCGCGCTGGTCATCACCGGCGTGGCGACCGGAGTAGCCGGTGTGCCTGCGACCTTCTCCTTCCTGGACTTCCTGCCCTACAATTTCCACTGCTGGGGTCTGCTGATTATTTTCTTCCTGAGTATTATGACCGGGATCGGAAGAAAGCGCAGAAAAACGGCATAAGACGGTTCTCCTTGTGGGAAAACTGTAAAAAACTGCGGTACAGCTGCTGTGCCGCGGTTTCTTTTTTTGCTGGAATTGACCATAGAGGACTTCTGTGGTATCCTTTTCTGGTCAAACTGTGAGCCGGAGGATAGAAACATGGAAGATCTGGTACGAAAAATTCAAAGTATGACGCTGACCCGGACGGACGCGGAGATTGCGGAATATATTTTGGCCCATCTGAGCACCATTGGATTTCAGACTTCCACAACGATGGCGGAGGAGATTGGGGTGAGCGACACCTCGGTGATCCGCTTCATCCGCAAGCTGGGCTTTAAGGGATATGCGGACTTCCGGAGCGAGATGAACGCCCGGACTGCCCGCCAGATCGACCGGGCTCAGCCGGATCTGACTCCCGGGGAGAAGTACCTCCGCACCCTGGAACACCTGGGCTCCGGCAGCCTGATCAGCGACGTGAGCCAATATACGCTGAACAATCTGCAAAAAAGCTATGCCCAGCTGGATCAGGGTACGGTGGAGCAGATCGTGGACATTCTCCTGCGCAGCGACCGGAAGTATATCGCAGGCTTCCGGGGGACAGCCTGCTGTGCCCAGTATATGGCCAGCAAGCTCCTGTTCCTCACCCCCCATGTGGTGCCCATCCTCCACGCGGACGCCACGGCGGTGGAAAACCTGTTGGACATCACGGAGCGGGACTGCCTGTTCCTGTACAGCTTTCCCCGGTACTCCGAGATCGCCCGGCCTTTGATGGAGATCGCCCGGGAGAGTGGGGCGAAGGTGATCTTGATGACAGACCGCCGGACCAGCCCGCTGGCGAACAAGGCGGATGTGGTGGTCACGGCCCAGGTGGACGGTCTGGGCTTCACCAACTCCTACGTCGCCCCGCTGAGCCTGTCGGAGGTCATTCTTCTGTCTGTGAGCGGGAGAAAGGATGTGAAGGACAGCAAGCGCTTCAACCGGATCGACAGTGTGATGGAGCGGGAAAAGCTGTACTGAGGAAAACCATGGGAAAGGGGAGCCTTTTGTGAATATTCTAGCCATTGAGTCCTCCTGTGACGAGACCGCCGCCGCTGTGGTGTGGGACGGGAGGACGGTGCTGTCCAACTGCATCGCGTCACAAATCGAGATGCACACCATTTACGGCGGCGTGGTGCCTGAGATCGCCTCTCGAAAGCACGTGGAGGCGGTGACCGGCCTGGCCGATCAGGCGGTAGATCAGGCGGGCCTGACCAAGCGGGATCTGGACGCCGTGGCGGTCACCTACGGCCCCGGCCTCATCGGCGCGGTGCTGGTGGGGGTGAATTTCGCCAAGGGAGCGGCTATGGCCCTGGATCTCCCTCTGATCCCGGTCCACCATGTGCGGGGCCACATCGCCGCCAACTACATCACCCACCCAGACCTGAAGCCGCCCTTCGTCTGCCTGTGTGTCTCCGGCGGGACCACCCTGGTGGTGGATGTGCGCTCCTATACGGAGATGGAGGTGCTGGGCGGCACCCGGGATGATGCGGCGGGGGAGTGCTTTGACAAGGTGGCCCGGGTGCTGGGCATCGGCTACCCCGGCGGCGGTCCCATGGACCGCCTTGCGGACGGGGGAGATGACAGCCGCTATGAGCTGCCCCGGGCCCATGTGTCCGGCCATGAACTGGATATGTCCTTCTCCGGCCTTAAGACCGCCAGCCTGAATCTGATCCACAACGCGGAGCAGAAGGGGGAGACGCTGGATCTGCGGGACTTCGCGGCCAGCTTCGGCCGGGCGGTGAGCGAGTCCCTGGTGCCCCGGGTGATGGCGGCGGCCCGGGCAAAGGGCTATGGCCAGGTGGCGGTGGCCGGAGGTGTGGCCGCCAACCGGCGGATCCGGGCGGATCTCCAGGCGGCCTGCGCCCGGAGCGGGGATCGGCTCTACCTCCCGGAGCTGAAGTACTGCGGGGACAACGCCGCCATGATCGGCTGTCAGGGCTTTTATGAGTACCAGGCGGGCCACACCGCCGGAATGGAGCTGAACGCGTACGCCAACCGGGACATCTCCCTGGGATAACGGCTGCGCACCTTTACCGTATTTAAGAACCAGGTCCAGACTGCGGGCCCTCGGAAAGAATGGGCTTTCCGGGGGCCCTGTTCTGTCTGGATGTGCAGAGGTGCGGCCTTGTAAAAAGCGTTATGTAACCATACAGAAGGGAGCGTAGGGAGACGTGTCGAACCGTGTGGAAAGAAAGCGGCGAAAATTCCGCAATACAGTGGAATTTTTCACGATTTATGTGGAAAAACATGTGGAAAGTGTGTATAACTCTTTGTACTGCGGGGCGGTTAGGATGAAATTATGTAAATGGGCAGGGGCAGAGGCCGGCGGCGGGGCGGTGAAAAAATTCAAAAAGGGGTTGACAGCGGAGTTTGGCTCTGGTAGAATGCTTAGGAACAAGAAAGCAGGAACGGTGCCCCGTCCTCACCCCAGGCCAGAGCCAAAGGGTCAACAATGTACAATCTTCGCCGGAATGTCCGGCGCGGTTTTGTTGTGACGCGGGTGCCATTCAGGCAGACGCGTTTTATTTTTTGTTTGGAGGTGCTTTCCCATCGCTAACACAGGTCATCAAACAAACGAAGAGATCCGGGATAAGGAGATCCGCCTGATCTCTGAGAGCGGCGAACAGCTGGGCATCATGTCCTCTCAGGAGGCCCTGCGCCTGGCGGAGGAACGGAATCTGGATCTGGTGAAGATCTCTCCTAACGCTGTGCCCCCGGTATGCAAGCTGATGGATTACGGCAAGTACCGCTTCGAGCAGACCAAGCGCGAGAAGGAAGCACGCAAGAATCAGCGCGTGGTGGAGATCAAGGAGATCCGGATGTCCCCCAGCATTGACGTCAACGACTTCAATGTGAAGCTGCGCAATGCGCAGAAGTTCCTGGCGGACGGCAACCGGTGCAAGATCACGGTTCGGTTCCGCGGCCGTGAGATGGCGCACACCAACATCGGCCAGGATCTGCTGCTGAAGTTTGCCGAATCCTGCGGCGAGACCGCCGTGATGGATAAAAGTCCGAAGCTGGAGGGGCGTCACATGTCCATTTTCCTGTCGCCCAAGCCTGCGAAGGATACCAAAAAGTAAGTCGAAAAGGAGTTTTCTGTTATGCCGAAGATCAAGACCCACAGCGGCGCGAAGAAGCGTTTCGCTCTCACGAAGAACGGCAAGGTCAAACGCGCCCACGCCGGTAAGCGCCACCTGCTGAACGGCCACGGCAAGACCACCAAGCTGAAGAGAGGCCTCCGCAAGGGCGGCTACGCGGATAAGACCAACGAGGCTGCCATCAAGCGCATGATCCTGTACAAGTAAGAGAGAAGGAGGCAGAGTACAATGGCAAGAGTGAAGGGCGCGATGATGACGCGCAAGAGAAGAAATAAGATCCTCAAGATGGCGAAGGGCTACTGGGGTTCCAAGTCCAAGCACTTCAAGATGGCCAACCAGGCCGTGATGAAGTCCGGCGTGTACGCTTACACCGGCCGTAAGCTGAAGAAGCGCGACTTCCGTCAGCTGTGGATCACCCGAATCAACGCCGCCTGCAAGATGAACGGGATGAACTACTCCACCTTTATGAACGGCCTGAAGAAGGCCGGCATCGTGATCAACCGCAAGATGCTGGCTGAGCTGGCTGTGAGCGACAAGGCTGCGTTCACCCAGCTGACCGAGACCGCTAAGAAGGCCCTGGCCTGATCCCGCGGCGTCAACAAGATTTGCATGACAACAGACCCGGAGGAGCGATCCTCCGGGTCTGTTTTGTGCTGGGCGCGGTTTGTGCCGCCGGACTGAAAAAGCAAGGTGTTCTCGGTGCAATCAGCGGTCTGCCAGGGCCATGGCGGCGTCCAGGATGCGGTTGGCGGCCTCCTCCTTAGAAAGAAGGGGGAGCTCCTCCGCGCCCTGGGGGGTGATGAGGGTGATTACGTTGGTGTCCACACCAAAGCCGGCTCCGGCTACCTTCAAATTGTTGGCACAGATCATATCCACATTTTTCTTGACCAGCTTGGCCTGGCTGTTTTCCAGCATATTCTGGGTCTCCATAGAGAAGCCGCAGATCACCTGGCCCGGGCGGCGGTGGCTGCCCAGGTGCTGCAAAATATCCTGGGTCCGCTTGAGGGGGATGGACAGGTCGCCGTCCTTCTTTTTCATCTTGTTGTCGCTGTAATCGGCGGGGGTGTAGTCCGCCACAGCGGCGGCCTTGAAGATAAAGTCAGCCTGCTCCTGCCGGGCGGCCACTGCCTCAAACATATCCTGAGCAGAGACGACGGGGACTACCTCCACAAAGGGAGGGGGCGTCAGAGCGGTGGGGCCGGAGATGAGGGTGACCTTGGCCCCCCGGAGCATGGCCATCCGGGCGATGGCATAGCCCATTTTTCCGGAGGAGTGGTTGGTGAGGTAGCGCACCGGATCCAGCGGCTCCTGGGTGGGGCCGGCGGTGACCAGCACCCGCCTGCCCTCCAGGTCGTGGGGGAGGGCAAGCCGGCGCAGAACGTACTGGAGGAGAATGTCTGGCTCCGGGAGCTTGCCCGCCCCCACGTCGCCGCAGGCCAGCCGGCCGGAGGCGGGGGCGATGACCTCCCAGCCGTATTTCCGGAGCAGATCCAGATTGTCCTGAGTCACCGGGTTTTCAAACATCCCGGTGTTCATAGCGGGGGCGATGAGCTTCAGGCAGCGGCAGGCCAGGATCGTGGTGGTAAGCATATCGTCCGCCAGGCCGTGGGCCAGCTTGGCGCACACATTGGCGGTGGCGGGAGCCACCAGCACCAGGTCGGTGCGTCGGGCCAGGGCAATGTGCTCTACCTGATGGGAGAAGTTCCGGTCGAAGGTGTCCACCATGGCGCGGTTCCCGGTGAGCTGTTCAAAGGTGAGGGGCGTGATGAACTGGGTGGCGTGCTCGGTCAGGATCACCTCCACATGGCAGTGCTGCTTGACCAGGGCGGAGGCCAGGGCGGCGGCCTTGTAGGCGGCGATGCCGCCTGTGACCCCGAGAAGGACTGTTTTTCCGCTGAGCATGGAACGAAAACCTCCTAGTTTCAGGATGGGCAGAATGTGTGAGCGGGGGCGCGTGGGGAGCTTCCAAGGGGATTATGACACAAATAGGACGGATTGTAAAGGAATTGGTCCACATTTGCAAAGTTTTAGAAAATCTGAGCCTTGCAATCAGGACTCAGTTTCGTTATAATGGTGGGGTTAAGAGGCCGGAGAGCCGGTCCCCTGACAAAAATGCGTTGCATCCTCCCTGAGAGGAGCGACAGCAGGAGGGAATTGAATATGAAAAACCGTAAGAAAGACACCCGATGGATGGCGCTGCTGGCTATGATGGTGGCGGTGGAGCTGGTCCTGGTAGCCACTGGCATCGGCCTGATCCCGCTGCCGGTCATCAAGGCCACGACCCTGCACATCCCAGTGATCCTGGGCGCCGTGCTGCTGGGCCCGCTGGCCGGCGGGATTCTGGGGGCGGTGTTTGGCCTGAGCTCTATGTGGATCAACACCACAGCCCCGGGGCTGCTGGCTTTTGCCTTCTCCCCCTTTATGAGCACCACAGGGTTGCCCGGTGCGCTGAAGGCGGTATGGATCGCGGTGGGCTGCCGCATCCTCATCGGTGTGGTGTCCGGCTGGCTGTGGATCGCACTGAAGCGGGTGCGGGTGAACGATTACATCGCCCTGCCTGTGGTGGGTGTGGCTGGGGCCATGACCAACACAGTGCTGGTCATGGGCAGCATCTATTTCTTACTGGCTCAGCAGTATGCTGAGGTAAAAAATGTGGCGCTGGATGCGGTGTTTGGCCTGGTGATGGCCACGGTCACCGCCTCCGGCATCCCGGAGGCCATTGCAGCCGCGGTGCTGGTCACTGCGGTGGGAAAGGCCCTGCTCCGGCTGACCGGAACTGTGCCCCAGCGCGGCCTGGCCGGGGAGAGCGGTGCGTCGGAGTCGTAAATCCGTTCCTGGGCAGCTGTCCGGCAGCGGATAGATAAGGGATAGAGAGATAAAGTTTGAGGTGAACAGGATGCTTCTTGCCATCGACATTGGGAACAGCAACATTGTGATCGGAGGGATCGACGAGGAGAAGATCCACTTCGAGGCGCGGATCGCCACCGACCGGATCAAGACCTCCGACCAGTACGGAGTTGAGATCAAGAATATGCTGGACCTGTTTCGCGTGCCGGTGGAGGAGGTGGAGGACTGCATCATCTCCTCTGTGGTTCCGCCGGTCTTCAACGCGGTGCGTACCGGCGTGGTCAAGGTGACCGGGATGGAACCCATCGTAGTGGGGCCGGGCATCAAGACCGGACTGAACATCCAGATGGACGATCCGGCTTCGGTGGGCAGTGACCGTATCGTGATCGCGGTGGCCGCCCTTCAGGAATATAAGCCCCCCATCATCCTGGTGGATATGGGGACGGCCACTACCATGGAGGTGGTGGACCACGGGAACACCTATCTGGGCGGCTGCATCATCCCGGGGGTCCGGGTGTCGGCGGAGGCTCTGTCCAGCCGGGCCTCCCAGCTGCCGGGCATCCAGCTGGACAAGCCCAAGCGGGTCATTGGGAAGAATACCGTGGAGTGTATGCGCAGTGGGATCATGTATGGAGCTGCCGCCATGCTGGACGGGATGCTGGACCGGATGGAGGAGGAACTGGGGAAAAGGACCACGGTCGTGGTGACCGGTGGGATGGCGCAGTTCATCGCCCCCCTGTGCCGGCGGAAGATGATGGTGGAAAAAGACCTTTTGCTGAAGGGCCTGTACGCCATCTACAAGAAAAACAAGAAGTAACGGCGGATCACCGACGCCGACGCGCTGAGGCCGGGACCCGAATGGGTTCCGGCCTCATTCTGTACGGGGGAGCAAATGCATCGGCTCCGTCAGGACAAAAGACGGCTGTGTGGAAAACCTGGGCCAAAGGGGAGGGGAGGCATTTGCGGAATGGACGCTTTTGGGCATGGTTCGGGCAAAATGCCTGATTCCCAGTGGAAAATGTGGAAAGAAATCTCTGCTTTCCTGAGGGAGCTAACGGTTGCCAAACGGGAGCGGCTATGATAAGATAAGGACGTTTAGATATGAAAGATTTCTTGCAAATATGAAGGAGGAAACGTAACTATGCGGGGTGTCCACACATTCATCAACGACATTCGGCGGCAGGTGTTTACAGAGGTGGCCCGAATGGCCTTTGAGGGCGGCAACTATGCCGAGACCATCCGCCGTCTGCCCCACAAAATCATCCCTGGCGAGGTGGCCAAGTACCGCCAGAACATTCTGGTGGAGCGCGCCGTAGTGACCGAGCGCATCCGTCTGGCCATCGGCCTGCCCCTGCGGGACCTGAGTGAGTATGCGCCCACGGATGCACAGCTGGAGGACAGCGTGATCGCGGAGAAATACTACGAGCCCCCGCTGATCAATATCATCTCCTACGCCTGTAACGCCTGCCCCACCAAGCAGGTCCGGGTGACCAATATGTGCCAGGGCTGCCTGGCCCACCCCTGTATGGAGGTGTGCCCCAAGGACGCCATTTCCCTGGTCCAGGGCAAGAGCGTCATCGACCAGAATAAGTGCATCAAGTGCGGCAAGTGCGCCGACGAGTGCCCCTATGGCGCCATCCTGCGCATCGAGCGCCCCTGCGCAGAGGCCTGCGGCATGGACGCCATCGGCTCCGACGAGCTGGGCCGCGCCAAGATCGATTATGACAAGTGCGTCTCCTGCGGTATGTGCCTGGTGAACTGCCCCTTCGGCGCGATCTCGGACAAGAGCCAGATCTTCCAGCTGATCCAGGCCATCAAGCGGGGCGATAAGGTGGTGGCCGCTGTGGCCCCTGCCTTTGTCAGCCAGTTCGGCGAGAACGTCACCTCCTCCCAGATGCGGGAGGCCATGCGTCAGGTGGGCTTCCACAAGGTGATCGAGGTGGCGGTGGGCGCCGATATGTGTACCGCCGAGGAGGCCGAGGACTTCCTGAAGAAGGTCCCCACCGAGCAGCCCTTCATGGCCACCTCCTGCTGCCCCTCCTGGAGCGTGATGGCCAAGAAGCTGTTCCCCCAGTTCAAGGACTATATCTCCATGGCCATGACCCCCATGGTGCTCACCGCCCGGCTGTATAAGAAGGACCATCCGGACGTGCGCATCGTGTTCATCGGCCCCTGCACAGCCAAGAAGCTGGAGGCCTCCCGCCGGACCATCCGCAGCGATGTGGACTTCGTCCTCACCTTTGAGGAGATGCAGGGCATCTTCGACGCCAAGGGGATCGTCCCCTCCGAGATGCCGGTGGACCCCGAGGAGGAGTTCAGCACGGGTACCTCTCTGGGCCGCGGCTTTGCCGTCACCGGCGGCGTTGCCAACGCGGTGAAGGAGGCCATCAAGGAGATCGACCCGGACCGTGAGGTCAAGATCGAGCGCGCCGACGGCCTGCGGGAGTGCCGCAAGATGCTGATGATGGCCAAGGCGGGCAAGTACAACGGATACCTGCTGGAGGGCATGGGCTGTCCCGGCGGCTGTGTGGCCGGCGCCGGCACCATCACCCCGGTGAAGAAGAGCACCGCGGCGGTGGGCAAGTATGTGGCCGACGCCAAGGTCCGTACTATCCAGGATTCCGCGGCAGTCAAGCGCCTGCGGGAGGTCCAGGACTGACCGGGACGGCGTTCAACAGATCGCAGAGTAAAAGAGCGGCGGCAGACGTGGTCTGCCGCCGCTCAGCTGCTGAAATACAAAAAAGCGGTCCCCGAAGGGACCGCCGGAACAGTGGGAAAAAACTTCCGGGAAAACGGAAAAAGGGTTGACAAAAAAGAGCCAACCATGGTACAATAAAATGCTTTCATGTCCTTGTGAGAAACTGGCAAACTCCCCCACAGTGCAGAAGCAGTGTAGCATACGGGGTAAAAAAAGGCAAGAGGCATGGAAATAGAACTAACAACGCGTCCGGGCGTGCGGAAAGCTGGCCTTTCCTTGCAGTTGTGCGGTTTCAACAAAGAAAAGGACGGTTTTCCCCGCGCACGGACCGGAAAATGAGGGAATCCACCCGTTTAGTGAAGAAGAAAGCGAGTTGATTTTTAGAATGGTCAAGGACGTGTACTACGGCAAGACCCTGCGCAAAAGCTTTGCCCGCTACGAGGAGATCCTGGATATGCCCAACCTGCTGGAGGTCCAGAAGGAATCCTATCAGTGGTTCCTGGACACCGGGCTGCGTGAGGTGTTCAAGGATGTGGACTCCATTACGGACTACGCCGGCAACCTGGAGCTGTCCTTCATCGACTACTCCATGGACGAGAAGCCCAAGTACGACGTGGAGGAGTGCAAGGCCCGGGACGCCACCTACGCCGCCCCCATCAAGGTGAAGGTGCGCCTGCGCAACAAGGAGACGGAGGAGATCAAGGAGCAGGAGATCTTCATGGGGGATTTCCCCATCATGACTCAGGCCGGCACCTTCGTCATCAACGGGGCCGAGCGCGTGATCGTCTCTCAGATCACCCGTTCTCCCGGTATGTACTTTACCGACACCCGGGACAAGGCGGACAACCACACCTACGGCACCACCGTCATCCCCTACCGGGGCGCCTGGCTGGAGTACGAGACCGACCTGTCCGACATCTTCTATGTCCGCATCGACAAGAACCGCAAGCTGCCCATCACCTGCCTGATCCGCGCCATCGGCCCCAAGACCGACGCGGAGATCCTGGAGATGTTCGGCGAGGACGAGCGCATCGTTGCCACCCTGGAGAAGGACCCCTGTAAAACCTATGAGGAGGCCCTGCTGGAGATCTACCGCAAGCTGCGTCCCGGTGAGCCTCCCACGGTGGACTCCGCCGAGAGCCTGCTCAACGCCACCTTCTACGACACCCGCCGCTATGACCTGTCCGCAGTCGGCCGCTATAAGTTCAACAAGAAGATGGCCCTTTGGACCCGTCTGGCCGGCCATACCCTGGCTATGCCGGTGGCGGATCCCCGCACCGGCGAGATCATCGCCGAGGCCGGCGAGAACCTGACCCGGGAGCGCGCCCGGGAGCTGGATGACCGCGGCGTCAACGAGGTCGTTCTGGACGTGGACGGCAAGCAGGTGCGCGCCTTCGCCAACAACATGGTGGACATGAAGAACTTCGTGGACTTCGACCCGGAGGAGTGCGGGGTCACGGAGATGGTGTTCTTCCCCGCCCTGTGCCAGCTGCTGGACCAGTTCAGCGGCGAGGAGTTGAAGGACGCCGTCCGGGAGCATCTGGACGACCTGATCCCCAAGCATATCACCCGGGAGGACATCATGGCCTCCATCAACTACCTCAACTGTCTGGCTCACGGCGTGGGCACCCCTGATGACATCGACCATCTGGGCAACCGCCGTCTGCGCTGCGTGGGCGAGCTGATTCAGAACCAGTTCCGCATCGGCTTCTCCCGCATGGAGCGTGTCATCCGGGAGCGTATGACCACCCAGGACCTGGACGTGGTCACCCCCCAGTCCCTCATCAACATCCGGCCGGTCACCGCCGCCATCAAGGAGTTCTTCGGCTCCAGCCCGCTGTCTCAGTTCATGGATCAGACCAACCCTCTGGCTGAGCTGACCCACAAGCGCCGTCTGTCCGCCCTGGGCCCCGGCGGCCTGTCCCGTGACCGTGCCTCCTTCGACGTCCGCGACGTCCATTACAGCCACTACGGCCGCCTGTGCCCCATTGAGACCCCGGAAGGTCCCAACATCGGCCTGATCTCCTATCTGGCTTCCTACGCCCGCATCAACCGCTACGGCTTCATCGAGACCCCCTACCGCAAGGTGGACAAGGCCACCGGCCAGGTCACCCAGGAGATTGAGTATATGACCGCCGACGTGGAGGACCAGTACACCATCTGCCAGGCCACTGAGCCGGTGGACGAGAACAACTGCTTTGTCAATGAGCGCATCACCTGCCGCCGCCGGAACGAGATCATCTCGGTGCCTGCCAATCAGGTGGACTATGTGGACGTGTCCCCCAAAATGATGGTGTCCATCGCCACCGCCATGATCCCCTTCCTCCAGAATGACGACGCCAACCGTGCCCTGATGGGTGCCAACATGCAGCGTCAGGCCGTGCCCCTGCTCCGCCCCGAGGCCCCCATTGTGGCCACCGGCCAGGAGCACAAGAACTGCATTGACTCTGAGGTCGCCATTCTGGCTGAGGGCCCCGGTACGGTTACCCGGGTGTCCGCCCGCTATATCACCGTGAAGTACGACAGCGGCGTGACCAAGGAGTACCGCCTGACCAAGTATCTGCGCTCCAACCACGGCACCTGCATCAACCAGCGCCCCATCGTGGACGTGGGCCAGCGGGTGGAGTTCCAGGACGTGCTGGCCGACGGTCCCTCCACCGACCGGGGCGAGATCGCCCTGGGCCGGAACATCCTCATGGGCTTTATGACCTGGGAGGGCTATAACTACGAGGACGCCGTCCTGCTCAATGAGCGCATGGTCCGGGAGGATGTGTTCACCTCCATCCACATCGAGGAGTACGAGCTGGAAGCCCGCGACACCAAGCTGGGCCCCGAGACCATCACCCGTGACATCCCCAACGTGGGCGAGGACGCCCTGCGGGATCTGGATGAGCACGGCATCATCCGCGTGGGCGCGGAGGTCCACGCCGGCGACTACCTGGTCGGCAAGGTGGCCCCCAAGGGCGAGGCCGAGGCCACTGCGGAGGAGAAGCTGCTCCGTGCCATCTTCGGCGAGAAGGCCCGGGAGGTCCGCGACACCTCTCTGAAGGTGCCCCACGGCGAGAGCGGCACCATCGTGGACGTGAAGATCTTTACCCGTGAGAACGGCGACGAACTGGGCCCCGGCGTCAACCAGTGTGTCCGGGTCTATATTGCCCAGAAGCGTAAGATCTCTGTGGGCGACAAGATGGCCGGCCGTCACGGAAACAAGGGCGTCGTGTCCCGCATCCTGCCCCAGGAGGATATGCCCTTCCTGCCGGACGGCACCCCCCTGGACATCGTGCTGAACCCCCTGGGCGTGCCCTCCCGTATGAACATCGGCCAGGTGCTGGAGGTCCATCTGGGCTATGCCGCTAAGACCCTGGGCTGGAAGGTGGCCACCCCCATCTTCAACGGCGCCACCGAGACCGACATCCAGGAGTGCATGAAGATGGCCGGCCTGGCCCGCGAGGTGGGCTATGACGAGCCCCTCATCGGCAAGCAGCTCTATCTGGCTGACGAGGCAGCAGAGAACGGTATGCGTGCCCTCTCCCAGGAGGAGATGGACGACTCCGTCCAGGTGCGGGAGTGGCAGAAGGCCGGACAGCTGCGCCTGGTAGACGGTAAGAACTGGCTGTATGACGGCCGTACTGGCCGTCGGTTCGACAACCCCGTTACAGTGGGCTATGTGTACTTCCTGAAGCTGCACCACCTGGTGGATGATAAGATCCACGCCCGCGCCACCGGCCCCTACTCCCTGGTCACCCAGCAGCCTCTGGGCGGTAAGGCCCAGTTCGGCGGCCAGCGCTTCGGCGAGATGGAGGTGTGGGCCCTGGAGGCCTACGGCGCCGCCTATACCCTGCAGGAGATCCTCACCGTCAAGTCCGACGACGTCACCGGCCGTGTCAAGACCTATGAGGCCATCGTCAAGGGCCACAATGTGCCCAAGCCCGGCGTGCCTGAGTCCTTCAAGGTGCTTATCAAGGAGCTCCAGTCCCTGTGTCTGGACATGAAGGTGCTGGACGCCCAGGGCAACGAGATCGAGCTGAAGGATGACGATGAGGACACCTATCAGCCTGGGGCCCGGGACGACTACTACAAGGACGACGAGGACTTCGGCTATGATAAGAACTCCGACTTCGCCTCCGCCGGCGGCTTCACCTTCAAGGGTGACAGCGACGACGACGACCTGACGCTGGAGCTGGAGGACAGCTCTGAGGAGGGACAGCTCTCCGACGAGGACTATGAGTGATAAGGGAGGAGATTGAAATATATGAGTTACGCTGAGTTTGACGCCATTCAGATCGGGATCGCCTCCCCCGAGCAGATCCGCGCCTGGTCCTACGGCGAGGTCAAGCGCCCGGAGACCATCAATTACCGCACTCTGAAGCCTGAGAAGGACGGCCTGTTCTGCGAAAAGATCTTTGGCCCCACCAAGGACTGGGAGTGTAACTGCGGCAAGTATAAGAAGATCCGCTATAAGGGCAAGGTCTGCGACCGCTGCGGCGTGGAGATCACCCGGGCGAAGGTGCGCCGGGAGCGCATGGGCCACATCGAGCTGGCCGCCCCCGTGTCCCACATCTGGTACTTCAAGGGCATCCCCTCCCGGATGGGCCTGCTGCTGGACATCAGCCCCCGGATCCTGGAGAAGGTTCTGTACTTCGCCAGCTATATCGTCATTGACCCCGGCTTCACCCCCCTGTCCAAGAACCAGATCCTGTCTGAGAAGGAATACCGGGATATGCGGGAGAAGTACGAGGACGACTTCGACGCCGGAATGGGCGCTGAGGCCGTAAAGAAGCTGCTCCAGCAGATCGATCTGGAGCAGCTGTCCGAGCAGCTGAGGAAGGAGCTGAAGGACGCCTCCGGACAGAAGAAGGCCCGCATCGTCAAGCGCCTGGAGGTGGTGGACGCCTTCCGGCTGTCTGGCAACAAGCCCGAGTGGATGATCATTGACGTGCTGCCCGTCATCCCCCCGGAGATCCGGCCCATGGTCCCCCTGGACGGCGGCCGGTATGCCTCCTCTGACCTGAACGACCTGTACCGCCGGGTCATCAACCGCAACAACCGCCTGAAGCGCCTGATCCAGCTCAACGCCCCGGACATCATCGTCCGCAACGAGAAGCGGATGCTCCAGGAGGCGGTGGACGCCCTCATCGACAACGGCCGCCGGGGCCGCGCCGTCACCGGCGCCAACAACCGGGCGCTGAAGTCCCTGTCCGATATGCTTAAGGGTAAGCAGGGCCGCTTCCGTCAGAACCTGCTGGGTAAGCGCGTGGACTACTCCGGCCGTTCCGTTATCGTGGTCGGCCCCTCCCTGAAGATCTACCAGTGTGGTCTGCCCAAGGAGATGGCCATCGAGCTGTTCCGCCCCTTCGTGATGAAGAAGCTGGTGGACGACGGCTCCGCCAACAACATCAAGGCGGCCAAGAAGATGGTGGAGAAGGGCGAGCCCGCCGTTTGGGACGCCCTGGAGTTCGTCATCAAGGAGCACCCTGTGATGCTCAACCGCGCCCCCACCCTGCACCGCCTGGGTATCCAGGCCTTCGAGCCTGTCCTGGTAGAGGGCCGCGCCATCAAGCTGCATCCCCTGGTGTGTACCGCCTTCAACGCCGACTTCGACGGCGACCAGATGGCCGTTCACGTCCCCCTGTCCGCCGAGGCCCAGACCGAGGCCCGTATCCTGATGCTGTCCGCCAACAACCTGCTGCGGCCTCAGGACGGCGGCCCGGTCACCATCCCCACACAGGATATGATCCTGGGCGCCTATTACCTCACCTTCAGCCGTGAGGAGGAGGGCACCGGCCATGTCTTTGCCGATAAGGATGAGGCCATGATGGCTTATGACTCCGGTGTGGTCACCCTGCACTCCCCCATCAAGGTCCGCCTGTCCAAGGAGATCGACGGCGTGACCCGCTATAAGCTGGTGGACACCACCGTGGGCCGCCTGATCTACAACGAAGCGATCCCTCAGGACCTGGGCTTCGTGGACCGCTCCGATCCGGAGGCCATGTTCGAGCCTGAGATCAACTTTGTGGTGGGCAAGAAGCAGCTGGGCAAGATCATCGACAAGTGTATCACCAAGCACGGCTTCACCAAGTCCGCCGATATGCTGGACGCCATCAAGGACCTGGGCTACCACTACTCCACCATCGGCTCCCTGACCGTCGCCATCGCCGATATGACGGTGCCCCAGAAGAAGTACGATCTGATCGCGGACACGGAGAAGGAGATCATCAAGATCGACCGCCAGTACCGCCGCGGTCTGATCACCAACGACGAGCGCTACCGCCTGTCCGTCCAGGCCTGGGAAAAGACCACCGCTGACGTGACCTCCGCCCTTCAGGAGTCCATGGACCGCTATAACCCCATCTTTATGATGGCGGATTCCGGCGCCCGTGGTTCTATGGCTCAGATCCGTCAGCTGGCCGGTATGCGCGGCCTGATGGCCGATACCTCCGGCCGTACCATCGAGATCCCCATCAAGGCCAACTTCCGTGAGGGCCTGTCTGTACTTGAGTACTTCATCTCCTCCAGAGGCGCCCGAAAGGGCATGGCCGATACCGCCCTGCGTACCGCCGACTCCGGTTACCTGACCCGCCGTCTGGTGGACGTGTCCCAGGAGGTCATCATCCGGGAGGACGACTGCGGCACCACGGACGGCATCCTGGTGGCGGAGATCGAGGAGCACGGCCAGGTCATCGAGACCTTTGCCGAGCGCATCCACGGCCGCTACCCCGCCCAGGACCTGGTGGATCCCGCCACCGGCGAGGTCCTGTTCACCCGGGATACCATGCTCCGCAAGGAGAACGCCGAGGTCCTGGAGGCCCACGGCATCCACGAGGTGAAGATCCGCTCCGTGCTGACCTGCCGTGCCCGCAGCGGCGTGTGCGCCAAGTGCTACGGCATCAACCTGGCCATCGGCGAGCCTGTGGGCGCCGGTGAGGCGGTGGGCATCATCGCCGCCCAGTCCATCGGTGAGCCGGGTACCCAGCTGACCATGCGTACCTTCCACACCGGCGGCGTGGCCGGCGGCGACATCACCCAGGGTCTGCCCCGAGTCGAGGAGCTGTTTGAGGCCCGCAAGCCCAAGAAGATGGCCCAGTTGGCCGAGATCAGCGGCCGCGTGTCCATCGAGGAGACCAAGCGCAATGTCATGTGCAACGTGACTATCACCGCCAACGATGGGGAAGTGGTCACCTACGCCCTGCCCTACTCCGCAGGTCTGCGGGTGAAGGATGGCGACACGGTGGAGAAGGGCTTCCAGCTCACCGAGGGCGCCCTGTCCCCCCATGAAGTGCTGCGTATCCGCGGCCTGTCCGCCTGCCACAACTATCTGATTCGCGAGGTGCAGAAGGTGTACCGCCAGCAGGGCGTTGACACCAACGACAAGCACATCGAGGTCATCATCCGCCAGATGATGCGGAAGGTCCGCGTGGAGGAGGCCGGAGACTCCGAGCTCCTGTCCGGCTCCACCATCGACATCGTGGAGTTCCTGGACGCCGAGGCATCGGTCCAGGCCCGCATTGATGCCGGGGAGAAGAACGAGATGGGCGAGGACCTGCGCCTGCCCACCTGCACCCGCCTGCTTATGGGTATCACCAAGGCGTCCCTGGCCACCGAGTCCTTCCTGTCTGCCGCCTCCTTCCAGGAGACCACCAAGGTCCTCACTGAGGCCGCCATCAAGGGCAAGGTGGACCACCTGCTGGGCCTGAAGGAGAACGTAATCATCGGTAAGCTGATCCCCGCCGGCTCCGGCCTGACTCAGTACCGGAAGTTCGACACCTTCGACGAGGAGGGCAACCTGACCAGCCAGAAGTCCGGTGGCATTGTAGCCGACGCCCTGGAGGCCGACGGTGAGGATGAGATCGCCGAGGAGACTGATCTCGTGGAACTGGAGGAGACTGGTGTTCTGGAACTGGAGTCCCCCGCTTCTGAGGAGGAACAGGTCCCGACCCTGTGATCCAAAAGCTGATTCAAATGTCAACCGCCGCAGAACAGCAGTTCTGCGGCGGTTTTGTATATGAAGTTATATGTCCGAGGCCGATATGTGCAACGCAGATGGGAGAGAAAGGAGGGAAAAGTTGCATACAAGCTGCACACCCTCTGAAAGAAAAACGCAAAAAGAGAGGGAACAGGTTTCCCCATTCCCTCTCAAAAAGTGCTTAAACTAGGTTTATGTGCTGAGAAGCAGCGCTTCAGCAGGCCCTCGAAAGCCTTGCCGTGGCGGTCCATCCACACAGGACAGGTCCTGTGGGGGCCCCATTGGTCAAAATGCTCGGCGGAAGTAAATTCCGCCTGCGCCAAGATTTTTGCCGGGGCAAAAATGCTTGTGGACGAGGCCCGCCACGGCAGAAAAAATCCCCCCGGGGGACCGGGGGGATCGGAATTTAAGTTGATTAGGCGAAGTAGCGCTTCAGCAGGCCCTCGAAAGCCTTGCCGTGACGGGCCTCGTCGCGGGCCATCTCATGGACGGTGTCGTGGATGGCGTCCAGGTTCAGCTCCTTGGCCTTCTTGGCCAGCTCGAACTTACCCAGGGTAGCGCCGTTCTCGGCGTCCACACGCATCTCCAGGTTCTTCTTGGTGGAGTCGGTCAGGACCTCGCCCAGCAACTCAGCAAACTTGGCGGCGTGCTCGGCCTCCTCCAGAGCGGCCCGGCGCCAGTACTCGCCGATCTCCGGGAAGCCCTCGCGGTGAGCCACACGGGCCATCGCCAGGTACATACCGACCTCGGTGCACTCGCCGACAAAGTTCTCACGCAGACCCTGGAGGATCTCCTCGGGAGCGCCCTGCGCCACACCGACCACGTGCTCAGCAGCCCAGGTGCGCTCAGCGGACTGCTCCACAAACTTCTCCTTGGGGGCCTTACAGATGGGGCAGAACTCAGGAGCGGTCTCACCCTCGTGAACATAACCACAGACAGAACAAACAAACTTCTTCATGCTAATAAATCCTCCTCGTGTATTCTTTTTTGCATACATTTTTGGCATCTTCCGTAAAAGGTGAGCTCGTGGCGCTGGACCTCGAACCCATATTGCTCCCTGACGGCGGCGGTCAGCGCTGGATCCATGGGGATCCGGTGCAGATCGATCACTGCGCCGCAGGAGGTGCAAACAAAGTGACTGTGCGGGGCCGTAACGGCGTCGAAGCGCTCCTGCCCGTTGACCACGCCAACGCTTTGGATGGTTCCATTCTGCTGAAAGAATAACAGATTGCGGTACACGGTCCCCAGGCTGAGATCCGGGTGGGTGCTTTTCAGGGTATGGTAAATCCACTCAGCGGAGGGGTGGGCGTCGGAACTGCGGATCGCGGTCAGGATGGCTTCCCGCTTTTTGCTGTATCGGGTTGCGCGTTCCACAGGTTGTCCTCCTAAACAGTAGTAATTCTTGTTTGCAAGTAGATAATAGCATATCACAAGGCTTTTGTAAAGAGGGAAAATGAAAAAAGAATAAAAAATATCGGGTCCGGCAGGGACCCGATACACAGGGCTCAAGAGTGGCTGTTCCGCCGCAGGCGGCGCAGGATGGCGGCCTCCGCCCGGTCGCCGTACTTCATCCCCAGCAGGAAGAGGAGGAGACCGGCGGCGCCGATCAGGGCCATGCCCCAGGCGGGGATGGAGAAAGAGGCACCGCCCAGAGCGCTGGCAAAGAGGAGGCCCCAGGGTCTGGTACAGAGGATGATGCCGGCGAACCGGCGGAAGGAGATCTGGGTCAGTCCGGCCAGAATGCACAAAACGTCATCGGGAAAGAAGGGAAACAGAAAGGCCAGCACCAGGAAAATGTCAGTCTTGGCGTGGATCACATCCAGATATTTTTCAGAGACCTTTCGGCCCACCAGGCGGGTGACTGCGTCTCGGCCCAGGCCGCGGGCCAGAGAGAACACCAGCAGCGAGCCGGCGGTGACTGCGGAAAAGGTGAGCAGGAAGGAGACCCAGGTGCCGAAGAGCACCCCTCCGGCCAGGGCGGAGATGTTGCTGGGGATGGGGGCCAGGATGACGGACAGGAACTGGATCAAGAAGAAGCAGAGGTGGGAGTAGGGAGAAAAATCCTCGATATACGCCCGCAGGGACTCCTGAGAACCGGCGGCGGCAAAAAATCCGCTCTGCCACAGAAACAGCCCCCCGCCAATGCACAGCAGGACGGTGAGGAGCAGAAACAGCCATTTGAACCATCGCTTCATCCGTGATCGAAACCTCTCTTTGTGTTGCTGCGGCCGGGGACCGGGGAGATCCGGGAGGGCCGCTTATCGTTCTTTCATACCATACCACAGAGAAATGTAAAATTTGCGAACAATTTCTTAAAATTTGCTGAAGAAATGGACTGGTGCTTCCCGGGGAGGATTTTGCGGCGGATGCACTGGACTTTTTTGCCGCGCTCCGCTAAACTAGGGAAGAGTAAAACAAAGGAGCATCGCCCATGAATGATCTGATACAAACGCTGGCCCGGGAGCTGGACGCCGCCCCGGAGCACGTGGAAAATGTGGTCCGGCTGATCGACGAGGGGGCCACCATCCCCTTCATCGCCCGATACCGGAAGGAGCTGCACGGCTCTATGGACGACCAGCTGCTGCGCCGGCTGGCCGACCGCCTGCAATATCTCCGGGGCCTGGCCGCCCGGAAAGAGGAGGTCCGCGCCGCCGTCGAGGGGCAGGGCAAGCTCACCGAGGACCTGTCCGCCGCACTGGACGCCGCCGCCACGCTGGCGGAGGTGGAGGACCTGTACCGCCCCTATAAGCAGAAGCGGCGCACCCGCGCCTCCATGGCCCGGGAGAAGGGACTGGAGCCTCTGGCCGCCCTGGCCGCGGCCAGGGGGCCTGCGGTGGATCTGGAGCGGGCCGCACAGGACTATGTGGACCCGGAAAAGGGGGTGGAGACGGTGGAGGCCGCACTCCAGGGGGCCAGCGACATCCTGGCTGAGGAGATCTCCGACCGGGCCGACCTGCGGAAGGAGCTGCGCCAGCTGTACCTCCGCCGGGGCGTACTGACCTCCAAAGCGGCGGACAAGGAGCCGGAGGACAGCGTCTACCGTCTGTACTACGATTTCAAGTGCCCGGTGAGCCGGGTCCAGGGCTATCAGACGCTGGCCATCAACCGGGGGGAGCGGGAGAAGCTGCTGAAGGTATCGGTGGAGCTGGATTCGGAGACTGCCAGGGTGGTGGTCCGGCGCAGGACCGTCCCGGGGACCGCCGCCATGGAATTTGTCCGGGGGGCGGCGGACGACGCCTGGGAGCGGCTGCTTCAGCCCTCGCTGGAGCGGGAGGTCCGGGCACAGCTCACCGAGCAGGCCGACGAGGGGGCCATCCGCACCTTCGCCCTGAATCTGAAGCCCCTGCTGATGCAGCCCCCGGTGAAGGGCAGGGTGACCATGGGACTGGACCCCGGCTACCGCATGGGCTGTAAGGTGGCGGTGGTGGACGGCACCGGAAAGGTGCTGGACACCGCGGTGGTCTACCCCACCCACGGTCCGCGGCAGAGGGAGGAGGCCATTACCCGGCTGTCCCAGCTGGTGCGGAAGCACGAGGTGGAGCACATCGCCATCGGCAATGGAACGGCCAGCCGGGAGACGGAGCAGGCGGCCGTGGAGCTCATCCGCCGCCTGGGGGGCGGGCTGAGCTATATGATCGTCAGCGAGGCGGGGGCGTCGGTGTACTCCGCCAGCAAGCTGGCCGCCGAGGAGTTTCCAGAGTACGATGTGAACCTGAGAAGCGCCGTGTCCATCGCCCGGCGGCTCCAGGATCCCCTGGCCGAGCTGGTGAAGATCGACCCCAAGGCCATCGGCGTGGGACAGTATCAGCACGATATGCCCCAGGCCCGCCTGGGAGAGGCGCTGGACGGCGTGGTAGAGGACTGCGTCAATGCTGTTGGAGTGGATGCGAATACCGCGTCGCCCTCCCTGCTCCAGCGGGTGTCCGGTCTTACAGCCGCGACCGCCCGGAATCTGGTGAGGTACCGGGAGGAGCACGGGGCCTTCACCACCCGGAAGCAGCTGCTGAAGGTGCCCAAGCTGGGTCCCAAGGCGTACGAGCAGTGCGCCGGCTTCCTCCGGGTGCCGGAGAGTCCCTCTATTTTGGACCACACAGGCGTCCATCCGGAGAGCTATGGCGCGGCGGAAAAGCTGCTGGCCGCCTGCGGCTATACCCAGACAGACGTGGAGACAGGCGGGCTGGAGGAGCTGAAGACCCGGGCGGAGGCCATCGGACTGGACCGGCTGGCGGAGATTTGCGGCGCGGGCGCCCCCACCCTGGCGGACATCATCCGGGAGTTGATGAAGCCCGGACGGGACCCCCGGGATGAGCTGCCCGCCCCCATTCTCCGCACCGATGTGATGGAGCTGAAGGACCTGAAGCCGGGGATGGAGCTCCAGGGCACCGTCCGAAATGTCATCGACTTCGGCGTCTTTGTGGACATCGGCGTCCACCAGGACGGCCTGGTTCACATCAGCCGCCTGCCCCGCCGGGTGAAGCACCCCTCCGAGCTGCTGGCCGTGGGAGATGTGGTCACTGTCTGGGTGGTGGATGTGGAGGAAAAGCGGGGGCGCATCGGACTGACCATGTGCCGGCCCTGAGGGAGCCGCGGTTGACCGCAGGCCCCTTTTCGGGTACAATGGGACGATACCACACTGGATGAAGGAATGAGAGATACCATGCTGGACCACGAACAGGAACTTCGATTTTGTAAGGCGCGCCGGGCGGCCATCGCCCGGGAGTTTGCCCGGCTGAACCCGGAGCAGCAGCGTGCGGTGCTGGCCACCGAGGGGCCGCTGCTTCTGCTGGCCGGGGCGGGGAGCGGTAAGACCACCGTGCTCATCCACCGCATCGCCAACCTGATGAAATATGGCCGGGGCTCCGACAGTCCGGAGGTCCCCCAGTGGGTGACCGGGGACGACCTGACCTTTTTGGAGGGATACGCCGCCACGGGGCAGGGGGACAGGGAACGGCAGGAGCGGCTGTGCCGCCTGGATCCGGCGGTCCCCTGGTCCATCCTGGCCATCACCTTTACCAACAAGGCGGCCGGGGAGCTGAAGGACCGCCTGGCCGCCCTGCTGGGACCGGGGGCGGAGGATATTTGGGCCTCCACCTTCCACTCGGCCTGTGTGCGTATCCTGCGCCGGGACATCGAGCGGCTGGGTTTCGCCTCCTCCTTCACCATCTACGATACGGACGACTCCCTGCGGGTCATTAAGGACTGCCTGAAGGACCTGAATCTGGACGAGAAGCAGTTTCCGCCCCGGACGGTGCTGGGCTATCTCTCCCGGGCCAAGGACGCCATGAAGCTGGCCGACCAGTATTTGGCTGAGTGCGAGAAGGCAGGGGACTACCGTCTGACCCGGATCGCCCAGGTCTATGTGGAGTACCAGCGCCGCCTTTGGGAGGCCAACGCGCTGGACTTTGACGACATCATCCTCCACACCGTGCGCCTGCTCCAACAATTTGATGACGTACGGGAGTATTATCAGAGAAAATTCCGCTATGTACTGATCGATGAGTACCAGGACACCAATAACCTGCAATATCTCCTGGCCTCCACCCTGGCGGGAGGGTACGAAAACTTCTGCGTGGTAGGCGACGATGACCAGTCCATCTACCGCTTCCGGGGGGCCACCATCGAGAACATCCTCTCTTTTGAGAAGCAGTACCCCGGTTGCCGCACCATCCGACTGGAGGAGAATTACCGCTCCACCCGGCACATCCTGGAGGCGTCCAACGCTGTCATCCGCAACAACCAGGGGCGCAAGGGCAAGGAGCTGTGGACCCGGGCGGGGGAGGGGGAGAAGCTCCACCTGTACACCGCCATGAACGAGAATGATGAGGCGCGGTATGTGGCCGAGCAGGTGATGGAGGATTACAGCCAGGGCCGGCCCTGGAAGGATCACGCGGTCCTCTACCGGATGAACGCCCAGTCCAACCAGCTGGAGCAGGCCTTCAAGCGAAACGGCATCCCCTACCGGATCATCGGGGGCACCCGCTTCTTTGACCGGGCGGAGGTCAAGGACATGATCGCCTACCTGGCCGTCCTCAACAACCCGGAGGACGACCTGCGCCTCACCCGGATCATCAACAACCCGCCCCGGGGGATCGGGGCCCGGACGGTGGAGACCGCCCAGGCCATTGCCAGGCGGGACGGAAGCTCTCTGTATGCCGTGATCGACAACGCCCGGATGTATCCGGAGCTGGAGCGGGCGGCGGCCAAGCTGGCGGTCTTCACCAATCTGATGGGGGAGCTGTCCGCCATGCTCACCCAGCTGCCTCTGGACCAGTTCTATGAGGAGCTGATCCTGCGCACCGGCTACGCCGCCATGCTGGAGACGAAGAACACGGTGGAGGACCGTACCCGGCTGGAGAATGTGCGGGAGCTTCTTACCTCCATCAACGGCTATCTGGAAAATGCGGGGGAGGAGCCGTCACTGGCGGGCTTCCTGGACGAGATCGCCCTGTATACCGACCTGGACAACCACGATCCGGACCAGGACTGCGTGGTGATGATGACCATGCACTCCGCCAAGGGGCTGGAGTTCCCTGTGGTCTTTGTGGTAGGAGCCGAGGAGGGTATCTTCCCCGGCATCCGGGCCATCGGCGAGCAGGATGAGATGGAGGAGGAGCGGCGGCTGTGCTATGTGGCCATGACACGCGCCAAGGAGCGGCTGTACCTCACCTGTGCCGGGCAGCGGATGTTGTTCGGGCGCACCAGCTCCAACCGGCCCTCCCGCTTTCTGGACGAGATCCCGCCGGAGCATCTGGAGCGCTCCGGCCGCAGCTTCCTGGACGATGGCTGGGGCGGTATGCCCAGCCGGACCTCCGGCTATGGCGGCTATGGGATGCGGGCGGCCCAGGAAAGCCGCAGCCCGTACGACCAGCGGCCTCAGTACGCCGGGAGCCAGCCCTCCTATGGCGGCTTTGTCCAGGCCATGGCGGGGGAGGAGCGAAGAAGGACGGCTGCACGCCCTGCCGCTCCGGCGGCCCCGGCGGCTCCGGCGGCCAGCTTCCAGAAGGGGGATATGGTGCAGCACAAGGCCTTTGGCCGGGGGATGATCCTCTCCATTCAGAAGATGGGGGGAGACGCCCTGGTAGAGATCGCCTTTGACAACGTGGGCACCAAGCGGCTGATGCTGAAATCCGCCTCCGCCCACATGAGCAAGGTATCTACATAATGTAGGGCCCGCCGCATCTGCGGCGGGCCTCGGCCTTTCACCGGGGGCTGGACGTTCACCTGCTTCTTGGTGTTGGCTTTGATATGAGTACCACCAATTTTCTGACGTTCCAGTATCGTTCATTACTCCCGCCTCCTCATTTTGCTTCATGCAAATGAAAAAGCCCAGCTTCTGCTGGACTTTTTCGACAGACAATCCGCTGGAATCAGATGATTCCAGCGGATTGAGTCTGGCAAAAAAACTGGTTCATGGATCAAGCATGAGCCTGGTTTCTGTCATATTTAGGACAAAAGAGGAGCGCAAAGCAGGAGATCGGCTGCTCCTGAGACAACTTGAGCGCGGGCTGTCGATTGCGGCTCAGGGCAGGGAGAGCAGATCGGCAGTCAGGGCGTCCACGGCGGCCGGGTCGGTGGCCCAGCTGGCGCAGAAGCGGACCACAGCCCGGTCATCGTCCAGCTGCTCCCAGAACGTGAAGGCGTACTTCTCCTCCAGCCGCTCCCGCTGTGCACGGGTCAGGACGGGGAACTGCTGGTTGGTGCGGGAGTCGAAGTGGAGGGGGAGGCCCCGCCGGAGGCAGGCCTCCCGGATGCGCAGGGCCTGTTCCACACCGTGACGGCCCAGCTGCAGGTACAGGCCGTCCTCAAACAGCGCCTCGAACTGGAGGCCCAGCAGGCGGCCCTTGGCCAGCATCCCGCCGTGGCGCTTGATACAGTACCGGAAATCCCGCTGAAGGGCGGGGCTGGAGATGACCACCGCCTCACCGAACAGGGCCCCCACCTTGGTGCCGCCGATGTAGAACACGTCGGTCAGCCGGGCCAGGTCGGTGAGATCCACATCGTTTTCCGGCGCGGCCAGCCCATAGCCGCACCGGGCCCCGTCGATGTACAGATACATCCCATACCGGTCGCAGACGGCCCGGAAGCCCTCCAGCTCCGTCCGGGTGTACAGCAGCCCGGTCTCGGTGGGCTGAGAGAGATACACCATGCCGGGCTGGACGATGTGTTCCCGGGTGGGGTCGGCCCAGTGGACAGCGCAGAACTGCTCCACCTGCTTCGGAGTGATCTTGCCGTCCTGGGAGGGGAGGGGGAGCACCTTGTGTCCGGTGGCCTCGATGGCCCCGGTCTCATGGACGTTGATGTGTCCGGTCTGGGCGCACAGGGCCCCCTGATAGGGGCGCAGGGCGGCGGAGATCACCGTCTGATTGGCCTGGGTCCCGCCCACCAGAAACTCCACCTCGGCCTGGGGGGCGGCGCAGGCTGCCCGGATCAGGTCCCGGGCCCGCTGGCAGTGGCCGTCCACGGCATAGCCGGGGGTCTGTTCTAGATTGGTCCGGGTCAGCCGCTCCAGAAGCTGGGGCGCGGCCCCCTCGGCGTAGTCACACTCAAACCGGATCATTGGGCTGCCTCCTCTCCGGCCCGGAGCAGGGCCAGCACATCTGCCGGGTTTTGGTCCGGCTTGACCTTGGGCATGACGGCGCGGATGATCCCTGCCCCGTCGATGAGGTAGGTGGTGCGGACGATGCCCATGCTCACCTTCCCATACAGCTTCTTCTCCTGCCACACGCCGTAGGCCTCCAGGGCGGTCCGCTCCGGGTCGGAGAGAAGGCGGAAGGGCAGGCCGTTTTTCTGGATGAACCGCAGGTGGGAGGCCGATGAGTCCCGGCTTACCCCCAGCACCACCGCGCCCAGCGCCCGCAGTTCCTCGTGAACGTCGGCAAAGGCGCGGGCCTGGCGGGTACAGCCCGGCGTACTGTCCTTGGGATAAAAATAGAGCACCACGGTCTGTCCCCAGAAATCCGACAGGGAGACGGGCTCCCCGTTATGGTCCGGCAGGGTGAACTCCGGCGCCTGGCTTCCAATCTCTAACATCATGTGTCATCCTCCTTCAAAAATACATACCGCCCGGGGTCGGAGCGCTCCGGCGAGAAGCGGTAGCCCAGATCCCGGAACTCCCGCAGCTCCTCCACCCGGGTGACCGCCTGTTCGGCCATCCAGCGGACCATCTGGCCCCGGGCCATTTTACAGGGAGCACCCTGCTCCACCACCCGGCCGTCCGGCCGGAGCCGGCCAAAGATGCAGGCGACCAGGGGAACGCCGCGGGGCAGGTGGGGGACCACCGCCCGGCTGTACTCCCGGGAGGCCAGGTCCACCACCGGCCCGTCCCCGGGCTCCAGAACCCGGGCCAGCTTGTCCCCCCAGAAGCCGTACAGGTCCCGCGCACCGTCTGTTTCCAGCTTGGCCCCCATCTCCAGCCGGTAGGGGGTCACCCCGTCGAAGGGGCGCAGCACCCCATAAAAGCCGGACAGGATGCGCAGGTGGGCCTGAAGATAGTCGTACTGGCGCTGTTCCAGGACACCGGGGGCCATGTACTGGTACTGGAGCCCCACATAGGACAGCAGGGCCGGGGTCAGCCGCCGCCGCAGGTCCATGTCCCGCAGCCGCTCCAGATTCTGGGTGGCGATGGTGTCGCTGCAGCGCCACAGGGCCTGGAGTTCTCCGGGCGTCATGGCGCGCAGGGCGGACAGGAGGCGCTCCGTCTCGGAAAGGAGGGCGGGGAGGGCCTCCGGGGCCAGGGTGTCCGGATCGGACCGCATCTTTTTTGCCGGGGAGATGAGGATCTTCATAGCGCCTCCTGTCGCCTGGGCCGGGGGCGGTACAGGCGTTTTATTTGTATCCTACACCAGATGCGGCGTTTTTACAAGAAATTTTACAGGCGGGGGCCGCTCTACTATACTGGGAGGGACATGATCCAGATGGCGAGAAAAAGTTTGAAAAAAGCCCTTGACCTTGCCGTAACGGCAGCCGCTACAATGGGGGCTGAGGAGGGATCAGCATGGAATATTCCATTCAGGAGCTGGCGCGCCTGTCCGGGGTGACCACCCGCACCCTGCGCTGGTACGACCAGATCGGTCTGCTCAAGCCCGGCCGTGTGGCGGAAAACGGCTACCGCCGCTACGGTCCGGCCCAGGTGGACCGGCTCCAGGACATCCTGTATTACCGGGCCCTCGGGGTGGAGCTGGCCCAGATTAGGGCGTGTCTGGATGATCCCGACTTTGACCGGCTGGCCGCTCTGCGGGGCCATCTGGCCCGGCTGGAGGGGGAGCGCGCCCGCCTGGACGGGCTGATCCGGTCGGTCACAGACACCATCCATGCGGAAGAAAGGAACGAGATCATGCAGGACGAACAAAAATTTGAGGTATTCAAGCGTCAGGCCGTGGAGTGCAACGAGGCGCTCTATGGCAGGGAGGTCCGGGAGAAATACGGCGACGCCCAGATGGACGAGGCCAACGCCGCGGTGATGGGCCTGACTCAGGAGCAGTACCGGACCTGGACGGGCCTGGGAGAGGAGATCCGGGCGGGGCTGGAGCGCGCTGTCTCGGAAAAGCTGTCCCCGGAGGGGGAGGAGGGGCGGCGCATCGCCGCCCTGCACCGGCGGTGGCTGACCCTGACAGGGAACCGGTACGACCCGGGGAAGCACTGGGGACTGGCCGCCCTCTATACGGAGGACCCCCGCTTCACCGCCTACTACGACCGGAGCGTCCCGGGCTGCGCCTGGTTCCTGCGGGCCGCGGTGGAGCGCTGGGCGGAGACCCTGTAACACCATGATACAGAACGGGGCCGGAGCGTCATGCTCCGGCCCCCTGTTATGGAAAAAGCCCCGTCCGGTTTTTCCCGGACGGGGCAGGTCAGCAATATGGAGCCGAGAGGAGCGGGGTTCACAGGATCTCCCCGGACTGGACCTCCTGGATGTTGTGCTTCTTGGCATAGCCGGTGAGCATCAGGGTGAGCGCGCCGTCGCCAGTGACGTTGCAGGCGGTGCCGAAGCTGTCCTGAAGGGCGAAAATGGTCATCATCAGGCCCGTACCCGTGTCGTCAAAGCCCAGCACGCTGATGATCAGGCCCAGGGAGGCCATCACGGTGCCGCCGGGGACGCCGGGCGCGCCCACGGCGAAGATGCCCAGCAGGATGCAGAACAGGACCATGGTCATGGGGGCGGGCAGCTGGCTGTACAGCACCTTGGAGACGGTCATCACAAAGAACACCTCGGTGAGCACGGAGCCGCACAAGTGGATGTTGGCAAACAGGGGGATGCCGAAGTCCACCATGTCCCGGCGGAGGACAGAGGACTTGCGGGCCCCACGAAGGGCCACCGCCAGGGTGGCGGCGGAGGACATGGTGCCTACGGCGGTGAGGTAGGCGGGGCCATAATGACGAAGGACCTCCCAGGGGTTGGCACCGGAGTAGGCCCCGGCCAGGCCGTACAGCACGGCCAGCCAGATGTAGTGGCCCACCATGACGATCAGGATGACGATGAGGAACACCGGCAGCTGCCGGGTGATGGAGCCTTCATAGGCCAGGCTTGTGAAGGTGCCGGCGATGAAGAAAGGAAGGATGGGGATGATCACGCGGGTCACGACATCCAGCACGATGCGCTGGAACTCCTCCAGGATCCGGGTGACGGCCTCGGCCTTGGCCCAGGTGGCGGCCAGGCCCACCAGCACGGAGAACACCAGGGCGGACATCACCGACATGACCGGAGTGATCTCCAGGTTGAACAGCAGCTCAGGGAGATGGTTGAGACCCTCCGCCGCCGACTGGATGGATAAGGCGGGGATGATGGCATAGCCTGCCGCCATGGACATCAGGGCTGCGCACACCGAGGAGGTGTAGGCCAGCACCAGGGCCAGAGCCAGCATCCGGGAGGCGTTCTGCTTCAGCCGGGTGATGGAGGGGGCGATGAAGCCGATGATGATCAGGGGGACACAGAAGTTGATGAGAGAGCCCAGAAGCTCCTTGAGGGTCAGCACCACCTGCATTACCTGACCGCCGTAGGCAAAGCCGGAGGCCCAGAGGCCCAGTACGATGCCCGCCGCGACCCCGATCAGCAGGCGGAAGGGCAGGCTCTTAAAGATACCGTTCATAGATAACACTCCCCTAAGTTGTTTTCCAGCTCTCCCGCCGCGCTGCGGTCCCGCCGTGTCCGCGGATGCCTTCGGGCGGGGCTGGAAGAGTTGGTTTGGCCGGATCGGCCCACACACAGGGTCCGGGGCAGGCCCGGGCTCGGGTCCAGTATACCATATTCCAACGGGCTGCTCAAGGGAAAAACGTCTCTCTGTGACAGAGGATGGAGGTGGAGAAAACCCAGGATGGACAAAAACGCAAAATATGGTATAATATATACTGATTTTTTGCCGCCAGAGGTGTGTGCCAGTTCCTTTCCAGGGAAGAGCCGCGCTCCTGGGGGAGATCAAAACCGACCATCACCATGGACATTGGGCGCGCCGGAAGCCGGCAGCGCCGCAGGTTCGGAGGGATTTCTGTGTCTGAACAAAACTATTCTTCTTACGCTTCCGGGGAGGAACGCCGGCCCCGGTCCCGCAGCGGCTCCGGCCAGCGGTCCGGAGACGGGCCCCGCCGCCCGAAAAAGGGGCGCGGCCGGGGCGGACTGGCACTGCGGGTGATCGGTACCCTGCTGCTCATCGCCGTGACCACCGGGGCCATCCTGTGCTGCTTCGGGGCGGTCTACGTCCGGACGGTCATCCTCCCGAAGGCTTCGCTGGACCTGGGGGACGTCACCCTGCGGGAAAACAGCGTGATGTACTATGAGGATGACAGCGGCCAGTATCAGGAGCTGGGACAGGTGCTCACCTCCATCAGCTCCCAGTGGGTGGAGTATGAGGAGATCCCGGAGGATCTGAAAAATGCGGCGATCGCCATTGAGGACCGGCGCTTCCTGAAGCACAACGGGGTGGACTGGTGGCGCACCGCCCAGGCGGTGTTCAGTATGTTCACCGGCGGAGACATCCAGGGCGGCTCCACCATCACCCAGCAGCTCATCAAGAACCTGACGGAGGACAATGAGACCACGGTGAAGCGGAAGGTGACGGAGATCTTCCGTGCGCTGGAGTTTGACCGGAACTATGACAAGGACACCACGCTGCTGTGGTATCTGAATGTCATCCCCCTGGGCGCCGGCTGCGAGGGTGTGGGGGCTGCCGCCGAAAAATATTTCGGAAAGCCGGTGTCTGAGCTGACCCTGGCCGAGTGTGCCAGCCTCATTGCCATCACCAATAACCCCTCCAAATACGGCCCGTACTCCCTGGCCAAGGTGGCCAACAGCAAGGGGGAGCTGTGGGACGCCAAGCAGTGGAACAAGTACCGCCAGGAGCTCATTCTGAACCAGATGCTCAAGGAGGGGTACATCACCCAGGAGGAGCACGATCAGGCGGTGGCCCAGGAGCTGGTCTTTGTGGGTATGGAGGCGGGCTCCAGCGGCGACTCGGAGAGCCCGGAGAACATCTACTCCTGGTACGAGGAGCAGGTCATCTCCGACGTAATCAAGGATCTGAAGGAAAAGTACGACTACTCCGACAAGGTGGCCAGCCAGATGCTGGCCAGCGGAGGCCTGCGGATCTACACCTGCATCGACCCGGAGGTCCAGAAAAAGGCGGAGGCCGTCTATGGGGACGAGGAGCTTTTGAACTATGTCTCCAAGAGCACGGGCCAGCGCCTTCAGTCGGCCATCACCATCATTGACAACGAGACCGGGGACATCGCCGCCCTGGTGGGCCGGATCGGTGAGAAGGAGATCAACCGGGGCCTGAACCTGGCTACCAACGCCAAGCGGCAGCCCGGTTCCTCCATCAAGCCCCTGTCCGCCTATGCCCCGGCCATTGAGATGGGCCTGATGAGCCCCATCACCGTCATGCCCGACTACCCCTATCAGGTGCTGGGCGGCAAGGCGTGGCCGGTGAACGTGGATGGCGTCTACCGGGGCCAGGTGACGGTGAATCAGGCAGTGGAGGACTCCTATAACACGGTGGCAGTGCGCACGGTGGCCCAGGTGACCCCGGCCAAGGCGTTTGAATTTGCCACCCAGCGCTTTCACCTGCCGCTGGAGAGCGGCCGCATGGTGAACGGCGAGGTGAAGGGGGACATCGGCATCGCCCCCCTGGCTATGGGCGGTCTGACCGATGGCGTCAGCACCCGGGACATGGCCAACGCCTTCTCCGTGTTCCCCAACGGGGGCGTCTACCGCCAGGCGCGCACCTATACCAAGGTGGAAAACAGCAAGGGAGAGGTCATCCTGGACAACACCCGGGAGGACTCGGTGGCGGTCAAGGACACCACCGCCTACTATATCAACTCCATGCTCACCAACGTGGTGACCAGCGGCGGCGGCACGGAGGCCCGGATCAGCGGCATGACCACCGCTGGTAAGACGGGTACCACGGATACCAAGGACAACCGCTGGTTCGTGGGCTATACCCCTTACTACACTGCGGCAGTCTGGGTGGGCTATGAGACGCCGGAGCGGGTCCCCGCCCCGGGCAATCCCGCGGCCCAGGTGTTCAAAAAAGTGATGACCCCCATCCATGAGGGGCTGGCGGACCGGAAGTTCCCCCAGGTCAGCGGCCTGGTCAGCGTCTCCTACTGCATGGACTGCGGCGGAGAGGCCATTGAGGCCTGTCAGTATGACGCCAGAGGGAGCTCACGCATCGCCACCGGCTATGTGTTCCCGGAGGACCGCCCCTCCTTCGTGTGCAGCTGCCACTCTTTGGAGGAGGGCTCCAACTCGATGGTGCGGGTATGCGTGGATGATCCCATCCTGGACGCCAACGGAGAGTTTACAGGCTTTTACCGGGCGGCAGGCCCCTTCTGTCCGGAGGTGAGCGTGCGTACCCTGTGCTATCTGAATCTGGACCGGGAGAGCGTGGGCGGCGCCGTAGCCAGGGACAGCAGTGCCTTCTATTCCGCCTATCTGGCGGCCGCGGGAGGGCAGAGCTGCACCGTGCACTCCAATGAGCCCAGCACGGAGGAGCCGGAGCCCGGAGCGCCGGAGGAGCCCAGCGAACCGGGTACAGACGACCCGGCGCTGCCGCCGGATCCGGAGAACTCCGGCGGAGATGGGGCGCTGATTAACCCGGATACCGGAGTGCCCTACGGCTACTGAACCTCTCGGCGGGAGGAGCGAAGGCTCCTCCCGCTGTGTTTTCCTTCACCGTGTTGTGAAAAAACGACAAATATCACCTGTGCTTTCCCAGGAAAATCTATACGTGGAATGTGTTTCGCCGTTGCATCCCTGTGAAAGATATGCTAAAATAGACCGCAGTACAAAAACAAATGGCCGCAGTGGGCGGACAAAGTGGCGCGGAATGGAGGAGGCACTATGAAACAGACGGCAGGATACTTTATTGTGGAGGCCTCTGCCATGCCGGAGATCTTCCGCAAGGTGGCGGAGGCCAAGCGCCTTCTGGAGACAGGCGAGGAGACCACGGTGAACCGGGCAGCTCAGGCTGTGGGCATCAGCCGCAGTGCCTATTACAAGTACAAGGACGCGGTGCGTCCCTTCAACGATATGCTCCATGGAAGGATTGTCACCTTTCAGACGATGCTGAAGGATGAGCCGGGGATCCTGTCCGGACTGCTCAATGTCTTTGCCGGAACGGGGGTCAACATCCTGACCATCAATCAGAACATCCCGGTCAACGGCTGCGCGGTGGTGACCATCACGGCGGAGACCTCTGCCCTCCAGCGCTCGCTGGAGGATATGCTGAACGCGGCGGCGGGCAGTCCGGGTGTGCTGAAATGCGAGATCCTGGCCGGTTAAGATGGCCGGCAGATGCAGAATGAGGTGAACGGAATGGTAAATATAGCGATTTTGGGCTTCGGGACTGTGGGTTCCGGTGTGGCTGAGGTGCTGACCAAGAACAGCGGACTGATCGATGGACGGGTGAACAACCAGGTCCGGCTGAAATACATCATGCGGGCCCGGGATATTTTTGAGGGCCCGTACAAGGATCTGTTTGTCAAGGACTTCTCTACGATCGAGCATGACCCCGAGGTGGGCATCGTGGTGGAGACCATCGGCGGTGTAGGCGCTGCCCTGGACTACACCACCCGTGCCCTGAAGGCCGGAAAGAGCGTGGTCACGGCCAACAAGGAGCTGGTAGCCACCCACGGCTATGAGCTGCTGCAGCTGGCCAAGGAGCACGGCGTCAGCTATCTGTTCGAGGCCAGCGTGGGCGGTGGAATCCCCATCCTGCGGCCCCTGAATGCCTGCCTGGCCGCCAATGAGGTGGATCAGGTCACCGGTATCCTCAACGGCACCACCAACTACATCCTCACCCGGATGATCAAGGCGGGACTCACCTTCGACCAGGCTTTGAAGGAGGCTCAGGCCAACGGCTATGCCGAGCAGGACCCCACCGCCGACGTGGACGGTCACGACGCCTGCCGCAAGACCTGCATCCTGGCCGCCCTGTCTTTTGGGCAGCACGTCTATCCCGACCAGGTTCCCACCCAGGGCATCCGGGGAGTGAGCCTGGCCGATGTGGCCTATGCTGACTCCTGCGGCTATAAGATCAAGCTGCTGGGCCGGGCCATCCGGGAGCCGGAGGGCAAGGTGTGCGCCTTTGTGGCCCCCCACCTGGTCTCTTGTGAGAACCCCCTGGCCGGTGTGGAGGATGTGTTCAACGCCATCGCGGTCACCGGAAACGCCGTGGGCGATGTGATGTTCTACGGCCGCGGCGCGGGCAAGCTGCCCACCGCCTCCGCTGTGGTGGCCGATGTGATGGATATTGCCCGGGACACCCACCGGGATCACCGGAACCAGTGGGGACCCGGAGCACCCGACCTGGTGGTGTCCTCCGACCTGCTGACCTCCCGGTGGTACGTTCGGGCGCAGATCTCCATGGACCAGGCCCGTCTGGCCTGCGGCGAGCTTCAGCCCCTGGCCCGCAGCGGCGCACCCGCCGGCGAGGCCGCCTTCCTCACCGCCCCAATGACTGAGCCCCAGCTGCGGGACCGTCTGGCCGGCGTGGAAGTGGACTCCCTGTTCCGCATCCTGTGACCCTGGCCTGTCGGTCGCAGTGTGCATAGGATGGATGGACCGGCGGGAGCCGGACCGGAAATCTGCGTCTTGATCAACCGTTGGAGGGAAACGATATATGGCACTCATTGTACAAAAATTCGGCGGCAGCTCTGTCGCCAACGCGGACCGCGTGCGCAACGTGGCCCGGATCATCACAGAGACCTATCGCAAGGGGCACAGTGTGGTGGTGGTGCTCTCCGCCCAGGGGGATACCACCGATGATCTGATCGCCAAGGCGGCGGAGATCAACCCCCATGCGTCCAAGCGGGAGATGGATATGCTGCTGGCCACGGGGGAACAGATCTCCATTTCTCTGTGCGCCATGGCCATCGAGGCCATGGGCTATCAGGTGGTCTCGCTCACCGGCTGGCAGGCCGGTGTGAACACCGACTCCGCCTATGGCGGGGCGCGCATCAAGCGCATCCAGACTGAGCGCATCCAGACCGAGCTGGATAAGCGAAAGATTGTGCTGGTGGCTGGCTTCCAGGGCATTAACAAGTATGGCGACGTGACTACCCTGGGCCGGGGCGGCTCGGACACATCCGCAGTGGCCCTGGCGGCCGCGCTCCACGCCGACCTGTGCCAGATCTACACCGATGTGGACGGCGTCTACACCGCCGACCCCCGCAGTGTGCAGGGGGCGCGGAAGCTGGAGGAGATCACCTTCGATGAGATGCTGGAGCTGGCCAGCCTGGGGGCGCAGGTCCTCCACAACCGCTCGGTGGAGATGGCGAAACGGTATAACGTGAATATGGAGGTCCTCTCCAGCTTCTCTGGAAAACCTGGTACAAAAGTCAAGGAGGTTGTCAAGACCATGGAAAAGACCCACGTTAGCGGTGTGGCAAAGGATAAGAATGTAGCCCGTCTGGCTTTGGTGGGCCTGGCGGATGAGCCGGGGATCGCCTTTAAGATCTTCTCCCTGCTGGCCAAGAAGAAGATCAATGTGGACATCATCCTTCAGTCCATCGGCCGCAACAGCAGCAAGGACATCAGCTTCACCGTGGCCCGGAGCGACGCGGAGGAGGCCAGAGCCATCCTGGAGGAGAATAGGGACTACATCGGCTTCCAGTCCATCGAGGTGAACACCCAGGTGGCCAAGGTTTCCATCGTGGGAGCCGGCATGGTGAACAACTCCGGCGTGGCCTGTAAGATGTTTGAGGCACTGTCCAGTGCCGGGATCAACATCAGCATGATCTCCACCAGCGAGATCAAGGTATCCGTCCTGGTGGACGAGCGGGACGCTGACCGGGCAGTCCAGGCCATCCATGACCGCTTCTTTTCTGAATTCGGAAACAGCTGAGTAGGCGGGGCCAACGCCGCTTTACCTGACCACAAGCCGGGAGACCACCTCCCGGCTTTTTGGCCGTTTTGCATATTTTTCGTCTCTGAACCGTGCAGGTATGGTTTTTTCCTTTTTTTGTGTTGCAAAACCTTTGGACTTCTGGTAAAATAATAAATTGACTGGATGTTCAATGCGTAGAAAGCGGCTAACCGGCTGGACCGGCCGGGAGCCGGCTCATCAAGCAAGGAGAATCAGAACACATGGATTATAACGAGAGAGAGGCGCAGCGGCGCCAGGAGGACCGCGATCTGAACCGGGCTTTGATCTGGGTTGGAGCGGCTGTTGTCCTGGAGTTCCTGCTGAGCCTTATCAATAAGTATTATATCAACTTCCGCACCACGCCGGAGTCCATCAATCTGGCGCTGGCAATCAGTGCGGCCCTCAACGGCCTGCGGTGGGTCAGCCTGGCGGCTTTGGCTGCCTGTGTGGTGTGGGTGGTTCTGCGGCTGAAGCAGGGCGGCCGGGCCGGCCTTCAACTGAGCTTGGCGGCGGTCTCTGCCGCGCTGTACCTCTGTGCGCAGATTACGCTGGTGTTTCAGGAGTCCGGCATTCGGATGCTGTTTTGGCTGGTGCCCGCCTGGGCGGCGCTGGCCCTGGTGTACTATCTGTATCAGCGGGAGTTTTTCTTGTCCGCCTTGGTGAGCGGTGTGGGTGTCCTGGGCCTGTGGTTTGTCCGCCATGCCGGAGCCTCCAGCTTCTATACCATTGGTGCGGTGGCAGTCATTTTGGTGCTGGCGGTTATGATGCTCTGGCTGAAGGGCCACGGCGGACGCCTGTTCTCCGGCGAGGCCGGGCAGCTGCTCCCGGAGGAGGCCGGATACCCCCTGATGCTGCTCAGCTGTGTGATCAGCCTGGCGGCCATCGCCATTGCGGCCTTTGTGGGAGGGGCGCTGTCCTATTACCTGCTGTACGCCATGGTGGCTTGGCTGTTTGCCCTGCTGGTGTACTATACCGTGAAAATGATGTAATTCAGTCCATTCGGAATGAAAAGTTAGAAATCAGGAATTGCTGTGTACTGGCGGTTCTGGATTTCCAGGAAAGAGTGCAAAAGCGGCGCGGAGTATTCCGTGCCGCTTTTTTATGCGTGTAGGTGTTGATATGCGTTGGTTTGGCGGGGCCAAAAATGTATCCGCCCCAAGATAATTCCTGATTTCTCATTCACTGGTAGGTGTGGGTGCAGACCTCACGGATCTTGGCTTGGAGGCTCTTGAGATCCATAAAGGTATCCGGGCGGCGGCTGGGGTCCCGCAGGATAGCGGCGGGGTGGAACATGGCCATCATGGAAACGCCGGACTTTTCAAACCACAGGCCGTGTTCCCGGGTGATCTTGAAATCGGGCTTGATAAGGCGCATGGCAGCGATCCGCCCCAGACAGACAATGATCCTGGGCCGGATGAGTGCCACCTGGTTGCGGAGATAGTCAATGCAGGCGTCCTGCTCCGTGTTCAGGGGATCCCGGTTGTGGGGAGGGCGGCACTTGACGATGTTGGCGATGTACACGTTTTTCTCACGGCTCAGATCGATGAGCTCCAGCATCTCATCCAGCAGTTGGCCGCCCCGTCCCACAAAGGGCTGGCCCTGGAGGTCCTCATTTTCTCCGGGTCCCTCTCCGATGAGCATGACCTCCGCATCCCGGACGCCTACGCCGAATACCACATGGTGCCGGGCGTCCGCCAGCGCGCACCGCTGGCAGGAGAGGCATTGAGCTTCCAGTTCTGTCCAATCCAGCATAACAGGTCCCCTCGCTTTTCTCTGTACTGTGTATCCAGTCTACCACAACCGGGCCGGCGCCGCAATGGAAAAGCTATCAGTCCTATGGTGGGAATCACGAAGCACAAGATATAGTGATTGGCAGCAATACACAACACAAGAATCCTGAGGAAGAAGAGAAAAGGAGATATTCTGTTAATTGGATAGAACGTACGTTTTATATCGAAAAAGAGGCGAAACCGCGGGAATCCTGCGGTTTTTTTCTGTGCAAAATTGAAAAAAAGGGTTGCTTTTTATGTCAACAGCTTTTATACTAAAACACGAGGGTGGGGGAAAGTGGTGCTTCTCCCCATAAAAAAAGAGTGAAGTGGGGGAGAGGTGACACAGATGACCGGCACATACGAGCACAGCATCGATGCCAAAGGCCGTCTGTTCATCCCCGCCAAGCTCCGGGAGGAGTTGGGCGTCACCTTCTATCTGGCTATGGGCATTGATACCTGCCTGGCCATCTATCCCCAGAGTACCTGGGACAAATTCACAGAAAAGTTTGCCTCCCTCCCCATGACGCAGTCCAAGGTCATGCGGCCCCTGTTTGCCAATGCGGTAAAATGTGAGCTGGACAGCCAGGGACGCATTGTTATCCCCCAAAAGCTGCGCCGCTATGCGCAGTTGGAGAAGGACGCGGTGATCCTGGGGGTCAACGACCGGGCGGAGATCTGGAGCGCCCAGTTGTGGTACCAGGACGAGGAGGAAATGACGCCGGAGAAGATGGCGGCCTGTATGAGTGAGTTGGGGTTCTGAGATGAGTGAGACATTTACCCATCGTCCGGTGCTGCTGGACGAGTGTATCCAGGCCCTGGCCATCCGGCCGGAGGGCATCTATCTGGACGGAACGCTGGGCCGGGCGGGGCACAGCCGGGAAATCGCCCGGCGGCTGACCACCGGGCGGCTGATCTGTGTGGATCGGGACCAGGCGGCGCTGGACGCCGCCCAGGAGCGGCTGGCTCCGTGGATGGACCGGGTGACCCTGGTCCACAGCAATTTTGACCAGCTGAACGGGATCCTGGACGAGCTTGCTCTGGACGGCGTGGACGGGATGCTCTTTGATCTTGGGGTGTCCTCCCCGCAGCTGGACGACGGTTCCCGGGGCTTTTCCTATATGGCGGACGCTCCCCTGGATATGCGCATGGACCGTGACCAGGGCCTGAGCGCTGCCGATGTGGTGAATGGGTGGAGCCAGGAGGAACTGCGGCGCATCCTGACCCAGTACGGCGAGGAGCGCTATGCCGCATCCATTGCCGCCGCGATCGTCCGCCGCCGGGCGGACAAGCCCATTGAGACGACCTTGGAGCTGGTGGATGTTATCCGCAGCGGGATGCCCGCCAGAGCCTTGAAAGAGAAGCAGCATCCGGCCAAGCGGAGTTTTCAGGCCATCCGCATCGCCGTCAACGATGAATTGGCCAGTGTGGACCGGATGGTCCAGTCGGCCGTCCCCCGGCTGAACCGGGGCGGGCGGCTGGCGGTGATCACCTTCCATTCCCTGGAGGACCGGATCGTCAAGACCGGTCTGGCCGCGTTTTCCAGGGGCTGCACCTGTCCGCCGGATTTTCCCGTGTGTGTGTGCGGGAAGACGCCGGATGTGCGGCTTGTTTCCCGAAAACCCATCCTGCCCTCAGAGCAGGAGGTGGCGGAGAACCCCAGGGCCCGCAGTGCCAAGCTGCGGGTGGCGGAAAAGCTGAAGGACCCGGACGTCCGGTACGGAGTGCCGGGCCAGCCGTGAGAGAAGAGACAATGAGGAGAATGGAGTGAGTGGAATGGCCAGCCGCCATCGCAGCAATAGCATATCATCCTATCGAACCTATGGAAGCGTCGCCTATGCCCCTGCGTACGACGGCAGCGCGATCCGGGCTCCCGGCCGGGAGTCCACCCTCCAGCCGAGGCCCAAGGCGCGCCCCCGCACCCGGGAGCAGGCCCTCACCCGCACCAAGGTGCAGGTGCGGGAGGTGGGGGAGGTTTCGCCCTTTGCGGTGATCGGCTTTGCCGCGGTGGGCGTCTTTGCCGCCCTGCTGATCTTCAGCTACGCCCAGTTCGTGATGGCCAACGATGCGGTGGTCACCCTTCGGAACGACCTCAAGACCCTTCAGGCGGAGAATGTCACCTTGTCCGCCCGATATGAGCAGGTCTTTGACATGGAGCGGATCCAGGCCGCCGTGGGGGACACCATGGTCCGCCCCACAGAGGAGCAGATCGTCTATTTGGACCTGTCCGAACCGGACAGCGTGGTGCTGTATGGGGAGGAGGAGACCGCCTCCGGCATACAGGGCGCGCTTCAGGGGTTCAAGAATATTGTGCATGAGCTGACTGAATATTTCCGCTGACGCGGCCATATAGTGGAGCCAGAGAAGGAGCGGGACAGAGATAAAGGGCGCGGGAAGGCGACTTCCCTGCGCCCTTCTGATGTCAGAAGAGAGATTTTTCTCCCGACAGGGAGAGAGGAGGAACCAGCGTGGGTCGTCAATGGGAAGAGAGGGAACGCCGGAACAACAGCCAGCCGGAACAGAACCGGATCTCCAAGCGGATGGTGTTCCGCCGCACCGTGATCCTGATGCTGATATGCGGGGTGGGCTTTTTCATCCCGCTGGCGGTGCAGCTGTGGAACATCTCCATCCGGGACCACAACTTCTATCAGCAGAAGGCTGCCGAGCAGCAGCTGATGGATGTGGCGGTAGCGGCTCACCGGGGGGACATCCTGGATGCCAACGGCGAGGTGATGGCCATGTCGGCCACCGTCTACAACCTGATCCTGGCCCCGAAAGACCTGATTAACAGCGTGGATAAGGACGACTTTGAGGACGAGGATGGAAAGCTGGACCAGAGTGCTTATCAGGCGGAGATCCAGAGGAAACGGGACGAGGTGGCAGACGGCCTGTGCGCCGTCCGTCCGGACCTGGACCGGGCGGACCTGGAGCGGCGTCTGGAGAAGGAGAACTCCCAGTATGAGGTGCTGCTGACCAATGTGGAGGAGGGGGAGGCCGAGGCCATTCGGGCCTTCATCGAGGAGCACAAGACCGCCTATTACCTTTACCTCACCCCCAGCACGAAGCGGTACTACCCCTTTTCCGCTCTGGCCTCTCAGGTGCTTGGCTTTGTCAACACCGAAGGGGGCGTGTACGGCCTGGAGGCCGGCTATGAGGACGTGCTCAAGGGCATTCCCGGCCGGGTGGTCACAGGGAAAACAGCGAAAAATGTGGAGATGTACAACAGCTACTCCAACTATATCGACGCGGTCAACGGCTATGACCTGACCCTGACCCTGGACAGCACCATCCAGGCCTATGCCGAGCAGGCCATTGAGACAGGGATCCAGGCGTACGATGTGCGCAACGGCGGCTTCTGCGTGGTGATGGATCCCAAGACCGGGGCCATCCTGGCTATGGCCAGCTCCCCGGAGTTCGATCCCAACAGCTACTCCGCAGTGACAGACAGCCTGCTCCAGGGGGAGATCCAGGCGGACATCCCCGGCTTCTATGAGCAGCTCAAGGCGGAGAACGCCCAGAAGCCCGCGGAGGAGCAGCAAACCGACGCGGAGCTTCAGGAACAGGCCGCCGCCCAGGCAACGGCAAAGGCGCGGGAGACCCAGTGGCGGAACAAGGCCATCCGGGAGCCGTACGAGCCGGGCTCCACTTTCAAGGCGCTGGTGCTGGCCACCGCCCTGGAGGAGGGCGTGGTGGATGAAAACTCCACCTTCGATTGCCCGGGCTACTATATGGTCAATGGGGTGCGGATCAACTGCTCCAAGGTTCAGGGACATGGCCATCAGACCCTGGCGGAAGCAGTGCAGAACTCCTGTAACCCGGCCTTTATGATGATTGGCCAGCGTCTGGGCGCAGAGAAGTTTTACGATTACTTTGAGGCCTTCGGTATGACAGAGGTGACGGGGATCGACCTGCCTGGCGAAGAGAAAGGCCAGGACTGGGGGCGGGAATACTTCACCTCCCTGGAGGGGTACCTGTCCCTGGCCACTGCCTCCTTCGGCCAGCGCTTCACTGTGACCCCTCTGCAAATGATCACCGCCTTCTCTGCCGTCATCAACGGCGGAAACCTGTATCAGCCCTATGTGGTCCAGTCCATCACCGACGCCAGCGGCGCGGTGCTCCAGAATACGGAGCCCACCCTCACCCGGCAGGTCGTCAGCCAGGAGAGCAGCGACCGGGCCCGGGCCATTCTGGAGAGCGTGGTGTCCGAGGGCACCGGCGGGAACGCCTATCAGGCGGGCTACCGCATCGGCGGCAAGACCGGTTCCTCCGAGACCGACGAGGAGGGGCGGACCATCGTCTCCTTTATGGGCTTCGCCCCGGCGGATGACCCCCAGGTCATTGTCCTGCTGGCCTATGACAAGCCACAGGAGGCCTCCCCCGGCAGCAAATACGGCACCACCGGCGTCTACATCAGTGGCGGCAACATGGCGGCCCCCCAGGCCGGCAAGCTGATCGCCCAGATCCTGGACTACATGGGCGTGGAGAAGCAGTACAGCCAGGAGGAGTCCGCGGCGGTGAATGTGAGCACCCCCCAGGCGGTGGGGTACTCCGTGGCCGACGCGGCGGCCCGGCTGGAGAAAAAAGGGCTGACCTACCGCACGGTGGGGACGGGGGATGTGGTGACCGCCCAGGTCCCCGCCGCCGGCGCGGCAGTACCCGGCGGCTCCGCGGTGATCCTCTATCTGGGGGGCGCCCAGCCGGAGGAGACAGGGACGATGCCCAATATCGTGGGTCTGAGCTATGAGACCGCGAAAAAGCGGCTGGAGGAGGCCGGCTTCTTCATGCACGCCGTGGGGACCAGCACCTTTTACAGCAACACCTCCAAGGCGGAGAGCCAGAGCGTGGCCGCCGGAGAGCCCGCGGCCATCGGCACCGTTGTGGACGTCCAGTTTGCCACCGTCACAGAGGATGGCTACGCCGGCATCAATTAGCCGCCGGCACAGCAAAGCTTAGAGAGAATGAAACTCACCCGTGAGGGGTGATCGTGATGAAGCTGTGGGAACTTTTGCACAGCGTCCCCCTCACGGGGGAGACTCCTGAACTTGATATGGAAATAAATTCCATATCCTATGACACCCGGACGTTGGAGCCCGGGGCCCTGTTCGCGGCCCTGCCCGGGGCCCGGGACGACGGCGCCCGGTACATCCGGGAGGCCCTGGACCGGGGGGCGGCCGCCGTCCTCTGCCGGGAGCGCCCGGAGGAGGATGGGCCCTGGCTGGTGACCCCGGATCCAAGGCGGGCCCTGGCTCTTCTGTCGGCCAACTGGTTCGGCCGGCCGGCGGAGGGGCTGACCCTGGTGGGGGTGACCGGGACCAACGGCAAGACCACCACCGCCTTTCTCATCAAGGATATGCTGGAGACCGTGCTGCGGACCAGGGTGGGGCTGATCGGCACCGTCCAGAACATGGTGGGGGATGAGGTCCTCCCGGCGGGGCGCACCACCCCGGAGAGCTATGAGCTCCAGGGTCTGCTGCGCCGCATGGCGGACGGGGGCTGCACCCATGTGGTGATGGAGGTGTCCTCCCACGCCCTGGTCCAGCACCGGGTGGAGGGGCTGGAGTTCTCCGTGGGGGTGTTCACCAACCTGACCCAGGACCACCTGGACTACCACGGGAGCATGGAGGCCTACCGCCAGGCCAAGGGCCTTCTGTTCCGGCAGTGCCGGAAGGCGGTGCTGAATCTGGACGACCCGGCGGGACGGTGGTACGGGGAGCGGGTGGAGTGCCCCGCGTTCACCTACTCGGAGAACAAGGACGCGGCCTGCCTCACGGCCAAAAATATCCGGCTCTTTCCCGGCCATGTGGAATTTGAGGCGGTGAGCCGGGAGGATATTCAGCGGATCCACCTGCCTATACCCGGGGGCTTCACCATATACAACGCCCTGGCCGCCATCTCCTGCGGGCTGTGCCTGGGGCTGACGCTGGCGGACATTGCCGCCTCCCTCCGAAGCGCCAAGGGTGTGCGGGGCCGGGTGGAGGTGGTGCCGGTCCCCACTGCCTATACGGTGCTCATCGACTATGCCCACACCCCCAATGCCCTGGAAAATGTCCTGCTCACCGCCCGGGACTTCACCGCCGGCCGGCTGATCTGCCTGTTCGGCTGCGGCGGGGACCGGGACCGGACCAAGCGGCCCCTCATGGGGGGCGTGGTCCGGGAGCTGGCGGATGTGGCGGTGATCACCTCTGACAACCCCAGGACCGAGGATCCCTGGGCCATCATCCAGGATGTTCTGACCGGAATGGGCGGCCCCGGCGGGGAGGTCCATGTGGAGCCCGACCGGAGGCAGGCCATTCGCTGGGCTCTGGCCCAGGGGCGGTCCGGGGATGTGATCGTGCTGGCGGGGAAGGGGCATGAGACTGTTCAGGAGGTCCAGGGGGTGACCCTCCCTCTGGATGAGCGGGAAATCGTGGCGGAATACTTTGAAAAACGGGCGCAGTGCCGGGAAAGGGCTGGAAATTTGCCCGCCGGTGTAGTATAATATAAGCTTGCCCAAGCGCGGAGGACTCTCCGCGGTACCCAAGAGAAAGAACTCCTGGAGGTTTTGACAAGATGACATACATTCTCAGCTTTATCGTGGCGTTCGGCGTCACTGCCATCGCCGGACAGATCCTGATCCCGGCGCTCCGCCGGCTGAAGGCGGGCCAGTCCATCCGGGAGGACGGCCCCACCTGGCACCTCTCCAAGCAGGGTACCCCCACCATGGGCGGTCTGATGTTCATTCTGGGCATCGGGACCGCCGTGCTCACCGCCGGGTGGGAGGACCTGCAAAACGGACTGCACAACCATCTGGTGGTGTTCCTGTTCGCCCTGGTGTTTGGGGCCATCGGCTTTGTGGATGACCTGCAAAAGCTCCGCCACCACGCCAACGAGGGGCTGACCGCCCCCCAGAAGTTCCTGCTTCAGCTGGCGGCGGCCATCGCCTTCACCGTACTGCTGCGGCGGGACGGCTACCTCACCCCCGACCTGTACATTCCCTTTCTGAACATCGAGATCGTGGGGATCCCCTGGATCGTGTATATGGTGTTCGCCGCCTTTGTCATGGTGGGCACCGTCAATGCGGTGAACCTCACCGACGGGGTGGACGGCCTGGCTACCGGCGTCACCATTCCGGTGATGCTCTTCTATGTGGCAGTGTCTGCCTGGTACGGCCGCAGCGACCTGATCACCGCCGCCGCCGCCATGGCCGGAGGGCTGTCCGCCTTCCTGATCTATAACTTCCACCCCGCCAAGGTGTTCATGGGAGACACGGGCTCCCTGTTCCTGGGCGGCGCGGTGTGCGGGATGGCCTTTGCTCTGGATCTGCCAATGGTCATCCCGGTGGTGGGCCTGATCTATGTGGTGGAGGTGCTGTCCGACATCATCCAGGTAGTCTATTTCAAAAAGACCGGCGGAAAGCGCTTTTTCCGCATGGCGCCCCTGCACCACCATTTGGAGATGGGGGGCTGGAGCGAAAACAAGCTGTTCTGTGTCTTTTCCGGCCTGACCCTGCTGCTGTGCGTACTGGCCTTCTGGGGGGTCATGTACCGGTATCCCATGTGATCTGCGGCTGCGCCGCACAGGCCGAACGGAGAGGAGGAGCCCCATGGCCCGAAAGCCAAAACGAGATCTGACTGTGGAGGAGCAGCTGGCCCGGGGGCCCCTGGACCTGCCCTTCCTGATGCTGGTGCTGCTGCTGTTGGGGATCGGGCTGATCATGATGTTCTCCGCCTCTTACGCCACCGCCTACTATACGGACGGGGACCCGCTGGTGTATATCTCCCGCCAGGCATTGTTCGGGGCGGTGGGCGTGGTGGGGATGTTCGTGGTCTCCAAGATCAACTATCAGACTTTTCGCTGGATGTCCATGCCCGCCCTGATTGGCTCTATCGTCCTTCTGGTCCTGGTGTTTACCCCATTGGGAGTGACCCACAACCAGGCCCGGCGGTGGCTGAAGCTGGGGATCGAGTTCCAGCCCTCGGAGTTTGCCAAGATTGCGGTCATCCTCTTTTTTGCCGCCCGGCTGAGCAAGCGGGACACGGAGAAGCGCAAGCGCTATAAAAACCGGACCTTTACCGGGCGGATGCTCAACCGCCTGGAGCGCGTCGGATTTCTGGAGCTGGTGCCCTATGGAGCCATTCTGCTGCTGGTGGCCGCCCTGATGCTGAAGCAGCCCCATATGTCGGGCACCATCCTGGTGCTGGCCGGGGGGGCGTCGGTGCTGTTTGCCGCCGGGATCCACTGGGGCTGGTTCGTGGCCGGGATCACCGGTGTGGGCGGCCTGTTGTGGATCGTCATCACCCTGACCCCCTATATGACCAACCGCATCAACCTGTGGCTGGACCCCTGGAGCCAGCGGCAGGGCCTGGGCTATCAGACGGTGCAGTCCCTCATTGCCATCGGCTCCGGCGGGATGCTGGGCCGGGGGCTGGGGAACAGCATCCAGAAGATGCTGTATATCCCGGAGCCGGAGAACGATTTTGTGTTCCCCATCGTGGTGGAGGAGCTGGGCTTTGTGGGCGGGCTGGTGGTGCTGGTCCTGTTTGCCCTGCTGATCCTGCGGGGGTACTGGCTGGCCCTCAACGCCCGGGATAAATTCGGGGCCCTCACCATCGTGGGGATCATCACCCTGCTGGCGGTGCAGGTGTTTTTGAACATCGGTGTGGTCACCAACCTGATCCCCAACACGGGCATTTCTCTCCCGTTCTTCAGCTACGGCGGGACCGCCCTGATGATCCAGCTGGGCGAGATGGGGATGGTGCTGAGCATCTCCCGGCAGATCCCGCCTCCCAAGCACGATTGATGGAAGAACTTGAATACAAAGAGTTGTTATCATAAAAAATACTACCTGAGGTGGTCGACTTGAATATCCTATTTACCTGCGGCGGGACCGCGGGACACGTGAATCCCGCGGTGGCGCTGGCCCGGATCTTCCAGGAGCGGGAGCCGGGCTGCCGGATCCTCTTTGTGGGGGCTGACGGCGGCATGGAGACCCGCCTGGTGCCCAAGGAGGGCTACCCCATCGAGACGGTGCGGATTACCAACTTCCACCGCTCCCTGGCCCCGGCGGACATCGCCCACAATCTGGGCACCCTGCGGAATATGTATACATCCCAGAAGCAGGCCCGGCGGATCGTGGATGAGTTCCGCCCCGACCTGGTGGTGGGGACGGGGGGATACGCCTCTTTCCCTGTGGTGAAGGAGGCCGCCCGGCGGCATATCCCCACGGCGGTCCACGAGTCAAACGCCGTTCCCGGTCTGACCACCAAGGCCCTGTCCAAGGTGGTGGACTGCGTGATGGTGGGCTTTGAGGAGAGCCGGTCCCACTACGACCACCCGGAAAAGGTAGTAGTCACGGGCACCCCGGTGCGGGGGGACTTCTTCCGCTATACCCGGCAGGAGGCCCGGGAGAAGCTGGGCTTCACCGATGACCGGCCCCTGCTCCTGTCCTACTGGGGATCTTTGGGGGCGGAGGCCATGAACCGCCGTATGGTGGACTTCATCGCCAAGGAGTGCTACGAGGGAGCTCCCTGCCGCCACATTCACGGGGCAGGCCGGGATTTTGCCTGGATGCAGGAGGAACTGCTCCGCCGGGGGCTGAAGCTGGGGGACAACGGGGTGGAGCTCCGGGAGTATATCTATGATATGCCTCTGGTCATGGCCGCCGCCGATGTGGTGCTGTGCCGGGCGGGGGCGTCCACCATCTCTGAGCTGACCGCCATTGCCAAGCCCTCCATCCTGGTGCCCTCTCCCAACGTCACTGCCAACCACCAGGAGAAGAACGCCCGGGTGCTGGCCGACCAGGGGGCGGCGGTGCTGCTGCTGGAAAAGGACTGCCAGGGGGACGCCCTGTATGAGCAGGCGGACGGCCTGCTCCGGGACCGGCCCAGGCGGGAGGAGATGGTCCGGGCCCTGAATTCCATGGCGGTCCCGGATGCGGGGGAGAAGATCTATCAGACTCTGCGGGAGGTCATGGAGACCCGGCGGACCAAATAACGCCTGTTGGCATAGGATAGCCTGAATCCAACCAGAAAACGGAGGCTATCCCATGAGTTTTTATGAGATCTGTGGCGGGCGGCCCCTCCGGGGGGAGCTGCGGGTGCAGGGAGCCAAAAACAGCGCCCTGCCCATTTTGGCCGCTGCCCTTCTGGCCCCGGGCCAGAGCGTGATCCGCAACTGTCCCGACCTGTCCGACGTGACCGCCGCCCTGGAGATCCTGCGCCTGCTGGGGTGCAGGACCGTCCGGGAGGGGGACGCCGTTCTGATCGACGCGTCCCAGCTGACCGGCTGCGGGATCCCCGACCGGCTGATGCGGGAGATGCGCTCCTCGGTGATCTTTCTGGGGGCGCTGCTGGCCCGGCTGGGCCGGGCGGAGCTGTCCTATCCGGGAGGCTGTGAGCTGGGGCCCCGGCCCATCGATCTCCACCTGGCTGCCCTGCGGGGGCTGGGGGCGGAGATCACGGAGGAGCAGGGGCGGCTGACCTGCACCCAGGGGCAGGGGTTGGCGGGCCGGGAGCTGTGCCTGTCCATCCCCAGCGTGGGGGCCACGGAGAACGCCATGCTGGCCGCCTGCGGGGCCCGGGGGCTGACCACCATTGTGGGAGCCGCCCGGGAGCCGGAGATCGTGGATCTCCAGCGGTTCCTTAATGCTATGGGGGCCCGGGTGTCCGGTGCGGGCAGCCCGATGATTACCATTCAAGGGGGCGCGCCCCTCCACCCGGCGGAGCATACCGTGATGGGCGACCGGATCGCAGCCGCCACCTACTTATGCGCCGTGGGCGCGGCGGGCGGGGAGCTGCGTCTGACGGGGGTGGACCCGGCGGATCTGGCGGCCGTCTGCTGCTGCCTGGAGGAGGCGGGCTGCCGCCTCCACACCGACGGGGAGGGGCTGTCCATCGCCGCCTCTGGCCGGATGAGGGGCATCCGAACCGTGCGCACTGCGCCCTATCCCGGCTTTCCCACCGACGCCCAGGCCATCCTGATGGCGGCCTTGGCCGGGGGGACAGGGACCACCATGATCGTGGAGAATATGTTCGACAGCCGGTACCGCCATGTGGATGAGCTGGCCCGCATGGGGGCGGACATCCAGCTGGCAGGCCGGGTGGCCGTGGTCACCGGGAGCCGCCTCCATGGGGCGGCGGTGCGAAGCACCGACCTGCGGGGCGGGGCCGCCCTGGTGGTGGCCGCCCTGGGTGCGGAAGGGGTCAGCCGCGTAAGCGGCTTGAGCCACATCCGCCGGGGCTATCAGGGGCTGGACGACAGCCTTTCCGCCCTGGGTGCGGACATCCGGACCCAGCTGTGACCACCTATGAACACGACCCGGCAGGACCGGGGCGACAGGAGATAACGATGGCATCAGCGCGACACAACCGAAAACGAAAGCACGGCCGGCGTCGGATGGGCCTGCTGTTCAAGCTGCTGTGCGGGGCGGCCCTGGCGGCCGCCCTGACGGTGGGGGCTACGGTGTTCTTCCAGGTGGAGACCATCGCGGTGGTGGGCAGCAGCCGCTACACGCCGGAGGAGGTCATCGCAGCCTCCGGCGTGGCGGTAGGGGACAACCTGTTCCGTATGAACAAGAACCAGGTGTCTCAGCGCATCCGGCAGCAGCTGCCCTACATCGGGGACGTGACGGTGCAGCGCGGCCTGCCCAGCACCCTGACCTTCACCGTGAAGGAGTGGGCCGCCGCCGCCCAGGTGGAGGTCTATGCCGACCCGGAGCCCGCGGAGCAGGCCGGCGGGGAGGAGCCTGGGGACCAGTCTGGGGAGGACACCTCCGGCGAAACCGCGGGAGCCGCGGAGGAGCAGGGGACCGCGGCCACGGTCCCGTGGCTCATCAACGCGGCGGGCAAGCTGCTGGAGGAGGCCGGGGAGGACTCCGGCGCCATCCCGGTGACTGGGCTGACCATCCTGTCCCCCAGGGCGGGGGAGCAGATGGCGGTCCCCCAGAGCCAGCAGGAGCGGCTGGAGACGCTGAAAAAGCTCCTGTCTGCCCTGGAGCGTGCGGGGATGCTGGAGCAGGTGGGCTCCATCGATTTGACCCACAGTACCTGGATTTCCATGGTGTACCGGGAGCGGTTCGAGGCCCGGATCCCCCTGGACAAGGACCTGGACCACTCTTTGGGGGTGCTGGTCCTGGCGGTGGAGGACACCGTCCAGACCCGGGGCGAGCAGGCCGCTGGGATCATGGACCTGACCCAGGAGGAGTACGACGCCGCCTTTACCCCGGCAAGCGGTTGAAAACGGTGGAAAGTTTCCTGTTTTCCAGCATTTTCTCTTGACCAGCCTGAAAAAGAGCGATACAATAAATCAAGGTATAGCCTTGATTACGGATCCGGTCTTATCTGACGGATTTTAATTTATACTTAGGAGGAACGGCCATGGCCTTCGGAATGGATATGGGACCCGACAGTGTGGTAAACATCAAAGTGATCGGTGTGGGCGGCGGTGGAAACAACGTCGTCAACCGGATGGTGCATACGGGCACCAAGGGTGTCGATTTTATTGCGGTGAATACCGATAAGCAGGCGCTGACCATGTCGGCGGCCACCTATAAGATCCAGATCGGCGAGAAGCTGACCCAGGGGCAGGGCGCGGGCTCTGACCCGGAGGTGGGCCGCAAGTCTGCAGAGGAGAGCCGCACCCAGATCGCCAAGGCCCTGGAGGGGGCCAACATGGTGTTCATCACCGCCGGCATGGGCGGCGGCACTGGTACCGGCGCGGCCCCTATCGTGGCCGACATCGCCAAGGAGCAGGATATCCTCACCGTGGGCGTGGTCACAAAGCCCTTCCGGTTTGAGGGCAGCCGCCGCATGAAGCAGGCCGAGGGCGGGATCGCCGAGCTGCGCAACAAGGTGGACTCCCTGGTCATCATCCCCAACGAGCGGCTGAAGCTGGCCAGCGACACCAAGATCACCATGCAGAACGCCTTTGAGATCGCCGATGACGTGCTGCAGCAGGCCGTGCAGTCCATCTCTGACCTCATTAAGAACACCGGATTCATCAACCTGGACTTCGCCGACGTGTCCGCCGTGATGAAGGACGCGGGCCGGGCCCACATGGGCGTGGGCCGCGCCGCCGGCAAGGACAAGGCGGAGGCGGCCGCCAAGATGGCCATTTCCAGCCCCCTGCTGGAGACTTCCATCAACGGAGCCCGGGGCGTGCTCATCAACGTCACCGGATCCATGGATATCGGGCTGGAGGAGGTGGAGACCGCCGCCAACTTGGTGCAGGAGGCGGCCCATCCCGACGCCAATATCATCTTCGGCGCGGCCTTTGACGACAGTCTGGAGGACGAGCTGAGAGTCACTGTCATCGCCACCGGCTTTGACGAGAAGGATGAGCCTGCCGCCATGGGAGCCAAGCCCTTCTCCGCCGCCGGAGCCAAGGTGGAGGAGCAGCAGCGCGCCGCCTCCCCCGCCGCCCAGTACCAGGCCCCTGCCGCCCCGGCTCCCGAGCCGGAGAAGGCCGCCGTCAGCGACGACGACTGGGACATCCTGGAGCGCATCTTCAGCCGCAAGCGCTGAGACTGCCCCCACATCATCGATCACAGCCCCGGAGCGAAGGTTCAGCCGCGCTCCGGGGCTGTTTTCCAGCGGAGGGAGGGAATGTGGTGCTGGTCTATCTGTCCATGATCGAGGGTCCGGAGGACCGGAATAAGTTCGAGATCGTATACCAACAGTATAAAAGTTTGATGTACTACGTTGCGTATCGTATTCTGCGGGAGGAACGGGACGCGGAGGACGCGGTCCACAACGCCTTTGTGAGGATCGCGGAGCACATCGAAAAAATTTCTGAGCCGGTGTGTCCAAAAACGCGGGCCTTCGTGGTTCTAATAGTTGAGAGGACAGCCATCAATGAGTACAACCACCAGCGCCGCCGGAGGGGCCTGCCCCTGGAGGAGGAGGCGCTGGGGGCCGCTGGGGCCTGGGCCCCCGAGGGGCCGGAGGAAGGGGACGCGGTGGCCCGGGCCATCGCCGCCCTGCCCGACCGGGACCGGGAATTGATCCTGCTGAAGCACTGGCAGGGGTTTTCCGACCGGGAGATCGCCGGACTGCTGGGGATGAAGCCGGGGGCGGTGTCACGGGCCCTCCAGAGGGCCAAGGAGAAGCTGCGGGAGCGGCTGAGAGAGGAGGGAATCGAGGTATGAAGGACGCACTGGACGAGCTGCTGGACCGGTACGCCCCGGATGCGGGGGCTATGTGGCTGGCGGCAGAGACGCCGGACATCGTGCCGGAGCATCCCTTCTCCCCAAAATTCCGGCGGCGGATGGATCGGCTGATCCGGCGGCAGGGACGCTCCCCAGCCGTCACCGCCGCCCTCCGTTGTGCCCGACGGGCGGCGGCGTATGCTCTGGTCCTCCTTACCCTATCCTTCTCCTGCTTGATGACGGTGGACACCTCCTTCCGGGAGCAGGTGCTCCGGGTGGTGGTGGAGGTGCTCCAGGAGTTTACTGAGTTCCGGTATACCTCCGATCTGCCCGCAAATGGTCAGCCGGGAGAGGTGCGGTTTACCTATCTGCCGGAGGGGATGGAGGAGCAGTACAGAGAACAAGACGCGATAGAATTTTATGTGTATTATGAATCGCCGGATGGAGATTGTATGGATTTAAGCCAGATTGCAGTTTCGGATGGGACATCCGTGTCGATTGGGTTGGATACAGAAAATGCAGATGTGACCTACTTTACTGTTCGTGGCTGTGAAGCGATGAAAATTGTGAAGGGTCTGGACCACACCATACATTGGACCGAGGGAGATTCTATTTATACACTGTATGGGACTGTCCCAATGGAGGAGTTGGAGAAAGTCGCCGAGGGAATTCAGATCGTCGGATAAAGAAGCGGACCGTCCAAAGCCTTGCGCTGCAAAGCTTTGGACGGTCTTTCTATTTATGTAAAAAATTTTCTGAAAAATTTTGAAATTTTATGTCCAAAATCAGGCTTCTCATTTGTTATAGATAGTAGAAACAAAGAAAGGATGTGGTCCCCATGTTTTACAAAAAAACAGCGATTCCGGTCCTATGTCTCTCTCTATGCCTATGTGGAGGAATAGTTCCTAAAGCCGCCGCGTTAGAGGTGGTAGAACCAGTTAGGCAAGGAGAAATCACCCCCTATGCAACATATATCCGAAGTAAGACCTGTGTGCTCAGTATTTCGGCTGGGACTGCAACAGTGCAGGCAAGTGTCGGCAGACAGAGTGGAGTAACAGACCATTGTAAAGTTGTGGCCTATCTCCAGGAAAAATCTGGTAGTACCTGGAAAACTGTTTCAACCTGGACGGACGAATCAGACGGACTTCGGGCATCGGTGTCGAAGAGCAAGTCAGTAACTGCTGGCAAGACCTATCGTGCCAAGGCGGTGGTGACCGCTTGGTCCGGGAGCGATTCGGAGAGCGCAACGATCTATTCCTCGGAAGAAACAGCGTAAGACCATGTAAAAAGTACCAAAACGCGAAAAAAGTTCTGGAAACATCTTGAAATTTAAGAAAGGTGAGTGCTAGACTATGAAAAAGAAGCTGATGTCTCTTCTGATGGCGATGGTACTGATCCTTGGCGTGGCGTCTCCCAGCTTTGCGGCCGGTATGCCGGGCGGCGAGGAGGTCGAGCCTTTTAACAACCGTTACTACTATGTTACAGAATATTCTTCTCCGGACTATGAAGTTTCATCGACAAAAGAATATACGGTAGAAGATTATGAATTGGCATTGGCTCAGGAAGCATTACAAGGGGTTATTGTAGAAGGATTGGCTGTACTCTTTCCAGGAGCAGCTGATGATGTTGTAATAGCTACGCAAACACTTAAAGTAATAGGGAAACTAAAAGAACTACACGCTCTGGTTGGGGCTACTATGGACAAAGATGATAAATTCTTTACTGTTACTACATATCATCGATATAAATACAAATATAGAGTTGATCGTTTAGACGAATCTAATCGTCACCTTGAGAGTACGACCATATATATTAAAATGGTAACTGCGTACGCTAATGGTGAAAAGGATGAGGTTACTCGTTCATTTCCAATGAAATAGTTGATTGGTTGTTGAAGTGATGCAATAAGGCTGGATTAACAATGAAAAGGTTTATTATTAAAATTATGGAATTCCTAACATTGTTCTACGCAGTTATGTTAGTAGGAACTATTATTGTAGATCAGTTGGCTGTTCCGTATTTTATACCAGTGAAAAAATACATATTTAGGGGATTAGTAATTATTGCATTCGTTCTGGTTTTCATCGAGATGGTAATTGATTTTAAGTTTAAAAGTGAATTGGATACTCAAGTATGCCGACACATTCGGATACTGGGAAGTATTGACTCGATCCTTTTGCTGTCTCAAGTGTTTTACAGTATTTACCTAGTATGATGTGGTAGGAATGAAAAAGCAGAACCCTTACAGGAATAGACCGGAAGAGAGAAAACCATAATGGCGCAAAAGTGTGGAATTGTGAGGTGAACAGGACGATGTCTATGCGGACAAGAAAGCTTTTGGAGGTACTGGCGTTTTTGGTGACGCTTGGCGCGGCCTATGCGCTGTGGTTCGTGCCCATGAACATCGTGCAGGAGCTGCTGACGCTGGCGGTGGGGCTTGGCGTTCAGTGAGGGACGTCTGTGGGCGGCGAGGAGGCCAGAAGGATCTTTGCAAAGCGGTTCCGCCGCATGGAATGGATCCTGTTCCTGGTGATCGCGATAGGGGGAAACTGGCTGATCCAATTTGCCCTGCCGGAAAATGCGCGGTGGATCATGGTGAACGGAGCGTTTCCCGCCTATCTGGCGGCCTGTATGCTGATCCGGTCGGCGTGCTATCTGGTCTGTCAGTTCGCCCCGGGGCGGTTCCGCCTGCCGCCGGAGCAGACTTCCGAGGCGGAGGAATAAAAGCGGGACGGCTGCACAAGAGAGGAGACAGCGGACATGAAACCATTTCGCCGGCGGGATGCGGTCCTGGGGTTCCTTGCGGTTTTCCCGCTCCCACTTTGGGAAAATCACTTGATAGACAGGGCCTTGTGTGGGGGGCTGGGGTATCTGAACTACAACAAAAGTCCGCTTTTGTTCGTGAATGTGACCATCCTGACGCTCCTGCTGGCGGTCAGCGGTTGGTTTGAAAAGCGGACCTTCACCAGCGGGGTGTGGTGGTTCAAGAAGGACGAAAATACCCAGCTCCTCCCAGGCGGCCGGCGGGCCTATCTCTGGAGCAGTGCGCTCAGCGTGGCGGTCAGCCTGCTGGCCATGGGGATGTGCTTCTGGGTCGGCCAGCGGTGGGCGGTAGCGCTTCCGCTGGTCAACGGGGCCGCGCTGTGGCTGGGATTTCGGATGCTGTTTTCCGGCCATGGGGCATAAGGAGGGAAAATTGTGAGGCCAAAGGTTGAGCGGCTCTTGTTCGGGCTGTCCTCGCTGGCTCTTTCATGCGGCGCTACCGTGGTTTTAATGCTCTTCCGCCTCCCGACCTACATGGAACTGTTTCTGGTGTTCGTTCCCATGGTGTATGTTGAAGGCCAGGAGGATCAGCTGTCTGTGCTCCGCAGGTGCAGATGGTACTGGTGGGGCGGGATCCTGCTATATGCCGCGTCCATCTTCCTGGTAGAGAACTTTTGGGATCCCTCCCTGTTCCCGCCGTTTACCGTCTATTTGTCGCTGCTGAATGTGATGGACTCGGTGATCTTCCTGGCGTATCTGTTCAGAGCGGCGTCTGAAATACAGGCCGGAGAGACACCCGCAGGAGTGGAGACGGCGGATGGAACGCCATTTCGCCGGCGGGATGCTGTCCTGGGCGTGACCGCCGTTTCTGTGCTCCCTTTTTTGGAAAACGCAGTCATAGACTGGGCTCTGCACCAGGGGATGGAGTATCTGGAGTATGGTCACAGGCCGTTATGGGTGTTCTTCTGTGATATGGTGGCGGTGGCCTGGATAGCGGTCAGCTATTGGTTTGAAAAGCGGACCTTCACCAGCGGGGTGTGGTGGTTCAAGAAGGACGAAAATACCCAGCTCCTCCCAGGCGGCCGGCGGGCCTATCTCTGGAGTAGTGCGCTCAGCGTGGCGGTCAGCCTGCTGGCTATGGGGCTGTGCCTCTGGGTCGGCCAGCGGTGGGCGGCGGCGCTTCCGCTGGTCAACGGGGCTGCGCTGTGGCTGGGATTTCGGATGCTGTTTTTCGGCAGAGAAGAATGAATGAGGGCGGCCCCGGCGGGCCGCCCTGTTTTGCTGTGTCCTGCCTGAGACGCCGTAGGGGCGCACAGTGTGCGCCCGTTGTCCGATTTTGCTGTATTTTGCCTGAGATGTCGTAGGGGCGGGTCTCTGACCCGCCCGCCTGTTTTTCGGGAGGCTCTCGTTCCAAGCTGAGGGTTTCGCCCTGCGGGGCGAGTTCCTTTGCCCGCGGCGGCAAAGGAACCAAAACGCCGCCGGGGGAGGGCTCCGATGGACGTATCCGTCCATAGTAGCGCCTCCCCCGGACCCCCGGAATTTACGGGGGCCCAATTCTGGGAGCTTGTCGGTCACTGTCAGGCGCGGGAGGGATCACGACTGACCCCGCATCTGCGCCGCTGCCGCTGTCAGTTCAAATTCAGGATCGCACACCGCGCTGGACCGGACGGGCGCGCCTGATGGCTCAGGACCCAATTTCTGCGGGGGAGAACCGGCGGGCGGCTGAAGCCGCCCCTGCGGGGCAATTTCGGTCATGGGTGATGCGATGACCGCCGTAGCCATGAAACCGCGCCTGTCCATCCAGGATCAAACGGAGCTGTTAAAAACGCCGTAGGGGCGGGACATTGGCCCGCCCATTTTCTGTTTTCGGAGCAATTCCGATCGACGCACCCCCGACTCGCACCCTCTGCCACGGCTGGTCGGAACCAGGCGCGGAGGTGAAACCGTACCAACCGAAATTTTGCACCGCACCAGGGCCCAGTGGCCCGGAAGGAATGAAGTCCGGAACCGTATTTTGCGCGCTGGAACTTTTGCGGAAGGGTGTAGGGGTATCTCCCGTAAATGGGGGTCCGGGGGAGGAGCGACTATGGGCGGGGACGCCCATCGGAGCCCGCCTCCGGCGGCGGTTTGCCTCCTTTGCCGACGCGGCAAAGGAGGTCGCCCCGCAGGGCGAAACCTGTGAGGCGTGGCGCGCCGAGTCGTCGCGCCCTACAAGCGTCATGGTCCGCGAAGGGCGGGCGGGTCAGGAGACCCGCCCCTACGGGGTTTCAGGCGGATCACAGCAAGACAGGGGGATGGGCAGAAACGCCCCTGCGGGGCGAAACCCCCGACAGGAGCAAGAAACCGGCCGCCCGCGGGCGGCCGGTTTTTGACCGAAGAGACAGAAATCAGAGGAGCATGACTCCAGCGGCGTCGCAGGCGGTGAGGGAGCTGTCGTCCCAGAGGGACACCTGCACCTCTCCGATGTGGGACTTGCCCAGCAGCAGCATGGAGACCCGGGACTGGCCGATGCCGCCGCCCATGGTCAGGGGCAGTTGGCCCTCCAGGAGCATCTTATGGAAGGGGAGCTCCCGGCGGTCGTCACAGCCGGCCAGGGTGAGCTGGCGGTCCAGGGACTCGGGGCTGACACGGATCCCCATGGAGGAGAGTTCTACCGCATGGCCGTTGACGCTGTCCCAGCAGAGCAGATCGCCATTGAGGTTCCAGTCGTCATAGTCGGGGGCACGGCCGTCGTGGGGCTTGCCGGAGCGCAGCTTGCCGCCGATGCCGATGAGGAAGGTGGCAGGATGTTCCCGAACAAAGGCGTTCTCCCGCTCCTTGGCGGTGAAGTCGGGGTACAGGTCCTCCAGCTCCTGAGAGGTGACGAAGGTCACCTCACCGGGCAGCTCCGGCAGGACGGACAGCTGGGGGAACACAGAGCACAGGAAGGCTTGGGTGTCCCGCAGCGCGCCCACAATGGCCCGGACGGTGTTCTTCAGATAGTCCAGATTGCGGTCCTCGGCGGTGATGATCTTCTCCCAGTCCCACTGGTCCACATAGGCGGAGTGGAGGTTGTCCAGATCCTCGTCCCGGCGGATGGCATTCATGTCGGTGTACAGGCCCTCGCCGGGGTGGAACTGATAGCGCTTCAGAGCCAGACGCTTCCACTTGGCCAGAGAGTGGACCACCACGGCGGTGTCGGACACGCCGCGGATGTCAAAGGCGACGGGGCGCTCCACGCCGTTCAGATCGTCGTTCAGGCCGGAAGACTTAGCTACGAACAGAGGGGCGGAGACCCGGTGGAGGCGGAGGGCGCCGCTGAGGCGGTCCTCAAACAGGCGGTGGAGCAGGCCGATGGCCTTTTGTGTTTCATAAATATTGAGCAGAGGGGTGTACCCCTGAGGGATACGGGAACGGTCCATAACAGAACACTCCTTTGTTGTAGGTTCGGATCATCCGGATGGATGCCCCATATTATAGTGCAGAAATGCAAAAATTGCAATCACAGAGGTTGGCATACTGAAAATTTCGGAAGAAGCCATGAACAGACGGGGAAATTCCCGTGAATTCTTGCGGATCGGTTCGCTGTGTGCTGGGCTCTCTCTGCCGTGGGACCGGCATGGCGCAGAGCAGGAGCGGCTGGAGAAGCGCTTTGACCAGGCTGTCTTTGGATATGTCCCTCGTCTTCGGAGGGAGACACGATATAAAATTGGCATAAAATTGAACGGCACACCCTTGCCAAGTCGGGACAAGTCTTTTATAATAGACTATCATTTTGCAGACTGGAGAAAAAACCTATGAAATTCATATCTTGGAATGTGAATGGCCTGCGGGCCTGCTTGAAAAAGGGGTTTTTGGAGTTCTATCAGCGGGAACGCCCCGATTTCTGTTGTCTCCAGGAGACCAAAATGGAGCAGGGACAGGCGGATGTGGAGCTGGGCGAGGGGATCCTGGAGTACTGGAACTCCGCAGAGAAGAAGGGGTACTCCGGCACTGCGGTGTTCACCCCCCATACTCCCATCGCCGCAGCCTATGGTATGGATCTGGACAAGCACGACCACGAGGGGCGGCTTATTACCCTGGAGTACGAGTCCTTTTACCTGGTCTGCTGCTATACCCCCAATTCTCAGGACGGGCTGAAGCGGCTGGACTACCGCATGGAGTGGGAGGACGACCTACGGGAGTACCTCATGTCCCTGGACCGGAGCAAGCCGGTGATCTACTGCGGCGATCTGAATGTGGCCCACCAGGAGATCGACCTGAAAAATCCCAAGACCAACCGGAACAACGCCGGCTTCAGCGACCAGGAGCGGGAAAAAATGACCGCGCTGCTGTCCTCCGGCTTCACAGATTCCTTCCGCCACCTCTACCCGGACGCCACGGGAGTCTACTCCTGGTGGTCCTACCGTTTCAACGCACGGAAGAACAACGCAGGGTGGCGCATCGACTACTTCATCGTCTCCGACCGCCTGCGGGACAAGATCCGGCGGGCGGAGATCCTGACGGATGTGGAGGGCAGCGACCATTGTCCCGTTCTGCTGGAAGTGGACATCTGAAGACGCTGGCGATCTGTGTGCGCCCGGCGGCCACAGCTACACTGACCGCAGCATTATGGACAGCGGGATGGAGCAGAAAGAGTAATCAGGCCGGCTGATGAGGGCCGGACATCCAGAGAGGAGAGAGAGAAATGCCGGAGTTTGATCCCAGAAGCTATGCCTATCCCTCCCGGCGGAATGTGGTGTACGCGCGAAAGGCCATGGCCTGCACCTCCATTCCCCAGGGGGCCCAGATCGGGCTGGATGTGATGAAGGCCGGGGGAAACGCGGTGGATGCGGCGGTGGCCATGGCGGCGGCCATGCCCCTGTTGGAGCCCACCAGCAACGGCCTGGGCTCTGACTGCTTCGCCCTGGTGTGGGTGGAGGCGGAGAAGAAGCTCTACGGCCTGAACGCCAGCGGCGTGGCCCCAGCGGCCCTGTCCGCCGCCCTGGTGCGGGAGCTGGGGCATCAGACGATGCCACAGGCCGGTTGGATACCCACCATGGTGCCCGGCGCTCCGGCGGGGTGGGCGGAGCTGAACCGGCGCTTCGGGACAAAGCCCCTGCCCCAGCTGTTTGCCCCGGCCATCTCGGCCGCCCGGGAGGGCGTTCCCGTCCAGGTGAACCTGGAGCCCATGTGGGAGGAGGACGCCCGGCGGATCGCCGCCGCCATGGAGCGGGACCCCTCCCCCCACGCCTACTGGTGGGAGCGGTTTATGAAGCCGGACGGCACGCCCTACCGGGCGGGGGACGTCTTTCGCTGGGAGGAGTACGCTCAGACCCTGGAGGAGCTGGCGGCCACCGGCTGCGAGAGTTATTACCGCGGTCCTCTGATGGAGCAGATCGTGGCCTTCAGCCGGGCCACCGGCGGCTACTTCTGTGAGGATGACTTCCGGAACTACAAGCCGGAGTGGGTGGAGCCCATCTCCACGGACTACAAGGGGTACACCGTCTGCGAGATCCCCCCCAACGGCCACGGGATCACGGTGCTCATGGCCCTGAACCTGCTGAAGGGGTTAAAACTGTCCGATCAGAAGGACTGTGCCGACACCTATCACAAGATTCTGGAGTCCATCAAGCTGGCCTTTGCGGACACAAGGACCTATGTGGCGGATCCCCGGTACATGAGAACACGGGTGGAGGATCTGCTGTCGGAGGAGTACGCCGCCCGGCGCAGGGCGCTGATCTCAGAACAGGCGCTGACGCCCGAGGCAGGGGACCCCTCCTGCGGCGGCACCATCTATCTGTGTACCGCCGACCCCCAGGGGAATATGGTGTCCTTCATCCAGAGCAACTACACCACCTTCGGCGCGGGGGTGGCCATCCCCGGGACTGGGATCTCCCTCCAGAACCGGGGAGCCAACTTCTCACTGGACGAGGGGAGTGATAACTGCCTGGCCGGAGGGAAGCGGTCCTACCACACCATCATCCCCGGGTTCCTGATGCGGGACGGGGAGGCGGTGGGCCCCTTCGGCGTGATGGGGGCCTTTATGCAGCCCCAGGGCCATGTCCTGGTGGTGGTGAACACGGTGGACTACCACATGAATCCCCAGGAGGCCCTGGACGCGCCCCGGATCCAGTGGACCGGAGGAAAGCACATCCAGCTGGAGCGGGAGGTCCCCGCCCACATCGTCCAGGATCTGGCCCGTCGGGGCCATGAGGTGGAGATCGTCAACTCCAACCTGCACATGGGCCGGGGGCAGATCATTTGGAAAACAGAGAACGGCCTGTACATCGGGGGCACAGAGCCCCGTTGTGATGGAACGGTAGCGGCTTGGTGAGGACGCCACCCGCCTGAGGCCGGAGACGCCTCGTTCCCTCATTGATCCCAGTGTGTCCGCTGGGGCGCTTTCCCACAGGGGGAGGGCTTTGTATCACGAAATGATTCCAGAAAGAAGGTATATTCCATGAAAATTGCAGAACTGTTTGGAAAGGGCAAAACCGTTTTTTCCTGTGAGGTATTTCCCCCCAAGAAAACCAGCCCGGTGGACAGCATTTATAAGACGCTGGACGGCCTGAAGGACATCCGGCCCGACTTCATCAGCGTCACCTACGGCGCGGGAGGGTCCAGCGCGGTGAACCAGTCCACCCAGGAGATTGCCTCCATCATCCAGAACCAGTACCACATCACCGCCATGGCACACCTGACGTGTGTGGCCTGTACCCGGGGGGAGGCCGCCGAGCTGCTGGCCGGCCTGAAGCGGAACGGGGTGGAGAACGTGCTGGCCCTGCGGGGCGACCGGAATCCCGATTTCCCGCCCAAGACGGACTTCCTCCATGCCGACGAGCTGGTTTCCTTCATCCACCGCCGGGGGGACTTCGGCGTGTCCGGGGCCTGCTATCCCGAGGGACACCCCGAGAGCCCGGACATGATCCACGACATCCGCTATCTCAAGCAGAAGGTGGACGCTGGGGCCCAGCATCTGGTGAGCCAGCTGTTTTTTGACAATGACGATTTCTACCGCTTTGTGGAGCGGTGCCGCATCGCCGGCATCAACGTGCCCATCGAGGCGGGCATCATGCCAGTGCTGAACAAGGGCTCCATCGAGCGGATGGTGTCCATGTGCGGCGCTTCCATGCCACGGAAGCTGACCCGCATCCTGGCCCGATATGGCGACCACCCCCAGGCCATGCGGGAGGCGGGGATGGCCTATGCCATCGACCAGATCGCCGACCTGATCGCCTCTGGAGTGGATGGGGTCCACCTGTATACCATGAACAACCCCGCCGTGGCCCGGCAGATCAGCGACAGCGTCGCTTCCATCCGGACCGTCTGAGCCTGGCCGCCCTGCCGGGCCATGAAGCCTTGAACGCAGGAAAGGTGTGTTGCCCTTGCCCATTTCTTTGACCGACCTCCAGATCGATGAGGTCCTCCGCTATATGGGGACGCCCCCCGACCGGGCGGAGCCCGCCATACGAAAGCTGGCGGAGGGGTGCGCCCGGGAGCTGCTGGGCGTGGTCCGCCCCCGGTGGGCGGCGCGGACCTTTGAGCTGACGCCGGAGGAGGGGGGCGTGCGTCTGTCCTCCGGCCTGCTGCTGCCAGGGGAGGATCTGAAGCGCCATTTGGCGGGGTGCCGCCGGGCGGTACTGTTCTGCGCCACCCTGTCCGCCCAGGCGGACGCCCTCATCCGGCGGGCGGAGAGCGGGGATATGCTCCGGGCCCTGGCTCTGGACAGCTGCGCCACCGCCGCGGTGGAGCAGCTGTGCGATCAGATCGAGCTGGAGCTCCAGAGGCAGTTTCCCGGCTGCTTTTTCCCATTCCGGTACAGCCCGGGGTACGGGGATCTGCCTCTCACCCTTCAGAGCAGCCTGCTGGCCCTGCTGGACGCCCCGCGGCAGGTGGGACTGTGTGCCAGCGCCAGCCATATCCTCACCCCGCGCAAGTCGGTGACCGCCATTCTGGGGGTGGCCGACCATCCCATTCAAGCCTCTGTACGCAGCTGTCTGGGCTGTCCCGCACACGACGGCTGCCAATATCGAAAGTCAGGTGGACACTGTGGAATTTCTTGAACTGTTAAAGACCGGCCGACCCGTCCTGCTGGACGGCGGCATGGGCACCATGCTCCAGGCCAGGGGCCTGCCCGTTGGGGCGGCGCCGGAGACGGCCGCCCTGGAGCACCCGGAGTGGCTGCGGGAGATCCACAGCGCCTATCTGGATGCCGGATCCCAGATCGTGTATGCCAATACCTTCGGAGCCAACCGGGAGAAGCTGGCCCACTGCGGACGGACGGTGGCGGAGGTGGTCCCCGCCGCCGTCTCTGTGGCCCGGGAGGCGGCCCGGGGCCGGGGGCTGGTGGCCCTGGACGTGGGCCCCATCGGCCAGCTGCTGGAGCCCACCGGCACCCTGGAGTTTGAACAGGCGGTGGACATCTTTGCCGAGGTGGTGGAGGCCGGCGCGGCGGCAGGGGCGGACCTGATCGCCATTGAGACCATGACCGACCTCCAGGAGGCCCGGGCCGCCCTGCTGGCGGCCAGAGAGCACTCCAGCCTGCCGGTGCTGGTGACCATGACCTATGAGGCCACGGGGCGCACCTTCCTGGGCTGCTCCCCCGCCTGCGCCGCCCTGACCCTGGAGGGGCTGGGGGCGGACGCCATCGGAGTGAACTGCTCCCTGGGCCCCCGGGAGATGCCCCCGCTGGTGGAGGAACTGCTGAGGTGGACCACTCTGCCCATCGTCCTGAAACCCAATGCCGGACTGCCTCACCCGGACGGCTCCGGCTATGACATCTCTCCGGAGGAGTTTGCCCACAGCCTGGCCGCCCTGGCAGACTTGGGGGTACAGGTGTTCGGCGGCTGCTGCGGCACCACACCGGAGTATATCGCCCTGCTGCGGCGGGAGTTGGAGGGCCGGACGGTGCGCCGGGTCACAAGGACCGTCCCCGCCGCCGTGTGCAGCGGCACTCAGGCAGTGCCCATCGACCGGGTGCGGGTCATCGGCGAGCGGATCAATCCCACAGGCAAGAAACTGATGAAGGAGGCCCTGCGCCGGGGGGATGTGGACTATATGCTCAACCAGGCTCTGGCCCAGACGGAGGCCGGGGCGGACATCCTGGATGTGAACGTGGGTCTGCCGGAGATCGACGAGGCAGACATGATGGTCCGCACGGTGAAGGCGCTCCAGGGAGTGACCGACGCCCCCCTCCAGCTGGATTCCACCGACCCGAAGGTGCTGGAGCGGGCCCTGCGGGTCTACTGCGGCAAGGCCATCGTCAACTCGGTCAACGGGGAGGCGGAGAGCCTGTCCGCCATCCTGCCCCTGGTGAAAAAGTACGGCGCGGCGGTGGTGGGCCTGACCCTGGACCAGGGCGGCATCCCCAAGAGCGCGGAGGCCCGGATGGAGGTCGCCCGCCGCATCCTGGAGCGGGCGCTGGCCCTGGGCATCCGCCGGGAGGATGTGTACATCGACTGCCTGACCCTCACCGTCTCTGCTGAGCAGGAGGGGGCGGCCCAGACCCTGACCGCCCTGCGCCGGGTGAAGGAGGAACTGGGGCTGAAGACCGTGCTGGGGGTGTCCAACATCTCCTTCGGCCTGCCCGCCCGGCCCCTGGTGAACCAGAATTTCCTCACCATGGCTATGGCGGCGGGGCTGGACCTGCCCATACTCAACCCCAATGTGGACACCATGATGGCTGCGGTGCGGTGCTATCACCTGCTGACCAATGTGGACCGGGACGCCCGGGAGTTTATCGCCGCCTATGGAAACGCTGCCGTGAGCACCTCCATCTCCGGCGGGGGGGCCGCTCCGGCGGCCTCGGCCTCCGGCGGGGGGCGGGGCCTGGCTGAGGTGGTGGAGGCCGGACTGAAGGGAGAGGCCGCCGCCGCTGCCCGGGCTCTGCTGGAGACCCGGGAGCCCATGGACGTGGTGGATCACGTTCTGATCCCCGCCCTGGACAAGGTGGGGGCCGACTTTGAGCAGAACCGGGTCTTTCTGCCCCAGCTGATCCAGTCGGCGGGGGCCGCCCAGGCCGCCTTCGAGGTCATCCGGGAGAGCCTGGCCCAGCGGAACGGGGGCTCGGTCAGCCGGGGGACGGTGGTGCTTGCCACTGTCAAAGGGGACATCCACGATATCGGCAAGAACATCGTCAAGGTCCTGCTGGAGAACTACGGCTATACCGTGGTGGACCTGGGGAAGGACGTGGACCCCTCTGCCGTGGTGGAGGCCGTCCGGCGGCACGCCGCGCCCTTGGTGGGCCTGTCCGCCCTGATGACCACCACGCTGAAAAGTATGGCGGAGACCATCTCCATGCTCCACGACGCGGGCCTGACCTGCCAGATCATGGTGGGGGGCGCGGTGCTCACCCCGGACTACGCCCGGCAGATCCAGGCGGACTTCTACGCCCGGGACGCCAAGGAGAGCGTGGACATCGCCAAGCGGGTCATTGGATAAACACAAGCCTGCGGGCTGCCGGAGTTCCGGCGGCCCGCAGGCTTTTTTCACGGTTCAGGAGGCGGTGAGCAGGGGCTGCAGCTGCCGCCCCTCCAGGGCGGCCTGGGCGGCATCGGCCACCTGGGAGAAGTCGGACACCAGGGAGGTGGGCTTCCTCTCCGGGTCGTCCTGGCCGAAGGGGACGAAATAGATGTACCTGCGGTTGAGCAGGGCGCCCAGGCTGGGGGCGGAGCCGGCCAGCCCGTCGTTGGTGGAGGGGGCGAGGAGGATGGGGCGGCCGTTGCGCAGATGGGCCTTGGCCGCCATGGTGACGCTGGTGTCGGTGACGCCGGCGGCCAGCTTACCCAGGGTATTGCCCGTACAGGGGGCGATGATCAGCAGGTCCAGCAGCTTCTGGGGCCCGATGGGCTCCGCTCCGGCGATGGTGGAGATGACCCGGTGGTCACAGATACGGGCCATCTCCCGCATCAGTTCATGGGCGCAGCCGAAGCGGGTGTCGGTGGCGGCGGTGCACTCCGAGACGATGGGGATCACCCGGGCGAAGCGGGCCTTCACCTGCTCCAGCGCCTCCATGGCCCGGGCGTGGGTGCAGAAGGAGCCGCAGACCGCAAATCCAATGGTCTTATTTTCCAAGAAAAACCTTCCTTTCCGCGTTATGCTCCCAGCTCGTGGAGCATATGGTAGATGGTGTTTTTGATGGCGGACCCGGCGGTGACGGGGGCCACCTTTCCCGGCAGGGAGAGGGCCCAGATCACGGTGCGGCCCAGCCGTCCGGCGGCCTCCAGGTCCACGCCCCCGGGCTTGCTGGCCAGATCCAGCACCAGGCAGTCCGGCTTCAGGTCGGCCAGCTCCGCCTCACCCAAAACCAGGGCGGGGACGGTGTTGACCACCAGGTCATAGCCGCACAGCCAGCCGGCCAGCTGGCCGGTCTGCTCCGCCCCGTAGCCGCTGGCCTGGGCCCAGGCCAGGGACTCGTAGCGCCGGGCGGCCACGGTGACCTTAGCACCCAGGGCGGCCAGCCGCTGGGCCAGGGCCCGGCCCACCCGGCCGAAGCCCACCACAAGCACCCGCGCACCGTGGATAGTGATGGGGAGCTGCTCCATGGCGATCTGGACCGCCCCCTCGGCGGTGGGCACCGCGTTGGCCACTGCCAGCTCCTCCCGGGCGAAGTAGTCCCGAATGGTGAGCCCCCGCTCGGCGGCCAAGGCGGCGGTGACCGGGTCCACCCGGCCGCCGCAGAGCATCTGCCCCGGGGATAGAGGGGCGAGCACCTCGGTAATCGGAGGAGAGAGGCGGGAGAGAGGGGCATTCAGAAGTCCCCCGCCCGATGAAACAGGGAGGGGGAGGACCACGCAGTCCGCCTGCTCCACCCCGGAAAGGCCGGGTTCCGCTGTGAGTCCGGGAGCGGGGACGGCCCCATCCTCCAGAGCGTAGGTGTGGACCCGGTGGCCATCCTCCGCCAGAAGCTGGGCCAGCTTGCCCTGGCGCATATCGCCTCCCAGGACCCAGAAATTCAGTTCGTGCCGCATGGCAGGACCTCCTTTATCCTCAATGCTGCACCAGCCTATGCCAGGCAGGCGGTGGAGGTGAATGGGCGACTGCGGAAAAGAAAACATACTTGACAGAGAAAATGAAAAAGAATATAATGATTTTGCACAATGACGACGAGAATAACCATGAGAAAAGCGTCATTTTTACCGGTTGGCGAGGCGTGCCGACCTGAGCGCTGGCATGGCTCCTTCTGCTGGCGAAAACAACAAAAGGAGGTCCTGAGATGAAACAGCAATTCCGCAAGATCCTGTCTCTGACCACAGCGGCAGCCCTGACCCTTGGAATGGTGGTCACTGTCCACGCCGCGGACAGCGGTATGACCCGCGGTGAGATGGCGAAGCTCCTGGTGGAGGGGGCCGGGCTGTCCGGTCAGGCGGCCGAGTATGCCGCCAAGACCAGTGCCTTCCGGGACGTTGCCGAGGGCAGCGCCTATGAGGGCTACATCAATCTCGCTTATGCAAAGGGCCTGATGAGCGGCACCGGCGGCGGCTCCTTCCGTCCCGACGCCAAGACCACACAGCTGGAGGCGGCGGCGGCTGTCATGCAGTATGCCGGCGTGCCCGATGAGATGCTAAAGTCCTGGCCCGCCGACTATGAGGACACGGCGGTCCGCGTGGGCCTGACCGCGGGCCTCACCTATGATGGGGCGGCTGGCGTGACCCAGGCCCAGTTCCAGACCGTGCTGAAGAACGGCGCTGCCCTCATTGGCAAGCCCTATATCGGCATCAGCTGGAAGAGCAATACACAGAACTATGACTCCTTTAAGACGGTCATCCGCGCCGCCGGCGGCAACCCGGTGGAGCTGGACCGGGTGACCAGCACCGCGGTCGCCTATGACAAGGACGGCAAGATCCTGGACTCCTATCTGGAGGAGAGCGGGATGCTCAAGCAGGAGTATGCCGACCAGATCAAGGCCAAGAACCTGGCCAACAGCAACGTGGGCGAGGCCATGGCCGGCATCGACGGCGTGTTCTTCACCGGCGGCGAGGACGTGAGCCCCACGCTCTTCAAGGTGCCTCAGAAGGAGGCCAACATGGGCGAGGAGATCAACGCCACCCGGGACATCTCCGACTATACGCTGATGGCCTACTGCCTGAGCAAGGACGTGCCCACCCTGGGCGCCTGCCGCGGGATGCAGGTGATGAGCATCGTCTCCGGCACCGGCTTCATTCAGGACATCCCTGCCTATTACCAGGCCAAGGGCAAGACCTATGATGACAGCCACCGGATGCCCGCGGACGCCCCCGACCGGGACTATGCCCGCCATGTGGTGGGCATCATCGAGACTGACTCCTGGATGTATGACATCGTGGGTGCGGACAAGCTGGAGAACGTCTCCTCCTGGCACCACCAGGCGGTGACCGACGTGACCTCCGACACCGGCCTGACCGTGGTGGCCAAGACCACCGTGAACGGCCTGGACATCGTGGAGGCCGTAGAGAACCAGAGCAAGACCTTCTGCCTGGGCGTGCAGTTCCACCCCGAGAATGACGCCAAGCTGGCCCTGCATGACGGAAAGCCCGAGGAGGCAAAGTGCGACCCCGACGTGTGCCTGACCTTCTTCCAGTACCTGGTGAGCTACGCCTCCGGCAAGCCGGTCATCGGCATCTCCTGGGGCGGCGATCCCGCGGACTACACCGACATTCAGGACATCATCCAGAACGGCGGCGGCGTGGTCACCCATGTGCAGCAGATCACCGGCTATGACCAGGCGGCGGCCGAGGTCAAGAAGGTGGACGGCATCGTGGTCACCGGCGGCCAGGACATCAACCCCGACCTGTACGGCGAGGAGCACAGCCCCCTGCTGGAGGACAACAACGAGGAGCGGGACATCCGCGACACCTCTGACTACAACCTGATCAAGGCCGCTGTGGCCGAGAATGTGCCCATGCTGACTATCTGCCGCGGGATGCAGATGCTCAACGTGGTCCAGGGCGGCGGTCTGATCCAGGATCTGCCCACCTACCTGGAGAAGGACGCCAACGTCTATAAGACCCACCGCAACGCCCCCGACTGGGCCCGGCATGACATCACGGTGGAGGCCGGCTCCAAGTGGATGGCGGAGATCGTGGGCGGCAGCAGCATGAAGAACGTGGCCTCCTGGCACCACCAGGTGCTCAACCCCCAGCGGCTGGGCGAGGGTCTGAAGATTACGGCCTATGGCCCCGACCAGGTGATCGAGGCGGTGGAGTATCAGGCCAATGAGTTTACTCTGGGCGTGCAGTTCCACCCCGAGGCGGACGCGCTGACTGACGCGGCCTTTGCGGCCTACTTCAACACGCTTCTGAAATACGCAGCCTAATGCAAGAAAAAATTACCCCGCCGCCCATAGGGCGGCGGGGCATTTTCTTTGACACAGCGAAAACGGGAGCGGCCCTCAACTGGGGACCGCTCCCGTCTGTTTTACAGGTTTTCATCCAGGATCCGGGTAAATGACTCCGGGGGCAGAGCGCCCACCTCACGGGCGATCTCCTTGCCGTCCTTGAAGAAAATGACGGTGGGGATGTTCATCACGCCGTACCGCATGGCCAGCTCGCCCTCGGCGTCCACGTCCACCTTGCCCACCACAGCCCTGCCGTCGTACTGGTCCGCCAGCTGCTGGATCACCGGGCCCAGCATCCGGCAGGGCATACACCAGTTGGCCCAAAAGTCCACCATCATCAGCTGGCCCCCGTTCAGGGCCTGGTCAAAGCTCTCCTTGGTAAAATGCTGTAATGCCATATTGAAATTCCTTCCTTTTGATTTGATCGGATAACAGGTCAGGTCCCGCTGGAGGCTCCGGCCGGGGGCTCCGAACCCCGCCGGTCCAGATATTCCGCGGCGGACAGGGCTGCGACGAGCCCTTCGCCCACCGCCTTGGAGACCTGGAGGGGGCCGCCGGTGCAGTCGCCGGCGGCAAAGACGCCGGGGACGCTGGTGGACATAGAGCGGTCCACCCGGATAGCGTTTTCCCGGGTCTCCAGCTGGGGGAGCAGGTCGGTGGGGGCCACCGCGTCCCGCAGGATAAAGACGCCGCTGCACGGGATGGGGGCTCCGTCGGCCACCAGGGCGGTAACAGTCTGTGCCCCGGTGATTTCCAGGCGGTTAGCCTGAACGAAGGGAATGTCCTCCTCCAGGGTTTCCGGGCGTTTCGCGGCGGCATAGACCACCTGACAGCCCAGGCTCTTCAGATAGGAGGCCTCCCGGGGGGCGTCCCCGCTGCGGCCCACCACGGCCACCGGCTTGCCCCGGTAGAGCATCCCATCACAGGTGGCGCAGTAGCTCACCCCGCGGCCCAGGTACTCCGTCTCGCCAGGGTATTTGGCCTGACGGACCACGCCGGGGGCCAGGATCAGGGTTTCGCCCTCGTAGATCTCGCTGCCCACCGTCAGGTGGAAGCCGTTCCAGGCCATCAGCGAAATGACGCGGCCCAGAACGAAGTCGGCGCCCAGCTCCTCCGCGTGCCGGCGGAACTGCTCCAAAAGCTCCGTGCCGGTGACGCCGGGCAGGCCCAGGTAGTTGTCTACCCGCTCGGCCCGGGCCAGGGGGCTGTCCTGCCAGCGGTTTCCCACCACCAGCACACTTTTGTTCCGGCCCCGGGCGGCCACCGCCGCGGACAGGCCTGCGGGGCCACCCCCCAGAACGATGATGTCATAGCGCATCCCGCTGCGCCTCCTCTCCCTTGCTTGTTGTGTTCAGTATAACCCAGAAGCGCCGAACCCTCTGTGACCAGGTCACAGAGGAGAGCGCCGTCAGGCCAGCAGCCGGGCTAGCAGAGCCGGGTCGGCATTGCCGCCCGACAGGACGAACACCGCCTTGTCCTCCGGCCGGACGGGGAGCGCGCCGCACAGGGCGGCGGCCACGGGGAGGGCGGAGGAGGGTTCGGCCACCACCTTGGCGGCGGTCATCAGAAGGCGCATGGCCTCCTCGATCCAGCGGTCCTCTACGGTGTACAGCTCATCCACCCGGGCCTGGATGACGGCGAAGTTGTCCGGGTTGGCGTGGTCGGTGCGGGTGCCGTCGGCGATGGTCTGGACGGACTCCAGCTGGACGGGGCGGCCCTCCGCCCGGCTTCGGGTATACCGGGGCGCGCCAGCCGGCTCCACTCCCACAGTGCGCACCTGGGGCGCGGCTCCCTTCACGGCGGTGGCGATGCCGGAGATCAGCCCGCCGCCCCCAATGGGGGCCGCGATCAGACTGGCGTCCGGCAGGTCCTCCAGGACCTCCAGGGCGAGGGTGCCCTGACCGGCGGCTACCAGCGGGTCGGCGTAGGGGTGGATCTCCACCATGCCCCGCTCCCGCACCAGCTGGGCGGCCCGTTCCTCCCGCTGGGAGGAGAGGGTGCCCACCAGCTCCACCTGTCCACCCCAGCGCTTGACCCCGGCCAGCTTGACCGGGTTGGTGTTTGTGGGCATGACGATGACCGCCTGGGCCCCCAGCTTGTGGGCGGCGTAGGCCACCCCCTGGGCGTGGTTGCCCGAGGAGGCGCACACCAGGCCGCGGCCCAGCTCCTCCTCCGACAGGGAGAGGGCCTTGTTGAGGGCGCCGCGAAGCTTGAAGGCACCGATGGTCTGGAAGCCCTCGTGTTTGAGATAGACCTGACAGCCCAGGGCCTCATCCAGGGCCGGGACACGGAGCAGGGGCGTGCGGACGATGTGGGGGGCGATCCTGGCCTGGGCGGCTTGGACGTCACGGTATTCGATCATAAGCAGGACCTTCCTTCCAATCTTAGGATATCCCAATTAAAGCACAGTTTGCCCCCATTGACAAGACGAAGGGGGCGTTTTTTCGGAAGAAACCGCACGAAAAAATAAAATCGAAAAAATTGAAAAAAAGGCTTGCATTCTTCGGGAAGCTGTGGTATTCTATATGAGCCGTCCGGGTGAGACACCTTGAGCGGCAAAGATAACCGGGTGTGGCGAAGTTTGGTATCGCGCTTGAATGGGGTTCAAGAGGCCCTGAGTTCGAATCTCAGCACTCGGACCAAGCTGGAGCAGATGTTGTACATCTGCTCCAGCTTTTTTTTGTAACGGTCGGAGCGGGCTCAGCTTGCGGACCCGCTGTTCCGAACCGAACGGATGCCGCTGGGCCCCGGATGGAGTCTCTGCTCTGTTCTAATGAGAATATATTTTGAAAGAGCAAGGGCAGGCATGGATTTCCTGTCCTTGTAATTTATAATAGGTCGATGTACTATGTTATCGAAATGATGGTGGAAGGGAGAAATTGAATGAAGTACATCTTTTCTAAAAGCAGCTTGCAGTTATTGCAATTATAAATATAGTGATTATCACTGCTGACAAAATAATATTGATGCAATATGATGCGTATGGCCCACCTGTTCTTTTGACGATTATACTATGGTTTTTTATTTTCTGGTCCAAACGATAGGCATACATTGCTTACAGCGTTCTATCGTTACGTGCTGTTGCATCTGGACTTCTTGGCCTTGTTCTGTCTTTTTCATACATTTTCCGTGGATTTGACCCGATCCTATCCGTTTTAATGGCGATAGTTGGTATTAGCTACGCTATTTCTTGGATCAACGCGCGAAAAACATATAAAGCGAACGCAAATTGCAAGTGCAAGTTGGACACCTGCACGGTAGAACTTAGTGAATCAGAGCGACGGTCAGGATGGAAGCCGCTGGCTTCCGTCCTGGGCGATGCTGCCGCAGCCTTCGGCTGCGTAAACAGAGTCGAGGAACTCGTCAAACAGTTCCTCCGGGGTGCGGTAGCCAAGCTTCTTGCGAGGCCGTCCGTTCAATTCATCAGCTGCAGCCAAGATATACTCAGCAGAGAAAGCCTCAATGGACACGCCCTTCGGAACAAAGGTTCGAAACAGCCCGTTGTGGCGTTCGTTTTGGGGACGTTCCCATGAGGTGTAGGGATGCGCAAAGTAGACTGCACAGCCCCAGTTCTCGACCTGACTGAACGCAGAGAACTCCGAGCCGTTGTCCACGGTAATGGTCTTGAAGACCTGTGAGAACTTGTCTCCGAATTCTCCCCTGAGTGACTGCATGGCGTTCAGAACGGAGTCTGCATCCTTGCCGGGAATCCGGATGGCAATATAGTTCTCCGTTTTCTTCTCCAACAGGGAGGGGACAACAGCCTCTTTACCGCCCCTCTTGCCGACCACGGTGTCACCTTCCCAATGACCTTCCTCGATGCGCAGAGCTGCGATCTCAGGCCTCTGAGAAATGTCTGTGCCGAAGCTCTTCTTGTGTTCACGGGGCTTGGAGTCCTTGTGCTGCTTGCGTTTCATGGTTTCGGGCAGTTCTGTCACAGACAAGTCAAGGCTGCCTGCCCAGACCTCATTGTAAAGCGTGTGGGTGCAGACCATCTCCTCTGCTGAAAACAGCCTGTGCAGACGAGCATAGCCGACGCAGGCATCCAAAGACCACTTGTGTTCTTTGACCTGTTCAATTATCCAGCGAATGAAGCGAGTGCAGTGACAGATTCGGTGTGGTTTCCGAGAACGCTTTCTGTTCGCCTTGTAGACCGCTTCTCCACGCCTTGCCGAGTATCCGGGTTTCCTGCCCTTGCTGCTCTTTCGGGGCGGTGTGCCGCGCTTTAGCTCGTTCCCAACGGTGGTTGGTGAACATCCGATTGCTCTGGCAATGGCTCTGTTCGTGTAGCCGGCGTTCTTGAGATGCTGGATTGCGCCTCGTTCCTCTCGCTGTAAGTGCTGTCCCTTCTTGCGTTCTACCGATTCTGTGATATAATCTTGGCAGTCCATAGTGATTGCCCTCCCTTGGAAGAAGTTGTGTGCAAACTTCATTCTACCATGTGGGGAAAATCACTATGGATTTTTTCTTAGGTGTCCAACTTCATTTTACAATCGACCAGTAAATATTTATTTCAATATTTGATTTATTACAAGGGAGGACAAATGTGGATGGTAGATGTTGATTACTGCATTGATGTCATGGGCATAGGATATGGTTCTCAGGCATAGGCATGGTAACCTTGAAATATTGTGTCATCTCCTGTGATGGAAAAGGGTGAGGATCAGTTTCCTTGCCCTTTCCTCTTGTGCAAAGCATCTTTGCTTGTTTGCAATCGCCTGTTGTACTATAATTCAATAAAAAGGGGGAATCAGATTGGCGGATTTTAGCAGCAACTTAAAGCGGATCAGAAAAAGAGAAAACTTATCTCAGGAGTTATTGGCTGAAAAATTGATGGTGACCCGTCAAACGATTTCAAACTGGGAGCGTGGAAATTCATATCCAGATTTAGATATGCTTGTCCAGATTAGTGAAACCCTAAATACGAATCCAAACGAGTTGCTCTATCCCCCTGTAAAGGAGGAGAAATCCTATATGGATAGGTTGATTAAAACAATTTGGGGTAAACTTGCAATCGTTGTTTTTGTAGTTGGTTTCTTATTCGGATTGTCTTCTGGAAGTCAGGCATATTCTCCAGCTCCCAATACCGTAGGCTGGCATTTCGTTTTTTCAGATGCGATTGGTTACTGGTTTCCAGCATTCTTGATTGGTATGACATTTTTGGGAATAGAAAAAATTGTTGCTTTGCTTTATGAGATCAAGGGCAGTGAATAGATATTTGTTTGCAATATTTCAATCAATCAGGCGGGAGCATCGTTTCAGATGTTCCCGCCTGATCGTTTCTCTTGCTCTGTCTGCATCTGATTTGCGGTGCTATGCCCAGCCGCCCTGGGTATGGGAGCCGTCTGTTTCAAGGAATGTGGGGCGGCGGAGGGAATTTGGTCTATTTGTTGCATTTTTAGGCATATTCTGTCCCATCAGGTGGTGACGGGCTGATCCATGAGACCGCTGTGTCAGCAGGGCGGGAGCATCGTAGCCGACGCGCCCCACCCCTTGTCCTTTTTCCTCCCCCATGCTATAATCAACCGGACAGCGGACGGGCGGAGGTGCGCGGGTGACGTTCCTCTTGACCGTCCGGAATGACATGGGACCGGATCCGGTCCAGCAGGGAGAGGCTATGAAACACTATTCCGCGGTTTGCTTTGACTTTGATTACACCCTGGGGGACTCCACTGACTCCATCGTGGCGGGCTTTCAGTATGGCTTTGAGCGGCTGGGACACCCCATCCCCGACCGGGAGACGGTGCGGGGCACCATCGGCTATCTGCTGGAGGATGCATATACCATGCTCACCGGGGACCGGGACCCGGAGCGCCAGGCCCAGTTCCGGGCCTTCTTTCTGGAGGTGGCAAAGCCCCGCCAGCGGGAGGAGACCTTCCTGTTCCCGGGGGCGGCGGAGCTGCTCCGGGGGCTGAGGGCCCGGGGCGTCCGGCTGGGCATCGTCAGCACCAAGACGGGGGAGACCATCGAGTACATCATGGACCGGTTGGGGCTGGGGGACTGCCTGGACTTTGTCATTGGCAGCAGCGATGTGAAGCACCACAAGCCCCATCCCGAGGGGCTGGAGATGGCCCTGGACCAGCTGGGGCTGCCCCCAGAGCGGGTCCTGTACTGCGGGGACACCGTGCTGGACGCTGAGGCCGCCCAGCGGGCAGGGCTGGAGTTCGCCGCGGTACTCAACGGGACTACCCCGGCGTCGGCCTTCGACGTCTGGCCCCATGTCTTTCTGGCCCGGGATCTGGATGCGCTGGCCCGGTTCCTGGAGGGGCGGACACGGCCCGCGGTATGAGGCTCATAGTGAGAAAAAGCCGCCTGGATGCACAGCATCCGGGCGGCTTTTGAGACGGACAAAAAACCTCCATCCAAAGGCTTCGGAGGGAAAGATAGTGTGAAAGAAAACCGTCAGGGTTGTCTTTCACGTCCAATCAAACAACTTTTGAGCACTTTTTAATGTGCTCAAAAGTTCGGCAGCTTGTCGAAAAGGTCTTTTCGACAAGCTGAAAGCCGCCTGGATGCACAGCATCCGGGCGGCTTTTATCAATCGGTCAGATCAGGCACAGGACCAGGGTCAGCACCATAAACACGATGGCGACCCACTGGGTCATCTTGGCCAGCTTGGCGTCCCAGGTCTTGGCCTTGTTCTTGGACAGGAAGGTGTCCACGCCGCCGGCAATGGCGCCGGACAGGCCCGCGCTCTTGCCGGACTGGAGCATGACCACGGCGATCAGGACCAGGCCGCACAGAAGCTGAATGATGGTGAGGGCGAACTTCATATCAATATCGTTCCTTTCAGGCCTGTCCAGACAGGCGAAAAATCAAAAATGCGGCGGAAAATCCCGGACGCGATGAACATTATACCACACATAGGCAGAAAAATCAAGGATTTTTCTGCGGCTTGGGAAGATCCGGGGAAAACCGAGCTCACAGCTGGGCGATGGCCTCAATCTCCACCAGCACATCCTTGGGCAGGCGGGCCACCTGGACGGCAGAGCGGGCGGGGTAGGGCTCCTGGAAGAACTGGGCGTAGACCTCGTTCATGGCGGCGAAGTCGTTCATATCGCTGAGGAACACAGTGGTTTTGATCACCGCGCCCATGTTGGTCCCAGCGGCATTGAGGATGGCCTTGATGTTGCTGAGGGACTGCTGGGCCTGGGCTTGGATGCCTCCCTCGGGGACGGCTCCGGTGGCGGGATCCACGGGGATCTGGCCGGAGGTGAACAGCAGATCGCCGATCTTGACAGCCTGGGAGTAGGGGCCGATTGCGGCGGGGGCGTGTTCGGTGTGGATGACCTGTTTCATGGGATGCGCTCCTTTCCATTCTGTACACAGTACCGCCTGGGCGGTTTTTCCCATTGTAGCACAGAGAAAGCACCGCCGTCAATCGTCTCCGGAGGGGATACGGAGCTGTCCCCACACCCGCCCGGCCACCGCCCCCAGCAGCAGGATGTTCCCGCAGAAGTAGAGCCACACCAGCAGGATGATCAGGGAGGCCAGGGAGCCGTAGACCAGGGAGTACCGGGACGACATCCCGATGAACCAGGAGAACAGCACAGAGCAGGCCACCAGGGCTGCGGCGGAGAGCAGGGCAGTGAGGTACAGGGTGCGGGTGCGCCGGCGGAAGGGGAGGGGGGTGCCCAGCCGGTAGACGGCCAGCACCAGGACCAGCACCAGCAGGAACAGCAGCAGATAGCGCAGCCAGCCCCACAGCTGGGACAGTGTGACCAGAGGGACCAGATCCAGCAGGGCCTGGGGCAGCCGGGACTCCAGCAGGCGGAAGAACCACTCCCCGGTGAAGATGACCACGATGGACAGGTAGATAGTCAGCAGAAACAGCAGGGAAAGGGACACGCTGAGGACCAGGCGGTGCAGGCTGTTGATCCGGCGGACCTGATACAGCTCGTCCATGGTCTGGAGCAGGGTGCGCAGCCCCGCCGAGGCGGACAGGCCGATGGTGAACAGGCAGGCCAGCAGCAGGGGGGTGGACTGGCTCTGGGGAATGGCGGAGACATAGTCCAGATAGTCCAGAATGAGGGACAGGCTCTCCCGGGGGAGGATGGAGTCCAGGGCGGAAAAGACGTCCTCCGGGCTGAGGGGCAGCAGGCCGATGAAGAAGTTGACGCACATGAGCAGGGGGAACAGGGTCAGGATCAGGAAATAGGCCAGGGCGGCGGCGGCCCGGGCCACGCCCAGGCGGTTGTAGGTGTCCACCACGCCCCACACAAAGGCAACGGGCGGCAGGCGGAGCAGAGATCTCCACATGGAAGCGTGCCTCCTCTCAACGGTGCTCTTCCGGGCGGGGCGGGTCGCGCCGCGCCGGGGGAGAGAAGCAAAAAGCCGCCTGCGACGCAGACGGCTTTCTCTCTCTTGCTTGGTTCAGAATGCTCAGGCCAGCTTGCTCAGCTTAATGGTCATGCTGCTCTTCTTGTGGGCGGCATTGTTCTTGTGCAGCAGCCCCTTGACAACAGCCTTGTCCACAGCCTTGACGGCCACCTTGTAAGCGACATCGGCCTCGCTGCGGTTGCCTTCCGCCACCGCGGCCTCAAACTTCTTGATGTCGGTCTTGAGCGCGGACTTCGCGGCCTTGTTCTGCATGGCCTTGGTCTGGGACACCAGGACACGCTTCTTGGCAGACTTGATATTCGGCAAACCAAACACCTCCTCCGATTTTTAAAATCAATAAAATAGAACACAAGAATCCCTGTGCGGATATGTATTATACCATCAGCCCTTAAAAAAAGCAACTCCTTTTTTGAAAAAATTTCTGATTTTTTCCGCCCGATCCGAAGGCCTGCCCGGCCTGCCGCATAGTTCTTCTGTGGGTGCAGAAACTATCCCCAAAGACAGCCGGGGGATGCTCCGGCGGAACAGGAGGCGGCGCAGATGCTTGGACGCAGAACGGACCTGGCCCTGGAGGCCAAGGAGATCTGGGAGGAGGGGGCGGCGGAGGCCGCAGTGCTGGAGGGGGTGGAGGCCGCCTCTGGAGAGCGGGAGGGCTTTCACACCGAGACGGTGCGCATTTTGGACCGGCGGGGGGAGGAGGCCCTGGGCAAGCCGGCGGGGCGGTATGTGACCCTCACCCTGGACGGCCTGGCCCGGCGGGAGGAGGGGGCCTTCGGCCGGGCGGCCCGGGCGGTGGCCGGGGAGCTGGCCGGACTGATGGAGGGAGTCCCCACTGGCGGGCTGGCGCTGGTGGTGGGGCTGGGCAACAGGGCCATCACGCCGGACGCACTGGGGCCCAAGGTCCACGACTACACCCTGGTCACCCGGCACCTGGTGGAGGGCTGTCCGGAGCACTTCGGCGGCTTCCGCCCGGTGGCTGCCCTGTCCGCCGGGGTGCTGGGCACCACGGGGATGGAGAGCGGCGAGCTGGTCCAGGCGGTATGCCGCCGGCTGAAGCCGGCCTGTGTGGTGGCGGTGGACGCCCTGGCCTCCCGGTCCCTGAAGCGGCTGTGCCGCACGGTGCAGTTGTCCGATACAGGGATCGCCCCCGGCTCCGGGGTGGGCAACCACCGGGCGGCGCTGGACCGGGCCTCTCTGGGTGTGCCGGTGCTGGCGGTGGGGGTCCCCACAGTGGTGGACGGGGCCACCCTGGCCGCCGATCTGCTGGGAACGGCGGAGCTGCCCCCTCTTGGGGAGGGGCGGGACCTGCTGGTCACGCCAAAGGACATCGACAGCCAGGTGAGCGACCTGGCCAAGGTCATCGGCTATGGCATCGGCCTGGCCCTCCACCCGGGGCTGCGGGTGGAGGACCTGGACCTGCTCCTCAGCTGAGGGGCGGGCTAGTTGTCCATGCAGGTGGCGGTGATGCGCTCCACCATCTGGCCGCGGTCGATCTCGGCCCTCGTGCCCACGTTCCAGCGCTGGACCTGGATGGGATGCTCTCCGCTGTGGTCAAAGAGGAGGGAGGCCGCAAACCACAGGTCCTCTCCGTTGTCTGCCCGGGCCTTCAGTTCATAGACCGCCTCCCTGTCATCGTTTCGGTCCCGGTATACCCCGTCCACCGGGGCCAGAGAGACGATCTGCCACAGGGCGGAGGTATTCCGGGCGTTCCAGGGATTGTGCCCGGTCCGGGTGAACTGCTCCAGCCACACCCGGCTCTGATAGTAGACGCCGGTGGGCAGATCCTCCTCAGCGGTATGCCAAAAGACCTCGTTTTGTTCCGAGACCCACTGGACGGGGGAGCCTTCATAGATGCCGTAGTCCTGGTTTTCTGTAAAAATGTCCACGCCGCCGGGGGCCAGCAGGGGCTTTCTGCCCTTCCAATAGTCGTGGTAGTCCTTATAAGCCTGGGAGCGGGAGTCCCGGACGTCCCCCTCCACCGGCCACACCCAGGTGAAGTCATCCCCGTCCAGGCGGATGACGCCTGCCTCGCCGTCGGAAAAGCCCTGATCGGCCCATGTGGCGGTGTAGAGCAGGTACTGACTGCCGTCCTTCTCAAAGACGGCGGTGCAGGGCCGGCCTCCGGAGCCGTGTACGACAAAGGGGACGCCGCTCTCCGCTCCGTTCCGGCCTACGACCCCCAGGAGCAGGGAGTACTGGCCCAGGTTGTCGTAGAAGTGCCCGGCGGCCAGGGTAAGATCCTCCGAGGTGCCCTGGGTGTCCAGCAGCTCGCCTTGGATGGAGTCTGGGGAGAGGATGGAGGCGTCAGAGGACTGGAACAGGGCGTCCAGGACGGCCTGGGTGCTCCAGGCCTCGCCGCTCTGGGCGGCAGGCATGTCGGACGGTGTCCCGCCCTGCGCCTGACAGGCGGCCAGCCCGCCGCAGGACAAAATGAGGACGGCGAGGACTGGGGCCAACAGGGGCGGGCGCTGCTTTTTCCACGGCAAGATGCCGCGGATACGCGGCTCGGTTTCCCGGGCGGAGCGGGACAGCGGGGTGGTGAAGGGGGAGCGTGGGACGGATTTCATAAGATCGCCTCCTGACTGTGGGTGAAATGGGGGAAAAAGATGTATGTTCCCGTGCGATTAGGGGCTGCGTTAAGGGTAATAGTAAAAGGTCATAGTAAAGTCATTGTAATAGTCAAGTAAATAGTCATCTGTTATGTCAGGTCAAGGGCGGCCGCCGGAGCCGCACAGCCGCGCGGCGGTAGAGAGAATGGCCTGTCCGTGGGCCTCTCCTCCAGATGGTCCGGCAGTGTCTGAAACTCCTCCGCATCTCTGCACTCCAGCCCACGGTGGTCCGGGAGCCTCCGGTTTTGGACGGGGAGACGTTTCATAGGGGATGCTTCTTTTGTGTCGAATGCAGTGGATAATCATATACTATACTTGAAGTGATGGAAAGGCGAGTTACAGAACAGTGACAAAAAACCGCCCCCGCCCGGCAGTTGCAAGCCGGGTGGGGGCGGCGCTGTGGGGATGGGTCACAGAAGGACCTGTCCGTTGATCTCCAGACGGAATTTCAGGCTGAGGGCCTCGGCGGCCCGGCGGCACAGGAGCATCCGCTGAAGGAAAATTTCAAAGTAGTCCATCACGGCGCACACCTGGGTGTTGATGGACAGGGAGAGGGTGACGGTGCGGCCGGGCACATCCAGCAGCACCTCGGAACGCTCCACCGAGTAATTCACCCGGTCGTGGATGTCGAAGGTAGCCATATCCTTGTTGCGGACCCGGCTGCGGCGCACATCCGTCTTGTCCGCCAGAATCAGGGCTGCGGCCACAGCATTCACCGGAAAGGCGGTGGAGTCGTCGTGATGGCCGATGGCGGTGATGACCGCGGCCACATCGGCGGGCTCCATCCCCATCTTGTCCAGGATGCGGAAAGCCATGGTGGCTCCGCTGATGGCGTGGTCGTGGCGGTTGACCACATTGCCGATGTCGTGCATAAAGGCGGCGATTTTGGCCAGCTCCACCTCCTTGGGGCTGTATCCCAGCTGGGTCAGAATGCGGGCGGCCACCTCAGCGCACTTGGTCACATGGGCGAAGGAGTGCTCGGTAAAGCCCAGTGCGGTGAGGGACGCGTCGGCCTGGGTAATATAGGTGCGGATCTCAGGTGAATTCTTAACGATCTCAAAAGTGACGTTCATTCAGAAACTCCTCTCTTCCTCGTGCCCGGCGGTCCAGAGACAGCGGGACAGATCGACCCGGCCGTCGGCCAAAAATGGGACGCCCTCCTGCTTCAGCAGGAACCGCTGGATCCCGGGGCCGCCAAAGATGTCCGGAGGGCTCAGCCGCCCGTCCCGGTACACCACCCGGTGACAGGGCAGGCCCTCCGGGGCGCGGGCCATTGCCTGTCCCACGATGCGGCTGGCCCGGGGGTGTCCTGCCAGAAAGGCCAGCTGACCATAGGTGGCCGCCTGTCCTGGAGGGATACGGGCCGTGAGCCGGTAGACCGCGGCATAAAACTCAGATGTCCCGGACATCGTAGGGGGTGGTTTGGTATACATAGTAATTCAGCCAGTTGGTGTAGAACAGCTGGGCGGCAGAGCGCCAGCGGACCAGGGGGGGCTGCTTGGGGTCGTTGTTGGGGAAGTAGTTGTCGGGGATGTTGATGTCGATGCCCTTGTTCACATCCCGGAAATACTCGTTGGCCAGGGTCTCTGGGTCGTACTCCGGGTGGCCGGTGATGAAGAAACGGCGGTTGTCCGCACTCTTGACGGCGAATACGCCCGCCTGCTGAGAGATGGCCAGCAGTTCAAGCTCCGGGACCTTCTGGATGTCCTCCAGCCGGTTTTCGGTGTAGCGGGAGTGAGGGATATAGAACACATCGTCAAAGCCGCGGAAGAGGGGGGACTGGGTGCGGACCACCGTGTGGGGGAACACGCCGAAGAGCTTTTTGCCCAGATTATACTTCGGGATCCCATAGTGGTGGAAGAGGCCGGCCTGGGCCCCCCAGCAGATGTGCAGTGTGGAGTGGACATGGGTGGTGGTCCAGTCCATGATCTGGCACAGCTCGTCCCAGTAGTCCACATCGGTGAAGTCCAGATTCTCCACCGGCGCGCCGGTGATGATCATGCCATCGAACTTCCGGTCCTTGATCTGGTCGAAGGTGGTGTAGAAGGAGGAGAGATGGTCGGCGTCCGTATTCTGGGAGACGTGGCTCAGGGTGTGGAGCAGTTCCACCTTGACCTGGAGGGGGGAGTTGGACAGCTTGCGCAGCAGCTGGGTCTCCGTGACGATCTTAGTGGGCATCAGGTTGAGGATCAGCAGGTTCAGTGGGCGGATGTCCTGGTGCATGGCCCGGTATTCCGTCATCACAAAGATATTCTCGCTCTCCAGCGTCGCAGTGGCCGGGAGAGAGTCAGGGATCTTGATGGGCATGGGAAAGACCTCTTTCCTATATAAATTTAAGATAAGATGAGGGTATCATAACTGAGGTGGTTGTGCAAGAGAGAATTCTGTGGAAGAATGTCCGGCTGGAGGGGACAGAAAGAAAAACGGGAAAAAGTCGAAAAAAGTGCTTGACAATCCGGGATGGGCGTGGTAACATATCGAAGCTGTCCGACAGAGGGCAGTACACTTCTGAATTGTGGTTCTGAATGAAGGAATGGAAACAGGACGAAAAATTCCTGAAAAAAGTTCTTGACAGAGCGAACAAGAAGTGCTACAATAAGCGAGTCGCCTGCTGAGGCAGCGAGCAAAATGGGGAGCAGCCCGCCGGGGCGTCTGAGAGAACGAAAAAAGGTTGAAAAACCTGAAAAAAGTTCTTGACAAGACGAAAACGGTGTGGTAAGATAAACTCCCGCCGCTGAGAGCGGTGTGCACCTTGTAAATTAAACAACGTGACAAACACGAAGCACCAGATTTGGATTTGGTTGTAAACAAGCTTTTCGCTTGAAGACAACCGTTAAATTTCTTTGAAGCAAGGATGCTTCAATAAGATTGATTTAATTGACTTTGGTCATTTAAATACCATTTTATTGAGAGTTTGATCCTGGCTCAGGATGAACGCTGGCGGCGTGCTTAACACATGCAAGTCGAACGGAGTGCCCATGACAGAGGATTCGTCCAATGGATTGGGTTACTTAGTGGCGGACGGGTGAGTAACGCGTGAGGAACCTGCCTCGGAGTGGGGAATAACACAACGAAAGCTGTGCTAATACCGCATGATACAGTTGGGTCGCATGACTCTGACTGTCAAAGATTTATCGCTCTGAGATGGCCTCGCGTCTGATTAGCTAGTTGGTGGGGTAACGGCCCACCAAGGCGACGATCAGTAGCCGGACTGAGAGGTTGACCGGCCACATTGGGACTGAGACACGGCCCAGACTCCTACGGGAGGCAGCAGTGGGGAATATTGGGCAATGGGCGCAAGCCTGACCCAGCAACGCCGCGTGAAGGAAGAAGGCTTTCGGGTTGTAAACTTCTTTTCTCAGGGACGAAGCAAGTGACGGTACCTGAGGAATAAGCCACGGCTAACTACGTGCCAGCAGCCGCGGTAATACGTAGGTGGCAAGCGTTATCCGGATTTACTGGGTGTAAAGGGCGTGTAGGCGGGATCGCAAGTCAGATGTGAAAACTGGAGGCTCAACCTCCAGCCTGCATTTGAAACTGTGGTTCTTGAGTACTGGAGAGGCAGACGGAATTCCTAGTGTAGCGGTGAAATGCGTAGATATTAGGAGGAACACCAGTGGCGAAGGCGGTCTGCTGGACAGCAACTGACGCTGAGGCGCGAAAGCGTGGGGAGCAAACAGGATTAGATACCCTGGTAGTCCACGCTGTAAACGATGGATACTAGGTGTGGGGGGTCTGACCCCTTCCGTGCCGCAGTTAACACAATAAGTATCCCACCTGGGGAGTACGATCGCAAGGTTGAAACTCAAAGGAATTGACGGGGGCCCGCACAAGCGGTGGAGTATGTGGTTTAATTCGAAGCAACGCGAAGAACCTTACCAGGGCTTGACATCCCGAGGCCCGGCCTAGAGATAGGCCTTTCTCTTCGGAGACCTCGGTGACAGGTGGTGCATGGTTGTCGTCAGCTCGTGTCGTGAGATGTTGGGTTAAGTCCCGCAACGAGCGCAACCCCTATTGTTAGTTGCTACGCAAGAGCACTCTAGCGAGACTGCCGTTGACAAAACGGAGGAAGGTGGGGACGACGTCAAATCATCATGCCCCTTATGTCCTGGGCCACACACGTACTACAATGGTGGTTAACAGAGGGAGGCAAGACCGTGAGGTGGAGCAAATCCCTAAAAGCCATCCCAGTTCGGATTGCAGGCTGCAACCCGCCTGCATGAAGTTGGAATCGCTAGTAATCGCGGATCAGCATGCCGCGGTGAATACGTTCCCGGGCCTTGTACACACCGCCCGTCACACCATGAGAGTCGGGAACACCCGAAGTCCGTAGCCTAACAGCAATGGGGGCGCGGCCGAAGGTGGGTTCGATAATTGGGGTGAAGTCGTAACAAGGTAGCCGTATCGGAAGGTGCGGCTGGATCACCTCCTTTCTAAGGAGAGTTCCGGTAACGAATGAGTTATCGGTAACGTCCTAGGTCAGTATGGCGCTTTGGTCACGTTGTTTAATTTAGAGGGTGTACACGGGCCCATAGCTCAGCTGGCTAGAGCGCACGACTGATAATCGTGAGGTCGGTGGTTCGAGTCCACTTGGGCCCACCACTTTCTAAAAGGAAGGCCGTCCGGGGGTTTAGTTCAGCTGGTAGAACACCTGCTTTGCAAGCAGGGGGTCACCGGTTCGAGTCCGGTAACCTCCACCACAAGATCAAATCGAAGTGTTTGGTCAAGAGACCGAGCATTTCGATCTGACCTTGAAGAAGGGTCGGAGACCTGCACCTTGAAAACTGAACAGTGAAGCAAGCAAGAAATTGCGAGCAAGCAACAGAGAGGTAACAAAGTAAAATTTGTGGACTTTTTAGAAATAAGAAGGGTAACACAAACTACAATGAACCGAATCTGAAGCCTGCATAATTCTTGAGAACCAGAAGATCTTGAAAGAAGAGATCGTTTAGGTCAAGCTAGAAAGAGCGCAAGGGGAATGCCTTGGCATCGAGAGCCGAAGAAGGACGTGACAAGCTGCGATAAGTCTGGGGGAGCCGCACATAGGCTTTGATCCCGGAATTTCCGAATGGGGAAACCCGGCAGAGCAATACTCTGTCAGCGTGCGTTGAATAAAATAGGCGTACGCGGGGAACCGCCTGAACTGAAACATCTAAGTAGGGCGAGGAAGAGAAATCAACCGAGATTCCGCAAGTAGTGGCGAGCGAACGCGGAAGAGGGCAAACCAGAGGATTTATCCTCTGGGGTTGTGGACTTGCACACGGGAGACTAGGTTAGCTGAATGGTATGGGAAGGCCATCCACAGAGGGTGAGAGACCCGTAAGCGAAAACCGAAGTCTTTCAGCGAGGATCCAGAGTACCGCCGGACACGTGAAACCCGGTGGGAAGCAGGGGGGACCACCCTCCAACCCTAAATACTACTCGATGACCGATAGAGGAGCAGTACCGTGAGGGAAAGGTGAAAAGGACCCCGGGAGGGGAGTGAAAGAGAACCTGAAACCTTGTGCTTACAAGCACTCAAAGCACGTTAAAGTGTGATGAGGTACTTTTTGTAGAACGGTCCGGCGAGTTATTGTATGTAGCGAGCTTAAGGTGTTCAGCACCGGAGGCGAAGCGAGAGCGAGTCTGAATAGGGCGACTGAGTTGCATGCAATAGACCCGAAACCAGGTGACCTATCCATGGGCAGGTTGAAGTGGGGGTAAAACCCCATGGAGGACCGAACCGACCCCCGTTGCAATGGTGGCGGATGACCTGTGGATAGCGGAGAAATTCTAATCGAACTTGGAGATAGCTGGTTCTCCCCGAAATAGCTTTAGGGCTAGCGTTGATTTAGATTACCGGAGGTAAAGCACTGAATGGGCTAGGGGCTGATAAAGTTACTGAACCCTATCAAACTAAGAATGCCGGCAAATTGATGATCAGCAGTCAGACTACGTGAGATAAGTCTCGTGGTCAAAAGGGAAACAGCCCAGACCCACAGCTAAGGTCCCAAATATACGCTAAGTGGAAAACGATGTGGAATTGCGAAAACAACCAGGATGTTGGCTTAGAAGCAGCCACTCATTAAAAGAGTGCGTAATAGCTCACTGGTCGAGTGGTTCTGCGCGGAAAATGTAACGGGGCTAAGCGTATAACCGAAGCTTGGGATGCAGCAATGCATGGTAGGGGAGCGTCGAATATGGGGTGAAGTCGTAGCGGAAGCAGCGGTGGACTGTATTCGAGTGAGAATGCCGGAATGAGTAGCGAGAATTATGTGGGAATCATAATGGCCGAAAATCTAAGGTTTCTTGGGGAAGGTTCGTCCGCCCAAGGTAAGCCGGGAGCTAAGGCGAGGCCGAAAGGCGTAGTCGATGCACATACGGTTGAAATTCCGTAGCCACCGAAACTTAAACCAGAAGGACACTTGGAGCTATCCGAACCCGGGCGTTGGTTGACCCGGGCGTAAGGGACCGAAATTAAGTAGGGAAGTCGGAGAATGACGAGGCGAGAAAAGTTCTGGTGTATGCTAAGGTGCCCGTACCGCAAACCGACACAGGTAGATGAGGAGAGAATCCTAAGGCCAACGGGAGAAGGGTTGTTAAGGAACTCGGCAAAATTACCCCGTAACTTCGGGATAAGGGGAGCCCCCTACGGGGGGCCGCAGAGAATAGGCCCAAGCGACTGTTTACCAAAAACACAGGTCTATGCTAAATCGAAAGATGACGTATATGGGCTGACGCCTGCCCGGTGCTGGAAGGTTAAGAGGAGAGCTTAGCGCAAGCGAAGGTTTGAATTGAAGCCCCAGTAAACGGCGGCCGTAACTATAACGGTCCTAAGGTAGCGAAATTCCTTGTCAGGTAAGTTCTGACCCGCACGAATGGCGTAACGATTTGGGCGCTGTCTCAACAGCCCACCCGGCGAAATTGTAGTACTGGTGAAGATGCCAGTTACCCGCAACTAGACGGAAAGACCCCATGGAGCTTTACTGTAGCTTAATACTGAGGATTGGTAATTGATGTACAGGATAGGTGGGAGACATGGAAACATTGGCGTCAGCCAGTGCGGAGTCACCCTTGGGATACCACCCTTCAATTGCTGGTTTTCTAACCTGCGGCCGTGAATCCGGTCGGGGGACACTGTTAGGTGGGCAGTTTGACTGGGGCGGTCGCCTCCAAAAAGGTAACGGAGGCGCTCAAAGGTTCGTTCAGCACGGACGGAAATCGTGCAGTGAGTGTAAACGCAGAAACGAGCCTAACTGCGACACCGACGGGTGGAGCAGTAACGAAAGTTGGAGTTAGTGATCCGGCGGTATGTGCGTGGAAATGCCGTCGCTCAACGGATAAAAGCTACCCTGGGGATAACAGGCTGATCTCCCCCAAGCGTCCACAGCGACGGGGAGGTTTGGCACCTCGATGTCGGCTCGTCACATCCTGGGGCTGAATTCGGTCCCAAGGGTTCGGCTGTTCGCCGATTAAAGTGGCACGCGAGCTGGGTTCAGAACGTCGTGAGACAGTTCGGTCCCTATCTGTTGCGGGCGAAAGAGATTTGAAGGGAGCTGTCCTTAGTACGAGAGGACCGGGATGGACAGACCTCTGGTGCACCAGTTGTCCTGCCAAGGGCACAGCTGGGTAGCTACGTCTGGACGAGATAAACGCTGAAAGCATCTAAGCGTGAAACTCCCCCTAAGATAAGATCTCTCATCCGAAAGGAGTAAGGCTCGACGTAGACTATGTCGTAGATAGGTCGGAGGTGGAAGCACGGTAACGTGTGCAGCTGACCGATACTAATAAGCCGAGGGCTTGACCTAAAGGTCAAGGAAGGATGCAGGCGCTTGTGAGCGAGGTCTTGAGGTTTCACTGTTCGGTTTTGAAGGCGCAGGTAAGCGCCTCCCTCTTGCGAAAGAGAAAGCATGGAAAAGGGACGAAGTTTTCTTTGCATACTTTCTTTTTCAAAAGAAAGTATGCGCCTTTAGCTCAGTTGGTAGAGCAACTGACTCTTAATCAGTGGGTCCCGGGTTCGAATCCCTGAAGGCGCACCATACGGCCCGTTGGTCAAGCGGTTAAGACGGCGGCCTCTCACGCCGCAAACATGGGTTCGATTCCCGTACGGGTCACCAGTTCAAAATTGCCCTTAAGGCACGAATCCCCGCCATGCGGCGAGGCTTCTTAGCCGGGGCGGGCAATTTTTCACCTTCCCATTGAACCCGCTTCGCTGGGCTTCAATGGGAGCCCTGAGATCATAAACGCTTCACTGGTTTGTGATTCGGTGACCGCCCTTCAGGCGGTGAGTTGAGAAGTTTTTCTTGACAAATGATTGAAAATTTGATAAACTGATTGCTGTTGAAAAAGGCGGTAAGGAGAGAAAAACAGTTCTCCTGAAGTAGAAGACATGAAGTTTTCTTTGCTTACTTTCTTTTTCAAAAGAAAGTAAGTTGGTGCTGATTAGGGCGAGGGTCCACCCGTTCCCATTCCGAACACGGAAGTTAAGCTCGCTTCTGCCGAAAATACTTGTCTGGAGACGGACCGGGAAGATAGGTAGTGCCAACACAAGAGGAAGGAACAAATTGTTCCTTCCTTTTTTCTTTATCTTGTTTGCCCCGGGAGGCGGACATGAAAGAGCAAGTCACCATGAAATTTCCTATTGTGTCGAATCTGCGGGTTTGCTATAATGGAGAAAATATTACTGTAAACCGAAAAGGAGAAAGAATTTGAGATGAAACATCAAATTAGGAGGCGTATCGTACCGTTTGCTCTGGCCGCCGTTCTGGGGATCCAACCTGTGATGGCCGCGCCCTACCGGCTGAGCGTGCCCAGCGGCTATACCAGCCCCTTCGTCGATGTGCAGAGCGGAGACTGGTATTATAAATATGTGGCTGTCCTGAATAGCCAGGGAATGATCGACGGCTATGGAGACGGACAATTTGGCCCCAATGACGCTCTGACCTCCGGCGCGGCCCTGGTCATGGTCCTGAAGGCCGCCGGGAGCGGCGCCATTACCCCCAGCGGGGCGCACTGGGCCAGCGGCTATGCGGACTACGCTGTGGAGAAGGGGTACTTGACCCGGGAGGAGATCGGGGACTTAGACGCGCCCATTCGGCGGGAACTGATTGCTCAGCTGGCCGCCCGGGCGCTGAAGCTGGAGCCCTCGCAGGGGAAATCCCCATTTGCGGATGTGGATGACGGTGAACTGACTGCCCTGTACGAGCTGGGGATCATCACTGGCAGCCAGGAGGAGGGAAAGACGGTCTTTTTGCCGGACAAGCCTATCACCCGGGCTGAGATCAGCGTCATCGTCTGGCAGGTGGACCGGGTCCACCGCTACGGAAAGCAGATCCCCTTCCAGGGAGCCTACTACGACATCCTGCCGGATGTGCCGGTGAACTTCTATGATCCGGAGGGATTTGGGCGGAAAAACGGCGTGATGTACTATAAGGAAAACGGGGTGGATGTGGCCCGCGGCGTGGATGTGTCCGTCCACCAGGGGGAGATCGACTGGACCAAGGTGGCCGACGCCGGCATCGAGTTTGCCATGATCCGGGTGGGATACCGGGGCTATGGCAGCGAGGGCAAGATGATGGGTGACACCTATTTCCAGCGCAATATCCAGGGTGCGCTGGATGCCGGGCTCAAGGTGGGGGTGTACTACTTCTCCCAGGCGGTCACCGTGGAGGAGGCCCGGGAGGAGGCCGCTTATGTGCTGGAGCAGATCGCACCCTACCCCATCTCCTACCCGGTGGTCTTTGACTGGGAGCGGCAGAATTACTCCGGTTCCCGCACCCAGAAGATCCCGGACACAGAGACGATGTGCCGCATGGCGAACGCCTTCTGTGAGGAGATCCAGGCGGAAGGCTACCAGCCCATGGTCTACTTCTATCAGAATCTGGCCTATAACAACTATGACCTGAGCAAGATCATGGAGCACCCCTTCTGGCTGGCCCAGTACACCGACTACCCCTCCTTCTACTATGATTTTGAGATGTGGCAGTATACCTCCAGCGGCCGGGTGGCCGGGATCTCTGGAGATGTGGACCTGAACCTCCGCTTCTTTCGGGACGGGAGCAAGGACGACCTGACAGAGGTTTGGAAGGACCCGGATGGCCGGGAGGACCCCCAAGAGGAAATCCAGGAGGCGCCTCAGGAGGAACAGGAGGACTCTGGCAAGGACAGTCAGGAGGGACAGCAACCTTCCCAGGACATCCCCCAGTAAGGGCGAACAATCAGCGAATAAAATGCGGTCCCGCAGCTGCGGGACCGCATTTTTGCATAAAAAATGGGCTATTTTCTTGTGAGATTTGGAAAAAAAGAATGACGGCGTTGACTTTTGTGGAAACTCGTAGTATGATAGTAAACAAGAATTATTCCTATTATAGTGAAATTCTGTGATATGGAGGAAGGATTATGAACCGAAAGGCATTTGACCGGATCAACTACGGGCTGTTCCTGGTGGGGGCGGCTCTGGATGGGCGCTTTCAGGGGTGCGTGGTGAACTCCCTGCATCAGGTGACCTCCACCAATCCCATCAAGTTCTCCCTGACCCTGAGCAAGAGCAACGAGACCTTCAAGGCCGTGGAGGCGGCGGGGAGTTTTGCCGCCACGGTGCTGTCTAAGGACACGCCCAAGGAGAGGATCGACCTGTTCGGCTATAAGTCCGGCCGGGTGGTGGATAAGTTTGAGGGCCTGCCGGTGGAGACCGACGGGGCGGGCAACCCCTATCTCCGGGACTATGCCCTGTCCCGGATCAGCTGCCGGATCGTGGAGAAGCTGGATCTGGGGAACTATATGCTCTACATCGCGGAGGTGACCGAGGCAGAGGTCCTGGGGGACGGCCCGGCCCTGACGGTGGACGACTATAAGAACGGCGGCGGAGCCACCCCGGCGGCGGCCACGGTGTACCGCACCCTGGAGCCTAATGTGGGCTGGCGCTGCACCATCTGCGGCTATGTGGCGGAGCGGGAGACCCTGCCCGACGGCTATCAGTGCCCCATCTGCCGGGCCAATAGGGACAAGTTTGTCAAAGTGTAAGGGCGTTCAGCAAAAATTTCCGGAGCCGGTTAGGCTCCGGGAATTTTTTTGTTCCGGATGAAAGATTCCGGGTCTTTGGATCGTATAGAATGTGAAAGCGCTTTTTAGAATTCCCAGAGAGGATGTGAGCAAGATGAGATCCCAACTCAGCCGGGAGGAGGCGGAGCGCCTGGTGCAGACCTACTCCGACCTGATCCTGCGCCTGAGCTTCACCTACCTGAAAAATACGGAGGATGCCAAGGACATCTGCCAGACGGTGTTCCTCCGACTGCTGGAGAAGCCCCGGGAATTTCAGTCGCCGGAGCACGAACGGGCCTGGATCATCCGTACGTCGGTCAACGTGTGCAAGGATCAGCTGAAGAGCAGCTGGCGCAGGACGACGGTGGACCTGTCGGCGGCCTTGGACGCCCGGGCGCCGGAGGCGGAGGAGGGGAGCCTGTGGGCGGCGGTGGCGCTGCTTCCGCCAAAATACCGGACCGTGATCTACCTCTATTACTACGAGGGTTACTCCGCCAATGAGATCGCCCAGATGCTGGGGGAGAAGCCGGCCACAGTGGCCACCCGGCTCAGCCGGGGAAGAGATAAGCTGCGGACGCAGCTGGAACAGGAGGCGTTGACATGAAAACATATCGGGAGACCATGGACGAGCTGCGGTTCACAGAGCAGGAGAAGGAGGCGATGGTGGACCGCCTGCTGGAGAGGGGCGGCTCCAGACGAAAAGGGCTGAATCTGCGCTGTGCGGCCGTGGCCGTGGCAGCTGCCGCCGTTCTGACGGTGGGAGCGGGGGCCGCAGTGGTCCTCACCCCGGCGGGGGAGGTGTTTGCCTCGGTGCTGGGCGGTGCGCCCGCCCAGACGGAGATCCTGGACCGGATGGGGGTCCCTGTGGGGGCCAGCGACACCCACAACGGGGTGACCATCACCGCCGACGCCATCATTGGGGACGCGTACAGCTATGCGGTTGTCTACTCCATCGCCCGGGAGGACGGACAGCCGCTGGCTGAGGACCTGGAGCCCCTGGGGAACGGGGTGCTGCCCCTGACCTTTGACCGGGCGGATACCAGCGTGGGGGTGACAGGAGGGTCGTCCCACGGCTCCGCCTATTTCTACGACGCCGACCCTTCAGAGCCCTCCATCCAGTACGTGGAGAAGATGACGTCTGATGTGCCCCTGGAGCCGGGGACGGCCACCGCTTCCTTCCGGAACTTGTACCGGATGGGGAAGGATTTTCAGGATAAAATCCCGGTGGCAGAGGGGAAATGGAAGATCCGCTTCCAGTTCAGCTTCCCGGACAGCAGTATCCGCCTGCCCGGCGGTCAGACCTTCCAGCTCAATGGTATGGAAGCCGTTCTGGACGGGGTGACCATCTCTCCCCTGTCTATCCAGGTAGACTATACCGTGAAGGAGGAGCTGGTTTGGGACAACCAGAGTCAGGAGAACGGACGGGAGAGCGAACACGACCGGGAGCAGTCCTACCGCTTCTTCGAGTCCCTGCCCCTCTCCCTGAACATGGCGGACGGATCCACGGTGGATTTGTCCAGCCTGGGCGGAAGCATTGACCCGGAGACAGGCCGAACAGTATGCCGGAAGGGCGGTGTTTTTGAGGAGATCCTGGACCTGTCCACCGTGGAGTCCGTCACGGTGGCTGGGATCACCCTGCCGGTCACACCGTAAGGGCTGAGCGGCCTCTCCTGGAAGGAAGAGAAGTCCCTAAGAAAAACAGGATTCAGTTTTTGCACGAAGAAAATACGGCGGGTCATTACAAGAACAGTAATGACCCGCCGCAGTTTGTCAAAAAAACCTCCCGCAAGGAGTTCCGCCGCCGTCGGGCGACGGAATAAAATGGAATCCTTCTCGAAAAGTGGCTGCGCCGCTTTTTGGACAGTCTCGCCGTATTTACATATTCGGGAAGTTCAGCAGCTTTTGGGCGTTCCCGCCCAGGATGCCGTCCTGTTCCTCCTGGCTGAGGGGCAGGGCGCGGATGGCGGCCACGGCGTCCGTCTGGCTCTGCCAAGGGCTGTCGGTGCCGAACAGGATGCGGTGGGGGCCGAAGGTGCGGACCATGCGGAGGAACTGCTCCTGGGGCATCATGTGGAGGTCCTCCGGGCGGTAGAAGCCGTCATCCAGGGGGGCCAGATCCCCCAGGGAGTAGGAGGTGTCCAGATAGACGGAGGTGTCGGGCAGCAGCTCCTCCACCTGGTCCCAGTTCCTCCAGCCGCCCATGTGGGCCAGGATGAGGGTCATGGGACCCACCTGGTCCAGGGCGCTGCGCACCATCCGGGGGGTGACGTGAACGACGCCGGGGAAGCCCACGTCCAGTCCGGAGTGACTGAGGACGATCAGGCCCAGCTCCGCCGCCCGGTCCAGGATGCGGAGGGTGCGGATGTCATCAAAATCCACCCCCTGATAGACGGGGTGGAGCTTGATCCCCTTCAGGCCAAGTTCGGCTGCCCGGGCCAGCTCGGCCCGGTAGTCGGAGAAATCGGGGTGGATGCAGCCGAAGGAGAAGATCCCCGTTTCAGGAAAGCGCTCGTTGATCTGGGCGGAGCAGTCGTTGACGTGGACCACCTGCTTGGGGGCGGTGGCCACCGGGAGGACCAGGGAGCAGTCCACCCCGGCCCGGGCCATGGAGGCGGCAAGTCCGGCGTTGGTACCGTCGGAGAAGGAGCGGGTATGGGCGGCCAGCTCCAGCTTGGGGATGGTGGTGGCGGCCAGCCGGTCGGGGAAGGTATGGGTATGGATGTCGATGACCATGGGGATCAGAATGTTCCTTTCGTTTGTGGAGTAGGTCCGGAAATACCGAAACCGTGTGGTATGGATAGCGTACCACACGGTTTCGTCTTTGAAAAGGAAGTTTCTTGCGGACTTTCTGGCGTTTTTGGACTTATCCCGCCTTTTCTCCGTCGCCCAGGGCCTCCCGCTGGCGGACCAGAACCTTCCGGTCATAGCAGGAGAAGGCGTCTTCCACCAGGGCGGCGTCCGGCTGGGGCGTGAGCAGCGAGACCACTGGTACGAGGACCAGCCCGGCCAGCATACAGAAGGCCCCGGCGTTGATGGGGGAGCGGAGCAGGGCGGGGAAGCTGGCCTGGAAGAAAATATTGGCTGTCATCACGACGGTGGAGAACAGGAAGCTGGTCCAGCAGGCCGCCCGGGTGGCCTTTTTCCAGTACAGGCCGTACAGGAAGGGGGCCAGGAAGGCGCCGGCCAGCGCGCCCCAAGACACCCCCATGAGCTGGGCGATGAAGGTGACGTTGGACTTGTACTGGATGATGGCCAGCACCACCGAGATGGCGATGAACACCACAATGAGGCACCGCATTACAAGGACCTGCTTCTTCTGGCTCATGCCCTTCACAAGGTGGTCCCGGATCAGGTCCAGGGTGAGGGTGGAGCTGGAGGTGAGCACCAGGGAGGACAGGGTGGACATGGAGGCGGACAGCACCAGGATCACCACCACCGCCATCAGCAGGTCGGGCAGGCCGGACAGCATGGTGGGGATCACTGCGTCATAGCCCCCAACAGGGACCCCGTTCACCACCTCCATCCGGTCGGCGAACAGGCGGCCGAAGCCCCCCAGGAAGTAGCACCCCCCGGCCACCACCAGGGCGAACAGGGTGGAGATGACGGTGCCCGCGTCGATGGACTTATCACTTTTGATGGCATAGAACTTCTGGACCATCTGGGGCAGGCCCCAGGTGCCCAGGGAGGTGAGCAGCACCACGCCCAGCAGGTTCACCGGGTCGGGACCGAAGAAGGAGGCGAACACGCCGGGGGCGGAGGAGACGGCGGGGTCGCTCACCTGGGCCAGCCCCTCCAGGGCGGCCAGGAAGCCCCCCTGGCTGTTGAGGACGGCCAGGATCACGGCGCAGATGCCGAAGAGCATGATGATGCCCTGGATGAAGTCGTTGATGGCGGTGGCCATATAGCCGCCGGCGATGACATAGACCCCGGTGAGCACCGCCATCACGATGACGCACACCGTGTAGTCGATGTCAAAGGCCATGCCGAACAGCCGGGACAGCCCGTTGTACAGGCTGGCGGTATAGGGGATGAGGAAGATGAAGATGATGACCGAGGCGGCCACCTTCAGGGAGGGGCTGCCAAACCGCTTGCCGAAAAACTCCGGCATGGTGGCGCTGTCCAGGTGCTGGGACATGATGCGGGTGCGGCGGCCCAGCACCACCCAGGCCAGCAGCGAGCCCAGAAGGGCGTTTCCGATCCCCGCCCAGGTGGCGGCGATGCCGTACTTCCAGCCGAACTGTCCGGCGTAGCCCACAAAGACCACGGCGGAAAAATAGGAGGTGCCGTAGGCGAAGGCGGTGAGCCAGGGCCCCACCGAGCGGCCGCCCAGCACGAAGCCGTTGACATCGGAGGCGGTTTTCCGGCAGTACAGGCCGATGGCCACCATCACCGCGAAAAATATCAGGAGCATAGTCAGTTTGATGAGCATAGGGGATCCGTCCTCTCAGGTTGGAGTGTCCCGGGTCTGCCGCGCGCCTCCATCCCGGGGAGCAGGGGGGCGCGGAAGGGGACCAAGAGTGGTTTGTTGATTTGCTGTGTTGAAGTTTAATGCAGAAAAGCGTTAAAGTCAAGAGGGAAAATAAATTTTTTCGGGAGAGGGAGCGGGCAGAGCAGTACTTTACTCTATACTTCCGCGCCCGGGGGTGATAGAATAGACACAAGAAGCACAGAGGAGGAAGGACAGAATGGAGATCTCCGGATTTCAGGCCCTGCGGAGCGGGCTGCGGGACGTTCCGCCCAGAACGGCGGTGGTTGCCGCCGCATACGACCCTCATACCTTGGACGCGGTGTTCCAGGCCAGGCGGGACGGACTGATCCGTCCCCTGCTGGTGGGGGAGCGGGAGAAGATCCTGCGGATGTCAGAGGAGCTGGGCTGCCCCATGCCGGAGGAGGACGTGGTGGACGCCCGGGATGACGGGGAATGCGCCCGCCGGTCGGTAGAGCTGATCCGGCAGGGGCGGGGCCAGCTGCTCATCAAGGGGTTGCTGCCCACCGGGACGCTGCTGGGGGCGGTGGTCCGGCGGGAGAGCGGGATCCGGGCGGCGGAGCTGCTGTCCCATGTGGCCATTCTGGACGTCCCGGCCTATCACAAGCTCATGTTCATCACCGACGGGGGGATGGTGGTCGCCCCCGACCTGGCCCAGAAGCGGGCCATTTTGAAAAATGCCCTGGACCTGTGCCGCTTCCTGGGGTATGAGGAGCCCAAGGCGGCGGTGCTGTGCGCCGTGGAGACCGTCAGCCCCCACATGGCGGAGACCGGGGACGGGGCCGCCCTGAAGGCGGAAGCGGAGCGGGGAGACTTTGGCCCCTGTCAGGTGGAGGGGCCCATCTCCTTCGACCTGGCCACCGACCGCCAGGCCGCCCAGGTGAAGGGCTACCACAGCCCGGTGGCCGGAGATGCGGACATCTTCCTGGTCCCCTCCATCACGGCGGGGAATCTGCTGGGCAAGGCCCTGTACGGCATGGCCGGGGGAAAGATGGCAGGGCTGGTGCTGGGGGCCTCGGTCCCCATCACGGTCAACTCCCGGGGGGCCGCTCCGGAGGAGAAGTACGACTCCATCGCCATCGCCGCGGCCATGGCCCGGTGAGGACTGGGCGAATACAAGATACAGGAGGAAGATCATGTCCCATCGACTGCTGATATTGAACCCCGGCTCCACCAGCACCAAGGCCGCCGTCTATGACGGGGAGCACCAGACGGCCATGAAGAGCATCGTCCACACCAACCAGGACCTGGCCCCCTACCCCAGCCTGTACGATCAGCTGGATTACCGGGTGGCCCTGGTGCGGGGCTGGCTGGCCCAGGAGGGGGTGGACCTGTCCACCCTGTCGGCGGTAGTGGGCCGGGGCGGCATCATCCCCAACATCGTGGCCGGCGGCTATCTGGTGGATGACAACCTGGCCGACTGCCTGCGGAACTACCCGGTGTTCGACCACGCCTCCAACCTGGGCGGGCTGATGGCACGGGCGTTTGCCCAGCCTCTGGGGATCCCCGCCTACATCTATGACGCGGTGACCAGTGATGAGATGGTGCCGGAGGCCCGGGTCACCGGCTTCAAGGAGGTCATGCGCACCAGCTTCTGCCATGTGCTCAACGCCCGGGCCACTTCCCACAAGTATGCAGAGACCCTGGGGCGGCGGTATGAGGATATGAACCTGGTGGTGGCCCACCTGGGGGGCGGGATCTCCATTTCGGCACACCGCCACGGGCGCATCATCGACTCGGTCTCCGACGACGCGGGGCCCTTCTCCCCGGACCGGTCCGGAAGCCTGAATATGCTCTATGTGGTGGATCTGTGCTACTCGGGGAAGTACACCAAGAAGGATATGCTCAAGAAGCTCCGGGGGGAGGGCGGGATGTCCGCCCTGCTGGGCACCCACGACTGCCGGGAGATCGAGCGCCGCATCCAGGAGGGGGACGAATGGGCCGCCCTGGTCTATCAGGCCCAGGCCCTTCAGATCGCCAAGGGGGTGGGGATCATGCTGGGCTGCTTCACCGAACTGATCGACGCGGTGATCCTCACCGGCGGCCTGGCCAACTCCAAAAAGCTGACCGGCATGGTCATCGACTATCTCCACAACCTGGTGAAGGTGGTGGTCATCCCGGGGGAGAACGAGATGGAGGCCCTGGCCCTGGGCGGGCTGCGGATCCTGGACGGCCAGGAGCAGGCCCACATCTTTCGCCCCGCCTGTTCCCTGATGTCCTGACAAAAGGCTGAAAAACGGTCCGTATCTGTGGGAGCAGGTACGGACCGTTTTGGTTTGGGTGGATGAGACAGGCTTACAGGGAGGCGGCGAGTGGGCGGCGCTCTGTGGCGGGGGAGAGGCCCAGCTCGGCCATCAGCTGGGGCTCCGGGTCCAGGTAGAGGCTGTGGCTGAAGCCGTCCAGCAGGGCGGCGTGGCCCTCATCCTGGCTGGAGATCTCCACCTCGGCCAGGCCGGGGATCTTCATCAGCCGCAGCAGCATGGCGGTGTGGCTGTCCACACTGCCGCGGCGGGTCACCAGGCCCAGCAGCTTCCGCCGGTCCAGGGCCAGTACCTCGCTGGGTAGCAGCTCGTCAGAGACCAGGATCCCGGAGCGGGCGGCCAGGGGATCCGGTGTTTTCAGCCCCAGAAGGCAGCGGATGACCCGGTGGGCGATGTCCCGGATGTCTGCCCCGCGGGCCCGCATATAGGGGCTGTCCATGCCGGCGAAGGCGCTGGAAAACTCCCGTTCCACCGCCTGGACGGCGTATTCCGCCGTGGCATGGCGGCTCCGGATGGTGGTGAGGACCTCCTCCACCAGGGAGGCGTCCTCCAGCAACATGGCGTGGATGGAGAAGATGGAGGCGGCCTGAGTGCCAAGCTCTGCACAGGCGGAGTCGTACAGGGCGGACAGCTGAAGGATGGCTTGACGCTGGGCTGTGTGGAAGCGGTGGGTCTCCTCCTCCGGGGTGAGCCGGGATTCCGGCTCCGGATGGAAGGACCTGCGCCGGTAGAAGCACAGGGGGCCAAATGCGAACTGGTCCAGGATAGATTTTCCGGTCAGGATCTGCACAGGATCACCGCCTTTGCGTGTCCGGGAGAATGTTTGGCTGGGTGCGGCTGGCTCCCGGATGTCCGGTCGACCCGCTTCATAGGGAATAAAATGGTATGCTTTGATTATAGTGTCAATTTGTTGTTTTGTAAACGGGGAATAGTGTACAACATAGACTGTAATTATTTGGTAATTATAATGCGTGGAAAATGGATTTTGTAATTTTTTGAAAAGAGGGGGAAAACAGAGGACCTCATGCTTGTGGTTTGGACTGCTGGGCCACGCCCTGCCAGGCTCACGGCGACCTGATTGGACCAGCAGGATCGGCAGGAATGGCGGCGCTGTGCATACCCCCCTCTGATGAGCACCTCCGCAGCGATGAGGCGGCCGGGCTTCCGGATCCCGGCCCGGTGAAACAGAGAATGGGCAAATCAACACTTTACAGCGTTAAATAGCCGTGCTATAATAAAAAGCAAATCGGCGCCACCCCGTCTGCACTGGGCGGCGCCGGACTGGAAAACGATTACCGAAGTACCGGGAGGTCATGTCCAATGGTTTCAAAACGTATGCTGGGGCTGGGCACTGCCCGCTCCGTGATCCGGGAGCTGTTTGAGTACGGCAATCAGCGGGCTGCTGTGGTGGGCCGGGAGAACGTGTACGACTTCTCTCTGGGCAATCCCAGCGTCCCCGCCCCCGACGCGGTCAATGAGGCGGCCATCCGCATCCTGCGGGAGCAGCCCGAGCTGATCCACTGCTACACCAGCGCCCAGGGGGATGCCGCGGCCCGCCAGCGCTTCGCGGATTCCCTCAACCGCCGCTTCGGCGGGGATTATACCGCCGATCAGTTTTACATCACGGTGGGGGCGGCGGCCTCCCTCTGCTGTGTGTTCCACGGGCTGACCTGCCCGGGGGACGAGTTCATCGTGTTTGCCCCCTATTTCCCTGAGTACAAGGTGTTTATCGAGGGAGCCGGGGCCAAAATGGTGCTGATCCCCCCGGAGACCGAGCACTTCCAGATCGATTTTGCCGCCTTTGAGCAGGCCCTCACCCCCCACACCAAGGGCGTGGTGGTCAACTCCCCCAACAACCCCTCCGGCGTGGTCTACTCCCGGGAGACCCTGGAGCGGCTGGCGGAGATTTTAGGGCGGAAGGAGGAGGAGTACGGCCACCCCATCTACCTCATCTCCGACGAGCCCTACCGGGAGATCGTGTTCTCCGGCTTCCAGGCCCCCTGGATCCCCCACCTGTACCGGGATACCATCGTGTGCTACTCCTTCAGCAAGTCCCTCTCCCTCCCCGGCGAGCGGCTGGGCTATGTGCTGGTCCCCGGACAGGCGGCAGATTCCGGCGAGGTGTACGCTGCGGTGGCCGGAGCGGGGCGGTCCCTGGGCTATGTGAACGCCCCCAGCCTGTTCCAGCAGGTGACCTCCCTGTGCTGCGACATGACCGCCGACCTGTCGGTGTATGAGCGCAACTGCAAGCTGCTGGTGCCCGCCCTGCGGGAGATGGGCTACCATGTGGCCGAGCCGGGCGGGGCCTTCTATCTGTTCCCCCGCAGCCTGGAGCCGGACGACCTGGCCTTCAGCGAGCGGGCCAAGCAGTTCGACTTGCTGCTGGTGCCCGGCTCCGGCTTCGGGGCCCCGGGCCACTTCCGCCTGGCCTACTGCGTCCAGACGGAGATGATCCAGCGGGCGCTGCCCAAGTTCCAGGCGCTGGCGGACTCCTACCGCTGAGGCTGTTCGATAAACAAAACCGTCCCGACCGCATCGTGCGGTCGGGACGGTTTTGTTTAACCCTTTTTTCGGCCCTTCGTGCCCTTGGTTCCCTTTTTGGAGGCGGCGGGCTTGGCCCAGCCCGCCTTACGGACAGGCCGGCCGGTCTGCTCCTGCTTCTCCACGGAGTGGCGGCCGCTGTACCGCTCCTTCCGGGGATCCCCCGGCCCCTTTTTGCTGCGGCCCGGGGCGGGCTTCTTCCCCTGGGGCGCGCTGTGTTCCTCCCGGCGGGGGGCGCCGGGGGCCTGTCCCTTGTCGGGGCGGATGAGGCAGCGCTTGCCGTAGCCGATCAGGTCCTCCCGGCCCGTCTTGTGGAGGGCCTCCAGCACCAGCTTCCGGTTTTGAGGCTTCCGCCACTGCATCAGCGCCCGCTGGAGGGCCTTGTCGTGGGGCGTTTTGGGGACGAACACCGGCTGCATGGTCCGGGGATCCAGGCCGGTGTACCACATACAGGTGGCCAGGGTGCCGGGGGTGGGGTAGAAGTCCTGCACCTGCTCCGGCATATGTCCCTGCTTGTTCAGCCATTCAGCCAGCTGCACCGCGTCCTCCAGGGTACAGCCCGGGTGGGAGGAGATCAGGTAGGGCACCAGGTACTGGTCCTTGCCGTACCGGCGGTTGAGCTTAAAATACTTCTCCCGGAACTTCTCATAGACCTCGATGTGGGGCTTGCCCATATAGTCCAGGGTGTGGGCCACACAGTGCTCCGGGGCCACCTTCAGCTGTCCGGAGATGTGGTGCTGGACCAGGTCGGTGAAAAATTCGCCGCTGGGGTCCTTCATCAGGAAGTCGAAACGGATGCCCGAACGGATGAACACCTTTTTGATCCCGGGGATGGCCCGCAGCTTCCGCAGCAGCATCATATAGTCGGTGTGATCGGCGTCCAGGTTGGGACAGGGCTCGGGGGCCAGACAGGCCCGGTTTTTGCACATCCCGTGCTTGAGCTGCTTCTGGCAGGAGGGGCGGCGGAAGGTGGCGGCAGGGCCGCCCACGTCGTGGATATAGCCCTTGAAGCCCGGGTGATGGGTCAGGGCGGTCACCTCCCGGATGACGCTCTCGTGGCTGCGGCAGGAGATGGTCCGCCCCTGGTGGAAGGCCAGGGAGCAGAAGTTGCACGCCCCGAAGCAGCCCCGGTTATGGGTGACAGAGAAGCGCACCTCCTCGATGGCAGGGACGCCCCCCATCTCGTCGTACATAGGGTGGGGCTCCCGGACATAGGGCAGCTCGGCCACCCGGTCCATCTCCGGCGTGGTCAGGGGGGCGGCGGGGGGATTGACGATGAGGAACCGGTCCCCGTGCTTTTGGAGGATGGCCCTGCCCACCACTGCGTCATGCTCCAGATACTCCGTCATGTTGGCCCGGGCATAGGCGGCCTTGTCGGCGGCCACCTCCTCAAAGGAGGGGACTTCCACCTTGGGATAGGCGCACACGCCGGGATGGCGGGCGGCCACACAGGTGCCCCGCACGTCGGTGATCTCCTCCACCGGGGTGCCGGAGGCGAGGCGGGACAGGATCTCCACCGAGGCCCGCTCCCCCATGCCATAGGTCAGGATGTCCGCCTGGGCGTCAAAGAGGATGGAGCGGCGCACCTTGTCCTCCCAGTAGTCGTAGTGGGCGAAGCGGCGCAGGCTGGCCTCCAGGCCGCCGATGACGATGGGGATGTCCCCAAAGACCTCCCGCACCCGGTTGGAGTACACCACGGTGGCGTGGTCGGGGCGCAGCCCCGCCCGCCGTCCGGGGGAGTAGGCGTCGTCGTGGCGGCGCTTTTTGGCGGCGGTGTAGTGGGCCACCATGGAGTCCAGGTTGCCGGCGGAAATCATCACCGCCAGGCGGGGCCGCCCCAGGGCGGAGAAGGCCGCCGGGGTGCGCCAGTCGGGCTGGGCCAGGATGGCCACCCGATAGCCCTCGTCCTCCAGAAGACGGCCGATGATGGTGGGACCGAAGGAGGGGTGGTCCACGTATGCGTCCCCGGTGATGATGAGAACGTCATAATCGTCCCAGCCCCGGTGGGCCATGTCATCCCGGCTGACTGGGAGGAACAGATCGCGGTCAAAGCTCATGGTATGCCTCTTTCCTGTTTGGTTTGGATGTGGGCCTGGCCGGATGGGGGGCTCACAGCTGGAGCAGGATGCCCGCCACGGCGGAGGCCAGGATGAACACGATGGGGTGGAGCTTCTTCAGGGGCGTCCACTTCATGCCAACAAAGACCGCCACAGCCAACAGGAGGGACGGCCAGGAGATGGCCGGGAAGCTGTCGGGAGAGAGGTTGTCGGCCACGGTGAACACAGAGAAGGCCACACTCAGGCCGGCGGCGGCGATGAGGGCGGTGGAGGCGGGGCGGAGCCCGGAAAAGACAGCCTCCACGGTCCGGCTGTGGCGGAATTTCTGCAAAAATCCGGCAATGATCAGGATAACGATGATGGACGGGGTGATCAGGCCCAGGGTGGCCACCACAGCGCCTACAATGCCCCCCAGACCGCCCATCCCGGAGGTGCTCCCGATATGGAAGCCCACATAGGTGGCCATGTTGACCCCCATCGGGCCGGGGGTGGACTCAGAGACGGCGATCATGGTGGTGAGCTCCTGGTTGGTGAACCAGCCGGTGGCCTCACCCATGTGCTGGAGGAAGGGGATGGTGGCCATGCCGCCGCCCACGGAGAACAGGCCGGTCTTGAAAAATTCATAGAACAGTCTCAGCAGGATCACCGTGCCTCACCTCCTTCCTTCCCGGGGCGGAGCAGGGAGAGCAACCAGCCCGTTACTCCGGCCAGCACCACCAGGATGGCGGGGGAGGAGAGGAAGCCCAGCGCCGCGCCGACGGGGGAAGCGGGGTCCAGAGGCAGCAGGCTGCCCACCTCCGCCAGGGCCAGAACCGCCAGAAAAATGCACACGGCGGGGGCGTTTTTCAGGGTGCTCTTTCCCAGCTTCAGCACGCTGACGGCGATCAGAGCCACCACACAGGCGTTGATGCCGCCCAGGGCGTGCTGTACCAGGGGGGAGTCGGCGAAGCTGCTGAGAAATGCGGCGATGAGGGTGATGATGATGAGGGAAGGGAACACCAGGCCCAGGGTGGCGACGACGCCGCCGGAGACGCCCCGGTACTTGTGTCCCACAAAGGTGGCCGTGTTCACGGCAATGATGCCGGGGGTGCACTGGCCGATGGCAAAGTAGTCGGTGAGCTCCTCCTCGGTGGCCCAGCCCTTCTTCTCCACCACCTCGCGCTGGAGGATGGGGAGCATGGCGTAGCCGCCGCCGAAGGTGCAGACCCCGATCTTGGAGAAGGTCCAAAACAGATCGCAGTAGAGATTCATAGCTTTATTAAGATCCTTTATTCCAATTGATGTTGTTGGCCACCGGAGCGGCGTTCTGTGTTATTGCAGGCCCTCCAGTTCCTCCATCCACAGGGCGGCGACGGCATCGCTTGGCATTCTCCAGTCACCCCGGGGGGACAGGGTGACGGAGCCCACCTTGGGCCCGTCGGGGAGGCAGGAGCGCTTGAACTGCTGGGTGAAGAAGCGGCGGTAGAAGTTGTTCAGCCACTTCAGGATGGTGGCCCGGTCATAGGTCCGGCCCAGGGCGTGCTCCGCCAGGCGGAACACCTTCCGGGGCGGGAAGCCCCAGCGGACGGCGTAGTACAGGAAGAAGTCGTGGAGCTCATAGGGGCCCACCAGGTCCTCTGTCCGCTGGCTGATCTTCCCCTCAATGGCGGGGAGCAGCTCCGGGGAGACGGGGGTGTCCAGGATGTCGTCCAGCACGGCGGACAGCTTGGGGTCCTCACTGCCCTTGTCGTCGGAGATGAAGGAGACCAGATGGCGCACCAGGGTCTTGGGGATGCCGGCGTTGACGGCGTACATGGACATATGATCCCCGTTGTAGGTGGCCCAGCCCAGGGCCAGCTCAGACAGGTCGCCGGTGCCGATGACCATGCCGCCGGTCTGGTTGGCGATGTCCATGAGCACCTGGGTGCGCTCCCGGGCCTGACCGTTTTCAAAGGTGACGGAGTGGTCCTCCATGGACTGTCCGATGTCCCGGAAGTGGACCTTCACCGCCTCGCCGATGTCGATGCGCTTCAGGGTGGCCCCCAGCCGCTGGGCCAGCTCCACGGCGTTGTCCCGGGTGCGGTCGGTGGTGCCGAAGCAGGGCATGGTGACCGCGATGATGTCGCTCTCCGGCCGGTCCAGCAGCTTCATGGCCACGGCGGTAATGAGGATGGCCAGGGTGGAGTCCAGGCCCCCGGACAGCCCCACCACAGCGGTGCGGGCCCGGGTGTGCTCCAGCCGCTTTTTCAGCCCCAGGGCGGCGATTTTCAAAATCTCGTTGCACCGCTCCGCCCGGTCCTCCGCGTCGGCGGGGACGAAGGGGTTGGGGGAGACGTACCGGGTGAGCTTGGTCTCACCCACCTTCAGATTGAAGGAGACCCGGCTCACCCCCAGGCAGTGGGCCTCCGCCATGGGGTCCCGGGCCGGGGGAGTGAAGGTGGTGTTGCGGCGGCGCTCATAGGCCAGGCGCTGTACGTCGATCTCGCTGATGGTGAGTCCGGCGGCAAAGCGCCGCTCCGCCAGCAGGGAGCCGTTCTCCGCGATGATGTTGTGGCCGCTGAACACCAGGTCGGTGGTGGACTCCCCCTCCCCGGCGTCGGCGTACACATAGCCGCACAGCAGGCGGCCCGACTGCCCCGCCACCAGATTGCGGCGGTAGTTCGCCTTGCCCACCGTCTCATTGGAGGCGGACAGGTTCAGGATCAGGGTGGCGCCCGACCGGGCCAGGGCCGCGGAGGGGGGCTCCGGCGCCCACAGGTCCTCGCAGATCTCCACCCCGATGACCAGATCGGGGATCTCCTCACAGGCCCAGATCAGACGGTCGGACAGGCACACCTCCTGACCGCACAGAGTGATCAAGTTGTCCATATCCTTGCCGGAAGCGAACCACCGCTTCTCATAAAACTCCCCATAGTTGGGCAGGTGGACCTTAGGGACCAGGCCCAAAATCTCGCCCTGTTGGATCAAGGCAGCACAGTTGTACAGCTTGCCGTCCCACTTGTCCCGCACCGGCAGCCCCACGGCGGTCACCAGATCCAGGTTCCGGGTGGCCTCCAGAATGGTGTTCAGGCCCTCCTCCGCCCCCCGGAGCAGGGTGTCCTGTAAAAACAAATCGCCGCAGGTATAGCCGGTGAGGCAAAGCTCCGGCAGGCATAGCACCCGCACCCCCTGCTGGTCCGCCTCCCGCATCATGGTGAAGATCTGCTCCGCGTTATAATGGCAGTCCGCCACCCGGATCCTGGGGGTGCCGGCCGCTACTTTGATAAATCCGTCCCGCATAAGAAAATGACCTCCCTTGAGTCTTTCATTCAGCACAGTTATCATACTCTAAACGGGCCGGAAAAGCAAGACAGACCGGCGGAAAAACCCGGGGCGCGGGCCTGGGGCGGCGGGGAAAAAGCAGCAGGGAGCGGCCCCCGCACCGTGGGGGGCCGCTCCCGGGAGGAGACAGGAGGAATGTATCCGGATCCCTGGGTCAGTGGGCCCAGAGCCCGATGTTGAAGGTGATGAGCACCGCGTTGAAGAAGTCGATGAACATTCCGCCCACCATGGGGATGGCAAAGTAGGCCACGGGGGAGGGGCCGTACTTCTTGGTGACCACCTGCATATTGGCCATGGCGTTGGAGGTGGCGCCCATGGAGAAGCCGATGAAGCCGGCGGTCATCACCGCCGCGTCGTAATTGCGGCCCATGACCCGGAACACGATGAGGTAGGAGAATAGCACCATCACCACGCACTGGGCGACGAGGCAGAGGAGCATGGGCAGGGCCAGGTCCACCAGCTCCCACAGCTTCAGGCCGGCCAGGGCCATGGCCAGGAAGATGGACAGGAACATATTGCCCATGGTGTCGATCTCCTCGGCGGGATACTCCACCTTCATGCCGTCCATCACGTTGCGGACCACTACGGCCACCAGCATGGCGCCGATGTAGCCGGGGAAGGTCAGGCGGGTCAGGGCGGTGAGCCAGGCGCTCACCTGGCTGCCGATGCCCACAGCCAGCAGAAGGACCATGAAGCCCTTGACAAAGCGGGGGCTGCTGCTGGAGAAGGTCTCGTCCTCGCTGGCCACATCGGTGGCCAGGACCTCTGCGCTGGGCGCGCTGGCGCGCAGCGAGGCGCTGTCGGGGCGGAGCCCGTATTTGTTGATGAGCCGGCGGGCGGTGGGGCCGCCCATGAGGGAGCCGGCCACCAGGCCGAAGGTGGCGGCGGCGATGGAGACCACGCTTCCGCCCACTGCGCCGGCGGCCTCCAGCTCAGGACCGTAGGCCGCCGCCGTGCCGGGGCCGCCCACCAGGGCGATGGAGCCGCAGCCGATGCCCAGAAGGGGATCCTTCCCAAACAGGGCCATGACGCCGCCCCCCAGGAAATTCTGTACGGGGATCATGACCACGGCCACCAGCAGGCAGAGGAGTACCGCCTTGCCGCCCTTCAGCAGGGCGGGGATGCTGACGGTGAAGCCCACAGTGGTGAAGAACATGATCATAAAGACGCTCTGAAGGGTGTCGTCAAAGGTAATGGAGGCAGCTCCCGTGGAATAGAGGATGCAGTTCACGATGGAGAAGCACAGGCCGCCCACCAGGGGCGCGGGAATACAGTAGCGGTTCAGGAGGCTGATCTTGCTGGTGATCACGCCTCCCAGCCAGAACAGGAATGCGCCCAGCGCAACAGCGTGGTACATATTCAGACTGATCTCAAGCATAGTTGTACGGTCCTTTCTCTCTGTTATTTTGCTTTGCAAAGCTTCTCTGGACATCGGCCGCCCACACAGAGCAACGGCTTTTGCAAGTCAAAAAATACAGCATTTTGACGAAAAGGTCAAGGCACATTGCATAAAGAAAACGGATAAAGATGCTAAGAAATTGTTAATTACTCAAAAAAATACAAAAAACCTCAAAAAGATACAGGAGAAACGGACTGCCCGTTTGCGGCCAGTCCGGGAATGCAAAAAAACGGCGCGGACGAGATTCGTCCGCGCCGCTGAAAAAGAAGGGCATGAAGGGGGCTCAGCCCTGGTTCTGCGCCTCCACCAGGCGTACGCCGCAGTATTTCTCCCGCAGCTTGGGCTTTTCGATCTTGCCGGTGGGATTGCGGGGGATGTCGGCAAAGATGATCTTCCGGGGGCGCTTGTACCGGGGCAGATCCATACAGAACTGCTTGATCTCGCTCTCGGTGCAGGTCATGCCCTGCTTGACTTGGATGATGGCGGCGGCGATCTCGCCCAGCCGTGCGTCCGGCAGGCCGATGACCGCCACATCGTGGACCTTGGGATAGGCGGAGAGGAAGTCCTCGATCTGGACGGGGTACAGGTTTTCGCCGCCGGAGATGATCACGTCCTTCTTCCGGTCCACCAGGAAGATGAAGCCCTCCTCGTCCTGGCGGGCCATGTCGCCGGTGCGCAGCCACCCGTCCTTCAGCACCTCTGCGGTGGCCTCCGGATTGTGGTAGTAGCACACCATCACGCCGGGGCCCTTCACGCACAGCTCACCCACGCCCCCCTGGGGAACGGGCTGGAGCTGCTCGTCCACGATCTTGACCTCCCAGCCATAGCCGGGTACGCCGATGGCGCCCACCTTGTCGATATGGTCCATGCCCAGGTGGACGCAGCCCGGGCCGGTGGACTCGGACAGGCCGTAGTTGGTGTCGTACTTGTGGTGGGGGAAATAGCGCATCCAGTGCTTGATGAGGGAGGGGGGCACCGGCTGGGCGCCGATGTGCATCAGCCGCCACTGGGACAGCTGATAGTCCTCCAGCTTCAGATCCCCCCGGTCCAGGGCGGCCAGGATGTCCTGGCACCAGGGCACCAGCAGCCACACGATGGAGCACCGCTCGGAGGAGACGGCCTGGAAGATGGCCTGGGGGGAGTTCCCCTTCAGCAGAACCGCCTTGCTTCCGGTGAACAGAGAGCCGAACCAGTGCATTTTCGCGCCGGTGTGGTACAGGGGCGGGATGCAGAGAAACACATCGTCGTGGGTGGTGGCGTGGTGGATGGCCTCCATCCGGGCGGACTGGGCCAGGGCGTGGTGCTTGAGCAGGATGGCCTTGGGGAAGCCGGTGGTGCCGGAGGAGTAGTAGATGGCGGCCTCATCCTCGTCGTCGATGAGCACCTTGGGGGCCATGCTGGAGCAGTTGGCGGTGGCCCGGTGATAGTCCTCGGCGAAGGAAGGGCAGGTGTCCCCCACGAAGAAGAGGAGCATCTGCTGGGAGATCTTGGGCACGATGGCCTCCACACGGCCGATGAACTCCGGGCCGAAGAACAGCACGTCCACGTCGGCCAGCTTGAGGCAGTAGTCGATCTCGTCGGAGGTATAGCGGAAGTTCAGCGGCACCGCGATGGCCCCCGCCTTCAGGATGCCGAAGTAGATGGGCAGCCACTCCAGGCAGTTCATCAGCAGGATGGCCACCTTCTGCCCCTTCCGGATGCCCCGGCCCAGGAGCATATTGGCCACCCGGTTGGCCTTCTCATCAAAGACTGACCAGGTGATGGCCCGGCGGTAGGGGACGGAGGAGGTGGGCTGGATGAGCTCGTACTCCTTCCAGGTCACCCGCTGGGCCTCCTGGATCTCGGGGTTGATCTCCACCAGGGCGATCTCCTCGCCGTATAGCTTGCTGTTGCGCTCCAACAGATCCGTAATAGGCATGACAGTCAGATCCTTTCAAAACGGGGAGAGCCCCGAAACACTTCATTGATTTTACCTGTTGAAGTATCATAACCCGGAACCGGAGGATTGTCAAGGCCGTTTTCTCTGCCGGAGGGAAAATCAGCGGCAAAAAAATTTTACGGAAAATTCAGAATTCCCTGTTTGACCTTAACGCTTTAATGTGTTATAGTATATAGCAATACGGATCGGCCCGCTCCGTCTGCGGGCCGGAAGGGAGGAAATGTTATGGCAAAGGCAGAGCGCCGGGAGCGCAGCACCGCCCTGTACGAGACGATCCTGAAGCTGAGAGATCTGGAGGAGTGCCGCCGGTTCTTTGAGGACCTGTGTACCCCCACAGAGCTCCAGGCCATGGAGCAGCGTTTCGACGTGGCTGTCTATTTGCAGCAGGGCCTGGTCTATCTGGACATCCTGGAAAAGACCGGGGCCAGCAGCGCTACCATCAGCCGGGTGCGCCGGTCCATGCTGGAAAACGGCGCCGGCGGCGTGGTGCAGAGCATCATTATCCGGGAGGGCCTGGACAAGCCGGAGCCGCCGGAGGAATGACCCGGATCCGGGATATGGGATCAAGTTTTGCATTTTGCAGGAAAGCAGGGAAAAAGAATGAAGCAGCTGATGCTGGGCAACGCGGCCGTTGCCCGTGGACTTTATGAGGCGGGGTGCGGTGTGGTCTCCAGCTACCCCGGCACTCCCAGCACTGAGATCACCGAGGAGTGCGCCAAGTACGACGAGATCTACTGCGAGTGGGCCCCCAACGAGAAGGTGGCCATGGAGGTGGCCTTCGGGGCCAGCCTGGCGGGGAAGCGGTCCTTCTGCGGGATGAAGCACGTTGGTCTGAACGTGGCCGCCGACCCCCTGTTCACCATGAGCTACACCGGGGTGAACGGCGGCATGGTCATCGGTGTGGCCGACGACGCAGGGATGCACTCCTCTCAGAACGAGCAGGACTCCCGCCACTACGCCCGGGCGGCCAAGGTACCCATGCTGGAGCCCTCCGACTCCGCCGAGGCCCTGGCCTTCGCCAAGCTGGCCTATGAGCTGTCCGAGCAGTTCGACACCCCGGTGCTGCTGAAGATGTGCACCCGGGTGGCCCACTCCCAGTCCATCGTGGACACGACGGAGCGGGCGGAGCGGGAAATGATCCCCTATGAGAAGAACATCGCCAAGTATGTGATGATGCCAGGCAACGCCAAGCGCCGCCACCCGGTGGTGGAGGAGCGCACCCGGAAGCTGGCCCAGTGGGCGGAGACCGCCCCGGTCAACCGGGTGGAGGAGGGCGCTGACCACAAGATCGGCATCATCACCTCGTCCACCAGCTATCAGTATGTGAAGGAGGTCTGCGGCGACCGCTTCCCCGTTCTGAAGCTGGGCATGGCCTGGCCCCTGCCAGAGGGGCTGATCCGGGATTTTGCCGCCTCGGTGGATCTGCTCACCGTGGTGGAGGAGCTGGACGGCTTCATCGAGGCCCACTGCCGGGCGATGGGGCTGGCCCTGGCAGGCAAGGACGTGTTCCCCTGCATCGATGAGTTCTCCCAGAACCTGGTGGCGGAGAAGCTGGGCCTGCCGGTCCACGCGGGGAGAAAGCTGGACGACCAGATCCCGCCCCGGCCCCCGGTCATGTGCGCCGGCTGCCCCCACCGGGGACTGTTCTACACCCTGAATAAAAATAAGTGTACGGTGCTGGGCGACATCGGCTGCTACACCCTGGGCGCGGTGGCCCCCCTGTCCGCTATGGACATGACCCTGTGCATGGGCGGCTCCATCTCCGCCATCCACGGCTTCAACAAGGCCCGGGGCGGGGAGAGCGAGCACAAGACGGTGGCCGTCATCGGCGACTCCACCTTTATGCACTCCGGCATGACCGGTCTGGCCAACATCGCCTACAACCAGTCCAACTCCACTGTCATTATCCTGGACAACTCCATCACTGGCATGACCGGCCACCAGCAGAATCCCACCACCGGATTCAACATCAAGGGCGACCCCGCCGGAAAGATCGACCTGGAGGCCCTGTGCCGGGCCATGGGCTTCCGCCGTGTCCGGGTGGTGGACCCCTATGACCTGAAGGAGACCGACCGGGCGGTGAAGGAGGAGCTGGCCGCTGACGAGCCCTCTGTCATCATCAGCCGTCGGCCCTGCGCCCTGCTGAAATACGTCAAGCACAAGGCCCCGCTGAAGGTGAACACGGACAAGTGCATCGGCTGCAAGAGCTGCATGAAGATCGGCTGTCCCGCCATCTCCATGAAGGAGGGAAAGGCCCATGTGGACTTCACCCAGTGCGTGGGCTGCGGCGTGTGCCAGCAGCTGTGTCCGGTGGGCGCCTTTGAGAGCACCGGCAAGGAGGGCTGAGAGATGGAAACGAAAAATATTATGATCGTGGGCGTGGGCGGACAGGGCTCCCTGCTGGCCAGCAAGCTGCTGGGCCATCTGCTGATGGAGCAGGGCTATGACGTGAAGGTGTCCGAGGTCCACGGGATGTCCCAGCGGGGCGGCAGCGTGGTCACCTATGTCCGCTATGGGGATAAGGTGTGTTCCCCGGTCATCGACCAGGGAGAGGCGGACTTCATCGTCTCCTTCGAGGTGCTGGAGGCCGCCCGCTGGCTGAGCTACTTAAAGCCCGACGGGCAGATCGTCACCAACACCCAGCAGATCGACCCCATGCCGGTCATCACCGGGGCGGCTCAATATCCGGAAAACCTGGTGGAGAAGATGAAGGCCGCCGGGGCCAGGGTGGACGCCCTGGACTGCCTGAAGCTGGCCGAGGAGGCGGGCTCCTCCAAGGCGGTGAACCTGGTGCTGATGGGGCGGCTGTCCCATTACTTTGACCTGCCGGAGGAGGCGTGGATGAAGTCCCTGGAGGCCTGCGTCCCTGCAAAATTCCTGGAACTGAACAAGCGGGCCTTCCAGCTGGGCAAAAACGCTTGAGTCAATTAGGAATTAGGAGTTAGGAATTAGGAATTGGAGGGCGGAGATGGGAAGCGTACTGCTGGTGGGGACGGGCGGGGCCCTGGGGGCCATGGGCCGATATGGGCTGAGCCTGCTGCCCTGGCGGGGGGAGTTCCCGTTGCTGACCCTGCTGACCAATCTGCTGGGGTCGGTGCTCATCGGCTTCATCGCCGGACTGGCAGGCCGCGGGCGGCTGAACCCGTCCGCCGCCCTCTTTTGGAAAACCGGCGTGTGCGGCGGCTTCACCACCTTTTCCACCTTTTCCCTGGAGAGCCTGACCCTGCTGGAGCGGGGGAAGTGGCTGCTGGGCGGGAGCTATATGCTCCTGAGTATGGCGCTGTGCCTGCTGGGGGCGGCCCTGGGACAGAGGCTAAGCCGGCTGTGACGTTATGAGCCTTTCGGGCTTCCGGGTGTTCCGGGACCCGGCGGTAATTCCCCTGTGGACGAATGGAACTGAGTTCTTTTTGATCCTTTTTCTTGCAAGAAAAAGGATGGATTCTAAAATCGAAGAGAGATGATCCCCATGGAACGTTATTATCAGCCTGAGATTGAATGTGCCAGCCAGGAGCAGCTCCGCGCCTGGCAGGACGAGCGCCTGATGAAGCAGGTGCGCAATGTGTGGGACAACGTGTCCTACTACCGCAAAAAGATGGAGGAGAAGGGGCTGACCCCTGATGATATCCAGGGCGTGGCCGACCTGCACAAGCTGCCCTTTGTCACCAAGGCCGACCTGCGGGAGGCCTATCCCTACGGCCTGCTGGCACGGCCGCTGAAGGACTGTGTGCGCATCCACTCGACTTCAGGCACCACCGGCAAGCGGGTGGTGGCCTTTTACACCCAGCACGACGTTGACCTGTGGGAGGACTGCTGCGCCCGGGCCCTGGTTGCGGCCGGCGCCACCAATGAGGATGTGTGCCAGGTGTCCTATGGCTACGGCCTGTTCACAGGCGGCGCCGGACTCCACGGTGGAAGCCATAAGGCGGGCTGCCTGACCATCCCGGCTTCCTCGGGCAATACAGAGCGGCAGATCATGTTCATCAAGGACCTGAACGCCACCATCCTGTGCTGCACCCCCTCCTATGCCGCCTACCTGGGCGAGTCCATGAAGGAGATGGGCATGACCCCGGATCAGATCCCCCTGAAGGCGGGCATTTTCGGGGCGGAGGCCTGGAGCGAGGAGATGCGCCAGGACATCCAGAATACGCTGGGGATCAAAGCCTACGATATATATGGCCTGACGGAGCTGTCCGGTCCCGGCGTGGCCTTCGAGTGCTCCGCCCAGTCCGGAATGCACATCAATGAGGACCATTTCATCGCCGAGATCATCGACCCGGACACCGGCGAGGTGCTGCCCGAGGGCAGCAAGGGTGAGCTGGTGTTCACCTCCATCACCAAGGAGGCATTCCCTCTGCTGCGCTACCGCACCCGGGACATCTGTATGCTCACCCGGGAGAAGTGCTCCTGCGGCCGCACCCATGTGAAGATGTGCAAGCCCATGGGCCGCTCCGACGATATGCTCATCATCCGGGGGGTCAACGTGTTCCCCTCTCAGATCGAGACGGTGCTGCTCAACCACGGCTATCCCGCCAACTATCAGATCATTGTGGACCGGGTGAAGTCCACCGACACCCTGGACGTCCAGGTGGAGATGACCCCCGAGATGTTCACCGACAACCTGGGCGAGATCGACCGCCGGCAGAAGGAGCTGGTGGCCGGCCTGCGTTCCATGCTGGGTCTGGCGGCAAAGGTCACTCTGGTGGCGCCCAAGTCCATTGTCCGCAGTGAGGGCAAGGCGGTGCGCGTCATCGACAAGCGCAAGATTTAAGGAGGGTAAACCATGAGCATCAAGCAGATCTCCGTTTTTGTGGAGAATAAGCCGGGGGCCCTGTACGGGCTGACCGGGGTGCTGGCCCAGAACGGGGTGGACCTGCGGGCCCTCTCCCTGGCCGAAACAAGTGAGTTCGGCATCGTGCGGATCATTGTGGACAACCTGTACCAGGCCACCACGGTGCTGAAAGACGCAAGCTATGTCCACAGCCTGACCCCCGTGGTGGGGGTGGCCATCCCCGATGTGCCCGGCGGGCTGAACAAGGTCCTCCAGGTCCTCACCGACGCCCGGGTGAATGTGGAGTATATGTACGCCTTCCTAGGGGGGCACGATGTGGACCGGGCCTACATGATCTTCCGTGTGGCGGACGAGAGTGCGGCGGAGGCCGCCCTGGCCGCCCGGGGCATCCGCACCCTGGAGCAGGAGGAGGTCGAAGCCCTGTAAGGGGACTGCTGAGTTCCTCTGCAAGACCCGTAAACAGAAAGAAACCGCGCCGGCATCTGCCGGCGCGGTTCGCTTTTATTTTTTAGAGAGTGAATGTTTCCACATCCGGGGCGGCGGCGGAGAAAAAACGGGGTATCCCGGAGCCGCATAGACTTCCAATCCAAATATGCCTCACCTAGGAGTCAGAGGCGAAACGCAGTTTCGCACAAAGTTCTTTTGCTTCCTTTTCTTTCAAGAAAAGGAAGAGAGTTTGTCGAGGCCCAGCTTCAGGCGGCGGACAGTCTCCTCACGGCCCAGGATGTGGCAGATCTCCACGGCTCCGCCGGGGGTGACCGACTTTCCGGCGGCGGCGATGCGTACCGGCCACATGAGCAGGGCGTTTTTCACGCCCAGGCCCTCAGCCAGCCCCACCAGGCTGTCGTGGATCATGGCCTCGCTCCAGCTGGGCAGATTGGCCAGCATCCCGATGGCGGCGGAGAGCATCTCCCGGGAGGAGTCCAGGGTGGACTTGGACTTCTTGTTGGCGAACAGGTTTACATCGTAGTCAGGCAGGGCGTCGAAAAAGTCCACCTTCTCTGGGATGTCGGTGAGCTTCTCGCACCGGGCCTGGAGCAGGCCGGCGATCTTGGCCGCGTCCAGCTTGGGGTCCTTCACCGTCTGACGGATATAGGGCTCAGCCACCTTTGCAAACTCCTCCGGAGCCATAGCGCGCAGGTAGAGGGCGTTGAAGTGGGTGAGCTTCTCAATGTCGAAGATAGCGGGGGACTTGGACACGCCGGAGAGCTCAAAGGTGTCCACCAGCTGGTCCAGGGTGAAGATCTCCTGCTCCGCCAGGTCGCCCTTGGGGGACCAGCCCAGCAGGGCCACATAGTTCAGGATGGCGTCGGTGAGGAAGCCTTGGGCCTTCAAGTCCTCATAGGAGGGGTCGCCGTGGCGCTTGGACATCTTGTGCTGGGCGTCCCGCATGACGGGGGAGCAGTGGACGTAGGTGGGCACCTCCCAGCCGAAGGCCTGGTACAGCAGGTCGTACTTGGGGGCGGAGGACAGGTACTCGCTGCCCCGGACCACATGGGTGATGCCCATGAGGTGGTCATCGATCACGTTGGCGAAATTGTAGGTGGGCAGGCCGTCCCGCTTGATGAGCACCTGGTCATCCAGGGTTTTGTTCTCCACGGTGATGTCGCCGAAAATGGCGTCGTGGAAGGTGGTGGAGCCCCCGGCGGGGATCTTTTGGCGGATGACATAGGGCTCGCCGGCGTCCACCCGGGCCTGGGCCTCAGCGGGGCTCAGGGCGCGGCAGGGGTCCTCCGCCCGGTCAAATTCACCGGAGTCCTCCTCCGACTCCGCCTTCTCGCAGAAGCAGTAGTAGGCGTGTCCCTTCTCCACCAGGAGCTGGGCGTACTTCCCATAGGTATCCCGCCGCTCCGTCTGGATGTAGGGGGCCACCGGGCCGCCCACGTCGGGACCCTCGTCGTGGTCCAGATGGCACTCGGCCAGGGTGCGGTAAATTACCTCTGTGGCGCCCTCCACCTGGCGAGTCTGGTCGGTGTCCTCAATGCGCAGGATGAACGTGCCCTGGCTGTGCCGGGCGATGAGCCAGGTGTACAGGGCGGTGCGCAGGTTGCCCACGTGCATATAGCCGGTGGGAGAGGGGGCGAAGCGGGTGCGGACCTTCCCCTTGGGGATCTTGGCTTCCATCTCCTCAAAATATGTCATGTCCAGTGCCATACTGTTTCCCTCCATCCCGGCGCTGTGCGCCGGTTTTTCTTGGTATGATGCACTATTATAGTGGATTTCCCCCGGTTTGACAAGGGGTGGGAGTCCGTTCATGGCGGCTCCCTGGACGGATCCGAAGCATCAAACAGGGCGCGCTGCAAAATGAGCCGATCAAAGAGGTAACCGGCCAGCGGTCACTTCTGTCACACGGTAAGGAGCGAACCGTCTGCTTTGTTCGGCTCAAATCAACACCAAGGAAGGCGGAAGAGGATGGCGGTCGTGACGATCATATTCAAATGGGAATCGGCAACGATTTTTCTGGTGTGAATCTGTCGATTCTTCATTATTTTTTGAATTGTATTGACTTTTTTGTTTGTTGTGCCAATCTAAACATAGATAGATCAACAGATTCTGAGGTATCGTTTGCTGGATCCATATCAATTTGAAGGAGGTCTAAAATGGCATGAAAAAGTTTCTTTCGTCCCTGATCGCAGTTATGATGACGCTTTCCCTGTCTGTCCCAGTCCTTGCCGCTGAAATGGCCCCTATCTGCGAGATCGATTCTTCTTCCATCAAACCGCTTGAACTTACTCTTGTTGACCGGCAGATCACTACCCGCGGCCGTGTAGAGATCTACTCATTCTATATTCCTGACAGTGGTTATTACTATGAAGTTCCTGATTTCCGTGGTGAGTACACCGATGGATCTCACATTACGATTGAGGGGACATGGGATCCTACATACGCAAGGCTGAATGTTATGCTCAAGGATATGAACGCCGGAACATCGACGTACCGTTACATCGACTGTAATGAGCCGGCCACCTTTACCCTGTGGAACCATTCTGAATGGGGTTGTTTCCTCAAAGCAGAGGAAAAGAATATTTCTGGAACGATCAGCGTTGAAGTATCTTAAATTTTAATCTGGAAGCCAGCTCTTTTTCAAAGGGCTGGCTTCATTTTGCGTTTATAGCTCCTGGAAAACACCGCCTCCCGCCAAAAAATGACAGGTCTGTGACAAAACACAGAGAAAAAATGTGGTTATCCGGCAGAGTGCCCAAAATCACGGGTAAATTTTTACGAAAAAAAGAGCCGGGAAAGGTTTGACAACTGGTTACGAATATGTTACAATTCGGTTACAACATGAAAATTGCATGAAAAACTCAAGGAGGAATTCCATGGCATCCGAAAAGCTCCCTCTTTCCTATAAAGGACACCCCCTTCGCCGGAAGGACAACCTGATCTACTACGGCACGATGGCCGAGAAATATATCATCATGCTCCAGGTGCTGGCCACCCGGAAGGTGGACGATCTGGAGGTGGCCACCAAGGTGAGCGTCCAGCTTCAGCTCACCGACCCGGATCTGAAGAGCCGGGACCGTGTGGTCAAGAAAAGCGAGAAGGATAACCTCTACGCCGCAATGGACGTAGCTGCGGTCTGGCTGGACCGGGCGCTGAGCGGTAAGTAAGCCCCCTCATCCCTGTACAAACGATACTGTGTAAAGAGAGAATGGAGGAACCCCACCATGCACCTGTCCAGAGCCCTGACCGCGAAGCTGGCCGCCTGTATCCTGGCGGTCACCGCTGTGATCACCCCTTCCTTTGCCGCCTCTGTGGGCACTGTTGTGAGCGACTCCGGCCTGAATGTCCGGGCGGAGGCCAGCGCTGAGTCCCAGGTCTTCACCACCCTGTCCAGCGGGACCCAGGTGGATGTGCTGAGCACCACCGGAGACGGAAAGTGGCATAAAATTTCCAGCAACGGGATCACCGGCTTCGTGGCCGGCGACTACCTGAAGGTCACAGAGGAAAAGATCTACGGCCAGGTGGTGGCCGGGCCCCTGAATGTCCGCTCCGGCCCCAGCGCCGATGCGGAGAAGGTGGATTCCCTGTCTGTGGGGACCATCGTGGAGATCGAGGAGCTGATCGGCGGCGCTGGCGGCTGGTACCAGATCGAGGGCGGCTATGTCAGCAGCGACTATGTGGCCCAGGTGGATGCGGCGGCGGCCTCTGCTTCCGGCAAGGGCAGTGAGATCGCCCAGTATGCCCAGCAGTATGTGGGCTATCCCTATGTCTACGGCGGATCCAGCCCCAGCGGCTTTGACTGCTCCGGCTTTGTGACTTATGTGTGTAAGCACTTCGGCTATTCGGTCAACCGCACGGCCTCCGCCCAGATGGACAACGGAACCGCCGTCTCCAAGAGCCAGCTCCAGCCCGGCGACCTGGTGTTCTTCAACAATGGCAACAGCAGCAAGCGGGCCACCCATGTGGGCATCTACATCGGCGGGAACCAGTTTGTCCATGCCTCCACTCCCACGGTGGGCGTCATCGTCAGCGATATGGACTCCGCCTATTACGGCACCGGCTTCGTGGGTGCGCGCCGCCTGGCCTGAGTACAGGTTCGGTTCGGATATAACATATCACCAACATCAAAACAGCGGCAGAGCCTGAGGCTCTGCCGCTGTCTCGCTTTAGCGACTTTCGCGAAAGCGAAAGGAATCGCCACGCGCTCTGCGGGTGAGGTTGAGAATTTAAAAAGAGCCTCATCAGTGGTAGAATGATGGATGTTCAGACCACCAAAAACCAGGAAAGAAAATGAAGCTCTATGGCAAACTGTTTGGCACCTAGAAAGGGAAAAACTTGAGAAATGGAAAGGGCAGAGGGCAAGAGAGCCAGAAAGGAGAAAAGGATCGTATAAGAAAAGCGACGGACACTCGTGATACCGTCGCTTTTGCTTTTCGCCTAAATAAAAACCCGAAGCCATCCCCGATTGGAACCGGGTTCGGATTATCATTATCTGCAAAGGGCGGTTAAAACCGATATTTCCGTCAGAAACAAAAAAGCCGTCCGCAGGGCGGCCCACCAACTGCGAGCCCAGCAAAGCGGGTCGCAGTTGGAAAGGAGGCGCAAGGAAGCGGGCGGATGACGTTCTTTTATTCCACAGGAATAAAAGAACGTCGGAGCAAAGCGGACTTTGCTCCGACGTGGTGCAGTTGAGCAATCCAAATCCGAACCTGTTTTCTGATCGGCCAATGCGGTTTTGAGGTCATCAAAAGTGATGGTCGTTGTCCCTTCCTTGTAGTTGAAGGTTATCACCATTTTGTCATCGTACAGGAAAATGGCATTGATAAAAGTATCAATCAGCATCTTACGGTGGGACTTTTGCCGTACATCCAGTTTGCGGAAGCGCTGGAGCCAGAAGGTCATAAACTCGGCGCTGACCTTGGGCTTTGCCAACTTTTCGCAGGCAATCTTGATTGCCAATTCCTCTTTTGTGGCCTCCAGTTCTTCCAGACGGCTTTTCGTGGACTTGGTCAAGATACCCTGCTGGATGGCGTTCAAGAGGTTTTGAATGGCTGTATCCGCCTCCCGCAGCTGCTGTTCATAGAGCGGCAGATTGACATTCTCTCTATCCTGCAAGTCCATCAGCATGGACACGATGGCCTCAATCGCCTTATCGTCCATCACCATTTTCATGGTTTCGCTGACCACCAAATCCTCGATCCACTCTTTGCGGACAGACTTTTTATGGCACTCGGTGCGCTTCTTTTTCACGGATACGCACTTATAATAGTGGTGGACATTCCCCGTGTGGCTGGTGCCGCTCTCGCCGCAGAGGTAGGCCCCGCAATAGCCGCAGAACAGCTTGGTTGTCAGCAGATAATCGTCCTCGGCCTTGTGGCGGGCCGGGGCCTTCTTGTTCTTTGCCAGTTTCTCTTGCACCCGGTCAAAGAGGTCTTGGGGGACAATGGCGGGAATACCGTCCGGCACCACAATGTTCCGGTAGGTATATTCTCCGATATAGCGGCGATTGTTCAAAAGGTGCTGTACGCTGTTGTAGGTCATCTTCTGGCCTCGTGTGTTCTTTACGCCCTGCTCATTGAGCCAGTCCCGGATTTGGGTCATGGTGGCTCCCTCGTCATAACGCTGAAATGCCTCCCGGACAAAGGGAGCGGTAAGCGGGTCAAGCTGGAAGCACTGGTCGCTGTCAATCAGATAGCCAATAGGACGGGTGCCGCCGTTATACTTGGATTTCAAGGCGTTCTCCGTCATGCCCCGGACTACCTTTTCGGACAGGTCGGCGGAGTAGTATTCGGCGTACCCCTCCAGCACGCTTTCCAGAATGATACCCTCGGCCCCGTCGGAAATGACCTCGGTAGCGGACACCACCTTGACCCCGTTCTTTTTCAGAGTGGCCTTGTACCGGGCGCTGTCGTAGCGGTTGCGGGCAAACCTGTCCAGCTTCCAGACGATAATCATATCGAACAGGCGCTTGCCGCTGTCCTTAATCATGTTCTGAAATTCCGGGCGGTTGTCCGTCTTGGCAGAAAAGGCTCGGTCAATGTAGTGGCGCAGAATGGTAATACCGTTCTTCTCGGCAAAGGCGGTACACTCCCGGATTTGTCCTTCTATGCTTTCTTCTCGCTGGTTGTCGGAGGAATAGCGGGCATAGATTACAGCTTTCATGTTCTCACCTCGCCGTCTGTTAAAATGCTCATCATTTGGCTTGCCTGTACGATCCGCTCAAAGGCTTCTCTCTGCGAACAGGTTAGATTTGCGTGCATAGAGGGGTTCCGATAAGCAGTAAAAACGCCCTCAAAGATAGACTTAACACCTTTACGAAAATTGGCTCCACTTATTTCTGATGTATCGCAAAACTGATAAAAACCATTATCTGACAACAACGCACCAATTAAACCCGTTGCATCTTTAGGAGTAGGAGAGTTTGGTTTTCCTTTCTTAAACAACTCTCGCATTCGAGTTTCAACTTCTTTAATGGCACTTTCAGAAGCGGCAGCAAAATGGCCGTTGCAAAATAGTTCCTTTGAAACTTCAATGATTCGTGGGTGAATGTCTTGCCAAAAACGCATATCGACAGGTTCACGAACCAGGTGCTGTACGATAATAAATAATTCCCCAAAAGCTGCAACATTTAGCGCCATCAATCCATAGTTGAAAGGATCGGGTCTGAATAGATTATCACCTATTCCAGGGAGCGTTTGGCTGTAAAACGGATACTCGTGTTTGATTTTTTCTGCGACTTCTCGCAGATCAGTTTGCATTTTTTGACAATCATTCAAAAGAAAAGTTGGAGATATACCCATTGTCAATTTATTGTTAATATCACGAAGCCATTGGTCAATTGCATCAAGTTGTCCTCTATATGCAACTTTCATCTGTTTTCCTCCATCATACGGAACAGTGTTTCCTTTAGCTTTTCGTTCATAGGAGATTGTGGGTCAAAACACATCTCAATAAAGCGTCGCATTTCCTCACGCTCTGGAGCGGCTTTAGGCTTAAACTCGTATATTACTCCCTGGGGCTTATCCGTCCGGGCAAAGATATAATCTAAGGATACATCAAAGTAATCTGCATAGCGGCGAAATAGCTCCACAGATGGGGTGGACTGCCCATTCTCATAGCGGTTGATACTGGACTGTGTGGAGCCGATGGCCTCAGCCATTTTTACCTGTGAAAGGCTGATGCTCTCCCGCAGGGCCTTCAAACGCTTACCCACTTCTTTCATCTTCCAACCTCCTATTCGGGTTAATTTTATTATAACCCGAATTATACAAATTTTCAACCCGGAAATACAATTCTCCATATGCACCTTGTCTCGTTCCGGCCCACAGGCCGAATAAAGAAACGACGCAGACCAGCCCACCATTCATAGGCTGATCTGCGCCGTTTCTTTAGGTTTTGGATGGGGTGAGGACATAGATGCAGAAATGCAATCTGTGGCCACGCACTGACAAAACCGGGGGTTTCCAAAGGGGGGGCTATGCCTCCCCTTTGGCACACAACCTTGCTTGCAAGGTGTAGTGTGTTATACCTGCTGGCGCGGCTGACAGTGAAAACGGGGTGCGATGCGGTTTGCACCCCGCTTACACTGGCAGGGAAACGGGCAGGAGATTTGTGAGCAGATGGGAGCAAAACGCCTGTTCGTTTTCGGAGAGCGGCGGCAGGTATACAAACCTCCGTCCCTCGTCCTTCGTCCTCCGCTGGTGGGATAAAATGTCCCAAAGAAATGGTTGCCGTTAGTATGAGACTCAAAAATCTCTATAAAGCCAACTGCATGGTCGATCTAGGTGCATATGATTCAGCATTAACTACGGCCAGCTTCAACTGGGTTTTTAACAAGCTTATTTTTCTTTTTGGGTATTATAAAAGGAAAAATATAAATTTGCAATCCCGCGTAATATTGAAAGAAGTATGTTCAAGGTTAAATATATTTCTACAAATAAAACAGCGCCACTAGCTAGGGGGGATATACCAATTCCTTTTAAAAATAAATAGAAAAAAATAAGCAACAACAGAAAGACTTCAGAAAATAATGAATGTGAAAATTGGATATGAAGTCCTTGGTATAGTGTAAGTGGTTTCTTATACAATACTTTTTCTGTCTCGAGTTTTTTTAGGCGCTCAACATTATCGCCACTACTGGTAAGTAATAGAGTTATGAGCATAACCGTAAAACCTATTAAGATTGAAATCGCAGTCGGCAAAAGATCAGATAAGCCATCTAGTGCAACTATAAGTTTCCCATTATGAAAATAGAAGGCCACACAAGTCAGAGAAATTAGAAGTGGACTTATGATTTCAAAAACTACCTCATTTTTTCGTATGGAGCAGTAGTAGTCCCTTATGGGGATTATCCACTCCATATAGATATGTTTTCCTAAGCCACCGTTTACTCCGTCTTTCATTCGGTTACACCCAACACTTCCTCGATTTTGGCAAAAATTGAATAAGAATCGACTACTCCGTTAGGAGTTAAATCCACGGTGACTTCTTCAATTCTTTTTCCGCCCAAAGAATCAATCGTTATGTTCATCTTATTTATATCTTTGCCATATAGGCGAATACGGCTTATTTCAGTTCCTTCTGTGGCGATTGCTTGAAATGTTTTTCTTAAGGCTCTTTTGGGAAGGCTTTGCCTAGGTTTTGACTTTAAAGTTATCAACAAATCATCCTGAGAGTTTGCATCAACGTCCATAAGATTTAGATAACCGCTTCCAAGAACTCTTTTCTCAACGAAGAGCTGTGCCACAGAAATTCTTTCAGCAGCACGCAGGGCAGTCATAAAATCATCTGGAGGAATAATGCTTGCCCAAAGATAAAAGGTTTCCTCTATATCTTCCTGTACCAAAAAACCGTGCAGTAACTTGTTAAAGTACTTTATCACACCCCCCATTGTCACTCCATTGCGACGTTCCTCGAAAACGGTATAAGCTTCACTCCCATCGATCCGCATACACATATGAGTCAGCTCTTTATCGCCCTCATCCAGTCTTTTGTCGGTAGGACGCTCTGACCCATCTGTGCTGGACATATAATCGGGAGAATGGTTATACTTGCACGACTTAAAAATGATTTTAAAGAGGCGAAGTCCTTGTTTTCTTTCATCTCTGATGCTTGACAATGCAACAGCTTTGTTGTTTTTTTCATCGCGAAACAATTTATCCTCCTCTGATAAATTGTCTACATAATTTAAAAAACGGCAAAAAAGCTGAGAATCAAAATGATGTTCATCACCAGAGGCAAACTCAATACTCCAGTAGCTTAATTTTCTTCTTTGAACGCTCATGCTGCCTCTGCCTCCAGTTTAAACATCTGTTCCATATAGTGATCTGCGAATAGCATCCCGGTAAACATTGCCTTCTGGTAGATTCATGGAAGAAAAGGCTTCTTGGACTTTGTAAACCGTTGTGCAGTGTTCCTCCAAGATACCAAGAGGAGTAATCGTTCCTTCACCAGTTGTTTCCAGATAGTCATAGGCAAGAAAATGGATAGAAGCTGGTTGTGTTGGAAAGCGTGGAATGCGTTCTTTTCCTCCCAGTCGGTTGAGAACTCGATCGTATACAGCTTTGGGACACACAAAGAACAAGCCTGTTCTACACAAATCCTCTCGCTGCAAAACCTGCCCTTTATAAATCAATTGTGGGATAATACGCTTAGAAACATTTTCCCAGTTCAATCCGACAGTGTCTGCAACGATGTCTCGGTTTTCCATAAGTGCATTGCGGGCTTCACGGTAGTTTCCTGTGGTATCAATAGTTTGGACTTCGATAGCTGTAAATTCAACAAGCTCTCCGGCTCCATCCAAGCGTGCCAACACCCAATCAACAAAGTAGGAGCCTGTCCCGGCCCTTTGGGGCAGTCGTAACTCTCCGCCCCATCCATGCCCAAAAACAGCAATAGCTCCATTTTCCGCTTTGGCTTTTTCTACTGCTGCTCTCCCAGAGTAAAGCCCTAACTCACAGCCAAATGCCTGCTGCGCGACTAAGTGGAGCATCTTGTAATCTTCGGCATAAATCCGATTTGGACAACAGATGACATCCGGAGACCCTGGTGTTTTCTGTCGAACTGCACAGACTCCAGAAATAATTCTATCCCGCGACAAAACTTTTGTGCATTGAGTTCCGAGAAAAGGACAAACCTGACGAGCTGCTGCTGTTGCTGCTTGTGAGGATTTATCTTCTGCACGATAACCGAAAAACTCCGAAATATATCCAGCCATTTTAAGACCCCTCCTCTAAAATAGATTTGAGTGCAAGACCAACAGCTTCTGCCAGCAAAGGAGGTACGGCGTTTCCTACCTGAGCGAACTGCTGTCCTTGCGTGCCAGTAAAGATAAAGTGATCTGGAAAGGATTGTAGGCGGGCGGCCTCTCTAACAGTAAAAGAGCGATCTTGATTATAATGGAAATAAGCGCCCCAATGAGGATCGCATTTAGTTAAAATAGTCGAAGCCAAACCATCAGGAGTAACACGGCCATATCGCTTGGTGTGATCAGATTTTCTGGCCCTTTTCATACCTTTTGGCAAAAGCTCATCAGGTATATCTGTCCAATTCCCACCAGGCTTAATGTATTTCAATCTCTCTTGATTTTCTTTAGAAAGCCGGGGAGCTTCATGATTATATATTCCACAACTACCGATACGCGCTCGTTTCTGATAATCACACATTGGCTCACATATATATTCTTTTACTTCAGCACCTCTTTCCCCACACTTCAATGGCGGAAGATCGCCAATAGCTTCCTGCACTGTGGTGAATTTAGCAGATGCTTCAGGCGAAGGGAGCTTTACGAGTAACTGGCCGTCAAATGTAGTGGTAAAATTGGGCTTCACTGGCGCATGGTAGAGCGGCTCCGGGAATGCCAAAGAAGGAAGGTTCTTCCCCCTCAAGCCAAGGATGATGGTTCTCCACCTCATTTGGGGGACACCATAATATGCAGCACCAAGGATACGCACATCAGCGCCATACCCTAGTTCTGCCAAAGCATTGAGAATGGCGTGCAGAGTGGCACCATGTTCAAAAGAAACAAGTCCGGGAACATTCTCAATCAAAATTGCCCTTGGAGCAAAAGCATCTACAAAGCGCAAATATTCTTTGAACAAATGATTTCTTTGGTCAAGTACACTTCTGACTGGAGCATTGATTGAAAATCCCTGACACGGAGGACCGCCAGCAAGTAAATCTAACTCTCCACGCTCAATACCAAGTTCTTCTCGAATTTGATTTGCGTCTATACTACGAATATCTGCTGTTAAGACCCTAGCGGAAGGGTGGTTTTTCTGATATGTTGCAGCATAAACAGGCATGATTTCTGAAGCGAATAGACTGTGAAATCCAGCCTCAGAAAGTCCCTCAGACAATCCACCTGCACCCGCAAATAAGTCAATCATTGTCAAATTATTGTTTGTCATCTTTTGTCCTCGCTCTTGTATTGCTATCTTTAGTCGGCTTTTCTGCATTTTCTGGGATGATCCAAATCCGACTCATACGCGCCGCACCGGCAATTCGGTTTTCTTTGCACAAAATTTGGACTTGCCGGGGAGTCACGCCCCATTTTTCAGCGGCTTCCTGTACCGTCATATATCCGTTCACTTGTGACACCTCAAAGTTTGTCTCATGGGGTAATATTAAACCATTATTAGTATATTCGTTTAAGCGAAATTAGGCAAGGGCTTTTTAAGCAACTGCCCGTATATACGCCAAAAATATTTTTGAATTTTAGGAACAAAAAGCATATACTTATGTCGTATTATAATATATAACATATTTTAAAACATAAAAGGAGGTCAGCCCTATGGACGAACCACATCCGCATATGCAAGTAACTTTTCCCTTTGACAGCAACATCCGCTATCTGCCTCTTGTCTATCTTATCCCGGAAGACCAGATCGTTAGGTATCCTACGCTGAATGCACTGCCACGGTGTCTTTCTGAAATAGCGGCATCCGAACCGATGATGGACTTGCTCGACAGCGACGCTTTCTTGAAGGACATCATGGATGCCACCGCTGCTTTGGCCTTTCCGCACTTTGGCTTTGGCGGGTGGAAAGAACACTACACTGGCTACTGTCCAGTTTGGCGGCTCTCCTATGCGCTACCACTTTGGGCCAGCTTAATAGATCAGGAATGTGGTTGGGGATTGCAGCTTTTATTTCGCATGAAGCCTGGAACACAAATTCCGCTCCCAGACGCCGATCAGGTAAGAGAATTATTTGCCCATGTGGTGAAGCGTGCGATTACGGAGCAGGGGTGGCAACCAATTTTGGACATCGTGCGAGAAATGCCCTGCGATGAAGATTTTGAAAAATGGGATACCAACGCTCGCAAAGACTTCCTCCGCAGGTGGTATCACACCCGCTCCAAGAAGGTACAGACCGTTTCACTGGAAGGAATGCTGGAAAACAGTGATGACGACAGTCCTGTTTTCCATATTCCAGATCCAAGCCAAAATGTAGAGGAATATGTGATCGCTAAGGACTTTGTGGAACGGTTTTTAAAGACCTTGCCCCTGAAAGATCGGCAGATTGTTGAACTGAGACAGGATGGATTTACTTACGAGGAAATTGCGGACAAGCTGGGGTATAAAAACCACAGCGGAGTTATCAAACGAGTGGAGGCGGTAAAAAAGAAACTTCAAAAGTACAGATGCAGCGTATGAAAGCCACGCAGACCAGAAGGTTGTGCGTGGCTTTTTTGCGCTCTAGCCGGATGAAAAGAGGTGAAAATTCCCCCGAATTTTTGAAGGATCGCCGTTGAATGAACGATTGACTGTTTTTGTGTCGGTTATTTTCTGGAGAGCGCGCCACCGTAAAGCGAACGGAGTTCACGGTTTGGCGGGCTTTTTTTCATTTCCGGCAAATCCCACACAAAACAGCGAAACCGAATATTGCTCTTTGTGGGGCAGACATGGAAAGGAGAGAGAACAATGGGCATTCGAGAAGAAATCAAGTCCTATATTGTCCGTTCTGGCATGACCATGACAGAGGTGGTGGATAGGCTGTACGACGATTACGATTGGAGCCGCAGCGTCCCCAATCTATCCGGCAAATTGCGTCGGGCTTCCCTGCGATACCAAGAAGCCGTGGAGCTTGCGGATGTGCTGGACTATGACATTGTCTGGGTCAAGCGCAAGCGGTAAGGAGGTACAATGGCACAAAAAGCACAGCACGCAATTTTACGCTTTGCCAAACACAAGGCGGGGCCGGCAGGGGCATTGGAAGCACACCACGAGCGCACAAAGGAGAAGTACGCCAGCAATCCCGATATTGACATCAGTAAAAGCAAGGACAATTTTCACATTATTCAGCCTACTCAGAAGTACCGAAAGGAAATTGACACTCGCATCAAGGCGGCGGGGTGCCGTACCAGGAAGGACAGCACTATGTTTGTGGACACGCTGATTACCGCCAGTCCGGAGTTCTTCACAGACCGAAGCAAGAAAGAAATACAAGCCTACTTCACCGAAGCGGTAGCCTTTATGGAGAAGAAGGTAGGCCGGGGGAACATCTTCTCCGCCGTGGTACACATGGACGAAAAGACGCCCCACCTCCATCTGTGCTTCACCCCCATTACGGAGGACGGGCGGCTGTCCGCCAAGGAGATTTTGGGCAACCGGGCGCAGCTCTCCCAATGGCAGGACGAGTTTCACGCCCACATGAAAAAGGCGTTCCCCGTCCTCAAGCGGGGCGAGAGCGCCCTTGTCACCAAACGAAAGCACATTCCCACATGGTTGTTCAAGCAGTCCATAGATCTGACCCGGCAGCAGCAGGCCATAGAAAAGGCGGTGTCGGAAATCGGGGTGCTGAACGCTGGGAAGAAGCGAGACGAGATTTTGGAGATGGTGGGGCCGTACTTCTCCCGGCTGGAGAAGCACTTGGGGCAGATGAAGAAGTACCAGGCTACCATTGACTATCTGACGCAGGAGAACGAGGGCCTGAAGGAAAAGGTCAACAGCGAAAAGAGCATCCAGAAGAAGATGGAGGTATTGACACTGAAAAAGGAAAACGAGCGGCTGCGGCGGTTTGTGGAGAGTATTCCCCCTGAGGTGCGTCGGATACTCAGAGAGCAGCACCAGCAGCGACCCAAAGATCACGATCTGTAAACCATCTTTGAGAAACACGGAGGTACATTTGGGTAGAAGAAAAAAGCTGATCAACAACACCGATATTCCCCAGCACCAGATCGAAGCAATAGCCCGCTGCATCCTGCCGGACATTCTGGCCTTCTATGAGAGCGAGGAAGGGCAGCGGGAGTTTTCTGAATGGAAGAAGCAGAGAGAAATGGAGAAGCAAGAGGCAAAAACAGAATAATGGCATAGCAAAAGCGGGGTGTCATCCGAAAAGGGTGGCACCCCGCTTTTTTTGCGTTTATATGGATTTCTTCTTTTTCCGTGGCCCTCTTGGCTTGGAAGTCGGTTTGCGCTTCACCCCGTTGCGAAAATAGGCGGTTTCGTAACGGTCAAAGAAAATAAATAATCCGAACCCATCTCCTATCGGAAACAAGTTCGGATTATATTGGTTTGGTGCGCCTGAAGGGACTCGAACCCACACGCATCGCTGCACGAGAACCTAAATCTCGCATGTCTACCAATTCCATCACAGGCGCATATTCAATTTTCCCTCTATGCTAACTTGAGGAGAACTACCCAAAACGGAACCTAAGGCTTAATCCGCGTCGACAACAACAATCAGATCTTTGCAGAAAAATTATCATATCTGTGGTCTGAGGTTGGTATAGGAGTTGACATTTATAAATTTAATCGCGACCGCAAATTTATATATTGAACAAAATTGAACAGCATACTGTCCTTCAAAGGGCCTTGCTCCAAAAGCTGCCGTGTGCCCTTGCGCAAGAACGCTGTCTCACGCGCTGGAAGCGGTTGGATTTTTATAATAATGTGTCATATTAACTCCAAGGATGCCACATATCTCAAGCCAACCTTGGGACGGGAAGAGGACAGGACGCCCCCCTTTTAAACAGCTACTATGATACACAAAGATCGAAAAAAAGTCAATTCTTTGTGGAAAATAAATCGAAGGTTAGCTATTGACAACTGCGGTTGCCTATGGTAAACTCTAGGACGATCAAAAAGTTAGCGAAAGCAAACCGGCGGATACGAAGTTGGTTCGCCGGAGAGAAGAAAGGGGAAGGTCATCATTATGCCGTTATCTCTGTCTCCGGCTGGCAGCGAGGTCTGCATCAAAGCCATCAAGGGGAAGGACGAGACGCGCCGTTTTTTGGAGAGCCTGGGGTTTGTTGTGGGCGGGAGCGTGCGTGTGATCTCAGAATTGAACGGGGATCTCATCGTCAACATCAAAGAGAGCCGGGTGGCGATTAGCAGAGGAATGGCCAACCGCATCATGGTTTGACCGCTCCGGCGAGAAACAGAAAGGGAGAATATCAGAAATGGGTAGAACGCTCAAGCAGGTCAAGTGCGGCGAGACTGTCACTGTGCAGAAGCTTCAGGGAGAGGGACCGGTCAAGCGCCGGATCATGGATATGGGGATCACCAAGGGGGCCTCGGTCTATGTGCGAAAGGTGGCGCCTCTGGGAGATCCGGTGGAGGTCACGGTGCGGGGCTATGAGCTCTCTCTGCGCAAGGGAGATGCGGATATGATTCTGGTGGAGTGACTGGTCTGCTCCGGTTCCTGGAGGGCCATGGGAGCAGAATATGATTTGAGAACCAGAAGTTTGCAGAAAGGTTAGCATAAGCTAATAAAGAAATAAGGAGGAGAAGGAGTCGTGTCGATCAAAATGGCGTTGGTGGGCAACCCAAACTGCGGAAAGACCACCATGTTCAACGCCATGACGGGCGCAAACCAGTATGTAGGCAACTGGCCCGGCGTGACGGTGGAGAAGAAGGAAGGAAAGCTGAGGGGATATTCTGATGTGGTGGTCACCGACCTGCCCGGGATCTATTCCCTGTCCCCCTATACCTTGGAAGAAGTGGTCAGCCGGGACTACCTGATCAATGAGCGTCCCGACGCCATCCTCAATCTGGTGGACGCCACCAATCTGGAACGCAACCTATATCTGACCACTCAGGTTCTGGAGATGGGGATCCCGGTGGTGGTGGCCCTGAACATGATGGATCTGGTCCGGAAAAACGGAGATCAGATCAGCGCGGTGAAGCTGTCGGAGCAGCTGGGCTGCCCCGTGGTCGAGGTGTCCGCCCTGAAGGGGACCGGGCTGAAGGAGTTGTATGCCAAGGCGGTGGAGATGGCCAAGGCTGGGACTTGGCAGGGCTGCCGGCACCGGTTTTCCGGCCGGGTAGAAGAGGCCCTGGAGCAGATCGGTGGTCTGATCGCCGGTACAGTTCCCCAGGAGCAGCTGTGCTGGTATGAGGTGAAGCTGTTTGAGCGGGACAACAAGGTGATGGAGCAGCTGGCGGGCCAGGAGCTGGCCGGACCGCTGGAGGAGATTGTCACTGCCTGTGAGCGGGAGTTGGACGACGACAGCGAATCCATCATCACCAACGAGCGCTATGAGTACATCACCTCCATGCTAAAGGGGGCCTATCAGAAGAACCGCAGCGGAATGACCGTCTCGGACCGGATCGACCGGATCGTGACCAACCGGATCCTGGCCCTGCCCATCTTCGTGGTGGTGATGGGCCTGGTCTATGCCATTGCCATGGGGACCTCTCCCGCCGCCCTGTTTGACGGCAGCGGCGACCCCTGGGGCATCGGGATCGGCACCTTTGGCACCGACTGGGCCAACGATGTGCTCTTTGGAGAGATCGTTCCCGGCTGGTTTGACGCCGTGCTGGGGGCGTTGAACGTGGTGGAGGGCTCTGTGCTCTACGGCCTGATCCAGGATGGCATTGTGGCCGGTGTGGGCGCTGTACTGGGCTTTGTTCCCCAGATGCTGGTGCTCTTCCTGCTGCTGTCGGTGCTGGAGGACTGCGGCTATATGGCCCGCATCGCCTTCATCATGGACCGGATCTTCCGCCGCTTCGGCCTGTCCGGCAAGTCCTTTATCCCCATGCTGGTGGCCACCGGCTGCGGCGTCCCAGGCATCATGGCCTCCCGCACCATTGAGCAGGACCGGGACCGCAAAATGACCATTATGACCACCGGCTTTATCCCCTGCGGAGCCAAGATGCCCATCATCGGACTGTTTGCGGGCGCCCTGTTCGGCGGCTCCGCCTGGGTGGCCACCTCCGCCTACTTCATCGGTGTGGCTGCGGTCATCCTCTCCGGCGTCATGCTGAAAAAGACGAGGCCCTTCGCAGGTGAGCCTGCCCCCTTTGTGATGGAGCTGCCCGCCTACCACGCCCCCACCGCGGGCAACGTGCTCCGGGCCACCTGGGAGCGGGGCTGGTCCTTCATCAAGCGGGCCGGTACGGTCATCCTCCTCTCCGCCATTCTGATGTGGTTCCTCCAGGGCTTCGGCTTCACAGAGGCGGGCTTCGGCATGGTGGAGGACAGCGACCACTCTCTGCTGGCCGCCATCGGCAGCGCCATCGCGGTGATCTTTGTCCCCCTGGGCTTTGGAGATTGGCGCTCCACTGTGGCCACCTTCACCGGCCTGGTCGCTAAGGAGAACGTGGTAGCTACCTTTGGGGTGCTCTTCCAGTATACCGGTGAGATCTCGGAGGCGGGGGAGGAGATCTGGCCCCAGATCCATGCGGCCTTCACCCCCATTGCGGCTTACAGCTTCATGATCTTCAACCTGCTGTGCGCCCCCTGCTTTGCCGCCATGGGCGCCATCAAGCGGGAGATGAACAACACGAAATGGACCCTGGCCGCCATCGGCTATATGTGCGGCTTTGCCTATGTGATCTCGCTGATCGTCTATCAGCTGGGCGGCCTGATGCTGGGCGAGGTGGCCTTTGGTGCTGGCACTGTGGCCGCCGGGATCGCGCTGGTAGCCCTGGTCTATCTGGCGGCGCGCAGAGGCTATCGCCCCGGAGCGGACGAGCGCCTGAACGTGCGCTCTGTGGCCAACGCATAAAATGGAAGGAAGCAGAGGGCCCGCTGCGGCGGGTCCCTGAGCAGAAAGGAGTTTTAAAGTGGGTACTTGGATCGTAGCCTTGTGTGTAGTGGGTGCTGCGGGTCTGGCGGTCCGCTCCCTGTGGAAGGATCATAAGGCAGGAAAGAAATGCGGTGGCTGCGGCGGTGACTGCAGCAGCTGCCGGGGCTGCGGACACTGATCCAGGCGGTCCCGGGATCATAAGGGCAGATCAGCGCCCCTCCGGCCAGCCGGAGGGGCGTTCGTATATAAAAATGAGCAGATAGACTTGCTTTTTTGACGTAGATTTTGTACAATACAGAGGAAGAACGTCATGAAGCATTCTCATGGGCTGACGGCCCTATATGGGAACCGTTTTGAAAAAGGAGTGAAACGAATATGAAAAAGATCTGGCATTCCATGCTCTGTGGCGGCGCACTGGCTGCACTGCTGTGTACCCCCGCTCTGGCTGCCGGAGAGGGGGACTTCTCCCTGGTGGTCAACGGCGAGCCGGTCTCCTTTACCGACGCCCTGCCCCAGTTGAGGGAGAACCGCTCCTTCCTGCCCATGGCGGCCACCTTCCAGGCCCTGGGCTATGAGGATGGGACCATTACCTGGGACAACGACGCCCGCACGGTGACCGCGGAAAAGGACGGAGTGACCCTTCTGCTGGCCATCGGGAAACAGGAGATCAAGGTCACCGGACCGGAGGGTGAGGAGACCATTCCCACCGATGTGGCCCCCTATATCGATCCGGCCTCTGACCGCACCTATATCCCGGTTGGACTGGTGGCCGACGCCCTGGACTACAACGTGGGCTGGGATGGGAATACAGCCACCGTGATGATCGACGATGTGGACGCCATTCTGGAGGCCAACACCGCCACCTATGCGTGGATGGACCGCTATATGGAGTACGGGCGGAAGTACACCCAGGACGCCTGCCAGGTGACTGGCGGCTATCAGATGGAGCTCACGGCGGAGAGCGCTGCGGAGGACGGCACGCTGGAGGAGGGATGTTTTACTTGTAAGGGCGACTACACCATGCTCCAGTCCCTGAAGGCGCTCCAGTTCGATACGGACATGGTGCTCAGCACCAGTGCGCCCAGCCAGGGGACCACATCTCTGGATGTGGACGCGGCCATGCGCATGAATCTGGAGACGGGGAAGCTGTACTTCCAGTCCGAAGCCCTCTCCGGGATGATGGGGGCGGAACAGACAGACAGCTGGTATCTGATGAATCTGAAAAGCACGATGGACGGCCTGTATGGCTCCGGCTACTACCAGGAGCTGATGGCTCTGGCCTATCAGGAGAACGACGGCGGCTTTGGTGAGGCCCTGGCGCTGTCGCTCCGGGAGTTCACTCCCGCCAGCCCGGATATGACCACAAAGGATATGCTTCAGCTCTATAACCAGCTGTTCAGTGATGAGGCATTCCAGAAGTCCGGCTCCTCCTATGTGTCCTCCAGCCAGTGGGATGGTGTGGATCTGACCTTCACAGTGTTCACCACCGGCGGCAATCAGGTCAGCGGCTATGCGATGGAGCTGTCGGCGAACGACCCCAGCGGCCTGAGCATGGTCATGACCGCCTCCATGAAGAACGACAAGATGGAGATGAACATGGAACTCCATGGTATGGGGATGGATATGACCATGACCATGGACGGCGCTTACCGCCGGACCAGCACCAAGCCCGCGGGGACGCCTCCCGCCGGGGCCGAGGTGGTGGATGTGATGGAGCTGCTGCTCAGCATGGTCTCTGAGACCGGGGTTTGAGCAGAGTTGACTGGAAATACCAAAATAAGAGGGGCACAGCCGTGCCCCTCTTAATATTTTTGTGCGTTTATGAAAGGACGCCCAGATGTTCCAGCAGGATCTTGCACCCCATGAGCACCAGGACCAGGCCGCCGGCCAGCTCCGCCCAGGACTTGCCCCGGGAGCCCACAACGGCCCCGGCCTTGACCCCAACAGCGGAAAGAAGGAAAGTAGTCAGGCCGATCAGACTGACTGCCAGTAGGATGTCTACCTGGAGGAAGGCGAAGGTGATGCCCACAGTGAGGGCGTCGATACTGGTGGCCACCGCCAACGGGAGCATGGCCCGGGGGGAAAAGGAGGTCCCCAGGCTCTCCTCCTCCTGGCTGCGGGACTCCCGGATCATGTTCAGACCGATGAGGCCCAGCAGTAGGAAGGCAATCCAATGGTCGATGTTGGCGATCAGGACCTGGAAGCGGCTGCCCAGCAGCCAGCCCAAAAAGGGCATCAGGCCCTGAAACCCGCCGAACCACAGTCCGGCGGTGAGGGCATGGGGCAGGGTGACCCGCCCGGCGGACAGCCCCTTGCATACCGAAACGGCGAAGGCGTCCATGGACAGGCCCACGGCCAGAAGGAACAGTTCAAAAATACCCATATCCGTTTGTCAGTCCTCCCTTTCCAAGCGGAGATACTCCTGCCGGACGTTTTCTGTTACCCGGCGGAGGAGGGCGTCCAGCTGTGCCCGCTCCTGGGGGGAAAGGCCCTGTTCCAGCGTCTGGAAAAAGGCGCGCTGATTGGCCTGTCCATCCGCCACCACAGGCGCGGCCTCCGGAAGAAGGGTGAGATGGATCAGCTTGCGGTTGTCCGGACGGCGGACACGCAGCAGATAGCCTTTCCTTGACAGCCCCTCCACCGCGGCGGAGACATGGGATTTGGTCAGCCGCCGGATCTCCACGATGTCCTTTGCTGTGTCCAGCCCAGGGTGGTTGGCGAGAAACAGCAGAACGTCCAGCTCGATCTGAGTCATCTGATAGCGCGCTAGAACGGGGCTTTGCAGCTTATGATAGAGCAGCTCCAGCGTTCTCGCATGGGTAAAATAGTCCCAGGACACAGCACGGCCTCCTTGGTTTGTGATGAAAGCAGCTGCGGAAGCTCTGTCCGCGGCAGGTATTTGGCAGTTGACATATAAAAAGTGGTGTAGGGTGACTATAACAGCGGGCGGCCCCTTTGTCAAGGGCCGCCCGCCGCTTTTTTCGCTGGATCTCAGGTCAGGGGTGCTCGGTTCGGAGCGTCTCCACAGTGGAGGCGGGGATGGAAAATTCCAGCACGCCTTCCGCGGCGGCGGCCACGGAGGCCTCGTCAAAGACCAGCACCAGTCCTCCGTCCGGCGTCCAGTAGAAGGCCTGTTCAGGATCGATGGACCGGAATTCGTGGGAGAAATAGGAGCGGTCCCCCTCCTCCATCTGCCGGCGCACCTCGTCGGACAGCACCGATACATAGTCTGAGCCGCTGGGGAAGAGGTCGGATAGTGTGGCCATCTCTCCGGTGCTCTTGTCGATGTGGTAATAGCGCAGGATCTGGTATCCGCTGGCCTGGGTTTGAAGGGCGGATACGCAGAGGGTGAACCAGCGGTCCGTGTCCGCCGTCACCTCATAGCTCACGTCCAGACTTTGGTAGCCGCCCTGGGCCAGGACCTCCGCATCCTGCTGGAACTGGTCCAGAAGCCGGTCGATGTCGGCCTGTACCGCCGCGTTGACGGAGCTGCCCGCCTGACCGCCCTCCAGCACCTGAGGAACAGAGACGTCGGCGAAGCTGTGTCCGTCGTCATAGAGGTAGTTCCGCAGGGTGACTACCTGTACCAGAGAGCCCAGCACCGGGATCTGCTCCAGCACCTCGGCCGCAGAGGCGGACACATTGGGCAGGACCACCAGCAGGGAGGCTGCCACAGCGGCGAACCAGGCCCCCCAGTGGGAGAGCTGCCGCCGTTCTGGTTTCCGCCGGGGCGGTTCCTCCAGACTGTCACAGGTCTCCCGCAGCCGCTGGACAAAGGAGTCAGGCAGGGGAAAGGGCTCCTCCCGGGCGCGCCGCTTCAGATCTCGATCAAATTGATCCATGTTTACACCTCAATTCTCCGTGAATGTCTGTCGAAGCCGGTCTCTCGCCCGGCTGAGGCGGGTCTTGACCGCCCCCTGGGAGATCTTCAGGATCTGGGCCGTCTCGGCCACGGAGCAGTCCTCATAGTAGAACAGCGTGACGGCCGCCCGCATGGGCTCCGGCAGCTGAAGGACTGCGTCCCACAGCGTCAGATGCTCCGCAAGATCCGGCTCCGGCGTGGTCAGGTATTCCGCCGCCTGGTCGAAGTCCACGGTCCTCCGCTGCCGGCGGCAGAGGTCATAGCACTCGTTGACCAGGATCCGCAGGAGCCAGGATTTGAATTTTTCCGGCTCCCGCAGGCGGTCCAGATGGGAGTAGGCCGCGCAGACGGCCTCCTGCACCGCATCCTCCGCATCCTGCTGGTTGGACAAGATGGAACGGGCCGTGCGGTAGAGGGCGCTTTGATGCTCCTCCACAAGGCGGCAGAATGTTTCTTTGTCCAGGACAGCGTTGGTCATGGATGGGGGCGCTCCTTTCCGGGGTCGATCGGCCGATCTGTCTGTTTAGACGGGATGGGGGAGAAAAAGGTTACAGAGGCACAGGCATGAGACCTGTATTTTCCTACTATAATATCCCTGGAAAGAAACGTCAACATCTCCCGGCAGAGGGTGAGGGGAAATTTTTTGTGGGACTGTGAGTTTATGACTTCCATTTCTCCCGGAAATGTTGTATGATAAAATAAATCAGGACTGCTGTCCCTCTGGCTGAACAGGCGGTCCAGAAGCAAGTGAGGGCTGAATGATGGAAGCTGCCAACGTACACAACAAGCTGATCCTGGCTGTGGTGCAGGAGGACGACTATGACACCACGGTGAGCGAGCTGAACCAGAACGGTTTTTTTGTCACCATGCTCAGTTCTACCGGCGGGTTCTGGAAAAAGAAGAACATCACCATTATGCTGGGTGTGGAGGAGGCGCGTCTTGAGGATGCGCTGTCTATTTTGAAGCAGTGCGCTGGAAAACGGAAGCAGACCATTTACTCCAATGTGACCATGCCCACTGGGAGTCAGTACGCTGTGGCAATGCCCTCCGTGCCGGTGAATGTGGAGCTGGGCGGCGTGACTGTGTTTATCATGGATCTGGAGCGGCTGGAGAAGCTGTAAGCCAGAGGACAACGCCTTGTCTGCGCCCTGCCGGCCTGCTGGCTGGCAGGGCGCATTTTTGAAGGAAACTCTGTGAAAATCTTAACGAAGTCTTTACCACCTGTGCGCCTTTTTTAAGGAAAAGTGTCCCGGTCCTATGGTATAATGGACCCAATATCCTGGTTCGCTTCCGGCCTGTCCGGAGCGGGACCTGTCTGGAGGTTTTGCTGTGCTATGACGGAGGCCCTGCTGCTGATCGGCTGTGTGATCGCCCTATGTACCTTGATGGGGCGGTTCCTGGACCGCCTGGCGGTCCCATCCCTGTTAATCTTCATCGCATTGGGAATGTGCTTTGGAGAAAACGGGTTGCTGCGCATTTATTTTAATGACTACTATGCCGTCAATCTGATCTGTTCGGTCAGTCTGATCTTCATCATGTTTTACGGCGGCTTCGGTACCAACTTGTCTGCTGCCCGGCCGGTGGCGGTCCAGTCGGTAGTTCTCTCCACCCTGGGGGTGGCGGGGACGGCGGCGCTGGTGGCCGCCTTTGCCCACTGGGCACTGAAGCTGCCCTGGCTGGAGAGCTTTCTCATCGGCTCGGTCATCTCCTCCACCGATGCGGCCTCGGTGTTCAATATCCTGCGGTCCAAAAAGCTGGCGCTGAAGGAGCATACTGACTCCTTACTGGAGATCGAATCGGGCTCCAATGACCCCATCTCTTATATGCTGACCACTGTGGCGGTGGGGCTCATGTCCGGGGAGAAAATGGTGGTCCCGCTGCTCCTGCTCCAGCAGCTGGCGGTTGGGATCCTGTGCGGGCTGCTGCTGGGCAAGCTGGCCATCTGGGCCCTGCGGCGGGGAGCCTTCCCATCGGAACAGAGCCAGACCATCTTCATCTTTTCTGTGGTCATCCTGTCCTATGCCCTGCCTACCGCCCTGGGGGGGAACGGGTATCTCAGCGCCTATCTCTGCGGTATCTGGATGGGAAATACCAAGCTGCCCCAGAAGCGCTATTTGGTACACTTCTTTGATGTGGTCACCGATGTGGCCCAGGTGCTCATTTTCTTCCTGCTGGGCCTGCTGGTGACACCGGTGGAGCTGCCCTCCGTCCTGCTGCCGGCCCTGTCCGTGATGGCCTTCCTCACTCTGGTGGGCCGCCCCCTGGTGGCCGCCCTGCTGCTGCTGCCCTTCCGCCCGTCACTGGGCCAGGTGGGGGTGGTGTCCTGGGCCGGACTGCGGGGCGTGGCCTCCATTGTGTTCGCCATCATGGCGGTGCTGGGCGGTGTGGAGATGAAATACGACCTGTTCAATCTGGTATTCTGCATCGTCCTGCTGTCCATCTCCATTCAGGGCACCCTGCTGCCCCGGGTGGCGGAGCGGCTGGCCATGATCGATCAGGCGGGTGATGTGAGCAAGACCTTCAACGATTACCAGGAGGAGAGCGACATTGACTTCATCAAGGTCCACCTGGGTCCGGGACACCCCTGGAGCGGTGGGACCCTGCGGGAGCTGCCCATCCCGCCGGATCTGCTGGTGGTGATGATCGCCCGGGGACAGGACACCATTGTGCCGCATGGCGGGACGGTTTTACAGACCGGCGACCTGCTGGTGATGGCGGCGAGGGCCTTTGAGGACCGGGAGAACCTCTCTCTTCAGGAGGTGGTGGTGGAGCGGAGCCACAAGTGGTGCGGGCGCTCGCTCAGCGAGATCTCGGTGCCCCGAAACTGCCTGATCGTGATGATCAAACGGGGGCTGGATACCATTATTCCGGACGGGAGCACCCGTCTGGAGGCTGGGGATGTCCTGGTGGCGGCCCAGTCCAATACAGCGGCGTCCGCCTGACGGGGGCGGGAATGATGACCTCATTCCCGCCTCTTTTTTGCTGTTCTTCTGTGATTTTGTGGATTGATAATTCTTTGGTTCTGTTGTATCTTAGTAAATGTATTAAGTTAATAATCTGTAAAATTTTTCGGCGGTCCGACAGGCGGACTCCAGTTCAGCGCGCCTGGCCCGGATCCGGTGAGAAAGGATGGAACGATCTGATATGATCCGCACCAAAAAGCGCCACCAGCTGGATATGTGTCACGGCTCTCTGGCGGATAAGATCCTGCTGTTTGCCATCCCCTTGATGGCCTCCAGTATGCTCCAGCTTCTGTTTAATGCTGCTGATGTCATTGTGGTGGGGCGGTTTGCCGGGAAGGAATCCCTGGCGGCGGTGGGCTCCACCACCTCCCTGATCAACCTGCTGGTGGCCCTGTTTGTGGGGCTCTCCGTGGGCTCCAATGTGGTGGTGGCCCGGAATCTGGGAGGGAAGCGGCACGACATGGTGGGCCGCGCGGTCCACACCTCCATTCTGATGGCCCTGGTCAGCGGCGCGATCCTGGCGGTGTTCGGCTTCTTTGCCGCCCGGCAGCTTCTGGTGTGGATGTCTTCTCCCGCTGATGTGATCGACAAGTCGGCCATCTATCTGCGGATCTATTTTTTGGGAATGCCTGCCACCATGGCATATAACTTCGGGGCCGCCATCCTGCGGGCCCAGGGGGACACCAAGCGCCCCCTGTATTTCCTGATCATCGCGGGCGTGGTCAACGTCATTTTGAACCTGATTTCGGTCATTCTGCTGAATATGGATGTAGCGGGGGTCGCCCTGGCCACCACCATCTCCCAGTATGTGTCCGCAGGGCTGGTCATCCTCTGCCTGACCAAAGAGGACGGTCCCCTGCGCCTGAATTTGAAGGCGATGAAGCTGGACCGGCATATTTTGGGGCAGATCCTGGAGATCGGCCTGCCCGCCGGCTTCCAGGGCATTGTGTTCTCCTTGTCTAACGTGCTGATCCAGTCCTCCATCAACTCCTTCGGCTCTACCGTGGTGGCTGGCTCTGCAGCTGCCGGCAACATTGAAAACTTTGTCTATCAGGCCATGAATGCCTTCTATCAGACCAACCTGACCTTCACCGGTCAGAACTACGGGGCAGGGGAGTGCCGCCGGGTGGATAAGACCCTGCTGTACTGCCAGGGCTTTGTGATTGTGACCGGACTGCTGCTGGGCAATTTGGTCTATTACTTTGGACATCCGCTGGTGAGCATTTACGCCCCCGGAGAGGAGGATGTGATTCGGCAGGGGATCATCCGCCTGGGCTATGTGGCCCGGCCCTATGCCCTGTGCGGCATCATGGATACCATGGTTGGCAGCCTGCGGGGCCTGGGTTACTCCATTGGGCCCATGATCGTCTCTCTCATCGGCGCCTGCGGCCTTCGGGTCGCATGGATCTTCACTATTTTCCAGATGTACCGCACGCCGGAGAACCTGTACATCTCTTATCCCATCTCCTGGATCGTGACCGGCGCAGTCCACATTCTGTTTTTCCTCTATGCACGGAAAAAAGCGTTCGCTCTGGTGCGGGCCGACTCCCGCAAGGAGGCGGAAGGGGAGCACCCTGTGACAGAGGAGCAGTGAGCCAGAAGCGCTCCGGATGCGGTGGCCAGCTAGGCCGCCGTTCGCTATTTTGCTGTGCACACTGGAAAAATCTTACCCGCAAATTGCAAGTGCAAGTTGGACACCTGCACGGTAGAACTTAGTGAATCAGAGCGACGGTCAGGATGGAAGCCGCTGGCTTCCGTCCTGGGCGATGCTGCCGCAGCCTTCGGCTGCGTAAACAGAGTCGAGGAACTCGTCAAACAGTTCCTCCGGGGTGCGGTAGCCAAGCTTCTTGCGAGGCCGTCCGTTCAATTCATCAGCTGCAGCCAAGATATACTCAGCAGAGAAAGCCTCAATGGACACGCCCTTCGGAACAAAGGTTCGAAACAGCCCGTTGTGGCGTTCGTTTTGGGGACGTTCCCATGAGGTGTAGGGATGCGCAAAGTAGACTGCACAGCCCCAGTTCTCGACCTGACTGAACGCAGAGAACTCCGAGCCGTTGTCCACGGTAATGGTCTTGAAGACCTGTGAGAACTTGTCTCCGAATTCTCCCCTGAGTGACTGCATGGCGTTCAGAACGGAGTCTGCATCCTTGCCGGGAATCCGGATGGCAATATAGTTCTCCGTTTTCTTCTCCAACAGGGAAAGGACAACAGCCTCTTTACCGCCCCTCTTGCCGACCACGGTGTCACCTTCCCAATGACCTTCCTCGATGCGCAGAGCTGCGATCTCAGGCCTCTGAGAAATGTCTGTGCCGAAGCTCTTCTTGTGTTCACGGGGCTTGGAGTCCTTGTGCTGCTTGCGTTTCATGGTTTCGGGCAGTTCTGTCACAGACAAGTCAAGGCTGCCTGCCCAGACCTCATTGTAAAGCGTGTGGGTGCAGACCATCTCCTCTGCTGAAAACAGCCTGTGCAGACGAGCATAGCCGACGCAGGCATCCAAAGACCACTTGTGTTCTTTGACCTGTTCAATTATCCAGCGAATGAAGCGAGTGCAGTGACAGATTCGGTGTGGTTTCCGAGAACGCTTTCTGTTCGCCTTGTAGACCGCTTCTCCACGCCTTGCCGAGTATCCGGGTTTCCTGCCCTTGCTGCTCTTTCGGGGCGGTGTGCCGCGCTTTAGCTCGTTCCCAACGGTGGTTGGTGAACATCCGATTGCTCTGGCAATGGCTCTGTTCGTGTAGCCGGCGTTCTTGAGATGCTGGATTGCGCCTCGTTCCTCTCGCTGTAAGTGCTGTCCCTTCTTGCGTTCTACCGATTCTGTGATATAATCTTGGCAGTCCATAGTGATTGCCCTCCCTTGGAAGAAGTTGTGTGCAAACTTCATTCTACCATGTGGGGAAAATCACTATGGATTTTTTCTTAGGTGTCCAACTTCATTTTACAATCGACCGAAAAATCTTACCATATGCTTGAACCCCAAAAAAATCTGCTTCCGGATTTTAGTTTTCCCTAGACAAAGGAATCCACCTTGTGATAAGATACCCACAGCAGAGTGGGAGAAGCGCTCTGCATAGAGAGGAAGCGCACCGGTTTCCGCCGAGGCCGGCCCCGGGTCAAGCGCCCGCGCATCCCCATTATGGATGAAAAGAAGGAGATCAAAATGGAAATCCGCAAAATTTTTGTCGTCGGTTCTGGTCTGATGGGCAGCGGTATCGCGCAGACTGCCATCCAGGCTGGCTATGAGGTCATTCTGAACGACCAGAGCAAGGCCGCCCTTGAGCGGGGGCAGGCCGGCATCAGCAAGCGCCTGGAGCGCCTGGTGGAGAAGGGCCGCATGACCGCGGAGGAGAAGGAGGCCTGCATGGGCCGCCTGACCACCTCTGTCAGCGTCCATGTGGCGTCCAATGTGGATATGGTCATCGAGGCCATCTACGAGAACCTGGAGGCCAAGCAGTCTATCTTCCAGCAGCTGGACAAGATCTGCGACAGCCGCACCATCTTCGCCTCCAACACCTCCTCCATCTCCATGACCAGCCTGGCCGCCGCCACCAGCCGTCCGGAGAAGGTGGTGGGTATGCACTTCTTCTCCCCCGTGCCTGTGATGAGTCTGGTGGAGATCGTCTACGGCCTGCGCACCTCCAAGGAGACCATCGACATCGTGGACGAGTTGGGCAAGAGTATGGGCAAGCGCACCATCCTGGCCAAGGATAAACCCGGCTTCATTGTCAACCGTATGCTGCTGCCCATGCTGAACGAGGCCGTTCAGGTCCTGGACGAGGACATCGGCACCGTGGAGGATGTGGACGAGGGCATGATGCGGGGCTGTAACCATCCCATGGGTCCCCTGGCTCTGGCTGACATGATCGGCCTGGACATCCTGCTGGAGGTCATGGAGACCTTCTACCTGGACCTGGGCGACACCAAGTACCGTCCCGCCCATCTGCTGCGCAAGATGGTGTCCGCCGGATACCTGGGGCGCAAGTCCGGCGCCGGCTTCTATGTCTATGACGAGGGCAAGAAGGTCGGCGTGAATCCAGTCCTGGTTAAGGCCTGAGTACACAAACTCAAAAGATCTTACAAGCGCCCCGGGGCTCTGCTGAGCTCCGGGGCGCTGCGTTTGACAGTGGAGAGGAGGGATCCGCTTGAAGCTGAGGAGATACCGCGTCTCTGACTGCTCGGAGCTGACGCGGCTGTTCTATGACACGGTCCACTCCGTCTGTGCCAGGGACTACACGCCGGAGCAGCTGGATGCCTGGGCGGACGGACATCCGGATTTGGAGACATGGGACCGCTCCCTGCGCGCCCATGACACCTTGGTGGTGGAGGAAGGGGGACGGATCCTGGGTTTTGGGGATATGACGGCGGATGGCTATCTGGACCGCCTGTTCGTGCATCGGGAGGCCCAGGGACGGGGGATCGCCTCCGCCCTGTGCGCCGCGCTGGAGTGCCGCTGCTCCGCTTCAGAGTTTACGGTCCACGCGTCACGGACCGCACAGCCCTTCTTCCAGGGCCGGGGGTATCAGGTGGTGCGGGAGCAGCAGGTGGAGCGCAGAGGGGTCCTGCTGACCAACTTTTTGATGGTGCGGCCGGCGGATGGTGTGGAAGAAAAGAGAAAATAATTAAATAAAAACAAAAATAAAATTAAAGATTGACTTTAATAAAATTAAATGCTATAGTGGGGGCAGAGAGGGGGAAAGAGGATGCCCATTGAGACAGTTCCTGAGTGGATGGCCGGACTGGAGGAGGAGGACGTGGCCTTCGTCCGGCGCTTTGTGCTGGCCTCCGGGTCCCTGAAGGAGGTGGCGGGGGGCTACGGTGTGACCTATCCCACTGTGCGCCTGCGTCTGGACCGGCTGATCCAGAAGATCCATCTGAGTGAGGATACCGCCGCCGATCCATATATTGCACTGATTAAGCGGCTGGCTGTGAACGAGAAACTGGATCTCGACACCGCCAAGGTGCTGATCTCCGCTTATAAAAAGACGAAGGGAGAATGATACCATGTTTATGGCTTCGCTGGCTGGTCTGATAGCCCTGCCGCTGATGTTGCTGAGTCTCCTGCTGCCTGTGGCCCTGGCAGTGGCCCTCCAGGTGTGGCTGTGCAAGCGGAGGAGCCGCTGGCTGGGCCTGATCCTGCCGGGTCTGACCCTGTTGGCCAGTCTGCTGATTCTGCTGTCCATGGCCGCCTTCACCCAGGTGGGAGCGTCGGAAGTGGTCTATGATGAGCACGGCGCTGTGGTGGAGGAGCACCATGCGGAGCATTGGGAGGCGTTCACCGGGGCGGAACTGGGGGCGGCGGGAGGCGTCTTCCTGGTAGCCAATATCCCCACCGTGGTGCTGGGCGGCATCTGGCTCCACTATAAGAACCGCCGGGATCTCCGGGAGGAGATGAAGCGGATGGACCTTCAGGACCTGGAATAGGGTGTGGCGCCAGGCCATTTTTCCAGGTAATGTGATCCTTCGGACTTGTGGGAAACTGTTTCAGATCAATTTGACTTTTTTCAGAAAATCGTATATAATTAAAAGAGTTTTCTGAAAAAACATCCCTATTTCTCGGATTTTCCGGTGAATTTGGATATTCCCACAAAAGACCGCGGGGCTTCCCTGAAAAATTCGGAGGATCCCCTTTGCCGGCGCTTGCGCCGGTCCGCCGCTCCACGGTCCTGTTTTGGAGGTTTCTGTATGAGTTTTGCCATTCCCCTGTATCGGGAACCGGATTTCGCCGCCCTTGGGCTGGAACGGGCGCCGGATGTGAAGCTGGTCCCCGCGGAGCGGGACGGAGTGATGCCCCGCGGCTACCACGCCACCACGCTGTTTCCTGAGTATTACCACATTGGCGGCCGGTGGGTCCTGGCGGAGGACAGCCGCATGGACTGCGTGGCCGTGGTGCGGGACGGGGCGGTGTCCATCGTAGAGTTCCGTAATGTCAGGGCGGGGGAACTGGTGGTGGTTGGCCGAACGGAGGACGGCTCCGAGGGAATCTACGTCCACCCCAATTGCTTTGTGGATCAGAGCGGCGAGGCGGAGGCATTTGCCTTCCGTACTGGGCGCAGCCGGGAGACCGCATATTCCATCGACTATGACGGCCTGTACGACCTGCTCCGCCACGAACGGGAGCATGGGAATATCCTGTGGGTCATGGGACCGGCCTGTTCCTTTGACGCCGACTCCCGGGCCGCCTTTGCCGCCCTGGTGCGGGACGGCTTTGTCAACGGGCTGATGGCCGGAAACGCCCTGGCCACCCACGACCTGGAGGCGGGCTATCTGGGGACTGCTCTGGGGCAGGATGTGTACACCCAGCAGGCCCACTTCAACGGCCACTATAACCACATCGATACCATCAATGAGGTCCGCCGCCTGGGCTCCATCCAGGCATTCGTGGAGTCCGGCCAGGTCCGCAACGGCATCATGTATGAGTGCGTCCGCCATCAGGTGCCCTTTGTGCTGGTGGGCTCTGTCCGGGATGACGGCCCCCTGCCGGAGGTGTACGGCGATGTCTACCAGGGCCAGGACGCCATGCGGGAGCTGGTGCGGAAGGCCACCACCATCATCTGTATGGCATCCACCCTCCACACAGTGGCCACCGGAAATATGACCCCCTGCTACCGGGTGGTGGACGGGCAGGTACGCCCCCTCTTTTTCTACTCGGTGGACATCTCGGAGTTTGCGGTGAACAAGCTGCGGGACCGGGGAAGCCTGTCGGTCAAGACCATTGTGACCAATGTTCAGGATTTTATCGTCCATGTCCGAAAGGGCGTCTGTCCTCCGGAGGGCTGAACCATAGGGAATATAAAATACGCCTCCGCCGGTCGGCGGAGGCGTATTTTTGTGCCGTTTAAGCATCCGGGCCGCTCCGGTCCTCCCGGAGGACGTCAGCGGCAGCCCGCAGAAGCTTTTTCAGCGTGAGAAGGATGTGGCTCCGGGTATCCTCGTCCAGCTGGACCAACCCCTGGATCAGGGTATACAGCCGCCTGGGCTGGGCCAGGTCCTCCAGCTCCTGGGCCTGGGTGTCCTCAAAGGCCTGATACAGGCTGTCCAGAAAGCGCTCACGGTCCTGGGGCGTGAGACCGGCCAGCCAGTTTTTCAGTGTGAGATCCAGATTCCGGCTGCCGCTGCTGAGTTCCTCTAGACAGATGAAGCTGCCTCCCCGCACCGCCCAGGTGTATGGGTCATGCTGGAAAATGCCAAGGTGGCGGCTTTTGACCACGGTATACGGCTCCTCGTGCTCCAGAAGCATCCCCACCACAGAGGACTGGGGAACATAGCTGCGGATGCGGGGGAGCAGCTCCTGATACCCGGTAGCGGAGAGCACCCGCTGAGTGAAGCCGGGGCTGTCGTAGCTGTATACCGCGCCAATCCGGTCCCGCAGCTCCGGGGGAGAGAGGGAGGCGGAAAAAACAGCCAGGTTGCCCCCTTTGGAGTGTCCAGCCAGCAGCAGAGGGCCGGGGCGGGCGGCAGCCAGCCGGGCGGTATAGTTCAGGGCGGCGGACTGGGCTGGGACGACCTCCAGAAAGCTCAGATTAAAGTCCTCCTTCCAGCCCACCAGAGTGTTGTCTGTTCCGCGAAAGACCAGCAGGGCCTCTCCGGTGTCCAGCAGCACGGTGAGGGCGGAAAACTGCATTTCCCGCTCCGGGTCCAGGCAGTCCTGATAGAACGTGAGGGGCAGGGAGGCGAAGCGGGGAGCGGAGAGGAGAGCCTTCAGCAGGGGAAGATCATGCCTGCACCGCACCCGGTCCTCTGCCTCCTGCTCCGGCAGGGCGAGGAAGGCCTCCGCCGCCTGCTGAAGGGGGACGGACAGGCTGGGGGAGTCCGGGACCAGCTCCTGAAACCGGACATAGGACAGGGTGGAGAGAATCAGGCCGTCCACAGGGCCGAAGGGGACCTGGGACAGGGGGATATCCCCCCTCCAGGCGAGGTAATCGAACAGATCTGACATGAGACAGCAGACCGCCTTTCTAAAGTTTCTATGGGGTGTAGCGCGCCCCATAGATCAAGAATGGCCGCCCGGGCGGGCGGCCATTGGGAGCGATGCGAATCCTGTGAGGATCAGCTGGCGGGCTGGGACAGGATCTCCTCCTTACGCTGGAGCAGCTCGTCGGACAGCAGCATGGCCTGGACCTGGTCGAAGCCCAAACGGGTGATGGTGTCGGCGAAGCGCTCCTTGGGCTGGCCGTAGGCGCGGAAGAGCAGCAGACATTTTTCGATCAGAGTCAGGAGCTCCTCCTGATCGGTGAAGATCGCGCTCAGGGGACGGCCCATGGCGGTGCGCTTGCCCCAGCGGCCGCCAATGTAGACTTGGTAGCCGGTGGCCTGGGCCTCGATGGCATGGAAGGGGCACTTGGGGATACAGCGGCCGCAGTTGTTGCACTGAGAGGGGTCGATGACGGCCTTGCCATCCACTACCTTGGCAACATGGAGGGGGCAGGATTTTTCACACAGCTTGCATCCCTTGCACAGTTCAGGGATGACGCGGGGGATGCGCTGTCCCACAATGCCCACGTCGTTCAGGTCGGGCTTCACACAGTTATTGGGGCAGCCGCCCACCGCGATCTTGAACTTGTGGGGCAGCTTGACTCCGGCGTAGCCCTTGAAGAAGCGTTCGTGGATCGCAAGGGACAGGGCGTTGGTATCGATCAGGCCGTACTGGCAGGTGGTACCCTTACAGGAGACCACTGGGCGGACCTTGGCGCCGGTGCCGCCGGTCTCCAGACCAGCCTGCTCCCGGAGAAAAGTCCGAAGGGGCTCGATATTTTCAAAGGGAACGCCTTGGATCTCCATGGTCAGGCGGGTGGTCATGGCTACCTCGCCGCTGCCGAAGCGCTTGGCTGCCTCCGCGATGATATGGCACTCCTCCGCAGTGATCTTTCCGTTGCGGGTGATGACACGGCCGTTGAATCGATCCTGGGTGCGCTTGTCCCAGAGAAATCCCAGGGCCTTGACCCGGGTGACCTCACTTTGCGGGATCGGGGCCGCTTTGGTATTGGGTTCGTTCATATCGTTACCTCCCTAAATGGCTGCGTTACGAAGGCTCCGCAGTGCGGTCAGCCTTCCATATCAGACGCTTTCTTTTCTGTATCTACCATAGCAGAAACGGAGAACTTCGTCAATCAAAATATGTTGGAACTTACGGGCTGGGACTGCTCTTTTGAACCTCCGGCGATTGTAGAAGAAAATACTTGGGTTTGTGGAAATGTTCCGAAACAATAATCCCCAGTCCGTTTGGACTGGGGATGTATTTTGAGCGTATTGGAATCAGATCACACCAGCTTGGCGCCATTGACCTTAACGCCGGGGCCCATGGTGGAAGCCACCACGCAGCTCTTGATATACTGGCCCTTGGCGGCGGCGGGCTTGGCCTTGACGATCGCGCCCATGATGGCGTTGAAGTTCTCAGCCAGCTTCTCCGCACCGAAGGAGACCTTGCCGATGGGGCAGTGGATGATGTTGGTCTTATCCAGACGGTACTCCACCTTACCGGCCTTAATCTCGTTGATGGCCTTGGTCACGTCCATGGTGACGGTGCCGGCCTTGGGGGAGGGCATCAGGCCCTTGGGGCCCAGGACCTTACCCAGACGGCCCACAACGCCCATCATGTCGGGGGTAGCCACGACCACGTCGAAGTCGAACCAGTTCTCCTTCTGGATCTTCTCCACCAGGTCCATGTCACCCACGAAGTCGGCACCGGCGGCACGGGCCTCGTCGGCCTTGGCGGCCTTGGCAAAGACCAGCACGCGCTGGGTCTTACCGGTGCCGTGGGGGAGGACGATGGCGCCGCGGACCTGCTGGTCAGCGTGGCGGGAGTCAACGCCCAGCTTCACATGGAGCTCAACGGTCTCGTCGAACTTGGCGGGAGCGGTCTTGACCAGCAGCTCCATGGCCTCGTTGGTATCGTACAGAGCGTTCTTGTCGATCTGCTTGGCGCTCTCCTGATATTTCTTGCCTCTAAACATTGTTTACACCCTCCTTACTCGCCCACGACGATGCCCATGGAGCGGGCAGTACCGGCGATCATGCTCATAGCGGCCTCGACGCTGGCGGCGTTCAGATCGGGCATCTTGGTCTCCGCGATCTTGCGCACGTCCTCCTTGCTGATGGTGGCCACCTTGGTCTTGTTGGGGACACCGGAGCCGGACTCGATGTTGCAGGCCTTCTTGATCAGAACAGCGGCGGGAGGGGTCTTGGTGATGAAGGTGAAGGAGCGGTCGGCGTACACAGTGATGATGACGGGGATGATCATGCCCACGTCGTTCTTGGTGCGCTCATTGAACTCCTTGGTGAAGGCGGCGATGTTCACGCCGTGCTGACCCAGAGCGGGGCCAACAGGGGGGGCGGGAGTCGCCTTACCGGCGGGGATCTGCAGTTTTACGTATCCAGTTACTTTCTGTGCCACGAAAGAGCACCTCCATAATGAAAATGTGGTTGTGTTGGGCGTTACGCGCCCATTTGGCGGGACGGACTGAACCGTCCCTCCCACGTTCTGCGGCCCGATGCCGCAGAGAGAAATGTCCGTTGCTGGCGGCGGGGACTTACCGGTCCATGGGCTCGACCTGATCCAGCTCCAGTTCCACAGGGGTCTCCCGTCCGAACATGGAGACCATCACGCGGACCTTGCCGCGCTCCAGGTCCAGCTCTTCCACAGTGCCCAGGAAGGACTCCAGGGCGCCGTCGGTGATCTTGACGCTGTCTCCCACCTGATAGCCCACCACGATCTCGCGCTTCTCTACGCCGAGGGCGGCGACGTCATCTTCAGACAGGGGGATGGGCTTGTTGCCTTCGCCTAGGAAGCCGGTGACGCCGCGGATGTTCCGCACCACATGCCAGGTCTCGTCATTCATGACCATCTTGACCAGCACATAGCCGGGGAACACCTTGCGCTCCACTTCCTTGGGACCGTTGTCTGTGATCTCGGTGACAGTTTCCAGCGGGATGCTGATCTCATGGATCACATCCTGCAGGTGGCGGTTCTCGACATACTTTTCAATGGTGGCCTTGACCGTGTTCTCATACCCGGAGTAGGTATGGACCACATACCAATTCACATTGTCAGCCATGCCGCTCACCCATTCACGAGGTGGAACAGGGCCTGGATCAGGCCGCCGGCCACCGCATCAAACAGCCAGATGAAAATGCCCACAACGATAACACAGGCGATGACGATCAGGGTGTTGTTGACGGTCTGCTTGCCGGTGGGCCACACGACCTTCTTCAACTCGATCTTCAGTTCCCGGAACCAACGGCCGATGCGGGCAAAGACGCCGGGCTTGGACTTTTTGTCGGACTTCTTGTCCTTCTTGGCCTTATCGGCCTTGGGAGCGGAGGGAACGCTCTGCTCCACCTTTTCGTTCTCAGCCATCTTTGTTACCCTTCTTTCCTTTCAGCCATCCCAGAGGAATTACTTCGTCTCATTGTGGACGGTGTGCTTTCTGCAGAAGGGGCAGTACTTGTTGAGCTCCAGACGGTCAGGGGTATTCTTCTTGTTCTTCATGGTGTTGTAGTTTCTCTGCTTGCACTCAGAGCACCGCAGGGTGATCTTGATGCGCGCGCCGGCTTTGCTTGCCATAGGTTCGGCACCTCCTTAGTGTTTTGTGGAGGAAGCCCTCCACTTTAAATCCCGCATAGACGAAAAACGCCGGATGCGGACTGATGCCGAATCCAGCGACGTACAGGCGCAGATGGAACTGCGCCGAGACGTTACGGTGGGATCCGGCGATTGCCTCCCTGTGTTCCGGAGTCCGGAGAAGGGGGTCGGGCGGCATTACACCGTAAAAATGCGCACGACAAAAAGCCCCTTTTCACAGGTACCTACTAATGTACCACAAACAGTGCAGTACGTCAAGAAAAAAATTATTTTTGTGGCGAATTGGAGTGAGCAGGAGGAGAACGGTGTGTTTTAAGCTTTCACGAGTTGACAGGGGAACCAGAATTCAGTATCCTGTTGTTGAAACGGATGCTTAGCCATGCCGGACAGACATGGGAAAGTGCAAAGCGAGGTGGAGGGTGGAACGTCGGGATGACAAGCGGGAGGAAGCTCTCCTGCATGATTTTGGCGTGCAGCTACGGTGGCTTCGGGAACAGCGCAGGATGACGCTGGAGGAGGCAGAGGCGCGCTCCGGGGTCTCCACCAGCAGCCTCTCCGCATACGAGCGGGGCGAGGGAAATCCCACCCTGCGTACGGTGATGCTTCTGGCGGAGAGCTATCAGGTGCCGCTGTCCGGTCTTCTCCGGGAGAAGGACCGGGAGCCGGACTGTACACAGGCTGCTTCCGCCTGTCTGCTTCAGTGCATTGAGGCCATGTCCGGAGTGCTCCGCCGGGGGGCCACACAGCCGGAGCTGAAACAGTGTGCTGCCGAGTGTATCGGTTGGCTGGAATCTATCCTGAGAACGGACCGGGCAGACGGCGGACAGGAGAACGAGGACAAGGCGGGAAAAGGGAGCCTCGAGGAAGGATGAGAACTGAGGAGCGGTTTGCCCCTCATGTTCGGCGTGTCCAAACCTATATGTCCAGAAGCCAGTCTGACGCATGATGGAACACGGCTTTTGCATCAGAGATCCAAGCGGAGTGGAAAGCAGCGGGTCAGTCGGAAAGCGGCAGCACCCTGGTCGAGGGGATGCTGCCGCTCTGGTGTTTTTGCGCTTGATATTCTAAGTTCGAGATATTCCATTGGCCTTCCGGGCGGCGGCGCTTATGCGCCGCACAAGTGTTTTGCCGCAAGTAAAACCTTGCGCAGAGGCAATTTATTTACCCCGAGCATCCAAATACCGAAGACTGGAGGCCGCCTCCGGCGGCCGAAACCAAAAAAGAAAGACATGACCTGTGGTCATGTCTTTCTTTTTTGCAAAGGGCGGTTAAGATCGATATTTTCTCGAAATAAAACAAAAACGCCGCAGAGCGGCGGCCCCGAATCGGAATCCAGCGCAAGCGAATCCGATTCGGAAGCGAAGAGCAGCGGAATGGGTGCGCGATGAGTTTTTGATGCGAAGCATAAAAAACTCGTCGCAAACGATATGCCGCTTGCGACGAGCTGGTGCGCGAGGCGGGAGTCGAACCCGCACGCCCTTGCGAGCACTGGCACCTGAAGCCAGCGAGTCTACCAATTCCACCACTCGCGCGAATGGGGAGGTTGAGCAGTTGTATTGCTCAGTGCAGGCATCATATTACCATATCCGAGAGCGGGTGTCAAGCTTTTTTTGCGGGATCCTGTCATTTTCTTTTTTGCCGCTTTGAACGGCGGGAGAGTGCGCATAAACAGGGCCCAGGGCAGGAACACTGTGGAAAAGGAGTGTGTCTGGCATGAAAAAGACTACCTGGCGTTTCGCTGTCTCCGGGGCGGCGGCCGGAGCGGCAAACGGACTGTTCGGCGGAGGCGGCGAATCGGTGCTGGTCTCCCTGCTCACCCGCTTCTGCGGGCTGGAGCAGCGGCAGGCATTTTCTACCTCTCTGGCGGTCATACTGCCCCTGTGCGTCCTGTCTGCGGCAGTTTATCTGGTTCGGGGCGGCCTGGACCTGATGGCGGCCCTGCCCTACCTGATCGGCGGAACGGTGGGCGGCTGGCTGGGGGGCAGGTGGTTCCGAGGGGTGCGGGTGGTGTGGCTCCGGAGGGCTTTCGGGCTTCTGCTGCTGTATGGGGGAGCGAGGTGTCTGCTGTGAGGGAGTGGCTGCTCCCCCTGCTGGCGGGCGGGGCGGCCGGGGTGCTGTCCGGCTTTGGAGTGGGAGGCGGAACGCTGCTTCTGGTGTATATGACCGCCTTCGCCGGCCTGGATCAGCGCCTGGCCCAGGGGATCAACCTGCTGTATTTTCTTCCCTCCGCCGCCATGGCTCTGCCAGCCCACTGGAGGAACGGCTCTGTGGTTCGGCCCGTCCTGCTGCCTGCCATTCTGGCCGGTCTGCTGACGGCGGGTGTGACCGCCTGGGTGGCCACGGTGGTGGAGGTGGAGCTGCTGCGCCGGTGCTTCGGTGGATTTTTAATCATCATCGGGGGGATGGAACTGTTTGGGAAGGAGCGGGGCAGCCAGGAACCCTCTTCATGAAACGTCTGCGGGCCGCCCAGTTTGGGCGGCCCGCAGGTCGTATATGGATCAGATTCAGCCAATGCCGCCCTTGATGGCGCCCAAGATCAGTACCAGCAGGGTGACGCCGCAGAACAGATATTTGGCCATGGGGTAAAACCAGCGGCCCAGGGGCTTGCTTCGGGACAGATTGACCTGCTCCAGCACATAGTCCTTTCCACACACCCAGAAGAACATTACCCCGGCCAGCAGGGCGCCGATGGGGCAGATGTAGATGGAGCACACGTCCATCCAGTCGGACACGATGGGAGCGATGGCCAGCCCAACGCCCACACCGACCGCGCCGATGATGGCCACAGCCGCGGGACGCTTCAGGTGGAACAGCTCCTGAAGGGTGGCGGTGGGTGCCTCGAACAGGTTGACCAGAGAGGTCAGTGCGGCGAAGAGCACCGCCAGGAAGAACACCACCAGCAGGATGGGCCCGCCAGGCAGGCGGCTGATCACATTGGGCAGGAAAATGAACATCAGGCCCGGGCCGCTGTTGTTCAGCTGCTCCCCGGCCACCGCCATGGCGGGGATGATGACCAAGGAGGCCAGCATGGCGGCCAGGGTGTCAAACAGGGCGACCATCTTGGCGTCAGCCGGTACGTCGGAGTCCCGGCCCAGGTAGGAGCCATAGATCAGCGTCCCGTTGCCCGCGATGGACAGGGAGAAAAACGCCTGCCCCAGGGCAAAGACCCATACCATAGGGTCCAGCAGGCCCTCGGGCTTGAGGACGAAAATGTACCGGTAGCCCTCAGCGGCCCCGGGGAGGGTGGCCAGATAGACGGCCAGCCCGATGAACAGCAGATAGAACAGGGGGGTCATCACCTTATTTGCCTTTTCGATGCCCCTGCCGATGCCGAAGGCCATGATGACCACCGTCACCGCCATCCCTACCAGCTGCCAAAAGATATTGCCTCCGGCAGTGGCGCCGAAGTTGGCGTCAAAGGCGGCCACGCCCTGCATCTGGGACAGGCTGCCGGTGAAGGACTGGAAGGTGTACTTAAAGATCCAGCCGGTGACCACAGAGTAGCCGATGGCCAGAGCCAGGGAGCCCAGCACCGGGATCAGTCCCAGCAGCTTGCCCGGCCTGTCGCTGCCAAAGCGCATCCGGGTGGCCTCGCCGAAGGCGTGGACCGGACCGGAGCGGGTGGCGCGGCCGAAGGACATCTCTCCAATGACGCCGGTGGAGCCGATGATGACCACGAAGATCAGATAGGGGATCAGAAAGGTGGCCCCGCCATAGGCGGATACCCGGGCGGGGAACAGCCAGATATTGCCCATTCCTACCGCCGAGCCGATACAGGCCAGAATGAAGCCCCATTTGGAGCCCCAGGAGTCGCGTTTTGTACCTTGCAGCATGGAGTCACGTCCTTTGCTGGCCCGCGGAGGCGGACCGGATTCGGTATGCTTTATCATACCACAGTTTTGGGAAAAAACAACTCCTGACTTCCGAGAAGGCGGCACGACGGGAGCGAAACGGGAAAAGCGCCCCGGAGCAGGCTCCGGGGCGCGGGTGCTGGCTGGACGCGGCGGCTCAGTCCTGGATGTCGCAGCAGCGGCGGTCACAGAAATACTCCCGGATCAGGGGCAGCACAGCCTGGTGCTCCGGGTGGTTCTGATAGAGCGGCAGGTCATCGGCCTGGGCGACCTCGGAGTAGAGGACCAGGTCGCAGTTGCTGCTGCTCAGAGGCGGGCAGCTGGCCTTCACCTCCAGGGCGCAGGGGACCAGATCCTTCAGCGCGTTGATGCGGGGGACGATCTCCTCCCGGACGGCCTGGCGCTGCTCCTCGGTGAGCTCAGGCTTGAAATTCCAAGAGACGATATGACGGACCATCGAACATTCCTCCTTCTTGCGTGATACTCCTATTGTAGCGGGGAAGGGGGCTTTCGTCAACGGAGAACTTGTCCGGTGCGGGTCCGCTCTGCGGGGTACAGGCCCAGGGCCACGGTGACGTCGGCGATCTCCGGCCAGGGGGCCAGCACAGTGCGGATGTCCAGGCTCTGAGCGGCCTCCAGCTTGCGGCGCAGGGTGGCCCCGTCATCAAAGAGGACGAAGTGGGCCCCGGACTCCCGGCTCATGTAGGTGAAGTACCGGGCGCACAGCTCCTGGGAGAAGAAGATGGAGGGAGAGAGCTGATGGATGCGGCGGTGCAGCTCGTCCTGGGAGAGCGGGGTGCCGCTTCCGGAGGGGGAGGGAAGAAAAAAGTCCTCCGCCACCCGTTGGAGGGCCAGGGCCACCCGGTCCCGGCCGAAGCGCTCCTGGGCCTCTTGCAGGCGCTGCCGGAGGGAGCCGCCGGACAGGGCGGAGGAGATCATCACCAGGGCGTGCTCGGAGCAGTGGCCGTACTGCTCGGGCACGATAAGGGTCCAGTTCCGGCGGCGGCACTGGCCGCCCAGCTCCCGCACCACCTGCTCCAGGGGCGGGAGCCTGCCTGCCTCAAAGTCGCAGACCACCCCGGTAAAGCCCCGGGCGGAGCACTCCTGGATGACCTCCTGACAGAAGGGAGGCGCGGCCCCCAGTCCATCGAAGGTGCGGCAGTCCAGCAGCATCATCCCGCCCCGTGGGGCGGAGCTCCCATTGGCCCGGAACAGGTGAGGCCCGCGCCCCATGCGGTAGACCGCGTGGGCGGGGATCACGGGCAGGCGCTGGATCTCCCGCAGGCGGTCGGGCGTGATGGTCACGATGATGGATTCCAATGACATGACAGGGTCCCCCTTGTCCAAATTTTTCTGACGTGATATACTGGGGCAGAGAGCCGGGCGGCCCTTGCCCGCACCAGGCGACGTCTGTTCCACTGTATGGCCGGGACAGACCGGTTAGAACAAAAGGAGGACACATCCGTGCCCGTTTCACCAATTCCAAGAGGGGTCTACCCCTCTGTCACCGCCCTGGATCCAAAGGCCCTGCGGGCCAGGGGGATCACCCTAGTGCTGGCCGACCTGGACAACACCCTGGTCCCCTATGGCGTGACCGAGCCGCCGGAGGAGATCGTGGCCTGGAAGCAGGCACTGGAGGCCCAGGGAATCCAGCTGTTTCTGCTGTCCAACAGCCGCAGGCCCGGCCGGGCCCAGGGCTTCGCCCAGCGGCTGGGCATCCCCTATCAGGGGCACTCCGGCAAGCCCAGGCGGGCGGGCTATCTCCGGGCCATGGAGCGCATGGGGCGCAGGCCGGAGGAGACCGTCATGGTGGGCGACCAGATCTTCACCGACACCCTGGGGGCCAACAACGCCGGGGTGGTCCCCATGCTGGTGGAGCCTATCCGGCTGGCGGGGAACCCGGGGCGCTATCTGCGCTATGCGGCGGAGACTCCCTTCCGCCTGCTGGGAAAAAGGAGGCCCTTCCTGTGAGCGCGCGGTTCGGCCCGGCGGGCAACAGCGACAGCTTTTCCAGGGTCCACCGATCCTCCCTGGCCGCGCCCGGCTGGATTGCGGGGCGGGGGCTGGACTGCTATGAATACCAGTGCGGAAAGGGGGTCCATGTGGGGGAGGACACCGCGCGGAAGGTGGGAGAGAACGCCGTGGAGGCGGGGATCTCCCTGTCTCTCCACGCACCTTACTTTATCAACCTGGCCAACCCGGACCCGGAGGCCCTGAAAAAGACCGTCGGCTATATCACGGGGGCCTGTCTGGCGGCCTCCTGGATGGGAGCGGAGCGGGTGGTGATCCACTCCGGGGCGCTGATGAAGCGCAGCCGGCAGGAGGCCCTGGAGACCGCCAGAGCGTCCCTGCGGGAGGTCATCGCCGCCTGTGACGGAGCAGGCTTCGGGCACATCGCCCTGTGCCCGGAGACCATGGGAAAGATCAACCAGCTGGGGGATCTGGACGAAGTGCTGGAGCTGTGCACCCTGGATGAGCGCCTGATCCCCTGTATCGACTTCGGCCACCTGTACGCCCGCTCTTTGGGGGCGGACGACGGGCAGAAGGCGTTTGTTCGGATGCTGGACCGGGTGGAGGAGGTGCTGGGGACGGAGCGGGCCAGCCGTTTCCACAGCCACTTCTCCCACATCGAATTCACCCCCAAGGGGGGCGAAAAGTGCCACCGCACCTTCGCCGACGACGGGGGCTTCGGTCCGGACTGGGCTCCTCTGGCGGCGGAGATCGCCCGACGGGGCTGGAGCCCTACTTTCATCTGCGAAAGCGCCGGGACGCAGGCGGAGGATGCACTGGAGATGAAGAAGATCTATCAGGAGGCGCTGGCCGCCCAAGAATAGAGGCGCTTTCGCAGGGGCCCCATCTCAAGATGGGGCGGCGCGTCTGCGCCGAACAAGCATTTTTGCGGAGCAAAAATCTTGGCGGAGGCGGAATTGATTTCCGCCGAGCAGTGAAAAAACGGGTCCCCATTCGATGGCCCATCGAATGGGAAAAAGCGCGGGGACGCAGGCGGAGGATGCACTGGAGATGAAACGGATCTACCAGGCGTTTTGTGGGAATTAGGAATTAGGAGTTAGGAATTAAGAGCTAGGAGTTAGGAATTAGGAGTTAGGAATTGGAGATGGGGAGTGCAGAGATGGACAGAGTCTGGCAGGAGCGGGCGATCCGCAGTTGGTTTTCCATGTGGCTGGAGGGCAAGGCGGGAGATCTGACGGCACTGTTTACTCCAGATGTGCAGTATATCGAGAGCTGGGGGCCGGAGTACCGCGGTGTGTCCCAGGTCCGGCACTGGTTCCAGGAGTGGAACACCCGCGGGCGGGTCCTGGTCTGGGAACTTCGGAGCATCCTGCACGACGGGGACCGCTCTGTGGCGGAGTGGTACTTCAAAAATACGGTGGATGGCAGGATGGAGGAATTTGACGGGCTCTCCCTGATCCACTGGAGCGGAGACGGGAGGATCCGCCGGCTTCAGGAATTTGGTTGCCAGCGGGACAGGTATGATCCCTATGCAGACGGACCGGACCCCAAGTTTCAGGAGCGGCCGAGCCTGTGGTTTTAGAGAGGAGAGGATCACGATGGATCATATTGCAAAAATCACCGCACAGCTGCCGGAGCACGGCCTGGACGCCATGCTGGTCACCAGCGCCCCCGGCGAGCGCTACGCTGTGGGCTTTGAGGGGGAGGGCTGGGTCCTGGTGAGCCGGGACGGGGCCCGCTACTCCACTGACGGCCGGTACATCGAGGCGGCCCGGCAGCAGGTGACAGGGGCAGAAATCGTGCTGACAGAGCGGGGGCAGAGCCATCTGGCCCTGGCGCGGGAGGAGATCCGGCGCCGGGGGCTGAAGCGGGTGGGCTTTGAGAGCGGCCGGGTGAGTGCGGATGAGCTGGGACGCTGGAAAGACAGCCTCCCCTGTGAGCTGGTGGCGGCTCAGGGCCTGCTGGACGGGCTGCGGGCCGCCAAGGACGAGGAGGAGCTGGCCCGGATGCGCCAGGCCCAGCGCATCACCGACGAGGCGTTTCGGGAGATCCTGAACTTCATCCGCCCTGGGCTGACGGAGCAGGAGGTCGCCGCCCGGCTGGTGTATGAGCTGCTGCGCCGGGGCGGGCGGAGGGTGTCCTTTGACCCCATCGTAGCCGCGGGCGCCAACGGCTCCATGCCCCACGCGGTGCCGGGGGAGACGGTGATCCAGCCTGGGATGTTTGTGACCATGGACTTCGGCTGTGTCTATGAGGGCTACTGCTCTGATATGACCAGGACGGTGGCGGTGGGCCAGCCTACTGATGAGATGGAGCGGGTCTACCACACGGTGCTGGAGGCCCAGCGGGCGGGGATCGCCGCCGCCCGGGCCGGCGTCACGGGCAGCGAGGTGGACCGGGCCGCCCGGCAGGCGATCCAGCAGGCGGGCTATGGGTCCTTCTTCTCCCACAGCTTCGGCCACTCCCTGGGCCTGGAGATCCACGAGTCCCCCAATGCCTCTCCCAGCGAGCAGACGGTGTTTCCCGCCGGGGCGGTGATCTCCGCCGAGCCGGGGATCTATCTGCCCGGACATTTCGGAGTGCGGATCGAGGACGTTCTGGTCCTGCGCGAGGGGGGCTGTGAGGACATCACCCAGGCGCCGAAAAATCTGATCGTGCTCTGATTTCCCGTATATTTTCCGAAACCCCCTTGTCAAACGGGGGAAAAAAGGGTAAAATAAATCAGTTCATTAAAAACAATGGAGGATGATTCCTATGGCAATGATTTCCGCCAGTGATTTCCGCAACGGCGTGACCTTTGAGATGGATGGTAAGGTCATGCAGGTCGTCGAGTTCCAGCACGTCAAGCCCGGCAAGGGCGCCGCCTTCGTCCGCACCAAGATGAAGAACATCATCACCGGCGGTGTGACGGAGACCTCCTTCAACCCCACTGCCAAGTTCGAGCAGGCCTTCGTGGAGCGCAAGGACATGGAGTACAGCTATAACGACGGCGATCTGTACTACTTCATGGATATGGAAACCTTCGATATGCTCCCCATCAGTAAGGATCTGCTGGGTGACCCTTTCCGCTTTGTGAAGGAGAACATGAGCTGCAAGGTCATGTCCTACAAGGGCAGCGTGTTCGGCGTGGAGCCCCCCAACTTTGTGGATCTGGAGGTCACTGAGACCGATCCCGGCTTCAAGGGTGATACCGCTACCAATGTGACCAAGCCCGCCATCGTGGAGACCGGGGCCGAGATCAAGGTCCCCCTGTTCATCAATCCCGGCGACAAGATCAAGATCGACACCCGTACCGGAGAGTACCTGGAGCGCTGCAAGGGCTGATCTCCGCTTGAATCCCGTTTCCTTCGGGAGGGCGGGGACCGGCGGGATACAGCCTGGCTGGTCTCTGCTCTATGGCATCCGAAGCTGTCGAAGCGAAACAAAGTTTCGCGTAAAGTTCTTTGTCCCGCTTTCTTGCAGGAAAGCGGGGAGAAACGCTGTTTGTTAGAGAGGCTTCGCCTCAGAAAGGAGCAAGTTATGACCATTTCCGAGAAAGTCGCCTATTTGAAGGGCCTGGCAGAGGGCCTGAATCTGGACGTGGACAAGTCCAAGGAGGGCAAACTCATCTCCGTCATGATCGGGATCCTGGAGGAGATCGGTCTGTCCATCGAGGATCTGGAGGAGAACGCTCTGGCTCTGGGCGAGGAGATCGACGTTCTCTCCGATGACCTGGCAGATGTGGAGTCCGTGGTGTTCGACGAGGACGAGGATGACGGGGACTACTTCGAGGTGGAATGTCCCAACTGTGAGGAGCCCATTCTCATCGACGATGAGGCCCTGGCGGCCGGCGAGGTACAGTGCCCCAACTGTGAGACCCGCTTTGCCCTGGACCTGAGCGATGACACGGTGGACGCCGACGAGGACGCGGAGTGATCCCATACGGCCTCCAAGCATAAGAAAATGCTCCCCCGGCACAGCTGTGCCGGGGGAGTTTTTATGTCTCAGCACTTCAGCAGTCCAGGTAAGGAGAAACTTCGGGTGCCAGGATCAGCTCGCAGGTGCAGTCCTGATACCGCTCCTGGGCCGCATCATTGATGGCCGCCGATGCGCGGGAGAGGTCGCTCACGCCCAAACTGCCGCCCTCGATCTGAAAATAGACGGCGATCCAGAGGTGGCGGCCCGTCCGGGTAATGTCGAAAAAAACGGGGAGAAACCGGTGCTCTGCTAAAATCGGCTCACACAGGGCCTTGATCTCGTCCATCAGTGCCTCGTCGGGGGAGAAGAGGAAAATGTCCCGGATGGCGCTCCAGAGGACCTTGACGCTCTCCGGCAGCATAAATGCCATGACCAGAACGGCGACAACAGGGTCAAAATAGGGGGAGAGAACGGCCAGTGGGGTGCGCTCCAGCGTGAGGGACAGAAGGAACGCGAGGGACATCCCCAGGCTGTAAAGGATGTCCAGCTTCCAGCCCAGAAGCTCTGTGGTAATGGTGGGGGAGAGCGCGTTTTTGCTGAACCGCTTCATCACAATGAAGATCACAATGCTCACAGCCCCAAGAGAGAGCTGAAAAAGGGCGACCTGGAGGTTGTTCACCGGGTTTCCGCCGGCCAGGGCGGAGCCGATCACATCGGCGGAGATCCCCATGGTGACAGACAGCATCATCACGCCCTTGATGATGACAAAGATGGACTCCACCTGAAAATAGCCGTACGGGTGCTTTTCCGACATGGGCTTGTGAAACAGCGGCGTCAGAAAGAGCAGCAGCGCAATGAAAACCAGCTCCGACATATCGTACACCGCGTCGGTGAGGGCGGAATGGGAACGGCTGTATATGGAAAAAATAAATTCGGCGATGGCGAAGGCCAGGCCGGAGAGAAACGAGATGAGCAGGATCCGTTTTTCGCTGCGTTCAGTCATAGATGGTTCTGCCTTTCGATTGATTTCAAACCGCATCGACCGTCATGCAGATGAAAAAACTGCCTGTTCTGCTGTACCGGCGGCGGAGCGGTTTATCAAGCTATGAACATTGTACCTGCTTTTCATACCATTTGCAAGCGCTGGAAACTCCCTGGAATCTTCTGTGCGGGGGCAGAAACTGGCAGACTTGGCCGCTCTTTCTCCGTATGACGGTTGGAGAGACGCTCCATACTAAGCGGCGGATGGGACGTCCGCACAGAGAATATAGAGAGTGGGAGGAGAACGCGATGCAAGGGAGAACAGCTGTGCTGGGCCTGGCGGCAGTCCTGACCCTGACACTGACGTCCTGTGGGGTCCGCAGTGAGGCGGACCGGGGGACGGAGACAGGCCGGCTGCGGAGCAGCCAGGCGGAGCAGGACATGGTCCGGAACGGCCGGACCATGCTGGAGGATGGGAGCTACTACGCCGGAACAGACGGCGCGGTGGACCGCGTCCGGCCAGAGCATGAGAGTGAGTGGGAAAAGCTGGGCCGAGACCTGCGGGACGGCTGGGACCATTTGATGAACGGAACGGAAGAGGCTGTGGACCAGACCGGACGGGCCGCGAAACGGGCGGGCCAGGGCGCCAAGGATGCGGCGGAGGACGCTGGGCGGGGCCTGAAGGAGGCCGGCCGGGATCTGACCGGAAAGTAACCTGCGCCGGATCAGGGTGCAGCAGCGCTTTTGAGCCAGCCGCCTGCCAGGGAGCGGGCGGCTGGCTCAAATCTGCTCCGGAGGGCCGCTTTGTCCAGAAAACCCGCCTTCCCGCCCGGTATTTTTCATCACTTTCCCATCTAGCAAAATGGGGCCTGTACGAGTATGATTAAAGTGTGAAAGAAGAAAGAATCAAAGAGCTTTCCCGTAGGAGGAATGAAATATGATGTTAAGAAAAACGAAAATTATCTGCACCCTGGGCCCCGCCGTGGACAACGAGGATATGATCCGCGCCCTGATCCGCACCGGCATGAACGCGGCCCGTTTCAACTTTTCCCATGGCAGCCATGAGGAGCATCTGAACCGCCTGAACCTGCTCAAGTCGGTGCGGGATTCCATGGGCCGCCCGGTGGCGTCCATCCTGGATACCAAGGGCCCGGAGATCCGCATCCGGAGCTTTGAGACCAAGTCCATCTCTCTGGAGGCGGGGGACGCCTTCACCCTGACTACCCGTGAGGTGCAGGGGAACGGGAACCTGGTCTCTGTCACCTATCCGGAACTCCACAAAGAGGTGTCTGTGGGACAGGAGATCCTCATTGATGACGGCCTGGTGGCGCTGAAGGTAGAGGAGATCGACGGCCAGGACATCCGCTGCACCGTGGAGAACGGCGGGACCCTCTCTGCCAACAAGAGCATCAATATCCCCGGCGTACATATCCATCTGCCTGCCCTGACAGAGAAGGATGTGAGCGACATCCAGTTTGGTGTGGAGAACGATTTTGACTTCATTGCCGCCTCCTTTGTCCGCCGGGCGGCTGATGTCCAGGCGGTGCGGGAGGTGCTGGACCGCTTCGGCGGCCAGGAGATCCGCATCATCGCCAAGATCGAGAATCAGGAGGGCGTGGACAATATTGACGAGATCCTGGAGGCAGCCGACGGCATCATGGTGGCACGGGGCGACCTGGGGGTGGAGATCCCCGCCGCCAAGGTGCCTATCCTCCAGAAGCAGATCATCCGCAAGGGGCTTCAGGCCGGCAAGCCTGTGATCACCGCCACCCAGATGCTGGATTCCATGATGCGCAATCCCCGGCCCACCCGGGCGGAGGTGTCCGACGTAGCCAACGCAGTGTTCGACGGCACCAGCTGCGTCATGCTCTCCGGCGAGACCGCCGGCGGCAAGTACCCTCTGGAGGCCCTGACCGCCATGGTGAACATCGTGGAGGAGGCGGAGCAGTCCATCCACTACTGGAGGCAGTTTGAAAAGCGCCGCGTGATCCCCGCCTCCAACATCAACGACGCCATCACCCACACCTGCTGCCTGACAGCCAAGGATCTGGAGGCCAAGGCCATTCTGGCGGCCACCAACTCCGGCCGGACTGCCCGGATGATCTGCCGCTTCCGCCCCGCCTGCCCGGTGGCCGCCCTGACCATGCACGAAAAGGTGCGCCGCCAGCTGGCCATCTGCTGGGGCGTCATCCCCTTCCTCACCGGAGAGGTCACCTCCACCGACCGGATCTTCTCCCTCTCCGCAGAGGTGGCGCTGAAGGAGCGGCTGGTACAGAATGGGGACACGGTGGTCATTACCGCCGGGGTCCCGCTGGGCAAGAGCGGTTCCACCAACCTGATCAAGGCGGCGATCGTAAACGAAGAGTTGATGTGATCCATCACAAACCGGATACCCTCCCACGGAGACAGAGCTGTGGGAGGGTATTTTCATAAAATGAAGCGGTTTTGATTGCCTGGATGGGGGAAGAATGGTACAATCAAAGAAAAGACAGATGGAAGATCCGGCAAAAGCCGGAGATAGGAGGAGACCATGAAGAGTATTTTGCGGGAGCAGCGGAGAAGCAGCATCGTCGCCGCGGCAGTCACCATCCTGCTGGGGCTGATGCTGGTGCTGGTGCCCAACCGGTCCATCCGGTTTTTGTGCGGTCTGCTGGGGACCGCCCTGATGGTGACGGGGCTGATCTATATTCTGGGTTGGTTCGCCAAGCGGCGGGACGGGTTCCCTGTGTGGTTTCTGATCCCGGGGCTTCTGCTGGCGGCGCTGGGGCTGTGGCTGCTGAGCAGACCGGCGTCCGTGATCGTCCTGATCCAGTTCAGCTTTGCGGCGGTCTTGCTGTTTCATGGTGTGATCGACCTTCAGAGCGCGCTGAGCCTCATGCGGGAGGGCTGGCCCCGGTGGTGGATCGATCTGGCTCTGGCCGCCCTGACCCTGGTGCTGGGGGGTGTGGTGCTGTTCAATCCTTTTGGCACCATGGAGGCTCTCACGATCCTCATCGGTCTGTCCCTGGTGTATGACGGAATCAGCGATCTGGTGCTGATCCACCGGCTGAGCCGGGCTTTCCGGGAGGCGGAGCGCCGCGGAGATGTGATCGAGACGGAGGGCTGGAGCCGTGACGACGAATAGGCTGCGGGAGGTGGATCTGGAGCGGGGGATGCCCACCATGCGGGCCGCCCTTCAGCAGCTGAGCTTTGAGCTGCGGCGGGGCCGCAGCCTGGGCTGTGCCGCCGTGAAGCTGATTCACGGTTACGGCTCCTCCGGCAAGGGAGGGCGCATCCGGGTGGAGGCCCGGGCCTGCCTGGCTCGGATGAAGGAGCGGGGGGAACTGCGGGATGTGATCCCGGGGGAGGAGTTCACCATCTTTGAACCCCGGACTCTGGCGGCCTTTCAGCGGTGCCCCGATCTGCGGAAGGACCCGGATCTGGAGCGGCACAACAATGGGATCACCGTGGTGGTGTTATAAAAGAGGGACAGGCTGAAAGCACCCTCACAGCGGATCAAAAATCCGCCAGAGAGAAGCTCCACCGTCCGCCGGCGGGGCGGTTCAGCTCAAATCTGCCGTTTCCGGGGGCATATACCTCGAAGATAAGACTTTCCTGTCAGACTTTTCAATCAAACGATCCCAGTCCCTGTTGGGACGGGATGAAAAAAGCACGCCCTCTGTCCCCGGGATTCGGAGACAGAGGGCGTGCTTGGTATCTTTAGGCGAGGAGGTCAAACAGACTGCCCCACAGATAGTCCAGGTCCTCGAAACGAGTGTCCGGGGACAGAAGGAACAGGGCGCAGTCCCCGTCCAGGCGGGCGCGGACACCCGCTGAGGCGGCCAGCCGGTCCAGTATTTTGGCGGCATCGTGCCCAGGGAAACGGGCACGGACTGCCCCGGCGGCCTCATCGGCGGAGAGGACCTCCGGCCCGCCGGGGCCGAAGTCCAGCAGCCGGGCCCGGAGGTGGCGGGTCAGGCGGGCGACACGGGCTTCGGAGCCCGGGACGCGGTTGGGATGGGTCAGGTCGATCTGTCTCATAGTCTGGTCTCTAGTGGGACGCTGATGGGGTAGGACCGGGAGCCCAGCCGCTGGAGCAGGATGGGCAGGACCCGGGCCGAGTCTGTGCCGGCGTCCAAAGTCAAATAGGCGCTGTTCCGCTGGCTGCCGATCTTGCGGATCACCGCATTGGCGTGGGTGGAGGCTGAGGTCTGGCTGCCTGCGGGGACGGCGTTTACCGTCTCGTTCCAGCAGACCCAGCCCTCCTCCTGAAGGGCGCTTCGCTGGCCGTCTGGTACCAGGGCAAGGGTGGTGCGGACATAGCCGATCCGCTCCAAGGTCCGGCTGCCTTTCTCCAGAAGCCGGCGGGTGGCGGCGGCGGTCTCTCCCTCGGCCAGCAGCCCCACACTGTGGCCGCTGCCTAAGATGCGGTAGAGCAGGTCATCCTCCCGCTCCAGCCCATCAGCAGGGAAGAAAAACACGCCTGTTTTGTTGTTTGCGTCCAGAGCGTCCAGCACCTGGGCCAATCCCTGGGTGTCGTCACAGCGGAAGCCAAGATAGACCAGCGTATTACCGGTGTCCTCGGGCTCCTCCTGAAGCGGTGCGTCGGTCCCGGAGCTGGTGGGCGGGCGGATGCCGGGGGTAGGCGGACTCTGTTGGGACTGGCTGTACTCCCGGAGGTAGCGGCTGATGAGGTTGCTGGCAGCATCCACAAAGGCTGCGTCAGAGAGACTGACAGCACTGTTTTTAACCCGGACGATGTGCCCTTCCGGGATGGCGATGACAGAGTAGGACAGGCCGAAAAAGCTGCAAACCTGGCCGACTGGCAGGTAAGGACGGCCGTTGCGCAGGATAGCTCGTCCTTTGAGCGGCGTACCGGAGATATAGTCATAGCTGATGCCGCGGTTGAGGTCGAAGGTCAGGATCTGCTGGGTGGTGAAAAGAGAGGCGATCCCGGTGTCCCGGTTATAGCTGAAGTTGAGGCCGAAGCCGATGCCGGTGGAGTTGGTCCCGTCAAAGACGGAGTGGGGGACATAAAGTACGCCGCCGGACCAGACCGGCATGGTGCTGTCACTAAGGGTGATCATGCTGTCGTTGACCACGGAGAAGTAGACGTCTCCCGCCGCGGAGACAGGGCCGGACAGCCCCAGGCACAGCGCCAGGGCACAAATCAGCGCCAGCAGGCGGCGGAGCAGCTTGTGGTGGAACATTGTGGACCTCCTTTCTCACGGAGAAACGGGGGTGGAGGCGGACTTAGAGGCCGAAGCGGCCCAGCACCCATACCAGAAGAGCCACCGCCAGGAAGAAGGCCAGCACGGCCCAGTCACGGGTGGCATAGCGCAGCTGGCGCAGGCGGGTGCGGCCCTCGCCGCCGTGGTAGCAGCGGCACTCCATAGCCACGGCCAGCTCGTCGGCCCGGCGGAAGGCGGAAATGAACAGGGGGACCAGCAACGGGATGAGGGATTTTGCCCGCTGGAGCAGGTTCCCACTCTCAAAGTCGGCCCCGCGGGCCCGCTGGGCGGACATGATCTTGTCCGTCTCCTCGATGAGGGTGGGGATGAAGCGCAGGGCAATGGACATCATCATGGACAGCTCATGGACGGGGACCTTGATCTTCTTCAGGGGCCCCAGCAGGGACTCCAGCCCGTCGGTAAGCAGGATGGGTGAGGTGGTATAGGTCAGCAGAAAGGTGCCCGCGATGAGCATCAGGATCCGAATGACCATAAAGAAGGCGTTGACCACGCCCTCCATGGTGACTGTGAGGATCCAGAAATGGAACAGAACATGCTCGCCCGGGGTGTAGAACAGGTTTAGCACCGCGGTGAAGATCAGGATGAATACCACCGGCTTCATGCCCCGGAAGAGAGACTTCAGCGGGACATGGGAGAGGGAGATGGACAGGGCCAGCACACAGAACATGATGGCGTAGGTGAAGAAGTGCTTGGCCAGGAACAGGGCCACGATGTACAGCACCACAGCCAGGATCTTGGTCCGGGGGTCCAGCCGGTGGAGCAGGGAGTTCCCGGGGAAATACTGCCCCAGGGTGATGTCCTTCAGCGCCATTCAGCCCACCCCCTTCAGCTTGGCCAGGACAGCCGCCTTGGCCTGTTCGATCGTGTACACCGATGGTCCAATGTCCACACCCATGGCCCGGAGACGGTTGAATACCCGGGTCATCTGGGGCACGCCCAGGCCCATGGCCTCCAGCTCCGGGCCGTGCTGGAACACCTCACTGGGGGCGCCGTGGAAGGGGATGCGTCCGTCGTTGACCACCACCAGGCGGTCCACCGTCCGGGCCACCTCCTCCATGGAGTGGGAGACCAGGATGATGGTGGCGTTGTGGGCCTGGTGATAGTCCCGGATGTTGCCCAGGATGGACTCCACCCCCACCGGGTCCAGGCCGGCGGTGGGCTCGTCCAGGATGAGCACCTTGGGCTCCATGGCGATGACGCCGGCGATGGCCACCCGGCGCTTCTGGCCGCCGGACAGCTCAAAGGGGGACTTCTCCAGCTGTTCATCCCGCAGGCCCACGAAATGCGCAGCCTCCCGCACCCGGCGGTCCACCTCGGCCTCGTCCAGCCCCATGTTCTTGGGGCCGAAGGAGATGTCCTGATAGACGGTCTCCTCAAACAGCTGGTACTCCGGGTACTGGAATACCAGTCCCACCTGGAACCGGGTCTGCCGGGTGGTCTTGGGGTCGCTCCAGATATCGGTCCCCTGGAAGAGGACCTGGCCGGAGGTGGGCTTGAGCAGTCCGTTGAGGTGCTGGATCAGGGTGGACTTGCCCGACCCGGTGTGGCCGATGATCCCCAGGTATTCGCCCTGATAGGCGGTAAAGTCCACATCCAGCAGGGCCCCGCGCTCAAAGGGAGTGCCGGCGGAGTAGATGTGGGAGAGCTTCTTTGTCTCGAGAATTGCTTCCATGAAGTGTGTTCCGTCCTTTGTGTAAAGTGGTGCACGCCTCTCGGAGAGGTCGCGCCCTCGTCCTCGCAAGCTCCATATCATTCGCGTCCCCGCGTATGGGAACGCTCACTCATTTCGCTGCTCGTCCTCTCCCACACACAACCGCTTTGCTGGGTTGTGTGTGGGCAGGCCGCCTGCGGCGGCCAGTCCAGTCAAGCCAACAGTTCCTTCAGCGCCTGTGCGCACTCCTCGTCGCTGAGGGCGTCCAGAGGGACGTCCAGGCCCTCCCGGCGCAGCTCCCAAAGCAGCTGGGTGGTCTCCGGAACGGTGAGGCCCACCGCCTTCAGACCCTCCACATCCTGGAAGATCTCCTTCGGCGCGCCGTCGGCGATGACCCGGCCCTTGGCCATGACCACCAGGCGGTCGGCCTGGGCGGCCTCGTCCATGTGGTGGGTGATGAGGACCACGGTGACGCCCCGCTGGCGGTTGAGCGCCTTGATGGTGCGCAGCACGTCCGCTCGGCCGATGGGGTCCAGCATGGCGGTAGGCTCGTCCAGAACGATGCACCGGGGCTGCATGGCAATGACGCCGGCGATGGCGATGCGCTGTTTTTGACCGCCGGACAGCAGATGGGGGGCGTGTTCCCGGAACTCATACATTCCAACGGCCTTCAGGGCGTCGTCCACCCGGCGGCGGATCTCCTCGGGAGGGACGCCCAGGTTCTCCGGCGCGAAGGCCACATCCTCCTCCACCACGTTGGCCACGATCTGGTTGTCCGGGTTCTGGAACACCATGCCAACGGTGCGGCGGATCGCCAGGAGAAGTTCCTCGTCGGCGGTGTCCATCCCATCCACATAGACCCTGCCTCCGGTGGGCAGAAGGATGGAATTGAAATGCTTGGCCAGGGTGGACTTACCGCTGCCGTTGTGGCCCAGCACCGCCACGAAGGAGCCCTCCTCAATGCTCAGAGAGACCCCGTCCAGCACGATGGGAGCCACGCCCTCGGCGGTGACATAGGAGAAGCGGACGTCCTCCGCGTTGATAATCACATCTTTCATAACAAAACCACCTTTGGGGGAGTTAGGAATTAGGAGTTAGAAATTAGAAGCTGGGAGTTGGAAATTGGGCGCGGCGGCGGAACGCCGCAATTCCTAATTTCTAATTCCTCATTCCTAATTGGATGAGGTCCAGCGTCCGGTCGCGCCGCAGGGGAGGACCAGCCCGCTCTGAGTGACGGGGAGGCCCAGCTCGTCGCTGACAGTGTGGCCGCCGAACCGTTTGGAGATCAGAGTTTCGAGGATATAGGTGAGCACGGAGGGGGCCAGCCCGGTGGTGTAGGAGTTGAGGACGATGAAGAGAGGGTCGTCAGACAGCACCCCGGATACCAGCTCCACGAAGGGGTACAGGTTTTCCTCCAGCCGCCACACCTCGCCGGAGGGGCCCCGGCCGTAGCTGGGGGGATCCATGATGATGGCGTCGTACCTCCGGCCCCGGCGGATCTCCCGCTCCACGAATTTGGCGCAGTCGTCCACGATCCAGCGGATGGGGGCGTCCTCCAGGTGGGAGGAACGGGCGTTTTCTCTGGCCCAGGACACCATGCCCCGGGCGGCGTCCACATGGCAGACGCTGGCCCCGGCGGCGGCGCAGGCCACGGTGGCCCCGCCGGTGTAGGCGAACAGGTTCAGCACAGAGATGGGCCGGCCGGCCCGGCGGATCTGCTCCTGGGCAAAGTCCCAGTTGGCCGCCTGCTCAGGAAACAGCCCGGTGTGCTTGAAGTTCATGGGCTTGATATTGAAGGTGAGGCTGCCATAGGACACCGTCCAGCGCTCCGGCATGGACTTGTTCTGCCACTGCCCGCCGCCGCTGGAGGAGCGGGCGTACCGGCCCGCATTCTGCTTCCAGCCCCGGTGGGTGCGGGGGGTGTTCCAGATGGCCTGGGGATCGGGCCGGACCAGCAGCTGGTCACCCCAGCGCTCCAGCTTCTCCCCCCGGCCACAGTCGATGAGTTCATAATCTTTCCATTGGTCGGAACGCCACATATCGGCTACTCCTCTCCTGTCATACGAATTAAACTAATATAGTATATCATTTCAGCAGTGGGCCGTCAATCATTTGGAGGACATCCGGCGGACTTCCGGGGAATCAGAGAAGAGACAGGGCGGCGCGCCCACGCGCGCCGCCCTGTCTGGGAAATGGAACTGATGTGTCCGTGCATAAAAACTGGAAGGAAAACCCATACTGATGGGGAGGAAGGTGATGCAATGAGAATCCCAGAACATATCGGAATCATCCCGGATGGAAACAGGCGCTGGGCCAGACAGGCGGGCCTTGCCAAAGAGGCGGGCTATGCGTACGGGCTGGCGCCGGGGCTGGAGCTGCTCCGGCTGGCGCGGGACGCGGGAGTCCGGGAGATCACATATTACGGCTTTACCACCGACAACTGCGGACGGCCTTCGGAACAGGTCCGGGCCTTTTCCGCCGCCTGCGTCCAGGCCGTGGAGCAGATCGCATCGGAGCCGGTGTCCCTTCTGGTGGTGGGGGACCGGGATTCCCCTGTGTTTCCCCGGGCGCTTCTGCCATATGGGGAGCGCAGGGATCTGAACGGCGGTGGGCTGCGGGTGAATTTCCTGGTGAATTACGGCTGGGAGTGGGACCTGGCCGGCCTCCGGGTCCCCGGCGGGAGCCGCAGGAAAATCTGTGGGCAGCTCCGCTCCCGCGACGTCTCCCGGGTGGACATGGTGATCCGGTGGGGCGGGATGCGGCGGTTGTCTGGCTTTCTGCCGGTCCAGTCGGTCTATGCGGACTTTTTCGTGGTGGACCGCCTCTGGCCCGACTTTCAGCCGGAGGACTTTGAACAGGCCCTCCGGTGGTATCAGAGGCAGGACGTAACCCGGGGCGGCTAGCCGCCTGCCGGGGAGCTGTCAGCCGTCTGTGACGGCGTGGAGGAAGTAGGTGACAGCCAGCAGGTCGGCGCATCCGCCGGGGGAGAGGTTCCTTCGGATCATCTCCCGGTCCAGGGCCTCCACCGCCTCCAGAGCGGGGAGGGGGCTCTGGGCCAGCAGCTCCGCCGCCTGTGCCGCGGCCCAGCGCTGTCCCTCCGGCCCGCCCCGGGCGATGAGGTTGGTATCCGACGTCCGGGCCATCAGGGCCAGGAGGACGGAGATACCGGCCCGCTCCAGGCTGACGCCCTCCCGCAGCAGGGCGCGGAGGGTGGGCAGACCGGTTTCCAGGACGGAGGGGAAACCGCCGGCCACCTCGCCCCGGATCCCCCGCAGTCCGGTTTCCAAATACAGCCGGGCCCCGAAGGTGCGGGCGGTTTCCGGGGTGAGGGCGGAGAAGGCCTCCTCTGCTGCACTGGCGGACATCAGGGCGCACTCCGCCAGCAGGCGCGCGGCGTCCCGGCAGGGCCCCTCCAGGGTCCACAGCCGCCCGGCGGCCCCCAGGACGCAGCCCAGAGAGAAAACGGCCCCCTTGTGGGTGTTTACCCCGCCGGTGGCACGGAACATGGCCCGCTCCGCCGCCAGCCCGGCCTCCCGGAGGCGGGCAAAGGTTTCCTCCGGGAGGAGGCCGGCGGTCTCCTGGCCGATGGAGACCGCCTGATGCCAATAGGGGAGCAGGGCGGTGGTGCTGTCCAGGAAGGTGAACAGGTCCATATCCCTGTGGCTGCCGTTGTTGTGCCGGTCCACCAGCCCGGGCTTGGGGGTGGTGCACACCTCGTACATCAGGGCGCGGGCGGCCTGTCCGGCCAGGGCCTCCCGGTCCTGCCGGGCAAAGAAGCCCGTTAAAATCTCACGGGTCTTCTCCTGGAGCTCCTCCACCGAGTGGAGCCGCCGGGAGGCGCAGCCTTTTCCCTCCCTGCCGCAGACCAGGCAGCGCCGGGGAGACAGCCCCAGGTCCTCCCGGCTCCACCCGCCCCGCTCCGGGTCCAGCACATCCAGGTCGAACAGCCGCCCAAGGGGATCCCGGTCCTCAATGGCGGCGCACAGCTCCTTGATGGTCCGGCCCGGTCCGGAGACGGCCCACAGGGCTTCGCAGCCCGTGGGGAGGTCGATCTCTTCCCGGGAGACGACGCCCAGGCCGGGGGCGTCCAGGGCGGCGTCCAGGCGGAGCAGTCCCTCCCGGAAGGCGCGCCGGATCACCGGTCCGTTTTTCACCGGGCCTGGGATATTCATGGTGAAGGAGACCACTGGACAGCTCAGGCAGTCCAGCAGCTCCCGCTGGCGGCGGGCTCTGGCCTCCCGGGCCTCCAGCATCTCCATCAACGTGACCTCCTGCTCCATGGCGGGAAGCACCTCCGTTTCAATGGTGGATCACCTCTGCCTCCCGCTGGATGGCGGCGCAGACGGACGCGCCCCGGGGGCCGGTGAAGAAGTCATAGGTGCTTGCGGGCACCCAGTCCCGGATGCGCTCCGGCTGGCCGTCGTGGATGGCCTGGCGCACCGCGCTGGCGCTGACGGCGGCCCCGTCCCGGGTCAGGCGGGGGATCTCGACGCACTGGATCCCCGCTTCAGGCAACTTTTGGCACATGACCTCGTTATAGAGACGGGTGACATGGCTGCTGCGCTCCTGCCCCACATAGCGCCTTTGGATCCCCAGCCGCCGGGCGATCTGACAGAAGATCCTCAGGTCCAGCTCCGCCTGGGTCCGAATGACTGTATCGGAGTCCTTCAGAAAGTAGCTGGGGAAGGTGGCGGAGCTGATGAGGTAGGGGCCGGTGGCGTGGCAGAACACGTTGGGCAGGTCCCGAACGCCCTGTTCCACCAGCTCACGCCGGACGGCGGAGGGGATGGGACCGGCCTCCTCGGAGAGAACGAAGAGGTGGACAACGTCGTTTTCACGGGCCGCCCGCTCCACCAGATGCCGGTGCCCCAGGGTGAAGGGGTTGGCGTTCATCACCACGCCGGCGGTGGACTGCCCCTCCTGGGGCTTTGGGGACAGGGACGCGCAGTACCGGTCAAAGCCGCCCCGCCGGTTCTCCATGAACACCAGGGAGCCGGGCACGCGGACGATCTCATAAAAGCCCAGGTCGGACAGGTATTGGGCGCTGTCCGGCTTGGTATAGAGGAACAGGTGGGCGTTGCCCCGGGCCAGCTGCACCTCCACCAGGTGGCTGACGATCTGATTGAGCAGCCCCTCCCCCCGGTGGCGGCCGGAGACGGCCAGACAGCGGATGGTATTGCCGAAGCAGCTCCCGGTGGCGGCCAACTCCCAGTCATCGTTAAAGATGCCGCAGGTATAGTCCAGGTTCCCGTCCCGGCGGATGCCCTCCTGCTCCAGCAGGTTGCGGACTTGGGCCATACCGCGGTGGTCGTCCGGATGGATCTCAGACAGGGTGTAGGACATGGGGGTACCTCCAAAATACAGTCAGGGGCCGCCGCAGCCGCGGCGGCCCCGTTGACGCTATGGTATCACAGATGAGAGCAAATAGGAAACAAAATCAGCTGTTTTCCGGATCGTAGGGCTTGATTTTTCGCACCACGTCCAGGATGGTGCCGTCCCGGGCCTCCAGCACGGCGACCACCTGGTCCTCCCACTGCAAATCCTCCGGGCGACCCACCAGGGAGTAGGCCTTCTCCTTCAGTGTCTCGATGGGCACATGGGGGATGCCGGCCTGATCCAGGCAGGCGATCAGGTCAGGACGCAGGGGATTGACCGCGATGCCGTAGTCAGTGACCAGCACATCCACGCAGTCGCCGGGGGTGGTGACGGTGACCACGTGCTCGCACACGGTGGCCATCCGGCCGCGGGTCAGGGGGGTGACGATGATGCAGCACTTGCTGCCCGCCGCCGTGTCCGGGTGTCCGCCGGGCGCGCCCCGCAGGACGCCGTCCGAGCCGGTGAGCACGTTGACATTGAAGTCCGTGTCCACCTCCAGGGCGGCCAGCACCACAAAGTCCAGCTTGTTGACAAACGCCCCCTTGTTGGCGGGATTGGCGTACTGGCTGGCGCTCATTTCAAAGTGGTTGGGGGTCTGGTGGATGGAGTTCACCGCGTCCAGGTCAAAGTCCTGCACATCGATGACCTTGCCCACCTTGCCCTTTTTCAGCAGTTCCACCATGGGGCCGCAGATGCCGCCGATGGCCCAGCCCATTTTGATGTTCCGCTCATCCATATACTGCTCCAGGAACAGGTTGGCGGCCAGGGAGGGGCCTCCCACGCCGGTCTGGAAGGAGAAGCCGTCCTTGAAATAGGGGGTGGAGGCGATGACCTTGGCCACGTTCTCCGCCATCATCAGATCCCGGGGATTCTGGGAGATGCGGGCGGCGGCGGATGCGATCTTCTTGGGATTGCCGATGGAGTCCACCACCACCACGGCGTCCACGTCGATGGCCTCTACGCTGGCCGGGAAGTTGGGAAAGTCCACCAGGCAGTCGGTGACCACCACCACATGGTCGGCGTACTTGGCGTCGGTCATGGCGTAGCCCAGGGAGCCGCAGTCGCTCTTGCCGCCCACGCCCCGGCAGTTGCCTACGCAGTCGCTGGTGGGGGCGGCCACGAAAGCGATGTCGATGTGGACCTCTCCGGCCTCAATGGCCCGGGGGCGTCCGCCGTGGCTGCGGATGACGGCGGGGGTCTTGAGCTTGCCCGCGGACACCACCTCGCCCATTCTGCCCCGGATGCCCGAGGTCTGGATGCCGACCACCTTGCCCTGCTCGATGTAGCCGGCGATGGGATCGTGGGCGGAGCCCAGGCTGGTGGCCGCGATGGTCAAATCTTTCAGGCCCAGCTCCTCGATGGCGGCGGCCATCACCAGGTTGACCACATAGTCCCCGTCGCGCAGGTGGTGGTGGAAGGAGAAGGTCATGCCGCTCCGGGCGCCGCACTGGCGCAGGGCCTGCGCCAGACTGTCCACCAGCTTGCTCTCCTGGGGCTTTTCATACCGCCGGGTGCGGGGAGAGGCCTTCTGAATATATTTGCCGTCCATATAGTTTTTGCCCTGATAGACCTCCCGGCCTTCGGTCAGGAGGTAATCCGGGATCTCACGTCCTACTGCGTTTTTCATACCAAATCCCCCTCGTACATACCGCAGGCCCGGGCCAGCTTCAGGGTGCGCTCCGCCCCGGGAATGAATGCGATGTCGATCATCTTGCCGTCCACGGTGAACACGCCCACACCGGCGGCGGACTGCTCCCGGTAGGCCCGGATGATCTTCTCCGCCTGGCGGACCTCCTTCTCCGTGGGGGCGAATACCTGGTGGACGAAGCGGATCTGCTTGGGGTTGATGAGGCTCTTGCCGTCAAAGCCCATGGCCTTGTTTTGCAGGACCTCGGCCCGGAAGCCCTCCTCATCGTCCAGGTTGGTGAACACCGTGTCAAAGCACTGGATCCCGGCGGCACGGGCGGCCAGCAGCATCTGTCCCCGGGCGGCCAGCATATCCACGCCGTCGGGCTGGGGCACGGTCTGCATACACTTGCGGAAGTCGCCGCCGGAGATGGCCACGCCGAACATCCGGTCCGAGGCCGCGCAGATCTCATAGGCGTTCAAAATGCCCTTGGGGCTCTCCAGGGCGGCCATGAGCAGGGTGCGGCCCTTCTCCACGCCGAACTCCTCCTCGGCGGCCTCCACGGCGCGCTCCACGGTCAGCACGTCCTGGGCGCTCTCGCACTTGGCGATGCGGATGCCGTCGGCTCCGCCGGCCACGCACACCCGGACGTCCTCCTGCCAGTGGGGGGTGTCCAGGCCGTTGATGCGCACGATGACCTCGGTATCGCCGTAGTCGATGGTCTTCAGAGCGTGGTACAGGGAGAAGCGGGCGGCGTCCTTCTGGTTCTCCGCCACCGCGTCCTCCAGGTCCAGCATAATGGAGTCGCAGCCGTAGATATAGGCGTCCTTGATCAGGCCCGGCTTCTGGGCATTCATAAACATCATGGTCCGGCGCAGCCGGAACCGCTCCGGTCTGGGACGAGGGATCATCGCACCACACCTCCCCAGGGAATATTTTGGGCGGACTGCCCGCAGGAGCGGAACACCGCGCACTCCACACGGGCCTTCAGGGTGCAGTCCAGGGCCCCCTTGTCCACCACGGTCACCTGGGCGTCGGTGACGCCCAGCCGCTCCAGCGTCTCCAGCACCGTGGCCCGGATCTGGCGGCCGTACTGGTTCATCACGCTGCTGCTCAGCTCCAGCTGGACCCCGCCGGCCCCAGGCTCTACCGTCACCTGGGCGTCGCTGGATTCCAGAGTGCCTGCCACGGCAGCTTTTTGGATCTCCATATATATTCCTCCTGTCGTTGTTCCTGCGATATGTTGTGTTGAAACTCGTCTTGACCTGCTGGATTGATGGATGGCTTCTCCTCTATAAGCAGCCGGCGGAAGGACGGTGCCTCCCGCCGGCTGCTCGGTCAGGGATATAGGAGAGTGTGGAAGGAGGTTGTCATGTTATAGAATCGCCAAGCTTCCAGTGACAAAGCCCATGGCCATGAAGATCACGAAGATGCCGATGCACCATTTGAAGATGTAGCCCTGATACTGAGCCAGAGTGATCTCGGTCTTGTCCATCAGCAGGTAGATGAAGGGAACCAGGGGGCTCAGGAAATGGAAGGCCTGGCCCATAAGGGCGGCAAAGCCAATCTGCAGGTTGGTAAACCCGTAGGCCTGAGCCGTGGCGGCCAGGGGAGGCAGCACCCCGTAGTAGAACGCGTCGTTGTTGAGCAGGTAGGTGCCGGGGGCGCTGATGAAGGCGATGATAACGGCGAAGTAGCTGCCCAGGGACTCGGGAATGATAGAGACCAGCAGCTCTGCGATGGCGTTGGACATGCCCGCACCCTCCGGGCCGTTGAGCACGCCCATGAGCACGCCGGCGCCCAGCACCATCATGACCACGTTGATCATGTCGGGGGCCACCGAGCTGATGACCTGCCGCTGGGTCTTCTGATTGGGGTAGTTGACCAGCAGGGCGATGGCGGTGCCCACGCCAAAGAGAATGGCGGAGGAGGCCAGGCCCATCACCAGGGCCACGATAACGGCGGCGGTGAGGATGAGGTTAAAGAAGATCAGCTTGGGGCGCTTCCAGGCGGCCTCCTCCTCAGAGAGCTCCACCTTGGACACAATATTCTCCACGCACTTGGTGACGCCCAGGCGCTTGCGTTCTTTCAGGCCCAGATAGTAGCTGACGCCTACCGAGTAGAGAGCGCCCAGTACCATGCCAGGGACCAGAGGAGCCAGGATCTCGCCGGCGTCCAGCTGCATCACCGACATGACCCGGGCGGTGGGACCGCCCCAGGGGATCAGGTTCATGATGCAGTTCTGCAGGATGATGAGAGTGGCCAGATAGATCTTCTTGATATGCAGCCGCTCATAGATGGGGAGCATGGCGGTGCAGCAGATCATGACTGTAGTGGTTCCGTCCCCGTCCAGCGAGACGAAGGCGGCCAGCACGGCGGTGCCCACCAGCACCTTCAGCGGATCGCCCTTGCACCAGGACACCACCTTGTCCACCATGGGATCGAACATGCCCGCAGTGAGCATGATGCCGAAGTAGAGGATGGCGAAGGTCATCATGGCAAAGGTGCTGGCTACGTCTTTAATGCCGTCCATAGCATAACTCAGGGTGTCCCAGCCATATCCGGCCAGCAAGCCAAATAGAATCGGAATCAAAATCAGCGAGGTGAATGGACTAAGTTTTTTGGCCATGATCAGAGCCATAAAGACCACGATCATACCAAAGCCAAGCAGAGCAAGGTACATACATTTTTCCCCTTTCCTTTTTCTCCGACCCGCAGCAGCGGTTCGGACACCGGTGTTTCTGGCGCCAGTATAGGGGATGAACCTTAACTCACTTCGTTATAAACCTTAAAACTTGTTAAGGTTTCATTTTTTCGTTAGATATATATGTTTTTGTTGGTGAATTTTAGTCATTTCGACTAAGCGTTGAATGCGGATTGGTTTGAAAGACTGTTATCCTTAGTTTGTGAACAGTTTAAGGAGGGAGGGGACGCTTTTCTTGAGATTTTGTCAGGTCAAAGTATGCTTGTTAGGTATACTGGACCCCTTGGTCGCTGTGGAGCTGCAACTCCGCGGCGGCCCTCTTTTTCTCTTTAACGCATGGCCAGGCGAATGGTGTCCAACACCAGGTTGACGGTCTGCTTTGTGCCAGTCTTGGAGGCAACGATGCTGCTATCATGAAGATCACGAATTATGGACAGATATAGTACGCCTTGCTTCGTGTGGATGTAAGAAATATCCGTTACCCATTTGCTGTTGGGCCTTTCCGCATGGAACTCCCTGTTGAGTAGATTCTCATACTTGTACTCTGCCGGTGCTTCTGCAGGTTTACGCCCTCGTGTCTTTGGAAAAAACGGTTCCTTTAGCCAGCACTGAATGGCCCACCGACTGATTCCATACTCCCGGCACAATGCACGCTGGCTTTCTCCTGCCTGGATTCGTGATACCACTTCTTGCAATACTACGACTGTGTGATCTGTCCGGAGTACCAGCTATTAACCTATCATACCACCAACCGGGACGGATACCGGGAATATAAAAGTGATCCCAAGATTTGTGCCAACTGTCCCACCCGCCATCTGTGCACCCATTCCAAAGACTGCGCAAAGGCCGTACAGAGGCCTGGCCCGGGTATCCAACGGGTGAAGCTTAAATTTGCTGCCATGAATCTGAAAAAACTGGCCATTTGGATATGGATGGAGGAGCTTGCTCCGTTCATCCTGATCCTGCTTTGGCCTATATACGCCAGAGACCCGGTCTACACATGAAAGGTAGACCGGGTTTCTCGACAGGCTGTGACCCACCGCATCCGCGGCGGGCCTTTCCCTATGTGGGGGATGGCGGTTCCCGGCGGAACCCCTCCTCCAGCAGCTTCAGCTCGCCCAGCGTGGACACGGAGATAGTGCTCTCCAGCAGGCGGAGCTGTACACTGGGCGGGAGGGTGTCCCAATAGGAGAGCAGCTGGGCGTCGTGCCCCACCACATCCTGGGGCAGGCGGAAATACTGCTTCAAATCAAACACCTCCGCCCTCAGTTTGGACGGAGAGAGGGAAAAGCATACAAAAAAGCGGACGGAGCCATCATGACTCCGTCCGTCTCTGTATCTGATTGAATTAAGCCTCGGGCTTGGTCTCCTCAGCGGGAACCGTCTCCTCAGCGGAAGCGGCCTCTTCGACAGGGGCGGCTTCCTCAGCGGGAGCGGCCTCCTCGGGAACATCCTGGAAGTCTGCGTCCACGATGACCTCGCCCTCTGCCTCGGCGGCGGATTTCAGCTCAGCGATGCGGTCGTTGTTGGCCTGGATCAGTTCCCTGGAGACGGTGATCCGCTCACAGGCGGCGGCGTAGGCGCCCTCGGGGGTGTTCCCGTGCTCGGCGTAGTAGAGACGGCCCAGCTCCGCGTAGGCCTTCTTGATACTGCCCTCCTCAGCCAGATTGGATGTTTTCAGCTTGGCGATCTCCGCCAGGCGCTTGGACGTGGCGATGCTGGTCTCTGCCAGATGCTTGGAGGCGGCGGCGCCGCTCTGAGCCAGATCGGTGGCGATTTCAGTCAGATTATCCAAAAACCCCATAATAGGTACCTCCTGATTGATACAGTTTCCTCTGGACTGGCTCCATTCTAACCGATTTTTCTGGTGGGCGCAAGGACTTTGGGGTGGATTTAATGGTTTTTTTAAATTTCTTCCATAGAACCTTCATCTTTCTCTCAGAGCGGTAAGGCACAGGGGGATAAAAAGCTCCCGCCGCCCGGGCGGGGCGGCGGGAGGAGCGGGCCGGATCCTGTGGATCAGACCTTGAAGTTGACGGCGGTGTCACCCTTCTGGTCGTGGCCGAACTCGTAGTCCTTGCCGGGGAGGATGGCGTTGAGGGCGATGCCGGTGATGGCGGCCACGGCCAGACCGGACAGGCTGATGGTGGCAGTGCCCACAGTGAAGGTGACGGCGCCGGAGTAGTTCACACCGATGGCCAGCACCATGATGATGGCGGCCACGATGACGTTGCGGCTGTTGGTGAAGTCCACCTGGTTTTCCACCACGTTGCGCACACCCACGGCGGAGATCATGCCGTACAGCACCATGGACACACCGCCCATGGTGGCGGTGGGCATGGCGGACACCAGGGCCGCGAACTTGGGGGAGAAGGAGAGCAGGATGGCCAGGCTGGCGGCAATGCGGATCACCCGGGGGTCATAGACCTTGGAGAGGGCCAGCACACCGGTGTTCTCGCCGTAGGTGGTATTGGCCGGGGCGCCGAACAGGGAGGCCAGAGAGGTGGCCAGGCCGTCGCCCAGGAGGGTGCGGTGGAAGCCGGGGTTTTCCAGGTAGTTGCGCTCACAGGTGGAGGAGATGGCGCACATATCGCCGATGTGCTCCACCATGGTGGCCAGGGCCAGGGGCATGATGGTCACCGCCGCGGTGAGGAGCATCCCGTGGTCCAGGTCGGGCCGGCTGAACAGACCAAACAGCGTATTCTGGAACTGGAAGGGCAGACCGATCCAGGGGGCGTCGATCAGGGCCTGGACCTTGACCGGGTCCATGACCTGCATCCCGTTGATCTGGCAGATGGCGGCCACTGCGTAGGAACCCACCACGCCCAGCAGGATGGGGATGATTTTGATCATTCCCTTGCCCCAGATGTTGCAGCCCACCACAATGGCGATGGCGATGAGGGCGATGGCCCAGTTGGTTCGGCAGTTGGAGATGGCAGTGGAGCTGAGGGTCAGGCCGATGCAGATGATGATGGGGCCGGTGACGATGGGAGGGAAGTAACGCATGACCCTTTTGGTGCCAAAGATGCGGAACAGGGCGGAAAGCAGGACATACATCAATCCGGCAAGCGTGACGCCGAAGCAGGCGTAGGGCAGCATCTCCGTGTTGGCGACTGCGTTGCCATTGCTGTCGGTGAGCATGGGGGCGATGGCCTGATAGCCGCCGATGAAGGCGAAGGAGGAGCCCAGGAAGGCGGGGACCATCCCCTTGGTCAGAAAGTGGAACAGCAGAGTGCCCAGCCCGGCGAAGAGCAGGGTGGCGGACACGGACAGCCCGGTGAGGGCGGGGACCAGCACGGTGGCTCCGAACATGGCGAACATGTGCTGGACGCCCAAGATCAGCATTTTGGGGCGGCCCAGCTGGCGGGCATCATAGATGCCTTGGTTTGGATTCATTCTTTCGTTCTCCCTTCTCAGCTTTTGGTGGTATTTGGCGCAGAAAAAAAGACAATCAACAGGTGATTGTCCACACACAGAGAGGAAGCAAAGGGGCATGGGTGACAAACAGCCGGTTTTCCATGACAGGCACCATCCTTTGCTCTAAATCTCGAACCATTGTATCAGACAGAGGGGAAAAGCGCAAGAGGAAAATCGGGCTTTTTCCCCTTTTTTCTGAAACGGCAAAAGAGAGGGGGCGGCCGGTGCAGACCTTGGCACTCGTAATGGTTGACTTTGACCGTAAAAATGGATAAACTAAATTTGATTTTTTCTCCGCCCCAGCAGGGGGCGCGGACCAGACTGTAAAGAGAGACAAGGAGCGATGGATGTGAAAAAACCGTTTGTCACCCTGGAACAGCTCCAGGATATCACCCGTCAATACCCTACCCCTTTCCACCTGTATGATGAGCGGGGCATCCGGGAGAACGCCCGGGCGCTGAAAGCGGCCTTTGCATGGAACCCCGGCTATACGGAGTACTTCGCGGTGAAGGCCACCCCCAATCCCCAGATCCTGAAGATCCTGCGGGAGGAGGGCTGCGGGGTGGACTGCTCCTCCCTGTGCGAGCTGATGATGTCCGACCGCTGCGGCTTCCGGGGCGGGGAGATCATGTTCTCCTCCAACGATACCCCGGCGGAGGAGTTCGTCCTGGCGGAGAAGCTGGGGGCGACCATCAATCTGGATGACATCACCCATGTGGAATTTCTGAAGAGCACCCTGGGTTATATCCCCAAAAAGATCTCCTGCCGGTATAATCCAGGTGGAGTATTCCAGGTCGGAGAGAGCGAAGAGGGCTTTCAGGTCATGGACAACCCGGGGGAGGCCAAGTACGGCATGACCCGGCCCCAGATCGCCCAGGCCTTCCGCCGTCTGAAGGAGCTGGGGGCGGAGGAGTTCGGCATCCACGCCTTCCTGGCCTCCAACACCCTGTCCAACGAGTACTATCCGGCCCTGGCCCGGGTGCTGTTCCAGCTGGCGGCGGAGCTGAAGGAGGAGACCGGCTGCCACATCACCTTCATCAACCTGTCCGGCGGCGTGGGGGTGCCCTACCGCCCGGAGCAGCCGGCCAACGACATCGCCGCCATCGGGGCGGGGGTGCGGAAGGCCTACGAGGAGATCCTGGTCCCCGCGGGCATGGGGGACGTGTCTCTGTGTACCGAGCTGGGGCGCTTCATGCTGGCCCCATACGGGCACTTGGTGACCCGGGTGCTCCACCAGAAGCACACCTACAAGGAGTATGTGGGGGTGGATGCCTGCGCCTCCAACCTGATGCGGCCGGCCATCTATGGGGCCTATCACCACATTACGGTCATGGGGAAGGAGGACGTCCCCTGCGACCACAAGTACGATGTGACCGGCTCCCTGTGTGAGAACAGCGACAAGTTTGCCATCGACCGGATGCTCCCGGAGGTGGAGATCGGCGATCTGCTGGTCATTCACGACACCGGGGCCCACGGCCACGCCATGGGCTATCAGTACAACGGCCGCCTGCGCTCGGCGGAGGTGCTGCTCCAGGAGGACGGCTCCGCCCGCCTGATCCGGCGCGCCGAAACGCCAGAGGATTACTTCGCCACGGCGATTTGGGAGTAAGAGGGACCAGGGCAGTCTGAGCAGGCAGTTCCCCGGCGTTTCGGCGGGGGCCCCATCGCAGATGGAGCGGCGCGTAAGCGCCGTACAAGCGTTTTGCCAGAGGCAAAACCTTGGCGGAGGCGGAATTCAGTTCCGCCGAGCAATGAAAAAACGGGTCCCCGGGAATGGACGGGTCCATTTCCGGGCAACGCCGGAAGACTATTTCGCCACAGCGATCTGGGAGTCAGAGGGACTGGGCGATTTGACAGGAAGGGAAGCGGATCAATGAATGTTAATGTTATGGGAGAGCTGGCCCTGATCTTTGGGATCAGCTTGGTGGGAGAGGGCGTGGCGGCGCTGCTCCCGGTGTCTTTTCCGGCCAGTGTGATTAGTATGATCCTGCTGATGGTCCTGCTGTTGACCGGAGCGGTCAAGGAGCGGCAGATCCAGTCGGTCTCACACTTCCTGATCGCCAATATGGCGTTCTTCTTTATCCCATCCCTGGTGGGCACCATGGAGCACGGGGCGATGTTAAAAAGCCAGGTGGTGCCCCTGCTGGTCATTGTGGGTCTGACCACGCCGGTGGTCTATCTGGCCACCAGCTGGACGGTGCAGCTGATGCTGCGGCTGTTCCGGAGAAAAGGGGAGGAGAATCATGGCTGAACTGACAGAGGGGCTGCTGAATTCCCCGTTTTTCGGGCTGGGTCTCTCGGCGGCAGCCTGGTGTGCCGGCCTGTGGGTCCAGAAAAAAACCGGATGGGTGCTGTGCAACCCGCTGCTGATTGCCGGACTGCTGATCATCGCCTTCCTGGCGGCCTTTCACATTCCGTTGGAGCAGTATAACATCGGGGGAGACATGATCAAGCTGATGCTGGGCCCGGTAACGGCAGTGCTGGCCCTGAATATCTACCGCCAGAGGGAGATCCTGCGGGAGCATTTTCTTCCTGTGCTGGCGGGCTGCCTGGCAGGGAGCGCGGTCAGCCTGTTCAGCGTGCTGGCCTTGTGCCAGGTGTTCCAAATGGAGGACCTGCTGACCGCCTCCCTGCTGCCCAAAAGCGTCACCACCGCCATCGCGGTGGGCATCGCGGAGAGCCGCGGCGGCGTCCAGGGGATTGCCGCCGCCGCTGTGGCAGTGGCCGGTATCACCGGCGCGGTATGCGCTCCCCTGTTTGCCAAGTGGTTCCACATCACCGACCCGGTGGCGGAGGGGCTGGCCATCGGCGCGTGCAGTCACGCCCTGGGGACCACTAAGGCCCTGGAGATCGGTGAGCTCCAGGGCGCCATGAGCTCCATCGCCATCTGCGTGTGCGGGATCTTCACCTCTCTGATCGCGCTGTTCCTGTAAAATAAGATAAGGGCCGGGCGGACCGCATTTTGCGGTCTGCCCGGCCCTTATCTGTGTTCCCATCAGGGGTAGCGGGTGGTCATGTCAGAGAGATCGTCAAAGTCGCACCAATAGCTCCAGTTGATCTCCTCGTCCTCCACGGTGGCGTACTGCACAGTGTCGTCGCTGGTATCGACCTGAAGGACTACGCCATAGCGCTCCATATTGTCGTCATAGACCACGTCGCCCGCCTTCAGGTCCTCAGGCTCCCGGACGGAGGAGTCCTCCAGATCGCCGAAGATCTCGTCGCTGATAAAGTAGGCAAAGGCCTCGTCCCCATAGCCGGAGCCCAGGACGTCGGAGGTGTACTTGTCATCCTCGTCCCAGGAGTCGCCCTGCTCGTAGTCCTCTATGAGGTCGTCCAGCAGATTGGAGACGTTGCGCTCTGTAGTGGGCTTGCCGTTGGTCAGCTCTTCATCCCCCTGGTCGTTATCCTCGTCCTCATCGGGGTAGCGGGTGGTCATATCAGAGAGGTCATCAAAGTCACACCAGCCATCCCAGTCAATCTCGTTGTCATCGTCTACCGTGGCATAGTCCACCGTCTCATTCCGGGTGTCCACAGACAGGATCAGGCCATACTTCTCCTCATAGTCATCGTAGATCAGGTCGCCCACCCGCAGGTCCTCGGGGTCGTCCAGCTCATAGGAGGAGATGGCACCGAATACCCGGTCGCTGAGCATATAGGCGAAGCCTGCCTCACCGGAGCCGCGGCCCAGGACCTTGGAGGTATAGACCCGGTCGGTGTTCCACTGGTCAAAGGAGGGGTATTCGGCCTCCAGCTCCCGCAGCAGATCGGAGACGTTCTCCTCCGTGACGGCGGAGTTGTCCGTCAGGCGGTTGGAGTTGTTGTAGGTGGGGGACAGGAGAGACTCCTGCTCCTCGAACAGGGAGCAGAGGACCACCGCGGCCTCCGCCCGGGTGGTGCTGTTTCCGCCGTTGAAGCGGCCGTTCTGGCCGCCGCTGAGGAAGCCCTTGGCATAGGAGTAGAGCACCGCATACTGGTAATTGGAGGGAATGGAGGAGAAATCCTGGATCCGGGCGCTGGCGTAAGCCAGGGATGCGGCGGAGGGATCCTCAAAGCCCTGGTCCACAGCCACATGATACATGATCTGGGCCATATCATAGCGGCTGATCTGGGCCTCGGCAACGGAGGCGCTCCAATCTCCGGCGGAAGCCCGCTGCTGGGAGGCCTGAGTGCCCTTCAGGATGCCGGCGGAATAGGCCGCGTTGAGATAGGGCCGCCACCAGTCCGAAGAGCTGCCCTGGGCGGATACCTCGTCCTCATAGAACATCCCGCAGATCATGGTGACAAAGTGGGCGTTGGACAGCTTTTACTCAGGGCCGTACCGCCCGTCTCCCAGGCCGGAGACCAGCCCGTTGGAGGCGGCCTTGGTGATGTGGGAATATCCCCAGTAGCTTGAAGGGACATCCCGGAAGGTGACAGAGGCGGCGGAAGCTCCGACCGTCAGGGTACACAAGCCGAGGGCCAGCGCGAGCGAGCGCCGCAAGCCTGATTTCATATTAAAATCTCCTCCTTTTATGAACACAGATGATGATGGGCCGAGCTGACGGAAGCCAGAGAAGCCCTGCCAGCTGGAGTATGTTTAATTGTACCTTGCTTTGTGACAAAAGTCAAAACAGAACCAAAATTTTTATCATTTCTTAATGTTTGTGTTCCGTATCAGACAGAAAAATCCGCCCCGGTATCAGAGAATACCAGAGCGGCGGAAAAGTTCCGGGACCGGAGATGGCTATGTGACCACCGCAGCTTCCGAAACCGGCGGCGTCAAGTTCTTTTGCCTGGGGCGCGAGAAAAAGCCGCCCAAGGATGAGGGCCCTGGGCGGCAGAAAAGTTCCGGAGCTGCAGAAGGCCATGCGAGCGCCGCGGCCTTCGGAACCAGCAATATAAAGTTCTTTTTGCCTACTTTTTCTTTCAAGAAAAAGTAGGTCAGAAGGGGAGACCAAGGCCGCCGGTGAGCTTCTGCATGGTGGAGGCGGCGTCGCCCTCGGCGGCGCGCATGGCCTCGTTGACAGCGGCCACGATGAGATCCTCCAGCATCTCCACATCGTCAGGGTCCACCGCGTCGGGGTCGATCTTCAGGGACTTCAGTTCCCGCTTGCCGGAGACTGTGGCGGTGACCACGCCGCCGCCGGCACTGGCCTCATAGGTCTTTTCCTCCAGCTCCTGCTGCATCCGCATCATGTCCTGCTGCATTTTCTGGGCCTGCTTGATCATGTTCATATTCATGCCGCCGCCCATGCCGCCCATACCGCGGCTTCCGAATCCTTTTGCCATAGTCGATTCTCCTTCCGATCCTTGGGGGATCTTATTGAATTTTAATGTTGTCAAACTGCGCGCCAAAGGCCAGCAGCTCGTCCAGCGCATCCTTCACGCCAGCCTGAGGCTGGGCCGCAGGTTCCTGGGCAGTGCTCTGGGAGGCAGGGGGCTGCCCCACTACTACGGACACGCGGGCCTCCGGCACGCCGAAACAGGTGGAGGCCGCCTGGGACAGCGCCTGGAGGATAGCGGGCTTGTTGAGCATAGCCCGGGTGAACTCCGTGTCCACCCAGAGGGTGAGGGCTCCGTTCTTCCACACCCCCGCCACCTTGGCGGAGTTGTTCAGATAGGGGAGGACAGAGGGGGGCACCTTTCCACGCAGCCCGGCCACGAAGGAGGGCCAGAAGGCGGAGTTTTCCGCCGCCGCCTCCGGAGCGGCCGGGGCAGGCGGAGGCGCGGGGCGCTCCGGCTGCGGGGCTGTCCAGGAGGGTTCCTCCTCCGGCTCAGGGGGCAGGGGGGGACGCTCCTCTTCCCAGGGCGGGGCGTCAGACACAGAGACGGCCTGGGGCGCGGGAGCCGCCGGGGCTGGTGCGGTTTGGGCCGGGACGGGGGCTGGAACGGGCGCGCCTCCGGCCAGCTGTTCCTCCAGCCGGGCGACCCGGGCGGCCAGCCCGGCAAAGGAATCGTCCAGACGCTCATCGCTGAGGCGGATCAGGCACAGCTCCGCGTCGGTGCGGCGGTTGGTGCTCCGGGCCAGATCAGGGAGGGCGTTTTGGAGGAGCTTCAGCATCTGGAGGAGCCGGGGGGCGGTGAGCTGTTCCCCCAGAGTCCGCATGGTCGCCTCGTCATAGCCGCCGGTGAGCAGGGCGGCCCCGCCCTGGGGCGCGGTCTTGCGGAGCAGCAGGTCCCGGGCCAGGGAGGATAACTCCTCCAGCACCGCGCCCACATCCTTGCCGTTCCCGTACAGGCGGGCCAGGGTATCCAGGGCCCCCGCCGTGTCGTGCCCGGCGATCAGACCCATCAGCTTGGCGGTCTCCAAATTGCCGGCCAGGCCCAGCATGTCCAGAATGTCCTGCTCATCCACCCGCTTGCCTCCCCCGGCGCACTGGTCCAGAAGGGAGAGGGCGTCCCGCAGGCCGCCGTCGGCCAGGCGGGCCAGCAGGGCGGCGCCCTCACGGGTCAGGTCGATCCCCTCCTGCTGGGCCACATAGCCCAGGCGCTGGGCGATCTGTCCAGGGAGGATCCGCTTGAAGGAAAACTGCTGGCACCGGGATTTGATGGTGGCCGGGACCTTGTGCAGCTCGGTGGTGGCCAAAATGAACATCAGGTGGGCGGGGGGCTCCTCCAGGATCTTCAGCAGGGCGTTGAAGGCAGGGGTGGACAGCATATGGACCTCGTCCACGATGTACACCCGCTTCCGCACGGCGGCGGGGGTGTACACCGCCTCGTCCCGCAGGGCGCGGACCTGGTCCACGCCGTTGTTGGAGGCGGCGTCCAGTTCCAGTACATCCAGAATGGAGCCGTTTTCAATGCCCAGGCAGGCGGGGCACTGGTTGCAGGGGTTGCCGTCCACAGGAGCCTGACAGTTCACCGCCCGGGACAGGATCTTGGCGCAGGTGGTCTTGCCGGTGCCCCGGGTACCGGTGAACAGGTAGGCGTGGGAGAGGCGGTCCCCCGCCACCTGCTGCTTGAGGGTGTCGGTAATGTGGCTCTGCCCCACCACGTCGTCAAAGGTGCGGGGCCGCCACTTGCGGTATAGGGCCTGATACATGGACACGTTCACCTCGAAAGAAAACTCCCGGCTCCCATCGGCGCTCCGCCGGGCGGGAAGGGACCGGGATAAAGAAACGGGCTTCGGCGGAAGGCAAGGCCGCACACCGGCCTTTGAAGCGCGCGGTATGCCCGTTACCTGAACAGCCGGCTCAAGGACAGTAACCCCGCGGCACACGCGGCGGGCCGCTTAGTGCTGCTCGGTTCCCCGCCTGACACGGTTCACGGAGCCGCGTTGCGCGGGACCGGCCTATCATCACTGCTTATTCAGGTCAGACGACACATCGCACGTCCGGGGACCGGGATTCATCCCTGCTTTAGCGGGTTGCAGGTACAGGGCACCGCTATCTCCCCAACTAGTGCGGCCTTGCTTCCCGCCGAAGCCGGAACAAGACTGGCATATATTTTACTATACTTCCTTAAAATTAGCAACTTATTTTTTTGGTGGCGGGAGGAAAAACTTTAGCTGGGGCATGGTTTTCCACAAATGAGAACGAAAATGTGGAAAATATGGTGGACAGAGGCGGGAAAAGCCAGTATAATGCAATCTGTATAAATATGTGGCCCCGTGCCGCCCTGGACAGGGAGGCGCGGAGGCAGCGGGCGGGGACCGGAAGGTCTCTGCCGGATTCGGGGCCGCGCCGGGGAAACGGCGTTCTTCACATCTCTGTGTCGGTTGGGAAGGCCTTGGATCACGCCGGATACAGAACAGAATGAAAGGAAGAACATCGATGGAGATCAACGGCGAGCTTGTCAACGAAGAAGTGCGGTATGCAGACCTGGGCCTGTCCCAGGCCCTGATGCAGGCCATTCAAAAGAAGGGGTATGTTCAGGCGACCCCGGTCCAGGGGGGCGCGATCCCCTATTTTATGGAGTACCGGGATGTGATCGCCAAGGCGCCCACCGGGACGGGAAAGACCTTTGCCTTCGGCATCCCCATGGTGGAGCACATCGATCCGGAGTCCACCGATGTGCTGGGGCTGGTGCTGGCCCCCACCCGGGAACTGGCCATCCAGATCCGGGACGAGCTGCGGGACCTGTGCGCCTTCAAAGAGGGGGTGCGCTCCGTCTGCCTGTACGGCGGACAGCCCATTGACAAGCAGATCACCCAGCTGAAGAAGCGGCCCCAGATCGTGGTGGCCACACCGGGGCGGCTGATGGACCATGTGAAGCGCCGCACCCTCCGCCTGGACAAGGTGGAGACGGTGGTGCTGGACGAGGCCGACCGGATGCTGGATATGGGCTTTATCCGGGACGTGACCCGGATCCTGGACCTGATGCCCCAGCGGCGCAACCTGGGCCTGTTTTCCGCCACAATCTCCCGGGAGGTCATGGACATCTCCTGGGTGTACCAGCGGGACCCGGTGGAGATCACCGTCCGGGCCGACGAACAGAACAAGCCGGACATCACCCAGTACCGCCTGGATGTGGACCGGAACGAGAAGGTGGACACCATGGTCCGGCTGATGGAGATCGGGGGCTATGACCGGGTGATCGCCTTCTGCAACACAAAAAATATGACCGACCGCCTCTCCGGCCTGCTACGGATGCGGAACATCTCCTGCGAGGCCATCCACGGCGACATCCAGCAGCGGGTGCGGGAAAAGACCCTCCAGAAGTTCCGGGAGGGCAAGCTGCGGGTGCTGGCCGCCACCGATGTGGCCGCCCGGGGGCTGGACATTGATGATGTGGACGCAGTGTTCAACTATGACGTTCCAGATGAGAACGAGTATTATATCCACCGCATCGGCCGTACGGGCCGGGCCCGCCGCCACGGGGTGGCCTACTCCCTGGTGTCAAGCATTACCGAGGGCATCCGGCTGGACGACATCCGGAAAAATACGGGCAACGAGATCCGCACCGTGAAGCTGGATGCGCATGGGGAGCTGACCGACGTGGAGAAGCAGTGAGGCCCGCCCGGTTCCACCGGCGGCGGAGCTTTTGGCTGGATCTGTTCGCCTGCTTTTTGATCCCCGCCTATACGCTGCTGTTTGCCGGGAGCGTGGAGTGGTTCGGCACCAATTTTTCGGTGATCGCCGTCACCGGAGAGGACCACTACTGGGGATTTGTCTACTGGGGAGTGCTGGCGGGGGGATATTTTGCTGTGATGCTCACGAAGCTGGCGCTGATCCTGCCCCGGCTGTGGCAGCGTGTTGTGGTCTGCCTGTTGACCCTGCTGGCCTGTCTGGCCCTGGGCTATGCCCTGGCGATCCCCTATCTGCCGGACGATTTTCCGGGGTTTGCCTCTCTCCATGTGGTGCTGGCGGCCGGAGCCTGTGTGCTGCTGATGCTGGCCCTGCTGCTGGTGCTGCTGTTCCTGTACCGGCGGGGGCCGGAGCGACGCCCCCTGCTGGTCCGCTGGGGGCTGATCGCGGGGGGCTCCGGCCTGCTGTTCCTGCTGGCGGGGATGGTGTCCTCTGCACTGGAGGTGTTCTTCACCCTTACGGCAGCCCTGCTGACCCGGCGGATCTGGCTCACAGCTGGGGAACGACAGGAGAAATTTTAGAAACTTTTAATTCTTTTCCTATGATTTTTTTACTCCCTTTGCGCTATGATGATTCTGTTCAAATAGTTTGCCCAGCGGAAAGGCTGGGAAAAGGAGTGTGTCAGCTATGGACAAAAAGAGACTGTACCGAACGGAGGGCCAGTTTAAGATGGTCTGCGGTGTGTGCGGCGGGATCGCGGAATATTTTGACATCGATCCCACCCTGGTCCGTTTGGGCTGGGCGGCCCTCAGCCTGTTCAGCGCCCTCTTTGGCGGCCTGATCCTCTATATTATCGCAGCGGTCGTGATCCCAACAAAAAGCAGCGTGTATCCCGGCTGCTGAGACCGCGGAAGATGCTTCGAACGGGCAGGACAAAAGGCGGCCCAGCCGCCTTTTGTCCTGTCATTTCCTATGAGATCCAGGGAGAGAGGGGGACTAAGCGATGATCCAGATCAGAATATCCCGGCCGGAGGACATACCCCGGCAGCGGGAACTGTGGCAGTTGGCCTTCGGGGATGACGGGGCCTATGTGGACAACTTCTACAACGCCTATTATCAACCGGAGCGGGTGCTCCTGCTGGAGGAGGACGGCGTGGTCCAGGCCATGACTGCCTGGTTTGAAACCACCTTTGCGGTACCGGGGCAGGGGAGGTACCGGGCCGCCTACCTGTACGCGGTGGCCACCCACCCGGAGGCCCGGGGCCGGGGGCTGGCAGGGCAGCTGCTGGCCGGCGCGGACCGCATCTTCCGGGAGTGGGACATTCCGGCGGTGACCACCGTCCCGGCGGAGCCCTCCCTCCACCGCTTTTTTGGGTGGAATGGGTTCCGGGAGTGCTTTGTGGATGGACAGTTTTCTGCCCCCCGGGAAGGCCATGGCATACGCACGGTGTCTGCGGTCCTGAAGCGTTTGACGCCAGAGGAGTACCGGGACCTGCGGGAGGGGCTCCTGGCCGGGACGGCCCACATCGACCTGCCCCAGGAGGCCCTGGCCTATCAGGCGGGGGCCTGCGCACTGGCCCCCGGTGGCGGATTGTATGCCCTGCGGACACCCCACGGACGGGCCGCCCTCTGCGCCGAGGGGATGGAATGTGGTGGGCTGCTGGTGAAGGAGCTGCTGTGCCCGCCGGAGGATCTGGACTGGGTGCTGGAACGCCTCCCCGGCCTGCTGCCCCGGTGGTCCTTTGCCTGGCGCACCCCCGGGGGCTCCCACCCCTTCGGGATGCTCAAGTGGCTGGACCCGGAGCTGGAGCGGTCCTGGGACTGGGACTCCACCGCCTATTTGGGGCTCGCATTTGACTGAAAACCGACATCATTCCTGCATAATAATTGTGAATGGCTGGATTTCTGTTTTGGAATCCAGCCATTTTTTGGCCGTTTAGACAGGAGAAGAGCGGATTTTCTATGAAAAAAACCAAAATTGAAAAGAACCCACAGTTATTTCGTTGTGGTAACACCCACAAAAAATTTGCTTTACATCCGAAGCCTTTATGGTATACTTGTACATAGGGACGAGCGATAGAGTTCCTTTTTTCTCCGAAACACCTGTCCAAAGGCGAAAAGTGAAGGAGTTCTGTCAGTTTTTCAACAAATCGCCACAAAAATATAACGTAGGAGGAATGTCATCATGAATCAGTACATCGAGAGAGTTCTGGCTGAGACCAAGGCCAAGAATGCCAACGAGCCTGAGTTCCTGCAGACTGTCGAGGAGGTCCTGAGCTCTCTGGAGCCCGTGATCGCCGCCCATCCTGAGTATGAGAAGGCCGCTCTTCTGGAGCGTATGGTCGAGCCCGAGCGCGTGATCGAGTTCCGCGTCACTTGGGAGGACGACAACCATGTTTGGCACGTCAACCGCGGCTACCGCGTTCAGTACAACGCGGCCCTCGGCCCCTATAAGGGAGGCATCCGCTTTGATCCTTCCGTGAACCTCTCCATCGTCAAGTTCCTGGGCTTTGAGCAGGTCTTTAAGGACGCCATGACTGGTCTGCCCATCGGCGGCGCCAAGGGCGGCTCTGACTTCGATCCTCGCGGCAAGAGCGACGCCGAGGTCATGCGTTTCTGCCAGGCCTTCATCACCGAGCTGTATCGCCACATTGGTCAGGACATCGACTGCCCCGCCGGCGACCTGGGCTGCGGCGGCCGTGAGATCGGCTATATGTACGGCCAGTACCGCCGCATCGTGGGCGCTGCCGAGTTCGGCGCTCTGTCCGGCAAGGCTGTTACCACCGGCGGCTCCATCATGCGTCCTGAGGCCACTGGCTTCGGCGCCGTGTACTATCTGGTTGAGGCTCTGGCCCACGACGGCGAGTCCATCGAGGGTAAGCGCATCGCCATGTCCGGCTACGGCAACGTGGGCTGGGGCATCATGAAGAAGGCCGCTGAGCTGGGCGCCAAGGTCACCTACTTTGCCGGCCCCGACGGCTACATCCACGATCCCGACGGCGTGAGCACCGACGAGAAGCTGAACTACATCCTCGAGATGCGCGCCAAGGATCCCATGCACTGCCAGCCCTATGCTGAGCGCTTTGACTGCGAGTTCGTGCCCAACACCAAGTGCTGGGGCGTCAAGGACGTGGACATCTATATGCCCGCTGCCACTCAGAACGACGTCAACATGGACTGGGCCAAGAAGATCGCTGAGTCCGGCGTGAAGTACTACATCGAGGTCGCCAATATGCCCACCACCAACGATGCTCTGGAGTTCCTGAAGGAGCAGAAGCACATGGTTGTGGCTCCCTCCAAGGCTGTTAACGCCGGCGGCGTGTCCGTCTCCGAGCTGGAGATGGCTCAGAACGCTGAGCGCCTGTACTGGACTGCCGAGGAAGTCGATGCCAAGCTGAAGGGCATCATGAAGAACATCTATCATTCCTCCGTCGAGGTTGCCGAGCGCTATGGCCTGGGCTACGACCTGGTTGCTGGTGCCAACATCGTTGGCTTCCAGAAGGTCGCCGACGCCATGATGGCTCAGGGTATCTTCTAATCGAGACCCCCTCAGGCAGAGTACGTCCCTTACAGGGCTCCTCCCAATCGGGAGGGGCCCTGATTTTTTTGCGAAAGTGGGCCGGAAACAGCGGCTCATTCCTTGAAAATGTACAAATTGGCAGGGATAGGAAGAAGAAAGGGAAGAAGAATCGTCGTTTTTGCTCTTTTCCTTCACGGGAATCCTGATACAATATAAGAGTACCTATGAAATCGATGGCCCCGGCTGTCAAATAAAGGAGCGTGTATTCAATGGCGATTCTCAAAAAGACTGCCAAGGCCGAGCAGGCTGTGGCCGTGGCCGAGGCTGCTGTGAAGTCTGCGGCAGTGGAGCAGGCCCCTGCCGCCGTGAAGGAGGAGAAGCCCGCCTCCAAGACCACCCGGAAGGCTTCTGCGAAGAAGGCCCCCGCGGCGAAGAAGACTGACGCCCCCAAGGTATCCCTCACCCTGCAGTATCTGGGCAAGGAATTGACTCAGGAGGCCATGGTGGAGGCCGTTAAGGCCCAGTGGACCGGCGCGGACATCAAGACCCTGGCGCTGTACGTCAAGCCTGAGGACAACGCCGTGTACTATGTGGTCAATGGCGAGAGCACCGGCAAGATCGAGCTGTAAGCGATCCAAACCACGAAAAAAACCCTCCGGAGAGGCGGTTCATCCGCATATCCGGAGGGTTTTTCGTGTTCTGCCTGGGACAGCCTCCAGAAGAATAGAGTACCCCATGCCGTCTGGATCGGCTCCAACGGCATGGGGTGTTGTATCTTCTATCAGGGTTCCGGCTTCTGAGGGGCGCGCTTGGAACGGCCGGCGTCCTTTTCCCGGCCGCGAAGCTCCCACTCGCGGGGTTTTGGCTCCTCATCATGGGGGAGGACCCGGACCTGGATCTCCAGCACCCGGCGGTGTTCCACCTTGGTGACAGTGACATCCAGCCCCTCAGACTGGAAGTGATCGCCCACCTCCGGGACCTTGCCCACCTCCTCCATGACCCAGCCGGAGACGGTGGCTGCGTCACAGGTCCCTTTGACCTGGAAGAGGTCATACATATCGTCCAAATCGGCGGAGCAGGCGATGAGGTAGCTGCCGTCCGGCTGCTTGCGGAAGATCTCGATCACCTCATCGTGCTCATCCCAGATCTCTCCCACCAGCTCTTCCACGATGTCCTCCATGGTGGCGACGCCCTCAGTGCCGCCGTACTCATCCACCACCACGGCCATGTGGGCCTTGTTTTTCTGGAGGATGCGCAGCAGCTCAGAAATCTTGGTATTGCCAGTGGTGTACAGGACCGGCGCTTTTAGGTCGGCCAGCTTGGTTTCGCCGTGGTAGCGGGCGGCATTGAAGTCTTTTTCATGGATGACGCCTACGATGTTGTCGATGCTGTCGTGGTAGATGGGGAGGCGGGAGTAGCCGCTCTCCACAAAGAGAGAGGCCGCCTGCTCCATGGTGGCGGTGTCAGGTACAGCCACCAGATCCACGCGGGGGGTGAGGATCTCGGACACCTCCAGGTCGTTGAACTCGATGGCGTTGCGAATCAGATCGCTCTCATGCTGGTCTAGGCCGCCCTCGTTTTCCGCTTGATCCACCATGCCCACCAGCTCCTCCTCGGTGATGCCGTCGCCCTGCGCGGTGCGGAACACCTTGGAGAGCAGCCGCTTCCACTGTGTGAACAAGAAATTGGCCGGAGTCAGGATGACCACCAGCAGGCGAAGCAGGGGGGTGGCGATCATGGCCCAGCCCTCTGGGTTTTCCTTGGCCAGGCTCTTGGGGGAGACCTCGCCGAAGATCAGAATGACCACGGTCAGGACAATGGCGGAGACGGTGGGACCGCGGACATCGTCGATCAGCTTGATAAACAGTACCGCGCCGATGGTGGTGGCCACGTTGTTGACGATGTTGTTGCCGATCAGGATGGTGGAAAGCAGGCGGTCATAGTCCTCCGCCAGCTCCAGTGTGCGGGCGGCCCGGCGGTCGCCGTTGTCCGCTTTGTTTTTCAGTCGGATACGGTTGAGAGAGGTAAATGCGGTTTCGGTTGCGGAAAAATACCCGGACATGGCCACCAAGGCCACTAGGGCGACGAGCATTGCGATACTGGTACTGTCCATAACGGACGGATCAACTCCACTTTCTTCAAAAAATTTCTGTGTCCCATACCGTTCAAGGGACCAGATTAGTAATACACTATATCATAGCCACTCATAAAAAGCAAATAAATTTTCCGAATACCAGAAAGTGAGGCGGGATGTGAAGTGGATTTGATGGAATGGAGGATCATGTGCCCAGGGAGTGGATCTCCTGCTGAAGATATTCCAAAAATTGTGCGGCCGGAATGCCGTCCAGCTGGGCGTGATGGAACTGGAAGGAGATGGGCAGAAGGGCCCGAAACCAGCGCCTGCGGTATCTGCCCCAGATTAGGAACGGATTGTTGTAGCAACCAGCGTAGAGGTTCACTGCCCCATCAATGTCATATCTGGCCAGGGCAGAGGTGCCGATGACCATGGCTTCCCCGCTCAGGTCATAGGGCTGGCCGGTCTGGGCGACCTGTCCAGTGAGCTCAAGATAGGTTCGGTTGAACTGCTCCAGATTGGAAGAGAGCGGAAGGTCACAGGTTTGGATGTCTCCATTCTGGGTCATGACTACCGTGTTGACTGCCAGGCAGTCGTACTCCATCAGCTTGTCCCCCACTGGAAGGAGATAAAAGTCCTCCATCCGGGCTGCTGCCCGGCCAACGCACCAGCAGAGAAGCATATTGATCTTATACCTGTGTCTGCGGCTGAACCGGACCAAGTGGGTAACATCCAGAGTTTTCATCAGCGTCACCATAGGCATGGGGGCCCGGTTCCACAGGGCGAAGGCATCGGCGCGCCTAGAGTGCTCTGGGATGATCTCGCGGACCATGTGACATCCCTCCAATCAAAATTGTGTTCCCCGCAACCCGGAGCGGGCGGCAGGTGCAGGGGCATATTATATCAGATCCCACCCCGGTCTGCAACTCGGACCGGAGCAGGGGTGTACATTTCCCCTGAGCTGTGGTATGCTGTGAAAAAACCGCATCGGCGGAGAAAAGGTGAACGACCATGTATATCGACCCCGTCCGCCACTCCGGACGTCCCACAGATGACCGCATCCCTCAGGAAATGGCCATTTATGACGAGCTGGAGCGGCAGGGCATTTCCTTTGAACGGGTGGACCACGACCACGCCGACACGATGGAGGACTGCCGGAAGATCGAGGAGGTGCTGGACGCAAAGATCTGCAAAAACCTGTTTTTGTGCAACCGGCAGCAGACTGAATTTTATCTTCTGATGATGCCGGGCGAAAAACCCTTTAAGACCAAATATCTGTCCGCCCAGTTGGGCTGTTCCCGGCTGTCCTTCGCTGACGACGGCCACATGGCAGCCTGTCTGAACACCATTCCCGGATCGGTCTCCGCCCTGGAACTTCTGTTTGACAAGGAGGGCCGGGTGCAGCTGGTCATCGACCGGGAGTTACTGGCGGATGCCTTCCTCAGCGGACACCCAGGGATCTCCACCTCCACGGTACGTCTGACGCGGGAGGATCTGCTGCGCTATGTGGAGGGAGTGGGACATTCCCCCATCTATATCGATCTTCCTGATCCTAGAGTGATGGAGGAACAGAAGTGAAACGCAGACCGGCCCCTGAATTCAGGGACCGGTTTTGTTATGCCGCGCCGGATTCCGGCGGGGGAGCGGGGGGATCCTGGGGCGGGGGCTCGTGCCCGCCCAGGGAGACCAGAAGGGTAATAGGGAGGGCAGTTCCAAGGAGGATGACCCGCAGGGCGCGGAGGAAGTCCTGACCAATGAACATCCAGGCCACCGCCGCCCCATAGAGCAGGGGGATGATGCAGCCCATGTACCAGCCGGGGGCTCCCCTGCGGCTGACCCACGCCTGGAGCACCACAGCGGCCAGGGCGATAAAAAGTACAGACCAGGAATTCACAGCGGTATGCTCCTTTCAGCGGCAGGGGGTCACTCCAGATTCAGCTTGTGCTTCAGGATCCAGCTGGTGAGGAGGAACATGATGACGGTGGGGATGAGAAGCAGGAGAATGCCCAGCCAATAGCCCGCGTGATCGCTCAGATCCATCCCGTAGAGCCAATTCATCATATCCATGTTGTGCAGAGTGCTGGTGATGACGCTGTCCAGGATATTGAGGCCGAAAAATGCCACGACACTCATCAGGATCCGCCGTCTGGAGAACAGGTGGCCGATGGACATAGCCAGATAGAAGTTCATAAACATTGCGGCGCACATGACCAGCAGCAGGAGGAGGAACTCCAGGAAGTAGAGAATAATGTCGGGCTGCTGTACCAGATTGCGGAAGACCGCCTGCCACAGCTGGGTGTCGAAGATCTCGTCCCAATTCAGAGGCATCATCAGGAACATGGCTAGGATGCCCACGATGCCGTTGACCACCGTGGTGGCCAGGGCGCAGATCAGCTTGGACAGCACCAGCTGCCAGGACCGGACGGGCAGGGTGTGCATCAGATAGCCCTCGTCCCCCAGCAGACCCTTATAAAACCGGGTGAGTACGAACACGGCGGACAGGATGACCATGGTGAAGCACACGCCGCCGAACAGACCCATGGAGATCACGCCCATCCACTCGCCAAAGGCACTGCCTCCGGGGTTGTCCATTCCAAACATGGTGAACCGGTTGAGGAAGGCCAGGATCAGCGCCGCCGGCCAGATCACGGAGAACTGCTTCCACATGGAGCGGAAGTCATATTTTAACAGCTTTCCCAGCATCAGAACTCGCCTCCTTCCATGGGCATGGCGCGAAAGATCTCGCGGAACAGGGCGTCCACGCTCTTGCCCCGCTCTTCCCGGATATGGTCCACGGATTCATGGAGCATAAGCGCGCCGTCCTTGAGCAGGATCACCTCGTCCAGCACCTTTTCGATGTCCGCGATCAGGTGGGTGGAGATGAGCACAGTGCCCTCCTCATTGTAGTTGGTCAAAATGGTGCGGAGGATAAAATCCCGGGCCGCCGGGTCTACTCCGGCGATGGGTTCATCCAGCAGATACAGCTGGGCCTTCCGGGCCATGACCAGCACCAGTTGGACCTTCTCCTTCGTGCCCTTGGACATGGATTTCAGCCGGTCCTTCGGCTCCACACCCAGGCTCCTGCACATAGCAAGGGCTTTGTCATAATCAAAGTCCTGATAAAAATCCCGGAACAGATCAAACAGATCCACCGCCCGCATCCAGCTGGCGAAGTACATCCGGTCGGGCAGATAGCTCACCAAGGCCTTCGTCTCAGGCCCGACGGGCAGCCCCGCCACAGCGAGGTTCCCGGCGGTGGGCCGGAGCAGCCCGCACAGCAGCTTGATCAGGGTGGTCTTTCCGCTGCCGTTGGGGCCCAGCAGGCCCACGATCCGGCCCCGGCCCACCTCCAGATCGATGCCGGTCAGGGCTGCTTTGTGCCCATAGGACTTGACCAGACCTTGGCAGACGATTAGATTGTCACTCATAGATGCTCCTCCTTTAAAAGCTCTGCGGCCTCGGTCCGGGCGTAGCCCAGTTCGGCCATAGAGTCATAGTAGTGTTCGATGAGAACCCTGGCCTGGGCCCTCCGCACAGCGTCCAGCACAGAGGTGTCCTCTGTTACCAGCCGGCCGGCGGTTCGATCAGCGAAAGCCAGGCCGTCCTGTTCCAGCTGAGCCAGGGCCCGCTGCATGGTGTTGGGGTTGACCCCTGCCTGAGCGGCCAGTTCCCGCACCGGGGGCAGGCGGCTCCCTGGTGGATAGACCCCGGTGATGATTCGCCGGGTGAGCTGCTCCGTTAGCTGGAGCCAGATGGGCCGGTCGTCGGTGAACCTCCAGTCCATAGACGTGCCTCCTTGTTTGTGTTATTGTATTAGATGATTAGTACAACAATACAATAACGGAAATGGGGGAGATTGTCAAGCCCCTTGACAGGAAAATTTTCAGTGCGGGAAAACTGTAAAAAAACTGTGAACCCCCTTGAATTTTTCTGTAAAGAGCGCTATCATTAGCACTTGAAGAGAATAAGTGCTAACGATAGCGCTCCGATTTGTTGATTTATTATATTTCTATACATGGAGGAATCAAATGCTATGGCAAAGAAGCAGTTTAAGGCGGAATCCAAGCGTCTGCTGGACCTGATGATCAACTCGATCTATACCCACAAGGAGATCTTCCTCCGGGAACTGATCTCCAACGCCAGTGATGCGGAGGACAAGCTGGCCTACAAGGCCCTCACCGACGATCAGGTGCCGGTGGACCGGAAGGACCTGAAGATCACCATTGTGCCTGACAAGGAGATGCGTACCCTGACCGTGTCCGACAACGGCGTGGGCATGACCAGGGAGGAGCTGGAAAACAACCTGGGCACCATCGCCAAGAGCGGCTCCTTCCAGTTCAAGCAGGACCTGGCTAAGGAGGAGAAGGGGGAGGACATCGACGTCATCGGTCAGTTCGGCGTGGGCTTCTACTCCGCCTTTATGGTGGCCGACCATGTGACGGTGGTCTCCCGGGCCTATGGCAGCGACGAGGCCTGGATGTGGCAGTCGGACGGGGCGGACGGCTATACGGTCACCCAGTGCGAGAAGGACGCCCCCGGCAGCGATGTGATCATGCACCTCAAGGCAAACGCCGATGAGGAGAATTATGACCAGTATCTGGAGACCTATAAGCTCCAGGAACTGATCAAAAAGTACTCCGATTACATCCGCTACCCCATCGTGATGGAGGTGGAGGACTACCGCCAGAAGGAGAAGCCCGCCGACGCGGGGGACGACTACAAGCCCGAGTGGGAGACGGTGAAGGAGTGGAAGACCATCAACTCCATGGTCCCCCTGTGGCAGCGGCAGAAGTCCAAGGTGACCGCCGAGGAGTACAACGCCTTCTATAAGGAGAAGTTCATGGACTGGCAGGACCCCCTGGCGGTGGTCCACACCAGCGCCGAGGGCGCGGTGACCTATAAGGCCATGCTGTATATCCCCCAGAAGGCGCCCTATGACTTCTATACCCGGGAGTACCAGAAGGGATTGCAGCTCTACTCCTCCGGTGTGCTCATCATGGACAAGTGTGCCGACCTGCTGCCCGACTACTTCCGCTTTGTCAAGGGCGTGGTGGACTCCCCCGACTTCTCGCTGAACATCAGCCGTGAGGTCCTCCAGCACGACCGGCAGCTGAAGGTGATCGCCTCCGCCCTGGAGAAGAAAATCAAGGGTGAGCTGGTCAAGCTGCAAAAGGAGGACCCGGAGAAGTACGAGCAGTTCTGGACCGCCTTCGGCAGCCAGATCAAGTACGGCGTGGTGGCGGACTACGGCGCCCACAAGGACAATCTGAAGGACCTGCTGCTGTTCTGGTCCTCCAAGGAGGGGAAGAACACCACGCTGGAGGCCTATCAGGGCCGGATGGCGGAGGAGCAGCCCTACTACTATTACGCCTGCGGCGAGAGCGTGGACAAGATCGCCAAGCTGCCCCAGGTGGAGCGCATCCTGGACAAGGGGTATGAAATCCTTTACTGCACCGAGGATGTGGACGACTTTGTTATGCAGGCCCTGGGTGAGATCGACGGCAAAAAGTTCAAGTCTGCCACCGCCGAGGACGCTCTGCCCCAGACGGAGGAGGAGAAGAAGGCGGCCGAGGAGAAGGCTGAGGAGGGCAAGCCCGTCCTGGAAGCTGTAAAGGCCGCCCTGGGAGATCAGGTCAAGGAGGTTCGCCTGTCCAAGATCCTGAAGTCCGGCGCCTGCTGCCTGTCCGCCGACGGCCCTGTCTCTCTGGAGATGGAGCGCTATATGCGGAAGATGGAGGGCGGCGAGCACATGAAGGCCGAGCGGGTGCTGGAGCTTAATGCCGACTCCGCCCCCTATGCCGCCCTGAAGAGGGCGGTGGATGCCGGGGATCAGGACACCGTGGAGAAGTATGCCAAGCTGCTCTACGGTCAGGCCCTGCTGCTGGCTGACCTGCCGCTGGAAGATCCGGCGGAGTACGCCCAGCTGGTGTGCTCCTTGATGGCATAAGGAAATCGCTGAAATATACAGAATGGCCCGCGCACCGTCAGGTGTGCGGGCCATTTTCTGTCTGTGGAGTTACGGGAACTGCCAGACCAGCTCATTGGTGCTGGGGACCTGCTCCTCCTGATAGATGCCCCGGAGGATGTCGTCTCCAGCATCCGGGCGATCTGGAGATAGATCAGGGGCTGTCCCCCGGGGGCGTTCCCATGTGATCCCCTCCTCGTTCGTTGGTTTGTCACTTGTGTAATGAACTATATCACGTTCAAAGGTGACTGTAAAGCGGGGAGTTGACAACCGTCTGATTTCGGACTATAATATGGTCTGAAATCGGACAATGTGGAGGCTGTGATGGAAGAACTGACTTTTTCCCGGTTCATCCGGGAGTTCAATGAGGCGGATAAGGAAATGAATATCATTTACCACCGTCTGGCCCGGCACTACCGCCTGTCGGACAGTGTGTTCTGGGTGCTGTATCTGCTGGGGGAGGCCCGGGGGCCCATGACTCAGACCAAGCTGTGCAGTGCGCTGTTCCTCAGCAAGCAGACGGTGAACTCCGCACTGAAAAAGCTGGAGAGCCGGGGGTATCTGCGGATGGAGAGTATGTCCGGCGACCGGCGCAACAAGCTGCTGTCCCTGACGGCCCGTGGGGAGGAGCTGCTGCGCCTGGCGGTGGAGCCCACGCTGTCCATGGAGGAGCGGGCCTTTCTGCGCCTGACACCGGAGGAGCGGCGGACCTTTTTGGACCTGAGCCATCGATATTTGAACGCCATTCGGGAGGAGGCGGAGCCCCTGCTGGCCCAGCCTGCCCCGGAGGAGTGGGAGGAAGTATGAAGATCAAGCTGTCAGACCATTTTACATACGGGCGGCTGCTGCGGTTCACCCTGCCGTCGGTGGTGATGATGGTGATCGCCTCGATTTACAGCGTGGTGGACGGCCTGTTCGTCTCCAATCTGGTGGGAGATATGGCCCTCTCGGCCGTCAATATCATCTTCCCCGTGGCTATGATCATCGGGGCCTTCGGCTTCATGCTGGGGACGGGGGGCAGCGCGATCGTGGCCCGCACACTGGGAGAGGGCCGCCGGGAGCTGGCTCAGCGGTACTTCTCCATGATTATTTACGCCGTGATCCTGCTGGGGGGCGTGCTGACTGTGGTGAGCGTCTGGCTCACCGAGCCTATTGCCCGGCTGGCGGGGGCCAGCGACGCGCTGATCCGGGACTGCGTGGTATATGGGCGGATCCTTCTGCTGGGAAGCGTTCCGTTCATGCTCCAGGTCTGCTTTCAAAGCTTTTTTGTGGTGGCGGAGCGGCCCCAGCTGGGGCTGGCGTACTCTATCGCGGCGGGTGTGACCAATATGGTGCTGGACTATGTGCTCATCGCGGTGTTCCATCTGGGGATTGCAGGGGCGGCCATCGCTACCGTGCTGGGGTATGTTGTGGGCGGCATCATTCCGCTGTTCTACTTTGCCACGGGGGAGCGTTCCGGCCTGCGGCTGACCAGGAGCCAGCTCTATCCCAGGCAGCTGCTTCAGGCGTGCAGCAACGGCTCATCCGAACTGATGAGCAACATCTCCTCCTCGGTGATCAGTATTTTGTATAATCTCCAGCTGATGCGCATGGTAGGTGAGCTGGGCGTGGCGGCCTACTCGGTGATGATGTATGTGGATTTTGTCTTTGTGGCCGCATTTTTGGGCTTTTCCATCGGCAGCGCGCCCATTGTCAGCTACCACTACGGCGCGGACAATCAGAGCGAGCTGAAAAGCGTGTTCCGCAAGAGCCTGTGGGTCGTCGGGGTGACCTCGGCTGCGATGGTGGTGGTCTCGGAGGTTTTGAGCTATCCCCTGTCCTTTGCCTTTGTGGGATACCACCCGGAGCTGCTGGAGATGACCGTGCAGGGCTTCCGCCTGTTTGCGCTGGGCTATCTGTTCTGCGGTATCAATATTTATGCCTCCTCCTTCTTTACCGCCCTGTGCAACGGGGTGGTGTCGGCCCTGCTCTCCTTCCTGCGCTCTCTGCTGCTCCGGGGCGGGATGGTGCTGCTGATGCCCCTGCTGTTTGGGCTGGACGGGATCTGGTCCGCGGTGATCGCCGCCGAGGGGCTGGGGGCTGTGGCGGCGGTGTCCGCGCTGGTGTTGCTGCATAAGCGATACCACTATTGGTAGAGGCGGGAAGAAGCCCGGGATATGAAACGGGCGGCTCCCGCCGCGGGAGAATAATTTGACATAAAATGGACCCTGTGATAGAATGGCTCAAATCCAAAACGCTACGGAGGGATCCTGATGCAGGTCGATGTATGTATTCAAACCAGAAGAAGCGTCCGAAAGTATTCCGATCAGGACATCAGCGGAGATACGCTGCGGGAGATCGTGGACCTGGCCCGGTTTTCCCCATCCTGGAAAAATACCCAGGTGGTGCGGTATCATGTGGTCAAAAACGCGGACCTCAAGGAGAAGATCGCGCAGAACTGTGTGCTGGGCTTTGACTTCAATGCCAAGACGATCGTGCGCTGCAACGCGCTGGTGATCGTCTCTGTGGTGACGAAGGTCAGCGGCTATGAACCGGACGGCAGCTATTCGACCACGCAGGAGGACCGCTGGGAGATGTTTGACGCTGGGATCGCAAATCAGACGTTCTGTTTGGCGGCCCACAGCAAGGGGGTCGGGAGCGTGATCCTGGGCGTATTTGATGAGAACAAGATCCGCCAATATCTCACCCTGCCGGACAATGAGCGGGTCACCAATCTGATCGCGCTGGGCTATCCGCTGGAGGGAGCCAAGAACGCCCCTCCCCGGAAGGAAGTCTCCCAGCTGCTTGAGATCGTGGAGTGAATGACACAGGAGGACTGCCGTGGCGGCAGTCCTCCTGTTTTCTGTTGGGCGCTGTGTACAAATCAGCCCACGGGCTGGGAGAGGTCCTCTGACTGGGGAGCAGCTGCCAGCGACTTTCTCTGCCGCCGGCGGCGGATGAGAAACAGGGCCAGCAGCAGGGCGAGGACGCCGCCGCCGCACAGGGCGACAGCCAGCACAGGCAGCGCTCTCTGATCCAGCAGCATGACCTGCCCCTGGACCGGGGCCTGAAAGACCAGATAGCTGCCGTCCAGCTCTCCCTCCACACGGGACCAGCGCCCGTCCTGATAGAGTGCGGCGTCCGGGTGCTCCGCCCCCTCCGTCCGCAGGCGGAGGGTCACGGTGTCCTCCTTGCTGCCCGTTACGGAGTAGGTCCACGCGCCCACGCTGGCACAGCCCTCCACCGTGTCCTCCTCCACGGACTGGGCGCGGATGGTCAGCTTGGCGTCCGGGGAGAAGATCCCCTGGGCCAGCAGGGTGGGGATGTCCTCGCCGCTGGACAGGGTGGAGGTGGGATCCTCAAATTCCGCCTCCAGCACCATGGAGCGGCGGAGATCCTTGGTCGGGAAGAAGGGCCACTGGCCGTACTGCCCGTTCTGCTCCGGGGGAGCGGGGATCTGCTCCGGGTCCAGATCCCCGCCGTAAGAGAAGGGGACCTCCGCCAGAAGAGAGCCGTTGACGGTGAAGCGGTAGGAGAAGGTGAGAAAATCCTCCGGGAGATAATTCAGCTGGCGGAAGGAGTCAAAATCGAGGCCCTGGGCCCGCTCGGCGTAGTCCACGCCGTCCAGACCAGCCAGATCCTCCATCAGATAGCGGTTTCCGGCCAGGTCGCCCTCCGCCTGTCCGGCGATGGCCCCCCAGTACTCCCCGTCGCCCTGGGCGCGGACCATGGCGCGGCAGTCCAGAAGATCCTCGCCCAGGCCGACCACGCCGCCCAGCCAGCTCTCTCCGGTGAGGTCTACCAGGCTGGAGCAGCGGATGAGAGAGCCTTTGGTCCGGCCGGCGATGCCGCCGCAGTAGTCGGCGCCGGTCTCCACCGTCCCCCGGGCGGCGCTGTCCAGGATGGCCCCCATCTCGCACCGGCCCGCGATGCCGCCGCCGCAGTCGTTTTTGACCACCACATCGCCGTTGAAGCGGCAGTTGCGGATGACGGCGCGCATGGTGGCGTACACATCGGCCAGCAGCTTCAGATCGTCCAGCTCCAGGGTCTCCTCCGGGTCGTCTCCCAGCTCTGGGGAGACATTGCCCGCAATGCCGCCCACATTGGCGTCGCCGTTGACGGTGCAGGAGGCGGCGCACCCGGAGATGAGGCCGGGGCCCTGGGTAATATCAGTGAGGTCGGTAATGGTGATCTCCGGCTCTTTACCCAGGTCATAGATGGCCTGCCGGACCACATCAAGATGCTGGATCATGCTCAGGGTGGTGGTGTGCAGCTCCTGGGTGTCCTGACCGGCGTACTGGGTCATCTGGTCCACCCGGTCCTGGATCACATCCAGCTGGGCGTCGATGTCGTCCACGGCGGCCTGTGCCTTATCCCCTAGCTGGTCGGTGTAGTCCTTCAACAGCTTCCGGATCTGATCGGCCCCCAGATCCACCCCGTCCAGATCGCCGGAGACCTGGTCCATGAGCCGGTCACCGGCGTCCACCAGATGGGAGGCGGCGTCATTCAGTGCGTCCAGGGCCCGCTGGATCCGGTCCCGGTCATCGCCCAGGTCGTCGGAGAGCTGCTCAAAGATCTCCCGCCACTGGCTGGGCAGCTGGAGCAGCAGAGAAGAGATCTTGTCCAGCGCGGTGCGGATGCCCTGGATGTGCTCCTTGGGATTCAGGGAGGGAAAGGGCAGCTGAAGCGCGCCTTCATAGTCCTTTTCCGCGATCAGCTTCGCGACCTCCAGAATGTACTGCTTCAGGGCCTCCAGCTCCTGTTTCATCTGCGTGATGTGGGTCTGAATGGCCCGGGCCTGATCCCGAATGCCAGTCACTGTGCGGTCCAGAGCCCGCACTGCGTCGCCAAGGCCGCCGTCCAGGTGGTCCAGCAGGTCGTTGAGCCGCCGGCTGAGGCGGTCGGCCTGGTCTAAAAGCTCGTTGAGGTCATCAAAGGCGTCGTTGCTGAAGCGGTCCACATGGTCCTGCAGGCTGTCCAGCGCATCGCTGATGTCGTTGGTGTACTGGTAGAGGTCGTCGGACATAGCCTGGAAGTCATCCTTCCCCTCCTTGCCGGCGTCATAGGTCCGGTCCTGGATGGAGGAGAGGGCGTCATGGATCACCTGAGCGTCCTCCACGCCCCGGCCGGCGATCTCATTGACTTGATTGGCAAAGACCTCCATCTCATCGAACAGGGCGGCCAGGCTGTCGTTCAGCCGGTCCATGGGGGAGTCGCCATAGGTCACTTCGGCGTTGGGCTCGAACTGCCCCACGATGCCGCCCACGTCCTTGCGGCCCCACACCTGCCCGGTGTTGGAGCACTGGAGGACGCTTCCGGACTGAAGGCCCACAATGCCGCCCATGTTATAGCCCAGGTGCTGATACCCGATCTCGCCGCTGTTGGAGCAGCTCTGGATGGTGCCCCGGGACAGTCCGGCGATGCCGCCCACACTGGTGGGGATCTCCTGGTCGGGGTCAGGATTCAGGACCCCGGTGTTGATGCACCGGTCCAGCGTGCCGAGATTCTGGCCGGCAATGCCGCCCACATTGGTCACACCGGAGATCTGGACCTGGCTGGAGGAGCCTTCGATGCGGCCGGTCTCTCCGTTGACTCCCACCAGGCCGCCCACGTCCTCCTGGCCGGAGACGGTCCCTTTGGCGGAGCAGGAGCGGATGGCGCCGTAATTTTCGCCGGCAAGCAGGCCCAGCTGGCTGGCGGAGCCCTGGGGCTCCAGCAGGCCCTCCACGCACAGTCCCTCCACCACGGCGCTCTCCGTCAGGGTGCGGAACAGACCCAGGGTGGAGCCCTTGTGGTCATAGGTGATGCCGCGGATGGTGTGGCCGTTGCCGTGGAAGGTCCCCTGAAAAATGGGGATGGGCTGAAAATCAGAGCCGCTCAGATCCAAATCGGCGGTGAGCTCCACGGTGACCCCCTGAGACCAGACGTCCCGGGTGCAGTTCTGGACCAGGGCATAAAACTCTTTGGCGCTGGAGATGGTGACGCGGTCGCCCTCGGCAGAAACAGGGGGAGCCAGGGAGAGGAGCGTTGCAGCTGTCAGAATCAGTGCCGCAGCCCGTTTATACAGTTTCATGGGGGTCCTCCTTCCCGGTGTCAGGCAGGTCCAGCTGCTGATACTTGCTCTCGATCAGTGCGTCCACGCTGCCGTGGAGCACGCCCTTGAATTCTCCGTCCACGAAGCCGGACACATGGCCCCGGATGTGGCCGTCCAGGCGCATGGTGCCCTGGTTGAAGCGCTGCTTTCGGTCCCGGTTGAGGGTGATGGCAGTGCGTTCGATGAGCGCGTCGCCCAGCATAAGCAGCTGGGGCAGAACGGTCATGACCAGCACGATGGAGGTGACGGTGCCGCGGCCCAGGGTGAGGCCCACCGAGCCGATGGTGGCGTTGGTGGAGATGCCTCCGATGAGGAAGCCGGCCACCGACATAATGGTCCCGGAGGTCAGGATGGTGGAAAAGCTCTGGTCCAGGGCCTCCACCGCGGCCTGACGGTGATCCATCTGGGTCTTGAGATCCAGATAGCGGTTGGTGATGACGATGGCGTAGTCGATGGTGGCGCCCATCTGGATGGAACTGACCACCAGATAGCTGAGGAAATAGAGATTGGTGTGGGTCAGCACGGGGACGGTGAAGTTGATCCAGATAGAGCCCTGGATGGTCAGGACCAGCAGGATGGGCAGTCCGGCAGACTTGAAGGTGAACAGCAGGATGACCATGACGAACAGGACGGTGAGGATACTGATCTTCATATTGTCCTGGGTGAAGGAGTTGGCCAGATCCAGGGCGTTGGTGGAGTTGCCCACCAGAAGCACATCGTCTCCATAGTACTTCTGGGCGATGGAGCGGATCTGGCTGAGAAGGGCCTGGGTCTCCGCCCCCTCCGTGGGTACGTCGGCCACAAAGACCATGCGGGTCCAGTTTTCACCACGCAGCTGTTCCAGACCGATGTCCAGCTGTTCCTTCAGGTCATCCACCTTGTCCGCCTGTTCTCCAGTCAGGTTGACCACACCCTTGTCCCGCTGCTCCAGAAGGAATTCAAACACGTCGATCAGGGGAACGGCGTAGTCGTCCGGATTCTGGAAGATGGCGCCGTATTCCTCTACGCTCAGACCGTAGGCCTGATAGAGCAGCCGGGCCAGCTCCAGATCTACGCCGGCCAGCTCCGCAAACTGCCGGGGCGTCATCTCGTCGGTGAGCATTTGACCATCCTCCACCTCGATGTTGGCAAGGCCGGTGGCCGTTGTGACGGGCTCCAGATCAGCCACCTCCCGGAGGATCTTCCCCTCGTTTTCATAGCTGCCCCGGGGGACCAGGACGGCGATGGTATTTTTCTGCCCGAAGGTGCGGCTGACCTTCTCCTCGGCCAGCTGCCAGTCGGGCTTGTTGCCGAAATCAGCGTCGTTGGTGTCGAAGACATAGTCGCAGCGGTTGGACAGCACGGCGCAGACCACCAGCACCACCAGAAAGATGGGAGGGAGAATGTAGCGGAGGTGGATGACCCCCTTTCCGAACCAGTTGATGTGGGGGACCAGATTGCGGTGGCGGGTCCTTTCGATGGGGCCGCTGAACAGCATCAGCAGGCCGGGCATCAGCAGAAAGACGCACAGCATACTGAAGATGATGCCCTTGGTCAGCACGATGCCCATATCAAAGCCGATGCGCAGCTGCATCATCATCAGGGCCACCAGTCCGGAGATGGTGGTGAGGCTGGAGGAGGAGATCTCGATGATGGCCTTGCTCAGGGCGGCGATGTCAGCCTCCCGGGCGTCCAGGCCGTTGTCCCGCTCCTCCATGTACCGGTGGCAGAAGATGATGGCGTAGTCGATGGCCATGGCCAGCTGAAGGACGATGGCGATGGAGTTGGTGATGAAGGAGATGGTCCCGAAGATGAAGTTGGTCCCCATGTTCAGGACTGCAGCGGTGGAAAAGACGATGAGGTAGACGGGGACCTCCATGTAGCTTTTGGAGGTGAACAGCAGAACGACCACGATGACCACCGCGGCGATAGCCAGGATCACGGTCATCTCCTGCTGGAGGCTGGCCGACTCGTCCCGGCCAACGGTGGTGGAGGGATAGTAGTCGTGGCCGTCCAGAAGCTGCTCCACCTGGAGGAGGACAGCGGCGGTGTCCGGGTCATCCTCCTCACCGTCGAAGGAGACGGTGAACAGGGCTGCGGAATCGTGGTAGTGCTCCTGGGTATCGTCATACTCCACAGAGGAGACGCCGGGGAGCTTCTCAATTTTTAAAGAGAGGGCGTAGGCGGCGTCGTAGGTGATATTGGATACCATGATGTTCGCGCTGCCCAGAGTGATGAACTCCTCATCCATCAGGGTCAGACCGCGCCTGGTCTCCGTGTGGGCTGGGAGGTAGGTGGTGATGTCATCATTGACGTGCACCTTGCTGATGGAGACCGCGCAGAAGAGAAAGGAGGCCAGAAAGATCAGATAGAAGGCCTTCCGTTTATCCACAATGAAGCGCGCCAGCTTGAGCATGGGGCTTTCCGTTTTCTTTTCACGTTCCATAAAAGACCCCCGTTTTCAGTTGATTAGGATAAAGTGAGACAGATTGGAGAGCAGGGTCTCCTGTGAGACTGGGGCGTCGCTGGTCAGCCACCACCGGATCAGGGCCAGCACCGCCCCGATATAGAAGCGGGCGGCGATCTGTGGATCCACCTCGGGGGCGGCGTCCCGGAAAGCGGGCCTGGACAGCTGGAGACATAGCTCCTGGGCCGCGCGGTCGGACAGGACATGGACCTCCGCCTCCATCCCGCTGTTCAAACAGGCCAGATACAGAGACCGGCGGTTTTGAAAGAACTCCAGGGTATTTTTTGCCGCCGTGAGGAAATAGTCCTTTGGGGAGGTCATCTCCTCCTTGGGCAGGCAGGTCTCCACACACTCCTGCTCCAGCTGGGAGAGCAGATAGCTGAGCAGCTCCCGCTTGTCGTTGAAATGGGCATAAAATGTGGTGCGGTGGACCATAGCCCGGCTGCATATATCCACCACAGACAGCTCAGAGAAGGGCCGCTCCTCCATCAGCTCGGCCAGGGCCTTGACCAGCAGGGCGCGGGTCTTGCGCTGGCGCAGGTCCAGATGTCCCTCGTTTTTTTGATCCATGCTTCACACTCCATCCGGTTTGATCGAGGATATGATAGCGCATTGCACGACAGCTGTCAAGATAATATACACTTGTAGATTATACAAAAGAAAGGGGGGAAGATGCAGAAGCTTTGGCACAGGAGCATGGCGTTCAGCAAAATGGAGCGGTAGGGATCAGAAAAAGGGAAGAGACAGATGGTGAAAGTCCCTTGAGTGCGGAGCGGCTTTCTGCTATACTGTCAGCAGAAGCCCGCCGGGCGGACGATGGACAAGACAGGAGGACGGGTAGATGAATAAAAGGGAGCTGCTGGACCGCTGTGCCAGGGACGGAGAGGAGCGGGTCCTGCTGGCCAGGGTGCTGGACAAGCTGGAGCTGTCCCAAAACCGGGGCATTCCGGCCCACACGCCCTTTCTCTCCCCAGGGGAGCAGGCGTCGGTGCAGGATCTGCTGAATGCGTGGGGGCACCCGCGCTGTGTCTGGACCGGGGGATACGAGGGGGCGGAACGGCAGGTGTGCCGCTTTCTCCCCGACTGGCAGGAGCCGGAGGACGCTCTGGCTGACCCGGAGGGGCCGCTGGCGGCCCTGGAGGCTCTGTTTCCCCGGGACTCCTCCCTGTCTCACCGGGACATTTTGGGTGGGCTGATGGGGCTGGGACTGACCCGGGAGAAGCTGGGGGACATCCTGATGGAGGACGGCCGCTGTCAGGTGGTGGTCCTGCGGGAGGCCCTGCCCATCCTCCTCAGCCAGTGGGAGGGGGCCGGACGCTGGAAGCTGAAGGTGCGGGAGATCCCTGTGTCAGAGCTTTCTCCCCGCCCGCCGGAGGTCAAGACCATCCGGGACACTGTGGCAGCCATGCGGCTGGATGCGGTGCTGGCCTCCGGTTTTTCCACCTCCCGGTCCAAGGCGGCGGAGCTGGTCAGCGCTGGCCGGGTGTCGGTGAACCACCGGGAGTGCGCCAAGCCGGACCGGGTGGTAGAGGCGGGGGACGTCCTCACCTGCCTCGGGCTGGGGAAATGCGTGGTCCGGGAAGTGCTGGGACAGTCCAAAAAGGGGCGTACCATGCTGGTGCTGGAGCGGTATATTTAATCAGTTCAGGGCGGACGGCGCGCCGCCATAGGAGGAGCAGCGATATGGATGAGAAGAAGATCCAGCGGATCAATGAGCTGGCAAAAAAGGCAAAGACGGCCCAGGGCCTGACACCGGAGGAAAAAGAGGAGCAGGCCCTGCTGCGGCGGGAGTACCTGGACGCCGTCCGGGGCAATCTGGAGGCCCAGCTGAACAACACTTACATTCAGCGGCCGGACGGGAGCCGGATTCAAATGAAAAAGAGGAAAGATTGAGCCCGTTTTGTTGACATCTGACCGGACATCTGGGATAATAACAAGGTTGTAAAGCTTGTATCAAGAGAAAACAGGAGGCCGCTATGGCACAGAAGATAAAATTTGTTACCGACTCCGCCTCAGACATCCCTCGGTCCCTGCGGGAGGAGCTGGACATCCTGGTGCTCCCCTTCCCCATTGCGATGGGAGCCCGGGAATATCAGGACGGTGTTGATTTTACCGCCACGGAATTTTATGATATGCTGCTGGCCGCGCCGCAGATCCCTACCCATGCCCAGCTGACTCCCTTTGTGTTCAGCCAGTGCTTTGAGGAGGCGTTCCGACAGGGGTATACCGACCTGATCTACACTTCCATCAACTCCAAGGGCTCTGCCACCCACCAGAACGCGCTCCAGGCCCGGGAGGAGTTCTATGAGGACCGGCCGGAGGCGGAGGAGACCTTCCGCATCCACATCCTGGACTCCCGCCTCTATACCATGGCATACGGCTGGGCGGTGGTGCAGGGGGCGCGGATGGCCCGGGAGGAGAAGCCCGTCCAGGAGATCCTGGCCTATATTCAGGACTGGATCGACCATGCCCGGGTGCTGTTTGCCCCGCTGGACCTGCGGTTTGCCAAAAAGTCCGGACGGGTCTCCGCCGCCGCCTTTATGGGCGAGGCGCTGGGGCTGAAGCCTGTGATGACCTTTGAGGGCGGGGATTCCAAGGTGCTGACCAAGGTGCGGGGAGAGAAGAATGTGATCCCGACCCTGCTGGAGATGTGCCAAAAGACCCGGGAGCCAAACACCCCCTACCTGGTTATCCGGGCCGGCAACCCGGAGCAGGCGGAGCGCATGATCGACGCCTGCGCACAGACCCTGGGCCAGCCTGCCGACCTGATCTATGAGATCGGCGGCGTCATCGCCATCAATGCCGGCCCCAATCTGGTCGGCATGATCTACCGGGAGAAGTGAGCGCAGCAGTGGCCCCGGCCCGGGTACTCCGGGCCGGGGCCGCGCCGTCTGACGCGGAAGCGGCGGGCCGGGCCGTGTGTCCGGCTCTGGGAAAGGAAGTCTGTCTCTATGAAGGATAAGAAGCTGACCTGGCCCCAGCGGGGGCGGCTGTGGCTTCGGCTGGGCCTGAGGCTGGTGCTGGCCCTGCTGGCGCTGTGGCTGCTGCGGGCGGTGGGGCTGCCCCTGCTGTCCCTGTGCGCCCCCTTTGTGGCGGCGCTGATCACTGCGGCCCTGCTCCATCCGCCGGTGCAGTGGCTCCAAAAACGGCTGCACTGGCCCAGAAAGCTGTCCTCCCTGCTGATCCTGCTGCTCCTGTTTGGCTTGATGGGGGGCGGGATCGGCTATCTGGGCTATGCGGCGGGGGCCGAGCTGCTCTCTCTGGTCCAGAACTGGGAGGGACTGCTGGAGGGACTGCGCACCGTGCTGGATCAGCTGGAGCTGATCTCCTTCCAGCTGTGGACCCTGGTGCCGCCGGAGCTGACAGAGTCGGTGCAGTCGGTGGCCGACGGGCTGATGGACTGGCTGAACACGGCAGTGCCCAACATATTGCAGAATGCGGTGGCCTTTACCACAGAGAAGGCCAAGCGAGTGCCGTCCTTTGGCCTGGCGCTCATCATCTATGTGATGGCGGCCTATATGCTGACAGTGGACTATCCGGAACTCCGGGCCCGGGCGGCCCAGCACACCCACGAGCGGCTCCTCCGCTTTGTGGTCCAGGTGCGGAATATCGCCCTGGCCGCCTTCGGAGGCTATCTGCGGGCGGAGCTTCTACTGTCGGTGGGGGTGTTTTTCATCCTGCTGGTGGGCTTTTTCCTGATCGGACAGTCCTACGGCCTGCTGCTGGCCCTGGGGCTGGCCATGCTGGACTTCATCCCCATCGTGGGGGCAGGGACGATCATGGTGCCCTGGGCCTTTCTGGCCCTGTTCACCCACGATTACGCTCAGGCCATCCAGATCATGCTGATCTGGGGCGTGATTGCCATGTTCCGCCGGGTGGGCGAGCCGAAGGTCGTGGGCGATCAGACGGGGCTGTCCCCCATCCTCTCCCTGGTGAGCATTTATGTAGGGATGCGCCTGGGGGGTGTACTGGGAATGGTGCTTGGCCCCACGGTGGCCCTCATTGCCCTGAACTTGGTGAAGCTGGGGCTGTTTGAGGGACTGCGCCTGGATCTGGCTGCGGCGGCCGAGGACATCATGGCCCTGCTGCGGGAGCGCCCCGAGAATTGAACGCCTGTATCCTGTGTATCAAAGCCGTGTTCCTGCCCCATTTTGGGGCGGGAACACGCTGTTTTCTTGGGAGGGAGAGATGAAACTGGGGACTGACGGGAAAAATTAAAAAAAGCCGCGATTTTTCTTCATGGTTTTTTCATATTTTTCCCGTATACTGGGCAATGTCAAAAGGATAGACCTCCAGAACAAAGAACTTAAGGAGTGGATCAATATGGGGACCAATGATTTCAACTTTTATAATAGTGAGAACGACGGATACCGCGGCGGCTTCGGAGACTACACCGATCCCATTCCCGCGGGCCCCGGCGCACCTGGTGGACCGGAGCAGCCCCGGAAGCACCATGGCTTTCCTACCAAGGCGGTTGCTCTTCTGCTGGCCTGCGCCGTGGTGGGCGGCGGAGCCGGTGTAGGCGGAGCCGCCTTGTACCGGCAGATGGACCGGGGGGACACCGTGATCTATGAGAGCGAGCGGCCCACTGTGGAGGTGGACACGGTAGCCAACAGCAATGGAGGGGAGCCCATGATTCCAGAGCAGCTCTATGCCAGCAACCTGGCCTCCTGTGTGGGCATCACGGTGTCCACCACGTCGGTGAATATCTTTGGACAGACTACCACCTCCGCCGCCAGCGGGTCCGGCTTTGTGCTGACCCAGGACGGCTATATCGTCACCAACTACCACGTGATTGAGGATGCGGCCAAGGACAGCTCGGTGTCCATTGAGGTCTCCTTCGCGGACGGCAAACAATATACCGCCAAGCTGGTAGGGGGAGAGCAGGATAACGACGTGGCCGTGCTGAAGATCGAGGCTTCTGACCTGACCCCGGTAAAGCTGGGGGACAGCGACCAGCTTGTGGTGGGCGAGGGCGTCTATACCATCGGCAACCCCCTGGGTGAGCTGACCTACTCCCTGACGGACGGCCTGGTGTCCGCTCTGGACCGGCTGATCACCACCACCAGCACCAACCCCAGCACCGGCGCTGCGGAGACCACCACGCTGAATGTCCTTCAGACCAACTGTGACATCAATCCTGGCAACTCCGGCGGCCCTCTGTTTGACAGCTATGGAAATGTGGTGGGCATCGTGACCGCCAAGTATACCCAGAGCAGCTCCGGCGTCTCCGCTGAGGGCCTGGGCTTCGCCCTCCCCATCAACGATGTGAAGGAGATTATCACCGATCTGATTGAAAACGGATATGTTACCGGCAAGCCCTATATGGGGGTGCAGGTGACCTCGGTTCCCGACTATGCCCAGCACTATGGCGTCAGTGCCGGAGCTTATGTGGAGAGCGTGGCGGATGGGTCCTGTGCCCAGAAGGCGGGCTTGCAGGCCGATGACATCATCATTGCCATCGATGATACTGCTATCGACTCCAGCACGGCCCTCACCGCTGCCCTGTCCTCCGGCTATAAGGCGGGGGATACCGCCAAGCTGACCGTGCTGCGGGGCGAGGACAAAATGGAACTGACCATCACCTTTGACGAGAAGAATGAGCAGACTGAGGCGGCCAACCAACCTCAGCAGGAGTCCAATCAGCAGGTCCAGCAGCAGCCCTCCACCGGCTGGCCCTTCGGCGGCTTCCCCTGGTGATCCATGTCCCGCCGGACGCTGCCTCCCTTTGCGGCCCCGCCGCGGAACATATCGTTCCGCGGCGGGGCCATTTCGCTTGAGCGGGGGCCGTCTGGGCGGGTGTACTTCGGATGACGTCTGGAGAGATGGAACATAAAAAGGTCAAGATAGAACAATTTGAAGGGAGAGGAGCCGCGGGGAAAATTGGGAAAGACCGGCGGGCATGTGGCGGTCCGTCGTTTTCCTAGAGAATGGAGGAATGTTGGCCCATTACAAAACAGAATGTATAAAATTAAATGAATGAATCCATGTTCTTAACGGAAAATTAACATGAAATGAAGCAAAATAGTATCTGTTTTTGAATTTGTGGAAAAGACGAAAAAATGCACAACGGGGCTGGGAAGAGCCGGGAGAAGAATCGGCGGAGCGTCCATTGACAGGATGGAGGGAGGAGGAGTAAGATAATGACAGAACAGGAAAGGAGTTGAGTTATCATGCTGAATGAGATCGTGACTGTGGCCGCCCTGCTGGCCGCTGTGGTGGGGATCATGTGGTCCTATACTCACACCTGGACGAAGCATCACGCCTGAGCAACCTTCCAGCCTTTTAAAATATGTTGGTGCCCCTGGGCCGGCGGTTCCTTTCTGGAGCGAACGGGCGGGGGCATTGCTCTGTCTGGCGGCAATCAGCAGGCGGGGCCGTCCCGTGGGACGGCCCCGCCTGCTTTGGTTTCGGACGCATCAATGGTGGAGGATCTCGATGGCATTGACGGGGCAGCTCTCGGCGGCCTCCTGGACCTGACCCTCCTGTTCCGGGAAGATCTCGTCCCGGGCGGCGGCGACCCCCTCCTCGGTCATCAGAAAGACGCTGCCGCACATATTGACGCACAGGCCGCAACCAATACAGTTTTCATTGACGTGGACGTTCATCACATTCCCTCCTTTCCGGGCTAGGATGCCCGGAGGGAGGCGGGATATGCACGGAGTTAGGAGTTAGGAATTAGGAATTAGGAGTTAGGAGTTAGGAATTGGAGGGTGGGCCGGATAGGGGACTGGATTTGTTGGATCGTTTGGATCAATTCCTCATTCATTCAAAGGTTCCCAGAAACAGGGGGACGCCGTTCTGCCGGTCAAAGATGCCGTACAGGAAGGGGCGGTCCAGCAGCAGCTCGACGCCCTGCTCCGGTGGGGGAGCGCCGCTGGCGGGTGCGACCAGTGTGGCGGCGGCCGCCTCAGTGCCCTTCTCGTTCACCTGGAGCTTGGCGGCGTGGAGGACCTCGCTCAGGTAATAGCCGTTGGGGTGATCGCCCATCCGGGAAAAATCGGCCTGACCGGGGGTGAAGGCGTCCTCCAGCCCCATGTCCGTTAAGATCTTCTGAAGCGAGCCGCTCCACTCAGCTTCAAATTTGGGAAAAGCCAGATATAAGAACCGCTGCTCCTCCGCCCCCTGTACCAGCCGGGACAGGGCGTTTCCGTCCAGGGAGTCCAGCCATCCGCTCAGGTCGGGGGAGTCGGGCAGGATGGCCGCAAAGGCCAGCCGACCGTCATCGTAGGGCAGCACCACCACCTGAGCGCCCTCGCCCTGGAGGTAGAGCAGGTCAGTGAAGGAATGGTGGAGAAAGTCCATCCGTTCCACCTGGCCGCCGCTGTGGGTAAATTCCCGGGGATAGGTGCTGTTGGGATCGAATGCCAGCTCCCAGGTGTTGTTCAGATAGAGGGCGTTGATCAGCAGGGCGGCGGTGTCCTCGGGGAAGGGCTGCTGGACCAGCTTCGGAATGAGTCCCTCCGTCTGCTTCGACACCCAGCGGTTCACGTTATCCACGACAGCGGGGGCGGACAGCTCCCCCTGAAAGACCTCGGCGCCGTAGATCCCCATGCAGCGGCCGATGAACTCCTCAGAGATCTGCCCCTCCGGATCCACCCACAGGCTGTTGGCGATGCTGGCCCGGGTTGAGCCGCCCAGCTGCCGGTAATCAGACAGGAGAGACTGACAGGCGGCGTTGAGGGCCTCCAGAGAGACGCCGCCCAGCGCCTCCTGGAACTGAGCCAGCGTCTCGCCCTCCGCCCCGTTGGCTGCCATGGACAGGGCCAGGATCACGGAGAGCGGGGAGAGGAGGGTGCTCTCACCGGACTGTTCTGTGTTTTGCAGCAGTTCCAGGCCGAAGGAGGAGAGGGCGTCGCAGGCGTCCTGAACGTCCGGGCCGTGGGCGGCCAGCTCCTGTGCGGTCAGGGAAATGGGTTCTGCGGAAAGCTGCTCCGCGGCGGGTCCGGCGGAGCAGCCGGACAGCAGGGAGAGGGACAGGGCGCTGACCAGAAGCAGGGCGAGGGCGCGTTTCATAGTGGGGGCCTCCTTTCGATGATTCCTTATGGATATTGTACCAGGGCGCGGGACGGGAACAATCCTCTTATTAAAATTTAGACGATGCGGAGGGATAAAAGGTTCCCAGGCGCAGGACCGGCTTTTGGACAAAGCGGCCAGAAAGAGGCGACAGAACTGCAAATTTCCGGGAAAATTTATCTTGACGGGGCCTTGACATGATGTTATAATTCAAAATTGCGGTGGTAAGGGACTTTGCGCCCTTTTACCCGATGAAAACCTGAAAGAACCCAGACCCGGACCCGATCGAGCGGGGGGGACTGGAGAGCCGGAGCAGTGCCTGGGCGCTTGTGACGGCGAGGAGGAGGGCACCGAGATGCTGGAAGAACTCAAACAGGCCCAAAAGGTCGTGGGGAGCAAACAGGCCCGCCGCGCCCTGAGGGACGGAAGGGCGAAGAAGATCTATATCGCCCGGGACGCAGATCCCCGTATCCTGCAGCCTCTGGTCCAGGAGGCCGTCCGCGCGGGCGTGCGGGTGGAGCAGGCGGAGAACATGAAGCTGCTGGGCGAGGCCTGCGGCATCGCCGTGGGAGCCGCCATTGCCGCCGTGGTATAAGTCCCAAACTTTTTTGTTTTTAGCAGAATAAGGTCCCCCTTATTTTGTTAAAATAAATACCATGCCCCATCTGGGGCAGACTTTTGGAAAGGAGGAAAATCATGCCTACTTTTAATCAGCTGGTCCGCAAGGGCCGTGAGCAGGTGACCTACAAGTCCACTTCTCCCGCCCTTCAGCATGGCCTGAACACCCTGAAGAACCGCGAGACCGATCTGCCTTCTCCTCAGAAGAGAGGTGTGTGCACCGCCGTTCGTACTTCCACTCCTAAGAAGCCGAACTCCGCTCTGCGTAAGATCGCCCGTGTGCGTCTGACCAACGGCTATGAGGTCACCGCCTATATCCCCGGCGTCGGCCACAACCTTCAGGAGCACTCCGTGGTGATGATCCGCGGCGGCCGTGTCAAGGACCTCCCCGGTGTGCGTTACCACATCATCCGCGGTAGCCTGGACACCCAGGGCGTCAACGGCCGGATGCAGGCCCGTTCCAAGTACGGCGCCAAGCGGCCCAAGGCCGGCAAGAAGTAATTTTACCCTGTAAAGTTATTTCTACTTGAATTGCATTGTGCGTTTGCGCAAGGCAACCCCGCCTTGCCGAGCGTTTACCTATATATTAAGTATGGGCAGACCTCGGACAGGCATTACACGCCATACCAATGTATGACGAGTACCTATGATTTCATTGAATTCTATATGAAGGAGGGAAGCAAAGTGCCCAGAAGAGGAAATGTACCCAAGCGGGAGGTTCTGCCCGATCCGCTGTATAACTCTGTTTTGGTTACCAAGCTGACCAACAGCATTATGCTGGACGGTAAGAAGGGCGTGGCTCAGAAGGTGGTCTACGGCGCCTTCGAGATCATCAAGGACAAGACCGGCAAGGAGCCGATGGAGGTCTACACCCAGGCCCTGGAGAACATCATGCCTTCCCTGGAGGTCAAGGCCCGCCGTGTGGGCGGCGCCACCTACCAGGTGCCCATCGAGGTCCGCCCTGAGCGCCGCCAGACCCTGGGTCTGCGCTGGCTGACCGCTTATGCCCGCAACCGCGGCGAGAAGACCATGAAGGAGCGTCTGGCCGGCGAGATCATGGACGCTGCCAACAACTTGGGCGGCGCTGTGAAGAAGCGCGAGGACACCCACAAGATGGCCGAGTCCAACAAGGCCTTCGCCCACTACCGCTGGTAATCCAAAAGGAGACGAAGTATGTCTAGAAAAGTTTCTTTGGAGAATACCCGTAACATCGGCATCATGGCCCACATCGATGCGGGCAAGACCACCACTACCGAGCGTATTCTGTACTACACCGGCGTGAACTACAAGATCGGCGAGACCCACGAGGGTACCGCCACCATGGACTGGATGGCGCAGGAGCAGGAGCGTGGTATCACCATCACCTCCGCCGCTACCACCTGCTACTGGCAGGGCACCAAGAACCAGTTCCCCCAGACCCGTCTGAACATCATCGATACCCCGGGTCACGTGGACTTCACCGTGGAGGTGGAGCGTTCCCTGCGTGTGCTGGACGGCTCTGTTACCGTCATGTGCGCCAAGGGCGGCGTGGAGCCCCAGTCTGAGACTGTGTGGCGTCAGGCCGACAACTACCGCGTGCCCCGCATGATCTACGTCAACAAGATGGACATCATGGGCGCCGATTTCTTCAACGTGCTGAACATGATCCACGACCGACTGAAGTGCAATGCGGTGCCCATCCAGCTGCCCATCGGCGCTGAGGACACCTTCAAGGGCATCATTGATCTGGTGGAGATGGACGCCGACGTCTATTACGACGAGCTGGGCAAGGATATGCGCGTGGAGCCCATCCCCGAGGATATGATGGAGCTGGCCCAGGAGTACCGCACCAAGCTGCTGGACGCCTGTGCCGACATCGACGAGGAGATCATGATGCTGGTTCTGGAGGAGCAGGAAGTTCCTCAGGACATGATCCGCCGGGCCATCCGTAAGGGCACCATTGACAACGTCATGGTTCCTGTGGTCTGCGGTACCTCTTACCGCAACAAGGGTGTTCAGAAGCTGCTGGACGCCATCGTGGACTATATGCCCTCTCCCGTGGACATTCCTGCCATCAAGGGTATTGATCCCGATACCGAGGAAGAGGATGAGCGTCATGCCGATGACAACGCCCCCTTCTCCGCCCTGGCCTTTAAGATCGCCACCGATCCCTTCGTGGGCCGTCTGTCCTTTGTGCGTGTATACTCCGGCGTGCTGAACACCGGTACCACCGTGCTCAACTCCACCAAGAAGCAGAAGGAGCGCATTGGCCGCATCCTCCAGATGCACGCCAATCACCGTGAGGACATTGAGTGCTGCTACGCCGGCGACATCGCCGCTGTGGTCGGCCTGAAGAACTCCACCACTGGTGACACCCTCTGCGATGAGAAGCACCCCATCATTCTGGAGTCCATGGAGTTCCCCGAGCCTGTTATCCGCGTGGCCATCGAGCCCAAGACCAAGGCCGGTCAGGAGAAGATGGGTCTGGCTCTGGTGAAGCTGGCTGAGGAGGACCCCACCTTTAAGACCTACACCGATGAGGAGACCGGTCAGACCATCATCGCCGGCATGGGCGAGCTGCACCTGGAGATCATCGTGGACCGTCTGCTCCGTGAGTTCAAGGTGGAGGCCAATGTCGGCGCTCCCCAGGTCGCCTATAAGGAGACCATCAAGAAGTCTGTGGAGCAGGATACCAAGTACGCCCGTCAGTCCGGCGGTAAGGGCCAGTACGGCCATGTCCGCATCACCGTTGAGCCCAACGAGCCCGGCAAGGGTTACGAGTTCCTCAACGAGATCACCGGCGGCGTGATCCCCAAGGAGTATATCCCCGCGGTGGACGCCGGTATCCAGGGCGCCATGCAGGCCGGTGTGCTGGCTGGCTACCCGGTGGTGGACGTGAAGGTCCACCTGACCTTCGGCTCCTACCATGAGGTCGACTCCTCTGAGATGGCCTTTAAGATCGCCGGCTCCATGGCCTTCAAGGAGGCCTGCCGCAAGGCGACGCCCTGCCTGCTGGAGCCCATGATGAAGGTCTCCGTCATCGTCCCCGACGAGTACCTGGGCAATGTCATCGGCGACCTGAACAGCCGCCGCGGTCAGATCCAGGGTCAGGAGAGCCGTCCCGGCGCCATGCAGATCGACGCGCTGGTCCCGCTGGCCAATATGTTTGGCTATGCCACCGACCTGCGTTCTTCCACTCAGGGCCGCGGCCAGTACTCCATGGAGCCCCACAGCTATGTGGAGATCCCCAAGAGCATCGCGGACAAGATCATTGCCGAGCGCGGTCGCAGCCAGGAGTAAGGAAATCCGGGCTGCACCTGAGTTAGAAAATAGGCTTGCATTTATGGGCGGAATAGGATAAAATAACCCTGATATGCGATACCTATCTTTTTCTCGACATCAACTGTAATATAAGGAGGAAATTCTCAATGGCTAAGCAGAAATTCGAGCGTACCAAGCCCCATGTCAACATCGGCACCATCGGCCACGTTGACCACGGCAAGACCACTCTGACCGCCGCCATCACCAAGTACCTGGCTATGCAGGGCGGCGCCGACTACACCGATTACAGCTCCATCGACAAGGCTCCCGAGGAGCGCGAGCGCGGCATCACCATCAACACCTCTCACGTGGAGTATGAGACTGCCAACCGGCACTATGCCCACGTTGACTGCCCGGGCCACGCCGACTATATCAAGAACATGATCACCGGTGCTGCCCAGATGGACGGCGCCATCCTGGTCATCGCCGCCACCGACGGCCCCATGGCTCAGACCAAGGAGCACATCCTGCTGGCCCGTCAGGTCGGCGTGCCCGCCATCGTCGTGTTCCTGAACAAGTGCGATCAGGTCGATGACGAGGAGTTGCTGGAGCTGGTCGAGATGGAGGTCCGTGAGACCCTGTCCAACTACGAGTTCCCCGGCGACGACATCCCCATCATCAAGGGCTCCGCTCTGAACGCCCTGACCTCCGAGTCCAACGATCCCAACGCTCCCGAGTATGCCTGCATCAAGGAGCTGATGGACGCTGTTGACAGCTATATCCCCACTCCCGCCCGTAACGACGACCTGCCCTTCCTGATGCCCGTCGAGGACGTGTTCACCATCTCTGGCCGTGGCACCGTGGCCACCGGCCGTGTGGAGCGTGGCCTGATCAAGACCGGCGAGACCGTGGAGATCGTTGGCCTGTCCGACGAGAAGAAGTCCACCGTTGTCACCGGCCTGGAGATGTTCCGCAAGACTCTGGATTACGCTGAGGCCGGCGATAACGTGGGCGCTCTGCTCCGCGGTGTTGCCAAGACCGACATCGAGCGTGGCCAGGTTCTGTGTAAGCCCGGCTCCATTCACCCCCACACCAAGTTCACCGGCCAGGTGTACGTTCTGTCCAAGGACGAGGGTGGCCGTCACACCCCCTTCTTCAACAACTATCGTCCTCAGTTCTACTTCCGTACCACCGACGTGACCGGCATCATCACTCTGCCCGAGGGCACTGAGATGTGCATGCCCGGCGACAACGTGGACATGAAGGTCGAGCTGATCACCCCCATCGCCATCGAGAAGGGCCTGCGCTTCGCTATCCGCGAGGGCGGCCGTACCGTTGGTTCCGGTGTTGTCATCGACATCGAGGAGTAATTTCTGCTCTCTGGAAAACCCCCGCCATCCGGCGGGGGTTTTCTTCTTTTTACCGCCGCCGCTGCGGCGCAATCACAAAAAATCCGTGGGATTTTGGGCTGAGGCGTGTATGATAGAGTAGAGAACGTTTGGAAAGGGGGCGGCGATGTGCAGGAGCAGGAGATCACAGCGCTGCTGGCGGAGCGCAGGGAAGAGGGCATGGATGCTCTGCTGCGGCACTATGGGCCGCTGATGCGGTACGTCATCAGCGGCATCTTACAGGATCCCCGGGACCGGGAGGAATGCCTCTCCGAGGCGGCCATGCAGGTGTGGGAGCATATCGGCCAGTTCAGTCGGCAGCGTGGCAGCTGGAACGTGTGGCTGACGGCGGTGGCCCGGAATACCGCGCTGAATCATGCAAGAAAAAATGCACGTCATGCGGGAGCGGAGGAACTGACAGAACACACGGCGGCGGGCCCCTCTCCGGAGGAGGAAGTGGTGCGGCGGGAACGGGAGCAGGAGCTGTTGGAGGCCCTGGGCCGCCTGCTGCCGGAGGAGCGGCTGCTGTTTTACCGGAAATACTATTACCTGCAAACCACCGCCCGGATCGCTGCGGAGCTGGGCATGACGGAGCGGGCGGTGGAGGGGAAGCTGTACAGGCTGAAACGGCGGCTGAGGAAGATGTTGGGGGGTGACCAGAATGGATGACCGGAAATGGGAAGAACTGAGCGAGGGGGAATTTGAAGCTATGCTGGGAGCCGGCCTGCCGGACCTTCCGCCAGAGGGGATCGTGGAGGAAGTGACCCCCTGGAAAAGGGCCTGGAACCGGGTGCTGGTGGGAATGGCTCTGTCCACCGTCACGCTGAATTTCTGGCTTCTGGATACGATCCTCCCCGCCGTTGGGGTGGTGCTGATGCTGCTGGGCTTCCGCAGCCTGCGGCGTGAAAACCGATGGTTCCGAAGCTGCTTTGTCTTGACGCTGCTCCGGGCAGTCCACTTTTTCCTGCTTTTGCTCCTGAACACCACCATCTGGGTCAGCGCCGGCGTCCTCTCTGCCCTTTTGGTCCCGCTGAAATGGGCCAGCTTACTGCTCCTTTTGGCGGTGTATGTGTGCCTCTGGCAGGGGCTGCGGGCAGTGCGGGAAAAGGCAGGGCTCCCGCCCCGTGCCGGGGCCGCGGGGGGTCTGGTGATCTGGTACCTCCTGATGTGTGTCCTGGGTGTGGTGGAGTACGGCGGGCTGATTTTGGTCGCCGCTCTGCTGGCTGTGTACTTCTTGATCCTCCGCAGCCTGTTCCGCTGCTCCCGGGAACTGGATGAGGCGGGGTATGGGATCCAGTCCGCCCCGGTCCGGATCCCGGATGGATGGGTGGTCAAGGGGCTGGTCCTGTTGGTCCTGATCGGCGGAGCCTGCGGCTACCTGTTTGGGAACCGTTATCCCATGGACTGGCGTCCGGTGGAGGAGACAGCCCAGGCCGGCCTGGAGGATGTAAGGGCCAAGCTACTGACGCTGGGCTTTCCGGAGGAGGTGCTGAACGATCTGGCTCCGGAGGACCTTGAGGCCTGCCGGGATGGGGTCGAGGTGGTGGTGGATGTCACCGGCGAGACCTTTTCTGAGGACGGCAGGGGACCGGAGGAGCTGCGGGTCACCGGCGTCGGGGTGAGGCTGGCGGGTGAGCGGGAGCGGTGGGTCCTGATCCACCATTTCCTCTGGACGGAGGACCCTGGCTTCTATGGGACGGAATCCGTCCAGCTCTGGCCGGTGTACCGGGACATCCCGGAGGGCTGGATCAAGGCCGGGGAGGTGACCGGCCGGGTGCTGTACAGCCGGGATGGAAGGGAGTATGCCGCGCCGTACTTCTCCCTGGGCGAGCAGACCTTCACCTCAGACAGCGTCTTCTGGGGGGAGCAGCAGAGTACGGACATCTTTGCCGCATTCTCCTTCCCGGCGGACGGAGGGCGGCAGCGGGGCTATCTCGCCTATCCCGTGGCGGAGCTCCAGGACGGCTATCTCATCAGCAGCTGGGTGAATTACACCCACCAGCGCAGCTGGCTCCAGTACCCTGTGGTGACCGCCATGGAGAAGCGGATGACCAGCGCATGGAACCGGGCGGGAGTATTTCTGACGGTCCAGGACGCGCTCCAGTTCCACCCCCTGGAAGAAGAGGTGGAGCTGTTCGGCTGAGTATTCAGAGGCCGTGCGGACATCAAGAAGGTCCGCACGGCCTCCGCTGCGTTCAAAAGCGGCGGGCGAGCGAGGCCGGGCCCTTTGGCTCAAAGGGCATTTTCCACAAGAAAGCGGAAAAGCAGTTTGGGATTCAGAAAAAGAGGGAAAAACAGTGGAGAAGCAGTTGCAATATTTCCTTCAAATAGGTATAATATTTTCGCGGCAGATTCTGCCTGCCGCACCACTGGCATGAAAGCGGGCCGGAAGGGTTCAGAGTCCCCCTGTGTAAGGAGGAACACTGTACCTCTACTGGACCCGCTATGCAAGCATACAGAAAGGAATGAAGTAAATTGGCAAAGAAGTTTGTGTACCTCTTCTCCGAGGGCAACGCCAACATGCGTGAGCTGCTGGGCGGTAAGGGCGCCAACCTGGCCGAGATGACCAATATCGGCCTGCCCGTTCCCCAGGGCTTCACTATCACCACCGAGGCCTGTACTCAGTACTATGAGGACGGACAGAAGATCAACGACGAGATCCAGGCTCAGATTATGGAGTACATCGTCAAGATGGAGGAGATCACCGGCAAGAAGTTCGGCGATCTGGAGAACCCTCTGCTGGTCTCCGTCCGCTCCGGCGCCCGCGCCTCCATGCCCGGCATGATGGACACCATCCTGAACCTGGGCCTGAACGAGGAAGTCGTGGAGGTTATGGCCAAGAAGTCCAACAACCCCCGCTGGGCCTGGGACTGCTACCGCCGCTTCATCCAGATGTACTCCGACGTCGTCATGGAGGTGGGCAAGAAGTACTTCGAGCAGCTCATCGACGAGATGAAGGAGAAGAAGGGCGTCACCCAGGACGTGGAGCTGACTGCCGAGGATCTGAAGGAGCTGGCCGGCCAGTTCAAGGCCGAGTACAAGTCCAAGATCGGTCAGGACTTCCCCTCTGACCCCAAGGAGCAGCTGATGGGCGCCATCAAGGCCGTGTTCCGCTCCTGGGACAACCCCCGCGCCAATGTGTACCGCCGCGACAACGACATTCCCTACTCCTGGGGCACCGCCGTCAACGTGCAGTCCATGGCCTTCGGCAACATGGGCGATGACTGCGGCACCGGCGTTGCCTTCACCCGTAACCCCGCCACCGGCGAGAAGAAGCTGTTCGGCGAGTTCCTGACTAACGCTCAGGGCGAGGACGTGGTGGCCGGCGTGCGTACCCCCATGCCCATCGCTGAGATGGCTGAGAAGTTCCCCGAGGCCTTTGCCCAGTTCGAGGGCGTCTGCAAGACCCTGGAGGACCACTATCGTGATATGCAGGACATGGAGTTCACCGTTGAGCACGGTAAGCTCTTTATGCTGCAGACCCGTAACGGCAAGCGCACCCCCGCCGCCGCTCTGAAGATTGCCTGCGACCTGGTGGACGAGGGCATGATCGATGAGAAGAAGGCCGTGGCTATGATTGAGCCCCGCTCCCTGGACACCCTGTTGCACCCCCAGTTCGACGCTGTGGCTCTGAAGAAGGCCGCCGTCATGGGCAAGGCTCTGGGTGCTTCCCCCGGTGCTGCCTCTGGTAAGGTTGTCTTTACCGCTGAGGACGCCAAGGCATGGGCTGAGCGCGGTGAGAAGGTCGTTCTGGTCCGCCTGGAGACCTCTCCTGAGGACATCGAGGGCATGAAGGCCGCTCAGGGCATTCTGACCGTTCGCGGCGGCATGACCTCCCACGCCGCCGTCGTGGCCCGCGGCATGGGCAAGTGCTGCGTCTCCGGCTGTGGTGAGATCAAGATGGACGAGGCCAACAAGAAGTTTGAGCTGGCCGGCAAGACCTATGTGGAGGGCGATTGGATCTCCCTGAACGGCTCCACCGGTGACATCTATGACGGCTCTGTGCCCACCACCGACGCCACCATCGGCGGCGAGTTCGGCCGTGTCATGGGCTGGTGTGACCAGTACCGCAGCCTGCAGGTCCGCACCAACGCCGACACCCCCCACGACGCCGCTCAGGCCCGCAAGTTCGGCGCTCAGGGCATCGGCCTGTGCCGCACCGAGCACATGTTCTTCGAGGGCGAGCGCATCCGCGCCATCCGCCGCATGATCTGCTCTGACACCGTGGAGCAGCGTGAGAGCGCTCTGGCTGTCCTGGAGCCCATGCAGCAGGGCGACTTCGAGGGCATCTACGAGGCTATGGAGGGCTGCCCTGTCACCATCCGCTTCCTGGATCCCCCCCTGCATGAGTTCGTGCCCACCGAGGAGGCCGACATCAAGCTGCTGGCCGAGGACCTGGGCAAGAGCGTGGCCGACATCAAGGCCATCATCGCCGGCCTGCATGAGTTTAACCCCATGATGGGTCACCGTGGCTGCCGTCTGGCCGTCACCTATCCTGAGATCGCCGCCATGCAGACCCGGGCTGTCATCAAGGCTGCTCTGGCTGTCCAGGCCCGTCACCCCGAGTGGACCATGGTCCCCGAGATCATGATCCCCCTGGTGGGCGAGGTCAAGGAGCTGAAGTACGTCAAGAATGTGGTTGTCAGCACTGCGGATGAGATCATCAAGGCCGCCAACTCCGACATGAAGTACAAGGTCGGCACCATGATCGAGATCCCCCGCGCGGCTCTGACCGCCGACGAGATCGCCAAGGAGGCCGAGTTCTTCTCCTTCGGCACCAACGACCTGACCCAGATGACCTTCGGCTTCTCCCGCGACGATGCCGGCAAGTTCCTGGGCGCTTACTACGACAAGAAGATCTACGAGAGCGATCCCTTCGCCAAGCTGGACCAGACTGGCGTGGGCAAGCTGGTGAAGATGGCCGCCCAGCTGGGCCGTGAGACCCGCGCTGATCTGCACCTGGGCATCTGCGGCGAGCACGGCGGCGACCCCTCCTCCGTGGAGTTCTGCCACAATGTGGGACTGGACTACGTCTCCTGCTCTCCCTTCCGTGTGCCCATCGCCCGTCTGGCTGCCGCCCAGGCCGCCATCAAGAACCCCCGCGGCTGATCCCATTTTCTGAATGGACAACAGGCCCCCACCCATCGGGTGGGGGCCTGAGACTGTCGAAAAAGTGGCATAGCCACTTTTTCGAGGAGGATTGCACGAAAGCTTCGTCTCGATTTCTTGCGAAATTGTCGGCGAAGCTTTCGTGAGAAGTGTCATTTCCGAGGTACATGCCCCCGGAAATGACGAGATTCAATTTTATTCCGTCGCCTTCGGGCGACGGAACTCCTTGCAGGAGAGCTTTTTCGACAAGCTGAGGCCCCCACCCATCGGGTGGGGGCCTGAAATTTTGTTCCCGATATGGTGTGGCGCTGTGCGTCCCAGCGATGACGGAGCTGGGGCGCTGCTCTGGAGCAGAAGGGCTGCCGGCCGGGAAATCCGCCGCGCCCAGGAAGGTGAGAGAGGCTCCAAACCCCTGGGGCCCAAATGGTTCGGAGATAACGCTAGATATTGTATAAGAATTTTTGGATACATCTATATATTGACTGGGTCCGGGGGGCGTGGTATAGTGGGACCATACCGCGCACGGTGGCAAGCAGAGAGCTGTCCGCCGGCGCGGTTACATCAGGATGAGAGGAAGAGATCCATGTATCAAGTGACGAAGCGGGACGGCACCGCCGCCCGTTTTGAGATCGGAAAGATCAGCGCCGCCATCACCAAGGCGTTCCAGGCCCTGAATAAGCAGTTTCATCCCAGCGTCATCGACCTGCTGGCCCTGCGGGTGACCGCAGATTTTGAGCCCAAGATCCGGGACGGCCGCATTGCGGTGGAGGACATCCAGGACAGCGTGGAGACCGTGCTGTCCGAGGCAGGGTACGCCGACGTGGCAAAGGCCTATATCCTGTACCGCAAGCAGCGGGAGAAGGTGCGTAACGTCAACTCCACGCTGCTGAACTATAAGGATCTGGTGGATGACTACCTCCAAATCAACGACTGGCGAGTGAAAGAGAACTCCACCGTCACCTACTCTGTGGGCGGCCTGATCCTGTCCAACTCCGGGGCCATCACCGCCAACTACTGGCTCAGCGAGATCTATGACCAGGAGGTGGCCAACGCCCACCGCAACGCGGAGATCCACATCCATGACCTGTCCATGCTCACCGGCTACTGCGCGGGCTGGTCCCTGAAGCAGCTCATTCAGGAGGGGCTGGGGGGCATTCCGGGGAAGATCACCTCTGCTCCGGCCAGCCACCTGTCCACCCTGTGCAACCAAATGGTCAACTTCCTGGGCATCATGCAGAATGAGTGGGCGGGGGCGCAGGCGTTTTCTTCCTTCGATACCTATCTGGCCCCCTTCGTCAAAGTGGACCACCTGAGCCAGAAAGAGGTCAAACAGTGCATCCAGTCCTTCGTCTATGGGGTGAACACCCCCAGCCGCTGGGGCACACAGGCCCCTTTCTCCAATATCACCCTGGACTGGACGGTGCCCAAGGACCTGAAAGACCTGCCAGCCATTGTAGGCGGCAAGGAGATGGACTTTACCTACGGGGACTGTAAACAGGAGATGGATATGGTGAACAAGGCCTTCATCGAGATCATGATCGAGGGCGATGCCAACGGGCGTGGCTTCCAGTACCCCATTCCCACCTACTCCATCACCAGAGATTTCGACTGGTCCGAGACGGAGAACAATAAACTCCTCTTTGAGATGACCGCCAAGTACGGCACCCCCTATTTCTCCAACTACATCAACTCCGACATGGAGCCCTCCGACGTGCGCTCCATGTGCTGCCGCCTGCGCCTGGACCTGCGGGAGCTGCGGAAAAAGTCCGGCGGCTTCTTCGGCTCCGGCGAGTCCACCGGGAGTGTGGGCGTGGTCACCATCAACCTGCCCCGCATCGCCTATCTGGCCAAGGACGAGGCCGACTTCTATCAGCGTCTGGACAAGCTGATGGACATCTCCGCCCGGTCCCTCAAGACCAAGCGCACCGTGATCACCAAGCTGCTGGATGCGGGACTGTATCCCTATACAAAGCGTTATCTCGGGAACTTTGATAACCACTTTTCCACCATCGGCCTCATCGGCATGAACGAGGTGGGGCTCAACGCCAGCTGGCTCCGGGCCGACCTGACCCAGGAGAAGACCCAGGCCTTCGCCAAGGATGTGCTCAACCACATGAGAGAGCGGCTGAGCGACTATCAGGAGCAGTACGGAGACCTCTATAACCTGGAGGCCACCCCCGCTGAGTCCACCACCTACCGCTTTGCCAAGCACGACAAAGCGGAGTTCCCCGGCATCATCACCGCCAATGAGAACGGCACCCCCTACTACACCAACTCCTCCCATCTGCCGGTAGGCTACACGGAGGACATCTTCTCAGCGCTGGATGTGCAGGACGAGCTTCAGACTCTGTATACCTCCGGCACGGTGTTCCACGCCTTCCTGGGGGAGAAGCTGCCCTCCTGGCAGGCGGCGGCCGCCCTGGTGCGGAAGATCGCCGAGAACTACAAGCTGCCCTATTACACCATGTCCCCCACCTACTCCGTGTGCGCCGACCACGGCTATCTGTCCGGGGAACAGTACACCTGCCCCATCTGCGGCCGCACCACTGAGGTGTACAGCCGGATCACCGGCTACTACCGCCCAGTGCAGAACTGGAACGACGGCAAGACCCAGGAGTTCAAGGACCGGAAGGTGTACGACATCTCCGCCTCCCAACTGCGGAGAGCCGGGCGGGCGGGGGCCCAGGTCACCGCGCCGGCGGAGCCGTCCGGGGCGGCGGAGGGGACGGAGCTGATGCTCTTTACCACCCGCACCTGCCCCAACTGCCGCCAGGCGGAGAACCTGCTGCAAAAGGCGGACATCCCCTACCGCAAGGTGGTGGCGGAGGAGTCCCCGGAGTTGACCACCCGGTATGGCGTCCGTCAGGCCCCCACGCTGGTGCTGGACGGGGCGGACCAGCCGGAGAAGATCACCGGGCTGGGGCCCATCAAAAAATTCGCGGAGAGACAGCGCACCCAGGCGGCGGTGTGAGCCCTCTCGCAGGTTAAAACGACCGCCCGGGGCCTGTCTGGCTCCGGGCGGTCGCTCTTGTGTGAAGAGTCATATCTGTGATAAAATAGAGAGCGGAACGCGCCGCCCGGAGAGGGGCGGGCAGGAAGGAGTGAGTCCTATGCGGAAAACGGACATTCGGTATCAGACTTACCTGAAGATCTTGGAGGAAGAGCTGCTGCCCGCCATGGGGTGCACAGAGCCCATCGCGGTGGCCTATGCCGCGGCGATGGCGCGGGATCTGCTGGGCAGTATGCCGGTGCGGATGGAGGTCAATGTCAGCGGGAATATCCTGAAAAATGTCAAGAGCGTGGTGGTACCCAATACCGGAGGGCTCCGGGGGATCCAGGCCGCCGCGGCCGCCGGCGCGGCGGTGGGACAGGCGGAGCGGGAGCTGGAGGTCATCGCCCAGGTCACTTCGGAGCAGGTGGGGGAGATCCGCACTTTCCTGGAGCGCTGTCCCATCCAGGTGGGGCTGGCCGCCACCTCCCAAATCTTCTATATTGAAGTGCTGGCCTTCGGCGGGGACGGCTCCAGCAGCGAGGCGGCCATATCGGGCTTCCACACCAATGTGATCCGGAAGCGGAAGAACGGGCAGACCCTCCTCCAGCGGGAGGAGGCGGCGGAGCGGGAGAGCCCCTGCGACGAGAAGAGCCTGCTGAGCATCGAGGGGGCCCTGGAGTTCGCAGACACGGTGGAGCTGGACGATGTCCGGGCCTTGGTCCAGCGTCAGATCGACTACAACTATGCCATCGCCCAGGAGGGACTCCGGGGAAACTATGGGGCGAACATCGGCTCAGTGCTGCTGAAGCACGACGGGGACGATGTGAAGGTCCGGGCCAAGGCCTATGCCGCGGCGGGCTCCGACGCCAGGATGAACGGCTGTGAGCTGCCGGTGGTCATCGTCTCAGGCAGTGGGAACCAGGGGATCACCGCCTCCGTCCCGGTGGTGGTCTATGCCAAGGAGTTGGGGGCCTCTGAGGAGAAGATGCTGCGGGCGGTGGTGCTGTCCGACCTCATCACCATTCATCAGAAGTCCGGGATCGGCCGTTTGTCCGCCTACTGCGGGGCCATCAGCGCCGGCTGTGGAGCGGGGGCGGGGATCGCCTATCTGTACGGGGGCGGCTATGAGGAGATCGCCCACACGGTGGTGAACGCACTGGCGGTGGTCTCCGGCGTGGTGTGCGACGGCGCCAAGGCCTCCTGCGCGGCCAAGATCGCCGCCGCGGTGGACGCCGGTATCCTGGGATACTGGATGTACCGGGATGGAAACCAGTTCTTTGGCGGGGACGGAATCGTCTCCAAGGGCGTGGAAAATACCATTCGGAATGTTGGCCGCCTGGCCCGCGAGGGCATGAAGGAGACCGACAAGGAGATCATCAAGATCATGCTGGAGTGATCCCGCGGCCCAACTGAAACGCAAGGAAGACCGGCCCCGCTCCAGAAGAAGCGGGGCCGGTCTTATGCAGAAAGGGGGATGGAGCCGGAGCGCAATGCTCCGGGCTGGACGGGGAGCGGGGCTGCTCAGCCCTTGAGGGTCTCCGCCCAGGCGGCGTACTTGGCCACCTTCTCATCACAGAAGGCCTTGTTCTCGCCGTTGGCCAGGATATAGACCTTCACTTTAGGCTCAGTGCCGGAGGGGCGGACAATGAGGCTGGTGCCATCGGCCATCTCATAGCGCAGCACATTGGAGCCGGACAGCTCCATAGCGCTTCGGACGCCGTCGGATACCCGGACCACGCTGCCGTCCTGATAGTCCTTCTGCTCCCGGACGGCCACGCCGGCGATCTCCACCGGGGGCTTCGCTCGCAGGCCGGCCATCAGGTCGGCCATCTTTTTCAGGCCGTCCAGGCCGGGCATGACCAGATTCAGGGTCTTTTCGCCGTAGTAGCCGTACTTCTCGAACAGGGCCTGGAGCGCGTCATACAGGGTCATGCCCTGGCTAGCGTACCAGGCGGCCATCTCAGTGAGTTCCACGCTGGCGGAAACGGCGTCCTTGTCCCGGACATAGTCGCCCAGCATATAGCCATAGGACTCCTCATAGGAGAAGATGACCTTCCCATCGCCGGAGCTCTCCAGCTTGTCCTTCTTCTCCGCCAGGAATTTGAAGCCGGTGAAGGTGTCATAGCACTTCAGACCGTTGACCTCGGCCACCTTCCGGGCCATCTCGGTGGTGACGATGGTCTTGAGGGCCACGGGATTTTCAGGCATCTTGCCGGTGCGCCTCTTGGCGCCGATCAGGTAGTCCAGCAGCAGCACGCCCGTCTGGTTGCCTGAGATGACTACGAAGTCGTCGTCCTTGGTACGCACCATGATGCCCACGCGGTCGGCGTCGGGGTCAGAGCCCAGAATGAAGTCGGCGTCGTTGGCCTTGGCCAGATCTACCGCCAGATAGAAGCCCTCCGGGTTCTCCGGGTTGGGGGAGGCCACGGTGGGGAAGTTGCCGTCAATGACCATCTGCTCGGGCACGCAGATGACGTGCTTCATGCCCAGCCGCTTCAGCGCCTCAGGGATGAGCTGATAGCCGGTGCCGTGGAAGGGGGTGTACACCATCTTGAAGGTGTCTGCCATCTGCTCCACCACGGCCTTGTCGTTCACCTGTTCCATGACGTTGGACAGGAAGCGCTCGTCGGTCTCCGCTCCCAGAAGGGTGATCTTTCCCTGAGATACCGCCTGGTCATAGTCCATGGTCTTGACGCTGGCGAACACATCCAGCTCCCGCATCTTCCGGGCTACCTCGTCGGCGTGTCTGGGGGACAGCTGTGCTCCGTCCTCCCAGTAGACCTTATAGCCGTTGTACTCCTTGGGGTTGTGGCTGGCGGTGACGTTGATGCCGGCGATGCAGCCATACTCCCGTACGGCGAAGGACAGCTCCGGCGTGGGGCGCAGGGCCTGGAACAGGCGCACGGGGATGCCGTTGCCCGCCATGACGCAGGCGGCCTCCCGGGCAAAAAGGCCGGAGTTGTTGCGGCAGTCGAAGCAGACAGCCACGCCCCGGGCGGCGGCCTCCGGCCCCTCCTCCAGGATCACCTGGGCAAAGGCCTGGGTGGCATGGCGGATCACATGGACGTTCATGCGGTATAGACCTACGCCCATGGTGCCGCGCAGACCGGCGGTGCCGAAGGCCAGCTGGTCAAAAAAGCGGGACTCGATCTCCTTTTCGTCCATGCGTATGGCCTCCAGCTCCGCTTTTTCTTCCTGAGAGAGGGCGGGACTGTTCAGCCAGTTCTCATAATTTTCCCGGTAAGACATATCTGCAAGACCTCCTGTGTATGAAAAATCCGCTGGAAATTACCATTGTGGTAAGTGTACCACAGTCGGGCGGAAATTTCCAGCGGAACAATTCGATTTTCAGGATCGGGTCGGGGCTCAACGCCTCAAACAAGTGGCTGCGCCGTCTGTTTGACTGGCTCGGGGACTACTTGTGGTAGCTGGAGCCCTCCCGGATCTTGAAGGCCCGGTAGATCTGCTCCAGCAGCATGACCCGGGCCAGGTGGTGGGGGAAGGTCATGGGGGACATGGACAGCTTGACCTGGGCCTCCGCCTTGATGGAGGGGTGCAGGCCGTAGGAGCCGCCGATGAGAAAGACCAGGTGCTTGGCGGAGCTCTGCTCCCAGGTCCCAACCAGCTGGGCCAGCTCCTCGCTGGAGCGCATCCGGCCCTCTACGCACAGGGCGGCCAGCACGGCGCTGGGGGGCAGCTTGGCCCGGATGGCCGCGGCCTCCCGGGCCAGGGCCTGGTCGATCTGGCCCTGAGAGGGAGCTTGGGGCAGTTTTTCCTCAGGCAGCTCCACCAGGGTGAGCCTGCAATAGGCGGACAGCCGCTTGACGTACTCGGCGCAGGCCTCCTGATAGAATTTTTCCTTCAGCTTACCCACGCAGATGAGATAGACGCTCAGCACAGGGCGGCCTCCTCTCCAGAGGGGGACGCCTGGAGGACCCGCCCGCTCTCCAGCTGATAGGTGGGGCCCAGCCCGCTGCGGGGGGCCACGGTCAGGGAGAGATCCAGGTTCGGCTCACAGCCCATGCTTCGGAGGCGGCGGGCGGCCGTCTCCCATGCGCGGGCCGGGGTGTTGTTCTCCCGGGAGAGGTGGGCCAGGACCACGGCACGGGTCCCGCTCTCCGCCGCCAGGGCGGCCAGCTCCGCCCCCGCCTCGTTGGACAGGTGGCCCCGGTCCCCCAGGATACGCTGCTTTAAGTAGTAGGGGTATGGCCCGGAGCGGACCCAGTCCTCGTCGTGGTTGGCCTCGCAGATCAGCAGGCCGCAGTCCTGGACGGCGGTCTTTACCGCCGGGGTGATGTAGCCCAGGTCGGTGGCCAGGACGATCCGGCCCCCCTCTCCGGAGAGGATGTAGCCCACGCTCCCCGCCGCGTCGTGGGGGGTGGGAAAGGACTGGACCCACAGGCCGCCCAGCTGCACCCCGGTCCCGGCCTCCATGACCCGAAGCAGGTCGGCGGCCTCGCTGCCGGTGTTCCGGTCATACAGGCAGCGGCAGGTGGGGCCGGTGGCGTAGATGGGGGCGGCGGCCCGCTTGCTGAGCACCCGCAGGCCGGAGACATGGTCGCTGTGCTCATGGGTGATGAGAATGGCGGTCAGATCCCTGGGTGCGACGCCCAGAGCGGCCAGGCCGGCGGTGATCTGCTTGGCTGAGATCCCCGCGTCCAGCAGAAGATGGGTGTCCCCACAGGAGACCAGGGCGGCGTTGCCGCCGGAGCCGCTGGCCAGGGTGGTAAAGGTCAACAATTTGATCGCTCCCTAAAAAATAAGATCAGAAACTGGGGATGGCCGGAGGGGTGAGCCGCCGGCCTGGAGATCCCAATTTCTGATCGTTTGGATAATGGATAACATGGCTTCAGACAGCCTGGGACTGGCTCTCCTCGTCGGGGACGGTGACGACCTGGATTTCGGCGCCGACCCCGGCCAGCTTGCCCACCAGATCCTCATAGCCACGCTCAATGTGGTAGATCCCGTCCACCTCGGTGATGCCCTGGGCGGCCAGACCGGCGATGACCATGGCCGCGCCCGCCCGCAGGTCACAGGCGTGGACCGGCGCGCCGGTGAGGCCGGGGACCCCCTCGATGACGGCTACCTTGCCATCCACCTGGATGTGGGCGCCCATGCGGCGGAACTCATCCACATAGCGGTAGCGGCTGTCCCACACACCCTCGGTCAGGACGCTGGTGCCGGTAGCCAGGCAGAGGACGGCGGCAATCTGGGGCTGCATATCGGTGGGGAAGCCCGGATAGGGCATGGTCTTGACATTGGCGCGGCTGATGGGGCCGCTGCGGCGGACCCGGACGGCGTCGTCCAGCTCCTCCACATCCACGCCCATCTCCACCAGCTTGGCGGTGATGCAGTCCAGGTGCTTGGGGATGACGTTCTGAATGAGCACATCGCCCCCGGCGGCGGCCACGGCGGCCATATAGGTGCCCGCCTCGATCTGGTCGGGGATGATGGAGTAGGCGCCGCCCCGCAGCTGCTTGACGCCGCGGATCTTGATCACATCGGTGCCGGCCCCCATGATATTGGCCCCCATAGAGTTGAGGAAGTTGGCCAGGTCCACGATGTGGGGCTCCTTGGCGGCGTTTTCAATGATGGTCATGCCATCAGCCAGCACGCCGGCCAGCATGATGTTCATGGTGGCCCCCACAGAGACCATGTCCAGATAGATCTGACCGCCGGCCAGACGGCCGCCGGCCACCTTGGCGCAGATCAGGCCGTTGCGCACATCCACATCCGCCCCCATGGAGACGAAACCCTTGATGTGCTGGTCGATGGGCCGGCCGCCCAGGTCACAGCCGCCGGGGAGGGGGACCTCCGCCCAGCCGAAGCGGCCCAACAGAGCGCCCACCAGATAGTAGCTGGCGCGGATGCGGCGGGCCAGCTCGTACGGGACCTGACGGTTGCGGATGTGAGAACAGTCGATGTCCACCGTGGTGCGGTTGATGGTGCGGACGTCCGCACCCAGCTCCTGAAGGATCTGGAGGATCAGCGTCACGTCGCTGATTTGGGGGATATTCTCAATGCGGCACACCCCGTCCACCAACAGCGCGGCGGGGATGATAGCGACAGCGGCGTTTTTGGCGCCGCTGATGGTGATGGTCCCGGAGAGCGGCTTTCCGCCCTGAATGTGATACTTTGTCAAAATCGGCACCCTCTCGATCTGATTTATAGATTGGGGTTTGTATGAAAAGAGATGGCGGAAATCGCCCTTGAATTCAGTTGGAACTGCGCCGCCGGAAGGGCTGCGCACGATAATACAAATATATTATAGCATCAGTATGCCCAAAAGGCAATGAAATTTACAAAGTAGACATAAAATTGTGAAAAAAGTAAGAACAAAGTAAAAAACAGGGAAAGGCTTTGGCGAGATGCCGGAGCGTTCGGATGTGCTGGGGCCGGGGGAAAAGCCCGGATGGATCACGGGCGCGGCCCCCGCTCCGGGCGGACGATCAGGTCCTCCCAGCTGGCCTGCTCCTGCCGGTCCAGAAGGTCGCCGATCAGCTGGTTGGACACCAGGAAGCCCTTGGGAGTGAAGTGCCAGCGGCCCTCCGGGCTGCGCTCCACCCATCCCTGGGCGGCGAACTGCTCCAGACGGGCCTCCAGCGGGGCGAAGTCCATGAAATAGTTCCGGCGGTACTCCACGCCGTCGATGCCCTGGGCGGTGCGCAGGCGGAGCATGAGGTACTCGCCGCACCGCTCCCGCTGGGGGATAAGCTCAGAGCTGTCGATGACATTGCCCCCGTGAAGGACTCCGTCGATGTAGGCGTCCAGATCCCGGACGAAGGAGTAGCGCCGGCCGCCGAAATCGGAGTGGGCCCCGGGGCCGAAGCCGATATAGGGCCGGGTGAACCAGTAGCGGAGATTGTGCCGGGACTCGAAGCCGGGCTTGGCGAAGTTGGAGATCTCATACTGGGGGTAGCCGGCCCGGGCCAGGCGGCCCACCGTCCACAGATACAGGTCGGCCTGCTGGTCGTCGTCCGGCAGGACCTCCCCCTCGGCCACCCGGCGGGCCAGGGGGGTGCCCTCCTCCACCTTCAGGCCGTAGCAGGACAGATGCTGGGGGATAAGGGACAGGGCGTGTTCCACCGTGGCCTTCCAGCTGTCCATGGTCTGGCCGGGCAGGCCGTAGATCAGGTCCAGGGACAGGTTGTTGAATTTAGCCTTCCGGGCCAGCCCGGCGGCCTGGTCGGTCTGCTGCGGGGTGTGGATGCGGTGGATGGCGGCCAGCTCCTCCGCCTGGGCGGACTGCATCCCAAGGGACAGGCGGTTGACGCCCGCCTTCCGCAGGGTGCACAGGGCGCGCAGATCCACGCTGTCAGGGTTGCACTCCACGGTGATCTCCGCGTCCTTCTCGATTTGAAACAGCTTGTGGAGGGTGGCCAGCAGCTCCTTCAGCCGCTTGGCTCCGTAAAAGCTGGGGGTGCCGCCGCCGAAGTAGACGCTGTCCACCGGGATGCCCTGGGTCAGGGGAGCCGTCTCCCGCAGATGGGCCAGCAGGGCCTTCTGATAGTGGTCCATCCGGCCCTCACGCCCGGACAGGGAGTAAAAATCACAGTAGTCGCACTTGCTGCGGCAGAATGGAATGTGGATGTAGATACCAAGCTTGTCCCCCATGGAAGCGCACCTCGAGAAAGATCGTTCAAAAAGTTTCAGTGTATTATATCCCATTCAAGGACGGAGCGCAAGAGCAGAAAAGCGCTCCGCCCCCAGAGGACCGGGGGCGGAGCGGGAGTGGGTCAGATCTCGCGGCGGCCCTCCAGGGCGCGCATGAGGGTGGCATCGTCGGCGTACTCCAGGTGGCTGCCCACCGGGATGCCATAGGCCAGACGGGTGACCTTGACGGAGAAGGGGCGGAGCAGGCGGGAGAGGTACATGGCAGTGGCCTCCCCCTCCGTGTCCGGGTTGGTGGCCATGATGACCTCCTCGATGCCTCCGGCGGCCACCCGCTCCACCAGAGATTTGATGTGCAGGTCATCGGGACCCACATGGCTCATGGGGGAGATCACCCCGTGGAGCACATGGTACAGGCCCTGGTACTCACGGGAGCGCTCCATGGCGGCCACGTCCTTGGGGTCAGCCACCACACAGATGGTGGACTGGTCCCGCTTGGGGCTGGCACAGATGGAGCAGGGGCCGTCCCCATCCGTCAGATTCTGGCAGACGGGGCAGCAGTGGATAGTCGCCTTGGCGCTGATGACCGCCTGGGCGAAGGCGTTGGCCTCGTCATCCGGCATGGACAGGACATAGAAGGCCAGGCGCTGGGCTGATTTGACGCCCACGCCGGGCAGCTTGGCGAACTGCTCCACTAAATTTTCCAGCGCAGGGGGAAAGTACTGCATGGTTTTGGACCTCCGGGGAAGTTGGAAATTAAGAATTTAAAACTAGGAGTTAGGAATTAGGGCTTTGTACTTCTTCATTGCCGTTACACCCGCAGGGCGGCGATGGCGGCGGGGATGTCCTCCTTGCCGTAGACGGCAGAGCCGGCCACCAGTACGTTGGCGCCCGCCTCCACCACCAAGGGGGCGGTCTTGGGGGCAACGCCGCCGTCCACCTCCAGCTCACAGGCGGGGTTGTACCGGTCGATGATGGCCCGCACCTGGCGGATGGTGTCCAACTGGGACTCCATAAAAGCCTGGCCCCCGAAGCCGGGCTCCACCGTCATCACCAGCACCATGTCCAGCTCCTCGATATAGGGCAGAATGGCGTTGGCCGAGGTGATGGGCCGCAGGGCCACCGCCTTTTTCACGCCGCACTCCCCCATGACCTTCAGGGCCTCGGCGATCCGGGTGGGGTGGTCGGCCTCCAGATGGACGGACAGCAGATCGGCCCCGGCTTTGGCGAAGTCCTCGATGTAGCGCACCGGCTTGTCGATCATCAGATGGACGTCCAGGAACATATCGGTACACTTGCGGATAGACTTGACCACGGGGATCCCAATGGTCAGGTTGGGCACGAAGCAGCCGTCCATGACATCCACATGGAGGTAGTCGGCGCTGGCGACCTTTTTGATGTCCCGCTCCAGGTTGACGAAGTCAGCGGAGAGGATCGAAGGGGCAATTTTGATCATAATGATGTCCTCGCTTTCCAAGCCTGAATTTGTTTGGCCTCTGCCGGGGTGGGGGAGGGACCGTCCGCGCCCGGGGAACCCGGGGCGGGGCGGGCGCATAGGATACTGGGCGGAGAGAGCGGAGGGCCGGCCCTCCGCCGTGAGCTTCCGGGCCGCAGGGGCGCTCCAGGCCGGACCCACGGCCCTACTGCCGCCTGCGGCAGCCCGAAGCCCGCCGCTTTTCAATAGCCATCCGTCCGCCGGAGCGCGCATCTCCGGCGGACGGAGGCAGTGGGCGCGTCAGTGGTAGAAGTCTGCGGTCATGACCTCCTGGACGGAATAGCCGTTCTGCCGCAGCTCGTCCAGGATCTGGCGCTTGTGGTCCTGGCCGAAGGCCTCCAGGGTGACCTTCAGCTCCACGCCGTTCTGCCGGTTGATGTTGACAAACTGGTTGTGCTCCAGCTTGATGATGTTGCCGCTGTTCCGGGCCAGCAGGCCGGACACCCGCATCAGTTCGCCGGGCCGGTCGGGGAGCAGCACGGAGAAGGTGAAGATCCGGCCCCGGTTGATCAGGCCGTGCTGGACCAGAGAGGCCATGGTGATCACATCCATGTTGCCCCCGGAGAGGACGGAGACCACGTTCTTGCCCTCCATATCCAGGTGCTTCAGGGCGGCCACAGTGAGCAGGCCGGCGTTTTCCACCACCATCTTATGCTTCTCCATCACATCCAGAAAGGCGTCCACCAGTTCCGCATCCGGAATGGACAGGACGCGGTCTACATTTTTTTGTACATAGGGGAACACCAGGTCGCCGGGGGTCTTGACCGCCACGCCATCGGCGATGGTGTTGGCGGTGGGGAGGGTGACCACATGGCCGGCCTCCAGGCTGGCCTTCATGGAGGCGGCGCCCTCCGGCTCCACGCCGATGACCGTGACGTTGGGGTTGAGCAGCTTGGCCAGGGTGGACACGCCAGCGGCCAGGCCGCCGCCGCCGATGGGGACCAGGATCACATCCACGTCGGGGAGGTCCTGAAAGATCTCGTATGCGATGGTGCCCTGGCCGGTGGCTACCCCAAGATCGTTGAAGGGGTGGACATAGGTCAGCCCCTCCTCCTCAGCCAGCTGGGCGGCCTTCTCGGCGGCCTCGTCGAACACCTCGCCGTGGAGAATGACCCGTGCGCCGTAGTCCTTGGTGTTGTTGACCTTCACCAGGGGGGTGGTGGTGGGCATCACGATGGTGGCGGGGACCCCCGCCGCCTGGGCGGCATAGGCCAGCCCCTGGGCGTGGTTGCCGGCGGAGGCGGTGATGAGGCCCCGGGCTTTCTCCTCCTCGCTGAGGGTGCTGATCTTATAGTAGGCCCCGCGGATCTTATAGGCGCCGGTGACCTGCATATTTTCCGGCTTGAGATAGACCTGATTTCCACACGCCTTGGACAGGGCGGGGGAGTGGATCAGGCTGGTGGTGCGGATCACGCCCTGCAGCGTTGCACGGGCAGCTTTGAACTGTTCCAGGGTGAGCATATCGGACTCCTTTGTTCCATGGCGGGGCTGTCAGGGCGGTCCAGTGGAGCCGGACTGAGCGCCAAACGCCGATATGTGAAATCATACCGCACCGGAGCATGGAAAGTCAATGGAAAGCTGGAAAATAGTCGGAGGGGGACGGTTCCCTGCTCTGAACTTGGGGTTGACAAGGGAGGAAGGTTGTGGTATTCTGAACCAGAAGTTAGCTATAACTAACCTGTGCGGCGCGAGCCGTTCTTCTCTTGGGATATAGTTAGCTTACGCTAATTTGTGGCGGGGGTCAGAGACGATGGAAGACACACTGCGGGATTTGGAATACACCTTGGCCTTTCACGGAGCCCCCGCACTGGCCGGGATCAAACCAGCGGATCTGGTCGCCTGGGGCAGTCCCCAGGTGTGTATGGGCACACTGCTGGAGGATTACCGCCGCCAGCTCTCCCGGTGCGGTATCCAGCTGCGCCTGCTCTGCTCCTGCCGGCCCCGGTGCCTGATCCTGGTGTACCGTCCGGAGCGTCTGGCCGCCCAGCTGGCCCGTCCCCAGGTGCGGGCGCTGCTGGCCCGGGAGGGCTACCCGGTGGACCGGGGCCTGGAGGAGATGCTGGACGCCCTCCAGCTCCGTCTGACCTGCGGCGCCTTCCCCCACGAGATCGGTCTGTTTCTGGGCTATCCCCCGGAGGATGTGGAGGGCTTTCGCCTGCACCGGGGGCGGGACTATAAGCTGTGCGGGTGCTGGAAGGTGTACTCCGACGTGGAGGGGGCGAGGCAGTGCTTCCGCCGGTACGACCGGTGCCGCGCGGCCCTGTGCCGGCGGGTGCGGGCGGGCGGGTCCCTGCCGCAGATGTTTCGAGCCGCCTGACCGGGCCGTTGGACGGTGTCCGCAGGCGGAATGATGTATGTGACCGCCCTCTGGGCGTTTGCAGATGGGTCTCATCCAGGGGATCCACGTTTATGATCTACATTTTTACATTTTGAGTTTGGAGGTTATCCCAAATGAGCAGCATTGCAGTGATCTATTGGAGCATGACAGGCAATACCCAGGCCATGGCCGAAGCCATCGCCAAGGGGGCGCGGGAGGCCGGCGCCCAGGTGGACGTATTCTCTGTGGACCAGGTCGGGGTGGACCAGGTACTGGAGTACGATCAGCTGGCCCTGGGCTGCCCCGCTATGGGGGCTGAGGTTCTGGAGGAGTCTGAGTTTGAGCCCTTCTTCTCCCAGCTGGAGGGCCGCCTGAGCGGAAAGTCTGTGGCCCTCTTCGGCTCCTACGGCTGGGGAGACGGGCAGTGGATGCGAGACTGGGAGGAGCGGACGGACCGCGCCGGGGGCACGGTCTGCCAGGGGGAAGGACTGATCCTTCATGAGACCCCCGATGAGAGCGGACTGGACCGGTGCCGTGCCCTCGGAGCCACCCTGGCCGCATCCTGAGACTGCTGGCCCCATGCCCAACAATTCCCGCCCTATCCGGCGTGCTCTGCACCGGATAGGGCGGGAATTTTCTTGACACCCCCCTCTGGGAAAGGTACAATGAGCATAAAAGAATGCGGCTGGTCCGCAGAGCGTGCCATAGGAGGTAGGAGCGATGGCGAAGCACATCAAGCGTTCCGTGATCCCCATCTATCTGATCGGGGGGGTCTGGCTGGTATTCGCGCTGTTTTTCTCGCTGCACACCCTGGCCGACTACGCGCTGTGCGCTGTGGTCTCGGCGGCAGTGTTTGTCGTGGGTAAGGCGGTATTCCCGGACCGGGTCTATCAGATGCCCGGAGAGCAGGTGGAACAGCCGGAGAAGAAGGCGGAGCAGCCCCGCCGGGAGGAGCCAAAGCAGGAGAAGAAGCAGGAGGAGAAGAAGCAGGAGACCACCGGCGACCCGGAGCTGGATAAGCTGATCCAGGAGCGGGACCGGGCGGTGTCGGAGATGCGCCGCCTCAATGACAGCATCGAGGACGAGACCATCTCCGCCCAGATCGACCATCTGGAGGAGGTCACCCGGAAGATCATCGGCGAGGTGGTCAAGCAGCCCAAGAAGCTTCCTCAGATCCGCCGCTTTTTGAACTACTTCCTGCCCACCACCTTAAAGATACTCAATGCCTATGACCGGATGGACTCCGCCGGGATCGCGGGGGACAACATCAGCACCACCAAGGCCAAGGTGGAAAATATGATGGGCACCATCGTCCAGGCCTTTGACAAGCAGCTGGACGCCCTCTTTGGGGCGGAGGCTATGGACATCTCCACCGACATTACCGTGATGGAAAATCTGTTGGCCCAGGAGGGCCTGTCCGGGAAGGACAAGACCGCCTCACCGGACGGCAGGACTACTCTGGAGCTGTGACTGGGCGCGTCTCCCGGCAGAGAGCGGGGACGCTGGAACGGTCGGAAATCATACCAAAATCAATGCAAAGACAATAAGGAGGAACTGACTATGAGCGATGATTTGAATATGGCCCCCCAGCTGACTCTGACTCCGGAGGCCGATGCGGCCGCAGCCGCGGCTCCCGCCGCGCCGGAGGCTCCGGCCCTGACCCTGGACACGGCGCCTGAGGCGGCCGTCCAGCAGGCTTCCGTCACAGAGGCAGAGCGCCAGAAGGAGCGGGACGTCAACGCCGTCAAGGTGGACGAGTCCATGCTCAGTGAGGCGGAGCGGAAAATGGTGGATGACTTTGCCCAGAAGATCGACGTCACCGACTCCAATGTGGTGCTCCAGTACGGCTCCGCGGCCCAGAAGAACATTGCCTCCTTCTCGGAAAACGCCCTGAACAGCGTCAAGACCAAGGACCTGGGCGAGGTGGGCGAGGCCCTGTCCAACCTGGTGGTGGAGCTGAAAAATTTTGGCAAGGATGAGGAGAAGAAGGGCGGCCTGTTCGGCTTCTTCCAGAAGAAGCGCAACGAGCTGGAGGCCCTGAAGGCCAGCTATGCCAAGGCAGAGGTCAATGTGGATAAGATCGTCCGGGTGCTGGAGGACCACCAGGTGGTGCTGATGAAGGACATCGCCATGCTGGACCAGATGTATGAGCTGAATACCAAGTACTACAAAGAGCTCACCATGTATATCATTGCCGGCAAGAAGCGGCTGGAGTACCTGCGGACCCACGACCTGGAGCAGCTGCGGCAGAAGGCCGCCGCCAGCGGGGCCCAGGAGGACGCCCAGGCCTATAATGATTTTGCCAACCTGTGTAGCCGGTTTGAGAAGAAGCTCCACGACCTGGAGTTGACCCGGATGATCTCCATTCAGATGGGGCCCCAGACCCGCCTGCTGCAAAATAACGACACCATGATGCTGGAGAAGATCCAGTCCTCCCTGGTGAATACCATCCCCCTGTGGAAGAGTCAGATGGTGCTGGCCCTGGGTCTGGAGCACTCCCGCCAGGCCACCCAGGCCCAGTCCGCGGTCACCGAGATGACCAACCAGCTGCTGCAAAAGAATGCGGATATGCTGAAGATGGGGACGGTGGAGGCCGCCCGGGAGGCGGAGCGCTCCATTGTGGACGTCAAGACCCTCCAGCATACCAATGAGCAGCTGATCTCCACCCTGGACGAGGTGATGAAGATCCAGACAGAGGGCAGCCAGAAGCGCCGCGAGGCCGAAGCAGAGCTTGGGCGGATCGAGGGCGAGCTGAAGCAGAAGCTTCTGGAGTTGAGAGGCTGACCGCCCGGAACGGTTGTATGGTGGAAGTTCCCGGATGCCTGTCCGGGGCAGAACATTGAGGAGAGCCTATGAAACTATTTCAAAAGACATCGGTGGCAGTGGCGCTGACCGTGGTGATGATCGCCGCGGCCATCGGGATCGGCCAGGTGCGGGGGAGCAGCGCTCCGGCGGTCCCTCAGGCTGCTGGGCTTGACAAGTCGCTGTCCACCAGCAGCTACGCCACCTGGATCAGCGACGAGGCCGAGGTGCTCTCTGACCAGGAGGAGCAGCAGATCTGTCTCTATAACGCCAACTGGGTGGCCCGGTATGACAGCCTCATCGCTGTGGCTACTGTGCGGGAGGTGTCCGGCGATATTGCCGACTACGCCTATGCACTGGGAGAGCAGATCCAGCTGGGAGCGGCGGACGGCATCCTGGTGGTGGATACCGGGACCAACAACTGCTATCTGGCAGTGGGGCCCGACTATCCCATGACGGATGAGCAGGTGACCTCCCATTTGGACCGCTACCTGTATGAGAACGCCATGGCCGGACAGTTCGGCACGGGAGTGCTGAGCCTGTTTGACGGGATCAATCAGTTCTATGTAGAAAATTACGGTCTGGGCTATCTGGAGACGAGTCAGAACGCCTATGGCGGCCGGAGCACCGGCGAGACGGTCATGTCCCTGGTGGTGCTGCTGGTCATTCTGGTGGTCATCGCCAGCGTGGTGGACAGCCTGCGGTATACCTCCTACCGGCAGCGGTACTATGGGGTGCCCAATCCTCCCTATCTGTTCCGGCCCATCCTGTTCTGGCACGGGCCCGCCTATGGCTGGTACCGGCGCCGCTGGCGCAGACCGCCTCCTCCGCCCCCCAGACCTCCAAGAGGGCCTGGAGGCTTCGGCGGTTCGGGCGGCGGCTTCAACGGTTTCCAGGGGCCCAGAGGGGGCTCCGGCTCCGGTGGATTTTCCAGTGGCTCCCGGGGCGGGGGCTTCTCCCGGGGCGGCGGCTTCGGAGGAGGTTTCAGCGGAGGGAGCCGCGGCGGCGGATTCTCCGGCGGCTCCCGGGGCGGGGGCTTCTCCCGAGGGGGCGGCTTTGGCGGCGGTTCCCGGGGCGGCGGCTTCGGACGCTGAGCAGATTAGGATCAAAGAAACGGCTACGGCCACGCTTCTTGGGAAGCGTGGCCGTGATATTTTTTATGGAATGAACAGGGGCGGATACGGAAGATCCGCAATCGGGCGCGAACAATCCGCAATCAAGCGATAGACAGCTCCAGGCGGTTTGTGATATGATGTCCACAATGGCAGATTTGAAACAGAAAGGCGAGGAGAACAGGATGCACGATTACAGGAACAGATTTGTGACCCCGGAGGCGGCCGCCCAAGCGGTCCGCTCCGGCGACTGGGTGGACTACGGCTTTGGCGCGGGCTTCCCGGAGCTGATGGACCGGGCCCTTGCCGCCCGGAAGGAGGAGCTGAAGGACGTGAAGATCCGCGGCGGACTGGTGATCCGGCCCCGGATCGAGGTGGTGGAGTGCGACCCGGAGCAGTCCGCCTTCACCTATTACAGCTGGCACATCGGGGACTATGAGCGCAAGCTGCAGAGCAGGGGGCTGGTGAAGTTCCTGCCCATGATGCTCCGGGCCCTGCCGGAGCTGTACCGCAGCTATATCCAGGTGGATGTGGCATTTGTGCCCGTCTCCCGGCCGGACGGGGAGGGATACTGCGGACTGGGCATCTCCAACTATGCCTGGCGCACCATTTTTGAGAATGCCCGCACGGTGATCTTTGAGATCAACGAGCATCTGCCCAGGCTCCAGGGGGTGAATGGCTCCCACCGGGTACATCTGTCGGAGGCCGACTACATCGTGGAGGGCGTCCATGAGCCCCTGCCCCTGCGCACCTATAAGGAGCCCTCCCCGGTGGACATCCAGATCGCCCGGAATGTGGTGGCGGAGATCCCGGACGGCGCGGTGCTGGGCCTGGGTGTGGGCGGAGTCCCCTTCACGGTGGCCAAAATGCTGGCGGAGTCGGACCGGAAGGACCTGGGCTGCTGGACGGGCAGCATCAGTGATGCGTTTTTGGCGATCCACAAGGCGGGGAAGCTGACCAACACCCGGAAGGAAGTGGATACGGGGTATTCCACCTGGAACCTTGCCATGGGTTCTCAGGAGCTGTACGACTGGCTGGAGAATGAGCCGGAGCGGTTTTATCCCGGAGATGTGGACCATGTCCACGCTCCGGAGCGCATGGGGCAGCTGAGCAGCTTCATCAGCATCAACGGCGGGGTGCAGCTGGATCTCATGGGGCAGGAGAACGCGGAGTCAGTGGGCAGCAGGCAGCTGTCCGGCATCGGCGGTCAGATGGACTTTTTGGAGGGGGCCTTCCGCTCCAAGGGGGGACGGGGCTATATCTGTCTGAATTCCTCCCGGCGGGACAAGGAGGGAAATCTGAGGTCCAACATTGTTCCTACCATCCCCGGGGGCAGTACCATTTCCGTTCCTCGCACCATGATCGAGTGTGTGGCGACCGAGTACGGGGTGGCCCATCTGGCAGGCCTCTCTCTGGGGGAGCGCGCCGCCGCCATGGCGTCTATTGCTCATCCGGATTTCCGGGAGGAGCTGGCCCGGTATGCCAGGGACAATTTCCGTTAAAAGCATTTGAACCTGTGAGCTTCGGGCGGAAGAAGCCAAAACGCCGGCCGCGCTTTTGATCAGCGCGGCCGGCGTTGTTCTATCCATCGGGGGAGGGGTCACCACTGGTTATATCCCAGGATCTCCTCCAGGGGCTTGCGGTCCTTCCGCTGGGCGGGGACATCCTGGGCGGGATAGCCCACGGCAATGGCCAGACGGGCGGTGCGGTCCTCCGGAATGTGGAAGGCCCGGTGCATTTTTTCCTGGCTCATTACGCCGATCATGCAGGTGCCCAGCCCCAGGGCGGTGGCCGCATAGCACAGGCCCATCGCCGCCATGCCGATGTCCATCTGAGAGAAATACTGGCTGCCGTACCGCTCTCCCACGCTGGGCTTGAGACGGGCCTTTTCCTCGCAGATCAGGATGAAAGCGGGGACTTTGTCCCCCCAGGGGCAGCCGGTGAGACCATCGTCCACCAGGGCGTCCACCATTTTGGCCTTGGCCTCGTCCTCATCCACCACAATGAAATGCCAGGGCTGGGAGTTGCAGGCGCTGGGGGAGAGCCGGGCGGTGTCCACCAGCCGGGTGAGCAGCTCGCGGGGGACCGGCTTGGGCGCAAAGGCCCGGCAGCTCTTCCGCTGCCGCTGCAATGCTTCAAAATCCATAAAATCGCTCCTTTCCGACCTTTGCTGCTGTGAGTACGGGGGAAAACAGGCGTATGCCCAAGACGCAGGCGTTTTCAGAAAACGCCTGCGTCTTTGTGCAGGAAGGGATTATTTGACCTCCGGGTGGAACTGCTTACAGGTGCACTTCTTCCACTTCAGGCCGCTGCCGCAGGGGCAGGGGTCGTTGCGGCCGATCTTGATGACCTTGCGCTGGGGCTGCTTCTGGACGGTACCGTCGCTGGCGCCGGACTCGCCGGTGACCTTGGCCACCCGCTCCCGGCGTACCTCCTGGTTCTGACGCAGACGGACCAGGAACAGGCGGCGGAGGGTCTCCTCCTGGATGGCGGCGATCATCTGCTCAAACATCTCGTAGCCTTCCTTCTTATAGGCGACTACGGGGTCAGTCTGGGCATAGGCCCGCAGCCCGATGCCCTGCTTCAGGTCGTTCATGGCGTCGATCTGATCCATCCAGTATTCATCCACCACCCGGAGCATCAGCACCCGCTCCAGCTCACGCATGAGCTGCTCGCCGAACTCATTCTCCCGGGCGGCATAGACCTCCTTGGCCTTGCCTTCCACCAGCTCCACCAGCTGCTCTGTGGTATACTGCTGAAGCTCCTCGTCAGTGAGGGCCAGCTCGCCGGGGTGGAGGAACATAGTATGGAACACGGCGGTGGCCTCGCGGAAATCCTCGGCGCTCATGTGATTCTGCTCGCCGATGTGTCCCTGGATGGCGTTTTCCACCGTGTTGTGGAGCATGGCCTGAATGGCCTCGTGCAGGTCCTCGCCGTCCAGCACCTTCCGGCGCTCCTCGTAGATGACCTTGCGCTGGGTGTTCATCACGTCGTCGTACTGAAGGACGTTCTTACGGGTCTGGAAGTTCCGGGATTCCACCTGGCGCTGGGCGTTCTCGATGGCGTTGGTGAGCATCTTCTGCTCGATGGGGGTGTCCTCGTCCACACCCAGCTTCTCCATCATGCCCATCACCCGCTCAGAGCCGAACAGGCGCATGATGTCATCCTCCAGGGAGAGATAGAAGCGGCTCTCACCGGGGTCACCCTGGCGGCCGGCGCGGCCGCGGAGCTGGTTGTCGATGCGCCGGGACTCATGGCGCTCAGTGCCCAGGATGAACAGGCCGCCCACCTCACGGACCTTGTCCGCCTCGGCGCGGATCTCGTCCTTGTACTTGGCCTCCGCCTGGGCGTACTGCTGGCGGGCATTCAGGATCTCCTGGTCGTCGGTCTCGGCGTAGCCGGTGGCCTCGGCGATGAGCCCGTCGCTCATGCCGGACTTGCGCAGGTCGGCCTTGGCCAGGTACTCCGCGTTGCCGCCCAGCATGATGTCGGTGCCGCGGCCGGCCATGTTGGTGGCCACGGTGACCGCCCCCAGCTTACCGGCCTGGGCGACGATCTCGGCTTCCTTCTCATGGTTCTTGGCGTTGAGCACATTGTGCTTGATGCCCTTGCGCTGGAGCATATCAGACAGCTGCTCCGACTTTTCGATGGAGACGGTACCCACCAGAACGGGCTGTCCCTTCTCGTGGCACTCCTCGATCTGCCGGACGATGGCACGGAGCTTGCCTGTCTCATTCTTATACACCACATCGTGGTGGTCGATGCGCTGGACGGGGCGGTTGGTGGGGATCTCCACAATGTCCAGCTCATAGATGGTGCCGAACTCCTCCTCCTCGGTCATGGCGGTGCCTGTCATGCCAGAGAGCTTGTCATACAGGCGGAAGTAGTTCTGGAAGGTGATGGTGGCCAGGGTCTTGGACTCGTTAGCGACCTCCACGTGCTCCTTGGCCTCGATGGCCTGGTGGAGGCCCTCGTTATAGCGGCGACCGAACATCAGGCGGCCGGTGAACTCGTCCACGATGATGACCTGGCCCTCTTTGACCACATAGTCGATGTCCCGCTTCATCACGCCGTGGGCCTTGATGGCCTGGTTGATATGGTGGGAGAGGGTGGTGTTCTCCGGATCGGCCAGGTTTTCGATCTGGAAGGCCTGCTCGGCCTTCTGGATGCCCCGGGCGGTGAGGGTGGCGGTGCGCGCCTTTTCATCGACGATATAGTCGGCGTCGATGTTGACGTCCTCCTCCTCCTTGGTGTCCACCTTGGCGATGCGCTGGCACTTCAGGCGGGAGACGAACTGGTCCACGATGGTGTACAGCTGGGTGGACTTCTCGCCCTGTCCGGAGATGATCAGGGGGGTGCGGGCCTCGTCGATAAGGATGGAGTCCACCTCGTCCACCACGGCGAAGTTGTGGCCCCGCTGCACCAGCTCGCTGGAGTAGATGGCCATGTTGTCCCGGAGGTAGTCAAAGCCGAACTCGTTGTTGGTGCCGTAGGTGATGTCGGCGGCGTATGCGTCCTTCTTGGCCTGTCCCATGACGCCGTGGATCACCAGACCCACGGTGAGGCCCATGAAGCGGTACACCTTGCCCATCCATTCGGAGTCGCGCTTGGCAAGATAGTCGTTGACGGTGATGATGTGGACTCCCTTGCCCGACAGGGCGTTCAGATAGGCGGGGAGGGTGGCCACCAGGGTCTTGCCCTCGCCGGTGCGCATCTCCGCGATACGGCCCTGGTGCAGGATGATGCCGCCGATGAGCTGTACCCGGTAGGGGCGCATTCCAAGAACACGCCAGGCGGCCTCCCGGCAGGCGGCGAAGGCCTCGGGCAGGATGTCGTCCAGCGTCTCGCCGTCTGCCAAACGCTGCTTGAACTCGGGGGTCTTGGCCTGGAGCTGGGCGTCGGTCAGCGCCTTGTACTCCTCCTCCAGCCCCTCGATCTTATTTACAAGGGGGAGGATTGCCTTGACCTCCCGCTGGGAGCTGGTCCCGAAAATCTTTTTAAATACGTTCATAAACACACCTCGATGTTGTTGCTCTTCTCTCAGGATCTATTTCCAGCGCCGTACTTCTTATGGGGAAGGAGTGCCTGTTGGTAGGTATACCTGGGCGCATTATGTTTTAGTATACCATATTTACACGCCGGAAAAAAGAGCAAATTGTAAACTTCGTACCACAATCTGACCAATTTTCCCGGTGGAATTTTTGAATTTCCGCCGCAGGTGTATAAATGTGCGCCTGGGGTTGACATTCTGGGGGCTTTGTGGTAACGTATGCAATACAAGTGAACAGGACAAACGAAGCGTGCAGGAAAAGCGCGGGTTCCCGCCTACCGAAGGAGTAACACTCTCAGGTGTCCGGCCCACTGGGCTGGGACGAGGACTGTACGTGGATGTGACTCTGGAGAAGCTCGACGAACGAGTGCCGAAGGTGCAATGCGGGACCGGCTCAGCCCCCGTAAATCTCTCAGGCAAAAGGACAGAGACGAAGAAAGCGCCCCTGCTGTGCCCAATGGGCCCGGCCGGCGGGTGTTTTTTCCGCAATGTTTTCGGACCGTGGAGCGTACTCCACGGTCTGTTTTTTGTTCAGAAAAGGAGAGGGATCCATCATGTTAGAGTCTTTGGAAGCGGCACTGTACCCCATTGTAGTCAACATCAATACCTATTTGTCCAGCTATATTCTGGTCTTTCTGCTCATCGGCGTGGGCCTGTTTTACAGCATCCGCACCCGCTTTGTGCAGGTGCGCTGCTTCGGCGAGGGGATGCGGAAGGTGTTCGGCAACCTGACCCTCCGGGGCGGGAAGCAGGAGCACGGGATGAGCTCCTTCCAGGCCCTGGCCACCGCCATTGCCGCCCAGGTGGGCACCGGCAACATCGTGGGCGGCTCGGGCGCCATCCTGGCCGGCGGCCCCGGCGCCATCTTCTGGATGTGGGTCATCGCCTTCTTTGGCATGGCGACCATCTATGCGGAGGCCACCCTGGCCATCGAGACCCGCCAGAAGGACCCTGACGGCTCCTACCGCGGCGGCCCGGTGTACTACATCACCACCGCGTTCAAGGGCGGCTTCGGCAAATTCCTGGCCGGCTTCTTTGCCGTGGCCATCATCCTGGCCCTGGGCTTCATGGGCTGCATGGTGCAGTCCAACTCCATCGGCTCCACTTTCCAGACCGCCTTCGGCGTGCCCTCCTGGATCGTGGGCATCGTGCTGGTGGTGATCTGCGGCTTCATCTTCGTGGGCGGTGTGCAGCGCCTGGCCTCTGTCACCGAGAAGATCGTCCCCGTCATGGCAGCCATTTTCCTGGGCGGGGCCCTGGTGGTGCTGGTGATGCGGGCCAAGTACATCCCTGATACCATTGCCATGATCTTTCAGTATGCCTTTCAGCCCCAGGCCATCATTGGCGGCGGCTTCGGCTATGCGCTGAAGGAGGCCATCAGCCAGGGCGCCAAGCGTGGACTGTTCTCCAACGAGGCCGGCATGGGCTCCACCCCCCACGCCCACGCCCAGGCGAACGTGACCGATCCCCATGACCAGGCCGTGGTGGCGATGGTCAGTGTGTTCATCGATACCTTTGTGGTGCTCACCCTCAACGCACTGGTGGTCATCTCCACCCTGTATACCGAGGGCGGCCCTCTGGCCAACGGCTATACCGGCGCGGTCACAGAGACGCTGAGCAAGACCAATCTGGCCCAGACTGCCTTCGGTGTGGTCTTTGGGGCGGAGGCTGGAGCCATGTTTGTGGCGGTCTGCCTGTTCTTCTTCGCCTTCTCCACCGTGCTCAGCTGGAACCTGTTCGGCAAGATCAACGCGGTCTATCTGTTTGGAAAAAAGGCGGTCCCTGTCTACTCCGTCATTGCCCTGGTCTTCATTTTCCTGGGTACTGTGATGTCCAACGATCTGGTGTGGGAGCTGACCGATATGTTCAACAACCTGATGGTCATCCCCAACGCCATCGCCCTGTTTGCCCTGTCCAACATTGTGGTACGGGTGGCCGACCGGAAGAAGGCGGCCGGAAAGAAGGAGTGACCGGACCGGGCGTTCTGACCGGAAAGCGCCCGCCTGCTCCAGGCAGTTCTTTGTCAAAAATGCTGAAACAGCGCTCCGCCCCTTGACAAGGGACGGAGCGCTGTTGTATTCTGAGCGCGGATCATATGACTGACGGAAGTGGTGGAACCACGGGGAGTATGATCGTCATGTATGCCGACCGTCTGGGCGCCGAGGAGGGCCCGGAGGGGCGGCTTTTTTGCGCCCTTTTTTAGCCCAATCCCCGTTTTTCAGAACAGGAGGGATCCCTTTTGACCGGATATATCCATTCCATGGAAAGCATGGGCCTGGTGGACGGTCCCGGCGTGCGCTGCGTGGTATTTCTTCAGGGCTGTCCCCTCCGGTGCCTCTACTGCCACAATCCGGATACTCAGACGGCGGAGGGTGGCGAGGCGGTGGAGCCGGAGGCTCTGGTCCGCCGGCTGCTGCGCTTCCGGCCCTACTTCGACCGCTCCGGCGGCGGGGTGACCTTTTCCGGCGGGGAGCCGCTGTTCCAGCCGGAGTTCCTGGCGGAGTGCCTGGCACGGCTCCGCAAGGCCGGGGTCCACACCTGCCTGGACACCTCTGGGGCGGGCCTGGGGGAGTATGAGGCCATCCTGAGCCGCACCGATCTGCTCCTCTATGATGTGAAGCACGAGGCCCCGGAGGAATACCAGAGGGTGACGGGACGCTCCATGGAGCGGACGCTTGCCTTTGTGGAGGCTGTGCGCCGGGCGGGGACGCCCATGTGGGTGCGCCATGTGGTGGTCCCCGGACTCACCGATCAGGAGGAGCATCTGGCCGCCCTGCGGAGGTATGTGGACGACCTTCCCAATGTGCAAAAGGTAGAACTGCTCCCCTTCCACAAGCTGGGGGCAGAAAAATACCGGGGGCTGGGCCGTACAGATCCTCTGGCAGAGGTCCCCGCCATGGACCCGGAGCTGTGCCGGCAGCTGCAGGAACGCTGGTTTTCCGATTTGAATGGGTAAAATCGATACCAACTGAGAATTGAATGATTATAGTATAGATGCAGAGGAGGATTCTATTATGGTGATGCAGGATCAGGCATGGAACGGCTTTGCCGCCGGAGAGTGGCAACGCTCCATTGATGTACGTTCCTTTATACAGAAGAACTGGACCCCTTATTTGGGGGACGACGCCTTTTTGGCCGGGCCCACCCAGCGTACGAAGGCGGTGTGGAAGCGGTGCGAGGAGCTGCTGCTCCGGGAGCTGAAGGACGGGATCCTGGATGTGGACACCCACCGGGTGTCCGGCATCGATAACTACGCCCCCGGCTATATCGACAGGGAGAACGAGGTCATCGTGGGCCTTCAGACGGATGCTCCTCTGAAGCGCATCGTCAACCTGTACGGCGGGACCCGTATGGCCAAGTCCGCCCTGGAGCAGTACGGCTATCAGCTGGACCCGGAGATCGAGGCCCACTTCACCGAGTACCGCAAGACCCACAACGAGGGCGTCTTTGACGCCTATCCGGAGCGCACCCGGGCCGCCCGTCACGCGGGCCTGCTCACCGGCCTGCCTGACGCCTACGGACGGGGCCGCATCATCGGCGACTACCGCCGGGTGGCCCTGTACGGCGTGGACCGCCTGATCGAGTGGAAAAAGCGGGACCTGGAGGAGCTGGACGGCCCCATGGGAGAGGAGCGCATCCGCCTGCGGGAGGAGGTCTCCGAGCAGATCCGCGCCCTGGGGAAGATGAAGGATATGGCCTCCCACTATGGGGTGGACCTGTCCAGGCCCGCCGCCAACGCCCATGACGCCATCCAGGCCCTGTATATGGCCTATCTGGCGGGCATCAAGGAGAACAACGGGGCGGCCACCTCTCTGGGCCGCACCTCTACCTTTGTGGACATCTATCTCCAGCGGGACCTGGAGAACGGGGTCATCACCGAGGAAGAGGCCCAGGAGCTGGTGGACCAGTTCATTATCAAGCTGCGCCTGGTGCGCCATCTGCGCACCCCGGAGTACAACGAGCTCTTCGGCGGCGACCCCACCTGGGTCACCGAGTCCATCGGCGGCATGAGCATCGGGGGAAAGACCCTGGTCACCCGCACCTCCTTCCGCTATCTGCACACCCTCACCAACCTGGGCAGTGCGCCCGAGCCCAACCTCACCGTCCTCTGGTCCGAGCATCTCCCTGAGGGCTTTAAGCGCTACTGCGCCAAGATGTCCATTGCCACGGACTCCATTCAGTATGAAAATGATGATGTCATGCGCCCGGTGTACGGAGATGACTACGCGATTGCCTGCTGTGTGTCCGCCATGGCGGTGGGGAAGCAGATGCAGTTCTTCGGGGCCCGGTGCAACATTGCCAAGTGCCTGCTGTACGCCATCAACGGCGGCGTGGATGAGCGGTCCGGGGCCCGGATCGTCCCCGGCATCCAGCCCATCACCGACGAGGTGCTGGACTATGAGAAGGTCCGGGAGAATTACAACAAGGTGCTGGCCTATGCCGCAGAGCTGTACGCCGACACGGTGAATATCATCCACTATATGCATGACAAGTACGCCTATGAGGCCAGCCAGATGGCCCTCCATGATACCAAGGTGGAGCGCCTTACCGCCTTCGGCATCGCCGGCCTGTCTGTGGCCGCCGACTCCCTCTCCGCCATCCGGTACGCCAGGGTGCGCCCCATCCGCAACGAGCAGGGGATCGCCGTGGACTTCGTCACCGAGGGCGACTTCCCCAAGTACGGAAACGACGACGACCGGGCGGACGACGAGGCGGTCTATGTGGTGCGCACCTTCTCTCAGGAGCTGAAGAAGCATCCCCTGTACCGGGGAGCCAAGCACACCCTGTCCGCCCTGACCATCACCTCCAACGTGATGTACGGGAAAAAGACCGGCTCCACCCCTGACGGCCGCAAGCTGGGCGAGCCTCTGGCCCCCGGCGCCAACCCCATGCATGGCCGGGATGTGAACGGAGCCCTGGCCAGCCTGAACTCTGTGGCCAAGATCCCCTATCGGGATGTGTGTCAGGACGGAGTCTCCAACACCTTCTCCATTGTCCCCGAGGCCCTGGGTAAGGATGAGGCGCAGCGGGAGAGCAACCTGGTCTCCATTCTGGACGGCTACTTCTGCCAGGGGGCCCACCATCTGAACGTGAACGTCCTCCGGCGTGAGACCCTCATCGACGCCATGGAGCATCCCGAGCAGTACCCCAGCCTGACCATCCGGGTGTCCGGCTATGCGGTGAATTTCAGCCGCCTGTCCCGGGAGCAGCAGCTGGAGGTCATCCAGCGCACCTTCCACAGCGCGATCTGAGCGGGAACGCGCGGCAAGACCGGGCAATAAAAATATGGCATCCAAACTCAGTTTGGATGCCATATTTTTTGTGTCAGCAGAAAAGAAACCGACCGGCTCAGCGCTGATACTCGAACTCCAGGTCGTACAGGGAGACAATGTCCCCGTCCTGGATGCCCATGGCCTCCAGCCTGTCGAACAGGCCGGACTCCCGCAGCTTGCGGTCGAACCAGTTGCGGCTCTCATAATCGCCGAAGTTGACGTTGGCCATCAGATGCTGGAGCCAGGAGGCCTCCACCACCCAGGTGTCGTCGTACTTCTCGATGGAGACCTCGCCGGAGGTGTCCACCTCGGGGGGGCGCTCCACATAGGTGGGCTCATACACCGCCACAGGGGGCAGCTGAGCCAGCTCCTGGGCGGCCTTTTTGACCAGCTCCCGGGTGCCCTGATGGGCTGCGGCGGAGATCTCAAACAGTTCCAGCCCAAGGCCATCCACGTGGGCGCGGAACTTGTCCAGCAGGGCGGGATTGGCCATGATGTCCGTCTTGTTGGCGGCCACGATCATCTTGCGGGAGGCCAGCTCGGGGGAGTACTGCTTCAGCTCGGCGTTGATGGCCTCGAAGTCCTCCACCGGGTCCCGGCCCTCGCTGCCAGAGACGTCCACCACATGGATGAGCAGGCGGCAGCGGTCGATGTGGCGCAGAAAGTCGTGGCCCAGTCCGGCGCCGTCGGCGGCGCCCTCAATGATGCCGGGGATGTCCGCCATGACGAAGGAGATGCCCTCCTCCACATACACCACGCCCAGGTTGGGGAAAAGGGTGGTGAAGTGATAATTGGCGATCTTGGGCTGAGCCCGGCTGACCACGCTGAGCAGCGTGGACTTACCCACGTTGGGGAAGCCCACCAGCCCCACATCGGCCAGCAGCTTCAGCTCCAGCACCACCTCGCGGCTCTCGCCGGGATAGCCAGCCTTGGCAAAGCGGGGGACCTGCCTGGTGGGGGTGGCGAAGTGCTGGTTGCCCCAGCCGCCCCGGCCGCCCCGGCAGAGGATGAAGGGGGCGTCATCCGACATATCGTGGATGATCTCCTGGGTGGCGGCGTCCCGGATGATGGTGCCCCGGGGGACCCGCAGGACCAGGTCTGCGCCGTTTCTGCCGGTGCAGCGCTTGCCGCCTCCGTCTGTGCCGTTGGCGGCGGTGTACTTGCGCTTATAGCGGAAGTCCATCAGGGTGGACATATGGTCGTCCACTGTGACCACCACGTTGCCGCCCCGGCCGCCGTCGCCGCCGTCCGGGCCGCCGGCGGCCACATATTTTTCCCGGTGGAAGGAGACCACGCCGTTGCCGCCGTTGCCGGAGCGGACGGTGATCTTTGCGGTATCTACAAAGGGTGCTGCCATACAGAACGCCTCCTTACAGTGTGATGTTCAGGTTCAAAATTCCAGCAGATTGAGCCCCACGGCATCGCTGAACTTCCGTCCCACCTGCCCGTCCCAGACCTGGAGGAAGAGCTCCAGGGTGGCGCTGATGGTGGCGGAGGAGAGATGGCCCGCGTGGACCTCTCCGGTCACAGGGTTTCCGATGGTGATGTGGAGATGGAGATAGGGCGCCCCGTCCTTCCGGGTCACATTGCCCACCAGGGCGGAGATCTCATAATCCCCCTGATACCGGTGGGAGTAGTATTGCTTCTCCACCGTGTTGAAGATACCAATGGTCACGTCGTTGGCCGCCCCCAGGGCGGAGACGGAGGCCAGCTGGACGCCTTCCTCCTCCACCAGCCGGGTGAGGGAGCTGACGATCTCCTCGCCGGGGTCCAGACGCAGGACATACCCCTGGGAAAACTTGCGATATTCCATACAAGAAAACCTCTTTTCCGGATAAAAAGAGCCGCAAACGGTGATCGTTTGCGGCTTTGTGGCTTGATTACTGCGCGATCTCGATGATGGAGACCTGCTTGCGGTCCTTGCCCAGGCGCTCGAACTTCACCTTGCCGGACTTCATGGCGAACAGGGTGTCGTCGCTGCCCTTGCCCACGTTCACGCCGGGGTGGATGTGGGTGCCGCGCTGCCGGACCAGAATGTTGCCGGCCAGCACGAACTGACCGTCGCCGCGCTTCACGCCCAGACGCTTGGACTCAGAGTCGCGGCCGTTCCGGGTGGAGCCAACGCCCTTTTTATGGGCGAAAAACTGCAGACCGATATTCAGCATAGTGTTACACCTCCAAAACGGTAATATGGTCGGGATATTCCTCCGCCAGCTGGACCAGATGGACCATGAGGGCGGTCAGGAGGACCTGACAGGTATCCTCGTTGGCCGGTCCCAGCTGGGCGGGGAGCTTCAGTGTAATGGACGCGTCCTTCTGCCGCACCTTCACCGGAGCCTCCAGGCCGAGTACGTCATTGACGGCGCACTCCGCCAGGCGCACGGCGCTGGTCACCGCGGCACAGACGATGTCCTCTCCCTCCGAGGCATAGCCGCTGTGTCCCTGGACAGTGAAGCCGGTGATGCGGCGGCCTTCGGTGTGGAATGTGGCGGTGGTCATAAATCAGGCCTTGATGGCGCCGATCTGCACCTTGGTGTAGGGCTGACGGTGGCCCTGACGCTTCCGGTAGCCCTTCTTGGGGGTGTACTTGAAGACGCGGACCTTCTTGCCCTTGCCGTTCTTCACGACGGTGGCGGCCACGGAAGCGCCCTCCACGGCGGGAGCGCCGAAGGTAGCCTTGTCGCCGTCCAGGATGGCCAGAACCTGATCGAACACGATCTCCTGGCCGGCCTCGGCCTCCAGCTTCTCGATGAACAGAGTGTCGCCCTCCGCCACCTTGTACTGCTTGCCGCCGGTCACAATGATTGCCTGCATGATATTCAACTCCTTCATTACGGGCTCGCTCTTACGGGAGGGAAGGGGAGCTTCCACTTTTCACCCCGCTCAAAGCGGCTACAAAATTATATCAGTGGGAAAAATCAATGTCAATAGCTTTTTGCGAATTATTGCAAAAAAACTGGCGGTTCCGGGACGAAAACGGGGCTGTTTTGGATCAGATCCAGCTTCTGTTTCCGGGTGAGCCGCTTGATGGCCCGTTCCCGCCGGAGGGCGGCGGAGCGGTCCGCCGCCTGCTCACGGTAGACCAGGACCACCGGCCGGCGGCTGCGGGTGTATTTGGCCCCTTTTCCGGCGTTGTGGGCGGCCAGGCGGCGGTCCAGGTCGTTGGTGCAGCCGGTATAGAGGGTGCCGTCGGCACAGCGGAGGAGATAGACGAAGTACATCAGAGCGCCTCCTCTTCCGTGGAAGCCGGCGCGGAGGGGAGGAGGAAGGAGATCCGGGTGCCCACGCCCTCCCGTGAGACCACCTCGAACCAGCCGCCGTGCCGGTCCACGATCCACTTGGCGATGGACAGGCCCAGGCCGGTGCCCCCCGTCCTGCGGTCCCGGGACTGGTCGGTGCGGTAGAAGCGGTCGAAGATGTGGGGGATGCCCTGGGGAGCGATGCCCATGCCCTCGTCCTGGACGGTGACCCGGGCGTAGCCCTCCTGGGCGGTGACCCGGAGATAGACCCGTCCATCCGGCGGGCTGTATTTGACGCTGTTGTCCATCAGGATGCGCATGACCTGCTTGATGAGGCCCTGGTCGGCCCGGACCGGGATGGGGGCCTCTCCCCAGCGGGGGAGGAACACCCGGTCCTGGTGGATCATCTCCTCCTCACGCAGGACCTCGCCGGCCAGGACGGTGAGGTCGAAGGCCACGGGCTTGACCGGCTGGGTGTCGTTGTCCCCCCGGGCCAGGAAGAGGAGCTGCTCCACCAGCTCCTCCATGGCCTTGGCCTCGGAGCGGATGGCGTGGATGGACTCCTGAAGGGCCTCGGGATCGTCCTTGCCCCAGCGGTCCAGAAGGGCGGCGTAGCCCTGGATGACGGCGATGGGGGTGCGCAGCTCGTGGCTGGCGTCGGAGACGAAGCGCATCTGGGCGCTGTACGCCTTGTTGATCCGGTCCAGCATGGCGTTGATGGCCTGGGCCAGGGCGCGCAGCTCCTTCTGGGTGGCGGGCAGGTCGATGCGGCTGTCCAGGTGCTTGGCGTTGATCTTCTCCAGCTCCCCGGCCAGGGCCTCCAGCTGCTGCCGGGACATGTGGGTCATGGAGTTCAGGCGGGCGGCGGTGGCCGCCAGGTCCTGGATGGGTTTCAGGACCTTGTGGATGGAGCGGTTGTTCCGGAACAGATTGGTCAGCAGGGACAGCCCCTGGCAGATGAGCAGCACCGCCCCGGCCCAGCACAGGGCGCCGGAGACGCCGGTGAGATCCACCGTGACCGCATAGGGCTGCCCGGCGCTTTTCAGCTCCACAGAGTAGTACTGCATCAGGTCGTACTGGTGCAGGGCGTCCGCGGTCTCCCGGCGGATCCGCAGCCAGTCGAAGGGGACCGGGACACCCTGGGGCTCCCGGTCCAGGGGGGTGATGCTGTAATCGCTGGCCTCCATCCAGGGGATGGCGTCTGCGGTGGGCACCCCTCTGACGTCCACCAGGGCCACCACATCGGCGCAGCGGTTCTCTGCCCAAAGGAACAGGCCGGTGGTGGCCATGATGACCAACAGCAGGTCCATCACAAAAAAGATGCCCAGCTGGCGGAAGAAAAAACCGAAATTCAGGCGGAATACCAGGGAGGACCGTGCTCCGTGCAGGGGGTCCTGGGCGGGCGGGGCCTGGAAGCGGTGGCGGCGTTTTGGCATGGCGGGCCTCCTTTCTGGGCGGGGACGTCTGGGGCGCAGGGGTCAGTTCTCCCGGATGACGTAGCCCACGCCCCGCACCGTGTGGATCAGCTTGAAGCCGAAGGCCTCGTCCAGCTTGCTGCGGAGGAAGCGGATATACACATCCACCGAGTTGGTCTCCCCCACGAAGTCAAAGCCCCAGACGCTGTCCAGCAGGGTCTCCCGGGAGAGAACGTGCCCCTTGTTTTCCAGCAGGTGGCGCAGCAGGTCGAACTCCTTCTTGGTCAGCTCCACCGGCTGGTCCTTCATGGTGACCTGATGCTTGTCCACATTCATGGTCAGGGGGCCGGCGGTGAGCAGGGTCTCCTCCGGGGCGGCGGTCCGCTTCCGCAGGGCGGCCCGGATCCGGGCCAGCAGCTCCTCGATGGCGAAGGGCTTTGTGATATAGTCGTCCGCCCCTGAGTCCAGACCGGAGACCTTATCGATGACGCTGTCCCGGGCGGTGAGCATGATGACGGGGGTGGAGCGCTCCCGCCGCAGGCGGCGGAGCACCTCCATGCCGGACAGCTGGGGCAGCATGATGTCCAGCAGCACCAGGTCGAAGCTGCCGGACAGGGCCCGCTCCAGGCCGGTGCGGCCGTCAAAGGCCTTTTCTACCTCGTAGCCCTCATACCGAAGCTCCAGCTCCACCATGCGGGCCAGCTTTTCCTCGTCCTCCACCAGAAGGATCGTTTCAGCCACAGTACATTCACCTCATTCAAGGGCGGAGCGCAGACTCCGCCGGGATCTCTGCGGGCGGCTCCCGGCCGCGCCGCTCACTTTTTTCGTCCGCCGGATTTCTCGTGCTGGGATCTCAGCTCATCCATCACCTGCCGGCCCACATCGGCGGCGGTGTCCGCCACCGAACCCATGACGCCGTTCAGGGCGTCGTCCTCCAGGTCGGGGCCGGTGACCTGATATCGGAAGCCGAAGAACAGCCCCAGAAGCATGAGCGGCAGGGCGATCCAAAAGAAAAAGATCAGAATGACGGTCAGCAGCAGCATGGGGATGGCAGTGATGGGCTGCTCCCTGCGCCAGATCTCCAGCTCATTGTCCAGCAGGATGCTCCGCAGGCGGCGCATCAGCCGGCGCAGCCTGCTCCGGCGGCGCTTCTTCCCGGCGGCGGGCTCCACCGGGAGGGGCAGATCCTGGGTGGGCGGGGGCGGCGGCGCCTCCCCCTTGGTGGAGTAGTAGGCGTCCTCCGGCCGGGGGATCACCCCGCGCTCCTCCAGATAGATCAGGGCGTCCAGCAGATTGCCGCCGCTGTACTCCAGGGCGGCCTTGGCCTGACCATAGGATACGGCGGCCTTTTCCCGCAGGCGCTCCACCTGCTCCAGCGTGATCTCCATGATAACAGCTCCTTTCGTGCCGGGATGGGCGGGACCCTCCGGTCCCGGTCATGCTCAGGATACCATACCGGCCTTGAACCGTACTTTACCATTTCTTAAAATCCCATTAAATGTGCCGCCGCGGGGGGCGGCGGGCGCTTGCCCAACTGATTATACTATGTTATAATCCCGATAGCAACCGGGGCGCGCGGGGTGCCCCGGTCTCTTTTTCGGCAGCCCGGCCCCGGAATGAGCACGGTTTGGAATGGTGATGACATGGAAGGACGCAATATCGCGCTGAAGCTGATGTACAATGGAACGGCCTACCACGGATGGCAGGTGCAGAAAAACGCGGTCACTGTGGCCGAGACTCTGGAGAAGGCCCTGAGCACCGTGGTGTGCCACCCGGTCAAGTGTACCGGGGCGGGGCGGACTGACGCCGGCGTCCATGCGGAGACCTACATCGCCAATTTCCGCACCACCTCCTCCATCCCCTGCGACCGGATCCCGCTGGCGGTGAACACCCGCCTGCCCCGGGACATCGTGGTGGTGAAGGCCACCCAGGTGCCAGACAGCTTCAACGCCATCGGCTCCTGTTTGCGGAAGGAGTACACCTACCGCATCTACAACTCCCGCCTGGGCAACCCCTTTTTTGTGGACCGGGCCTGGTTCTATCCCAAGCACCTGGATGAGGCGGTCATGCAGCGGGCGGCGGACCAGTTTGTGGGCACTCACGACTTCCGGGCGGTGCGCTCGGTGGGGACGGAGACCCGGACCACGGTGCGCACGGTGTACTACTTCGATGTGTCCCGCACCGGCGACCTGATCGAGTGCCGGGTGTGCGCCAACGGCTTCCTCTATAATATGGTGCGGGCCATGGCGGGGACCATCGTATACGCGGCAGAGGGGAAGCTGGCTCCGGAGGACATCCCGGCGATCCTGGCCTCCGGGAACCGGACCCTGGCGGGGCCCACAGTTCCGCCGGGAGGGCTGTATATGACCAAGCTGTGGTATGAGGAGGACGTGCTGTGAGGGTGGTCCCCCGGTGCAGGCACAGAGGATAAGGGGCGATACCATGAAGGAAAAAGAAGAGGGGGCAAAGCCCCAAAAATCGGGCTTCCTGGTCCGGCTGACCGCTCTGGCGGCGACGGCGGCCCTGCTGCTGGGGGCGCTGACGCTGGTGGTCTATCGGGACCGATTCAACCTGGACGCCCTGCGGCGGTGGTTTGAGTACCGGGAGCTGGAGACCAGCGAGACAGGTGAAGCTGAGCCATTTACCCATGCAGGTGGGGAGCAGGCGTCCTTTGCCTATCTGAAAAACGGAGTGCTCATGGCCTCCGCCACCGGGGCGCGGTACTACTCCTTCTCCGGCGAGCTGTATGCGGAGGAGGTCCGGAATCTGGAGCACCCGGTGCTGTCCGCCTCGAAGGAGGCGGGGGTGGTGTACGACGCCGGCGGAGAGGACCTGTTTGTGTTCCGCGGGGTGGAGGAGGCCTTCCAACTGGACCTGGGGAGCGGAGGAGAGCTTCTGTCCGCCCGGCTGAACGATGCGGGCTGGCTGGCGGTCACCTATCAGGGGGGCGGCCACAAGGGGTCGGTCACCGTATATGACGGGACCTATACCAAGGAGATCATCAAGATCAATTTGTCCACATTTATTGTAGACGCCGCGGTCTCTCCCGACTGCCGGACCGTAGCCATCGTCACCATGGGGCAGGAGAACGGCTCCTTCCAGAGCCAGATCCGCTTCTACCCTGTCGATCAGAAGGAGCCCTCCGCCACGGTTTCGCTGGGCAATATGGTGGTGATGGATCTGGAATACGAGGATGGACGGCTCTGGGTGCTGGGGGAAGACCGGGTGTCCGCGGTGTCGGAGGACGGCTCCGTGACCGGCTCCTACTCCCTGGGCCGGAACTACCTGAAAGGGTGCAGCTTCGGCGGCAACGGCTTTGCCGTGCTGCTGCTCAGCCGCTACCGGGCGGGCTCCGCGGGCCAGGCCGTGGTGGTGGGACCGGATGGGACGGAGACCGCGTCCCTGACCCTTCCGGCCAATGTGCTGGATCTGGATGCGGCGGGGCGGTATCTGGCCCTGCTGAGCGGAGAGCGGCTGGAGGTGTATACCTCGGACATGACGCCGTACAGCAGTCTGGAGCACACCCAGAACGCGCGGCACCTCTCGCTGTCTGACTCCGGCGCGGCGCTGCTGGCCAACGCCCAGCGGGCCTGGCTGTACCTTCCGTCCTGACGGCCCGGCGGCCGATCGATGTAAAGGAGTGTTCCATGAGTTGGTTGATTTTTGACGCGGTCCTGGGGATCGTGCTGGTCCTGGCGGCGGTCCAGGGCTATCGAAAGGGCTTTGTCCTGACGCTGTGCGGCTTTCTCGCTGTGTTCGTGGCATTTTTCGGGGCCAGCGTCCTGTCCAATGCCCTGGCCGGGCCGGTGGCGGAGGCCATCCGTCCCGTGGTGGAGGAGCGCCTGGAGCAGGCGATGCAGAAGAGCCTGGAGGAGCAGGGGTGGTCCGACGGAGAGGGGGAGCAGCCGGAGGACGGTTCCCAGACCCCTGCCCCTGAGAATCAGTTCTCCCTGGAGCAGGTGCTGGAGCTGATCCAGGAGAGCAAACTCTTTCAGAGTTTCTCCGGCGCTTTGCACAGCGCCATCAGCCAGGGGCTTTTGGAGGTGACCACCAGCGCGGCCCAGGCGGTGGCAGGCTACCTGGCCCGGGAGGTGGCCCGGATGGCCCTCTTTCTGATCTGCTTTGCGCTGGTGCTGGTGGGGTGGACCATGCTCAGCCGGGTGCTGGACCTGGCCTTCCGCCTGCCGGTCCTGTCCACCCTGAACCACTGGAGCGGCGCGGCGGTGGGGCTGGGGAAGGGCTGTGTCCTGCTGTTCATCGCCTGCTGGCTGTTCCGGGGACTGTTTCCCACGGAGGCGGTGGAGCAGTCTATCCTGCTCCGGTTCTTCTGCGGAGCCGGCCCGCTGGCCCTTCCCGGCGCGTTTTTTTAAAAGATTCATCACCAGTTCATAATTATAGTGTACCCTCGAGGGGTACAGGTGCGCTCCCGGCGGGAGCTGCGCCTGGGAATCAGAAGGTTTCTCCTGAAAGGAGTTGGAACATAGTATGCAGCCAACACTGTGCAGCCGCTGCCACAAGAATGTAGCGGTGATCTTTATCAGCAAGCTGGAGGGGGGCGAGACCAAGAACGAGGGTCTCTGCCTCAAGTGTGCCAGGGAGCTTGGCATCAAGCCCATCGATGACATGATGAAGAAAATGGGCATCTCGGATGACGACCTGGATAACCTCACCAATGAGATGATGTCCGCCTTTGGCGGCGCGGAGGGGATGGAGGGCCTGATGGCCCAGCCGGATGGCGGGGACGATGAGCAGGACGATGGACGCACCGCCACCTTCCCCTTCCTGAGCCAGCTGTTCGGCGGCGGCAGCGGCCCGTCGGGGGAGCCCCCCAAGGGGGAGAAGAACGCCGCCAACGGGAAGGGGGAGCGCCCGCCCAAGCGGAAGTTTTTGGAGAACTACTGCATCTCCCTGACCAAAAAGGCCCAGGCGGGACAGCTGGACCGGCTCATTGGCCGGGACCGGGAGCTGGAGCGGGTCATTCAGATCCTCAACCGCCGGCAGAAGAACAACCCCTGCCTCATCGGCGAGCCCGGTGTGGGCAAGACGGCCATCGCCGAGGGGCTTGCCATGAAGATCGCCAAGGGTGACGTCCCCTATAAGCTCCAGGACAAGGAGGTCTATCTGCTGGATCTCACTGCCCTGGTGGCTGGCACCCAGTTCCGCGGCCAGTTTGAGAGCCGGATGAAGGGCCTGATCGAGGAGATCCGCAAGCTGGGCAATATCATTCTGGTCATCGACGAGGTGCACAATATCGTGGGCGCCGGCGACGCCGAGGGCTCCATGAACGCAGCCAATATCCTCAAGCCCGCCCTGAGCCGGGGAGAACTTCAGGTGATCGGCGCCACCACCCTCAACGAGTACCGCAAGCACATCGAAAAGGACACCGCCCTGGAGCGGCGCTTCCAGCCCGTAGTGGTGGAGGAGCCCTCCATTGAGGACAGTGTGAAGATTATGGAGGGGATCGCGCCCTACTATGAGGCGTACCACCAGGTGTCCGTCTCCCCGGAGATGTGCCGGCTGGCGGTGACCATGAGCGAGCGGTACATCACCGACCGCTATCTGCCGGACAAGGCCATCGACCTGTTGGATGAGGCCTGCTCCAACGTGAACCTGAAAAACCGGACCCTGGCCCGGCGGGCGGAGATCGACAAGGAGCTGGCCGACCTGGTCAAGGAGAAGGAGGTCATGATGGCCGCCGACACCGAGGAGGCGTACGCCCGTCTGGCCAATATCCGCAGTCAGGAGCTGCGCCTGGCCGCTGAACAGCAGCAGCTGGAGGGCCAGTGTGTTCCCGCCCTGACGGCGGAGCATCTGGCCAATGTGATCGAACTGTGGACCAACATCCCGGCCAGCCAGATCCGGGAGCAGGAGTATCAGCGCCTCTCCCAGCTGGAGGACCGGCTGAAGGCCCACATCATCGGCCAGGACGAGGCGGTGCGGGCGGTGTCCGCCGCCATCCGCCGGGGCCGGGTGGGCATCAGCCCCAAGCACAAGCCGGTGTCCTTCATCTTTGTGGGCTCCACCGGCGTGGGCAAGACCGAACTGGTCAAACAGCTGGCCCAGGACCTGTTCAATGTGCCGGAGTCCCTGATCCGGCTGGATATGTCGGAGTTTATGGAGAAGTATGCCGTCTCCCGGATCATCGGTTCCCCTCCCGGCTATGTGGGCTATGACGAGGCGGGGCAGCTGACCGAGAAGATCCGCCGCAAGCCCTACTCCGTGGTCCTCTTTGACGAGATCGAGAAGGCCCACCCCGATGTGCTCAATATCCTCCTCCAGATCCTGGACGACGGCCATATCACCGACGCCCATGGACGGAAGGTGAACTTTGAAAATACCGTCATCGTGATGACCTCCAACGCCGGCAGCAACAGCAAGGTGGGCTCTGTGGGCTTCAACCGCACCGCCGACGAGCAGGGGAAGGAGCGGGCCATGAAGGCCCTTCAGGAGTTCCTGCGGCCGGAGTTCCTCAACCGGGTGGACGAGGTGGTCTACTTCCACCAGCTGACGGAGGAGAACTTCCGGGCCATCGCCGCCCTGATGCTGGGCGAGCTGCGGGACTCCCTGGCGGAGAAGGGGCTCACCCTCTCCTGGGAGGACAGCCTGCTGGACTATCTGGTGAAAAAGTCCTACTCCGCGGTCTACGGCGCCCGAAACCTGCGCCGGTTGGTCCAGAAGGAGCTGGAGGACGCCATTGCCGCACGGATCATCGACAGCTGGGAGCACCCCGTGACCCAGCTGCACGCCTCCGCCAACGGGGAGGAGCTGTGTCTGACCGCACTGTGAGCCGGACAGTGTAAAAAAGAGAGAAAAAGGCCGCCCCAGGGCGGCCTTTTTCAAGTTGCGGGCTTGGCCCGCTGAGGAGGTTTTCCACATGGTTCACCTGTATTGTGGAGAAGGAAAGGGAAAGACCACCGCCGCCATGGGCCTGGCCCTGCGGATGGCGGGCCGTGGCAGGGCGGTGGTGATCGCCCAGTTCCTGAAGGGGGCGGACAGCGGCGAGCGGCTGGCCCTGGCCCAGGTGCCGGGGGTGCGGCTGCTGGAGGTGCCGGAGCGGGTCAAGTTCTCCTTCCAGCTCACTCCGGCGGAGCGGGAGGCAGAGCGGACCCGGAATACCCGCCTGCTGGCCCTGGCCCGGAAGGCGGCCCCATCCTGTGACCTGCTGGTGCTGGATGAGGTGTGCGCCGCGGTGAACACCGGGCTGCTGCCGCTGGAGGATGTGCTGGACTGCCTGGATTCCCTCTCCTGCGAGGTGGTCCTCACCGGCCGGGACCCGGCCCCGGAGCTCCGGGACCGGGCGGACTATCTCACGGAGATGAGGAAGGTCCGGCACCCCTTTGACCGGGGGGTGTGCGCACGGACTGGGATAGAACGGTGAAGGAGAGGCCGCTCCAGCGAAACTGCGTCAGAAGCGGGACTGGGGAGGACGTCAGGCTGCGCCCTCCAGCTCCTCCCAGGCCTCCCGCTCGTTGTCGGCCGAAAAACAGAAGCGCCCGGCCCCGTCATATACCTCAATGTGTCCCCGTACCCATACCATGCTGTATTCCATGAGCTGACGATCCCTTCCTTGATGTTGGGTCCAGTATAGCGGAATAAAAGTCCATTAAACCGGACTTTTAATGACAGCGGCGCATGGATCGCGGTGGGCGATGCGGACAGAACGGCGGGGCGTCAGGCTCAGATCGGAGGGGGTGAGAGGAATGGGACCGATTTTTTACACCGTCCGGAGGATCAATGGGGACTATGCGGAGCTGGTGACCGACGGAGGCCAGGAGCACTCCATCACTATGTTCCTGCTGCCGGAGGGGACCACGGTGGGCAGCAGGCTGAAGCTGGAGAATTTCCAGTGGGAGCTGTTAGAGATGTAAAAAAGCTGGCAGGTGCATAAGCATCTGCCAGCTTTTTTGATCCAAACCGTATTTTCCTGTAAAAATTACTTGTTGGAGCGTCTCCAGATGTGCATCTTCTCTGCGTCCTGGATCAGCTGCTCCCGGAAGTCGGGGTGGGCGATGCCGATGAGAGCCTCAGCTCGCTCCCAGGTGGACAGGCCCTTCAGGTTGACCATGCCGTACTCCGTGACCACATAGTGGCCGCAGGAGCGGGGATCGGTGCAGATGGAGCCCTGGGTCAGGGTGGGGACGATGCGGCTCTTGACAGTGCCGTCCTTGCCAGTGACGGTGGAGGACATACAGATGAAACTCTTGCCGCCCTTGGACAGGTAAGCGCCCATGGCGAAGTCCAGCTGGCCGCCGGTGCCGGAGATGTGCTTGATGCCGGCGGACTCGGCGTTGATCTGGCCGAACAGATCCATGTCAATGGCGTTGTTGATGGAGATGAAGTTGTCGATCTGAGCGATGACCCGGACGTCATTGGTGTAGTCCACCGGAGCGCCCATCACATCGGGGTTGCGGTCCACATAGTCGTACAGCTTCTTGGTGCCGGCGGCAAAGGCGAACACCTGGCGGCCCTTGTCCAGGGCCTTGTTCCGGCCGGTGATCTTGCCGGCGGCGGCCATGTCCACGAAGCCGTCTACGTACATCTCGGTGTGGACGGACAGGTCCTTCAGATCAGACTGGGCGATCATGGCGCCGATGGTGTTGGGCATCCCGCCGATGCCCAGCTGCAGGCAGGCGCCGTTGGGGATCTCAGGCACCACCAGGTTGGCCACGGCGCGGTCCACGTCGGTGGGCTCGCCGCCGGCGCCCAGCTGGGCCACAGGAGGGTTGTCCCCCTCCACCACATAGGTCACGTCCTGAATATTGATCTCGGTGCCGGTCAGGCCGTACACCCAGGGCATATTCTCGTTGACCTCCACGATGATGCACTTGGCGCGGGACATAATATCGGCGATGTGGGAGGCGGCCAGGCCGAAGTTGAAGTTGCCGTGAGCGTCCATGGGAGTGGTCTGGAGCATCACCACATCCACAGGAGAGAGGTTCTCCCGGTAGAAACGGGGCAGTTCAGAGTAGCGCATGGGGGAGAAATAGCCCATGCCCTTGGTGATGATCTTGCGGTCGATGCCGCTGCAGTGCCAGGAGTGCCAGGTGAAGTGGTCACCGGCGTCCTCGGCCTTGGCGATCTCGGGCATCCACATGGTGACGCCGCCGCGGATCTTCACGTCAGTGAGCTCGTCCTTGCGCTCGGCCAGGGCCTTGTCCAGGGCCACGGGGTGGTTGGTGCACCAGGTGTAGTCCACCCAGTCGCCGGATTTGACCACCTTGACAGCCTCCTGGGCGGTGGTCAGCTTCTGCTGGTACATAGCTTGATAGTCCATTTTTATACCCTCCGTTTTATAAAATTATATAATTGCAGTTAGTTGTCTAAATAGTAGGGCTTCATCAGGCTGTGCTGCTCGGTGGAGTCTTTGGTCCGGCTGGACTTCATGGGCTCGATGGGCCCCCGGGGCCCTGCGTGAGTGCGGCGGCGGTCCGGGCGGTGGGAGCCTCCAGGTGCGGGCGCGGCCTTTCGGTCCGGATGGGCGCTGTGGCCGCTTCTGGTTTTCCGAGGGTCTTCGGCCTTGACGGGTGTCTGACGGGAGCCGGCATCCCGGCTGCTGTGCTTACGGCTCCGGGGGGCGGAGCGGCGGCTGCCCTCCCGGTGGCTCTCCTGGGCCGAAACGGGCTTGCGGGGGGCCAACAGACGGGCGGTGGCATCCATAATATGGTCCCCGGACAGGGGGTCAGGGCGGTCAAATTCTGTGCGGGGCATGGCAGAGCCGGTCTCCATCCGGGCACCGGGACGAGTTAGCTTGCCACGGTGGCCAGGTTCCTGAGTGGGAACCTGAGGCGGCTGGACCGCCTGTACCTCCTGTGAAGCGCTCTTCCCTCTGCGGCGGCGGCGTTTTCGGGCTGGCTTCTCCTCGGCCCTGTCCGGCGCGGCTTGCGCCTCCAGCAGGGCCTGGGCCGCCTGGCGCTTGCGCTCCTCCGCAGCGGCCTTGTTGGCTGCGTCCCGCTGGCGGCGCTGCTCCTTGGCGGCGGCCCGGGCCTCCGCGTCCTCCTCGTTGACGATGCGGCCGCGGGAGTCCCGCTTAGGGGCCTCCAGCACCACCATGGGGAAGGGGTGGTCCTCCACAACTAGGACGGTCCGGCCGATCAGTTTTTCAATGTCCTTCAGCAGGGGCTTCTCCCCGAAGTCACAGAAGGAGACGGCTACGCCCTCCCGGCCTGCCCGGCCGGTGCGGCCAATGCGGTGGACATATGTCTCAGGTACCTCGGGGAGGTTGTAATTGAATACGTGGGAGAGCTCCTCAATGTCCAGGCCGCGGGCGGCGATGTCGGTGGCAACCAGGCAGCGGATCCGTCCGGCCTTGAAATCGGACAGGGCCTGCTGGCGGGCGGTTTGGCTCTTGTTGCCGTGGATGGCGGCAGCGGTGATCCCCTCTTTGCTCAGATCCCGGGCTACTTTGTTGGCTCCGTGCTTGGTGCGGGTAAATACCAGGGCATTTTTCACATCCAGCTGTCCAATCAGAAGGGCCAGCAGTTTGGTCTTATTGCCCTTATCCACAAAATAGACGGACTGTTGGATGGCCTCCACCGGGGAGGACACCGGATCCACCGCCACCCGGGCCGGGTCGTGCAGCAGGGAGTTGACCAGAGCGGCGATCTCTGGGGGCATGGTGGCAGAGAAGAGCATAGTCTGCTTTTTGGCGGGCAGCCACTTCAGGATCTTTTTCACGTCGTGGATAAAGCCCATGTCCAGCATCCGGTCGGCCTCATCCAGAACGAAGATCTCCAGATCCTCCAGCCGGACGAAGCCCTGCTGATACAGGTCCATCAGACGGCCTGGCGTGGCCACCAGAATATCCACACCGCGGCCCAGGGCTTCCACCTGAGGGTTCTGCCCCACTCCGCCGAAAATGACGGTGTGGCGCAGGGATAGGTGTGCTCCGTAGGCGGCGAAACTCTCGCCGATCTGGATGGCCAGCTCCCGGGTGGGTGTGAGGATCAGGGCGCGGAGCCGGTGGTCCGGCGTCCGGGCCGCGCTCAGCCGCTGGAGGATGGGGGAGGCAAAGGCACAGGTCTTTCCAGTGCCTGTCTGGGCGCAGCCCAGTACGTCCCGTCCCGCCAGGGCAGGAGGGATGGCCTGCTCCTGAATGGGGGAGGGGGCCTCATAGCCCTGCTCCTTTAGAGCAGCTAAAATGGGGGCGCACAGCCCCAGGGATTGAAATGTCATGTTGTTCTTCCTTCTTTTTGTTCCGGCCCGTGGGGGATCCAAGGGCGGCCCGCGTTTTCCGGCCTGGAGCCGGAGCCCCGCGGGCTGGGGTCAGGGGAGGCCCTTCTCCAGAAGGGCCAGCACATGAGAGACAGTCTGAGCCAGCTCCTGTCCCGGCAGGGCGTCCACCACTCCGTCGGCGTACTGCTCGTACAGGGGGGCGCGGAGGGTGAGGATGTCCTCCAGCGTCTGGCCGGGCTCCAGGGCGATCCCCCGGGAGTCCAGGTTGTGGATGCGGGACTTCAGCTCATCCAGGGGCACCCGGAGATAGATCACGGGCCCCATGGACTTCAGATGATTGATCGCGCCTTCCCGGCAGACCACGCTGCCGCCGGGGGCGATGACGCAGTGGTCACAGCGGACCGAGCGCACCGCGCGCTCCTCCGCGTCCAGAAAATAGGTTACGCCCCGGCGGTCCAGGATGTCCTGGAGCAGGGCGTTCTCCTGCTGCTGGATGACCAAGTCGGTGTCAAGAAAGCCGCGGCCCAGCGCCTTGGCCAGCAGGACGCCCACAGTGCTCTTTCCGGAGCCTGGCATCCCAATCAGTGTGATGTTGCTCACAGTCCCATTCCTCTCATGCTGCTTTGGTAACAGCCATTAGTTTACCATAGTTTTTACAAAAAAGAAAGTAGGAAAAGCAGTGGACAGGGATTTCTGGGGGGGAAAGCTGGCTGCTGTCCCGGGAGGGCGGGAGGTCGCTGCCTCGGTAGAAAATTTTATTGCAATCGGCGGCGGTTCACGCTAAAATAGACGTGATTCCACCGATAATCGGAGAGTCTGTCCTTTAAAACAGGCTCCTTTTCCAGACTATGCTACGAAAAAGGAGGTATCCGAGTGGATACGATCTATATTACCGGACACCGGAACCCGGACACAGACTCCATTGTGTCGGCCATGGCCTACGCCGCGCTGAAAAACGCTCTGGGCGACCGGCAGTACCAGGCGGCCCGCCTGGGGCAGATCAGCGACGAAACTCAGGCGGTCCTGAACCGCTTCGGCGCGCAGCCCCCCATGCTGATTACTAACCTGCGCACCCAGGTCCAGGACCTGGACTATGACACGCCACCCATCCTCTCCCCGGGCGTCACCGTCAGCCGCGCTTGGCAGATGATGCAGAAGGACAAGCTTTCTGTCCTCCCCATCGCCAATGAGGACGGGACGCTGTACGGGATGATCTCTGCGGGCGATGTGGCCAACAACGATGTGGCCTCGGTCCGCAATCCTGTGATCCAAGATATTCCGGTATACAATCTGCTGTCCGTGCTGGAGGGCCATGTGCTCAACCGCTGCGGCGAGGTCAAGGACACCATCTCCGGCGCGGTGTCCATTGCCCTGCCCACGGACCGGGAGAACCTGATGTTTTCACAGCCGGACAGCATCGTCATCTGCGGCAAGCAGCCGGACATGGTCCGCCGGGCCATCGAGATGAACGTCAGCTGCGTCATCGTCTGTCAGGCTGAGGTAGACCAGGAGCTGCTGGAACAGAAGACGGATACCTGTGTGATCTCTACCCCCTTTGACGCCTACCAGGTAGTGCGGCTGATTTGTCATGCCATGCCGGTCAGCCACGTCTGCAAAAATCACGACTTAGTCTATTTCCATCTGAACGACTATATCGACGATGTGCAGAACCGGGTGCTGGAGAGCCGCTTCCGCGCCTACCCCATTCTGGATGAGAATGAGCGGGTGGTGGGGATGCTGTCCCGCTTCCACCTGTTGCGGCCCCGGCGCAAGCGGGTGGTGCTGATGGACCACAATGAGCGGGCCCAGTCCGTGGCGGGGCTGGAGCAGGCGGAGATCCTGGAGATCGTGGACCACCACCGCCTGGCTGACATCGAGACAAAAAACCCCATCTATGTCCGCAATGAGCCAGTGGGCAGCACTGCAACCATCGTGGCCGGGATGTACCAGGAGAAGGGGCTGATGCCCTCCGCTAAGATGGCGGGGCTGATGGCGGCAGCCATTGTATCGGACACTGTGATGTTCAAGTCTCCCACCTGTACCCAGCGGGACATCGATTTGGCCAACCGTATGGCCCGCATCGCCAACGTCTCTTTGGATGAGCTGGGGAAGGCCATCTTTTCCGCTGGCTGCGGGGATGACAAGACGGTGGAGGCCATGCTGAACACAGATTATAAGGAGTTCCACATCGCGGGGCACAATCTGGCGGTCAGCCAGATCACCTGCATGGACTCCGACCGCCTGCTCAAACGCAGAGACGAGTTTTTACAGGCCATGCAGGCCATCCGTCAGAAGCAGAAGATGGACACAGTGCTGTTGATGATCACCGACGTACTGCTGGATGGTACGCAGCTGCTCTATGTGGGGGATGAGAACACCATTCGCCAGGCCTTTGACATTCACAGCGAGGAGGAGAACTGCGCCTTCCTGCCCAAGATCATGTCCCGGAAGAAGCAGATCATTCCTATGCTGTCCGGCCTGTGGGGCTGATCCATCCGGTCAAAACGCAACGGCTCCAGAAACCGCAGATCAGTTTCTGGAGCCTTTCCATATAAAATAAACAGCAGAGAAAGGCTGCCAGGGGTATCCTTCGCAGTCAGTCAGCACATTGACACGATTTTGGATTTCACATCCAAAACCTTGGCACAGTAGGATTCAGCTCGCCCAAGCATTGAACTACCGAGGATGGGAGGTGGCCAGAGGCCGCCGAAATACCAAAAAGAAAACCACTCGCCGGGCGAGTGGTTTTCTTTTTGTAAAGACCGGTCGAAATCGATCTGTCTGTCAGAAATAAAAAACAGCCGCCCGCAGAGCGGCCCCAAACCGAAGCCCAGTGGCAGCGGTTTGGGTTTGGAAAGGAGGAGCAAGGGAGTGGGCATTTTGTTCCGCGGGAATAAAAGAACGTCGGAGCAAAGCGAACTTTGCTCCGACGTGGTACGCCCGAAGGGACTCGAACCCCCAACATTCAGAACCGGAATCTGACGCTCTATCCATTGAACTACGGGCGCTTCTTTCATAAAGCCTCATTATTATAGCAGGCTTTCCCCGCGTTGTAAAGTGGTATTTTAAAAATTCTTACAAAATTCAGAAAAGGAGGAGATTTTTCGCCCCGATGTGCTTTACTCCGGTTTTTCCATCGACTATAATGTTGTCTGTTCAACAGGCGGCGGACCGGATGCGGGCTGCCGGAGAGGATGGAAAGCCATGACGGAACGGGAGAAAATGCTGTCCGGAGCGCTGTACTGGGCGGGCGCACCGGAGTTGGTCCAGGCCAGACGGCGGGCCAAGGAGTTGTGCAGCCGGTTCAATCAGGAGGCTGTGCAGGACCCGGAGGCCGGAGCGCGGCTGCTGCGGGAGCTGCTGGGCGAGGCGGGGGATGACATCTCCATCCAGCCCATGTTCTGGTGCGACTACGGTTGCAACATCCGCATGGGCTCCCAGATCGAGATCAACCACAACTGCGTCATTCTGGACTGCGCCCCGGTGGCCTTTGGGGACCATGTGTTCATCGGACCCAACTGCGGCTTCTACACGGCGGGACACCCCCTGGACGCCGCCCCCCGGAACGCTGGGCTGGAGTTTGCCCGGCCCATCACCGTGGGGGACAACGTCTGGTTCGGCGGCAATGTGGCCGTCCTGCCCGGGGTCACCATCGGCTCCGGCGCGGTCATCGGCGCGGGGAGCGTGGTCAGCCGGGACGTCCCGCCCAATGTGGTGGCGGCTGGCAGTCCCTGCCGGGTGCTGCGCCCCATCCATCCCGGCGGCACGGAGGAGCCGTAACCATTTGTTGGACGCTTCGCAGAGAGAAAGGAGGACCATGCCTGTCCGGCGGAACCGCCACCGGAATGTGCATCAAAAGCGCCAGAGCCTGCCCGGCGGGCAGGACGACGAGGAGAAGGGAGCATCGAGAGGACGGCGGCCGAGCCGCGGTCTGAAAATTCGGCGGATGCCCTTCCGCACCACCCGGGTGCGTACACAGTCAGCAAATATGCGGGTGACCGCAAAACAGAGGGGCTGTGACCGGGAGACGAGGGTACAAATGTCTGCGAGTTTGTCCTCCCAAAGCTGAATATTAGGAGGAATATTGTTTTATGTGTGGTATTGTTGGCTTTATTGGGACGGAGCAGGCCGCGCCCATCCTGCTGGAGGGCCTCTCCCGTCTGGAGTACCGGGGGTACGACTCCGCAGGATTGGCGGTCTACGACCAGGAGAAGGGACTCCAGGTGGTGAAGGCCAAGGGCCGCCTCCAGGTCCTGTATGACCTGACTGACGGAGGTGCGCTGGTCCCCGGCGTCATGGGTGTGGGGCATACCCGCTGGGCCACCCACGGCGCGCCGAACGACGTGAACTCCCACCCCCAGGTGGGCCAGTCCGGCCGGATCGCCGTGGTCCACAACGGGATCATCGAGAACTACGCCAAGCTAAAGGAGTTTTTGGAGTCCAAGGGGGTCACCTTTGCCTCCGAGACAGACACCGAGGTGGTGGCCCAGCTGCTGGAGTATTACTATGACGGCGACCTGCTGGACGCGGTCTCCAAGGTGCTCCACCGCATTGAGGGGGCGTACGCCCTGGGGATCGTATGCGCTGATGAGCCGGATAAGCTGGTGGCGGTGCGTAAGGACTCCCCCCTGGTGCTGGGATATGGGGAGGGCTTCAACCTGCTGGCCTCCGACGTCACCGCCGTCATCAAGCACACCCGGGAGGTGTGCTATCTGGATGATGGAGAGGTGGCCGTGCTCACCCCCGGCTCGGTCCAGGTGTACAACTCCCTGCTCCGGCCGGTGGAGAAGGAGCGCTCCCATGTGGACTGGGAGATCTCCGCGGCGGAGAAGGGCGGCTATGAGCACTTCATGTTCAAGGAGATCATGGAGCAGCCCAAGGCCCTGCGGGACACCATTTTCCCCCGCCTGCGGGGGGACCGGGTGGTGCTGGACGACCTGACCATCACCCGGGAGGAACTGGAGCGGATGGACCGCCTGTACATCATCGCCTGCGGCTCCTCCTACCATGTGGGGGTGGCGGCCAAGTACATTCTGGAGCGGCTGCTGCGCATCCCGGTGGAGGTGACCCTGGCCTCAGAGTTCCGGTACTGTGACCCCATCGTCACCGACCGGACCCTGGCCCTGGTGATCAGCCAGTCCGGAGAGACCATCGACACGCTGGCCGCCATGCGGGAGGCCAAGCGCCTGGGCGCGCGCCTGCTGTCCATCGTCAATGTGGTGGGCTCCACTATCGCCCGGGAGTCGGATGACGTGCTGTACACCTGGGCGGGGCCGGAGATCGCCGTGGCCACCACCAAGGCCTACTCCACCCAGCTGGCAGTGATCTATCTGGTGGGCCTCTACTTTGCCGAGCTGCTGGGCCGGATCGGGGCGCAGGAGTATCAGGAGCTGGTGGCCCAGCTGCGGCTGCTCCCCTCCAAGGCGGAGGAGATCCTCGCCCATACCCAGGAGATCCAGTACTACGCCTCCATCTACTTCAACCACGACTCCGTCTTTTTCATCGGGCGGAACATCGACTACGCCGTGGGCCTGGAAGGTTCACTCAAGCTGAAGGAGATCTCCTACATCCACTCGGAGGCGTACGCCGCCGGCGAGTTGAAGCACGGGACCATCTCCCTCATTGAGGACGGCACCCTGGTGGTGGCTCTGGCCAGCTGGCATACCCTGTTTGACAAGCTGATGAGCAACGTGAAGGAGGTCAAGGCCCGGGGCGCGGACGTCATTGGCATCTCTACCGCCAGCCACAGGGAGCAGCTGGACGCCCTGGTGGACAGCGCCATGACCATCCCGGACATCCATCCCATGTTCCTGCCCTCTCTGGAGGTCATCCCCATGCAGCTGTTTGCCTACTATGTAGCGCTGATGCGCGGGTGCGACATCGACAAGCCCAGAAATCTGGCAAAAAGCGTCACCGTGGAGTGACTGGAAGCCACCCGGGGCCCGGACGAAATTCGTCCGGGCCCCGGGCCTCTTTATTGGATATTCTCCTCTGCGCAGTTGTCCACCACGCGGACGCCCATCTCCCCCGGCGCGGCCACGGGAAATTCGGCGATGCTGACATCGTCGAACCGGGCGCAGAGGCGCAGCTGGGGATTGAGGCGCAGATCCTCGCCCAGAGTACTGCGGGGCGCCTCTCGTTTCCTTGGCTCCATGGTTCCCATCACCCCTGGCCTAGTATGCCCCGGAGGACAGTCTTTTTTACAAAACATCCCCGCCTCCGAAGCCGGAGGCGGGGATGTGCTCAGGACTGCTGGGTGGGCTCGGACTTGCCCTTAGACCCGCCAGCCATGTTCTGGGCGCCGGACTGGCTCCGGTTCTGGGCTGCGGAGGCGGTGCTCTCCGGGCGCTTCATGCCTTTCTTTGCCATTCAAATCCCTCCGTTTCGCTGCCGCCGCACAGCAACGCGGCGGCGTGGTCCTTCAGATCAGCCATGGAGTTGATCCCATTGGGGCGGGTACGGAGCCGGTCCTGCACATGAGTGGGGAGGGCGTCAAAATAGCGCTTGGCCTCCGGCTCCCGGCGGAACAGGGCGTACAGATCGCGGTACTGCAATGGATATCACCTCGCCATCTAGTATGGACCCATCCTGGGAAGATTATTCCGGGGACGGAATATTTTTTCGTTCCGATCTCAAGGGCGGCATGTCAAAGCCGGAAACAGAGCCGGACCGGAATGCCCTCCCGCCGCTCCTCTTTTCCGCTCTCCGGTCCCATTAAGACGCTGTAAATTTTGGCTGAAAATCCTGCCCTTTCTTCATAAAGAGATAGAAAATCGCGAGGAAAAGAGCTTTTATTAGAGGCGTCGTTAAAATGTTCAAAAATGAATGTCTGGAATTGTGGAAAGTGTGGGAAATGAAATTTGCGTTGTAGAAATTTGAAGGAAATTGAAGTTGATGCATAAAATGAAGTACGCAATATAACACAGCCGCGGAACGGCTGAAAACAAGAGAAGAGGAGAGAGAAAACTTATGCTGACGATCCAAATGGATATGCTGCAGACAGCGGCCCTGGCGATGCTGCTGTTCCTCCTGGGACGTTTCATTGTCAATCACGTTGACTTTCTGAATCGTTGCTGCATCCCTGCCCCGGTGGTGGGTGGACTGATTTTTGCCATCCTGCACCTGGTCACCTATCAGACCGGGATCCTGACTTTGGAGTTCAACGAGACCTTGAAGGATGCCTTTATGGACTTCTTCTTCACCAGCGTGGGCTTCGGTGCCAGTATCAAGTTGTTGAAGAAGGGTGCGCTGCCTGTACTGATCTTCCTGCTGCTGGCCACCATCATGGTCACCATACAGGACCTGGTGGGTGTGGGTATGGCCGGCATCTTCGATCTGGACGGCCGCATGGGCCTGTGCATGGGCTCCGTGCCCCTGGTGGGCGGCCATGGCACCTCCGCCTCCTTCGGCAAACTCTTTGAAGAAGCCGGTGTGGACGGCGCTCTGACGGTGGCTGTCGCCTGCGCCACCTACGGCCTGGTGGCTGGCTCCCTCATGGGCGGCCCTCTGGGCAGATGGAAGATCAAGAAGTACAACCTGAAGCCTCATGTGGCTGCGGAGGATGAGAACCTGGGCGAGCCTGAGACCGTCTACCTCACCAAGGCGGAGAAGCTGGACAGCAACACCTTCCTGGACTCCTTCGTTCTGATCATCATCGCCACTGGCATCGGCACCTACATCACCAACGCCTTTGCCAAGATCGATATCACTCTGCCTGTGTATATTGGCGGCATGATCGTGGCCCTGATCATCCGCAACGTGGCCGACGCTATGGGCAGAGAGCTGCCCCTGAAGGCCATCGATGTGGCGGGCAACACCAGCCTGAACATTTTCCTGGGCATCGCCCTGATGACCCTGAAGCTGTGGCAGTTGGCTGAGCTGGCTCTGCCTATTGTGGTGATCCTGGCAGTCCAGACCCTGCTGATGTACCTGTTTGCCTCGTTTGTGGTATTCCGTGTCATGGGTGCCGACTATGAGGCCGCCGTGATGACCGCCGCCTTCTGCGGTTTCGGCATGGGCGCCACCCCCAACGCCATGGCTAATATGCTGACCATCAAGAACCAGTACGGCCCCGCGCCCAAGGCATTCTTTGTGGTCCCCCTGGTGGGCGGTATGTTCATCGACTTTACCAACTCCACCATCCTGACGATCTTCACCAATTTGGTCAGCTGACTCCGCTCTGTGAGCTGAGAGAACAGCGGGCCCCGATCCTCTGAACCAGAGGAACGGGGCCCGCTTCTTATTTTGTGACCGCTTGTGCCGGACCGGGGCCGATCCGGTGGGAAAGGGGCTTGCATCTCCGAAGAAAATCCATTACACTGGATGCAGCAGAATTTGTTTGAACCGATCATTCTGAACCGAGATCAAAGGGGGCCGCAGACATGATGCTGACACTTGACCGGGGGCGCTCCAGCGGACCACACTTCGGAGAGGGGGATGCCGGATGAGTGGGCCTGCCCACAATATTCTGGGGTCCCTTCCGGTCCCCAAGCTGGTGTGGACCATGTCCGCCCCAATCATGCTCTCCATGCTGATGAGCGCCATCTATAACCTGGTGGACAGCATCTATGTGGCCCAGGTGAGCGAGCTGGACTTTCTGGCCCTCTCCTATGCCTATCCGGTCCAGCTGATGATGGTGGCCTTCTGCGCCGGAACTGGGGTGGGCTTCAACGCCCTGTTTGCCCAGCGCCTGGGGGCCGGGCAGAAGGAGGAGGCCAACCGGGTGGCCTGTCACGGCTTTTTGTTCTATGGGCTGTGCTGGCTGCTGTTCCTGGCCTTCGCCCTGCTGGGTGCGCCCCTCTTTTTCCGCCTGTCCACCGATAACGCGGCGGTGGCGGCGGCGGGGACCTCCTATCTGGTCATCTGCTGCGGCCTGTCCATCGGGATGTGTATGCAGTTCCTCACCGAGCGCCTGCTCCAGACCACCGGCCATCCCGCCGGCTTCATGATCGTCCAGGGCTCCGGGGCCATCCTCAACATCATTCTGGACCCAGTGTTCATCTTTGGACTGGATATGGGGGTGGTTGGGGCTGCCGCGGCCACCGTCATCGGCCAGATCTCCGGGGCCTGCATCGGCTTTTTCCTGCTGTGGCGCATCCGGGGGGAGTTTTCTGTCTCCTTCCGGGGCTTCCGGCCGGACCGTGCTCTCTCTGCGGAGCTGCTCCGCATCGCAGCCCCCGCCGTGGTGATGCAGTCCCTGTCCAGCTTTATGTCCCTTGGCCTCAATCAGCTGCTCACCCGCTGGTCGGACACCGCCGTCTTTGTGCTGGGGGTCTATTTTAAGATCCAGTCCTTTGTGTTCATGCCCATCTTCGGGGTCAACAGCGGCCTGATCCCCATTCTCAGCTATAATTACGGGGCAAAGTCCGCCCCCCGCCTCTCCCAGGCGGTGCGCTTCGGGGTGCAGCTGGCTCTGTCTGCCGCCGCTGCGGGGGCTGTCCTGCTGGCCCTGGCCGCCGGCCCCCTGCTGCGGTACTGCTTCCATGCCGGTGGAGCGGCCGCCGCCATGGGGGTGCCCGCTCTGCGCATGGCCGCCCTCTCCTTCCCCATCGCCGCGGTGAGCATCATCCTGTCCGCCGCCTTTCAGTCCCTCGGGCACAGCGGGAGCTCTCTGCTGATCGCCCTGCTGCGGCAGATCCTGCTCTTGCTCCCCATCGCCGCCCTGTTCCTCTGGCTGGTCCCCGACGGCGTCTGGCTGTCCTTCCTGATCGCGGAGACGATCACCTGTGTGGCGACCCTCCTCCTCTACCGCCGGACCGTCCGCCCCCTGATCGCCGCACTGGCGGTCCCCGGTCCTTCGTCAGACTCTGCTTCTTCCTCACACTGAGCTGCTTCCGGTCTCTTCCTGTGAGTTGGTCGATCACACCAATTTATTCGCTTATTTTTGTGTGATATTGGAATTGCATTTTCCGCAAAACTGTGATACTTAATAAGAGGTCGATTGTAAAATGAAGTTGGACACCTAAGAAAAAATCCATAGTGATTTTCCCCACATGGTAGAATGAAGTTTGCACACAACTTCTTCCAAGGGAGGGCAATCACTATGGACTGCCAAGATTATATCACAGAATCGGTAGAACGCAAGAAGGGACAGCACTTACAGTGAGAGGAACGAGGCGCAATCCAGCATCTCAAGAACGCCGGCTACACGAACAGAGCCATTGCCAGAGCAATCGGATGTTCACCAACCACCGTTGGGAACGAGCTAAAGCGCGGCACACCGCCCCGAAAGAGCAGCAAGGGCAGGAAACCCGGATACTCGGCAAGGCGTGGAGAAGCGGTCTACAAGGCGAACAGAAAGCGTTCTCGGAAACCACACCGAATCTGTCACTGCACTCGCTTCATTCGCTGGATAATTGAACAGGTCAAAGAACACAAGTGGTCTTTGGATGCCTGCGTCGGCTATGCTCGTCTGCACAGGCTGTTTTCAGCAGAGGAGATGGTCTGCACCCACACGCTTTACAATGAGGTCTGGGCAGGCAGCCTTGACTTGTCTGTGACAGAACTGCCCGAAGCCATGAAACGCAAGCAGCACAAGGACTCCAAGCCCCGTGAACACAAGAAGAGCTTCGGCACAGACATTTCTCAGAGGCCTGAGATCGCAGCTCTGCGCATCGAGGAAGGTCATTGGGAAGGTGACACCGTGGTCGGCAAGAGGGGCGGTAAAGAGGCTGTTGTCCTCTCCCTGTTGGAGAAGAAAACGGAGAACTATATTGCCATCTGGATTCCCGGCAAGGATGCAGACTCCGTTCTGAACGCCATGCAGTCACTCAGGGGAGAATTCGGAGACAAGTTCTCACAGGTCTTCAAGACCATTACCGTGGACAACGGCTCGGAGTTCTCTGCGTTCAGTCAGGTCGAGAACTGGGGCTGTGCAGTCTACTTTGCGCATCCCTACACCTTATGGGAACGTCCCCAAAACGAACGCCACAACGGGCTGTTTCGAACCTTTGTTCCGAAGGGCGTGTCCATTGAGGCTTTCTCTGCTGAGTATATCTTGGCTGCAGCTGATGAATTGAACGGACGGCCTCGCAAGAAGCTTGGCTACCGCACCCCGGAGGAACTGTTTGACGAGTTCCTCGACTCTGTTTACGCAGCCGAAGGCTGCGGCAGCATCGCCCAGGACGGAAGCCAGCGGCTTCCATCCTGACCGTCGCTCTGATTCACTAAGTTCTACCGTGCAGGTGTCCAACTTGCACTTGCAATTTGCGATACTTAATAAGAATATGATCCAGTTTCAGTATGAAAAGGAGTGTCATCAGAATGGAACGAAGTTGTCCTCTGTCCCGTTTCCGCCCTCTGATCCCCGTCCACGCCATCTTTGACTTAGAATTTCTTTCCCTCTTCGTCCTCTATCTCACAGTCCGCTGGACGCCCCTGCTGGGGGACCTGCTGGCGCTCGGCTTCTTCCCCATCATCCATATTATTTGCCTCTGGGGAGAGCGCCGGTTCCTCCTTGGCGGCGGGGCTGCCGCCGTCCCGTGGGAGCGCCGGTTCCTGCTGGTCCACCTCCCCCAAGCCCTGTACAGCCTGGGGGTCTGCGCCCTTCTGTTCCGCCACGGCTTCGGCCCCCTGGGCCTGCTCCTTCTGGCCCTGAAGGCTGCCGCCCTGTGGTACGGCGCAGGGTACCCGCTCTAGTCCTCAGAACAGGGAGCCTAAAATTCAGAACTCAGACACCCCCGCCGCATTTTTTTGATGCGGCGGGGGTGTCCTGCTGATAAGGTGCTTCTGTTGTCAGGCGCGGCCCAGCCGCTCCATCAGGCGGCGCCAGGGGCTCTCCTTCCGGCCGGAGTGCGCGGTATGCTGGGGGATCTGTTCGGCCTCCGCCACCGCCTCCTGCTGGAACACCTCCTGGCTGGAGCAGGGCAGGGCTCCGTTCCGACGGGGGTGCCACAGCCCGTCCGGGCCCAGCTGGCGGGCCTTGACGTTGTCCGAGATCAGCACGTCGGTGATGTGGAACACCCTGCGCCGAAGCTCCGGGTCCAGGATGGGGCAGGCCACCTCCACCCGCCTCTCTGTGTTCCGGGTCATAAAGTCGGCGGAGGAGAGGAACAGGTCCGCGTCCTCCCCCCGGCCAAAGCGGTAGATCCGGGTGTGCTCCAGATAGCGGCCCACCACGGAGAACACGGTGATGCGGTCGGTCAGGCCCGGGATCCCGGGACGCAGGCAGCAGATTCCCCGCACATTCATCACCACCTCCACCCCGGCCTGGGAGGCCTGGGCCAGCTTGTCGATGAGCTTCCGGTCGGTGATGGAGTTCAGCTTCAGGAAAATATACCCCCGGTCCCCCTTGGCGATCTCCCGGTCAATGAGCTGGATGCACCGGTCCCGCAGCTGATAGGGGGAAACCAGCAGGCGCTCGTATGTCCCCTCCAGGTTGGCGGTGGCCAGATTCTGGAACAGCGCGGCGGCGTCCGCCCCCAGCTCCGGCCGGGCGGTCATCAGGCACAGGTCGGTGTACTGCCGGGCGGTCTTTTCGTTGTAGTTGCCCGTCCCCACCTGGGTGATGTGCTGGAGCCGCCCCCGCTCCCGCCGGGTGATCAGGCAGATCTTGGAGTGGACCTTGATGTCCTCCGCACCGTAGAGGATGGTGCATCCCGCCTCCTCCATCCGCTCGGCCCACTGGATGTTGTTCTGCTCGTCAAAGCGGGCCCTCAGTTCCATCAGGACGGTGACTTCCTTTCCATTTTCGGCGGCTGCGCATAGATACTCCGCCAGCTTGGCCTTGGCGGCCAGGCGGTAAATGGTGATCTTGATGGACAGCACACAGGGGTCGGAGGCCGCCTCCCGCACCAGATGGAGGAAGGGGTCCATGGACTGGAAGGGGTAAAAGAGCAGTACGTCATGACGCAGCACCTGGGGCAGCACTTTTTCCTCCGGCCGGAGGGCCGCGGTGGGCCGGGGGGTGTAGGGCGGGAAGCACAGGGCGGCGCGGCTCTCTGGGGGCAGCTGCCCCTCCAGGGCAAAGACATAGCCCATCCGCAGCGGCGCTTTGGAGAAAAACACCTGCTCCCGGCTCAGGCTCAGCCGCCGGCACAGGGAGTCGATCCCCTTTTCGTCCCGGCTGCCCTGGACCTCCAGGCGGACCGGGGCCAGGCGGTTGCGCTTTTTGACGATCTTCCTCATGTGCTGACGGTAGTCCTCGTCTACCTCGTACGCCTCGTCCTCCGGGCTGATGTCCGCATTCCGGGTCACGGAGATCACCGCCCGGCTCCGGATGGAAAAGGCCGGGAACATCCGGTCTGCGTGGGCCAGCAGCACATCCTCCGTCAGGATATACCGCAGGCCCCGCTCCCGCAGGACGAAGTAGGGGGGCAGGCTCTGAGGGACGGGAATCAGGCCCAGGGCCTCATGCCCGTCCCCCTCCAATCGGAGCATCACATTCAGGGTCTTATTGGACAGGTGGGGGAAGGGGTGGCGGGCGTCCACCACCTGGGGGGAGAGGATGGGCTGCACCTCGTCCCGGAACCAGTTCTCCACCTGCTTGCGCTCCTTGGTGTCCATCTCCTCCACCGACAGCCGGCAGATGTTGCAGGCCCGCAGCCGGCTCTCCAGCTGCTCCACCACCTTGTCCCGCTGCTTGTACAGGGGGCCCGCCGCCTTGAAAATGGCCTGGAGCTGCTGCTCCGGCGTCTGCCCGGTGCGGCTGTCGATGTGGGGCTCCTTCACCAGTGTCATGTCATAGAGTGAACCCACCCGGACCATGAAAAACTCGTCCAGGTTGCTGGTAAAGATGGCGGCGAACTTCAGCCGCTCCATCAGCGGGACGTCCTCGTCCCTTGCCTCCTCCAGGACCCGCTCGTCAAAGCGGAGCCAGGACAGCTCCCGGTCCTGGGTATAGCGGGTATCCACCATCTTCGGCATACGCTCCCCCTGCTTTCTCTTCGGTGTCCTCCGGCTGTACGGAGGTTTTATAGCTTAGTATAGCACGGTCCGCGCTGTGGGAACATACTTTTTTTGTAAAGTTCAGGTAAAATCAGCTTTGACTTTTCGGCTGTGCCCCGCGCCTCTGATCCAAGGGGCCAAAACCTGCCCCATCCATGTGTGCGCCCGCCGGCACGTTTCCCTGCCGCTTTTCCCCGGTCAAGCCCTTGCAATTCAGGGGAAACTTAGGTATAATATTACAGCTTATAGAAATTTTCTGCGGAAGCGGCAACAATAACAAGAGAGCGTGATAACTTTGAAGTACGATTTCACCGCCATTGAAAAGAAATGGCAGACCCGCTGGGCGGAGGAAAAGACCTTCGCCTGTCAGAACGGCGACACCACCAAGCCCAAGTTCTACGGCCTGGTGGAATTCCCCTACCCCTCCGCTGCCGGCCTGCACGTGGGCCATCCCCGGCCCTACACTGCCATGGATGTGATCGCCCGGAAAAAGCGGATGGACGGCTACAACGTGCTGTTCCCCATCGGCTATGACGCCTTCGGCCTGCCCACTGAGAACTTCGCCATCAAGAACCACATTCACCCCGCCAAGGTGACCAAGGACAACATCGCCAACTTTACCCGCCAGCTCCACATGCTGGGCTACTCCTTCGACTGGGACCGGGTGGTGGACACCACCGACCCCGGCTACTACAAGTGGACCCAGTGGATCTTCCTCCAGCTGTACAAGCACGGCCTGGCCTATAAGACCACCATGCCGGTGAACTGGTGCACCTCCTGTAAGTGCGTGCTGGCCAACGAGGAGGTGGTGGAGGGCGTGTGCGAGCGCTGCGGCGCCCCCGTCATCCGGAAGGAAAAGAGCCAGTGGATGCTGAAAATCACCGAGTACGCCCAGAAGCTCATCGACGGCCTGGACACCGTGGACTTCATCGACCGGGTCAAGACCCAGCAGCGCAACTGGATCGGCCGCTCCACCGGCGCCGAGGTGGTATTCAAGGCCACCACCGGCGAGGACATCAAGGTCTTTACCACCCGGCCCGACACCCTGTTCGGTGCGACTTACATGGTCCTCTCCCCGGAGCACACCCTGGTGAGGGGCTGGTTGGAGAGCGGCAAGCTGAAGAACGCGGACGAGGTCGTGTCCTATCAGAAGGCGGCGGCTTCCAAGTCTGACCTGGAGCGCACCGAGCTGAACAAGGAAAAGACCGGCATGGAGCTGGACGGCGTCCGGGGCGTCAACCCGGTCAACGGCAAGGAGATCCCCATCTTTATCTCCGACTACGTCCTGTCCACCTACGGCACCGGCGCCATCATGGCCGTCCCCGCCCACGACGACCGCGACTGGGAGTTTGCCAAGAAGTTCGGCTGTGAGATCATCGAGGTAGTCTCCGGCGGCGAGGATGTGCAGAAGGCCGCCTTCACCGCCAAGGATGACACTGGCATCATGGTCAACTCCGACTTCCTCAACGGCCTGACGGTGAAGGACGCCATTCCCGTCATCACCAAGTGGCTGGAGGAGAAGGGCATCGGCGAGGCCAAGGTGAACTATAAGCTGCGGGACTGGGTGTTCTCACGCCAGCGCTACTGGGGCGAGCCCATCCCCATGATCTGGTGCGAAAAGTGCGGCTGGCAGCCCGTACCGGAGGATCAGCTGCCCCTGCTGCTGCCCGAGGTGGAGAGCTATGAGCCCACCGACGACGGCGAGTCCCCCATCTCCAAGATGACCGACTGGGTGAACACCACCTGCCCCTGTTGCGGCGGCCCGGCCAAGCGCGAGACCGACACCATGCCCCAGTGGGCCGGTTCCAGCTGGTACTATCTGCGGTATATGGATCCCCACAACGATAAGGCCCTGGCCTCCAAAGAGGCCCTGGAGTACTGGGGCCAGGTGGACTGGTACAACGGCGGCATGGAGCACACCACCCTCCATCTGCTTTACTCCCGCTTCTGGAACAACTTCCTCCACGACATTGGCGTCATCCCCTGTGCTGAGCCCTATGCCAAGCGCACCAGCCATGGCATGATCCTGGGCAAGAACCCTCACTATGTGGGCAACGTGGAGACCGAGGAGGAGAAGCAGGCTCTCATTGAAAAGTACGGCAATCAGGCCCTGCGTCCCTCCGTCAAGATGTCTAAGTCCCTGGGCAATGTGGTCAACCCTGACGACGTGATTCGGGATTACGGCGCGGACACCATGCGCCTGTATATCATGTTCATTGGCGACTTTGAAAAGACCGCCGTCTGGTCCGATGACTCCGTCCGGGGCTGCAAGCGATTCCTGGACCGGGTGTGGAACCTGGCCGCCGAGCAGGAGCACACCGGTGAGGCGTACTCCGAGGCCAATGAGGCTGCCGTCCACAAGGCCATCAAGAAGGTGTCCGAGGACATCGAGGCCATGAAGTTCAACACCGCCATCGCCGCCCTGATGTCCCTGGTCAACGACTTCTATGCCAACGGAGCCAGCCGGGGCGACATGAAGGCCCTGCTGCTGATGCTCTCCCCCTTCGCCCCCCATATGTGTGAGGAGCTGTGGGAGATGGCCGGCTACGGCGGGCAGGTATGCCTCCAGACCTGGCCTGAGTATGACGAGAGCAAAACTGTGGCCGCCACGACCCAGATGGCTGTCCAGGTGTCCGGCAAGGTGAAGGCCAACATCGTGGTTCCCACCGACGCCAGCGACGAGGCGATCGTCTCCGCTGCGCTGGCCGACCCCAAAGTGGCCAAGCTGGCCGAGGGCAAGGAGTTGGTGAAGTCCATCGTGGTCAAGGGTAAGCTGGTCAGCCTGATCTTCAAGCCCAAGGCATAAGCCTGCCCGCTCCACGGTCACAAAAAATTCAAATTTTTCGACCAAAGAAGAACTTGACATTTGACTTGATTTCAAATATAATGGTTCTGTTAAAGCCATATAAATGGCCCTTTCGCAGCAGGGGACGCCCCGCCGCGCCGGAGGGAGGGAAATATAAATGTCGGAAGTCCGTGTCAGAGAAAACGAGTCTTTGGAGAGCGCTCTGAAGCGTTTCAAGCGCAGCTGTGCCAAGTCTGGTGTGCTGGCCGAGGTTCGCAAGCGTGAGCACTACGAGAGCCCCAGCGTCAAGCGCCGTAAAAAGTCCGAGGCCGCTCGCAAGAACCGCAAAAAGTATTACTAAGCCCATGAATCGCCGCAGCACTGATGTGCTGCGGCGTTTTCTGTGCTCTGTTCGGTCCAAACTGTGGCCCTGTCTGTTTTTGGTGACTCCCGTCCCGACCCTACTTTTCTGCCAATCGGGACGGCGGAAAGGAAGTGAAAAAATTTAATTTTCTTGTTGACAAATCGCGATCTGTCTGGTAATATATATCTTGTGCTGAGGCGAGATAGAAAAGCGCACAAAATATTCGGGGGTATAGCTCAGCTGGGAGAGCGCTTGAATGGCATTCAAGAGGTCAGCGGTTCGATCCCGCTTATCTCCACCAAAACAATAACTCACACAGTCAATGCTGTGTGAGTTATTGTTTTATCCAAGAAGAATATGAGGACGAACACTCAGTTAAAAGATGTGTTCCTAAGCCCGTGCAAAAAATGCACGGGCTTTTTTTATTTTCAATGAAGTAACAAGATTGGAGGTTTACAGTGGGGAGTAAATTTTTTGAGGAACTATCCCGGTGTCTCGGAAAGGAGCAAATTGAATCCCTTAGCAAAGAGGACAGGCGGCTGGAGATTTTTCTCGATGGACAGCCTGTCCTTTCTGTTTCTCCTGGGAACGAAGTATTTATGCTTCCGTCCGGGAGCAAGAATCCAGAGGCCAACGAGCTGTATCACAGGGTCGCCATTGCAGCCGACAGAGTATTTGAATATGTGGAGGCTATGGAAAACACCCCCCTGCTCCGTGCTCGTGGTCTTGACAATAAGTTTCATCTGCTTGCGGATTTCGGCGGGGCTGTGCTGGCGGGCAGAGAGCGAGGCACCGGCCGGGGCTATGAGTTCGTTACATGGATCTGGGATTATGAAAGGGTCGGCGTCAGCCATGGGCACTATTATGAGGATGATTTTGCAGGAGCCAAACGGGACTTCGCTGTCCGCTCTGGTCTGATCCCCAAAGCCAGTCTCTTCTCCAATGAGGAGTTGACAGAGATTTATCGTGCAACGGATCATCTGTTGGCAGAAGACCCAAATTTGAATGACAAACAGATAAGAGCCATCCAAGAAGCCAGAATCAAAATCGAGTTCTCTGTCCCCGACTTGGACACCCAATTGGAACACAGACAGGATTATAGCCCTCAGATGGAGATGTAGGGCTCGGCATTGGAGGAATACGATGAGAATGAATGCTGTGTTATCAAATCCGAAGCATCCCGAGTACGGACAGTTTACCGTTCCCCTCCCAATCCCGCACAACCAGTATGACGGAATCATGGAGGCGCTGAATGCGATGGATATGGGAGATCCCCTGGCGAGGGACTGCCAAATGGACGAGATCCTTGGTGAGTACCCCATCCTGAAGCGACTGGAGGGAAAACCTGTAAATATCGACGAGCTGGACTATCTGGCCAAGCGGCTGGACAGCTTCTGTTATGCACAGGAGGGCGCTCAGTTCCAGGGTGCGGCGGTCAGCTACGACTATTCCGACATGACCGACCTAATCAACTTGACATTTTCCTGCCAGCAGGTCACGGTCATCACAGATTTTTCTGATTTAGAGCAGGTCGGCAGAGATCATTACATGGTGCTGAATGGCGGCTGCGCCAGCAAAGAGGAGCTGGACGCCCTTGACGGCTATGAAACCGCTCTGCTCCTCATTGATGAGGGCAATGGAGTCATCACACCATACGGAGTACCGTGACTTTGAGGTGCTGCGCTCCAGTCTTGTATGTTCAGCAACAAACCTGCTGGAGCTGAATGACCTGGCAGAACGCCTCTCCAGGCTGAATGAGGTTCAGCGCATCGCCTTCGAAGGACTGGTTCGGGTGGATTTCCAGAAACAAGAATCCATCACACTGAAACGCCTTCGGGATCTGGCAGAAAGTGTGGACTGCTGCCATGTGGTGGAATCGGTTGTATCAGATGGACAGTTAGGGCGATTTTACGCAGAGAATGGTTTTGTTCCGGAAGTGGAAGGAATGTCAGATGCGGCATTTGAGCTTCTGGACTTTGAGAAGGTCGGGAAAATGGCACGCATGGGCGAATGCGGCGTATATGTTCCCAGTGGAATCTCCGGCTTGGGTGGCTATGTAGTACAGCACTCCGACTTGAAGTCGGCGCCGGAAATCACGCTGAATCAGCCTGTCGAGCCGGCCTATACAATCCACCTGCGGTTGACTGCACACCATGATAATCTCCCCTTTGCCGGAACCGATGTGGTGGATTTGAAGCTTCCTGCCGAAGATAACGCATTGGAGATGGCAGTGCGCTGCCTGGGATATGTTGATTGGGGCGCCGTTGAGTGTACCTGCATGGACTGCAAAGTCCCGCAATTGGCGGAACACATTACCAACGCAGTACCTTTTGAAACCATCGAACGGCTTGGAGATGTACTTGCCCAAATGTCGGCCGCGGCTCTCCCTGCCTACAAGGCACTCATGACAGCGACACATTGCCAGAATATTGTAGATGCTCTGGATCTGGCAGAACAGCTTGACGAGTATATCCTTTCTCCGAGCATCGCATCCCCTGAAGATGCAGCGGCAGAGGAACTGGCTTTCATTCTTCCGGAGAAGGCCGCCAAGATGATCCGTCCTCATATCAATCTTCACACCTATGGGCAAGCGATTCTGGCGTCCCGCAATAACATTCAAACGGAGTACGGGCTGCTGGAGCGCCGGGATGGACAGTCCATTCAAACCATTGGGCAACAGAAACAGGAACCGCAGCTGGGCGGGATGGAGCTTGGATAAGGTGTAAGAGCCGGAGGCGACTATCAGTACGACCGGCCTCCAATGGTATAAAGCCACCTCTACGCATATGGAAAGACCTGCTAACAAAAGTCAAGTAGAAATTTCAGGTTTTGGGAGCAGCGAAAAAGGCAACACAAAATCAAGCCGCTGAGCAACTCAAAATCGAAACGGCGGCCAGCCAGATGGTATAGCGCAGGGAAATCAGTCGTGTTCCAGGGAATCCAAATAGGCTTTCACAGAAGCGTAGTAGATACGCAAGAACTTGTTGGCGGATGCCATCATGTAGACACGGTATGGCTTGCCCTCAGAGCGTTTCTTGTTCATGAACTGGTAGACCGGCTCATCCATTGGGGCACATTGCAGGAGGACGCCCATCACCAGGAAAAGTGTCCTGCGCAGTGAGGCAGATCCCCTCTTGGAAATGCTGCGGCTGCGGACATCTATTTGGCCAGATTGGTAGGGCGGGGCGTCAATGCCTGCAAAGGCCACCAGCGCTTTCTTGGAATGAAAACGGCGCACATCGCCAATTTCAGCTATGAGTTGGGGGCCGAGTGTAGGGCCAACACCAAACATTTCCATCACTACAGGATACTCCGGCAGAGAAGCTGCCAGAGACTGCATCTCCTGCTTGAGAGCAGCTAATGCGGCGGAAGTTGTCTGGAGTTGGGAAATGGCCTGTTCTACCAAAAGTTTTGCCGTATTTGTTTTCGGCATGACACCGAAGCGTCCACAGGCAGAGGCATAAATATCCAACGCCTTATCTTGGCTGAAATTGTAGCCGTGCTTTCTGCACCACTTCTGGTACTTGGCGGTAAAGGCTTTCTTAGACAGACCACAGACACACTCGCAATGCCAAAAAGTGGCGACAAAGTCCACCCACTTCTCACTGCCATCGGCGCGGGGCGGACTGGTAAACAGGCGGTTTGCGTCTGGGAAAGCGGTGTCCAGCAGGGAGATCAGGTTGTTTTTCAGCATGGTCTGTACTTTGGAATACTGCTGGTGCTGCCGGTAGCAGGTCTTCAGCATGAGCCGGGTGTCCTCTTCCGGAACATATCTCGGAAGTGTGAGCCAGTGGTCAAGGCCGTAGTTGGCCAGCTTCACGGCATCCTTCTTGTCGGTCTTGCCCCGTCTTAAACTGTTGTTCCCGTAGTCGTGCACCAGCATTGCATTGACTACGGAGACATAAAACCCCGTGCCGTGGAGCAGCCAGGCCACCGGCGCATGGTAATTGCCCGTGGATTCCATCACCACGCGGGTCTCACCGTCCAGGTTTTTGAGCAGCCTTGCCAGCTCGCTCAGTTCGCTGGCGGTGTGGCGCACTTCAAAGGGTGAAACCACTACCTCTCCGAAGGGCCGCATGACTGCAATCATGCTCTTACCTTTGGAAACATCGATGCCAACGCAGTTCATTCACATTCCTCCAACACAAAGAATCTGCAACCGGAAATCCATCTTTTCTCGCTGCCGATTCAATCTATTGGGTGACACGAACTCTCCGGCATCCTGTGGCTCAACCTGCTCAAATCGAACGCTGCAACAAGAGGATGGCTAACAGTCTTTCCAACGGACATAAAAGCCCAAGGAGGCAAGGGTCAGCCAGTTGCTCCTCTTATTGTAGCTTAGGCACGAGATGGAAAGAAAGCCGGACTGGCTGCCCGGCTTTCCTGTCCAAATTTATTGTAATAGGAGGTATTCTTAATACTCAAGCAAACGATCACCGCACCCGAGCAAGTGGATTTAACATCCATAGACTTTCCTGATATCCGTTGGCTCCATGGTGTGTTCTACTGCAACAGCAGCGGCTCTGGCCGCGACAAAAAATACCATCCCTGGTCAGGGGTAAAGACCGACCTCGGAGAAATCGAGGAAAAAGCGTGGTGTCAAATTGCTGAGGCATTGATCAACCGCAAGGGAGAATCTGCTCTGCTCAAGTCCCTCATTGAATGGGAGACGAACCACAACTATGCTCACGCTTCCAAAGAGGTGGTCAGAAAAGAGGCCCTGCAATTGCATGTAGCCAGGCTGTTTGATAACCCACTCTGGGTCCACTTTGTCCCATTCAACCGACAATATCGCCCGGAGGTGCTGGAAACGGCACATCTTGTTACAGTTGTGAATGAATGCTGTAATACGCCTGGCGAAGTGACACAAGAGCAGGTCGACCAATCTGCAAATGGTATGATTGCCTGTCCCTGCTGTGGACGATGGAGTCCCTTCCACTGCGTGGAGCAGGCAGAAAATGAAGAAAACAAACTGGGAATGGAGATGATGCCGCAGTGAGTACGCAGGATCTCAAACTTTTTGATTTGCTGGATGGCCTTGAAATGACCAAGTCACAGTATGAGTGGTTGGCGCGCCGGTTTGAAAACATGACTGCAAAAGAGGCTCTGCTGTTTCGCGGGGCCATGCAGATCGAGCAGCCGCAAGCAACCTGCGATGTAATGCAGATTGCCAATCAGCTGGAGCACTACGAATTGCTCTATGGAGCCGGGAACGACTTTGCCCTGGGTAACTTCGTCATGGAGCATATCTTCTACCCTTCCTCCCAGACTCGGGAATTTCTTGACCCGGCAAAGGTAGGAGCGGCGTATCGCCAAAAAGACGGGAATACTTTCTGCGATGGAAATTTTATCAGACTTTCCTCGCCGCTTGATCTCTCTCAGAATAGCGACCCGGCGATGCTTCCCGACAGGGGCGACTACGGCATCCGGGTCAAGCTGGCAAGCCGCAACAATATGGAGGGCATCTGGGTCGGGTTTCCGGATAGTTTCATGAGCTGGATTGGCGGCAAGAAAGCACTTCGAGAGCTCATCGTCACTTTGTTCCCAGTCTACTATGAGCGGTATATCGAGGTCTTTGGCGGGGGCGGTTGGGTGCTGTTCCATAAGCCCCCCGGCAATGATTTTGAGGTGTACAACGATTTCAACAGCTTGCTGGTCAACCTTTACCGCTGTGTAAGAGATAAGCCGCAGGAACTGATGGAAGCACTCAGATATGTGCTGAACTCGCGGGAGGATTTCGATGTGGTCCGCGCTACATTAGCCCGTGACAGTCCTGCCAGCGATGTTCAGAAGGCTGCATGGTTCTATGAATTGATCCGTTACAGCTATGCGGCTGGGCTGACCAGCTTCGGAAGTCAGCCCCACGATATGTGGAGCAATTTTCCCCTTAACTGCGCTCGAATCAAGGAGCTATACGCCCACGACAGAGGATCTGACAGCATTTCGGGAAGAACTGTTGGCGGAACAGGAAGCAAAGTCATTCCCAACTTTGAGTCAGACGATATAAAAGGAGGATAAAAGCAGATGAAATTTAACAAGCAGTTGTCGAATGGCGGCCTCTTTCTCCCCAGTGCCGCACTCAAAATCAGTGGTTTTGAGGACAGCGGTCAGGTTGAGATCCATGCGCTGAAGAATACAGCGGTCATTATGAAGCAGCAGATGACCGCTATGGAACTGATCCAGGCGCTGGACAGTCTGAATCAGCTGTTCATTAATCTCTCTTTCCATTTGGCCAAAACCTGCGGCGCCTGCAGCGGGTGTGAGGGCGAATGTCCCTTTGGGGATTTTGAGTACGACAAGATCGAACTGGACGATGATCTGCGGAAAGAAGCCGGCATTCCCACAGATGCCAAACTGAGTCTCTATGTGGACGAGGAGGATCACACGATTACCGTCTGCGAGGCCGGATATGATCACGACCTGCGGGATATTCCTCCCTACCTGTTGGAGATGATGGCCTTTTCCGGCATCTGCCTGGGCGAACTGGAGGAGCGGCTGATGGTCGGAGATATCATTTACGGCGGCAGCACTCGTAGCAGAAAGGAGTGCGAAGATGAGTAAGGTACACACCTCTGTAAAGATCCGCAAGGATGGCTCTCTGGTACTGCCGGCCTTTGTTATGCGCGGGATGGGCTATGCGCCGGGTGAGGAAGTTCCCATTACCACTCCGGCGGATCAGTATATCTGCGACTGTGACGCAAACAGCCTGCTGGTAAGCCGTGTTTGCGGGGATGCAGGATGCGCCGGCTATACCAGCGAGGAGCCTGAGCTCAATCTGCCGGCAGACCTGCTGGCGGAAGCGTCGATTCCTGTAGGAGAGGAAATCACCGTACTGGTGGCGGACGGTGCGTTGCTCATTGTCCCAACGACCGAAGACCTTCTGGAGTTACCGGTGGAGTTATGTTGTTTGCTCAACGAGCTGGGCATCAGTCCGTTGTCCATCCAGCTTCCGAACAAGTGCTGCCTGCCGTAAGGAGGTTTCAGGATGGAAAAAGAAATCTATCTTTACCCCTACTCTGCAGCCGAAGCTCGTACCAGGAACGAGCTGGCACTTTGGCGGGTGAGCTATCAGGCCAACGAGGAATGTGCCCGTGACATCGAGGAGCACATTCGCACTCATTTTGACGGTGCTCACCTGAATGATTCGATGCTGCAGCCCCTTTTGGATAAGTGGGGGTATAGTCCTGAAGTGACTCAAACCAGGCTGGATGCATGGATGCAAGGAAGTAAGATGATCGCACAGAAGTGGATCTCAGAAAAGCGTTATCGGGAATTGATTTCTTGTGTTCATGGCGGCTGGTATCAGGATGATGTGCTCTTTGAACCGTTAGCAATCCATTTCGTAAAGAATCATTTGTTCGACGAGCTTCGATTTTTATGTGAGCATGATATCAGACATTCTGTGAAGAATCTGCTGTTAACGATTAAATCGGAAAAAGAGGAGCACAAAACGCTGGACATAACGGCTGTTCAGTGCATAAATGTTGAGGTCTATGTGGCGGGACGCGGTTATTCCAAACTGGGCGAGATTGCCAAGTACAGAAAGAAATCATTGGATCAGATTATTCGCTATATAGGATACCTGGAGCAAATACAAGCGCCTGTCGAATATTTTGAAATGGTGCGAGATCTACAAAAGAAAGTTGTTGATCTGTCCGTGAAACCGAAAGACTTGAAACAGATTTGTTTTCGGTTATCAACTGAGCTATAAGCAGAAGATAAGAGGAACTTTGTATACTTGATTACTAATAAAGCTCTGACTGGAGGTGAATACGATGGAGCAAAAGCATCCTGCCGACATCTATACAGAAGTCCTGGACCACCTGTGGAATGGACTCGGCCTGGAGGAAAAGGGCTGGAAGCGTCTGAAAAAGGGCGATTTCAAAAAGAGAACCAAAAATGGCCTGACCTACCTGATCTGGTTTGAACGGAGCCGCTACAACTACCTTGACTATGAAATCCGCCATGGAAATGTGGAGGTGGGGTTCAGCTGTACCATTAAACTGGGGAATGACCTTCTCTATGCCTTTGATATGGAATCTCCTGCGGGTGGCCTCCGCTTTCAGATGCTGACAGAGGATCTGCGGTTGAACACCGCGCTGCTGGATACTTTTATCCCTCTGGTCAAAGCCCACTACCTCGATTTTATCGACTGCTTTGAGGCGGACCCTGCGGGGACGCTCCAGTCAGTCTGCGCCCCCTTTATCCGACCGGAAGATTACAGCTGGCGCATTCATGTGGATGAGCAGATGGTAGAGAGATACGGAACACCGGAACAGCTGGTGGAATACCGTCGTCAGGTAGAATTGTGCGAAACGCCGGAGTACAAGGCAAAGGACGGGATGGGCTCGATGTTGTTCCACCTCTCCCACGCCAATGATGTGGATTACGCCTGGGCCTCAAGCCGCACCAGAGAGGAGCTGGATCAGGTGGTGGAACCCTTTGTGCAGGCTAAACGGCATACAGGACAATGGACACAGGAGGATGAGGCGGGCTATCAGCTCTTCCGTCAGGAAACAGACCCGGCGAAGCGCACTTTCCGGGTATGGTATCTCATCGCCAACCCCCGCGGCCTGCCGAAAGAGTTTGTCCAGAAAGAGCTGGCGTTCCGGTGGAATCTGTTCCCGGAAAAGAAGGAATAATCTATCTGCCCAGAGGAGTGCTGGACATCAACATGGGGAAATATACCTCGGGAGACCGCTGGGCAAAGGGAAAAGTCGTATGATTTGAAGAATTCCAAACGCTATTTAGGGAGGTGATCACAATGCAGAGTAATATCCGTATCATTGAACTGCTGCGGTTTCTTTATCAGCAAACCGATGAAGCACATGCGGTTACAGTATCGGAGATGATAGAGCACCTCAAAAGCAAAGGGATTCCATCTGTGCGTCAAACTGTCTATACTGACTTGGATGCGCTGGACACCGCAGGAATTGATATCGTCCAAATCAAAAGCACGCAAAACAGGTATTTCATTGGCAGCCGGATTTTTGAATATCCTGAGCTGAAGATGCTTGTAGATGCCGTGGCATCCTCCAAGGTGATCTCTGCGAAAAAATCTCAGGCACTAATTCAAAAGCTGGGACGGTTGACCAGCGTCCAACAGGCGGAACAGCTCCAAAGGTTGGCCAGCCTCTCCAGCCGTGTGAAACCGCATAACGAAAAGGTCTATTACATCATTGATAGCATTCAGACTGCTATCTTGGATCAACACCAAATCAGTTTCCAATACTATGAATACACGCCAGAGAAAAAGAAAATCCTGAAACACGATGGATATCTCTATATTCTGGACCCCTATGCTTTGGAGTGGAAGAACGACCATTATTATTTGATTGGTTACTCTCATAAGCATAAGGGAATTGCCCATTTTCGTGTGGATCGTCTGACCAGCGTGGAGCCGTTGGATTCCAAGTTCCAGCCAATGCCTGATTTTGATGTAGCCGCCTATACGAACAAAATGGTTGATATGTTTGCGGCAGAGCATTCAGAGCAGGTCAAACTTCTCTGTTCCAATGAGCTGATGCGGGTCATCATTGACCATTATGGTGAAGACATCGAGATATCTCCATATGATGATACCCACTTTACAGTGATAATTGAAGTCAACCCCAGCGGAACCTTTTATGGGTGGGTATTTAAGTTTATGGGAAAAATACGAATTTTGTCACCCCAATCCTGTGTAGATAAAATGCAGGATATCGCTCGTACATTTATATGAGAACCCCCGCAAGGTGTTAAAGAATTTTAACACCTTGCGGGGAACTCTTTTTTTGCCATTGAATAGAACACCTGTTCTGACTATAATGAAATTAAGAGTTCGCTGCACAGCGAACACCCTCAATAACAGGAGGCAAGTCACCATGACTTTTGGAGCGTTTATCTCTGCAAAGCGTAAAGAACTTAGGCTAACGCTGCGAGAAACCGCAAAGCATCTTGGTATTGCATGTGGGTATCTCAGTGATGTTGAGCAGAGCCGTCGTCCCGCACCAGAAGGTGATTTTGTAGAACGGATATCTCGCTATCTGGATCTCAGCAAAACCGAACATGAAAGGCTGCTTGACTTAGCTGCAAAGTCTCGGAATAGGATTTCTGCCGATCTACCAGAGTATATCATGCAAAAGGATATCGTTCGTGCAGCACTTCGTGTTTCTAAAGATGTGAATGCCACCGACGAGGAATGGCAGGCATTCATTGAGCAAATGAAAAATCGACCGCGATAAGGGGGGCCTACGGTGTCAGTTCCGCGAATTCGCTTGGAGACAGTTGAAGCTATTGCACGCAAAATCCTGATGGAATATGACAGCTCGCTTCTGAGTGGTGAACCGAGACCGATCCCCATCGAAGCTATCATCGAAGTAAAGTTCGACCTGATTCTGGAGTATCACATTCTCCGCAAAAATGGTGCTGTATTGGGAGAAACCATCTTTGATGACGGCCCCGTCATCCTATATTGCATTGAGGAGGTTTCAGATTATGTGATACTTCTACTGCTGGCCAGCGCCAAGAAATTCTGTGTGCTGGAGCGAATGGTCCAGCGGGGCGAGTGGGACTACGCCATTACCAAGCCTTCCGACACCATTCATGGCAAGACATTAGGACTGGTGGGCTGTGGCAATATTGCTCGGGCGGTAGCCCGGAAGGCTAAGGTGTTCGACATGGACATCATAGGTTGCGATCCGGGTGTGACAGAGCAGGAGGTTGCCAAATATGGAATCCATCTGCTGCCCCAGGAGAAGGTTCTGCAGGATAGCGATTTTCTCTCCCTGCATGCCCCTCTGAACCGATACACCAAACATATGATTAATCGGGAAACCCTGAGTCAGATGAAGCCGGGGGCCATTCTCATCAATACTGCTGGGGGGCCTCTGGTAGACGAACAGGCCCTGCGAGAAGCAGTGCTGAGCGGCCATCTAGCCGGGGCAGCACTGGATGTGCTCAATGAGGAGCCTGTTCGGCCGGATGCTCCTCTGTTGGGGCAGGAGCAGATCATTCTCACACCCCACTGCGCATGGTATTCGGAAACGGCCATGCATACCTTGCTGAAAAGTGCTGCAGAAGAGGTAGTTCGGGCTCTAAGGGGGGAACCCCTTTTCCATCCAGTGAGCCATAACTGAGATTACATCAGCGAAGGAGATTATCCTTAGCAGCAAAAAAAGAAACTCCCATCTAACTCTTAACAGGAAGTTAGATGGGGGTTTCTGCGTATAACGAAAACCGTTATCCAGCGGCTGATCTGTAAACCACACCATTTATATGCAGCTGTCCTAGCACATGATTTGCTCTGGATCCAATACAAGCAACCCATCATTTTGTTTGACCTCTGCGCAGATCCGATCATCAAAGCTGGATTTTGGAAAAATGTATAGAGAAACAAAACATTCTCCCTCCTACGGAGTCAGATTCGCAAGAGTGCTTAACGGAGTAACGAAAAGAAATTTCGTTTAATTTGTATTCGCCGATCGGATTATTTTTTCATCTGCGGAGATACGGGAACACGATCGGTCTCTGTTTTTGAAATATGGAGGGCGTGGACTGTGGGGAATTGGCGTTCTGGTCCACCGATGACAGTTCTTAAGAAAACCAAAAGTGGAAAAAGCAATCCGTCAGCCTGTGGGTGTTTCGGTTTGTATTGGTTCGCTCCTTTATGCTGGCGTCCATGGAAAAGTGCGATTCTATGATCCTTAAACTCGATGAGATTTTGCAGAAAGACCCTGGTTTTGGAGGTGTTATCCCACGCTTTTTGGGAAAATATCTATCGACTGATGATTTTTCCTGTGTTATAATTTTTCAATAAATACGCGTATATCTTTTCTAAGATGGGAAGTGAAAGTGATGGGGGATGAGCCAGAGAAAAAAATGCTCAAACGCATTTGTGCTGGTCTGCTTGCCCATGTGGATGCGGGCAAGACCACCCTGTCGGAGGCGCTGCTCTATGAGAGCGGCCAGCTGCGCCGCCTGGGACGGGTGGACCACCGGGACGCCTTTTTGGACACCGACGCTCAGGAGCGGGAGCGGGGCATCACCATTTTCTCCAAACAGGCCCGCCTGTCTTTGGACGGCCTGGACCTGACCCTGCTGGACACACCGGGCCATGTGGACTTCTCCAGCGAGATGGAGCGCACCCTCCAGGTGCTGGATTACGCCATTCTGGTTATCAGCGGCACAGACGGCGTTCAGGGGCACACCGCCACCCTGTGGCGGCTGCTGGCCCGGTACCACATCCCCACCTTCCTGTTCGTCAACAAGATGGACCTGGCGGGCACGGACCGGGCCGCCCTGCTGGAGCAGCTGCGCAGCCGGCTCAGCGGAGGCTGTGTGGACTTCTCTGCCTCGGACTGGGAGGAAAGTGCCGCCCTGTGCGACGACGGTATTTTGGAGAAGTATCTGGAAGAGGGGAACCTGGATGACGGGGATGTGATCTCACTCATTCGCCACCGGAAGGTGTTTCCCTGCTGGTTCGGTTCGGCGCTGAAGCTGGACGGCGTGGCGGAACTGCTCCAGGGCATCGGGCGGTATGCCGTCCCGCCCCTGTACCCCCAGGAGTTCGGTGCAAAGGTCTTTAAGATCGCCCGGGACCCCCAGGGGGCTCGGCTCACCTATCTGAAGGTCACAGGGGGCAGCCTCCGGGTGAAGGCCCTCCTCACCAACCGCCGGCCCGGCGGCCGGGAGACGGCCGGGCCGCTCTGGGAGGAGAAGGCTGACCAGCTGCGCCTGTACTCCGGCCCCCAGTACCGTCTGGCGGAGACCGTCCCGGCGGGGGAGGTGTGCGCTGTTGCGGGCTTGAGTCATACCTATCCCGGCCAGGGCCTGGGGGTGGAGCCGGAGGCCTCCGTCCCGCTGCTGGAGCCGGTGCTGTCCTATCAGGTGTGCCTTCCGGAGGGGGCCAACGTTCACACCGCACTGCGCCAGCTGGGCCAGCTGGAGGAGGAGGACCCGCAGCTCCACATCACCTGGGACGAGACCGCCCGGGAGATTCGCCTCCAGCTCATGGGCCAAGTGCAGCTGGAGGTCCTGCGCCGCCTGATCTGGGAGCGCTTTGGATTGGAGGCTGCCTTAGGTGCGGGCAGCGTCCTCTATAAGGAGACTATTCTGGAGCCGGTGGAGGGGGTGGGCCACTTTGAGCCCCTGCGCCACTACGCCGAGGTCCATCTGCTGTTGGAGCCGGGGGAGCCGGGCAGCGGCCTGCGCTTTGACGCCGCCTGCTCCGAGGACCAGCTGGACCGGAACTGGCAGCGGCTGATCCTCACCCACCTGGCGGAGAAGGAGCACCGGGGAGTGCTTACCGGCGCGCCCATCACCGACATGAGGATCACGCTGGTGGCCGGTCGGGCCCATGTGAAGCACACCGAGGGGGGCGATTTCCGCCAGGCCACCTACCGGGCGGTGCGACAGGGGCTCAAGTGCGCCCGGAGCATTCTGCTGGAGCCCTGGTACGACCTGCGCCTGGAGGTGCCCGCCGACCAGGTGGGCCGGGCCATGGCGGACATCCAGCGGATGGGGGGCGCCTGCCAGCCGCCGGAGCCTCTGGGGGAGATGACTCTGATCTCCGGCTCCGTCCCGGTGTCGGAGGTGGGGGACTACGCTGTCCAGGTGGCGGCCTATACCCGGGGGAGGGGGCGGCTGTCCTGCGTCCCCGCCGGATACCGTCCCTGCCACGATCCGGAGGCTGTCATCGCCGCCGCGGGCTATGACAGCGACCGGGATGCGGACAACCCCGCCGACTCCGTGTTCTGCGGCCACGGGGCGGGCTTCGTGGTCCGCTGGGACCAGGTCCGGGACTATATGCACGTGGACAGCGGCCTGTCTTGGGAGGCTCCGGAGCAGGAGGCTGCCCCCGGTCCCGCACTCCCACGCCGGGGTTCGGTGTACTCCGGCTCGCTGGAGGCCGACGAGGAGCTGAAGGCCATCTTTGAGCGGACCTACGGCCCCATCCAGCGCCGGGATCTCCGCCCACAGCCCAAGCCCCGGAAGCGGGACGAGCTCCCGGAGCGGCAGACCATCCTCTCACCTCAGGAGCTGGGCCCGGAGTACCTGCTGGTGGACGGCTATAACATCATCTTCGCCTGGGACGAGCTGAAGGCCATCTCCCAGGACAATCTGGGCGCCGCCCGCCAGCGGCTCATGGATATTTTGAGCAACTACCAGGGGTATCGCCGCTGTGAGATCATCCTGGTCTTTGACGCCTATAAGGTCCCCCGGGGTGTGGGCGAGGTGTCCCGCTATCACAACATCTATGTGGTGTACACCAAGGAGGCTGAGACAGCGGACGCCTATATTGAGAAGGCCACCTATGCCCTCAGCCGGAAGAAGCACCGGGTGCGGGTGGCTACCTCGGACAACGCCGAGCAGATGATCATTCTGGGTCACGGAGCTTTGCGTGTTCCCGCCGCCGCCTTCCACGCGGAGGTGGAGCAGGCGGCCGGACAGATCGCCGCGCTGCTGGCCCGGCAAAACCGTTCCGCACCCTCCAGGCCGGTCCAGGCAGCCATGGAGCGGGCCAGGCGGCAGGCGGATGGATGATGCCTTCCTGTGTGTGGGCACAAAAAGCGCCGGAGCAAAGAGACGCCCGCTCCGGCGCGGCATACCATGATCCAAAAGAGCGACACACTGAAAAGTGTGTCGCTCTTTTGAGCAAATGCGGATAAAAATGCGGACTCAGTTCCGAAAGCAGCCGGTCCGAAAAGGCGCATAACCGGCCTTCTGGCCGGCGGCGCAGGGCGAATTTACTTCGCCCGAGCTTAAATACCGAGGGGTGGAGGCGGCCTCTGGACGCCGGAACCAAAAAAGAAAGACACGACTTCTGATGGTTCCCATAGGTACATTTTCTGAACCGGGTGAATTTTCAGGCACAGAGGCGGACGGCGGAAGCCGTCCGCCTCTGTGTTTTCATGCCAGCAATCGGATGATTGCTTCTTTCTCTGTGATTTCTTTGGTCATGCACGGTGCGTGGTCGCCCTCCCACATGGGCGTGTCCAGCGCGCCGATGTCCCGGTACACGATCCGAACGCTCTGGCCAGCGGAGCGGGAGTGCTTTTTCGACCGCTCCCCGATCTCAATGCACTGGATGAACAGCCGCAGCAGCTGGGGCGTCAGTTCGTCGATGGCAGTGTACTGCTTGGCTTTCTCGATGAAGGCGTCCACATTGGCGACTGAGGCTTTCAGCCGCTCCAACTGCTCCTCCTTCGCTGGGATGGCGAACTCCAGCTCCTTTTGCTCCGCATTGTAGTCGGCGGAGAGCATCCGGAACTGCTCGTTGGTCACCCGCCCCAGCACGTTGTCCTCGTAGAGCCGCTTGAACAGGTTGCTCAGTTCCCCGTTCCTGCGGCGCATGGCGTCCACCTCCTTCTGCACACGGTTGATCTCCCGCCGCAGTTCCAAGGTGTTTTTCTGATTGATGTACTGGGCGAACTGCCGTTCTTTCATCCTTGCGAAGTGGGTCACTCTGCGCAGATCGTCCAGCACGATCTGCTTTAGGTCTACCTCTCGGATCTGATGGGGTGTACAGGCATCCTTGCCTCTCTTGCCGTAGGTAGAACACCGGAAGTAGTACTGATCCTCCCGCATCTTCTCCGTCCGGCAGAGCGTTAGATACTGTCCGCAGTCGGAGCAGTAGACCAGGCCGGAGAACAAGTTAGGTTCCTCCATGTGCTTGGGCGGGCGGCGCTTATGTGCCCGTACATCCCGCACGATGTCCCACAGCTCTTGAGATATCAGCGGAGCGTGGGTATTCTTCACCAGGATCTGCTCACTCTCTGGTCTGCGGATCTGCTTTTTGTTCTTGTAGGAGAGCGTTGTTCGCTGCAGTGAGAGCGTGTGGCCGAGGTAGACGATGTTCTCCAGAATATTTGCTACTGTTTTGCCGCTCCAGCTATATGGGCGGGTCGTGTCCAGGTGGTTGCAGTTTTTCCCAGTTTCTTGGTAGTACTGGTTGGTCGGGTTCAGGATCTGCTCTCTGGTCAGGATTCTGGCGATCTGGTTGGGCCCCTTCCCAGCGGCACACAGTTCAAAGATCCGCCGTATTACAGGGGCAGTCACCTCATCTGGTACGATCTCCTTGGAGTCCTGATCCTTCTTCTTGTAGCCGTAGGGTGGTTTGGAGCCAGAACGCTCCCCGCGCTCCGCCTGCATCCGCTTGATGGCCCGCACCTTTTTGCTGGTGTCCTTGGCGTGGAGCTCGTTGGCCCAGTTGCGGATGGGGTTGAAGTCGTTGCTGCTCTCCACCAGGGAATCCACTCCGTCGTTGACTGCGATGAACCGGACGCCCTTCTCTGGAAAATAGAGTTCCGTCAGCTGTCCCACCTGCAGGTACTCCCGTCCCAGCCGGCTGAGATCCTTGACGATCAGGGTCTCCACCTCACCGTCCTCGATCATCTCCACGATTTTCTTCCACGCGGGCCGGTCGAATAATGAGGTGTGATAGCGATAGCGGCAAAAAGCTAATAAAATCAATGGTTTTGCGGACAGCGGATAGACAGGGAATGTGTTAAAAACTGAATACGCACACAAACGGCGTTACCTTAACCCCTTTGGGGGAGAAAGTAACGCCGTTTTTTTATGCCCGCAGGAAAGGAGGTGCAGCCGGAATGTATTTCACAAAGGGCAAGCAGCGGGCGTTTGAATTGCTCATGCAGCAGAAGCCGGGATTTGACCGCTATCAATCCGGTTGTGCCGGAGATGATGAAGATTGCGGCACTTGCCGTTTCTACCGCCCCGGGTGGAAATATGAGTTTTGCGTTTTCAAAGAGTGTCCCTATTGCCCCGGCAAAAGGACGCGGAAAACGCACGCCAGCATGGACAAATAGACGGGCAAAAGCCCTTGTGCCATGCGGCTTTGCAGACGCGAAAACGGCAAAGGGCATATTGCAATACCAAAACAGCCGAAAACGGCTTTCTAATTGTCCACGCATACCAAGAGAGGAAGTGAGGAAATATGGCAGTTTTCAGAGTGGAGCGAAATACGGGATATACCGTTATGAGCAACCACCACTTGCGAAACAAGGAATTGTCCTTAAAGGCAAAGGGCTTGTTGTCGCAAATGCTTTCGCTGCCCGAAGATTGGGATTATACCCTTGCGGGCTTATCCCATATCAACCGGGAGAAGATCGACGCAATCCGCGAAGCGGTAAAGGAACTCGAAAAAGCCGGATATATCGTGCGCAGCCGGGAGCGCGACGAAAAGGGACGCTTGCGGGGCGCAGATTACGTCATATACGAGCAGCCGCAGCCGCGAGAGCCGGAAGCAGCTACCAGCGGCGGACAGCCGCCTATATTGGATTTACCTACATTGGAAAATCCAACATTGGATAATCCAACGTTGGAAAAACCTACGCAGGAAAAACCTACGTTGGAAAATCCAACGCAATTAAATAAAGATATATTAAGTAAAGAACAATCAATTACTGATTTATCAAGTACCGATTCCATTCCTTTCCATTCCCTAAACCCCTTGCCCTTTGCGCATGGCGAAGCGGCTACGCCGCCGGAAAGGAAAAGAACGGAAGCGAAAAGCAATAGCGCAGTAGAGATTTACAGGGAGATTATCAAGGACAATATCGAATACGACCATCTCATTCAAAACTGCAAAATTGACAAAGACCGTTTGGACGAGATTGTTGACCTTATGCTGGAAACCGTCTGCACAGCCCGAAAGACAATCCGTATTGCCGGGGACGACTACCCCGCCGAATTGGTGAAATCCAAGTTTTTGAAGCTGAACAGCAGCCATATTGAGTTTGTTTTGGATTGCATGAGGGAGAACACAACCAAAGTGCGCAACATCAAGCAGTATCTAAAAGCGGTGCTGTTCAACGCGCCGAGTACCATTGACAGCTACTATACCGCCCTTGTCAATCACGACTTATACGGCGGCGAATGAGCATAGCCGCACTTTACCGGGAAAGGAGTTGATACCTTGCAGGAGGAAGTAACCCAAAAAACGATTGCCCTATACGTCAAAGTGGGAAAAGGCGCGGCGCGGCTTACCGAACAGGCGTTACAGAAAGCAATCCAAAAGTTTTTGGAGCAGAAAAGCAAACCCGCGCATGGGAAACAGACCATGCGGCAGCTTATGAAGCAGAACGCGGGTGTTTCCAACATCGAGATCACCGACAGCAATATTAAAGCCTTTGAGAGTACGGCGAAGAAATACAACATAGATTTTTCGCTAAAAAAGGTTAAGGGCGAGCAGACCCGTTACCTTGTGTTTTTCAAAGGCCGGGACGCGGACGTTATGACCGCAGCGTTTCAAGAGTTTTCCGCAAAGAAGCTGAACCGGGAGAAAAAGCCCTCTATCCGCAAAGCCCTTGCCGCTGCAAAGGACAAGGCGAAGCAGCTTAACGCCGCCCGCGACAAGGTAAAGAAAATGGACAGGGGGCGCGAGATATGAAGCAGATCAACTACAAAAAGCTGATACTTCCGAATATCCCCTATGTGTTCTTTGTCTATCTCTTTGATAAAGTCGGACAGGCGGTGCGGCTTGCCCCCGGCGCGGATATTTCTGCAAAGATACTGAATATCACACAAGGATTTTCCGCAGCCTTTGAAAACGCCTTGCCGAGCGTTTACCCGTTGGATTTGCTTGTCGGCATTGTCGGTGCGGTGATTATCCGCTTGATAGTCTATGTCAAAGGGAAAAACGCGAAGAAATACCGCAAGGGCGCGGAGTACGGCTCTGCCCGATGGGGAAACGCCGAAGATATAAAGCCCTACATAGACCCGGATTTCCAAAACAACATCATTTTGACGCAGACGGAACGGCTTACCATGAACAGCCGCCCGAAGCAGCCGAAGTACGCGAGAAATAAGAACGTCGTCGTGATCGGCGGCAGCGGCAGCGGAAAAACAAGATTTTTTGTCAAACCTAATCTAATGCAGCTTCATTCCTCTTACGTCTTAACCGACCCGAAAGGGTCACTATAATAAGGATAGAAAGGTCGTGAAAATACAAAACAGGAGGTTACACACATGAGGAAGCAGGAGCAAAAGGGTAAAATCACAGCATTGTACGAAAGGTTATCTCACGACGATGGGCGGTCTGACGAGAGCGTGTCCGTAGAAAATCAAAAGCGCATCCTGGAGGACTACGCCCGAAAAAATGGCTTCACTAATGTCCGCCACTTCACCGATGACGGGGTGCGGGGAACGACCTTCAAGCGGCCCGGCCTGGACGCTATGGTGGACGAGATACGGGCCGGAAATGTGGCTACCGTCATTGTCAAAGACCAGAGCAGAATAGGCCGTGACGTGGTGGAGGTCGGCTTGCTCAAACGCACCTTTGACGAGTACAACGTCCGCTTTATCGCCGCCAATGACAACCTGGACACCGCCAATGGATTTGATATTATGTCCATCTTCCGGGATGTGATAAATGAGTGGTACGTTGCTGACACCAGCCGCAAAATCAAGACCGTTTTCAAGTCCAGAATGGAAAAGGGCCTGCGCTGTTCGGGGGCCGTCCCCTATGGCTATCTCGCCTCAAAAGAAGAAAAGGGCGAGTGGGTGATCGACGAGGAAGCTGCCGCCGTTGTGCGCCGCATCTTTCAGATGGTCATGGACGGTCAGAGCGTCAACGGCATCGCCCGAACGCTGCGGGCCGAGCAAATCCCCATCCCTTCCGAACACTGGAAGCGTATCGGCTGTCCTGTTCGAGCCAACAGCTACCGCGACCCCTACGCATGGTCTGCCACCACCCTGGGTTATATTCTTAAAAGGCCGGAGTACCTGGGGCGCAAGGTGCTGGGCAAGACTGTCTGTGAGAACTACAAGACTAAAAGCACCCGCAGGACAATGCCAGAGGAACAATTTGTATTTGAGGGAGCCGTCCCCGCCATCATTGACGAAGAAACGTGGCACAATGTTCAGCGTTTGCGGGAAACCAAGCGCCGGACACCCAAGCGGAGTAATGCCCCTAACCGTTTAACCGGACTGCTCTACTGTGCCGACTGCGGCGCAAAGCTGACCCACCACAACAGTCTTGTCCAAGGCAAGTACATTGACGATGCTTTCACCTGTTCCAGATACCGGGCACCTATGGAGGATTGCACCATTCACTATGTTGCCACGCAAAAGCTGGAAGCGGCGATCCTCTCCGCCATCCAGCGGATAAGCTGGTATGTCCGCAACAACGAGCAGGAGTTTGTTCAGCGGGTTCGAAAGGCATCCAGTCTGCGCCAGGAGGAAGCAGTCAAGGATTGCCGGAAACAGATTGTCCAGGCGAAGAAGCGCCACGCCGAACTGGACGGACTGGTGAAGAAGCTGTACGAGGCCAACGCCACGGGCAAGCTGCCGGATAAGCATTTCAGCCGTCTCCTTGCCGAGTATGACGAGGAACAGGCCGCGCTGGAAGCCTCCATGACGGAGTGGCAGGGCTTGCTGGACAACTGGAACGCCGACCGGGTGAGAATGACGGAGTTTATCGACCTTGCCAAGCGGTACACCGATTTTTCGGAACTGACTACGCCCATTCTCAATGAGTTTATCGAGAAAATCGTTGTCCATGAGGGCAACGGACGGGGAAAGCAGCGCCGTCAGCGGTTAGATTTCTATTTCAATTTCATTGGCGCGTTTGAGGTTCCCGCCGACATTGTGACCCCGATGGAGCAGGAGGAAGAACGCCGCCAGCAGGAGGAACAGGCAGAGAAAGAGGAACGCTCCCAGGTGCTTGCCCAGGTTCGGTATGAGAGGTACAAGCAGGAGCGCCGGGAGTTTACCGCGAGGAAGCGGGCGGGCCTGTTGACCCCGGAGGAACAGGCGGAGGAAGAACGGCGGTTAGAGCGCAATCGGGCCTATCAGCAGAAGCAACGCGACAAGAAAAAGGCCAGTCAGCCAGAGAAGCCTCGCAAACGCTCACTGAAGGAACTCGCCAAGCTGGATGGAGCCGATCTCACCCCGGAGGAAGCGGAGCGGCTTGCGGCGCACCGCCAGAAGAAAGCCGAGCAGCACAAAGCGTGGCGTGACAGGCAGAAGTCCGCACAGCCCCCGAAGCCCCAACAGCGGACGTTGAAAGAACTTGCCAGATGTGCCGAGGCAGGTTTGCCTCTCACCCTAGAAGAAGCGGAACGGCTGGAAGCCCATCGCAATCGGAAAAAGGCGGCTTTGCAGGATTTGAAAGCCCGCGCCGAAACCGACCCGGTAGCGGCGGCAGAGTTGGCGCAGCAGAGAGCGCAACAGTCAGAAGCGGTAAAGAAGTCCCGTCAGAAAATGTATGCGGACGCTGCCGCCGGAGATCCCGAAGCCCAGGCCCGGTATGAACGTATGCTTGCCGCGAGGCGGGAGAACTACCACAGGAAGAAACAGGCAGAAGCCGAAGCTGCTCAAGTCAGCTAACGTAGATACAGAAAACGCCAGGGACAACGATAGTCCGTGGCGTTTTTGTCATTACTGCCGTTCCAGCAAATCCATATATTTCTGACGTTCGCCCTCCGGGACTTTCAGCGCCGCCATAGCCTGTTCAATGGTCAGCCCCATCGTTTCCATGAGGTTTTTGATAGAGGACAAGATACCTTTAGCAACGCCTTTTTCCTCAACGCCCTTGCTCAAATTACACATGACCGACACCTCCCTTTCCATTGTCTGCGTCATTTGAATGTCGTAATCGTCCTGCAAAATTTTCCGCTTTTCCGCCTCGCTGGTTTCGTTGGAGAGAAGCACATCCAGCATCCGCAATACGCCGTCATAATTTGACCCATCCGGCCCGCCAAGGCACAGCATGATGATGGACAGCAAATCATAATTCCTGATGGGTTCTTTGCCCTCGCCGACCAGATATTCTTCCACCAGCCGATACCGGGTAATGGTGTTCTCTCGATACTGCGGCGGTTTCATGCAAATCCAGATGGAGTAGACCTTCTTGATTTTCTCATAATGGGAGCCAGTGAACTCCCTGCCGTACTGGGAAGAAATCATGCGGCAACAGTAGTATATGCCACGCTTTATCAGCGGATAGCCGGGGTAAAAATCGTTCTGGGCCTCCACGTTGATGATGAGGGCAATTTGTTCCTCGGAGTCGGGAACGATGGCGCGGAAGCGAATGTCATAGGTGACTGTCCCCTCGCGCACCGATTTGTCCTCGGTGTCCATGCCGCTGATGACTGTGCCACCCTCGTCCGGCAGCACCGGGACGGCGGACACCTGGGGTTGGCCCTCAATGTACTTCTCGGCAATATCATTGACATCGCAATCCTTGTATTCTTCCAGGCAGGACTTCATAATCCGCGCCAGGATTGCCTTTTCAGACAGGACACGCTTACAGGCGGCATCATAACCCGCGCTGTCATCTGTGACGTGCAGTCCCTGGGCGATTGTCGTTTTGAGCTCCACCATCCTCACCTTCTTTCGTTTCATTCTACCACAGCTTTGCCAGCGCGTCCACTTCTTTTTTGAAAAGAGTTGCGTATGGCGTATACACGAGAGAGATATGGAGGTGCAGTGACAGAAAAAATTTATCTTAACAGGGTTGCTTTTGGGAATTTGATATGCTATACTATAAAAATCCAAGCAAAGGAGTTTATCAATATGCGGCAAGGTATTCTTAAATAAAATTTGATAATGGGAACAAAGACAAACGTCCTCAAGGAGAGGGCTTGGTTTTTGTACCCAATTTAAGAATACTTTTGCCTTTTCATTTCATATCGTGATAGACAACGGCCAGCCTTGGCCGCAGTTTTCATGTGTGTCCTACCTATCATCCCCAGCGGTAAAAGTATTTGTCGCTGGGGATTTTTGCGCCCTTCTGGGCCTTGTATGGAGGACAATCATATGAAAATCATCAATATTGGCATTCTTGCTCATGTAGACGCAGGTAAGACGACCTTGACGGAGAGCCTGTTATATACCAGCGGAGCAATCGAGGCGCCCGGCAGTGTGGATCAGGGAACAACGAGAACGGACACCATGTTTTTAGAGCGGCAGCGTGGAATCACCATTCAAACGGCGGTCACTTCCTTTCAGTGGCACGATTGTAAGGTCAACATTGTGGATACTCCTGGGCATATGGATTTCTTAGCGGAGGTCTATCGCTCCCTTGCCATTCTTGACGGAGCGATTTTGGTTGTTTCTGCAAAAGACGGCGTTCAGGCGCAGACCCGTATTCTGTTTCATGCTCTGCAAGTAATGAAAATCCCAACTGTTATCTTTATTAACAAAATCGACCAGGACGGGATTGACCTGCCAGGTGTGTATCAGTCTATCCGAGATAAGCTCTCCGCAAATATGATTATTAAGCAGAACGTGCAGCTTTCCCCGGATATATCCATCATGGAAAACATGGGGCTGGAGAATTGGGATACCGTGATTGCGGACTGTGATGAATTGTTGGAGAAATATATTGCCGGAGAACCAATGGACAAAGAAGAACTTCTGCGGGAGGAAAACAGGAGAATCCAAAGCGTCTCTCTGTTTCCGGTCTATCATGGCAGTGCCAAGGTAAACTTGGGAATCCGACAACTCATTGAAGCGGTCACAGATACATTCCAATCACCCACCGGGCAGAACAGCTCTGAATTGTGCGGAACTGTGTTCAAAGTTGAGTACGCAAACCAGAGCCAACGCCTTGCCTATCTGCGGTTGTATAGCGGTACGCTTCATTTGCGGGATTCCGTAGCCTTGGCAGGGAAAGAAAAACTGAAAATTACGGAAATGCGTATCCCCTCAAAGGGTGAGATTGTCCGAACAGAGATTGCCCATGCGGGCGAGATCGTCATTGTACCCTGCGACAGTTTGCGGCTGAATGATGTGCTGGGAAACAAACTGCTGCTGCCCCGTGAAACGTGGAGCGACAATCCTCTCCCTTTGCTGCGGACAACAATTGCACCAGAGAAACCAGAACAGAGGGAACGCTTGTTAAACGCCTTGACAGAAATTGCGGATACCGACCCGCTTCTGCGCTATGAAGTAGACGCTGTGACCCATGAGATCATTCTCTCCTTTTTGGGCCGGGTACAATTGGAAATTATCTCTGATCTTCTGGTGGAAAAATATCAGCTCAACACAACTGCAAAAGAACCTACCGTCATCTATATGGAGAGGCCATTGAAAGCGGTAAGTCACACCATTCATATCGAAGTGCCGCCCAATCCATTCTGGGCGTCCATCGGGCTGTCCGTCACCCCTCTCCCCCTTGGCACCGGAGTGCAGTATGAGAGCAAAGTTTCCGTTGGATACTTGAATCAGAGTTTTCAAAACGCTGTATTGGATGGTATCCGCTACGGTCTGGAACAAGGCGTGTATGGATGGAAGGTAACGGACTGTAAAATCTGTTTTGAGTATGGGCTTTATTATAGTCCGGTCAGCACTCCCGCAGACTTTCGGTCATTGGCACCTATTGTATTGGAGCAGGTGTTGAAAAAGGCGGGGACGCAGCTATTGGAACCATATCTTTCTTTTACACTCTATGCGCCGCAGGAATATCTCTCCAGAGCTTATCATGACGCACCAAAATATTGCGCGAGTATTGAAACGACCCAGGTTAAAAACAGCGAGGTGATTTTTACTGGCGAAATCCCTGCCCGCTGTGTGCAAGAGTACCGCAATGACCTCACCTTTTATACAAACGGGAGAAGCGTTTGTTTAACAGAATTGAAGGGGTATCAAATCGCCAGCGGCGAACCAGTTTTTCAGCCACGCCGCCCAAACACCCGGATTGATAAGGTGCGCCATATGTTCAACAAAATTCTCCCATCAATGATGGACTTATAAAATCCCTTTGGAACAAAGGGCGCACTTCTATACATGGTCTGCGACCATGTATCGTGCGCTCTGCGAGGCTACGGCCCGGACTTCCGAAAGTCCGGGCCGTTTGCGTCGCTCCGCTCCGTACAAGGGGCTGCGCCCCTTGCGCCGCTTTGCGGCTATCCCTGCGCCCTCGCTGGAAAGGTACATCCGCTCTGCGTCTGCACCTTTCCAGCGAGGCTAAAACCGAATACCGTTACCCTTGACCGTTTACCCGACACAGCAGGTAGACGGTCTTTTGTTTTGCCAAGAAGGAGGTCAAACACGATGGACAAGTCACGCGAAGAATTAGAGAAAGAGTATGCTGAGGCCACCGCTAAGTTGGAGCAGTACCAGCACAGAGGCCAGCGGTATGAGAACCGCATCCGCTACTACACCCAAGGCGAAAGGAAGAAGCGAAACCACCGACTTATCACCCGTGGCGGAGCGGTGGAGAGTATCGCCCCGGAGGTGCGCGGCATGAGCGAAAGGGCCTTTTTTCTTTTGATGGAAAAGGTCTTTTCCCTGCCGGAAGTTGCCGCCCTGGTGAGCCAAGCCACTGACCAGCAGGAAAGCGGATAATTGGCCCTGTTCCATCTCCACGTTACCCAGGTCAAACGGAGCGCGGGACAGTCTGTTGTCACGTCCGCCGCCTACCGAGCCGGGGAGAAATTGTATAGCGAATACTATGGCGAGGTCAGCGACTACACCCACAAGGGCGGCGTGGTCTGCACAGACATTCTCCTGCCGCCCCAGGCCCCCAACCAGTACCAAGACCGCGCCACCCTCTGGAACGCCGTGGAGAAGGCCGAGCGCGGCAAGAAAGCCCAGCTTGCATATAGCTTTGACATTGCCTTGCAGAACGAGTTTTCATTGGAGGAAAACATCGCTCTTGCAAGGCAATTTGTTTCGGAGCAGCTTGTGGGCCGGGGCATGATTGCCGACTTTGCCATCCACCAGCCGGACAAGGAGGACGGCGGTATTCCTAACCCGCACTTTCATGTTCTCTGCCCCATCCGGCCCATTGAGCCAGACGGCAAATGGGGGTGCAAGCAGCGCCGCCGCTACCGTCTGGACGAGGACGGGAACCGCATTATGGGAGAGGACGGCAAGCCCCTCTTTGACGCTGTTCCCACTACCGACTGGGGAAGCCCGGAAACACTGGAACATTGGCGGGAGGCGTGGGCCGCTATGGTGAACGCCAAGTTTGAGGAAAAGGGGCTGACCTGCCGCATCGACCACCGCTCCTATGAGCGTCAGGGCCTTGACCTGCTGCCCACCGTCCATGAGGGCGTGGCCGTCCGCCAGATGGAGGCCAAGGGCATCCCCACCGACAAGGGCGATCTGAACCGCTGGATAAAAAAGGCCAACAACATTCTGCGGGATATTCGGAAGAAAATCGCCGGCCTGACGGATTGGATTAAGGCCATAAAAGAAGAATTGAGCAAGCCCCAGGCCCCGACCCTTGCCGCCCTGCTGACCGACTACTATGAGGGCCGGAACGCCGGAGCATGGAGCCGCAACGCCAGGATTGGAAATCTTAAAGGTTTTGCCGAGGCCATCAATTTTCTGACCGAGAGGGGCATCGCTACGCTGGAAGATTTAGAGACCCATATCGCCGCCCAGAGTGAACGAACGGAGGCCATCAACACATCCATGAAAGCGAAGCGTGACCGTCTGAACGAATTGAAGGAACTGCTTCGCCTTGTTGACCTCTACCGAGACACCAAGCCCGTCTATGACGAGTTGCAGGGTATCAAGTGGAAGGGCAAGCGGGAAAAATTCGAGAGGGAGCATGAGAACGAGTTGAGGACGTTCCACATGGCCCGCCGGAAGCTGGACAAGCACCGTTCCCCTGCTGGTAAAATCCCCGTTCATGCGTGGGAACAGGAACAGGCGAGGCTTCACCAGGAGTACACAGCCGAGTATGAGCAGTACAAGCCTATCCAAGACGATTTGCGGCGGCTTCAACAGGTGAAGCGGAACGCCGATGCTGCCATACACCAGCAGGAGCAGACCCAGCAGAAACGCCGGGAGGTGGAGCGGTGAACGGCATTCCCCGACTGACCTACCAGCAGTACCGAGCCGTCCGGCGGCTGGTGCATGACTGCTGCAATTATGACGGCGGCAACTGTCTTGCTCTTGATGACGGCTGGGAGCCTTGTGTCTGCGTCCAGAGTATCACCTATTCCCTGGTCTGTAAATGGTTCCGCGCCGCCGTCCTGCCAACAGACAAGGGGTTGTGTGCCGCCTTGCTCCACCGAGGACAGGCGCGGCCCTGTGCCGAGTGCGGGGCGATGTTCGTGCCGCGCTCCAATCGGGGCAAATACTGTGACGAGTGCGCCGCCAATGTGCGCCGGAGAAAGAAAGCTGCCAGCGAACGGGAACGCCGCAGGCGTGGACATTTAGAGGCTGAAAAGCCTTGCAATCAGGGGGCTTGTGGACAGTCCTCAAAGGGGGACTAATACATTCCCCTTCCCCCACTCCAACGTGGGCGGCAAAATGGCGCTCACGTGGATTAACTTTGATGAATGATGAAAGGAGAGCCTATGACCTACGACCCCAGCATGACGATCACCAGCACCATCCCCGCCCCGGAGGGGAGCGACAGCACCAGCAGAGAGGGCAAGGCCATCCCCCTGCCCGTGATGGCGGGCGGCAACGCTTCACCCGCCCCGGACGTACCGCCACCCGATATGGTAAAGACCGTTGGCGGTACGACCTTTGATATTTATTTCCATTTCAGCCAGACCAGCCGGGAAACCTTTACCGACAAGGTACTGCGCCTTATTCAATCCGATGTTGTAACCTCATAAAAATAATCTACTTTTTTCTCTATCCTTATTGACAAAACCCGAAAGGTACGGTTTTGATTGAGTGCGGGAAGCTGCTGCAACGGGCGGGCTACCGCATTAAGGTACTGAATACGATTAACTTCAAAAAATCTATGCACTACAACCCCTTTGTGTATATCCGCAGCGAGAAAGATATTTTGAAGCTGGTAAATACGTTGATAGCGAATACCAAAGGTGAGGGAGAAAAAAGCGCGGAGGATTTTTGGGTAAAGGCAGAACGGCTTTTGTATTGCGCGTTGGTGGGCTACATCTGGTACGAAGCCCCCGCCGAGGAAATGAACTTTATTACCCTGTTGGAACTTATCAACGCCAGCGAAGCCCGCGAGGACGACGAGGAATATCAAAGCCCCGTCGATTTGCTGTTTGCCGACTTGGAAGAACGCGACCCCGACCATTTCGCGGTGAAGCAGTACCGAAAATATAAATTGGCGGCGGGAGATGTATGCTCTAAGTGACTTCTTAATCATGGTTTTTGTCATGGTTAGTGAAGCAGTCACTTAGAGCATTTTCATTTCAGGAGGTACAGCCATGAGAAACGAGAAAATCACCCCTCTGTATGAGCGTTTGAGCCGCGATGATGAGTTACAGGGCGAGAGTAACTCCATATCGAACCAGAAAAAGATGTTGGAGGACTTTGCCCGCCGGAACGGTCTGCCGAACCCCACCCACTTCACCGATGACGGCGTATCGGGAACCCGTTTTGACCGTCCTGGCTTTCTGGCGATGATGGAGGAAGTCGAGGCCGGACGGGTGGAGGCCATCGTCATAAAGGACATGAGCCGCCTGGGGCGTGACTATCTGAAAGTCGGCCAGGTCATGGAGATTTTGCGGCAGCGCGGTGTCCGGCTGATCGCCATCAATGACGGTGTGGACAGTCTGAAAGGCGATGATGATTTTACCCCGTTCCGCAACATTATGAACGAGTTTTACGCCCGCGACACCAGCCGGAAAATCCGCTCCGTGTTCAAGTCCAAAGGCATGAGCGGCAAGCACCTGACCGGCACTGTCATTTATGGCTATTTGTGGGACGAAAAGCGGGAACACTGGCTTGTGGACGAAGAAGCCGCCGAAGTGGTACGCCGTATCTTTTCCCTGACGATGGAGGGCTACGGCCCCTATCAGATTTCCAAGCTGCTGTCCGAGGCAAAGGTTGAAATCCCCGCTGTCCATCTGGCGCGCTTTAACGAAGGAGTAAACAGGACGAAGCCGGTCAAAGACCCCTACGGCTGGGGATCGTCTACCATTGTGAACATCCTGAAAAAGCGGGAATACCTAGGCCACACCATCAATTTCAAGACCCGCAAGCACTTCAAGGACAAGAAAAGCCACTATGTTGATGAAAGCGAGTGGACGATTTTCGAGAATACCCATGAGGCCATCATCGACCAGGAAACCTTTGACAATGTGCAGCGTATCCGGGCAAATGTCAGGCGTTACCCGGACGGCTGGGGCGAGGCCCACCCTCTGACCGGCCTGATGTACTGTGCCGACTGCGGCGGTAAGATGTATGTCCATCGCGTCAATAACGGCAAGCGTGACCCACAGTTTACTTGCAGCCAGTACAGCAAAATCCCATGCGGGACGCTCTGCGGCACACAGCACCGCATCCGGGCCGAGGCTGTCCTGACCTTGATAACTGATATGCTCCGGGCCATCGCGGAGTATTCCAAGAATGACCGGGCCGAGTTTATCCGCACCGTCCAGGAAACGCAGGCCGCCCAGCAGACCGCCGACATCTCCAAGAAACGGAAACGGCTGGCCGCCGCCCAAAAGCGGGCCGGGGAACTGGAACGGCTGATTTGCAAAATCTATGAGGACAACGCCCTGGGTAAGCTACCAGACGCCCGGTATGAGGCCCTGGACGCACAGTATGCCAAAGAGCAGGACGCCCTCAACGCGGAAATCACGGAACTGGAAAAGGCCGTTACCGGCTATGAGCAGAGCCGGAAATCTGCGGAGAAGTTTATTGCCCTGATTGACAAGTATGAGAATTTTGACACGATGACAAACACCATGCTCAACGAGTTTGTAGAGAAAATCCTTGTCCATGAACGCGCCCGCAAAGGCAGCCAGGACACCACGCAGGAGGTTGAAATCTACTTCAATTTTGTGGGCCGGTATATCCCGCCCGCCTTGCAGCCGGTTCCCCTGACCCCGGAGGAGCGGGAAGAACTGCAGAAGAAGGAGGAACGCAAGGACAGGCTTCACCAGAACTACTTGCGCCGCAAGGCAAACGGCAAGCAGAAGGAATGGGAAGAACGCTACAACGCCAAGCGCAAGGCCCAGGTGGAGGCGGCAAAGGCCGCGATCCGGGCCGAGGACATGGAAAAAGGCATTTTTATCCCTGTCAGCCAGTTACCCAGGCAGGAGCCGCGCAAGGCCGCCTTACCGGCCAGCGCCGCAGTTTAACCATCACAGTGCAAAGGAGAATGAACATGAACGAATTGACTTACACCCGCTGCGGAGATTACTACATCCCCGACCTGAAACTTTCCGAGCAGCCGGAGGCCCCCATCGGCAAGTATGGCCGTATGCGGCAACGCTACCTGAAGGAACACCGGCCCGGCCTTTACAGCAGCTTGATTTTGAGTGAAAAGCTGAACCCGCACCTGTTGGAGATTGACCGGGCGGCGCGTGAACGGATGGACGCCATGCTGCCCCGCATGATGGAGGCGGCAGGCGTCACCGAGGAACTGAAAGCCCGTGACCCCATGCGCTGGGTGGGGCTGATGAATACGCTGAAAGCACAGGTGGAGGAAGTTATTTTTAGCGAACTAATTTGGACATAGATGAAACAGCAGAAGTTTTTTACTTATTATCTGTACTTCTTGAGGCAACGATTGACAAATTGAACCCCTCATAGTATTATTAGAATCGAGAGTTGTACCTCTCAAAAGGAGATAAAGGCATGACTATGAATTTTCATTTGACCGATCAGCGTAAAAAGAAAATCAACTCTGTACAATCCATACCGATGAAACATTGTGCAGAGTATAGCGTATAAACGACGCATTTAGATTTCATCGGGAAGCCATCAAAGGGGATTTTATACCCATTTTTAGGAAGCGGCTTCCCATGCAGTTATAATGTGTATGAGGCTATGGACAATGTTTTGTCCATGGCCTTTTGTTTTTGAGCTACTATGCCAGAGGCAGAAGGCAGATACACTTATGTATCTTTGCTTTCTGCCTTTTTCTTTTGCCCAGAATATACAGGAAAGGTTTGATAAACATGAGCTTATTAGAAATTGACGGACTGACACACTCTTTTGGAGAGAATGTGCTATACAAAAATGCAGGCTTTACACTCAACAAGGGGGAACATATTGGTATTGTCGGACAGAACGGAACCGGCAAAAGCACTTTAATCAAAATCTGTACGGAGCAGATCATTCCAGACAGCGGGCGTATCGTCTGGCAACCAAATACTACGGTTGGTTATTTAGACCAATATGCGGAAATTGACCATTCCCTAACGATGAAGGAATTTCTTAAATCTGCTTTCTCAAAGCTATTTGATATGGAAGCACAGGCAATGGAGCTCTATGAAAAAGCTGCTGACGGCGATATGAAAAGCCTTGAACTGGCCGCCCATTATCAGGAGCAGCTTGAAGCCCACGATTTTTACTCGATAGATACAGCCATTGAGCGTGTCGCCAATGGGTTAGGACTTCTGGCTATTGGCCTTGACCGTTCGATTGCAGAAATGAGTGGCGGACAACGAGCCAAAGTAATTTTAGCGAAGTTGCTGCTGGAAAAACCGGATGTTTTGTTGCTGGATGAGCCGACCAATTTCCTTGATAAAGACCATGTGACATGGCTGGCAGAATATTTATCTGCTTTGGAAAATGCTTTTTTAGTAGTTTCCCATGATTATGACTTTCTGGATAAGATAGCGAACCGCATTTGTGATATTGATAACGATACTATCACGAAATACTATGGCACGTATTCCGAATTTTTGCGAAAGAAAACTTTGCTGCGGGAAGATTATGTAAGACAATATGCGGCCCAGCAAAAGGAAATTAAAAAGACGGAGGAATTTATACGGAAGAACATAGCGGGAAGAAAAGCAAAAATGGCGAGGGGACGACAAAAGCAGCTTGACCGGATGGAAAAGATGGAAGCCTTAGACCAAAAGGAAATTATTCCGTACTTCCATTTTCCCGTACTTCCATTAACCAATACAGAACACTTGTTGGTGAAACATCTGGCAGTTGGCTACCATTACCCCGTTTTATCAAACGTTGAATTTAGCATTAAGGGAGGACAAAAAGTTGTTATTACTGGATTTAATGGGATTGGAAAATCGACACTGTTAAAAACCCTGATTGGGGAAATTCCATCTATGCAGGGCCATTTCAAATTTTCCGATCAGGTTACTATCGGATATTTTGAACAGGATTTAGAGTGGCAAGAACCTGAATTGACGCCCATTCAAATTGTTGCCAATGCTTATCCCAATATGGTGACAAAAGATGTCCGCAAACATTTGGCACGATGTGGGATTTCCAGTAAACACGCTATGCAGGCCATAGGAACATTAAGCGGTGGAGAGCAGGCAAAGGTAAAAATGTGTCTGCTTACTCTGACTCCCTGCAATTTCTTAATTATGGATGAACCTACAAACCATTTAGATGTACAGGCAAAAGAGGCTTTGAAAACAGCCCTTTCAACTTTTGCGGGAACGGTATTGCTCGTATCGCATGAGGAGGCCTTTTACCGGGATTGGACTCAGCGGATTATCAATATCGAGAAAAAATAAACAATAGAATAAATATAACTCACAAACGCTCCTGCCCCGTAAACAGGGAAAGAAAAAAACCGTAACCGGGCAGGCTGCTTTTGTGCGCTCAATTTACATTTTTATCCGGCGGCGGTTTTGAAAGACATTCAAGGCCGCCGATTTCTATTCTCTCATAGGAATGAGGTTCTAATACTAACAAGAACGGCGGCTTTAGGAGGGAGCCGCCATGAAGCACACTGACCGCCGACAAATTCAGACGATATTTGCACTATCGTCAAAAAAAGCCCGGCCACCGGACAGGCCCCGTCTGGCAGCCAGTGCGAAAATTGTCACAATGTAACTGAATACCGTATTTTTTACGCTCGAATAGCTTCATGCTGTCCGGGCGTTTTTTCATACCTATGGGGCCGGAGCATCGGGCCAACATGGCCCGAACCTTGCCCCCGGTGTCGTTCCCCGCCGCCCTGTTCAGATTTTCCCGCAAAAATCTGAACGGAGGAAAGGCCGATGGAAGTCACCATCAATTACAATGGACAAGCTGTGGCCGTGGAGGTCACGCTGGAAGTCTATGAATTTCTTGACCGGGCCGACCACAAAGCCGAGAACCTGTCCCATGAACAGCGGCGGCACTGGGATGGCCGGGAGCTTGACGAATACATAGTTGCCACCGAGGGCGTGGGTATCTACGGCGAAACGCCGGAGGAATACCTTTGCCGCATGGAAACGCTGGGTGAGCTGATGGCCGTCCTGGACACCTGCACCGAGGCCCAGCGCCGCCGGTTCCTGCTCTATGCCCTGGACGGGCTGACCCTTGCGGAGATCGGGACGCTGTGCGGCTGCTCCAAAGTGGCCGTGTATCAGAGTGTGGAGGCAGTCAGAAAAAAATTTATAAATTTCTTTGAAAACAGGCTTAACGAATGACCTGTTTTCGGGCTACCAAGTGAAAGGGATTGTTTCCCTTATCCCAGCGGGAGGCGGACAGCGGACAAGCTGCCCGCCTCTCCCATTTTCAGGAGGTAAGCCTATGAAAACAATCAATCTGCGGTGGATTTATCCCCACTACCGACATGACGAGTTTGTAGAGGTCAGCGATGAGGTTTGGGAGGTCATGCGGCAGGCCCAGCGCGAGATGAACAACTATGAGCGCCGGAAGGTCTACCACCGCGCCTACTATTCCCTGGACGCATATAGCTGGACGGAGAACTATGCGCTGGAACACGGCAGATCGCCGGAGGAAATCCTTTTGGAGCGCGAGGAACGGGCCGCCCATCTGCGGCTGTTGGCCGCCTTGCCGGAGGCCCTGGCCCATGCCACCCCCACACAGGCCCGCCGCGTCCGGGCCTACTACATCGCCGGTATCAGCCAGCCGAAAATTGCCCGGATGGAGGACGTACACAGCAGCAAGGTCAGCATTGCAATCCGGCGGGGTCTGCGAAATATACGCCGCTGCTATGACTGCCTTTTCCCGGCAGAGTGAGGGCGGGCCTATGCAGACCATCAACCTCAAACAGTATTACCCGTTCTGCACCGAGGACACCTTTGTGGAGGTGTCGGATGAAATCGTTGAAGCGTTCCTGCTGGACAAGCGGGCCGAGGCCGCCAGGGAGCGCAAGATGTACCGCTACAAGGCGTTTTACTCCCTTGACTGCGACGATGGGATTGAGAACGCCGCCATCGGCTGGGCGCAGCCATCGCCGGAGGATTGCCTGATGGAAAAGGAGGCGCAGGCCGAATACGCCGAACTGCTCCGGCGGCTCTATGAGGCGATTTCCTCTCTGACCCCAACGCAGGCCCGCCGCGTCCATGCCCGGTATATGCTGGGGATGAAAGTGAAGGACATTGCCGCGATGGAGGGTATCACCCCATCCCAGGCTGGGAAGTCCATCCATGCGGCGCTCCGGCGGCTGCGTCGGTACTTCATGCGCCGGAAATGGACAAGCGGCCTATGAAAACCATCAACCTGAAAAAATACTACTACCCGATTTGCAAGAAAGACACCTTTGTGGAAGTGTCGGACGAGGTTGCAGACACCATTGTGGAGGAAAGCCGCGCAGAGAACGCAAATGACGCCAAGCAGCACTATCACTGTTACTCTCTGGACGCATCCCCCGGCATAGAAAACCATTTCCCGGAACAGGTCATTTCCCCGGAAGATATTCTGATGGAGAAGGAAACGGAACGAGAACAGGAGGCCGCCCGCGCCCTGATGATGGAACGGCTCCGGGAGGCCCTTGCCACCCTGACGTCCCGGCAGGCAAGCTGCCTTCATGCCCGGTTTTGGGAGGGCAAGCAGTTTAAGGAGATTGCCGAGGCCGAAGGCTTTACGACATCAGCGGCCATTGTCACTGTTCGCAACGCCATTATCAAGTTACAGAAATATTATATCAAGCGCGGCTGGATGAAGCCGCCAAAGGAGAAAGCGATATGCACAAAGACAGCACCACCCAAGCGAAACAGAAAAAAGACGAGCGCGAAGAAGTCCTGAAGGAAATCCGGCAGCTTGAGAACCGCCAGAAGATTTTGGAGAACAAGCAGCGCAACGAGGAACGCAAGGCCCGCACCCGCCGCCTGATTGAGCGCGGGGCCATTTTGGAGGGCGTTTTTCCTCTGGCCCCCGCCCTTCCCGGCGTAGAGGTCAAGGCGTTCCTGATTGCCCTGTCCCATCTTCCGGGGGCGGCGGAACTGGCCGCAAAACTGCCGAAATCCGGGGACAAGCCGTAAGTCCCTTGTTTACAAGGGCGCACTTATACACCGTTGCCGGTGTCGTGCGCCCTGCCGGGGGCTGTTGCGTACTTCGTCCGCGATGGGGAGCTACACTCCCCAAACCCCTTGTGCGCCACAGGTCACGGAACATCCGCAAGCGGCTGTCCCGTCCCCTGCGGCCTGAATATCCCTCACCGAAAGGATGCGATACTCATAGATTTTTGCCATATCCCCGTCAGTATCATCAAGCGCAGCGAGGGCCGTTCCGCTGTTGCCGCAGCCGCCTACCGAAGCGGAACCAAGCTGACGAATGAATGGGACGGCCTGACCCACGATTACACCCGCAAAGGCGGCGTTGTCCATGCGGAAATCATTCTGCCCGCCCACGCTCCGCCAGAGTTTGCAGACCGCTCCACCCTTTGGAACAGTGTGGAGCAGATCGAGAAAGCCAGGGACAGCCAGCTTGCCCGCGAGATCGAGGCGGCCCTGCCCCGTGAACTGTCCAGGGAACAGCAGCTTTCCCTTGTCCGGGCCTATGTGAAAGACAACTTTGTGGATAAGGGGATGTGCGCCGACTTTGCCATCCATGACAAGGGAACCGGCAACCCCCATGTCCATATCATGCTGACCATCCGGCCCTTAAAAGAAAACGGCGCATGGGGCGCAAAGTGCCGCAAGGCATACGACCTGGACGAGAACGGCCAGCGCATCCCGGACGGGAGAGGCGGCTGGAAAAACCACCGGGAGGACACCACAGACTGGAACGACAAAGGGAATGTGGAGATTTGGCGGGCGGCATGGGCGGCTTATACCAACCGGGCATTGGAGGCCGCCGGTCAGCCCGCCCTGGTAGACCACCGCAGCTACAAGCGCCGGGGCATTGATAAAATCCCCTCTGTCCACCTGGGGCCAGCGGCCAGCCAGATGGAGAAGCGCGGCATCCGTACCGACAAGGGAGAAGTCAACCGGCAGATCGCCGCCGACAACAAGCTGCTGAAAGAAATCAAGGCCCGCATTACCCGGCTTTACAACTGGTCGAAGGCCGAGGCCGAGAAGCCGGAGGGCCAGCAGCCCAGCATGATGGACTTGTGGGAGGCCCAGCAGCAGCTCAAGCGGCCTGACACCCGTACCGGCAAAATCCGGGCTTTGCAGGAGAGCGCCGCCCTGTTCAGCTTTTTGCAGGCAAACGGCATCCAGTCCATGCAGCAGCTCCATGAAAAAATCGCAGATATGAACACCCGTTACTATGACCTGCGGCGAGGGATTGTCAAGGCCGAACGCCGGATCGCTGTCCTCACTGAGCGCGGGGAGATGTGGGCGCAGTACAACGAGTACAAGGCTGTCCATAAGCAGCTTGCCAGGGTAAAGCCGGAGAAGCGGGAACTGTTCGAGCAGCGCCACAGCCGGGAACTGATCCTCTATGACGCGGCGGCCCGGTATCTGAAAGAACTGAAAGCCAGCGGCGAGGAAATCACCCCGAAGGAGTGGCGGCGCGAGATTGACCTGCTAACCGCCCAGAAGCAGGTGGACAGCATCGACATGAAGGCCATGCGGGAGGAACTGAAAGCCGTGGAACGGCTCCGCAAGGCCGCCGACCAACTGGCCCGGCAGGAACAGGACAAACCCCGCGACCGGGGGCCGGAACGGTAAAGGGTACGGCGTTTTGCCGACCCCTCACGGGGGTGTCATGTTTCGTGACACCCTTTACGCAGAACTGTCAACATTCACTCATGGAAGGAGATTATCCTATGAAGCAGATTATTTTACCCGTTACTATCCACTTAAACATCCGTCTGCCCCTTGCCCTCTTGCAGCCGGAACCGGCAGACGCGCCCACCGGCCCGGAGCCGGAGGCCCATGCCTGCCAGGGCTGCGGCAACTGCGGCGGGTGTGGGAAGTGCCAGCATGAAGAAAAGCAAGCCTGAACCCATCCCCGTCATGGACTACCGCCAGTACCGCAGAGCGCGGCGTCTGGTACATGAGTGCTGCAACTATGACGGCGGCCACTGTATCGCGCTGGACGACGGGGAGGAATGTGTCTGTGTGCAGTCCATTTCCTACTCCCTGTTGTGCCGGTGGTTCCGGGCGGCGGTGCTGCCGCTGGACAGGGAACTGGAAACGGCCCTGTTCCACCACTTGGACGCCAAACGGTGTGCCGTCTGCGGGGCGCTGTTCACCCCCGGCTCCAACCGGGCTAAATACTGCCCGGAATGTGCGCCGAAAGTCCACCGGCGGCAAAAGGCCGAGTGCGAACGCCGAAGGAGGGTACAGCGTGGACAATTAGAGGGCAAAAACCCCTTGTAAATCAAGGCTTTTTTTGAGGGTGTCGCTGGGGGCCTGATAGATTTATCCTCTGGCCCCCAAAACGGCCCTCTAAAGGCGTATAGACCCCTGAAATAACCCCAAGGAGGAACCCATGTCAGACAATCGAAAATATTACTACCTGAAACTCAAAGAAAACTATTTTGACGATGACTCCATCGTGCTGCTGGAAAGTATGCAGGACGGTGTGCTGTACTCCAACATTCTGCTCAAGCTGTATCTGAAATCGCTGAAACACGGCGGGCGGCTCCAGCTTGACGAGAATATCCCCTACACGGCACAGATGATCGCCACCATCACCCGCCAGCAGATTGGCACTGTGGAGAGGGCCTTGCAAATCTTCCTGAAGCTGGGCCTTGTGGAAGTGCTGGACAGCGGCACTTTTTACATGAGCAATATCGAACTGCTGATCGGCCAGTCCTCCACCGAGGCCGAGCGAAAGCGGGCGGCGAGGCTCCAAAACAAGGCTCTTTCTGCGCCCCGGACAAACGGCGGACATTTGTCCGACATTCGTCCACCAGAGATAGAGATAGAGTTAGAGAAAGAGATAGAGATAAAGAGAGAGATAGAGAAGGGACGCCCCGCCCGCGCCTATGGCCGTTACCAGAATGTTTTCCTGACCGACGAGGAACTGGCAGACTTGCAGGCCAGCTTTCCCACGGTATGGGGCCAGTACATCGAAAAGCTGTCCGAGTACATGGCCTCTACCGGCAAGCGGTATCAGAGCCATGCCGCCACCATCCGGCGCTGGGCCGGTGAGGACGCGAAAAAGGCGGCCCCGCCCACCCGCAACCGGGATTACAGCGTAAAGGAGGATGAAACCGTATGATTGAGATTACCGCAGAAATCCGGGCGCTGATCGACAAGGCAGCCGCCGGTGTGGAACTGGCCGGGGACGAGTACATAGACCCGGCAGACGGCCTCATTCACTGTAAGAAGTGCGGCGGCCAGAGGCAGACTGTTGTGCCATGCTTTGGGAAACCGGGCTACTTCATGCCCCGCTGTATCTGCCAGTGCCAGCGGGAGGCCGAGGAACAGCGCAAGGCCGCCGAGGAACGGCAGCGCCGCATGGAGCGTATCAAGTGCCGGAAGGCCCAGGGCCTGCAAGACCGCTATCTGTACGACTACACCTTTGCCAACGACAACGGCCAAAATCCCCTGATGGACAAGGCCCGCGCCTATGTGGAGAACTGGAAGGAGGCTTATAAGAACAACACCGGTCTGCTGCTGTTCGGGGATGTGGGAACCGGCAAGTCCTTTTTCGCCGGTTGCATCGCCAACGCCCTGCTTGACCGGGATGTGCCGGTGCTGATGACGAACTTTCCCACCATCCTGAACCGCCTGACGGGGATGTTCTCCGAGGACAGGGCCGACTTTATCGCCAGCTTTGACGAGTACGACCTGCTTATCATTGACGATCTGGGGGTGGAGCGCAGTACCGACTATGCGATGGAGCAGATGTTCTTCGTCATTGACAGCCGCTACCGCAGCCGCAGGCCCATGATTATCACCACCAACCTGAAGCTGGCTGAACTCAAGAACCCGCCCGACCTGGCCCACGCCCGCATCTATGACCGTATCCTGGAACGGTGCGCCCCGATCCTCTTTGCCGGGAAGAACTTCCGGGAGGAAAACGCCGGGGCCACCAAACAGGCGGCGAAAGACATTGTGAACCGTAAGAGCGAATAATTGTTTTGCCGGACGGCGCAGCCCCGCCCGGAGAAAGGAGCGCCATGAGCGAAGAAACCCGTACCATGCAGACCGCAGACACCACCACTACCAGAGCGCCGGAGGACGCCCCCGCGCTGGTAAAGAAAATCGGCAAGACCACTTACAAGGTGCGCGTCCATTTCAGCCAGACCAGCACCGAAACCATGAGCGACAAAATCAAGCGTATGCTCAAAAACGAGATACAGCAGATGTGACCGGCTGATAAAGCCAGCCGCCTTGTGTTAAACTGATGATGGTACACACCAAAACTTTTAGCCAAGGAGGACATGAAAATGCTGTACACAGAAAAAGAGAAAACTGAGATTGAACGGGTACGAAAGGTGTTTGCCGAGCATCTTCAACAAAGCACTAATTTTGAACTGCTATGGTCTGATAAAGTAGGCTTTGTCTGGCTGGCGATTGGCCTAAACCCGCTTTATGTTGATACCGGAAGGAGGATAGAGTCTGCCGCCGATCTCTGTCATGAGTGCCTGGATGATGTTGCGATGGATGTTCTGTATATGACAGGCAACGACCACGCGATAGAAGAAGCCGACCCGCTGGAACTGGCCGAGATTAAGCGGCGCTGGGAGCCATATATCAACCAGCTGCCAGACTATGCGTATCTCTGCAAAGACCTGCTGAACGGAAAAATGTAATCTATCAAACGAGGTGTCAGGAGCCATACGGTGCTTCTGGCACCTTTTTTGTGAATTTGATTAAAAAGTCCTTGACAATTTGTCTCTGGCAAAACCGCAAAATCAATCCTCATTTCTTGCGGTGCGAGGCTCGCTCCTTTTGATATAAAGGAATTGCGCGATCTTATGTCCTACGACGAATTAGAACTTGACACGTTAGGCGACAGAAAAACAGCTTTGTTTTTGATTATGAGCGATACGGACAGCACGTTTAATTTTGTTATCGCTATGCTGCAATCGCAGTTATTTAATCTCTTGTGCGACAAGGCCGACGACGAATACGGCGGCAAGCTGCCGGTTCATGTTCGCTGCCTGTTAGACGAGTTTGCAAACATTGGACAAATCCCGCAGTTTGAAAAATTGATTGCCACAATCCGCAGCCGGGAAATCTCGGCTTCTATCATTCTGCAATCGCAGAGCCAGCTAAAAGCCATTTACAAGGACGCGGCAGAAATCATACTTGACAATGCCGACAGCACCTTGTTTTTGGGAGGGCGCGGGAAAAATGCAAAGGATATTTCGGAGAACTTGGGACGTGAAACAATCGACAGTTTCAACACTTCCGAAAATCGCGGCACGCAGGTTTCTCATGGCCTCAATTATCAGAAATTGGGAAAGGATATGCCATAATTCATGGTGACGAGTTCAGTTGCCTTGAATAACAGATGAACAGGGACACGATCAACTGGATTCGGAGAAAACGAAAACAGGAGGTCGCTATGGAAAAATTGAAAAAGCATATCCATGATGACAGTAACGGTCTGGACTATGTTCTGGTCGGAGACTACTATATTCCAGACTTACGGCTGCCGGAGGAAAGCCGCCCCATCGGACGATGGGGACGGATGCACAGGGAATATCTGCAAGAGTATTGTTCCGACCGGTACAATGAATTACTTCTGTCTGGAAAGCTGTGGACATATCTTGCCGATCTGGATGAGCAGGCACAGAACCGTCTGGATTGTACCATTGCCCAGATAAAAGAAACAGAGGGAGTCACGGAGGAATTGAAAGCAAAAGACCAGCTTGCATGGGTCGGTCACATGAACAGCATACACCACCGGGCAGAGGAAGTCATTCGGTCTGAGATGATTTTCGTCTGAGAAGGTGGAAAAACTGAGGCCATTCACTTTTATAGTGGATGGCCTTTTTGCTACCTGCGTTTTTTCTTTTTTGGCATATAATACGGCTGTGGCTTGGCTTTGCCCCGCATATTGTTTGGGTTTTTAAGCAGTTTGGACAGGCTCAGTATCCGCAGAAAAGCCGAAAAGTCCTCGGATGAAATTTTTTCAAAAGGAATCTGCATTTTATCACAGAACTCATGGATCATAGCTTCTGTGTCGTTTCCCATCTGTATGGCCTGTTCAAAATTCTCTTTGACCTCATCCAGTGTTGGCTGTGGGTCAGCTGTGGTCTTGTCTTTCAAATGAGCTTCCCGTATATCCCGGACAATGCTGTCCAGATCATCATGAAGGATATGACTGTAAAAATCGTTCTCCTGTACCTGACCCAATTCCAGCGTCCGCATATACAGATCATTTTCTCCGGGTGCGTGTTCTTTAAGAATGGTCTGCCGGGTAGCTTCCAGAATCAGATTCATCTGGTTCACTCGCATATCAGCGATCTGGTCAATAAAGATTTCCATATCAACCATCAGCCGCAAAAAATTTGGATGAGTCGCCAGTTCACAAAGCAGGCGGTTGTTGATCTTTCCGCTGCTCAAAAGTTCCACCATAGCGTCACTCAGATGCAGAGCTTGAAGCTCCGTGTTTGGGTGATTTTTATTTTCTGACACGCCCATCAGATAATCAGTGGACACTCCGTAAAACTTTGCCAGTGTCGCAATCGCAAATGGGCTGATGTCTTTGTAGTCATCGCTCTCATATTTCCCCAGTGCCGACTTAGACAGGCCGGTCTGTTCTGCCAGCTGTTCCAGCGTCAGGTGCTTATCCACCACTCGCAGGTCTTTGAGCCGTTCCGGGATTGACAGTTTTGTGTACATCAAAGCACCTCCTTGCCAACGGTTTTTGTTTTTCATTATAGCACATTTCCGAGAGCGTGGAAATATGCGGTTTTCATGTGTTTTTCCTGCGTCTTGGACATACGGGAGCAGCCCTCTTTTTTCGGTAAACTGGTTCTTGTCAGGAGACATAGAACCTTGAAAAATGAATGACCGGCTGCAAGGAGGATGACCTCCGGGGAAGTGACGCCACGATAAGAGCGCACCAAAGAGGACAATACGCTGGGAGAGAATCCGGGCAGGAATATTTTGCAGACAGACCGGCAGACAGAAAAATAAACGATGCGGAACATACCGCATCAAATGAATGGAGGTAGATCATTATGAAACTGAATATGAAGGAAAAGAAAATTCTTTACGCTTACGCCTGCCCCAGCCATCACAACACAGTGACAAGGCTGAAATGGCTGACAGCATTGACTGTTGACCCGGAGGCGAAAAGCCAGATGCTTCATCTTGCTCGTAAAATTGAGACAGAGACAGAGGAAAGGTGGTACGAAGCCTTTTACCATCATCTGCGTATGGAGATGGACGAATACCGCCGGATTAGACGCAGTCTGCGTGCGCTGAAAGCAAACACCGATTATGAGGAGGAACTGTATGAGGAAGCTGTCTAAATATGAAAAAGAAACCATCATCAACTGGAATGAGGGCGAGACGATTGCCAGTATCTACACCTTCAATGCCAGCTTGAAACGCAGACTGGAGGATTTCAGCCGGAAGTACCCTCTGCTGTGCCGCTTGGAACGCAGTACGCCGGAAGGTAGCGTGACCTATGTACTGGACAAGTCCCGACTTTCGATCCGGCTGGTGCCGCCGTACAGCGAAGAACGGCTGGCAGCTGCAAGGGAGTACGCAAAAGAGCATGGCTTTCAGGTCATACAGACAGAAGAAAAAATCGCTTAAAATGAGGGCGATTTACGAAAAAATATCGGGTCTGCACCCGTTGTTTTGATCGGCAATTTCCGCAGGCGTATTCTGTATCCACTTCTCGCCTATGGGCGCAAATGTGCGGATACGGAGCCGGTGAAACTGGCAAAAACCGCTTCTGCGGTGAAGGCCAGCTTCGCCGGTGCGGGAGTACAGAGGGCAGCCAGCCCTTTGTGCCGGGGTGCAGGGGCGGCAGCGCACTGCTGGGGTCAAGGGGCAACGCCCATTGGCGGGTTGAGGGCAGCCAGCCTCATCGGGTCAAGGGTGAAACGCCTTGCCCAGGGAAAGTTGATGCCTGCGTCAACTTGTACTGGGTATTACCTGACGCAAAACTTCGCAGGTCTGGCGGCTTTGCCGCCCTCCCCAGCCCGGAACATCTTTGCAGGAAGGAGGAAAAATGTTTGAAATTAACAAGACACAATGGACGATCTGGGAAGCATGGCACTTACAATCCCCGGCACAATGACCGTCGGTTCGATGTAGAAAACAGCGAACACATTGACGCTGAGCGTGCCAGACAAAATGTGTACTGGGACTGTTACCGGGGCTTTACCACCCACGACTTTCGGGAAAACCCAGAGCAGCCGGATTTCAGCTTTGAGGAAATTGAACGGATGTATTACTACGAGCATTATGCCGGACCATGTCAATGCTCAGAACGCCCGGAACGAGAAAACCCGGCACAATTGAGCGCAATCGCACTGTGGATGATCTTTTGAAAAATAACAAGACCTGTCCAGAAGAATAGCATCTACCAGATCGGCACTATGGAAGAATCCGTTCCGCCGGAGACTTTAGCGCTCATTGTCAGTGAATTTTATGAGGAATTTGAAAAACCGTTTCGGTTCTCATATCCACATTTTAGACTGGGCGCTCCATCTGGATGAAGGGACTCCGCACATCCATGAGCGCCATGTATTTGACTGGTGAAAATCGGTATGGAGAGCTGTGCCCGCCAGCAGGAAAAGGGCGTTGGAGGAACTGGGTATCCCTCTCCCTAAACCGGAACAGCCAAAAGGAAAGCACAATAACCGGAAACAGACTTTTGATGCAGTCTGTCGGACAATCTTATTTGACATTGNCNAACGGCATGGGCTGCATCTGGAACAGGAGCCGTCCTATGGTGGGTCTGTGACTATTTGGAAAAGCCAGGAGTTATATCCTGATGAAGCAGAAGGAGCAGCTGGCGACACAGGAGCAAAAGCTGGAGGAACTGACGCTAAAAATTGAGGATGTAGAAACCTTACTGGAAGATGTGTTCTGGTGCAGCCTATGACAAGGCGGTGGAGGTTGTGACCGACAAGGTTCGGGAACAAACCCAGCTTGAAGATATGGAAGTAATTGAAAAANNTCGAAAGAGCGTGGTATCGCCCAATGCCAAAAATTCGCCCGCAGAAGTTGTGAAGATAGCGAACACTCTGCTGAGTAGGGTGCGAGAAAAATTACAGCAGTCTGCTGAAAAAGTTCTCAAAAAGGTACAGGCGGTGCTGTTAAAACCGGAGGTCAAACAGGCTGGCAAAGAGCAGATCAAAAATAAAGCCAGAAAATCCATTAAGGAGAAGCTGGCACAAGGCAAACTGGACGCTGATCGGGAGAACCGGGAGCGCTGGGAGCGTGAAGGACGGATTGCTCCAACAAGAAAACAGGATATGGAATTGTGAGGCATCTGATTTTCTATGGAAACCGGATGCCTTTTGCATTGTTTGGAGGTGGAAAGAAACGAATGTATTTTGAAGCAGTAAAACAGTCTGTTACCACAAGGCAGGCTGCTTTGGTTTATGGAATTTCAGTAGGACGCAACGGGATGGCTTGTTGCCCGTTTCACGATGACAGGCATCCCAGCATGAAGGTGGACAGACGGTTCCAGTTTGTTTTGCCTGTCAGGCAGATGGAGATGTGATTGATTTCACTTCCCGTCTTTTTGGACTAAGCAGTAAAGAAGCTGCCTTAAAGCTGGCAGAGGACTTCTCAATCAGCTTTGACCGCAAAAGGCCACGATCGCGCCACAAAAGAGAGTAATCAAAAGAAAAATCAGCGAGGAAATGCGATACCGGCAGGCAGAGCAGAAATGTTTTCGGGTGCTGTGCGACTACCTGCGTTTTGCTGGAACGATGGAAAGAAGAATATGCGCGCCCAAACAACCGGAGGATGACTGGAATCCTTTGTTTGTGGAGGCTCTGCACAGGCAGCCATATATCGAATATCTGTTGGATCTTCTTCTGTCTGACAGCATAGAAGAACGAGCTTTTGTAGTTGCTGAGTATGGAAAAGAGGTGAGGAAAATTGAACAGCGAATATCAGAGTTTATCGCCAGCCACCCAGCAGGCTGTGATGAGCGCAGCCGAAGCCATAGCGCCGGAACAGAGCGTTGATGAGGTGCGGCAGAGCCTTTCTGTTACCGACAAGGGAAAAACAGCCAACACCATCGACAACTGCCGGATTGTGTTTCTGCTGCGATCCACTCCTGCGGGATGCCATCCGGCTTAATCTCCTGACAGACCGGGTAGACATTGTACAGGACTTGGGCTGGCGCAGGAATACCAGCGCTCTGACGGATACTGATGTGAAATATCTTCTCCTCTATTTTGAGAGAAACTATGAGCTGACCAGTGAGAAAAAGATCACGGCTGCCCTTTCTATCGTAGCAAACGAAAATTGTTACCATCCAATTCAGGATGTACTGAACAGCCTTGTCTGGGACGGTACACCACGCATCCGATCCTGTCTGCACCATTTTCTTGGTGCTGATGAAAGTGACTATGTGGAAGAAATGCTGAAACATTTCCTGCTGGGTGCTATACGCCGGGTATTCCGTCCCGGTTCCAAATATGAGGAAATGCTTTGTTTGGTGGGCGGTCAGGGTGCCGGGAAGTCCACCTTCTTCCGACTGCTGGCGATCCGGGACGAATGGTTCTCTGATGACCTGAAAAAGTTGGATGACGACCGGGTATTCCAAAAGCTGCAAGGGCACTGGATCATTGAGATGTCAGAGATGCTTGCCACCAGCAGCGCAAAGAGCATTGAAGAAATCCGTTCCTTTATTAGCCGACAGAAGGAAACCTACCGGACACCTTATGAATCTCAGCCTAAAGACCGGCTTCGGCAGTGTGTGTTCGGTGGTTCCTCGAATACGCTGGACTTTCTGCCGCTGGATCGAGCCGGGAACCGGCGCTTTCTCCCAATCATGATTTACCCGGAGAATGCAGAGGTTCACATTTTGGAGGACGAGGACGCTTCCAGAGCGTATCTGTTGCAGGTATGGGCAGAAGCTATGAGCATTTACCACAGCGGCAAATATTCCATGAAATTCAGCAAGTCCATCCAGCGTCAACTGGTGGAGGTACAGAAAGACTTCATGCCGGAGGACACCGAAGCCGGACAGATACAGGGATTTCTGGAACACTACACCGGAAACATGGTCTGCTCAAAACAGCTGTTCAAGGAGGCTCTGGGACATACCTTTGATGAGCCGAAGCGGTGGCAGCTCCACAATATCAATGAGATCATGAACACGGTCGTGACCGGTTGGAAGCCTTTTTCCAATCCCCGGATGTTTGCCGGATATGGCAGACAAAAGGGCTGGGAACGGGACACTTCCGGCAACGAACTACCCAGCAACGAAGGTGGATTTGTAGAACTGAGTGAAGAAGAATGCCGTCAGCTGGAACTTCCGCAGGAGTGGATCGCCTGACAAGGACGGTCTGTTGCCGGGATGGTTGCCGGTTGGTTGCCGGGTTCGTTGCTGATAAAATTTATGGTTTTGATATAGAAAAAGCCCGCAAGTAAAGGCTTTTTATGATCTATCTATGTTTTCGGCAACGAAAGCAACGAGATTTTATAAAAAAATTTGAAAAGTAAGAAATCAGGGTCAGACGATAGTTTACAGGTTTTTTGATGTCCGTTGCCGGACTTCGTTGCCGCAGCCACCGTCTGATCCCCTATTCTATGGAGGTAGCCTATGGAGAAAAACAAGAAGCAGAATAAAAAAGTCCAGTTTGTAGTGGTTCGTGAGTTTTCTGGGGACAAAACCATGCGGGAAGCCTTTGAGCAGCTGATCGAGCGTCAGACCTGCGAACACTTCGAGGAATGGTTGGAGCATCGGGAAATGGCACAGAAAGCGGCGTAAAGCAGTTGAATCATGGACAGGGACATGGTATTATAATGGTATCGTGTCCCTGTTCATAGAAGGAGAACACTATGAGCAGGAAAAAACAAGTTAATCAGAAAATCACAGCCCTTTATTGCCGTATCTCTCTGGAGGATGGCGGCGATAATGAGAGCATGAGCATCAGCAACCAGAAACTTATGCTCCGGGACTTTGCCGAAAAAAACGGAATGTTCCAGTATGAGTATTATGTGGATGACGGTTATACAGGGCCGCAATTTCAACCGCCCTTCTTTTCAGCGCATGATTGCCGATATTGAGGCGGGAAAGATCGGCTGCGTTATCACCAAAGACCTGTCCAGACTGGGCAGGAATTATATCGAAGCTGGCAGCTATATCGAAATCTTTTTCCCAAAACACAATGTACGCTATATTGCCATTACAGACGGAGTGGACAGCCTGACCCGTCAGGAAATGGACATTACGCCGTTTAAGAATATCCTGAACGATATGTACAGCCGGGATATTTCTAAAAAGGTGCTGGCAGGGCGTATGACCCGTTCCCGGCAGGGGAAGTTTTGTGGTGGGCAGCCGCCCCTCGGTTTGATGCGTGACCCGGAGGATAAGGGACATTTGATCCGTGACCCTGAGACAGCACCGGTAATCCGAAAAATCTATGATATGGCGCTGGATGGCTGGGGATGTATGCGGATTGCAAAGCAGCTCATGGATGATAAAGTCCCGATCACCAGAGTAAAAAGCAACACAGAATGTGATGTAAATTACTATTCATGGGGAAGTGCAAGAATCAGCCATATCCTGCGGAATCCCTTTTATAAGGGCGCACATCTGGTCTGCCGGACACATCAGAAAGGGATTCGCTCCAACACCTATGACATTATCCCTCGTGAGGACTGGGAAATTATCGAGGATTGCCATGAAGCAATCATCTCCCCGGAAGAATGGGAGCAGGTGCAGGAAACCATTGACCGCAGACCAACCATTATGAAGGGCAACTCCTGCCCCTTTTATAACCTGTTCCACGGTATCATTTATTGTGCGACTTGCGGAAAGTCCATGCAGGTGCGGTATGAAAAGGTTGGCAGAACCGGAAAGAACCGTTTTTACCGGCGAACAGCGGGAACCGATTGATAAGGCGTATTATATCTGCCAAACCTACAACAGGCTGGGCAAGAACGCCTGTACCAGCCACAAGATCGAAGCCAGAGATTTATACAACCTTGTGCTGAAAGATATTCAGGAACTGGCAAAGACTGCGCTCAAAGATGCCGATGCTTTTTATCAGCGGTTGAGCAGCCGGATGGAGCGCCGGTATCTTCTGGATGCCTCCCAGACACAGAAGGAATGTCAACGACTGGAAAGCAGGAATCGTGAAATTGATGAGATGTTCCTGAGCCTATATACCGATAAGGCAAAAGGAATCCTGACTGAGCAGCGTTTTATGAAGCTGACAGCAACACTGGAACAAGAGCAGGAAGCCAACCAGAAGCGCCTGCAAGACCTACTGTTGATGATGCGCCACTCTGACGAACAGGAAAATGAAGTCCGCACCTTCATCAAAGAAATCCGGCGCTATGCAGCCATTGAAGAACTGGATGAAGCGGTGCTGAACCGGCTCATCAGCAAAATTTTGGTGGGCGAAGTCAAGAAGATTGACGGACAGAAAGTGCAGGAAGTCAGAATCGTTTATAACTTTGTCGGAGAAATCCCGGAGATTACAGCATAATCATTTCGCCTCATCTCTCAATCAGCGAGGGATGAGGCTTTTCTTTTTGTAAAATTGCAATAGATATATTCACAATTTGTTTACCATTAAATTCCCAGTCCAAACAGTAGAAAAAGGTAGTGTCAAGGAATTTTCGCAAAATGGTTTGCAGGCCCTGGCATGAGAGAAGTCAGCCAGCAATGGAGGCGTCCTCAAGGGCAGCCTCCAGGTGCTTCATGTTCATGTACTTCTTGTTGCCCCACTGGGTGCCGGCCCACATGGCGCAGCCGGGCGCAGACCAGCATGAGGGCGGAGTTGCCGTCTGGGAAACTGCCCACTACACGAGTGCGGCGGCGGATCTCCCGGTTGAGCCGTTCAATGACGTTATTGGTACGGATGCGAGTCCAGTGTTCGCTGGGAAAAATCGCAGTAAGTCAGCGTTTCCTCAATGCCATCCTCCACCTTCTTGGCGGCCTCTTTCAACTTCATAGAGCGCAGTTGCTCCACCACGGCTTTGGCTTTCTCCCGGGCAGCTTTCTTGCTCTCCTGAGCATGGATCGCTTTGAGCATCTTTGCCACCAGCTTCACCTTGGAGCGAGGCGTTACGGAGAACACATTGCGGTAGAAGTGCACAGTACACCGCTGGTACTTGGCCTCTGGGAATACTTCTCCCACAGCTTCCAGCATACCAAGGCATTTGTCTCCAACCACCAGTTTAACCCCGTCCAGGCCGCGGCCGCGCAGCCACTGGAAGAAGCTGACCCAGCTGGACTTGTCCTCTTTCATCCCCTCGGCGGCACCAAGAACCTCACGGTATCCGTCCTCATTCACTGCAATCGCCACCAAGAATGGCCACATTTTTCAAACTCTCCGCCCCAATTTCGGCGCAGGTAGATCCCATCCACCACATAGACATACGGATAGCGCCCGCCTTGCAGAGGGCGGTTCCGCCAGTCTTCAATGTGGACATACGCTTTCTTGTTCAGCTCACTGATGGTGGCCGGAGACACCTTGCTGCCCCACAGAGCCTCAGTAATATCCTCCACACGTCGGACGGATACGCCTGCCAGGTACATCTCAATGAGAGCTTCTTCTACACTGCTCTCCCGGCGGCGATACCGCTCAATGATGGCGGTCTCAAAGGAGATCCCCTTGAGCTTGGGCACCTTCAGGGTAACGTCCCCGGATGTAGTGGTGAGATTCCGGTTGTAGTGGCCGCTCCGGTACCCCTGGCGCTGCTCATTACGCTCGTACCGGGCAGCCTGGGTCAGCTTCTCTGCCTCGGCCTCCAGCAGCTTGTTGAGTGTCTCCTCTACGCTGCCACGCACAAGTTCCTTGAGCTGCCCCTTGATTACTTCCTCATTCAGCTGTACAATCTTTTCAGGCATGGTTTGCTCGCTCCTTTCAGAATGGTGTGTCGCGACTTCATTCTACCAGAGGGCTGCAAACCATGTCTTCTTTTGTTTGCTTTTCAATTTGCGAAAATTATTGTACCTTATCTAGAAAAATGATGACGAAAGATGATGCAAATGCTATAATGTTTGCATATAGATATGACAATTTAACCATATCGGAATCTTTATTCAAACAGATGATTGGAGATATTGCTATTATGAGAAATCCATGGCCAATTTTCAGCATTGCGGCTCTCTCTGGAGCTGCGTGCCTGATTTATGATCACTTTTTTTCTTACGAGACTATGTGGATTGCTGTTGTAGTGTTTCTTGCGCTGCTTGCTCTATGCTTTTTCGCATATTGCAAATATGAACACTGGCTGGCAAAGAAACTTAACCCCTATGTGGTGGCGTATCAAAGCGACCATAATCTTGAGAATTTGAAACAGGGATTGGATCGCTGGCGTCCCTGGGCATTCAGCAAACATTCCAAAAATATCATTACAGCGAACTGGTTCTCCGCTCTGCTGGAACAACAGCGCTGGACAGAAGCAGAAGAAACTTTGGAGCAGTTTTTGCATCGAGCAAAAAATACGCAGGATAAAATAGGGTATCACCTGCTTCGGGGAGATTACGCAAGGGCGATCGGAGACACCAAATTAGAGGAACAGGAACGACTTCTAAGCGAACAGCTAAAAACCCAGCTTGGAAACAAAAAGGGAGAATCAAGAGTACCCGCAAGCGCCAAAGAGAGTAAATATGCTTTCTTTTGCTGGCTCTCTTTCAGTGTTGGTCTGGCACTGTTCGGAATCATCAGCAATATAGCCACCGGGGACTCAATACTCGGATCGGTTGGAGCCGGACTTTTTATTTTGGGCTTGTTCTCATTCCCAGTCTGCTTGATCTGGCTGATTCTCTGGTTGATCCGGCGCAGAAAGGAGGTTGTTAAATGACTTATATCCTCCCGGTACTCTATGTAATTGTGTCTTATACATTCTTCCTTTTGGCAGGCTGTTTTGACAATGCGATCAAATTGCAGATATTATCCATCCTTCTGCCCTTTATCATGGGAATCGTCAATTTGATTGTTGTGCTGACCGTAGGAAGAAAGTGGTCGAGAAAGACATTGCTGAACTGCACTTTGATCATCAAGTATGGACTGATCCCGTTCTACCTGATCGGAGGGAGCATCACCGTATATGTAACGCTGATGGCATTCTTCCCATTGCCGCTGATGGCGTTGTTTGGACTGGTAACCATTGTTTTTTTGATTTTTGGATACGGGATTCTATTAGGGGCAGCTCCCTATGCTATCGCTTATCTGATAAAGTCATGCAAAGACGGCATACATCCGAAATGGTTGGCGGTTTTAGCTGGAATCTGCCAGTTCTTCTTTTCCTTTGATGTACTTGCAATGATGGTTCTGACATTAAAGGAACGGCACAGGGTCAAAACGACGATTGCCGTTTTCTGTGCAATGTGTCTTGCGCTCCTGCTGATTGTACTCTATGTGGTCATGACGCTGATTGGAGCATAATCCACCTTTATATAGGATATGAGTTGTTCATACATAAAACAAAATTGATAGAATCGCAGAAAGGATTTACGCTTATGAAAAAACAATGGATTGCTTTACTAATAGGATGTGTGCTGGTATGCAGTATGCTGGCCGGATGCGGCTCAAAACCTCAGACATCAGCTCCGGTAGCTGCGGGCAGCGATAAAGGCTGTACGGATGAGGCCATTCTGTCTCAGCTGAAAAATGACGGGACACCTGAGTTCGTACTGGATGGTACTTACTACACGCTTCCTTTGGAAACTTCCCAGCTGATACAAGCCGGATGGAGTTTGGAAACGGAAGAATATGATGCGGCAGAGGTTTCTCTGCAACCCGGCGAGCGTATTTATGGGGAATTTTCCAAAGACGATCAGGAAATGGATGTTGCAATCGTAAATGCCGGGACAGAGCCATGCAAGCCTGCTGAGGGCGGAACGGTGGTAGAACTGGAATACTCTGCCGATAAGGATCAACCAAATCCTGATTTCTTTGTAACGCTCAATGGGATCAACTGTGCTATGTCCAACGCAGCTTTACAAAAGGCGCTGGAAGGTGTAGACGGATATGAACTGAATTTCGCAGGAAATATCGACATCAATCGTACTGTTGATGATGATGAAATTGCTGTTTATAAAGTCATTCTGGATGATGACTACACAGCAATCACGCTTGCTTCGGACAATGTTTTTGAATACAAGGATTATCAGCCGCAAGAAGTAAAAGAACAGGCCTCTAATGAAAAGATTGCCGCTTACAAGGATACGACAAAAGCTGAGATGGAGCCGTATGCTCAGGATTTCAATGCGATCATCGAGGGATATGAAGAAAATATGGTCGTTGGATTTTACAGTGAAGGTACTATTTGGGGCGAAGAAGTCGGTGAATATAAATCTATTGCCGGAACGCCACTCGCTACGGATGTGTCTCTCTACATCGCAGAGGATACAACCGGCCAGCTCTACTGTATTTCTAACCAGCTTTTGAATGAAGATGGTACTGTAAGCACTGCCATTGAGCTTGAGGAAGGCGATTAGGTCAAGGTTTGGGGTTATGCTTCACAGTGTCTGGAATTGCAGGAAGGTCTGAAAATCGTTGTGGTTCAGCCTGGTATCATTGAACGCAACGGCGAACTGGTGATCCTGGACGAAAATTTGAAAGTAGACTAATGCTTTTGAAGAACGCCGGGTGCATATATCAAAGGATTGCATCCGGCGTTCTCAACTTAAAACAATAATTAGGAGGAACAATTATGCTTACAATGAATGAAAAAGATAAAAATGAAATGCTGGAAGCCATTTTGAACGAAAACGAAGCCTATCAGTGCAAGTTATGGGCGGTCATCATGGCCGGGGCTGATACCTATGCACTGATTGGAGGACTTTCTACACTGACGGGGGGCGCTGCCGCTGCATTGGGCGCACTGAGCAATGCTTACTGCTATCTGGGAGTTACCGAGCAACACCTGAATATGGTCATTGTAAATTCCGTCAATGTCTCAAAAATTGAAAACCGGCTTTCTCTGCCTCTAAGCAGCATAACAAAGGCAGAAGTCAAGGGTGGGCTGCTGCCCGGAAGAAAAGTCGTAATGCTGCATTTGGGAAAAGAAAAAATGAAAATTTCTTTGATGAACAATGCGATTGGATCTGATATTCAGGGGCAGAAAGAAAATGTTGAGATGTTCTGCCAGATTGTTTCCAATCTCGGATAACCAGTATTATAAAGTGAGAGGAATCAGAGCATGAAAAAAATCTTAATTGTGTTATTAACTATGGTGTTGCTCCTTGCTGGATGCGGCAAAAATGGGGCTTCATCGCCACAATCTCCCTCTGATGAATCTGTGGCGGATCAGCAGAAACCTTCTTCTTCCGAAACCGAAATATCATCTGAAGATCATGCGATTCCCGGAAGTTATACCGTCCCGGAGGGATGGGAGAAATCTGAGAAGCATTCTACTGATTCGCAGATTTTCTACATAGAGGAAGGTCACGAAAATGATGAAAAGCCGGACAACATATCCGTCCATGTAGGAAAGAACAAATATAGTCTGGATGAGCATGAGCAGTTCCGGGATGCGATCGTCCAACAGATTTTGATGCAGCTGGATGGTATTGAAGCACAACTGAACGGGGATGGAACCTATACCGAGCAGGGAGACCTGCTGTATATCTTTACTATCGACGAGGGCGATATTGTCACTACGCAATACTATATTGTAAAGGATTACGGGTTCTGCCTGATCCAGCTTACAAATTTCAGCGGATCAGAAACCACTGAACAGGCCGCCAGAGACATGGTAGATAGCTTTGTTTGGGATACAGAAGGATAAATTGACACAGGAACAGTGATTTTATAGGAAAACGACGAAGATGGAGAAACGAAAACTTTCAGGAAAAACAATTTTGAAGCTGGTAGGGGCACTTTTGGCTCTGACTTATTTGGGATTCTATTTTTATGTAGGTATTACAGGAAAACTTCCTTATATGCACGAAACTGTACATATCATGCGATACGGAGAGCGTAAAAAATGGGTGGCAGGTGGTATGACAGCAGCCATGATTCTTGGTATATGTATCAACTCTGCGCTTAATGACTTAAATCTCAAGAGGATACGCAAGGAGTCATTTTTACCCTTGTTTTTCACTATGATTTTTCCGATTATCCTCCTTCTGCTTCTGGAAGCTTTTCTGGATAATGGCTGGCTTGGGATTGGCATTTATGCCAGTGTTGCAATCTTCATGTGTGCGACTGCATGGATTCCACTGATTCTAAGAAAATGGATCACCCATCTACTTTTGCGTGACAAACCTATGAGTGGCAAACAACAGGTACAGATCATTGAGTGGATTCATTTTCATCCGCTGAAAAAGCTGCTGATTTTCGGACTGTGGGGCTTTGGCGTCGTGCTGGTTCTGCGTGGAATCTGGGTAACGGCAATCGGAAAAATCGAAATGGACGGAGAGCTTTTCCTGTTTTTACTTGGTACAGCAGTTCTGGTTGTGGCACTGTTTCAGAAAATGAGGCGCTATATCTGCGCGCCTTACCGGAACATACCGGTACTGAATCAGATTCTCAGTAAAAAACAGTTGGAGCAGCTGTTGGATGGGGAACACTTTGAACCAATAGAATTTGAAGATGAGGGCATGAAAAAGTATCTGGAAATTTACCGAAGCCAGAACTGGATGCTGATTGGCGGGAAGCTGCTCTCAAAAAAGCTGGCTTTGTGGGTCACAATGAATCGGTCAGGAAACGATGCGTCCTTGAAGGTACTTTACCTTAACGGCATGACGGCCAAAGCGAAAGTCAATCTGGATATTCGAGGGGACCGGTACAAGGAGTTTACTGTTGTGCTGAAAGAATTGATTGGATACGAAGGCACTCTTAAACTGGATGAAAAAGAAGAACAGCTGGCACAGAAATTTGCGTCCTTTTTCCCAGAGCAAACTTCCGAACAAGATCGTGTCGCTGCTTTTCTTTCTCAGGATGTGACAGAGATTCGGCAGGACTATATTCAGACCTTTTCTCCGCTGCCAGATCCCCGAAAGAAAAAACGGAGTAGACGGGAACGGGAATAAAAGATTTTCTTCATTTTTCAATGGAGAAAGGCTTACGAAAATAAAGAGGATATAACTTGGAGGTTACCTATGAACTATGATATAAATATGATTAAATACCGCAAAAGTGGGTTTTTCAGAATTGCAGCAGCTATTCTGATGATCTGTTTTACACTATTGGGGCTTACCGCTTGCGCCGGTACTACTGACAGCAAAGATAATAACGATGATAATGCACTGATACAAGGAACATGGGAAATAGATACCGGCTCTGGTGCTGGTTATAAATTCGTTGACGATAAGTTTATGTGGTTAAAATCCATCGAGAATGTTAACGATAACTACTGGTACGGAGATGTTGAGTATTATAACGGTGCTGAAGCAATGGAAATAGCAGGACTAACAGAGGAGGAACTTCAAAGCAGCCTGCCAGGTCTTAAACCCGAAAACATTTTTGTAACAAAATTAGATCCCGAAAAAATCATTACCGATGGTGAGGATAAAACTGCTACCAATATGAACGACCAAACCTTATGGACTCGCTTATGGCTTATTGAAGAAAATGAGGACAATGTTGTTGCGGTAGTGTTTGATTTAGAAACTTTTAGTATGGAGAGCTACACTAAAGTTAAGTAAAAAACAAAAATTAGAAGTTGTGTTACAGAAAATGTCACAGATGTATTGGGAGAAAGAGTTATGGTTATAAAGAACTGAGAAGGAGAAATATTATGGCTGTTGATAACGCAAGTCAGATTGATGCAATCGCAAACGATAAAGAAAATGCTTGTTTGGTACTCCTTATTACCGACCATTTGAATTGGGACAATGAGTTTGAACACTTGAAGATTTTACAAGATAAAATCAATGCGTATGTGGCTTTTATCGAAAGCGAACAGTACGATGAAATATACCCCAATGCTGATTTTAAGATGGCTATGATAGAAATCCATTTCAAGTATGATATAACAGATAACTGCCAGAAATTTTTGCAAGTAGTTCAAGATCAATTAGGACGAATAGGGATAAAAATCAAGGCACAGATTAGCTAACAGTTTCCAGTTTGTGTAACTGGAAGACCAACGACAATTAAATCTTTATAGCTTTATTGAGCAGGAGATCCGAAAAGGTCTCCTGCTTTTTTGCACTCTAAATTAAATGTATCACAGCTAAAACTATCGAAAACAAAATAGGCAGATACCATAAAAGAAGGTTTTCTTTGGATAGTGCTTGTCTTTTTTGAATTCATCACTTGACATTGTGGCAAAGAGTTGATGACACAGGACGAAATCGCAGTTATGGACGGAGGAAAATGTATTTTGCAGTTGCGCGGCGTGCGCCCCTTTTTCAGCGATAAGTACGATATAACGCAGCACCCGAACTACAAATACCTTTCCGACTTCGACAAGAAAAACGCTTTTGACGTTGAACGGTATATGTCCACCCGTCCGGCAATCGTAAAGCCCGACGAACCCTTTGACATATACGAAATAGATTTGTCCGACGAGGACGCAGCCGCCGAGGAATAACGGCGGCATTTTTATTTCCAACAACATTTTTTGAGCCGTTTTAGCGGCAGAAAGCGAGGTTTATATGGATTTTTTCAACAGCGCAGTTGACGTATTGCAGACTTTGGTAATCGCGCTTGGCGCAGGACTTGGCATTTGGGGCGGCATTAACCTCATGGAGGGGTACGGCAACGATAACCCCGGCGCGAATGCTCATGTGCGGTAAAGTAACACACAAGAATTTAATAGACAACAGCCCCTCACTATTCCTAAAATTAAGGGAAAATAAATAGATTTCTTAAAATCTGTATGGTAGAATATGATTATGAACAAATCAACAAACAAGAATTTTAAAAAGGAGTGTGATGACCATGATTTTTGATTTTGAGCCTTGGCAATTAGATATTGATATTGACTTAACTAAACAATTATATAGAAGTTGTAAAGGAGACTTTGTATGGGTAGAAAAGAAATAACAACAAAAGAAGATTTAATGAAAGTAATAGAATTATTCGAAAATACTGGAATTACATACTGGTTGGATGGCGGATGGGGTGTAGATATTTTAGCTGGTAAACAAACAAGAATTCATAGAGATATAGATATAAATTTTGATGCTCAACATACGGAAAAATTGTTAAATGTGCTTTTGAATCTGGGCTATAAAATTGATACAGACTGGAAACCGGTTAGAATAGAGTTATATAGTGATGAACTTGGTTACTTAGACATTCACCCGTTCGTTTTAAATGAGGACGGAACTTCAAAACAAGCTGATTTAGAGGGTGGATGGTATGAGTTTGAAAAAGATTACTTTGGTAGTGTTTTTTTTGAAGGCAAAACAATTCCTTGTATATCTTTAAAAGGCCAAAAAGTTTTCCATTCAGGTTATGAATTAAGAGATAAAGATAAGCATGATATTTCAATTCTTGAAAGTTTATCAAAATAACATCGCTGTAATTTCTAAGATAAATTGCAGTTTATCGAGCAGATAGCAAATCCAGCCGAGCCAGTCAACGGCAAGCAAGTGGGCTTCGCCCACCGTTGACAGCCTCGCCCGTTTTTGCTGATAAGCAGCCAAGAGGACGATAGCCCAAAGTGCTACCGCCCTCTTTTATTATTTACAACTGAATAACCGTCGCCACGCAGCGGCACATGAAGCAGTAAATCCGAAAAAGATTTGCTGCTTTTTTGTTGTCCGTTTGGCAAATTTCAAAATGTTCTGTATTAGGGAATGAAGCCGGAAAAAGCCGCTGATTTTTTCATACAGCGGGCAAAACGCAGCCAGCCCAACGCTCTATGTGTGAAAAAAAGCTGGTTGCGATTTCCCGGAAAAGTGGCAGTAGGAAGTGAGCGGCAGTCCGGCAGTTTCTTAGAGCAAGATTCTACCGCAGTACCAAAATTCGCTTTTCGCTCATTTTGCCCCTGCGGGAATCTTGTTGGGGAGTGCCTTCCCCAAACCCTGCTTATGCGGCTTGCGCCGCTTAAAAATCCCTCAAAATATTTTTTCGGATTTTTCAAAAACAGTTCCGCTTCACACCCCGTTTTTCTCCTATTAGTGAGAGGACACCACGCACAGAAAGGAGGTTTTACCATGCGAAAACGATACAACACGCCGCACCGCAGCCGGGTAGTCAAGACACGCATGACCGAGGAAGAATACGCCGAGTTTGCGGAAAGGCTTTCTGCCTGCAACATGAGCCAAGCCGAGTTTATCCGGCAAGCCATAACCGGGGCAGCCATACGCCCCATCATAACCGTTTCCCCCGTCAACGACGAGCTGCTTGCCGCTGTCGGGAAGCTGACCGCCGAATACGGCAGGATCGGCGGCAACTTAAACCAGATAGCCCGGACGCTGAACGAGTGGCACAGCCCCTACCCGCAGCTTGCCGGGGAGGTACGGGCGGCGGTTTCCGACCTTGCTGCCCTAAAGTTTGAAGTCTTGCAGAAAGTAGGTGACGCTGTTGGCAACATTCAAACATATCAGCTCTAAAAATGCGGACTATGGCGCAGCGGAAGCCTACCTCACATTTGAGCATGACGAGTTTACCATGAAGCCCACCCTTGATGAAAACGGGCGGCTGATACCGAGGGAGGATTACCGCATTTCTTCCCTTAACTGCGGGGGCGAGGATTTCGCCGTTGCCTGTATGCGAGCCAATCTCCGCCATGAGAAAAATCAAAAACGGGAAGATGTGAAAAGCCACCACTATATCATCAGCTTTGACCCACGGGACGGAACAGACAACGGCTTGACCACAGACCGGGCGCAGGAACTGGGGGAACAGTTCTGCAAGGCACATTTCCCCGGACACCAAGCCCTAATCTGCACCCACCCGGACGGGCATAACCACAGCGGGAATATCCATGTGCATATCGTCATCAACTCCCTGCGGATTTACGAAGTCCCGCTTCTGCCCTACATGGACAGACCAGCCGACACAAGGGAGGGCTGCAAGCACCGCTGTACCAATGCCGCTATGGAATATTTCAAGAGTGAAGTCATGGAGATGTGCCACCGGGAGGGGCTTTACCAAATCGACCTCTTGAACGGCAGCAAGGAACGGATAACGGAACGGGAATACTGGGCGGCAAAGAAAGGACAGCTTGCCCTTGATAAAGAGAACGCCGCCAGAGAAGCCGCCGGACAGCCGACCAAGCCCACCAAGTTTGAAACGGACAAGGCGAAGCTGCGCCGGACGATACGGCAGGCACTTTCCCAAGCTACCAGCTTTGACGAGTTTTCTTTCCTCTTGCTGCGGGAGGGCGTGACCGTCAAGGAGAGCCGGGGGCGTCTTTCCTACCTCACGCCAGACAGGACAAAGCCTATCACAGCCCGGAAGCTGGGGGACGATTTTGACAAGGCTGCTGTCCTTGCCCTGCTCACGCAGAACGCCCACAGAGCCGCCGAACAGACCACAGCCATACCCGAATACCCCCACACCCAAAAGGGACGCTTGCGGGAGGAAAAAGCCAAAAAAACCACCCCGGCAGACAACACCTTGCAGCGCATGGTTGACCGGGAAGCCAAGCGAGCCGAGGGCAAGGGCGTGGGCTATGACCATTGGGCGGCAAAGCACAACCTAAAGCAAATGGCAGCTACCGTTACCGCCTATCAGCAGTATGGCTTTTCTTCCCCGGAGGAACTGGACGAAGCCTGTTCTGCCGCTTATGCCGCCATGCAGGAAAGCCTTACAGAGCTGAAGCAGGTGGAAAAGACGCTGAACGGGAAAAAGGAGCTGCAACGGCAGGTACTTGCCTATTCCAAGACCCGCCCTGTCCGGGACGGGCTGAAACAGCAGAAAAACGCCAAAGCAAAAGCAGCCTACCGACAGAAGCACGAAAGCGACTTTATCATAGCAGACGCAGCCGCCCGCTATTTCAGGGAGAACGGCATTTCCAAGCTGCCGAGCTATAAATCCCTGCAAGCAGAGATTGAAAGCCTTATCAAAGAGAAAAACAGCGGCTACAACGATTACCGGGCAAAACGGGAGGAATACCGCCGCTTACAGACCGTCAAGGGCAATATCGACCAGATTTTACGCCGGGAGCGCAAGCCTGTGAAAAGGCAGGAACAGGAACGATAAAAACGACCCCAAAATGTACCCGAACCCATACAGAACAAGGGGGCTGCCCCGTACCCTATCGCAATACCAAAGGATTTTTTAACGGGCTTACAGGGCAGAAAAACCCCGAAAATGATACCGAGATGATACAGAATTACCGCCGATACCGCCACACCAGCGGAAACGGCAGAAAGGAGCGCACCCATGCCAAGAATGAGCAAGAAACGGCGGCTGGAATGGTCTTTTTTCCTGCGGCAAGTAAAAGTCGGGAATACCACCTGCGACCGTATCACATACAACGACCTCTGCTGGGGCTGTACCCATAGCTGCAAGCAGAGCTTCCGGGCGGTTATCATACTCTGCCCCCGCTACTACTCCAAACGCCGGAAAAAGGAGGACAGGGACAATGGCAGATAACCGCAAGTATTACTACCTCAAGCTGAAAGAGAACTTTTTTGACAGCGACTCCATTGTGCTGCTGGAAGATATGAAAGACGGGATTTTATATTCCAATATCCTCTTGAAGCTGTACTTAAAATCGCTGAAAAACGGCGGGAAGTTGCAGCTTGACGAGCATATCCCCTACACAGCGCAGATGATAGCGACACTGACCCGCCACCAGATAGGGACGGTTGAGAGGGCTTTAGAGATTTTCCGGCAGTTGGGGCTTGTGGAGCAGCTTGACAGCGGGGCTTTTTATATGACCGATATTGAGCTGATGATAGGACAGTCCTCTACCGAAGCCGAGAGGAAACGGGCTGCAAGGCTGGAAAACAAGGCACTTTTACCGCCCCGGACAAAAGGCGGACATTTGTCCGACATTCGTCCACCAGAGATAGAGATAGAGTTAGAGAAAGAGATAGAGATAGAAAAAGAGAGAGAGGGAGAAACGGGACACCCCGCCCCCGCTGCTTATGGCAGATACAACAATGTGATACTGACCGATACAGAGCTTTCCGGGCTGAAAACAGAGCTGCCCGACAAGTGGGAGTATTACCTTGACCGGCTTTCCTGCCATATCGCTTCCACCGGGAAGCAGTACCACAGCCATGCAGCCACCATTTACAAGTGGGCGCAGGAGGACGCTGCCAAAGGCAAGGCTGCCCCGAAACAGGGCATACCCGATTATTCATGCAAGGAGGGCGAGAGCTTATGAAAAACGAGATTGAAGCTATGATTACGGACATTACAACCACTACCACCGAAGCGGAGGATTACACAGGCGAGGACGGGCTTTTATACTGCGGTAAGTGCCATACGCCCAAAGAAGCCTATTTTGCAGAGGGAAAGACTTGTTTCGGGCGTGACCGCCACCCAACAGACTGCGACTGCCAGCGGGCAGCCCGTGAAAAGCAGCAAGCCGCCGAAAGCCGACAGAAGCACCTTGAAAAAGTGGAGGACTTGAAACGCCAGGGCTTTACTGACCCTGCTATGCGGAACTGGACATTTGAGCATGACAACGGCAGAAACCCACAGACCGAAACCGCCCGCTTTTATGTGGAGAGCTGGGAAACCATGCAGGCTGAAAATATCGGCTACCTGTTTTGGGGAGGCGTGGGGACGGGAAAAAGCTACCTTGCCGCCTGTATCGCCAACGCCCTTATGGAGCAGGAAGTCCCGGTGTGCATGACAAACTTTGCAACGATACTGGGTGACCTTGCCGCCAGCTTTGAGGGCAGGAACGAATATATTTCCCGCCTTTGCAGCTACCCCCTGCTGATACTTGATGATTTTGGTATGGAGCGAGGGACAGAATACGGGCTGGAACAGGTTTACAGCGTGATTGACAGCCGTTACCGAAGCGGCAAGCCGCTGATCGCCACGACCAACCTCACGCTGGAGGAATTGCAGCACCCGCAGGACACGCCCCACGCCCGTATCTATGACAGGCTGACTTCCATGTGCGCCCCCGTCCGCTTCACGGGCAGCAACTTCCGAAAGGAAACCGCACAGGAAAAGCTGGAACGCTTAAAGCAACTGATGAAGCAGCGAAAGGAGAGCCTATGACAGAAACGAAACAGACAAGCACCACCAAAACAGACCGCCGCCCGGACTGTGTGACGGAAATCCGCATGGGCAACTCCGTCCTTACCGTTTCCGGCTTCTTCAAGCAGGGCGCAACCGACACCGCAGCCGACAAGATGATGAAAGTGCTGGAAGCGGAAGCTGCTACACAAAAAACGGCGATTTGACCGACCATAAAGAAGCAGATTTGACGCTTTTGCCGCTATACAGACAGCCGCCCCATGTGGTACAATCAAGGTACGGAATAGTGGGGCTGGCTGTCGGAAACGGAGGATTTTATGTTAAGACAGACCAACCAACAACCAATTACCGCCCTTTACCCAAGACTATCCCATGAGGACGAGCTGCAAGGCGAAAGCAATTCCATTTCCAATCAGAAGCGTATCCTTGAAACCTATGCAAAGCAGAACGGCTTTTCCAATCTGCGCTGGTACACGGACGACGGTTATTCTGGTGCAAACTTTCAAAGACCCGGTTTTCAAGCCATGCTTGCGGACATTGAAGCCGGAAAAGTCGGGACAGTTATCGTAAAGGATATGTCGAGGTTAGGGCGAAACTACCTGCAAGTGGGAATGTACACGGAAATGGTTTTCCCACAGAAAGGCGTCCGCTTCATCGCTATCAATGACGGAGTGGACAGCGCACAGGGCGACAATGACTTTGCCCCGCTGCGGAATATCTTTAACGAATGGCTGGTGAGAGATACGAGCAAGAAAATCAAAGCAGTAAAACGCTCAAAAGGTATGAGTGGCAAGCCCATCACAAGCAAACCTGTGTATGGCTACCTCATGGACGAGGACGAAAATTTCATTATTGACGAGGAAGCTGCACCCGTAGTTAAGCAGATATACAACCTCTGCCTTGCCGGGAACGGTCCGACCAAGATAGCCCGTATGCTCACAGAGCAGCAAATCCCCACGCCGGGGACGCTGGAATACCGCAGGACGGGCAGCACCCGCCGCTACCACCCCGGCTATGAGTGCAAGTGGGCGACCAATACCGTTGTGCATATCCTTGAAAACCGGGAATACACGGGCTGCCTGGTAAACTTCAAGACGGAAAAACTCTCTTACAAAGTCAAGCACAGCGTAGAAAACCCGGAGGAAAAGCAAGCGATATTCGAGAACCACCACGAGCCTATCATAGACACCCAAACATGGGAACGGGTGCAGGAGCTTCGCAAGCAGCGCAAACGCCCCAACCGCTATGATGAAGTGGGCTTGTTCTCCGGCATACTGTTCTGTGCAGACTGCGGCAGTGTGATGTATCAGCAGCGATACCAGACGGACAAGCGCAAGCAGGACTGTTATATCTGCGGCAACTACAAGAAACGCACCCATGACTGTACGGCGCACTTTATCCGCACCGACCTCTTGACCGCTGGTGTACTCTCCAATCTGCGGAAAGTGACCAGCTATGCGGCAAAGCATGAAGCCCGGTTTATGAAGCTCCTGATTGAGCAGAACGAGGACGGGGGCAAGCGCAGGAACGCCGCCAAGAAAAAGGAGCTGGAAGCCACCGAGAAACGCATAGCCGAGTTATCCGCTATCTTCAAGCGGCTGTATGAGGACAGTGTGACCGGGCGCATATCAGACGAGCGTTTCACAGAGCTGTCGGCAGACTATGAAGCAGAACAACGGGAGCTGAAAGAAAGAGCCGCCGCTATCCAAGCGGAGCTTTCCAAAGCACAGGAAGCCACCGTGAACGCAGAAAAGTTTATGAATGTTGTCCGGCGGCATACCAGCTTTGAAGAACTTACCCCTACTCTGCTGCGGGAGTTTGTAGAGAAAATCGTTGTGCATGAGTGCAGCTATGACGAGAACAAGACCCGCAGACAGGACATTGAGATTTATTATTCTTTTGTTGGCAAGGTGGACTTGCCCGAATAACCGCCCGACCTATCCGACACAAGAGCTAAGTGCCGGATAGGAACGGCAAAATTTTTTACACTTCTATTACTTCTTTATCGCACATCAATAAAGTCGCAGGGCATGAAACAGTTGATGGCGGGCGGCGGCGTTGCCCTTATCGGCCTTACCCTTGTCCCGCTGCTCTCCGGCCTGTTTGGATAATGCCACAAACTAACACTACCCGCCGCGCTCTCCCGCTTCACGCGGGAGGGCGCGGGAAAGGAGGGATTAGCTTTTGATATGGCAGATGATTGAAGATTGGTTTCGCGGCATTTTGACAGACGGAATACTCTCTAATCTCTCCGGGCTGTTCGACAGCGTAAATACAGAGGTTGGAGAAATCGCAACGCAAGTCGGCACAACCCCCGCCGGGTGGAACGCGGGCATATTCAATATGATACGCAGCCTATCGGAAAACGTCATTGTGCCGATTGCGGGCGTTATCATTACCTTTGTCATGTGCTACGAACTAATCCAGCTTGTAATTGAGAAAAACAATCTGCACGATCTCGACACTTGGATTTTCTTCAAGTGGATTTTCAAAACCTTTGTTGCGGTGCTGCTGGTAACAAATACTTGGAACATCGTCATGGGCGTATTTGACATTACACAGAGCGTCGTCAACGACAGCGCGGGCGTTATCATATCCGACACAAGCATAGATATTGCAACCGTTATCACCGATATAGAAGCAAAGCTGGACGCTATGAGCGTCGGCGGGCTTTTGGGGCTATGGTTTCAATCACTCTTTGTGGGGCTTACCATGAAAGCGTTGTCTATCTGTATCATGCTGGTGGTGTACGGGCGCATGATTGAAATATACCTTGTAACGAGTATCGCCCCTATCCCCGTTGCGACAATGGTAAATCGTGAATGGGGCGGCATGGGACAGAACTACTTAAAATCCTTGCTTGCCCTCGGTTTTCAGGCTTTTCTAATTCTTGTGTGCGTCGGTATTTATGCGGTTTTGATACAGACAATCGCAGCAACCGATGACATATCCGGCGCGATCTGGTCTTGCATGGGCTATACCGTCCTCTTGTGTTTTACGCTTTTCAAAACGGGAAGCCTTGCAAAATCCGTATTCAGCGCGCATTAAGGGGGTGCAGATGAAGAAATACAAAATCATTTACGCCGATCCCCCTTGGAGATACGCGAGAAGCAAGGTACAGGGCGCAGCGGAAAAGCACTATCCCACTATGAGTATTGAGGAACTTTGCGCTTTACCCGTCAAAGAAATTGCGGATAAGGACTGTATTTTATTCCTATGGGCGACGTTCCCGCAGCTTAAAGAAGCGTTGCAGTTAATCAAGGCTTGGGGATTTACCTATAAATCCGTTGCCTTTGTATGGTTAAAGCAAAATCGGAAATCGCCCACTTGGTTTTATGGCTTGGGCTTTTGGACGCGAGGAAATGCGGAAATCTGCTTGCTTGCTACCAAAGGACACCCGAAGCGACAATCAAACAAGGTACATCAATTTATTATTTCCCCTGTTGAGCAGCACAGCAAAAAGCCGGATATAACGCGGGAAAAGATACTTGCCCTTATGGGCGACCTACCGCGTATTGAACTGTTTGCAAGGCAGCATACCCCTGGTTGGGACGTATGGGGAAATGAAATCAAAAGCGACATACGGTTTGCCGGAAAGGAGGTTTGAAATGGCGTATGTAACCGTCCCAAAGGATTTAACCAAAATCAAGAGCAAGGTAATGTTCAACCTTACCAAAAGACAATTACTCTGTTTCGGCGCGGCGGTGGCTATCGGGCTACCGCTATTCTTTTTGACAAAGGACAGCGCGGGAACGACAACGGCGGCTTTGTGCATGGTGCTTGCCATGCTGCCCATGTTCCTACTCGCTATGTACGAGAAGAACGGGCAACCGCTGGAAGTGATTATACGGCAATTTGTGGAAGTGAAGTTTCTTCGCCCCAAAGAGCGACCTTATCAGACCAACAATTTTTATACCGCCCTTGCGCGGCAGGAGCGATTAGATAAGGAGGTACGGGCGATTGTCAAAGGAAAAGGGAAAGACCCAAAACAAAAAGCGTAAACTTACGCGGCAGGAAAAGAAACAGATCGACGCGCTTATCCGGCAGTCAAAGGGCGACGGGAAGCCCCATACGGCGCAGGACAGCATACCGTTTGAACGAATGTATAAGGACGGGATTTGCCGCCTTGCAAACGGGCGGTATTCCAAGTGCATTGAGTTTGAAGATATTAACTATCAGCTTGCGCAGCCGGACGACAAGACCGCCATTTTTGAAGCCCTTTGCGATATGTATAACTCTTTTGACGCTTCTATCAGTGTGCAGCTTTCCTTAATCAGCCGCCATGCGAACAAGGAGGATTTCAAGAGCAGTATCACGATTGCCCCACAGAATGACGACTTTGACAGTATCAGAGCCGAATACACCGAAATGCTGCAAACACAGCTTGAACGCGGCAACAACGGGCTTATCAAGACAAAGTTTCTCACCTTTACCATTGAAGCAAAAGATATTAAATCGGCGCGGGCGCGGCTTGCCCGTATCGAAACGGACACCCTCAACCATTTTAAGGTGATCGGCGCGGCGGCGCGGGTATTGGACGGGAAGCAGCGGCTTGAAGTGCTGCATGGGCTTTTCCACCCGGACGGGGAACGCTTCAACTTTGCGTGGGAATGGCTACCCGTAAGCGGCCTTTCCGTCAAAGACTTTATTGCCCCGTCCTCTTTCCGTTTTGGCGACGGGCGAATGTTTCAAATGGGCGGGAAGTTTGGCGCGGTTTCCTTTTTGCAGATTGCCGCGCCGGAACTTTCAGACCGTATGCTTGCCGACTTCATGGAAGCGGAAAACGGGATTGTCGTCAATCTGCACATTCAGAGTATCGACCACAACGAAGCGATCAAGACGATCAAGCGGAAAATCACCGACCTTGACCGTATGAAAATCGAGGAACAGAAAAAGGCAATCCGCAGCGGCTACGATATGGATATAATTCCGTCCGACCTTGCCACCTACGGCGGCGAAGCGAAAAACCTTTTGCGGGATTTGCAGAGCCGGAACGAGCGAATGTTTTTGCTTACGCTGTTAGTTTTGAATGTGGCAGACACAAAGCAGAAATTGGACAACGACGTATTTCAGGCCGCAAGTATCGCACAGAAATACAACTGTATGCTCACCCGCCTTGACTACCGGCAGGAACAGGGGCTTATGTCCTCTATCCCATTGGGCGAAAACCTAATCCAAATCCAGCGGGGCTTGACGACTTCCAGCACCGCCATTTTCGTCCCCTTTACGGTACAAGAGCTGTTCCAAAGCGGCGAAGCGTTGTATTACGGCTTAAACGCATTATCGAATAACATGATTTTGTGCGACAGGAAAAGGCTGAAGAACCCTAACGGCTTGATACTCGGCACACCCGGCAGCGGCAAGAGTTTTTCGGCAAAGCGCGAGATCACCAACGCTTTTCTCATTACCGCAGACGATATTATCATTTGCGACCCGGAAGCGGAATATTACCCCCTTGTGGAACGGCTGAAAGGGCAGGTTATCAAGGTTTCGCAGAACAGCACGCAGTACATTAACCCGATGGATATAAACCTCAATTACAGCGAGGGCGACACGCCCATAGCCTTAAAGAGCGATTTTATCCTTTCCTTTTGCGAGTTGATTATGGGCGGCAAAAACGGGCTGGAAGCGGTTGAAAAGACTTTGATTGACCGCGCCGTTATCAGCGTGTACCGCAGCTACCTTGCAGACCCGAAGCCGGAGAATATGCCGATTTTGGGCGACCTCTACAATGAAATCAAGAAGCAGCCGGAAAAGGAAGCGCAGCGTATCGCGTCGGCATTGGAACTCTATGTAAATGGCAGTTTGAACGTGTTTAACCACCAAACAAACGTTGACATTCACAACCGCCTTGTCTGCTTTGATATTAAAGAACTCGGCACCCAGCTACGAAAACTCGGTATGCTCATTGTCCAAGATCAAGTTTGGAACAGAGTTACCATAAACCGCAGCGAAGGCAAGGCGACGCGGTACTATATCGACGAGTTTCATTTGCTGCTCAAAGAGGAACAGACCGCAGCGTACAGCGTTGAGATTTGGAAGCGTTTTAGAAAATGGGGCGGTATTCCGACAGGTATCACCCAAAACGTGAAAGATTTGTTATCGTCCCGCGAGGTGGAGAACATTTTTGAAAACAGCGATTTTGTGTATATGCTCAACCAAGCCCAGGGCGACAGGGAAATCCTTGCAAAGCAGCTTAACATTTCGCAGCAGCAAATGACCTATGTAACCCATTCCGACGCGGGCGAGGGGCTTATCTTCTATGGCAACGTGATTTTGCCCTTTATTGACCGTTTCCCGCAAGATACGGAACTCTATCGTGTAATGACGACCAAACCCGGCGAGGTGTCGGCATGAGGATAGAAATGGACAAAATCTATTGCGGCGACAGCTTGCAGGTGCTTCAAACCTTGCCGGAAAATGCAGTTGATTGTTGCGTAACGTCCCCACCCTACTATGCCTTGCGGGACTACGGCGCAGACGGGCAGATCGGACGGGAAGCAACGCCGGAGGAATATGTTTCCCGTATTACGGCGGTATTCCATGAGGTAAAGCGGGTGCTTACGCCGGAGGGTACTTGTTGGCTGAATATCGCGGACACTTATTGCGGCACAGGCAGCAAAGCCGACCACCAAGACCCCAAATACCCCAAAGGCAGGAACGGGCAGCAAGTGGCGTTTAACCACCGCGCCCCCGGCTGCAAGCCCAAAGATTTAATTGGTATTCCGTGGCTTGTAGCCCTCGCCTTGCGGGGCGACGGTTGGTATTTGCGCAGTTCTATCATTTGGCACAAAACAAACCCCATGCCGGAAAGCACGCGGGACAGGCCGACCCGCTGCTATGAATATGTGTTTCTGCTTACCAAGTCAAAGAAGTATTATTACGATTGGCAAGCAGTAGCCGAGCCGATAGCCCCCACAACGGCGGGGCGGCTGAAAAGCGGAGTTAGCAAAGGAAATAAGTATAACGTTACTGTTCCGGGGCAAAACCAACCGCAGAAAATCAACCGCCCCCGCGAAAAGGGCGCATACGCCGACGAGTTGATTTCTCCCGTCCGCAGCCGCCGCAACGTTTGGCAGATTAACAATGTCGGCTATCATGGCGGGCATTTCGCAGCGTTCCCGCCGAAACTTGCGGAAACGTGCATTTTGGCGGGCTGTCCCATCGGCGGGATTGTCCTTGACCCCTTTTTCGGCAGCGGCACGACGGGCATGGTAGCAAAACGGCTTAACCGCCGCTATATCGGCATTGAGTTAAACCCCGACTATTGCGAACTTGCAAAACAGCGGATTGGAGGTGATGAAGATTGAGCAAGGAACTGAAAGCCCCCGACAAGGTAACGCAAAAAATGACCCGCGACGGTGCGGTTGCGGAAAACCTCACGACGGGCGAAACGTCCAGTATCAGCGAAAGGCCGCAGGAAGAAAACTATTCAGCCCCCGCAGGGGTGGCAGCGGAAAAGGTTGTGCAGCATATCGGCGCAGAGATTGAGCGACACGCAGCAAAAGGCGCGGAGAAAAAAGCCCTTGACGCGACGCAGCCTAAAACCCATTCTTCCCGCTTGCAGTTTTCCGAAGCGGAACGGGCAACGCCGGAACTTCAAAAAGCGATCAAGAAATCGGATAAGGCGGCAGACTGTTTAGACGCAGCGCGGGCGGCTATCCCCAAGCAGACCAAAATCAAGAAAGAGCGCGTTTTTGACGAAGCGAAAGGCAAGGCAAAGACGCGCCTTTCCTTTGAAAAGACGGATAAGCCCCCAAACGGCAAGTTGCGGCATAACCCCTTATCCCGTCCGGCACAGGAGTTAAACAGTACCGTACATGGGAAAATCTACGAGGTAGAGAAAGAAAACGTCGGTGTGGAAAGCGGGCACCGGGTAGAACTTGCCGGAGAGAAAGCGGGCGGCATGGCGGCGCGGGCAGTTAAGGGCGGCATACGCCGCCATAAGCTGAAACCCTACCGGGCAGCGGCGGCAGCGGAAAAACAAGCGGTAAAGGCAAACGCAGATTTTCTCTATCAAAAGGCGTTGCACGATAACCCCGCGCTTGCGCACTCCAACCCCATTTCCCGTTTTTGGCAGAAGCAGCGCATTAAAAAGCAGTATGCAAAAACGCTGAAAGCGGGCGGCAAAGCGAAAAAAACCGCTGAAGCCACCGCAAAGGCGGCGAAGAAAACCGCGCAGGAAACCAAACGGGCGACGTTCTTTGTTGTCCGGCATTGGAAAGGCTGCTTGATTGTGGGCGGGATTGCCTTTATCGTGCTGCTGCTTTTCGGCGGGCTGTCCTCTTGCTCCCTCTTTGGCGGCAACAGCGGCAGCGGCTTGATTGCGTCGTCCTATCTCTCCGAGGACGCGGATATAACGGGCGCGGAAAGCGCGTATGCCGCTATGGAAGCCGAGTTACAAGATATGCTGGACAATATCGAAAGCGAATACCCCGGCTATGACGAATACCGGGTAAACGCGGACGAGATCGAGCATGACCCCTATGTGCTAATTTCTATCCTTTCCGCGTGGCATGAGGGCGTGTTTACACTCGATGAAGTGCAAAGCACCCTTGAAATGCTCTTTGAGAAACAGTATATCTTGACGGTCGAGGAAGAAGTACAGGTACGCTACCGCACCGAAACAAGGACGGACAGCGAGGGCAACCCCTATACGGTTGAAGTCCCCTATAACTATTACATTCTTCATGTGGATTTGGAAAACTTCAACCTCTCCCATGTCCCCGTTTACATCATGGGCGAAGAACAGCTATCCATGTACGCTATGTATATGTCGTCGCTGGGAAACAGACCCGACCTTTTCCCGCAATCCGGCTATGTGTCTAAATACTATGAAAACCCGCCCGCCGATTATGAAGTACCCGCCGCGCTGCTGGGTTCCGATGAAAAGTTTGCGCGGCTCATGGAGGAAGCAGATAAATACGTCGGTTTTCCCTATGTGTGGGGCGGCAGCACCCCGGAAACCTCTTTTGATTGCAGCGGCTTTGTGAGTTATGTGTTGACGAACAGCGGCCTATACAATACGGGCAGACTTGGGGCGCAAGGGCTTTACAACATCTCAACCCCTGTTTCTAACCCGCAGCCGGGGGATTTGGTGTTCTTTACGGGTACATACGACACCCCCGGCGTTTCCCATGTGGGGATTTATGTGGGCGAGGACGGGGACGGAAGCCCCGTCATGCTGCATTGTGGCGACCCTATCCAGTATTCAAAGCTGGACACCAGCTATTGGCAATCCCACTTTTACGCCTACGGGCGGTTAAATTACAATTAAAAGGAGTTGAAAAATGAATATTGTATCTTTTGGCGGCGGCACGAATAGTGCCGCCTTACTTATTGGCCTATACAAGCACAAAATCCCGATTGACCTTATCACCTTTGCCGATACGGGCGCGGAACACCCGCATACCTATCAATTTATCGAGATAATCAATCAATGGCTTGCGGAACACGGTATGCCGCAGATTACCGTTGTGCAGTATGTTGACCGCTACGGCAACCGCCTATCTCTTGAAACCGAGTGCTTGCGCTCTCATACGCTCCCGTCGATTGCCTACGGGCATAAGCGTTGTTCGCAGAAACACAAAATCGCACCGCAGGAAAAGTTTTGCAACCACTATGCGCCTTGCCGCGAAGTATGGCAGCGCGGCGAGAAAGTCAACCGCTATATCGGCTATGACGCGGGAGAAGTGAAACGGTATGAACATTCCCGCAAGTACAACGAAGCCGACAAAAAATATCATAACCGCTACCCCCTCATTGAAGAATGGGGCTGGAACAGGGACGATTGTATCCGGGAAATCAAAGCGGCAGGATTGCCGCAGCCGGGTAAATCGTCCTGTTTCTTTTGTCCGAGCATGAAGAAACAAGAGATTTTATATCTCAAAGAACACTATCCCGATCTATTTAACCGGGCGGCGACTTTGGAAGAAAACGCTATGCCCTATCTTAAAACCGTTAAGGGATTGGGGCGCAGCTATTCATGGAAAGAACAGTTTGGAAAGGAGTAAATGACTATGGCGAACACGAAACTTGACCGTATCGAAAGGGATATTGAGAAAACGAGGGCAAAAATCCTTGAACAGCAAAAGAAGCTGAAAGACCTTGAAGCGCAGAAAGTCGAGGAAGAAAACGCGCAGATCGTGCAAATGGTAAAGGCGGTACACCTTGACGGGACGCAGCTTGCCGCGTTCCTCTCCGCTTACGCCAGCGGCGAAATCACCTTGCCGCAGCCGGAAGCCACTTACCCCGCCGAACAGGAGGACAACGACAATGAAGAATAAAAAGATAATCCGAAAGTTTACCGTATTGCTTGCCGCACTGGTTATCATGTGCGGCTTTTCTGTTACCGCTTATGCGGGCGGTGGCGATGAAAGCGACGACACGCCTACCCCCGTAACCGAGGAAACCCCCGCGCCGGAAACCGAGCCGGAAGAAACGACGGGCGGCTATGAGCCGCAGCCCCTTACCCCGGACGGGAATATGTCCCTTGTGGACGATATAACGGGTGAAGCGTCCGGCGACAAGCAGTTTATCACCGTCGTTACCAAAAGTGGCAACTATTTTTACATCATCATTGACCGCGCCGAGGACGGGGAAAATACCGTCCATTTCCTTAACCAAGTGGACGAAGCGGATTTAACCGCCCTTATGGAGGACGGGCAGACCGAAGCCCCCGTTTGTAGCTGCACCGATAAATGCGTTGCCGGAAGCGTCAACACCGCTTGCCCGGTTTGCAGCGTCAACATGAGCGAGTGCGCGGGTGTGGAAGCCGAGCCGGAGCCGGAAGAAACCGAGCAGCCGCCGGAAGAAGAAAAAGGCGGCGGCATGGGTATTCTGCTTGTCGTGCTGCTTGTTGCCGCAGCGGGCGGCGGCGCGTTCTACTACTTTAAGATTTTGAAGCCCAAAAAGGACGCGGCGAAAGGCAGCAGCAGCCTTGACGACCTTGATTTTGACGAGGACGACGAGGAAACGGAAGTAGTCGAAACCGAACAGACCGAGCAGGAGGACGATAATCTATGAAACTTGTAATTGCAGAAAAACCGAGCGTCGGGGCGGCGATTGCCGCCGTTATGGGCGCGAATGAAAAGCGCAGCGGATATTTTGAGGGCGGCGGCTACCTTGTGTCGTGGTGTATCGGGCATTTGATTAGCCTTGCAGACGCGGCGACCTACAATGAACAATTCCGTAAATGGAAGTACGACGATCTTCCCATTGTCCCGCAGGAGTGGCAGTTTATTGTTGCCAGCGGCAAGGAGCAGCAGTTTTCCATTCTCAAAGACCTTATGCACCGCAGCGACGTTACCGAGATTATCAATGCTTGCGACAGCGGGCGCGAGGGGGAACTCATTTTCCGCTTTGTCTATGAACAGGCGAATTGCAAAAAGCCCTTTTCCCGCCTTTGGATTAGCAGCATGGAAGCAAGTGCAATCCGCGAGGGCTTTTCAAATCTCAAAGACGGGCGCGGCTATGACAACCTCTATCAATCCGCGCTTTGCAGAGCAAAGGCCGATTGGCTCATTGGCATTAACGCGACCCGCCTTTTCTCTATCCTCTACCATAAAACATTGAATGTCGGCAGAGTGCAAACGCCCACCCTTGCTATGCTGGTAAACCGCGACTATGCAATCAGCAGCTTTAAGAAAGAGAAATATCATGTCGTCCGGCTGGACGTTGGCGGCGTTGCCGCCCTTTCCGAAAGGCAGGACGACGAAGCGGCGGCGCGGCAGATGAAAGCGGCTTGCGAGAAATCGCAGGCCGTTTGTACTTCCCTTAAAAAAGAGAAAAAGACCGCAGCCCCGCCGAAACTGTTTGACCTCACCGCCTTGCAGCGGGAAGCAAACCGTTTGTATGGGTTTACGGCGAAACAGACCCTTGACTATGCGCAAGCCCTTTATGAAAAACGGCTTTTGACCTATCCCCGCACCGACAGCAAATATATCACTTCCGATATGGAGGGCAGCACAAAGGAACTTATCACCGGCCTTTGCGCTGCTCTCCCCTTTATGCAGGGCGTGAAGCTGCAAGCCGACCTTGCGAGGATTTGCGACAACAGCAAAGTAACCGACCATCACGCCATTTTGCCGACAGCGGAGTTTGTGAAAACGGGCTTTTCTTCCCTTGCCGAAAGTGAGAAAAAGCTAATGACCCTTGTGTGCGCAAAACTGCTTTGCGCCGTTGCCGCGCCCTATGAGTATGAAGCGGTTACGGCGGTTTTCACTTGCGGCGGCTATACCTTTACCGCAAAGGGCAGGACGACGCTTTGCGAGGGTTGGCGCGAGATTGAAAGACTATCCCGCGCCGCGTCCGGGGAACAGGACGAGGACGCAGAGCCGGAAGCGGTTTTACCCCCGCTTGCCGAGGGGCAGACCTTTGACAATCCGGCAGCGGAGATCTCCGAACGTTACACGCAGCCCCCAAAGGCATTTACCGATGTGATATTTTGTGAGCGTAAGGAGTGGATAGGAATTGAAGAAAGGAGTTCAGCATGAGAAGAAAAAAAGATAAAAGCAATGGCATTACTGCTTTGTATGAAAGACTGTCTCGTGATGATGATAATGCTGGAGAGAGTAACAGTATAGTTCATCAAAAGCAAATACTTGAAGATTATGCTATGAAACATGGTTTTACGAATCTTGTTCATTTTACCGATGATGGTTGGAGTGGAGCGACCTTTGACAGACCTTCATGGAACAGACTTGTTGAAGGTGTTAAAAACGGAGAAATCACTGCCTGTATCTGCAAGGATATGTCCAGAATCGGCAGAGATCATCTGCAAGTAGGTTTTTTCACTGACATTCTGTTTAGAGAAAAGGAAGTTCGATTTATAGCAATCAATAATGGTATTGACAGTGACCGTCAAGAAACCAGTGAGTTTGCCCCTTTTCTGAATATCATGAATGAGTGGTTTGTCAGGGACACAAGTAAGAAAATTAAAGCTGTACTGAAATCCAGAGGTTCTTCCGGCAACGCTCATACAAGTAATATTCCACCATACGGCTATTTGAAAGACCCCGAAAACCCCGACCATTGGATTATTGATGAAGAAGCTGCTGAAGTAGTCCGCAGAATTTATCGCATGACTATTGAGGGAAAAGGACCTTATCAGATAGCAAGAGAACTTTCAGAAGAAAAAATAGAAAGACCATCTTATTATCTTGGCAAAAAGGGACTTGGAAATCATGCAAGCAACTATGACAAAGAAAATCCGTATATGTGGCGAGGAAATCAGGTTACTACTCTGATTGCCCGACCAGAGTATATCGGAAAGACTGTCAATTTCAGGACATTCAAAAATTCCTATAAGGACAAAAAGACGAAAAGGGCAGATAAGGAAGATTGGGTGGTTTTTGATGATACACAAGAGCCTATTGTCGATGAAGAAACATGGCTGCTTGCTCAAAAGTTAAGACAGAATGTAAGAAAAGCAGATCCTATGGGCGAGCCTAATGTTCTGACCGGAAAGATTTACTGTGCTGATTGTGGTGCGCCGATGTATAATCACAGGCAGCGGAAAGGGCGAGAAAGAATATACTATACTGCCAAAGGCGAAAAAAGGACAAGTCATTCCAATCCGGCAGATTGTTATGAATGTTCCACATATAATCTGGGTTGTCAGAGATATGACCGGCATTGTACTTGCCACCATATTTCAACAAAAGCACTTAAAAGCATCATTCTGAAAACCATACAGGAGACTTGCCATTATGTTTCTTTGAATGAGCGGGAGTTTGTTTATTCTCTGCAAGAAGAATCGGCGATGAAAGATATTGCTGTTTCTGAAACTGTAAAAAAACGCATTGAAAGAAATCAGAAGCGAGTTCACGAACTGGATATGCTTATCAGGAAAATCTATGAAGATAATGTGATTGGAAGATTGCCGGACAGGCTTTTTCAGAGTATGCTTACTGATTATGAAAATGAGCAGAACGAGCTGAACAAGATTATTGAGACTGACACCGCTGATATGCAACGGATTATAGGCGGTCAAAATAATGTGGAGCGTTTTCTAAAGCTGGTTAAAAAGTATGAGAACATTACAGAACTTACTCCTGCCATGATAAATGAATTTATCGACAAAATTCTGGTTCACGAGCCACAAGGAAAAGGTGCAGACCGCACCACAGAGGTGGAGATATATCTTAACTATGTCGGGCAATTTCAAGTACCTGTGGAGCAGCATGAGCCAACAGAGGAAGAAAGGATTGCTGCTGAAAAAGAGGCGGAACGACTTCGCAGAAAACGAGAATCCAATCGTAAGTATATGAAAAAGATTCGTGAGAAATCAAAAGAATTTGCGGAGCATGAGCGTATAGCAGAAGAAAAAAGTTCTGATAGCAATGTGTGTGTTGAACAGAACGCCACAAGCAAATCAAATCGGCAAAAAGTGAAAGGAGAAAAAATAGCATGACAGAATTGAAATCACGAATCCATGACAAAAGCAACGGTCTGGACTATGTTCTTGTGGGCGATTACTATGTGCCGGACTTGAAGCTACCGGAGGAACACCGCCCTATCGGTATGTGGGGCAGACTGCACAGGACATATTTGGAGCAGTACCGCCCTACAAGGTTCTCTGCCCTCTGTTTATCCGGCGAACTGCATACTTACCTTGCTGACCTGGACGAACAGGCAACGGAAAGATGCAGCCTTATCATTGAGCAGATGAAACAAGCCGAGGGTGTGACCGAAACCATGAAAGCAGACAATCAGATGTTGTGGGTACAGTCCATGAACTCTATTCGTAACCGAGCCGAAGAAATCATCAGACAGGAAATGATTTACTGCTGATTTTATCAAGTCCAAAACCAACATTTTTATATCGTAAACGAAGCGACAGGTATTTCCTTATGAAGTGTCTGTCGCTTTTCATTTATCAAACTTTAAGGAGGAAAACACAATGAAGATGAACCGGAATGAAATGGAAGCCCTTTATGCCTTTGGCTGTCCGAACCTGAAAGCAACTGTCGAGCGTTTGCGTATGGTGGCTGCCCTTGCACCCGATCCGGCGGCGAAGAAGTTGTTTTATATGCTTTCCGTCAAGCTGAGTGCTGAGGGTGTTGAAAGGTGGTATCGCTGCTTTTACCGCAAGCTGCGTGTGTTGAAAGACCATAGGGAGGGCTGCTATGACGAGACTGACGAAGATTGAGAAAGAAACAATCGTTCTCTTTAATGAGGGCGAGGACAAGGCAAATATCTATACCCACAACGCCGGATTGAAAAAGAGGCTGGCTGCTTTTACTAAGAAGTACCCTGACCTTTGCCGACTGGAAAAATCCAATGTTCAAGGCGGTGTTTCTTATGTGCTGGCAAAGTCCCGTCTGTCTATCCGCTTCCTGCCGCCTTACAGCGAGGAACGTAGACAGAAAGCCAGTGAATATGCGAAAAAGCATGGGCTGAACAGTCAACAGGGATAGTGTGATAATAAGGGCTGATATGCGGTTAAAATGTCAGGTGCAGACCTGATGTTTTGACTGCAATTACATATGGGGGATATAAAGTATCGCTCTGTCTTTAATATATGGAAATTGTGTTGCAAATATTTTCTTGTATCTAAATTTACAATATATTAATTGATTTCTCGATTGCTTTCAGGTATAATATTGCATAGGTAAATAAGTTGCAGTAAATATTTGAGATGTTAGTAAGGACATTAGAGTATGGTCAGCACATCAGCTCTATCATCATAAATGAAGGTGTAATTGTTCGAAAAGGTAATACATATACCATGCCTGTTGATGGTATAGCTAAACCACAAATCAAACTTGAAAAAACTGAAAATTTTTTCAAATAAAGTGTCCAAAATCAGGGGTTCAATCCGTTATAGAGGGTAACGGAAAACAAAGAAAGGAGTTGATACCAATGCAGTATCGAGAGCGTTATCTACAAATGAGTTCATAAATTTGAAAGGAGATATTAATTATGAAAATTATGAAGAAATTCTCTACCCTATTACTGACCGGTGTGTTGATGCTTGCAATGAGTGTACCAGCTTTCGCTGCGGAGCCGGAAACTGGGAATCTGAATGAAGTTACGACTACCAAAGATTTGGCAGTTTTGACCGCAGAACTTGAAGATTTTGTAGCACTCAATCCTGACAGCACAGAAGCTGAACAAGATGCACACTTAACACAGTTTATCCAGAATGGTGGACTGAACAGAGCAGCTACATATGGCATTGGTGACTATATCCCAGGATATAACAATCTTAACCCTGCTGAAAGAGAGCTTGTGAAGAAACATCCAGTTCAAGCTACTAAGGTGTTTACGACTGCACAATCCGCTACTGACTATACTATTAGCACCTATGGTAAAAATGGTTGGCAAGATAATTCTGATGCCTTCAGACATTGCCTTTGGAATGCATTGATGAAAAAAGCCATGGACGCTTCTGCTGCAGAAGAATGGGCAACTGCTCATGAATATGAGTCCAGTGGTCTTGATAAATCAATGGATTTGTTTAACAATAGTATTGGTAGATCTATTGATGTTTCCAATAAGTCTGAAGCTCAGATTGTTTCTGCGGTTAAGACTAAAGTCAGCAATGGTTCTTGCCGTCGTATCATCAATAATAAGTTGGTTGCTACCAATGGAGATGGAATGAAGTAATTATTCTATTTCATAACTATTTTAAGTAATATCTAACAAATGGTGTCACTACTGAATAAGCAGTGGCACCATTTGTAGTTAATTCAAAGGAGGATAATTATGAAAATAGTAGTTGGAGGGCAACACAAACGAAGAAATTTGATTGTGCTAATTTTGATTATCTTAGTTGTACTAATTGGCTGGATATTTTGGACGAATATGCATTTTACCTCAACGCATCTCTCCATTATAAATGACAAAATTCCCAAAGATTTTTATGGGTATAAAATTGCTGTTGTGTCAGACCTACACAACCATGATTGGAATGGAAAATTAACTGAGCAGCTACAAAAAGAAGCACCTGATATAATTGTGATAACAGGTGACTTTGTGGATTCTTCTCACACAGATTTCGGTGTAGCAAAGAAATTTATTTACGAAGCCAGAGATATAGCCCCGATTTACTATGTTACTGGAAATCATGAAGCTTGGCTTGATAATTATGATGATTTGCATAAACTACTGCTTGATGCAGGAGTTCATATAATGGACGATAAATGTGAACTTATAAAAAAAGGAAATTCAAATATTAACATTATAGGTATTCAAGATCCAGATTTTGTTGAGCGAGATACAATGGGTGGTATTCAAGGGGCAATTGTAGAGACAAAAATGGAGCCGTTGTTGGACAAGAAAATGTATAATATCGTTCTTTGCCATAGACCTGAACTCTTTGATAATTATGTTGCATTGGGTGCTGATTTGGTATTAGCAGGTCATGCTCATGGTGGGCAGATCCGTATTCCATTCATTGGTGGTTTAATTGCTCCTAATCAGGGATTTTTTCCAAAGTATACAGAAGGTGTTTATCACAAAGAAAAAACTGATATGGTAGTAAGTCGTGGATTGGGTAATTCCATCATTCCTGTGCGAATTAACAATACTCCTGAGCTTTTAATTGTTACATTAGGCAAGTAGCAATAAGCCTGTTTCAAAATCAGACATTTTTAATTATTTTTTAGTGACGAGATAAATATTAAGAAAAATAATATTTGCCGTTGTGATGCTCTTGAGTATGGAAAGAATGAAACGATGGAAATTGAATTTTAAGGATTTAGTGAGTTTTGTTTATCTATTTGCAGATTATCTGTAATCTGCCACAACTGAATATGACCGTCAAGGTCCGATGAAGAAACCGATGTATTGAGCGTAAAGCGATCATGCGTCGGTTTTTCTTTTTGCAAAATAGTCCGGTGGACTGTTTTGTAAAACCGAAGGAACTGACGGAGCTTGGGGGTAGTGTCAAGGAATTTTCGCAAAATGGTTTGCAGGCCCTGGCATGAGAGAAGTCAGCCAGCAATGGAGGCGTCCTCAAGGGCAGCCTCCAGGTGCTTCATGTTCATGTACTTCTTGTTGCCCCACTGGGTGCCGGCCACATGGCGCAGCCGGGCGCAGACCAGCATGAGGGCGGAGTTGCCGTCTGGGAAACTGCCCACTACACGAGTGCGGCGGCGGATCTCCCGGTTGAGCCGTTCAATGACGTTATTGGTACGGATGCGAGTCCAGTGTTCGCTGGGAAAATCGCAGTAAGTCAGCGTTTCCTCAATGCCATCCTCCACCTTCTTGGCGGCCTCTTTCAACTTCATAGAGCGCAGTTGCTCCACCACGGCTTTGGCTTTCTCCCGGGCAGCTTTCTTGCTCTCCTGAGCATGGATCGCTTTGAGCATCTTTGCCACCAGCTTCACCTTGGAGCGAGGCGTTACGGAGAACACATTGCGGTAGAAGTGCACAGTACACCGCTGGTACTTGGCCTCTGGGAATACTTCTCCCACAGCTTCCAGCATACCAAGGCATTTGTCTCCAACCACCAGTTTAACCCCGTCCAGGCCGCGGCCGCGCAGCCACTGGAAGAAGCTGACCCAGCTGGACTTGTCCTCTTTCATCCCCTCGGCGGCACCAAGAACCTCACGGTATCCGTCCTCATTCACTGCAATCGCCACCAGAATGGCCACATTTTCAAACTCTCCGCCCCAATTTCGGCGCAGGTAGATCCCATCCACATAGACATACGGATAGCGCCCGCCTTGCAGAGGGCGGTTCCGCCAGTCTTCAATGTGGACATACGCTTTCTTGTTCAGCTCACTGATGGTGGCCGGAGACACCTTGCTGCCCCACAGAGCCTCAGTAATATCCTCCACACGTCGGACGGATACGCCTGCCAGGTACATCTCAATGAGAGCTTCTTCTACACTGCTCTCCCGGCGGCGATACCGCTCAATGATGGCGGTCTCAAAGGAGATCCCCTTGAGCTTGGGCACCTTCAGGGTAACGTCCCCGGATGTAGTGGTGAGATTCCGGTTGTAGTGGCCGCTCCGGTACCCCTGGCGCTGCTCATTACGCTCGTACCGGGCAGCCTGGGTCAGCTTCTCTGCCTCGGCCTCCAGCAGCTTGTTGAGTGTCTCCTCTACGCTGCCACGCACAAGTTCCTTGAGCTGCCCCTTGATTACTTCCTCATTCAGCTGTACAATCTTTTCAGGCATGGTTTGCTCGCTCCTTTCAGAATGGTGTGTCGCGACTTCATTCTACCAGAGGGCTGCAAACCATGTCTTCTTTTGTTTGCTTTTCAATTTGCGAAAATTATTGTACCTTATCAGCTTGGGACAGGGCGAAGTCAGTTTGTTCGGGCGGGAGTACGGAGGGTGCAACCCTTTGTGCATGGGTACAGGGAATGCAATACCCCTGTGCAGGTCAAGGGCGGCAGCCTTGCCCAGTTAAGTGGCGTTTCGCCACTTAGTACTGGGTATTACTTGACGCAGAAAGCCGCAAGGAATCAGCTTCGCTGCCCTTCTCCCCTGTCGGGGAAATCAAAAAGAAAAGGAGGAACTCATGTGAAATTAACAAGACACAATGGACGAGCCGGAAAGAATGGCGTTTATAATCCGAAGCACAATGACCGCAGTTTTGACATTGCCAACAGCGAACACATTGACGAAGAACGAGCCAAACTAAATCTCTATTGGGACTGTTACAATGGCTTCAATTTCAAAAATCCCGAAAAGGAAAATGAACTGTCTGCCACTTTTGAAGATGTGGAACAGCTTTTTTATCGTCAGCGGTATCGTGAATTTGTGACCGGACAGAACGAAAGAAATGTGAAGAACCGACACCCTGAAAGGAATAAGGAAACCGGTGATTTGCTCAAAAGCAAAAAGACCTGTCCAGAGGAAACGGTCTATCAGATTGGAACACTTGATAATCATGTTCCACCGGAACTGCTCATTGAGATTGTCACAGAATTTATGGAAATCGTAAATGAGCGTTTCGGCTCTCATGTCCATATCCTGAATTGGGCGCTGCACTTGGATGAAAGCACCCCTCATATTCACGAGCGTCATGTGTTCGACTGTGAAAATCAATATGGGGAGATTGCCCCACAACAGGAAAAGGCTTTGGAAGCACTGGGGTTTGAACTGCCGGAACCGGAGAAGCCGGTCGGAAGAAAAAACAACCGCAAGATGACTTTCGATTCAGCCTGTCGAGTGCTTCTGTTTGATGTGGCGAAAAAGCATGGCTTACAACTGGAAGAAGAACCAGAATATGGTGGTCGTGCTTATCTGGAAAAACAGGACTATATTCTTTTCAAGCAAAAGGAGCAACTGGCAGCACAGGAGCAAAAGTTGGAAGAACTCACGATGAAGATTGAGGATGTGGAAGCTCTGGTGGATGAGGTTGCTGATATTGCCTATGACAAGGCGGTTGAAGTCGTTGCTGATACTGTGAAACTGGAAACGCACAAGGAGGATATTAAGCTTGTGGAGCAGTCTAAAGCGTGGGTTCTCTCCCCTGAGCGTAAGGCTTCAAAGAAAGAAATCGAGTATGCAACGAAACGATTGGATGGCGTGATTGCAAGAATCACAAATGCTATGAAATCAACCATTCAGAAAATCCAAACTACGCTGATGAAACCGGAGGTCAAAAAAGCCGGAACGGAGCAAATTAAGAAGAAAGCCAAAAGTTCCATTATAGAGCAGTTGAGCCGCAAAAAGAAAGAAATTGCAGAGCGTGAAGTCAGCCGGACAAATCAGGCGAAAAGCAAAAAACAGGATATGGAACTCTAAAGCACTTGCTGTTTTCACTTTGAAAATGACAGGTGCTTTTTTCGTTTCAGGAAAGGAGTCACATGAATGTATTTGAAGTTGTAAAAGAAAATGTTACTGCCCGACAAGCCGCAGAAGCCTATGGCTTGAAAGTGGGTCGCACAGGTATGGCGTGTTGTCCGTTTCACTCGGATAAGTCCCCCAGTATGAAGCTGGATGAACGCTATTACTGTTTTGGCTGCGGAGCAACCGGAGACGCTGTTGATCTGACAGCGAAGCTATTCGGTATCGGGCTGAGAGAAGCTGCTGTTAAACTTGCTGAAGATTTTGGTCTTAACTATGACAGCCGACAAAAGCCCAGTGTCCGCCCTCGTATTCGTGAGCCGACACCGGAGCAGAAATATCAAAAAGAAGAAAATCATTGCTACAAGGTGCTGACGGATTATTTTCATCTTCTTAGAGAATGGGAAAAGAAATACGCTCCTAAACAGCCGGATGAGGAATGGAGTCCCCTGTTTGCAGAAGCACTGTATAAGAAGAACTATATCGAATATCTGCTTGATATTCTTCTGTATGGTTCATTGGAGGAACGAAAAGCACTTGTGGCAGAACAGAGAAAGGAGGCGTTAAAACATGAACAGCGAATTGCAGAATTGTCAGCAGACAGAACCATGCACAGTAGAAGAAATCCGAAACAGCTTAGAGCAGAGCGAGAAAGGTAAGGTTTATAATACTGCCGCAAATTATAAGCGTGTTCTGCAATATGACCCACTTTTGAAAGGGGCTATCCGAAAAAATCTTCTGACCGAAAGAATCGACATTGTGAAGCCCCTCGGCTGGTATCGTGACAGCCCGACATTGACGGATGTAGATGTGAAATATCTGCTCCTATATTTTGAAGAAAACTATGGATTGACCGTAGAGAAGAAAATCATAGACGCAGTTGCGGTTATTGCCAACGAAAACCGTTACCACCCTGTCTGCGATTTTCTCAATGCCCTACACTGGGACGGAACGGAACGCATACGCTTCTGTCTGCACCGCTTTCTCGGTTCTGATACAGATGATTACACCTATGAAGCATTGAAGTTGTTTCTGTTGGGTGCTATCTCACGAGCCTTTAAGCCGGGGTGCAAATTTGAGGTAATGCTCTGTCTTGTAGGCGGTCAGGGAGCCGGAAAGTCCTCTTTCTTCCGTTTGCTTGCGGTCAATGATGATTGGTTCTCTGATGACTTGAAAAAGCTGGATGATGAAAATGTGTACCGCAAAATGCAGGGGCATTGGATTATTGAAATGTCGGAAATGATTGCAACCGCCAACGCTAAGAGCATTGAAGAAATCAAATCCTTTCTGAGCCGCCAAAAGGAAACCTATAAGATACCCTATGAAACACATCCGGCAGACAGAAAACGACAATGTGTGTTTGGAGGTTCTTCTAATACCCTTGACTTTCTTCCCCTTGACAGAACAGGCAACCGCCGCTTCGTTCCGGTTATGGTCTATCCTGAAAGGGCTGAGGTTCATATTTTGGCAGATGAACAGGCTTCCAGAGAGTATATCAATCAGATGTGGGCAGAAGCTATGGAGATTTACAGAAGCGGCAATTTCCGTCTGAGATTCAGTCCGGCTATGAACGATTATCTGAAAGCCCACCAAAAGGATTTTATGCCGGAGGACACAAAGGCAGGACAGATTTTAGACTATCTGGAACGCTATTCCGGCAGCATAGTCTGCTCTAAGCAGCTTTACAAGGAAGCACTGGGGCATGATTATGACGAACCGAAACAATGGGAGCTGCGAGAGATCAACGACATTATGAATAACGCTGTCACAGGCTGGAGGGCGTTCAGCAATCCGAGATATTTTCCAGAGCCTTACCGCAGACAAAAGGGCTGGGAGCGTATCAGGAACGACAACGAGCCTGACAACAGCATGGATGGTTTTCAGGAAATCCCGACAGAGGAAATGGAACAGTTAGGACTTCCGGAGGAATGGTTGAAGCAAAAATAAAAGCCCGTTGTCGCTTCGGTTGTCGAGCCGGTTGTCGGTCTGGTTGTCGGGCAAAAATCCCGAAAGCCTTGATATTGCGGCACTTTTCCCTCTCTGACAACCATGACAACCAATATTATAAAGAAAAAGGAAATAGTAAAAAAATAGTATCGCCCGATAAAGAAAAAAGGTTTTCTGATGTCCGTTGTCGGAACTTCGTTGTCAGACCTTTCCTTGTCGGGCTTTTTTCATTTAATTAGGAGGAATATCGTATGACAAATATCGTGAACAGTACACTACCCACCCCAAATAACCATTCGGAGAAAAATAAACCGGATGGAGTTTTTGTGATTAAGCAAGGCAAAACAAATTATAAAGTCAAAGTGTTTTTTGACCATAGTAGCGGTTTGACTGCTGAGGACAGATTGAAACGCATTATTCAGGCAGAAGCAGAGAGAGAATCTGCGTAAGTAATATGAAAAATATCCATGCACCCCCTTGACAAAAGCTTTCAGAAGATACGTTACTTTCGGCTATGGAGAGTGCGGGAAAGGAGGACACGCCGGAGGACGCGGAGCGCAAAGGGTTAGGCACCACCGCGACGCGGGCGGGTATCATTGAAAAACTCATTAGCGCGGGCTTTGCCGAGCGCAAGGGCAAAAAGCTAATCCCCACAAAGGACGGGTATAACCTTGTCGCTATTCTGCCCGACAGCCTTACGTCCCCGCAGCTTACGGCAGAATGGGAAACGCGCCTTACCGGGATTGCAAAGGGCAGCGACAGCCCCGCCGACTTCATGCGCGGGATTGAGGAAATGACAGCGGGGCTTGTCAAGACCTATTCCGCGATTTCCGAGGATAAAGCGAAGCTGTTTACCCCGCAGCGGGAAGCAATCGGCACTTGCCCCCGTTGCGGCGCGGCGGTTTACGAGGGCAAGAAAAACTTTTACTGCTCCGACAGGGCTTGCAGCTTTGTGATGTGGAAGAATGACCGCTTTTTTGAGCAGCGCAAAAAGGCTTTCACAAAGGCGATTGCCGCCGCCCTTTTGAAAGACGGAAAGGTAAAAATCAAAGGTATGTACTCGACCAAGACGGGAAAGACCTTTGACGGAGTTGTGCTGCTTGCCGACACAGGCGGCAAGTATGTAAACTTCCGCGTCGAGCAGAACCGAAAATGATAAGGCTTGATGAAAAGCAATACCGCGCCGTAAAGAAAATGACCCGCGCCGCTTGTGCAAACAACGATTGCGGGAATTGTCTGCTGCTGGACGACGGGGAAACTTGCGTTTGTGTGCAGAGTATCAGCTATTCGCTGCTATGCCGCTATTTCCGCGAAGCGGTATTACCCGCCGACAGGCAGCTTTGCGAACAGATCACCCGCAGCGGGGAAACCGATTTGAAGCGTTGCGCGGTATGCGGCAGCACGTTTGCGGCGGGCAGCAACCGGGCGAAATACTGCCCCGATTGCGCGGCAAAGATACGCCGCAGACAGAAAGCCCAAAGCGAGAGAAACAGGCGTTTACGGATAAAAACAACTACATAGCAAGCACAGCAAACGAGTACCCGTTTGCGAGAAATGCCCGCGCTTCCCATAGAGAGCGCGGGCATTTTGCTTGTTGGGATAGTCCCAAACCCTTATATGACCGAGAAAGGACGTGATGAAAGAATATGCCGTATTCCTCATACGACCATGACAAATTAGAAGCCGCCGAAACCATGCGGATAGAACGCCGGATATATTTTGAAGCAAAGGACAGGGAGATTGCCCCTTATGCTTCCTTGCCGATTGCGCAGCTACTTTCCATGCGCAGCGAAAGCGCGGCGGCAGAACAGGCGATTTTTGACGACCTTAAAGAACGCGCCGCCGCATGGGAAGAACAGGCGGGAAGAACGCTTTTGCTGGATAAAACACTTGAATATGTGAGAACGCCGCACGTCCAGCACACCGCTAACGAGTGGCAGACCACCGAGCATAACCGCCATATTCGCAGCAATCGGGTATATCAGATGAATTACTACATTTACGAGAATACCCGCTACGACAAAGAAGCGCAGAAATCTATCCCGTATTCATGGACGCTTACATGGAGCGTGCGCACCAACAGCCCAAGCAGAACCCAAGCGAAGATTGCCGGACAAGATAGAAAGGTTTTCACCGACAAGGCAGCTATGGAAAAGTATCTGAATGGGCGTATCAAAGCGTATGACCGCTTGTTTACGGAAATCTCCCCGCCTATCCCGCAGGAGTACGCCGACTATTTCAAAGTAAACGGTATGCTCATGCCGGACTACACCATAGAGGGCGAAGAACCCCCGCAGCAGCAACAGGCGGCAGCTATCCCCGAAAATACCGGGCAGGAAAAGGAGCGTGAACACATGAGCGAACAGTTTTCTATTATGATAGGCAACCGCAGCCGCTTTGACGCGGGCGACCCCGGCGGCTATTGGTTGGATATGCCCGCCACAAAGGAGCAGTTGCACGAAGCTATGCGGAACGTCGGCATTACCGCCGACAACCCGCAGGATTTTTCCATTCGCGGCTATTCCGACGACCCGGAGAAACATATTGCCTTGCCTTATGAAATGGTATGCGCCGCCGACGTGGACGAACTCAATTTTCTTGCGGCGCGGCTCGAACAGCTTGACCCCGCCGAGGTTGGCAAGCTGAACGCAGCTTTGCAGCAGAAAAACGGGCTTGCAAATATTGGACAGGTAATTGACTTCACCTACAACGTGGATTTTTACGTCCATATCCCCGAAGTACATAACTACCACGATTTGGGCGACTATTACTTAAATCAATCCGGCATGGTACAAATGCCCGAAGAATGGAAAGGCGGCATTGACCTTTCTACTTTTGGCAGGAACGCTGCCGCGCAGGAAAAAGGCGCGTTTACCGAGTACGGCTATATCGTGGAAAGCGGCGACGAGTGGGAACGGCAGTTTGAGGGGCGCGAAGTGCCGGAAGAATACCGCATTATGAGTTACCCGCAGCCGGAGCGCGGCGAACAGGACAAAGCCTATATGGACGCAGCCGAAACGCAGCAAGCAGACGCACAGGCCGCAGAGCCGCAGCAGCCCCGCCCCGTCGTCCCCATTATCCTTACTTCCGAAAAGCCCGCCGAAAAGGTAAAGGAGATCACCGCGCGTTTGGAACAGGGCGTACAGGCGATTTTTGACAGCGACCGCTACAAAGAGTTTCTAACCGCTATGTCAAAGTTCCATGATTATAGTTTGAATAACACTATCCTAATTGCTATGCAGGGCGGCAATTTGGTAATGGGCTTCCGTCAATGGGAAAAGGAGTTTGACCGCCATGTAAAGAAAGGCGAGAAAGGCATTAAAATCTTTGCCCCCGCGCCCTACAAGGTGAAAAAGCTGGTTGATAAAATCGACCCCGAAACGAGAAAGCCCATGCTTGACCGCGAGGGAAAAGTGGTAAAGGAAGAAAAGGAAATCACCGTCCCCGCCTTTAAGGTTATAACCGTCTTTGATATTTCGCAGACCGAGGGCAAGGAGTTTCCCGACCTTTCCGTTAAACCGCTGCTTGCCGATGTGGAGCAGTACGAGGATTTTTTCGCCGCCCTTGAAAAAGCGTCCCCCGTCCCGATTGCATTTGAGCAGATCACAAACGGCGCAAATGGGTATTTCAGTTTGACCGACAAGCGTATTGCAATCAAAGAGGGCGTGAGTGAATTACAGGCGGTAAAGACCGCCATTCACGAAATCGCCCATGCGAAGCTGCACGACGTAGACTTAAACGCCCCGCCGGAGCAGCAAAACCGCGTTGACCGCCATACCTGCGAGGTAGAAGCGGAAAGCGTCGCTTATACGGTTTGCCAGCATTTCGGCCTTGATACTTCCGATTACTCTTTCGGCTATGTGGCTGGTTGGAGCAGCGGCAAGGAAATGACCGAGTTAAAAGCGTCCCTTGAAACAATACAGACCACCGCAAAGGAACTCATTACCGAGATTGAGGGGCATTTTACCGAGTTGCAGCAGCAGCGGCAAGCCGAGCAGGAGCAGGGCGATACCTTTTCCATTTATCAGTTAAAGCGCGGGGACGAAACAAGGGACTTGCGCTTTGAGCCTTATGACCGTCTGCAAGCGGCTGGACTTACCATTGACCGGGTAAATTATGAACTCGTCTATACTGCACCGCTTACAAAGGATATGACGCTGGGCGACATTTGGGAAAGGTTTAATATCGACCACCCCGCCGACTTTAAGGGGCATAGCCTTTCCGTTTCCGACATTGTTGTGCTTCATCAGAACGACGAGGACACCGCCCACTATGTAGACAGTATCGGTTTTCAGCAAGTGCCGGAGTTTTTGCAGGAGCAGCAGACCCCCGTATTTGACAAGCTGCCGCCCGAACAGCAGCAAGCCTTGTCCGACACCGTACAAGACACTTTGCAAATGCTGGTTGACGCAGACAAGCGGATTTATGGCGACGTTACGGGCAAGACCCTTGAAGCAATCGCGGCGCAAGGATATTCCTACAAGGACGGGCAGCTTGAAAAGCAGCAGCCGGAAGCGACCCCCGACAGCCTTTTGACGGGTGAAACCGTTAGAACGCCGAGGGGCAATTTTCATATTACCGATATGAGCCGTGAACAGATCGAAGCGGCGGGATTTGGTTTTCACCATGCGTCGGAGGACGGGAAGTATCTCATTATGGGGAATGGCACACAGGCTTATGCCATAGCCGCCGAGCAGCCGCAGCGGGATAATCCCTTAAAGCACGTCGAGGACACCATAGAGCAGAACGACAACAATTTTGACGGGCTTATCAACAATACGCCGCAAACGCCCACCGTTGCAGATTTTGAGCAGCGGGCAAAGGCGGGGGAAGCGATTTCCGTTACCGACCTTGCAAAAGCGGTAAAAGCCGAGAAACGGGAACAGCCGCAGAAAAAACCGTCCATTTTGAAGAAGCTGGACGAATACAAGAAACAGGCGGCGCAGCAGCCGAAAGATAAACAGAAAGAGCATAAAAAGGATTTGGAGGTTTGATAGCATGAATACCCGCTTTACCATTGAGGAAGAAAACATTGTTGCGATCTACGCCGAGGACAGCCGGGAAACAACGCTTGAAAATATCCTTGCCGCCATGCCCTACATGGACGAGGATATGCGCCAGCTTGCCGCCGCAGCGGTGAACAAGCTGCAAGCCATGACGGACAGCGAGTTTTCCGAAAGGGAGTTTATCTTGACCGACGAGGAATAGCCCATAGAGAACAGGGGCGCGGTTGCCGATTTCCGGCACCGCGCCCCTGTTCTTTTTTTGTCCTTGCGTGGACAATTAGAAAGCCGTTTTTGCGGGTTTGAATATACTTTATCGTCTATGTCGTTTTCATGCGCTGGAAGCCGCAGAAACACAGGCGTTTTCAGCCCTTAACATTCCACTTGCCACCCCATGTTTTGCGCCTTATCGCTCCTGCTCCCGCGCCCTGCTTTGGGACGGGTAAAGAATACTATCGACGTTCTTTTTGACAACGCCGTATTCCTGCATTTGCTTCTTGGCTTGCCGATAATCTTCATACAATTTGGTTTTCCTGTCGTTTAAGCTTCTATACTCCTTGCGCAGCGCGGCGAGATCGGGCAGCTTCTTTATCTGCATTTCCTTTAATGCCCTTGCCGCAGCTTCAAACAGGATAATTTCGCTTTCATGCCCCCGCAGATACTTTTCCTTGTCCGGCGATTTTCGGTATTCATCGTAAATCGGTTTTAACTGTCGGTATGTGGTGGTGTGCTTGATAAGCAGCGACAAATCAGACATACGCTGTTCCACTTCCTTAACCGCCTTTGCCGCCGCGTCATGAGCGGTCATAATATCGGCTATCTTGCTTTCAAGTTCGCTATAATACTCAATCTTGTTTTCGGTTAGGAAGTTCATGCTTTTAGCAGCCTGTTTCAGATTATGGATTTTTGCCCACCGTTCATAGCCCGCCGACTGTTGGGCTTTGATACTGTTTTCAAGATCGACGACAAGCCGGATTTTCTTATCTTCCCGCAGCGTTTTTGTTTTGGCAACATACACGCCCTTGATACGCTCCTTTATCGCTTCTTCCGTATAGGCCGCGCCGAGCGTCTTTGTGCGGGTAAACCGTTCCTGTCCGGCAGCGCGAAAGGAAATGTATTTGCCCTGTTTGATTTCATACCCCATTTCCTGCAAGCGGCGCAGCAGTTCGTCAAAATCTTTCACTTGGGGAATGAGAGTATCTATCGCCGTTTTCAGCTTTGCTTTGTAGCTTGTCCCTTGCTTTTCGGCGGTGTATTCTGCATAGCTTTTTCCCTTGTCCTGTCCCGGTACGACGACGGATAGCCCATGCTCTTTACATATCCTGTCGCTGGTGCGCCGGATAAAGTGATAGCTTTGCTTGTTGGAATGGTACTTTTTGTAGTCAACGAAGCTAACCGCGTTGAAAATCAAGTGATTATGCAGATGGTCTTTATCGACGTGAGTTGTCAAAACAAACTCATACTTGCCGCCTAATACCGCCCCGGCAAGTTCCATGCCGATTTTGTGCGCTTCTTCCGGTGTGGTTTCTCCCACCGCAAAGGATTGTATCAAGTGCCGCCCTAAATGTGTGCCGCGATCTCCGGCAGCTTCCCGCGTCCATGCAAACTCAATATCGGCGGTTTCCAGCCCGCAGCCGAAAGAGGACGCAAGCAGCTTCCCGTCTGTCTTTTCGGGATTTAAGATATAGTCTATCGCAGCCTTTAAGGTTGATTTAATAGGGTGCGTCTTTGTAACCGCCATATCTCGTCCACCGCCTTTTTAATGTCCTCTATATCCTGCCTGTAAACCGTCCCCGTCGCATTGGCGCGTTTTGCAATTTGGTTGATGTTCCGGCTCACCGCTTGCAGTTCCCGGATATATGCTTTTGTGTCGCTTCGGTCAACGACAAGAATATACCCGTCTATCGCCATTTTACGGAAGTATGCCCCATACTGCTTTATGGGAAGCTGCTTCATCTTCTCGTCGATCAGCCGCTTTTCTTCTTCCGTAACGTAAAACTTCATCTGTATATTTCTCTTTCGGTTTTCCATTTCCGCACCGCCTTTCGGTATAAGGGTTTGGGATTATCCCAACAAGCATTTTCCGCAAACGGGTACTCGTTTGCTGTGCTTGCTATCTACTCCATACCCCCACCGAAAGGCGGTATTTGTTGCGCGTTCCTTTGATTTTGGACGCAAAAAAAGATTGCAGCCGCCATGCGCTGCAATCTCCCGATTTCTCATATTGTGAGGTTAATCCTCTGCTTTTTCGACTTCCGTTATCTCCCTTGCTGTTGCGGTTACAATCCGTATGCCTTTATCGCTCATACCGTCCAGCAGCGCGTCAAGCTGCCGCCGCCCGGTGGATTTCTCCGCATTGCTGTTCGGGAAGAAAAATTGATCTACCGAAATATGATACCGGGTTACAAGGTCATAGAATACCTGTAAACTCGGCTGTTGTCCCTTGTTCTCGATATTCGCAAGGTAGCGCGGGGAAATATATAACTCGTCGCTTACCTTTTTGCGGCTCTCGCCGTATTCATTTCTCGCGGCTTTTATAGCTGCCCCGAAAGCCTTAAAGTCGTACAATGGTACGGGTCTTTTTGCCATTTTCATTCACCCTGTTACATTTTACAGTTCACCTTTCTTTTTGGATATGTCCACACAATTCATATCATTAGGTTAAATACTTCCTGTTGTGTATTGACAGTAGACTGATTTTCTGATAAAATAAAATTTATGTAAAAGGAGGCGGCGTTTATGTTGCATAGCATGCGTATTAGATAAGCATTGAAAAAAAGGATTTTCCCATTTTCAACATGGGCTTTTTTGTCATGCTTATTTTGCGGATGCTATACAAAAAACTAACGACGTATAGATATAGTATAGACATAGTGCAAGCTATGCCTTAGTTTTGTTGTACTGCTCTGTGCATTATAAATGCAGGTCAATGCTCATGTTGAGGATTGACCTGCATTTTTTTGTGTAAAAAGGACGAGTGAAATATAATGCTTAAAAAATATTGGATAAAATGTCCGATTTGTAACGGAAAGACGAGAGTTCAAGTATTTCATAATACTGTATTAAAAGATTTTCCTCTTTTCTGCCCTAAATGCAAATTGACGCATATCATTGATGTAGAAAAATTAGAGATTGTAATCAAAAATACAGAAAAACAAACTTTTATTATTTAGAAGAAAGGATATAAAAATGAAACGTTTACCTAAATATACGCCTGCGGAAGTACGGAATGATCCATACGGATTTACTTACAAAGAAATGTCGGAAGTTATTGGCGAGAATGAAGCAAAAGCCTTATATGAAGAATTATATAAGCAATTACCACGCAAAAAAAATCTATCAATGTTGGTAAAAAATATTTGCAAAAGCAGTGATACTGAAAAGTATGTTTACGAACTGAAAGACAACAAATACATTGAAACGGTTTTTATCAAGCGGCGAGATGGTGGAACTGTTTGCGTGAGCACACAAGTCGGTTGTCCTGTTGGTTGTATTTTTTGTGAGTCCGGGCGAAATGGCTTTGTTCGTAATCTAACATCGTCAGAAATCGTACAACAGATTATATTGTTGCGTCGAAAAGTAAACCGTATCGTTTTTATGGGTATGGGAGAGCCTTTATTCAATTATGACAACTTGATAAAAGCAATCCATATTCTCCGAGATAGATATGGGCTCAACTTTCCAACCGACGGCATTACCATATCAACAGTTGGTCCGGTCGATCAATTAAAAAAATTGCGCGAGGAACATCTTAAAATTCAGTTGACAATATCTTTACACGCAGCAACACAATCTGCAAGAAATCGTATTATTCCTCACATGCGCATATATGCTATTGAAGATGTTGTTAAGCAAGCCTTATCCTATTCTGAAAGGCATAATCGCAAAATTGTCTTTGCGTATTTGCTTTTACCGGGTATAAATGACCGGCCCTCAGATGTAAGACAACTTGCAAAATGGTTTCGGGGCAAAAAAGTTATGATTAACGTGTTACAATACAACCCAACAAGCAATTCAAGAATTAAAGCACCACAGAAACGGGAAATAGTTGCATTCAAACATCAATTAGAGCAAGCAGGACTTGAAGTTACTATGAGAGTTTCTCATGGCAGAGAGATTAACGCGGCTTGTGGACAGTTAGCTAACACATATAATAAATTCAAAAAAAAATGATTAAAAGTGCCAGACGCATAGACGCAGAGCCGATAACGCATTAGGTCAAAAAACCTATGTGTTATCGGCTTTTTTATTTAATATTGCGCAAAAGCCGCTGTTCCCTATTATAGAATGGATTGCGGGTAGTGTATTAAAGTCGCCCTTTTTTAAGGATACGGCGGTATCGGGGAGGTATCGCCGTGTCCATTTTTATTTACTGTAACCCGCCTAATGCTTTGCGGTCAAAAAAAGCTATGCTCCGCAAGCGGGATATTCCGGCTATGAATGTGAACTGTCAATACATTTAGCTACTGCTTACATTTCCTTTGCGCCCGTCCGCGTCTTGCGGACGGGCGCATTTTGCTTTTTTCAACTTTTTTCTGAAAAGCGCACTCAAGAGCCATCTCCCGAACGGGTACGGAGCGAAAGGGGCAGAGAGGACAAGCCCTTAACTCCCGTCCTCTACTCCACGCGGGAAGGAGGTGAACTCTATGGAGCTATCTTCTTCCGACAAGGAAAGAATACAACATCAGTACGACGCATTAGCAAAGAAAACTTTGGTCGGCGAAGCGAAAAGCCACCGCCGCACTCTTGCGAAACGCGCAGCACGCGAAGTTACTTTTTCGGATTTGAGCGAAAGCGAACTCGCGCAGCTTTTCACAACGGACGAATACGAAAGCGATTATTTCCGTTTTCAAGTGTCCGGCTTTGATGTACTCGTCAAAAATGAACTGCTTGCCGAAGCCCTTAACGCTTTGCCCGAAAGGAAACGCGACATTATCCTTTTGTCCTACTTCTTGGATATGAGCGACGCGGAAATTGGCGAACTGCTGAATGTTGTACGCACGACGGTTTTCCGGCACAGGAAATCCGCGCTTGCGAAAATCAAACAGTATTTGGAGGGAAAAGCAGATGATGAATACCGTTAGGAAGTCTGAAAATCTGTTGCCGTTCCCTGTCATTTCCGCAGCGGCAAACGGCGACACAACCGCCATGTGCGCGATCTTGAAGCACTACGAGGGTTACATAGCGAAACTTTGTACCCGCACGCTGAAAGACGACGCGGGCAATACCTATTCCTATGTGGACGAGGAAATGCGTAACAGGCTGCAAGTGCGCCTTATTACCCGCACCCTTGCTTTTCATGTAGGATAATCTTTTAGCCCATGCGGGGAGCGTGTCCCCTTTCCACGCTTCCCGTTATGGGCTATTTGTCGTTCCGCAAAAGCATATCCGCTGTTGATGTGCTTTTGCAGGCCGACAAAGCCTATTGTTCTTTGACAAAGAAAGCGGCCTTTGGTGCGCAGCATAACAGGCAAACGGGTACATTCCGTCTGTACCGAGCCAGTCGGCGGGTACGCCATGACAGCTTTTCCCCATAGGGGAAAAGCCGAGCGAGAACTACCGCGCCGTAAAACAGGTTTAGCAGCTTGTGGGCGACGACATACAAGGCGGCACAATGATACTCCCGCGTTGAACACCCTCAAAGTATTGCGCGGCGCACCCATAAGCATGGGCCGGGGTGAAACTCCCGTGAGGTTGCAGCTAACAACCGCCCGTTTTTGCCTTTTGACGAATATAGTTTATCCATACAGGAAAAGGAGGTTTTTCTAATGGATAAAAAACAGACAATTACAACCGAACGCAAAATAGGGAAAATCACCTATCTTGTTCAAGCGTTGCCGAGTGAAAAGGCAACCGATACAATCCATAAAAAGATTGAGAAACTCATTGTAAAGGATTTGCAGAAAAAGCCCGGAAATCCGGGATTTTTAGCGTCCGAGTAGTGCATTAGGCGGCGGGATATGGTATAATGATAGCAACACATTATACCTGTTTATTCGGCTGTCGGAAAGGAGGACTAATGTTACAGTCGAATAAAATCACCGCCCTTTACTGCCGTTTAAGTCAAGAGGATATGCAAGCCGGAGAAAGCGGAAGCATACAGCACCAAAAAATGATACTTCAACGCTATGCGGACGAACACCATTTTTTGAACACAAAGTTTTTTGTGGACGACGGATTTTCCGGCGTGAGTTTTGAGCGCGAGGGGCTGCAAGCGATGTTGCAGGAAGTGGAAGCCGGACGAGTGGCGACGGTCATTACCAAAGACCTTTCCCGTCTTGGCAGAAACTATCTGAAAACGGGCGAACTCATAGAGATTGTATTTCCCGAAAACGGAGTACGCTATATCGCGATCAACGACGGAGTTGACACAGCGCGGGAGGATAACGAGTTTACCCCCTTGCGGAACTGGTTTAACGAGTTTTACGCCCGCGACACAAGCAAGAAAATCCGCGCAGTTAAACAGGCACAGGCGCAAAAAGGCGAGCGCGTCAACGGGGAATATCCATACGGCTATATCCCAGACCCGAACAACCGCCACCACCTTATACCCGACCCGGAAACCGCGCCGATTGTCAAACAGGTTTTCGCTATGTTTGTTAGCGGCGTGCGTATGTGCGAAATCCAAAAATGGCTTGCGGAAAACAAAGTCTTGACGATTGGAGCGTTGCGCTATCAGCGTACAGGACAGGCGCGGTATCAGCGGGCAATGATCGCCCCCTATACTTGGCCGGACAAAACGCTCTATGACATATTAGCAAGGCAGGAATATTTAGGGCATACCATAACCGCGAAAACTCACAAGGTATCCTACAAGTCGAAAAAGACCCGGAAGAACGAAGAAGAACAACGCTATTTCTTCCCAAACACCCATGAGCCGCTTGTTGACGAGGAAACCTTTGAACTTGCGCAAAAGCGGATTGCTACCCGCCACCGCCCGACAAAAGCAGCGGAGATTGATATTTTTTCCGGCTTGCTGTTTTGCGCTGGTTGCAGACATAAGATGTATTACCAACAGGGCGTAAATATCGAGCCGCGCAAGTTTTCCTATTCTTGCGGCGCATGGCGCAACAGGGCAAGGACAGGCAGCGAGTGTACCTCTCATTATATCCGCAAAAACGTACTTCTTGATTTAGTGCTGGAAGATATGCGGCGGGTTTTGCGGTATGTTAAGGAACACGAACAGGACTTTATCTGTAAAGCTACCGAGTACGGCGACATGGAAGCGAGAAAGGCATTAGCGCAGCAGCAAAAGGAACTTTTCAAAGCACAGGCGCGTATGACCGAACTTGACACGCTTTTCCGCAAGCTGTATGAGGACAACGCATTAGGCAGACTGACAGATGAACGGTTTGTGTTTCTAACTTCCGGCTATGAGGACGAAAAGAAATCCCTTGCCGCAAGGATAGACGAGTTACAACAGCAGATCGCAACCGTTACCGAGCGAAAAAGGGATATATCAAGGTTTATTCAGATTGTCGGGAAATACAGCGACATACAGGAATTGACCTATGAAAACGTCCATGAGTTTATCGACCGTATTTTGATACATGAATTAGACCGGGAAACCAACACCCGGAAAATCGAAATCCATTATAGCTTTGTCGGACAGGTTGATACCGAGCAGGAGCCGACGCAAGTTGTCAACCATGACCGCCGCAACATGGTAGATGTAAAAAGTATCGCTATCTAACCCCAGCAAAGTTGGTCCCGGAGTATCCGTCGTCAGACAGGAATAGGGTGTTCTCAAATCCATTGTCTGCCGCGTACTTCTCCAGAAACAGCTTTTGGTTGTGGATGGAGTTGGACTCCCCCTGCCGCTCGTCCTCCTGACTGAGCCGGCCATAGAGGATATTATATTTTGGGCTTGCCATATTTTGTAACCTCCTTTTCCTGGGGCAAGCCGGTATGGGGCAGCAACAGTATACCCCGCCGGCTCCCCCAAGTCTACTGAAACATCAGGCGCTGTGGCCCTTTTCGGAAAACTCCGCGTCGATGAGGGAGAGCATCTTGTCCGTGGGCGTTGCTATGGCTTGGTTGGGAAATACAGAGGTCACATGAAACACCTTTCCACGGATGAGCATCTCCCGCCGGCACTCCATATTCTGCTCCTGCTGGTGATACTCTGTGTCACGAAATATCGTCATGACCTCCCCATCGCTCTGCTCCCGCAGTACGGCCATTTCCGGGTGGTAGCCGCCCAGAACGCCGGTGTCCCGATACTCCTCGTAATCTTTTTTCATATTCGCCTTTCTTCCCATATCAGGGAACGGTTGGCCTCAGCTCATGGTCTGCTGCCAAGTTGGTTCTTCCTCATGATCGTCCTCCTTGTGGCCAAGGGCGATCTTTTTCTCTCTCTCCCTGCGGAGGGCTTTTCTATCACCGTGCTGGTGTGTGGTGGCGTCCCTTACGGGATCAGCATCCGCACCGCGCTCCAGAGCGCGGCCAAGCCGGACCAGATCGTCCGCAAGACCACCATGCCCACCAGCGTGCCCAGCAAAATCAGGGCCAGCCAGATCAGGACGGACAGTGCCGTCTCCAAACTGGGCAGAGAAACAGAAAACTCTTTCTTCTTCCCAGCCCGTTTCAGCTCCGCCCTCATTTGGGCCACATCCCGCGCCAGCGCCTCCAGATGGGCCTGGGTGGGCAGCTGTCCCACCTGCCGGCCTAACCCCCGAAGCAGGGCCTCCTGTGCTGCAACGCTGGCCTCCAGGCGCTCCAGCCGGCCGCTGTTGGTGCTCTCCAGCCGGTACAGGGCCGTGAGTACCGCCAGCAGATTCTCCCTGTCCTGCCTCGTGGGTTCGGCTGGAGGCTTGGGCGGTACCTGAGACTGGGATCGGTTTAGCTGTTTCAATTCCTCCAGAGATAATTTCCGCCCGGATTCGAAATTCACGTCCCATGACCTCCTTGGTGTATTTTGTTTCGTGGAGCCGGTCATCCCGGCACTTCATACCGTTGGGTGTTGTGTAGGTAATGTTTTTCCAGCTGTCTGTCCACCGCACCTGGTACCCCTCACTCTCCATCAGAGAAATGAACTCGTCTTTGGTGGAAGCATACTTCATGCACTGGTCGATGGTGTCCATCAGTCGGAACTTCCAACTCTCGCCCTTGGCGGCGGAGCGGTATTCCCGGCTGCTCATGCGTTTTTGTTTCATCTGCTTTTGAGGTGGCGGCAGGATCTCCAGACCGTGGGCGGCACAGATCTCATCGCTGGCCAGCCGATGGGCCTGGAGGTCGGCGGCGCTCTGGTGGAGTTTCTTGCCGTTTTGGAAAGAGACGCTGCTGACGATCAGGTGGCTGTGCAGATGGTCGGTGTCGATGTGGGTGGCCACCAGCACTTCGAAGTTGGGAAACTCCCGCTGGACCAGCTCCAGAGCAATGGCGTGGGCCTCCTGGGGCGTCAGGTCATCCGTTTCCGCGAAGGACTGGACGAAGTGGTAGTACTGCCGCCCGTCCGTTTTCCGATACCGCTCCTTGGTGAGCCGCATCTCGGAGAGAGCGGACTGAGCGGTGCAGTTCCAGCCGGACACCAGCCGCTGCCCTTCCCACAGTGTCTTTTCGTCCTGCTGGGTGTATCGCAGCACACCGCCCAACGCGCCTCGGCCTCCGCCCCGGTTCTTGACGGCGGTGAAGGTGGCCATCTCGTCGACACCTCCTCCATATCATTCGCTTCCAGCCTTATCGGCTGAAAGCTCACTCATTCCGGGGTGTCTCCTCTCCCCACACGACCCGCTTTGCTGGGCTCGTGCGGGGGCCCCATTGCTTACCTCCCGCAGGAGCTGGTAGAGCTGTTCGCTGACTTGGGCGTAGCCCTCCGCCAGCCTGTCCCCGTATACTACGGTGATCTTCCCCATGTTGGCCAGGGTGGTGAGCTGGTTCAGGTTTCGTCCCTGGGCTTTCAGTTCGGACAGCACCTGATCCAGACCGTCCACCTGGACGATCTTCTTGCCCAGCCCACAGAGGCACAGGTAGTCGGTGACGGTCAGGCCCAGCTCCTGTGCCTTGGCCCGGATGCGCCCTTTGACTTGCGGCGTCACCCGCAGGGTGACGATTTTCGTTTTCTTTTCTCTCTGCATTTATCGTTCCTTTCTCCCCTTCAGGGGCCGGGGTTCGGGGCAGCGCCCCGGAACTGCGGCCGGCGTATAGCCGGACGCGATGCTTGCCCTCCCGAAAGGGAGGAATCTCCGTTATCGGTACCCACTCAGCGTCTTACCGGAACAGCTCCAGAAACTCGTCTACGGAGCTGACCGCTCCAGCCTGTTTCCAGTAGTGGTAGCGGAGCAGATCGCAGAGCGTGCGGAAATTTACTTCCGCCTGTTCCAGCAGGTTGTCCATTGCAAGGGCCTGCTGAAAAGCAGTCAAATCCGTCGGCTGTTCCGGGTGTTGGATGAAGGATCTCACTGTTTCCGTTGGAGGAATCTCCCCGTCATCCATAGACTGTTTCATCGTATCCATGACGGAGCGCATGGTTTCCGTCGTGCAGCGATCCGCCAGGTATCCAAAAGAAATTTCAGATCTTTCTCCAACAGGTTCATTTGTTCGCTCTCCTCTCGTTGGAACTAACTGCATGGCTCCGTGACAGCTGTGACGGTTGTGACAACAAATCCGGCACTGGCTCCATATCGTTTTTCCCGTCACTGCCGTCATTGCTGTCACAGGCACGTGTCAACGCCAGCTCGCGTCGGTCACGAGTCCGCCTGTTCTGGAGGGCGATTCCCATGCGGGACAGCTCCTCTTGGCGGCGGAGCAGGTACTTCATCAGCACATTGGGACGCATTTTTTCTCTGCAATAGGGCTCCAGCGCCTCTGCCAGCTCCGTGGCGGTGCCGGTAAATTTCCGGCGCTCCGCGAGGAAAGCAGAGAGAGAAGCCAGGATTTTGTCCTGTTCTTCTTCTGTGGATTCCCCGCTGGATACCAGCTTCCATACATGGGCGTCTTGGTCGAACTCCAGGGCCAACTCCTGGTACTCGATGTCCCGCCCGGTGCAGTAGAGAGTGGCGGCGCTGCCGCTCCTTTTTCCTTTCTTCAGTACCAGGTTGGTGTCCGTGGCGCCGCTGATGCCGGTGGTACCGGAGATCATGTTCATGGGGTCTTCATCGTTTAGTTTCCGCAGGTGGTGGATCAGCAGAATGGCGATGCGGTTCCGGTCTGCCAATTCCTTCAGTACACCCAGATCCCGGTAGTCGCTGGCGTAGGGATTTGCCTCGTTTCCCACAGCCCGGATGCGCTGGAGAGTGTCAATGACCACCAGCGCAGTATCTGGGTGTGCGCCAAGAAATCCCTCGATCTGCTCCTCCAGCCCGCTGTGCAGTTTCTCAGACACGGTGGCAAAGCACAAGTCTGCTGGGGCGTTGTCTGTGATGTCCAGCAGGCGGTTTTGGATGCGGGAATAGCTGTCTTCCAGGCAGAGGTAGAGGACGCCGCCCCGGAGAGTGGGGAAATTCCAGACCGGCTCTCCTTTGGCAACACACAGGCAGAGCCACAGAGCCAGCCAGGATTTTCCCACCTTCGGCGCTCCAGCCAGGATATGCAGGCCCTGGGGAAGCAGTTTGTCTACGACAAAGCGGATGGGCGGCAGGACGGTGCTTATCAGAGTTTCGCCGTCCAGATAGGTCAACGGGGTTGGATTCATGTTCGCCCTTCTTTCTTTTCTGAGTTTGTTTTAGGACAATCCCAACTGCGGCCATCAGCTGGTTTTCCGATTCGGAACCTTTGTCCTTCACCCATTAGGACACTCAGAAGCAGTTTGTAAACCAGAAAATAGAAAATCTTTGGAAAAAATTTTGCTCCCATCCAGTATGGACGAGAGCGGAGCTTATGAATAGCAAGCCCAGAGACAGAAAAAAGCTGGGGAGCCCTGTCATGTGACAGAGCTCCTCAGCTTTTCGTGGAGCCTTCTCAGCCGCTTTGATACCGCCATTTTCGAGATGCCGCAGAGCCTCCCGATCTCCTCCATGGTCAGCTCCTGACCATAGCGCAGGGCGATCAGGTTTTGCTCCTGGGCGTCCAATTTTTGGACAGCCTTTCGCAGAGTTTCAAGCTGGAGGGCCTGGATCGCAGTTTCTTCCACGGGAGGATCGGTGTTTCCAAGGCAGGACAGCACCGTTTCAAACTCACTTCTACTCAGATGCCTCTCGTCCCGCTTGTCCTGCGCCTGCTCCCGTTTCCGCTCCTGATCCAGAAATTCTGCAACCTCCTTTGGCACCGATACTGGCTCACCATTGTAGAGAACAACGACAGAGTCGTCCATTCGTGTCCTTTCCGCTCTCTACGGAAAGGTACACACCCACGCTGCCGGTACAGCGCCAAATACTGAAGACCTTCATGGATGTTCCCTTCGTTCAGGGTGGTTTTGGTGCCCTACGAGGCCCATGAATGCCTGAGGTTCACAGGGGTGTGAACCTCACCGGAAAGCTGCGAGTTTCGGCTTTCGCCTGTGTCCAGTATAGAACAAAAGTTCTTTTTGTCAATAAGAATACGAATACGATGGAATCTACAATGTAAATGGGCAAATTGGCTTTGTGCCCTGAATGAAATTCTCCTATAGGGTGGTAAAAATATAAAGGCAGAATAGAAAAAGATGATTCAATACTCGTGTGGTCCTTGACAATACATATAAGTTAGCATATACTAACTATTGCTCTTAATTAGCAGAAAGAAAACTTGTCCCGGCAGACAAAGAACAGGAGGGAGTTGGAATGAAACTGGCAGTAGCTTGGGGGCTGCTCGTCCCGCTTCTCGGCACCTCCCTGGGCGCCGCCTGCGTCTTTTTTCTGAAGAAGGGCCTGGGGGACCGGGTGCAGCGGGGGCTCACCGGCTTTGCCTCTGGCGTTATGGTGGCTGCATCCATCTGGAGCCTGCTGATCCCCGCCATGGAGCAGTCCGCTGGGGCGGGCGTCTGGGTCTTTCTGCCAGCGGTCATCGGCTTCTGGGCCGGTATCCTCTTCCTGCTGGGTCTGGATCACCTGATCCCCCACCTCCACCAGCGGAGCCAGCAGGCAGAGGGACCCCGCACCCGACTGGAGCGCTCCACCATGATGGTGCTGGCCGTCACCCTCCACAACATCCCAGAGGGGATGGCGGTGGGGGTGGTCTACGCGGGTTTCCTGGCGGGAGAAGGCCAGATCACGATGACAGCCGCGCTGGTCCTGTCCCTGGGCATCGCCATCCAGAACTTCCCCGAGGGGGCCATCATCTCCATGCCTCTGCGGGCGGAGGGGGTGGGCAAGGTCCGGGCCTTTGCGGGGGGTGTGCTCTCCGGTGCGGTGGAACCCCTGGGCGCCGGGCTGACCATCCTGGCCGCCGGGCTGGTGGTTCCAGCCTTGCCCTATCTGCTGAGTTTCGCCGCCGGCGCCATGCTTTATGTGGTGGTGGAGGAGCTGATCCCGGAGATGTCCCAGGGGGAGCACTCCAATGTGGGAACGCTGACCTTCGCCCTGGGCTTCACCCTGATGATGGCGCTGGACGTGGCACTGGGCTAAGCGAGACATCCAAAACGACCACTTTTTCATGCCTAATAGTTAGCGTGATCTAACCTTTTTGAATAGACAGGAGGAATAGACGATGTGGAAGTACACGGCCCAAGTAGACGGCATGATGTGCGGCATGTGCGAAAGCCATGTAAACGATGCGGTTCGGAAAGCATTTCCAGTGAAGAAAGTCACCTCCTCCCGGAGCAAAAAAGAGACCACGGTGATTGCAGAGACGGACCTGGACGAGGATGCCCTGCGTGCTGCCATTTCCGCCACCGGCTATGAGGTGGGGGAGATCCGGAAGGAGCCCTGGGAAAAGAAGGGGCTGTTCAGCTGGTAAAGAGCCGGGATGCAGACAGATGGAAAGGGGGCAGAATATTGCTGGCGGAATTTCTGGCAGACCGTGGAGATTGGACCCAGGTGATGCCCGGCGCCCGAGCCTGTCTGTTCTCTCTGGAGGAGGGGCCGCACCCATTACCCCTCCAGCTGGACCCCTTGCACTTTGAGACCCTGTTCTGCCTGGGGGGATCAGTGACCTTGACCCGGCGGGACGGAACCTTCCTGACCGCTGACGCCAGAAAGGTGTTGATTCTCACTGACCTCTCTGGGCTGACCAATGCCCGGGTGGACTCATCTCTGGCTGGCGTCCTGGTGGCGGTAGATGCCCGGGGTGCCCGAGAGAGCCTGGAAACTATCTGCAACCTGCTGGGCGGTCTGACCTTGGACACAAGCCGGGTGCGGCGATGGATGGCCAGCCGGGGTGGCTGCGCCGTGGAGGGTCCCACCAACTGGAGCCGGGCGGCTTTTGCCAACTTGGACCGTCTTCCCCAAAGCGAGCAGGCGCGCTGGTGCGTGTGGAAGTCGGTGGAACTGCTCTATCTGCTCTCCACCCAGGATGAACAGGAGACGTATACTATCCCGGGTTCGATGCCAAATCGGAATATTGTTCGGTCTCTGGCGGAGACCCGTCGGTACATGGAAGCGCATCTGGATGAGTCTCTCACCATCCCTGCCCTAAGCCGCCGGGCCTGTCTCTCCGCCACCACGTTTAAGGAGGCGTTCCGCCAACTGTATGGTCTGCCCGTTCACACTTGGCTGCGGCAGAGGCGGATGGAGCGGGCGGCAGAACTGCTGAACACGTCCGGATTAAATCTGGAAGGAGTGGCAAAAGCGGTGGGTTACAGCAGCGTCAGTCAATTTGCCGCCGCTTTCCGCCAACAATATGGAGTGACTCCGGGCCAATACCGAAAAAATGTCTGAATAGGCAGCTACTCGGCTGATTTGGCAATGCAGTTACACAGGGTGTCTGCTATAATACTTCAATACGCAAAGAGATATGTTTGTTTTCCAACAGGAGGATATCTTGATGAAACAGCATCGCTTCTGGGCCTGGGGCGCCGTGATCTGCATGGTCATGGTGATGATCACAGGCTACAAACGCAAATAAGTACATAGTAGAAAGGAAGAAACCCCCATGATGAAACACTATGTCAGACTGGCCTGCTTCGTGGGCGGCGCCCTGTTTGGCTCCGCCGGCGTGAAGCTGCTCACCAGCAAGGACGCCAAGAAGGCCTATACCCACATCACCGCTGCCGGCCTGCGGATGAAGGATTGTGTAATGGAGACGGTTACCTCCGCCCAAGAGAACGCCGCCGACATTTTGGCCGCCGCCAAGGACATCAACGAGGCCCGGGCCGCCAAGGAAGCCGAGGCTCAGGTAGAGGGCCAGGAGGCCTGAAAAACTGCGGAAGGGAGCCGGTAAGCGGCTCCCTTTTTCCATGAGGAGAGATTTTTGATGAAAGCGACCATCGTACACGAGAGCCGAGGCCGGATGCGCCTGCGGCTGAGGCAGAAAAATATGTCCCTCCGCCAAGCAGACCTGCTGGAGACCTGGCTGAAGGCCCAGTCCTGGACCAAAGAGGCGGTCGTCCATGAGCGTACTTGCTGCGTCATTGTGACTTATGCGGGTGAGCGGGAAACCGTCCTCTCCGCTATCGGCGGCTTCACCTGGACCAAGGCAGAGGAGTCAGTTACCCTTCCCAGTCACAGTATCCGGGAACTGAACCGGGAATTTCAGGAGAAACTGGTGGGCAAGGTGCTGATGAAGGGGGCCGCCGCCCTGTTCCTGCCCGCTCCGCTGCGGGTTGCCCGGGTAATCTGGCATATGACGCCCTTTCTCCATAAGGGTTTTCGTTGCCTGAACCGAGGGAAAATCAAGGTGGAGCTGCTGGATGCCTTGTCCATCGGGATCTCTGTGGGCCGCCGGGACTTCGGCACTGCCGGTATGGTGATGTTCCTGCTGGAGATCGGCGAGCTGTTGGAGGACTGGACGAGGAAGAAGTCTGTGGCCGACCTGGCGGAAAGCCTGTCCCTCCATGTGGACCGGGTGTGGCTGAAAACTGAGGCCGGGGAGGTGCTTATCCCCATTGGCCAAATCAAACCCGGCGACCGGGTGGTGGTCCGGGCCGGGGGCGTCATCCCCCTGGACGGCGTGGTAGCGGAAGGAGAGATCACCGTCAATCAGGCCTCCCTCACTGGCGAGTCTGTCCCCGTGGCCAAACGGCCCGGCGGTGCGGTCTATGCCGGCACCGTGGTGGAAGAGGGTGAGTGCGTCCTGGAGGTGAAACAGGCCTCCGGCCAGGGCCGCTACGACCAGATTGTGGAGATGATCCAGCGGTCAGAGCAGATGAAGTCCGCCGCTGAGGCCAAGGCATCCAGTTTGGCGGATCGGCTGGTGCCCTATACCTTTGCCGGGAGCCTGCTGAGCCTGGCCCTCACCCGGAATGTGACCCGAGCCCTGTCGGTGCTGATGGTGGACTTTTCCTGCGCCCTGAAGCTGGCTATGCCTCTGGCGGTGCTCTCCGCCATGCGGGAGGCGGGACGGGAGCACATCACAGTCAAGGGAGGCAAATTCCTGGAGGCGGTTGCCCAGGCGGACACCATCGTCTTTGACAAGACCGGCACTCTCACCCACGCTTGCCCCCGGGTGGCGAGGATCGTCCCTTTCAACGGGAAGGAAGAAGCGGAGATGCTCCGCCTGGCTGCCTGCCTGGAAGAGCACTTCCCCCACTCCATGGCCAACGCCGTGGTGAAGGAGGCCCACCGCCGGGGGCTCACCCACGAGGAGCGCCACGCCAGGGTGGAATATTTGGTGGCCCACGGCATCGCCAGCTCGGTGGATGGGGAGCAGGTGCGCATCGGCAGCGCCCACTTCATCTTTGAGGACGAAAAGGTGACCATCCCGGAGGGCGAACAGGCCAAGTTCGACGCCATGCCCCCGGAGTATTCCCAACTCTATCTCGCAATCGAAGGAGTGCTTTCGGCCGTGATCTGTATCTCCGATCCCCTGCGGGAGGAGGCGAAGGACGTGCTTTCCGCCCTGCGGGGCTTGGGCGTGAAAAACGCTGTCATGCTCACCGGGGACAGCCCCCGCACCGCAGCCGCCATCGCGGCACAGCTGGGAGTTGACGATTTCCAGGCCGGAGTGCTTCCGGCGGACAAGGCGGACTATGTAGCCGCCCTCCGGCGGGAGGGTCACACTGTTCTCATGGTAGGGGACGGCATCAACGACTCCCCGGCCCTCTCCGAGGCGGACGCGGGCATCGCCATCAGCGACGGGGCGGCCATCGCCCGGGAGATCGCCGACATCACCATCGCTGCCGACAGCCTGTGGGAGCTGGTACGCCTGCGCCAGCTGGCCATGGCCCTGATGCACCGCATCCAGAACAATTACCGCTTCGTCATCGGCTTTAACGGAGTGCTCATCGGCCTTGGTGTGGCAGGCATTCTGCCTCCAGCCACCTCCGCCATGCTCCACAATCTGTCCACCTTGGGGGTGAGCCTCCACAGCATGAGCGCCCTGCCGGTGGCCGGGCGAGAGACAAAGGTAGTGAAGGATCTGTAAAGTTCGGAAGATCCCCGCATGAGCTTATTTTAATCATCGACTGAATGGAGGGCTGAATATGAAGAAGGAAATATTCTATCTAATCGGTGCTTTGGTCGGCGCGTTGCTGGTGCTGCTGGCGGTGCCCTTGGGAGACAATTACGCCTGGGCGTATCTGTCGGCCAATGGCGGCGGAATGGATACCCAGAGCTTTGTGCTGCTCATGCAGAGCGCGGTAACGGGTTTTCAGATCCTGGGCGGTGTTCTTTTGGGCCTCTTCGGCGCGGCGTATCTTTTCCGGCGCAAACCGTAAGCGACGATTTTATTCTCGAATGCCCCGGCGTGCAGTGGTACGCCGGGGTATTTTCATCGTGCGCCGTGGGAAAATTTTCTTCCACCTCTTGACAAATGAGCCGGACAGCTATACTATAACATTGTTATATAACAGTGCTATAAGGAGGCTGTCACAATGGAAGAGACCACCGCCACCCTGGAGAAGATCCAGGAAGCTGCGCTGGCGGAGTTCCTGGATAAAGGATTTCAGGGTGCCTCCCTGCGGCAGATCGTAAAGAACGCCGGAGTGACTACCGGGGCCTTTTACGGCTACTTCTCCAGCAAGGAGGCCCTGTTTAATGCCTTGGTGGAGCCCCACGCCGCCGCCCTCATGGGCAGGTTCATGGAGGCGCAGACTTCCTTTGCCGAGCTGCCCGAGGAGCAGCGGCCCGATCATATGGGGCTGGAGTCCAGTCAGTGTGTCCATTGGATGGTAGACTATATCTGCGACCACCGGGAGCCGGTGAAGTTGCTCCTCACCCGCTCGGAGGGCACCAGCTACGAGCACTTTGTCCACAACATGGTGGAGGTGGAGGTAGAATACACCCTCCAATACATAGAAGTGCTCCGCCGCCTGGGGAAGGACATTCCTATGCTGGACAAATCCCTGTGTCACATCATCGCCAGCGGGATGATGAGCGGCATCTTCGAGATCGTGATCCACGATATGCCCCGGGAACAGGCTTTGCGGGATGTGGATCAACTCCGCGATTTCTACACTGCCGGATGGCTGAAATTGATGGGGGCTTGACCCCTATCTTTTTTGGATATAAGTTAGCAATAACTAACTATTTTGACAAGGAGGGATCACTTTGAAGCAAAAGAAACCAAGCAGTCTGACCCGCATCCTGGGCTATGCGGGCGGGCACAAAAACCTGACGATCCTGGGCTGTGTCCTGTCCGCCCTGTCGGCGGTGCTGGGGCTGGCACCGTATCTGTGTGTCTGGCTGGTGGCCAGAAGCATACTGGCCGCCTGGCCCAGCCTGGACGGGGCCGGGGATCTGGGCCGTTTTGGCTGGATGGCGGTGTGGTTTGCCATTGGCAGCATCCTGCTGTACTTTGCCGCCCTTATGTCCACCCATATCGCCGCCTTCCGCACCGCCCGGAACATCCGGCGCGCCGCTATGACCCATGTGCTGAAGCTCCCCCTGGGCTTTTTTACCGGGAATCAATCGGGGCGGCTGCGCAAGCTCATCGACGACAACGCCGGGCTCACCGAGGACCTGCTGGCCCACAAGCTCCCCGACCTGGCCGCCACGGCGGTGACACCCATCGCTGCCATCGTCGTGCTGTTCCTCTTTGACTGGCGGATGGGCCTTCTGTGCCTGCTCACCATGGTGCTGGCTTTGCTGTCCATGTGCCTGATGATGGGCGGCAAAAATGCCGGCTTCTTCCACCGCTATCAAAAGGAGATCGAGCGCATGAGCGGCGAGGCGGTGGAGTATGTCCGGGGCATTCCGGTGGTAAAGATGTTCCAGCAGACGGTCTACTCCTTCAAGGCCTTCTACGCTGCCATTCAGGATTACAGCAACCTGGCCAGCCAGTACGCCATGAGCTGCCGGACAGGCCAGACCTGCTTCCTCACCTTCATCAACGGGGCCTTCGCCCTGCTGATCCCGGCAGCGCTGCTCATCGCCTCCGGCGGGGACGTGCGGACGGCGCTGGTGAACCTGATCTTCTACGCCCTGTTCGCTCCTGCCTGCGGCCAGATGATCAACCGCATCATGTATATGAGCGAGGCGGTGATGGAGGCCGACGAGGCCATCGGCCGTCTGGATGAGATCCTGAGCCAACAGCCCATGGAGGAGCCGAAGGTCCAAAAAAGGCCAGCCAGTGACGCCGTGGCCTTTGACCATGTGACCTTCACCTACCCCGGTGCGGACCGGCCCGCGCTGGAGGATGTGAGTTTTTCTGTCCGGCCCGGTGAAGTGGTGGCTCTGGTGGGACCCTCCGGCGGGGGCAAGACCACCGCCGCCAGCCTGATCCCCCGGTTCTGGGATGTGGACAGCGGCAGCGTCACCGTGGGCGGCGCGGACGTGCGGAAGCTGGACATCGCTGCCCTCATGGGGCAGGTGGCCTTTGTGTTTCAGGATACCCGGCTGTTCAAGGAGAGCTTGCTGGAAAATATCCGGGCTGCCCGGCCGGATGCCTCCCGGGAGGAGGTGCTTGCCGCCGCCCATGCCGCCCAGTGCGATGACATCCTGGAAAAACTGCCCCATGGGCTGGACACGGTGGTGGGAGCCAGGGGCGTTTACCTCTCCGGTGGGGAACAGCAGCGCATCGCCCTGGCCCGGGCCATTTTGAAGGACGCCCCTATCGTGGTGCTGGACGAGGCCACCGCCTTTGCCGACCCGGAGAATGAGCATCAGATCCAAAAGGCCTTTGAGACGCTGACCCGGAACAAAACAGTGCTGATGATCGCCCACCGGCTGTCCACGGTGCAGAACGCGGATAGCATCATCGTCTTAAACGAAGGAAAGATTGCGGAACAGGGCAGCCACAGTGCCCTATTGGAGAAAAACGGCGTCTACGCCGCCATGTGGGCGGACTATCAACGCAGCGCCCAGTGGAAGGTCGGAAAGGAGGCAGCGGTATGATAAAGAAATTACAGCACATCTTCGCCCTCAGCGAGAAGGGAGCCAAAGACCTGGTGAAGGCCGTGATTTGGTGCTTCGTGTGCAATCTGGCTCTTATGTTCCCCATCGGGGCAGTCCTGTTTACAATTCAACACCTGCTTGGCTGTCTGGAGGGCGGCGGCAGTCCCACGGACGGGTTCTGGCTCTATGTGGGCTTTGCCCTGGCGGTGCTGGTCCTACTGTTCGTCCTTCACTGGTTCCAGTACGCCTCCCTCTATATCGCCACCTACCGGGAGAGCGCAAACCGCCGGGTGAGCCTGGCGGAGACGCTGCGCAGGCTTCCCCTGTCCTTTTTCGGGAACCGGGATCTCAGCGACCTGACCTCCACCATGATCGCCGACTGCTCCAGCCTGGACCAGATGTTCTCCCACTATGTTCCCCAACTGTTTGCCTCCATCGGCTCCACGCTGGTGATCGGGGTGTGCATGTTCGCCTGCGACTGGCGCATGGCCCTGGCGGTGCTGTGGGTGGTGCCCGTGGCGGTTGCGCTGACGGCGGGCTCCAAAAAGATTCAGGATGCCTTCGGGACAAAAAACATCCTGAACAAGCGGGCGGTGGCCGACTGCATCCAGGAGGGGCTGGAGACCATCCGGGACATCAAGGCCTGCCACCGGCAGGAGCGGTATCTTGGCGACCTGGAGGCAAAGCTGGCCGCCATGGAAGGTAGTTCCATCCGGTCCGAGCTGGCCACCGGTGTGTTCGTGTGCTCCGCTCAAGCCTTCCTGCGGCTGGGACTTGCCACCACGGTGCTCACCGGCGGGGCACTGCTGCTGGCCGGGGAGCTCTCCTTCCTCTATTTCCTGGGCTTCCTCTTTGCCGCCGCCCGGCTGTACGATCCTCTGGGAGTGGTGCTCCAGAACATCGCCGCCACCTTCAACACCAAGCTGCAGATTGAACGGATGCGCTCCATCCTGGAGCAGCCGGTGCAGACGGGAACAGAGGACTTCCGTCCCGACCGCTACGACATCACCTTTGACCATGTCTCCTTTGCCTACCGGGAGGGTGCGGGAGTGCTTGACGATGTGAGCTTCACGGCCAAGCAGGGAGAAGTGACCGCTCTCATCGGCCCCTCCGGCGGCGGGAAGTCTACCGCCTGCAAGCTGGCCGCCCGGTTCTGGGACGTCACCGGCGGGAAGGTGCTTTTAGGTGGGACGGATGTGTCCACGGTAGACCCGGAGACCCTCCTGCGCTCCTACTCCATGGTGTTCCAGGATGTAGTGCTGTTCCGGGACACGGTGATGGAGAACATCCGTCTGGGCCGCCGGGGTGCCACTGACGAGGAGGTGCTGGAGGCCGCCAGGGCCGCCCAATGTGACGAATTTATCCGCAAACTGCCCCAGGGCTACCAGACGGTGATCGGGGAGAACGGCTCCACCCTTTCCGGCGGGGAGCGGCAGCGGATCTCCATCGCCCGGGCACTTCTAAAGGACGCGCCGGTGGTGCTGCTGGACGAGGCCACCGCCAGCCTGGACGTGGAGAACGAGAGTGCCGTCCAGACCGCCCTCTCCCGTCTGCTTCAAGGCAAGACAGTGCTGGTGATAGCCCACCGGATGCGCACCGTGGCGGGGGCCGACCACATCGTGGTGCTGGAGGACGGCCATGTGGTCCAGCAGGGCACCCCGGCGGAGCTGATGGAGCAGGGCGGCCTCTACCGCCGTATGGTGGAGCTTCAGAGCGAGAGCGCCCAGTGGCGGCTGTTGTGTAAGAAATAAAGCAGAACGACTGACGGGCGGCTCCCAATCATGGGTGCCATCCGTCAGCCGGTCTGTTTTCAATGATTTGCCCCATACATAGCATAAGCCCCATAGGTTCACATTGTGTACCTATGGGGCTTATGCCTTATGTCGTGTCCTTCTTTTTGGTGACCCAGCGGGGACTCGAACCCCGGACCCACGGCTTAAAAGGCAGTTGCTCTACCAACTGAGCTACTGAGTCATTTGAAAAGATGTGGGGGGAAGAAAATGGCAGGGATGGCTGGACTCGAACCAGCGAGTGAGGGAGTCAAAGTCCCTTGCCTTACCACTTGGCTACACCCCTATATCGCAAGAGACGAAAAAAGCGAGGGGCCGGAGCCGCAGCTCCGGCCCCTCCGCCTATGTTATGGGGTGGGTAAAGGGACTCGAACCCTCGACACCCGGAACCACAATCCGGTGCTCTAACCAACTGAGCTACACCCACCATCTCGGATGACTGTGAAAGGAACCGCTTCAGCGCCCGACTTCTGAAGAAGTGGCACGCCTGAAGGGACTCGAACCCCTGACCCACTGCTTAGAAGGCAGTTGCTCTATCCACCTGAGCTACAGGCGCGTATGGAGCGGGTGATGGGAATCGAACCCACGCGACCAGCTTGGAAGGCTGGGATTCTACCATTGAACTACACCCGCATGGACAGCGTGTTCCTCTCACATCGGCCAGGAAATCATAACATAGAATGCAGAGGTTTGTCAATCCTTTTTTTAATTTTTTCTCCCGGAGCGAAAATTTCCCCGGCGGGGCGTCCAGCCCCGCCGGCGGAGTCCTCAGCCCAGGGCCGCGTCACAGAAGCCGCAGCAGTCCACGCCGCCAATCCTTTTGACCAGAGGGGGCAGGTAGTGCTCCGTTTGGGTGATGCAGCGGGGATTGCGGCAGATGGGGCGCGTGCCGATCTCCACTGGAGCGGGGTACTCGTCCCGGGGCTGGAGGGCCAGGTGCTCCAGAAGGGCCATGCGGGCGAACATCCCATACCGGGCCTGCTGGAAGTAGACGGCGCGGGGGTCGTCGTCCACGTCCACTGTGATCTCGTCCACCCGAGGCAGGGGGTGCATGACCAGCATATCAGGGCGGGCCCGCTCCAGCTTGCGGCGGGTGAGGACATAGATGCCCTTGTTGCGCTCGTACTCCAGGGGGTCCACAAAGCGCTCCTTCTGGATGCGGGTCATGTACAGCACGTCCAGCTGAGGGATGACCGCCTCCAGGCCGGTGACCTCGGTGAACCACATCTGATGCTCCCGCATAAAGACGCGCATATAGTCCGGGACAGCCAGTTCCCGGGGGGAGATCAGAAAGAACTTGATGTCGTTGAACTTGGCCAGGGCCTTGATGAGAGAGTGGACCGTGCGGCCGTTTTTCAGGTCGCCGCACAGCCCAACGCACAGCCCGTCCACGCCGCCCCGCAGGCGGGTGATGGTGGTCAGGTCTGCCATGGTCTGAGTGGGGTGCATATGGCCGCCGTCCCCGGCGTTGACCACCGGGACATTGGAGTACAGGGAGGCCGCCTTGGCAGAGCCCTCCCAGGGGGTGCGCATGACCACCACGTCGGCGTAGTTGGAGACCATTTTGACCGTGTCCTTTATGGACTCGCCCTTGGACACCGAGGAGGAGTTGGGATCCGCAAAGCCAAACACGGAGCCCCCCAGACGCATCATAGCCGTTTGAAAGGAGAAGTTGGTGCGGGTGGACGGCTCATAAAACAGGTTGCAGGAGACCCGGCCCCGGCAGGCGTCAATGAACTGTTCCGGAGCATCGATGATCTCGCTGGTCCTGGCGTACAGGCGCTCCCACTCCTCACGGGTCAAATCACCAAAATCGATCAAATGTCGCATTGCGGCCCTTCCTTTCCTCGCTTCATTCCAATTCGTGTTATTCTATCACAAAGCGCATGGCCCTTCAACCACCAAGCGCGATTTTTCCGGTTTGGCGGCGCATGATTTTTCCCGGCGGACACACCATATATCTGTGTGAAATAGACAGGTGCGGAGGTAGATGGCTTTGGAATGGATCTGGTATTTTATCTGGTACAGCTTTCTGGGCTTCCTGCTGGAGGTGGGGTATGCCCGGTGGACCGGTGGGAGGCGGGACCGGAAGTGCTTATTGCTGCTGCCTCTGTGTCCGGTGTACGGCCTGGGGGCCTGTGTAGTGCTTCTGCTGCCCCCGTGGGTGCTGGAGCGGCCCCTTTTGCTGGTGGTGGCGGGAGGAGCGGCGGCCACCGGAGTGGAGTATGGGATGGCTCTGTTCTATGAGCGGGTGCTTCGGGTCTCCTTCTGGAATTATGACGGGCTGACGGGCAGCATCCACGGCCGGGTTTGCCTACCCTTTGCCCTGGCCTGGAGCCTGTTGATCCTCCCCCTGGTGTATCTGGTCCATCCGGCTGTGGCCCGCCTGGCGGACGGCATCCCGGCCCCGGTGTCCTGGGCGGTCCTGGCCGCCCTGATTGGGGATCTGGCTATTTCCGGCTTGATTCTCCGGCAAAACGGGGACCGGGCCTGCCTGCAATGGTATCACCGCCAGTAGAACTGCCTCTTTTTGGGCAGGGAGCTGCCCGAAAAAGAGCAGGATTTTTTTGTAAGTCCGCCAAAATGTGACCGTTTTGTGTTCGGAAAATGAATCTTTAAGATAAAAAAACAGAATATCAAGTTGGCACAGTTCTTGCTTCTAATAAAGGGCAGACGCCCGATTTGCGGGAAAACCGTAGACAACAAAGGAAAGGACTGTTTAAGATGGACGAAAGGCTTGATTTTCTGTTTTTGACAGAGGAGGAGGCTGTTCAGGCTGGGGCCAAGGATATGCCGCGCTGTATCGAAGTGATGGACGAGATGTTCAGTCTGCTGGGCCAGGGAGACTATCTGATGGGCACGCCAAACCAGAATGCCCATGGGATCAAGATCTATTTTCCGAAGGAGACTCCCTTCCCCAATATGCCGGTGAAAGGTCCGGACCGCCGCTTTATGGCTCTGGTGGCCTATCTGGGAGGCCGCTTCAATGTGTGCGGAGAAAAGTGGTACGGCTCCAACATCGCCAACCGGGACAGAGGACTTCCCCGCTCCATTCTGACTACCCTGCTGAACGACCCGGATACCGGGGCTCCCATTGCCTTCCTCTCCGCAAACGCGCTGAGCTCCACACGGACGGGTGCGATCCCTGCTGTGGGCGCCAAGTATTTTGCCAAAAACAACATAAAAGTTTTGAGCGAGATCGGCGCCGGTGTGATCGGCCGGGCCTGTGTGGCCGCGCTGATGGCGGTACTGAAGCAGGTGGAGGAAATCCGGATCTATGACATCAATCAGGAGGCGGCCCCAAAATACTGTCAAGAGCTGAGCGAGACCTATGGCGTCCGGGCTGTGGCGGTAGAGAGTGTGGAAGCGGCAGTCCGTGGGGCCGATGTGATCAATGTCGCTACCGCGGGGGCGGTGTCGCCGGAGATCCATGATGAGTGGCTGAAGGAGGGCGTGCTCCTGACCCTGCCGGCCAGTGCGGCGCTGAGTCTGGACACCATGAAGAGCTCACGGATCGTGGTGGACAACTGGAAGATGTACGAGGCATATGCCCAGGAGCTCCGCGGCCTTCCCGGAGGTTATGCCGCCAATTTGAGCGGGATCTGCGGCTATCTGATGGATTTGGTGGAGAGCGGAGAGATCCCGCAGAAGGACATCGTCAACCTGGGCGATGTGATTGCCGGGAAGCAGGAGGGCCGCAGAAACGATCGGGAGCGGGTCATCTTTATCATGGACGGGATGCCCATTGAGGATCTGGCCTGGGGCTATACGGTCTATGAAAATGCCAAAAAGATGGGCCTTGGGACCAAGCTGAATCTATGGGAAAAGACCCGCTGATTTGACATCTCAATTATCATAACGAGGAGAAACGGAGGAGACATCCATGTCAGTCAATGACTTTTTACTGGATTTTGCAGTTGCATCTGTATTTATTATGATCGGCCAATTTCTCCGCGCAAAAGTAGGTTTTATACAGCGCTTCTTCATTCCTGCCAGTATGCTGGCCGGCTTTATGGGGCTGGCCTTCCGCTATGTGTTCCCGGGCTTCCTGCCCATGTCTGATTCCATCGGCTCTTATCCCGGTATGCTGATTATGGTCATCTTTGCCGCGGTCGGCATCAATGGCTTTACCATGAACAAGGGCGGCTCCAAGGGAGACGTGGCCCGCATGAGTTCCTATCTCTCCTATAAGATGGTGGCGCAGGTGATCCAGTACGGTCTGGTGCCCGCCTTCTCAATTCTGGTGATCTCCAATCTGTGGCCTGAGATCAATTATGGCTTTGGCCTGCTGCTGGCGGCCGGCTTCTCCGGTGGACACGGCACCGCAGCCGCCGTGGGCAGCAGCTTTGCGAATCTTGGCTTTCCGGACGCCCTGGACATCGGTCAGACCTGTGCCACTGTGGGGATCCTCGCTGGTGTATTCGGTGGAATGTTTTTTATCAAGCTGGGCACCAAAAAGGGCTGGACCAAGTACATCAAGGACTTTTCCTATCTCTCCGGCGAGCTGAAGACTGGCCTGATCCCTCCGGAGAACCGCCCCGCGCTGGCCAAGGCAACAACCTCTTCTGTGGTCCTGGATCCTCTGGCCTGGCACTTTGCCATCCTGCTCACTGCCGCCGGCGCCGGCCGCCTGCTCTATCAGTTTTTCTATGACACCTTCAACTTTGACGGCCCATCTTACCTGTACTCCTTCCTGGTGGCGCTGGTCATGTTTGCGGTCTTTAAAAAGACTGGTGTGGAGCAGTACATCGACCCCGACCTTACCAACCGCATTTCCGGCACCTGTACAGACTATCTGGTGTTCTTCGGGATCGCCTCCATCGACCTGGGCATCATCGTAAAGTATGCGATGCCGCTGCTGGTGCTGCTGCTGTTTGGTATTTTCATCGTGGTCATCACCCTGTTGTATTTCGGCCCGGCCATGAACAAGGGCAGCTGGTTTGAGCGTGCGCTCTTTGTGTTCGGGTATTCCACCGGTGTGTTTGCCATCGGCTTCATCCTTCTGAGGATCGTAGACCCGGAGAATAAGTCCCTGACTCTCAATGACACAGCGTTTGCCTGTATCTTTACCACATTCAGTGAGCTGTTTACCTGGTCCTTCGGGCCGATGATGCTGCTCAATGGACAGCACTGGCTCTTCATCGGGATCCAGCTGGCCATCATGGCGGTGTGCATCATCGTCAACCTTGTGATGAAGTGGTGGTGGATCAAGCTGCCCCTGACCCGTCCTGCTGTGGGGGAGGACGAGGGGTAACAGACTGTTCTGCGCAGACGAGCTCAGTCTAACCTCAGAATCTTGGAACAGAGGGGAACTGCTTCCCCTCTGTTCCGGTTCCATCTTGCCTTCCCGCTCCTTGTCTGATATGATAAATGCGATCCACACCGTCTCTGACAGCGCTGTGTTCGGAAAAGGAGTGAACCCATTTGGAGTTTTTGGAAGCGTCAATTTTTCAAAAGGGTTATATTGATGGTATCACCATTTTAAATCTGGATGGAGAGATCCTGTTTTCCGCGAAATTCAATAAGAAGCTGTCCAATCTGGATGAGGCGCAGCAGCTGATCGGACAGAATTTCTTAGATGTATACCCGAATCTGACGCCGCAGAGCAGCACGCTGTACCGCGCGATGCAGTTTGGACGGCCGGTCTATGAGGAAAAGCAGTATCTGAAAAAACGCGGAAAGGATGGGATCCTGATCACCTCCATCTCTTTCCCCATCAAAAATGGGGATCGGATCGTGGGTGCGATCGATCTATCAATGCAGGAATCGGAGGAGGAAGAGGATGGACTTCCAAACAGCAGGATCGAACTGAGCCGGGACAGCTTCCAGCGGGACCGGACGCAGAAGCTGTCAACCAGCGCCTCTGCGGCTTTCCGCACTGAGGATATTATCGCGGTCAACCAGAAAATGTGCCAGGCCAAGGACTATATTTCCGTGGTGGCCTCCTGTGACCTTCCGGTCATGCTCTGCGGGGAGACAGGGACAGGAAAAGACGTCTTTGCGCAGGCGATCCATAACGCCAGCGCGCGCCGGGATGGACCGTTTATCGCCCAAAACTGTGCCGCGATCCCGGATACCCTGCTGGAGAGCATCCTGTTTGGTACGGCCAAGGGTGCCTTCACCGGTGCGGTGGAGAGTAAGGGGCTTCTGGAACTGGCCGACCACGGTACGCTTTTTCTGGATGAGTTGAATTCTATGCCGATCTATTTACAGTCCAAGCTGCTTCGGGTGCTTCAGGACGGGACCTTCCGAAGCATTGGCTCGACCGAGGTGAAGAGATCGGACCTGAAAATCATTGCGGCGCTGAACCAGGATCCGATCCGCGAGATCGCCTGCGGCCATCTTAGACAGGACATCTATTACCGTCTGAGCATTATGTCCATCTTAATCCCCCCTCTGCGGGAACGTAAGGAGGACATCCAATCTTTTGTAGAGACCTTTATTAAGCGGCACAACAAAACCTTTCAGAAGCAGATCCGCTACGTCTCCCACGAGTTGATCCAGCGCCTTCAGGCCTATGACTGGCCGGGGAATGTCCGGGAACTGGAGCATATCATCGTATATGGCATGAGCGTGGTTTCCGGCCAGGCGGACACCCTGACCTTTGCAGATGTGGAAAAGAAGTTTACCCAACTGTCCAAGACATTTTCCTCCACGGAGAAGATCCTCTCCATGCCCCTCAATCAGGCGGTGGATGGATATGAGAGGGACCTGATCCACCGGGCGCTCTTTCAAAGCAAGGGAAATGTATCTGAGGCGGCTAAGGTACTGTGCATCCCGCGGCAGACGCTTCAGCGCAAAATTAAGCAGCACGGGCTGGATCCGGCAACATTTCAGGGGTAGGCCGGCGGTCCGGAGAAGAAGGCGCCGTAAAAGGAAACATGGTGTGACAGATAGAAAAATTCAAACCGACAAAGAAAAGCTGCTGATAACCGATAAAATTTCGATTATCAGCAGCTTTTGTGGAAAAATTTGCAGTTTAGCTTATCATGCTGTGATTCCGGAAGTCATGCCCTTGTGGGGGATCTGAACAGTTGATATCAATAATATTGCGGCTTTGACATTGGATATTTACAGGTCGGGGAACAGATTGTCCAGAAGAGCGGTGCAGAACATTTCCTCCCACTTGTACATTCCAGAATATTCACCGGCATTTTGAGCATCTTCGGAGCCCTGTCCGGTCATCGCGTAGTAGATTGCAGTCCCGGTTTCACGGTCCAGGAAGAAACCGGCCAGCAGGCCATACGCCTCGCCGAAATGCCCGGACAGAGAGATCTTGCGGTCCTTCAGGAGGCAGTCGCCGCCTTCAAATTCGCCGGACATCTCTTGAATACCAAAGCCATAGCGGCACATCAGACCACCATAAGTATTGCCGTTGCTCTGGTCAGGCAAAGCGCAGAAAGTTGGAGTGAACATGGCGTCTACAGATTCCTTAGATATGATTTGTGTTCCGTTGACTTTTCCATTATTAAGGAACATCTCGATCAGTACCTTCATTTCGTTGGGACTGATGCGCAGACCGCCCTGAGGACTGAAGAGACAGCCGTTGGTGCCGATTACATAGTCATCCAGCGGTTCCAGCGTAATGGCGGACTGAAGATCCGGATTGGTGATCAGTACCTTGTTCGGATCCTGAGGGACACCGCGGTAGTCGTCAATTTGAGCGATATAGGGGCCGTCTTCATCCCAAACGCCGTCCGTCTGCTTCTGATACAGCGTGGCAACATTCTGGATCTCATCGGCATCAAAATCACCGGGATTGTAGCTGGCCTTCAATCCCATGGGCTCCAGCACATTTTCCCGCATATAAATGTCGAAGCGCTGGCCAGTGATCCGCTCGATGATTGTACCAACCAGACCGTAATTCAGATTGCAGTAGTGGAACCAGTTTCCGGGGCTTCTGTCCACACCGTCAGTGGAGTTTTCAAAATGTTCTCCATCCATCCAATATTTCCCTTCTGGGGTGAAAAATTCCTTGACGGAATACTCAGGCGCAATGGAATATACACTGCCGTCCTGAATCGAGGAGGTGTGCGAGAGGAGCATCCGGGTGGTAATGGCCTTGTCTGGGTAGTTAGGATTGCGGAGGGTAAATCCCAGATAGTCGCTGACATCACGATCCAGATCCAGCTTTCCCTGTTCCACCAGCCTCATGGCGCCAACGGCGGCAAAGGTCTTAGAGATAGAAGCGGTGCGGTAGCGGCTGTCCAACTCCAGGGGAAGGTTGTTTGCCGGATCGGCTGCATCGATATAGCGGTCTCCGCCGGTACGCTGATAGATCAGTTCCCCGTCCCGATAGGCCATGACAGCATAGCCGGAAACTCCGGGAGAATCCATAATGGCGTTGAGATCTTTTGCGGCGGGATCTTCCGCTACCTTGGAGAGGTTGCTGAGGGCCCGGTCAAGCTCGGAAGCGGTGATGGCCTGGTCCCGATCGATCCCATCCAGAACACCGTTGGCAGTGGCCCAGGAGATGGCGTCATCCGCCCATTTGGGGGTACCGGCTTCGATCGGGGCGCGCTTGGTGAGCGCCAGATTATGCTCTTTTGCATATTCGTACAGCACAGTGGCCAACTGATTGCGGGTGATGGCCTGATCCGGCGCCATAGTATGGCTGCCATAGCCCACCATATAGCCTTCGGAGCTGATCCAGTGGAGTGCGTCATCCGCTTCGGTGAGATCGGAGTACAGCTGTGTCTGTGAGACAGAGGGGCGGTTTGCCAGAGCATACAGAGCATCCGCAAGGTCCCGCCGGGTGGCGGTCTCCTCGGCAGCGGCAGCGGGGCACAGCAGGGGGAGAATCAGAGCGGTGGATAGCAGCAGTGGCAGCAAGCGTTTTTTCATAGCAGTTTCTCCTTCCGATTTTTTTAGGGTCTGACTTGGTACAGTACATGGGAAAAATGGAAGCTAAAGATCTCGGGAAATCTATATCACCATCCAGTAATGATCCATTTGGAACGATTTCTTAAAAAGTAAAAACCAGCAAAACAGGAAGCGTGACGGGCACACCCTGGTTTGCTGGATTTTTTCTGCGGCGATGGAATGGAGAGTTCCATCAAGCAGAGAAAGCAGCGATGGACTTGTAGTTCCTATTATAGCAAAATAAACAAAAAAGTCAAGAAAAACGAAAATATATATTGAAATTTTATCTAATTTATCTGTAATGGGCGGGGGGCTTCGCGACTGCTTGGAAGAAGCGGCTTCCACCGCACCCCCACGGTGAAGGTCCCATCATCCAGCTCGGCAAAGGGGGTGTGCCCCATCCGCTGGGCCAGGGCCTTGACGATGGCCAGACCCAGACCAGTGTTCTGCCCAGTACGCATCTGGTCTGCGGTGTAGAAGCGCTCAAAGACCCGGGACAGGTCCTCGGGGGACAGGCCCGGGGCGTCGTTGGAGAAGGCGGTGACCAGCTGTCCCCCGCTGGCGTACAGCCGGATGGTCAGGGCGGCGCGGCCGTGCTTTAGGGCATTGCCGATGAGGTTGGTGAGGATGCGGGTGACCGCTCCGGGATCGGCCAGCACAGGGGGCAGGTGTTCATCCAGCTCCACCGTGACCTGGAAGCCGGCCCGCTCAAAGTCCTCGTAGAAGCCGGCCAGGAGGGGCTCCAGCGCCCGGCGCAGATCCACTGGCTGGAGGTCGAGGGGATACTCGCCTCCCTCGATGCGGGAGAGGTCATAGAAGGCGGTGATCAGGTCCTGGAGCACCCGGGCCCGGTCGGACACGATCTCCAGGTAGTGCCGCCGCTGCTGAGAGGTGAGCCGCTCGGATTCCAGAAGCTGGAGATAGCCCAGAATGGAGGTGAGGGGGGTGCGCAGGTCATGGGAGACGTTGGCGATCTGCCGGCGGAGGCTCTCCTCCTGCTCTCGCAGTGCCCGGGTCTCCTGCTCCCGGTCCTCCAGCAGGCCGTTGATCTGGGCCAGCAGCTCCTCCACCGGGCGGTCCGGGGAGGCCAGGCGGAGGCGCTTGCCGGGCTGGGTGCGGGCATCCCGAAGCTCCCGGGCCGCCCGGTCCAGGGCGGACCCGCGGCGGGACCAGAGAAGCAGGCCCAGGGCCAGAGGGGAGAGCAGCAACAGGATCGTCATAGTCAGGACCTCCTGAGAAAATAGGCGTTACCGCAGTTCTCTGCGGTCCAGAACGGCTAGGGCCAGCAGGGTGGTGACCGCCAGCCAGCCCAGCCCCACCAGCCAGCAAGGGAGCGGTGCGGGCGGGAAGGAGACGAACAGGGTGGGGTCCAGGGAGATCCCCAGCTCCGGGGACGGGCCCGCTGCCAGGAGCAGGCTTCCGTTCCAGAAGGGGGCCATGGGGTGGGTCACATAGAGGAAGCGGAAGAGGGGGGAGAGGCCGGGGCCGGCGGCATAGGCGGCAGCGCAGAACGGGTAGCCCACAAAATAGTAGAGAAGCACCAGGACCACGGAGACCGCGTCCGACCGGGTGACAAACCGGCAGCAGAGGAACAGTCCGGCAGAGGCCATCCACAGGGGGAGGGCGGTCAGCGTAAGGGTGAGGTACTGCGCCAGGGCGGGGAGGAGGCCGGGGCCGGGCAGGAAGAACAGGGTGAGCAGGACGGCCCACAGGGACAGAAGGGCCACCAGGCCCACGCCCAGCAGGCAGGCCGTGGCCAGGCGGGAGAGATAGATCTGCCAGCGGGGGATGCCGAACACAGCCTCATGCTTCAGGATATCCAGCTTGTTGACGCCGGAGCTGGCGGCGGCAGCGCACCAGACGGCAAAAAACATCCCGCTGACGGACAGGGTGCTGATGGACTGAAGGAGGGTGGCCGCGCTGCCAACCTGGGGAGGCAGAGCGCAGGAGACTGTCAACAGAGATACGCCAAGCAGGAGGATCAGCGCCATCCCCAGAACGGAGTGGGGTCGGCGGCGCAGGCGGTAGAACTCCGCGCGGATGAGATTGCCCATGGGTCACCCTCCTTTACGGGAGTTCCCGGCGGGAGAAGCAGAACAGGCCCAGCGCGGTAGCGGCTGCGGTCCATCCCAGCCCCACCAGCCAGCACCGGCCTATCAGGGCCCAGTCCAAAATCTGGACGTTCAGGAGCAGGTCAAGCTGGTAGCTCAGGGTGAGGTGGTGGAGCAGCTGAAAGAACGGGCTGATGTGCTTTCCCAGGGTATCCAGCAGCGGAGGCAGGGCGAGGACCAGAGCGACGTAGCAGATGGCGGCCATGTTGGCGCTGGCGATGAGAAAATAGATGGCCATGATCAGGGACAGGCCGCCGGCCCAGATGGGGAGGGCGGCCAGGGACAGATAGCCCAGCAGAAGGAAGCCGCCGCCGGAGGTGAGGCCGGAGGGATCCCGGTCCAGCCCCAGCAGGAGCAGGGCGGACAGGGTGTAGACGGCCACCAGAACCGCGTACAGCAGGAGCATGACCAGAAACACGGCGGCCCAGCGGGACAGGTAGATCCTGGCCCGGGGAATGCCGAAGGAGACCTCATTTTTCAGGGTGTGGTGCTTGTACTGCTCGGAAAAGACCAGGTCGCCGCCGATCGCCACCGGCCAGAGGCCCATGACCATGCCCAGGGGGGACAGGCTCAGGGCGAAGGGCAGGCCGATGGGGGTGATCCCCGGCGACTGGGTCTTGATGAGGTACAGGCAGTACACGGCCCCCACAGTGAGCAGGGTGCAGGTCAAAAACAGGATGGGGAAATAGGGGCGGCGGACCGCCTTGTACCACTCCGCCCGGATGGAACGCAGCATCAGACTCCCTCCTTTCCGGCGGAATGGCCGTCGATGAGGGAGAGGAAGTAGTCCTCCAGGTTGCTGTCCTTCTGCTGGGCGGAGATCAGCCCCACACCCTGTTCCATCAGGACCCGGTTGACCGTCTGGGGCTGGTCCAGAAAGGCGTACAGCCGCAGGCGCTCCTGGGGCAGGACCTCAAAATCCCGGGTGCCCAGCTGCTCCTCCAGGACTTGGGCGGCCCGGGCGGCGTCGTCTACCCTCAGTTCCAGACAGTCACGGCACCGCTCCCTCAGATCGGCGGCGGAGATGGTCTCCAGCATCCGGCCCCGGTCGATGAAGGCGTAGTGGGTGGCCAGGGCAGACAGCTCCGATAGGATGTGGCTGGAGATCAGGATGGTGGTCTGCCGCTCTCGGTTCAGCCGGAGCAGCAGCTCCCGGAACTCCACGATGCCCTCCGGGTCCAGGCCGTTGATGGGCTCGTCCAGCAGGAGGAACTCCGGCTGGTTCATCAGGGCGAGGGCCAGCCCAAGCCGCTGCTTCATGCCCAGGGAGAAGGTCTTGAATTTTTTCTTCCCGGCCCCGGTGAGGCGGACCAGCTCCAGCGCCTCGTCCACGCAGCTCCTGCCGGGGATGCCCCGCTGGATGCGGTAGTACTCCAGATTCTGTTCGGCGGTGAGATAGGGGTAGAAGGCGGGGGTCTCCACCATGACGCCGGTGCGGCTCCGCGCCCGGTCCAGGGCGGAGGGGGAGGAGGCGCCGAAGAGGGCCAGCTCTCCGGAGGTGGGCCGGGACTGGCCGGAGATCAGCCGGATCAGGGTGGTCTTGCCCGCGCCGTTCCGGCCCACCAGGCCGAGGATCTGCCCCTTTTCCACCGACAGGCTGGCCCGGTCCAGGGCCAGGGTCCGGCCATACCGGCGGGTCAGCTCCCGGGTCCGCAGGATCAGTTCAGACATAGTGTTCACCTTTCTTTTTGAGGGTTGTCCATAGGATAGCGGAGAAAGGTTGATTCTCCGCAAAGAAAAAGTGAAGAATTTCTAAAGATTTGAAGGGCTTACTCCTCGGTCCGCTCATAGACGTGGATGTCGAAGCCGATCTCCGTGTCCAGCTCCGTCAGGGCCTTCAGCCGGGCCACCCCAGCACGGGGTGTTTTCCAGGCGTAGGGCGTCATGCCGAAGAGAGCCATGACGTCCTCGCTCCGGTCCAGGTGGACGGAGTACCGCAGGGGGACGGCCTCCAGCCAGCGGAAGCCGGGGTAGTCCTCCCGCTTCACCCCGTTCTCATAGGGGCGGTCATACAGCACCTGCTTCATCTCCCACAGGTGGCGGGGGGAAGGGACCACATAGAGGAAGCGCCCGCCGGGGCGGAGGACCCGGGCAAATTCCTCGGGGCACAGGGGGGAGAACACATTGGTCAGCAGGTCTACGGAGCGCGGGGCCAGGGGAAGCCGGTATACCGAGGCCACGGCGAACTCCCCCTCCTTTAGCCGCCGGGCCGCCCGGCGCAGGGCAAATTTGGAGATGTCCACCCCGGCCGCGGAGGGAGCGCGGCCCTCCCGGGCCAGGGCCTGAAAGAGGGCGGTGGTGTAATAGCCCTCGCCGCAGCCGCTGTCCAGCAGGGCGGGGGCGGGGCGGTCCCCGGTGGAGCGGAGGGCCAGCTTGCACAGGGCATCCCGGAGCGGGGCGTAATAGCCCCGGTCCAGGAAGTCGGAGCGGGCGGCTACCATGGCCTTGTCATCTCCGGGGTTCTGGGAGTGCTTCCGGTTGGCGGGGAGCAGATGGACATAGCCGGCGGCGGCCAGGTCAAAGCTGTGGCCGCCGGGACAGGTATAGGCATGGTCCCCCAGGGTCAGGGGCGCGGCGCACAGGGGACAGCAGAACAAACTCATCACAGGTTCACCTCACAGGCTATTATGACAAATGTTTGGGAAAATAGCAAGCAGAGCACGGCAAAAGCCGTGCTCTGCTTGGAGCTGTGGGGATTCAGTTGGCCACCAGGATCCGGACCTTTTTCCCGATGGGATCGAGATAGGCGGTCAGGTCGCTGGAGAAAGCGGTGCAGGCGTTGAACCGCTCCTTGCCGGTCTTTTGGGTGAACCAGCTCTCCGAGGCGTCATTGTAGCACTCCACGTCGGTGGCTACGGCGTAGGTCTGGCCGCCGGAGGACAGGTAGTACCGGCCGTCACGCTCGAAGAAGTCAGAGGGGGAGAGCTTGTCGAGCTTGTTCAGCGTGACCACGGAGGCGATCCTGCCGTTGCTGCCCAGGACCGCGCCGCCGAAGGAGTTATTTTTGGCGTCATAGCCGGAGTTGGCCTTGGCGATGCCGCCGGAGCCGTTCTCCAACGCGATCTGGCGGGGACCCTTCTCTCCACCGTCCTCATTGGAGCTGTCGTAGGACACCTTCAGAAGGCCATAGGTGTAGGCGTCGCCGGTGACGGAGTCCAGCAGAATGAGATCCACGATGCCGGAGCTGTTCTCATGGTAGCCGGAGATCTTATCCTGGGGGATGCGCTCCAGATCCAGCTCGGACAGGGGGACGGCCGCCTGGGCGGCGGCGCCCTGGACCTGCTCATAGACCCGGACGCCCACGGATACGGTCTTGTTCCCTAGCGTCATGGAGGACAGGTCGAAGTCGCCGGGGGCGTTCCGCCCGGAGATGCGGGAGGCGTACAGCTCGCCCTTCTCTCCGGCAGAGAGGATGCAGACTGTGTCCAGATTGCTCAGCTTGGTGCCCTCGCCGCCCTTCAGCTCCAGGATGCCGCCATTGGGCAGGAACAGGTTGGCGGAACTCTCGCCGGTGACGATGCCCATGGCAGTGGAGCGGAGGGAGCCGTTGGCGGGCTGAATGCCGGCCACCTTGCCATCGGCAGTGAGAAGGAGGACCACCTGCTGATTCACCGAGACGTCGCTGGTGAAGTCCCAGGCGCTCTCCAGTACGGGGAAGGTCTGGCCCAGCAGCTCAATGGTCTGGGGGGCCTTGGCGTTGGGGGCGGGGTTCTGATAGCGGCAGGTCAGGCGCAGGTCGGAGACGATCAGCGTGTTGGAGATGCTGTCGTAGGTGACCACGTCATAGGGCTTGATCTGAGACATACTGATGACCTGCTGGTTTTTCAGGATGGTGTACCCCTCGGCTCCGCCGGTGAGCTTGTGGAAGTCGGCGGCGCTGGCGCCGTCCACCACGACCACGGCGTCCTCACTGGCGGCGGTGGAGGTGGATCCGGCGTAGATGGCCGTCACCTTGCCCCGCAGGGTGAACAGGGTGATCCGGCTGCCGGCAGTGAGGGTGCCGTACCCCTCGGCGTAGGACTTGGATTCCTCAGAGTTGGCAGTGTAGATGGGGGTGTCCCCGGAGATGGTGTACCGCTTGCCGCCCGCGGCGCTGACATAGCTGGGCTCCGCATTGCCCATGAGAGAGATGGTGACCGCACTGCTGTCATCGGGGACAAAGGTGACGATCTCGCTTTGGTTGTTGAGGACAAGTGAACCCCGGCGGCCCACCAGGGCGGTGGGGGCCACATCCTCCGCGTCGGGGAGGTAGGTGCCGTTGGAGGTGCGCACCGCGCCCATGGCGGAGCCGTCATCTGTTTCAGTGTTGACGGCAAGCAGGATGGTGTCCTCCTTGGCGGAGCCCAGGGTGGTGTAATACTCCTTGCCGTCGCCAGTCTCACAGCTCAGGGCATTGACGAACAGCTGGGCCGCCTGGGCCCGGTCGATGGGGTCGTTGGGCCCGGCGGAGATGCCTTCAGTCAGGCCGATGGACTGGGCCAGATTCAGATAGCCGTCCGGCCAGACCGCCCCGACCTTGTTGCTGGAGTAACCCAGCACTCGAATCAGGATGGTGACTGCCTGGGCGTAGGTGAGCTGGGAATCCGGCAGGAAGCGGCCGTCCCCGATTCCGGAGATGAGGGGGGTGCCGGCGGGCTTGGGGTCTGAGTCGGAGCCGGAGCCTGTGCTGGAGGAGGAGCCGCCGTCCTCCAGCATGGTGGAGGCGGCCAGGTTCACATAGCCCCTGGCCCAGTGGCTGGAGGGGACGTCGGTGAAGATGGTGCGGGTGGAGTGGAGGACCACGTCATCCCCCATCCCCATAAAGTTGACCACCATGGTGCAGAACTGTGCCCGGGTCAGCTTCTGGCTGGGGTTGAAGCGGTTGTCTCCCGTGCCGTCGGCCACGCCCATCAGACGGAGGATGTCCGCGTTGACGGAGGTGGCGGGGTCCTTCACATCGCTGAAGGAGGAGGTCCCGGCCGCGGAGGCCGGAAGGACCAGACCGGCGGCCACGGCCGCGGCCAGCAGCGCGTGGATCATGCGATTTTGTTTCATAGATGTCTCTCCCTAACGTTTAGTCCGCCCGCAGGGCTACCACCGGCTGAAGTCCGGAGGCCTTGATGGCGGGATACATACCGAAGATGATGCCCAGGGCCACCGAGATGGCGGCCGCCCCCAGGGTCACGCCCGGGCTGGGGATCAGGATGGTGTTGAAGGACAGCTTGCCCACGATCAGGGTGCCGATATAGCCCACCCCGATGCCGAACAGGCCGCCGATGCCGCAGATCATGGCGGCTTCGATGAGGAACTGGACGATGATGCTCCGGCGCTCGGCGCCGATGGCCTTGCGGATGCCGATCTCCCGGGTGCGCTCGGTGACGGTGACCAGCATGATGTTCATAATGCCGATGCCGCCCACCAGCAGGGAGATGGCGGCGATGCCGCCCAGGAAATTCTGCTGCATCTTGGCGGCGTCGCCCTGCTGCTCCTTGTAGACGTCGTTGGAGTCCACGCTGTAATAGCCGTTGTTGGAGTCGATCATTTTGCTGAGAAAACCCTTGAGCCCGGTGATCACGGGGCGCAGGTCCTCGGCGGAGCGCACCTTGACTACATAGTCGCTGATCGGCTCGTTGTTGTTAAAAATACGGTTCATGGTGCTGGGCAGGAGGATCATTTTATCCATCCCGCTGATCATTTCGTTGATCCACTGGTCATCCTCTGTGCCGGAGGAGCTGGAGGATCGGTCTCCCTTGTAATCATAGACGCCCACCACCCGGAAGGGGGTGCCGCTGATGGTGATGATCTGGTCGATGGGGTTGGCGAAGTTGAACAGGTAATCGGCGGTGGCCGCCCCCAGGACACAGACCTTGCTGCTGTTTTTTACGTCCAGGTAGCTCAGGTCCCGGCCTTTGGCAATGGTATAGTCGTTGCACTGGCCGAACTGGTTGTTGCCCAGATAAAGCGTGGGATAGTTGCTGCCGCGGTCCCCGCTGACTGCCATACCGCCGCCCATGATGATGGCGCCGCCGCCATTCGTGTCCTGGGCCAGGGTCTTGGAGCCGAATTTGATGGGGGGAGCGCTATTGACCGTGCCGGTGGGGGAGAAGCCAACTACCTGATCAGAGAGATTCAGGCAGTAGTCGTACAGGGATTGGGAGATATCGGTGCCCCCGGTCCAGTCGTAGGCGCTGACGGAGATCTTATTGGTGCCCATGCTCTCATAGTAGCGCTGCATGGCCATGTTCTGCCCCTGGGCATAGGACACCAGGACAATGACCGCCGCCAGGCCGATGATGATGCCCAGCATGGTCAGGGCGGAGCGGGCTTTATTGGAAAAAATAGATTTGGCCGACATTTTGATGGCCTGGGTGATGTTCAAAATCCCACCTCCTCACGGGTGCCGTCCGCCACGATGTGCCCGTCAGAGATGCGGACGATGCGGTGGGCGGTGGCGGCGATGCCGTTGTCATGGGTGATCAGGATGATGGTGCTGCCTCCCTCGTGGAGGCTGTGGAGGATCTCCAGAACGTGCTTGCCGGTCTTGGAGTCCAGGGCGCCGGTGGGCTCATCGGCCATGATGATGGGCGGATGGGTGGCGATGGCCCGGGCGATGGCGACTCGCTGCTGCTGGCCTCCGGACATCTCGGAGGGCCGGTGGCCGAAGCGGTCGGCCATGCCCACCCGCTCCAGGGCGGCCATGACCCGCTCCTTCCGCTGGAACACGCTGATCCCCTGATAGATGAGGGGGAGCTCCACATTCTCATAGGCGGTGAGGGCGGGGATCAGGTTATAGCCCTGGAAAATGAAGCCGATCTCCTTGTTGCGGATGTGGGCCAGCTGCCGGTCGGTGCGGTCAGTAACGTCGGTGCCGTTGAGGATGTAGTCCCCGTAGGTGGGAACATCCAGACAGCCCAGAATGTTCATCAGGGTGGACTTGCCCGAGCCGGAGGCCCCGATGATGGCCACGAACTCCCCACGGTCGATGGACAAAGTTACGCCGTCCAGGGCCCGGACCTCGCTCTCCTTGCCCTCGTTGTAGATTTTATAAATATTTTTGATCTCTATGAGCATGGCAGTTCCTCGCCTCAGCCCCAGGCCTGTTCCACGATGTAGGCTTGGAACACCGTCTCGCCGCCCTGGAGGCCCTCTTTGATCTCCACATTGTAGTTGTCAGACAGGCCGGTGGTCACCGGGACGGGGTAGAAGCCGTCCTTCGGGCTGGGGTACTGGGGAGTCTCCCCCTCCATGACCTCGGGGATCTCGATATCGATGGCATTTTCCGGCTTTTCCTCCGCCTGGACAAAGACCACGGTATAGGGGTTGCCCTCGGTGTCGCTGACATAGATGACCGCCTGGGAGGGGACGACGATGCAGTTGTCTGCCTCGCTGGTGACGAAGGAGTAGTCCAGCCATGCCCCGTCATACAGGGTGCCGGCGGAGTTGTCCACCTCCAGGGTGACCGGATAGGTGGTCATGCCGTTTTTGGACTCCGCGCCCCCCATGTTGATGGAGGTGACTGTGCCCATAAAGACGTTCTGGTTGTAGTCGGTGAGCTCCACAGTCATGCCCTGGTTGATGAAGGAGATGTTCCGGTCGTCCACGGTGATGTCCACCAGCATGGTGGTGTTGTTGGAGATCATCACGGCGGTGTCGCCGCTTTTCACCTCCTGCCCCACCTGAAGGTTCATGGAGGTGACAGTGCCGTCGATGGGGGAGACGGCGTTGAAGTTGGCCAGGGCCTTCTGGGCGTCGGCCAGCTTGGTCTGGGCGTCATCCAGCTCCTTCTGCTTGGAGCGGATGTCCAGGTCGATGGTGTCGGAGCCCATGGTGAGCAGGGCCTCGCCGGCGGAGACATTGGCGTAGTCGTGCAGGTTTCCCTTGGACACCAGGGGGCCGGCGGCCTTGGTGACGATCTCGCGGGTCTCATAGTATTCTGTTTTCCCGTTCTGATAGGGATAGATGGCGGTGCCGTCCGAGGCGGTGAGGGAGGCGGAGGCCTCCATGCCCGCGGTGAGGGTCCCGGGGTTGACAAAGACGATGACCGCCTCGAAGTGAACGGCTCCCTCGGGGGATATGTAGTTGACCTTGTGGATGGTTTCCACCGTTCCGGTGAGGTTGGCCATTACAGAGGGGATGGAGACATTGACTGACTGGCCGGTGCGGATCTGCCCCTCGTGGGCATAGCTGAAGTACAGGGACAGCTTCAGCTTTTTGTCATTGACCAGGGTAGCCACAGTCTCTCCCTTGGTGATGTCTTGGTCAGGGTCGAAGTCCTTCACGCTGAGCAGCTTGCCGGCGAAGGGGGCACGGACGGTGAGGTTATTGGCGTCCTCCAGCAGGGCCTTCATATCCTTGTTCAGGCCGTCCAGCTGCTCCTGAGCGGTGGAGACCTCGTCCTGGGCGCTTTGGCTGTAAATGGTGTAGAGGGGCTGTCCAGCGGTGACGGTGTCTCCGGCGGCCACAAAGACCTCACGCACGGTGCCTCCGGCGGACAGGGTGATCGCGGCGTTCTCCTTTGCTTTGGCGTTGCCGCTGCCGGAGGCCTTGCTCTGGATAGAGCCGTAGTCGGCCACCACAGTCTGCATCTCTGCCCCGGCGGAGTCGTTCTTGGTCAGAAAGCGGTACAGGAAGTAGCCGCCCACCGCCAGCGCGGCGGCGGTGACGGATGCGATGGCGATGCGGCGCATCTGCTTTTTGCTGGCGGGCTTCTTGGGCTTTCCCGCGGGGGGCGCAGGGGGTGCGGCGTTGCTGGGCTGGGTGAGAGTGGCGTCTGGCATAAGAGTATCCTCCTCTGATATTGTTAAGAGATGGTGGCCGTCCGGCGGAGCGCGGCAGGGAAAACACCGTACAGGGACACATGGGCTCTGAGTTGCTGCTTCTATTATACGGTGGGGGTGGAAGGAAAGGCAATTACAAGCCAGTTACAAAATGCTTTAAGATTTCCTTAAGAAGGCGGCCGGAGCGGGTTCCTGTTGAATTAGACGGAGGAGAGGGGGAAAAGGTTTCCTGTCAAAACAAAAAAAGCTGCCGCAGATCCAGCTGGATCTGCGGCAGCCCAGCTTGTCAAAGAACGCCAGTTCTCAAAACACGAGGACTGGCGTTTTATCATTAAACGGAGCAAAAATCATGATATAGGAAGCAAAATTAGAAGCATTCCACTTCCCAATAGCAATCTTTTTGAGATTCATGGCAGCATATTTAAGCCTCACCCAAGCAGAAACCCGGGCCAGACCTCGGTGGTGCGTATACCGCATGGCGTGCTTTTCTTTTGCATCAGCAAAAACACGCTCTATGGTCTCTTTTCTCATGGCATAGAGTTCCTTGCCACGTTCGGTTTTTCTCAAATGTTCGACCAAATCGAGATATTCCTGCCAGATATGAGTTGTGAGTATCCGCTGTCCGCTCTCATTTGCGCCACAAACAGTTCTGCAGGGACAGTCTTTGCAGATTTTGGGTGAACTGCGGTAAGTCCGTTTCCCTTCTTTGCTTGTGGTCGTATGCCGCAGTTCATGTCCTCTGAGACAGGTAAAACTGTCTGTTGCTGCATCATAAGTAAAATCCCAAGGCTTAAATTTATCGTTCTTTCCCTTGTATCGGGTATAGGGAAGGATGGGAATTCTGCTGTGTTCCAGAACTTTCTTTGCAATCCAAGGTGTTTTGTATCCGGCATCCATCGTTACAAACTTAACTTCGGGAAAACTGTTCGTTACCTGGTCGTATACTGCGTCCCATGCAGCACCATCGCTTACATTTCCAGCGGTTACCTCAACACCCAACACAAAGCCGTGCTTATCACAGGCAGTATGTGCTTCGTACGCAAACTGCCGCTCATGTGCCCCTTTTACAGGGTCGGTTTTGGACACCGTTTTCTCAACCGTTCCTCCTCCGGAACTTCCTTTATTTTCGTCATCATCGTCATCGTTGACTTTCTTACCCAGTTGTTTTCGTTCCTCGGATACCTCTTTGCGAAGTTGTTCCTCGTACACCTTCGCGGCCTTGGCGACCTGTTCCTTCTGCAACTTCTTTTTATTCGCGGATGCTTTAATATGTGTTCCGTCGATAAAAATCATGCTTGGGTCTACCATGCGGTTGTTCAGTGCTTTGTTCAAAATATGTGCAAAAATTTCTTCACTCAGCTCCGGGGGAAAGCGTTTGCAAAAGGCATAACTTACCGTTGCGAAATGAGGGATCTCGTCCAGTAGACTGTATCCCAAGAACCAACGGTATGCTATATTTACTTGTATCTCCCGGTGAGTTTGACGTAAGGACGCGATCCCAAACAAATGCTGAATTAGAACCATCTTGATCAACACTACAGGATCCGTTCCTGGACGCCCGTTGTCTGCGCAATAATATGGACTTAACCGCTCATATAGCCAGTCATAATCCATGACTCTTTCTACTTTTCGGAGCAGGTGGTCTGGGGGGACTAATGCATCCACATCCACCATCACTATATCTTTTCGGGAATCCTTTTTCCAGTTCTCCATATTCAATCCCCCTTTTCTCTATTATACCAGAAAAACCTCGCCACCAGCGAGGTTTTTTGACAAGCTGAGCTGCCGCAGATCCAGCTGGATCTGCGGCAGCCTTGGAAGCATGGGAAAAGAGGTCAGACGTTCTGATAGAGGGGATAGCGGCCGGTGAGTTCCTTCACCTGGGCACGGAGGGCGTCCACCTGGGACTCGAAATCGCTCTGGGCGGCCTGGCAGATGAGCCGGCCCACCACCTTCATCTCCTCCTCACGGAAGCCCCGGGAGGTGACGGCGGGGGTGCCCACCCGGATGCCGGAGGTGACGAAGGGCTTCTCCGGGTCGTTGGGGATGGCGTTCTTGTTGACGGTGATATAGACCTCGTCCAGGCGGCGCTCCATCTCCTTGCCGGTGAGGTGGGCGGGGCGCAGATCCACCAGCATCAGGTGGTTGTCCGTGCCGCCGGACACCAGATCAAGACCGCCCTCCATGATGGACTGGGCCAGCACAGCGGCGTTTTTCACGATCTGCTGCTGATAGGTCTTGAACTCGGGCTTGAGGGCCTCGCCCAGGGCCACCGCCTTGGCGGCGATGATGTGCTCCAGGGGGCCGCCCTGGGAGCCGGGGAAGATGGCGGAGTTGAGCTTTTTGGCAATATCCGGGTCGTTGCACAGCAGCATCCCGCCCCGGGGGCCCCGGAGGGTCTTGTGGGTGGTGGTGGACACAACATCGGCGTAGGGGACGGGGGAGGGGTGGCAGCCGGCAGCTACCAGCCCGGCGATATGGGCCATGTCCACGAACAGATAGGCCCCCACCTCGTGGGCGATGTCGGCAAAGGTCCTGAAGTCGATGGTCCTGGGGTAGGCGGAGGCGCCGGCCAGGATCATGCGGGGCTTGTGCTTCCGGGCCAGGTCCCGGACCTGGTCATAGTCGATGCGGCCGTCGGCCCCCAGGCCGTAGGCCACCATGTTATAATTTTTGCCGGAGAAATTGACGGGGGAGCCATGGGTCAGGTGGCCGCCCTGGTCCAGGCTCATGCCTAGAACCGTGTCCCCATGCTGGCACAGGGCCTGGTACACGGCGAAGTTGGCCTGGGCGCCGGAGTGGGGCTGCACATTGGCATAATTGGCGCCGAAGAGCTCCTTGGCCCGCTCAATGGCGATGTTCTCCACCACGTCCACGCACTGACAGCCGCCGTAGTAGCGCTTGCCGGGATAGCCCTCTGCGTACTTGTTGGTGAGGACGGTGCCGGCGGCGGCCAGGACAGCGGCGCTGACGATGTTCTCCGAGGCGATCAGCTCGATGTTCTGCTGCTGGCGGTCGTACTCGGCGCGGATGGCCTGTCCCACCTGGGGATCGGCGGCGGTGATAAAGTCCATGACTTCGTTGACCATGGGAAACACTCCTTTTTCTCTTAACATCCGGCGCGGCCGCCGGTAGGGCTGTACCGCTATTATATCAGACACGGGAAAAATTACAATGAAATTCTGCGGGAATGGGGGGTGCACCGCGGCAGAGCCCGGGTCCCGGCATGGGGGAAGAAAATTTGAGGGGATGGAAGTTTCCCATCGAAAAAACCAGATGGCTGTGCTATAATAAGGTCGGCTGTGCCCGGGACGGGCGCATATCCTGCCCATGAGGTGTATGAGATGAAAACAAATGAAGCAGTCCGGAGCATCGTGGACGCCCTGAAGGCGCTCTACCCCGATGGAATCTGCTCCCTGAATTATGAAAAGGACTATGAGCTGCTGTTCTCCGTGCGTCTGGCGGCCCAGTGCACCGACGAGCGGGTGAACAAGGTCACCCCCGCCCTGTACGCCCGATTCCCCACCCTGGAGGACCTGGCCGGGGCCGACGTGGCGGAGGTGGAACAGTACATCCACTCCACTGGCTTTTTCCGGGCCAAGGCCCGGGACATCGTGCGGGCCTCCCAGATGCTGCTGCGGGATTACGGAGGAAAGGTCCCCGGCACCATGGAGGAGCTGCTGAAGCTGCCCGGAGTGGGCCGCAAGACGGCCAACCTGATGCTGGGGGATGTGTTCCATGTGCCCGGCGTGGTGGTGGCGGACACCCACTGCATCCGCATCACCGGCCTGCTGGGCCTCACCGACGGCTCCAAGGACCCGGTGAAGGTGGAGATGCAGCTGCGCCGGGTGCTCCCGCCGGAGGAGTCCAACGACTTCTGCCACCGGCTGGTGCTCCATGGCCGGGCGGTGTGCATCGCCCGGCGGCCCCAGTGCGAGGGCTGCACCCTGCGGCCCTGGTGCGACCACTTTGCAAAAAACGGCGGTCAGAGGCCCTGAATGAATGGGACAGAGAGGAGATGGGAAAGATGCCGGTGAATTATGATCCGTATGGCTTCGACAGCTTTGACACGATGTTCGGGATCGTGTTTGTTATCATTGCGGTCGGATTTGTGATCGTCTTTGGTTCCATCATTGTCTGCGGGTTCCAGGGGGCCGCCCAGTGGAAAAAGAACAACGACTCCCCGGTGCTGACGGTGGAGGCGGAGGTGGTGGCCAAGCGGATGGACATCCAGACCTGGCACCACACTGGGGACGAGCACAGCATGGGGCACACCTCCAGCCGGACCGATTACTACGCCACCTTCCAGGTGGAGAGCGGCGACCGGATGGAGTTCCAGGTCCCCGACACGGAGTACGGGATGCTGGTGGAGGGGGACCGGGGCAGGTTGACCTTCCAGGGGACCCGCTACCAGGGCTTTCAGAGAACATAAAAGGAGCATGCCGGAGTGAAACAGGGAATACGGTGGGTCCTCTATACGCTGGGCATGCTGGTACTGGCGCTGGGGCTGACGCTGAACACAAAGACGGGGCTGGGAGTGTCCCCCATCATCTCCGTGGCCTTTGGGGTGTCTGAGATCTGGGGGCTGAACTTCGGAGATGTGACCTTCCTGCTCTACGGCCTGTTCGTGGCCGGACAGATCGCGCTGCGGCGGGGGAGAGGGTGGCTGGCCGACCTGCTCCAGCTCCCCCTCAGCCTGGCGTTCAGCCGGGTGCTCAATGTGTACAGCGCGGTCATTCCCTACCGCTGTGAGGCCCACAGCCTTTGGGAGAATCTCCTGCTGCTGGCGGCCGCGATGCTGCTGACCGGCATTGGAGCGGCCGTGACGGTGAATATGCGCCTGGTCCCCAATCCGGGGGATGGGATCGTGGCGGCGGTGGCCGAGCGGCTGGGCCGGGACCAGGGCTTTGGAAAAAACCTGGTGGATGTGTGCTGTGTGGCGCTGACCTGTGTCATCGGCCTGACAGCGGCGGGCCGCGTGGTGGGCGTCGGGCTGGGGACCGTGGCCGCAATGGTGTGCGTGGGCCGGGTCATCGCCCTGGTCAACCGCCTGGGCCGGGACTGGATGTGCGCCGCCGCCGGGCTGACCCCCGCGGCCCGGTGACTGAGAGGAGGATGGAGCATGGCCTATCGGCCCTTGGCGGATGAGATCCGCCCGAAAAATCTGGATGAGGTGGTGGGACAGCGGCACATCCTGGGACAGGACGGGCTGCTCCGCCGGATCATTGAGAGTGGGGAGATCCCGAACCTGATTTTTTACGGCCCCTCCGGCACGGGAAAGACCACGGTGGCCAACATCATCGCCCAGCGGACCAACCGGCCCCTCCACCGGCTCAACGCTACCACCGCCTCCATCAGCGACATCAAGGACATCATCGCCGACATCGGCACCCTGCTGGCCCCGGAGGGGGTGCTGCTCTACCTGGACGAGATCCAGTATTTCAATAAAAAGCAGCAGCAGTCCCTGCTGGAGTTTATGGAGAACGGGAAGATCACCCTCATCGCCTCCACCACGGAAAACCCGTTTTTCTATGTGTTCGGGGCGGTGCTGTCCCGGTCCACCGTGTTTGAGTTCAAGCAGATCACCGCGGAGGACGCCCTCCCCGCCGTGGACCGGGGGGTGGACATCCTGGAGGAGCGGCTGGGCGGGCGCCTGGTTCTGGAGGAGGGGGTGCGGGAGCATATCGCCTCCGCCTGCGGCGGGGACATCCGCAAGGCCATGAACGCCCTGGAGCTGCTGGCCTCCGCCGCCCGGCGGGAGAATGGGGCGCTGCGCATCACCCTGGAGGACGCCCAGACGGCGGCCCAGAAGTCCGCCATGCGCTATGACCGGGAGGGGGACAGCCACTTTGACATCGCCTCCGCCCTGATGAAGTCCCTCCGGGGCTCCGACCCGGACGCGGCGGTCCACTATCTGGCCCGGCTGCTGGAGGCGGGGGACATGGTCACCGCCATCCGGCGGCTGCTGTGCTCGGCCAGCGAGGATGTGGGGCTGGCCTATCCCCAGGCGGTGCCCATCGTGAAGGCCTGTGTGGACAGCGCCCTCCAGCTGGGCCTGCCGGAGGCGCGGCTGCCTCTGGCGGAGGCGGCCATCCTGCTGGCCACCTGGCCCAAGTCCAACAGCGCCTATCAGGCCATCGCCGGGGCGCAGGCGGACGTGCGGGCCGGTCGGGCGGGGGACATCCCCCGGGAGCTCCAGAACGTCCACGCAGACTCGGCGGGACAGGAGCGGGAGCAGGGCTACCGCTACCCCCACGACTATCCGGGCCACTGGGTCCGGCAGCAGTATCTGCCGGACAATCTGAAAAACCGGAAATACTACCAGTACGGCGACAACAAGACGGAGCAGGCCGCCCGCCGCTACTGGGAGGAGATCAAGAAGTAGGGGCGCGCAGCGCGCGCCCGCCATTTCCGGGAGGGAGCTTGAGGAAACGGGCACACGCTGTGCGCCCCGACACACATCACCCCCCAACGAAAGGAAGGAAAAACCATGGAAGCCATTCGCATCCTGGTGGTGGAGGATGATCCGGACATCAACCAGCTGCTGTGTACCATTATGAGCGACGCCAGCTATCAGTGCCAGCCGGCCTTCTCCGGCAGCGAGGCCATGCTCTGGGCCGAGCGGGAGCGCTTCGACCTGGTGCTGCTGGACCTGATGCTCCCCGGCCTCACCGGGGAGGAGTTCATCACCCGCATCCGCCGGGGCAGGACCATGCCCATCATCGTCCTGTCCGCCAAGGCGGGGCTGGAGGACAAGGTCAATGTCCTGCGGCTGGGGGCGGACGACTTTATCCCCAAGCCCTTTGACAATCTGGAGGTGCTGGCCCGGGTGGAGGCCCAGCTGCGCCGGGTGCAGAAGTTTTCCGCGCCCCCGGAGCGGCGGCAGTTCGTCTGCGGCGATCTGGTCCTGGACCGGGAGGAGTTCTCCGTCACCGCCGGAGGAGAGCCGGTGGTGCTCACCGCCCGGGAGTTTGAGATCCTGGCCCTGCTGATGGAGTACCCCAAGCGGGTGTTCACCCGGGAGCAGATCTATCAGCACGTGTGGGGCGAGGAGTACTTCGGGGACGACAACACGGTCAATGTCCACATCAGCAATCTGCGGGCCAAGCTGGGCAGGGTCAGCGACCGGGAGTACATCAAGACCGTCTGGGGCATCGGCTTCAAGATGGCGGAGTCCTGACGGATGGGCGAGCTGAGAAGGATACCCGGGATCGGGGCGGCGGGAGAGCGAGACCTGCTGGAGCTGGGCTATACCACCGTCCAGTCTCTGGCGGGGGCGGACCCGGAGGAGATGTACGCCCGGGAGTGTGCCCGAAAAGGTGTGCGGGTGGACCGCTGCGTGCTGTATGTCTACCGCTGCGCGGTCTATTACGCGTCCACCCCGCAGCCGGACCCGGAGAAGCTGAAGTGGTGGGCGTGGAAAGATGGAGGGGAGGAAAACAGTGGACATCCATGTGAATGATGTTTTGAAGATGAAAAAGGCCCATCCCTGCGGCAGTCAGGAGTGGCTGGTGCTGCGGGTGGGGATGGATTTCAAAATGCGGTGCCAGGGCTGCGGCCATGAGGTGATGCTCCCCCGGAGCAAGGCGGAAAAGAATATCCGCAAGGTGTTCCGGGACGGCGAGCCGGTGGAGGTATAGTGCCCCGGCGGGCCGGCCGGAGCCGGTTTGTGAAACAGGAACCATGAGAAAGGAAGATCGACCATGCGATATGACAGCGACGTACTGTACCGTCCCCCAGGAGAGTGGAAAAGCTATCTGCTCCAGTGCACCATTGGGTGCTCCTATAACAAATGCACCTTCTGCGCCATGTACAAGGGCAAGCAGTTCCGGATCCGTCCGGTGGAGGAGATCCTGGAGGACATCGATATGGCCCGGGATTACTACGGCCCCGGTCTGCGGCGGGTGTTCCTGATGGACGGGGACGCCGTCATTATGAAAACGGAGGACCTGCTGAAGATCCTGCACAAGCTGTACCGCACCTTCCCCGCCCTGGAGAAGGTGACCACCTACGCCGGACCCCGGAGCACCCTGGCCAAGAGCCCGGAGGAGCTGCGGGCCATCCGGGAGGCCGGCCTGAACCGGGCCTATCTGGGGGTGGAGAGCGGCAGTGACGCTGTGCTCAAGGCCATCAACAAGGGAGTTACCGCCGCACAGATGCTGGAGGCGGGGCAGAAATTAGTGGCCGCCGGCTTCGACCTGTGGGCCATCATCATCATGGGCCTCACCGGCCAGGACGGGGACTGGGAGGAGCACATCTTGTCCACCGCCAGGATGATCAATGAGATGCGGCCCCGCCACCTGTCCGCCATGACCTTTGCCCCCGCCAAAGGCACCCCCCTGGGAGAGGATGTGCTGGCCGGACGCTTTCAGGTGTGCACCCCGGACCAGATTTTGGAGGAGTGCCGCCTGCTCATTGAACATTTGGACGTGGATCCCCTCCACTTTACCAGCAACCACGCCTCCAACTACCTTCCCCTGAAGGGCGGCCTGCCGGAGGAGCGGGAGAAGTTCCTTTCCCTGCTGGACGAGGCCCTGGCGGGGAAGATCCGCCTGAGGAAAACCCTAAACCGGGGGATCTGAGGGGCTGGGAGACAGACAACAGAGCGCGGAAGCAGCGTAGATCTGCTTCCGCGCTCGTTTTATTGGGATGGGGACGGCCTCACCAGGGCAGCCAGCTGCGCGCCTCCCGGGCGGCCAGCACGTCCAGGGCCCCGTCCAGCAGCTCCGCGGCGGCAGCCCGGGTCAGGGGCTCGGACAGGGCGGCGGAGGTGGACTGGTCCGGGGTGAGCACTCCAGAGGCGGCCAGATTGGCGGCCGCCTGACCGGCCCAGTGCCCCTGGACGGAGAGCCCGGCGGCCTCCAGAGGGACGTCGGCCATGTTCAGCAGGCGGTCCAGCATCACGGTGGCCTCGCCGCAGGTGATGTCCGTTCCGGCAGAGAACACGGGGGCACCAGTGGGGGCCCGCTCCCCCTGGATGACTCCGGCTTTCAGGGCGGAGGAGACGCTCCCCTTGGCCCAGGTGGGGATGGCCTCATCGTCGGAGAAGCCGGTCACAGTCACATCCTCCATGGGCTCCAGCCCAGCGGCGTCCATGGCCAGGGCGAGAAATTCCGCCCGGGAGACCGTCTGCTCCGGCTGGAAGAAATAGCGGCCGCCGTGGGACTCCCCCACCAGGATGCCCTCCTCCGCCAGGCGGATGGCCGCCTTGTGGGCGGCGCTGCCCTCCAGATCGGCATAGGTCACCTTGGTGTTCGGTTTTTCGATGCAGAGGGTCACCTTGGCCTCCGGGGAGGTGTTTCCAGCCTGATCCAGCGCCACATAGGTGAAGGAGTCCTTACCCGTCTTGTTCTCGTAAGGGGTATAGACGAACCGGGCGGAGCCGTCCTCCGCCAGCTCCACCGCGCCCCGGGCCGGGGTGGAGGTGAGCTGGAAGGTGAGGGTGTCCCCCTCCCCGTCCACTGCGTCAAAATAGCCGGTGACGGCAATGTTCTGATAGGTGGACAGCTCCATGTTCCGGGCAATGGGCGGGTCGTTTGCCTCGTCCAGCAGGTACAGGGTGACCGTGGTCTCTTTCCCAGCGGAGGTCCCGTCCGCAAAGGCGGGCAGGAAGGTGAAGGATGCGGTGGAGACGCCGGGGGTGGGGAGAGACTGGAAGGTCAGCCCGGACAGGGCGGAGGCGTCCACCACCGCCCCCTGGGTGAGGGGCTGGCCGCCTACGGTGAGCACGCCGGCCTTGGGATCCGGGAGGGCGGTGAGAGTGATGGAGGACAGGTCAGAGGACCGGAAATCCTCCTGGGAAAAGGTGACGGACCCGCCTGCCAGGGTGTTTTTGGAAAAGTCGGCAACGCCTGCGGGGGTGTTCTCCTTCTTCTGCCAGAAAAACGCGGAGGCGGGGGTGGCCATGGACACCACCAGCGCCAGGGCCAGCAGGGGGACCAGTCCGTGGGGGAGGGAGAAGTGCTTCAATGCAATGACCTCCTTTGATGGGTTGGATATGCTGAGAATACCTATATCCTGTGCCCGGGCGGTCAGATTATACAGGAAAAAAACGGACAGACCGGCCACAAAAGGCCGGTCCGTCTGGGATACAATGTGTCGGTTCAGCCGGCGGACTTGGTCCGTCCGGAGAAAAACAGGATGAAGATGATGGCACAGGCCGCCATCAGATAGCAGTAGAACATATAGGGGACGATCTCCAGGGCGGTGACCCCGGCGCCGGCGGCGGCGTACAGCAGCTGCGCGCCATAGGGCAGGATGCCCTGGATCACAGAGGCGAAGATGTCCAGCAGGGAGGCGGTGCGCCGGGGGTCGATGCCGTACTCCTCGCTGATCTCCTTGGCGATGGAGCCGGACATGACGATGGCCACCGTGTTGTTGGCCGTGGCCACGTCCACCGCGGCCACCAGACCGGCAATGCCCAGCTGAGCGCCCTTCTTGGAGCCCACCCGGCGGTGGATGAAGTCAATGAGCCACTGGATACCGCCGTACTCCTTCACCAGGGCGCCGATGCAGGCCACGATGATGGAGATGACGGTGATGTCATACATGGAGGTAACGCCAGTACCCATCACAGCAAAAATCTGCGTCCAGGCAAAGGCGCCGGAGGCCACGCCCACGATAAGGCTGAGGACGGTGCCGATGATGAGGATGACGAACACGTTCACCCCCGCCAGCGCGCCGGCCAGGACCACCAGATAGGGCAGCACCTTCCACACGCTGTACGCCTCTACCTCCACCTGGCCGCTTCCGCCCAGGGTGAGGGCCACGAAGATCAGAAGGGTGATCACCGCAGCGGGCAGCACGATGAGGAAGTTCATGCGGAACTTGTCCTTCATCTCACAGCCCTGGGTGCGCACGGCGGCGATGGTGGTGTCCGAGATCATGGAGAGATTGTCGCCGAACATGGCGCCGCAGGCCACCGCGGCGATACACAGCACCAGTTCAAAGCCGGTGGCCTTGCTCATGGAGACAGCGAAGGGGGCCAGGGCAGAGATGGTGCCCACCGAGGTGCCCATGGAGACGGACACGAAGCAGGAGATCAGGAACAGGCCGGCCACGGCGAACTGGCTGGGGAGGTAATCCAGGAACAGGAACACCGTGCTGTCCGCGCCGCCGGCAGCGGACACCGCGCCGGAGAAGGCTCCGGCGGCCAGAAAGACCAGGCACATGGTCAGGATGTTCTCGTCGGCCACACCGGCGGCCATCACCTTCATCTTGGCGTTGAAGTCCAGCTTCCGGTTTTGGAAGCAGGCGACCGCCAGGGCGATCAGGAAGATCACGATGGCGGGGGTCTGGTAAAAGCCCTGCTCGATCTTCAGACCATACTCGAACAGAAGGCCGCAGCCCAGATAGAGTACCAGAAAAACTCCAATCGGGAGCAGTGCGGCGGGGTTGCTCTTGACAGAGCGCTGATTTGCGTCCATAGGGGACCGTCCTCTCTCATAAAGTAAAGTATTGAACCACACACTAGGGTCTATTGTAGAGAAAAGCGGGGATCCTGTCAACAGGAACCTCACAGGCGGCAGGGGAATAGAACGCAAGCGAGAGCGGGAGACGGTGCAGATGTTCTACCGCCTGTCAAAGTGTGAAGAAAAGAGCTCAGAGCAATAGATAACAGAGCGCCCCCGGAACACCGTTCCAGGGGCGCGTTTCAGTTTGACAGGGACTGGGTTCAGGCCTTCCAGAGGCCGTGGAGGTTGCAGTAGGCGTAGGCGGAGACCACGCTGTCGCCCTGGGTCAGGGCAAAGACCACCTGGGGTTTGCTGCCGGGGGTCAGATGCTTGATCTGGACGCCCTCCCTGGTCTCCAGGGCGATCCACTCGATGAAGTGCTCGGGGATCATGGGGTGCTCCACAGAGCCCACGGTCACAATGACCTGGGCGCCCTCCGCCTGGATCACGGGGACGTGCTTCTCCACCGCGGCGTCGGTGGTGCCGGGGACAAGCTCAGTCATCTTCTGGCCGCAGCACATCACGGGGACACCGCTGGATTTCACGAAAGTGACGATATTGCCGCAGTGCTCACAAATATAAAACCGCATAATCAAGCCCTCCTGAATGATTTTGAATGAGAACAGAATGCTCTGCTCTCGTTTTCACTATACCAAGCCGGGGATAAAAAGTCAATCACCAACTGTGGAGATGGGGAAAGAAGCCTAGAGTCCCTCCACCATATTGACCCGCATACAACTGCCATCCAGATCTACCTCGGCCACGAACTCATCCACTGCGGGAATCAGGATCTCCCGGGCTCCGCCCCGGACCACATAGACGTTGTTGGCGGGGAGGGTGAGCACGTCGGCGATGTTGCCCAGAATTTCGCCCGTCTTGGCGTCCCGCACCTCCATCCCCATGACATCGGCCAGGAAAAAGCTGCCCTCCGGCAGGTGGGCGTCCTTCCGGTCGATATACAGAATGGCGTTGCGCATGGCCATGGCGCTGTTTACATCGGTGACGCCCTCCAGCTTGAGGATCACCATATTCTTGTGGACCCGGGCCCGTTCCACCCGGATGGGCCAGTGGGTCTTGTCCACATAGAGGGTCTTGAACTGACAGAGAAAATCGGGGGAGTCGGCCCAGGGCTGGACCCGCACCTCGCCCATCAGACCGTGGACGTTGGTGATTTTACCCACCTCGAGAAATTGCTGCTTCACGGGGAATCCCCTCCTTTTGGTGCTGATGATACAAAAAATCTCCTGCGCCGTGGTCACGGAGGCAGGAGACTCTTGTGAAAGATAAGGTTAATCGACGATCTCCACCGAGACGCGCTTTCCGGACCGCTGGGCCACGGAGCGGATCAGGGTGCGGATCTCTTTGGCGATGCGCCCCTGGCGGCCGATCACCTTCCCGGTGTCCTCCGGCGCGACGCGCAGCTCCAAAAGGACCTCACCGTCGGCGTCGGTCTCCGTGACGGAGACTTGCTCCGGATGCTCCACCAGGTGCTGGGCCACATAGGTCAGAAGCTCTTTCATTGTGCAGGACCTCCCGCCTTAGAGTGCGCCGGCTTTTTTCAGCAGATCACGGACAGTCTCAGTGGGCTGAGCACCGGTCTTGATCCAGGCCTGAGCACGGTCAGCGTCCACCTTCAGCTCGGCGGGATGGACCACGGGGTTGTAAGTGCCGATCTCCTCGATGAAACGGCCATCCCGGGGATAGCGGGAGTCAGCCACCACGATGCGGTAGAAGGGAGCCTTCTTGGCGCCCATACGGCGCAGTCTGATTTTGACCATTTATATTCACCTCCAAATGAATTTAGAATCTATATGGAAAACACGGCTTCGTGCTTTGCCAACGTCACAGGGTCCGGGGCCCGCTGCCGGGCTCCGGCGGGATCAGAAGGGGAATCCGCCGGGCATCCCGCCGCCCATCATGCCGCCCATCATGCCGCCCTTTTTGCCCATCAGCTTGCGCATATTCCGGGGCATCTTGCCGCCGGAGAACTGCTTGGTGAGGGACTGGAGCATCTCGAACTGCTTGAGCAGGCGGTTGACGTCCACCACCTGGGTGCCGGAACCGGCGGCGATGCGCTTTTTCCGGCTGGAATTGAGGACGGAGGGGTTCTCACGCTCGTAGGGGGTCATGGACAGGATGATAGCCTCCATCTGCTGGAGCATCCCGTTGTCCATAGAGGCGCCCTCCAGGTCGGAGGCCTTCACGCCGGGGAGCATCCCGGCCAGCTCGGACAGGGAGCCCATATTTTTGATCTGAGCCATCTGCTCATAGAAATCAGTGAGGGTAAATTTGTTCTTCCGCAGCTTTTCCTGAAGCTCCAGGGCCTTCTGACGGTCGAAATTCTGCTCTGCCTTCTCGATGAGGGAGAGCACGTCGCCCATGCCCAGGATCCGGCTGGCCATCCGGTCGGGGTGGAACACCTCGATCTGGTCCAGCTTCTCGCCCACGCCGGCGAACTTGATGGGCTTTCCGGTGACTGCCTTGATGGACAGGGCCGCGCCGCCCCGGGCGTCGCCGTCCAGTTTGGTGAGGACCACGCCGTCGATGTCCAGCGCGTCGTCAAAGGCCTTGGCCGCGTTCACCGCGTCCTGGCCGATCATGGCGTCCACAACCAGAAGGATCTCGGTGGGCTCCACCGCGGTCTTAATGTTCCGCAGCTCGTCCATCAGCTCCTCATCCACATGGAGCCGGCCGGCGGTATCCAGAAAGACCAGGTCATTGCCGTGTTCCCTGGCGTGGGCCACAGCGGCTTTGGCGATGTCCACCGGGTCGGTCTGACCCATCTGGAACACAGGGATGTCCAGCTGCTGTCCCACCACCTCCAGCTGATGGATGGCGGCGGGGCGGTAGATGTCGCAGGCGGCCAGCAGGGGGCGCTTGCCCTCCTTGCGTTTCATCAGGCCGGCCAGCTTGGCGCAGTTGGTGGTCTTGCCCGCGCCCTGAAGGCCCACCATCATCACCACGGTGGGGGGCTTGGGGGCAATGGTCAGTTTGGCACTGCTGCCTCCCATCAGGTCAGTGAGTTCCTGATTAACGATCTTGACGATCATTTGGGCGGGGGACAGGGCCTCCAATACGTCGGCCCCCACCGCCTTTTCCGTGACCTGGGCGATGAACTGCTTGACGACCTTATAGCTGACGTCGGCCTCCAGCAGGGCCAGGCGGATCTCCCGCATGGCCTCCTTCACATCGGCCTCAGACAGGCGGCCCTTGCCCCGCAGCTTTTTGAAGGCGGCGGAGAGCTTTTCAGTCAGTCCTTCAAATGCCATGGGTCACTCCTTCTCCATCTGACGGGAGATATTCAGGATCTTCCGCGCCGACGCGTCAATGTTAGGATCCTCATACCGGGTGTTGCGGACCAGGATGTCCTCCGCGGCCGCTTCTACCTCCTGAAGCTGCTTCCGCATGGCGTGGAAGCGCTTGATGAGGCCGGTCTTGTCCTCCAGATCGGTGAGGATGGCCTCCGCCCGGACGATCACGTCCCGGACACCCTGGCGGGTGATGCCGTTATTTTCGGCGATCTCAGCTAGGGAGAGGTCCTCATTATAATAGAGGTCGTAAAATTCCTTCTGCCTGGGGGTGAGCACGTCGCCATAGAAATCGAACAGCATGGCCATGCGGTATGCCTGACTCTTCATGTCTGTGCCCTCCTTTTGGCTGAATGTAAAGTTGAAAAACTTTACAAACGGAATCATAACATATTTACCCCTGTTTGTCAATCCGAAAATTGGGACTGGAGGGGCCTGTGGGTTGGGCGTTTCCCACAGGAGGACGGCGGGAGCGAGATACAAAAAAACGGCCCCGCTGGGGGCCGTTTTTTTGTATCATCCTATGTATCAGGGCCGGGGCTTCTCCTTGCCGGTGAGGGAACAAATCCGGATCTTCCACACACCGGTGCGGGCCAGGCTGCGCTCCATGGCCCGGTCAAAGTTATCCCCCGTCATGTGGGAAGGGGTCAGCTTTTCGCACAGGGCGCGGAGGGCCCGGATCTTTTCCTCCCGGTCCAGCACCTCGGAGGCCTCGCCCTCCACGCAGGCCGACTGGAAGTAGGTGGTGAAGTCATCCTGGGCGGCCTGGTTCGCCCCCACAAAGGAGATGCAGATTCGGGGGTCCCGGCGCAGGAGGTCTACCTTGGTGCCCTCCATGGCGCAGTGAAAGTAGAGGAAGTCCCCCAGCCGCACCAGGGAAAGGGGGATGCAGTAGGGAGCGCCGTCCTCGGCGGTCATGGCGGCCACGCCATAGGCGCACCGGTCGATGACCTCAAGAGCGAAGTCCTCTCCCCGCTGGCGGTCGGTTCGTCTCATTGCAGGTCGCCTCCCTTCTCAATGGTCCGGCCCAGCAGGGCCATAATGTCGTGGTAGATGGACTCCGGTGTGTCGTGGAAGCGGGCGGACAGAAGCTGTCCCTGACGCAGGGAGGGGGAGAGGAGCTTCAGATCCATCAGGGGGCCGCTGTCATCGGAGAAGAACAGGCGGACGGTGCACGTCCCATCCCCGTTGGGCTTCAGGTCGGTCTGGACCAGGGCGGCCCGCTTGAGCACGTCGTTGAGCCGAACCAGGTTCTCATCACAGCGCATCCGAATGGAGTAGGGGAGGCTGCTCTCGCAGATCTCGCTGTTGCGGCGGCCCTTGTTCGTGATGGAGTAGAGGTCCCCCTCCTGGGCGAGGTGCTCAGTCTCCACCAGATGGTTCACCGCCTCGGTGAGAGAGAAGTAGTCCACGCCGGCGTCGCACAGGGCCAGGTCCAGCAGCTGTAAAAAGGTGATGGGGGCGGCGGCGCGGGCCATGATATACAGGACCAGGAGTTTCAGGTCCAGCTCATTTTGAATGAATCCAGTCCGGGACATGGGAACCTCCTCTTTCCAAATGGGGTGTACAGTGGAACACGCAGATCATCTTTTACCTATTATATCGGAAAAGGCAGGAAAGGACAAGGCTCTTTCCCCAGGGTGGAGCACCAAATTTTTTCCGGTTCATAGTATGGTGTGTACCCAGTTCAACGGGCCGGAGGCTCCCACCCCCGGCCAACAAGTTATAGGAGGGATTCCATAATGCCGGAAAAGGTCGTACCCGGCCCCGTGAGCGAGGAGCGCTGCATCCGGGAAGCCGTGTGTATACACACGAAAAAGATTTTTGATTCCTGCAAGGATAAAGACTGTATCGAGGACCTGCGGGTCTACCCCACCCGGGGCTGTCAGGAGGTGATCGACCGGGCGGTCTCGGTGAAGGCGGGGAGCGCGGAGCTGCTGTATGCCTACATCGATGTGGAGCCGGTCAGCTTCAACCGGGGCTTCTATACGGTGGATGTTCGGTATTTCTACCGCATCACCGCGGATGCCTTTGTGGGGGCGGCGCGGCCGGTGGAGGTCACGGGCCTGGCGGTGTTTGACAAGCGTGTCATTCTGTTCGGCAGTGAGGGGAGCGCGAAGGTATTCTCCTCCCAGGCGGCCAGCGGGGCGCTGGACCTCCAGGCTCTGCCCGGCCGGAGCAACCCCACCGCAGTGGTGGAGTCGGTGGACCCCATCATTCTGAGTATGAAGCTGGTGGATGTGTGCGAGTGCCGCCCGGGAGACTGCTGCTGTGAGATCCCCCCCGCCATCTGCGCCTGCTTCCCTGAGGAGCTGGTGCTGGGGGGCGACGTCCACCGCCTGTACGTCACCCTGGGACAGTTCTCCATCATCCGCATGGAGCGGGATACCCAGCTGCTCATCCCCGCCTATGATTACTGCCTGCCGGATAAGGAGTGTACCTGCGGCGGCTGTGAGTGCGGCCAGGAGGACCCCTGTGAGATCTTCCGTAAGGTGCAGTTCCCGGTGAACGAGTTTTTTCCGCCCAACAGTTTGACGCCGAAAACTGCCACCAGCTATCAGGAGGCGCGCAGCGGCTGCTGCGGAGCCTGAGGCCGGAGCCGGAAAAGCGTATGGGACCTTCGGATATGCAGAGAGATACAGGAAAATAATGAAACCCCGGGACGTCTGCCCAGCAGACGTCCCGGGGTTTTGTTCGCCTCCGTGGAGGTGGGGGTCAGGAGATGTGGGAGATGCCGGAACCCTGGACGACCTCCGCCTCAGCGGTGAGGGAGTCCATCCACTCGGTCATGTCCTCCGACTTGAGGGTGGTCTTGACGGAGTACATCCAGGAGGGGTCGTTCCAGCCCACGAAATACATGATGTGCCAGCCCTTGGTGGAGCTGCTCTCATTCTTTACAAGGCCGGTGTCGCCGCTCTGACGGGCGGGATCCAGGGCCCAGTCCAGGAAATTCTGGTCCCAGGCATTGGCGCTGGAGACGCCGGTGTACAGGCCGCCGGTGGCCTGGGAACCGCTGTCCGCGGTGTTCTCCATGGCCAGCAGTGCAAAGGCGTCCTCCGTGCCGCCCTCGGCCTTCCACTGGTCCAGCATGGCCTGGGCGGACTCCTCCGCGGCGGCATACTGCTCCTCGGTGGGGTTGCTGCCGGCGCCGATCAGGATGTGACGGACGTCCGCGGTGCTGGACTCGTCCCGGGCACGGCTGTCGAACTGGACCACATAGTAGTTGTAGACAAAGCTGTCGCTGCGGTCATTCTCCGCCAGAGTGACGTCTCCCGCCTTACGGGAAGCGTCATACAGCCAGTCGGCGTACTGGGCGCTAGCGAAATTGGAGCCCACGGCGGAGATATGAGCGGAAGAGTTGTAGACCTTGTCCCCATACTCCTCGGCCAGAGCCTGGGCGTCGGAGCCGGCGGTCAGCTTGGCCTGAAGCTCCTGGGCCAGCGCCAGGGCGTCGGCCTTGGCGGTCTCAAACTCGGCGGCCTTCTCTTCGTCGGGCTTCTCCACGAGGTTGCCCTCCTCGTCGGTCTCCTCCTGTACCGCGGCCTGGATGGTGAACACGGAGTAGCCGAAGGTGTCCAGCTCGTTGGTGTGCTCCGCGTAATAGGCGTTGACCTCCTCGTCCGTGTAGGTCAGGCTGTCCTGATGGCTCTGCTGATAGGAGGAGGCGAGCACCCGGTCGGCGGCGATGCCGCGGAAGGTGTCCTCATCCATAAAGGTGCCGTAGTTGGTCTTGAGATAGCTCTTCAGATTGGCGTAATTACCGCTGGTCCGCCAGGAGCGGTCCAGGGAGTCTAGCTGGAGCTGGAGATAGGACTCGTCCAGGGCGGTCATGGAGTAGCCGGCCTCCTCGGCGGCATGGCAGAGCATGGTCACCTGGGTCAGCTGGTCGATGCCCTGCTCCAGCAGGTAGTCCCGCCAGGTCTGGCCCTTCTCCTCGTCGTACATCTGGTCGGCGGGGTCCGTATTGGGGTCAAAGGTGGAGGCCCCCATCATAGCGCCGTAGTAGGCGTTGACATAGGCTTGCTGGTAGTAGTACTGGACCACCGCGGGGCCGAAGTCCTCCCCGTCGATGGTGACCGCGGTGGAGCGCTTCTGGAAGAAGCCGCTGTCCCACACCAGAAGGGCGATGGCCAGCACGGCGATCACGCCGCCCACAACACCGTACAGGATGTGCTTGCGGCGGTCCTGATCCGCCGCTCGGTTATTTCTGCGCTGGACATAGGTGGAGTCCGCGCGCTCTTTGTTGTCTTTGGGTGCACTCACAGTTGGTTCCGTCCTCTCATCATTTCTCAGATTGGCCGTTCCGGGCGGAGGGCCCTGCCGGCGCGGTACTGGGCGGGCCGCCGCGAAAAGGGAAGCGGTCGGTCAACAGACTGTATTATACAGGAAAGATTCGGGGGATTCAAGTGGGAAAGGGGAAGGGCGGCCAGCTTTTACATTTTGTTCATGGGTCGGAGGAATAAAAAAAGGCCGCGGCTTATGCCGCGGCCCAGATCCAAGTGAATTTTATATAACCCCGCTCTGGCCGTGTGGACCTGTTTAAAACCTGCACGTGATGGCAGGTGGGTTGCCTCCACAACGCTTTTCTGCTTCCAACATCCAACCAACCTCAATGGGGGCCGGGAGGCCTGCAAGCCACGCTGTGAGGGGGCGTCCCGTTTGAAAAATGTGGGTTTAAAAAGGCCCATCACGCACCGAGCAGGAAAACTCACCTGGGATCGAAGGGGATCACTCGTCTTCGTCCTCAAAGAAGCGCTCCATGAAGAGGTTGTAGACCTCTTCGATCTCCTCATCACTGTCCAGAGTGGAGAGCAGCTCCTCGCCGTTTTCCTCCACAGTCTTCATGATGACTAGACCGTATTCCTCATCGTCTGCGTCCACATCCACGGGCTCGCCGGTCTCCTCGTCTTCTGCAACAGCGGGGAACAGGGCGTGATAGGTGATGCCGTTATGCTCTAGGGTGTCCACCAGCTCCAGCTCAAATTCGTTGCCGTCCTCGTCGGTGACGGTGATAAAGTCGGGGCCGAATGTCTCGCTCATGGGGAATACCTCCTGCGTTTCTTCTGGACCTATTGTACCCCGTATGCGGGAAAAATGCAAGTGGGAAGACGCTCAAATTTTGGAACGGGTCCGTGCCGGATGTTGAAAAGGCGCAATTAAGTGCGTCTATATCATAAAAAACCGCAAAAATAAATCAAAAAAAGAAGGAAAAGATATAAAAAATTTCGTAGAGCACCCGAAAATCCTTTTGACTGGGGGAGATGGGATTTCCGGTCCCATCACTTTACCAGGGTATGGGGATGTGGTATAATAAATCTGATTACGGCTGCTGGATAAAGCCGTCAGAAGAACAGAGCCGCAAAGTGTGAACGAGCGCCCAGGACAGTGCGGCGCAGAGAGGACGGTCATTGCGATGGATTTGACAGAACGCACGTTGGAGAGCCACAGCATTTTTGAGGGGAAGATCGTGACCCTGCTGGTGGACCAGGCGGAGCTGCCCGATGGAAAACAAGCGTCCCGGGAGGTGGTGCTCCACCCAGGCGGCGTGGCGGTCCTGCCGCTGGACGGGGAGGGGAACGTGACACTGGTGCAGCAGTACCGCTATCCCTTCCACCAGGTCATCCTGGAGCTGCCGGCAGGCAAGCTGGACGCCGGCGAGCCCCATGAGACGGCGGCCCGGCGGGAACTGAGCGAGGAGACCGGACTGGAAGCGGAGGAGCTGACCTATCTGGGGTGCCTGCTGGCCTCACCCGGCTTCTGCAATGAGCGGCTGCACCTCTATCTGGCCCGGGGCTTGTCCCGGGCGGACAGCCATCCGGACGACGATGAATTTTTGAATGTGGTCACCATGCCCTTTGACCAGCTGCTGGAGCAGGTCATGGATGGGACCATCGAGGACGCCAAGACGGTGGCCGGAGTGCTGAAGACCAAGGTGCTGCTGAAATTGTAAGGAGGAGGAAGCTCTGTGGGAAAGACCATCCTGATCGTGGAGGATGAGCAGAATATCGTGGATATTCTGTCCTTCAATCTCAGCCGGGAGGGGTACGACACCCTGGAGGCGTACGACGGAAAGACCGGACTTCAGCTGGCGCTGGAGCAGAACCCGGATCTGATCCTGCTGGACCTGATGCTGCCGGAGATGAACGGCTTTGATGTGTGCCGGAAGCTTCGGGAGGCCGGCTCGTCGGTCCCCATCCTGATGCTTACCGCCCGGGAGGAGGAGACCGACAAGGTGCTGGGCCTGGAGCTGGGGGCGGACGATTACATCACCAAGCCCTTCGCCATGCGGGAGCTGATGGCCCGGGTGAAGGCGAACATCCGCCGGGTGGATATGGCTCCGGCCCAGAGCGCCCCGCCCGCCGGAGAAACGGAGAAACGGCTGGAGCTGGGACGGGTCTCCATCGATCTGGACGGGGCCACCGTGTTCAAGGACAGAAAGCCCCTGGACCTGACCCAGCGGGAGTATGAGCTGATCCGCTTCCTGGCCTCCCAGCCGGGGAAGGTGTTTTCCCGGGAGGCCCTGATGGAGCACGTCTGGAACTATGAGGGCTATGTGGGCGACGTGCGGGCTGTGGATGTGGCCGTCCGCCGCCTGCGGGAAAAGCTTGAGGACGACCCTGCCGCTCCCAAGTTTATCCTGACCAAGCGGGGGATGGGCTATCTGTTCGGCAGCCAGCCGGGCTGACTTGGGCAGAGCCGGACAACGGAGAAGGTGCCAGTGCGGGCAGAAAGACCGCGCCGGGAATGTTTTGCGGAAGAGAAGGGGGAGCGCCGATGCTGCGCAGCGTACACATGAAGCTGGTGATGATCATGGTGCTGCTCATCCTGTCCCTGATGGCAGTGGTGGGCGCGTTTTTGATCAATTCAGTGATGGCGTTCTATCTGGAGGAGTTTTACACCCAGATGAGCCAGGTGTTTGACCAGAGCCAGAACCCGGCCCTGAGCCGGACCCTCCAGACGGAGAACTCCGGGGAGGAGAACGGGGCGGAAGCCGTGCTGGAGATCATGCAGGCCTATTCCGGCGAGCTGGGCCTGGACGGCCGGAGCCGAACCCTGTACATCCTGGACGGGGAGACCGGCGCCTATCTGGCCGGGACCGACGAGGCGGAGGGCCGGGGTCTGGAGTACAACTCCCCCAATCTGACCCGGGCCCTGGTGGAGAAGGAGGAGGGGACACAGGCCAATATCGCCGCAGACTATATGGATGTGGCGCTCCCCTTCAGCCGGGGAGACGGCCAGTATGTCATCTACATCCTGGACAACAAGACCACGGTGAACAGCCTGATCAACCAGATCTTTGTGCTGATCCTGGAGTCACTTGTCTTTGGCCTGTTCATCTCCATTCTGCTCTCCTTCCTGCTGTCCAAAACCATGATCATCCCCATCCAGCGCCTGACCGAGGGAGCCATGCGGGTGGCGGAGGGGGATTTCTCCCGGCGGATCGAAGTGACCTCCCGGGATGAGATCGGCGTGCTCACCGACACCTTCAATGACATGGCGCGGCAGCTGCGGGACACCCTGCGCCAGGTGGAAAATGAGCGCAACAAGCTGGATACCCTGTTCCTCCACATGACAGACGGCGTGGTGGCCTTTGACCGGGAGGGGCGGGTCATCCACTCCAATCCCGCGGCGGCAGTGATGCTGGGCTGCACCATCGGCGGGGACACCACCTACGGCCAGCTGTTCGGCGGCCTGGCCTCTCTGGAGGAGGTCATGGCTGCCCCCGATCATCTGGAGGCGGAGCGCCAGGTGCGGGACCGCTGTCTGGAACTGCTGATGGCCCCCTTTGACCGGGAGCAGCAGGGTGGCGTGCTGGCGGTGCTCCACGACGTGACGGAGCAGCGGAAGAACCAGGAGCTCCAGCGGGAGTTCGTGGCCAACGTCTCCCATGAGCTGCGTACCCCGCTGACCAACATCCGCAGCTATGCCGAGACCCTCTCTGACAGCGCTGGGGACATCCCGCCGGCCATGGAAAAGAAGTTTTTGGGCGTCATTCTGGGGGAGAGCGACCGCATGACCCACATCGTCCAGGACCTGCTCACCCTGTCCCGGTTCGACTCCGGGCGGGATGATCTGAAGCTGGCGCGGTTCTCCTTCGAGGCGGCGGTGCAGGACCTGTACAACGCGGTCTATATGGAGGCCCAGCGCCACAGCCATACCCTGGAGCTGGAGCTGGAGGACGGCCTGCCCGAGGTGACCGCCGACCGGGAGCGCACCGTCCAGGTGATGATGAACATCGTCTCCAACTCCATCAAATATACGCCGGACGGGGGAAAAATCGTCATTTCTGCCGGCCGGACCGGGGACCGTGTCTGGATGCAGGTGGATGACAACGGCATTGGGATCCCACCGGAGGACCGCCCCCGCATTTTCGAGCGCTTTTACCGGGTGGACAAGGCCCGCTCCCGCCAGTCGGGCGGCACCGGCTTAGGCCTGTCCATCGCCAAGGAGATCGTGGCGCGGCATGAGGGCGTGCTGGAGCTGGTGGACCGGGAGGGACCCGGCCTGTCGGTGCGCATGGAGCTGAAGATTGAGGGGCCGCGCCATGAGTAAACGGAGAAGGAAGCAAATCGTGGAGCGGATCAAAAGTCTTTTGATCGTGCTGCTCAGCTGCTCGGCGGTGTACCTGGTGGTTCTGACCCAGAGCATCGCAGTGCCCTCCGGCCTGCTGTCCCGGCCATCCACAGGAGGCGGAGGACTCGCGGTGGCCGATCCTGCTGAGACGGCCCGGCCGCTGCGTATGGCAGCTGTGATTCCCGCCGGTGGGAACGAGGTACAGCGCTTCGGTGTGCAGTACAGCGAAGCGGATACAGCGGATCTGTTCCAGCAGGCATATACCATTCTGGTGGAAGCCCTGAGCAGTGCCAACCAGCTGAAGGAGGTGACGGAGGCGGAGTGGCGGCAGGCTCTGTCCGCCGCACCCGGCCTGTACTTTGACTGGCAGGGGGAGGTGCCTCTGGAGGTGCTGGACGGCTGGCTCTCAGTGGAAAATCCCATGCTGACCGGATCGGTGCGGCGGATGGTGCTGGCCGCCCGGGAGGGTCGGGTATTCCTGTGCTATTTTGACGAGATGGCCGGAGGGTACTATGCCTGCGCCTCCGATGTAGTCAGCGCCAGCCGGCTGGAGGAAGTGGTGGAGACCCTGCGGGACAACGGGGCGCGCTTTGCCTTTGAGACGGAGGAATATAGCGGGCTGGAGCCCTGTACGCTGGTCCTGGGGGAGCCGCTGAGCCCCGCTGTTTATGCCAGTGTGGATCCCCTGGGGGGGAGCCAGAGCCTCAGCGGGCTTCAGGAGGCGCTTGGCTTTCCGGAAAGCTCCGCCTCCTTCAGCGGAGCGGGGGAGCAGGTCATCCGCAGCCGAAACGACACCCTGCGGATCGGCGCGGACGGGACTGTGACCTATGAGCCGGCCGCTGAGGGGAGCGACCGCTACCTGCTCTCCGGCGGAGGGGTCTATGAGGCGGTGGAGGGCTGCCGGGATCTGGCCCAGCAGGCCGTGGACGCTGTGGGCGGCGAGGAGCGTCTGTTCCTGATGTCTGCCCGGGAGACGGGGCAGGGCGGCTGGGAGATCCAGTTCGGATACAGTCTGGACGGCGTCCAGGTCCGGCTGGGAGAGGACGGCTGGGCGGCCCGTTTCACGGTGGAGCAGGGACAGATCACCGGGTTTCAGCTCCGGATGCGGTGCTATACGGATACCGGGACCACCACCGTGGTGCTGCCTGAGCGGCAGGCCATGGCGGCCATGGAGGCCAAGGGCCACGAGAATGAGGAGCTGCTGCTGGTCTATCTGGATACCGGCGCGGAAATGGTGACCGCCTCCTGGGCGGCCGCCAGCGAGCTGAGCGGGAGGGGGTAGGAGTCATGGAATGGCCGCGGATCAAGACCATGATCCTGACGATCCTGCTGATCACCAACATTGGACTGCTCTCTTTTGTGCTTCAGCGGGCGTATCAGGGGCGGCAGATGCAGCAGGAGGCCCGGGAGAATGCCATCCTGTTTTTACACAACAGCGGGATCGAGGTGGACCCGGCCGCCATCCCGGGTCAGATGGGCCTTCTGCCCCAGACTGTGAAGCGGGACCGGGAACAGGAGTCCCGGATCGCCTCGGCCCTGCTGGGCGGAGCCGTCCAGGAGCTGTCCTGGGGCGCGGAGGCCTTTCGCTATTATAATGAAAAGGGGTACCTCCAGTTCCACCGGGACGGCGCCCTGAAGGGCGAGTTTGTGGAGGGGGAGTTCCCCATCCAGGAGCCGGAGTCCATGGACTACACGCAGCAGGTCCTCCGCCTGCTGGAGTTTGAGGGGGACGTTGTGGCGTCCACCGGAACAGCGGGGGAGGAGGCGGTGACCACGGTGGTGGTCCAGCAGAGCTGGAAGGGAGCGCCCCTGTTCCGGCAGGAGCTGACCCTGAGCTATAAAAACGGCTGTCTGGTGCAGGTGGAGGGGCGGCGGCTGAACGGGGAGCCGGAGCTGGACCCCAGCCGGGAGCCGATCTCCATCCCCACCACCCTGTTCCAGTTCTATCACGGCGTCACCGCCCTGGGAGATGTGTGCAGCCGGATCGACAGCATCACAGAGGGATATCTGAACCCGCTGCCCAACGGGGCGGGGCCGTCCGACCTGGTGCCGGTGTGGTCGATCTCCACAGACACGGGGGCCTATCTGCTGAACACCCTCACAGGCGAGCTGAGCCGGGCTGATCCCGGTGAGCCGGAGCTTCCGTTCTGAGCGGCAGGAGAAGATGGGAACTTTCACAAAAAGGGGCTACCTTTTTCGGCGGCGTCATGTTATGATGAACATAGAATCGGGAGCGGTGCTCCCGGGAAAGAAGGATAGAACCATGATAACTAAAGAAAGTCCTATCGGCGTGATCGACTCCGGAATCGGTGGCTTCAGCGTGGCCCGGAAGGTGCAGAAGCTGATGCCACATGAGAATCTGCTCTATCTGGGCGACGGGGCCAATACGCCTTACGGCAACCACAGCGCGGAGGAGATCCTCACCATGACCCGCTATATGCTGCGCTTTATGGAGGACCACGGCGTGAAGGCGCTGCTGGTGGCCTGCAATACCATCTCCTGCCTCATCGACCAGTACCGGGATGAAATGAGCTGTCCGGTGCTCAGCGTGGTCCAGGCTGGCGCGGACGCGGTGGCCCAGCTGCCCGCCCATAAGGTGGGCGTGATCTCCACCTGCTTTACCGCCTCCACCCACTGCTACCCCGATCTGATCGGAAAGGTGGCGCCGGATAAGCAGGTCATCAGCCATGGCTGCCCCAACCTGGCCAACCTGGTGGAGCGCAACGTGGGCAATCCCGCCGGACAGGCCGCCATTGACGATGACCTTCGAGAGAACCTGGAGCAGCTGGTCAACGAGGAGAAGGTGGAGTGCTGCGTTCTGGGCTGCACCCACTATCCCCTGGTGGAGGAGAACATCAACCGCCTGTATCCCCAGCTGAAGCTGGTGGACCCCGCCGAGCAGATGGCCCGGACCGTGGGCCGCTATCTGGAGGAGAAGGGGCTGGTCAACGATCAGCCCGGGCAGGGCAAGCTGGACATCTTCACCACCGGCAGCACCGAGGAGTACACCATGAAGGCGGCGAAGGTGGGCCTGGACCCGGTGACCTCCGTGCAGTTCTATCCCCCCATGAAGCTGTAAGCCTTGTGGGTTGACATGGTTCCTTGACATCGTGTACGGGAGGGGCATCTTGCCCCTCCCGTTGTATTTATTTTGGGGAGATTTTTCTGTCATGCCGGGCGGCTGATTTTCCAGGTGTGACCTCCGCCGGACAGATATTTGGAGATATGGAAGAAAAATGCCGATTTTGCTTGAAAAGATTGGATGGATGTGGTATATTTACAGAGAACAAAACTGAAATTTTGTTCAATTTGAAGCACAGCCCCATGGGGCTGTCTCTCTCCGCTCAGGAGAGAGACAAGCCTTTGCGGACTGGCTGGAGGACCAGATCAAAATAATAGAAAAGGAGTGCTAAGGAATGAAAAACAAGCTTTTGGCAAGCATCCTGACCGCGTGTATGCTGTTGACGATGCTTCCGACTGCCGCGTTTGCGGCAGAGACAGAAGCGGAGTCCGGCACGGAGCAGACCGCCACGGCTACGGAGCAGTCTGATCCGGTTACGGAGGACGCCGGGGACCAGACAGAGGGGACGGCGGATGGAACGGATGCGGGGGATGCCGCTTCGGGCCAGACTGCTGAAAACTCTGTGGCCGAAGTTGGTGGTAAGTATTACGCCACTTTGGCTGAAGCCATTGAAGCCGCTCAGGGTGGCGAGACGGTGACACTGCTGAAGGATGCATCCGGTGATGGCATTCAAGTGCAAGCTGATGACAACTTCACACTCGATTTGGGTGAAAACACCTATACCATTACCAAAGGTGTCGGGTCTCCCGGGACAGAAACCAATGCCATGCAGCTGTTGAAAGGAGCAAAGGTTATCATTAAAAATGGTACCCTTTCATCCAGCACTTCAAAGATTGGAATCAAAAATTATTGTGATTTGACAATCGAAAATGTCAAGATCAACAGCATGTCTTCTTCCAATCCTATTATCAATAACTGTGGTAAGTTGACGATCAATGGCGAGCAGACGGAGCTGACTGCAAACAACACGAAATGGGCCATTACCACTGGAAACTATAACAAAGGCGATATTATCGAAACCACAATCAATGATGGAAATATATCCAGCGTTGCATGTGAAACTCCTCTGTGGGAAACAGGAGGGGCAACGGTCGCTGAATCTGTGACGACAACCATTAAAGGTGGCACCATCGGGAGGCTGGGCGTATATGATTGGCGTCCGGAATATGGTGACAACTATGCAGATGCTTCGCTTTTGACAAATTGGAACATGTTTGTTGAAAATGGAACCGTTGGTGAATTGGTATTTGACGAACAATCGGTCGGTAAAGTTGCTATCTCCGGCGGCACTTTCAGCGATGTAAATTGCCTGAACTACCTGTCTGCTGGCGATGATGTGGATGTGGTCCTGGACAAGGATGTGACGGCTGATGTCACCATCCCCGCTGATACCACGGTCACCCTCGACCTGAACGGCAAGACTCTTCAAAATAATACATCGGATACGATCACAGTGGAGTATGGTGCGTCCCTGACGATTCAGGGGGATGGCACAGTAGACAATAAGAGCCATGGCCGTGCCGCGATCTATAATAACGGTACCGTAGTGCTGAACGGTGGGCAGTACACCCGCAGCGCGGAGACTGGACAAGACGCAGAGACTTCGGGGAAAAATTCCTATTATAACATTCTGAACCACGGCAGTATGACTATCAATAATGGTGTAACTGTAAGCCAGAGCGGCGGTTTCTCCAGCATGATTGCAAATGGATATTACAATTATACCGATAAAAATCCACGCAACGGTCATGTCGAAGGGACAAACCATGCAAATCCGGAGCTGGTGATCACTGGTGGTACGTTCAGCGGCGGCCTGAATACAGTAAAGAATGATGACGGGGCCAAGCTGACCATTGTGGATGGCATCTTTGAAAATACCAAGCAGGCCGCAGTGATGAACTGGAATGAGGCCACGATCAAGGGCGGTTCTTTCAGTGTACAGGAGAGCGCTGGTTCTGTACTGGTCAACGGAAGTTACGATGCTAATACGGTTGATCAGGGTGTTCTGACCATTGAGGGCGGTACCTTCACCATACCGGGTGGTAAGCCTATTATTTCCATCAATCAGAGTGGGGCACCTGCGAAAGCCGAGACTACTGTAAAGGGCGGCAGTTACTCCTCGTCGGTGGCGAAGTATGCGGATCCGAATTTGAACTTTGAGGCCAAGGACAGCAACGGCATCTACACCTACCACTCCAAGATCGAGGATGCTCTGGATGCCGCCGGGAGCGACGGTACTGTGAGCACTACTGAGGAAAACCTCGGCCTTGAGATCACTCTGCCCACCCCCACCAAGGAGGGTTACACCTTCCTGTATTGGGAGGCTAAGGACGGCACTCAGTACAAGGGTGGTCAGACGGTCAAAGCCAGTGTGTTCCAGGATCTTACCGCCGTGTGGAAAAAGAACAGCGATTCTTCCTCCGGTTCCTCCGACAATGAGCGCACCTATGCCATCGTCACCGAGGACAACGGACACGGCTCCGTGACGGTCAGCGCGGACGAGGCCTCCGCCGGCACCCGCATCACCGTCACCGTGAAGCCCGATGCGGGCTATGAGCTGGACGAGCTGACTGTCACCGACGCTAAGAACAAGGACCTGAAGGTCACTAAGCGGTCCGAGACCACCTACACCTTCCACATGGCGGACAGCAAGGTCACCGTGGAGGCCAGCTTTACCAAGGACGGCACCGTCCAGAAGCCCGACACCCGCTTTGACGATGTGGCAAAGAGCGCCTGGTACTACAAGGCCGTGGAGTATGTGGCCGAGAACGGTATCATGTCCGGCGTGTCCGCCCGGGAGTTCGCGCCCAACGCGGGCTTCAGCCGCGCCATGCTGGCCCAGACCCTGTACGCCATGTCCGGCAAGCCCACTGTGAAGGCGGAGGGCACATTTGCTGACGTGGCGGCCAACGCCTGGTACGCCGACGCGGTGAACTGGGCGGCGGAGAAGGGCTATGTCTCCGGTGTGGGCGACGGGAAGTTTGCCCCCGACGCCTCCATCACCCGGGAGCAGATGGCTCTGATCCTGTACCGCTACGCGGGCAGCCCGGACGCCTCCGGCATGGTCCTGCGGGAGTTCGCCGACGGGGACAGCGTCAGCGCCTACGCCGTGGACGCCATCCGCTGGGCGGTCCATGAGGGCCTGATCTCCGGCATGGAGAACAACACCCTCGCGCCCCAGGGCACCGCCACCCGGGCCCAGGTGGCCCAGATCCTGATGAACTTCCATCAGAAGCTGGATAAGTAAATCAAACGCCCTCTGCCCCTCGCGGGGACAGTGCAAAGTGAAAAGTGCGCCCCGCCGGTCCATTCGGACCGGCGGGGCGCTTCTGCGTTTGTGAGTGAGGACCTGCTGCCCCCCGCCCTTCCGGCTCACCAGTGGCGGGCCAGGAAGATCAGGAGCTCCTGGAAAACCCGGGGCACACGGTCAGCCGCTTGCCGGATGGCCGCGGCCACCGCCGCCGGGTCAGCACCCAGACCGAAGGTGAGGGCCCCTTCCGCCATCTGCCCGATGGCCAGAGGGGCGGAGGCCGCTCCTCCGATGGCGATCTTTGAGGCGGCGGCAGCTCCTCCGGCCGCATACACGCCAAAGGCGCAGCCGCCCAGGGAGAAGAATCCGGCCGCCACCCCGCCGAAGGCCAGCAGGCCCAGGGCGAGCCCGCCGATGGCGAGCGCGCCCACAGCCCATCCCCCCAGGGAGAACAGCAGGCCCAGGGACAGCCCACCCACGCTGACCAGGCCGAAGGAGAAGCCGCCGATGGAGAGGGCCCCCACGGCGCAGTTCCCAATGGCTATGATCCCCCGGGCGGTGCAGAGTCCCCGCTCCCCCAGCCGGATGTGGATCAGGGGGAGGCCGAACAGGGTGCGGCTGCTCTTGTACTCATAGTGCCAGCGGGAGTAGTGGTTGTGGATGATGGTCGTGGCCGCCGGAGGCGGTGCGGTGCGCTCCTGGCCGGTCACCAGATAGTCCAGGCTCACATTGAAGTACCGGGCCAGGGCGGCCAGGTTGTCCATGTCGGGCCGGGAGGAGCCGGACTCCCATTTCTGGACGGCCTGGCGGGTGACGCCCAGCAGACTGGCAAGCCCCTCCTGGCTCAGACCGGACTGCTTTCTCAGCTCATAGAGCCGCTGTTGAAATCCCATGGGAAAGACCTCCTGTTTGCATCTGCGCGGGGGCACACCGGAGCCGGACCGTGCCCCTTTCGCAGGGAGAAGGATAGCAAAAAAGGGCCTGCGGCGCAACCAAAAGTGGGATACAATTTGACAACCAGCGGTTGCAAAGAGAGAAAAAACGCCCATCTGGCGGGGAAAAGTGCCGGATTCAAAAAACATCCAAAGGGAGCCGAAGGCGGGCTCTCTTTGGATGCTTGATCTACCGGCTGCGGAAGGCGAAAAAGCGTTGGCCGAAGTAGTTGAGCAGAACGAACAGGCCGGAGCCCGCCAGCATGGACAGGTTGCCCTGGAGCTGTGGACTCCACCCGGTTCCGGACAGCAGCCAGACCGTGAACGGCTTGGCCAGACCGTAGGCCAGGGCCCAGCATACGGTGATGTTCACCGCGAAGCGGAGCACCACGCCGGCTCCGCGCTCCTGATTGCGGAAGGTGAAGCGCTTGTTGAGAAAGAAGCTGACCACACTGCCCACCAAATAGTTGGCCGCGGAGGAGATCCAATAGCCCAGGTCCCCCCAGGTGTGGAGCCCGGCCAGATTGTACAGGCCGAACATGATCCCATAGCCCACGGCGGTGTTGACCACCCCCACCAGCAAAAAGCGGAAGAGGGTGGGGTCCAGAAGCTGTTTGAGTTTATTCCTCATCCCGGAGGCCTCCGCACTCGTCGGCCACGATGTACCGGGGCCGGTCCTTGATCTCCTCATAGATCTTGGCGATGTAGTAGCCGATGATGCCCAGACAGATCATCAGCACGCTGCCGATGAGGAGCAGCAGGAGGATCACCGTGGTGAAGCCCTCCAGGGCCTGCCCGTTCAGCTTCTGCCACAGGGAGTGGGTCCCCAGCACCAGGGAGGAGAGAAAGACCAGAACCCCCAGGAAGGTGACCAGCTGGAGCGGGGCGGTGGAGAAGGAGGCCAGGTTGGTAATGGCATAGCGGGTGAGGCTGCGGATGGACCACTTGGAGGAGCCGGCGGCCCGGGGCTGTACTTCAAATTCCACCTGGGCGGCATCAAAGCCGATCCAGGAGGACAGGGCACGGAAAAAGGCGTTTTTCTCCCGCATGGCAATGAGCACATCCACCGCCCGGCGGTCCAGCAGCTTGAAGTCAGAGGCGCGGGACATATCGATGCGGGTGGCCCCGCTGAGAAAGCGGTAGAAGGTCCGGGCGGCAAAGGTGTGGACGGGATTTTCCCGGCCGCGGCTGATCTTGACGCCCTCCACCACCTGCCAGCCATCCTGCCAAAGGCGGTACATCTCCAAAATCTTCTCTGGCGGATGCTGGAGGTCACAGTCCAGCACCACGCAGCACGCCCCCCGGGCCTGGGCCAGTCCGGCGAAGATGGCGGCCTCTTTGCCGAAGTTCCGGGAGAAGCGGATGCCGCGCACCCGGGGATCCTGTTCGGCGGCCTTCTGGATGGCCAGCCAGGTGTGGTCCCGGGAGCCGTCGTTGACAAAGAGCAGCTCATAGGGGATGTCCGCCTCTGCCAGCAGGCCGCCGATGGTCCGGGCGGCCAGGGGGACGGACTCCTCCTCATTATAGGCGGGAAGCACCACGGACAGCAGTCCGGTGCGGGGGGTCACAGCTTCCATTGGATCAGCTCCTGTTTTCGTATGCCAGCTCATAGCCGCTCTTGGGGGTGTACTCCTTCTGGATTTTGACCACGATCCGGTCGTCGATGCGCTGCACGCTGCCGTCGGCGGGGTAGAGGGGCATCCTGCGGAAGGCGGCGGACTGGGAGACGGACTTCATGGTCTCCTCGTCAGGCTCCTCCAGAGGGACGTTGAGCCAGTCGTTGAGATAGTAGTAGATGTGCTTGTTCAGCGGGGCCACGGTGTCCATGGGGACGCTGTAATGGTCCACCAGGGCGTAACTCTCAATAGAGGCGTAGATCCGGTCGGTGGGGAAGGAGCCGATGATGACAACCTCCTCCTCACTGGTGTAGCCGGGGCAGCTCTCAATGCGGGAGAGCAGGCGGGTGGCGTAGCTGAGGGTGGCCCGGTGGGCCTGGGCGGAGGCGGTGTAGAGCAGGTTGTTGATGTTGGCCCCATAGAGGCACAGACAGACCAGACAGCCCGCCACCGCCCAGGAGCCGGCCGCGGTCCCACGGGGGCGGGGGAGGAGGCTCAGGCCTAGATCGGCGGCCAGCACCACCGCCAGATAGATGGAGACATAGGCGTATTTCATAATGGGGGTGGCGTCGGAGAAGGGGGCGATGACCTGGGCAAAGCCCGCCGCCAGAGGGAGGAGGGCCACCATGACCAGCCCGCCCACAGGCCGCCAGGGCTGCTTCCACAGGGAGCGGCGGGTAAGGGCGGTGAAGCAGAACAGCGCGCCCAGGGCCAGAGCCAGCAGATCCAGCAGCACCAGCACCGGGGTGGTGAAGGGACTGGAGGAGCCGGGCAGGAAGAAGAACACCAGGACCTGCTTATAGGCGGAGAGGATCAGCCGGGGCAGCTGGGCAACGGGATAGCCGCCGCCGGCCTGGCTCATGCCAAGATAGCTGAGCAGCTCCAGCCCCTTGACGGAGAGAAACAGCTGGAGCAGGCCGTAGTACAGGGCGGCCCCGGCGGCCAGCACGCCCATCAGGCGCAGGCCCAGACGCAGGGTGTCCTTCCAGCCGGCCCGGTGGTCCAGGCACGCCCGGAGTACCGCCAGCACGGACAGGGAGACGGCCACCGCGGCGTAGGCCTGATAGATCCCCATGGACAGGGCCAGAAGGAGGCAGGCCGCAAGGCTGCGGGGCCAGCCGCCCTTCTGCGCCAGCCAGACTGACAGCACCGCCAGCAGGATGGCCAGGCAATAGGCGGAGGCGGTGAACATATAGAGGAAGGTGTACCCCAGACAGGGGAAGGCGGCCATGAGCACGCCGGCCAGGGCGGACAGGGTGCGGCTGTGCAGCCCCAGGGTCAGGACGGCCGCCGCCGCCGCCAGGGAGAGGAACACAATGGACAGAAAGCCGATGAGGGCCGGCATCTGGGTGAAGCTGTTGAGGGCGGAGGCGTAGTGCAGGAACCACCGGCCGGACACGGTCATCTGCTGGGGGTCGAACACCCGGCTGAGGCCGTCTGAGTTGGGGATCAGATTGGTAAAGGCGAAGAGATGGATGAGATAGCCCGACAGAAAGCAGGACAGGAACGCGGCCCAAGCGGTGGCCGGGATCCGATGGCGCAGGCGGGCGGCGATGCGGTCAAGGGGCATACAGGGGACCTCCTAAGCAGTGTGAACAGCGCCGCGGGATGCGGCGCGGACATCAAGATCTCCTGCTATTGTAGGCTATTTCCACCGTATTTGCAAGTAAAACCGGCGGACAGCCGCCGGAGTGGGGCTGGAGAGGGAAAAGGAACCGGATTTTGGCTTGAAATCCGGGAAAGGCTATTGTACAATAAAAGAAACCATGTAAGATGGGGGCGGTGCGGGTACAGTGCCCCCTGGAGAGGAGGCGGAGGGATGAGCCGGACTGTGATCCGAACCGTAGATCCCCGCAGTCCCGCCAGCAGGGCGGGCATCCGGCCGGGCGAGACACTGCTGGAGGTCAACGGCAAGCCGGTGGTGGACGTGCTGGACTATAAATTTTACACCTATGATCCGCGGCTGACCCTGACGCTCCAAGAGCCGGACGGCAGCCGCCGCGCTGTGCATATCCGCAAGGAGGAGGGGGAGGACCTGGGCCTGGAGTTTGAGACCTATCTCATGGACCGTGCCCGCTCCTGCGCCAACAACTGCATTTTCTGCTTTGTGGACCAGATGCCCAAGGGGATGCGGAAGAGCCTGTATTTCAAGGATGACGACGCGCGGCTCAGCTTTCTCATGGGGAATTACCTCACCCTGACCAACCTCTCCCAGCGGGAGGTCCAGCGGATCATCGACCTGCGCATTTCCCCCATCAATGTGTCCGTCCACACCACAGACAGGGAGCTGCGGTGCCGGATGCTGAAAAACCGGCGGGCGGGGGAGTCCATCGACATCATGGAGCGCTTTGCCCGGAACCACATCACCATGAACTGCCAGATCGTCTCCTGCCCCGAAGTCAACGACGGACCGGCCCTGGACAAGACGCTTCGGGATCTGGCGGAGCTGTATCCGTCGGTGAACAGCGTATCGGTGGTCCCCGTGGGCGTGACCAAGTTCCGGGAGGGGCTGTACCCACTGCGCCCGTACACCCGGGAGGAGGCCGACGACCTCATCCGTCAGGTGGAGACCTTTGCCGAGGCGCACCGGGCGCGCACCGGGACCCGGCTGGTTTGGTGCTCCGACGAGTTCTATCTGCTGGCGGGGCGGGAACTGCCCCCGGAGGAATATTTTGAGGAATTTACTCAGCTGGACAACGGGGTGGGGATGCTCACCCTGCTGTCACGGGAGTTTGCCCGGGGGCTGGACCTGATGGAGCCGGAGGAGATGGAGGGCGCCACCCCCTTTGCCATCGCTACTGGGGTGTCCGCCGCTCCATTCCTGGAGCAGCTTGTGGCCCGGGCCCGGGAGAAGTGCGGGGCCATCCGGGGGACGGTGTACCCCATCCGCAACGACTTTTTCGGCCACACCATCACCGTGGCCGGGCTGGTCACCGGCGGCGACCTGATCGCCCAGCTGCGTGGCCGGGAGCTGGGACAGCGGCTGCTGATCCCGGCCAATATGCTCCGGGCCGGGGAGCGGGTCTTTTTGGACGACGTCTCGCTGGACGATGTGGAGCGGGAGCTGGGAGTGCCGGTGATCCCGGTGGCCCAGGACGGCTTTGAGCTGCTGGACGCGGTGTGCGGCCTGGAGGTCCCGCCTCCGGAGCAGGTCCAGCTGCGGGAGGAGACCGAATATTTTCAGTACCGCTGACCGGAGCGGGCGGTCCGCCGCCTCTGCTCCCCTTTGAAATACAGGAGGAAACGCTATGAAACCATTAGTTGCCATCGTGGGCCGGCCCAATGTGGGCAAGTCCATGCTCTTCAATAAGCTGTGCGGCCGGCGGCTGTCCATCGTGGAGGACACCCCCGGCGTCACCCGGGACCGCATCTACGCCCCCTGTGAGTGGCGCAACCGGGTGTTCGACATCGTGGACACCGGCGGCATCGAGCCGGGCACCGACGACCAGATCCTGGCCTTTATGCGGGAGCAGGCGGAGATCGCCATTTCCACCGCCACCGTGATCGTCTTTGTGTGCGACATCAAGACCGGCATGACCGCCTCCGACCAGGAGGTGGCCAATATGCTCCTGCGCTCCGGCAAGCCGGTGGTGCTGGCGGTGAACAAGGCCGACCAGACCGGCCGGGAGAATCCGGACATCTATGAGTTCTACAACCTGGGCCTGGGGGACCCCATCGCCGTCTCCGCCGTCCATGGACACGGCACCGGCGACCTGCTGGATGCCTGCTTTGCCTACTTCCCCCCCGAGGAGGAAGAGGAGGAGGACGATGACGTCATCAAGGTGGCGGTCATCGGCAAGCCCAACGTGGGGAAATCCTCCCTCATCAACCGCATTTTGGGGGAGGAGCGGGTCATCGTCTCCAACGTGGCGGGCACAACCCGGGACGCCATCGACAGCTACTATGAGAACGAGCAGGGCAAATTCTGTTTCATCGACACCGCCGGGATGCGGAAGAAGTCCAAGGTGGACGACCGGATCGAGAAGTTCTCCGTCCTCCGTTCCACCATGGCCATCGAGCGCAGCGACGTGTGCCTCATCCTCATCGACGCCCAGGAGGGGGTCACCGAGCAGGACACCAAGGTGGCCGGCCTGGCCCACGAGGCGGGCAAGGCCTGCATCATCGTGGTCAACAAGTGGGACTCCATCGAGAAGGATGGCAAGACCATGGACAAGATGCGCCAGGATGTGATGCGGGACCTGTCCTATATGACCTATGCCCCCATCGTGTTCATCTCCGCCCTGACGGGCCAGCGGGTGGGCCGGCTGTTTGAGCTGATCCGCTATGTGAACGACCAGGCCGCCATGCGCATCACCACCGGGATGCTCAACAACGTCCTGGCCGACGCCACCGCCCGGGTGCAGCCTCCCACGGACAAGGGCCGCCGCCTGAAGATCTACTATATGACCCAGGTGGGGATCAAGCCCCCCCACTTTGTCTGCTTCTGCAACGATGCACGGCTGTTCCACTTCTCCTATCAGCGCTATCTGGAAAATCAGATCCGATCCACCTTCGGCCTGGAGGGTACCCCGGTGCGCCTCACCGTCCGGCAGAAGGGCGAGAAGGAGGAGTAAGACATGGAGACAGTCCTTTATTTGCTTCTGGATTTTGGCGGGTCTGCTGTACTTTCCTATTTTTTGGGCTGTTTTAATGGGGCAGTCATCGTCTCCAAGTACATTCTCGGGGACGACGTGCGAAACCATGGCTCTGGCAACGCGGGGCTGACCAACTTTTACCGCACCTTCGGCGGGCCGCTGACCCTGGTGGTTATTTTGTGTGATGTACTCAAAGCGGTCATTGCAGTGGGACTTGTAGGATACTGTGCTGATAAGTATTTCTTTGACGGATGGCCCTTTCCCACTTACCCCCTAGCCGATGTTTTTAGTAAATACTGGGCCGGTCTATGGTGCCTGCTGGGCCATATGTTCCCCTGTATGTTCCACTTTAAGGGGGGCAAGGGGATCCTGTCCGGCGGGGCCATCGCCATTATGATCGACTGGCGCATCGCCCTGGTGGTGTGGGGGGGATTCCTCATCCTGGCTGTGGCCACCAAGTATGTGTCCCTGGGCTCGCTCTGGGCCGGAGCCTCCTTCCCCGTGGCCACCTGGTTCGTCTATCGGGACCCGGTGATCGCCCTGCTGGGGCTGGTGATCGGGGGACTGGTGGTCTATATGCACCGGGGCAACATCAAGCGGTTGATCTCTGGAACAGAGAACAAATTTTCCCTGCATCACAAAAAAAGTGAGGAGTAGGGCGTACGAAAAAACAGGAGGTTATTTAAGATGAAGATAACCGTGGTGGGCAGCGGCGGCTGGGGGACGGCCCTGGCCCTGCTGCTGGTGGAAAACGGACATGATGTGACCCTGTGGTCCCACCGCCCGGAGAAGGCGGAGGAGCTGCGGCGGACCCGGGAGAACCCCATGCTGAAGGGGGTGACTCTGCCGGAGACGATGCACTTTACCGCCGACCTGGCCTGTGTGGCGGACTGCGGGGCGGTGCTGATGGTCACGCCCTCCTATGCAGTGCGGGAGACGGCGGCTAAGCTGCGGGCCTTCCTCCGCCCCGGAACGGTGGTCATCTCCGCCTCCAAGGGCATTGAGAAGTCCACCTCCCTGCGCCTGAGCCAGGTCATCGAGGAGGAGCTGGAGGGCAAATGCCCCGTGGTGGTGCTGTCCGGCCCCTCCCACGCCGAGGAGGTGGGGCGGCACATCCCCACCGGAGTGGTGGCCGCCGCCGACCGTCTGGCGGACGCGGAGCTGGTCCAGGACCTGTTTATGAACAAGCGCTTCCGGGTCTATACCAGCGACGACCGGATCGGGACCGAGATCTGCGCCGCCCTGAAAAACGTCATCGCCCTGTGTGCCGGCTGCACCGACGGCATGGGCTGCGGGGACAACACCAAGGCCCTGCTGATGACCCGGGGGCTGGCAGAGATGGCCCGGCTGGGGGTGGCCCTGGGCGGACGGAAGGACACCTTCACCGGTCTGGCCGGGGTGGGCGACCTGATCGTCACCTGCACCTCCATGCACTCCCGCAACCGCCGGTGCGGCATCCTCATCGGCCAGGGCAGGCCGGTGGCACAGGCCCTGGAGGAGGTCGGCGCGGTGGTGGAGGGCTACTACGCCGCCGCCAATGCCCGGACCCTGGCCCAGAAGGCCGGGGTGGAGATGCCCATTTCCCAGGCCGCCTATGAGGTGCTGTACGAGGGCCGGGACCCCAAGCTGGTGGTCACCGACCTGATGGGCCGCGCCAAGCGGTCGGAGCTGGAGGAGTCCTGGTCGTAAGAAAAATTTGTACATATTACTATGAGCAGCGTCCCCTGGAGAAATACTCCGGGGGACGCTGTTTTTCACCGTAAGAGAGCCGGCGGCATACCATAGAGGCAGAAGCAGGCGGGCCGGGCCCGCCGGAAGGAGGAGCCTATGAACGGAACAGGGACCTTGACGGTCCGAGTCTATACCTCCCGGGCGAAGCTGCCCTTGGCGGACGCCACGGTGGTGGTCACCCAGCGGGGCGAGGGAGGGAAGTACCAGCTGCTGTCGGTCCAGGCCACGGACCGGAGCGGATTTACCCGCCCAGTGGACATCCCCACCCCCATCCTGGGGGACAGCACCCAGCCGGGGAACGGGACGCCCCCCTATGCGGTGTGTGATGTGTGGGCGGAGCACCCGGACTACGCCATGCTGCTGGTGGAGGGGGTACAAATCTTTGACGGGGTGGACACCCTTCAGGAGATGGAACTGGCCCCCCTCAGCGAGGGGGAGTCCAGCCTGATCCAAAACCAGACCTGGGAGATCCCCGGGCAGAGCCTGTGAGGGGAGCTATGCCCATCCGCGTGACGCCTGTTGTGCCCAGTACGATTACCGTACACCTGGGCCTGCCGGATGAGGAGGCGGAAAATATCACCGTCTCCTTTCCGGACTATGTGAAAAATGTGGCCTCCAGTGAGATCTACCCCACCTGGGAGCCGGCGGCCATCGAGGCCAATATCCTGGCCATCGTCTCCTTTGCCCTGAACCGGGTCTACACAGAGTTCTACCCCAGCCGGGGCTATGACTTCGACATCACCTCCACCACCGCCTACGACCAGAAGTTCATCCGCGGCCGGAACATCTTTGAGAACATCAGCCGGGCGGTGGATGAGACTTTTAACGACTACATCCGCCGCACTGACTTTGTAGAGCCCCTGGCGGCCAAGTTCTGCAACGGCACCACCAGCACCTGCGACGGCCTCTCCCAGTGGGGCAGCCAGGACCTGGCCCAGCAGGGCTATGGGCCTATGGAGATCCTGAGGTATTACTACGGGGAGGACATCGAGCTGGTACAGGATGCCCCCATTCAGGATCTGGGCCGCTCCTATCCGGGCACGCCCCTCCGTTTGGGCTCCCAGGGGGAGAATGTGGTGGTGGTGAAGACGATGCTCAACCGCATCTCCCAGAGCTATCCGGCCATCCCGAAGATCTGGCCGGTCACCCGTGTCTATGATCCACAGACGGAGGAGGCGGTCCGAACCTTCCAGCGCATCTTCGGCCTGGCGGCGGACGGTGTGGTGGGCAAGGCGACCTGGTACAAGATGGTCTACCTCTATGTGGGGATCACACAGCTGGCCGAGCTGGTCAGCGAGGGGCAGCTGTTCCAGACCTTCTCCTTCCAGTACCCGGGTCTGCTGCGCCAGGGCGACCGGGGAGGGGACGTGGCGGTGCTGCAATATATGCTGGCCTTGGTTGCGGAGTTTGAGCCGACGGTGAGCGCCATCCGGATCGACGGCGTCTATGGCAGCGATACCGCCCGGGCCGTGCGGGAGTATCAGGCCCATGTGGGTCTGCCCGCCGACGGGATCGTGGGACCTCAGACTTGGTATTCCATCTATGGGGAGTTCACCGGCATTGAGCGGGACCTGCGCCGGGACGGGATCAACTTTCCGCAAAATGAAAGCGTTCCGGCGGCGGCGGTCCGGTATGGGACCACCAGCCGGGCCGGACAGTTCCCGGGGGAGGACCTCCGGATGGGAAGCAGCGATCAGAGAGGAGTGGAAATGGTATGACGCCACAGGAATTGGAGGAGGAAATGCTGTCCAATCCGGTGCAGAATCTTCAGTATATGCTCCGCCGCCTGGGGACGCGGTACAGCTTTCTGCCCCAGCTGGCGACAGACGGGCTGTTTGGAGAGGAGACGCTGGAGGCGGTGATGCTCTTTCAGCGGGAGCTGGCCCCGCCGGTGACCGGTGTGGTGGACGGCCGCACCTGGGACGCCATACGGCGGGAATGGATGGCGCTGGAGCGGGAAGTGGCCCCACCCAGAAGCCTGCGCATTTTCCCCGGAGAGGGCGCGCAGATGCTGCCTGGCGGGGAGGAGGAGTATATGGTCCTGCCCCAAACGATGTTCCAGCTGCTGCGCCAGCGGCTGGAGGGGATCGTGGAGGATGAGGCGAACGGACAGCACGGGGACGCCTCGGTGCAGAATACCCTGTGGCTCCAAAACCTGGCCCAGCTGGAGGAGACCGGGGTGATGGATCGGGCGACCTGGGATATGCTCAGCCGCCTGTATGAGCTGTTCATCACTGCCGGATCGGGGAGCGGGACCGCGGCCCATCAGAATTTAACATAGAAAAGCGGGGATCAGCTCTTGACATGGGGGCTGATCCGTTTTTTAATAGGAAGAGAAGAACATGACGGCTGCTGTACGTCAAGAGGAGGAGCATAGATGGGAAGGATCAAATTGGGCCGCACGGGCCTTGTGGTGGAGAAGCAGGGCTTCGGCTGTCTGCCCATCCAGCGGATCTCCAAAGCGGAGGCGGTGGAGCTGCTCCACCGGGCCTATGACGGGGGGATGAACTACTTTGACACGGCCCGGGCCTATTCAGACAGCGAGGAGAAGGTGGGCGCAGCCTTTGCCGGGATGCGGGACCGGGTGATCCTGGCGACAAAAACCGCCGCCCAGACGGCGGACGGGTTCTGGAAGGACCTGGAGAGCAGCCTGCGCGCCCTGGGCACTGACCATATCGACGTCTATCAGTTCCACAACCCCGCCTTCTGTCCCCGTCCGGGGGGAGCGGACGGCCTGTATGACGCCGCCCTGGAGGCCAAGCGCCAGGGAAAGATCCGCCACATCTCCATCACTAACCACCGCTTGGCGGTGGCCCACGAGGCCATCGGCTCCGGGCTGTATGATACGCTTCAATTCCCCTTCAGCTACCTGTCCGGGGCCCAGGAACTGGAATTGGTGGAGAAATGCCGGGCGGCGGATATGGGCTTTATCGCCATGAAGGGGCTGGCCGGCGGCCTGATCCGGGATGGCCTGACCGCCGCGGCATTCATGGAGGAGCACCCCGCGGTTCTGCCCATCTGGGGCGTACAGCGCCGGAGAGAGCTGGACCAGTTCCTGTCCTGTGTCCAGACGCCCCCCGCCATGACGGAGGAGCGGAAAGCTGTGATCCGCCGGGACCGGGAGGAGCTGGCCGGGGATTTCTGCCGGGGCTGCGGCTACTGTATGCCCTGTCCGGCGGGAATCGAGATCAACAACTGTGCCCGCATGAGCCTGATGCTTCGCCGGGCTCCCGCCGCGGACTGGCTGACGCCGGAGTGGCAGGAGAAGATGGAGCAGATCGAGCAGTGCCTCCATTGTGGACAGTGCAAGTCGAAATGCCCCTATGGATTGGATACGCCCCGGCTTTTGGAGGAAAACTATGCAGACTATCAAAAGGTCCTGGCGGGACAGATTGACTGACTGGCCAGAACTGAGAGGAGGAGTCAGAGAATGAAGAAACGAGTCGGAATTCTGACCTCAGGAGGCGACTGCCCGGGGCTGAACGCCACCCTGAGGGGTGTGGCCAAGGCGCTGTATCAGCGCATGGGGGAGGATGTGGAGCTCATCGGCATCAGCAACGGCTATGCCGGACTCATCAACGGGGACTGGCGGGTGATGGAGCCCCATGAGTTTTCCGGCATCCTGACGGTAGGCGGGACCATCCTGGGAACCAAGCGCACCCCCTTCAAGCTGATGCGTGTGGTGGAGGAGGACAAGGTGGACAAGGTGGCCGCCATGAAGAGAAACTATCAGGAGATGAAGCTGGACTGCCTGCTGTGCCTGGGGGGCAACGGGACCCACAAGACAGCCAACCTGCTGGCGGAGGAGGGGCTGAACATCATCGCCCTGCCCAAGACCATCGACAATGACATTTTCGGCACTGATGTGACCTTTGGATTTCACTCCGCCATGGAGATCGCCACCGAGGCCATCGACCGGGTCCATACGACCGCCGGCAGCCACAGCCGCTGCATGGTGGTGGAGCTGATGGGCAATAAGGCAGGGTGGCTTACCCTCTATGCCGGTATCGCCGGGGGTGCGGACATCATCCTTATCCCGGAGCTCCCCTATACCATTGAGAATGTATGCGCGGCCATTGAGCGCCGGGCGGCTCAGGGGAAGCACTTCTCCATTCTGGCGGTGGCTGAGGGAGCCATGGACGCCAAGGAGGCCCGGATGAAGCGGAAGGAGCGGATGGCGAAGCGGGCGGAGCAGGGGGATACCACCGCCACCAACCGGATCGCCCGGCAGATCGAGGCCCTCACCGGGATCGAGACCCGGATCTGTGTTCCCGGCCATATGCAGCGAGGCGGGAGCCCATGCCCCTATGACCGGGTACTGGCCACCCAGTTCGGGTCCTATGCCGCCAAGATGGTGGAGGACGAGAACTACGGGATCACGGTAGCCATGAAGAGCAACCATGTGGGAGAGAACCGGCTGAAGGACGTGGCGGGAAAGAGCCGCTTGGTCCCGGAGGGACATGGGATGCTGGAGGTGGCCCGCCGCATGGGGATCAGCGTGGGCTGAGGGGCCCAAAAGGCATCTGCTAAGAGTGCGGATGCCTCAGTCTGTCGAGAGATCCGGTCTACCCTTCGTGCGTAGACCGGGTTTCTGGCATATATAGGCCAAAGCAGGATCAGGACGAACGGATCAAGCTTCTCCATCCACAGCCAAGTGGCCGGTTTTTTGAGGTTCATGGCAGAAAATTCAAGCTTCCCCCAGTTTGTTACCTGGGCCAAGCCTCTGTACAGCCTTTGCGCAGTCTTTGGAATGGGTGCACAGATGGCGGGTGGGGCAGTTGGCACAAATCTTGTATAACTTTCTATAAGCCGTTACTTAAGGCTCTTTCGTTTGTTGTAAATTTATTACAAAACTGCTTTCTTCTCTTCGAAGTGTTTTTTTCGATAGATGTAGTATTTATGCAGATATTCTCGATTTTCTTTCCTTTTTTGATAGAAAAATAGAGCCCCATCCGAATGGTGAACTGAACCGGTCCAGTAAAAACGGACAGTGACAAAAGCCCCCCTGATGTAGGAAAATAGACTACATCAGGGGGGCTTATTATGGAGAAACGGAACTACACACACATTCAAGCGCTGTTGCCTGAGATCAAAGCCATGCTGGCAGAGGGGAAAACCCAGCGGGAAGTTGCAGAACACTACGGCTTTCGGGATAAGCAGGTGGTAAAAAGGCTGCTTGAGCGTGAGCGGAGAAAAGAACGCAAGCTGGAAGCCGGGATCCTTCCACGGCCCAAAGGACGACCGAGGAAAGATGCCGCACCAAGAAACATTGTGGCAGAGCAGGCGTATGAGATCCATCGCTTGCAGATGGAGAACAAATTGCTGCGGGATTTTCTGCGGTCCACAGGAAGGAAGTGAGGGCAAGGGTAAAATACCACATCATATATCGTCACAGAGAGGAATATCCAATATCCGTCATGTGCACGTTTTTTGCAGTATCCAGAAGCGGCTACTATGCGTTTGTCCACCGTCTGGACAGGCCGGAGAAGGATGCCGCTCTTGCAAAAGTTATCGCACAGCAGCGGGAACGCAGCTTCCGTACCTATGGCTACCGGCGGATGTGGCTATGGCTGAAAAGCCAGAACATTTTCTGTAATCCTAAAACTGTGCTGCGAATCATGAAAAAATATGATCTGCTGTCAGAGATCCGCCGCCGCAGGAAATGGCAGCAGATGGGGCAGCAGGTCCACAGGTATGAGAATCTGCTGAACAGAGGATTTCACGCAGATGGGCCAAACAGAAAATGGGTAACGGACATCTCCTACATCCACACCAAGCAGGGCGTACTGTACCTATCCATGATCCGGGATCTCTACGACAACAGTATTGTGGCTTACAAAACCGGAACGGAACAGACGGTGGGTCTGGTTCTGGACACCATTCGTCTGGCAATGAAGCGAGAGAAAAAGAAGGTCGCTGCAGAACTCCACCTCCACAGCGACCAGGGATTTCAGTACACCTCGCGAGCATACTTCAACCTGACTCAAGCATACGGCATTACACCGTCCATGTCAAGAAAGGGAAATCCATATGACAACGCCATGGCGGAAAATTTCTTCTCCATCCTCAAAACGGAGTGCATTTACCGCCACAAACCGGCTACCTTCCCGGAAGCCAACGAAATGATCGACCGCTATATTCATTTTTATAACCATGAGCGCATCCAGTTAAAGACTGGAGAGGCGCCGCTTGCGCGACGCCTCTCCTACTAAAACTCGATATTTCCTACCAGGGCTCTTTTTTGTACTGTCTGCATAATCTGGGGCAGTTCATGGATGGGGCTCTGCTGTTTTGTGATGGCCCGGACTCAGTCCGGGAAGGCCTCCGCCGGATCCTGGGGGCTCTGGGGATTGGCCTGCTTGGCCTCCTCCACCCGCTTTTCCCGCTCGGCCAGGCCCTGGAGGACCTGAATGGCATAGTCGATGGCGGGGATGGCACGGGCGGAGCAGTATTGACGGACTTGCTTCAATTCGTGGATCGCACTCTGAGCGGTCATAAGACACGCCCCCCTCTCCCTTTCTTCTGTTTCCATTGTAGCACGGATGGGGGGCTGTATGCAAGGGCGGCGGAAAAAATATCCGGCTCATTCCCCGCCACCCAGAAGGAGCAGGACCACAGCCAGCGCCAGCAGGCAGCAGGAGAGGGGGCCGCCGGGGCGGACTGTTCCCGTGAAGGGGAGCAGGGCGGCTCCGGCGGCGGTGAGCCGCCCCAGCCAGAGCAGCCGCCGTCTGGCGTTCATGGTCAGTACTCCTTCCGCTCTGTGACCCGGCAGGAGATCAGAAAGGAGACCGCCAGCCCCGCCAGGGCGGTCAGGAGGACCAGGATGAATCCTGCAATGACCTGGCCCGGCCGGAGGCGGTCCAGGAAGGACAGGTCCAGAATGTCGGCCTTGGCCAGCAGGAACAGCAGAATAAAGGGGAGAAAGGTGACGGCGAACAGGAAGGGGCGGGCCTTCTCCGGTCCCAGCCGGTAGTTCAGGGGGAGCATTACATCCACGATGAACAGGGCGGCGCCCAGGGAGGCCAGCTGGGCCCCCAGGCTCTCCCACAGGTCGGCGGAGCCGGTGAGGGAGAGCAGGACGGCGGAGACGGCGCCGATGGCCGCCACCACCAGCAGAAGCAGGAGGACGAACAGATAGCGCCCCCCCACGATCTGACGTGAGGAGAGGGGGAGGGTGCGGGCATACCGGTCCCACCGGGCGAACTCGTCATAGGAGAAGGCGGAGATGGGCAGGATCATCAGGATTACCACGCAGAAGGTGGTGACAAAGGTGAGGTCGAAGATCCCCAGCAGGGCCATCCCCAGATAGCCCAGCAGGAACAGCACATACAGCCGCAGAGTCTTTCGCAGCACAAGAAAATCCTTCCAGATCAGTCCGTACATAGGGACTCCCCCTTTCCAATCAACAGCATGATGTCCTCCAGGCTGGCCGGATCCACCGTCAGGCCGGGATACTTCTTCTGGAACACGTCCCGGTCGGAGGTGAGGCCCTCACAGCCGAAGGTACCTCTCCGCACCCGCAGCAGGTCGCCGGGCTCGATGGCGGCCAGGTCGCCGGTGGAGCAGCCCACCCGGCCGTAACGGTCCAGCAGCTCGTCCTTGGGCTGGGACAGGACGACCCGGCCCTGGTGGAGGTAGGTGATGTAGTCCGCCGCCTTTTCCAGGTCGCTGGTGATATGGCTGGAGATGAGGATGGCGTGGTCCTCGTCGCAGATGAAATTCAAAAATTCGTCCAGGATCTCGTCCCGGACCACCGGGTCCAGTCCGGCGGTGGCCTCGTCCAGGATCAGCAGCTGGGGCCGGTGGGCCAGGGCGGCGGCCAGGGAGAGCTTCATCTTCATTCCCCGGGAGAAGGTCTTGATGAGGTTTTTCCCGGGCAGGCGGAATTTGTCCAGATAGTCCCGGTACAGCCCATTGTCCCAGGTGGGATAGACGGGGGCCAGGATGCGCTCCAGGTCCCGGGGCCGCAGCGCGTCGTGGAACACACACTCATCCAGAACCACGCCCACGCCGGCCTTGGCCGCCCGCTCCTCACGCAGGTTGTCCCGCCCCAGAAGGGTGATCTCCCCCGCGTCCCGGCGGATCAGGTTCAGGATGCACTTGATGGTGGTGGTTTTTCCTGCCCCGTTTTCCCCGATCAGCCCCATGATGGTGCCGCCGGGGAGAGTGAGGTCGATATTTTGGAGGGAGAAGTCCGGATAGGACTTGCACAGCCCCTTGATCTCAATGCAATTCGTCATAATTCGTCCCCTTGATACAGTAGAGTCAGAAGTTCCTGCAGTTCCGACAGGGAGAAGCCGCCCTTGCGGGCCTCATCCACGGCCTGGGCGAGGATGTCCTCCACCCGGCGCAGCTGGGCCTCCCGCAGCAGCTCTCGGTTCTGCGGGGCCACAAAGCAGCCTTTTCCCGGGACATTGTCCAGAAAACCGTCCCGCTCCAGCTCCTCATAGGCCCGCTTGGTGGTGATGACCGAGATCCGCAGCTCCTTGGCCAGTACGCGCATGGAGGGCAGGGCGTCCCCCGCCGACAGCGCGCCGGACAGGATCTGCTCCCGGACCTGGTCCGCAATCTGCTCATAGATGGGTTTTCCGCTGGAGTTGCTGAGAATGATGTCCATATTTGATCCTTTCCAGACGGGGCGGCGGCTGTCTGCCCTGTGCACGGGTCAGGCGTCCCGGCGTCCGGTGTGCCTTTCTGACATAGTGTATATATACTATATGCATAGTATATATGAAGAGCACACGCTTGTCAAGAGGGGGGCCCTGTTCCCGGAAGAAATATTTCCCCACATTCCGGCTGGAAGGATTGACACTTCTTTTTCTCTTTACTATAATAAAACATTATCCCGGCCCTGTTCGTTTTCGGCGCGGCGTGGGACAGTATTTTATCTTTGAAAGGGGTTCTCCCAAATGAGTGACCAGCGTGTTTACAACTTCTCCGCAGGACCTTCCATGCTCCCCCTCTCCGCCCTGGAGCGCGCGGGATCAGAGATCACCAACTACCGTGGTTCCGGTATGTCCGTGATGGAGATGAGTCACCGGTCAAAGGTTTTTTTGAAGATTTTTGAGGAGACCCAGGAAAAGCTGCGCCGTCTGATGCAGGTGCCCGACGGCTATCGGGTCCTTCTGCTCCAGACTGGCGCCTCCGGCCAGTTCTCCATGATCCCGCTGAACCTGATGGGCCGCACCGGGAAGGCGGACTACGCCGTCACGGGAAATTTCTCCTCCATCGCCATGAAGGAGGCCAAAAAGTACGGCACCGTGAACATCGCCGCCGACTCCGGGGACCGGGATCACTCCTATATCCCCGCTCAGGACCAGCTGAAGCTGGATCCGGAGGCCAGCTACTTCTACTACTGCGCCAACAACACCATCTACGGCACCGAGTGGCAGTATGTTCCCGAGACGGGGAAGGTGCCCCTGGTGTGTGATATGTCCTCTGACATCCTCTCCCGGCCGGTGGACCTGTCCAAATTCGGCATCGTCTATGCCGGAGCACAGAAGAACATGGCCCCCGCCGGGCTGACAGTGGTCATCATCCGGGAGGACCTAGCCGGGCACGAGCTGCCCTTCACCCCCCTGATCATGAACTATCAGACCATGATCGAGAAGGACTCCATGTACAACACCCCGCCCTGCTGGTGCATCTATATGCTGGGCCTCACCCTGGACTGGGTGGAGGAGCAGGGGGGCCTGGCTGGGATGGAGAAGCTGCGCACCCTGCGCTCCTCCATGCTGTACGACACCCTGGACAGCTCCAGGCTGTTCCACTGCCACGCGGAGAAGGGTTCCCGCTCCGGGATGAATGTCACCTTCCGCACCGGGGACGAGGCGCTGGACGCCAAATTCGTGGCGGAGGCCGCGGAGGCCGGCTTCGTCAATCTGAAGGGCCACCGCAAGACCGGCGGGATGCGGGCCAGCATCTACAACGCCATGCCTGTGGAGGGCGTGGAGCGCCTGTGCCAGTTCATCCGTGAGTTCGACCGGAACAACTGAGCCCCCGCAGAACGGGGCGTTCTCATTACAACATAGATTCGAGGTCTTTATTTATGTACCGCATCAAAACCTTAAATAAGATTTCCAGCGCCGGCCTGGACCTGCTGGATCAGACACGCTTCCAGGTGGGCGGCGAGGTGGAGAACGAGGACGGCATCCTGGTCCGCTCCGCCCCCATGCACGACTATGTGTTCCCGGAGGAGCTGCGGGCCATCGCCCGGGCGGGGGCGGGGACCAACAACATCCCCATCGACCGCTGCTCGGAAAACGGCATCGTGGTGTTCAACACCCCCGGCGCCAACGCCAACGCGGTCAAGGAACTGGTTTTGGCCGCCCTGCTCATCGCCTCCCGGGACATTCTGGGCGGCGCGGAGTGGGTGCAGGAGCAGGTCCACACCCCCGGGGTGGATCTGGCCGCCGCGGTGGAGAAGGGAAAGTCCGCCTTCGCTGGGCCGGAGTTGTACCGCAAGACCCTGGGCGTCATCGGCCTGGGGGCCATCGGCGCGCTGGTGTGCAACATCGCCCTGGAGCTGGGGATGGATGTGTACGGCTATGACCCCTTCCTGTCGGTGGAGGCCGCCCTGCGCCTGGACCGCCATGTCCATGTGGTGAAAAATGTGGATGAGCTGTACCGGGTGTCCGACTACATCACCATCCACATCCCCTATAACAACAGCACCAAGGACTTTATCAACGCGGAGTCCATTGCCAAGATGAAGGGTCAGGTCCGGATCCTGAACCTGGCCCGGGGCGGCCTGGTAAACGATGACGACATGATCCAGGCCCTGGAGTCCGGCCGGGTGGCCCGGTACGTCACCGACTTCCCCGATGAGAAGATCGCAGTAGCGGCCCATGTGGTGGCGCTGCCCCATCTGGGGGCATCCACTCCGGAAAGTGAGGAGAACTGCGCCCGCATGGCGGCGGACCAGCTGAAGGACTATCTGCTCAACGGAAACATCAAGAACTCGGTGAACCTGCCCAACGTGGCTCAGGAGTGGAGCGGGATCTCCCGGGTGTGCCTGATCCATCAGAACATTCCGGCCATGCTGACCAAGATCACCTCTATCCTCTCCAAGGAGGGGGTCAACGTGGAGAACCTGACCAACAAGTCCAAGAAGGACTACGCCTATACCATGGTGGATCTGAACAGCCGCATCAAGGATAAGGTGGCCGAGGAGCTGCGGGCCATCCCGGGTATGATCCGGGTCCGGGTTCTGAATCATTGAGGCCGCTGCGCCTGCAGTATAACGCGCCGGTGGTGCTGACCTTCTCCCTGCTGTCCCTGGGGGCGCTGATTTTTGGGATGCTCACGGGGGGCGGGAGTACCCGGCTGTTGTTCTGCGTCTACCGCGCCCCGCTCACCGACCCGTTGACCTATGTGAGGATGTTCACCCATGTGCTGGGCCATGCCAATTATACCCACTTTATCGGCAACATCATGTTGCTGCTGGTGATCGGGCCGCCTCTGGAGGAGAAGTACGGCAGCAGGCGGCTGCTGGGCTGCGTGGTCCTGACCGCCCTGATCTCCGGCCTGGTGCAGTTCCTCCTGTTCCCTGGCTCCGCCCTGCTGGGAGCCAGCGGCATCGTATTTATGATGATCGTGCTGTCCTCTCTGGCCGGGATGCGGGAGGGGGAGGTGCCGCTGACCCTGGTGCTGGTGGTGCTCCTCTATCTGGGGGGCGAGGTGGTGGACGCCGCGACCGCACGGGACAGCGTCTCACAGCTGACCCACATTGTGGGCGGCCTGTGCGGTGCGGGGCTGGGCTTTGCTATGGGCCGCGGCCGCAGGATATAAGACAAAAATGACCGGGGTGCGTTTCCACTGGGAACACACCCCGGTCAGCTTGTCAAAGAACCTCGCCAGCGGCGGAGTTCTTCTGGTATAATAGAGAAAAGTGGGATTGAATATGGAGAACTGAAAAACGGATTCCCGAAAAGATATAGTGATGGTGGATGTGGATGCATTAGTCCCCCCAGACCATCTGCTCCGAAAAGTAGAAAGAGTCATGGATTATGACTGGCTATATGAGCGGTTAAGTCCATATTATTGCGCAGACAACGGGCGTCCAGGAACGGATCCTGTAGTGTTGATCAAGATGGTTCTAATTCAGCATTTGTTTGGGATCGCGTCTTTACGTCAGACTCACCGGGAGATACAAGTAAATATAGCATACCGTTGGTTCTTGGGATACAGTCTACTGGACGAGATCCCTCATTTCGCAACGGTAAGTTATGCCTTTTGCAAACGCTTTCCCCCGGAGCTGAGTGAAGAAATTTTTGCACATATTTTGAACAAAGCACTGAACAACCGGATGGTAGACCCAAGCATGATTTTTATCGACGGAACACATATTAAAGCATCCGCGAATAAAAAGAAGTTCCAGAAGGAACAGGTCGCCAAGGCCGCGAAGGTGTACGAGGAACAACTTCGCAAAGAGGTATCCGAGGAACGAAAACAACTGGGTAAGAAAGTCAACGATGACGATGATGACGAAAATAAAGGAAGTTCCGGAGGAGGAACGGTTGAGAAAACGGTGTCCAAAACCGACCCTGACTGCGGAATGTTTGTAAAAGGGGCACATGAGCGGCAGTTTGCGTACGAAGCACATACTGCCTGTGATAAGCACGGCTTTGTGTTGGGTGTTGAGGTAACCGCTGGAAATGTAAGCGATAGTGCTGCATGGGACGCAGTATACGACCAGGTAACGAACAGTTTTCCCGAAGTTAAGTTTGTAACGATGGATGCCGGATACAAAACACCCTGGATTGCAAAGAAAGTTCTGGAACACAGCAGAATTCCCATCCTTCCCTATACCCGATACAAGGGAAAGAACGATAAATTTAAGCCTTGGGATTTTACTTATGATGCAGCAACAGACAGTTTTACCTGTCCCAGAGGACATGAACTGCGGCATACGACCACAAGCAAAGAAGGGAAACGGACTTACCGCAGTTCACCCAAAATCTGCAAAGACTGTCCCTGCAGAACTGTTTGTGGCGCAAATGAAAGCGGACAGCGGATACTCACAACTCATATCTGGCAGGAATATCTCGATTTGGTCGAACATTTGAGAAAAACCGAACGTGGCAAGGAACTCTATGCCATGAGAAAAGAGACCATAGAGCGTGTTTTTGCTGATGCAAAAGAAAAGCACGCCATGCGAGGGGCCTCATGGGAAAGTTATTGGAGCGGCGGTTATGGACGGCGAGCTGCTTATCAAAATCGTCCAGAGAATAAAAACTGTGGCAGGCATAGAAGCGTTTCTGGTCCTCCCTGTGGCTGCGCTCCACCTTGCCGTTGTGGCGGGGCGTGTAGGGACGGATGAGCTTGTGGTGTATACCGAGCTGTGCAGCGGTAGCCTCAAACAGGGTGGGCAGGTCATGTTTGCTGTTGGAGAAACGATTGGTGAACTCAAATCCGTTGTCTGTCTGGACACACTCCACCCGGATGCCCCGGCGGGCATACCACTTGAACAACCGCTTCAGAAAGTCAGCAGAAGAGTAGGTGCTCTGCTCGGGATAGGCGGCCAGGAAGCGCAGGCGGGTGAATTCATCTATGGCAGTGTACTGGAACAAGCGCAGCTCCGAGTCTGCAATACACCTGCGGGGTACGACTTTCACATCCACCTGGACCCGCTGGCCTGGATAGGTCATCTGCTCGTAGGGCTTGGGCTTATACGCTGGTTTTTTCTCAGCTGCAGGAAACATCCCCAGCTTCCGCATCACCCGGAACAGGCTCTCCGGACGGCGTGTATAACCCCGCAGCCGCAGCCGATGCCACAGTTCCACCATGCCAAGGCTGGGATTTCGGCGGCGCAGATCCCGGATGAGTTTGAGTTCTGCTTCTGTGTGCTGATTTGGATGGCTGTGGGGACGCCGGGACTGACAGGCCATAGAGCCCGCCGTTCCGTCCCAGCGGGCCTTCCAGAAGTAGATGTACGAGCGGCTCTTGTTGTACTTCCGGCTGGCACGGCTCACGCCGCATACTTCATCAGGGATTGCCGATATGCCATGTCTTGTGTTATACTCTTGCTCATGAAGGATATAGCCCCCTCTCGTTCAGTTGTTGCTCACAACTTCAACTATAACCGCTGAGGCCTTATCCTTCATCCTTTTTTATTCAACTGTCCAATATGTAGTGTACTCCTACAGCTCGAATATTAAAATCAATATCTTCCAAAATGAAAGGAAACTCCCAGGTGCTTTTACCTGGGAGTTTCCTGAAAAATAGCAAATTAGCCCTTAACGATAGCGGCGGTATCCATGGCGATCATCAGCTCCTCATTGGTGGGGATGACCAGGACACGGACCTTGGCGTCGGCGGCGGAGACGTCGATCTCCTGGCCGCGGACCTTGTTCTTCTCCTCGTCCAGCTTGACGCCCATGAAGGCCAGCTTCTTGGTGATGTTCACACGGTTCTCCGCGCCGTTCTCACCCACGCCGGCGGTGAAGATGATGGCGTCCACTCCGCCCATGGCGGCGGCGTAGGAGCCGATGAGCTTGATGACGCCGTACTCGAAGGAGTCCAGCGCCAGCTGAGCCCGCTGGTTGCCCTTGGGGGCGGCGTCCTCCAGGTCGCGGAAGTCGGAGGACACGCCGGAGATGCCCAGCACGCCGGACTTCTTGTTCAGGATGTTCAGCATCTCCTTGATGTCATAGCCGTGCTTGTTCATCAGATATTCCAGGATACCGGCGTCGATGTCGCCGCAGCGGGTGCCCATGGGCAGACCGGCCAGGGGGGTGAAGCCCATGGAGGTATCCACGCTCTTGCCGCCGTCGATGGCGGTGACGGAGGAACCGTTGCCCAGGTGGCAGGAGATGAGCTTCAGCTCCTCCGCGGGCTTGCCCAGCATGGCGGCGGCCCGCTGGGAGACATACTTGTGGCTGGTGCCGTGGAAGCCGTAGCGGCGGACCTTGTCCTGCTCATAGAACTCATAAGGCAGGGCATAGGTGTAGGCCACAGGGGGCATGGTCTGATGGAAGGCGGTGTCAAACACGGCGACCATGGGGGTGCCGGGCATCAGGGCCTGGCAGGCGCGGATGCCGATGATGTTGGCGGGGTTGTGCAGGGGGGCCAGGGGGTTGCACTCCTCAATGGCGGCCATGACCTCGTCGGTGATGAGGACGGACTGGGCGAACTTCTCGCCGCCATGGACCACGCGGTGACCCACCGCGTCGATCTCCTTCATGGAGCCGATCACGCCGTTCTTGGGATCCACCAGGGCGTTCAGAACGGTCTGGATGGCCTCGGAGTGGGTGGGCATGGACACGTCGGCGTCCTTGACGGCCTCCTTGCCGGCGGGCTTATAGGTGAACTTGCCGTCCAGGCCAATGCGCTCACACAGGCCCTTGGCCAGGACCTCCTGAGTGTCGGGGTTGAGCAGCTGATACTTCAGAGAGGAGCTGCCGGCGTTGATGACAAGAATGTTCATGGGAATCGATCTCCTTTTCAATGTTCCCGCTCTTCGGAAGCGTTCTCTCATCTGAGAGCTGTCTGGGCGCTCTGCTCCCCGGACGGGAGTGGAAACGCAGGACAGAGGCGGGACGTTCAATTTGGCAAGGCCAGACTTGCCTTTGGGGCCGGGCTTGTAGTACACTGATAGACAGCCTGAACCCATAGCTAATCACATTGTACCGCTTTTTAGAAATCAGGACAACTACTTTTCTGAAAAAAAGGAAGATAATTCACCAGGAGGTCAATCTATGCAAGTCGTTGGCATCGTCGCGGAGTATAATCCCTTCCACACGGGGCACGCCTATCAGATCGCCCGCACCAGGGCGGAGCTGGGGGAGGACGCCCCTGTGGTGGCGGTGATGAGCGGCTGCTGGGTCCAGGGGGGGCGCTGCGCGGCGGCGGACAAGTGGACCCGGAGCAGGCTGGCCCTGACCGGCGGGGTGGACCTGGTGCTGGAGCTGCCCACGGTGTGGGCGGTGTCCTCGGCGGAGACCTTTGCCCGGGGGGCGGTGGGCATCCTGGCGGCAGCCGGAGTGGTGGACGTCCTCTCCTTCGGCAGCGAGTGCGGGGCGGCGGACCGGCTCCGGCAGGTGGCTGCGTGCCTGAACAGCCCGGTCTATGAATCGGGCGTGCGCCGCTTTGTGGACGAGGGAATGCCCTTTGCCGCCGCCCGGCAGGAGGTGGTTCGGGGGATCCTGGGGCCGGAGCGCTCAGCGCTTCTGTCCACGCCAAACAACAACCTGGGGGTGGAGTACCTCCGGGCCCTGGACAGGATGGGCAGTGCCATCCGCCCTGTGACGGTCCGCCGGGAGGGGGCCCCCCACGACAGCCTGCTGGTGGGAGAGACGCCTCCGGAGTTCCTCTCCGCCACCCAGCTCCGCGCTTTTTTGGAGGCGGAGGACTGGCGGGCGGCAGAGCCCTATCTCCCTGGCGGTGGTGCGGAGGTCCTGCGGCGGAGTTGGGGTGGGATGCCCGGCCTCCGGCGGGTGGAGCGGGGCCTGCTGGCCCGGCTGAGGACCATGACCGCCGGGGACTGGGCCGCCCTTCCGGACAGCGGAGCGGCGGAGGGCCTGCCCCCCCGCCTGGAGCGGGCCGGGAAGCAGTGCCGGTCCCTGGAGGAGTTTTTCCAGCTGGCCAAGCCCCGGCACTGGACCCAGGCCCGGCTGAGGCGGCTGCTGGTGTGGGCCTTTCTGGGGCTGACCCGGGCGGACCGACCGGACGCGCCCCCCTATCTGCGGGTGCTGGGCTTCAACGCCAGGGGACAGGAGCTGTTGAAGGCCATGAAGGCGCAGGCGGCCCTGCCGATTCTGACCAAGCCCGCCCATGCCAGGGAACTGGCGGAGCCGGGGCGGCGGCTGTTCGCCTTGGAGGCCCGATGCACCGATCTGTATGACCTGTGCCTGCCGGAGGTCCCCGCCCCGGGGCGGGAGTGGACCACCGGGCCGGTACGGCTGTGAGGAGGGAGACAGATGGAAAGACGAATGGGAGGGCGTACGCTTGCTTGGGGCGCCGCCCTGGTCCTGCCAACGCTGCTGGTCCTGCTGTTTGAGACGCGGAAGTGGGACCGGGCCCTGATGGACCGCTGGGTGTCCGGGGTGATGGCGCCGCTGGAGCAGCAGCTGGGCCGTTTTTGGGGGCAGATTTCCTGGTGTTCGGCGGCGGAGCTGCTGACAGCCCTGCTGCTGGCCGGCTGCGTGCTCTGGCTGATCTGGACGGTGGCCGGACTGCTCCGGAGGCGGGACGGCCGGGCCTTCGGCCGCCGGCTTTTGGCCCTGGCCGCTGTCCTGCTGTGGCTGTGGTGCGGCTTCTGCTGGATGTGGAACGCCGCCTACTACGCCTCCAGCTTTCAGGAGAAGAGCGGTCTGCGGGTCCAGCCCTACCCAGTGGAGACCCTGATCCAGGTGACCGCCCTGTTTGCCCAGCGGGCGGCGGAATTTTCCACACAGGTGGAGCGGGATGAGAACGGCCGGTTTGCCGTGAGCCGGGATGAGATCCTGGCCCGTGGGCCGGAGGTCTATGAAAACGTGGCACAGGAGTATCCCTTCCTGGCCCTGGAGGGCCAGACCGCGGCCAAGCCCATTTTTTTCTCCCGGCTGCAAAGCAGGCTGGGCTTTACCGGGGTGTATTTCCCCTTCACCGGGGAGGCCAATGTAAATGTGGACGCCCCCGTCTGCCTCCTTCCGGCCACAGTGGCCCACGAGATGGCCCACCAGCGGATGGTGGCCTCGGAGCAGGAGGCCAACTTTGTGGGGATCCTGGCGGCGGTGACCAGCGGGGACCCGGTGTACCAGTACTCCGGCTATCTGATGGGGCTGATCCAGCTGTGCAACGCCCTGGCCCCGGTGGACCGGGCGGCGTGGCAGGACATCGTGCAGCGGTATTTTACCCAGGAGCTGGCGGACGACTGGAACGCCAACAACGCCTATTGGGCGGCCCTGGCCTCTCCAATGGAGGACGCGGCGGAGCAGGTGTACGACTCCTTTTTGAAGGGGAACGGGCAGGAGCTTGGGATGCGCTCCTACGGGGCCTGTGTGGATCTGCTGGCAGCCTATTTCGGCGGGGAGCAGGTCTGAGCGCGGAGAACCCCGGGAGATCTCAAAAACAGAGGTCTCCCGGGGTTCTTTTTCCGGTCACATCAGGGGGGCGAAGATGCGCAGGATGTTGCGGTAGAGCTGGAGCAGGGGGTTCAGGTGCCGCCACTGGCGCAGGGAGATGCGCTGGCACACGGACAGGGTGTCCTCAAAGTCCTTTCGGATGTCCCGAATGCAGGGGGCCTCGCACAGCCAGACGCCGTCCTCAAAGTGGAGGAACAGGCTGCGGTAATCCAGGTTCACAGTGCCCACCGTGGCAAAGCGGTCGTCCACCACGAAGTTTTTGGCGTGGATGAAGCCGGGGGTGTACTCATAGATGCGCACGCCGGCCTCCAGGAGCGGGGGGTAGTGGGCGCGGGTCACCTCGAACACATAGCGCTTGTCTGGGATGTGGGGGGTGATGATGCGCACATCCACCCCGGCCTTGGCCGCGTTGCACAGGGCGGTGTTGGTGGCCACGTCGATGACCAGATAGGGGGTGGTGATGTAGATGTATTTCCGGGCCTTGGAGATCATATTCAGATAGACCGCCTGGCCCACCGTCTCCCGGTCCAGGGGCGTATCCGTGTAGGGCTGGACATAGCCGGTCCAGGGGCGCACAGCGGAGGGCTCCGGCCGGAAATGGCGGAACTCCTCCTCCCAGCCGCAGCAGTGGTCCCACATGGTGAGGAACATGACCGTCATGGACCACACCGCGTCCCCCTCCAGCAGAATGGCGCTGTCCTTCCAGTGGCCGAAGCGCTCCCGCCGGTTGATGTACTCGTCTGCCAGGTTGATCCCGCCGGTGAAACCCACCTTTCCGTCGATGATCATCAGCTTCCTGTGGTCCCGGTTGTTCAGCCGCAGGGACATAATGGGAACGAAGCGGTTGAACACCCGGCACTGGATGCCCCGGGCGGCCAGCTGCTCGTTGTAGTCCCGGGGGAGGCTGAAGATGCAGCCCATATCGTCATAGATCAGCCGGACCTCCACGCCCTGGGCGGCCTTCTCCTCCAAAATGTCCAGGATGCTGTCCCAAAAGACGCCGGGCTGGAGGATGAAGTACTCCAGGAAGATGTACCGCTCCGCCTTCTTCAACTCCTCCAGCATCCGGGGAAAAACCAGATCGCCCAGGGCGAAGTATTCTGTCTCTGTGTTGGTATAGGCGGGACAGTGGGCAAAGCGCTCCAGATAGCGGGCCTGCCCGGCGGCATCCTCCCCCAGGGGGAGCAGGTCGTCGGCCTTGAAGTCCTCCCGCAGGTTCTCCTCCGACTGCTCGGACACGCGGCGCATCCGGCGGCTGATCCGCTTTGGGATGTGTCCGCCGCCCACCAGCAGATAGAAGATGCCGCCGAACACCGGGAAGGGGAGGATGAGCAGCAGCCAGGCGATCTTATAGGCGGGCTCGATGCGGCTGCCCAGGATCAGCAGAGCGGCAATCACGCTGATGGCGATGCAGCACCAGTAGAAGCTGTTGATATACTCGGAAAAAATGTTGACCATGACCACCAGCGTGACCACCTGGGCCAGCAGGGAGAGGGCCACCAGGACGGAGCGGTGAAACAGGATATAGAGGACCTTTTTCACAGAGTGCACCTCCTTTTTTTAAACGTCCGGACTGAGGGGGAGATCAGAGCAGACGGGTCAGAGTGCAGCAGGTCAGCCCCTCCTCCAGCAGAATGGTGCCGTAGCTGGAGCGGCTGGGGCCTGGGTTGAGCACCCACAGGCCGTCCTCCATCTGCTGGCATAGGGGCTGGTGGGTGTGGCCGAAGAGGAGGATGTCCGCTCCGGCCGCCCGGGCCCGGGCAATGGCGGCGTCGCAGCCGGACTTGACGCCCCACAGGTGCCCGTGGGACAGGAGGATGCTCCGCCCCTGAAGGGTGATCTGCTTGATGGAGGGGACCGTGGTCCAGCCGTCGCAGTTGCCCGGGACCATGCAGACGGGGAGCTTAGGGTAGAGATAGGAGATCTCCTCCGCATCGGAGATCAGGTCTCCCAGATGGATGACCTGGTCGGGCTTCTGCTCGTCGATGGCCTGGATCATGCCGGACCAGGAGCGGTGGGAGTCGGAAAACACAAGGATCTTCAAATTTGTCACCTTACCTATTGCGCTGCATATACTGAAGCTGAGACCAGTTTGGGGGTGAGTAAGAATGCAGCGTAAGAATCGCGGGGAGGGAACGTCCCTCCCCATGGGGGAGCTGGTGAAGGACCCGGCGGCTCTGGCCCGGCTGGCCCAGTCCGGGGAGGCCCGGCAGCTGGTGTCTCTGCTGAAGCAGAGCGGCGGGGTGCAGGAGGCCGCCCGGGCGGCGGCGGACGGCGATCCGGGGCAGCTGATGCAGATGATGGACCGCCTGCTGAACACCCGGGAGGGGGCAGAGCTGGTGGAGCGCATCAGCTGGCAGGCAAAAGAGTCCGGACTGTCCTGATATGAGCCGGTCCGGGCCGGAGAGGGGGAGCGTATGTGGGGGAATTTGAGGAAAAACTGAATTCGATCCTGGGGGACAAGGAGGCCATGGGGCAGATCATGGCCCTGGCCCAGTCCCTGGGAAAGCCAGCGCCCCCCGCTCCGAAGCCAGAGGAGGAGACCCGGGAGCCGGGGTGGGAGCGGACCGGCGCACCCGCGCCGGAGTCCGGGGCGGGGGAGGATCCCCTGTCCATGCTGGGCAGCCTGGATCCCCGGATGGTCCAGATGGGGATGCGCCTGCTGAAGGAGTACCGGACAGGAGACGACCGGAACGCCGCCCTGCTGGCTGCCCTGCGCCCATTCCTGCGGAAGGAGCGGTACGCCAGGCTGGACCGGGCCATCCAGATCGCCAGGCTGTCCCGGGTGCTCCGGGTGGCCTTCCAGTCTCTGGGCGGGAAGGAGGAGGGAGAGGGTGTATAACCGTTATATCCCAAACGGGGCGGTTTATACCCGCATCCCCGTGGAGGAGGAGAAAACAACGTCCCGGGTCCGTCCGTCTGAGGGCTCCCCCCCTACGGACGGACCGGAGCGGGCGCCGGGAGGGCTCCCCTTCTCCATCGCCTCCCTTCTGGGGAGCGGGGCGGGGAAAGGCGGGGGGCTGACAGGGTTGCTCCGTTCCCTCAAGCTGGACAGACTGGACAGCGGGGATATTTTACTGTTGCTGATTGTACTGCTCCTCCTGTGGGAGGGGGATGACCTGGAACTGGTCATTGCCCTTGGCCTGGCCCTCATCATGGGGCTGGGGGACGAGGAGGAGGCAGAAATGGAATAGAGCCGCGGCAGCCACGGCAGCCACGGCTCTTTCCTGCTATACCATGTGGAGCACCTGGCCATCCGGAAGCGCAAAAGAGGCCGTGGCGGGACAGGGGATCTGGACCTGTCCATAGGCGGTCATGCGGTATACCAGTTCTCCGTTGATCTCACGCTCCGCGGAGACGAGCAGGCCGTTGTCCGTGCTGATCCAGTACCGCTCGACCGAGGCGCTGTCCTCACCTTGAAAGGCGACATAGACGCAGGGATAGGGCCCCCGCAGCTCATAGCCGGTCTCGGTGATGGAGTCGGGATCCAGGTCCAGCACCGTCTCATAGGTGGGGATGTGCTGGGCCAGGTCGTGGGAGCGCTCATCCGCGGGGAGAGCGTTCCAGGCGGACGAGCCCTCATACCAGTAGTAGGCTTCCTCCGGGCCGGCCAGGTCATGGCGCACCGCGCCGGAGGCCAAATCCTGACGGGTGTGGGACCAGGCCCGGTCCTGCCAGTACTGGACGGAGGAGGAGAAGGAGCCGCCCGACCAGAGGGTCTCCACGGTGAGCTCCCGGTAGTAGCTGTCCGGGCGGATCAGGGTGGCCACGATGCTCTGAACGGTCTCGGGCGTGACGTCCACCTGCCAGTACTGGTCGGCCGCCTCGGGTCCGGAGGAGCCGGAGGCGGGGGGCTCTTCGGAGCTGGCGTCGCTGAGGGTGATGGATGGGATATGGACGAAAAAGAGACTGCGGCCGAAGCTGGCGAAAATGGCCACAACGATCAGACAGGTAATGGCGATGGCGATGGCCAGACGGTTTTTAGAATCCAAATCCACACCTCCTGTTCCGAACTTCGGCGGTCACGCTCCGCCGAAGGGGGCGGGGGGCTCCTCCCGCAGGCCGAATTTCCACTCAATGGCGTCGGCGATCCGGCGGCAGGCCAGTCCGTCTCCGTAGGGGTTGACCGCATGGGCCATGGCGGCATAGGCGCGGGGATCGGTGAGCAGCCCGCGGGCCATGGAGAAGATGTCCTCCTCCTCCACACCGGCCAGTTTTACGGTGCCGGCGGCCACGGCCTCGGGGCGCTCGGTCTCGCGCCGGAGGACCAGCACCGGCTTGCCCAGGGCGGGGGCCTCCTCCTGAAGGCCGCCGGAGTCGGTCATCACCAGATGGCAGCGGGCCATCAGGTTGTGCATCTCGTCCACCGCCAGCGGGGAGATGAGGTGGATGCGGGGATGCCCGTCCAGATACTTGTGGGCGGCCTCCTGCACCACTGGAGATAGGTGGACCGGATAGACCAGCTCCACATCGGGGAAGGCGTCGGCGATCCGCCGCAGGGCTGTCATAATGTTGGTCATGGGCTGCCCGTAGTTCTCACGCCGGTGACAGGTGACCAGGATGACCCGGCGGGCGGCGTAGTCCAGACGGTTGAGGATCTCCTCCTGGAAGGTGAACTGGGGGCGCACCGTGGTCTGGAGGGCGTCGATGACCGTGTTTCCGGTGAGGAACACCCCCTGGGTGATGTTCTCCCGGGCCAGGTTTTCCCGGTTGGCCACGGTGGGGCAGAAGTGGAGGTCGGCGATGGCCCCCACCATCTTCCGGTTCATCTCCTCGGGATATGGGGACCACTTATCGTAGGTCCGTAGGCCGGCCTCCACATGGCCCACCGGCACTTTGTGGTAGAAGGCGGCCAGGGCCCCGGCGAAGGTGGTGGAGGTGTCCCCGTGGACCAGGACCAGGTCGGGCTTGGCCTGCTCCAGCACCCCGTCCATGCCGGTGAGGCACTTGGAGGTGATGGTGGACAGGGTCTGGCGGGGCTCCATGATGTTCAGATCATAGTCCGGCTTCAGCCGGAAGATGTTCAGCACCGAGTCCAGCATCTCACGGTGCTGGGCGGTGACGCAGCACAGGGCGTTCAGCCCGGGGCGGCGGGACAGCTCCAGGGCCAGGGGGGCCATCTTGATGGCCTCCGGCCGGGTGCCGAAAATCGTCATAACAGTGACAGGTCTCATTTATCAGATCGCTCCTCTTCACCGAAAAAGTAGTCGTTGCCCGCCACATCTCCAGGGGGCTGGCGAAGCTTCCGGGGGCGGGCCGGGGCGCCGTCCTGGGCGGGGGACTCAGGGGGCTCCCGGTGGTTTACCCGGTCCAGGTACAGCTTGGCGGACAGGCCTCCGGCCACACACAGGGCCAGCAGGACCATCATGGCCTTCAGCACACTGGTGGTGGTCAGCACCACGGCGGACAGGCCCAGGATGGCACTGATCACATACAGCACGGCTACCGCCTGCTTCTGGCTGAAGCCCATGTCGATGAGACGGTGGTGGATATGGCCCCGGTCGGGGGCCATGGGGCTCTGGCCGTGGGACACCCGGCGGAAGATGGCGAAGCAGGTGTCAAAGATGGGCAGGCCCAGCATGAGGAAGGGGACCGCGAAGGAGATGATGGCATAGGATTTGAACAGCCCCTGGATGGATACCACCGCCAGGATGAAGCCCAGGAAGGTGGAGCCGGTGTCTCCCATGAAGATCTTGGCCGGGTTCAGGTTATAGGGAAGAAAGCCGATGCACCCGCCGGACAGGGCGGCCATGAGGAGGGCTACCTCCGGTTCGGCCACCGTGAGGGCGATGACCAGCATGGTCATGGAGCTGATGGTGGACACGCCGCAGGCCAGCCCGTCCAGTCCGTCGATGAGGTTGACCGCGTTGGTGATGCCCACGATCCAGATCACGGAGATGGGGATGGACAGCCAGCCCAGCACCCAGTAGGGGTCACTGCTGAAGATGTTGGGGTTGGAGAGGATGTCGATCCGGTTGCCCATGAGCACAGCGATGAGGGCGGCCAGGATCTGGATCAGGAATTTCGGCATGGCGGGCAGGGCGTAGATATCGTCGAAGATGCCCAGGATGACGATGATCACAGCCCCCAGGAGCATCCCCCGGAGGGGGGTGGTCAGGGGGATAAAGATCAGGGCGCTGAGGATAAAGCCGAAGAAGATGGCCAGTCCCCCCATCCGGGGGATGGGGTGGTTGTGCATCCGGCGGTTGTCCCGGGGCACGTCCACCGCGCCGATCTTAAAGGCCAGGGAGCGGACCACCGGCGTGGTGATAAAGGCCACCACAGCGGCGGCGAACAGCGCGGCGGCCACCGCGCCGATTACAGAGAGTTCAACAGAAGACAACATGAAGCAGTTCCTCGTTTGCAGTTGATATGGTCGGGTCAGCGGGCCACGAAGCCCACCTTTTTATAGACCTTCCGCAGGGTCTTGGCGGCGGTATAGGACGCCTTCTCCGCGCCGGCCTTGTAGACGCTCTCCAGATACGCCTTGTCGGCCAGGATGCGGGCGGCCTCCTCCCGGATGGGGCGCAGAGTCTCAATGACAGCCTCGCCCACGGCGGGCTTGAACTTCCCATAGCCGCAGCCGGAGAACTCAAACTCGATCTCCTGGAAGCTTTTTCCGGTGACGGCGGAGTAGATGTTCATCAGGTTGGCCACGCCAGGCTTGTTGACGGGGTCATAGCGCACACAGTTTTCGGTGTCGCTGTCGGTGATGGCCCGCTTGAACTTGCGCTGAATGTCCTCCGGCTTCTCCATCAGGAACACGCAGCCCTCGGGAATGGACTTGGACATTTTGGACTCGGGATTGGTCAGGCCCATGATGCGGGCGCCGGCCTTGGGGATATAGGGCTCCGGGATCTTGAACACATCGCCGTAGATGTTGTTGAAACGCTGGGCCACGTCCCGGGTCAGCTCGCAGTGCTGCTTCTGGTCCTCACCCACAGGGACGAAATCAGGCTGGTAGAGAAGAATATCCGCGGCCATCAGGGCAGGGTAGGTGAACAGGCCGCCGTTGATGTTCTCCTTGTGCTTGGCGGACTTGTCCTTGAACTGGGTCATGCGGCTGAGTTCGCCGAACATGGTATAACAGTTCAGCACCCAGCCCAGCTCCGCGTGGGCGGGGACGTGGGACTGGATGAACAGAGTGTTCTTCTCCGGGTCCAGGCCGCAGGCGATATACTGGGCCAGCTGCTCCAGGGTGCGGCGGCGCAGGTCGGTGGGGGTCTGCCGGACGGTGATGGTGTGCATATCCGCCATAAAGTAATAGCAGTCGAATTCGTCGGCCCGGGCGCCCCAATTCTTGATGGCGCCCAGATAGTTGCCCAAGTGCAGATCGCCGCTGGGCTGGATGCCGGAGAGCATCACTTTCTTTTTCGCTTCTTCCATATCGAAACACAACCTTTTTATCAAGATGTCAAATGCCGTCCCGTCCTCCCACGCAGTGCACGGCGCAAGGGTGGAACGATGTGATAGGCACAACAATACTGATACAGCATAGCACATTTCGGCTGCAATAGCAACTTGCCCGCGCAGATTTGAAGGAAAAACCGGAGATCGAGGGGACAATGCCGGAGCACAGAAGAAAAAATCCTAAATTTTTATTAAAATTTTCCCCTCCTCCCTTTACACGGTCTGGTTTTTGGAGTAAACTAGGCACAAATCTTCCATGTTTATTTTTTAGGAGGTGTTTTCGATGGACGAGATGGATTTCACCCGGAAATTCCGGCTCGGCGACCAGCGCGATTTGGAAATCAAGGCGATCCTGGCCTCTGTGTATCAGGCGCTTCAGGAAAAGGGCTACAACCCGGTCAATCAGATCGTCGGCTATATCCTCTCCGAGGACCCCACCTATATCACCAACCATAACAACGCCCGGGCGCTGATCCGGAAGGTGGACCGGGACGAGCTGCTCCAGACCCTGGTCAAGTACTATCTTACCCACTGAGCAGAAACAGAGACAGCCCGCCACAGCACGGCGGGCTGTTTTTCATGGAAAGGAGAGGGCACGGTGAAGATCCTGGTGAGCGCCTGTCTGCTGGGCATTCCCTGCCGCTATGATGGGGCGGGGAAGGCAGATCCTGCTATCGAGAAGCTGAGACAGGGGGGCCACACCCTGATCCCGGTCTGTCCGGAGATACTGGGCGGTCTGCCCACCCCCCGTCCGCCGGCGGAGCGGCTGCCGGACGGCCGGGTGGTCACCCGGGAGGGAAAGGATGTGACGGCGGAGTACCGTTCCGGCGCGGAGCAGGCCCTGGCCCTGGCCCGGAAGCAGGGCTGTGTTCTGGCGGTCCTGAAGGAGCGCTCCCCCTCCTGCGGCCGGGGGCGAATCTATGACGGGACCTTTTCCCGCACGCTGATCCCCGGCTCCGGGGTGGCAGCCCAGCTGCTGGAGGAGAACGGGATCCCGGTCTATGGGGAGTCACAGCTGGAGGAACTGCTGGAGCGGCTGTGATTCTATTCGGAAGCGAGACGCCCCGCCGGCATCGGCGGGGCGTCTGAGACTTTTGGGACGCGGGGGTGTCAGGGTCAGGCCCCTACTTCCGCTCCAGCGGGAGGGAGAAGGCCACGACCCCCTCTGCCGCCGGGGCCAGCGCGCACTGTGGGACATAAAATTCCAGTCCCTCTGGGGTGCGGCAGTACCGGTGGGGGGACAGAAACTGACGCAAGCGGGGCCCAAAATCCGGATCCAGGAAGCAGTCCCCCGCCGCCCGGCGGACCTCACCCTGTTCCCGCAGCTTCCGGGTCAGGTGGAGCCACCACCGCCGGTCGCCGGGGAAGCAGGCTCCTGCCGGCAGCGGGACTCCCTCCGGCAGGGACCAGACATCCCCCATCCGTACCCGGAGCGGGCGGCCGTCTCCGTGGACCTCCTCCGCATCCAGGCGGATACTCAGGCTGTCCTGGTCCTGAAACAGGACCCGGCCCTCCAGGTGGGCCTGCCAGGGATGGAATGGACGGGACTGCTCCCGGCAGCGGGCCAGGTCCAGACAGGCATGCCAGTAGAGCGCGCGGCTCCACCGGCGGCGCCAGACCTCCGCCAGATGCTGATAATACCGGTCCAGCCGCCGTCCGCCCCGCCCTCCGTCCCGGATCTGAGGACGGACCAGAGCGTACTCCAGCACCGGCTCCCCTTGCAGCGACAGCGTCTGCCGCTCCTCCTGCCACAGGACCGCCCAGTCCGCCTGCTTTTTCTCCGCCGTCTGCATGCGTATCCCTCCCGATTTTGGTCCATCCTATGCGCGGATAGAAAAATCCGTGCGAGAGGGGACGATTTGTGTTTACTTTCACGAGGTAGTGTGTTACAATAACAAAAGAAAGCCAGCCGGCCCGCGGCCGAAGCCCGCGGGGAAAGGAGTCTCGCTCATGTCGAAGTTTTACGATAAGCCTTCCAGCGACCTGCTGTATCAGGCCCTGTTGGAGATCAAGGATCTGGAGGAGTGCCGACGGTTTTTACAGGACCTGTGCACCGTGTCAGAGCTGAAGGCGATGGAGCAGCGGATGGAAGTGGCCATGCTGTTGGATCAGGGGCTGATTTACAGCGACATCCTGGAGCGTACCGGCGCCTCCAGCGCCACCATCAGCCGGGTGAACCGCTGTCTGCACTATGGGGCGGACGGCTACCGCACCATCCTCCCCCGTCTGAAGGAGCAGCGTGATGAGCAGCTATGATTTTCTGGCGGGCTGCTACGACGAGCTGACCACCGATGTGGGCTATCCCGCCTGGGCGGACTATCTGGAGGCCCACTTCCGGCGGAAGGGGCTGCCCGGACGGACGGTGCTGGACCTGGCCTGCGGGACGGGTTCCCTCACCTGGGAGCTGGCTGCCCGGGGGTACGAGATGATCGGGGTGGACCGCTCGCCGGAGATGCTGGCGGAGGCGGCGGCCAAGGGCCGGGAGGACGTGGAGACGCCCCCCATTTTCCTGTGTCAGTCCATGGACAGGCTGGATCTGTACGGGACCATCGACGCCTGTGTCTGCTGTCTGGACAGCGTCAACTATGTCACCGACCCCAGGCAGCTGAAGAAAGCCTTTGCCCGGGTCTGGCTGTTTCTCATGCCCGGCGGGCTGTTCCTGTTCGACATCAATACGCCGTCCAAGCTGCGTGGGCTGGACGGGCAGGTCTTTTTGGACGAGACGGAGGACACCTATTGCGTCTGGCGGGCGGAGTATGAGAAGCGCGGCCGGATCTGCTCCTATTTCATGGACATTTTCCGCCTGGATCCCGGCTCCGGCCTGTGGGAGCGGGGAGAGGAGCTGCACCGGGAGCGGGCCTATGAGCCGGAGGAATTGACCGCCTTCCTGCGAGAGGCCGGGTTCCGGGACATTCGCCAGTACGGGAACCTGAAGCTGCGGCCCCCCCGGGAGGGGGAGGACCGGATCTTCTTCGTGGCCCGGAAGGATCCGAACATGACCGGTCAGGTCTGAGACCGGGCGGGACAAGAAGCGAAAAGAGAGGAAGAAACAAATGCGCGACGAACTGGTAAGAGCGATCACAGCGGACGGCCTGGTCAAGGCGGTGGCTGTGACCGGCCGGGATCTGGTGGAGCGGGCCCGGGGGATCCACACTCTGCTGCCTATGGCCACCGCGGCCCTGGGGCGGACCCTGCTGGCCGCCTCCATGATGGGGGATATGCTGAAGATAGATGGGGCCTCCCTCACCCTCCAAATCAAGGGCGGCGGGCCGCTGGGGACGGTGCTGGCCGTATCGGACAACAGCGGCAACGTGCGGGGCTATGTACAGGATCCCCATGTGGAACTGCGGGAGAAGGCCCCCGGCAAGCTGGATGTGGGCTGGGCTGTTGGCACGGAGGGGAGCCTCACTGTCATCAAGGACCTGGGGATGAAGGAGCCCTATGTGGGCACCATCGGCCTGTTCTCCGGAGAAATCGCCGATGACATCGCCATGTATTTCGTGGAGAGTGAGCAGATCCCTACTGCCTGTGCCCTAGGGGTGCTGGTGGGGGTGGACCAGTCTGTCACCGCCGCGGGAGGCTATTTGATCCAGCTGCTGCCCGGCGCGGGGGAGGAGGTCATCAGCAAGATTGAGGCCGGGGTCCAGCGCATGGGGCCGGTCACGCCGGTTTTGGAGCAGGGGGTGGACGCCCGCGGGCTGCTCCAGGCGGTCCTGTCTGAGTTCCAGCTGGAGTTTTTGGAGAGCCACCCCGTCGAGTACCGCTGCTACTGCTCCAGGGACCGTGTTACCCGGGCCTTGATCAGTATGGGACGGGAGGAGCTGGAGTCCCTGATCCGGGAACAGGGACAGGCAGATCTGACCTGTCAGTTCTGCGATGCAGTCTACCACTATACAAAGGATGACTTAGAGGCGGTCCTGAATGATATGTAAAGAGGAAGTCTGAGAGGCGCACGGCTTTGGCCGTGCGCCTCTGTTTTACTACAAGCACCTTACTGCATCCCGCCGGTATTGGCCAGGGCCTCCAGAACCTGATAGCGGTCCATCTGGAACTGCTTGGTCATGGCCAGGGCCTCCTCCATGTCCAGATCCACGATCCGCCCGTCATGAGTGCAGATGATCCGGTTCCCCCGGTCCTCAATCAGAGAGAGCACCGCCTCGTAGCCCATACGGCTGGCGGTCTCGCGGTCCCGGGCGGTGGGAGATCCACCCCGCTGGATGTGGCCTAGCACGGTCACCCGGGGATCAATACCCACTTCCTCATGGATCCGTCTGCCGATGTCGATGGCGCTGCCGGCGCCCTCAGCCACCACCACCATATAATGGGTAGAGCCGGACAGCCGGGCCCGGCGGATTTTTTCCACCACATCGTTTTCAAAGTCCACTTCACGCTCCGGAATGAGGACTGCGGTGGCCCCCACAGCGATGCCCACATACAAGGCGAGGTAACCGGCGTGGCGGCCCATCACCTCTACGACTGAGCAACGCTCGTGGGCCTGCATGGTGTCCCGCAGCTTATCGATGCACTCGACGGCGGTATTGCAGGCGGTGTCAAACCCGATGGTATAGTGTGAGCAGCCGATGTCGTTGTCGATGGTGGCCGGGATACCCACTACCCGGAGCTGTTCCCCCTGGGCCGCGGCCTGACGGGACAGGGCCAACGCTCCGCGAAAGGTGCCGTCTCCGCCGATGGCCACAATCCCGTCCAGCCCCAGCAGCTTGCAGGTGGTCAGCGCCTGGGCGCGGCCCTCCTCATGCATAAATTCCCGGCTGCGCGCGGTATAAAGCACTGTGCCGCCTTTGTCGATGATGTGGCTGACGCTGGCGGCGTCCATCTGAATGAAGTCGCTGTTGATCAACCCGTTCCAGCCTCTGCGGATACCGACACACTCCACGCCGCGCCCCACGGCAGCCCGTACCACGGCCCGCACCGCGGCGTTCATGCCGGGTGCGTCACCGCCGCTGGTCAAAACGCCAATACGCTTTACCTTACTGTCCATCATTTGGCTCCTCCTTGCCGAAATCATTTCCTAGTCTGCGCATTTCTTTTATTATGGTCCTTCTTATTTAAAAAAAGTGGGACAGATCTGCCTATAATCACGGACTTATTATGTCACGCCCCCTTTCTGTCTGTCAAGTGAATTTCAGACCTTCCGAATAGCAAAAAAACGGGGGCTTAAAGGTGCTCTGAAGACAGCTAAAAAAATATTCCAAGTTTTTTTCATTTTCCTGTTGACAACTGGCGGAAGATTTAGTATACTAACGAAGCCGTCGCAAGAGCGGCGACCCACTCGGGAGCATAGCTCAGCTGGTAGAGCACATGCCTTACAAGCATGGGGTCACAGGTTCGAGCCCTGTTGTTCCCACCACTCCCTAACTACCTGGCTCGGTAGTTCAGTTGGTTAGAACGCCGGCCTGTCACGCCGGAGGTCGAGGGTTCAAGTCCCTTCCGAGTCGCCACTTACTTTCTTTTGAAAAGCTGGCATCTTATCTGCTTGCTCTTTTAAAAGAAAGAAATGCCTCTGTAGCTCAGTTGGTAGAGCAGAGGACTGAAAATCCTCGTGTCGTTGGTTCGATTCCGACCGGAGGCACCAACAAAAAGTCCTGGAACTCAGCTTCCAGGCAATCTGCGAGTGTAGCTCATCTGGTAGAGCGCCACCTTGCCAAGGTGGAGGTAGCGAGTTCGAGCCTCGTCACTCGCTCCAATTTTTTGGAGCGTCCTGCTCCATCCGGTGCCATAGCCAAGTGGTAAGGCAGAGCTCTGCAAAAGCTCCACTCCCCAGTTCAAATCTGGGTGGCACCTCCAGAATATCAAAACGCTATAGATGCCGTAGGCTGAACGCCTACGGCATCAAGCGTTTTCGGGCTTTTTTTGCTTGAAAATTTACCGATTATTCCATAGATGCCAAACGGCTGATTTTAGGAATCGCCCAGATTTGAACCCCTTTGTTCCGGGGTTCGGTGCAGGCTTCTATGCTTGGCGCCCTTTTTGAAGCAGCTGATTTCAAAAAGGGCGCTGATTTTTAAACAAAACTATACTGTGATTTCAGAAATATTACGGTATAATAAATAAAATAAACTCAGAGTGATACAACATGAAAGTGAAGCAAAAGTGATGAATTTTTCTTATGGACGGCGAAGTAATTCCAATTGGAGCAGATATGCAAAGTCATTAACTGAAAAGAAGTGAAAATAACCCAGGAAATAGTTCACATTTATAACAGCATGGAAGGGAGTAACACTTCAAAGAGTAGCTCGTAGGGGTGGTTATAGCCTTCCCAGAAGAAGAGGGCTGATGAAATACGAGCCGTACAACATTGGCCGTCCCAATAGGCAGTGTACCGTGCAGAACTGGCTTTTGTTGGAGGACTGCTGAAATAAGCAACAATAACTAGGTTGTACGACGGGGGTGATGAGTAACAAGGTGCGTATAATCCCTTGTTTATATTGATTATCTGTGTAGAGACAAAAGGGGGATATTCAACTGCAACGGGATTCTCAGTAAATCAGGTGATATCGACTGCTTTAATCTTCCCATTATAGTTTGATACAAATGTTTAGGGAGGTGCCAGTATGGCATTTTTAAATGAAAATGAGTGGATACTCCTCAATGAAATTGCGTATAATATTTCTTTTATCTATACAGTAGAGGAGATGCAGCAGGAAATGCTGAATCGATGGCTGCCCTTTCTTATTCCTTATGATGCAGCTATTTTTGCCCGGATCTCCACCACCGAAGACGGGGCCTATCAGTTTCAGACGCCCGCGGCGTTTCACCTGTCTCAGCAGGCAGTGAATGCCTGGGTACAGGAGAGTTTAAACTCAGACGCATTTCGCTGGGTTCTGTATACCTGCAAAGGTGGGGCCTTTCGGGAATCCATGTCCGTTCCGGAGGAGCAGATAAAAAATCAAGGAATTTACCAGAACTTTTATTTGCCCAACCACCTGACCCACTCGGTGGGACTCTCGATCTGTTTCCGGGAGGAGCCGGTGGGCCTATTGCGGCTGTATCGTGAGGCAGACAAGCCTCCATTCAGTGAACGGGATATGTTTGTACTGGAGCAGCTGCACAAGCACTTTGCATACCGTCTGGTATATGAGGCTAAAAAGGGTGACACCCGTTATTTCTTTGCAAAAGGGTACCATGAGAAGCTGTGCCGTCAATACGGTCTGACCAGTCGGGAGGGAGAGATGTTGGATCTGGCGGTACATGGACTGTCCAATGAAGACATTGCCCAAAAAATGAATATCAGCATCCATACGGTAAAAAAACATTTCCACAGTATTTACACCAAGATGAACGTACGGAATCGGGTGCAAATGCTCCAAAGCCTCCCAATGTCCACAAACAAGATTGATTTTGATGCACTATAAATAAATTTAAGCAATAAAGCTTGTTTGAAATTGTTTGAATTGCAGTATCCTTTAGTGGTATAAAAAGAAACATCGGTCCCATACAGAGAAATATAAGATCTCCTTGGATAATACATGGATTAAATAAGATGGAGCCGGCGCTGAATTTCAACGCCGGCTCCATTTTGCTATATTTAGGATACAAAAGTTAGGGGATGTATATGAAACGAAGGGATATCTATTGGGTGGCTGCCTATGGACTGCTGGCCGCGGCCACCGTGCTCCTTTGTGTTACAGGGGGCTTTGCTTGGTTTAATGCAATGTATCCTTATCTGGCCGGATTTATTCAATTTTCCGTCTATGCTACGGCGGGAGAGCTGCTCTCGGGGCGGATGCTGGAGGGACACTGGCAGATCAACCGGGCCACATGGTTCAAAAGTGTAAGCTGGGGAGTAGGAGGCCTTTTTGTTACCCTGGCCTTCAGCGTGTTCAGCCAGGGTACGCAGCAAGCCATGGCGGCTGGGCTGCTTCCCGGATATGGAAATGCTTTGGCGCTAGCCTTTTTTACCAGCTGTACCAACAATCTGTTTTTTGCCCCCATCCACTCCGCCCTGATGCGGGTGTGTGGAAATTATGGCGAGATCCGCTTTCTGGAGGGACGCCATATTACGCCGCGCCAGGCAGTGGACTCGGTGGACTGGGGCGAGCTGGTGGATTTTACCCTGTTTAAAACCATTCCACTGTTTTGGATTCCCATCAATACCGTTGGTTTTCTTCTTCCCCAAGAGTATCGCATTGTATTTGCCGCAGTCCTTTCCCTGGTGTTTGGTATATTGATGACCATTCTAAAACTCAGGGAACGGAAAAATCAGAGCAGAAAGGAGTCACTTGTATGATTCAGATTTCAGACAACACCCAGCAGATCCAGCCCTCCAAGATCCGGAGAATGTTTAATAAGGCGCTGGAATATGACCGTGTGCTCAGCTTCACGCTGGGAGAACCGGATTTTACCGCCTCGGCAAATGTGGTGGAGGCCGGGTGCCGGGCCATCCGAGAAGGCAAGACCAAATATTCCGAAAATGCGGGCCTGCTGGCTCTGCGCCAGGCTATCGCCCGTTATCTTGCGCGTACAGAAGGGTTGTCCTACGATCCGGCGAGCCAGATCGTAGTAACGCCCGGAGCTATGGGAGCATTGTTTTTAGCCCTGAAGGTGCTGCTGAACCCAGGAGATGAGGTCATCGTCAATGAGCCCTGCTGGACCAATTACATTCAGCAGATCCGGATGTGCGGCGGCGTGCCGGTATCCGTGAAAACTGATGCACAGCGGGGGTTTGATTTGGATGTATCCGCTGTTGCCGAGACCATCACCAGCAAGACAAAGGCGATCATTTTAAACAGCCCCTGCAATCCAACGGGAGCCGTAGCCAGTGCTGAGACACTATCCCAGCTGGCAAAACTGGCTCAGGAGCGGGACCTGGTGGTGCTAGCAGACGAGGTATATAAGCATATCCTCTTTGACGGGAGGACATACACTGGATTTGCCACCCTGCCCGGAATGAAGGAGCGCACGTTGGTCATTGACAGCCTTTCCAAAACGTATGCTATGACCGGCTGGCGTATTGGCTACGCCGCTGGACCGGAGGAACTGATCCGAAATATGATCAAGCTGCAGGAAAATGTCAGTGCCTGTGCGGCTACTCCATGCCAGGTTGCTGCCATTGAAGCGTTGGAGGGATCTCAAGATCACCTGAAGTATATGGTGGAGCAGTACCGTCTGCGCAGAGACTATGTGATACAGCGAATCGCTGAAATTCCAGGGCTGTCCTGTCATACTCCTGCCGGAACCTTCTATGCGTTTATCAACATCAGTCGCCTGGGCATGCCCTGCGAGGAATTTGCTATGAAGCTGCTGGAAGAAAAGCAGGTGGTTGTGGTACCGGGCACCGCGTTTGGAGACTTTGGTGAGGGGTACATTCGCCTGTCCTATGCCACATCCATGGAATGCCTGGAACAGGGTCTGGAGGCGTTGGAGGAGTTTGTCCGCGCCCACGCAGCCCAGGGGGACCGGGCATGAGTGATATCAACGGCCCCCGCTTATCCGGCCATCTCACCCGGCTGGGACAGATCGGCTTTGTGCCAGGGGAAGGAACCACACGACTGCCCTATACGCCTGCCTATGACGAAGGACGGGCCTATGTGCAGTGGTGTATGGAGCAGGCGGGACTTCAGACGTCCATCGATCCCGTAGGCAATCTGATTGGTACGCTGCCCGGCAAAGGGAAGACTATCTGCATGGGGTCCCACATCGACACAGTGCCCGGGGGTGGGATCTATGACGGAGCCTACGGCGTATTGGCCGGTATCGAATGTGTGCAGCGCCTTCGGGAGCTGGGGTATCAAAACCGGCATCCCATTCAGGTGGTTGCCTTTACCGAGGAGGAGGGTAATGTCATCGGCGGGACCTTTGGCAGCAAGGCCTTCACCGGAGGAGCAATTGACGGTGCCATGCGGCCCAATCTGGCACTTCACGCCCTTACGATGGAGCAGGTGGGTGCCTGCCGCCAGGATTTAGCCCAATATCAGTGCTATTTGGAGCTGCACATTGAGCAAGGGGGACTTCTGGAGGCGGAGGGGGCGCAAATCGGCCTGGCAGGCGGCATTGTAGGTATCGTGCGCTACCGCATGACGGTTTCCGGCTGCGCCAACCATGCAGGCAGTACACCCATGCATCTGCGGGATGATGCCCTGGTAAGCGCCTGCCGGATCATTACCAAGCTTATGGATCGGGCCAGAGCCGCTTCGCCGGATATGGTCTGTACCGTGGGCACGCTCCAGGTGTTTCCGGGAGCGGTCAATGTGATTCCTGGCAAGGTGGAGTTTATTGTGGAACTGCGCAACCCGACCATGGAGCCCATGGATCAGGTGATCGCTTCCGTGCTGGAAGAGCATGCGGAGCTGACAGGGGAAGCGTATATCCGTCAGGAGCCGACCCAGTGCAGCCCGAAGCTGATGGAGCTGAGTGAGAGGCTCTGCTGTCGCCGCGGCATCCGCTTTCGGAACATGTTCAGCGGCGCTGGTCATGATCTGATGAATTGGGGAAAAACCGTGCCCTCCATGCTCCTGTTCATTCCCAGCAAAGACGGAGTCAGCCACTCTATTCGTGAGTACAGTGCGCCTGAGGACCTGTACCGGGGTGCCCAGCTGCTGATGGAAATGGTTCAAGCCTTGGATCAAGAGGAGGGAGATATGTGAAAATCAAGATCATCAACCCCAATACGACACAATCTATGACCGACAGTGTAGAGAATCTGGCCCGCCGGGTGGCCCGCAGCGATACCCAGGTTTGGGCTGTCAGCCCGGCGTCCGGACCGGACAGTATCGAGTGCTATGTGGATGAGCATTTGGCTGTTCCCGGGGTTCTGAAAGAGGTGATCCGGGGAGACCGGGAGGAAGGAGCCGACGCTTTTATCATTGCCTGCTTCGGGGACCCCGGGCTCCAGGCTGCACGGGAGGTCACCTCTAAGCCGGTGCTGGGGATCTGCGAGTCGGCCATCACAGCGGCAAAATTCATTGCCCCCTATTTCTCTATCGTATCGGTGCTGGATCGCTCCCGCAAGGTGACGGAAGATGTGGTAGCCAACTACGGAGCGGAGAAATTCTGCCGCTCCATCCGCTCTACCGGCCTGAGCGTGTTGGAATTTGGTCGGGACCCGCAGAGGGGGCTGGAGGCTCTGGCACACCAGGGAGAACTGGCAGTGCGGCAGGACGGAGCGGAGTGTATCCTGCTGGGATGCGCCGGTTTTGTGGACTTTGTCCAGGACTTGTCTGCCCGGTTGGGCGTTCCCGTGCTGGACGGAGTGATGCCCGCAGTCAAATTTGCAGAGGCCATGGTGGACATGGGGCTGCACACCAGCAAGGTATCTACCTGGGGATTTCCGGAGCCTAAGAAGATCGTGGGGTTCCCCATGTTTACACAAGAAGATTTGATGTTTTAGGAGATGACTGTATGCGCACCTTGATCAAAGGAGGCACCATTGTAACCGCGGAACAGGAGTTTGTGGGTGATATCTTGGTGGAGGGTGAGATCATCCGTGCCATGGGGGCCCATTTGGACGAGAAGGCAGATCGTGTGATAGATGCCCAGGGAAAATATGTGTTTCCGGGCGGCGTAGACCAGCACACCCACTTTTCCGCCCTGTGCAACGTGGGTGATCGGGACACCGCCGGTTATGAGACCACCGACTCCGCCATTGTAGGCGGAACTACTACCATTGTGGATTTTGCGCCTCAGGATCCGGACCGGGGCCTGCTTGACTCCATTGATTACCGAATCAACACCCGGGCAAAGGATAAAACCTGCGTGGACTTTGCCCTTCACGCCATGGTAACATATATCATGGACAGCATATTTGAGGAAATTGAGGACTTTCCCAAGCGAGGGATCTCCAGCATTAAGATCTTTATGGCGTATAATGGCTCTCCGCTTCATGTGGACGACGGAACTTTCTTCCGCATTCTGGAGAAGAGCCGCCAGGTAGGTGCCACCGTATTTGTCCACGCAGAAAACGGTGAGATCCTAAATTTCCTGCGCAGCGAGTGCGTAAAGAAGGGACAGCTGACCCCCCATTACCACTACGTCTCCCGCCCGCCCTTTACCGAGGCGGAGGCGGTGCGTCGGGCTATCTACCTGGCTGGCCAGACCGATACACCCCTATATATTGCACATATGACCTGCAGGGAGGCCATTGCCGAACTGCAAAAGGCGAAGGGGACTGGCCAGCGAGTCTCCGGCGAGACCTGCACCCATTATCTGACCACCACCAAGGAGGTTCTGGATAACCCCGATTTCAACGAAGCGGCCAAGTTTGTCTGCTCCCCTGCCCTGCGGGATCAGGAGGACTGTGAGGCCCTGTGGCAGGCTCTGGCCGGCGGACTGCTGACGGCGGTCTCCTCCGACCACTGCGGCATCGACGTAGCCGAGCTCAAGCAGGCGGGGCGGGACGATTTCACGCAGATCCCCAACGGCTCCCCCGGTGCCGGTGATCGCCTGCATATGGTATGGACCGAAGGCGTATGTACCGGCAAGCTGAGCCGTCAGAAATTTGTAGACGTCATCGCTACCCAGCCCGCTAAGATTAACGGCATTTACCCCCGAAAGGGCACGTTGGCGGTAGGGTCCGACGCAGACATTGTGATCTTTGATCCCAGCTATGAGGGCGTGATCCGCCTGGCGGACAACCCCAACGGCGTGGACTACAACCTCTATGAGGGACGCCGCCAGTCCGGCCGGGTGGAGACTGTTCTGTTGCGGGGACAGGTGGTAGTGGAAAACGCCAAGTTTGTGGGCCGCTACGGCCAGGGACAGTTTATTCCCGCCAGCATGTATGCCTCCGGTTACGAAAACCGGAACTGATCCAGTGCAACCCGCAGCAGGCTGCCCCGCCCAAGCAGTGTACATTGGAGAGAGGTAAAAAGAGTCAAAAAAGAAGTGAGGAGGTGTGGGTCCTGGGCTTTGGCGGGCCTGTATCTGCGAAAGCAGCGATTCCATGAAAGAAAAACCACAGAGTATTTTATGACAGGAGGTTTCTTGTATGGATACCACATATGGTGTGTTGTGTCTCATCCCCCCCATCGTAGCCATCGGGTTGGCCCTGTGGACCAAGCAGACAATTTTCTCTTTGTTTATCGCAGTTTGGCTGGGCTCCACCATGATGAACGGATTTAATCCTCTGGTTGGCTTTGTCAAAATTATCTCGGACTATGTGATTCCTTCTCTCAGCGGAAACGCGTCTTTGATTGTTCTGGTCACCCTCTCTGGCGGCATGATCGCCATGCTGCGCACCACCGGTGCCGCGGAGGCATTTGCCACCAAGGTGACAAAAGTCATCAATACCGCCAAAAAGGGCCAGGTCGTCACCTGCCTGAGCGCCTTCATTTTCAGCTACACGGAGCCCTGCCTTATGCTGGGTACCATTATGCGTCCTGTTACCGATATGGTGCGTATCTCCCGAGCAAAGCTGGCTTATATCCTGGACTCCATGGGCTGCAACTTGGCCGCTCTTTCTCCTATCAGTAGCTACGGCCCCTTCATCACCGGTCTGATTGCCGCAGAACTGTTGGCTGCCGGCATTGAGGGCAGCGAGTGGGGCATCTGGCTGAATATGCTCCCCTTTAACCTGTACGGCGTGTTTGCCATGATCACCGTTTTGATCGTCGCTACTTTTGGTTTGAACTTCGGGCCGATGTACAAGGAAGAAAAGCGGGCTCGGGAGACCGGCAAGCTGCTGGGCGATGGGATCCAGCCCCTGGTACCTGAGGTGAAAAATGAACTGCCCCAGGGCTATAAGCTCACCATGTGGAACTTTATCATCCCCATCCTCTTCCTCTTTGGTTCCCTCTTTGCCACCATTTTCTGGTCCGGCGATCTGGTCAACAATGGGCTGGTGGAATGCTTCCGGAACGCGAACATTACCCTAGCCATCTGCATCGCCTTTATGGGCGGCGCGGTGGGCGCCGGTATTATGGGTGTGAGCACCAAACTGTTCAGTGTGACTAAGGCCTTTGACACCTTTGTCAACGGCATGGCCGAACTCATTTCTGTCCCCTTCATCCTGGTGTGTGCTTGGTCTCTGGGTTCCATCGTCAAAGGTATGGGCACCAGCGAGTTTCTGATCCACATTGTAGAGAACTACCTGACTCCCGGACTGGTTCCTGCCCTTGTGTTCCTGTTTGGCGCGCTCATTTCCTTTTCAACCGGCTCCTCCTGGGGGGTGTGGTCCATTATGATGCCCATCGCCTTCCCCATGGCCGTTGCCTTTGATATTTCCATTCCGTTTGTGGTTGGCGCGGTCATCGGCGGCGGTCTGTTCGGCGACCAGTGCTCCCCCATCTCCGATACCACCGTACTCTCCTCCACCGGTGCCTCCTGCAACCATGTGGTCCACGTCATGACCCAGCTGCCCTACGGAATCACAGTTGGTATTTCGGCGTTCCTTGGATTCCTTTTCGGCGGCCTGACGGGACAATATATCTTGAGCATTGTGGTTACCGCTGTTATTCTGGTAGTGGTTCTGTTTGCGCTGACCCAGCTTACCAAGCTGCGTTACCCGGAGAAAGTGCACTAACTGCTTCACCATTGGAACAGGAGGCTTTTTATGAAAAAGATTGATACTATTGTGGTGGCGCCCCATTTCTATACCATGGAAGGGGCTGGCGTGGGTTATCACGGTGACGCCGCCATGGCTGTGGATGGAGGCAAGATTCTGGAGGTGGGCGACCGGTCCAGAATTTTAGTGGAATATACCGCTGAGGAAACCATCATCCTGGATCATCACATGGTGCTGCCCGGCTTTATTGACGGCCACATGCACACGGCTTGCAACATCATGCGGGGCTTGGCCCAGGACACCAATAGTTGGATGATGTTCGGTCTTCAGCCTTTTGACAACGCGGTCAACGATAAGGAGCGAGATGCGGGTAGCCGGGTGGCCATTCTGGAGGCCATCCGGGCGGGCACCACTACGCTGGGCGACTATGAATCCAAGATGGAAAACGTGTGTGCGTTCATCGACAAGGTGGGGGCACGAGGCAACATTGCCCAAACCATCCGGGCGGCCAAACGGCGGGTCTATCAACCCGGCGAGCTCTATGAGTTTGATGACGCCATGGGCGAAGAGAGCCTGAATCGAAACATTGCCCTGTATGACCAGTGGAACAACAAGGCGGGCGGTCGGATCAAGATCCTGTTTGGGCCCCAAGGCGCTGACTTTGTCAGCCCAGAGATGCTGCTGCGCATCCAAAAGGCGGTCAAAGACAGGGGAACCAAAATCCACATGCATGTGCAGCAGGGGGACCGAGAGACCTATCAGATCGTTCAGCGTTATGGCAAGCGGCCCACCGCCTTCTTGGATGAACTGGGCTATTTGGATGAATCCCTCATTGCCGTTCATCTCACTGACTGCACAGATGAGGAGGCTGCCCTTATTGCCAAACGCGGGGCCTCCATGATCGTCAATCCCGGCTCTATTGGAATCATTGATGGAATTGTCTGCCCCAGCGTGGCCTTCCAGGAGGCGGGTGGTATGGTGGCTTTGGGTTCTGATCAGGCTCCCGGCAACAACTGCCATAATATCATCAATGAGATGAAAAACGTGTGCCTCTTCAACAAGATCAAGTATCAGAATCCTGAGGTCATGCCTGCTTGGAAGGCTCTGCGTATGGCCACCATTGAGGGGGCTAAGGCTGTTGGCTTGGGCGATACCGTGGGTTCTTTAGAGTCGGGGAAGCGGGCTGATTTCATTGCCATTGATCTCAACTGTCCTTCCATGCTGCCGGTATATACCTATCCTATGCGCAATATGGTACCAAACCTGGTTTATAGTGCCCGGGGGGCTGAGGTTTCTCTGGTTGCGGTGGACGGCAAGGTGATTATGCAGGACGGTACATTTACCTATGTAGATGAAAAAGAGTATCTGGCCGCCATCCCCCAGTACCCAGACACCATCGGCGAGCGGGCCGCAGAAGAGTTCTTTGCCATCAATGGTACCAATGCCCACTTTATGCGGGAAGATAAACTGTAAGCATTTTTATGAGATCATTCCTTTCTTTCTCTCCTGTCGGGGGCCCGGGGCAGATGTCCCCGGGCCCCTTGACGCAGCAGGTTTTTATTCCGTACAGTACAGTTCCCACTTTCCCGGCTTCCCTTTGCGGAGCACGGGTCCCAGAGGTGACAACACCATGTGTGAACCTTCCACGCAGCTCAACCAAAGCGCCGTTCCCATTGTTACATTGCTCCGCCTGTCCTGGCCAGCGATTTTAGAGCAGCTTCTGCTTACTGCCGCGGTGTGCTTTCTTTTAATGGGACTGTTTGCTGCTGCAGGAGTTGGTTATTCCGTGCAGGTCGCCCACGCGCTGGGGGGCAGGATTTGTTCCGTGCCAGAACTGCGGTGCATCAAGCAGCCAGCGGTGCTCTGCTGATGGGGACGGGGGCAGCTGTTTGCATGCTCCCTTTGTCTTGGTTTATTCCTCTGTGGCTGGGAGGTGAACCAACGATTTTGTCGAATGCCAGAGCCTACCTTTGGTTTTATGCCATGGGCCTGCCGCTGCAAGCTCTGCTGGCTGTGCTGTCTGCCGTGCTCCGATGTTCGGGGGATACCAGAACGCCTCTGCTGTTTAATGCTGGGACCAACCTTCTTAATGTCTGCTTGAATTATTTGCTAATATTTCCATCAAGGCAGGTCGTCATTCTGGGTTGCTCCTTGTCCATCTGGGGGGCTGGGCTTGGCGTGACCGGGGCAGCCATAGGGACTGCCTTGTCGGGAGGGCTCATGGGAATTTCTATGGCGCTGTTTATGGCGCTGCGGAAAGGACCGTTGCAGATGACAGCGGTTGTGTTGTTTCGTCCCCAAAAGTCTGTGGTACGGCGGGCACTGGCACTGGGGATTCCTGTGTTTTTGGAGCGGGCCTGCTTCAGCTGCGGACAGCTGATTGTAACCCACATGGTTGCCGGTTTGGGGAATATTGCTCTGGCAGCCAACCACGTTGCGGTAACGGCAGAGGCGATCAGCTACTTGCCAGCGCAGGGGGGCTCCTTTGCGGCCACCGCGGCAGTGGGGCAGGCGATTGGCGGCAATCAACCGGTGTTGGCCCGAAGATATGGAGTGCTCTCCGGACGAATTGGGATGTGCTCCGGACTCCTGGCCGGGATATTCCTGTTTTTCTGCGCAGAGCCCTTGGCCGGACGCTTCTCCTCTGATCCAGAGGTGATTGCTCTGGCTGCCGATATGCTGCGCATTGTTGCCGTTTCGGAACCCCTGTACGGCCTTTCTATTGTTCTAGGCGGTGTGCTTCGAGGGGCTGGGGACAGCCGCACGCCATTTCTTATCGTGCTGGTGGGGGTGTGGGCAGTACGGCTGCCGCTTGGTCCCATACTCCTTGTTCGGTGCGGTTTGGGCCTTGCCGCCATCTGGATTGCCATGGTTGCGGATCTTATGCTGCGAGGTGTCCTGTGCCAGTTTTTTGTCTGCAAAATCAACTGGCCTCGACGTGCGGCCCTGGTATCAGGAAAACCGACCACCAAAAGTTGATCGCTTTACCTGTATATTGTAATTTGTGATAGATTTCATGTTTAGAAACATCAAAAAGGAGACGTTAAATATGGTGCAGATCTCAGAACAAATATTTAAAATTGGCATCATCCCCGTCATCGCCATTGACGACGCGGACAAAGCCGTGCCCCTGGCCTGCGCCTTGGTAAAAGGCGACCTGCCCGCCGCCGAGGTCACCTTCCGCACCGCCGCCGGTGAGGAGGCCATCCGCCGCATCGCCGCCGAAGTCCCCGAGGTGCTGGTGGGTGCCGGCACTGTGCTCAACCTGGAGCAGTGCGACCGCGCCCTGGCCGCAGGCGCCAAGTTCATCGTCTCCCCCGGCTATAACGAGGCCCTGGTGGCCCACTGCCAGGAGAAGGGCGTGCTGGTCCTCCCCGGCTGTGTCAACGCCTCCGACATGACCCGCGCCGCCAACGCCGGCCTGGAGTATGTGAAGTTCTTCCCCGCCGAGCAGTCCGGCGGTGTCAATGGCATCAAGGCCCTGGCCCCCGTGTTCCCCAAGCTGAACTTCATGCCCACCGGCGGCGTGAACACCAAGAACCTGATGGACTACCTGGGCTATGACCGCATCTTCGCCTGCGGCGGCACCTGGATGGTGAAGAAGGACCTGATCGAGGGCGAGAAGTGGGACGAGATCACCCGCATCTGCAAGGACGCCGTCAAGACCATGCTTGGCTTTGAGCTGGGTCATGTGGGCATCAACTGCCAGGACGCCGGCCAGGCGGAGCAGACCGCCAAGGCCCTGTGTGCCATCTTCGGCTTTGAGTACAAGGCCGGCAACTCCTCCGACTTCGCCGGCTCCGCTGTGGAGTGCAACAAGGCCCCCGGCCGCGGCGCCCACGGCCACATCGCCATCCGCACCAACAATGTGGACCGCGCCATCTACCACCTGGGCCTTCAGGGCGTGAAGTTTGACGAGTCCAGCCGCAAGACCGACGCCAAGGGCCGCACCAAGGCCATCTATCTCCAGGAGGAGCTGGGCGGCTTCGCCCTGCATCTGGTGCAGAAATGATCGGCCGGCGCGCCGTGCGCCTTCCCTACACCCATATTCATTCAGGAGGAATCAAATCATGGCAAAAGTCGTTACCTTCGGCGAGCTGATGATCCGGCTCCAGCCCTACAACTACGAGCGCTTCGTCCAGGCCGATCACCTGGAGTTCTCCTTCGGCGGCGGTGAGGCCAATGTAGCCGTCTCCCTGGCCAACTACGGCCTGGACGCCGCCTACGTCACCAAGCTGCCCGCCCACGCCATCGGCCAGGCGGCGGTGAACTCCCTGCGCCGCTACGGCGTGGACACCTCCATGATCGTCCGGGGCGGCGACCGTGTGGGCATCTACTTCAATGAGAAGGGCGCCTCTCAGCGTGGCTCCGTGTGCATCTATGACCGCGCTCACTCCGCCATTCAGGAGGCCTCCACCGCCGACTTCGATTGGGACAAGATCTTTAACGGGGTCGACTGGTTCCACTTCACCGGCATCACTCCGGCCCTGGGTCCCAATGTGGTGGACATCTGCCGGGAGGCCTGTAAGGCCGCCAAGGCCCACGGGGTCAAGATCTCCTGCGACCTGAACTACCGCGGCAAGCTGTGGACCCGCCAGCAGGCCCGGGAGGCCATGACCGACCTGTGCCAGTATGTAGACGTGTGCATCTCCAACGAGGAGGACGCCAAGGACGTGTTCGGCATTGAGGCTGAGGCCACCGACATCTACGCCGGCGAGATCAACCACGAGGGCTACAAGTCCGTGGCCAAGCAGCTGGCGGATAAGTTCGGCTTCGAGAAAGTGGCCATCACCCTGCGCGAGTCCCACTCCGCCTCCGACAACGGCTGGAGCGCCATGCTGTATGACACCGCTTCCAACGAGTACTGCTTCTCCAAGAAGTACGAGCTGCGCATCATCGACCGCGTGGGCGGCGGCGACAGCTTCGGCGGCGGTCTGATCTACTCCCTGCTCAGCGGCAAGAGCACCCAGGAGGCTGTGGAGTTCGCCGTGGCCGCCTCCGCTCTGAAGCACACCATCGAGGGCGACTACAACATGGTCACCGTCTCCGAGGTGGAGAAGCTGGCCGGCGGCGACGGTTCCGGCCGTATCCAACGCTGAGTTGATTTTGGAATTTCTCCTTCATTCTTATAAGGTTGTATGGATCTTTTTCACTAAAAACTACAAACTACGCATTATGAAAGAATACGGCGAATGAACTCCAATACCAAGTAATATTGCCTAGGCTCCTGCAGGTAGGTTATAGGTGGCTTCAGAGTAAAGCAGTGTCGAGGAAAAGCCTGAACTATAAAAATGCTGAGAAATTGTATCGTGGATCCACTGTATGTAATAAATATGTGCTGCTATGAAAAAGCAAGCGAATGCTATATATCGCAATCTTTGATGAGGCTGAGATTGGCTTGCTGGTAGTTGGATTGGCTTACACAAAAAATGCGTTGGTTGATAAAGGGACCCTCGGTAGTTGGTAAGGATATGGAGAATTTTAAAAATATGACAATGGATACCGTGAGTGGGTAGCAAGAAATGTAGCTCCAGCTACCTTACTCGTCTCCCATAGCGGTGAAAGAGAGAGCCGATGGGAAAACATCCCTTTTGATTGTTCTCCGCCGCTTATGGGTGGAGAGACACAAAACATCATAAGTTGCCCCAAGAGGGCGCAAGTGATTATCCAATCACTTGCGCCCTCAGCTTGTCAAAGAACCTCGCCAGCGGCGGAGTTCTTCTGGTATAATAGAGAAAAGTGGGATTGAATATGGAGAACTGGAAAAAGGATTCCCGAAAAGATGTAGTGATGGTGGATGTGGATGCATTAGTCCTCCCAGACCATCTGCTCCGAAAAGTAGAAAGAGTCATGGATTATGACTGGCTATATGAGCGGTTAAGTCCATATTATTGCGCAGACAACGGGCGTCCAGGAACGGATCCTGTAGTGTTGATCAAGATGGTTCTAATTCAGCATTTGTTTGGGATCGCGTCCTTACGTCAGACGTACCGGGATATACAAGTAAACGTAGCATACCGTTGGTTTCTCGGATATAGCTTGCTGGAAGAGATTCCTCACTTTGCAACGGTAAGTTATGCCTTTTGCAAACGCTTTCCCCCGGAGCTGAGTGAAGAAATTTTTGGTCGATTGTAAAATGAAGTTGGACACCTAAGAAAAAATCCATAGTGATTTTCCCCACATGGTAGAATGAAGTTTGCACACAACTTCTTCCAAGGGAGGGCAATCACTATGGACTGCCAAGATTATATCACAGAATCGGTAGAACGCAAGAAGGGACAGCACTTACAGCGAGAGGAACGAGGCGCAATCCAGCATCTCAAGAACGCCGGCTACACGAACAGAGCCATTGCCAGAGCAATCGGATGTTCACCAACCACCGTTGGGAACGAGCTAAAGCGCGGCACACCGCCCCGAAAGAGCAGCAAGGGCAGGAAACCCGGATACTCGGCAAGGCGTGGAGAAGCGGTCTACAAGGCGAACAGAAAGCGTTCTCGGAAACCACACCGAATCTGTCACTGCACTCGCTTCATTCGCTGGATAATTGAACAGGTCAAAGAACACAAGTGGTCTTTGGATGCCTGCGTCGGCTATGCTCGTCTGCACAGGCTGTTTTCAGCAGAGGAGATGGTCTGCACCCACACGCTTTACAATGAGGTCTGGGCAGGCAGCCTTGACTTGTCTGTGACAGAACTGCCCGAAACCATGAAACGCAAGCAGCACAAGGACTCCAAGCCCCGTGAACACAAGAAGAGCTTCGGCACAGACATTTCTCAGAGGCCTGAGATCGCAGCTCTGCGCATCGAGGAAGGTCATTGGGAAGGTGACACCGTGGTCGGCAAGAGGGGCGGTAAAGAGGCTGTTGTCCTTTCCCTGTTGGAGAAGAAAACGGAGAACTATATTGCCATCCGGATTCCCGGCAAGGATGCAGACTCCGTTCTGAACGCCATGCAGTCACTCAGGGGAGAATTCGGAGACAAGTTCTCACAGGTCTTCAAGACCATTACCGTGGACAACGGCTCGGAGTTCTCTGCGTTCAGTCAGGTCGAGAACTGGGGCTGTGCAGTCTACTTTGCGCATCCCTACACCTCATGGGAACGTCCCCAAAACGAACGCCACAACGGGCTGTTTCGAACCTTTGTTCCGAAGGGCGTGTCCATTGAGGCTTTCTCTGCTGAGTATATCTTGGCTGCAGCTGATGAATTGAACGGACGGCCTCGCAAGAAGCTTGGCTACCGCACCCCGGAGGAACTGTTTGACGAGTTCCTCGACTCTGTTTACGCAGCCGAAGGCTGCGGCAGCATCGCCCAGGACGGAAGCCAGCGGCTTCCATCCTGACCGTCACTCTGATTCACTAAGTTCTACCGTGCAGGTGTCCAACTTGCACTTGCAATTTGCGTGAAGAAATTTTTGCACATATTTTGAACAAAGCACTGAACAACCGGATGGTAGACCCAAGCATGATTTTTATCGACGGAACACATATTAAAGCATCTGCGAATAAAAAGAAGTTCCAGAAGGAACAGGTCGCCAAGGCCGCGAAGGTGTACGAGGAACAACTTCGCAAAGAGGTATCCGAGGAACGAGAAAAACTGGGTAAGAAAGTCAACGATGACGATGATGACGAAAATAAGGGAAGTTCCGGAGGAGGAACGGTTGAGAAAACGGTGTCCAAAACCGACCCGGACTGCGGAATGTTTGTAAAAGGGGCACATGAGCGGCAGTTTGCGTACGAAGCACATACTGCCTGTGATAAGCACGGCTTTGTGTTGGGTGTTGAGGTAACCGCTGGAAATGTAAGCGATAGTGCTGCATGGGACGCAGTATACGACCAGGTAACGAACAGTTTTCCCGAAGTTAAGTTTGTAACGATGGATGTCGGATACAAAACACCTTGGATTGCAAAGAAAGTTCTGGAACACAGCAGAATTCCCATCCTTCCCTATACCCGATACAAGGGAAAGAAAGATAAATTTAAGCCTTGGGATTTTACTTATGATGCAGCAACAGACAGTTTTACCTGTCCCAGAGGACATGAACTGCGGCATACGACCACAAGCAAAGAAGGGAAACGGACTTACCGCAGTTCACCCAAAATCTGCAAAGACTGTCCCTGCAGAACTGTTTGTGGCGCAAATGAGAGCGGACAGCGGATACTCACAACTCATATCTGGCAGGAATATCTCGATTTGGTCGAACATTTGAGAAAAACCGAACGTGGCAAGGAACTCTGTGCCATGAGAAAAGAGACCATAGAGCGTGTTTTTGCTGATGCAAAAGAAAAGCACGCCATGCGGTATACGCACCACCGAGGTCTGGCCCGGGTTTCTGCTTGGGTGAGGCTTAAATATGCTGCCATGAATCTCAAAAAGATTGCTATTGGGAAGTGGAATGCTTCTAATTTTGCTTCCTATATCATGATTTTTGCCCCGTTTAATGATAAAACGCCAGTCCTCGTGTTTTGAGAACTGGCGTTCTTTGACAAGCTGAGGTAGAGTTGGCAGCCCTCTGGGGGCTGCCCACTCTACCTGTTTACAGACCTATTTTGCAACAGGCCCTTTGCATTTTGAGGAGGGAACGATCAGTTCACCTTGTCCCCCTTGGCCTTCAGGAAGGTCAGGAAGACCAGCATCATCACGATGCCAATGGGGAGCGCCAGGATGCCGGGGGCGCCGAAGTGGACCAGCAGGCCGGCCGCCACATAGGACAGGAAGGAGATGACGGCGCAGGAGATGGCGTAGGGCAGCTGGGTGGCAACATGGTTCACATGGTCGCACTGAGCACCGGCAGAGGCCATGATGGTGGTATCGGAGATGGGGGAGCAGTGGTCACCGCACACCGCGCCGGCCATGCAGGCGGAGATACAGATGATGCCCAGAGGGTCCTCCAGGGGGAAGATGGCCATGGTGATGGGGATCAGGATGCCGAAGGTGCCCCAGGAGGTGCCGGTGGCGAAGGCCAGGAAGCAGCCGATCAAAAAGACGATGGCGGGCAGGAAGAAGGCAAAGTTCTCAGCATAGGTCTTGACAAAGGCCTCTACAAACTCGGTGGATCCCAGAGAGTCGGTCATGGCCTTCAGGGACCAGGCAAAGGTGAGGATCATGATGGCGGGGACCATGGCTTTGAAGCCCTCGGGGATGCACTCCATCATCTGCTTGAAGCTCATGGCCCGGCGCAGCCCATAGAACACCAGGGTGAACAGCAGGCCGAAGGAGGAGCCCAGCATCAGGCCGACGGAGGCGTCGGAGCTGGAGAAGGCGGAGGCGATGTTCATGTGGCTGGCGCTGGCGGGGTCGAAGAAGGAGCCGGAGTACAGCATCCCGATGACGCAGGCGCCCACCAGGACGAGGATGGGAAGCACCAGATCAATCACTGTGCCACGGCTGTCCTCGGAGTCCTCCTCGATCAGACCGGCATAGGGGTTGGAGCCGGAGAACAGGTCCCCCGTCTGGACGGCGTTGCGCTCGTACCTGAGCATGGGGCCGAACTCCACCTTCATCACCACCATAGAGATCATCATCACAATGGTGAACAGGGCGTAGAAGTTAAAGGGGATCGCCTTGATAAAGATGGACAGGCCCTGGCCGTCAGGCACATAGCTGGACACCGCGGCGGCCCAGGAACTGATGGGGGCGATGATGCACACTGGGGCGGCGGTGGCGTCAATGAGGTAGGCCAGCTTCACACGGGAGACATTGTGCTTATCGGTGATGGGGCGCATCACAGAGCCCACAGTGAGACAGTTGAAGTAGTCGTCGATGAAGATCAGCACGCCCAGCACGATGGAGGCCAGCTGTGCCCCCACCCGGCTTTTGATGTTCTGGGCGGCCCAGCGGCCGAAGGCGGCAGAACCGCCGGCCTTGTTCATCAGGCAGACCATAGCGCCCAGGATGACCAGGAAGATCAGGATGCCCACATTGTAGCTGTCAGACAGCACAGAGACGACCCCGTCCTGGAACACATGGAGCACGGTTCCCTCGAACTGGAAGCCGGAATAGAGCAGGCCGCCGGTCAGGATGCCGATGAACAGGGAGGAGTAGACCTCCTTGGTGATCAGGGCCAGGCCGATGGCGATCACCGGGGGCAGCAGGGACCAGGCGGTGGCGTGGAACGGGCTGACATACTCCGCAGCCTCCTCCCCCGCCGCGAAAGCGCCCGTGGTCATGGCCAGAACGGCCATGACCAGTACTGCCAGCAGGGGCAGCCAGTTTCTTCTCTTTCTCATTTTGTTTCCCTCCATTTTACAGCTTGGGCCCGCACAGCCCAATTTCGCGCAAACAAAAAACCATGAGCGCAGACGCGCCCATGGCAAAGCCGGATGCCTTCTCCACACGGAAGTCCGCAGGGAGAAGACCTCTGGATAGCGCTCCACAATTTGTGACAGTCCGAGAGATATTCTCCCACGGCCCAGGAGCTCCGCCCAGGCAGGCGGAGGTACCTTCGGCGGTGTTCCCTCTCCTGCGGAGCGGCTGCCTGGCCTTGCTCCGCGGTACGCATGAACACCGCGCCTCTATCCTGTATTCTGTTGAATTGTTTATTATCCTATCACGGAACAGATCGTCTGTCAAGGCCTTCCGGCAATCTGAACGGCGCAGTTTTTTGGAATGGTCAAGGGTGTGCAGCAGCCCTGGATGCTTTCTTTTGGTATGTTTTTTTGCCGGATGGGGCAGAATACCTCTGAAACACAATCGGGAGGAGGTAAGAAGCTGTGGTGATGGATAAGATCGCTCTGGCGCTGCTGATCGTCGGCGGGCTGAACTGGGGCTGTATCGGGCTGTTTCAGTTCGATTTGGTGGCCTTTGCCTGTGGCGGTTCGGCCAGCCTGATCAGCCGGATCATTTATACAGTCGTAGGCCTGTCAGCGGTATGGTGTATCTCTCTGCTCTTCCGGGACACGACGGACCGGCGCACCTGACGCGGCGGGGGCGAGACGATTGAACAATTGGCTTTGCCACTTGTTTCGGCCTGTCGGAACAGGTCTGACGACCTGTTCCGACAGCAAGCTGCTAGACAGTAGGGTCTCAATTTTTCTAAAGTGGACGTCCCTTCTGCCCTGAGAAGTGTTATTTCTGAGGTGTACAGCCCTGGAAAGGTGTATTTTGATTTGGTTTCGCCGCTTGCCAGCAGCGAAATTCTGTGAGTATTCCTGCGATGGAAAATTTTTGATCAGCTGGAGCGCCTGGGATCCTGGATCCTGGGCGCTTTTTACATCGTGGTCCGGTTAACGGGAGATTTTGGGGAGAAAAATGCGGGAAACGCTGAAAAAACTGCGATTTTACACAGATTTAACAGAACGTCGGTTGCCCATTTTACATTTGTTTTTTATACTGCGCTTGTACGTCAAACAGACAAACAAATTACTGTTCACAAAAAGGAGAATGATGAACATGAAAAAGTTTACCTGCCTTGGGCTGTCCATGGTCCTTGCCTTCGGCCTGCTGGCCGGCTGCGGCTCTTCCAACAGCGGGAGCAGCGACTCCGGTACTCAAAGCAATGCCCCTGCTCAGCAGGAGACGACCGAGCTGAGCGGCACCATCACGGCCAACGGCTCCACCTCTATGGAGAAGGTGATCCAGATCCTGGAGGAGCAGTTTATGATCGACAACCCGGGCGTGAAGGCGTCCTATGACCCCACTGGCTCCGGAACTGGTATTGAGGCCGCCAAAAACGGTACCGCCGATATCGGCCTGGCCTCCCGGGCTCTGAAGGATGAGGAGACCGCCGCCGGCCTGAAGGGCACCAACGTGGCGCTGGACGGCATCGCGGTCATCGTCAACGCCGACTCCAAGGTGGAGGACCTGACTGTGGAGCAGATCGCCCAGGTGTTCACCGGCGAGATCGCCGACTGGTCTGAGCTGGGCGGAGACGCCGGCACCATTGCCTGCATCGGCCGCGAGGGGGGCTCTGGAACCCGGGACGGCTTTGAGTCCATCACCGGCACCGAGGGCGCCTGTGTCCTCTCCCAGGAGCTGACCTCCACCGGCGCGGTCATCGAGGCGGTGAAGAACAACCCCCAGGCCATCGGCTATGCCTCTCTGTCCGCCGTGGAGGGCAAGGAGGGCATCAAGGCCATCACTGTGGGCGGCGTGCCCTGCACGGAGGAGACCGTTCTGGACGGCTCCTACCAGATCCAGCGCCCCTTTGTGATGGTGACCCGCGAGAGCGAGGCCCTCAACCCCGCCGCCCAGGCCTTCTTTGACTGGGCTGTCTCCGCGGACGCCGCCGACCTGATCCGTCAGGCGGGCGCGGTGCCCCTGGCCTGAGACCGGAGAACAGTGAAAACGCCTCCGCCCGTTCCGGGCGGGGGCTGTCTCCACGATGAGAGAGAGGAACTTTTATGAAACGTGACATCTTGGCGGCTGTGGCCGACGGCGCAATGACCACCCACCCCAGCCGGCCGGCAGGGCGGGGCTCCAAACGGAGGCGGGACACCCTGGAGTTTGGAGTGAAGCTGCTTTTCCTGCTGTGCGGCTGTGTGGCGGTGGGCTGTGTGCTGTTTATCTGCATCTACCTGATCGTTGCAGGGCTGCCCGCCGTGCTGGAAATTGGGATCACCGACTTTTTGTTTGGCACGGAGTGGGCGGGGAAGCAGGGTCAGTTCGGGATCCTGCCATTCATCCTCACCTCAGTGGCGGGCACTGCCGGGGCTGTCCTGGTAGGTGTGCCTGTGGGCATCCTGACGGCCATGTTTCTGGCGAAGGTGGCCCCTCCCAAGGCGGCCCGGGTGATCCGCACCGCCGTGGAGCTGCTGGCGGGGATCCCCTCTATCGTCTATGGCCTGGTGGGCATGATCGTGCTGGTCCCCGCCATCCAAAGGACCTTCCAGCTGGCCTCCGGGGCCACCCTGCTGGCCGCTATCGTGGTCCTGGCGGTGATGATCCTGCCCTCCATCATCAACGTGGCGGAGACCGCCCTGCAGGCGGTCCCCCGGGAGTATGAGGAGGCCAGCCTGGCCCTGGGCGCCACCCACATCGAGACCATTTTCCGCATCTCTCTCCCTGCGGCCCGCTCCGGCGTGGCCACGGCGGTGGTGCTGGGAGTGGGACGGGCCATCGGCGAGGCCATGGCCATTATTATGGTGTCCGGCAACGTACCCAATATGCCCGAGAGCCTGTTCGCCCCGGTGCGTTTCCTAACCACCGCCATTGCCTCCGAGATGTCTTATGCCGCGGTGGGCTCCCTCTGGCAGCAGGCCCTGTACTCCGTGGGCCTGGTGCTGTTCCTGTTCATCATGATCATCAACGTGATCCTCAACGTGTGCATTAAAAACCGGAAGGAGGGGTGAGAAATGGAAAAGAAGCTGCCTGCCCGCCGCTGGATCTATGACCGGGGGCTCCGGGCTTTGCTGTGGCTGTGCGGCGGCCTGGTGTGCGCCCTGCTGGTGTTTATCATCGGCTACATCTTTGCCCGGGGCCTGCCCCGGATCACCTGGGAGCTGCTGTCCACCCAGAGCAGTGTGCTCAGGGGCACCGTGGGAATCCTGCCCCACATTGCCAGCACCGTGTACATCATCCTGGTCTCTATGGTCATCGTCCTGCCCCTGGGGGTGGGGGCGGCCATCTATCTGACAGAGTATGCCACCAACCGCCGGCTGGCCGGCCTCATCGAGTTTGCCGCCGAGACTCTCACCGGCATCCCCTCCATCATCTACGGCCTGGTGGGCATGATGGTATTCCTCCAGCTTATGGGACTGAAGGCGGGCATCCTGGCCGGCGGCCTGACCCTGGTGGTGATGATCCTGCCCACTATCATCCGCACCACCCAGGAGTCCCTGAAAACCGTCCCCCAGAGCTACCGGGAGGGTGCGCTGGGCCTGGGTGCCGGGAAGTGGCACATGATCCGCACCGTGGTGCTTCCCAACGCAGTGGACGGTATTGTCACCGGCTGCATCCTGGCCGTGGGCCGGATCGTGGGGGAGTCCGCCGCCCTGCTGTTCACCGCGGGCTTCGGCACCGTGCTGTACAGCTTTGCCCAGTCGCTGAACAACTCCTCCGCCACCCTCACGGTGGCCCTCTATCTGTATGCCAACGAGCGGGGCGAGACGGAGATCGCCTTTGCCATCGCCGCCATCCTGATGATCCTGACCCTGATCATCAACCTGGCCGCCGGTCTTGTGGGACGGCGGCTGAAGAAGTAAGAGGCGCCGGGCTCATCCGGCCGACCCTGATCCGACAAAGGAGCAATTTGAATGGAAAATACCATCCTGTCTGCCCGACAGCTGAATTTATATTATGGTGAGAACCACGCCCTCAAGGACATCTGCATCCAGATCCCGGAGCACCAGATCACCGCCCTTATCGGGCCCTCCGGCTGCGGCAAGTCCACCTTCCTGCGGACCATCAACCGGATGAACGACCTGATCCCCGGGGTGAAGATCGACGGCTCCCTGTTCTACCGGGGAGAGGACATCTATGCCCCCGGCCAGGACGTCACCGACCTGCGCCGCCGCATCGGCATGGTGTTCCAGAAGCCCAATCCCTTTCCCATGTCCATCTATGACAATGTGGCCTACGGTCCCCGGACCCACGGGATCCGCAGCAAGGTGAAGCTGGACGAACTGGTGGAGGAGTCCCTCCGTGGGGCGGCCATCTGGGACGAGGTGAAGGACCGGCTGAAGAAGTCGGCGATGGGACTGTCCGGCGGCCAGCAGCAGCGGCTGTGCATCGCCCGGGCCCTGGCGGTGAAGCCCGATGTGCTGCTGATGGACGAGTCCACCTCCGCTCTGGACCCCATCTCCACCTCCAAGATCGAGGACCTTGCCGCCGATCTAAAAAAGGATTATACTATTATCATGGTGACTCACAATATGCAGCAGGCCGCCCGCATCTCCGATAAGACTGCCTTTTTCCTCCTGGGCGAGCTGATCGAGTACGGAGACACTGAGCAGATGTTCTCCATGCCCCAGAACAAAAAGACAGAAGATTACATCACCGGGAGGTTTGGATAATGCGGGACAGATTCAATGAGCAGCTGGAGCAGCTGAATGTGGAACTGATCAAAATGGGGGCCCTGTGTGAGGAGGCCATCTCCGCCGCCACCAAGGCCCTGCTGGACGGAGATGACGCCCTGCGGGAGAGCGCGGCCGCCGCCGAGCGGGAGATCGATCAAAAAGAGCGGGACATCGAGAACCTGTGCATGAAGCTGCTGCTCCAGCAGCAGCCGGTGGCTCGGGATCTGCGCGCCATCTCTGCCGCGCTGAAGATGATCTCCGACATGGAGCGCATCGGCGACCAGGCAGCGGACATTGCGGAGATCACCCTGGACATCGCCCACAGCCCCATGATCAGCCGGGTGCCCATCGCTGAGATGGCCCGGAACGCCATCGTCATGGTCACCGACAGCATAGACTCCTTTGTACGGAAAAACTTGAGCTTGGCCCAGGCCGTGGTCCGCAGGGATGACGAGGTGGACCAGCTCTTTCTGGATGTGAAGCAGGAACTGGTCCGCTTGCTGGGACAGGGGGATAGCGGTGAGGTGTGTATCGACCTGCTGATGATTGCAAAATATCTGGAGCGCATCGGGGACCACGCAGTGAACATCGCCGAGTGGGTGGAGTACTCTCTCACCGGACAACACAGCGCGCTGAACTGAAAAATCCTGCGGAGGGCGGGCGAAGACCGCCTCCGCCGCAAGAGGTGGAAGCAACGTGATCTATATTTTAGAGGATGACGCCAGCATCCGAAAGCTGGTGGTCTATACCATCCAAAGCCAGGGGATGGAGGCGGAGGGCTTTGAGCGTCCCTCCCAGTTCTGGGAGGCGCTGGAGCGGCGGACGCCGGACCTGCTTCTGCTGGACATTATGCTGCCGGAGGAGGACGGGCTCCAGGTGCTCAAGCGCCTGCGCTCCCTGCCGGCCTCCCGGTCCCTGCCGGTCATCCTGCTCACCGCCAAGAGCACGGAGTACGACAAGGTGCTGGGCCTGGACGAGGGGGCGGATGACTACGTGGCAAAGCCCTTTGGAATGATGGAGCTGATGGCCCGGATCCGTGCCGCCCTGCGCCACGGCGGGCAGCGGGAGCCACAGAGCCGCACCTACTCCCTGGGCACTTTGTTTGTGGACCCCGCCCGGCACATCGTTCGGGACGGGGAGCGGGAGGTTACCCTGACGCTGAAGGAGTTTCAGGTCCTGTGTCTGCTGATGGAGCGGGCCGGGACCGTGTTTACCCGGGATCAGCTGCTCAACACCATCTGGGGTTATGAGTTTGACGGGGCCAGCCGCACGGTGGACGTCCACATCCGAACGCTGCGCCAGAAGCTGGGGCGCTCCGGCGACTGCATTGAGACCGTGCGCGGCGTCGGCTATAAAGTCAGCACGGACACCCGGACAGAGAGTGTCCGCGGAGAATGAGGGAAGGGAATATGACCGCAAAGCTGTTTCGCAACTCCATGGCGGTGGCTGTTTCAGTGATGGCCCTGTCCATCATCCTGTTCATGGGGGTGCTCTATCAATATTTCAGCGACCAGATGATGGAGGCGCTGGGGACGGAGACCTGGCTGGTGGCCCGGGGCGTGGAGCTGGAGGGGCTGAACTATCTGGATGGCCTGGACTCAGAGAACCGGGTGACCTGGGTGGCTGCTGACGGCACAGTGCTGTTTGACAGTTCCACAGACTCCGCCGCCATGGAGAACCACGGCAACCGGGAGGAAATCAGGGAGGCCCAGGAAAACCGTCTGGGTGCCGCCACCCGCTACTCCTCCACCCTGGCGGAGCAGACCCTGTACAGCGCCCGCCGCCTGTCGGACGGCACGGTGATCCGCCTGGCCAGCAGTCAGCGGACGGTATGGCTGCTGCTGCTGTCCATGGTGCAGCCCATTCTGGTGATTCTGGTCCTGGCCCTGCTGCTGTCGGTCGTGCTGGCCTCAAGGTTGTCCCGGAGCATCATCCGGCCTATTGCCGAGCTGGATCTGGAACATCCAGAGGACTGTGATGCCTATGACGAGCTGGCGCCTCTCCTCACCCGGATCAAGCGGCAGAATGACACCATCAAGCAGCAGATGGGGCAGCTCCAGCAGAAGCAGACGGAGTTTTCCGCTCTGACAGAGAACATGGCGGAGGGCTTCCTGCTTCTGGACCGGCAGGGCCGTGTCCTGTCCCACAACCCGGGTGCGCTGCGCCTGCTGGGGGCGGAGGAGCCAGTGGGAGAGGTCAACGCACTCTTCCTTAACCGGGAGGAGCACTTCCGTCAGGCGGTGGACGAGGTACTGGAGGGGCACCGGAGCCGACAGGTGCTCCAGATGAATGGGCGGTGCTGCCAGCTGCTGGCCGACCCGGTATGGAAGGACGGGGAGCCGGCGGGAGCGGTCCTGGTGCTGATGGACGTCACCGAGCAGGAGAAGCGGGAGGAACTGCGGCGGGAGTTCACCGCCAATGTTTCCCATGAACTGAAAACGCCCCTCACCGCCATCTCCGGGATCGCGGAGATCATGCAGGGGGGGATGGTGAAGCCGGAGGATATCCGGGACTTTGCCGGGGACATCTATCAGGAGGCCCGGCGGCTGATCGCCCTGGTGGAGGACATCCTCCGTCTGTCCCAGCTGGACGAGGGGGCGGAGAGCCTGGAGCGGGAGCCGGTGGAGCTGCTGGCCCTGTCTCAGGAGGTGGCCCGCCGGCTGGAACCGGCGGCCCGGAGCGCAGGGGTCTCAGTAGAAGTCTGTGGCGCGCCGGTCCAGGTGCAGGGCGTCCGCCGGGTGCTGGACGAAATGATCTATAACCTGTGCGAAAACGCCATCAAGTATAACCGGACCGGCGGCCGTGTGACTCTCACAGTGGGACAGGGCGCGGAAGGCCCGGAGGTAACTGTGGCGGACACGGGCATCGGGATTCCTCCGGAGGACCAGAGCCGGGTGTTTGAGCGCTTTTACCGGGTGGACAAGAGCCACTCCAAGGAGATTGGCGGCACGGGGCTGGGGCTGTCCATCGTCAAGCATGGCGCACTGCTCCACAACGCACAGATCTACCTGAATAGTCAGGTGGACCGGGGGACCTCGATCCGCATCAGCTTTCCCAAGTGAAAACCGGCCCACAGGGCATGAAAAAAGACCGCGTGAGCGGTCTTTTTTTTGTTTGGTTTTTTGTTGCAGTTACTCCACAGAGCCTTCGTCCCACAAGACGGGAGCGCCCTGGGCCAGGGAGGGACCCACGGCCAGGATGCGCTGGTTGCAGGACCCCCGGAACCGCAGCCCAAGGTTTTTCAGCCCAACCACAAAAGGACCGTCTACCAGAACATCCAGCTGCTCCAGCAGTTCCCGGCTGTGCTCCCCCACGCGGCCGGCGGCCAGGTCCTCAAACAGATAGCCGGAGTAGCACCAGACGTCCTTTTCCGGGAATCTGGCCCGCACCTGACGCACAAGATCCAGCACGGCGGTCTGGTTGGCGGGGTGGAAGGGCTCGCCCCCCAGGAGGGAGAGACCTTTGATATAGGGCTTTTCCAGCGCCTGGAGGATCTGACCGGCCTCGGCCTGGGTGAAGGGCTGGCCGTAGGAGAAGTCCCAGGCCTCCGGGTTGAAGCACTCCGGGCAGGCGTGGGTGCAGCCGGAGACAAACAGGGAAACCCGGATGCCCGGCCCGTTGGCCACATCGATGGGACGGATGTCAGCGTAGTTCATGGAAAAACCCCCGGTTTTTTAAATTAGGAATTAGGAGTTAGGAATTAGGAGTACAGGCCCGTGGGCTGGAGCGTCGAAAAAGCAAGCACGCAAGATGACCTTGTATCCTTACGAAAAAGTCGGCCCATCTTGCGCGAAAAGTGTTATATATCCCACAGAGGTCCCTCTCTTGCCCCTTCGGGGCGATTCACCCTGCGCCCACAAAAATGATGGGATCTGATTCTGTTCCGTCGCTATCCCCGCGTTAAGTGCCGCCGCTTCGCGGCGGCCGCAGTGCGGACGATGGAACTCCTTGCAGTCGGGCTTTTCGACAAACTTGGAGTGTCCGGCAGAGCCGGACACTCCAATTCCTCGTTCCTAACTCCTCATTCCTAATTGACTTAGAGGTGCAGGACCCGGGACTTGATCTCCTTGGTCTTTCCTACGTTCCAGTAATTTTCACCCAGATAGCCGCAGGTGCGCCGGGTGACGTTCATCTTGGTCTGGTCCTTGTTGTGGCAGGCGGGGCACTCCCACTGGTTGTCATCGTTGATGATGATTTCTCCGTCATAGCCGCACACCTGGCAGTAGTCGCTCTTGGTGTTGAATTCGGCGTACTGGATGTTGTCATAGATGAAGCGGACGACCTCCTTCAGGGCCTCCAGATTGTGGCGCATATTGGGGATCTCCACATAGGAGATGCAGCCGCCGGTGGAGATCTTCTGGAACTGGCTCTCGAAGGTGAATTTGTCAAAGGCGTCGATGTGCTCCCGCACGTCCACATGGTAGCTGTTGGTGTAGTAGCCCTTGTCGGTGACGTCGGGGATGGTGCCGAAGCGCTCCTTGTCGATGCGTGCGAAGCGGTAGCACAGGGACTCGGCGGGGGTGCCATACAGGGCGAAGCCGATGTTGGTCTCCTTCTTCCAGTCGTCGCAGGCCTTCCGCAGGCGGTCCATCACCCGAAGGGCGAAGTCCTGTCCCTGGGGATCGGTGTGGGAGACCCCCTTCATCAGCTTGGTGACCTCATACAGGCCAATGTAGCCCAGGGAGATGGAGGAGTAGCCGCCGTACAGCAGGGGCTCGATGGGCGCGCCCTTGGGCAGGCGGGCGATGGCGCCGTACTGCCAGTGGATGGGGGAGGAGTCGGAGTGGACGTTTTTCAGTGCGTTGTGCCGGCACATCAGGGCCTCGAAGCACAGCTGGAGCCGCTGGTCCAGCAGCTTCCAGAAGGCGTCCTCGTCACCCTTGGAGAGAATACCGATCTGAGGCAGATTGAGGGAGACCACGCCCTGGTTGAAGCGCCCCTCGAACTGGTAGTTTCCATTCGCATCTTTCCAGGGGGACAGGAAGGAGCGGCAGCCCATGGGGGAGAACACGTTGCCTTCGTAATTCTCCTTCATCTTTTTGGCGGAGATATAGTCTGGATACATCCGCTTGGCAGAGCAGCGCACTGCAAGTTCGGTGATGTAGTCGTACTTCCCGCCTTTCAGGCAGTTGTGCTCGTCCAGCACATAGACCAGCTTGGGGAAGGCGGGGGTGATGTAGACGCCCGCCTCGTTCTTGATGCCCTCCAGGCGCTGACGGAGGACCTCCTCCACGATGAGGGCATTCTCCTCCAGGTAGGGGTCGTCCTCCCGCAGGTTGAGGAACAGGGTGACGAAGGGGGACTGGCCATTGGTGGTCATCAGGGTGTTGATCTGGTACTGGATGGTCTGGACGCCGGACTTCAGTTCGTCCCGGACCCGGTCATTCACCAGCCGTTCCAGGGTGGCCTCGTCCACCTGACCGGCGCACTCGTAGAAGATGTGCTTGCGGAACTTCTCCCGGCTGCGGCGCAGGTATTTGCCCAGATGGCTCATGTCCACGCTCTGACCGCCGTACTGGTTGGAGGCCACGCAGGCGATGATCTGTGTGGTAACGGTGCAGGCCACCTGAAAACTCTTGGGGCTCTCAATGAGCTTGCCGTTCATCACAGTGCCGTTGTCCAGCATGTCTCCGATGTTGATCAGGCAGCAGTTGAAGATGGGCTGAACGAAGTAGTCCGCGTCGTGGAAGTGAATGGCGCCCTCGTCGTGGGCCTTGGAGATGTACTCGGGCAGCAGGATGCGCCGGGTCAGGTCCCGGCTCACCTCACCGGCGATATAGTCCCGCTGGGTGGCGGCGATCATGGTGTTCTTGTTGGAGTTTTCCTCGGCCAGCTCCTTATTTTCGTTGCGGAGCAGGGAGAGGATGGACTCGTCGGTGGTGTTGGCTTTGCGCACCAGGGCCCGGTTATAGCGGTAGATGATGTAGGTCTTGGCCAGATGGAACTTGTTTTCCGCAACCAGTCCCTGCTCCACCAGGTCCTGGATGTCCTCCACCAGAATCCGGGGGCGCTTCAGTTCTTCAATGCGGTCAATGATGGCGTCGATGCGGTCCTGACTGAGGCGGTCCTCCTCTGGGACCTCGTCGTTGGCCTTTTGAATGGCGGTACTGATCTTGCTGCGGTCGTAATCGACGATAGAACCGTCGCGCTTGATGACTTTCATTTGGGGGCTCCTCTCCTGTTAAGATCCGGGCGCGTCCGCGCCGCTCTATGAGAAAACGGCCAGAGGCCGAATGGTGCTTCGGGACCTGATTATAGCACACCTTGGCTGGCTTGTCCACTATATCTTGTGTTTTTTGACACGGTGTTTTTGCGTTCAATACAAAATATATTTGCACTGATTTTGTAAGAAATGCACAGACGAATCTGGGAAAGCGGAGTCAAGCTGTACGGTTGACCTTGTCCGAAAGGGCCGTGCGGGATATAATAGAGGAAACAACGCGTCCGGAGTGAGATCCGGGCCGACGATCAGGAGGAAGCATATATGACAGACCAGGAGCTGGTAGCACGCGCGTTTTCCATGCATCGATTTTCTTATGCACCCTATTCCCGCTTTCCTGTGGGAGCCGCTCTGCTGTGCCGGGACGGCACTGTATTTACCGGCTGCAATGTGGAGAACGCCGCCTTTGGCTCCACGATCTGTGCCGAGCGTACCGCCCTGCTGAAGGCGGTCAGCGAGGGCCACCGGGACGACTGGACCACCATTGCCATCGCGGGGCGGGGCGGGGACTACTGCTGGCCCTGCGGAAGCTGCAGGCAGATGCTGTACGAGTTTGCGCCCGGGCTGCGGGTGCTGGCTGCCAGGGGGGACGGAGACTTCCAGGCCGCCGCTCTGGAGGAGCTCCTGCCCCACGGCTTTGGGCCCCGCTCTCTGGAGGGGAACAAATAGCGCGGGGCGAGTGGCCCAAACCTTTTGAAGAAGAACAGCGGGAGCGCCCATCTGGCCGGACAGAAAGGCCGGAGGGGCGCTCCTGTCGTATATTCGGTTGGAAAGGATGCAGGAGCCAGAAATGGAATAATTAGGATTATGATTGATATATAAAAATAACACATAAGAATTAACTAAAGTTAAAAAATGAATCAAAATAAGTTGAGCTATGAATTTCGAAAGAAAAATGGAAGAGGTATGGACAAAAAATAAATATGATATATAATTAAGAAAAGACTAATAGGTGAAAAAGAGCATCGAAATCAAAATTAAAATGGAGGTCAGTGTGTCATGGGTATTCCGGTTGGTATTAATGGGTTTGGTCGGATCGGGCGCATCGCGCTCCGGATCATGCTGGAGCGGGGAGAAAAATTTGAGCTTCGGGGCATCAACCTGAGAAAAGCGGATCTGGACTATATGGAATATATGGTCAAATATGATTCGGTGTTTCGTACGTTCCATGGGACGGTGGAGCACGACGGGGAGAACCTGATCGTCAATGGGCATAAGATCTGTGTGTTCAGCCAGAGCGACGCGGGGGAGATCCCCTGGTCTGACTGCGGAGCCGAGTACATTATTGAGTCCACAGGCGCGTTCAACACTCAGGAGCTGGGCTCTTTGCACTTAAAGGGCGGAGCGAAAAAGGTGGTCATCACTGCCCCAGCCAAGGATGATGTGACTCCCACCTTCGTCATGGGCGTCAACCACGAGACCTATACCCCTGATATGAACGTGGTGTCCAATGCCTCCTGCACCACCAACTGCCTGGCCCCACTGACCAAGGTCATCCAGGACAACTTCGGGATCGAAGAGGCCCTCATGTCCACCATCCATGCCTCCACGGCCAAGCAGAAGGCGGTGGATGCCCGGGCCGGCCGGGACTGGCGGACGGGCCGCTCTGTGATCGGGAACATCATTCCATCCTCCACCGGCGCGGCCAAGGCGGTGGGGCTGGTCATGCCGGAGCTGAAGGGGAAGATGACCGGGATGTCCTTCCGCATCCCCACCAACGACGTATCCGTGGTGGATCTGACCGCCCGCCTGTGTACCTCCACCACCTATGAGGAGATCTGCGAGGCGGTCCATCAGGCGGCTGCCGGCCCCATGAAGGGGATCCTGTCCTATACCCGGGACCAGATCGTCTCCTCCGATATTATCGGGAACCCCCATACCTCCATTTTGGACGAGACCGCGGGCATCATGCTGAATGACCGCTTTGTGAAGCTCATCGCCTGGTATGACAACGAGTGGGGCTATTCCAACAAGGTGCTGGATCTGATCGACTATATGTATGCGGTGAATCACCGCTGACCGAGCTGTGCATCAAGCATAGAAAAAACGCTCCTTTTCCGGAGAGAGACCGGAGAAGGAGCGTTTTATTGGTCCTGTTTGTTTGTCCGGAACACTCAGGCGTGGGCTCCGGCATGGGTGAGGGAGCGGGGCTTCTCCACCTGGACAGGCTCGCTGCTGTGGGGGACGGCGGCCTGATGCTGAGCCAGGCCCTTGGCGTTGGCCAGCATGAGTTTGATCCGGTTCTCCTGGTTGATCCGGGTGGCGCCGGGATCGTAGTCGATGGCAACGATGTTGCTCATGGGGTAGTCGTCCTTCAGCTTGCGGATCATCCCCTTGCCCACGATGTGGTTGGGCAGGCAGCCGAAGGGCTGGGTGCAGACGATGTTGCCGGTACCGGTGTGGATCAGCTCCAGCATCTCAGCGGTGAGCAGCCAGCCTTCGCCCATCTTGTTGCCGTCGCCCAAGTAGCCGTGGATGAGTTTGTGTAGGTCGTCGAAGGTGCCCGGGGCGCGGAAGCGGCCGGAGCGCTCCAGAGCCTGGATCATATCCTTCTGGCAGCTCTGGATATAGGACATAAAGGCGCGGCAGGCGGCCTTCTTGATCAGCTTTCCGCCGTACAGGTCTACATCGGCCACCCGGTTGTAGATCTTGAAGATCATAAAGTCGGTCAGGCCGGGGACCACAGGCTCCACCCCCTCGGACAGGAGGAACTGCTCCAGGTGGTTGTTGCCCAGGGAGGAGAACTTCACATAGATCTCGCCCACGATGCCCACCCGGACCTTTTGCTCACCGGTCACCGGGATAGTGGCAAAGTCGGCGCAGATCTCATCGAAGATCCGGCGCATCTGCTTGCGGCTCATGCCCTTTCCCGCCTGGAAGCGGTCCACCAGCTGCTGGGTCCAGCGATCTACCATGGCGTCGGCGGCGCCCGCCTCCACCTCATAGGGGCGGACCTGGTTGGATACCCACATGATCAGGTCGCCGTACATCATACCGTATACCAGCTTGCGGATCAGGTCCACGCTCAGGCTGAAGCCAGGGTTCTTCTCCAGGCCGAAGGAGACGGAGATCACAGGGATGTAGTCCATCCCCGCCTTGGCCAGGGCCTTGCGCAGCAGATGGATGTAGTTGCTGGCCCGGCAGCCGCCGCCGGTCTGGGTGATGAACAGGGCGACCTTGTGGGGGTCGTAGCCCCCGTGCTTGATGGCGTCCATGAACTGCCCGATGACCAGCAGAGCGGGGTAGCAGGTGTCGTTGTGGACATATTTCAGACCCTCGTCCACCACGGACCGGCCGTCGTTGTTCAGCTGGTCCACATGGTAGCCTTCCAGCTCCAGCAGCTTGCGGAACATCCCGAAGTGGATGGGCAGCATCTGGGGCATGAGGATGGTGTACTCCTCCTTCATTTCCTTGGTGAAAAGGAGGCGGCCGGTCTCATCATATACTAATTTCGCCATAGAAATGTTCCTTTCTTGCAGGGCGTGACCGCTGGACACGCCTGTGATCTGCGGCGCGCTGGGGTCCCCGCGCCCTAAGAATTGGCCTTTCTTGCGTCAATTGCCGCGATCAGGCTCCGGATCCGGATCTTGACAGCGCCCAGGTTGCTGATGTCATCAATTTTCAGCTGAGTGTACAGCTTGCCGCCGTCCTCCAGGATGGAGCGCATCTCGTCACCGGTGATTGCGTCGATGCCGCAGCCGAAGGAAACCAGCTGGATCAGATCCATGTCCGGCTGGGTGCATACATACCGGGCTGCGTTATACATCCGGGCGTGATAGGTCCACTGGTTGAGCACATGGCGGGGGGTCTTATCTTCCAGCCAGGCCACCGCGTCCTCTGTGATGAGGGTGAAGCCGAAGGAGGTGATCAGGTCGTTGATGCCGTGGTTGATTTCCGGATCCATGTGATAGGGGCGGCCGGCTACCACCAGAATGGGACGGTCCTCTGCCCGGGCCTGGGCGATGTATGTCTGGGCGGTCTGCCGCAGGTCGTCCTTATAAGCCTCGTAAGCTGCGTATGCCGCCTTGGTCGCGGCGGCGGTCTCCCGCTTGGGGATCTGAAACTCGTTGAAAAACCACTCGCCGGCCTTCCGCTCGAAATCCCGGGGGCGGTGCAGGCCGAAGTACGGGTACAGGTAGCGGACCTGTTTCAGAGCAGGGACGTTGGCGGCCAGCAGCTCCGGGTAGTAGGCCACCACCGGGCAGTTGTAGTTGTTGTCGCTGACGCCCTCGTTGAAATTATAGGGCATACAGGGGTAGAAGATGGCGTCTACCCCCTGCTCCGCCAGGGACATTACATGGCCGTGGAGCAGCTTGGCGGGGTAGCACACCGTGTCCGAGGGGATGGTGCGCTGTCCCTTGAGGTAGAGCTTCCGGCTGGACTCCGGGGAGAGGACCACCTCGAAGTTGAGGCGGGTGAACAGTTCGAACCAGAAGGGCAGATTCTCATACATATTCAGGCCGAAGGGGATGCCGATCCTGCCCCGGGAACCGTCCCCGCTGCCCTTGCCGTGGAGGGAGCGGAGCTTTGCGTATTTATACCGCATCAGGTCGGGGTGCCGGGTGGGCTCCTCACCCAAGGGGCGGGAGCAGCGGTTGCCTGAGATAAAACGCCGCCCGCCGTCAAAGGCGTTGACGGTGAGAGAGCAGTGGTTGGTGCACAGGCCGCAGGTGGCCGGCTTGGCGGTGTGGGTGAATTTTTCCAGGGCCTGAGGGGAGAGCAGAGCGCTCTGCTCCAGCTCCAGATCCCGGGCGGCCAGGGCTGCGCCGAAGGCCCCCATGATGCCCGAGATGGTGGGGCGGGTGACGTCCCGGCCCAGCTCCAGCTCAAAGGCCCGGAGCACCGCGTCGTTGTGGAAGGTGCCTCCCTGGACCACGATGTGCTGTCCCAGGTCATCAGGGGAGGCGGCGCGGATGACCTTGTAGATGGCGTTTTTCACGATGGAGATGGAAAGACCGGCGGAGATGTCCTCCACGCTGGCTCCGTCCTTCTGGGCCTGCTTGACGCTGGAGTTCATAAAGACCGTGCAGCGGGAGCCCAGATTCACCGGGTGCTGGGCGAACAGGCCCAGCTTGGCGAAGTCCGCGATGGAATAGCCCATGGCTTTGGCGAAGGTCTCAATGAAGGAGCCGCAGCCGGAGGAGCAGGCCTCGTTGAGCATGATGGAGTCCACCGCCTGGTTGCGGATCTTGAAGCATTTCATGTCCTGGCCGCCGATGTCGATGATAAAATCCACCTCAGGCTCGAAATGGGCGGCGGCACGGTAATGGGCCACCGTTTCCACCAGGCCCAGGTCACAGGAGAAGGCATTTTTGATCAGGTCCTCGCCATAGCCGGTGACCGCTGCTCCCCGGATCTGGATGCGGTCTCCGCACATGGCGTAGATGGTCCGCAGCTGCTCCAGCACGATGGCCACCGGGTTGCCCTGGTTGGAGTGGTAATAGGTATACAGCAGGCCGCCGTTCTCTGTGATGAGGGCCAGCTTGGTGGTGGTGGAGCCGGCGTCAATGCCCAGCCAGGCGGGGCCGCGGTAGGTCTTGATGTCGGTCTGGGGCGGGCGCTTGGCGTTGTGACGGGCGCAGAAGGCGCCGTACTCGCCCACATCCCGGAACAGGGGAGGCATGGTGTCCACCAGGGTGGTGGTGTCCACGCTCTCCTCCAGCTTTTTCAGCGCGTCCTCAAAGAGAATGGGCTCATAATCGGTGGCGCACAGGGCGGCGCCCATGGCGGCGAAGCAGTCGCCGTCCTCGGGAAAGATGGCGTGGTCTCCGTCCAGCTTCAAGGTCTCCACGAACCGCTCCCGCAGCCCCATAAGGAAATGGAGGGGGCCGCCCAGAAAGACGATTTTACCTTTTAGTTCACGCCCCTGGGTGAGGCCGGCCACCGTCTGATCCACCACGGCCTGAAAGATGGAGGCGGCCACATCCTCCTTCCGCCCGCCCTGGTTCAGAATGGGCTGGATGTCGCTTTTGGCGAACACGCCGCAGCGGGAGGCGATGGGATAGATCTTTTCGTGCTTCAGGGAGAGGGCGTCCAGCTCACCCACCGTCACGTTCATCAGGGTAGCCATCTGGTCGATGAAGGCCCCGGTGCCCCCGGCGCAGGAGCCGTTCATCCGCTCCTCCAGTGCGCCGCCGAAGAAAATGATCTTGGCGTCCTCGCCCCCCAGCTCGATGACGGCGTCCGTCTTGGGGATGTATGTATTGACCGCGGCGGCGGTGGCGTAGACCTCCTGCACAAAATCAATGCCGGAGGCATTGGCCACGCCCAGGCCGGCAGAGCCGGTGATGACCATTTTCACCTGTTTGCCCGCCAGCAGACCGGTGATGGAATGGAGGGTCTCGCAGGCCCGTTCCCGGGTCTTGGAATAGTGCCGCTCATAGGAGCGGAACAGCAGCTTGTTCTGTTCATCCAGCACCACCACCTTCACTGTGGTGGAGCCGATGTCGATGCCGATGCGCAGACTCATAGTAACCTGTAACTCCTGACTGTTCGTCCGAAAACGGACTGATCGATATGAATAATTCTCTTAATGGTATGATACTGACGGAGGAGGGGAAAAACAACAATTTTAACGACTTCTTAACGGGAAAAGGGGGAGGAAAAACAGTCTTTTAACGTCGTAAAATTGTGCATTTCACCTCTATGGGATCAAAATACAGAAATATGTAAAAGAAAAGTGAACTGTCGAAATGCATAAAAAACCGCCCGCATACTAAGCGGGCGGAGAGAAAAAAGCGAGTTTACAGGGGGGAGAGGCCGCCTCGGCACAGTGCCGGGAGCCGTCGAACCGCCGCCCTACTCTGGAAAGGCGGTGAGGGAGCGGTTGGAATAGAACTGATAGCTGTTCCCGGTCTGCCGTAAGGTCAGCATGCAATCTCCGTAATCAAGATGGATCAGATCTCCCTGGCGGAACCCTTGCGAAAAGATGGGGAATGTATAATTGGTGTCCCCGTGAAAGTGATAATAGGCATCGTACTCCGGTAGGTAGGTGAACTGTTCCAGTCCGACCTGGCGGGTCTCTTCCAAAGTCAGACCGGTGTGCTCCAATAAAACGGCGTCCATCTCCTGCCTGGTGATCTTAGTGCAGCCACATGGCGGAGCAGTTCCATGATAGCCCCGGTCGATCACCAGCTGGCGCTCTTCCTGACTCATGGGGGTGGACGGCTGAGCGCTTCCGCAATAGAATAATTCAAACAGATCAATGTCCTGGGGCGTGTCATACTGGGAGGTGAGGAACATATTCCGAATGGAGAAATGGAGGTAGGCGTCCCCGCCGTTTCCTGTCCCATTATCAAAGAAGGAGCCGTCGTTGAAGTAGGCCAGCTCTTCAGGAGTGAGGGGGACAGGATTGTTCTGATGCCCCTTTTGCTGTTCCGCCCATCCCACCAGAGCCTGGACCGCATAAGTGTCCAGAACGCCTATGGGTTGGAGAGAATCTCCGGAGAGAACATAGACCAGATTTTCCCCACCGCTCTTCCAGGATAGGCCGCCGGGTTGGTAAAGCAGATATGGGGCCGTCTGGCCGGAGGAGAGGGTCAGGGTGATCTGGTAGGCGTCCCTGGAAAGATCATCCTCGTTCCATCGGCGCCGGGCTTCCTGGGGTGTGGGAGCCCGGGCGCAGAGCAGATCGGCCCGGCCAGCCTCCAGCAGGGAGGGCGCGGTGATGGGCTCTGGATAGGAGACGCTGAATCTGGAGGGAGGGGTTACCTGTATGGCGCTGGCCTGCTGGATCTGGGAACAGAATTGGTCATAGGCAATACCGGAATCAAGAGCCTGTTGTTGGGCATTGGCCAACTCCTTTAGCTGGCTGATTGTGCTGTCGGGCAGAGTGGCCACAGGGACGGTTCCACTGGTCGTAGCATCCAGATAGGGCAGGACATAAAGCAGGCCTGTGGATGCGGGATAGAGATAGAAACGAGTTATGTCTGTCCCTGAGGAGAGTTTCAGACCATAGCAAACCGGGATCATTTCAGAGAACCCGAAGGCGGTTGTCTCTCCGTTTTTGTCATACGCTTCCGCCTGGAGCAGGATCGACCGGGCCTTCTTCAGAGCCTCCTGATCCTCTATGGCGGGGTACCAGGTACTAGAGGTGAATGGCGGTGCGAGGTGGATAGACCAGGAAGCCTCCACGGCTGCTACATACCCTGTGTAGCTGTATGGAGAGGGGCCGCCGCCCCCAAAGGTGAACACCGCCGCCAAGGCCAGGGCCGTACACGCCCCAAAGATGGCTGTGGCTCTCGTTTCCGGCTTCTTTACCAAAAGGGCCACCCGCTGTTGGATGCACTTGCCTCCTCCGGCCATTGTAGTGGAGCAGGACAGCAGGTCGGCGGGCCGCAGGGAACGTTGGGCCACCATGTCCACCAGGGTCCGGCCATAGGGGGTGCGCTCCTCCTCGCCCAGCCGCCGGACCGCCCCCTCGTCGCAGGCCAGCTCCCCGTCCGCCTTGGACAGGGAAACTGCCAGCCATACCAGGGGATCATACCAGTGGAGGGCCAGGGCGGTACACCGGAGGGCGGACCAGATGTGGTCCTTGTGGGCGTAGTGGGTCCCCTCGTGGGCCAGTACATGGCGCAGGGCTGTTTCGTTTTCCGCAACCTCCGGAGTGAGGTAGATGGCGGGGTGAAACAGGCCGGACAGGCAGGGGGAGGACAGGCCTTCCATCCGGTAGACGGGAAGGGGACACTGGGGAATGTCCAGGGGACGGCGGGAGCGGCGCAGCCTTGCGGCAAAGCGCAGGTTGTTCCCAACCAGACACAGGAGCATCACCAACGCTCCTGCTCCCCACAGGATAGACAGGATCCGGGGGACAGTGGAGAAAAAGGCGTAATCAGTATAACCGTTCTCCTCCAGGATCGTGCCGCCGTTGTAATAATCAAAGCCGATCTCTCCCAGAGCGGGGAAGCTGCGGCTGGTGACGCCGGCGCTCATGACCGGGTCCTCGCCCTGTTCTTCCCGGATATGCTGGATATAACGCTCCGGCGCATCCATGTGGCCGGTGGGGAAGGCATATACCGGGGTATTCTCCATCTGGGGCGCAAGGTCCACTGCTCCTAAGGAGGAGAGGAAGGGGAGCTGAATGGGGATCAGCAGCCGGATCAGCACCACCAGCCACAGGGCATAGCGGTTTACAGAGGACAGCCGGTCCCGGGTGAGCCACCGCACAGCCAGCACCGCCAGGATCAGCAGAACTGAGGAGATGGCCCAGGGGATCAGAGTGGTCATCAGACTGGGGAGCGCCATCGATCCGGTCATGTGATTCCCTCCTCTGCCTGACGTAAAATTTCATAGAGCTGATCGAGATCCTCCCGGCTCAGGGCTTCGTCCCGGACCAGGGAGGAGACCATCAATCCCACACTGCCTTGGTACACCCGGTCCAGGAAGGACCGGGTCTCCTGCCGGGCGGCGCTCTGCCGCTCCACCGCCGGAGTGTAATGCCTGGTGCGGCCCTCCACCTGACAGTGGAGCAGGCCCTTGCCCTCCATCCGCCGCAGGGTGGTGATGGTGGTGCTTTTGGCCCAGCCCACTTTCTCGTGGAGGGCGGACACCAGCTCCATCACCGTCATGGGGGAGCGCTCCCACAGGCTGTCCAGCACATACCACTCGCTGTTGGTCAGGGTCAGCGGTTCCATATCGTTCACCTCACAGACTGTTGGTTTACTTTGTAGACTGATTGTAACACGGAAGGTCTACAATGTCAACCACAGGAGGGGAGGACCACGCTCTGCCGATTCTTGATATACATTGCTTGAACGATAAAAATGTGGTACAGTAAAGCCAAACAATAAATTGTAATTTGGAGCGAAAATATGGACTATGTAATACGAGAGATGAGAAACGAAGAATTTGGCCTGTTGGGTGATTTTTTGTACGAGGCAATCTATATTCCAGACGGAATTGAACCACCGCCGAAATCAGTGATAGAATGTCCGGAGTTACAAGAATATATCGTTGGATTTGGAAATCGAAAACACGATAAAGCCTTGGTGGCAGAAATCCAAGGAAATATAGTCGGAGCTATTTGGGCAAGGGTTATGAATGATTATGGACACATTGATCATGATACGCCATCTCTTGCTATGTCTGTCTGCCCCCAGTACAGAAGATCAGGCATTGGAACTTCATTGTTGAAACGACTGATACAAGTAGAAAAATTGGCTGGATATTCAAAAATATCTTTATCCGTTCAGAAAAGTAATGATGCAGTGAGGATGTATGAGAAAGTGGGATTCACTGTTGCTGCTGAAAATAGTGAAGAATATATTATGATCTTAAATTTATCATGAAAGAGGAACAGGCTGCTGAGCGACCTGCGTAAAGGAGCACCGCCCTTCGTCAAAGCGGCGGAGGGAGGTGTTGATTGACTGGTTCCGTCCAAAGGATGATCGAGAAGGAGGCGTCCCAGCCGGGACGCCTCCTTTGGATGATTGACAGCTTGTGGTTATGCGGCGGGAATGGTGAGGACCTGGCCGATCTGGATCTGGTTGGGGTTCTGGAGCAGGTCCTGGTTGGCCTTGTAAATGACCTCCCACTTGGTGCCGGTGCCCAGGTGCTTCTGGGCGATGGACCACAGGGAATCGCCGGCCTTCACGGTGTAAGAGCCGGCGGGCTGCTGAGGCTCGGCGGGCTTTTCGGGCTCCACAGGCTGCTCAGGCTCGGTGGGCTGCTCGGGGGTTTCAGGTTCCACGGGCTGCTCGGCGGCGTTGCTCACCAGAGTGGTCCGGGGGTCGTTGCCCTCATAGCGGTAGATGGGGAAGTTCTTGGTGGTCTCATCATAGGAGACCACGCCGTACTGCACCAGAGTGCCGTCATAGCCGTTGGAGTCGTTGACGTCGGGCTCCATGATCATGGCGATGACGTTGCCGGAGACCTGATCCATGGGGATGACGTACGCGCCCTTTTCAAAGGTGACCTTGGCGGCGTCCCGCAGATCGGCGGTGAAGCCGGCCTTCTTCTCGTTGTAGGTGTACTCGCCCACATAGTAGTACTGCTTCAGTTCGGCGGTGGAGCCGGGCTCCAGCTCATAGTACTCCGCACCCTGATTCTGGAGGATGTACAGGATCTTCTCCGCGTTGGGGATGTCCTTGGGGATGACGTAAGCGGTGGGACGGATGCGGCTGCGCACCACGGTGTCGTTCATGGACAGGGTGGCGGAAGAGGTTTTGGCGTCGCTGCCATCCATGTTGTACTGATAGCGGGTCAGGGCGGTGGGGGACTGGGTCTTGCCGGAGGCGACCTGCTGGAGGATCACGGTGTCCTCAGCGTCAAAGACCTTGCCGTCCTCGGCGACCTGGGCGCGGGCGTCGGCCACAGCCTTGTTGATGGCGTCGTCGTTGGCCACGGCGTAATCAATGATGGAGTGGGCGGCGTTCTGCTGGGAGTAGACCCGGCGGGCGAAGTTGGTGGAGCCGGCGCCGATGCCGCGGGTCTCCACCAGGATGGAGATGGAGTTGTACAGGCCGTAATAGGCGCGGCCGATGGGGTTATTTACGGTGGTGCCGTAGTGGTAGACCCGCAGGCCGGAGTCAGTGGCGTTCTTGTGCAGGCCGTCCACGGCCTCCTCGGCCAGCTGGTTGACCAGAGGATCGTTGTTCAGGCTGCTGGCGGGGGTGGACTGCATATCGTCGGCGTTCTTCATATAGCCGTCCTCAGTGACGCCGTAGAAGGTGAACTCATGGCCGTCCATGACCACCTCTGGCATGAAGTACTGGTAAGCGGTGTGCAGGTAGGCCAGCTCCGGGGCCTTGAGGGCCATGTGGTCCCGGTTCATGTCGAAGCCCTGATAGGTGGAACGGGTGAACAGATAGGAGCCGTCGGGATTGATGCGGGGAATGACGATCACATTGACGTCGTCCAGCACCTCCTCGCCGTAGCTGCCGCACAGGTCGGAGACCATGACCAGCGCACCTTCGCCGGCGGCGGGCTCGTTGGGATGGATCTGGGACTGGATCCAGACGGTGAGCTTGCCGTTATCGCTGACCAGCTCGCCGGCCTCCTCCAGAGATTTGGCGGAGGACAGGTCGGTCTCGGTGAATACGGCGATGGGCATATCGTACTGATAGGCGGGGGTCTTGCCCAGGCTGTACAGGTACATATCCTCTTCCGCCTGGTCCTTCGCCGTCAGATAGCTCATCATCTCATCCTGGGTGGTGAACTGATGGTCGGCCCGGTCCTTGGTGAAGAAGGGGGTGTCATATTCCTTGAAATTCTTCAGCGTGTCGGTGGAGAAGTACTCGTCCAGCACCTCGTCCGACCAGAGGATCAGCAGGGAGTCCCGGGCGCCCTGGTCATAGTTCTCAGGCACGTTTGCCAGGTTGGGAGAGGTGGGCTCATAGCCTGTATAGGCCATCTTCCCCGTCTCCACCTCCAGCTTCAGAGAGCCGGCGTCCAGGTCCTTCTGCGTTACGTTGAAGATCTTGCAAACATTGTAGTAGCCATCGCCCCGGACCCAGTAGCTGTATGTGCCGGGCTCGCTGACCAGATAGTCGCCCTCTGCGTTCTTTTTCACCTCGGGCAGGGCCTTGACGGCGTCCTCGCCGCTGTCGGCGGGAACACCTTCATGTACGGTGATGGTGACGTCCTCGGCCTTGACGTCTGAGGGATACTGGAATTCCAATTCTGCGCCGCCTGCAGCCAGGGAGGGGGTGATCATCATGCCGGCTACGAGCGCTCCGGACAGCAGCAGGCTGGTCCATTGGTGGGTTCGGGTCGCTTTCATGTTAACACTCCTTTTCTTTTCAAGCTGAGAACAGGGCCGATGAGGAGCGGGAGTGGACGCCTGACACAACATTTTTTCTCCTTTCCGGTGGTCCAAAGCCTCGCTCCAAATGGTTGATCGTATTATATCACAGAGTGCCTTCTCTTTCAATATGCACATATTAATTTATATGAAAAGAATAAAAAATGACGAAATATACAAAAAATAAAAACGGCGGCCTGCGGGGAAAAACAAAATCCCGCCCAGTATCTCCGATACCGGGCGGGTGGGCCGACAGGGCCGGCGGGATTTGTTTTGCGGCTGGCGGGGGCTTAGAACAGCAGCTCCCGTGAGATCTCGGACAGGCTGTGAACGCCGCACATGGCCATGGTGTCCTCCAGCTCGCCCTTCAGTTTCTGGGTGAGCAGCCGGACGCCCTCCGCCCCACCGCCGTAGACTGCGGTGACGTATGGGCGGGCCAGCAGCACGCCATCGGCCCCCAGGGCCAGGGCCTTGCACACATCCACACCAGTGCGGATGCCGCCGTCCACCAGAATGGTCATCTGCCCCTTCACCGCGTCGGCGATGGCGGGCAGGACCTGGGCGGTGGCGGGGACGCCGTCCTGGACGCGGCCGCCGTGGTTGGAGACGATGATGCCGGAGGCGCCGGCCTCCAGGGCCTTCCGGGCCCCCGCAGCGGTCATGATGCCTTTGATGAGGAAGGGGAGCTTGACATACTCGATGATCTCCCGCAGCTCCTGCACCGTCTTGGAGCCGGCGGGAGGTGTCAGCCCCTTGAGGAAGGGCAGGCCGGCGGCGTCGATGTCCATGGCGAACACCTTGGCCCCGGAGGCCTTGGCGCTGTCCAGCTTGGCGTACAGGGTATCCCGGTCCCAGGGCTTCACCGTGGGGATGCCCCGGCCCCCGGCGGCGCCGATGGCGGCAGCGGCGGCGGTGAACACATCCGGGTTGGTGCCGTCGCCAGTGAAGGCGGCAATGCCTGCATCCGCACAGGCGGGGACCAGGATGTTGTTGTACTCCATGTCGTTGAACTTGTCCCCATAGTGGAGGTTCACCGCGCCCACAGGGCCGGCAAAGACGGGGAGCTGATAAGTCTCGCCAAAGAAAGAGAAGCGGGTGTCCACCGGTTTGTTCTCGCAGATGGTGTCCATGTTGAGGCAGAGAGACTGCCATGCCTCGTAGTTGCGGACGGCCACGGTGCCGGTGCCCTTGGAGCCCGGACCGGGCATCGTGCTGCCGCAGGCCCGGCCATTGCATACCGGGCAGGCTTTACAGTAGGGACCGCTGCAGGTGCGGGCGGCCGCCAGTACGTCTTGATAGGTCACAAAAACCCCTCCTTATACAATTCTTTTGTATTTTAGCCGTTCGGCGTTCCTCCGTCAAGTGGGCCGGAGGGCGGCAGACGGTCTTCCAGCCAGTCCAGCAGATCGGCCCACACCTCCCGGCGGTTCTGCTCATGGAAGAGTTCATGCCGGGCCCCGGGATAGAGGTGGAGGGAGAGGTCCCGGCAGCCGGCGTCCTGAAACATTCGGACCACCTGTTCCACGCCGCGGCCCATGCCGCCCACCGGGTCCTCCTGGCCGGAGAGAAAGCAGACCGGGACGGAGGGATCCATCCGGGCCAGCTGGTCCCGCCGGGCGATGAGCTGGAGGCCGCCCATCATGTCCCGGAACAGGGAGACGGTGGGGCGGGACTGGCAGAGGGGGTCGGCGAGAAAGGCGTCCACCTCCGCCGGGTCCCGGGAGAGCCAGTCGGAGGGGGTGCGGCTGGGGCGGAAGCGCCGGTTGTACGCGCCAAGGGACAGGGTGTGTACCAGCGGACTGACCCCACGGGGACCCAGGCGGCGGCACTCCAGGGCTGAGATGCGTTTGCCCAGCGCCACCAAAGGTGCGGGCTCCTGTCCGGTGCCCATCAGCACAGCGCCGGACACCGTGCCCGGCCACAGGATCAGATAGGTCCGGGTGAGAAAGGAGCCCATAGAGTGCCCCAGGAGAAAATAAGGGAGATTCGGATGGCGCGCCCCCTCCAGCTTTCGCAGGGCACGGACGTCCCGGGCCGCCAGGGTCCAGCCGTTCTCCGGGGCGAAAAAGCCATAGGATCCGTCGGTCACCGTCCGTCCGTGGCCCAGGTGGTCCTCGCCGCACACCAAAAAGCCGTGTTCCGCCAAAAAGCGGGCGGTCTCGTCATAGCGGCCGATGTGTTCCGAGATCCCGTGGACCAGATGAACGATCCCCCGGGGCGGCCCCTCCGGGGCCCACTCCAGAGCGTGGATGGAGCAGCCGTCCCGGGCGGAGGGATAGTGGAAGTGTGTGGTACGGATCATGGAAGCAGCCCCTTTCCGGCGCGGGCTCCGTCCGGTGGAGGGCGCACCTGCCTTCACTTTACCACAGGAGGCGGCCCGCGACCAGGGGGATTTTTACAGAAGCTCTTCCAGAAGGACCCGGATCTGGGCGGCGTGGGACTGGGCCTCGTCCTGGATGTCCTCCAGCAGTCGGCTGAGACAGGGGTCATCCGAAACTGTCCGGGCCAGCACGGCGGCCTGGGCGGCGCACTGCTGGGCCTGCTGAAACAGGGTGCGCAAGGCGGAGGACAGCGGTCCAGAGGGGGCGGCCCCCTGCCCCTTGGGAGCATAGCGCCGGCCGGTGATGAGAAAATAGGCGGCGGACAGGCGGCGGAGCTGCCGCTGCTGGTCGGCGGCGAGGGAGGCCAGCAGGCGGGAGGCCCGGCCTCCGCCCCGCCGGGCCAGCTGGCGGACCGACCCCAGAGCGGCGTGGAGCTGGTCCATGAGCGCCTCCAGCTGGGGGACATACCGGGCGGAGCCCTCCCCGAGACAGGAGGGCGCGGGGGCGGTCTGCGCCGGGGAACGGAGCGCAGGGAGCGCGGGCTGGATGGGACTGAGGGCCTGGTCGGGCATGACCCGGCTCCAGACCCGGGCAAAGACCTCGGGGTCAAAGGGGCGCAGCGAAAGGCCGCGTTCCGACAGCTGCTGATCCATGTAACGGTACCTCCCAAATCAGTGTCATTCCCTCTATCCTATGACAGAAGCGGAAAAAGGGGACTGCTTGAAAAAAGAAGGACCAGGCCTGGCGGCCTGGTTCTTCATTCGAGGACAAGAGACAGGAAAGGTTCAGCCGGGCGAGATCAGAGAATATCGATGTGCTCCCCGTTGAGTGCCTTGTTCATGCTGCGCACAGCGCAGAACTTGCCGCACATGGAGCAGGAGTCGTCGTGCTCCGGGGCGCGGTCGGCCCGGATGGATCTGGCGGTCTCCGGGTCCAGGGCGCAGGCCCACTGCCCCTCCCAGTCCAGGGCCCGGCGGGCGTCCCCCATTTTGTCATCGATCTCCCGGGCGCCCCGGACGCCCTTGGCGATGTCGGCGGCGTGGGCGGCGATCTTGCTGGCCATGATGCCCTGCTTCACGTCGTCCAGGTTGGGGAGGGCCAGGTGCTCGGCGGGGGTGACATAGCACAGGAAGGCGGCCCCGTGCATGGCGGCCACTGCCCCGCCGATGGCGGCGGTGATGTGGTCATAGCCGGGGGCGATGTCGGTGACCAGAGGCCCAAGCACATAGAAGGGGGCTCCCATGCAGAGGGTCTGCTGGACCTTCATGTTGGCGGCGATCTGGTCCAGGGGCACATGGCCGGGGCCCTCCACCATGACCTGCACGTCCTTCTCCCAGGCCCGGCGGGTCAGCTCGCCCAGCCGGACCAGCTCCTCGATCTGGCACACGTCGGTGGCGTCGGCCAGACAGCCGGGGCGGCAGGCGTCCCCCAGAGAGATGGTCACGTCGTACTCCCGGCAGATGTCCAGGATCTCGTCATAATATTCGTAGAAGGGGTTCTCCTCCCCGGTCATGCACATCCAGGCGAACACCAGGGAGCCGCCCCGGGAGACAATGTTCATTTTCCGCTTATGCTTCCGGATCTGGTCGATGGTCTTTCGGGTGATGCCGCAGTGGAGGGTGACGAAGTCCACGCCGTCCTGGGCGTGGAGGCGGATCACATCGATAAAGTCCCGGGCGGAGAGGGTATCCAGGTCCCGCTGATAGTGGATGACGCTGTCATAGACGGGGACGGTGCCGATCATGGCGGGGCACTCGGCGGTGAGCTTACGGCGGAAGGGCTGGGTGTTGCCGTGGCTGGACAGGTCCATGATGGCCTCCGCCCCCATGGACACCGCGGAGCGGACCTTCTCCATCTCCACATCATAGTCCTTGCAGTCCCGGGAGACCCCCAGGTTCACATTGATCTTGGTGCGGAGCATGGAGCCGATCCCCTGGGCGTCCAGGCAGGAGTGCAGGCGGTTGGCGGGGATGGCCACCTTGCCCTCTGCCACCAGTGGCATGAGCTCCTCAGGGCGCATCTGCTCCTTCCGGGCGACGGTCTCCAGCTCGGGGGTGAGGATGCCGCGGCGGGCGGCGTCCATCTGTGTGGTGTAGTTTCGTTCCATGTGGCAGTCTCCTTTTTGTTTTTTCACAGGGATTCAGCGCTCTGTCAGAGGATAGGCGTGGTTCAGGGGACCGGAGCCGGCGCCCAGATCCAGCATGGCGCGCAGAGCGCCGGAGAGGTAGTCCTTGGCCCGGGCCACGGCCTCCTCCAGGGGGAGGCCCAGGGCCAGGTTGGCGGCGATGGCGGAGGAGAGGGTGCAGCCGGTGCCGTGGGTGTTGGGGTTGTCGATCCGCTCGCCCCGGAACCAGCGCAGCCGGCCCCGGTCATAGAGCACATCGTCGGCGTCCCGGATGGCGTGCCCCCCCTTGCACAGCACGGCGCAGCCGCAGGCGTCGCCGATGACCCGGGCAGCCTCCTCCATGCCCCGCCCGTCCCGGATACTGAGACCGGAGAGGACCTCCGCCTCCGGGATGTTGGGGGTGATGAGGGTGGCCAGGGGGAGCAGCTGCTCCCGCAGCGCCTCCAGCGCCTCCTCTTCCAGCAGGCGGGAGCCGCTGGTGGACACCATCACCGGGTCCACCACCAGGTTTTGAACCTGGTAGTGGGTCAGACGGTCCGCAATGACCCGGATGAGGGGGGCGGAGGCCACCATCCCCGTTTTGACGGCGTCCGGGATGATGTCGGAAAAAACGCAGTCCAGCTGGAGGGCGAGAAACTCCGGGGAGCATTCCAGCACCCCCCTGACGCCGGTGGTGTTCTGTGCGGTAAGGGCGGTGACGGCGCTCATGGCGTACACCCCGTGCATGGTCATGGTCTTGAGGTCGGCCTGGATGCCGGCGCCGCCGCTGGGGTCGCTGCCGGCAATGGACAGAGCTGTTTTCATGGCTGGCTCCTCTCTGCGCCGGGGGCGCGGTCCTGGAAGGACTGAATATAGGCCCGGACGTCGGGACAGGTCATGGGGCCGCTCATCACGCAGGCCCCGGCGGCCCCGGCCTGAAGCACGGCGGGGAACAGCTCCGGAGAGATCCCGCCGATGGCATATACCGGAAGGGGGACGGCCCGGCAGACCTGCCGGAGCAGCTCCACGCCCCGGGGCGGGACGCCCGGCTTGCAGCCGGTGGGGAAGATGTGGCCCAGGGTGAGGTAGGTGCAGCCCAGAGCCTGAGCCTCCTGGGCCTCCTCCAGAGAGTGGCAGGAGGCCCCGAGGAGGGAAAAACGGGCCCGGACTTCCCTGTCCAGGCCGCGGAGGGCGGGCATGGGCAGGTGGAGGGCGTCCGCCCCCAGGGCCAGGGCGGCCTTCGGATGGCCGTGGAGGATACAGGGGATGCCGGCCCGACGGCACAGGGCCAGGACCGGACGGGCCAGGGAGGCGTATTCCTTCGGAGACAGGTCCTTCTCCCGGAGGAGGATGGCCCCGGCTCCGGACCGGGCGATGTCCTCCAGGCGGGGGAGAAAGGGGGAGGGGCACAGGGCACGGCTGGTGACACAGATCAGCTTAGACATAGAGGTAGTCGTTGAGGACGGGCTGGAGCCCCTCGGACTCCATATCCCGGTACATCTGGTCAAAGCTGCGGCTGTCGTCGATCTCGAACTGCTCGTCCCCCTGGGCCCCGTCCCCCTCCTTCCCGGTATATTTGCGCTCGTGGTCCCCGATGCCGGTGGAGACGCCCGCGGATACCTTGGTGGCGGCGATCCGAACGATGCCGTTGCGGAAGCGCTCGCTCTCCCGGGAGGAGACGGTGATCCCGGCGAAGGGGAGGAAGATGCGGTAGGCGCACAGCACCTGGCACAGCTGGCGCTCCCCCACGTCCAGAGGGGAGATCTTGTCGTTGTTGACGATGGGGCGCAGGCGGGGGCAGGACAGGGACATCTCGGCGTGGGGGTATTTGCGCTGGAGGTAGTAGAGGTGCAGGGCACTGGCCAGGGCGTCCTTCCGAAAGTCGGACAGCCCCAGCAGGGCGGAGAAGGCCACCCCCCGCATCCCGCCCCGGAGGGCGCGCTCCTGGGCGTCGAAGCGGTAGGGCCACACCCGCTTGTGGCCCATCAGGTGCAGGGTCTCGTACTTGTCGGCGTCATAGGTCTCCTGAAAAACGGTGACGTAGTCGGCCCCGCACTGGTGGAGATAGCGGTACTCGTCGGTGTTGACGGGGTAGATCTCCAGCCCCACCATGCGGAAGTATTTTCGGGCCAGCTTGCAGGCCTCGCCGATATATTCCACATCGCTCTGGGCGCGGCTCTCTCCGGTGAGGATCAGGATCTCCTCCATGCCGCTGTCCGCAATGACCTGCATCTCGTGCTCGATCTGCGCCATGTCCAGCTTCATCCGCTGGATATGGTTGTAGCAGTTGAAGCCGCAGTAGACACAGTAGTTTTCGCAGTAATTGGCGATGTACAGGGGGGTGAAGAGATAGACGGTGTTGCCGAAGTGGCGGCTGGTCTCCAGCCGCGCCCGGGCGGCCATCTCCTCCAGGAAGGGCTCAGCCGCGGGGGAGAGGAGGGCCTTAAAATCCTCCACGGAGCAGGTCTCGTGGTCCAGGGCGGCCCGCACATCCCGGGCGGTATAGCGGGCGGGGTCATAGGACTCCATCTGTCCGATCACCTTGTCCCGGACGTCGGAGTGGAGCTGTTCCATGCCGGGCAGATACTCCATGTGGCTCTTCCGGGAGGAGGGATCGGTCTCCAGCTGGTGCTTTCGGGCCAGGGCCTGGGGAGAGAGAAATTCAGAGTCCACCAAAAAACGGTTTTCCATGCTGTCCCGCCCCCTTAGTCCCGGAGAAAGCCGGTGAGGGGATCGGAGGGGGCGGCCCCGCGGCTGAGCACCCGGCCGGGGCCGGACAGATAGGCCTTCCGGCCCGCCTCGATGGCCTGGCGGAAGGCGGCGGCCATGAGGGGCAGGTCCCCGGCGGTAGCCAGGGCGGTGTTGGCCATGATGGCCGCCGCGCCCATTTCCATAGCCTCGCAGGCCTGGGAGGGACGGCCAATGCCCGCGTCCACAATGATGGGCAGATCGATCTCATCAATGAGAATCTGGATGAAATCCCGGGTGGCCAGCCCCTTGTTGGAGCCGATGGGGGAGGCCAGGGGCATTACCGCCGCAGCGCCGGCGTCGGCCAGGGCACGGGCGGTGTAGAGGTCGGGGTACATATAGGGCAGGACCACAAAGCCCTCCCGGGCCAGCAGCTCTGTGGCCCGGACGGTCTCGGCGTTGTCCGGGAGGAGGTACTTGCTGTCCCGCATGATCTCCACCTTGACAAAGTCGCCGCAGCCCAGCTCCCGGGCCAGCCGGGCGATGCGGACGGCCTCCTCTGCATTCCGTGCGCCGGAGGTGTTGGGCAGAAGGGTCACCCCCTTGGGGATATAGTCCAGGATGTTCTCCTGCTCCCGGGTGTTGGCCCGGCGGACCGCCAGGGTGATGAGCTCCGCCCCTGCGTCCCGGACGGCGGCCTCGATGAGCTTCAGGGAATACTTCCCGGAGCCCAGGATAAAGCGGGAGTGGAACTCCCGTCCGCCAAGCATCAGTGTATCGTTCATGGTGCGTCCTTCTTTCTGTTTGGTTCTGGATTTGGTTCCTGATCAGATGTCCGGCTCCCCAGCCAAGATGCGGAGAACGGTGTGGGCCTGGTGGGCGGCGCAGAGCATCACCCGGGAGGGCAGGAGCCCGCCGCCGGGGGTGAGCTGGCTGGTCCCGTCGCCGCACAGGTAGAAATGGGAGGTGATCCGGCGGGTGCGGATCTCGTTGGCCGGGCCCAGGCCCGCCATGCCGGAGGCGGCCACTACATATTTGTCGGGGAAGCGCTCCAGCACGGCGTTGACCAGAAGGGCCTTGTCCTCCGGGACGTCGAAGGCCTCGCAGACGATTTGGCTGTCCGCCAGGAGGGCGTCCAGGTTGCCGTCGGTTACCCGGGCGGTGTGGATGGTCACGGTGACGTCGGGGGCGGCGGCGGCCAGAATGTCCCGCAGGGCCTCTGTTTTGGGTTGGCCCAGCTGGGTTGCGAAGTACTGCTGCCGGTGGAGGTTGGACAGCTCTACCCGGTCAAAGTCGATGAGATGGAGCCAGCCAACCCCGGCCCGTGCCAGGCAGAGGGCCAGGTTGGAGCCCAGTCCGCCCAGTCCGCATACGGCCACGGAGGCGGCGGAGAAGCGCCCTTGCAGCGCCGGTCCGTGCCGGGCCTCCCGGGCCAGCCGGAGATCCTCCCGGGAGGGGGATGCGTGCAAATTAACCACCCCCCACAAAGCGGACGATCTCCAGAACGTCCCCATCCTCCAGAACGGTCTCTCCGTACCGGGCCCGGGGGACGATGTCCCCGTTGCGCTCCACCGCCAGGCGGGCGGCGTCCCATCCGGCCTGGGCCAGATACTGGGCCACGGTCTGCCCGGCCAGGTCGGCTGCGGTTCCATTGATCTTTACCATAGTGGATCCCTCCTGAATATCAAACGCCGCAGGGGCTCCTGACTGGAGTTCCCCCGCGGCGCGGACTGTGATTCCTACGTTGGCATTATCCAAATCAGGTCAAAGGGTCGAAGCTTTCAGCTCCCTCTCAGCCTGTCCGGGCCAACAGCCCACAAGCTCCCCTGCTATGAAATTGTGAAAAAACGGAGACGCCTGGGATCGGTGTCTCCGTGACAGAGTGCAGTGCAGATCCCTACGGCGGCATTACCCGCATCAGGTGCTGGGCGGACCGGACTGCCTGGAAGGGCATCGCAGACACACCCGCCGGGTCGAAGTTGGATGACTTCCTCTCAGCCTGCCGATACAAGCTCCCCAGTGCTTTATGAAGTTGGGCTTATTATACAGCGTCCCGGCCGTTTGCGCAAGGGGGAAAAGAAAATTTTATACCGCCCTGTGGAACTGGAATTTTTTTAGGAAAATGGAGGAATCTTTTGGGGTTTTTGGTTGACTTTTCTGCCGGAAAACGCTATATTAAACAGCGGACTGGTTGTCTCGCACGACCGGTTCTTCCACACAAAAGGCGCCCGGTTCTCCCACCGGGCGCTTTTTTATGTCCGCGTTCGCCGGCGAAGCGCCGGGCTCCAGCTCACCGCTTCCCGTGCTGCCGGGCCGCGTAGAGGGTGTTTTCCATCAGCATTGCCCGGGTCATGGGGCCCACGCCGCCGGGCACTGGGGTGATATAGGAGGCGCGCTCCGCCGCCTCGTCATAGACCACGTCGCCGCACAGTTTTCCAGCCTCGCTGCGGTTCATGGCCACGTCCACTACCACAGCCCCCTCCTTCACCATGTCGCCGGAGATCAGGCCCGCCCGCCCGGCGGCGGCCACCAGGATGTCCGCCTTGAGGCACTCCTCTTTCAAATTCCGCGTCTTGGTGTGGCACACGGTTACAGTGGCGTTTTCCCGCAGCATCAGCATGGCCTGGGGCTTTCCCACGATATTGGAGCGGCCCACGATGACGCAGTGCTTCCCCGCCGGGTCGATCCCGTACTCCTTCAGCATCCGCATGACGCCCGCCGGGGTGCAGGGCTGGAAGCCAGCCTCCCCGATCATCAGCTGCCCCACGTTGAAGGGGTGGAAGCAGTCCACATCCTTGTCCGGCCGGATGGCCAGCAGAACGGCCTTCTCGTCCAGGTGTCTGGGCAGGGGCAGCTGGACCAGGATCCCGTCGATGTCCTCCCGCCCATTCAGGGCCTCCACCAGCTCCAGCAGTTCCTGCTGGCTGGTCTCTGCCGGGAGGGCATATTCCTCGCTGTAAATGCCGCACTCACCGCAGTCCCGTTTTTTTCCATTGACATAGACCCGGGAGGCGGGATCGTCGCCCACCAGCACCACGGCCAGACCGGGCTTGCGCCCCATTTGGGCCGTCTGCTGCCGGACCTCCTCCTTGACCTTGGATGCCAGAGCCTTTCCGTCCATGATCGTTGCCGCCATCGTTACTCCTCCTCCGTCTCTGTTTTTTGATCGTCCTTCTGTCTCCGGAGCTGGTTCACATACAGCTGTGCCGGGGCGTGGGGGCGGGAGCGCTGGTACAGCAGGAGCGCGCCCGCCGCCAGGAAGCACACCACCGCCACCATCTGGGACACCCGGATGGGCATTCCGAACAGCTCCAGCCCAAAGAAATACAGGCTGTCGGTCCGCAGGCCCTCGATCCAGGCGCGGCCCAGACCGTACCAGCACAGATAGAACAGAAAGCACTCCCCGTCGTATTTTCTCCACCGCTTTCCGATCTGATAGACCAGGAACAGTCCCGCCAGGTTCCACATGGATTCATAGAAGAATGTGGGATGTACCCCCAGCGCTCCGCTGAGGACGGCCTCATACCCGGCCTGATCCACATAGCCGGACTGGAGCAGGTACTCGGCGATGGAAGTTCCGCACATCCGCCAGGGCAGCGTGGTGGTACTGCCAAAGGCTTCCACATTCATAAAATTGCCCCACCGGCCGATGAGCTGGCCGATGAACAGGCCGTGCACTCCCAGGTCGGCGAAGGCCAGGAAGCTGACCTTCCGGACCTTGCAGAAGATCAGCAGCACGATGACCGAGGAGATAATGGCCCCGTAGATGGCAAGTCCGCCGTCACTGTACCGCAGAATGGCCCCCCAGTCCAGCGAGCCGTCGCCGCGCCGGTACAGGTCCAGGTTGAAGATCACATAGTAGGCCCGGACCGCGACCAGGGCCGCCGGGACAGCGAAAAACATCAGGTCCAGGATGTGGTCGGGTACGATGCCGAACCGCGGCGCCCACCGGGAGCAGAGGTAGACTGCCAGCAGCATCCCGGAGGCGATGATGATGCCGTACCAGAAGATCGGCCGTCCAAACAGGTGGAAGGCCACCCGGTCCAGAGTGAACTCCAGCCCCAGGCCGGGAAACGTGACGACATTGATCATGCCAGTGCCTCCTCTCCGGGCCGGACGACCGAGAGGGCCAGGCGCTCCGGGATCACCCAGCGGGCAATCAGCGCCTCAACATCCTCCCGGGCGATCTGGCGGAACACCTCCGGGAAGCGGAGCAGGTCGCTGCCGGAAAAGAAACTCTGGGCCTGTCCGATGCACAGGGTCTCAGAGGAATTGAGGCTGCGCACCCGGCTGCCGTAGACACCCTTCTTGATCCGCTCCCACAGGGCGGGATCCACGCCCTCCCGGGCGATGCGGGCGGCCTCCGCCGCTACCGCGTCCCGGACGGCCTCCGGGTCTCGGGACTCACCCCCTGCTACTAGGAAGGCTGCGCCGGGCACACTGTCATAGCCATAGCTGAAGCCTCGGTTTAGCAGCCCATCCCGGTACAGCCGGGCGTACAGGGGGGTGGAGGTGCCCAGCAGGACCTCGCAGGCCAGGTCGCCCAGCAGCTCCTGCCGCAGTCCGGCCTCCCCACGCTCCGGGGCGTCTCCCTTGCAGCCAAGCTGGAAGATGGGGCAGGACACTGCCATATGCTCCTCCACCAGGCCCCGGGCCGCCCTGGAGGGCTCCTCCGGACCGTAGTCCTTTTCCGCAATGGGGCCGGCCTGGGTGGGGAGTACTTCCCGGGCTAGGCGGCACACCGCCTGGGGATCCAGATCCCCCGCCGCGCACAGCACCATGTTGGCCGGGTCATAGAACGCCTTGTGGCAGGCGTACAGAGTCTCCTCCGTGATGTGGGAGATGGATTCCACCGTGCCGGCCACGCTGGTGCGGATGGGGTGATGCTCATACAGGGCGCCCAGCAGATTGACGAACACCGTCCAGTTGGGGTCGTCCTCGATCATGCCGATCTCCTGGCCGATGATCCCCCGCTCCTTCTCCACGCTCTCCCGGGTGAAATAGGGGACAGAGACGAAGGAGAGCAGGGTCCGCAGATTTTCCTCGAAATGCTCGGTGGACTCAAAATAGTAGCCGGTGATGGCGTTGCTGGTGAAGGCGTTGGGAGAGGCTCCGTTGGCTGTCAGCTGCTGAAGGGCGTTGCCCTCCCGGGTGTCGAACATCTTGTGCTCCAAATAGTGGGCCACTCCGGCAGGCGTGTCGTGCCAGGTCCCATCCAGCTGGAAGCGCAGGTCCATTCCGCCATAATTGGTGGCAAAGAAGGCGTACTTCTTTTGAAATTCCGGTTTGGGAAAGACAAACACATTCAGCCCGTTGTCCAGGACCTGGTGGAACATCGTCTCCCCGATCCGCTCAAATCTGATCTGCTCCATGGCCTCAGTCCTCCTGTCCCTTCAGAAAATACACGGTGTCCAGCTCCAGCCTCTGGGCGGCGGCGGCCACCTGCTCCCGGGTGATGGAGGCGAAGCGCTCCGCCAGCTCCTCCACGCCGGTGTCCAGGCCGGCGGCCGCCTGGCCCAGCCAGAACTCCTCCAGCCGCCCCTGGTCGTCCAGGGTGGACAGGTGGCCGCTGATCAGGGCCCGGCGGGCCCCCTCCAGCTCCCAGTCCTCGATCTCACCCCGGCGGATGGCCTCCAGCTGGGCCAGGATCTCATCCCTGGCCTGCTGGTACTTGTCAAATTCGATGCCGGAGGACACCAGCACCAGCCCCTTCATCTTCTCCAGCATGGAACTGGCGTAATAGCAGAGGGACAGCTTTTCCCGTACATTCAAAAACAGTTTGGACAGGGGCGTCCCGCCGAAGATGGCGTTGCACATCACCAGGGCAGGATACTCCTCCTCCCAGCAGGTGAGGCCGCCGGTGCGGAAGCCCAGGGCCAGCTTGCCCTGGGACACATCCATGTGCTCCTCCACCAGCTGGGGCTCCGGACCGGCGTGGAGGCGCACCTCGCACTCGGGATCCAGGCGCTCCCCGTCCCGGGGCAGTCCGGACAGGGCTGCGGTCAGTGCACGGGCGGCCCGCTCCGGCTGTGCGGAGCCGCAGTAGTACACCTCGATCTCCGCCGTGCGGAGCAGCTGCTGATACCGGGACCACAGGCCTTCCGGAGTGATGGCGGCGGCGTGGGCCTCATCCCCCAGCTTGTCCACGCCGAAGGCCTCCTCGCGGCACATCAGCTGGCACAGCCGGGCGCTGGCATAGCGGCGCTTGTCGTTTACCTGGGCGCGGATCCGGTCGATCAGATTGCTCTGCTCCTGCCGGACATAGTCGGGCAGGAAGCCCTCCCCCACGGTCCGGGGGGAGAGGAGCAGCTCGCCCAGCAGGGCGGCGGCGGGCTCCAGGATGGATTCTCCCTCCAGGGCATAGGCGTCGTCCAGAAAGCTGGCCACAAAGCCGATACACTGGGTCTCACCCTTCTTGCGGACCACCGGCTCGATGGCCCCGCCATACAGCTCGTCCAGGGCGGCGGAGAGGGCCTCCAGATCCGGATGGGCGGCAGTGCCCCGGCGGAGCACCGCGGGGATCAGGGCGTTGGCGGCCGCGGTCTCCCACTCCAGCGGAGCCATCATGGTCAGCCCCAGATAAGAGCTTTTGAATTTATCGGTGTGGATGGCGCGCAGCCACACACCGGGCATCAGTTCCCGTCGTGTTACCTGAGTCATCGGCGTTTTCCTTTCTTCGGGGTACTCCCTGTGTCGCTCTTGCTCTTAGCATGGACCGGAGAATGCGGTCTCATGCGCCCGGACCTCCAGTGTGGGGCGGGCGGAGCCTCTACTGGAAGCCTCTGTCCGCGGGCCGGGATCGGGCCGGACAGAAGCGCCATGCAGCTGCGATGGCAGATATTATACCATGTATTCCTGAAAAAGCAAAGACTTCCCACAGGCGCGCAGCGCCGGACCCGGACTTTTTCAGGTTTCGGTTGTCAAATCCCCGTTTGCGTGGTACAATAACAAAAAATACCCGAGCAGGAACTGTAACGTATGATAAGGAGCGTGACCATCCGTGAGTGAGAACAAGGACTATGTCTCCCGCTCTGACGAGCTGGGCAATATCCATATTTCTGAAGAGGTGCTGGCCGGCATCGCCGCCGCCGCCGCCCTGGAGGTGGAGGGGGTCAGCAGCCTGGCCGCCAATTTGGGCAGCGACATCGCTGAGCTGCTGGGCAAAAAGACGCTGGCCAAGGGCGTCCACATCCAGATGACGGACGAGACGGTGACTGCCGAGCTGTCCATCCTGATGGCCTATGGACACACCATCCCCGAGGTGGGCAAGGCGGTACAGGATGCGGTGAAAAACGCCGTGGAGTCCATGACCGGACTGGAGATTGCCGCTGTGAACGTCAACGTGGGCGGGATCACCTTCCCCGCTGCGGCCAAGGCCTGATTATAAACAAGAGAACGAGCCGGGCGTCTGCTGATGCAGACGCCCGGCTCTGTTTTGTATGCGGAGCGGGTTCGCTCTGCCGTCCTGTCAGTGGAATTGAAACAGCTCCTCCACAGTACAGCCGAACACGTTGGCGATGTCCATAGCCAGCTTGAGGGAGGGGTTGTACTTCCCGTTTTCCAGATTTCCGATGGTCTCCCGCCGGACCCCCACCTTCCGGGCCAGCTCCTCCTGGCTCAGCTTGTCCCGGGCCCGGTACTCCCGGAGCTTTGTGGTCAGGCTCATAGGCTCTCCCGGGCCTCCTTCCACTCCAGCCAGCTGTGGTACAGGCAGAAGAGGATGAGGGAGAGGCCGAAGCTCAGTCCCAGCGCCTGGGGCATGGGGCTGCGGTCCGGGGACAGGAAGTGGAAGAACAGCAGGAGGGGCCCCAGCAGGGTACATTCCGCCACAAAGGCGGCGGTGGCCGCCTGGCGGAGTGTGAGGAGAAACAGCTCATCCGGATTGACCCAGAAGTAGCGGAGAAAGACCAGAAAACCCAAAAATCCCAGGAAAGCCGGGTCTCCGGTGGGCAGGAAGAGCAGGGCGGCCAGGGCGGGGAGGGCCAGCAGGCCCATACAGTTGAATGGGTGCTTCATGGGGAAGTCTCCTTTCTGATGCGAAGTATTTCTCACATTTTATGAGTGAAATATATCACATCAAAGGGCGGCTGTCAAGATAAATGTGCGAAAAATATCGCAAAAAAGGGGGCGGAGAACGGCTGTCATATCCCACGGCCTGTCCACATAGGATGTAGGGCAAAGGCCGGTGATGTGGAACATGGAAGAGAAGAAGATCCAAGGATTTGAGCAGGCGGTGCGGGTCCTCCCCCTGCGTCTGAGGCAGGAGGCCATGGCCCTCCCAGCGGATCAGAGGGCCCGGGTGGAGGAGCTGCGGCTGCGGTGGGGACGGCCCATGGCGGCAGTGCTGCCGGAGGGGGAGCGCCCCCTGGGCGGGGAGCCGGTGACGGGACAGGAACTGGAGCAGCTGCTGGAATTGGCCAGCCGGGCTTCTTTTCACACCGTGGCCGACCAGCTCCGCCGGGGTTACCTCACCGTAGAGGGGGGACACCGGGTGGGCCTGTGCGGCACGGCGGTGGTCCGGGACGGGGAGCTGCGGGGCCTGCGCCGCCTGTCCTCGGCAGCGGTCCGGGTGGCCCGTCAGGCGGTGGGGGCGGCCCGGCCCGTGTCGGACAGGCTGCTCCGGCGGGAAGGAACCTTGTACAGTACCCTGATCCTGGCGCCCCCGGGGGCTGGTAAGACCACGCTGCTCCGGGACCTGATCCGGGCAGCCTCGGACGGAGAAGGCATGACGCCCCATCGGGTGGGCGTGGCCGACGAGCGGGGGGAGGTGGCCGCCCTGTGGAACGGCCGCCCCCAGCTGGAGGTGGGGGCGCGCACCGACGTGCTGGAGGGCTGTCCCAAGGCCCTGGCCCTGATGCTCCTGCTGCGCTCCATGAACCCCCAGGTGCTGGCGGCAGATGAGATCACCGCCCCGGAGGATGTGAGGGCCCTGATCTCCGCGGCGGGCTGCGGGGCGGCCCTGCTGGCCACCGCCCACGGCTGGGACCGCCGGGACCTGGAGGAGCGCCCCCTGTACCGGGAGCTGATGGCGGCGGGGGTGTTCCGGCGGCTGGTGCTCATCCGGCGGGAGGGGGACCGGCGGCGGTACGAGGTGGAGGAGTTGCCATGATCCGGGCGCTGGGGGCGGCATTGGTGGCCTTTGGAGCCCTCTGGGCAGGCTGGCGGGCGGTGGAGGAGCTGAGAGGCAGAGTGCGGGCGGCGGAGGCGGTGATCGACGGTCTGGAGCTTCTGGAGCAGGAGCTGTGGGAGCGGGGGACCGCCCTGCCGGAGCTGCTGGAGGACCTGTCCAGCCGCACCCGGGAGCCGGCCAGCGCGCTGTTTTCCCGGTGCGCCCGGGCCTGCCGGGAGTTGGACCGGGCTCCCTTTGGAGACAGCTGGCGGCGGCTGACGGCGGAGCTGGCGGAGCTGAGCCCGGAGGGCCGGGCTGCGCTGCTCCCCCTAGGAGAGGTGCTGGGCCGCTATGAGGCCGACGGGCAGCGGGCGGCGCTGAAGCGGGCGGAGGAGGCCCTGGAGCGGGAGCGGGAACGGGCGGAGAAGGAACGGGACCGCATGGGCCGGGTCTATCAGACGCTGAGCCTGGCGGGCGGCGCGTTTCTTGTGATTTTGCTCCTGTGAGGGGCTATGATTACGAAAGAGGGGAAGGCAAATGGACGTAGACCTGATCTTTAAGATCGCGGCCATCGGCATCCTGGTTGCGGTACTCAACCAGGTGTTGAGCCGGGCGGGAAGAGACGAGCAGGCCATGATGACCACCCTGGCGGGGCTGGTGGTGGTGCTGATGATGGTGGTGCGGGAGATCGCCGCCCTGTTCACTCTGGTCAAGACCCTATTTCAGCTGTGATGGAGCCGGTGGAGCTGATGGGGAAGGCGGCGGCCGTGGCGGTGACCGCCGCCCTGTGCGGCGCGGTGCTCCGGCGGGGCGCGCCGGAACTGGCCCTGCTGCTGTCCCTGGCCGCTGGGGTGTGGATCCTGCTGGCGGCGTGGGACGGCCTGCGGGAGACGGCCCGCCTGATGGAGGAATTGGCCCTGCTGGCCGGACTGGACCGGGGTGTGGTGGAGCCGGTGCTCAAAACGGTCGTTCTGTCGGTGGTGACCAGGCTCACCTCGGAAGTGTGCCGCTCTGCGGGGGAGGGCGGGATCGCCTCCTTTGTGGAGACGGCGGGGACAGTGCTGGCGCTGGCGGCGGCCCTGCCGCTGGTGCGGGGTGTGGTGGAGACGATGGCGGAGATGCTGATATGAGACGGTTGATTTTGGCGCTGCTCCTGCTGCTTCCCCTGCTGGCCGTGCCCTGTTCCGGGGCGGAGGTCCCCTCCTTCCCTCAGGTGGACGAGCTGCTGGAGGAGGCGGAGGGGTACGGCGTGGAGGGGACGGACGGCCTGGAGGCCGGAGCCAGGAGCATTTTGAGCGCCGCCGGGGCGCAGCTGGACGGGCTGATCCGGCGCAGCCTCCGGCTGGGGCTGAAACTGATGGCAGTGGTCCTGCTGTGCGGCCTGGCGGAGGGGGCCTGCCTGGAGGGCCGGTCCGGCGGGCTCCAGGCGGTGGAGATGGCCGGGGCCCTGGCGGTCACCGCCCTGACGGTGAGCGACATGACGGTGATGGTGGGCCTGGGGCGGGAAACCATCGCCAAGATGGACGATTTTTCCGGGCTGCTGCTGCCTGCCATGGCCACCCTCACCGCGGCCACCGGAGGGGTCTCCGGCGCGGCAGTGCGGCAGGGTGCCACCGTGCTGTGCTCCAGTCTGCTCATCCGGGGGATCGACGGCCTGCTGGTCCCCCTGCTGTATGCGTACATCGCGGCCTGCTGTGCCCACGCTGCCCTGGGCAGCGACGGGCTGAAAAAGCTGGCCGCCCTGATCAAGGGGACCATCGTCTTTCTGCTGACGGCGGGCCTGCTGGTCTTTGTGGGCTATCTCACCGCCAGCGGAGCCATTGCGGGCTCGGCGGATGCCGCGGCGGTAAAGGCGGCGAAAATGACCATCTCCCGGGCCATCCCCGTGGTGGGCGGGATCCTGTCCGACGCGGCGGAGACGGTGCTGGCCGGAGCGGGAGTCCTGCGGGGCACTGTGGGGGTGGTGGGGATGCTGGTGGTACTGGCCATCTGTTTGACGCCGTTTTTACAACTGGCCCTCCACTACCTGACCTATAAGGGGGCGGCAGCCCTCACCGGGACGGTGGCGGGCCCCCGGCTCAGCGGTTTGATGGACAACCTGGGCGGAGCCTTCGGCCTGATCCTGGGGATGACGGGGAGCTGTGCCCTGGTGCTGCTGTTCAGCATCGTCTCGGCAGTATCGGCGGTGATGGGATGATGGAACTGGTAGGGAACTGGCTGACCGGGGTGACGGCGGCGGCCATCCTGTGCGCCTTGGCCAACAGCCTGATGCCAGACGGGCCGGTGCGGCGGGTGGGGCGGCTGGCCTGTGGGCTGGCGGTGCTGGCGGCGGTGCTGGGGCCGGTGCTCCGGCTGGAGCCCATGGAGCCGGAGGCGTGGCTGGAGGAGTACGGACAGGTCATGGCGGTACAGCGGCAGGAGCTGGAGCAGACCCGGGCGGAGACGGTGGGCGCCGTCATAGAGCAGTCCTGCGCCGCATATATTGCGGACAAGGCGGCAGAGCTGGGAGCGGCGTGCACGGCGCAGGTGACCTGCGCAAGCGCCGGAGGGGAGGGCTGGCTCCCGGACCGGGTCACGGTGCGGGGAACGCTGACCACGGCGCAGCGGGCGGCACTGTCCCGGACGATTTGGACTGAGCTGGGGGTCCCGGAGGCCCATCAGAGCTTTGAAACAGAGGAGGAGTCGCCGTGAAGATCTCATGGCCCAAGGGAATGGAGCGGTGGAAGGCGGTCCTGGACCGCTATCGGTATGCGCTGCTGGTCATTGCAGTGGGGGTGCTCCTGCTGCTGCTCCCCACGGGGGAGTCCCGCCCCCCGGCAGAGGAGGAGCGGGCGGACGGGGAGGCGTTTTTCCAGCTGGAGGAGCTGGAGGAGAAGCTGGCCCGCACCCTGTCCGGCATCCATGGAGCGGGGGAGACGGAGGTCATGCTGACCCTGAAGAGCGGCAGCCGGCAGGTCCTGGCCCAGGACACTCAGAGCCGGGGGGAGGGGGAGCGCAGCGTCTCCACCGTGACCCTGGGGCGTGGCTCAGGCAGTCAGGAGGTGGTCCCGCTCCAGACCGTGGCCCCCCAGTTCCGGGGGGCGCTGGTGGTGTGCGCCGGCGGGGACGACCCAGGAGTGCGGCTCCAGGTGATCCGGGCGGTGTCCGCCCTGACGGGGCTGGGCAGCGACTGCATCACCGTCTGCCAGGGCGATCCATAGGGAGGACCGCGGCAGATGGGACGGCAGTGGAGGAAAACAGGATCCAAGTGGAACAAAATATTGTTAAAATGGAAGAATGGGAGGAGTTCAGCATGAAAACGAAGGGAAAAAACCTGTCTCAGCTGTGGAAGCGAAATATGGTGGTGGCGGCCATCGCGGTATTTGTGTGTGCGGCGGTCTATTTGAACTGGAACTATGAGCAGGAAGTAGGCAAGACCCTGGGGGAGTCCGCCATGGTGGGGAAGGAGGATCCGCTGGTGAGCGGCGGCGGCTCCTCCGCCCCTGGTTCGGACGGGAGCGGCCAGACGGGGCAGAGCGACGGCGGTGGGACGGCCTCTGCGGGCGGGAGCTATTTTGACACCGCGCGCCTCAACCGCCAGCAGTCCCGGGACAGTGCCCTTGCCCTGCTCCAGGAGGCCGCCGGGAAGGAGTCGGCGGACCAGACCCTGAAGGATGAGGCCAATGCCAGCATCCAGACCATGGCAGACTACACAGTAACGGAGGCCCAGATCGAAAATCTGGTCATTGCCAAGGGCTATACCGACTGCGTGGCCTTCATTGGGGAGAACGCCCTCAGTCTGGCGGTGGCCGCTCCGGAGGGCAGTCTGACCGACGCGGACACGGCGCGGATCGTGGACGTAGTCAACCAGACGGCGGGCTTCTCAGCGGACCAGGTGAAGATCATCGCGGTGGAGGAGTGAGACCGGCAGGCTGGAATTGGCACAGCGCCCCGGAGAAGCGGTGCTTCTCCGGGGCGCTGTGCTGTGTGAGGGTCTGGGTTCAGGCTGGGGCCGTCCGCTCCAGCTCCACCGTCACCGGGACGCCCATCACCTGAGTGTCCAGAAACCAGACGGTGAGAGAAGCGGCCTAGCCCTCCCGGTAGGGCCCGGGAAACAGATTGAAGGTCCAGGTCCCATCGGAGTTGTGCTTCACCGCCAGGGTATAGGCCGCACCCTCCGCCCAGGGGAGGGTCCAGGTCCCGCCCAGGTCCATGGCCTCCCCGGCGGTGAGGGTGTCCTCCCGGAGGAGCCGCTGGTCCCGGCTGTACTGCTGGATGGAGACGGCGTCCGACCGGGGGATCATCTGAACGTCCACCGAAAACTCGAAAGTGGACTGTTGGGTGACATCGCCGTTGATGCGCTCTGTCTCACTGCGCGTTTGGTTAAAGCCGAAGTCGCCGCCGCCGGCGTAGCTGCTGCCGTGTCCGTTGAGGTACACGGTCCCATCCTCCTGCTCCTCCCCCGGCAGGACCTTCTGCGGGAGGGGAACAGAGCCGCAGGGTCCCGCGTCCAGGGTCTGTGTACCGTATTCCACCCAGTGCTCGTCTTCGATATTTCGCTCCTCACCGGGGAGGGGGGCGGGCTCATATACCAGGTGAAATCCGACGAACCGGTCCTGCTCTGTCCCTGGCTGCTCCGGGTGGGCCAGCACGCCCCCGCACAGGTCCAGCAGTAGAAGGGCGGTCATGCCCCGCTCCTTCAATATTTCGCTCAAATGTACCGTGATGGCCACAGCGTACCCTCCCTTATATGATGGAGTCGTGGTCCTCCTGAAGCTCTCTTCCCCGCTGGATACAGCGGCACAGGCTGCAAAAAATTATCGTTTGTCAATTATTTTTTGATTTCGCGCTTTCTTTGTGGAGCGCGCTTGAGGTCCGCTGTAAGATGCAGATTTTAGGCCCGAAGCAAGGGTGGGACCATGGAAAAAGCAAGCGAGTGCGAACTGCCATTTCGACAGTTCGCACTCACTTGTTCTTTGAATTGTTTTCAAGCCCTGCTTTGCAAAGCCCCGTTCCTTCAGCATTTTAGAGAGGACTTTGGGAGCGAGCGTGGTGGCAGTCTCTCTCCGTCAGGCGATTCCGAAGAGGCGGCACAGCGGCACGGCGGCCACAGAGCAGAAGATGGGGTTGAAAATATCCAGGACCAGCAGTCCGAAGGGGGGATACACCACCCAGCCTACGTTGGAAAAGCCGTGCTCCGCCATGACGGCCTTTTCGTTGGCCATGGTGTTGGGTCCGTTGCCCAGCCCCATGCCGATGTGTCCTGCGGCAATCACCGCCGCGTCATAGTTCCGGCCGCAGGTGCGGAAGGTGATGAAATAGGCCCACAGACAGGTGAAGATGACCTGTGCGGCAAAGATGATCACGAAGGGGCCGAAGGCGCCTGCCAACTTGGTCACATCAATGGTCATCATGGTCATGCCCAGAAAGATCTCAAGGCACAGATCGCCAAATGCGTCCAATTCCTCGGTCCGGACCTCCACATGGATGACGTCCAGAATATTGCGGACGATGACGCCGCCGATCATGCAGCCAATGAAGTAGGGAAATTCGATATAGGGGACTCTGCCGGCCAGGATGGCGATGTAAGAGCCCAGTCCGGCGGATACGATGATGAGACATACGCTGCTCAGCAGGGACTTCCCATTCAGAGGGACGACGGCCTCGGACTCAGACTCGGCCATCCGCGCCTCTCCGTGCAGATGGTGGCGCTTGATCAGCGTCCGGGCCACCGGTCCGCCGCACAGGCTGGCAAACACCATACCAAAGGTGGCGCACATAACGGCCAGTACGACGGCGTTTTCCGCGCCCAGCGCCTCATAGGAGGGGGCGATGGCGCTGGAGGTGCCCACGCCGCCCATCAGAGACAGGGAGCCCAGTCCCAGGCCGTGGAGGGGGTGCATCCCCAACAGCACAGCCAGGACTACGCCCAGAATGTCCTGACCCAGGATCAGTCCGATGGTGGTAATGGTGATCCCGATGCACACCTTTCCACCCTTTTTAATTAACGCCCAGGATGCGGTCAGACCGACCCCGGTGAAGAAAATGTCCATGAACCATTCTTTTAGAACAGTGACCTCAAAGTGGACGGACAACAGCCCGGCGCTCCGCAAGATCCCGAGAATGAAACTGACAATCAGACCAGCCACAATCACTCCGGGGATGCAATAAGTCTGGAAAAATTTGACCCGTTTTACGATCCCGCGGCCCACCATGGCCACAAGAGCGGCCAGTGCGGCGCTTTGCATTACATCAAAGCTGACTTCCAGCATAAATAACGACCTCCTTCAACCATTTCACACACATGAGTGCAGCGGCGCATTCCGTACCAAACATCCAGAACTTGCCGGGGCGGCCGTGGATGTGGGCCTTCTGCGGGCTCCAGACCTGAATAGACTATGTCTCTGTCAATATTACGGGCGTACATCTTTATGTCAGGTCCGCCGCTGCGGACAGGGACAGAGCCGGGGCAATCGAGGACTCCATGGCGTCAGCTCAAAGGACCCAGCTTCTGATGCGGTAAATTATACCACGGCTCGACAAGAGCACAAGAATCCATAGTGTTAAGATTTGAATCATTGATATAAAGACTCTGTATAGTTTGCCCAGAAACAGAGCGGTTACACCGCACCGCCGCACAGAAAGGGGGCGCAGGTGGACGGAACTAAATTAGAGAGCGGTGCGGGACAGTACAGCTCTGCGCGGCGAAAATAGTCTCCATGAGAAAGTGAATAAAATTTATTTATACTCAAAAATATATTCATATTTATTTAATTTTTACGGAAGAAAATTGAGTAGGTAAGAATAATTATACAAATCGGCGCTTGAAATCTCATCCAAAGAGTGGTAGACTGTCCCCAATGAAACGCGGCGGACCCGGAACCGGGCGCTCCGCCCGAATTTTGGAGGGAAACGAAATGTCTGAGATCAAGAAAGTCGTGCTGGCCTATTCCGGCGGCCTGGATACATCCATCATCATCCCCTGGCTGAAGGAGAATTACAATAACCCGGAGATCATCGCGGTCTCCGCCGATGTGGGGCAGGGGGACGAGCTGGACGGCCTGGAGGAGAAGGCCATCAAGACCGGCGCCTCCAAGTTGTACATCGAGGACCTGACTGACGAGATGGTGGCTGAGGTCATCATCCCCTCCATGATGATGGGGGCCAAGTATGAGGACTATCTTCTGGGCACCGCCTTCGCCCGGCCCATCATCGGCAAGCGGCTGGTGGAGATTGCCAAGAAAGAGGGGGCTGACGCCATCTGCCACGGCTGCACCGGCAAGGGCAACGATCAGGTGCGGTTTGAGCTGGCCATCAAGCGCTTTGCCCCTGAGATGAAGATCATCGCTCCCTGGCGGGAGTGGGACATCAAGGGCCGGGACGAGGAGATCGACTATGCCGAGGCCCACAACGTCCCCCTGAAGATCAGCCGGGAGACCAATTACTCCAAGGACAAGAACCTGTGGCACCTGTCCCACGAGGGCCTGGATCTGGAGGATCCCGCCAACGAGCCCCAGTATGACAAGCCCGGCTTCCTGGAGATGGGTGTGTCCCCCGCTATGGCTCCCGACGCCCCCACTTACGTCACCCTGGACTTTGAGAAGGGCTGGCCTGTGGCCATCGACGGGGAGAAGATGAAGGCCAGCGACATCATCCGCAAGCTGAACAAGCTGGGCGGAGAGAACGGTGTCGGCCTGCTGGACATCGTGGAGAACCGGCTGGTGGGCATGAAGGACCGGGGCGTGTATGAGACTCCGGGCGGCACCATCCTCTACCGGGCCCACGAGGTGCTGGAGCAGATCACCATCGACAAGGACACCAAGCACATGAAGACCAAGCTGGCGGTGGACTTCGCCGACCTGATTTATAACGGCAAGTGGTTCACCCCCCTGCGGGAGGCCCTCACCGCCTTCGCCGTGGACACCCAGAAGCACGTCACCGGCACGGTGAAGCTGAAGCTCTATAAGGGCAATATCATCACCGCCGCCATCACCTCTCCTGAGACCCTGTACTCCGAGAACCTGGTCACCTTTGAGGAGAGCGACTACGACCAGAAGGACTCCCAGGGCTTCATCAACCTGTGGGGCCTTCCCGATAAGGTGCAGGCTCTGAGAGAGCAGGGAAAGCTGTAAGAAAAGGATCTGGGAGTCCTTCTGCCCGGCAAGGCCGGGCGGCGTGAATACGCCGTACAAGCGTTTTGCGGAGCAAAACCTTGGCGCAAGGGCGAATTCATTTCGCCCGCGCAAGTACAATATATTGGGGTCCCCGCCAAAGCACAGCGAAGCGGGTTTGTCGGGGAAATCCCAGGGCTTCATCAACCTGTGGGGCCTTCCTGATAAGGTTCAGGCTCTCCGGGAGCAGGGGAAGCTCTGATAAGTTAGGAATTAGGAGTTAGGAATTGGAAATGGGGGACTGGGAATGAGAAACGGGACCCCTCAGCTCCTGGCTCCTGATTCCATACTATGGACCGTCCATGGGACGGAAATGTGACCGAGAAGGAGAGATGACGCATGAAATTATGGGCTGGCCGGTTTCAAAAGGAGACCGATACATTAGTCAATGATTTTAACTCCTCCATCCAGTTTGACGCCCGGCTGTATAAGCAGGACATCGCCGGATCCATCGCCCATGCCCAGATGCTGGGCAAGCAGGGGATCATTGAGGAGCATGAGGTAGAGCAGATCGTGGAGGGCCTGAAGGCCATCCTGGCGGACATCGAGGCGGACAAGGTGGAGTTCTCCGTGGACAATGAGGACATCCACATGAACATTGAGACCCTGCTCACCCAGCGCATCGGGGACGCGGGCAAGCGCCTGCACACCGCCCGCTCCCGGAACGACCAGGTGGCGGTGGACACCCGCCTGTATGTGAAGGAGGAAATCCCTGTCATTATCTCCATGATCCTGGATCTGGAGCAGGTGCTGGCAGAGAAAGCCAGGGAGCACACCGATACGGTGATGCCGGGCTACACCCATCTCCAGCGGGCCCAGCCCACCACCTTCGGCCACTACATGATGGCCTACGCCAATATGTTCAAGCGGGATGTGACCCGGCTGGAGGACTGCCTGGAGCGGCTGGACGAGTGCCCCCTGGGGGCCGGCGCTCTGGCCACTACCACCTACCCGGTGGACCGGTTCCAGACGGCCAAGGCTTTGGGCTTCCGGAAGCCCACCGACAACTCCATGGACTCGGTTTCCGACCGGGACTACGCCATTGAGCTGCTCTCCGCCCTGTCCATTCTGATGATGCACCTGTCCCGGTTCTCTGAGGAGATCATCCTATGGTGCTCCTGGGAGTTCAAGTTTGTGGATCTGGACGACGCCTACTCCACCGGCTCCTCCATCATGCCCCAGAAGAAGAACCCCGATGTGGCCGAGCTGGTTCGGGGCAAGACTGGCCGGGTGTACGGGGACCTCATCACCCTGCTGACCATGATGAAGGGGCTGCCCCTGGCCTATAACAAGGATATGCAGGAGGACAAGGAGGCCCTGTTCGACGCCATCGACACCGTGGAGGTGTGCCTGCCTGTCTTTGCCGCCATGGTGAACACCCTGTCTGTCCGGCGGCACAATATGGAGCGGGCGGCGGCGGGCGGCTTCATCAACGCCACCGACTGCGCCGACTACCTGGTGAAAAAGGGGATGCCCTTCCGGGAGGCTTATATGATCGTGGGCCGGCTGGTCAATCTGTGCATCAAGAACCACGAGACCCTGGACACCCTGACACTCCGGGACTTCCGGGCCATCTCCGAGCTGTTCGACGAGGGCGTGTATGAGGCCATGGCCCTGAAGAACTGCGTCAACGGGAGAAAAGTCTACGGCGGCCCGTCTAAGGTTGCAGTTATGGAACAGATCGAGCAGATTGAGGCATTTGTGGCGGAGCGGAAGGGGTAAGCCGCCGGAGACTTTTGCCCCCGCCAACGGCGGGGCGCGCCGGCAGAATTCATTTCCGCCGAGCATTTTTATCAAAACGGGGCCCCCACGCAGGCCGCCTGTGTGGGAAGCTGCGGCGGCCCGTCCAAGGAAGCAGTGATGCAGCAGATCGAAGGGTTTGTAGCAGAGCGGAAGGGGTAGGCCGCCGGAGACTTTTGCCCCCGCCAACGGCGCGCCATCCTGGGCCAACAGAGATCCCGGCTTGCCCATTGTGGATCGCGGGAAAACGCGGTACAATGAGGACGGAGAAGGCGGGACGGCCCGGACTTCTTACATTGGAGCAAAGGACGGATCTGTGATGGCGGGAAAACCGAAGATCTTTATTGATGGAAAAGGCGGCGTGGTGGGGGCAAAGATTGATGCCCTGCTGTCCCGGCGGGACGACCTGGAGCTGCTGCTCATCAACCCGGAGAAGCGCCGGGATGTGGAGGAGCGGAAGAAGCTGCTGAACATGGCGGATCTGGCGCTGCTCTGCCTGCCCAGTGAGACCGCACGGGAGACCCCCGTCCTGGTGGAAAATCCCGAAACCCGTCTGCTGGACGCGTCCCCGGCCCACCGGACCACAGAGGGCTGGGTGTACGGCTTTCCTGAACTGCTCCCCGGCCAGCGCCAGCGCATCCGCTTCTCCAAGCGGGTAGCCAATCCCGGGTGCCATGCGTCCGGATTTCTCTCCATCGCAGCCCCGCTGGTGAAACTGGGGGTGCTGCCTCCGGACTACCCGGTGACCTGCTTCTCTATTACGGGCTACTCCGGTGGGGGAAAAGAGATGATTGCCGAGTTTCAGGACCCGGGCCGGGATCCGGCTCTTGCGGCCCCCAGCCTGTATGCTCTGGGGCTGGACCACAGCCACCTGAATGAGATGCAGCACATCGCCGGCCTGGACTACCCCCCGGTGTTTACCCCGATTTTAAGCGATATGTACAGCGGGATGTCCACCTCGGTCCCCCTTCAAAACCGTCTGCTCCGGGGACATCCCACGGCGGAGGACGTGTGCGAGATGCTGGCGTCCTACTATGAAGGACAGGCCCTGGTGACCGTGGCCCCCTTTGGAAAAAACGGTCCCCGGCTGGTCTCCAACGCCTTTGCCGGTACGGACCGGCTGGAGATCACCGTGTGCGGACACGGAGAGCAGACATTGCTCACCGCCCGGTTTGACAACCTGGGCAAGGGGGTGGCCGCCGCTGCGGTGCAAAACCTGAATTTGATGCTGGGCTTTCCAGAGACGGAGGGACTGGACCTGAGCGTCCCGGAAAGACCCTGAGCGGGAGGAGAATACACAATGTCCAATACCCATCTGGATCGTGCGAAGATTTTAACAGAGGCGCTGCCCTACATCCAGCGCTACAACGGAAAGATCGTGGTGGTCAACTGCGGCGGCGTAGCCATGGACGCGGAGCTGCGGGATGCGGTTGCCACAGACATTACCATGCTCCGTCTGGTGGGCATCAAGGTGGTGCTGGTCCATGGCATCGGCCCCGAGGTGAAGCAGGCCCTGGCCCAGTCCGGCCGGGAACTGGTCCAGAAGGAAGGCGTTTACCAAATCGGGCTGGAGGCCATGGAGATCCTTCAGGAGGTCCTGTGCGGCAAGGTGAACAAGAGCCTGGTCGCCACCCTGAACAAGCTGGGCTCCAAGTCCATCGGCCTGTGCGGCATTGACGGCGGCCTGATGACCGCCCGGGCGGCTGAAGGCTGCACCGGCGAGCTGGTCCGGGTGGACAGCACCATTTTGGAGACCTTCCTGGCCCAGGATTACACCCCCGTCGTGGCCGCTGTGGCCCAGGGCGCGGACGGCGGCGAGACAGTGTACAGCGTCAGCGCCAACCTCACTGCCGCCCGGCTGGCGGTGGCGCTGAAGGCGGAAAAGCTGATCCACCTGGTGGAGAGCACCAAGCTCCTGCGGGATCCGGCGGCCCCCGAGGCCCCCATCCCGGAGCTGGGGCTGTCCCAGGTCCCCGCCATGATCCGCAGCGGCGTGATCCCGCCGGAGATGGCGCTGAAAGCGAATTGCAGCGTGGAGGCGGTGCGCTCCGGCGTGCGGTCCGCCACCCTGCTGGACGGGAGCGTCCCCCACGCCATCCTGTTGGAGCTGCTGTCCGACGAGGGCATCGGCACCATGCTGACCCATTGAGGGGAATCGAGAGAAAAAGGTGATCTCAGATGAAAAAAGACCTGCTGAAGCTGCTTGACCTGTCTAAAGAGGATATTTTGAAGATCCTGAATACCGCGGACCAGCTGAAATTCAGCCAGAAACACGGCATCGCCCACGATAAGCTGAAGGGCAAGACTCTGGCCATGATCTTCGAGAAAAATTCCACCCGCACCCGCGTCTCCTTTGAGACCGGGATGTACCAGCTGGGCGGCCACGCCCTGTTCCTCTCCAGCAAGGAGAGCCAGATCGGCCGGGGCGAGCCGGTGGAGGACACCGCCCGGGTGCTGCTGCGGTACTGTGACGGCATTATGATCCGCACCTTTGCCCAGGAGGAGGTGGAGACCCTGGCGGCCCACGCCAACATCCCGGTGATCAACGGCCTGACGGATTTCTGCCACCCCTGCCAGGTGCTGGCCGACCTGATGACGGTCCGGGAGCACAAGGCGGTGCTGGAGGGTCTGAAGATGTGCTACATCGGCGACGGCAACAACATGGCCAACTCCCTCATCGTGGGCGGCCTGAAGGTGGGGATGGAGGTGGCTGTGGCCTGCCCCGAGGGCTATGATCCCCATCCCGATGTGCTATCCTTTGCCAAGAGCGACCCTAGCTTCCGTTTTACCCTCTGCCGGGATCCCAGGCAGGCCGCCGTGGGCGCCGACGTGGTGTTCACCGACGTGTGGGCCTCCATGGGCCAGGAGGAGGAGAAGGCCATCCGGGAGAAGGCCTTTGCCGGCTATCAGATCAACCGGGAGCTGATGGCGGAGACGAACCCGGGCTGTATGGTACAGCACTGCCTCCCCGCCCACCGGGGGGAGGAGATCACCGCGGATGTGTTCGAGGAGCACGCGGAGGAGATCTTTGACGAGGCGGAGAACCGCCTCCACGCTCAAAAGGCGGTCATGTACCTGCTGATGGGCGGCGAGGAATAAAACAGCGTGCGGCGGCCCGGACCGGGCCGCCGCGTTTTATGTCCGCATCTGCTTCGCGCCCCCTCTTTACAGCTGGGGGAGCGGGTGGTAAGATAGGGGGCAAGATCAGAGAGGATCGGGAAGTGAACCCTATGTTCTGGCTGAAGCTGATACTGATACTGCTGTTTCTGTGCGGGGGCCTGTGGGTGATGGCCACAGGAGGGCGGCGGGACCACCCAAAGTGGGCGGTGTTCCGCCGGTTTCGGTATGCCCACCGGGGCCTCCACGACCGGGAGGCCGGGGCGCCGGAGAATTCCCTGCCCGCCTTCCGGCGTGCGCTGGAGCGTGGCTATGGGGTGGAGCTGGACGTCCATCTCACCGGGGACGGGCGGCTGGCGGTGATTCATGACAAGAACCTGAAGCGCACCGCCGGGGTGGACGCGGAGGTGTCCGGCCTGTCGGCTGCGGAGCTGAAGGCATTCCAATTGGAGGGGACCGGGGAGACGGTCCCCCTGCTGGAGGAGGTGCTTCCCATGTTCCAGGGCGGGCCGCCCCTTCTGGTGGAGCTGAAGGCGGACTACTACGACGTCAGTGCGCTGGTGGAGACGGCGGTGAATACCCTGGACCGGTTCCGGGTGAACTACTGCATTGAATCTTTCCACCCCGGTGTGGTCCGCTGGCTGCGCCTCCACCGCCCGGACGTATGCCGGGGCCAGCTCTCCCAGGATTTCTGGCGGTTCCGGGGGGAACTGTCCTGGTGGCAGGCCCTTGCGATGGCGGGTCTGCTGCCCAATGCACTGACCAGGCCAGACTTTATCTCCTTTCACTGGGAGCACCGAATGCTGCCCGCGGTATGGCTGTGCAAGAAGCTGCACCGCCTGCCGGTCTTCTGCTGGACGGTGACCGACCCGGAGGAGATGTCACGGCTGGAGCGGGAGGGCTTTCTGGTGATCTTTGAGGGCTTTCAGCCGGAGGCCCGGCCCTCCGAAGTTAGAAGAGGACGATAAAAGGACGGCCGCATCCCACCTGTGGATGCGGCCGCCAGGGTTTAAAGCGTGTCCCTGGTGATGGAGAGCAGGACTGCGGAGACGGTGCCCTCCTCCGGGTCCAGAGCCCCGGTATAGGTGACGGTGACCGGGTCCCCGGGAATCAGCCCGGAGACGTCCACACCGTTGCGCTCGAACCGGTAATATTCCCCGCCGGAGGCCAGGACCAGACAGTCCGCCTCCGGCTCCAGGCGGTCCAGAGCCCCCCGCAGGGAGGAGACCTGGGAGAGTGAGGCGGAGACCGTGGAGACCTGAGGGGCGGAGGAACCCTGACTGGCGGAGGGCAGGGGGGCGCATCCGGCGCAGAGCAGGGCGGCGGCCAGCCCGAGGGTGAGGGTGCCCCCGGACAGATGGACAGCTTGCATGGACATCCCTCCGAAAAGAGCCCGCGCCAGTGGCGGCGGGCAGGATTTGGTGCTTTGAGCGTAGCACAAGGGGGGCACGGACGCAAGAGGCCAGAGGGAATCTTCATAGATCCTTAAGAATTGGGGGCTTGGAAAAAAATTAAAATCCTCTTGACATATTGGTTAGCATATGCTAATCTATAGGTGGTTAGAGATGAGAGACCAAAAGCCCCCCTCCTCATACCTCCCTGCTTTCTTCCCACACTTTGGCTTTTCCACATCTCTCTGGCCACCATGTTCCGGTGGGAAAGGCATCATCCCCCGGCCCCCCGGCTGTGCGCATACACGCAGCCGGGGGCTTTTTATTCTGCTGGCCTGCTAGGGCCGGGCGGGTATGTTGACGGGCGGGGAAGGGCATGGTATAGTGATACAGAACATTACAGGCAGGATCAGATGGGAATGGAGAAACGTATGCCGAAGAAGTGGATGCAGAGTATTTTAATGATCATCACCTACACGGTGCTGCTGGTGCTGGCTCTGGTGAAATTTGATTGGATCCTGGCGCTGCTGGGGCAGGTGCTGTCCAGCTGTAAGCCCCTGTTTATGGGGTTTGCCATCGCCTTTGTACTCAACCGGCCCTGCGCCTTTTTCTGCCGGAACTATGAGCGCAACCTGGGACCCCGGTGGAAGAAGCTGGGCCGGCCTCTGGCGGTGTTCACCTCCTACCTGGTGCTGATCGCGGCCATCGTGGCCCTGTTTTCCTTTATCCTGCCCCAGGTGGGGCGGAGCCTCCGCACCTTTGTGGGCGGCTTGAACGGCTATATCGCAAACCTCCAGCTGCTGCTGAATCAGGCGGCGGCCTATCTGGATTGGGAGGCCCTGGACCTGACCAGCTTGAACAGCTATCTGCGGGAGGTGCTGGAGGGACTACTGGCCAGCATCACCAACGCGGCGACCCATGTGATGACGGTGACCACCAGCATCATCTCCATGTTTGTGACCCTTGTGCTGGCGGTGGTGTTCTCCATCTATATGCTGGCGGGGAAGGAGACCCTGCTGAGCCAAGGACGGAGGGTGCTGCGGGCCTATCTGCCGGCCCGGTACGCCGGGACCGTGAGCGACGTGATCCGGCTGACGGCGACCATTTTCACCAATTTCGTCTCTGGGCAGCTTATTGAGGCGTGTATTCTGGGCGGTCTGTGCGCCATGGGGACCTTTTTCATCCAGGCGGATTACGCACCCCTCATCGGCGTGATCGTGGGGGTGTCCGCCCTGATCCCGGTGGCGGGGGCCTACATCGGGGCCATTCTCTCCGCCTTCCTGCTGGTGATGGTCTCCCCGGTGCGGGCACTGGTGTTTTTGATTTTCCTGTCCATCCTCCAGCAAATCGAGGGAAATGTGATCTATCCCCGGGTGGTGGGCACCTCCATCGGTCTGCCCGGCATCTGGGTGCTGACAGCGGTGACAGTGGGCGGCGGCTTGTTCGGCCTGCTGGGCGTGCTGCTCAGTGTGCCGGTGGCCTCGGTGCTGTACACCTTGCTCCGCCGGGATGTGGGCAGACGGCTGAGCACCAGGCAGGAGGAGGCCCCGATATTGGAGGACACAGAAGAAACGTAAAGAGTCAAAATGCGGCGTCCGGGATCCCGGACGCCGCATTTTGACTTGGTTTACCCCTCCTGCTGGAACAACCCCACCAGGGCGCTGGCGCCGATGCGGTCGGCCCCCGCGTCCAGCATGGCCTGGGCCTGCTGGAAGGTGCGGATGCCGCCGGCGGCCTTGATGCGCACATCGGGGCTGATCTGTTCCCGGAAGAGCTTCACGTCCTCCACAGTGGCGCCGCCGGTGGAGAAGCCGGTGGAGGTCTTGATAAAGTCCGCACCGGATATGGAGACGATGCGGCAGGCGGCGATCTTTTCCTCCTGAGTCAGCTGGCAGGCCTCGACGATCACCTTCAGGATGTGGCCGCTGCAGGAGGCCTTGACCGCCCGGATCTCCGCCAGGACGCCCTCCCAGTCGCCGGCCTTGGCCAGGCCAAGATCCATGACCATGTCGATCTCGTCTGCGCCGTTGCGGATGGCGTCCTCTGTCTCAAAGACCTTGACCTCGGGGGTGTTGTAGCCGTTTGGGAAGCCCACCACCGTGCAGATCTTCAGGCGCTGGCCCACATAGCCTGCGGCACGGCTCACATACCGGGGCGGGATGCAGATGGAGGCGGTCCCGAAGGTCAGGCCCTCGTCACACAGCTTCTGTATCTGATCCCAGGCAGCGGTGGGGGTCAGCAGGGTGTGGTCCACCCGCTTAAGCAGTTCCTTATGGTCCATAGCTGGATCCTCCTTGTGGAAGGGCGGATGAGGTCATCCACCTAAAAATAATAAAACCCAAATTATTTTACCCCTGATACAGCCCCTGTGTCCATCCCAAATTTGCCGAAAAAGACAGACCGGAGCAGCTCCGGTCTGTCTTTTGTCGGACAAATGTGATCGTTTTTTCCTTTTTTGGTGGGAACGGCTGGGATCAGGCGCGTTTCAGCGGGCGGCCAGAAGGGCTTCCGCCTTGTCGGTGCGCTCCCAGGGCAGATCCAGGTCGTCCCGGCCGAAGTGGCCGTAGGCGGCCAGCTGGCGGTAGATGGGCCGGCGCAGGTCCAGATCCCGGATGATGGCGGCGGGGCGCAGGTCAAAGACAGACTCCACCATGTCGGACAGGTGCTCGTCAGATACCGTGCCAGTGCCGAAGGTGTCCACCCGGACAGAGACCGGCTTGGCCACGCCGATGGCATAGGCCAGCTGGACCTGGCAGCGCTTGGCCAGACCGGCGGCCACCACGTTCTTTGCCACCCAGCGGGCGGCATAGGCCGCGGAGCGGTCCACCTTGGTGGGATCCTTGCCGGAGAAGGCGCCGCCGCCGTGGGGGGCGCTGCCGCCGTAGGTGTCCACGATGATCTTCCGGCCGGTGAGCCCGGAGTCGCCCTGGGGGCCGCCCACCACGAAGCGGCCGGTGGGGTTGACATAGATCTTGGTGTCGTTGTCCATCAGGCTGGCGGGGATGGTGGGCCGGATGACAAGGTCGATGATGTCGCGGCGGATCTGGTCCAGCTCCACCTCGGGGCCGTGCTGGGTGGAGACCACCACCGCGTCGATGCGCAGGGGGCGGTCCTCCTGATCGTACTCCACCGTGACCTGGGTCTTTCCGTCGGGGCGCAGATAGTCCACCAGGCCCTCCTTGCGGATCTGGGTCAGGCGGCGGGCCAGCTTCTGAGCCAGAGAGATGGGGAGGGGCATATACTCCTGGGTCTCGTCACAGGCGTAGCCGAACATCATGCCCTGGTCGCCGGCGCCGTTGTCCAGGCCGTCATCCTGTACGCCCTCCTTCACCTCCAGGCATTTGTCCACGCCCAGGGCGATGTCGGGGGACTGCTCATCGATGGAGGTGATCACGGCACAGGTGTCACAATCAAAGCCGAACTTGGCGCGGTCATACCCGATGTCCCGCACCACATCCCGGGCCACCCGGGGGATGTCCACATAGCAGTTGGTGGTGATCTCGCCCATCACATGGATCAGGCCGGTGGTCACCGTGGTCTCGCAGGCCACACGGGCCATGGGGTCCTTCTCCAGGATGGCGTCCAGCACCGCGTCGGAGATCTGGTCGCAGATCTTGTCGGGATGCCCCTCGGTCACAGATTCAGAGGTAAAAAGTTTCTTAGCCATATTCTGCATTCCTTTCTGTCTTGGCTGCAAGTAAAAAACGCTCCGCCGGGCGGCGGAGCGTTCTGCATACTCTGCGCCCTCATCTTTCGATCCATTGCCGCCGGATTTGGCACCTTGCGGTCTCCCACAGGTTGCCGGGCTTCATCGGGCCGTTCCCTCCGCCACTCTTGATAAGGTCATTTAATTTTACAGCTTTATATTATATCAGATTTTTCCGGCCTGTCAACCGGAGAAATGAACAAATCCGGAGTTTTTAGGCGAAACGCAGTTTTGCACAAAGTTCTTTTGGTTACTTTTCTTTCAAGAAAAGTAACTCAGTCCCAGCCGGTGAGGTAAGCCTCCTGCTCCGGGGTGAGGGCGTCGATGGCCAGCCCCATGGCGGCCAGCTTGACGCGGCCGATCTGGTCGTCGATCTCCGCCGGGACATTGTAGACCTTTTTCTCCAGAGCCGGAGCGTGTTTTGCCATCCACTCCAGGGACAGGGCCTGGACGGCGAAGGACATGTCCATGATCTCGGCCGGGTGGCCGTTGCCCGCGGCCAGGTTCACCAGACGGCCCTCGGCCAGCACGTTGAGGATGCGTCCGTCGGGGAGGCGGAAGCCCTCGATATTCTGCCGCCGGGGGAAGTGCTCCTCCGCCAGGCGGCCCAGAGCGGCCACATCCACCTCGCAGTCAAAGTGGCCGGAGTTGCACAGGATGGCGTTGTGCTTCATCACCTGGAAGTGGCGCTCCACGATCACGTCCTTGCAGCCGGTGGCGGTGACAAAAATGTCCCCATATTTTGCGGCCTCGTCCATGGGCATGACCCGGAAGTTCTCCATGGTGGCCTCCAGAGCCTTGAAGGGGTCCACCTCGGTGACGATCACATCGGCCCCCATGCCCTTGGCCCGCATGGCGATGCCCTTGCCGCACCAGCCGTAGCCCGCCACCACCACGGTCTTGCCCGCCACCATCAGGTTGGTGGTGTGCATGATGGCGTCCCAGGAGGACTGTCCGGTGCCGTACTTGTTGTCGTAGTAGTGCTTGGCTTTGGCGTCGTTCACCGCCATCATGGGGCAGGGGAGAATCCCGGCCCGCTCTCTGGCGTAGAGACGGTGGATGCCGGTGGTGGTCTCCTCACAGCCGCCCAGGAGCCGGTCGCCGTAGGCGGCACACTTGCCGCTGAGCAGGCTGATCAGGTCGCCGCCGTCGTCCACGATCAGGTGGGGGCGGCACTTCAGGCTCTCTGCCAGCAGATCCTCATAGCCCTGCATATCCACCCCGTGGATGCCAAAGGTCTCCACCCCCAGCTCCGCCATGGCGGCGGCCACGTCGTCCTGGGTGGAGAGGGGGTTGCAGCCGGTGAGATAGACCTCCGCGCCGCCCTCCCGAAGAACCAGGCCAAGGTTGGCGGTCTTGGCCTCCAGATGGACGGAGACAGCGATGGTCAGCCCGGCGAAGGGCTTTTCACGGCGGAAGCGGTCCTCAATGCCGCTGAGGGCGGGCATGAAATCCCGCACCCACTGGATCTTCTGACGGCCCGACGGGGCCAGGGACATATCCTTGACGATGCTCATGTAGTTTCCTCACTTTTCTACCTGGCCGCGGCCGGGTCCGGCCAGTCTGAATTCATTCCAAGCTATTGTATCACGATTCCCTCCAAAGGGAAAGAAATGTTTACACTTTCGTCATGGACATTTTCCCGCAAAACGGGTACAATGCTATTTGTATGATTTTGAACATTTGAAATAAAGGAGGACTGTCCATGAAAGCCGTCTCACGCTGGCTGGACCGTTTCTGCTACGATCACCCCAATTTCGGCGTCCCGAACCTGATGAAGTATATCGTCATTGGAAATGTGATGGTCTATTTTCTGGACCTGTTTTCCAGGGGATACGCCTCCTGGATGCTGTCCTTTTCCAGTCCGCTGATCCTCCAGGGGCAGGTGTGGCGGGTGCTTTCCTTTGTATTCGTCCCGGTGGCGACCGGGGGTGCGACCCCACTTGGAAGAGCTCTTTTCTTTGCCATGACCACCCTGTTTTATTACTATATCGGCAATGCCCTGGAGCGGCAGTGGGGGACCACGCGGTTTACCGTGTTCTACGGTCTGGGCGTCCTTCTCAATATCATCATGGGATTTGTGATGGGCGGGACCTCGATGTATTACATCAATATGTCCATGTTCTTTGCTTTTGCCACCCTGTATCCGGAGATGCAGGTGCTGCTCTTTGGTATTCTGCCCCTGAAGGTGAAGTGGCTGGCCTGGCTGGATGCTGCGATGTTCGCCTTTGACATCTTCTTCAGCATCTTCTCCCGCCAGTGGATCACCGCGGTCCTGCCCCTGGTGGCCCTGCTGAACTACTTCATTTTCTTCTGGGACGATCTGATGACTGTGGTCCGCCGCACCAGCCAGCGGGCCGCCTATCGGGCCAACCCCCAGACCATCAACTTCAAAAAGGCACAGAAGCAGGTCCAGGAGCGCCGCGGCTACCTCCACAAGTGCGCGGTCTGCGGCATCACCGATGCGGACGACCCCGACATGGAGTTCCGGTACTGTTCCAAGTGCAACGGCTACTACTGCTACTGCATGAAGCACATCAATGACCATGTCCATGTGGAGTGAGGTTGTATTTTCTCCAAAAGCGTGCTAAAATCTGGACAGAAAAAGGCGGCGTTCCGCCGAGAAAGGGAGGTTTGACATGAGCGGTTGTCTGTTCTGCAAGATCGCGGAGGGACAGATCCCCTCCAACAAAGTCTATGAGGATGAGGTCTGCTTCGCCTTCTATGACATCGATCCCCAGGCGCCCACCCATTTTCTGGTGATTCCCAAAATGCATATCTCCTCGGTGGCAGAGGTCAGCGAGGACAACGCGGCGGTGGTGGCCCACATCTTTGCCGTGATCTCCAAGGTCACCAAGGAGCTGGGTCTGGAGAGTTACCGGGTGGTGTCCAACATCGGGGAGCAGGCCGGTCAGAGCGTACCGCACCTGCATTTCCATGTACTGTCCGGCCGGGATATGACCTGGCCTCCGGGCTGAGGAGCCTGCACCCCGATAAGCAGAACAGCCGCCAGGTTTGGCGGCTGTTTTCTCATATATTGTCAAACTGCAAAAAAACCGAGAAATACACTAGATTTTTATGGTCGTGTCGACTATAATAATAGAACTGCCTGCTTTCTATGTGCAGATTATCGGATACAGAAAGGATCCTCCCCTATGGAAATTCAAGCGCTCCGACGCAGAGATCAGCTGCTGGTCGGGTTTACACTTTTTTCAATGTTCTTTGGTGCGGGCAACCTGATCTTTCCACCCCAGCTGGGCGCGCAGGCCGGGGTGGACACCTGGTTAGCTATGGCCGGGCTGGCGGTCAGCGCGGTGTTTCTCCCAATTTTGGGTGTGATCGCTGTGGTGCGGGCGGGGAGTCTGACAGAACTGGCCAGCCGGGTCCATCCCGCCTTTGCCACTGTGTTCACCGTTTTGATCTATCTGTCCATCGGCCCCTGCCTGGCCATCCCCAGGACGGCCAGCACCTCGTTTGAGATGGCGGTCCCGCCCTTCCTGCCCTCTGGCACCCCCACGATGTGGTTTCAGTTCGGCTACTCCCTGCTTTTTTTTGCCGCCGCCTTCCTGGTGGCCCTTCAGCCGGAGAAGCTGACCGGACGGCTGGGCAAGTTCCTGTGCCCCGTGCTTTTGCTGCTGGTGGGGGCAATGTTCGTGGGCAGTCTGGTCCATCCGGTGGGAACCTACGGCCCCACCCTGCCGCCCTATGACCAGATCCCGGCGGTCCAGGGCTTTCTGACCGGCTATCAGACTATGGATACCATTGCGGCCCTGAATTTCGGCATCGTGATCGTGATGAACATCCGGGCCTTTGGGGTCACGGACCGGAGCTCCGTTCTGAAGGTCACGGTGCGGGCCGGTGTGATCGCCACTGTGCTTTTCCTGGCTGTCTACTCCATGCTGGCCCACATCGGCGCCCTGTCCGGGGCGGCCTTTCCCGGCACGACCAACGGGGCGGTCACGCTGACCAATCTGGTGGGCGCCATTTTCGGACACTGGGGGACGGTGATCCTGGCCGCGATCTTCTTTATTGCCTGCTTCAACACCTGCGTGGGGCTGATCAGCTCCTGCTCCGCCTATTTCCATACTCTGGTTCCCAAGGTGCCGGCTCCGGCATGGGCGGCCTTCTTTGCCCTGCTCAGCATGGTCATCTCCAATGCCGGCCTGGACCAGATTTTGAAGATCTCCGTGCCCATTTTGAACATCCTCTATCCTCCGGCTATCGTGCTGATCCTGCTGTCCTTCCTGCCCCAGTGCATTCAGCGCTTTTCCGCCATTTATCCTGTTGGGATCGCCTTTACCAGTGCAGCCAGCATCCTGTATGCCGCCCGGGATCTGGGGCTGAGCATTCCGGCGCTGGACCGGATTTTGAAGGCTGTCCCTCTGTCTGGAATGGGCCTGGGCTGGGTCCTTCCGACTTTGGCCGGAGTGCTGCTGGGAGTCCTGCTCTCTGCGACACTGCCCTCCAAGGGGAAGGATTGACCCTTGCCTTTTCCGCCCAAGAGGCGTATCATAAGGAAAACAAGATGGGAGCTCGCAAACGGGCTGAGAGGAAGCTGTGCGCTTCGACCGGTGACCTGATTTGGGTAATGCCAACGGAGGGAGATCTGTGTCCGGCTGATGCCGCGGGCCTGTGCTCCCATTGGGGCGCGGGCCCGCGTTTTCGCTTCCACAGAGAAACAACAGGGGGATCCAATATGAAATTGCAGACAGAGCATTTGAAGCTGTACGCCGTGACCGACCGCAGCTGGCTGGGGGAGCGCACCCTGGCCCAGCAGGTGGAGGAGTCCCTGGCGGGAGGCGCTACCATGATCCAGCTGCGGGAGAAGGGGATGGACCGTGAGACACTCCGGCGGGAGGCCCTGGAGATCCGGGCAGTGTGCCGGAGATACGGCGTTCCCTTCCTGATCAACGACGCGGCGGAGCTGGCCGCGGAGGTGGGAGCGGACGGCGTCCATGTGGGCCAGCAGGATATGAGCCCCCGGCAGGCCAGGGCCATTTTGGGTCCGAACGGGATCGTTGGAGTTTCTGCCCATACGGTGGAGGAGGCGAGAGCGGCCCAAGCAGAAGGCGCGGACTATCTGGGAGTGGGGGCGGTCTTTGTCACCGGGACCAAGGAGAATACCACGCCGGTGGACTATGAGACACTGAAGGAGATCTGCGCCGCAGTGGATATCCCTGTGGTAGCCATCGGAGGTGTGGGGCGGAACAATTTGAGTTCCTTGGCAGGCAGTGGGATCCAGGGGGTGGCCGTGGTGTCCGCCCTGTATGCCCAGCCGGACGTCCGGGCGGCCGCCCGGAGCCTGCGGAGCCAGGTGGAGGAGATGCTGAGAGGATGAGGATCGACGGCGTGGTCTTTGACCTGGACGGGACCCTGACCGACTCCATGCACATCTGGAATGAGGCCCCGAAGGCCCTGGTCCGCCGCTTTGGCGGGGCGCCGCCGGAGGATCTGGCGGAGCAGCTGAAGGAGATGGGCCGCCTGGAGGCGTCAGAGTATATGACAAAAACCTTCCGCCTGCCCTGCACGCCCCAGCAGATCATGGATGGGGTGAACGAGCTGGTCACCAGGGCCTACCGGGAACAGGTTCCCGCCAAGCCCGGCGCGGCCGCCCTGTTGAACCGGCTGAAGCGGCTGGGGGTGCCCTGTGGGATCGCCACGGCCAGCGAGGCCTTTCAGGCCCGAGACGCCATGGTCCGGCTGGGGCTGTGGGACCACTTCCTGTTCGCTTTCAGCGCGCTTCAGTACGGCTCCAAGACCGGACCGGAGCTCTACTTTGCCGCCGCCCGCAGTTTGGGGACGGCCCCGGAGCATACCTTGGTATTTGAGGACGCCCTCCACGCCGCCCGGACTGCCCGGGAGGCTGGCTTTCTGGTGGCTGGGGTGTGGGACCCCTCCGCGGAGAAGGATAGGGATGAACTGCGGCAGTGCTGTCACTGGTACCTGCCCCGGCTGGATGTCCCGGAATTTTTGGCTGAACTGGGGCAGCTGTGCGCCGGAGAGAAAAAAGTCGAAGAAATTAAAAATAACGGTTGACAGCGGGGGGAAAATCTGCTATTATAAACCCTGCTGTTGCGAGTGTAGCTCATCTGGTAGAGCGCCACCTTGCCAAGGTGGAGGTAGCGAGTTCGAGCCTCGTCACTCGCTCCAAAAAGGAAGACATGACCTATGGTCATGTCTTCCTTTTTGGGTTCCGGCCGCTTTGCGGCCTGCACCCTTTGGAATTCCAATGCTCGGGCGGAGTAAATTCGCCCTGCGCCGTCCTGCCGAGCAGGTTCCCGGCGCGTTTGCCGAAAGCATGATTTCTGTCTTTCACCCTGTTTTGAAAAAGGAACGCGGTAAGTATTCAGTTTTTAGTTTTTGTCAATCCAACAAACTGGAATTGTTATTCAGCTTATAGAGTGTCACATTTCGTTTTTAGCTTCTTCAAACATTTTTTCGAGAAATAATTCTATGTTGTCCACGCATTTCACATAAGTTATCAAATCGTCATTTACACTAATGTAAACCGGAGGATTCGGATTTTTCGCCTGTAAATCCTTCAGCAAATAACCTGCCGTCCAAACGCCTTGATTTTCCGACCAGAGAATAATATAATTTTCGGTTATAGAAGACCATTTTTCAACAGGTAACTGCCATAGTGAAAAGTATTCGTTATTATTATATTTTGATAAATTTCCAATGTTTTTTGCCTTTAAAAATTCGTTTTCCCAGTTCTTTTGAATGTCTTGTTGGATAAGCTGATATGTTGTTTTTATATTTTCTGGCTTAACCAAATAGTTATATGCATAATTGATTTTAGCTAATCCATATTGTATTAAATAATTTCGATAATTACTTGGCAGGGTTACACCAATGTTTTGTTCGGCTCTTATAATCTCGTTCTCCGAAAAACCCACCTTTGGTATTTGATATAATTCTCCAATTTCACTAATGTTCATATACTATCTCCATAATTTCCGATTTGTCGTTGACTTCATTACACCTTATCTGTCTTTAGAGTACAGGGAGATTTTGCAAACCTTGTCGAACGGGAACCGCTTGCGGCGCAAGGCGTCCGCTGCTTCAGCAGGGCCGGCAGACAGCGTCTCCGACGGTCGTTCAGGGTCAATATCCGTTGACCAGGGCATCCAGCACCTGAGCGGCCACATTGCCTGCCGCGCCCGCGCCGCTGCCGCCCTCCTCCACCACTACGGCGAAGGCGTAGGGGAAGTCCTGATCCCGCAGGAAGCCGGTAAACCAGGAACTGGGCTGCTTGCCGCCTCCCACCTCAGCAGTGCCCGATTTGGCGCAGAGATCCATATTGGGGAAGCGGTCCGCGCCGTAGGTCAGCACCACATTCTGGGACATCATGTCGGCCAGCACCTGGGCGGTATCCGCCTGGATCAGCCGGCCGGTGCGGCGGGTGATGTGGGAGGCGGGCAGGGGGAAGCCGCCCTCGGTTTTCAGCACCAGATAGGGGACTGCGGCCTTCCCGCCGTTGGCCACACCGCCCATCCAGACCATCAGGGCACAGGGGTTGACCAGGTCGTGGTACTGGCCCACGCCGGCCCAGCCCAGCTGGGCGGAGGTGGCACCCTCCAGCGCTACGCTGCCGGCGGCGGTGGAGATGCCGCTGACGGAGTAGCGGTCCAGCAGACCGGCCTGCTTTGCGTACTGGGCGATGGTCTCCGCGCCCAGTTCGTCGGCCAGCTGGGCGAATACGCCGTTGCAGGAGCTGGCAAAGGCGTCGTTGATGTCCATCTCTCCGTGGGCGAAGGGGCAGGTAATGGTCTCCCCGCCCACGACGGTGGAGCCGGTACAGGTGAAGGTGCGCTGGAACAGATCAGGGAGCTGCTCCAGGGCGGCCGTGAGGGTGACTGTCTTAAAGACGGAGCCTGGGGTGAAGGTGCTGGAGAGAAAGCGGTTGAGGTAGACGCCCTCATACCGGGGGTCCCCGTCCTGGATCTCGGGGGGGGCGGCGGGGTCGAAGGAGGGGGCGGAGACCATACAGAGGATCTCACCGGTCTTGTAGTTATAGACGCCTACCGTTCCCTTGCGGCCGTTGAGGGCCTGATAGGCGATGTAATTCAGCCGGGCGTCCAGAGTGAGGTAGAGGTCGTTTCCCTGGCCAAAGGGGTTGTCCGCCCCGGTGAGGAGGTTATAGCCGGAGAGCTGGTCCGCGAAGGCGACCAGAGCGCCGGTGCCGATGGCGCCATTTGGATCGCCCACGGCGTGGAGCGTGGCCTTTCGGACTGTGGCGTTGGAGTAGTAGCACCGCTGGCCCGACTCGTCCACCCAGGAGAGCACGTCCCCATCCCGGTCCAGCACCCGGCCCACGGACAGCTGCCCCTGGCTGTTGTACAGGTGGCGGTTGGCGGCGAAGGAGGCCCAGTCCCCCCCGTCCAGCAGGAACCGGACCAGGAACAGGGCCAGGCCCAGCAGCAGGAACAGGGTGAGGGCCAGACAGGTCACCGTGCGTTTTTCAATCTTTTTCACCGGAAACCTCCTTTTGGACTCGGCCGCCCTTGGCGGGGATCAGGTTGCCCAGCCAGCTGGAGCTGTGGCGGTCCTGGGGACGGATGGCGAAGCTGGCGTTGCTGCGGGTGTCCGCCGCCTTGAGGAAGGCCAGCAGGGTCCAGGCGGACAGCATGGACGAGCCGCCGTTTGACACGAAGGGGAAGGTGACCCCGGTGAGGGGCAGGATGTCCACCGAGCCCAGCACGTTCAGGGTGGTCTGAAAGACCAGAAGACTGGTGGCGGCACAGGCGGCGATGGTGTAAAAGCTGGACCGCCCCGCCCGGCAGCTGCGCACCGCAAAGACGGCCAGGGCCGCGATGCACAGCACGGCCAGCACCGCGATGATCAGTCCCCACTCCTCACACAGCATCCCGAACACCAGGTCGGTGTCCGCCGCGGGCACCCGGTGGAGCCAGCCCTCACCGGGCCCCACTCCGATCAGTCCGCCGGAGGCCGCCGCCGACATGGTGCGGGTCTGCTGGAAGCCGCCGTCGGAGGCCTGCTCCCAGGCGTGCCCCCAGGCGGCGAAGCGCCGCAGGATATAGGGCTTGACGGTGACCAGCATCAGCCCGCCGAACACCGCGCCGCCGCAGATCAGGGAGAGGGTGGCAAAGTCGCCGGAGCGGAGATAGGCGATAACCAGAAAGGTGACGAAGAAGATGGCGGCGGTGCCGAAGTCGCTCATCAGGGCCAGGCAGCCCATGCACGCGCCGGTGAGCAGGATGAACAGCCCCAGGTTCCGCTTGCGGAACAGGCGCTCCAGGGTGGCCGCCCCGGCGAAGATGTAGCAGGGTTTGGCCAGTTCCGAGGGCTGGAAGGAGAATCCGAACAAACTGATCCAGTTGGCCGCACCGTATTTGATGTGCCCGGCGATGAGGGACAGGGAGAGCAGGGCGATGGCTGCCGCCGCCATGAGCCAGCGGATCTTCCGCACCCGCTCCAGGTCCCGAAGAAAGACTCCGGTGATCAGGAACAGGACGATACCCAGCAGGATGGCCAGCAGCTGCTTGGGGACGGCGGAGGGGGCGGAGGAGGCGGTGACCGCCAGACACAGGGAGGAGAGGAAAAAGGCGATGGTCTCCATCTCAAAGCCGGTGCGCCCCATGCTCCGCAGGACGAGGCAGTAGATCCACATCACCGCAGTCAGGCACAGAAAGGCCCCCGGGATCAGCAGGGCATGGACCCCCTCCTCAGAGAGCAGGAACTGGAGGCCAGCAAGCAGTTGAAACAGGGTGAGCAGGACCAGGGAACCCCAGGGGGAGACGGGGTGCTGGGAGGTGTGGCGGCGGCGCTCCGCCTCCTGGTCAGAGACGGGGAGGAGCACGGTCTCCACGCCGCCCAGGCTGAGTACGTCCCCCAAGGAGATGGGGGAGCCGCCGGGCTCCACCGGGGTCCCGTTGACAGCGGTGCCGCTTTTGGAGTCCAGATCGTACACCGTCCACCGGTCGTCCGCGGAGCGGATGAGGGCGGCGTGCTGCCGGGAGACCACGGGGTAGTTGAGCAGCACATCGGAGGCGGGGCTGCGGCCCAGGATATTCTCCCAGTGGGTCAGGGGCTCCGCGGCCCCGTTGGGCAGGGAGAGGCAGGCCCATATTTCCGGCTTGGGAGAGGCCTTGACCAGGCCGCGGATGATCCGCACCAGCATCAAAATGGCCAGAACAGGAAAAAGAAAGCGAAGGATCAGCGTGTACCAGGCGAACAGGACCGGGTATGCCTGCGGCAGCTGCCGCAGAGCGTCCAGGCCGGCCTGGAGGGTGGCGGTCAAGTCAGACAAGGGGGACCTCCTTTCGAGTGAGACGGGGTGGTCGGCGGGTTTGCTATCAGGATACTACAAGCGCTCCGTCTGCACAAGGGCGGTTTTGCACAAAACAGCGGAAAAGAGGCAGGAAATCATAAAAAAGACCGCCCTCTTTTGGCGGAAAGAGGACGGTTGATCTATCCGGAGCAAAAAGGAAGGGCAGTCAGGAGAGAGGACTGGAAGAAGGCTGCTCCGGAAAATTGGGGGCGCCCGGAAGAAGTGAGGGCTCCCAAGGCGCCGCATCAGGCAATATAATGCAGAAGCTGCTCAGGGTGGCTGACATGGTAGAACAGCATCCCAAGCATATCATTCTGGCTGCTGCTCTCCCGGATGCCTAGTACCGCGTTGGAGCGGCTGTTGCCGCTCCCGCAGCCCACAGCCTCGCCGAAGCAGAGGTTGCCGCAGTCGCGGTCCCGGCCTTCCACAGAGACAGCGGGCTTCTGGTCCAAGGGGATGTACATCAGGTCATCCTTCACCAGAGCGATCACACGCCGGTCAGTGATGGCATACAACGTATTTTTTTCCAGACAGAACTTATCCATTAGAGGACGGAGGGAGAGCATGGCAGGGAGGAAGGCCACCACCACCAGCATAACGAACCAATCAGCTCCACCGCGCTGGGTACTGTCCAGGGCGGGAAGCAGATAAAACAGAGCCAGCAGCACAGCGGCTCCGGACAACAGCCAAGTGGCAAAGAAGGTGTTCCGCTCGGGACACTGCATCAGCTTGAAGGGACTGGGACGGCCGGTCCAGCGGACTTGCTCTCCATCCATCAGGATCTCATGTAACCGCTGCTCCATAGGGAATCAGGCTCCTTTCCATCTCTGTTTTGTCCTACTTCTACCCTCAGTGTCCCGGAAGACCGGGCTGAGGCAGGAAGGGGAACGATTTTTGTTGACTTGATTATAGCAGAGGAGAGATTAAATGGGTATAAATGAAGGAGAGGACTGCGCTAAGGAACTGTTAAGAAAAAGGATAGGCGAGAGAAAGCAAAAAAGAAGCTATGAAGAAACAGAAACCCAGAGAAGGCAGATCTTTAGATTGGGATTATTTTAAAATGAGGGAGAAAGGATGCGGAGTGATAGAATACTTGCATGGAAAACAAAAATAAGAGGGTAGTTCATCTGAAACAGCGAAAAACCGGCGGAGGCGTCTCTAGAGTAGGAGAGGCCTCCGCCGGTGTGAATGTGGGTGGAACGATGCGCTTGGGGAGCGCCCGTGCCGGATGGATCACAGATCCTCCTCCTCGGTGATGGCGTGGGGGACCGGAGGGGTCACAGGCTCGTCGTGCTCCAGAGGATCGAAGTAGTCCTGGTCCACCAAAGTAGGCTTGCGGTGGCGGACAACGGCGATGATGATGGGGTAGAGGACGATGGCCACCAGACCGCCGGAGAAACCGTTGTTGTACAGGTTCATGCCGGCCACCGGGGTGCCGGTGTACAGTACCACAGAGGAGTGGAGAAATCCGGCCAGAACGCCGAAGGGCCAGCCGAAATAGCCGGAGATCGGGGCCAGAGTGGTGCAGAACAGGCAGGCCAGCTGGACGGCGGAATCGCTGAGAGACCAGTGCATCACCAGCCCGCCCAGGAACACGCCGGCCATGACTGGAATGATGTTGAAGGCGTGCTTGCCAAAGGCCGAGAAGCCCATGATGGTGAGGATGCCGCCCACAGTGGGGCCGTTCAGATCCCCGCCGCTGCACAGGATGAAAGCCATGCTGATCAGGCCGTTGATCCCTGTGTTGAGCAGCACAGGACCGGCGCCGAACATCCGAAGGAAGTCGCTGGGCGCCCGGCCGCTGTCCTGGAGGAGGCGGCGGTAGCCCGCCCAGGTGGCCCACAGGGGACGGCCAGTACAGAACAGCCCGGCTATACAGCAGGCGGCGCACAGCAGGCCGAGCGCGACGCCGAAGGCGAGGTCATAGCCCTCTGCCCAGTGGTACTGGGTGGTGGGGGTGGCCCCCATGGAGCCCATCAGCGGCACCAGGATGAAGGCCACCAGGCCGCAGGCAAAGCCCACGTTATACAGGTTCATGCCGTTTTGGATCTTATAGGTATAGGCGGACAGGGGAGGCATGATAAAACCGATGAGGATGCCCACCAGGCCGCCGGCCAGAGGGGTCCCCCAGCCGTTGTCCAGGGCGATGTAGCTGACCACCGGGGCCAGGGCGGTGGCCAGCAGGCCCACTGGGGCGTACTTGCCCACGGGCTCCCGGCGGCTTTTGGCGTAGAGAAAGGTGCCCAGCAGGATGGGCCAGATGTTGACAAAGTTCTTGCCGAACAGGGAGAAGCCGGACATCAGCCCCACCACCACCGGGGAAAAGCCGTTGAAGGGCTCGCCGGAGTGGCGCAGGATCACAGTGGTGATGGCGGTGACTAGGGCGGAGTTGACCAGAGCTGCCCCGGGCCCTGCGATGAGCACATAGTCGGTGATCAGGGCGTCCTCCGTGAGGATAATGGTGGACAGGCCGCGGAGAATATTGACGGGAGTGTCCATGATCAGTCCAAACAGGGCGAGGAGGGCGGCGTAGGCCAGGAAGAGGCCGTACAGCCGCTCATAGCGGGTGTGTTCTGCCATGCGGTGTCTCTCCATCAGCGCGCTCCGGGTGCGTCCTGGGACGCGGCGAGGAAATAGGCCCGGGTCTCCTCCGCGTTGCGGCGGATCTCCTGAGAGAGTTCCTGGAGGGAGGGAAACTTCTGTTCCCCGCGGATGCGGTGATAGAACTCCATCCGTAGCTCCTTGCCGTACAGATCCCCGTCAAAGTCCAGAATAAAGCCCTCCACGGTGACCCGGCCGTCGTTGTCCTCCACGGTGGGACGGACCCCCACATTGGTGACCGCGATATAGGAGCGGCCCTCCACCCAGACCCGGGTGGCGTATACCCCGAAGGCGGGGACGATGACCTGGGGCGGGACCTGGAGGTTCACGGTGGGAAAGCCCAAAGAGGAGCTGCCGATCTTTTTTCCGTGGGTCACCCGGTTGGTGAGCACATGGGGGTGGCCCAGAAACTCCACCGCCCGGTCCATCTCCCCCTGGGCGACCAGGGTGCGGATATAGGTGGAGGAGATGGTGATCCCCTCCCGCTCGATCTTGCCGATGATGTCACAGCCGACGCCCAGCTGTGCGCACATCTCCTGGAGGCGCTGGGGGTTGCCCTTGCCCATATAGCCGAAGTGGAAGTCGTGGCCCGCCACGACGTGGACCACGCCCAGCTCCCGCACCAGGTACTCCGTAATAAAATCCTGCCAATCCATGCGCATCATCCCGTCAAAGCTGGAGACGATGACCTCCTGGATGTGGTAGCAGGAGCGCATCAGCCAGACCCGGTCCTCCACAGAGCTGAGGAGCGGGACGTGCTGGCCGGTGATGGCCGCAGTGGGACTGCGGTCGAAGGTGAAAGCGGTGGGGATGGCGTCCAGCTCCCGGGCGCGCTGGGTCACCCGCTGGAGCAGGGCCCCATGCCCGGTGTGGACGCCGTCAAAAAAGCCGAGGGCGATGACACGTTTTGTTTTGTTCAAGCTGTTTCTCTCCTTTGCGATGGGGGTGCGGAAGGGATCAGGTCACTTCATAAAAGCTTTTTACAGTGGTCAGAACGCCCTGCCGGACCTGGCTGAGGGCCAGAAAGCCCCCGTCCTCTCCATAGACCCGGTACTCTCCCTCCGCTGTGCCGGGGAGGGGGAAGGCCATCCCGTTACGCACCTTTTTCTCCAGGGCAGGGGGAAGGGTGAGGGGAGGACGGTCCTGAAAATAGGTGTCCACCGGCAGCAGCAGGGAGTGGGGCTCCGAGTGGGACAGGACCCGCTCCAGAGGGAGGGCCTGCTCCAGGGAAAAGCCGGCGGCCATGGTGCGCCGCAGGGAGAACATGGTGCCGCCGCAGCCCAGGGCCTGGCCGATGTCGTGACAGAGGGTACGGACATAGGTGCCCTTGGAGCAGCGCACCCGGATCAGAAAGCGGTCCGGGCCCAGGACGTCCTCCACCGTGAGGGAGTGGATGGTGATGGGGCGGGGAGGGCGCTCCACCTCGCGGCCCTTTCGGGCCAGTTCATAGAGCTTCTTGCCCTGGATCTTGATGGCGGAGTACATGGGTGGGACCTGCTGGATGGGGCCCCGGAAGCGGGGCAGGACAGCCTCCAGCTCCCCGGGGGTCACTGCGGCGGGCCTCTCCTCCAGCACTGCGCCGGAGGTGTCCTGGGTGTCGGTGACCAGGCCCAGCCGCAGCCCGGCCAGATACTCCTTCTGCCCCTCAGAGGCGAACTCCACCGCCCGGGTGGCCCGCCCCACAAAGACGGGCAGCACGCCGGTGGCCATGGGGTCCAGGGTGCCGGCGTGTCCGATCCGCCGCTCGCCCAGGCAGCGGCGCAGCCGGGCGCACACATCCATACTGGTCCAGTCCTGGGGCTTATCAATGATCAAAATTCCGTTGGCCATAGCGCCTCCTGTCAGACCTGGCGGCCCTGGACCTGGCGGCCCTGGACCTGGCGGATGGCGGCCATCAGGACCTCTTTGGTCTGCTGGATGTCCCCCTCCACCGTGGCTCCGGAGGCTGCGGCGTGGCCGCCGCCCCCCAGAAGGGCGCATACGGCGCTGGCGTTCAGCTGCTTCGGGTCGGTGCGCAGGGAGATCTTACAGCGGCCGGGCTTCAGCTCCCGGATGGTGACGCCGGTCTTGACGCCCTCCACCTGGCCTACAAAGGCGGCGATGTCCTCCGCGTCCGCCTCCGTGGCCTGGAGCCGGGCCAGCATCTCCAGACTGATGGCGGCGATGGCGATCTCGCCCCCGTCGTGGAACTCCATGGAGTCGGTGAGCAGGCTCTCCAGACGCAGGCGGCGGAAGCTTTTGGTGCGGAAGTGGCGCTTGTTCAGGTCCGCCGCGGGGATCCCCGTGTCCATCAGGGCGGCGGCCACCCGGTGGGTGTCGGCAGAGGTATTCCCGTATACGAAGCAGCCGCAGTCGGTGGATACGGCCACATACAGGGGCAGGGCGATGTCAGCGGTGACAGGGCCCAGCTGCCGCAGGATGTCGTACATCAGCTCGCCGCAGGCGGCCCGACCGGCGTCCAGACAGGTCTCCCGGGCGAAAAACTCCTGGGACGGGTGGTGGTCGATGGCCAGATCCACCCGGGGGAGGTAGGGTAGGGCGTTGTCCGGGAACAGGCTCCGGGCTGCCATGTCCACAGAGACCACCGTGTCCGGGAGAAGATCCTCCGGGGCCAGGAGCCCCTCCAGATAGGGGGAGAACAGGGGGGTGATCTCCGGGTTGGGCAGGACGTGGGCGGTCTTGCCTAGAGTGCGGAGGGCGCGGCACAGGGCGGCGGCGCAGCCGACGGTGTCGCCGTCCGGGCGGACGTGGGTGAGGATCAGGTACCGGTCATGGGCGGAAAGGAACTCCGCCGCCTGAGTAGGGGAGATGGTCATGCCTCATCCTCCTGATCCTCGCCATAGTGGTTGTCCGGGTTGACCGGCTTGACCACCTGGGGGTCCCGGAGCAGGGAGAGGATGTGGGCTCCCTGGTCGATGGAGTCGTCGGGGACGAAGGACAGCTCCGGGGTATTGCGCAGGTTCAGAGAGCGGCCCAACTCCCGGCGGAGCCAGCCACTGGCGGATTTTAAGCCCTTCAGCACCTGGGCCTCGCTGCTTTTGTTCAGGACGCTGACATAGATCTTGGCGTATTTCAGATCAGGGGTGGTGCTGACCGCGGTCACGGAGATCATCCCGGTGACCCGGGGATCCTTGACGCCGGGGATCAGGGCGGAGAGCTCCCGCTGGATCTCCTCGTTGATGCGTCCGATTCGATTGCTTGCCATAATATGCTCCTTTCCAAAGGGGGCGGCACCCCCAGTTCAAATCTCAATGGTCAGACAGGTCTGTGCTTGCTCAGAGAGCTGTTCTAAGGTGTCCGGTTCCAGAGCGGCCAGCGGTCCGGTGAAACGGAAGGCCCTGGCCGGGCCGTCTCCCACCCACAGGTTCCACAGCTCCGCTGTCTCGCCGGGGCGGAGGTGCGTTTCCAAATAGGCCCGCAGCTGGGCCGCGTCCTCCCCTGTGGCCCGCAGGTCCAGCTCGTACTGGAAGGGCTTCATGGTCAGACCCAGCTCCTCTACCACCTGGCGGTAGTATTTGTGTGTTTGGACGGAAAAACCGTCCCCGGCCACTGGGCCGGAGGGAGCCGTCCGGATCCGGCGGCTGCCGGAGCGGTACAGGGGGAGAGAATGGTCGGCACACAGCAGGGTAACAGCACTCATTTCGCTTCCTCCAGGACACAGAAACAGGGCGGGGGCACAGACGTCCGCCCCGCCGCATGATACAATAACATTATACAATGATTTTTTCCTAATGAAAAGGGGAAATTTCACCGGGCAGGAGCGCAAAAAAGCAGGAGGTCTGGATCAGATCTCCTGCTTTTCTGGTGAGGTACGACCGATTTTTATGCTGTGGAACAGTCTGGCCAGGACTGTCAGCTGTTCAACCACTGGGTACTAGGACTCACCTTTCAATACAAATGTGAGTCCCCAAATTCCCAATGCCAAACTGCCCCATGGACCTAGATTAGAATAGTTTGTGCCGATCCATGAAATCTTCGCCTGCGGCTCCGATTTTACGCGCCAAAAGGCGCGCCGCGCTGTGCGCGGTACTCGTGCAGCATCAGCGCTCGATTTCCTCCATAATGAAGGCTTCGATGATGTCGCCCTCCTTGATGTCCTGGAACTTCTCAAAGGTGATGCCGCACTCGTAGCCGGCGGCGACCTCCTTCACGCTGTCCTTGAAGCGCTGGAGGGAGGCGATGGCACCGTCGTAGATGACGATGTTGTCCCGGAGCAAGCGCATCTGAGCGTTGCGCTGCATCTTGCCGTCCAGCACATAGCAGCCGGCCACCATGCCAACGCCGGTGATGCGGAACACGTTGCGGACCTCGGCCCGGCCCAGATCCACTTCCTTGAACTTGGGAGCCAGCATACCCTTCATGGCGGCCTCGATCTCGTTGATGGCATCGTAAATGACCCGGTACATCCGCATATCCACGTTCATCCGGGCGGCAGTGTCCTTGGCGTTGGCGTCAGGGCGGACGTTGAAGCCTACCACGATGGCACCGGAGGTGGCGGCCAAGGTGACGTCGGACTCGTTGATCGCGCCCACGGCGCAGTGGATGACCCGGACCCGGACCTCCTCGTTGGTCAGCTTCTCCAGAGAAGCCTTGACCGCCTCGGCGGAGCCCTGGACGTCCGCCTTGACGATGACATTCAGGTTCTTCATCTCGCCGGCCTGGATCTGGCTGAACAGGTCTTCCAGCGTGACCTTGCCCACATTGTTGTTCAGCGCGCTCTTCTGCTCATGCTTGCGCTGCTCCACCAGCTCACGGGCCATGCGCTCGTCGGCCACAGCATGGAAGTCATCGCCCGCGCCGGGCACCTCGCCCATGCCGATGATCTCCACGGGGACGGAGGGGCCGGCATCAGTGACCTTTTGGCCCTTGTGGTTGGTCATGGCGCGGACGCGGCCCACGGCAGTGCCGGCGATGATCACATCACCCTGGTGCAGGGTGCCGTTCTGGACCAGCAGGGTGGCAACAGGACCGCGGCCCTTGTCCAGGCGGGCCTCGATGACCGCGCCGTGGGCAGAGCGGTTGGGGTTGGCCCTCAGCTCACGCATCTCGGCGGTGAGGACTACCATGTCCAGCAGGTTGTCGATCCCCATGCCCGTCTTGGCGGAGATGGGGCAGATGATGGTCTCGCCGCCCCACTCCTCAGGCACCAGCTCGTACTCGGTGAGCTGCTGCATGATCCGGTCGGGGTTGGCGGTGGGCTTATCCATCTTATTGATGGCGACAATGATGGGAATCTCGGCGGCCTTGGCGTGGTTGATGGATTCCACGGTCTGGGGCATGATGCCGTCGTCGGCGGCCACCACCAGGATGGCTACGTCGGTGATCATGGCGCCGCGGGCGCGCATAGCAGTGAAGGCCTCGTGGCCGGGGGTGTCCAGGAAGGTAACCGGGCTACCCTTGACGTCCACCTGATAGGCGCCGATGTGCTGGGTGATGCCGCCCGCCTCGCCGGAGACCACGTTGGCGTGGCGGATATAGTCCAGCAGGGAGGTCTTACCGTGGTCGACGTGGCCCATGACCACCACCACGGGGGCGCGGGGCTGAAGGTCCTCCTCCTTGTCCTCGGTGGTGTCGATCAGCTTCTCCTCGATGGTGACCACGACTTCCTTCTCCACCTTGCAGCCCAGCTCCATGGCTACCAGGGCGGCGGTGTCGTAGTCGATGATCTCGCTGAGGGAGGCCATCACGCCCATCTTCATCAGAGCCTTGACCACCTCGGCGCCGGTCTTTTTCATGCGGGAGGCCAGCTCGCCCACGCCGATCTCGTCGGGGATCATCACCTTCAGCGGAGCTTTCTTGGCAATCTCCAGCTGGAGGCGGCGCATCTTCTCGGCCTCCTCCTGCTTGCGCTTGTTGCCGGGGCCCTGCTGGCGGCCGCGCTGGCGCTGGGCGTTGCGGCCCTGGAACTTCTGCTTGCCGCCGCCCTGCTGCTGCCGCTCGGTGGTGAAGCTCTCCAGACGCTCGTCGTACTTATCCAGGTTCACCGCACCGCTGCCGCGGGTGTCCACAACCTTCTTGGCGGGGATGCGGGATGCGGGCTGGCTCTGGACGGCCTGCTGCTGGGGCTTGCCGCCGGCGCGGGCCTGCTGCTGGACAGGAGCCTGCTTGCCGCCCTTGGGGGCGGCGGGCTGCTGGCTATGGGCGGGCTGCTTGGAGGCTCCGCCCTTCTGGTGGGCGGCTGGGGCCTGCTTGGCCTGCTGTGCGGCGGGCTTGGCCGGCTCATGGTACACATCCTCATAGATGGAGGCGATGGACTCCACCTGGTTGTGCTGGGTCAGATACTCAAAAACAATGGAAAGCTCCTGTTCGGTCAGGGGCTGCATATGGTTCTTGGGGGGATGTCCGTACTGGGTAAGGATGTCCATGACCTCCTTGGAGGGGAGCTCCTTGGAGCCGTGCTTGAAATCCTTTGCGACCTTGTGGATGGGATATTTGATCATCATATTCGGAAGCCACCTCATTTCTTAGGGATTGTGCCGGAACTTGCCGGACAGCCTGCGGCCGCCAGGGCCGGGCTTATGGGAACCGCCGGAGCGGGAGCCGGAGCCGTTCCTGCCGCCGGGGGCGGAGGGATGGGGAGCGGAGCCGCCGCGGGTCTTGCGCGGGGGCTGCTTGCCCTTCTGAGCGGGCCTGCCGTCCTGCTTGGGCGGCACGTTCCGCTTGGGCGGGGGCGGAGCCCAGGGGGCCTTCTTGCCCTCCCGGAGGTTTTTCTCGTGCTGCCGCTGCTCCCGCTGCCGCTGAAGGACCCGGTCGGCCTTCTCCCGGAGCTGCTGGGCGGCGGGGCCGTAGCGCTCCGGAGCGCGGGCGGCCAGCTTCTGGGTGAGGGAGGCGGCAAAGCCGGCGTCCGTCAGGGCCAGCATGGCGCAGGAACCCCGGCCCAGGGCGAAGCCCAGCTCCGCCTTGGTGAAGGGGACCTCCAGCCACAGGACATTTCCGGCCTCGCCGAAGTGGGCGGCCCGGCGGCAGGTGTTGGGGGCGGCGTCGCTGGCCAAAAGGACCAGGCGGGCCTGCCGGGCGCGGCAGACCGCGCCCACCGGCTCCTCGCCGATCTCCAGACGGCCGGCCTTGCGGGCCAGACCAAGCAAATGGAGAATGGGATCATTGGGCATCTTGGGGCACCTCCTTCATCTGAGCCTCCAGTCCGGCCCAGACCTCGTCTGGCAGCTGGGCGGAGAAGGCGCGTTCCAGGGCCCGGCTCTTCTTGGCCCTGGCCAGGCAGGCAGGGTCGGGGCACAGGTATGCCCCCCGTCCGGGCAGCTTGCCCTTAAAATCCAGAGAGACCTGCCCCTCGGGGGAGCGGACCACCCGGATCAGCTCCTTTTTGGGCTTCATCTCCCGGCAGCCCACACACTGACGCATGGGAATCTTCTTGGGCACGTTCTGCACCACCCTTCTGTGAATTGGCAATGGGGAATGGGGGGCTTATGCCTCCTCTGTGGCGGCGGCCTCCTCAGCGGGGGCCTCCTCCAGGTCCTCGGGGGCCTGGATGGGCGCCTCCTCCGCAAACAGGTCCTCCTCCGGAGCCTCGATGGGCTCCAGGGGGGCGGAGGCGGGCTTGATGTCGATCTTATAGCCGGTGAGCTTGGCGGCTAGGCGGGCGTTCTGGCCCTCCTTGCCGATGGCCAGGGACAGCTGATCGTCGGGCACCACCACACGGCAGCTCTTGCCGTCGGGGAGGGGCTCCACGCTGATCACATCGGAGGGGGCGAGGGCGGCGGCGATGTAGGCCTCCGGATCCTCGGACCACTTGATGATGTCCATCTTCTCGCCCTTGAGCTCCTCCACAATGGTGTTCACACGCTGCCCCCGGGGGCCGACGCAGGCGCCGATGGGATCCACGTTGGGATCGGCGGACCAGACCGCCAGCTTGGTGCGGGAGCCGGCCTCGCGGGAGATGGACTTGATCTCCACAGTGCCGTCATAGATCTCCGGGACCTCCAGCTCGAACAGACGCTTGACCAGTCCGGGGTGGGTGCGGGAGATGATGACCTGGGGGCCCTTGGTGGCCTTGCGGACCTCTACCATATAAACCTTCAGGCGCTGGCCCTCGGCGTAGGTCTCGCCCCGGACCTGCTCGTTGACGCCCAGATAGGCGTCGGTGAACTCAGCGCCGGAGCTGATGCGCACCGTGGCCGCGCCGTTGCGGGGGTCGATGCGTGTGACCACGCCGGTGAGCAGTTCGTGCTCCTTGGAGGAGAACTCGTCGTACACCATGCCCTGCTCGGCCTCCCGGATGCCTTGGATGATGACCTGCCGGGCGGTCTGAGCGGCGATGCGGCCGAAGCTCTTGGGCTTGACTTCGATGCGGATCACGTCTCCCAGTTGAGCCCGGGGGAGGGCGGCCTGGGCCTCGGCCAGGCTGATCTCACAGGCGGGGTTATCCACCTCCTCCACCACGTCCTTCTTCAGGAACATCCGAACGGTGTTGGTCTCCGGATTGGCGTCCACCACCAGGTTGTCGCCCACGCCCTCGTGGTCCCGCCGGTAGGCGGACACCAGCGCCTGGGTGATCTTTTCCATCATGTAGCCGGGCTTGATGCCCTTTTCCTGCTCGATCTGAGCGATGGCGGCAAAAAACTCCTGGCCGTCCAGCTCGTTATTGTTGACCTTCTTGGTCGTTTTCTTAGCCACGATCGTTTCCTCCTAACGCTAAACTATCAAGACAAGCCTCAGAAGCGGGGATAGAGCCGCACCTGGGCCACCTCTTTCTTTTCAAAGGACATGGGCTGTCCGCCCACCTCCAGGACCACGTCTCCGTCCTGCCAGGACTGGAGCAGGCCCACAAAATCCTTCCGGCCGTCCCGGGCCCGGTAGAGACGGACCTCCACCTCGCTGCCCTGGAACCGGGCGAAGTGCTCCGGCTTTTTCAGCACGCGGTCCGCCCCGGCGGAGGAGACCTCGAAGGTGTAGCTCCCCTCGATGGGGTCGGCCTCGTCCAGCTTGTCGGACAGGGGGCGGGAGACTGCCTCGCAGTCCTCGATGGAGACTCCGCCCTCCTTGTCGATGTAGATCCGCAGGAACCACTCGCCGGCCTCCTTGACATACTCCACATCCCACAGGGAGCAGCCCGCCGACTCAACAAAGGGGAGGGCCAGCTGGGCCACGGTATCCGTTACCTTTGCCATAAAAAGAAAACCTCCTGTCCCCGTCCGGACCGCCTGAAACAGGGAGGTCCGGGCCGTTTGGTCAATCAAAAAGAGCGGAGCCGAAACCCCACTCTAGCCAATACTACCATAATTTACGTTCCTACTATATCACAGCCAGGAAAGGATTGCAAGGGGGTCGGGAGGATATTTTTCCCCCAACCCCCTCATTTTACAGCAGAAGTTCGGCGCCGGCCTCCGTCAGTCCTCCAGAGGCAGGCCGGACAGCCACCGTCGGGCCAGGTCCAGGGCGTGGTGGGCGGTCTGGGTGCGCAGGCGGCCACGGACAGGGCGGCCGCCCAGGTGGAGGGGCCGGACGTGGGTGCCGTCCGGTGCGGCGATGGCCACGAACATGGTGCCCACCTCGTTGCCCCGGTCATCCCGGTCAGGGCCGGCCACGCCGGTGGAGGCCAGGGCCAGGTCACAGCCTAAGGCCTGCCGCGCCCCCTCTGCCATAGCCCGGGCCACGGGCTCGGACACCGCGCCGTACTGGTCCAGCAGGGCCTGGGGGACGCCCAGAACGCCATGCTTGACCTCGTTGGTGTAGGAGACCACGCCTCCCCTGAATACCTGGGAGGCTCCGGAGACGTCGGTGAGCCGCTTGGCGATCAGGCCGCCGGTGCAGCTCTCCGCGGTGCCCAGGGTGAGCCCACGGGCCTTCAGACCCTCCAGCACCACATACTCCAGGGAGGGGACGTCCACCCCGTAGACCAGAGCGCCGAACCGGGCCTTCAGCTCCTCTACCTTGGGGAGGAGGAGGGCCTGGGCCTCCTCTTGGGTGGGGGCCTTGGCGGTGACCCGCAGCTCACACTCCCCCTCCTTGGCGTAGGGAGCCAGGGTGGGGTTGGACATGGCGTTCATCTCGTCCCGAAGCTGGGCCTCCATGGCGGATTCGCCGATGCCGAACAGCTTCAGAGTGTGGGAGGCGATGACCCCCTCGGACAGGGCCTGGAGATAGGGGACCGCCCGGTGGTGGAACATGGGGCGGCACTCGCTGGGGGGGCCGGGGAGCATGATGACATGGACGCCGTCCGCCTCGAAGGCACAGCCGGGAGCGGAGCCCCAGTCGTTGACCAGAACGGTGCTCCCCTCGGGGACCAGGGCCTGCTGGAAGTTGTTTTCCGTCAGGGGGCGTCCGGTGACCCGGGCGTAGTCCTTGATGCGCTCCAGAGATTCCTGGTGATAGACCAGCTTTTTCCCAAAAACCTCGGCCAGGACGTTTTTGGTCAGGTCGTCACAGGTGGGGCCCAGGCCGCCGGTGGTGATGATGATATCGGCCCGGCTCCGGGCCAGCTCCACCGCCTCCCGGGCCCGCTGGGGGTTGTCCCCCACCACGGTGTGCCAAAACACGTTCAGACCCAGGGCGGACAGCCCCTGGGAGAGCATCTGAGCGTCGGTGTTGGCGATGCTGCCCAGCAGCAGCTCGGTGCCAACCGACAGGATCTCGACCTTATGCGACACAAAAAGACCACCTTTCAGAGTGATGCTGCGGACAGACCCGCAGCGTGTGGAAAAAGAACAACAGAGCGGACGGCCTGCCGGGGAGACGGGCCGCCCGCCGGAGCGTCTGGATGGGATAGGGCGGGCCTTACAGGTTGACCTGGACCCGCTCGATGCCGTCCACAGCCGCCTGGACCATGGCCTCGATGTCCAGGGCCTGCTCGGCGGCCTCCACCTCGCCGGGCATGGGGCGCAGGCGGGGGTGGCGGGGGGTGAACACGGTGCAGCAGTCCTCATAGGGGAGGATAGAGGTCTCAAAGGTGCCGATCCTCCGGGCGATCTGAACGATCTCCTCCTTGTCCATCCCGATGCAGGGCCGCAGGATGGGCAGCTCCACCACAGAGCCGGTGACCAGCATGGCGTCCATGGTCTGGCTTGCCACCTGGCCCAGACACTCGCCGGTGACCAGGGCCTTGGCCCCGCACCGCTTGGCCACCGCCTGGGAAATGCGCATCATAAAGCGGCGCATGATGATGGTGAACAGCTCCTCGGGGCAGGAGCGGCGCAGCTCCTCCTGAATGGCGGTGAAGGGCACCACATGGACGGTGAGGCGGCCGGTGTAGGGGGTGAGCAGGCGGGCCAGCTCCAGCACCTTCTCCTTGGCCTCCGGGGAGGTGTAGGGGTAGGAGAAGAAATGCACCATCTCCAGGGCCACCCCCCGCTTGGCGATCATCCAGGAGGCCACCGGGCTGTCGATGCCGCCGGACAGCAGGGAGACCGCCCGGCCGTTGATGCCCACGGGCAGGCCCCCCGCCCCGGGCTGGGGCTGGGCGTGGACATAGGCGGCGTAGTCCCGGACCTCGATGTAGACCGTCAGCTCCGGGTGGTGGACGTCCACCTCCAGGTTATCGTAGGCCTCGTGGAGCTCGCCGCCCACATACTGGCTGAGCTGGATGGAGGTCATGGGGAAGGATTTATCTGCCCGCTTGGTCTCTACCTTAAAGGTCCTGGCGGTCCGGAGCTGGTCGTCCAGAAAGTCCCGGGCACAGGCCAGAATGGCGTCCTTGTCCTTCTCACAGGGGCGGGCCAGGGACAGCCCCGCAATGCCGAACACCTTGGTCAGGGCCTCGTAAGCGCCCTGTACGTCGCAGCTGTCGTCCTTGGGCTCCACATAGGTGGCGGACTGCCGGGTATACACCCGGAACTGGCCGTAGGGGTGGAGGCGGCGGTGGATGTTGGCCTGTAATTTATCCTCAAAGCTGCGGCGGTTCAGGCCCTTCAGGACCAGCTCGCCCAGCTTGAGCAGAATGATCTCGTTCATGTCAGTCCCTCTCTCATCTTTCATGGTATCCGATGGAAATCGAACCTATTATAGCCGATGGGCGGGGGAAATGTCCAGAAGAAACGGGGAGAAAAGTGCAGCTGTCAGAAATCGTGTCTGGATCCGCAGCTGGAACCGAGATCTTCGAACACCTGGACAATGGCCTCAATTTTTTGAAAACACTCAGGGTCGGACAGGGTATCATCCTGTAAGATGCCGCGGATCCGGCACAGGGCCTGATAGCTGGCCGATTCCAGCAGATCCTGGGCTGTGAGCGCCAGACCCGGAGACGAGACGGCGATCTTCCGCCTCACTAACAGCTTGGACAGCAGTTCCACTGCAAATTCCATAAGAAATCGCTCCTTTTTTCAGAATAGGACCAAAACTGGTCCTATTATAGCATCGCTTTTTCATAAAATAAAGGAGAAGATTTGATGGAATAGAGGCAGGTGACTGCGGGTGGGGGAACAGAAGATCAAACAGGACCGGATCCAGATCGGCGAGAACATCCGCCGTCTCCGGCTGGAGCGGGGACTGGGACAGACAGAGATGGCCAGGAAGCTCCAGCTTGCCGGTGTGGAGATGACCCGGGAGACCTTGGTGAAGATCGAACGGGGGACACAGCATATCACGGCCAGTCAGCTGCGTGGAATCCGGGATCTGCTGGGTACGACCTATGATATGTTATTGAATGAAACCCCTTGAACCTGCGGACGTACCGTGGTTCAAGGGGTTTTTGTTGTCATCCGCAGGGAGCGGCTAGCGGCGCAGATACTCCGGCGGGCGGTATTGCAGGGCCTCGGCCAGGTGCTGGGGCTGGATGTCCGGGGAGCCGTCCAGGTCGGCGATGGTCCGGGCCACCCGGCGGATGCGGTCATAGCTGCGGGCGGTGAGCCCCATCCGGGTAAAGGCCCCCCGCATGATCTTCTGGCAGGGGTCGTCCAGGGCGCAGAACCGCTCCAGGGCGGACGGGTCCATCTGGGCGCTGCACCGGCAGCTCTCCCGGCGGTTCTGGACCGCCCGGGCCCGATCCACCCGCTCCTTCACCGCGGCGGAGGACTCTCCAGGCTCCCGCTGGGCCAGCTCCTCAAAGTCCAGGGCGTCCACCTCCACGAACAGGTCGATGCGGTCCAGCAGGGGGCCGGACAGGCGGGAGAGGTACTTCTGCACCTCGTTTTCCGTACAGCGGCACCGGCCGGAGGGGTGGCCGTACCAGCCGCATTTACAGGGGTTCATGGCGCACACCAGCATAAAGCGGCTGGGGTAGGTCACAGAGCCGGAGGCCCGGGAGATCTGCACCTGTCCGTCCTCCAGGGGCTGGCGGAGCACCTCCAGCACATCCTTCTGAAACTCAGGCAGTTCGTCCAAAAACAGGACCCCGTTGTGAGCCAGGGAGATCTCGCCGGGGCGGGGATTGGCCCCTCCGCCGGACATCCCAACGGCGGAGATGCTGTGGTGGGGGGAGCGGAAGGGGCGGCGGGTGATGAGAGGGTGGCTGGGGTCGGTCAGCCCCAGGACTGAGTGGATCTGGGTGACCTCCAGGGCCTCTTCCCGGGTCAGGTCGGGCAGGATGGAGGGCAGGCGCTTGGCCAGCATGGATTTGCCGGAGCCCGGCGGCCCCACCATAAAAATGTTGTGGCTGCCCGCAGCGGCGATCTCCAGGGCACGCTTCACCGGGGCCTGCCCCTTCACCTGGGCGAAGTCGGGGCCGGGCTCCGGCTCCCAGGCACCCTCCCAGCGGGGGGCGGGGGAGATGGGTTCCTCCCCGGTGAAGTGGCGCACCAGCTGGGGGACGTCGGCCACGGGATAGATCTCCGGCCCGCCGGCCAGGATGGCCTCGGCGGCGTTTTCCCGGGGGACGAAGAGCTTTCGGACGCCCAGATCCCTGGCGGCCAGGGCCATGGGCAGCATCCCCGCGCAGGGGCGCAGCTGCCCGGAGAGGGAGAGCTCCCCCAAAAAGGCGCAGCTCTCCTCCCGGGGCCTCAGCTGTCCCCCGGCGGCCAGCAGCCCCACCAGGATAGGCAGGTCATACAGGGTACCGATCTTCTTCACATGGGCGGGTGCCAGATTGACGGTGATCCGGCTGACCGGGAAGGTGAAGCCGCAGTTTTTGACGGCGGAGCGCACCCGCTCCCGGGCCTCATTCACTGCCGCGTCCGGCAGGCCGACGATGGTGAAGGCGGGCAGGCCGCCGGACAGGTCGCACTCCACCGACACCGGATAGCCCGTGATGCCGTGGAGCCCGAGGGATTGGACAGGATAGACCATGGGAGAGCGCCTCCTTGACCGGATAAGGTAAATAAGTTATTTGGGATAAAAGCCCCGGGCCAGCCCACAGAAAAGCGGGAGCGCGGCGGGGAAACAGAGCCCTGATTTGTTCCCATTGTAAGCTTTTGCAAGAATTATTGCAATAGTAACGGGTATTTTTGTGTATAAAAAGAATAAAAAAACCCGTCGAATGAATTTACAAATGGTACAAAAAGTGATAAACTAAAGGACGCCAAGAAGATCCAGCCGCTCCCACCTGTCCGGGGGCGGTGCTGTCATGTGATCTTATAAGTAAATACTTATAAGAATCATAACCATTTCCGACATAGGTTTTTTGTTGGGAAGACAGTAAAATAGGGCAGAGAACCGTTCGGAGGAGAGGGCCTGCGGGCCTTGTCCTCTGCACAGTATCACTGATTAAGGAAGAAAGTAGGGAACTCTATGGCAAGAAAGTTTAAAACCATGGACGGCAACAACGCTGCTGCATATGTCAGCTATGCGTTTACTGAGGTAGCCGGCATTTACCCCATCACTCCGTCCAGCCCCATGGCCGACTATGTGGACCAGTGGGCCGCCCAGGGCCAGAAGAATATCTTCGGCACCACCGTGAAGGTCATTGAGATGCAGTCTGAGGCCGGTGCGGCCGGCACCGTTCACGGCTCCCTGGCCGCCGGCGCCCTGACCACCACCTATACCGCCTCCCAGGGCCTGCTGCTGATGATCCCCAATATGTACAAGATCGCCGGCGAGCTGCTGCCCTGCGTGTTCCATGTCTCCGCCCGTACTGTGGCCGCCCAGTCCCTGAACATCTTCGGCGACCACTCCGACGTCATGGCCTGCCGCCAGACCGGCTTTGCCATGCTGGCTGAGGGCAACGTGCAGGAGGTTATGGACCTGGCTCCTGTGGCCCACCTGTCCGCCATCAAGGGCCGTGTCCCCTTCATCAACTTTTTCGACGGCTTCCGCACCTCTCACGAGATCCAGAAGGTCGCCATCTGGGACTACAAGGATCTGGCCGAGATGGTGGATATGGACGCTGTGGAGGCCTTCCGCAAGCGCGCTCTGAACCCCGAGCATCCCACTATGCGCGGCTCCCACGAGAACGGCGACATCTTCTTCCAGCACCGCGAGGCCTCCAACAAGTACTACGACGCTCTGCCTGAGATCGTCGAGGAGTACATGGGCAAGGTCAACGCCAAGCTGGGCACCGACTATCAGCTGTTCAACTACTACGGCGCTGCCGACGCGGACCGCGTCATCATCGCCATGGGCTCCATCTGCGACGTGGCTGAGGAGGTCATCGACTATCTGAACGCCCACGGCGAGAAGGTCGGCCTGGTGAAGGTCCGCCTGTACCGCCCCTTCCGCGCGGACAAGCTGCTTGCCGCCATCCCCGCTACCGCCAAGAAGATCGCGGTCCTGGACCGCACCAAGGAGCCCGGCGCCCTGGGTGATCCCCTGTACCTGGACGTGATCACCGCCCTGGCCGGCGCCGGCATCACCGACAAGACCGTGGTGGCTGGCCGCTACGGCCTGGGCTCCAAGGACACGCCTCCCAAGAGCGTGTTTGCTGTGTATGAGAACCTGGCTCAGGACGCCCCCAAGAATCACTTCACCATGGGCATCGTGGACGACGTCACCAACACCTCCCTGGTGGAGAAGGACGCCCCCAACACCGCCGCGGAAGGCACCATCGAGTGCAAGTTCTGGGGTCTGGGCGGCGACGGCACCGTGGGCGCCAACAAGAACTCCATCAAGATCATCGGCGACCACACCGACAAGTATGTTCAGGCGTACTTCCAGTACGACTCCAAGAAGACCGGCGGCGTGACCATCAGCCACCTGCGCTTCGGTGATCACCCCATCCGCAGCCCCTACTACATCAACAAGGCTGACTTCGTGGCCTGCCACAACCCCTCCTACATTGTGAAGGGCTTCCCCATGGTCCGCGACGTCAAGCCCGGCGGCACCTTCCTGATCAACTGCCAGTGGTCTGACGCCGATCTGGAGAAGCATATGCCCGCCGAGGCCAAGCGCTACATCGCCGCCAACAACATCCAGGTCTACACTCTGGACGCCATCGACCTGGCTGCCCGCATCGGCATGGGCAAGCGCACCAACACCATCCTTCAGTCCGCCTTCTTCTCCCTGGCCAAGGTCATGCCCCAGGAGGAGGCCATCCAGTACATGAAGGACGCCGCCACCCACTCCTACCTGAAGAAGGGCCAGGACGTGGTGGATATGAACCACAAGGCCATCGACGCCGGCGCTACCGCCTACAAGAAGTTCGAGGTCCCCGCTTCCTGGGCCACCGCCGAGGACGTGAAGAAGGAGAGCGGCCACACCGGTCCCGCCAAGCTGGTGGACATGGTCAACAAGATCCTGGATCCTGTGGACCGTATGGACGGCGACAGCCTGCCCGTCTCCGCCTTCGAGGCCCATGTGGACGGTACCTTCGAGCTGGGTGCTGCCGCCTATGAGAAGCGCGGCGTGGCCGTGTCCGTCCCCGCCTGGGACGCCACCAAGTGCATCCAGTGCAACCAGTGTTCCTTCGTCTGCCCCCACGCCACCATCCGTCCCTACGCTCTGACCGAGGAGGAGGCCAAGAACGCCCCCGAGGCCGCCAAGATCGTGGACATCAAGGCCGGCAAGGGCAAGGGCGTTTACAAGTTCGCCATCGCGGTCAGCCCTCTGGACTGCATGGGCTGCGGCGTGTGCGCCAAGATCTGCCCCGTGGGCGCCCTGACCATGGTGCCTCAGGAGCAGGAGGCCGCCCAGCAGGACGTGTTCAACTACATGGTGGCCAACATCACCGCCAAGGAGGATGTGGCCGACCTGACCGTGAAGGGCAGCCAGTTCAAGAAGCCTCTGCTGGAGTTCTCCGGATCCTGCGCCGGCTGCGCCGAGACCTCTTATGCCCGCCTTATCACCCAGCTGTTCGGCGACCGGATGTACATCTCCAACGCCACCGGCTGTTCCTCCATCTGGGGCGGTCCCGCCGCGACCTCTCCCTATGCCACCACGGCTGAGGGCAAGGGTCCCGCCTGGGCCAACTCCCTGTTCGAGGACAATGCCGAGCACGGCCTGGGTATGTATCTGGGCCAGAAGGCCATCCGTGAGCGCCTGATCGCTCAGGTCAAGGGCATGGCCGAGTCCGACCAGGCCAGCGAGTCCTTCAAGGCTGCCTTCCAGGCCTTCCTGGACACCAAGGACGACAGCACCGCCAACGCTCCCGCTGCCAAGGCTCTGATTGCCGAGCTGGAGAAGGCCGCTGCTGAGGGCTGCCCCGTGGCTCCCGCCGTCCTGGCTGAGAAGGAGTACCTGTCCAAGAAGTCCGTGTGGATCTTCGGCGGCGACGGCTGGGCCTATGACATCGGCTTCGGCGGCGTGGACCATGTCCTGGCCTCCGGCGAGGATGTCAACGTCTTCGTGTTTGACACCGAGGTGTACTCCAACACCGGCGGACAGGCCTCCAAGGCCTCCAACATCGGCCAGGTGGCTCAGTTCGCCGCTGCCGGTAAGACCATCGCCAAGAAGAGCCTGGCGGAGATCGCCATGACCTATGGCTATGTGTATGTGGCCCAGGTGGCCATGGGCGCCAACATGAACCAGACCCTGAAGGCCATCGCCGAGGCTGAGGCCTATCACGGCCCCTCCCTAATCATCGGCTACGCCCCCTGTGAGATGCACAGCATCAAGGGCGGCATGACCAACTGCCAGGGCGAGATGAAGAAGGCTGTGGAGTGCGGCTACTGGAACCTGTTCCGGTTCAACCCCGCTCTGAAGGCCGAGGGCAAGAACCCCTTCACCCTGGACAGCAAGGCTCCCGCCGGCGGCTATCAGGAGTTCCTGATGAACGAGGCCCGCTACTCCAGCCTGACCCGCTCCTTCCCCGACCGCGCCAAGGAGCTCTTCGCCATGAACGAGGAGACCGCCAAGGCCCGTTACGAGAAGCTGCTGCGTCTGCAAAAGATGTACGAGGCCTGATCCCGGCCTGCGCCTGAGATCAAACCCGAATAAAACCGGGGCGGATGTGTTCCGCCCCGGTTTTTAAAAAGGCCCCTCTTTCGCCTTGTGTGAACTGCCCCAGATTATGCAGACAGTACAAAAAAGAGCCCTGGTAGGAAATATCGAGTTTTAGTAGGAGAGGCGTCGCGCAAGCGGCGCCTCTCCAGTCTTTAACTGGATGCGCTCATGGTTATAAAAATGAATATAGCGGTCGATCATTTCGTTGGCTTCCGGGAAGGTAGCCGGTTTGTGGCGGTAAATGCACTCCGTTTTGAGGATGGAGAAGAAATTTTCCGCCATGGCGTTGTCATATGGATTTCCCTTTCTTGACATGGACGGTGTAATGCCGTATGCTTGAGTCAGGTTGAAGTATGCTCGCGAGGTGTACTGAAATCCCTGGTCGCTGTGGAGGTGGAGTTCTGCAGCGACCTTCTTTTTCTCTCGCTTCATTGCCAGACGAATGGTGTCCAGAACCAGACCCACCGTCTGTTCCGTTCCGGTTTTGTAAGCCACAATACTGTTGTCGTAGAGATCCCGGATCATGGATAGGTACAGTACGCCCTGCTTGGTGTGGATGTAGGAGATGTCCGTTACCCATTTTCTGTTTGGCCCATCTGCGTGAAATCCTCTGTTCAGCAGATTCTCATACCTGTGGACCTGCTGCCCCATCTGCTGCCATTTCCTGCGGCGGCGGATCTCTGACAGCAGATCATATTTTTTCATGATTCGCAGCACAGTTTTAGGATTACAGAAAATGTTCTGGCTTTTCAGCCATAGCCACATCCGCCGGTAGCCATAGGTACGGAAGCTGCGTTCCCGCTGCTGTGCGATAACTTTTGCAAGAGCGGCATCCTTCTCCGGCCTGTCCAGACGGTGGACAAACGCATAGTAGCCGCTTCTGGATACTGCAAAAAACGTGCACATGACGGATATTGGATATTCCTCTCTGTGACGATATATGATGTGGTATTTTACCCTTGCCCTCACTTCCTTCCTGTGGACCGCAGAAAATCCCGCAGCAATTTGTTCTCCATCTGCAAGCGATGGATCTCATACGCCTGCTCTGCCACAATGTTTCTTGGTGCGGCATCTTTCCTCGGTCGTCCTTTGGGCCGTGGAAGGATCCCGGCTTCCAGCTTGCGTTCTTTTCTCCGCTCACGCTCAAGCAGCCTTTTTACCACCTGCTTATCCCGAAAGCCGTAGTGTTCTGCAACTTCCCGCTGGGTTTTCCCCTCTGCCAGCATGGCTTTGATCTCAGGCAACAGCGCTTGAATGTGTGTGTAGTTCCGTTTCTCCATAATAAGCCCCCCTGATGTAGTCTATTTTCCTACATCAGGGGGGCTTTTGTCACTGTCCGTTTTTACTGGACCGGTTCAGTGGACGAGAGAGGGTCCTTTTGCATCCTGGGCCCAAAAAGCGAGGGTAAAAGACGTCCTGGAAGAAGTTGCAATCCGACTGTTTTTTTGCTATAATTATAATCTATTTTTATGCCCATCCGGCCAAATGGAGGCAGGGAGACGGCTCCGGCAAGAATGAGGTGTGCGAGTTGTACTTAAAGGCGCTTGAGATCCAGGGGTTCAAATCCTTTCCGGACAAGACGGTCCTGACCTTCGGCGAGGACATCACCGCCATCGTCGGGCCCAACGGGTCGGGAAAATCCAATATTTCCGACGCCATCCGCTGGGTCATGGGGGAGCAGTCCACCCGGACCCTCCGGGGCGGCAAAATGGAGGATGTGATCTTCGGCGGTACCGCCAGGCGGAAGCAGACGGGCTATGCCGAGGTGTCCCTGGTGCTGGACAATACCGCCCATATCTTTGATATGGATGAGAGCGAGGTCATGGTGACCCGGCGGTACTACCGCTCCGGAGAGAGCGAGTACTACATCAACCGCCGCTCAGTCCGTCTTCGGGACGTCAACGAGCTGTTTATGGACACCGGCTTGGGCCGGGAGGGCTACTCCATTATCGGACAGGGGCGCATCGATGAGATCCTGTCGGTGAAGTCCACCGACCGCCGGGAGATGTTCGAGGAGGCCGCGGGGATCTCCCGCTTCCGCCACCGGAAGGAGGAGGCGGAACGGAAGCTGGAGCGCACAGACGAGAACCTGCTGCGGATCAACGACAAGATCGACGAGCTGGAGCTCCAGGTGGAGCCCCTCCGGGAGCAGAGCGAACGGGCCAAGCGGTTTCTGATCCTCCGGGACGAGTTGAAGGGGCTGGAGATCTCTGTGTGGCTGGATACGCTGGAGCGGCTCCGGGCGGGGAGCATCAAGCTGGAGACCGACTATAAAGAGGCGGTCCGTCAAAAGGAGGCCGCCGAGCGGGCGGTGGAGGAGTGCTTTGGCGCGGCGGAGGCGCTCTCGGCTCAGATGCGGGAAAAAGAGGTGGAGGCCGACCGGCTGCGCTTTGCCATCCAGGGCAGGGAGGCCACGGTCCGGGAGCTGGAGTCCTCCATCGCGGTGCTGAAAAGCAGCATCCAGCACAATCTGGAGAATACGGCCCGCATCCAGGAGGAGCTGGAACAGCGGGAGGGGCGGCAGGACAGCCTCTCCGGCCAGATCGCGGAGCGGAGCGGCCGCCTGGCAGAGATCGACGGGCAGCTGGAGCGGGCCCGGAGAGAGAGGGAGGAGAAAGACGCCGCCGCCCAGGAGGCCCTGCGCTCGGCGGGGACTCTGGCCCGGGAGCTGGAGGAGCTGCGGGGGAAGGAGTCGGTCAAGACGGCCGACGCCCATCAGGCCAAGGCCCTGCTGTCCGCCCTGGCCGCCGCCGCCCAGGAGGTGCTGGACCGGGACGAGGCAGTGCGCCAGGAGCTCAGCCGGCTGGACCGGCGGCAGGAGGAGGCGGGGGCGGAGTCCTCCGCCGCGGAGAAGACGCTGCGGGAGGCCCGGGATGAGCGGGACGCAGTGAAAAACGTGATCTCCGGCTACACCCTACGGCTGGACGGGCGGAAAAAGAAGGCGGAGCAGGCCAGAGAGCGCCATGTCCGCCTCAAGATGGATGAAAATGCCCTGACCGCCCGGATCCGAATGCTCACCGAGATGGAGAAGCTCCACGAGGGGTACTCCAAGGCGGTCAAGCTGGTCATGGGGGAGGTCCAGCGGGGGACGCTGCACCACATCCACGGCCCGGTGGCCGGACTGCTCCATGTGCCGGACCAGTACACAGTGGCCATTGAGACCGCGCTGGGGGGCGCAATGCAGAACCTGGTGGTGGACCGGGAGGAGGACGGAAAGGCCGTCATCCAGTATCTGAAGCGGCGGGACGGAGGCCGGGCCACCATCCTGCCCCTCAGCTCCATCCGGCCCGGCGAACTGCGGGAGGCGGAGAGCCTGTCCAGGGAGCCCGGCTTTGTGGGGGTGGCGGACCAGCTGGTCCAGTTTGATCCCCGGTACCGGGCTGTGTTTTCCAATCTACTGGGGCGTGTAGCGGTGATGGAGGATCTGGATGCGGCCATCGCGGCCGCCCGGCGGTATGGCTACCGGTTCCGGATCGTCACCCTGGACGGCCAGGTGCTCAATCCGGGAGGTTCCATGACCGGCGGCTCCGCCAGCCGCAGCGCCGGGATCCTCAGCCGGGCCAACGAGCTGGAGCGGCTGAATGTCCAGAGCGCCGGCCTGCGGGAGCAGCTGGAGCAGGCGGAACGGGCCCTGGAGGAGACGGAGCGGGAGGCAAAGGGGGCCGCCTATGAACTGGAGAGCGCCCAGGCGCAGCTCCGGGAGTGGGAGGACGCGGTGCTGAAGGCGGAGGCTCAGGTGGAGCACTGCCGCAGCGTGGCTGCCTCCCTAAAAGAGCAGCGGGAGAACCAGCGCAGCGAGCTGGGGCAGCTCCAGAGCCGCACCGGCGAGATCGAGCGGGACACCCAGCACGCCCGGGACCGGATTCGGGAACTGGAGGGGGAGGCCGCCGCCCTGAAGAGCGAGGCGGATGGTAAGGCCCGGGGCCAGAGCGATTTGCAGACGCGGTCGCTGACCCTGACCCAGGAGCTCTCCCAGCTCACGGCGGGGCTGGCCGCCCTGGAGGCGGAGCGTGAGGCCACCGCCCGCGGGCTGGAGGAACTGGAGTGCCTGCGCCGGGATCTGGCCGGCGACCAGGACCAGAGCCGGGCCCTGATCGGGGACTATCAGGAGAAAAACGAGGGCTTTGCCCGGGAGATCGGGGAGAAGGAAGGCCAGCTCCAGGAGCTGGCCCGGGAAACTCAGGAGCAGCAGGGCCGGATCGCCGAACTGAACGAGGAGAAGCTGGCCCTGGAGGGCGAGCGGGTCAAAGCCACCCGGGAGGGACAGGAGAAAAACCGGGAGCTGCTGGCCATGGGCGGGGAGGTGTCCCGCCTGGAGCAGAAAAAGATGGCTGCGGCCCTGGACGAAAAACAGCTACTGGACAAGCTGTGGGAGACCTATGAGCTCTCCCACGAGGCGGCCAAGCGCCAGCGGGTGGAGATCGAGTCTGTTCCAAAAGCCAGCCGCCGCATCGCCGAGCTGAAGAAGGGGATCTCCGCCCTGGGCAGTGTGAATGTGGGAGCCATCCAGGAGTTCCAGCGGGTAAATGAGCGCTATACCTACCTCACAGACCAGCGGGACGACGTGGAGAAGGCCAAGAGGGAGTTGGAGGAGGTCATCGGGCAGATCACCGGCGAGATGAATACCATTTTCAGCCGGGAGTTCCAGAGCATCAACGAGTCCTTCGGCCAGACCTTCCAGGAGCTGTTCGGGGGCGGAAGGGCCACGCTGGAGCTGGAGGACCCGGATGACATCCTCAACTGCGGCATCGAGATCAAGGTCCAGCCCCCCGGAAAGGCGCTGAAAACCATCACCCTGCTGTCCGGCGGAGAGAAGGCCTTTGTGGCCATTGCCCTGTACTTCTCCATTTTGAAGGTGCGCCCCACCCCCTTTGTGGTCATGGATGAGATCGAGGCCGCCCTGGACGACAATAATGTGGTCCGGTTTGCCCGGTATATGCGGGGGATGTCAGAAAAGACTCAGTTCATCGTCATCACCCACCGCCGGGGCACCATGGAGGAGGCCGACGTGCTCTACGGCGTCACCATGCAGGAGCAGGGCGTGTCGCGGATGCTGACCATCAACCTGAACGATGTGGAGAAGGAGCTGAAGCTTCGGTGACGCCGTAGAGCACGCCGCGTGGCAATGGGACCAAGCTGAGCGTTCGGCTGTGTTCCCAGAGAAGGAGGAATACCAAACCGAAGCCCAGCGAAGCGGGTTCGGTTTGGAGAGGAGGCGCAAGGAAGCGGGCGAGGAATGCCCGGTAGGGCGTTCTGAGGAAAAGCGGACTTTGCGCCGACGAAGGAGCAGGGCGTGTCGCGGATGCTGACCATCGACCTGAACGACGTGGAAAAGGAATTGAAGCTCCGGTGATGATATGGAATACCCAAATCGCAAGCATACTCGGCTGAAAAATTATGATTATAGCCGGAAGGGAGCGTATTTTGTCACAGTTTGTACAGCAGGACGGAAAAATCTTCTCTCAGAGATCTCATATCCCGTAGGGCGGGGGCTTGCCCCCGCCGAGATTCACCTGACGGCCTGCGGACAGATCATAAAGGAGGAACTGGAGGCCCTGCCAATGCGTTTTCCGACGGTGAGGCTTGAAAAATATGTGATCATGCCTAACCACATACATTTGCTGCTTATGCTGAGGGATGAGACGGCGGGGGCAAGCCCCCACCCTACATTGATGCAGATAATGGGTGTGTTCAAGTCCCTAACGACCCGAAAACAGAATATGAAAACCGGGAGACAGGGGGAAAAGCTTTGGCAGACAAGTTACCATGAACACATCGTCAGAGACGAAAACGACTTTCTGTTCCACTGGACCTATATCGACCAGAATCCCGCCCGGTGGGGCGGGGACGAATACTTTGGAGGTACACCGTGAACGAGAACGAAAACGAGAAGAAGAAAAACAGCTGGCTGCCCATTGTGGGCGGCATCGCCCTGATCATTGTACTGTTTATCGTGGTCAAGATGATCTTCGCCATGCTGGCGCAGGTCGTCCCCCCGGAGCGGCTGAACCCTGAGGCGTTTGCCTCCCAATCCCAGAGCCAGTCCCAGGAGCAGCCCGCCGGAGATGGCCAGGCGGACCAGGGGCCCGCGTTCTGCCCCTTCTGCGGGGAGGAGATGACCGACAGCTTCCAGTGGGGGCAGTTCTGTCCATTCTGTGGAGAAAAGGTGGAGCGGTGACATGAAAGACCTGAACTGTCTGCGCTGTGGCAGGCGGATGGAGTTTTGCCGGCGGGAGTATCTCCAGCTGGGTAAAACGGGCTGGATCACCGGGGACTGGGGAAATCTTCTGGCCGGAGCCATGGACGTGGTCGTGCTCCGCTGCCCAGACTGCGGAAAGCTGGAGTTCTTTCAGGGGGATGCCTTTGAGGGGCAGGGCGAGAGGCCGGAAGGAGAACTGTCCCAGATTACTTGTTCAAACTGCAGCGTGCGCTATGACTGCGACTATCCTAAGTGTCCGGTGTGCGGCGCAAAGAATACTATTTTTTGAGGAAGGAACAAAACCATGGGTTTCTTTGACAAACTGAAAAAAATCAATATTTTTGCCAATTTCGGCTCTGAACTCACCGACGACTTTTACGACGAACTGGAGGAGTCCCTGATCCTGGCGGACACGGGGATGGACACCACCCTGGAGCTTGTGGAGGAGCTGCGCCGCCGGGTGAAGGAGGAGCACATCAAGACGGTGGAGGAGGCGCGGGCCTGTATGTGCCGCTGCATCGCTGACGCCATGACCGTGGGGGACGCCGGACTGGATCTGTCCACCCGGCCCTCTGTGGTGCTGTTCATCGGGGTGAACGGGGTGGGCAAGACCACCACCATCGGAAAGATCGGCAGCCAGCTGCGCGCCGAACGGAAGAAGGTACTCTTCTGTGCCGCTGACACCTTCCGTGCCGCCGCCGCCGACCAGCTGACCGTATGGGCCGACCGGGCCGGCGTGGACATCATCAAACAGCACGAGGGGGCGGACCCCGCCGCCGTGGTCTTTGACGCCGCATCCGCCGCCAAGGCCCGGAACACCGACGTGGTTTTGGTGGACACCGCCGGGCGGCTGCACAACAAGCAGAATCTGATGAACGAGCTGAATAAGATTTCCCGGGTCATTGACCGGGAGCTGCCTGGCTGTGCTCGGGAGACTCTGCTGGTACTGGACGCCACCACCGGACAGAACGGCCTGATTCAGGCCAAGCAGTTCAAGGAAACCGCCGGGATCACCGGCATCGTCCTGACCAAGCTGGACGGGACCGCCAAGGGAGGCATCGCCATTGCCATCGCCAAGGAGCTGGGTGTGCCGGTGAAGTACGCCGGCGTGGGCGAGGGCATCGACGATTTGAAGCCCTTCAACGCGGCGGAGTTTGCGCAGGCCCTGATTTGAGTTAGGAATTAGGAGTTAGGAATTAGGCTTGCGTAGGGGGCGGCCTCTGCGCCGCCCCGGGTACCTGTTATGAAGCTTGCCCAGTAACGGGCAGAGAACGCCCAGGCGGGTAATCATTCTGAGAGTTACGACTGAATTTACACTCTATCCATAGCTTCAAAGCCCGGATTATGATACAATACGACAAATAGAGAGGAAGTTATCCATGACACGCATTGATGGAAGAAAGCAGGATGAGCTCCGCCCGGTGGAGATCATCCCCAATATCAACAAATTCGCAGAGGGGTCCTGCCTGATCCGCTGCGGCAACACCCATGTGCTGTGTACCGCCAGCGTGGAGGACAGGCCGCCCCGCCACGTCCCCGAGGGGGAGGGCTGGGTCACCGCCGAGTACTCCATGCTCCCCCGGGCCAACCGGGAGCGGTCCCGCCGGGACATCTCCAAGCTGAAGCTCAACGGCCGCTCCGCCGAGATCCAGCGGCTCATCGGCCGGGCTCTGCGCTCTGTGGTGGACATGAAGAAGCTGGGCCCCTGGAACATCACCATCGACTGTGATGTGCTCCAGGGGGATGGAGGGACCCGGACCGCCTCCATCACCGGCGGTTTCGTGTCCATGATGCTGGCCTTCCGGAAGATGATGGAGGCTGGACAACTGGCGGAGTATCCGATCAGCGGCTATGTGGCCGCCGTGTCCGCCGGTATCGTGGACGATGTGCCCCTGCTGGACCTGTGCTATGAGGAGGACTCCGCCGCCATGGTGGACCTGAACTGCGTCATGGACGACCAGGGCCGCCTCATCGAGATCCAGGGCACCGGCGAGGAGCGCCCCTTCACACTGGACGAGCAGCGGCAGCTGGTGGAGCTGTGCGAGAAGGGTATCCGGCGGCTTCAGGCGGTCCAGAAAGAGATCTTGGGCGTATAAGCAGAGGAGAAATAATATGAAGCTGGTACTGGCAAGCAAAAACAAGAAAAAGCTGGTGGAGATGAACGAGATCCTGTCTCACCTTGGCACTGAGGTCTGCTCTGAGGCGGAGGCCGGCGTGGACGTGGAGGTGGAGGAGACGGGGACCACCTTTGAGGAAAATTCCCTGCTGAAGGCCCGGGCGGTGATGGAGGCCAGCGGCCTGCCCGCCATTGCCGACGACTCCGGCCTGTGCGTGGACGCGCTGAACGGAGCGCCGGGGGTGTACTCCGCCCGCTACGGCGGCGAGGGGCTGGACGATACCGGCCGCTACCGGCTGCTGCTGGAGAACATGAAAGGCCAGATGCCCCGGACGGCAAAGTTTGTGTCCGTCATCACCTGCTGCTTCCCCAATGGGGACGTGCTCACCGCCCGGGGGGAGTGCCCTGGGACCATCGCCTTCGCCCCCCAGGGGGAGGGCGGCTTCGGCTATGACCCGGTGTTTTTCGTGCCGCCGCTGAAAAAGACCTTCGCCCAGCTGACGGCGGAGGAGAAAAACGCCATCTCCCACCGGGGAAAAGCGCTGGAGGTATTTCAGGTCAAGCTGGAGGCGTATTTGAAGAAATAAAGAAATAAGTGTCTGGCCGGGAGGAGATTTTATGCGGAATACAAAACACTGTCCGAAGTGCGGCTCACCGGAGATCGGAATTGTGGAGCCAGGACGGTACAATTCCTTTCCCGTCGGTTTCGGAGGGGCAAGATTGGAACGGTATGTGTGCCTTTCCTGTGGGTTCACAGAGGAGTGGGTAGAGCGTGGCGCATTGGAAAAGGTACGGAAATACTATGGGTCCTCCTCCGGGCATGAATAGAACACATAAAGGAGATAAAATATGGAATTGACAAGCAAACAGCGGGCCCAGCTGCGCGGCCTGGCGAACAACATTGATACGATCTTGATTGTGGGCAAGGAAGGCATTGGGGACAACCTGGTGCAGCAGGCCAACGAGGCTCTGGAGGCCCGGGAGCTCATCAAGGGCCGGGTGCTGGAGACCTCCCTCATGTCCGCCCGGGAGGCGGCGGAGGCCCTGGCCCCCCGGACCCGCAGCGAGGTGGTGCAGGTCATCGGCACAAAATTTGTTCTGTACCGCCCCAGCCACAAGAAGGACCTGAAGAATAAGATCGTTCTGGTGGCGGACAAGAAGAAAAGGTGAGCAGCCCCGTGTAGGGGGAGGTGCGCCGCGATTATTTTCTTCTTTCCGAAAACCCAAACGTCCCGCCGTGGCGGGAACGGGCCGATGAGGACATCGGCCCCTACGAAATACGCATTGCACATAGGGCCGGGGCTTGCCCCGGCCGCCCATAAAGGAGAAAATCCAGTGTCAAAGGGCGCGACGACTCGGCGCACTGTTTTGTAGGGGCGGCCTCTGTGCTGCCCCGCCATAAAAGGAGGGCCCCATGTCAAAGGGAAAGAAGCTGACCATCGCCGTTGCGATCCTGCTGCTGATCGCTGTGGGAGCCTTCTTCGCCTACTGGTACGTTCCCCGGCCGCTGGTGAGAGACCTGCCGCTGGTGAAGGTTCAGATATTTGATGCCAAGACTGGTATTGAGATGGACCTGACAGAACAAGTGGATCTTCCGGCGGTGATGGAGTTGTTGGGTGAAGCGGAATGCTGCCCCCAGTGGCGGCCCGGTCCTCACAGCAATGAGGAATATCCGCTGGACATCAAATTTTCCGGCGGGGGAGAACATTGGATCGTGATACTGGGGAGCAGAGGCGGTTTTGCTGTGGACAATTCCCAAAAAATTGCCTGGCGTATCCTGGAAGGCGGTCAGCTGTGGCAGGAACTCCAGCCCCTGCTGCCGGAGCTTGGAGCATGACGCTTCTCCGTCCGGAGAAGGAGAGAAAATAAACATGACAGGAGAGGTGACGGCTGTATGAAGATCGGGATCTACGGCGGGACCTTTAACCCACCCCATCTGGGGCATCTGGCGGCAGCCCGGACGGCGCTGGACGCGCTGAAGCTGGACAAGCTGATCTTGATGCCTGCGGCGGTGCCGCCCCACAAGGTGCTGCCGGAAAACAGCCCCGCCCAGGAGCACCGGCTGGCCATGGTGGAGCGGATGGCGGACGCCATGGAGCGCCCCGGCGCTGTGGAGGTGTCCACCCTGGAGCTGGAGCGGGAGGGGAAAAGCTATACCTCCGACACGCTGGAGGCCATCCACCGCCAGTATCCGGAGGCGGAGCTGTGGCTGCTGATGGGGACGGATATGTTTCTCACCCTGCACCTGTGGCACGAGCCGGGGACCATCCTGCGCCTGGCCGGGATCTGCGCCTTCGGGCGGTCGGAACAGGACGGAGAGGCGGTTTTTGCGCCTCAAAGGGAGTTTTTAAGCAAGACTTATCCGGATGCAAGGATCGCAACCATCACCCTGCCTGGCCTGGTGGACATCTCATCTACCCAGCTGCGGGAGCTGCTGGCCCGGGAGCGGGGGAGGGAGTACCTACTGCCGTCGGTGTACGGCTATATCCTGATGAACCGCCTGTATGGGACCTATCCCTGCCTGAAGCACCTGGAGCTGCCGGAGCTGCGGGCCTGCTCCTACTCCCTGATCCGCCACAAGCGGGTGGCCCATGTGATGGGGGTGGAGGAGGAGGCGGTCAAACTGGCCAAATTCTGGGGCGCGGACCCGGAACTGGCCCGCCACGCAGGGATTTTGCACGATTGTACCAAATACCTGGAGCTGGCCCCCCAGTTGCATTTGTGCGCCAAATATGGTATTGAATTAGATGCTTTAGAGCAGAAAGCGGTCAAACTGCTCCACTCCAAGACCGGAGCATGTATGGCACGGTATGTTTTTGGGGAACCTGATGAGGTATATGAGGCCATCTTCTGGCACACCACGGGCAAGGCGGACATGACGTTGCTGGACAAGATCCTGTACATGGCGGACTACATAGAGCCAAACCGGGACTTTGAAGGTGTGGAGCGCCTGCGGAGGCTGGCCTATACGGATCTGGATCAGGCCATGCTGCTGGGGGTGGAGTCCACCATCCGGGAGATGGAGGAGCGGGGCGTTCCCGTCCACATCAATACCATTCAGGCCAGACAGTGGCTGCTTGACCGGGGCGTGAAGCTGGAGGAATAAGATAAGATGAGTGGAAAAAGAGAGACAAGACCCAGCCGGCGGCGCCGGCAGTCCTCCGGACCGGCCGGCTGGTGGCAGCAGCACCGGGAGTGGGTGGCGGGGCTGGACCGGGGACAGAAGCTCCGCTACCGGCTGCTTCAGACGCTGGTGGTCCTTTCCATCCTGGTGATCGGGGTGTGGCTGGGGCTGAAGATGTGGATGAAGCTGCCGGAAATCCCGGATCTGCTGGGAGGGACCGGGACCGCCCAGGGGGACGGCGCCCCGAACTTTGACGGGGCCGAGCTGCCAGAAGTGGCCAGAAGCGGCCGGCAGCCCGGAGTATACACCTTCCTTCTGGTGGGGCAGGACACCGCCGGGGGCGGCAATACTGACACCATGCTGCTGCTCACCTTTGACAGCAAGGCAAAGACGGTCCATGGCATGAGCCTGCCCCGGGATACCATGATCAACACCAGCCGCAAGGGCAGCGGCCACCGCCTGAACGCGGTGTACAACTTCAATAAGGGCAGGGACCCGGATACCCAGCTGGTCAACGGCATTACCGCCCTGAAAAAAGAGGTGGGAAAACTCACTGGTATCGCCCCGGACTTCTATGTGGTCGTCCAGTGGGAGGCGGTGGGCCGGCTGGTGGAGGCCATCGGCGGCGTCCACTTCGAGGTCCCCTTTGACATGGATTACGATGACCCGACCCCGGGACAGGATCTTCATATCCATCTGAAGCAGGGCTATCAGGAGCTGAACGGAGAGCAGGCCATGGGCCTGATCCGCTGGCGGCACAACAACGACTACTCCGTGCAGTACCCCAACGGGGACCTGGGCCGGGTCCAGACCCAGCAGGCCTTCCTGAAGGCGGTGGCGGCGGAGTGCCTGAAGCCGGAGATCCTGCTGAAGGTCACCAGCCTGGCGGAGATCTTTATGGAGAATGTGAGCACCGATCTGTCCCTAGGCAATCTGCTGGCCTTTGCCCAGCTGGCCATGGGGATGGATGCGGAGAAGGACATCCAGTTTATCACCATGCCCAACCAGGACGCCCGCTACCCCAGGGTGTCCATGGTGCTGCCTGTGGTGGATGAGCTGCTGGCCGCTCTAAACAGTGGCTTCGACCCCTATGTGGATCAGATCCGGGCCAGCGATCTCCAGGTCCTGGTCCGAAACAGCGATGGCAGCTACTCCGTCACTGGCGGGACTCTGCTGGATGAGACCCTGTCCCGGCCCAGAGGCAGCGGCTCTTCCTCCGGCGGCGGACAGACCGCAGAGACTCCGGAGGAGCCGGAAGAGGAACTGCCGGATCCGGATGGGTCCCAGGAGCTGCCGCCGGACGGCTCCCAGGTCATTCCCCCGGACGGCTCCGGGACCTTGCCGCCGAACGGCTCTCAGGAACTGCCACCGGATGGGTCCCAGGGAGATCAGACGGTCCCGCCCTCTGAGAGCGGTGGAGACAGTGGCCTGCCGGAGACCGGCGGCTCTCAGGACGCCGGGAGCGGCGAGACAGGAGAGCAGCCGGAGCCTCCCGCGGAGGGCGGCTCTTCCGCCGGCGGGACAGAGGGCGGCGAAGGGCTGACCGTGTCCGAGCTGCCTGACTGGCTCAACCCCACGGGGCTGGAGCCGGCGGCTTGAGCTGCACCAGCTCTGAGATGAGATAGAACCATAAGAGAGCCCGCCCTGCTCCGGAGGGGGCGGGGCGGCATACAGAAAGGAGAAGCGCCTGTGACTTCTTATGAGAGCGCGATTTTGCTGGCAAAAGCCCTGGACGGGAAAAAGGGAGAGGAGATCAAGGTCCTGAAAACGGAGGGACTGACCACCTTGGCGGACTATTTTGTGATCTGCACCGCCACCTCCACCACACAGATCAAGGCCATGTCCGACGCCTGTGAGGAGGCCATGGAGAAGCAGGGGGAGCGGGTCCACCACATCGAGGGCCACCGGGGCGGCACCTGGCTGCTGATGGATTTTTCCTCTGTGGTGGTCCATATCTTCATGGATGAGGCCCGGAAGTTCTATGACCTGGAGCGCCTCTGGGGCGACGCGGAGGAGATCCCGTTGGAGGATGTGCTGAAGGACGCGTGAGCGCCTGACACGCCGCTTTCCGGCCAAATCCCTTGACAACCCTTTGGAAATCCCATATAATGAGGTCTTGTAAAAGCGTTGCGGAAGAGGAGTACCCCACCGCGGGCGGCAGAGAGAGGAGACGGACGGTGCAAGTCTCCCCGCCGGATGGGGGAAGGTGGCTTCCAAGCTCCGCCCCCGAACACCAGTAAGGGGCGGCGGTCCCCCCGTTACCGGGCTGTGAGCGTCCCCTTTGGGGGAAAATCAGGTGGTACCGCGGACAGGATCTTGTTCGCCCTGAGCCTTTTGGGCTCAGGGCGTTTTTTGTTTGGAGGTGTGATGTGGAATTTATCAATGAGACGCGCTGTAATGAGCGGACGGTCCTGGCGATAAACCGGGCCTCCATCCGGGCGACCCACTGGTGGAGCAGTCTGCTCCTCCGGCTGTTGGGCGGAGCCTGCGGCGTGTTTTTGCTTCGGACAGCTGCCCGGCTCGGGTTTCCCTCCCTGGGTGGGATCTCAGCCGGACTGATGGGCGGCGGGCTGTTGCTGTGGGTGCTGTTTTTAAACCACATCCGCGCCTGGATCGTGATCCGTCTGGTGCTGAAGGGAGAACAGCTGCACCGGGCCGCATTTGACGAGGAGGGCTGTACCATCCGCAGCGGCGGGGACGAGGTCCGCCTGTCCTATGACCAGGTTGCCGCCTTCTACGAGGACCAGCGCTACTTCTTCCTGATGCTGAACCGGCACCAGGGATATGCCCTGGAGAAGCAGGGGTTCCGCTCCGGCCAGCCGGACGCCTTCCGGGCCTTTCTGGAGCGCAAGGCGGATTGCAGGGCCCAGCGGGTCTGAGAAAATGACCAGTGGCTGGAGGGAGCTGGCGCTCCCGGCGGCCAGACGATAATTTGAGAACAGGACGTGAGATCGCATGAAAAAAGAACTGCCAAAGGTTTATGAGCCCCAGGAGGTAGAGTCCCGGATCTATGAGACCTGGGAGAAGAACGGCTGCTTCAAGGGCCGTCGGGATCCCAAGCGGAAGCCCTTCACCATCGTGATGCCGCCCCCCAATGTGACGGGACAGCTGCACATGGGCCACGCCATGGACTCCACCCTCCAGGACATCCTCATCCGCTTCAAGCGGATGCAGGGCTATGCCGCCCTGTGGGTCCCCGGCACCGACCACGCGGGCATCGCCACCCAGATCAAGGTGGAGGAGGAGCTGCGGGTGAAGGAGGGCCTGACCCGCTATGACCTGGGCCGGGACAAGTTCCTGGAGCGGGTGTGGGACTGGAAGCGCCAGTATGGCAACCGCATCGTGGAGCAGCAGAAGAAGCTGGGTGCCTCCTGCGACTGGGACCGGGCCCGGTTCACCATGGATGAGGGCTGCTCCAAGGCCGTGCGGGAGACCTTCTGCGAGCTGTATGAGAAGGGTCTTATCTACAAGGGCAGCCGGATTATCAACTGGTGCCCCCACTGTGTCACTGCCCTCTCCGACGCGGAGGTGGAGTATCAGGACAAGCCCGGCCACCTGTGGTATATCCGCTATCCTCTGACCGATGGCTCTGGCGATCTGGTGGTGGCCACCACCCGGCCTGAGACCATGATGGGCGACACCGGCGTAGCGGTGAACCCGGAGGACGAGCGCTTCAAGCACCTGGTGGGCAAGACCTGTATCCTGCCCATTATGAACCGTGAGATCCCCATTGTGGCCGACGAGTATGTGGAGCTGGGCTTCGGCACCGGCGCGGTGAAGATGACCCCTGCACACGACCCCAACGACTTCGAGGTGGGCCTGCGCCACAACCTGGAGACCATCCGGGTCCTGGATGACAACGGTGTGGTCAACGCCAACGGCGGCAAGTACGAGGGCATGGACCGCTATGAGTGCCGCCAGGCCATTGTAAAGGATCTGGAGGAGCAGGGCTATCTGGTCAAGACCGAGCCGTACAGCCACAATGTGGGCACCTGCTACCGCTGTCACAACGACGTGGAGCCCATCATCTCCGCCCAGTGGTTCGTCAAGATGAAGCCTCTGGCTGAGGAGGCCATCCGGGTGGTGGAGCAGGGGGAGACCAAGTTCGTCCCCGACCGCTTCTCCAAGACCTATCTGAACTGGATGGAGAACGTCCACGACTGGTGCATCAGCCGCCAGCTGTGGTGGGGTCATCAGATCCCCGTGTGGTACTGCGCCGACTGCGGCAAGATGACCGTCAGCCGGGAGGACCCCACCCAGTGCCAGCACTGCCACTCCCAGCACATCACCCGGGATCCCGATGTGCTGGATACCTGGTTCTCCAGCGCCCTGTGGCCCTTCTCCACCCTGGGCTGGCCGGAAAAGACGGAGGATCTGGATTACTTCTATCCCACCGACGTGCTGGTCACTGGCTATGACATCATCTTCTTCTGGGTGGCCCGGATGATCTTCTCCGCCTGTGAGCAGACCAAGAGACCGCCCTTCCACACCGTATTCATCCACGGCCTGGTCCGGGATGATAAGGGACGGAAGATGAGTAAATCCCTGGGCAACGGCATCGACCCCCTGGAGATCGCCGACAAATACGGCGCCGACGCCCTGCGCTTCAACCTGGTCACCGGCAACAGCCCCGGCAACGATATGCGCTTCTACACCGAGCGCTGCGAGGCCATGCGCAACTTTGCCAACAAGATCTGGAACGCCAGCCGCTTCCTGATGATGAACCTGACCATCGACCAGTGCTGCCTGCCGGAGAAGCTGGAGCTGGAGGACAAGTGGATCCTCTCCAAGCTGAACACTGCCGTCCGGGAGATCACCGAGAACATGGAGCGCTATGAGCTGGGCGTGGCGGCCCAGAAGATCTATGACTTCATCTGGGATGACTACTGTGACTGGTATATCGAGCTGACCAAGACCCGCCTCCAGGGCGAGGACGAGGACAGCAAGGTCCGGGCCCAGCAGGTGCTGTGTCATGTCCTGACCCAGATGCTCAAGCTGCTGCACCCCTTCATGCCCTTCATCACGGAGGAGATCTGGCAGGCCCTGCCCCACGAGGAAGGGGTGGAGGAGGGCTCCTTCCTGATGCTCCAGACCTGGCCCGAGTATCAGGCGGAGCTGGACTTCCCCGCCGAAGCGAAGGCCATGGAGCTCATCATGGACGCCATCCGCGCCGTCCGCACCCGCCGCAGCGAGATGAACGTGCCTCCCTCCAAGAAGGCCCACCTCACCGTGGCCACCGATGAGGCGGCGGTGTTCCAGCTGGGCGTGCCCTTCCTGAAGAAGATGGCCTATGCCAGCGAGGTGACCATTGTCCCCGCCGGTCAGGCTGCCGAGGCTGCCGGTCAGGTCACGGTGGTGACCCACGCTGCCCAGGTGTCCATGCCCCTGGCGGAGCTGGTGGACCTGGAGAAGGAGAAGGCCCGCCTGGAGAAGGAACTGAAGAAAAACAGCGCCGAGCTGGAGAAACTCAACGCCAAGCTGGCCAATCCGGGCTTTGTGAACAAGGCGCCGGAGCACGTGGTCAAGGCGGAGCAGGAGCGCTCCGTCCAGCTCACCGAGCTGGTGGCCAAGCTGAAGGAACAGCTGAGCGGGATGTGACCTGAATACAGCCGGTCCGCCCCGCCCCTTGCAGGGGCGGGGCGGACCGGAAATCCGGGGCCCCAAGGAGTAAAAATAAGAAAATTGGAAAGAATACAGTTTGGTGCTTGACAGAAGGCTGGTCCTATGGTAATATATAACTCGCCTCTGATTGCAATGAGATGAGGAGAGATGTCCGAGTGGTTTAAGGAGCCGGTCTTGAAAACCGGTGACTCGTCAAGAGCCGTGGGTTCGAATCCCACTCTCTCCGCCACTTTTTCATCCGATGCTGATATGTGATGTCGGTTGTAGCCATGCAGAAGTACCCAAGTGGCTATAAGGGGCTCCCCTGCTAAGGGAGTAGTCGGGTTAAACCGAGCGAGGGTTCGAATCCCTCCTTCTGCGCCACGTGGCCGTAAAGTTTACTTTGCGGCCACGTTTTTCTATGGATTTGAAAAACTGAAAAAAAATCAGAAAATCCACTTGCATTTTTGAGGAAGCTGTGCTATTATATCAGTTGCGTTTACGAAACGATCCTCCATGGAGAAAGAGGTGAAGATACAATGAAGGCAGGAATTCATCCCGACTATCAGCAGACCACCATCCGGTGCGCCTGCGGCAACGTGATCGAGACTGGTTCCACCAAGCAGGACATCCGTGTTGAAGTGTGCTCTAAGTGTCACCCCTTCTACACCGGTAAGCAGAAGATGGTGGATACCGGCGGACGTGTCAGCCGCTTCAACAAGAAGTTTGGCCTGGACAAGAAGTAAGATTGCGTCTCAAAAGCCGCACCGAGGTTTCGGTGCGGCTTTTTGTCATTTTCTGCCTCTCTAGACTGCCGGAGCAGTTTTCGGAATAAGCTGGAGAGAATTTTGAAGGAGGTATTTGCCATGCTGAAGCGGATCGATCCCAAAGAGATCGGACAGAACGTATTTTCCCTTATTGGGGACCAGTGGATGCTCATTACCGCCGGGACGGCGGAGCAGTGCAATACCATGACCGCCTCCTGGGGCGGGCTGGGGGTGCTCTGGGGGGCGCCGATGGCCACCTGCTATATCCGTCCCCAGCGGTATACCCGGGAGTTTGTGGACCGGGAGGAGTACTTTACCCTGGCGTTCTTTGACGAGGAACACCGCAAAGCCCTGGCCCTGTGCGGCAGCAAGAGCGGGCGTGAGGTGGATAAGGTTCGGGAGTGCGGCTTTACCGTCAAAACGGCGGAGTGCGGCGCGCCTTATTTTGAGCAGGCCCAGCTGGTACTGGTCTGCCGCAAGCGGTATGCCCAGCCTATGGATCCGGACCGGATGCCCGAGGACGTGAAGGAGAAGTGGTATCCGGGACAGGACTACCACATCCTGTACCTGGGCGAGATCGTGGAGGCGTACCAGAGGTAACGGGCGGCTGCGGACGGGAAGGGACGCTGCCCTCCGCAAAGAAATCAGATCCCTTGGGAGGATGTATGACCCAGAACGATTTACAAGTGAAGAAGAACCGGGCGGTGCTGGTGGGCCTGTGGGCCCACCGGCTGTCTGTGGAGGAGAACGCCACGGAGGAGACCGTGGATGAGCTGGCCGACCTGCTGGAGACGGCGGGAGGCGAGTGCGTGGGGACCGTCCTCCAGTCCAAGGACAGCCCCGACCCCCGCACCTTCATCGGCGAGGGCAAGGTGGCGGAGGTCCGGGAGCTGGTCCGGGCAATGGACGCGGATATGGTGATTTTTGACAACAGCCTGTCCCCCTCCCAGCAGCGGGTGCTCAGCGAGGAATTGAAGGTAGCTGTGATGGACCGCTCCGCCCTGATCCTGGACATCTTTGCCCAGCGGGCCCGCACCCGGGAGGGGCGGCTCCAGGTGGAGCTGGCCCAGTACAAGTACCTGCTGCCCCGGCTGCTGGGAATGTGGACCCATCTGGAGCGGCAGGAGGGCGCCATCGGCACCCGCGGCCCCGGCGAGACCCAGCTGGAGACCGACCGGCGGCACATCCACAGAAAGATCGCCAAGCTGGAGGACGAGCTGCGGGATGTGCGCCGGGTGCGTGCCACCCAGCGGGAGCGGCGGATCAAAAACGAGGTGCCGGTGGTAGCCATCGTGGGCTATACCAACGCGGGCAAGTCCACCCTGCTGAACAAGCTCACCGGCGCGGAGATCCCGGCCAACAACCGCCTGTTCGATACCCTGGACACCACCACCCGGACCCTGGAGATCTCGGACACCTGTACGGTGCTCCTGTCCGACACGGTGGGCTTTATCCGCAAGCTGCCCCACCATCTGGTGGAGGCGTTTAAGGCCACTCTGGAGGAGCTCTCCTTTGCCGACCTGCTGCTCCATGTCATCGACGCGTCCAACCCCGAGTGGCGGGAGCAGGCGGCGGTGGTGGATCAGCTCATCCACGAGCTGGGGGCCGACCAGACCCCCAGGCTGGAGGTATTCAACAAGTGTGACCTGTGGACGGGGGAGATCCGTCCCCATGGGGAGAACATCGTCTCCATCTCTGCCCGTACCGGAGAGGGGCTCCCCGCCCTGCTGGAGGCCATTGGACAGCGGCTGGACAGCGGAGTGAAGCGGGTGACCATCCACCTGCCCTATGACAAGGGTGGGCTGCTGGACCGGCTGTATCAGGAGGCCAAGGTGGAGCAGGTGGAATATGGAGAGACCATCGATGTGGTGGCCGTCTGCACTCCCAGGACCATCGGGCAGCTGGGCCCTCTGGTGGAGGGCTGGCAGCCCCACAGGGAGCCCTGGGAAAGTTAGGAATTAGGAGTTAGGAGTGGGCGGTTTTTTGGCGTGGAGGGGATCCATGCTGAAAAGCCGCCCCTTTATGAAGGGAGGACCTATGACCATACTGACCACGCCCCGCCTGCTGCTCCGCCCCTTTGAGGAGGGGGACGCGGCGGAGCTGTATGACTATGCCCGGGATCCCCGGGTGGGGCCCATCGCGGGGTGGCCGCCCCACACCAGCGTGGAAAACAGCCGGGAGATCATCCGGACCGTGTTCTCGGCCCACAACGTGTTTGCGGTGGCGGACCGGGAGAGCGGCCGGGTGATCGGCTCTGCCGGTTTTGTGGGGGAGCACCGGGAGGAGCTTCCCGGCCCGGACGATGAGCTGGGCTACGCCCTCAGCCCCGCCTTCTGGGGGCGGGGCCTGATCCCGGAGGCCTCCGGCGCCCTGATCCGCTGGGGCTTCACGGAGCTGGGCCTTGAGACCATCTGGTGCAATCACTACGACGGGAACACCAGATCCCGCCGGGTCATTGAAAAGTGCGGTTTCCGCTATCAGTTTTCCCGGGAGACCGACGTGCCCCTCATGGGGGAGCGGCGGCTGACCCACTTTTTTGCCCTCACCCGGCCGCAGTGGGCCGCGGATGGGGGAGAGGACAGACGGTAATGCATACAGCCCCCTCCGGAGTGCAAAATCAAATGCTCCGGAGGGGGCTGCGTGTTATGTAGGGACGGCCATCAGACCGTCCAGAGGGCCCTGGTGGACCGCTTGCAGGGCGGACAGGCGGCAGAAGTCGGCGGGGCGCACCAGGTCAGGATTTTTCCAGAGCTCCACCGCGCCGCACTCCTCCAGCAGCGTGGCCACAAACTGGGAGCAGAAATAGTGGTTCTTCCGGCGGAGCGGGTGGTTGAAGTAACAGGACAGCGCGCCCAGCAGATTGTAGTGATAGCGCTCCCGCTGGCGGTACATTCCGGAGAGCTGCCGCCGGAGGCGGCGGTATACCGGGTCGGAGACCTTCAGTTCATAGAGACAGCAGGGGATCTGCCGGTTCCTGACGCCCGGCCGCTCCTCCACCAGGCCGGCGGGGAGGGCAAAGTGCTCGTATCTGCGGGCGAAGCTGTAAAAGGGCCCGGAGGGGCCGTCCAGGCCGATGGAGGCATGGGTATAACAGTCGGAGGTGACTAGGTGGATGAGCCGGGAGAACCAGGTCCCGGAGCGGGTGAGAAGGATGTAAATGGAGTGGTCCTGTGTGCCTTGCACTGTGTCAGAAGCGAAGCTGACCATCGAAACGCCCCCTTTCTTTGTGCTCAGGATACCAGACAGAGTATAAAGAACGCTGAAGAGAAGATTAAGGTTTTCTAAAATCGTGTCCGCTGAGGGGACCACAGATCAAATTATGAAGGGAGCGGAGAAAAGATCCCACAGGGCAGCAGGAAAACAAAGACAGAAGGGCGCACCTTACGGCGCGCCCTTCTGTCAAAAATCAAAAGAGGATGTCGAGAATGTCAAGTGGGATCAGGTCAGGTCGGTGATCACATAGCCGAACATACTGTCCCGGGGGCTGAGAGTGACCTGGAAGTCCCGCAGGACGCTGCCGTCCTCCAGGGCGTTGAGCTGCCCGGTGAGGATCACGGCGCCGCTGGCCAGCGTAATGGGGGTCTGAAGGACCACCTCGGCCAGGCCCTCGTCACCGCGGGCCAGGTGGTAGGAGTCGTCAGAAGCCTGATAGCGGATCCGCTGGGAGATGGGGGAGGGGATGCCGGGCAGCTGCTCCACCTGGGGGTAGAGGGCCGCGGCGTAGTCCCGGACCATCTCAGAGGGGAGGATCAGGGTGTCGTCAGTGAACTCCGCCCGCTCATCCATCTGGCCGTACAGGCTGAGCATATAGTACAGGCTGGTCCACAGAAATTCGCTGTCCTCCGGCGCGTACTCCAGGTCGTTCTCCGTCATGGCCAGCACCAGGGAGTGGACCGCAGGGTACATGGTCTGGGCCGCGTCGGCCTGGGCGGGGATGTTGCCGTGGACTTCCTCCACAGAGAGGTCGGCGGGGGGCGTCTGCTGCTCCGCGGAGGCGGCGCTCCCAAGCGGGAGAGCGAGGATGGTCAGGATCGTCAGGGAAGCCAGAAGCTTTTTCACAGCAGGCCCCTCCTTTCCTATCTGGTATGGACTTAGTATATCATGCCCGGTTGTTATTCTCTTGTCAAAGCGATTACATAGAAATGAAAAAGTGGTTACAAAATGATTGCATTGGGGGACAAAATGCTTTGAATTTCTAGAAAAATCTCTGGAAAGCTGTTTCTGACGCCGGAAAAGGGTGGAATCTGCCCCATTTCGGATCGAAACCCGGCTTCCACAAAACACGGCCCCAGCGGGGCGGGTCCACCCGCGCCGCCGGGGCCGGTCATGGGATCACATCCCCATGGCGTCGGTCAGGGTCTCCACCGCGTCAGACACCGACTTGGCCGCACGGTGGGCGGCCCGCTTGATCTCCCGGCGGGAGGGGGCCATGGTCATGCCGATAGCTGTGCCCGCCGCCAGGCCGACCGCCATCCCGGCGAAAAACCGCCCGCAGCCGCATCCAGTTCCGTTCATGCTCTGCTCACTCCTTTTTGCGTCATGTCCTGCTGTTTGTCTGTTCCACCGGCCAACCCCAGGAGCGGGATACAGCCGGTTCCTTTTTATTCTTTCCCCTTCTGCGGAAAAATGCGTTGCTAAATCCTGCTGGTTCCGCTATAATTTAACGTAACGGAGTTTGCCCATTTTTGCGGCAGCCCTTTCGTTTTACCAAACGGGCCAATCGGCCCTGCCTATTTTTGGAGGAACCATGCTATGAAACTTCTGATTCAGAACGGCCGGGTGGTGGATCCGGTGAATGGGACAGTCTCCATTCTGGACCTGTATGTCGAGAATGGAAAGGTGCTCCAGCTGGAGAAGGATATTCAGACGGAGGCTGACCGGGTGATCGATGCCACCGGGCTGGTGGTCTGTCCCGGGCTGGTGGACCTGCACGTCCATCTCCGGGACCCGGGCCTGACCTATAAGGAGGATATTTTCACCGGAACGGCCGCCGCCGCCCGGGGAGGAGTCACCGCCATGGCCTGTATGGCCAATACCGACCCGGTGGTGGACAGCCCGGAGCAGATCCAGTATATCCGTGAGAAGGCCGGCCAGGCCAACGGGGTCCATGTCTACCCTGTGGGCGCGGTCTCCCGGGGCCTGCGGGGGGAGGAGCTCACCGACGCGGACGCCCTGAAAAAGGCTGGGGCCGCCGCCCTGTCCGACGACGGCTGCAATGTGGACAACGCCAACCTGATGCGGGACGCCCTGATCCACGCCAAGCGGGTGGAACTGCCCATTCTGTGCCACTGTGAGGACACCTCCATGGTGGGCAACCGGGCGGTGAATGAGGGGAGCGTCTCCCGCCAGCTGTGGATGGAGGGCCGCCCCGCCATCGCGGAGGAGATCGTGGTCATGCGGGACGCCATGCTGGCGGAGGAGACCGGCGCCCACGTCCACATCTGCCATGTGTCCACCGCCAAGTCGGTGGACATCATCCGCCGGATGAAGAAGCGGGGGGTGGCCCTCACCTGTGAGACCTGCCCCCAGTACTTCACCCTCACCGAGGATGAGATCCTCACCCGGGGGGCGCTGGCCCGGGTCAACCCCCCGCTGCGCACCGCCAAGGACATCAAGGGCATCATCGCGGGCCTGAAGGACGGCACCATCGACGCCATCGCCACTGACCACGCCCCACACTCCGCTGAGGAGAAGGCCCGTCCCCTGGCCAAGGCCCCCAGCGGGATGATCGGGCTGGAGACCTCTTTGGCCATCGCTCTGACGGAGCTGTACCACACCGGGCGGATGAAGCTGCCCGACCTGATCCGCCGCATGACCTATAACCCCGCCGCCATCCTCCGTTTGGGCACCAAGGGCCGCCTGTCCCTGGGCAGCGACGCCGACATCGCCATTTTCGACCCGGAGGAGGAGTGGACCATCGACCCGGAGCGGTTTGCCTCCAAGGCCCGGAACACCCCGTTTGCGGGCCGAAAAGTAAAGGGCCGCGTGAAGTATACCATTGTGGCCGGGAATATCATTTACCAGGATAATATGTGAGATCCATGAGGCGGCAGGGCAGCCGCCGTCCGGTGCCCCGCCCACGCAGGATCAAAGAGAGAGAGAAAGAGAGGAAGAGACCCATGTCTTTTGATGTATTACAGGAGAAGATCATTGCCAAGCAGAACCCCACCGTGGCCGGGCTGGACGCCCGCATCGAGTATGTGCCCGAGCACATCCGAAAGGCCGCTTTTGCCCAGTACGGGGTGGGGCTGAAGGGAGCCTGCGAGGCCATCTGGCAGTTCAACGTGGGGCTGATCGACGCGCTGTGCGACGTGGTGCCCGCCGTCAAGCCCCAGAGTGCCTACTATGAGAACCTGGGCTGGCAGGGGATGGAGATGCTGGAGCGCACCATCCGCTATGCCAGGGAGAAGGGGCTGTTTGTCATCGCCGACATCAAGCGGGGCGACATCGGCTCCACCGCCGCCGCCTATGCGGAGGGCTGGCTGTCCGGCGCGCCCATTGAGGGGCAGGCATTCAAGTCCTTTGACGCCGACTGCGTCACCCTCAACGGCTATATGGGCTCCGATTCCATCAAGCCCTTCCTGGAGGCCGCCAAAGGGGAGGACAAGTGCGCCTTTGTGCTGGTCAAGACCTCCAATCCCGGCTCCGGGGAACTGCAGGACCTGAAGATCGCCGACGGCCGCACCATCTATGAGGCCATGGGCGAGCTCAACGAGTCCATCGCCGCCGGAACCCAGGGAAAGTACGGCTTCACCATGGCGGGGGCCGTCACCGGAGCCACCTATCCGGAGCAGATCCAGGATCTGCGGGCCCGGCTTCCTCATACGTTCTTCCTGGTGCCCGGCTACGGGGCCCAGGGAGGCACCGCGGAGGATGTGAAGTATGCCTTCAACGAGAAGGGCCACGGGGCCATCGTCAACTCCTCCCGGGGCATTATGTGCGCCTGGAAAAAGACCGGCGGCGACGGACACGACTTCCAGGAGGCTGCGAGAAACGCCGCCATTGCCATGAAGGAGGACATCGCCCGGTTCGTGACCATCCAGTAAGTGTGCTGGTTCCGGCGAACCCTGTGAGCTGCAAGGAGGACAATATGGAAGAGACACGCATCCGGAACTGTCCAAGCTGTGGGGCGGCGATGGAATGTAAACTGCAAAATTTCTCCATTGGAGCCGACGGCGGCGGCGGTCTGTTGACCCTGCTGGCCGACCAGTATGAGGTGGATTTGTATGCTTGCCCTGCGTGCGGTAAGGTCGAGCTGTATACCGCCGCCTTTTCCCCGGAGCCGGAGCCTGCACCCTACTGGTGTGAGCACTGTCAGGAGGAACGGGAGGATCGGCTCTGCCCGGTCTGCGGACAGGTGGGGCTGTTGATGGAGGAGCATCTTCGGAATTTGGAGCGGGCTGAGCAAACCCAAAGCAGCTCTGCTGCCCAGGAGGACGGCGTTCAGCCGGAGGAGAGTTCGGGATTTCATTTTCCTTGGCAAAAAAAGAAGGTCCCCTGGGAGAAATAGCGGGAGCTTTCAAAATGAACGGAGGGAGTTTGATGGCAAACTGCATCCTGTGCGGCCAGAAGGTCGGGCTTCTGGACCGGAAGAACTTTATGTTTCACGGCACGGTACAGACGTTATGTATCGGCTGCACCGCCCGGCTGGACAGCGCAGCCCCCCAGGAGCGGGAGGAACTGTTCCGGCAGATGCTGGACTCCCCGGACCTGGAGGACGGGGAGCGCATCCGGGCCGACCTGAACACCGGAAGGCACTGTCCCGCCTGCGGCGGGATGCTGGAGCGCCGGCTGCGGAATTTCTCCATCGGCGCGGACGGCTATGGGGGATTGACTTCCCTTGGGCTGGAACAGTTTGAGGTGGACCTGTATGTCTGCGCCAAGTGCCGCAGAGTGGAGCTGTATGCCGCCGAGCATGAAGTACCCCTCCGGACGGAGCAGAACGACCAGGTGACCTGCCCGGTGTGCGGCACCAGGCACAGCGCCCTGTGCGGTTGCCCCACCTGTGCGGTGCAGGCCGCATACGTGCCCCGCGCCGCCCGGCCTGAGCAGAAGCAGAGCCCGGAGCCCGTCCACGCGCCGGAACAGGAAAAGCATACCTTTCCCTGGCAGAAAAAGAAGGTCCCCTGGGAGAAGTGAGCGATTCCCGGGGCGGTTTGAGAAGGTTCTGCTCTGACAGAGCCAAAAGAAAGCGGTGATCGATCGTGAAAGTAGAACGCAAGTGTAAGATCGTCTCCAAGGAACAGATGGGAGACGCGGTATATATGGTGCTGGAGGCGGGGGACATGGTCCGCACCTCCTTCCGAGCGCCGGGACAGTTTGTTCATGTGAAGTGTGGGGAGGGCCTGCTGCTGCGCCGGCCTATCTCCGTGTGTACCTGCCACACGGATGAGCCCAATGACCTTGTGACCATCGTATTTGAGGTCCGGGGTGAGGGCACCGACTGGCTGGCCCGCCGCCCCGTGGGCCACAGCCTGGATGTGCTGGGCCTGGCGGGCAACGGCTTTACCATGAAGCCGGAGGGCCATTATCTGCTGGTGGGCGGCGGCATCGGGATCCCTCCCATGCTGGGCTGCGCCCAGTACACCCAGGGAAAGTCCACCGCCATCCTGGGCGGCCGCTCCGCAGACAAGATCATCCTGCAAAACTGCTTCCAGGACGAGTGCGCCAAAGTGCTGACCGCCACCGACGACGGCTCTCTGGGCCATCACGGCTTTGTGGACGCCCTGGTCCGCCAGGAGCTTGAGGGGGATCAAAATTACGATGCCGTGCTGGCCTGCGGCCCCCGCCCCATGCTGCGGAATGTGGCCAGAGTGGCGGAGGAATTTGGCGTCCCCTGTCAGGTGTCCATGGAGGAGCGGATGGGCTGCGGCGTGGGGGCCTGCCTGGTGTGCGCCTGCGACATGGCCGACGGCAGCCGGAAGCACGTATGCAAGGACGGGCCGGTCTTTGATTCCAGGGAGGTGAACTGGGATGTCTAATGTGGATATGCGCGTCACCCTGGCGGGGATGACCATGAAAAACCCGGTGGTGGTGGCCTCCGGGACCTTCGGCTTCGGCCGGGAGTACAGCCAATTTTTTGATCTCAGCGAGCTGGGCGGCATCTGCGCCAAGGGGCTGACCCTGCTTCCCCGGGAGGGCAACCCCGCCCCACGTATTGCGGAGACTCCTATGGGCATCCTGAACTCCGTGGGGCTGCAAAACCCCGGAGTGGACGCCTTCATCGCCGAAGAACTGCCCTTTTTGCGGCAGTATGATGTGAAGGTGATCGCCAATATCTCAGGCAACACCCCCGAGGAGTACGGCGTCATGTGTGAAAAGCTGGCCGGGGCCGGGGTGGACATGATCGAGGTGAACATCTCCTGCCCCAATGTGAAGGCGGGGGGGCTGGCCTACGGCACCCGGCCGGAGCTGGCCGCCGAGGTGACGGAGATGGCAAAATCCCACGCGGGGAATGTGCCGGTGATGGTAAAGCTGTCCCCCAACGTCACGGACATCACCGAGATCGCCCGGGCGGTGGAGGCGGCGGGAGCGGACGCGGTCTCCCTCATCAATACCATCCGGGGGATGCGCATTGACGTGAACACCCGCCGGCCCATTTTGAAGATGAACACCGGCGGCCTGTCCGGCCCCGCCGTGCTGCCCGTGGCGGTGCGGATGGTTTGGGAGGTGTCCCAGGCGGTCAAGGTGCCCGTGCTGGGCATGGGCGGCGTCAGCAAAGGGGAGGACGCGGCCCAGCTGATGCTGGCCGGAGCCTCCGCCGTGGCGGTGGGCACCGCCCTGTTTGCCGACCCCTTCGCCCCGATCAAGGTGCGGGACGGTTTGGAGGCCATCGCCGCCCGACAGGGCCTGGAGGCTGTCTCCGGGCTCACCGGCGGCGTGTGCCCCTGGTAAACCTGCCGGGGCCGCGCCCCGGCGTTCTAGGAGGAACTGTCATGCTGGAAGAATTGATCGGACTGATCCTGCCCCCCATTATTTCCATCTGTGAGCTGATGGGTATTTTCGTGGTGTCCCTCTCCGCCCTCCAGGCGTTTTGGAACTACTGCAAGGGTCTAGTTACCAATGTGCCCCTGGATGTGAAGTTCGATCTGGCCAACGGTCTGGCCACCAGTCTGGAGTTCAAAATGGCGGCGGAGATCCTGAAAACGGTCCTGGTGCGGGACCTGAATGAGCTGGTGGTGCTGGGGGCGGTGGTCCTGCTGCGGGCCCTGCTCTCCCTGCTGATTCACTTTGAAATGAAGTCCCACCGCTGACCGAAGGAGGAATACAAGACCCTATGACTACCATCTATCTGATCCGCCATGCGGAGGCGGAGGGAAATCTCTACCGCCGGATCCACGGCTGGTATGACGCACTGGTCACGGAGAACGGCTGGAAGCAGATCCAGGCGCTGGAGACGCGGTTTGCCGGCGTGCCTGTGGATGCGGTCTGGTCCAGCGACCTGTACCGCACCTGCGCCACCGCCCGGGCGGTCTATGTGCCCAGGGGGATGGAGCTGCACACGGATCCCGACCTGCGGGAGATCAACATGGGACGCTGGGAGGACCGCACCTGGGGCGAGGTGCGCCAGACAGAGGGGGAGCGGCTCCTCCAGTTCAACCACAGCGACCCCGCGTGGGTCGCCCCCGGCGGCGAGAGCCTGGGGGACGTGGGGGCCCGGGCAGAGCGCGCCATCCGGCGTATCGCCGGAAAATACCCCGGCCAGACCGTGGCTGTGTTCAGCCACGGCACTGCTATCCGCCAGTTCCTGGCCAATGTCAAGGGGATCCCGCCGGAAGAGTGGCACACCATGCCACACGCGGACAACACCTCCGTGACCTGTCTGGCCTGGGACGGAGAGGTGTTCCATGTGGTATTTGAGGGGGACAACTCCCATCTGGATGACTCCATCTCCACCCTGGCACAGCAGACCTGGTGGCGGAAGGGGGCGCAGAAGAAGGAGGATGTGAACCTGTGGTACCGTCCCCTGGACCCCGCATCAGAGCGGGACTTCTATCTGGACGCCCGCCGGGATGCCTGGATCTCCACCTATGGGGCGGACCTGCCCTTTGACGGTCCTGCGTTCTGGGAGGGGGCGGAGCGGGCGATGGCCCAGGACCCCATGGCGCTGACTGTGGCTATGGCGGGGCAGGAGCCCGCCGGGGTGCTCCAGCTGGACCCCCAGCGGGACCGGGAGGAGGGGGTGGGCTTTCTCTCCCTGTACTACATGACGCCCGCGTTCCGGTTCCGGGGCCTGGGCGTACAGCTGCTGGGCCAGGCGGTCTCCTTTTACCGGGGCCTGGGCCGGACCTCCCTGCGCCTGCGGTGCGCCCCCGACGGAGCCGCCCGGCAGTTTTATGAGAAGCACGGCTTCCTCAAGTCGGCGGAGGGACAGATCGGGCCGCTCTCCCTGGACGTGCTGGAGAAGTACATCGGCTATGACCGCTGATTATGGCGGGATCTTCTGAGGAGATGGCGGGAAAAGCCTGTTGAAGCGCCTGAATTTTGGGTAAGATGCACAGGGAAGCCCGCTTGTTCTCCGGTCGCGCCTGTACTATAATAGGGCGGGACCGGATCCGCTCCCGGATCCGCCGGAGCAGGGATGCGGAACGTCAGGAAAACCAGAGGCCCGCGTCCGGCGGGTCGATTTTTTGATCGAGGTGTGTCTGTATGAAGCCCGATATTCATTCTTATATCCGCCCCGGCGCCCACGCCCATCTGGTGGGGATCGGCGGCGTGTCCATGTCCCCGCTGGCCGAGGTGCTCCACAATGCGGGGGTGGTCATCAGCGGCTCTGACCTCCATGAGAGCGCCGCGGTGTCCCATCTGAGGTCCCTGGGGATCCCGGTGGTCATCGGCCACCGGGGGGAGAGCGTCCAGGGGGCGGGCTGCGTCATCCGCACGGCCGCCGTTCACGACGATAACCCGGAGATCGCCGCCGCCCGAGCCGCCGGGATCCCGGTTTTTGAGCGGGCGGAGGCCTGGGGGGCCATTATGCGCCGCTATGAGCACGCTTTGTGCGTGGCCGGCACCCACGGTAAGACCACCACCACCTCTATGTGTACCCATATCTTCCTGGCCGCCCAGCGGGATCCCACGGTGATGATCGGCGGGACGCTACCCGCCCTTGGCGCGGGACACCGGGTGGGGCAGGGGGATACCATCATTCTGGAGTCCTGTGAGTACTGCAACTCCTTCCTGTCCTTCTTCCCCACCGTGGCGGTGATCCTCAATGTGGACGCCGACCACCTGGACTTCTTCAAGGACCTGGAGGATGTGAAGCACTCCTTCCGCCGCTTTGCGGAGCTGGTCCCTCAGGAGGGCTGCGTGGTGGCGGACGGGGACGACGCCAACACCATGGACGCCCTGCGGGGGCTGGAGCGGCCCATGCTCACCTTTGGCCTGGAGCAGGGTGACATCCACTGTGAGGGGCTGACCTGGGAGGGTGGGTTCCCTTCCTTTGACCTGATCGTCCGGGGCGAGGATCTGGGGCGCATCGAGCTCAGTGTCCCCGGCGTCCACAATGTGCGCAACGCTCTGGCCGCCGCCGGCGCGGCCCTTCAGCTGGGGGCGCCCTTCTCCGCAATCCGGGACGGCCTGCGGGCCTTCCGCGGGGCGGGCCGACGGTTTGAGCACAAGGGGGAGTTCCACGGCGCGGCGGTGTACGACGACTACGCCCACCACCCCGGCGAGCTGAGCGCCCTGCTGACCACGGCCCGGAGCCTGGGATACCGGCGGGTGATCTGTGCCTTCCAGCCCCACACCTACACCCGGACGAAGGAGCTGTTTGACCAGTTCGTCCAGGTGCTCCAGCTGCCGGACAAGGTGCTTCTGGCGGAGATCTTCGCCGCCCGGGAGACGGACACCCTGGGGATCTCCTCCCGGGATCTGGCCCAGCGCATCCCTGGCGCGGAGTTCTGCCCCACCTTGGAGGAGGTCGCCAGACGGCTGGCCCAGCTGGCCCAGCCGGGGGATCTGATCCTGACCGTGGGTGCGGGGGACATCTATCTGGCGGGGGAGCGCCTGCTGGCGGACCAGTGAGGCGCGGCCTGCCGCTGATCCAACGAAAACGCCGCCGACGCATTCAGCGTCGGCGGCGTTTTCTGCTCCATGTTCCAAATTGCATGGGGTCACAGCCCGTTGACCACGTTATTGGGACGGCCTCCCTCCAGCATAGCGCGGACCGAGTCCCACATCCAGGCGTGGGAGCGGCGGAAGGAAGCGGAGGTGATGCCGCCCAGATGGGGGGCGTAGACCACCCGGTCCCGCACCTCCGGGGGGAGGTCCACCAGCGGGTGGTCGGCAGGGGTGGGCTCTGGGGAGAGGACGTCGAAGCCCGCGCCCCCCAGCCGGCCTTCGATCAGCGCCTGACGGACCGCCAGGTTGTCCAGAAGATCGCCCCGGGCGGTGTTGATGAGGATGGTCCCGGGCCGGACCCGCTCCAAGAGGGCGGCGTCTACCATGCCTCGGGTCTCATGGGTCACAGCGCAGTGGAGGGAGATCAGGTCGCAGCGGGCAAACAGCGCCTCCAGAGGGAGATAGGAGATACCAAAGCCGGCCTCCACCTCCGGCGGCCGGCGGTGGGGCGCGTAGTAGAACAGGGAACAGCCGAAGGGCCGCAGACGGCGGGCCACCGCCTGGGCGATGTCCCCAAAGCCCACCAGGCCCACGGTGCGCTCACCCAGCTCCGGGCCGCCGGAGGCCATGACCCCCTCCTTGAACCGGATCTGCCGCCCCTCCCGAACGGCCCGGTCGCCCGGGATCCCGAAGCGCAGGGACATGAGCATGAGCATCACGGCCATCTCAGCAGTGGGAGCGGAGTTGCACCCCTTGTTGTTGCAGACGAAAATGGATCGGCGGCGGGCGGCATCCAGGTCGATGGCGTTATAGGCCACCCCCTCGGAGTGGATCAGCCGCAGACCGGGCATCCGGTCTATGAGGGCGTCGTCCACCGGCGCGATGGCGTCAACAAAGAGAAAGACGGTGTCGGCGTGCTGGGGAAACATGGACTCCAGGGGCTGCTCCCGGGGGCAGAATACCAGCTCCAGGGGCAGGGACTGTACCGCATGGGGAAGATCGGCGCGGTAGCGGGCCTCGCCGCCCCAGATCAGGACTTTCATGGTGAGAGACCTCCTCAGCGGCGGACCGGGAGGGGCCCGCCGGATTTCTTCCCATTGTAGCACAGCCGCCGGGAGGGCGCAAGCATACGAATGGAAAGCATAAATTAGCACTTGATATATGAGAGTGCTAAAATTTACAATTTGGACATATTGTTTGCGAGAAATGTTCATAATCGGGCCGTATAATAAAGCCAAAGTTTAAGAGAGGTCCGGGGGCGCTGGAGGCAGTGCCCCGTGGACCGAAAGGAGTTTTGACTTATGTACAGCATGATCCCCTTTGGACGTATGAACACTTCCTGGAACGACCTGTTTGATGATTTTGAGCGCCGTATGTTCCCCGCGGACCGGGGTGAGCTCCCTGCCTTCCGGACAGACATCCGGGACGAGGGCGACCACTTCCTGCTGGAGGCCGACCTGCCCGGCTTCCGGAAGGAGGACATCGACCTGCACCTTCAGGACGGCGTGCTGACCATTACAGCCAAGCGCCAGGAGGAGCAGGAGGAGAAAAAGGAGGGCAAGTACCTCTGCCGGGAGCGCCGGATGGGCAGCTGTGCCCGGGCTTTCGACGTCAGCGGCATCCGGGAGGAGGACATCACCGCCGCCTTTGAGGACGGTGTGCTGAAGCTGACCCTGCCCAAGCAGGGAGAGCCGGTCCCCCAGAGCCGCAGGATCGCCATTCAGTGATCGGATCCCAGTACAGCAGCGGGCAGGTCCTGTAGGGCCTGCCCGCTTGATGCTTCCCCGGACAGAAAAATTTTTAGAAAACCGCAAATTTTCTCTTGCAAAAGGGAGAGAAAGGGTATATCGTTACGTTAGCACATAATAATAACGAGTGCTAAAATCCTCGGAACATTTGAAGCCGAAAAAGGAGGTTTCTGACATGAATATGAATCAATTTACCCAGCGGTCCCTGGCTGCCATCCAGGGAGCGCAGGAGCTGGCCGTGGAGCACGGCAACCAGCAGATCGAGCAGGAGCACCTGATGCTGGCCCTTCTCACCGACGAGCAGGGCTTCATTCCCCAGCTGCTGTCCGCCATGGGCATGACGGTGCCCAGCTTTGCCGCCGCAGTCAAGGCGGAGGTGGAGAAGCTGCCCAAGGTGTCGGGCGGGGGCCGGGAGGCGGACAAGGTCTATGTGGCCCAGGATGTGGACCGGGCCCTCAAGGCCGCTGAGTCCGCGGCCCAGTCCATGAAGGACGAGTATATCTCAGTGGAGCACATCCTGCTGGGCCTTCTGGACAGCGCCAACAGCCGCTTGAAGGAACTGTTCCGCACCTATCAGGTGAACCGGGAGGCGGTCATGCAGGCTCTGGCCTCTGTGCGGGGCAACCAGCGGGTCACCTCGGACAACCCGGAGGAGACCTATGACGCCCTGAAAAAGTACGGCGCCGACCTGGTGGAGCGGGCTCGCCAGAATAAGCTGGACCCGGTCATCGGCCGGGACGACGAGATCCGCAATGTCATCCGCATCCTGTCCCGCAAGAGCAAGAACAACCCGGTCCTGATCGGCGAGCCAGGCGTGGGCAAAACCGCCATCGCCGAGGGGCTTGCCCAGCGGATCGTGAAGGGGGATGTGCCCGGCAGCCTGAAGGACAAGACCATTTTTTCCCTGGATATGGGCAGCCTGATCGCGGGGGCCAAGTACCGGGGCGAGTTTGAGGAGCGTCTGAAGGCCGTCCTCAACGAGGTCAAGAAGTCCGAGGGCCGCATCATCCTATTCATCGACGAGCTGCACACCATTGTGGGGGCAGGCAAGACTGAGGGCTCCATGGATGCGGGCAATCTGCTCAAGCCCATGCTGGCCCGGGGCGAGCTGCACTGCATCGGGGCCACCACCCTGAACGAGTACCGGCAGTATATCGAAAAAGACGCCGCGCTGGAGCGGCGCTTCCAGCCGGTCATGGTGAACGAGCCAACGGTGGAGGACGCCATCGCCATCCTCCGCGGCCTGAAGGAGCGGTATGAGGTGTTCCACGGGGTGAAGATCACCGACGGGGCCATCATCGCCGCCGCCACGCTGAGCAACCGGTATATCACCGACCGCTTCCTCCCTGATAAGGCCATCGACCTGGTGGACGAGGCCTGCGCCATGATCCGCACGGAGATCGACTCCATGCCCACCGAGCTGGATGTGATCCGCCGCAGGATCATTCAGCATGAGATCGAGGAGGCCGCCCTGAAGAAGGAGACGGATAAGCTGTCCCAGGAGCATTTGGCGGACATCCAGAAGGAACTGTCCGAGATGCGGGATGAGTTCAACGCCAAAAAGACCCAGTGGGAGAATGAGAAGAACGCCATTGGGAAGGTGCAGAAGCTGCGCTCCGACCTGGAGGAGGCCAACGCCCAGCTGGAGCAGGCCCAGCGGGAGTACGACCTCAACCGGGCCGCAGAGCTCCAGTATGGCCGGATCCCCGAGCTGAAAAAGCAGCTGGAGGCGGAGGAGCGGATCGCCAACGAGGGCAAGGCCCGCTCTCTGCTGCGGGACAAGGTCACCGAGGAGGAGATCGCCCGGATCATCCAGCGCTGGACCGGCATCCCTGTGGCCCGTCTGATGGAAGGGGAGCGGGAGAAGCTGCTCCACCTGGAGGACATCCTCCACCGGCGTGTGGTGGGCCAGGACGAGGCGGTGCGTCTGGTGAGCGAGGCCATCCTGAGAAGCCGCGCCGGCATCGCCGACCCGGGGAAGCCCATCGGCTCCTTCCTGTTCCTGGGCCCCACCGGCGTGGGCAAGACCGAGCTGGCCAAGACCCTGGCTGAGGCCCTGTTTGACAGCGAGAAAAATCTGGTGCGCATCGACATGAGCGAGTACATGGAGAAGTTCTCCGTCTCCCGCCTCATCGGAGCGCCTCCCGGATATGTGGGCTATGAGGAGGGCGGACAGCTCACCGAGGCGGTGCGGAGAAAGCCCTACTCCGTCATCCTCTTTGACGAGGTGGAGAAGGCCCACCCGGATGTGTTCAATATCCTGCTCCAGGTGCTGGACGATGGGCGGATCACTGACAGTCAGGGCCGCACCGTGGACTTTAAGAACACCGTGATCATCCTGACCTCCAACCTGGGTAGCCAGTTCCTGCTGGACGGCATCGGGACGGACGGAGAGATCAGCCAGGAGGCCCGGGACCAGGTCAATGAGCTGCTCAAGCGGTCCTTCCGTCCGGAGTTCCTCAACCGGCTGGACGAGATCGTGTTCTACAAGCCGCTGACCAGGGAGAACGTCACCCACATCATCGACCTGATGGTTACCGATCTGAACCGCCGCCTGGAGGACAAGCAGCTCACCGTGGAGCTGACGCCCGCGGCCAAGGACCATATCATCGAAGCGGCCTACGACCCCATCTACGGGGCGCGGCCCCTGCGCCGGTATCTCCAGCACACGGTGGAGACTCTGATCAGCAGAAAGATCGTCTCCGACCAGGTGGAGCCCGGCTCCCGCATCACGGTGGAGTGCCGGGACGGCGAGCTGACGGTGGACAGCCGGGAGGTGCTCACCGGCGAGGTCGTTGACGGCTGACAGGCCGGATCAAGGACAAAGGAAGAAAAGAGGCCCGGACCACGCTGCGGTCCGGGCCTCAGTTTGATGAAGTGGAGTGGTTCCTTTACGCGAACCACCCAATAAGCTGGTATTTTTAAAGCGGATTATTCCAGTATTCTACTGGCCTTCCGTTCACATCACAAAATGTAATGATACCTGAATTTATCGGGAGTACAATTGCAAATGGTTTTTTGCTGTCAATATCAATCACTTGTATCGAGTTTCCGTCATCTATTTCCAGCCGCGCCACCTGTTGTTGATTCATAGAAATAAAAGCTCGTTCGCTACACCCCTCTACGGTAAACTCTGTGATTCCCCTATCAACTCCTGAAAGGCTTCCACCACCGCGAAAGAAATATCCAAAGGAGAGTCTGGGGCGATTCACATAGACAGAAAAGGTATGGTCATTCATATCTTGAGGATAGGAAATGTAGGCTGCCATCGTATCAGAAACACTTCCGTCAATGACCCAATCGTCTTGTATCTTCTGCGAACTGCGAATATCTGCTTCCAAGTTGGCCGATGTTACACCGATTTCATTACGAACATAGGGGAAAACAACAAATAAAGCGCATATTAGGCCAAGTCCCACTGCTGCTTTGAACATATTTTTCATTTGAGCACGCTCCATCATTCAAGTTCGGATTTACTCTACCATATTTTTGTATCTGAATCAATCCGTCGTGAAATCAGTGAGATCAGAACTGATCGTCCCAAAAGAGAACAGAGATTAGAACCGCGCCCTTGCCCGAAAGCCCGGTTTGTGCTATGATACGAAAGACCCGGGCCCGTGGGCCCGTGATCTGTTACTGGAAAGGATCTCGAAGTTTTATGATGAATTTGAAACGACTGGGCGCCCTCTCACTGTCCGTAGTGCTGGCGCTGTCCGCCCTGAGCGGCTGTAAGAGCGGGAATGATGAGGGGCAGTCCTCCGGCTCCAGCCAGACGGACGCCTCCTCCAGCTCAGTGACCCAGGTGGAGCCGATGGACCTCACCGGGGTCACAGACCCCTATCTGGCCGCCGCCGGTCTGGCCGGTGACACGGTGGTGGCCACGGCGGGAGAGGCGGAGATCACCGCCGACAGCCTGCTGTACTGGCTGACCTATGGCATCGACGGCTCCGCCCAGTATTACAGTATGTTCGGCATGGGCGAGATGCCCTGGGATACTGAGGTGGACGGCAAGACTCTGGAGGACGCCCTGATGGACTCCGCACTCCAGACTGCGGCCCTGTACGCCCTGCTGCCCGGTCTGGCGGAGCAGGAGGGTGCGGCGGCCTCCCCCGATGTGGACCAGCGGGCGGAGGAGGCCCTGGCCTCCATGGCGAAGGACAGCGGCGGCGAGGAGATGCTGGACCACGCTCTGTGGGGCAGCGCGCTGACCCGGGATCTGTTCAAGCAGATGATGCGGGTGAACGATATGAACGGCCAGCTTCAGGACAAGCTGTACGGCGAGGGGACGGCGGGCTATCCCAGCGACGCCCAGGTCCTGTCCTATGCCCAGGACGAGAAGGGGGTCTACCGGGCCAAGCATATCCTGCTCAAGACGGTGGACACCGACAAGCCCATCACCGATGAGAATGGGAATCCGACCGGGAAGTATGAGGCGCTGGACGACGCCGTGGTGGCCGAGAAGAAGGCCCTGGCGGAGGATCTGCTGTCCCAGCTCCAGGCCGCGGAGGACAAGGAGGCCCTGTTTGACCGTCTGATGGAAGAGCACAGCGAGGACACGGACGCCGCCGGCGCGGTGAACAGCCCCGACGGCTACACCACTGTGAAGGGCCAGATGGTGGAGCCTTTTGAGAAGGCCGCCCTTGCCCTGAAGGATGGGGAGATCAGCGGGATCGTGGAGAGCGTCTATGGCTACCACATCATCCTGCGCCTCCCCCTGAACCCTTCCGACTACCGCACGGATTACATCGCCGACCGGATGGCGCAGCTTCAGCAGGGGTGGCTGGATGCCAATCCCCCCCAGCCCACAGAGGAGCTGGAGAAGATCGCCCCCTCTGAGTTCTACGGAAAGCTCCAGTCCCTGCGGGCCGCGGTCCAGGAGGAGCTGGAGGCTCTGGCCCCGGACAGCAGCGCTTCCGGGTCGGGCTCCTCTGCGGGTTCCTCCGCAGGCTGAGGAGGTCGCCAAGATACGGACCTGAAACGGACCCGCCGCTTTGCGGCGGGTCCGTTTCAGCTTGTCAAAGAACGCCAGTTCTCAAAACACGAGGACTGGCGTTTTATCATTAAACGGGGCAAAAATCATGATATAGGAAGCAAAATTAGAAGCATTCCACTTCCCAATAGCAATCTTTTTGAGATTCATGGCAGCATATTTAAGCCTCACCCAAGCAGAAACCCGGGCCAGACCTCGGTGGTGCGTATACCGCATGGCGTGCTTTTCTTTTGCATCAGTAAAAACACGCTCTATGGTCTCTTTTCTCATGGCATAGAGTTCCTTGCCACGTTCGGTTTTTCTCAAATGTTCGACCAAATCGAGATATTCCTGCCAGATATGAGTTGTGAGTATCCGCTGTCCGCTCTCATTTGCGCCACAAACAGTTCTGCAGGGACAGTCTTTGCAGATTTTGGGTGAGCTGCGGTAAGTCCGTTTCCCTTCTTTGCTTGTGGTCGTATGCCGCAGTTCATGTCCTCTGGGACAGGTAAAACTGTCTGTTGCTGCATCATAAGTAAAATCCCAAGGCTTAAATTTATCGTTCTTTCCCTTGTATCGGGTATAGGGAAGGATGGGAATTCTGCTGTGTTCCAGAACGTTCTTTGCAATCCAGGGTGTTTTGTATCCGGCATCCATCGTTACAAACTTAACTTCGGGAAAACTGTTCGTTACCTGGTCGTATACTGCGTCCCATGCAGCACTATCGCTTACATTTCCAGCGGTTACCTCAACACCCAACACAAAGCCGTGCTTATCACAGGCAGTATGTGCTTTGTACGCAAACTGCCGCTCATGTGCCCCTTTTACAAACATTCCGCAGTCAGGGTCGGTTTTGGACACCGTTTTCTCAACCGTTCCTCCTCCGGAACTTCCTTTATTTTCGTCATCATCGTCATCGTTGACTTTCTTACCCAGTTTTTCTCGTTCCTCGGATACCTCTTTGCGAAGTTGTTCCTCGTACACCTTCGCGGCTTTGGCGACCTGTTCCTTCTGGAACTTCTTTTTATTCGCGGATGCTTTAATATGTGTTCCGTCGATAAAAATCATGCTTGGGTCTACCATCCGGTTGTTCAGTGCTTTGTTCAAAATATGTGCAAAAATTTCTTCACTCAGCTCCGGGGGAAAGCGTTTGCAAAAGGCATAACTTACCGTTGCGAAATGAGGGATCTCGTCCAGTAGACTGTATCCCAAGAACCAACGGTATGCTATATTTACTTGTATCTCCCGGTGAGTCTGACGTAAAGACGCGATCCCAAACAAATGCTGAATTAGAACCATCTTGATCAACACTACAGGATCCGTTCCTGGACGCCCGTTGTCTGCGCAATAATATGGACTTAACCGCTCATATAGCCAGTCATAATCCATGACTCTTTCTACTTTTCGGAGCAGATGGTCTGGGGGGACTAATGCATCCACATCCACCATCACTATATCTTTTCGGGAATCCTTTTTCCAGTTCTCCACATTCAATCCCCCTTTTCTCTATTATACCAGAAAAACCTCGCCACCAGCGAGGTTTTTTGACAAGCTGAAACGGACCCGCCGCTTTGCGGCGGGTCCGTTTGCCTGTCTGGGGGTTGCTTTTTCTCCGAAAACCCGGTAAAATGCACTCGTCTGTGGGCCGCAGCCGGGCTGCGGCAGAAAGGAACGGAATATGAGCGAATTTAAAGGAAGTCAGAACTATGTGGCCTCAGAGGAGCTGATGCGGGCGGTGAACATTGCCATGGTGCTGGAAAAGCCCCTTCTGATCAAGGGCGAGCCGGGCACGGGCAAGACCATGCTGGCCGAGGCAATCTCCCAGGCGCTGGGAAAAAAGCTGATCATCTGGAACATCAAGTCCACCACCAAGGCCCAGGACGGGCTGTACGTCTATGACGTGGTGCAGCGTCTGTACGACAGCCAGTTCGGCGGCGAGGGCGTGGACAACATTGAAAAATATGTGAAGCTGGGCAAGCTGGGGGAGGCCTTCACCGCCGACGAGCAGGTGATCCTGCTCATCGATGAGATCGACAAGGCAGATCTGGAGTTCCCCAACGACCTGCTGTGGGAGCTGGACCGGATGGAGTTCCACATCCCGGAGACGGGGCGCACCGTCACTGCCAAACACCGCCCGGTGGTCATCATCACCTCCAATGCGGAGAAGGAACTGCCTGATGCATTTCTGCGCCGGTGCGTGTTCCACTACATCGAGTTCCCCGACCGGGAACTGATGGCGGAGATCGTTCGGGTCCACTTCCCCAGCCTGGACGAGGCGCTGCTCACCCAGGTGCTGGAGGCCTTTTACCGCATCCGGCAGCTGCCCAGCATCAAGAAAAAACCCTCCACCAGCGAGATCATCGACTGGATCCGGGCGCTGGTCCACGGCGGGGTGGATCCCAGCCGGGTGGTGAAGGAGGTGCCCTATCTGGGGGTGCTGCTGAAGAAGAACGAGGACATGGACGCCCTGCGGCGGACCTGGAAGTGAGCCCATGTTTGAGGAATTTCTCTATACCCTCCGGCGGGGCGGGCTGAAGGTCTCCCTCACCGAGTGGATGGCCCTGATGGAGGCCCTGGAGAAGGGGCTGCACGGCTCCAGCTTCACCGGTTTCTACCACCTATGCCGGGCGCTTCTGGTGAAGAGCGAGGCGGATTTCGACCGCTTCGACCGCTGTTTTCTCCAATACTTCAAGGACGTGCCCTTTGAGCAGGAGGTGTCTCAGGAGCTGCTGGACTGGCTGGACCGTCCGGATGTCCTGCGGGACTATGCCAACTGGGACGAGGAGCAGGCCAGGCTTAACGAGCTGCTCTCCGAGGAGGAGATCGAGCAGATGCTCAAGGAGCGGATGGAGGAGCAGAAGGAGGAGCACAACGGCGGAAAATACTGGGTGGGGACCCATGGGATGTCCACCTTTGGCAACTCCGGGCTGTCTCCCAAGGGGATCCGGGTGGGGGGCCAGGGGATGCACCGCCGGGCCTTCCGGGTGGCAGGGGAGCGCCGCTTCCGGGATTTCCGGGGGGACAACACCCTGGATACCCGGCAGTTCCAGGTGGCCCTCAAGCACCTGCGGCAGTACTCCGGGCTGGTGGACCTGCCTCCCACCGAGTTTGATGTGGACAACACCATTCAAGACACCGCCGAACACGGCGGAATGCTCACCGTGCGCTATAAAAAGCCCCGGCAGAACACGGTGAAGGTGCTGCTGATGATGGACTCTGGCGGCTCTATGGACTACTACGCCCAGCTGTGCTCCGCCCTGTTCCAGGCGGTGAGCAAGGTGGGCCACTTCAAGGACCTGAAGGTGTACTACTTCCACAACTGCCCCTATGGCCGGGTCTATACGGACCCCAGCCTGCTCCCCTCCGGGTCGGTGCAGACGGAGTGGCTGCTGTCCAACCTGTCCTCGGAGTATAAGGTCATTTTTGTGGGGGATGCCCAGATGGCCCCCTATGAGCTGACCGGGGGCTGGTATTACGGAAGGGACCGGGATCCCAGCCTGCCCCAGTGCGGCATGGACTGGCTGGAGCGGTTCCGGGACAAGTATCCCCATATCATCTGGATCAACCCCAGCGAGCGGCCCTCCTGGGGCCAGTACTGGTGTGAGACCTATGACGCCATCGCCCGGGTGTTCCCCATGTTCCCCCTGACGGTGGACGGCCTGGAGGCCGGGATGAAAAAGCTGCTGGCGCGGTGACGCGGCGGGGGGATGCCGCCGTTGGGGAGCAGAGTTTGCCTCTGCGGCGTCACCCGGCGGCCTTCCCGGGAAATATATGGGGACGGCGCTTGCCCCTCCCGCCGGTCCCATTTCGCTGTGATTTGCCTGAAACACCGTAGGGGCGGGTCTTAGACCCGCCCGCCGGTTTTCCCCCGAGAATTTCCCAGGTGCAGCCTCTATGGGGAGAATGCAAAAGATAAGGAAGAAAAATGCCAATTTTACTTGCAAAGATTGGATAGATGTGGTACATTTACGTTGAACAAAACTGAAATTTTGTTCAATTTAAAGCATAGCCCCATGGGGCTGTCTCTCTCCGCTCAGGAGAGAGACAAGCCTTTGCGGACTGGCTGGAGGACCAAATCAAATGATGTAAAGGAGTGTCTAGAAGTGAAAAAGCGATTATTGGCAAGCCTGATGAGTCTATGCCTGCTGGTAGGGTTACTTCCTGCCACAGCACTGGCGGCGGAGGAAACACAGGATGGAGAGCCACCTGTCTCTGAGCCGGTCACGTCTGCTGAGGCAGACGGTTATACGGAGTGGACAAGTATAGATTCCCTGCCGACGAGCGGCACCTACCGGCTGACTGACAATGTAACTATTAAGCCTACCTTTTTTGATTATGCAACTGTCACAAAAAGCCTGGTTCTGGACCTGGCCGGCCATACCGTCACGGTGAGCGATGAAGGAGACGGAAAATATGCTTATTTTGTAAATTCTTCGAATGCAAGCCTGGTAATTGAAGACAGCGTTGGTGGGGGCAAGATCACCAACGCTGGAACAAGTGACAGTATGTTAACTTTGATCCAAGTCAATAGCGGCAACTTTGAGCTGAAGGGCGGCACGTTGGAAAATACTTCGTCCATGGGCTATGCACTCCATTTAAATTCCTCCAGCACAGCCACCCTTTCCGGCGGCACCGTGGTCAACACTGCAAGCGGTGGCCATGCGGCGTTTGTCAATTCGTCTGCCCAGTTGACCATGATGGATGGCGAAATCAAAAACACCGCGAACGGCGGGCATGCTGCTTATATCAATACCACAGCTGGCTTTACTATGAAGGGCGGCAAGGTCACTCAGGAATCTACATCTAGCACTTCCGCAGCTATTTACTCGAATAGCAAAGAGACTCCCATTTCCATTTCCGGCGGAGAGGTCGAGTCCAAGTCCATAGGCATCTATGCCGCATCTGCTCCGGTCTCTGTGACTGGCGGCACCTTCCAGACGGAAAGCCATGCGTTCCAGACCCGCAACACGACCATTGAACCTGCCGATGGCAATACGGTTAGTGTAGAAAGCAAAGGTGTTGTTTTCTACATGTTCAGTGGTTCAAATAACAAGATTGTGGACGGCGAGTTTACAGCTTCCGCACTGACGAAATCTTATACGCAAGATCAGGCATCGACCCTCATGGTCTCCGGCGGTACCTTTGATATTGAGAATGTGGTCGCTTCTACGGGCGATAATTGCAATATCACCATCAGCGGCGGCACGTTTGAAAAAGCTGTCCCGGATCTGGAGCAGTATTTGGATCCGACCAAAGAGCTTCAGATTCAGCCCGACGGCTCTCTTATCGTTGTAGAGAGCAGTGGCGAGACACCTGATGCTCCTGTGAGCGTGACCATCAATGACGGCGAGGCACAGCCCTTTGATACTTTGGTTAAGGCGATTAAAGCAGTTAACAAAGCCAACGCAGGAGACAGCATTACGGTCACCCTGGGTAAGGACCAGATTGTAACTGAGACTATTCAGATTCAAAAGGATCTGAACGTGACTCTGGACTTGGGCGGCAAAATTCTGCGTGGGCCGGACAGTGGGTACACGATCCAGTTTGGAAGCTTTGATAAGGGTACCGCGACCAAGCCCGAAGATTGTGAGTATACCAACAGCGGCACGCTTACCCTGACGAATGGAACCGTGATTGGTTATCGGGGAATCATCAATTATTTTGGAAATGTGGTATTGGATCAGGGCCTTACCATGACCATCACAGAGCGAGTTGTGAATACCTATGGCGGTAAGATCACCGTTCAGGGCGCAAAGCTGAAAAGCACAACGGCATTTGGCGTGGGGCTGTTTAACAGCTTCTATCCCTTTGACTTCAATGCCAGTTCGGCAGTCACAAACAGTACGCACGAAAAAAATAAGAGTGCGGAGTTTGTGATGACGGCCGGTTCTATTGACGTGGTCTACTATCCGGTATCCGGAAATAATCAGCGGTCGGCTGGTACAAAAGCCACCATCACAGGTGGTACCCTGAAAGCCAGTGAAGAGTATACCGCCATTTATTGGCCTATGGAGGGTGAACTGACAGTAGGCGGTGATGCGGTCATCACCGGCGGCACCGGCATTGAAGCCAAGATGGGCACGATTACCATTCAGGACAACGCAAAGGTCATTGGTACGGCAGAATACAAGGATGATAGGCCAACAGATGGTGGCTCATCCCCGGAGGGTTCTGCGCTGCTGCTTACCTCACAGATGTATGGCAAGGATGGGCAGTATCAGACCAATAATCAGTTGGTGGTCAGTATTACTGGCGGCACTTTGACCAGTCAGAAGGGTAACGCTGTGACGGTCTATAACACGGAGAAGAACGAGGTGCAAGCGGCACAGATCACTGTGTTAGGTGGTACATTTGAGGCGGAAAAAGCTGCTATTACCTCCGTGACCAATGGTGATAACACTGTTACTACCGATGGGAATACCCAGACAACCAGCAAGTCCCAAACAACCTTGACGGTTTCCGGCAGTGTGGCTCCTGCCTCCATTGACGCAAATGGCAGAACGACTTATTACACAGATGTGACCAAAGCCATCCAGAGCGTTAGTCAGGATACTAACGCCGAGACTCAAATTACGGTTTTTGGAAACGCTACCATCTCCACAGATGTGGAACTGAATGACAAGATCACCTTGGTGGTAACTCCTGGCACACAACTGAACGCCGACGTAACATCCGGCGAGAGCAACATGGTTGTTGTGACAGAGAAGGACGCAAATGGAAATACAGTCTATAAGCTTGTTGAGACACCTACGAATCCTGAACAAGACTATGTTGCATCAATTACCGCAAACGGTCAGACTGCGTATTTCCAGACCCTGGCGGATGCTGTGAAGACGGTTCAGGATGGACAGACCATTACTCTGCTGAAAAATAGCGATGTAGAAGGAACGATTACGATCTCCAGAGTAGTGACCTTTACCCTGGATCAAAAAATCTTTACCATGAAGGACACCATTGCCGCAGGCAACGGATTTGTCCTCACTCAGAGTGGCAATACCTATACGGTCAGTGTTTATGTTCCTCCTGTGACACCGCCCGACCGTCCCTCCGGTGACTCCTCCGACAATGAGCGCACTTACGCCATCATCACCGAGGACAACGGACACGGCTCCGTGACGGTCAGCGCGGACGAGGCCTCCGCCGGCACCCGCATCACCGTCACCGTGAAGCCCGATGCGGGCTATGAGCTGGACGAGCTGACTGTCACCGACGCCAAGAACAAGGACCTGAAGGTCACCAAGCGGTCCGAGACCACCTACACCTTCCACATGGCGGACAGCAAGGTCACCGTGGAGGCCAGCTTTACCAAGGACGGCACCGTCCAGAAGCCCGACACCCGCTTTGACGATGTGGCAAAGAGCGCCTGGTACTACAAGGCCGTGGAGTATGTGGCCGAGAACGGTATCATGTCCGGCGTGTCCGCCCGGGAGTTCGCGCCCAACGCGGGCTTCAGCCGCGCCATGCTGGCCCAGACCCTGTACGCCATGTCCGGCAAGCCCACTGTGAAGGCGGAGGGCACATTTGCTGACGTGGCGGCCAACGCCTGGTACGCCGACGCAGTGAACTGGGCGGCGGAGAAGGGCTATGTCTCTGGCGTGGGCGACGGGAAGTTTGCCCCCGACGCCTCCATCACCCGGGAGCAGATGGCTCTGATCCTGTACCGCTACGCGGGCAGCCCGGACGCCTCCGGCATGGTCCTGCGGGAGTTCGCCGACGGGGACAGCGTCAGCGCCTACGCCGTGGACGCCATCCGCTGGGCGGTCCATGAGGGCCTGATTTCCGGCATGGAGAACAACACCCTCGCCCCCCAGGGCACCGCCACCCGGGCCCAGGTGGCCCAGATCCTGATGAACTTCCATCAGAAGCTGGATAAGTAAATCAAACGCCCTCTGCCCCTCGCGGGGACAGTGCAAAGCGAAAAGTGCGCCCCGCCGGTCCATTCGGACCGGCGGGGCGCTGTCTTGTGGCTTGCCCTGTATTCAGCGTTTGGGCTTTGCGCGGAAGAGGAGGGCCACCAGAAAGCCGAAGAAGATGGCGGCGGTGATCCCGCCCGCGGTAGCGGAGATCCCACCGGTGAGCGCACCCAGAAGTCCGTGCTGGGATACGGCCTTCTGCACCCCCTTGGCCAGGGTGAAGCCGAAGCCGGTGAGGGGAACGGTAGCGCCCGCCCCGGCCCACTCCACCAGGGGGGCGTACAGCCCCAGGCCGCCCAGCAGAACGCCCGCCGTGACATAGCACACCAGGATCCGGGCGGGGGTGAGTTTGGTCAGGTCCAGAAGCACCTGACCCACGGCGCACAGGACGCCGCCGCAGAGAAACGCGTTGAGATACTGCACGAAAAAACACCTCACGGTCATAGTGGAAGATGGGCCGCCGGGCTCAGGAGGCGGGGCGGCGGTTGGAGAGGGCGATGGCGTGGCAGATCCCGGGAATGGACTCCCCCTGGCAGGCGGTGGTGGGGGAGTGGAGGGCCCCGGTGGGGCAGAAGAGGATGTTGTTCCACCGGCCTGCGCGCATCCCCGGGAGCAGATGGCCCGTCAGGACGGCTGCGGAGCATCCGCAGCCGGAGCCTCCGCAGTGGACGTCCTGCCGCTCCAGGTCGAAGATCATCAGGCCGCAGTCGGCGTACCGGGGGGACAGGTCCACCCCGTCCTGCTGAAACAACTCCCGGAGCAGCTCACCTCCCAACTGCCCCAGGTCGCCGGTGATGATGAGATCATAGAAGCCGGGCTCCCGCCCGGTGTCCTGAAGGTGGGTGCGGATGGTGTCATAGGCGGCGGGGGCCATGGCCGCTCCCATGTTGTTGGTGTCTGTGACTCCCTTGTCCACCACCCTGCCCGGGGTGACATGGGTGAGGTAGGGGCCGGGACCCTCCCGGGACAGGAGGACGGCTCCGGCGGCGGTCACAGTCCATTGGGCGGTGGGAGTGCGCTGGCTGCCATACTCCAGCGGGGTGCGGTACTGCCGCTCCGCGGTGCAGAAGTGGGAGGAGACCACCACCCCGGCCCGCTGCCCAAAGCCCCCGTCCAGTGTCATGGCGGCCAGGGCCAGACCCTCCCCCATGGTGGAGCAGGCGCCGTACAGCCCGAAGAAGGGGCACTTCTGATCCCGGGCGGCAAAGGAGGAACTGATGCACTGGTTCAGCAGGTCGCCGGCGAACAGCCAGTCCAGCTGCCCCTCTCCCGGCCCTGCCTTTTCCAGCGCCAGGGTCAGGGCCTTCTGCTGCATGGCCCGCTCGGACTGCTCCCAGGTGGACGCGCCGAAGGCGTCATCCGTGTCAACATAGTCGAAGCAGGCTGCCAGCGGACCCTCCCCCTCCTTTTTCCCCACTACATTGGCAAAGGAGAGCAGGGAGGGGGGACAGGCCAGCGCCGCGGTTTGCCCGCCCAGCTTTTTTGTGGTCATGCGGAACACCTCGCTGTGACAAGATAGAGGCAGTATGCGCAGAGCAGGAAGAATCTATGCAGGGTTTCCGGTTTTTTCTGGTCAAACCGGGGAGGAGATGCTATAATGTCCCTGCACAATGACCAGATGTGTGGAAAGGAGCGGAGACCATGGAAGGGATCGAGACATTGCAGCGCTGGATGGACGAGAGCAGCCGGATCGTGTTTTTCGGCGGAGCGGGGGTGAGCACGGAGAGCGGGATCCCGGATTTCCGCAGCGTGGACGGCCTGTACCACCAGCAGTACCAGTATCCCCCGGAGACCATCCTGAGCCGCAGCTTTTTTGACCGGCAGCCGGAGGAGTTTTACCGTTTCTACCGCAGCAAAATGCTGTGTCTGGACGCCAAGCCCAACGCCGCCCACAAAAAGCTGGCGGAGCTGGAGCGCGGGGGGCGGCTGCGCAGCGTGGTCACACAGAACATCGACGGCCTGCACCAGGCGGCTGGCTCCCGGCGGGTGTGGGAGCTCCACGGCTCCGTCCTGCGCAACCGGTGTATGTCCTGCGGGAGGCCCTGGCCGGTGTCCGCCGTGGAGGAGAGCTCCGGTGTCCCCCGCTGTGCCTGCGGAGGCGTGATCAAGCCGGATGTGGTGCTCTATGAGGAGAGCCTGGATGCCCAGGTGCTGGAGGGCGCGCTGGAGGACATCCGGCAGGCGGATCTGCTCATCATCGGGGGGACCTCGCTGGTGGTCTATCCCGCCGCTGGGCTGGTGAACTACTACCGGGGGGACCGGCTGGTGCTCATCAATAAATCCCCCACCCCCTATGACCGGAAGGCCGACCTGGTCCTGACGGGCTCCATCGGGGAGATCCTGGGGCAGATCCAGGTCCGGTGACCGGAAAAGAATGATGGGAGGGGCGGCTCCGGCCGCCCCTCTTGAGGAGGATCCATGACAGAATATTACATCCCCACGGGCCCCAGCGAGACGGAGTTCGTGGAAAAACGGTCCCGCTTCATCGGCCATGTCTGGCGCGTGGAGGGGGAGGAGGAGGCCCGGGCCCGCATTGAGGAGATGAAGAAGCGGTACTACGACGCCCGGCACAACTGCTGGTGCTACCTGATCCAGGACGGCCCAGTGCGCTACTCCGACGACGGGGAGCCCCAGGGGACGGCGGGACAGCCCATGCTCAATGTGTTTCAGCGGGAGGGCGTGGTCAATGTGGTATGCGTGGTCACCCGGTACTTCGGCGGGATCCTGCTGGGCGCAGGCGGGCTGGTGCGCGCCTATACCCAGAGCGCCAAGGACGCCCTGGACGCCGCAGGGATCTCCGTGGTGCGCCGGTGGATCGAGGTGCTACTGCCCTGCTCCTATGCCCAGTATGAGCGGGTGAAGCTGGAGACGGAGGGCTTCGGCGGCGTGATCGCCGAGGCGGACTATGGGGCGGACATCGCCCTGACCGTTCTGCTGCCCGAGGAGCGGGCGGACGCCTTTCTGGCCCATATCCTGGATGTGACAGCCGGGACAGTGGAGGGCATGGTGTGCGGCGAGCGGTTCCAGGACGTGCCCTGGCGACCCCCGGTGCGGGGAGAAGGAGGACCACATGGATGATTTGAAGATGGCCCTGACGGCCTGTATGGAGGAATATGACCGGGAGATCCGGCAGGCGGTGTCCCAGCTGCGGCCGGGGGACGGCTTTATGGGCCTGGGCCGGGATCCCCGGCGGGAGCCCTGCCACCTCCGGTTCTATGAGTCGGCGGGGGAGCTGGTGGCCCGGGCCGTCCGGGAGGGCCTGGCCCCGGAGGCGGCGGCGGAGACCGCCCGCTTTCTGCTGACCCTGAGCCAGGCGGAGGGGTACCATGAGCTGACCGACCCCATGCGGGAGGCCGCCCAGGGGCACGTTCTGACGCTGACAGCGCTGCTCCCGCCGGAAATGGCGGCGGAGTTGTCGGAGTGGTACCGGGGACAATACCACCGGTCTCAGCGGCTCCCAGTGCAGAAAAAGGTGCTGAACGCCCTGGAACGGCGTGGAAAAGAGGCCTGAGATGGAGCAAGTAAACTACTGTGGGGCGCGCGGTGCAGGTGGTGTGAGCAGCCTGACCCTCCACATATTGGCCATGGCCTTTATGCTTTGCGACCATATATGGGCCACGCTGGTGGCCGGGCAGGACTGGCTGACCTGTGTGGGCCGCCTCGCCTTTCCAATTTTCGCGTTTCTGCTGGTGGAGGGCTTTTTCCACACCCGGGACCTGAAGCGGTATGTCCTGCGCCTGCTGCTGCTGGCTCTGCTGTCAGAGATCCCCTTCGACCTGATGTACGCCGGGACCTCCTTTTTCCCGTTCCACCAAAATGTGATCTGGACCTTCCTGATCGCCCTGTTTTGTATGTGGGTCATAGAGCGGGTGAAGCGGAGGGGGAACCTGTGGCTCACGCTCCTGGCTGCGGCGGGGATGTCCCTGGCGGGCTGGCTGGCGGGGACCATCGCCATGGTGGACTATTACGGGGCCGGTGTGCTCACCGTTCTGCTGTTCTACCTGTTCCGGGGCGGCCTCTGGTGGCAGCGCCTGGGCCAGGCCGCCGGGATGATCTGGATCAACTGCGGGCTGTTGGCGGGCCTGGTGCTCCAGGTCAATATCCTGGGGCTGACCGTGGAGTTCCCCCAGCAGGGCTTTGCCCTTCTGGCTCTGATCCCCATCTGGCTCTACCGGGGCCGCCAGGGGTACCACAGCCGCTGGGTGCAGATGGCCTGCTACCTGTTTTATCCGGTCCATATCCTGGTGCTGGCGATGATGGTGCGTTTCCTGCTGTGAGGATATAAATAGAGAGAGGGTGCGCGGATGCGCACCCTCTCTCTGTATGGCTGTATCGTTTATGAAGCAATCACATGGGACTGGGGAACTGTCAAATGGGCTCTGAGCCGTCCGGCTCCCCCCGGAGGAACCGCGCTACATCCCCGGTCACCTGGGCCAGCTGGGCCCGGATCCGGAGGTGCTGGGGGCAGCGCCGCTCGCACTGGCCGCAGCGGTGGCACAGATCGGGCCGTTCCTCCTGGTCCAGCCCCTCCCACTGCCGCCGGGTGATCTCCCGGTTCTGGTACATGGACATCCCGTTCCAGATCTGGAAGCTGCCGGGGATGTCCACCCCGGCCGGACAGGGCATACAATAGCCGCAGCCGGTGCAGCCGTTTTTCAGCCGGCGGCGGAGCCGCTCCGCCGTCTCGGTCACGGCCTCCCGTTCCCGGCGGTCCAGGGGGCGGAAGTCCTGAAACGTATGCAGGTTGTCCTCCAGCTGCTCCATACTCCCCATGCCGCTGAGCACCACCTGTACATGGGGCAGGTTGGCTGCCCACCGCAGGGCCCAGGAGGCCGGAGTGGCCTCCGGATCCAGCCGGAGCAGGGGAGCGCAGGCGTCATCTGGCAGCTGGGCCAGGGAGCCTCCCTTCACCGGCTCCATGACCACCACCGGGATCCCCAGCGCCTCCGCCAGCGCATAGCCCCGCAGGCCGGCCTGATGCTCGGTATCCATGTAATTGAGCTGGATCTGGCAGAGATCCCAGCTGCGGGCCCGGAGGATCTCCTCAAAGGCGGAGAAGCTGTCGTGGAAGGAGAAGCCGAACCACCGGATTCGGCCCCGGCGCTGCGCCTCCTCCAGAAGCTCCACCACCCCCAGCTCCTTCATCCGCCGCCAGGTGTTCCGGCTCAGGCTGTGGAGGAGGTAGAAGTCCACATAGTCCGTCCGGAGCCGCTCCAGCTGCCGGGCGAAGCGCTCCGCCGCGTCCTCCCGGCTGGAGATCTCCCAGCAGGGCAGCTTGGTGGCCAGATAATAGGTCTCCCGGGGATAGCGGGAGAGGATGCGCCCCAGGACTGGCTCCCCCTCGCCGCCGTGGTAGGGCCAGGCGGTGTCGAAATAATTGACGCCGCCCTGGACCGCCCGGTGGATGAGCCGGGCGGCCTGCGCCTCATCCACCGTGCCGTCTGGCCGGAGCGGGAAGCGCATACAGCCGTATCCCAGCAGGGAGGGGGTGGCCGCCCCCATCCCAGGCAGGTTCATGCGCGTCTCCACAGGTCACCTGGCTCCCCGGAGAAAGGCCTCCGCCTGATCGGCGGCCAGCTTCACATACCCCGCCAGACCCATCTCCTGGGTTCCGGCCACCGACACGCCGCAGCTGTTCATGGGGATCAGGATCTTTTTTCCCCGGCAGCCTCCCACGGCCTCCGCTATCCGGGGGGTCACCTCGCCCAGGATGGAGTGGGCCACCACGATTCCCAGGGGGCCCAGCACCACGTCCGCGTCCATCACGCCGCGGACCACCGGATTTTCACCGGTGGCCACATAGTCGGCCCCTGCCTTCTGCATGGTGGCGGTGGCGATGCCATTGGTGCCCACGGCCAGCACCTCCGCCTGGGGGATGCGGTCCTTGACCGCCTCGACCAGCAGTTTTCCAAGACGGCCGCCCTGGCCGTCGATCACAACGATCTTCATACGCTCTTGCTCCTTTCCGGCGGTCCGCCGCCGCGGGAATCGACCGGTTTGCGGTTGATTCAGCAGACAGTATCATACCATATCACGCTCCGTTTGAAAAGCGCGGGAGGACGCGGTGGGCCGTTCCGCCGCAGAAAAAACCCCCGGCTGCCGGAAGAGATCCGGGGCCGGGGGCATTCAAACTGTGGGAAGTGAGATCAGAGGGCCGCTTTGACCCGTTCCACGGCCTCTCGGGTGGCCTCCGCGCCGCCGAAGGCGGTCAGGCGGATATAGCCCTCGCCGCTGGGGCCGAAGCCCGCGCCAGGGGTGGTGGCCACGTTGGCCCGGTCCAGCAGCAGATCGAAGAAGTCCCAGGAGCCCATCCCGTCCGGCGTTTTGATCCAGATGTAGGGGGCGTTCACACCGCCGAAGCAGGACAGGCCCGCGGCGGTCAGTCCCTCCCGGATCACCTGGGCATTCTGGCGGTAGTAGTCGATGGACGCCCGGGTCTGATCCTTGCCCTCCGGGGTGTAGATGGCGGCTGCACCCCGCTGGATCACATAGGGCACCCCATTGAACTTGGTGCACTGGCGGCGGTTCCACAGGGCGTTGAGGCTGGCCCCGTCCCGCTTCAGCTCCATGGGCACCACGGTGTAGGCGCAGCGGTTGCCGGTGAAGCCGGCGGTCTTGGAGTAGGAGCGGAACTCAATGGCACAGGTGCGGGCCCCCTCGATCTCAAAGATGGTGTGGGGGACGTCCTCCTCGGTGATGAAGGCCTCGTAGGCGGAGTCGTACAGGATCACTGCGCCGTTGGCGTTGGCGTAGTCCACCCAGACCTTCAGCTGCTCCCGGGTAGCCACCGCGCCGGTGGGGTTGTTGGGGAAGCAGAGGTAGATCAGGTCCACCTTCTCCTGGGGGGGTTCAGGGGTGAAGCCGTTCTCCGCCACACAGGGCATATAGACCAGCCGGGACCAGCGGCCCAGCTCCTCCTGATATTCGCCGGCCCGTCCGGCCATAGCGTTGGTGTCCACATAGACCGGGTAGACCGGGTCGCACACCGCAACGACGTTGTCCGTACCGAAGATGTCGCCGATGTTGCCGCAGTCGCTCTTGGCGCCGTCAGAGACGAAGATCTCCTCCGGCTTGATGTCCACACCCCGGGTGGCATAGTCATGCTGTGCGATGGCCTCCCGCAGAAAGGCATAGCCCTGCTCCGGGCCGTAGCCGTGGAAGCCCTCAAAGGTGCCCATCTCATCCACTGCCCGGTGCATCGCCTGGATGACCGCCGGGGCCAGAGGACGGGTCACGTCGCCGATGGACAGCTTGATGATCCTGGCCTGGGGGTGGGCGGCGGAGTAGACGGAGATCCGCCGGGCGACCTCAGAGAAGAGATAGCTGCCGGGCAGCTTTAGAAAATTCTGGTTTACCTTTGTCATATCGCAACAGCTCCTTTTGGTGTGATGTGCCAAGTCAAGGGACTCTTACCTGCTATTATCCCCCATGGGTCCCCGCTTGTCAATGCGGGATTTGTCCTCCGGCTGCTCAGGGACCTGCATCGCGTCCACTCCTTTCTGTGTCCTATCATCATAACACGGTTTTCTGCGGATGAGAAGCGCCGGGAGCCTGCTGGATGGCTCCGCTCAGCGGAGGGAATTTTGTATAGTTTCTGTGGAAAACCTGCGTTTTTTCTGCACTCTGGGCCCTTCCTTGTGGAAAATGTCACTTTTTATTCTGCTGTCCTCTGAATTTCTGTCTCCCGCTCCCTTGCCTTTTTTTCCGCTTCTGTGTTATGATGGCGGTATCGAGAGCCGCCGGATCTGCCCGGAGCCCGCACACCGATCGCCGAAGGAGGAAGCTGTCCCATGGATCAGGCCGTCGTCATCCGTCCCCGGTTTGAACCGGGCCGCCGTATCATCGCCGTCAGCGACGTACACGGAAATCTGGATTTTTTCCGGGGGCTGATGGACCAGGTGGGTCTGACCCCGTCTGACATCCTGGTGCTGGTGGGGGATCTGCTGGAGAAGGGGCCGGACAGCCTCGCCCTGCTGCGGTATGTGATGGAGCTGTCCCGCACCCACACCGTCTACCCCCTGTGCGGCAACTGTGACGGGCTGGTCCTTCGCTTTTTTGATACGGATGAGCTGGACGGGCGCTTTTACTCCGCCTATCTGCCCATCCACCCGGAGAGTACCATCCGCCAGTTGGCGGAGGAGCTGGGCTTTTCGAACTGGCGGGATTTTCCCGCTCTGCGGGCTGCCCTGCGGGAGGCTTATCCGGAGATCCGCGCCTGGCTGCGGGGGCTGCCCACCATCCTGGAGACGGAGCACCTCCTCTTTGTCCATGGCGGCGTCCCTTCCCGGGAGCACATGGAGACGCTGAATCGCTGGAAGTGCATGAAGAACGACAACTTTCTGGGGCAGGGCCATCGCTTTGACAAATATGTGGTGGTGGGACACTGGCCGGTGACGCTGTATCACCCCCATATTCCATCCGCCGCACCGCTCTTTGCCCGGGAGCAGAATATCATCTCCATCGATGGGGGCTGTGTGCTGAAGCTGGACGGCCAGCTCAACGCCCTGATTTTCCCCACGGAGGACTCCGACACGTTTACCTGGCAGGCGTATGACGGTCTTTCGGTCTATACCGCCCTGGACCGGCAGGAGGCCTCCCCCGACTCCATCAACATCCGCTGGGGCCGATCCGACCTGGAGCTGCTGGAGTCCGGAGAAGAGTTTTCCCTGTGCCGGCACCTGGAGTCCGGCCGGGAGCTGTATATCCTGACCTCCTACCTCCGGCGGGATGGGGAGCGGCTGTGGTGCGAGGACTCCACGGACTACCGCCTGCCCGTCCTCCCCGGTGACCCGCTCTCCCTGGTAGCCCGGACCTCCCGGGGCTGCCTGATGAAAAAAAACGGCGTGACCGGCTGGTATTCCGGCCGCCTGACGGACACACTAGAAAAACAGATCAAACAGTGAGGATTAGAATTTATGTTGGATTTTCACCCGTTACAGCTGGAGGACCTGCCTAAGCTCCGCAACTTCTTTCAATACAGCGGCAGCCGGGTCTGTGACACAACTCCGGGTACCGTCTTTATCTGGCGGGACCTGTACAAGACGGAGTGGGCGGTCTATGACGGCTCCCTCTATTTTAAGGTGGACTACCCTGGTTTGGGCCCCACCTTTACACTGCCCCTTGGGGGCGGACGGCCGGAGCACTACCGGCAGATCGCGGACTACTGCTGCCGCCGGAATATGCCCATTGCCTTCACCCCAGTCCCAAGGGATGAGCTGGACCGCCTGCAGGAGGCCTTTCCCAACAGCGCCGCCATCGCTAACCGGGATGCCTTCGACTACCTCTACCGGGCGGAGGATCTGAAATTTTTCCGGGGTAAGAAGCTCAGCGGCCAGCGCAACCATGTGAACAAATTTTTGAAGACCTACGGCACCTGGTCCTTCCGGGTGATCACCCCAGAGGACGTCCCCCAGGTGGAGGCGTTCCTGGACCGGTATGCCGCAGGGCGGGATAAGGCGTCCGCCTCTTTCCACGAGGACCTGGCCAAGACCCGGGAGGTGCTGGACAACTACGACACCTATGATATGCTGGGGGGGATGCTCCTGGTAGACGGCCAGATTGTGGGCTTTGCCCTGGGGGAGATCGTGGGGGATACCCTGTTCACCCACATTGAGAAGGCAGACCGGGACTATCAGGGCTGCTATCAGATGCTGGTGGCCCAGTTTGCCCAGCAGTTTGCCCATGAGGGCGTTCACTTTATCAACCGGGAGGATGACGCCGGCGACCTGGGCCTGCGCACCAGTAAGCTGTCCTACCACCCGGTGACTCTGCTGGAGAAGTACACCGTCACAGTGGACGAGCCCTGTAAGTTCTGCGCCTTGGCGGAGTAAACCCAATCAGAACATGGCTTCAGAATGGAGCATGACCAAAGTGCCGGACTTACCGGCGCTTTGGTGCAAAGTAAAGACTACGCGTAAAACGCGTGGCTTGAACAAGCCCTAAAAGGGTATAGGGTTTTCGTACTCGCGTTATCCTCGATTTGATCCGATTTTCTATTGCCCTTGGATGTACTTCCTCAGGGCCATCTCTTGGATACCTATGGTGCTCATATAGTAGCCTGTCGACCAGAAATTCTGGTTCCCAAATTTATACTTTAAATTTGCGTGACACTGGAAAATCATCATTGCACTTTTCCCTTTAGATCCCCCATAAAACTCAATACGTCAAACTTTACAAAGGGCGAAAACAGACCGTGAAACGGGCTGCTGACAACAAATAAAGGCTGAGTATCAAGCACCGGAAAAGTGCGAGGTATTCAGCCTGCTTTGTTGTCCGGGGGTTCCAAAGGGGCTTGCCCCTTGGCACACGACTTTGCTTGCAAAGTGTAGTGTATTATATGCTCTGTCGGTGTTGTGGTAGTGTCAACAGGTCCCTTATTGTACCGTATCAGTCCCAAATCACAAAAAGCTGCACATTTCCATGCAACAATAATTATTACTATTCGGAAATGAAAAATATAAATAAAAAATCGGTGAGTCCCATAAAGACTCACCGATGGTCGGAGTGTAATTATAGGACTTGGAAAAATCCAGTCATATCAATGGTTTTAGCGCAGCAAGCAAGAGGTTTTTATCTAATAATTTGTTTACTCGTATATGGGCTTTCCATCTTCATCAATTTTGTATGTATAGATAAAGCCACTAATAAACTCGGAAGGCCCCTCTGCATTGCAATAAGGGCAATAACCGGTTTCCCAATCCTTTCCACCTGGATAAGGATTTCCGGTACTTTTATATAGATAGTCCCTTCCGCATTTTTCACATTTGATAATATTCTCTCTTGTCATAACTAAACACTTCGCTAATATTGTTAGTATATCATCTATATTTTACCAGACAAATAATTCGAGTTCTAGTTCTCATTTTAAGAGTTTTTATATCCAATAAAATGACAATATCTCTATGTGTCGAACCCAAAAAAGGAATTGAGCGGCCCACAAATAAGAATAGGGAAACGAAAATATAACAATAGCTTTTAAGGTGAATACAAGAAGCTGGATAAAAAACAAAAAACACCTAACAAATGGTAGCACCAGATAAGAAAACATTGAAGAAGTCAGTAAAATCAATGTTTTTCATGGTGCAAACACGGTGCGAAGTCGAAACAATCAAATACTGACAGGCTCAAAGGGCGTTGATATGCAAATATCAGCGCCCTTTTCCTGTTTTCACGCCATAGGCAACCGTCCCATGGCGTTTTTTCATACCCGCACCTGTCCCTGTCTCAAAACTGTATCACTTAGGGTGCGAAAGCCTCTGTTTTTCCCTCTCAGACTGCTGCAAGCAGGCGGGCGTGGATGTTTTCCTATGGAACACATCCGAGAGGCAAAACGGAGGCTTTTTTCATCGAAATCAACACTTTTATCTTCACAGGAAGGAGGTATCGAAGATGGCAGTTTTCCGTATTGAAAAGACCCGTGATTACACGGTCATGTCAAACCATCATCTGCGGGATATGTCCCTGTCGCTGAAAGCAAAGGGGCTTCTTTCCCTCATGTTGTCCCTGCCGGAGAACTGGGACTACACCATGAAGGGGCTTTCCCGTATCTGCAAGGACGGTATCGACAGTATCAGTGGCGGCATCCGGGAGCTGGAGGAACACGGCTATCTGATCCGTGAGCGCGTCAGAGGCGCAAACGGTCAGCTCGGCTCGATTGAGTACACCATTTTGGAGCAACCTAAAGAGCCAACGCCTGCACAGGAAAAACCTATACGGGAAAATCCCGTACAGGCAAACCCAACATTGGTCACGCCTGTTCAGGAAGAACCCGCCCAATTAAATAAAGATAAATCAAGTAACGATCCATCAAGAACTGATTTATCAAGTACGGAAGTATCAAATCCTATCCAATCAAATCCCCCTACCCCCGCAGGGGCGAGGATGGGAACGGATGGGATGGGAGTCAGAGAAAGCTATCGAGAACTGATTTTAGAGAATATCGAATATGACTTCTGGAAAAACAGTGACCGTGTTGACCATGAGATGCTGGACGAGATCACGGAGCTGATCGTGGATACCGTATGTTCTGCCCGCAAGACGATCCGCATTGCCGGAGACGATTATCCGGCGGAGGTGGTAAAGTCCCGGTTTATGAAGCTGGACAGTTCCCATGTTCAGTATGTTATGGACTGCATGAAGGACAACACCACCTATGTCCGCAATATCAAGAAATACCTTCTGGCGGCGCTGTATAACGCTCCGACCACCATCAACAGCTACTATTCTTCCCTGGTGCAGCACGATATGTACGGGGACGGGCAAAGGGGGCGAGGCTAAATGCAGGAGGAAGTAACGCGGGGCGCCGTAACACTCATTGTTGACGGAGCCAAGTTAAGCGAACAAGTCTTTGAAAAGGCCGTTAAAAAATTCCTGGAGGAAATTCAGAAAAGCCAGAAGCCAAAAATCTACCGCGGCAGGCAGAGCCTTAAACAGCTTGCCAGACAGAACGCCGGTCTTGCCAATATCGAGATCAGCGACAGGAATATCAAGGCTTTCTCCCGTGTGGCAAAGAAATACCATGTGGATTTTGCTTTGAAGAAGGACACCGTCGCCGAACAACCCCGTTACCTGGTCTTTTTCAAAAGCCGGGACGCAGACGCCATCACAGCGGCATTTCAGGAGTTTGCCAGCCGCAAAATGAGTCGGGAGGAAAAGCCCTCCATCCGGGATCGACTGACCCAGGCGAAGGAACAGGCGGCAGAGAAAACGGAACACCGTACCATTGACCGGGAGAAAGTAAAGGTCAAAGATCGGAGCGTGCAGAGATGAACGTGAAAAAACTGTTTTTGCTGAACCTTCCGTATCTTCTGTTTGTGTATCCCTTCGATAAGCTGGCACAGGCTTTCCGGCTTGCACCCGGTTCTGACCTCTCCGGCAAGCTGCTTTCCATCGGGGACGGCTTCACGGCAGCGCTTTCCTCTCCGTGGCTCAGTTTCCATCCCACGGACCTGCTGATTGGCATAGCCGGTGCGGTGGTCCTTCGCATGGCGGTCTACCTGAAAGGCAAGAACGCTAAGAAGTACCGCCACGGAATCGAGTATGGTTCTGCCCGCTGGAGTGCATAATTTTAAGTGTAAATGACACATACATGGACGCACAGGAGGTTATGCACATGACTGATTATAGTAAAATCACAGCCCTTTACTCCCGCCTTTCCGTGGGCGACGAGGACAGGGACGGCGGCGAGAGCAACAGCATACAGAACCAAAAAATATTTTTGGAGAACTACGCCAAAGGGCAGCACCTAACCAATATCCGGCACTACATTGACGACGACGAAAGCGGCAGGTTTTTTGACCGTTCCGCCTACTCCCGCATGATGGACGATGTGGAAAACGGGAAAATCGGTGTCTGCATTATGAAAGACCTTACCCGCTGGGGGCGCGACTATCTCCAAGTCGGCAACGCGATGGAGATATTCAGACGGAACAATGTACGCTTTATCGCGGTCAACAACGGCATTGACAGCGAGAAACCCGACACATTGGAGTTTGCGCCCTTTATCAATATCATGTCGGAGTGGTATGCAAAGGACATCAGCAAGAAAGTGAAAACGGGCATTAAGACCAAAGGCATGAGTGGAAAGCCGATTGTCACCGAAGCCCCTTACGGCTATGTCAAAGACCCGGACAACAAGGATTTTTGGATAATCGACGAGGAAGCCGCCGAGGTTGTCCGTTTGATTTTCCGTCTGTTTATCGGCGGGAAGAACCGCAACCAAATCGCCGTACATCTGACACAGGAGCAAATCCCAACCCCCACTTTCTACATGAAAGACCGAGGGCGGGGAACCTGTAAAAATAAGACGCTCAACGAGGATAACCGCTGCAAGTGGAACAAAGCCACCTTGACCAATATCCTCACACGGCAGGAGTATTGCGGAGATGTAGTCAACTTCAAGACTACAAAGCATTTCCGGGATAAACATAACCACTATGTAGACCGGAGCCAGTGGCACATCACAGAAAATGTGCATGAGCCGATTATCAGCCGCAGCGATTTTGAAACCGTACAGCGGATTTTGGAAAACGCACCCGTCAGACGCCCCAACGGGGACGGGGAAATCCACCCTCTGTCCGGCTTGCTTTTCTGTAAGGACTGCGGCGCAAAAATGCACATTCGTATTGATTACCGGAACGGCGGCAAGCGGCACGTTGCTTTTTGCAGCGAGTACCACAAGGGAAAAGCCAAGAACCCCAAATGCCATTCCCCGCACATCATGGACGCGGACTTGCTCATGCAGACCATCGCGGAAGTGCTGAAGAAAATCGAGGACTATTCCATCAGCAACCGGGCGGAGTTTGAAGCCTTGGTGAAAAAGAACCTTGTCATGCAGCAGACCGACCAGACCAAGAAGCAGCAGAAGCGTATTCCGCAAATCACGACTCGCCTTGAACAGATTGACAAGGTGCTGAATAAGCTTTATGAGGACAACGCCCTCGGCGCGATCCCGCAAGACCGCTATGAGCAGATGTCGCAGAAGTATTCGGAAGAATACTACGCGCTGAAAGCGGAGCTTGCCACGCTCCAAGAGCAGCTATCCGCTTATGAGAACGCGGGAGGACGGGCGCAGAAGTTTTTGAAGCTGACGGAACGCCATGCCGCCTTTACCGACCTTACCCCCGCCATTCTCAACGAGTTTATCAGCCGGATTGAAGTGCATGAGCGCGACCAGAAAAGGGCGAGATACGCAATCCAGCACATCAGCATATATTTCAATTATATCGGCAAGTTTGAGAATGAAGTGACACAGCTTGCAGAGCCGACCGAGCAGGAAATCCGGCAAATGCGGGAGGAAATCGAAGAAGCCAAAAAGGAAAAGAGCCGCGCCTACCACCGCAACTATTCAAGGGAATACCGGGCGAGAAATCTTGAAAAGCAGCGGGAGTATGACCGCATGAAAGCGCGGGAATACCGGGCAAGGCGAAAGGCACAGGCAGCCGCACAGCCCGCACAGTAAAACAGAATAACCGTCAACCAAGAGGGATTTTCCGAACTACGGGAAATCCCTCTTTTGCGCCCGGAGAAAGGAGCCGCCTATGGCAGAACAGACCCCCGACAGTATCATCACGACCCAGAGGAACGGGCAGACCATTGTTGCGGAGTTATTTTTCAATCACAGCAGCACAGAAACATTCCGCGACAAGCTGCTCAAACTGGTGCTTGCCGACAGCTCGCGTTTATCCGCGTCTGACGGTCAAGAGCCGGAAAAAACAGAAATCTTGCGATAACAGCCGCCCCGACGATACACTCCCTGTCCGGGCGATTTCTATTTGAAAATCCTCATTTTCCCCAAGTCAAGAGCCAAGAAAAACACCCGAAAAATGCCCCTATTGCGTAACAGGGGCGCAGAAAGGAGAGTTTATGAGAACAGGGCTTACGAAGCAGGAAAAGATCACCGATATTTGGTTTGACGAGAAAAACCCGCTAATCCATATCCGCACCCACAACACCGATTTGAAAAAGCGGCTACTTGCATACAGCCGCCGTTATCCGACGATCTGCCAGCAGACCGACGCAGACCCGGAAACGGGCTGCATGGAGTTTGATATTGAGAAAGGCCGCTTTTCTTTTCGTCTGACCGCCCCATACAGTGAGGAACGGAGGAACGCCGCCAGCAAAGCGGCAAAGAAACATTCCGGCAACTTGACACACCCTATTCAAAAAGATGTGCTATAATTTTTTTGAAAAAGTTTCGGATTAGATGTAGTATTCGCCGCTGAAACCGTAGTATATAGGTGAAGCCGGAAAGGAGGCGGTGTGATGATAGAAGATGAGAAAATCATTGAAATGTTTTTTGAGCGTTCAGAGCAAGGCATACGGGAGCTGGATATAAAATACGGTAAAGTCTGCCACAAGTTATCGTATAACATTGTTAACAGCAGGCAGGACGCGGAGGAATGTGTCAACGACGCTTACTTAGGAGCATGGAACGCAATCCCCCCGGCGAACCCCCACCCACTTCTGACCTATATCTGTAAAATCGTTCGGAACATTTCACTGAAAATCTATTACAGAAAGGAAGCAGCCAAGCGAAACAGCACTTACACGATTGCTATGGAGGAAATCGAAGCCTGTATAGCAGACCCGAACACAGTGGAAGCCGAGATTGAAGCCAGAGAGTTAGCCCGTATCATTGAAAGTTTTCTGGACACGCTGACCGTCGAGAACCGCGTTATCTTCATGCGCCGCTATTGGTTTTCCGATAGCTGTAAAGACATAGCCGAGTTTGTAGGGCTTTCGGAGAAAAATATCTCCGTCCGGCTGACCCGTATCCGACAAAAAATGAAAAGCTATTTAGCAGAAAGAGAGGTATTCGTATGAACTCAAAGAAGTTTTCCGAAGCCATGAGCGAGCTTGACAGCAAGTATGTTGATGAAGCTATCAGCTACAAGAAGAAAGCAAAAAAGCCAGTTTGGGCTAAATGGGGAGCTATTGCAGCCTGTTTTGTAGCTGTAACCGTCTTAGGTGTGGGATTGTTTCAAAGTGGATTATTTGGCAGTCATACCGATATAGCCACATTGAATAACGGGGAAAAAATTGTTTTTGTGAAGTCTGATAATGTTGGCGGTTCTTTGGCTTTAGATGTAGATGTAACTACAAAGCCACTTACAGAAGATGAAACCTTAGCTTTATTTTCGGATTTACCTGTTACGGCCAATGCAATTTTTCTAAATAGCGATATAGACGCAGGCGGTTCACAAGAACTGATTGGATTTGAGGGACAAGTCGGAAATGTGAAAGTAATCATTTCAACATCAGATGTGCAGTTGCTTGATACTGTAATTGTTGGAACGGAGAAAGTCTCTGAAATCAACGGTATAACCATAGTCGCAGGATATTTTGTAACAGACCCGAACAGCCGAGGCGAGCAAAATGCTATTTACTATGCGACCTTTGAGATTGGCGATTGCAAGGTATATCTGGAAAATGGCGGCATGAAAGATGATAGCGAAACAATAAAAAATCAGTTGGCAGAAGTTATCCAGAAGCTGACAGAAAACGGGAATTTGGACTTAACTTCTTTTAGTGACGAAACAGGTATGAAGCTTGACGGAAACCCAGACGGATATGACCCGCTTCCTGACAGCCAGACTTCTGATGAAGAAGTATCAGAACAAGACCCCGCCGCAAACTGAATAATCTATCTCATATCGAAAGGGCAGCCGAGAAAATCGACTGTCCTTTTTCTATGCCGACAGGCAGAAAGGAGCGGCCAGCTATGACGAAACCGAGAGAGAAAACCCGCGAGGAACTGACTGCCGAGATTGAGGACGGAAAGAAGAAAATCCGGCAGTTTGAGAACCGGGAAAAGATGTTGCGTCAGAAGTTATCCAAAGAGGAACGCCGGACACGCAGCCACCGCCTTATCGTCCGGGGCGCGGTCTTTGAGAGCATTGTGCCGGAAGCAAAGAACATGACCGACGAGGAAGCCACAGCACTTCTCCGGCTTGCCTTGACGAGTGAACCAGCGCGGGAATATCTGAAAAAACGAGCAGAGGGAGCGACAAGCTGAAAATCCCTTAGGAACTAAGGGCGCACTTATACACCCTTGCGGGTGTTGTGCGCTCTGCCGAGGGCTTATCTCCGCACAGGGAGATTTCCCCGCGCTCCGATATGGCGGCTTTGCCGCAACAAGGGGCTGCACCCCTTGCGCCGCTTCGCGGCTATCCCTGCACACCCACAAAAACAGTACACCCGCCTTTGGCGTCTGTACCATTTTTGCGGGTTTTATTATCCTATCCGGGAGGTGATACCCATAGCCATTTACCATTGGAACATCGGTATTGTGAGCCGAGGAAAAGGCAAATCAGCCGTTGCCGCAGCCGCCTACCGAAGCGGTGAAAAGCTGACAAACGAATGGGACGGAATGACCCATGACTACACCCGCAAAGGCGGCGTTGTCCATACAGAAATCATGCTGCCGCCCCACGCACCGCCCTCATTCGCTGACCGTTCAACCTTGTGGAACAGCGTGGAGCTTTACGAGAAAGCCGGGAACGCCCAGCTTGCCAGAGAGATTGACGCGGCGCTCCCCATAGAATTATCCAGAGAGGAACAGATCCGGCTTGTCCGGGAATACTGTTCCTCTCAATTTGTTTCTAAGGGAATGTGTGTGGATTTTGTTATCCACGACACCAACAGCGGCAACCCCCATTGTCATATTATGCTTACCATGCGCCCCCTTGACGAGCGCGGCGCGTGGGCGGCGAAATCCAAAAAGGAATATGACCTTGACGAAAACGGCGAGCGTATCCGCTTGCCAAGCGGCAGATACAAAACCCACAAGGTTGACCTTACAGGCTGGAACGACAAGGACAACATCCTCTTGTGGCGCAAGGCATGGGCTGACTATACCAACGACTTTTTGGAGAGGAACGGAAGCCCGGAGCGTATCGACCACCGCAGCAACGCCGAGCGCGGCATAGACGAGATACCCACCGTCCACATGGGCGTGGCTGCTTGCCAAATGGAGAAGAAAGGTATTGCTACCGAGAAAGGCGAACTGAACCGAAATATCCAAAAGGCAAACCGCCTTATCCGGGAAATCCGGGCGCAGATTGGGAAGCTCAAAGAATGGATTGCCGACCTGTTCAAAGCGCGGGAAACCGCCCCGGAGCAGCCGCAACAATCCCCCGGCCTTGCAAATCTGCTGATGAAGTATTTGAGCGTTCAGAGAGAAAAGAGCCGGAAGTATTCGCAGCGTTGGCAACAACAGCACACAGCCGATGAACTGAAAACCATAGCGGCGGCGGTCAACTATCTTTCCGAGCATGGTATCTCTAATCTTGACGAGCTGGACGCTTCTCTTTCCTCTGTCAGCGATAAAGCCTTTTCCATCCGGGAGGGAATGAAAACTGCCGAGGAACGCATGAAGAAGCTGCAAAAGCTGATTGAATACGGGAAGAACTACACCGAGTACAAGCCCATTCACGATGAGCTGAAAAAGCTACAAAACGGCTGGATAAACAAGCGCGACAAGTACGAGGAAGCCCACCGCGCCGAGCTGACCCTATGGAACGCAGCAAGTCGCTATCTCCATGCCCATTTGCCGGAGGGCGTGAAAACCCTGCCGATCTCCGCGTGGGAGAAAGAATATACCGCCCTCAAAGCACAGCGGGAAGCGGAATATGACACGTTGAAAGAGACCCGCGCCGAGGTTGCCGAGCTTCAAAAAATCCGCAGGTGCGTGGATATTGCACTCCGCGCCGACCAACCGGCACAGACGCAGAGCCGCACCAAACGGCATGATATAGACCGCTGAAAGGAGTTGAACTTTTATGTATTACACCCAAGAACAGATAGACCACGCCAACCAAGCCGACCTTGTTTCTTTCCTGCAATCACAGGGCGAGCAGCTTACCCGCGCCGGACAGGAGTACCGCTGGAAGCGGCATGACAGCCTGACAATCCGGGGAAACAAGTGGTACAGGCACAGCCAGAGCAAAGGCGGCGGCCCCGTTGATTTTGTCATGGAGTTTTTCGGCAAGAGCTTCACCGAAGCCGTTGAACTGCTGACGGGAGAAAAAGGCGCAGCACCGCCGCCGGACAGACCAAGCCCCGCGCCCATTTCTGACTTTCGGCTGCCGCCCCGGAGCAGCGACAACCGCATAGCGAGGAACTACCTCACAGCCGCCCGCCACATTGATGAAGATGTGACGGGCTTTTTCTTTGCCAGCGGTGATATTTACGAGGACGCAGCCCACCACAACGCCGTATTCGTGGGGCAGGACGAGGACGGAATACCGCGATACGCCCATCAGCGCGGCACAGCCGGGAGCTTCTGGCTTGATGTGAAAGGCAGCGACAAAGCCTTTAACTTCTGCTACCGTGGCGAGGGCGAAAGATTGTTTGTCTTTGAAGCCCCGATAGACCTGTTATCTTTCCTCTGCCTGTTCAAAAAGGACTGGCAAAAGCAAAGCTATCTGGCGTTGGGCGGCGTGGGCGAGAAAGCCCTTTTGCGTTTCCTTTCTGACCGTCCGAACATCAAGACAGTTTACCTCTGCCTTGACAGCGACCAAGCCGGAAGCGACGCTTGCAGCCGCCTTGCAGAGCTTGTGCCGGAGGGCTTGACCGTCCATCGGCTTATCCCTCTTTTCAAGGACTGGAACGAGGTATTGCAGCACCGGGCAGAAATCACAGACGGGAAGTATTTGCGGGAAGCAATCTACGGCTTGAAAGAGCCGCCGCAGGAAGAAACCGTTGAGATTATCCGCATGAGCGAGGTTGACACACAGACCGTTGAATGGCTATGGGAGCCGTATATTCCCTTTGGGAAAGTAACCATTGTGCAGGGCAATCCCGGCGAGGGCAAGACCACTTTTGCCCTACGCCTTGCCGCCGCCTGCACCACTGGGGGAACGCTGCCGGGAATGAAGCCCTTGCCGCCATTCCAAGTAATTTACCAGACTGCCGAGGACGGGCTGGGCGATACCGTCAAGCCCCGCTTGATGGAAGCAGAAGCCGACCTTGACCGGGTGCTTGTGATTGATGAAGCCAAACGGGAGCTTACCCTGTCCGATGAGCGCATAGAAAAGGCAATCACGCAGAACGGGGCGCGGCTGATTATCCTTGACCCCATACAGGCGTACATGGGTGAAAAAACCGACATGAACCGGGCAAACGAGGTGCGCCCCATGTTCCGCCGCCTTGCCGATGTTGCCGAGCGTACCGGGTGCGCCGTTATCCTTATCGGACACCTGAACAAAGCTGCCGGAGGGCAGAGCGCATACCGGGGCTTAGGTTCTATCGACTTCCGCGCAGCCGCCCGGAGCGTCCTGCTGATCGGGCGCGTGAAGCGAGAACCGAATGTGCGCGTTATCGTCCATGACAAATCTTCCCTTGCGCCGGAGGGAAAGCCCGTTGCCTTTTGCCTTGACCCGGAAACGGGCTTTTCGTGGATAGGCGAATACGACATCACCGCCGACGAGCTGCTGTCCGGCGCGGGCGGCAACAACGCCACCAAAACCGAACAGGCCGAAAGGCTGATACTTGACCTGCTTGCAGACGGAAAAGAGCTTGCCAGCGAGGACATTGTAAAAGCCGCAGCCGAAGCCGGAATATCCGAGAGGACGGTACAGAACGCCAAGCGCAACATGGGCGGCATTTTAGGCGCAAGGCGTGTCGGCGGTCAATGGTACAACTTCATCAAGAAGAAGCAGCCACCCGAACCCGCAAGCTGAAAGTGCAAAACGCAGACCCTTTGCACTTTGCACTTTCGCACTTTCACGATAATTTGCGTCAATAACTCAAAAAAGCACTTGACAAAACGCTTCATGGGGTACGGCGGCAGATATCGCTCCCTACATGGACAAGGACTTTTTCCAGAACATCCCTATGACGCAGACGGAGCGGATCACAATGGCGAGCCGTCCAAAGCAGCCGAAGTATGCCAGAAATAAAAACATTCTGGTAATCGGCGGTTCCGGCAGCGGCAAGACGCGGTTCTTCTGCAAGCCGTCGCTGCTGCAAGCTCATTCATCCTATGTCTGCACCGATCCGAAAGGGACCTTGCTGCCGGAGATCGGCGCTTTCCTGGAACGGAAGAAATACCGTATCAAGTGCCTCAACCTGATAAACTTCCGAAAATCCATGAGATACAACCCACTGGCCTACATTCGGTCAGAGAAGGATATCTTAAAGCTGGTGAACGCCCTGATTATGAACACGAAGGGCGAAGGCGAAAAATCTTCGGAAGATTTCTGGGTCAAAGCGGAACGCCTCTATTATTCCGCACTGATTGGCTACATCTGGTACGAGGCCACGGAGGAAGAAAAGAACTTCATCACACTTCTGGACCTTATCAATGCCAGTGAGGCCAGAGAAGATGACGAGACTTATCAAAGCCCGGTGGATCTGCTCTTTTCTCAACTGGAGGAACGGGAGCCGGACCACTTCGCCGTCAAGCAGTACCGCAAATTCAAGATGGCGGCGGGTGTTGTATGCTCTAAAAGACTTCTTAATCAAGCGGTTGGGAAGTCTCTTAGAACACACAACCTAAAATCGAAGAAAGGAGCGCAAGTTATGAGAAAAAATGAGAAAATCACAGCTCTGTACGAACGACTGAGCCGTGATGACTTTGGCAAAGATGATGACCAACAGCGTGAGAGCAATTCCATTTCCAACCAAAAAGCAATGTTGGAGGAGTTCGCCGCACGGCAGGGGTTTACGAATATTGTCCATTTCACGGACGATGGCATTAGCGGCACTTGCTTTGACCGTCCCGGATTTCTGGCAATGATGAAAGAGGTTGAAGCCGGAAATGTGGAGTATCTGTGTATCAAGGACATGAGCCGCATGGGTCGTGACTATCTGAAAGTCGGTCAGATTATGGAAATACTGCGTCAGCGTGGCGTTCGCCTTATCGCCATCAATGACGGCGTGGACAGTGCCAGAGGGGACGATGATTTTACCCCTTTCCGCAACATTATGAACGAGTATTACGCCAGAGACACCAGCCGTAAAATCCGTTCCACTTTCCAGTCAAAAGGCAAGTCCGGCAAGCACCTCACAGGCACGGTCATTTACGGCTATCTTTGGAACGAAGCCAGAGACCAATGGTTGGTTGACCCCGAAGCCGCCGAGGTGGTCAAGCGCATCTTTGCCATGACGATTGACGGCTACGGTCCGTATCAGATCGCCAGCAAGCTGAAAGAAGAAAAAGTCCTCATTCCGTCCGCTTACCTTGCCCGGCACGGCGAGGGCGTGAACAAAAATAAGACCTTCAAAGATGTGTACGGCTGGGGTTCTTCCACCATCTGCAACATTCTTGAAAAGCGTGAATATCTGGGACACACCATCAACTTCAAGACTCGAAAGCACTTCAAGGACAAGAAAAGCCATTATGTCCCGGAGGACGAATGGACGATTTTCGAGAATACCCATGAAGCTATCATTGACCAGCAGACCTTTGACCTTGTGCAGAAAATCCGTGGGAATGTCAGACGCTACCCAGACGGCTGGGGCGAAGCAGCTCCCCTCACGGGCTTGCTCTATTGCGCCGATTGCGGCGGCAAGATGTATGTCCACCGTACCAACAACGGCAAGCGTATTTCTCAATATACCTGCTCCCAATACAGCAAAGTCCCAGTTGGAAAGCTCTGCACGACACAGCACCGTATCAATGAAGATGTGGTACTGTCCCTTGTTTCAGAAATGCTCAAAGCCATTGCAGAATATGCCAAGCATGACCGAGCCGAGTTTGTCCGTGTGGTACAGGAAGCGCAGTCCAGCCAGCAGACAGCAGAGGTTAAGAAACAGCGGTCACGCCTTGCCACCGCCAAGCAGAGAGTTTCCGAGCTGGAAGTCCTGCTCTGCAAAATCTATGAGGACAACATTTTAGGCAAGCTGTCTGACAGCAGATATGCCACTCTGGACGCTCAATATGAAAAGGAGCAGACCGAGCTTACCGCCGAAATCTCTGTTCTGGAAAAGGCTGTCAAGAGCTATGAGAAGCACGAAAAGGACGCTGACCGTTTTATCGCTCTGATTGATAAGTATGAGAACTTCGACAAGCTGACCATTGCCATGCTCAACGAGTTTATCGAGAAAATCCTTGTGCATGAGCGTGACCGTAAAGGCAGTATACAGACCACACAGGAGGTCGAGATTTACTTCAATTTTGTAGGCAGGTTCGTTCCCCCGGCATTTGGCGAAGTGGAGCTGACCCCGGAAGAATTAGAGGAAATCCGCAAGCGTGAGGAACGCAAGGACAGGCTCCACCAGAACTACTTGAAGCGGAAAGCCAATGGTAAACAGAAAGAGTATGAGGAGCGCACGAAAGCCAAGAAAAAAGCGAAGATTGAAGCCAGAAAACAGGCAATCCGCACCGAGGATATTGCCAGAGGGGTATTTATTCCGGTGAGCAGTTTGCCGCAGCTGGGACCGAGAAAGGGAGCGTGATTTTATGAAAGAGTTGAAACCGAGAATCCATGAGAACGGTATGGACTATGTGTTGGTGGGCGACTACTATGTGCCGGACTTGAAGCTGCCGGAGGAACGCCGACCTATTGGGCATTGGGGACGCTTGCACCAGTCCTATCTGAAATTGCACCGTCCCATGCTTTACAACGAGCTAATTTTGTCCGGCAGGCTCCACACCGTCGTTGCCGATCTGAACGAGCAGGCGGCAGACAGGCTGGACTTGATTATCCGGCAGATGATGAAAGCCGAGGGCGTGACCGAAGCCATGAAAGCGGAAAATCAGATGTTATGGGTGCAGTCAATGAACTCCATCCGCTGCCGGGCAGAGGAAATCATCAAGACGGAACTAATCTACTGTTGAGAGAGGTAAAGCTATGATTTTGGAAGCCATGTATAATGGGGAGTTTTATCCCTGCGAGACAGTTGTACCTACATCACCGGAACACCGAAAGGCAGTCATAGCCTGTGAAAAGCTCATGGAGCAATTGTCCCAGCGGCTCAGCAAAGAGGACTATGAGCTGGTGCAGGAACTCCGGGCGCAGACAGCAATCGCCCAATGTGAAGAAAGTGAAAGTCACTTCAAGTATGGCTTTTCCGCTGGGCTGATGTTCAGCAGGAAGCCCATGAACAAGTGCAGCAGAAGAAAGAAAAATAGATGAAGAAAGCCGCCTGAGCAGAAAGAAACTGTTCGGGCGGTTTCAGCATTCGCCAGTAGATTTATTCACACTCTTGTGATAAAATTTACTACAATAAAGAGCGTGATAGCACTAATTTTATGGGGGGATGCTTAATGAATAGAATTTTGAAAAAATTTTTACAGCGGGGTGTCGATTTAAGTCCTGTGGGAGTTGAACTCCGTGAGGATAATACAAATTATTTTTGTACCCCAAAAGGGGCATCGGTTTTTGGATGGGCAGGGATAGATGGTATCCACTTCTGTTTCATTCGTGGATTTGGAGAGATGGTTTTCTCTGTCAGCCCCATGAATACTTCTCCTGATTATGTTCATCCAGTAGCTGAAAATTTTACCGACTTTCTGCGGCTTATACTGGCTTGTGGTGATGTGGCGGCAGTGGAACAAGCGTGGATGTGGAACGAAGCACAGTTTGAAGCCTTTCTCAATGAAAACCCTACAACCCAGGAACAACAGCAAACTTTATCGGAAATTTCAGAGAAGATGAATTTGTTGCCTATGGAACAACCGTGGACATATATCAAAAACCTGCAATCTTCCTTTGATTACAGTCAGATTAAATACACAGAAGATTATTACGATAATGATATGACTTCAGAGGCAGAATTGGTTGCCCCTGAATGGAAGGTCTACTTTGATGGAGATTTCTGGGGACATCGAGGTAAAGACCGTGCCGGAAAAGAGATCAAGCTGGATAAACAATTCGATTGGGCTGGATATCATTGGGTAATTCCGGCAGCTTATTCATGTAGCAAAGGACTTGTCGTTGATTTTTGTATGCGAGTTGATTCAGAAAGCATCCGTGACTTCATGAAAAAATGGAATCTGGACTGGGAAAATGACTCATGTGAAAATTTTACCCGTGAGCAACAGATGCAGATGGAATGGGAAAACCCACTTTGTTTTAACTTCAAACCTTGCCTGAAGTTAAACGAGAAAATATTACAGACAACCCATGGCTGCGCTGTGAGCTTTAATCCTTGTCTGCCAGATGGCGTTATCAATGAGTTGGAAGCAAAATGGGCAATCGACCATTATGGGCTGGATAGTACTTATGGCTGGGTCATATGCAGAGACGTATTTCCTTGGGGAACCAAGCATCACCCTGAAATCAATAAACTTTTTCTTACAATGGAGCAGCAACCAGGACAAGTTCCAGGCTCACATTTCAAAGTTCACGCACCCGGAGATTCATTTATGTTTTCCCATCCTGTTAGCGGAATAACCCATACACTGACCGTGCAGGAAATAGAACAGCAGACAGTTCCTCAAAATAGTTTTGGTTCTGATCGCTGGATTTATCCGACACATTATATTGCCATGAGTTATACACTTACCCCTGAACCGATGGAGAACATTTCGGTTTTTGACTGTGATGAAGGCGATAGACCGATAGAAGTTACACCAGACGATCATTCGTTCCGTCCAGTTGGCAGTAGTTCCTGTTTTGTTGTTGGTGTTATTGGTGGTGCAGATGGTCCGACAGCAGTTATATATGGAACAAATTCACAAGAAAAACTTCATGCTGCTTGTTCTGCTCTGCACTTTGAACCGGTTGGTGATGATGTCGAGTGGCGTATCGTGTTCAATGTTACGCAGTTTGACAAAGAAACATTCCCAATTATCTAAAAATACCCTTAGAACTCTAAGGGCGCACTTCTATACTCTCCTATCGGGAGTATCGTGCGTCCTGCGGAGCTTCATTCTCTGTCAGCAGAAAAAAGCTGCATGACCGAGAATGTTTCGTCACTTCGTTCCGTCAAGGTGGCTACACCCCCTTGCGCCGCTAATGAGGCTATCCCTTGTGTACTTGCTGTCCGCAAACGGTTTTGACAAACCGTTCGCCGCCAGCAAGTCAAAACACAGCGTAAAGTTATGTTGCGGAATTGTAAACTTGAAGTGGTGGTGACTGAAAGCGTTCTCTGTTATAATGAAATCACCAAATCAAAGGAGGATTTCATTATGAAATTATCAGATAAAATTGTCAGGTTGAGAAAGTCCAATGGAATGTCACAGGAAGAGTTAGCTGATAAGTTGGGAGTATCAAGGCAAGCCATTTCCCGTTGGGAAATGGGAACAGCTATGCCAGATGCAACAAACATTCTTCAACTCAGTAGGCTGTTTCAGGTTACAACAGACTACTTGCTAAATGATGAATACCAAAGCGACAATGACCTGCCGAAGGTTAAGGAAGTCAAAACGGACGGCATCCACCAGATCATGATTTTTCTAATCACTCTTGAAGTGATGGTGTTGATAATTCAATTCATGTCCGTAGTTATCCTGCAAAACATTTTCTTTGGTGTCTTGAGTTTTATTCCTTTTATTGCCATGGTTGGAGGCTTTGAATACGCATATCAAAAAAAGGCAAATGAGCAGAATGAGAGAACATTGCAATTCCGCAAGCGTTTTTACAAAGTCTCCGCATGGTTAGGCACATATTTCCCGATTAGACTATTGGTAAGTGCGTTAGTACATTTTTATCCTCTCCCTATCAATTCGCTTGTTTTGGAATGTGTCATCGCCGTCCTCTATCTAATGACTGCTACCCTCATAACATTAGAGATTGAGAAACACCATCTTCCAAAGAATTGATTTTAGAACATAACGAACACCGAAAATCAGACCGTTGACCTGCGCCGTGTGCGCACAAAGTCAGCGGTCTTTTTTTATACCCATTATCAAAAAAGGAGGTCAAGCACAATGACAAAACCGAAAACCCTTGAACAGCTTAGAGCCGAAAAAGAGCGAGCCGAAGCACAGCTTCTTCAGGAACAGCACAAACTCCAAAGATTGGAACAGAGGAAGAAACACTATGAGAAAGGCGAACGCAAGAAACGCACCCACCGCCTTTGCAATCTGGGCGGCACGATTGAGAGCCTTGCCCCGGAGGTCAAAGATCTCACACGCACCGAAATGACAGAGCTGATGGAACACATCTTTTCTCTGTCCGAAGTCCAGCGAGCCGTCCGTCACATGGCGATTACCCACATCAACAAAGCGAACGGAGGAAAGGAGTTGAAAGCCGATGGCACTATTTCATCTGAGTGTCACGCAGACTAAGCGAAGCGCAGGACAGTCCGCTATCGCTTCTGCTGCCTACCGAGCCGGGGAGCGATTGTATAGCGAGTATTACGGCGAATACAGCGACTACACCCGCAAGGGCGGCGTGATCTGCTCTGACATTCTCTTGCCGTCCCATGCACCGCCAGAATACGCAGACCGCCAGACCCTATGGAACGCCGTGGAAAAAGCCGAGCGTGGAAAGAACGCCCAGCTTGCATACAGCTTTGACATTGCCTTGCAGAATGAATTTTCCCTTGAGGAAAACATCGCTCTTGCAAGGCGATTTTTATTGGAGAACTTTGTGAGCCGTGGCATGGTGGTTGACTTCGCCGTACACCAGCCAGACCGGGAGGACGGCGGCATACCAAACCCACACTTCCATGTGCTTTGTCCCATCCGCCCCATCGAGCAGGACGGTAAATGGGGGCTAAAGCAACGACGAGTGTACGAGCTGGACGAGGACGGAAATCGTATCAGAGACCAGAACGGCGAGTATGTTTTCAATGCCGTTCCCACTACCGACTGGGGCAGTCCCGAAACGCTGGAACATTGGCGTGAAGCATGGGCGGAACTATGCAACGCCAAGTTTGCAGAGAAAGGGCTTGATGTTCGCATCGACCACCGAAGCTATGAGCGTCAGGGCGTGGAGCTTCTTCCCACCGTCCATGAGGGCGCAACCGTCCGGGCGATGGAGAAGAAAGGCATACGCACCGAAAAGGGCGAGTTCAACCGCTGGATCAAGGCAACCAATGCCGTTATCCGGGACATCAAGAAGAAAATCGCTCTCCTGTTCGATTGGATTGCCGAAGCAAAAGCGGAGCTTGCCAAGCCGCAGGCACCCAACCTTGTTTCTCTGCTGAACGCCTATTACACCAGCCGCAGAGCCGGGGCGTATTCGCAGAAAGGCAAGGTCAGCAATCTAAAGGAGATGAACGAGACTTTCAATTATCTCCGGGCAAACGGCATTTACTCCCTTGAAGATTTGGAAAGCCGTGTCAGCGAACACAGTGCTGCCACAGAGAGCTTGAAGAAAACGCTGGACGAACAGACCGCCCGAATGAAAGCAATTAAGCAGCTCTATGACAGCTCCGCTGCTTTCCAGAGCTTGAAGCCTGTCTATGACGGTTTGCAGAAAATCAAGTTTGAGAAGCCCAGAGCCAAGTACAAGGCAGAGCATGAAGCGGAACTGAAACAGTTCTACGCCGCCAGACGAAAGCTGACCGGGGAGTTCCCAGATGGCAAGGTGGATATGAAAAAGCTGTCCGACGAGTATGACGAGCTGGAACAGGCGCACGAAACCACCTATGGCGAGTTTAAGGCTGTCAGAGACGATTTACACCGCCTTTGGAAGGTCAAGTCATGCGTAGATACTGCCGCCCGATTTAACGAGCGCACAGAGGAACAAATGCTCCAAAATCGACCCCAAACACGACACAAAAAGGAGGAACTATCCCGATGAATTATACCCAAGCACAGATTGACCGGGCAAACGCCGTCAGTCTGGAAGATTTTCTCCGCACACAGGGAGAGACGCTTATCAAAAGCGGACGAGAATACCGCTGGAAAGAACATGACAGCCTGACCGTCCGGGGAAACAAGTGGTTTCGCCACAGCCAGAGCAAGGGCGGCTATCCCATTGATTTTGTCATAGAGTTTTACGGCAAGTCCTTTCCCGAAGCCGTCCAGATGTTGACAGGCGAAAACGGCGAGGGACAGACCGAAGCCACCACAGCACCGCCCACAGCGTTCCACTTGCCCTTGCACAACCGAACAGCCGACAGAGCAATCCAATATCTCACAGAAAGCCGAGGTCTCAACCCGAAACTGGTTGAGGCTTTTCTTCTTTCCGGGGATATTTACGAGGACGCAAAGCGGCACAATGTTGTGTTTGTCGGCAGAGACCGAAGCGGTACGCCGAGATACGCCCATGTGCGAGGAACGGCAGACTCATTCAGACAGGACATTGCCGGGTCTGACAAGTCCTATCCGTTCCGCTATGAGGGAAACGGCAACCATCTCTTTGTCTTTGAAGCACCGATAGACCTGTTATCGTTCATCTGCCTTTATCCGCAGGACTGGCAAAGCCGAAGCTATCTTGCGCTGGGCGGCGTTTCGGGCAAAGCCCTTGACCGTTTCCTTTCTGAACGCAAGGACACCCGAAAAGTGTTCCTCTGCCTTGACAGCGACACCGCAGGAAGCGAAGCCTGTACCCGACTGGCACAGTCCATTCCCGGCGAGATCGCCGTCATTCGCCTTGTCCCGGCAAGGAAAGACTGGAACGATGTTCTCCGTCAGCAAGGGGACATTCCCAGCCGCAAATTCATAGCCGAGACAATCACGCTGCGAGAGCTGCCCACCGCCCAGCCTGTCCCCATGCTCCGCATGGCAGATGTGGAGCTGACGAGCGTGGATTGGCTATGGTTTCCGTATATCCCCTTTGGAAAGCTGACGATCATACAGGGCAACCCCGGCGAGGGCAAGACCTACTTTGCCATGCGTCTTGCGGCGGCTTGCACCAACCGAAAGCCCTTGCCCGGTATGGAAACCCTTGAGCCGTTCAACATCATCTATCAAACCGCCGAGGACGGTCTGGGCGATACGGTCAAGCCCCGATTGATGGAAGCAGACGCAGACCTCGAAAAAGTGCTTGTCATTGACGATAGAGACACGCCGCTGACCCTTGCCGATGAACGCATAGCAAGGGCAATCCGGGAAAACAACGCAAGGCTGGTTATCATTGACCCGGTACAGGCGTTTTTTGGCACAGATGTGGACATGAACAGGGCAAACGAGGTGCGCCCGATATTCCGCAGTCTGGGAGACATTGCACAGGCTACCGGGTGCGCTATCGTGCTGATTGGACACCTGAACAAAGCCGCAGGAACGCAAAGCACCTACCGGGGATTGGGGTCTATCGACATTACGGCGGCAGTCCGCAGTCTGCTGTTTATTGGCAAGCTGAAGGACAGTCCCACAACGAGGGTACTTATCCATGAGAAAAGCTCCCTTGCGCCGCCCGGTCAGTCTCTTGCCTTTTCTCTGGGAGACGAGAAAGGTTTTGAATGGATAGGGGCTTATGACATTACCGCTGACGAGCTTCTTGCCGGGACGGACACCGCTAAGACCGAGAGCAAGACCGCACAGGCGCAAATGCTCATTCTGGAACTGCTTGCGGACGGAAAGCGTATGCCGAGCGCAGAGCTGGAAAAGGCAGTCAATGAGCGTGGGATTTCCTCACGCACCATGAGAACGGCAAAGAGCCGTATCGGGGACAGACTTGTGACCGAGAAAGACGGCACAGCATGGGTCTGCTATCTCCGAGACTGACAACAGGAACAAGGCAAGCGTGGCAAAGACGGCAAGGTTTTTATAGATACCTTAATGTTGCCGCCTTGCCTTGTTCCCTCATACCGACACCGCCCGATGATGAACAGTCACCGGGCATTTTTCATTTACAGGAGGATTTTGAATGAACAATACCGCAACCAATACCGCCACTTGCCCGACTGTCAGAAAGCAGATCGGCAAGACAACCTATATCGTCCGTGTCCATTTCAGCGAGACCGCAAAAGAGACGATGGAGGACAAAATCAAGCGTCTGCTCCGTGAGGAAGTCCGCAAAATGTAACTTCTTTTTGAATTTGATGAAAAAGTCCTTGACTTTTCGTCTCTGGCAAAACACTCAAAAGTATATTGATTTCCTGCGGTGCCCGGCTTGCTCCCTTCGATATCAAGGAGCTGCGGGACCTGATGGAGTATGACGAACTGGAACTGGACACCCTGGGCGACCAAAAGACGGCATTGTTTGTGATCCTGTCGGATACGGACAGCACTTTCAATTTCGTGGCCGCCCTCATGTATAGTCAGCTTTTCAATCTACTCTGCGATAAGGCGGATGACTTCTACGGCGGGCGGCTGCCCGTCCATGTCCGTCTGATCCTGGACGAGTTTGCCAACATCGGCCAGATACCGAACTTTGATAAGCTGATCGCCACCATCCGAAGCCGTGAAATATCGGCTTCTATTATTTTGCAGTCGCAGAGTCAGTTAAAGACCATCTACAAGGATGCGGCAGATACCATTGTCGGTAACTGTGACAGCACCTTGTTTTTGGGAGGCAAAGAGAAATCCACCCTCAAGGAAATTTCGGAGCTGCTGGGGAAAGAGACCATTGATCTCTATAACCAGTCCGAAAACCGGGGCAGTCAGGTTTCCCATGGCCTCAGTTATCAGAAATTAGGAAAGGATATGCCATAATTCATGGTGACGAGTTCAGTTGCCTTGAATAACAGATGAACAGGGACACGATCAACTGGATTCGGAGAAAACGAAAACAGGAGGTCGCTATGGAAAAATTGAAAAAGCATATCCATGATGACAGTAACGGTCTGGACTATGTTCTGGTCGGAGACTACTATATTCCAGACTTACGGCTGCCGGAGGAAAGCCGCCCCATCGGACGATGGGGACGGATGCACAGGGAATATCTGCAAGAGTATTGTTCCGACCGGTACAATGAATTACTTCTGTCTGGAAAGCTGTGGACATATCTTGCCGATCTGGATGAGCAGGCACAGAACCGTCTGGATTGTACCATTGCCCAGATAAAAGAAACAGAGGGAGTCACGGAGGAATTGAAAGCAAAAGACCAGCTTGCATGGGTCGGTCACATGAACAGCATACACCACCGGGCAGAGGAAGTCATTCGGTCTGAGATGATTTTCGTCTGAGAAGGTGGAAAAACTGAGGCCATTCACTTTTATAGTGGATGGCCTTTTTGCTACCTGCGTTTTTTCTTTTTTGGCATATAATACGGCTGTGGCTTGGCTTTGCCCCGCATATTGTTTGGGTTTTTAAGCAGTTTGGACAGGCTCAGTATCCGCAGAAAAGCCGAAAAGTCCTCGGATGAAATTTTTTCAAAAGGAATCTGCATTTTATCACAGAACTCATGGATCATAGCTTCTGTGTCGTTTCCCATCTGTATGGCCTGTTCAAAATTCTCTTTGACCTCATCCAGTGTTGGCTGTGGGTCAGCTGTGGTCTTGTCTTTCAAATGAGCTTCCCGTATATCCCGGACAATGCTGTCCAGATCATCATGAAGGATATGACTGTAAAAATCGTTCTCCTGTACCTGACCCAATTCCAGCGTCCGCATATACAGATCATTTTCTCCGGGTGCGTGTTCTTTAAGAATGGTCTGCCGGGTAGCTTCCAGAATCAGATTCATCTGGTTCACTCGCATATCAGCGATCTGGTCAATAAAGATTTCCATATCAACCATCAGCCGCAAAAAATTTGGATGAGTCGCCAGTTCACAAAGCAGGCGGTTGTTGATCTTTCCGCTGCTCAAAAGTTCCACCATAGCGTCACTCAGATGCAGAGCTTGAAGCTCCGTGTTTGGGTGATTTTTATTTTCTGACACGCCCATCAGATAATCAGTGGACACTCCGTAAAACTTTGCCAGTGTCGCAATCGCAAATGGGCTGATGTCTTTGTAGTCATCGCTCTCATATTTCCCCAGTGCCGACTTAGACAGGCCGGTCTGTTCTGCCAGCTGTTCCAGCGTCAGGTGCTTATCCACCACTCGCAGGTCTTTGAGCCGTTCCGGGATTGACAGTTTTGTGTACATCAAAGCACCTCCTTGCCAACGGTTTTTGTTTTTCATTATAGCACATTTCCGAGAGCGTGGAAATATGCGGTTTTCATGTGTTTTTCCTGCGTCTTGGACATACGGGAGCAGCCCTCTTTTTTCGGTAAACTGGTTCTTGTCAGGAGACATAGAACCTTGAAAAATGAATGACCGGCTGCAAGGAGGATGACCTCCGGGGAAGTGACGCCACGATAAGAGCGCACCAAAGAGGACAATACGCTGGGAGAGAATCCGGGCAGGAATATTTTGCAGACAGACCGGCAGACAGAAAAATAAACGATGCGGAACATACCGCATCAAATGAATGGAGGTAGATCATTATGAAACTGAATATGAAGGAAAAGAAAATTCTTTACGCTTACGCCTGCCCCAGCCATCACAACACAGTGACAAGGCTGAAATGGCTGACAGCATTGACTGTTGACCCGGAGGCGAAAAGCCAGATGCTTCATCTTGCTCGTAAAATTGAGACAGAGACAGAGGAAAGGTGGTACGAAGCCTTTTACCATCATCTGCGTATGGAGATGGACGAATACCGCCGGATTAGACGCAGTCTGCGTGCGCTGAAAGCAAACACCGATTATGAGGAGGAACTGTATGAGGAAGCTGTCTAAATATGAAAAAGAAACCATCATCAACTGGAATGAGGGCGAGACGATTGCCAGTATCTACACCTTCAATGCCAGCTTGAAACGCAGACTGGAGGATTTCAGCCGGAAGTACCCTCTGCTGTGCCGCTTGGAACGCAGTACGCCGGAAGGTAGCGTGACCTATGTACTGGACAAGTCCCGACTTTCGATCCGGCTGGTGCCGCCGTACAGCGAAGAACGGCTGGCAGCTGCAAGGGAGTACGCAAAAGAGCATGGCTTTCAGGTCATACAGACAGAAGAAAAAATCGCTTAAAATGAGGGCGATTTACGAAAAAATATCGGGTCTGCACCCGTTGTTTTGATCGGCAATTTCCGCAGGCGTATTCTGTATCCACTTCTCGCCTATGGGCGCAAATGTGCGGATACGGAGCCGGTGAAACTGGCAAAAACCGCTTCTGCGGTGAAGGCCAGCTTCGCCGGTGCGGGAGTACAGAGGGCAGCCAGCCCTTTGTGCCGGGGTGCAGGGGCGGCAGCGCACTGCTGGGGTCAAGGGGCAACGCCCATTGGCGGGTTGAGGGCAGCCAGCCTCATCGGGTCAAGGGTGAAACGCCTTGCCCAGGGAAAGTTGATGCCTGCGTCAACTTGTACTGGGTATTACCTGACGCAAAACTTCGCAGGTCTGGCGGCTTTGCCGCCCTCCCCAGCCCGGAACATCTTTGCAGGAAGGAGGAAAAATGTTTGAAATTAACAAGACACAATGGACGATCTGGGAAGCATGGCACTTACAATCCCCGGCACAATGACCGTCGGTTCGATGTAGAAAACAGCGAACACATTGACGCTGAGCGTGCCAGACAAAATGTGTACTGGGACTGTTACCGGGGCTTTACCACCCACGACTTTCGGGAAAACCCAGAGCAGCCGGATTTCAGCTTTGAGGAAATTGAACGGATGTATTACTACGAGCATTATGCCGACCATGTCAATGCTCAGAACGCCCGGAACGAGAAAACCCGGCACATTGAGCGCAATCGCACTGTGGATGATCTTTTGAAAAATAACAAGACCTGTCCAGAAGAAAGCATCTACCAGATCGGCACTATGGAAGAATCCGTTCCGCCGGAGACTTTAGCGCTCATTGTCAGTGAATTTTATGAGGAATTTGAAAACCGTTTCGGTTCTCATATCCACATTTTAGACTGGGCGCTCCATCTGGATGAAGGGACTCCGCACATCCATGAGCGCCATGTATTTGACTGTGAAAATCGGTATGGAGAGCTGTGCCCCCAGCAGGAAAAGGCGTTGGAGGAACTGGGTATCCCTCTCCCTAAACCGGAACAGCCAAAAGGAAAGCACAATAACCGGAAACAGACTTTTGATGCAGTCTGTCGGACAATCTTATTTGACATTGCCAAACGGCATGGGCTGCATCTGGAACAGGAGCCGTCCTATGGTGGGCGTGACTATTTGGAAAAGCAGGATTATATCCTGATGAAGCAGAAGGAGCAGCTGGCGACACAGGAGCAAAAGCTGGAGGAACTGACGCTAAAAATTGAGGATGTAGAAACCTTACTGGAAGATGTTTCTGGTGCAGCCTATGACAAGGCGGTGGAGGTTGTGACCGACAAGGTTCGGGAACAAACCCAGCTTGAAGATATGGAAGTAATTGAAAAATATCGAAAGAGCGTGGTATCGCCCAATGCCAAAAATTCGCCAGAAGTTGTGAAGATAGCGAACACTCTGCTGAGTAGGGTGCGAGAAAAATTACAGCAGTCTGCTGAAAAAGTTCTCAAAAAGGTACAGGCGGTGCTGTTAAAACCGGAGGTCAAACAGGCTGGCAAAGAGCAGATCAAAAATAAAGCCAGAAAATCCATTAAGGAGAAGCTGGCACAAGGCAAACTGGACGCTGATCGGGAGAACCGGGAGCGCTGGGAGCGTGAAGGACGGATTGCTCCAACAAGAAAACAGGATATGGAATTGTGAGGCATCTGATTTTCTATGGAAACCGGATGCCTTTTGCATTGTTTGGAGGTGGAAGAAACGAATGTATTTGAAGCAGTAAAACAGTCTGTTACCACAAGGCAGGCTGCTTTGGTTTATGGAATTTCAGTAGGACGCAACGGGATGGCTTGTTGCCCGTTTCACGATGACAGGCATCCCAGCATGAAGGTGGACAGACGGTTCCATTGTTTTGCCTGTCAGGCAGATGGAGATGTGATTGATTTCACTTCCCGTCTTTTTGGACTAAGCAGTAAAGAAGCTGCCTTAAAGCTGGCAGAGGACTTCTCAATCAGCTTTGACCGCAAAGGCCACGATCCGCCACAAAAGAGAGTAATCAAAAGAAAAATCAGCGAGGAAATGCGATACCGGCAGGCAGAGCAGAAATGTTTTCGGGTGCTGTGCGACTACCTGCGTTTGCTGGAACGATGGAAAGAAGAATATGCGCCCAAACAACCGGAGGATGACTGGAATCCTTTGTTTGTGGAGGCTCTGCACAGGCAGCCATATATCGAATATCTGTTGGATCTTCTTCTGTCTGACAGCATAGAAGAACGAGCTTTTGTAGTTGCTGAGTATGGAAAAGAGGTGAGGAAAATTGAACAGCGAATATCAGAGTTTATCGCCAGCCACCCAGCAGGCTGTGATGAGCGCAGCCGAAGCCATAGCGCCGGAACAGAGCGTTGATGAGGTGCGGCAGAGCCTTTCTGTTACCGACAAGGGAAAAACAGCCAACACCATCGACAACTGCCGGATTGTGTTCTGCTGCGATCCACTCCTGCGGGATGCCATCCGGCTTAATCTCCTGACAGACCGGGTAGACATTGTACAGGACTTGGGCTGGCGCAGGAATACCAGCGCTCTGACGGATACTGATGTGAAATATCTTCTCCTCTATTTTGAGAGAAACTATGAGCTGACCAGTGAGAAAAAGATCACGGCTGCCCTTTCTATCGTAGCAAACGAAAATTGTTACCATCCAATTCAGGATGTACTGAACAGCCTTGTCTGGGACGGTACACCACGCATCCGATCCTGTCTGCACCATTTTCTTGGTGCTGATGAAAGTGACTATGTGGAAGAAATGCTGAAACATTTCCTGCTGGGTGCTATACGCCGGGTATTCCGTCCCGGTTCCAAATATGAGGAAATGCTTTGTTTGGTGGGCGGTCAGGGTGCCGGGAAGTCCACCTTCTTCCGACTGCTGGCGATCCGGGACGAATGGTTCTCTGATGACCTGAAAAAGTTGGATGACGACCGGGTATTCCAAAAGCTGCAAGGGCACTGGATCATTGAGATGTCAGAGATGCTTGCCACCAGCAGCGCAAAGAGCATTGAAGAAATCCGTTCCTTTATTAGCCGACAGAAGGAAACCTACCGGACACCTTATGAATCTCAGCCTAAAGACCGGCTTCGGCAGTGTGTGTTCGGTGGTTCCTCGAATACGCTGGACTTTCTGCCGCTGGATCGAGCCGGGAACCGGCGCTTTCTCCCAATCATGATTTACCCGGAGAATGCAGAGGTTCACATTTTGGAGGACGAGGACGCTTCCAGAGCGTATCTGTTGCAGGTATGGGCAGAAGCTATGAGCATTTACCACAGCGGCAAATATTCCATGAAATTCAGCAAGTCCATCCAGCGTCAACTGGTGGAGGTACAGAAAGACTTCATGCCGGAGGACACCGAAGCCGGACAGATACAGGGATTTCTGGAACACTACACCGGAAACATGGTCTGCTCAAAACAGCTGTTCAAGGAGGCTCTGGGACATACCTTTGATGAGCCGAAGCGGTGGCAGCTCCACAATATCAATGAGATCATGAACACGGTCGTGACCGGTTGGAAGCCTTTTTCCAATCCCCGGATGTTTGCCGGATATGGCAGACAAAAGGGCTGGGAACGGGACACTTCCGGCAACGAACTACCCAGCAACGAAGGTGGATTTGTAGAACTGAGTGAAGAAGAATGCCGTCAGCTGGAACTTCCGCAGGAGTGGATCGCCTGACAAGGACGGTCTGTTGCCGGGATGGTTGCCGGTTGGTTGCCGGGTTCGTTGCTGATAAATTTATGGTTTTGATATAGAAAAAGCCCGCAAGTAAAGGCTTTTTATGATCTATCTATGTTTTCGGCAACGAAAGCAACGAGATTTTATAAAAAAATTTGAAAAGTAAGAAATCAGGGTCAGACGATAGTTTACAGGTTTTTTGATGTCCGTTGCCGGACTTCGTTGCCGCAGCCACCGTCTGATCCCCTATTCTATGGAGGTAGCCTATGGAGAAAAACAAGAAGCAGAATAAAAAAGTCCAGTTTGTAGTGGTTCGTGAGTTTTCTGGGGACAAAACCATGCGGGAAGCCTTTGAGCAGCTGATCGAGCGTCAGACCTGCGAACACTTCGAGGAATGGTTGGAGCATCGGGAAATGGCACAGAAAGCGGCGTAAAGCAGTTGAATCATGGACAGGGACATGGTATTATAATGGTATCGTGTCCCTGTTCATAGAAGGAGAACACTATGAGCAGGAAAAAACAAGTTAATCAGAAAATCACAGCCCTTTATTGCCGTATCTCTCTGGAGGATGGCGGCGATAATGAGAGCATGAGCATCAGCAACCAGAAACTTATGCTCCGGGACTTTGCCGAAAAAAACGGAATGTTCCAGTATGAGTATTATGTGGATGACGGTTATACAGGCCGCAATTTCAACCGCCCTTCTTTTCAGCGCATGATTGCCGATATTGAGGCGGGAAAGATCGGCTGCGTTATCACCAAAGACCTGTCCAGACTGGGCAGGAATTATATCGAAGCTGGCAGCTATATCGAAATCTTTTTCCCAAAACACAATGTACGCTATATTGCCATTACAGACGGAGTGGACAGCCTGACCCGTCAGGAAATGGACATTACGCCGTTTAAGAATATCCTGAACGATATGTACAGCCGGGATATTTCTAAAAAGGTGCTGGCAGGGCGTATGACCCGTTCCCGGCAGGGGAAGTTTTGTGGTGGGCAGCCGCCCCTCGGTTTGATGCGTGACCCGGAGGATAAGGGACATTTGATCCGTGACCCTGAGACAGCACCGGTAATCCGAAAAATCTATGATATGGCGCTGGATGGCTGGGGATGTATGCGGATTGCAAAGCAGCTCATGGATGATAAAGTCCCGATCACCAGAGTAAAAAGCAACACAGAATGTGATGTAAATTACTATTCATGGGGAAGTGCAAGAATCAGCCATATCCTGCGGAATCCCTTTTATAAGGGCGCACATCTGGTCTGCCGGACACATCAGAAAGGGATTCGCTCCAACACCTATGACATTATCCCTCGTGAGGACTGGGAAATTATCGAGGATTGCCATGAAGCAATCATCTCCCCGGAAGAATGGGAGCAGGTGCAGGAAACCATTGACCGCAGACCAACCATTATGAAGGGCAACTCCTGCCCCTTTTATAACCTGTTCCACGGTATCATTTATTGTGCGACTTGCGGAAAGTCCATGCAGGTGCGGTATGAAAAGGTTGGCAGAACCGGAAAGAACCGTTTTACCGGCGAACAGCGGGAACCGATTGATAAGGCGTATTATATCTGCCAAACCTACAACAGGCTGGGCAAGAACGCCTGTACCAGCCACAAGATCGAAGCCAGAGATTTATACAACCTTGTGCTGAAAGATATTCAGGAACTGGCAAAGACTGCGCTCAAAGATGCCGATGCTTTTTATCAGCGGTTGAGCAGCCGGATGGAGCGCCGGTATCTTCTGGATGCCTCCCAGACACAGAAGGAATGTCAACGACTGGAAAGCAGGAATCGTGAAATTGATGAGATGTTCCTGAGCCTATATACCGATAAGGCAAAAGGAATCCTGACTGAGCAGCGTTTTATGAAGCTGACAGCAACACTGGAACAAGAGCAGGAAGCCAACCAGAAGCGCCTGCAAGACCTACTGTTGATGATGCGCCACTCTGACGAACAGGAAAATGAAGTCCGCACCTTCATCAAAGAAATCCGGCGCTATGCAGCCATTGAAGAACTGGATGAAGCGGTGCTGAACCGGCTCATCAGCAAAATTTTGGTGGGCGAAGTCAAGAAGATTGACGGACAGAAAGTGCAGGAAGTCAGAATCGTTTATAACTTTGTCGGAGAAATCCCGGAGATTACAGCATAATCATTTCGCCTCATCTCTCAATCAGCGAGGGATGAGGCTTTTCTTTTTGTAAAATTGCAATAGATATATTCACAATTTGTTTACCATTAAATTCCCAGTCAAACAGTAGAAAAAGGTAGTGTCAAGGAATTTTCGCAAAATGGTTTGCAGGCCCTGGCATGAGAGAAGTCAGCCAGCAATGGAGGCGTCCTCAAGGGCAGCCTCCAGGTGCTTCATGTTCATGTACTTCTTGTTGCCCCACTGGGTGCCGGCCACATGGCGCAGCCGGGCGCAGACCAGCATGAGGGCGGAGTTGCCGTCTGGGAAACTGCCCACTACACGAGTGCGGCGGCGGATCTCCCGGTTGAGCCGTTCAATGACGTTATTGGTACGGATGCGAGTCCAGTGTTCGCTGGGAAAATCGCAGTAAGTCAGCGTTTCCTCAATGCCATCCTCCACCTTCTTGGCGGCCTCTTTCAACTTCATAGAGCGCAGTTGCTCCACCACGGCTTTGGCTTTCTCCCGGGCAGCTTTCTTGCTCTCCTGAGCATGGATCGCTTTGAGCATCTTTGCCACCAGCTTCACCTTGGAGCGAGGCGTTACGGAGAACACATTGCGGTAGAAGTGCACAGTACACCGCTGGTACTTGGCCTCTGGGAATACTTCTCCCACAGCTTCCAGCATACCAAGGCATTTGTCTCCAACCACCAGTTTAACCCCGTCCAGGCCGCGGCCGCGCAGCCACTGGAAGAAGCTGACCCAGCTGGACTTGTCCTCTTTCATCCCCTCGGCGGCACCAAGAACCTCACGGTATCCGTCCTCATTCACTGCAATCGCCACCAGAATGGCCACATTTTCAAACTCTCCGCCCCAATTTCGGCGCAGGTAGATCCCATCCACATAGACATACGGATAGCGCCCGCCTTGCAGAGGGCGGTTCCGCCAGTCTTCAATGTGGACATACGCTTTCTTGTTCAGCTCACTGATGGTGGCCGGAGACACCTTGCTGCCCCACAGAGCCTCAGTAATATCCTCCACACGTCGGACGGATACGCCTGCCAGGTACATCTCAATGAGAGCTTCTTCTACACTGCTCTCCCGGCGGCGATACCGCTCAATGATGGCGGTCTCAAAGGAGATCCCCTTGAGCTTGGGCACCTTCAGGGTAACGTCCCCGGATGTAGTGGTGAGATTCCGGTTGTAGTGGCCGCTCCGGTACCCCTGGCGCTGCTCATTACGCTCGTACCGGGCAGCCTGGGTCAGCTTCTCTGCCTCGGCCTCCAGCAGCTTGTTGAGTGTCTCCTCTACGCTGCCACGCACAAGTTCCTTGAGCTGCCCCTTGATTACTTCCTCATTCAGCTGTACAATCTTTTCAGGCATGGTTTGCTCGCTCCTTTCAGAATGGTGTGTCGCGACTTCATTCTACCAGAGGGCTGCAAACCATGTCTTCTTTTGTTTGCTTTTCAATTTGCGAAAATTATTGTACCTTATCTAGAAAAATGATGACGAAAGATGATGCAAATGCTATAATGTTTGCATATAGATATGACAATTTAACCATATCGGAATCTTTATTCAAACAGATGATTGGAGATATTGCTATTATGAGAAATCCATGGCCAATTTTCAGCATTGCGGCTCTCTCTGGAGCTGCGTGCCTGATTTATGATCACTTTTTTTCTTACGAGACTATGTGGATTGCTGTTGTAGTGTTTCTTGCGCTGCTTGCTCTATGCTTTTTCGCATATTGCAAATATGAACACTGGCTGGCAAAGAAACTTAACCCCTATGTGGTGGCGTATCAAAGCGACCATAATCTTGAGAATTTGAAACAGGGATTGGATCGCTGGCGTCCCTGGGCATTCAGCAAACATTCCAAAAATATCATTACAGCGAACTGGTTCTCCGCTCTGCTGGAACAACAGCGCTGGACAGAAGCAGAAGAAACTTTGGAGCAGTTTTTGCATCGAGCAAAAAATACGCAGGATAAAATAGGGTATCACCTGCTTCGGGGAGATTACGCAAGGGCGATCGGAGACACCAAATTAGAGGAACAGGAACGACTTCTAAGCGAACAGCTAAAAACCCAGCTTGGAAACAAAAAGGGAGAATCAAGAGTACCCGCAAGCGCCAAAGAGAGTAAATATGCTTTCTTTTGCTGGCTCTCTTTCAGTGTTGGTCTGGCACTGTTCGGAATCATCAGCAATATAGCCACCGGGGACTCAATACTCGGATCGGTTGGAGCCGGACTTTTTATTTTGGGCTTGTTCTCATTCCCAGTCTGCTTGATCTGGCTGATTCTCTGGTTGATCCGGCGCAGAAAGGAGGTTGTTAAATGACTTATATCCTCCCGGTACTCTATGTAATTGTGTCTTATACATTCTTCCTTTTGGCAGGCTGTTTTGACAATGCGATCAAATTGCAGATATTATCCATCCTTCTGCCCTTTATCATGGGAATCGTCAATTTGATTGTTGTGCTGACCGTAGGAAGAAAGTGGTCGAGAAAGACATTGCTGAACTGCACTTTGATCATCAAGTATGGACTGATCCCGTTCTACCTGATCGGAGGGAGCATCACCGTATATGTAACGCTGATGGCATTCTTCCCATTGCCGCTGATGGCGTTGTTTGGACTGGTAACCATTGTTTTTTTGATTTTTGGATACGGGATTCTATTAGGGGCAGCTCCCTATGCTATCGCTTATCTGATAAAGTCATGCAAAGACGGCATACATCCGAAATGGTTGGCGGTTTTAGCTGGAATCTGCCAGTTCTTCTTTTCCTTTGATGTACTTGCAATGATGGTTCTGACATTAAAGGAACGGCACAGGGTCAAAACGACGATTGCCGTTTTCTGTGCAATGTGTCTTGCGCTCCTGCTGATTGTACTCTATGTGGTCATGACGCTGATTGGAGCATAATCCACCTTTATATAGGATATGAGTTGTTCATACATAAAACAAAATTGATAGAATCGCAGAAAGGATTTACGCTTATGAAAAAACAATGGATTGCTTTACTAATAGGATGTGTGCTGGTATGCAGTATGCTGGCCGGATGCGGCTCAAAACCTCAGACATCAGCTCCGGTAGCTGCGGGCAGCGATAAAGGCTGTACGGATGAGGCCATTCTGTCTCAGCTGAAAAATGACGGGACACCTGAGTTCGTACTGGATGGTACTTACTACACGCTTCCTTTGGAAACTTCCCAGCTGATACAAGCCGGATGGAGTTTGGAAACGGAAGAATATGATGCGGCAGAGGTTTCTCTGCAACCCGGCGAGCGTATTTATGGGGAATTTTCCAAAGACGATCAGGAAATGGATGTTGCAATCGTAAATGCCGGGACAGAGCCATGCAAGCCTGCTGAGGGCGGAACGGTGGTAGAACTGGAATACTCTGCCGATAAGGATCAACCAAATCCTGATTTCTTTGTAACGCTCAATGGGATCAACTGTGCTATGTCCAACGCAGCTTTACAAAAGGCGCTGGAAGGTGTAGACGGATATGAACTGAATTTCGCAGGAAATATCGACATCAATCGTACTGTTGATGATGATGAAATTGCTGTTTATAAAGTCATTCTGGATGATGACTACACAGCAATCACGCTTGCTTCGGACAATGTTTTTGAATACAAGGATTATCAGCCGCAAGAAGTAAAAGAACAGGCCTCTAATGAAAAGATTGCCGCTTACAAGGATACGACAAAAGCTGAGATGGAGCCGTATGCTCAGGATTTCAATGCGATCATCGAGGGATATGAAGAAAATATGGTCGTTGGATTTTACAGTGAAGGTACTATTTGGGGCGAAGAAGTCGGTGAATATAAATCTATTGCCGGAACGCCACTCGCTACGGATGTGTCTCTCTACATCGCAGAGGATACAACCGGCCAGCTCTACTGTATTTCTAACCAGCTTTTGAATGAAGATGGTACTGTAAGCACTGCCATTGAGCTTGAGGAAGGCGATCAGGTCAAGGTTTGGGGTTATGCTTCACAGTGTCTGGAATTGCAGGAAGGTCTGAAAATCGTTGTGGTTCAGCCTGGTATCATTGAACGCAACGGCGAACTGGTGATCCTGGACGAAAATTTGAAAGTAGACTAATGCTTTTGAAGAACGCCGGGTGCATATATCAAAGGATTGCATCCGGCGTTCTCAACTTAAAACAATAATTAGGAGGAACAATTATGCTTACAATGAATGAAAAAGATAAAAATGAAATGCTGGAAGCCATTTTGAACGAAAACGAAGCCTATCAGTGCAAGTTATGGGCGGTCATCATGGCCGGGGCTGATACCTATGCACTGATTGGAGGACTTTCTACACTGACGGGGGGCGCTGCCGCTGCATTGGGCGCACTGAGCAATGCTTACTGCTATCTGGGAGTTACCGAGCAACACCTGAATATGGTCATTGTAAATTCCGTCAATGTCTCAAAAATTGAAAACCGGCTTTCTCTGCCTCTAAGCAGCATAACAAAGGCAGAAGTCAAGGGTGGGCTGCTGCCCGGAAGAAAAGTCGTAATGCTGCATTTGGGAAAAGAAAAAATGAAAATTTCTTTGATGAACAATGCGATTGGATCTGATATTCAGGGGCAGAAAGAAAATGTTGAGATGTTCTGCCAGATTGTTTCCAATCTCGGATAACCAGTATTATAAAGTGAGAGGAATCAGAGCATGAAAAAAATCTTAATTGTGTTATTAACTATGGTGTTGCTCCTTGCTGGATGCGGCAAAAATGGGGCTTCATCGCCACAATCTCCCTCTGATGAATCTGTGGCGGATCAGCAGAAACCTTCTTCTTCCGAAACCGAAATATCATCTGAAGATCATGCGATTCCCGGAAGTTATACCGTCCCGGAGGGATGGGAGAAATCTGAGAAGCATTCTACTGATTCGCAGATTTTCTACATAGAGGAAGGTCACGAAAATGATGAAAAGCCGGACAACATATCCGTCCATGTAGGAAAGAACAAATATAGTCTGGATGAGCATGAGCAGTTCCGGGATGCGATCGTCCAACAGATTTTGATGCAGCTGGATGGTATTGAAGCACAACTGAACGGGGATGGAACCTATACCGAGCAGGGAGACCTGCTGTATATCTTTACTATCGACGAGGGCGATATTGTCACTACGCAATACTATATTGTAAAGGATTACGGGTTCTGCCTGATCCAGCTTACAAATTTCAGCGGATCAGAAACCACTGAACAGGCCGCCAGAGACATGGTAGATAGCTTTGTTTGGGATACAGAAGGATAAATTGACACAGGAACAGTGATTTTATAGGAAAACGACGAAGATGGAGAAACGAAAACTTTCAGGAAAAACAATTTTGAAGCTGGTAGGGGCACTTTTGGCTCTGACTTATTTGGGATTCTATTTTTATGTAGGTATTACAGGAAAACTTCCTTATATGCACGAAACTGTACATATCATGCGATACGGAGAGCGTAAAAAATGGGTGGCAGGTGGTATGACAGCAGCCATGATTCTTGGTATATGTATCAACTCTGCGCTTAATGACTTAAATCTCAAGAGGATACGCAAGGAGTCATTTTTACCCTTGTTTTTCACTATGATTTTTCCGATTATCCTCCTTCTGCTTCTGGAAGCTTTTCTGGATAATGGCTGGCTTGGGATTGGCATTTATGCCAGTGTTGCAATCTTCATGTGTGCGACTGCATGGATTCCACTGATTCTAAGAAAATGGATCACCCATCTACTTTTGCGTGACAAACCTATGAGTGGCAAACAACAGGTACAGATCATTGAGTGGATTCATTTTCATCCGCTGAAAAAGCTGCTGATTTTCGGACTGTGGGGCTTTGGCGTCGTGCTGGTTCTGCGTGGAATCTGGGTAACGGCAATCGGAAAAATCGAAATGGACGGAGAGCTTTTCCTGTTTTTACTTGGTACAGCAGTTCTGGTTGTGGCACTGTTTCAGAAAATGAGGCGCTATATCTGCGCGCCTTACCGGAACATACCGGTACTGAATCAGATTCTCAGTAAAAAACAGTTGGAGCAGCTGTTGGATGGGGAACACTTTGAACCAATAGAATTTGAAGATGAGGGCATGAAAAAGTATCTGGAAATTTACCGAAGCCAGAACTGGATGCTGATTGGCGGGAAGCTGCTCTCAAAAAAGCTGGCTTTGTGGGTCACAATGAATCGGTCAGGAAACGATGCGTCCTTGAAGGTACTTTACCTTAACGGCATGACGGCCAAAGCGAAAGTCAATCTGGATATTCGAGGGGACCGGTACAAGGAGTTTACTGTTGTGCTGAAAGAATTGATTGGATACGAAGGCACTCTTAAACTGGATGAAAAAGAAGAACAGCTGGCACAGAAATTTGCGTCCTTTTTCCCAGAGCAAACTTCCGAACAAGATCGTGTCGCTGCTTTTCTTTCTCAGGATGTGACAGAGATTCGGCAGGACTATATTCAGACCTTTTCTCCGCTGCCAGATCCCCGAAAGAAAAAACGGAGTAGACGGGAACGGGAATAAAAGATTTTCTTCATTTTTCAATGGAGAAAGGCTTACGAAAATAAAGAGGATATAACTTGGAGGTTACCTATGAACTATGATATAAATATGATTAAATACCGCAAAAGTGGGTTTTTCAGAATTGCAGCAGCTATTCTGATGATCTGTTTTACACTATTGGGGCTTACCGCTTGCGCCGGTACTACTGACAGCAAAGATAATAACGATGATAATGCACTGATACAAGGAACATGGGAAATAGATACCGGCTCTGGTGCTGGTTATAAATTCGTTGACGATAAGTTTATGTGGTTAAAATCCATCGAGAATGTTAACGATAACTACTGGTACGGAGATGTTGAGTATTATAACGGTGCTGAAGCAATGGAAATAGCAGGACTAACAGAGGAGGAACTTCAAAGCAGCCTGCCAGGTCTTAAACCCGAAAACATTTTTGTAACAAAATTAGATCCCGAAAAAATCATTACCGATGGTGAGGATAAAACTGCTACCAATATGAACGACCAAACCTTATGGACTCGCTTATGGCTTATTGAAGAAAATGAGGACAATGTTGTTGCGGTAGTGTTTGATTTAGAAACTTTTAGTATGGAGAGCTACACTAAAGTTAAGTAAAAAACAAAAATTAGAAGTTGTGTTACAGAAAATGTCACAGATGTATTGGGAGAAAGAGTTATGGTTATAAAGAACTGAGAAGGAGAAATATTATGGCTGTTGATAACGCAAGTCAGATTGATGCAATCGCAAACGATAAAGAAAATGCTTGTTTGGTACTCCTTATTACCGACCATTTGAATTGGGACAATGAGTTTGAACACTTGAAGATTTTACAAGATAAAATCAATGCGTATGTGGCTTTTATCGAAAGCGAACAGTACGATGAAATATACCCCAATGCTGATTTTAAGATGGCTATGATAGAAATCCATTTCAAGTATGATATAACAGATAACTGCCAGAAATTTTTGCAAGTAGTTCAAGATCAATTAGGACGAATAGGGATAAAAATCAAGGCACAGATTAGCTAACAGTTTCCAGTTTGTGTAACTGGAAGACCAACGACAATTAAATCTTTATAGCTTTATTGAGCAGGAGATCCGAAAAGGTCTCCTGCTTTTTTGCACTCTAAATTAAATGTATCACAGCTAAAACTATCGAAAACAAAATAGGCAGATACCATAAAAGAAGGTTTTCTTTGGATAGTGCTTGTCTTTTTTGAATTCATCACTTGACATTGTGGCAAAGAGTTGATGACCCAGGACGAATTGGCAGTGATGGACGGCGGCAAGTGTATCTTCATGCTGCGGGGCGTGCGCCCGTTCCTTTCGGACAAGTACGATCTCACCCAGCACCCGAATTACAGATACACGGCCGACGCCGACCCTAAAAATGTCTTTGACATGGAACGGTACATGAAGAAGCAGCGTGCCGTGGTAAAGCCCACGGATACCTTCGATGTGTACGAGATTGACGCAACTACTTAAACCCAAATCAAAAACATTTTTTAGGAGGATTATTTTATGGCATTTTTCAACAGTGCAGTTGGTGTTTTGCAGACTCTCGTAGTGGCCCTGGGCGCAGGTCTTGGTATCTGGGGCGTTATCAACCTTCTGGAAGGTTACGGCCAGGACAACCCTGCTTCCAAAAGCCAGGGTATGAAACAGCTTATGGCTAATTAGATGTAATAAAAGCGGAGAAAGGAAAAGCACAATCCAGACGGAACGGGCGGTGCGGTCAAGAAATATTGTGGAAACACAAGATTTGTGCTATAATAAAAATAGTATTTGACAATAGATGGAAAGGCGGGACGCCTATGCACATCAGCTATCAGCCACTATGGGACACCTTAAAAGAGCGTGGCATGAGGAAAGAGGACTTGCGGCTGTCCGCCGGTCTGACCACCAATATGATTGCCAACATGGGCAAGGGAAAGCATATCAGTATGGAAACACTACTGCGTATCTGCAAAGCATTGAACTGTGGAATTTTGAATGTGATTGAATTAGAGCATGACGAAGAAGCTGAAATATCAAATTAACAAGGAAGGTTCTGCGAAATGGACAATAGAGAAAGAATTATCAGACTTTGGTTTGATATGTGGCTTACAAAGAAAGATTTAGGTATATCCGATATTTTTTCAAATAATGCCATCTATATTGAAAGCTGGGGGCCGGAATATCACGGAATAAAGAAGATAATACTTTGGTTTGAGGAATGGAATACCCGGGGAACCGTCTTACAATGGGACATCAAACAGTTTTTCCATAAAGACAATCAGACTATCGTTGAATGGTATTTTAAGAATAAAATGGACGACGGTAATGTAGAAGCGTTTGATGGAATATCACTGATTGAATGGACACCAGATGACAAGATTGCCCTCTTAAAAGAATTTGGTTGCAATGAAAATCGATATGACCCTTATAAAGATGGCACTATACCACATTTCAGAGATGAAAACGCAAAGTGGTTTTAGCAGGGAAATTTAGTTGTTGGAGGTAATTATGCAGAATGGATAATTGGTTTACTATTGAGCAAATAGACCGTGATACATTTTCTATTAGCGAATACAAACACTGGGAAGAAACACATTGCTATCTATTATGTGGAGAAAAATGCGCTATTCTCATTGATACAGGCTTAGGCGTTTCCAACATCAGAAAAATTGTGGACAGTCTAACAGAGCTGCCTGTTATGGCAGTTACTACTCATGTTCATTGGGATCACATTGGCGGGCATAAGTATTTTGATAATATCGCCGTACATGAAGAGGAAAAGGACTGGTTATCAGTCAGGTTTCCGATACCGCTGCAAGTTGTGAAGAACAATTTAACAAGACTTCCTTGTGATTTTCCAAGAGATTTTGATATTAACGCTTATCAGATTTTTCAAGGTATGCCGCAAAGAATCTTACATGATGGAGATTTTCTGAATTTGGGCGGACGGGAAATTCAGGTTATTCACACGCCGGGACATTCTCCGGGACATTGTTGCTTTTACGAGCCAGAACGAAATTACTTGTATTCCGGGGATTTGATATACAAAGGAAGCCTTGACGCATTTTATCCAACTACTGACCCGCAGCTATTTTATCAATCCATAAGGCGGATACAGAAATACAAAATAAAAAAAGTTCTACCCGGACACCACCAGTTGGATATTCCTGTTTCTTTGATAGCTGACATTGAAGCCGGATTTGCACAATTAGAGAGAGCCGGAAAACTCAAACAGGGAAATGGATTGTTTAAGTTTCAGGATTTCCAAATTCATATATAATCAAAGTTGCCGTTGTAGGAACACCCGTTCCCACAACGGCTGCTTTTATTTCCACGGTCTGCGCCGAAAGTTGATCCCGGAATTTTTAATCAGTGGCGATCTTTTGAACAGTCTTTTCAGGGTCACTCTTTCCTCGTCTGTGAGCCGCTTGTATTTCAGCTGGAACGCCTTGCAGAAGATTTCCAAAAATTCCTGCACCCTATCGCCGGTGGACTGCATGGCCTTTCGGACTGCCTTTATTAGTTCATCGGCGGGCGTGGTATCCGGCGCACTCTCCATGTCGTTCTCATGGGCTTTGCGTATATCGTGAAGGATTGTGTCCCATGTTTTGTGTGTCACATGGCAGAAAAAATCTTCTTCCTCTATCTGACCGGCTTCCAGAATTTTCAGGGAACGGTCTGCGGCGGCTTCGGGATGCTCTTCCAGTATCATTACCCGGACAGCGGCCAGCGCACTGTTGAGGTCATGGAACCGCATGGTAGCCATTCCATCCACATAGATTTCTGCGTCAGCCATCAGTTCCGCAAATTTTTCGTGGGACATCATCTCGCACAGCAGCCGGGTATTGATCCGTCCGCTTTTCAGAAGCGCCACGGCTTCATCGGTCAAATGCAGTTCAGACAGCGGAGTGTTGATCTGCTCCCGGTTTTCTGTCCGGCAAAACAGATAGTCAATGGACACCTCGTAAAAGTCTGCCAGTGTGATAAGGTTGCCATGATTGATTTCCTTATTTCGGTTTTCTTCATTTTCATAGCTTGCCAAAGCAGATTTTGAAATGCCAGTCTTTTCCGCCAGTTCTTCCAGCTTCAAGCCCTTTTCCACCCGTAAATCTTTCAAGCGTTCCTGCAAAGAAACATGGTCTTTCATCGGTTTGCCACTCCCTTCCCATGTGGTTTTCGAGCATATATAACCATTATACCATACCGTTCCGAAATCGTGGAAATTTTCGATTTTGGGGCGGTATTCCTACTTTCTGGACATACGGGAAAGGGTCCAAAAATGAGCTATGATTAAGTCAGTTCATCGATGGATTATTCCAATCGAATGACCGGCCTGATGGGATATGCTCCCCGGCGATGTAGCGCAACGACCTGCGGTAAGGAGTTGGAGGAACCTTGACCGCAGCGAGCGTACCAACGGGAACAAAACGCTGCTGTGAGATTCAGGGGCAGGAACGACATCAGGGAAACCCGGCAGAACTGACACCAAAACGCTACCCAAACATGACAAATCGGCGGGGCGTAGTCTGCCCTGTCCGTGATACTATGGGGCTTTTCCAAGCGGCTCTATGGCCGTATTTTTCTTGAAAATCGCCCCGAAACATGACACCAAAAACCGCTATCCGCCCATCTCCACCGTTACGGCTGAAATGGGCGGATTTTCTATGATAGGAGGCACCATGCCGAGAATGAGCAAAAAACGGAAGTTGGAGCTGTCCTTCTTCCTCAATGACCGGGGGCGTGTGGCCTACAACGACCTGTGCCGGAAGTGTCAGCATGAGTGCAAACAGAGCTTCCGGGCTGTTGTGATCGACTGCCCCCATTACCTGTCCAAACGAGCCAAGCGAAAGGAGAAAATCACTTAAATGGATTTTGAATTTATGACCGCAGACACCGTTCTGCCGCCCTGTATGCCACTTCCCCCCGCCATGTTGCGGCTGCCGGTCAGCAGCACCGCAAAGGTCATGTATGCCCGCCTGCTGGACGCCACCCTTACGGTGGGTACGGAGGATACCAACGGGATACTGTTTGTCCGTTTCCCCATTGTGGAGCTGGCGGCGGCCTTGTCCCGAAGCTCCGTAACCGTCAAGCGTTCCTTGAAAGAATTGGAGGACGCCGGACTGATCCTGCGGGTGCGCCGGGGTGTGGGAGAACCGAACCGCATTTACACGCTGCTCCCCAAGAAGGAGGGCTGCCGTGATGAATGAAAAGCTGGAAAAGCTCAACTGGGAGCTTGCCAAAGGCGAAGCCAGACTGCGACGGGCGCAGCACGAAGAAAAGATACTGGAACACCAAATGAAGCAGCTTACCCGGAAGGAACGGACGCACCGGCTCTGCACCAGAGGGGCTATGCTGGAAAGTTTTCTGATAAGGCCGGAAGTGCTGACGGACGATGATGTGATGGACATTCTGAAACAGGCATTTTCCCAAACTGGCATGAAGGAAACTGTTGCGGAAAGCGTGAAACGGAGGGTAGCCGGGGAACCCCTTACGGAGTAAGGGCGCAACTATACACCGGTCAAGCCGGTGCGTTGCGCCCTGCCGGGGGCTTCCTGCGGAAAGCGGATGATTGCCAGCACACTTGCGGCTGCTTCCAATCATCACAGGGGACGCTACGCTTCCCCTGCGCTGGCTGCCGCCAGCTACCCCTTTGTGGACTTGCCGCCCGGGAACACCTTGCGGGGTAGGCTGTTCCCGTCCGACAAGTTTACAAAATCATCCTATACTTACCCGGCTTGATGAAGTATAATGAAAGCAATGACAAATCAGAATTTATAAAGGAGATTACAAATGAAATTATTTTTATGTTCACACTTTTCAAGTGTAGGAAATCTGATAAAAGAAGAAGTTGAAAATAAGAAGGTCGTATTTGTTCCGACAGCTTCAATTCACGAAGGTTATACGGGTTATGTGAATTCTGCCAGGAAATTATTCAAGAAATTAGGAGCAATCTTAACAGAAATGGATATTTCAAAGGAGGAGTATTTGACGATAAAATCTGCTTTTGAAGAAGCGGATGTTATTTATTTTACTGGTGGTAATTCATTTTTTCTGATTGACCAATTACGAAAAACGGGTATTGATGAGTTGCTGAAGAAAGAAATTATGAATGGAAAACTGATGATTGGTGAGTCGGCTGGGGCAATTATATGTTCTCCTACAATTACATATATTGAACAAATGGATAAGAAACCAGAAGATTATTCACAAGAAGATGATAAGGGTCTCAGTTTTGTTGATTATTATATCCTCCCACATTATCTTACCGCACCATTTAAGAAAGTTACTGAAAAGATATTAGCTGAGTTTTCAGATTTGAACATTTGCCCAATTAGCAATCATCAGGCAATTATTGTGAATGATGAATCTTCAAAGGTGATTTGTACTAATTAGTTTACAAATTCCAGTTTGCCAATCTCTCCATCATCGGGCCAACCTGACCCGAACTTTCAAAACTGAATACCAGCCGCCCACCGGCGGCACCACCGAGCAGGAAATCAGAAACGGTTTCCTGCTTTTCTTTTGCCCAAAATGAGGTGGCAAACCACCACCCCATCCAATCAGCCACAGGAAGGAGGAAGCCGTTATGCCCTGTCCCCACCATGATATAAAGATCGTCCAGCGCAGCAACCGCCAGTCAGCCGTAGCCGCCGCAGCTTACCAGAGCGGCGAACGGCTGTTTTCCGAGTACGACCAGAAGCAGAAATACTATGCCGAGAAACGAGGGATCGTCCATACAGAAATCATGCTGCCGCCCCATGCCCCGCCGGAGTACGCAGACCGCAATACCTTGTGGAACGCCGCCGAAGCGATTGAGAAACAATGGAACTCCCAGCTTGCCCGGAGAATCGTGCTTGCCATACCGAGGGAAATTCCCCCGGAGCAGCACGCCGACCTGCTCCGGGACTATTGCCGGGAGTTTTTCGTTTCCAAAGGCATGATTGCCGATTTTGCCATTCACGATAAGGAGGATGGGAATCCCCACGCCCACATCCTGCTGACCATGCGGGCAATGGACGAAACTGGGAAATGGCTTTCCAAGAGCCGGAAGGTTTATGACCTTGACGAGAACGGCGAGCGTATCCGGCTCCCGTCCGGGAACTGGAAAAGCCACAAGGAGGACACTGTAGACTGGAACGACCAGAAGTATGGCGAGATGTGGCGGCAGGGCTGGGCGGCTGCCGCCAACCGCTATCTGGAAGCCAATGACCGCCCAGAACGCCTTGACCTTCGTTCCTATGAGCGGCAGGGGCTTGATAAAATCCCCACCGTCCACATGGGGCCAGCGGTCAGCCAGATGGAAAAACGAGGGATACAGACCAACATCGGCAACCTGAACCGGGACATTACCGCTGCCAACCGGCTCATGCAGTCAATCCGCCAGATGGTGCGCCACCTGAAAGGCTGGATTGCAGACCTGAAGGAGAAAAAGGCCGCCCTGCTGGAAGCCTTGCAGGAAGCGAAGGAACCCACCCTACCGGAGCTGCTGGGCAAATATCTGGATTTGCGCCGGGAGGAGCGCACCGGCTGGACGAGCAAAGGCCAGCTCAAAGGCACTGTGAACGACTTCAACAAGGTTATGGACGCCATCCGCTATCTGCGGGAAAAGGAGCTGTCCACCGTGGAGAGCCTTGACACCTATCTGGATACCGTCAGTGAGCAGGCCGTTTCCATCCGGGCAGAGATGAAGCCGAAGGAAAAGCGTATGAAGGAGATTGACACCATGCTTTCCCATATCGCTAACTTTGAAGCCCACAAGCCGGTTCATGCGGAATATGCCGCCATCCGGTTTAAGAAACCAAAGGAACAGTTTGCTGCTGCCCACCGGGACGAGCTGGACGCCTACAATGCCGCTGTCCGCTATTTCAAGGTGCATTTGGAGGGAACCAAGTACAGCACCAAGAAATTGAACGAGGAACGGACGCAGCTTGCCGGAGAGGTGGCCGAGTACAGGGAACGCCTGTCGGCGGTGCAGGAGGATGTGAAGATTCTCCGGGATGTGCGCCACTGGCTCAATCAGGTGCTTCCGTCCGAGCAATACCGCCAGACCGCCGAACCGGGCAAGAAACCGTCCATTCAGCAGGCAGTCAAAGGCCGGGCGCAGCGTATCCAGGAGGAACAGGCCGAGAAACGCCAGCAGCCCCGCACAGAGAAAAAACAGGATATGGAACTTTAACAGGCGCTTGCCATTTTCTTTTCGAGAATGACAGGCGCTTTTCTTATTTTCAGGAGGATTTAGTTGAATGTATTTGAAGCTGTCAAGCAGTCTGTTACCACCCGGCAGGCTGCCGAGCATTTCGGAATCCGGGTGGGACGAAACGGGATGTGCGTCTGTCCCTTCCACGCCGACAAAAACCCAAGCATGAAGGTTGACCGGCGCTTTCACTGTTTCGGCTGTCAGGCAGACGGGGATGTGATCGACTTTGTTTCCCGTCTGGAAGCTGTCAGCCCCAAGGAAGCCGCCCTTATGCTGGCGCAGGCGTTTTCCATCCCCTATGAGGACAAGGAGCCGCCCAGCCACAGGAAACCACCGCAGGAAACCCCGGAACAACGGTTCCGCCGCATGGAGCGGTACTGCTTCCGGGTGCTGTGCGACTATCGAAACCTGCTGTGCCGCTGGAAACGGGACTATGCCCCAAAGACACCGGATGAGGATTTCCACCCTTTGTTTGTAGAAGCCCTGCAAAAGCAGGACTATGTGGACTATCTGCTGGATGTGCTGCTCTCCCCGGACATGGAGGAACGGGCAACCCTTATCATTGACTGTGGAAAGGAAGTGAGCAATCTTGAAAGACGAATGGCAGAGCTTGCCGCCGGAGATACGGCAGGCCGCAGAACAGACCATGCAAGAAGCACCGCCGCCCCGGAGCGTTGAGGAAGTCAAAGCCATGCTGGAAAGCACCGAAAAAGGCGGCGTCCGCAACAGTATCCGCAACTGCTTGACCGTCTTTCAGAATGACCCGCTGCTTTCCGGGGCAATCGCCAAAAACCTCTTGACCGAGCGCACTGACATCATCAAGCCCATTGGCTACCACCGTACCGGCACCGCTATCACCGACACGGATATGAACTATCTGCTCCTGTATCTGGAAGAAACCTATGGGCTGACCAGCGAAAAGAAGATTGCCGCCGCCATCGGGATCGTTGCCAACGAAAATGGCTATCACCCCATCCGGGACTACCTGAACGGCCTTTCATGGGACGGAACCGAGCGTATCCGTACCTGTCTGCACCACTTTTTAGGAGCCGACAGCGACCAGTACACCTATGAAGCCCTGCGGCTGTTCCTGCTGGGAGCCATCCACCGGGCATTTCATCCTGGCTGCAAGTTTGAAGTCATGCTCTGTCTGGTGGGCGGTCAGGGAGCCGGAAAATCCACCTTTTTCCGGCTGCTGGCCGTGAAAGACGAGTGGTTTTCCGATGACCTTCGCAAGCTGGACGATGACAATGTGTACCGCAAACTGCAAGGCCACTGGATTATTGAGATGTCGGAGATGATCGCCACCGCAAACGCCAAGAGCATTGAGGAAATCAAGTCTTTTTTGAGCCGACAGAAGGAGGTCTATAAAATCCCATACGAAACCCACCCGGAGGACAGGCTGCGACAATGTGTGTTCGGGGGCACTTCCAACGCCCTTGACTTCCTTCCCCTTGACCGTTCCGGCAATCGGCGCTTTCTGCCGGTCATGGTGTACCCGGAACAGGCGGAAGTTCATATTTTGGACGATGAAGCCGCTTCCAGAGCCTACATGGAGCAGCTATGGGCGGAAGCCATGACCATTTACCGCAGCGGGGATTTTAAGCTGTCTTTCAGCCCCGAAATGGTGCGCTATCTCAAAGAACACCAGCGGGATTTCATGCCGGAGGACACCAAGGCCGGGATGATCCAAGCCTACCTTGACCGCTATACCGGCAGCATGGTGTGTTCCAAGCAGCTTTTCCGGGAAGCCCTGAACCACCCCTTTGACGAGCCGAAACAATGGGAAATCCGGGAGGTCAACGACATTATGAACCACTGTGTCACAGGCTGGCACTACTTTTCCAATCCCCGGATGTTCCCGGAATACGGCAGGCAGAAGGGCTGGGAGCGTGACAACCCGGCAACGGATACCGTGGGCGGAGCCGAAAAAATCCCGGAGGGATTTGTGGAGGTCACAGAGCAGATGGAGCTTCCTTTCTGAAAATCCCACCCCGTTGCCGACTTTGTTGCACTCCCGTTGCCGGGCTGGTTGCCGGGAAAAGCCCCGTAACTGCGGGCTTTTTCCCCTATCAGCAACCAAAGCAACAGAAAAATAAAAGAAAATATAAATTGTAACCAAACCGCCAGACAGAGATGGTTTTGAGGTTTTTTGAAGCCCGTTGCCGGACTTCGTTGCCGACCTTCTCCTTGTCTGGCTATTCTATTATGGAGGATAACTGCCTATGGCAAAAACGAAAACAGAGATTCATGTTACCACAGTTTTTGACGGCGAGCTGGACGCAGCGGATGTCTTTGTGAGCCTGATTGCCCAAAAATATGGGCAGAATACCGGCAAGAAAAATCTTGCGAAAACGCAAGATTTAGGATATAATAAAGACGAGGTTCAGAAGAACCGTGTTCCGTCTGGATTGTGCGGGTAAACGGTTATGATGAACGGATACGAATACACAGGCATGGACGCAATTCTGGCGGGCAGCTTCCGGGCGGCCATCTATTGCAGGCTTTCCAAAGACGATGACCTTGACGGGGAGAGCGCCAGTATTGCCAACCAGCGGGATATGCTGGAAAGCTACTGCGAAAAGCAGGGATGGGAGGTTGTGGCAGTCTATCAGGACGATGGCTACACGGGGCTGAATATGGAGCGTCCCGACCTGAAACGGATGTTAAAAGCCATCGAGCGCAGGCAGATAAATCTTGTGATAACAAAAGATTTATCGAGACTGGGTCGAAATTACTTGCAGACCGGCACACTGATCGAGGACTTCTTCCCCCGTCACGGCGTCCGCTATATCGCCATGAATGACGGTATCGACACCATGCGGGACAACAACGACATTGCGCCGTTCAAGAACATCCTGAACGAGATGTACAGCAAGGATATTTCCAAGAAGGTACATTCCTCGTATCTTCTGAAAGCCCAGCAAGGCCAGTTTACCGGCTGTGTGGCTCCCTTTGGGTATCGGAAAGACCCGGAGGACAAAAACCACCTGCTGGTGGACGAGGAAACCGCCCCCATTGTCCGGCAAATCTTCCTTTGGGCGCTGGAAGGACACGGCCCAAACTTCATCCGGCGCAGGCTGGAAGAACAAAAGGTGCCTTGCCCTACATGGTGGAACCGGGAACGGGGCTTCCGCAATGTCCGCACCAAATGGGAAAAGAAAGACCCGGAAAACGGGCGGTATATGTGGGACTTCTCCGTGATAAAGGACATCCTGATGAATCCCGTTTATACCGGGGCGATCGCTTCCCAAAAGAAGGACTACCGCTTCAAAATCGGCACCATTGGCGAGAAGAAGCCGCAGGACTGGATCGTGGTGGAGGAACGGCACGAACCGTTGATTGACAGCAAAAGTTTTGCCATTGTGCAGGACAAGCTGAAATCCCGCCAGCGCCCCCGGCAGGACGGGGAAACCAGCCTGTTTGCAGGGCTTATCAAGTGCGGCGAGTGCGGCAAGTCGCTGACCATCCGCACCACCCACGCCAAGCACCCGCAGCAGATTTACGCCTGTAAGACCTATGGGGCGTTCGGCAAGAACCATTGCACCCAGCACCGGGTGGAGTACGACACCCTTTACCACCTTGTCCTGAACAAAATCCGGGAGTGCGCCAAGGCTGCCCTGACCGATGGGGAAGCCATTGCCGGGAAGCTGACCAACACCTGCGAAGCCGAGCAGAAAGGCCAGCGGGAAGCGTTGGAGCGTTCCCTGACAAAAGACGAGGAACGGATTGAGGTTCTGGAAAAGATGGTGCTGCGGCTCTATGAGGACATGGTTGCCGGGCGGATCAGCGAAGCCAACTTCAATCTCATGCTGGACAAGACGCAAAAGGAACAGGCCGAGTTGAAAGAACGGGTTGCACAGGGGCGCAAGAAGCTGGCTGATGAAATGCGGCTGGCGATGGACGCCAAACAATGGGTGGACGCCATTCGGGAATATGCCGACATCACGGAGCTGGACGCAGCCACCTTAAACCGCCTGATTAAAGAAATCGTTGTCCATGAGCACATCGACAGCGATAAGACACGACACATTTCTATCGAAATTCACTTCAATCTCAAACCTATCCCGGAGGTGGAACAGGTCACGGCCTGACCTGTTCCCGCCGGGCGGTTCTAAAACAATTCCATATATTTCTTGACACGCCGCCCGCCATCGAGCAAGGTTATACTCCTATTTAGGGGTAAAACAGCTCATGGCGGGCGGCGGCATCATCGTGCTGGGCACCACCCTGATCCCCCTGCTGTCCGGCCTGTTTTAAGGGCAATAGCTTATGGGATTTCTCACCGACTGGCTGACAGACTGGTTAAAAGGGCTTCTGATTGAGGGTATCATGGGCAACCTCACGGGGCTTTTTGATACGGTCAATACCCGTGTCGGAGAGATTGCGGTGCAAGTGGGGACGACCCCGGCGGCGTGGAACGCCGGGGTCTTTTCCCTCATACGGCAGCTTTCTGAAACGGTGATACTGCCGATTGCCGGTCTGGTCTTGACCTTTGTTGCTACCTATGAGCTAATCCAGCTCATCATCGAAAAAAACAACCTGCACGATCTGGACTATTGGATTTTCTTCAAGTGGATTTTCAAAACGGCTGCGGCCATCCTCATTCTGTCCAACACATTCAATATCGTCATGGCGGTGTTTGATGTGTCCCAAAGCGTGATTGCCAGCGCAGCCGGGATTGTGCAGGGCTCAACCGACATTTCTTCCTCCATGATCGATACGCTGGAGGCAAGTCTGGAAACCATGAGCCTTGGCGCTCTGTTGGGGCTGTGGCTCCAATCGTTCCTCATTCATGTAACCATGTGGGCGCTGAACATCGTGATTTTCGTCATCGTCTACGGGCGCATGATTGAGATTTACCTGCTCACAAGTCTGGCCCCGCTGCCCGTGGCGACCCTCTCTAACCGGGAACTGGGCAGCATGGGCCAAAACTATTTGAAGTCCCTGTTTGCCGTGGGATTCCAAGGGATGCTGATCCTTGTGTGCGTCGCCATCTATGCGGTGCTCATTCAAGGGATCGCCACGGGCGGCGACCCCATCGGGGCCATTTGGGGCTGTGTGGGGTACACGGTGCTGTTGTGCTTCTGCCTGTTCAAAACAGGGACGATTGCCCGGAGCATCTTTAGTGCTCATTAAGAAAGGGGTGTTGTATGCCAAGAAGATACGGGCCGGACGGAACGGCCCTATGGAATGGAAAAGCCCCGGAGGAATTTTCCGAGGCGGATGTGTACCGCTTCATGGCGGAAACGGAGGAGGTGCTGCAAAAGCGGGAGCTGCTGGGCGGTGAAAGCGACGCCAGGTCGATTGCCCAGCGGCTGGCCGAGGGCCGCACGCAGGCCGCCCGGGACAACGCCGCCCGCCCCGCCAGGGCAGCGGTGAAGGAGTCCAGGCATGACCGATAATATCGCTTTGGGACAAAATGTCCCAAACATGGCGGAGGGCCTGTACCTCATGGACGGGATCAAGGGGCTGCTGTCCCTGCCCCAGCACTCGGTTGATATGCTGCTCACCGATCCGCCCTACGGCACCACCCGGAATTACTGGGATGTACCGCTGCCGCTCCCCGAGCTGTGGGAGGCGGTGAAATGGGCGGTCAAGCCCAACGGGGCGGTGCTGTTCTTCGCCCAATGCCCCTATGACAAGGTGCTGGGGGCGTCCAACCTGTCCATGCTCCGCTACGAGTGGGTATGGTACAAGGAACGGGGGACGGGTTTTCTCAACGCTAACCGAGCTCCGCTGAAAAAGTCAGAGAACATTCTGGTGTTCTACCAGAAGTCCCCGGTCTATCATCCGCAATTCACCTCCGGCAAGCCATACACCCGGACGCACACCAGCAGCGGCATGAGTACCAACTACGGGAAATTTGTGCGGCAAGGCTCCGGCTCCAGCGATGGGCGGCGCTATCCGGGAAATGTGCTGTTTGTCCCCACGGTGATGGGCGGCATCCACCCGACACAAAAGCCTGTGGAGCTGTGCGAATACTTCATAAAGACCTACACCGACGAAGGAGCGGTGGTAGCGGATATTTGCGCTGGCTCCGGTACAACGGCGGTGGCGGCCCTCAATACGGGCCGCCGCTTCATCTGCTTTGAAAACGCCCCGGCCATCTACGGCCCCGCCGCCCAGCGCATTGAGCAGGCACGACTGGCCGTGGAGCGTGGCGGGAAAGGAGTGTAATTATCGGAGCATATTCCATCATCTACGCTGATCCCCCGTGGCGCTACTCCCAAAAGGGCTTGCAGGGGGCGGCGGAGCATCATTATCCCACCATGAGCATTGACGAGCTTTGTGCGCTGCCTGTGGCCGATCTTGCGGCCCCGGACAGCGCACTTTTCCTGTGGGCCACCTTTCCCCAACTCCCGGAGGCCCTGCGGCTGATCCGGGAATGGGGCTTCACCTACAAAAGCGTGGCTTTCGTCTGGCTCAAGAAAAACCGCAAGGCGGATAGCTGGTTTTATGGGTTGGGCTTCTGGACACGGGCCAATGCGGAGGTTTGCCTGCTGGCGACACGGGGCCACCCCAAGCGGCAGGCGGCCAACATCCACCAGTTTATCATTTCGCCCATCGAGGCCCACAGCAAAAAGCCGGACGAGGCGCGGGACAAGATTGTGGCCCTCATGGGCGATCTGCCCCGTGTGGAGCTGTTCGCCCGGCAGACCCCGCCCGGCTGGGATGTGTGGGGCAACGAGGTACAGTCCACGCTCCGGGACTTTGGGACAAATTGTCCCAAGGAAGGAGGCTGAATATGCCCTATGTGAATGTCCCCAATGATCTGTCCAAAATCAAAACCAAGATTGCCTTTAATCTCACCAAGCGGCAGCTGATTTGCTTCGGGATCGGGGCGGCTATCGGGATTCCCACCTATCTGCTGACCCGTGGGGCCATCGGCAACACCGGGGCGCTGTTCGTTATGCTGGGGATCATGCTCCCGGCCTTTCTCATGGCGATGTATGAAAAGGACGGGCTGCCCTTTGAAAAGGTGCTGCGGAACATGATCAACACCAAGTTCCTGCGTCCCGGCATCCGGCCCTATCGGACGCAGAATATCTATGCTCCATTCACGGGAAAGGAGGAGTCTATTGAACGCAGCCAAAACAAAACCAAACGCAAAAAGAAATGAGCGCCGGGCGGTGGTGTCCGCCCAGCAGACCATCCCCTATGTGGCGATGCACCCGGATGGGGTGTGTCAGCTCCCCGGCGGCATCTACACCAAGACCGTGGAATATGAGGACATCAACTACGCCGTGGCGTCCACCGAGGATCAGACCGCCATCTTCGGCGGGTGGAGCTCGTTTCTCAACTACTTCGACAGTTCCTTGCCCTTTCAGCTCTCCTTTGTCAACCGTCGCTCCCGCAGCGCCAACCGCTACAAGGTGAATATCCCGGAACAGGAGGACGAGTTCAACAGCATCCGGCATGAATATGTGGAGATGCTCAAAGGCCAGATTGCCAAGAGCAACAACGGCATTGAGCGCACCAAGTACATCACCTTTGGGCTGCCCGCTGGCAGCGTGGCCGAGGCCCGGCCCCGGCTGGGCCGTGTGGAGGCCGATGTCATGGGCAACCTCAAACGGCTGGGGGTACAGTCCCAGCCCTTGGATGGCCGTGACCGTCTGGCGGTGCTCCACGGCCAGATGCACCCGGGGAGCCGGGAGCCGTTCCGCTTTTCGTGGAAGGACATTCCCCAGCACGGCATGGGGACGAAGGACTATATCGCCCCGGACAGCTTCGACTTCCGGCAATCCCGGACTTTCCGGGTGGGCCAGTCGTGGGGCGCTGCGTCCTACTTGCAGATTTTAGCGTCGGAGCTCTCGGACAAGCTGCTGGCGGAAATCTTGGAGCTGGACGCGGAGCTGACCGTCACGCTCCATATTCAGACGGTGGATCAGCTCAAAGCCATCAAGACCATCAAGGGAAAAATCTCCGACATTGGCCGCATGAAGGCCGAGGAACAGAAAAAGGCGGTGCGGGCCGGGTACGATATGGAGATTTTGCCCCCTGACCTCATTACCTTTTCCAAGGACGCCGCCGAGCTTCTGGCCGACCTCCAATCCCGCAACGAGCGGATGTTCTTGCTGACCTTTACCGTGGTGAACATCGCCCCCACCCGGCAGCGGCTGGAAAACGATGTGTTCACCGTGGGCGGCATCGCACAAAAATACAACTGCGCCTTGAAGCGGCTGGACTGGCAGCAGGAGCAGGGCTTCGTGTCCTCGCTGGTGCTGGGGTACAACGGCATCGAGATCCAGCGGGGCATGACCACCAGCTCCACGGCCATCTTCATTCCCTTTATGACCCGGGAGCTCCGCATGGGCGGGCAGGCGCTCTACTACGGCATGAACGCCCTTTCCCACAATGTCATCATGGCTGACCGCAAAAAGCTGAAATCGGCCAACGGGATGTACCTCGGTTCCACGGGCTCCGGCAAGAGCTTTGCCGCCAAGCGGGAGCTCATCAATGTGTTCCTTGCCACCAATGACCGGATCATCGTGGTAGACCCGATGGGCGAATACGCCCCACTGGTACAGCGGCTGGGCGGGCAGGTCATCGACATCGCCCCGGACAGCCCCCACCACATTTCGCCTATGGATTTGCAGATGAACGCCAACGACGATGAAAGTCCGCTTTCTATGAAGGCGGATTTTTTGCTGTCCCTGTGTGAGCTGATCGTGGGCGGACGGGAGGGCTTGCAGCCCATTGAAAAGACCGTGATTGACCGCTGTGTGCGGCTGGTGTACCGGGAAATGGCGCTGGGGCTGGAAACGGCCAAAACGCCGCTGTTGCAGGATTTGTATGAGGAACTTTTGAAACAGCCGGAGCCGGAGGCCCGCCGTGTGGCAACGGCGCTGGAGCTCTACTGCACCGGCTCCCTCAACCTGTTCAACCACCCCACCAATGTCAACCTCAATTCCCGGGTGGTGTGTATCGTCCTCAAAGGGCTGGGTGAAAACCTCCGCAAGATCGCCATGCACACCACCAATGAGTTTGTCACGGCGGCGGTGAACGCCAACCACAAGGCCGGGATCGCTACATGGTGCTACTTTGACGAGTTCCATATCCTGCTGCGGGACGAGCTCACCGCCAGCTACTTTGTGGCGGTTTGGAAGATGCTGAGAAAGAAAGGCTGTGTCCCCAGCGCCCTCACGCAGAATGTGAAAGACCTGCTGGCAAGCCCGGCCATCTCCAACATTCTGGACAACACGGATTTTCTGATCCTGTTGTCGCAGGCCCAAAGTGACCGGGCGATCCTTGCCAAGCAGCTGGGCATTTCCGAGCACCAGCTCTCCTACATCACCCACTCCAATTCCGGCGAGGGGTTGCTGTTCTATGGAAATGTGACTATCCCGTTTGTGGATCGGTTCCCCAAGGGAGAAATCTATAACCTGCTGACCACCCGCCCGGAGGATATGGCCCATGAACGAAAAGACGAATAAGGCCGGGGCCACTTCGGGACAAAATGTCCCGAAGTCCCACAAGTCCAAGTTTCGGCATAAGAGCCAGCAGGAGCAGGCCGCCGCCAGCAAGCTCCGCATGGAAAAGCGGGGTGAAAAGCTGGAAAAGGCCAAGGAAAAGCTGGCGAAGCAGAAACCGTCCAAGCCGCCCGGCCCGGTTCGCCGGGTGGCCGGGACGGTGGGCGGCGGCGTTCACGGTTATGTGCATGGCAAAATTTTCGAGGTGGAGCAGGAAAATGTGGGCACCGAGGGCGCTCACCGCTCCGAGCTGGTGGGCGAGTCCGCCCTGCGTCACGGCAAGCGGTTTGTGCAAAAGAAAATCCGGGAGCACCCGGCCAAGGCTGTCCGCAAGGCCGAGTCCAGGCACATCAAGGCCACGGCAGACTATCACTACCGCATGGCCGCCCAGGAGCACCCGGAAATGCGGGGCAACGCCCTGTCCCGGCTGATCCAGAAGCAGAAGATCAAGCGGCAATATGCCAAACAAGCACGGGAGGCCGCCAAGCAAGGTGCCAAGGCCGCCGAAAAAACGGCAGTCACCACGGAAAAACTGGTGGCCCGGTCCGTGGGTTTCATCAAGCGGCATCCCGTGGGGGCGCTGCTGTTTGTGGCGGTGTTCCTGCTGCTGGTGATGATGCAGTCCTGTATGTCCTCGCTGGCAACGCTGGGCAACGGCACAGCGGGAGCTATCGGGGCATCCACCTATCCCGCCGAGGACGCTGATCTGCTGGGGGCGGAGGCTGCCTACTGCGCTTTGGAGACGGAGCTGCAAAACTATCTGGACACCTACGAGAGCACCCACGACTATGATGAGTACCACTACGATCTGGACGAGATCGGGCATGACCCCTATGTGCTACTGTCCATTATCAGCGCATGTCACGAGGGGAAATGGACGCTGGCCGAGGTACAGGACACCCTGCAAATGCTCTTTGACCGCCAGTATATTCTCACCGAGGATGTGGTGGTAGAGGTGCGGTATCGGACGGAAACCCGGACGGACAGCGAAGGCAACGACTACGATGTGGAAGTGCCGTACAACTACTATATCTGCACCGTGACCCTCTCCAACGAAAACCTTTCCCACCTGCCTGTCTACATCATGGGCGAGGAACAGCTTTCCCGGTATGCCCTCTACATGGCGACGCTGGGCAACCGTCCCGATCTGTTTCCCGGCTCCGACTATGTGGGCAAGTACACGGGCGATCCCGTGGAGCATGAAGTCCCCGAGGAATATCTGGCGGACGAAACCTTTTCCGCCCTGCTCACCGAGGCAGAGAAGTACATCGGCTATCCCTATGTCTGGGGCGGCTCCAGCCCGTCCACTTCCTTTGACTGCTCCGGCTACCTCTCATGGGTGCTCAATCAATGCGGCTGGAATGTGGGGCGGCTGGGTGAACAGGGCCTATACAACTACTGTACCCCCACCAGCTCACCCCAACCGGGCGATCTGGTGTTTTTTGTCGGCACCTACGACACGCCGGGGGTCAGCCATTGTGGGCTGTATGTGGGGGATGACTGGATGCTCCATTGTGGTGATCCCATCAGTTACGCCAACCTCAACAGCAGCTATTGGCAATCTCATTTCTACGCCTACGGGCGTTTACCGTAAAGGAGGCTTTCATGGCAATTTCCAAAAGCGCAAAGATCGAGGCCGAGATTGAAAAGGTCAAGGCCAAAATCTCCGAACAGCAGGCCCGGCTGAAGGAGCTGGAACAGAAAAAGGTGGAGGCGGAAAACAGCGAGATCGTGGACATCGTGCGGGGCATGAGCATCCCCCTTGCCGAGCTGCCCGTGGTGCTCCAGCAGATCCGGGCCGGGGCCACCTTGGGACAAAATGTCCCGAAGTCCGAGGAGGTGTCTGAATGAAAAAACTGTATGTTTTGATGGTGACGCTGTGCGTTGCCATGTTTCTGTGTGGCTTCTCCGTCACGGCCTACGCCGGGGGCGGCCCCGAATGGGAGGGCCTTAACCCGGCGGAGGAAACCACCACCCCCGAGCCCACCATTGAGCCGGGAGAGGGCTTCACCGAGGAGGGCAGCCTTGTGACCCGGGATCTGCTCTACGACGAGCACACCAACAAGCAGTTTATTACCGTCCAGACCAGCGGCGGCAGCACCTTTTACATCGTCATTGACTACGACAAGCCCACCGACGAGGAAGGCGAACAATACGAAACCTACTTTTTCAGCGTGGTGGACGAGGCCGATCTGATGGCCGCTCTGGAGGCGTCCGGGACGGAACTGCCCGAGTGTACCTGTACGGAAAAGTGCGTGGCGGGGACGATCAATATGGATTGCCCAATATGCTCCACCAATATGACTGAGTGCGTGGGGGCGGAGCCGGAGCCCGAGCCCGTGGAGGAGCCGGAGCCTACCCTCGATCCGGAGCCTGAACAGACGGGTGGAAACACCGGGACGCTCCTGCTCATTCTGACGGTGGCGCTGGTGGGCGGCGGAGCCGGGTGGTATTTCAAGGTCTACCGCCCCAAGCAGCAGCGGGCGGCTGAAACCGAGGAGGACTACGGGGACGAACTGGAAACCTACGACGATACCCCGCCGTGGGACGAGGAGGACGAGGACGAAGCGGAGGAACAGAAATGAAATTTACCAACAGTCCCTATGAAACGCTGATGCAGCAGGTTCCCCAGTATGAGCGGCCCGAGCCTGTCAAGGCCCCGGAGGACTCCCGCTGCTACGGCTGCCCCTACTGGCGGGGGATCGGGTGCGTGGCCTGCTACCAGGAGCTGCTGAAAGGCGCTGGCGGCGGGAGGTGAAACGGTGGCCCGAGAGCTGACCCGTGAGGAAAAGGCGGCCATCCGCAAGCTGGTGGCAAGGCTGTGCGCCAACTATGACCGGGATGTGGGCTGTCTGCCGCTGGACTGTCCCTGCTATATGCTGGATAAGTACTGGACGGGGGCGCTGTGCCGCTACTTCCGGGAGGCGGTGCTGCCCAATGATCCCGTGCTGGAGGCGTCCCTCGCTGCGGAAGGCCCTGCCCCGGAAACCCGGCCCTGCCCGGTATGCGGCAGGGCCTTTCTTCCTAATGGCCGGGCACGGTATTGCTCCCCCGGCTGCGCCAAGGCTGCTCTGCGGCAGCAAAAGAGGAATTACATGAGAAAAAAGCGGAGCTGATGTGTGGAAAATTAGGCCCCGGAAACGCCCATATTTCAAGGCTTTCCGGGGCCGCTTTTGGAGTGGGCAATATGTTTTCATTGGCTGCTCCGATTTAGGGCAAATGCTTTCCACACTTTGCGCCAGGACTTCGGGACATTTTGTCCCAAAGTCTTGGCCATTTCTGCTTACAAAAAGGAGGTACTATGTACGAACAGGATAACCCGATGAAAACCGTGGAACTGTCCACCGAACAGAACTACAACATGATCGACGGGCTGCTGAACAACGGCCCGGCGCTGCCGCCCCAGCCCCCGGAAAAGGAGCTGGACAAGGTGAAGGAGCCGCCCAGCAAGCGCAGGAGCCGGGAGCGTGAGGAGCGGTGACAAAGAAACGCCGCCGCCGCGTCCATCTTCATGTAATGGTAACGCCGGAGGAGCAGGCGCTGATCGGGGAACGCATGGCTGAGGCGGGCATTTCCAACATGGGAGCTTATATGCGGAAAATGGCCTTGAATGGCTATGTGCTCCATGTTGACCTCTCGGACATCCGGGAGCTGGTGTCCCTCCAGCGGCGGTGCGCCAATAATCTCAACCAAGTGGCGATCCATGTGAACACCTACGGCGGCATTTACCCCGACGAGATCAAAGCCCTGCAACGGGACTACGCAGACCTTTGGGGGCCGCTGTCCGATTTGCTGAGAAAGTTGTCGGCAGTAGTAGTAATTTGAAGTGAAAAATAGGCGGAGAGGTGGCTTCCTCTCCGCCTAAAGCATAAAATTTAGTTTGTACCAGTTTTAATCACGCGTAGGATGGGCTTTTTCCGCTGATTGAACCCATCAAAAAACTCATCTGGCAATCCACAAATGTATTTTAAGTCCGCAGGCGATAAACCAGATGCGTTAATAAAAGCTATTGGTGTTATAATTTTGTTGTCAACTAAAAGGTAAATAGCATCCCGAAGCATCTCAGGTGCTGCCACAGTCAAAATATCATCTAAAGGTTCTTTATGCCAGTATTTCCGAGTCGTCATTTGGCGCTTTAGATAATTGATCTGATTTTCAGTAAGAAGGTCTAGTGTTTCGCAACGCCTGATAATTGTAGACATTGCAGCCCCCCACTTCCGTTTAACGATTTCGAGTGAACTTAAAGATGTGCTGCGAATATCTTTAGGGAAGGAGGTTGCTGGCAACAAAAAAGCTGCGGCAAAACGGTCAGCTTGCATATCAGCTAAATCTACAATATCTTTTTTTACAGCTTCATCTTCCGCAATCGAACTGTGCATTATTAAATGCCCTAGTTCATGCAAAATACTAAACCGTGTACGAACAGCGCTTTTTTGAATAGAGTGATACAGAATATAGGGAGTGCCATCTTTCCAACAAGAAAAAGCATCAATGCCTTTGAATGTGCAGAAGTCACTCGTTGCGAACTGTGTTACAATCACACCTTTGTTTTCTAAAACACCAATTAAATCGTCAATAGGATCATCGCTCAACCCCCATGCCTTTCTAATTGTTAGAGCCAATTCTTCAATATCTTCTAAAGTTAAATCTTCGTATTCTTTATCAAGAGTTGGAATGTCACGCTCGACAAAGTCCACATATCGTTCTAGCTGTTTCTTAATTTCATCAGTCCATTTAATCTGGTACTTACAAGCGTTTTTTACTTTCTTTGCAATATTTGAATTAGAACGAAAAAACAATGGACTACTGCCAGCTAAAGTTTTTTGCTCAGTCTTATAGAAGAACTCGGTTGGAAAACTAAGCGCATAGGAGATAGCCTGAAGTATTTCGGGAGAGGGGTTGACGATACCCTTCTCATACTTTGAAACCGATTGTCTAGTAACGCCGATGTTTTCGGCCAAATCCTCCATAGACATGGCACGAGCCTCGCGAGCTTCCGTGATTCGCGAGGCTATGACTGTGCTTGTCATGAGACAACCTCCTCCATGCCATGAGCTAAGAACTCTTTCTTCAATGCTGCCTTTTTGCGCTCAAAGGTATGGGCGTTTTCACTTGCTTCAGCCGGAGAAACTTGTGGAAGAAATAACTGTTCCGCGATTCCACCATAGCCGGGTTCCGGGAATTGGATAACAGCAAAAGTTTGGTTACGACCTCCAAAAGTCAAAATCCCGTAGTACGGCTCATCACCGTAGGGGGGAGTTTGCTCTAAATCAATGACCATCTGACGCTGCAGTACATGATTATTATTCGATAACTTGATCTTGTACTTAGAAGCGTAGGACAGCATTTCCGGCGAAGCGCTCCGCGCGATGTGGAGGATCGTGTTTTTATTTCGTAGCTCGGGAATAAGATGCTTGTATCGGAATTCGCGCTGCACAAATTCAAATGGAAATTTCGGATCATGACTCTCAATCTCGCACTGCATTTGCACAAGTTTTGTTCTTATACGCCCTCTGATGCTGGTAAAGTAGGGATGGCCAAACATCGGCTGCTGGGTTTCCATCAGCTCTCGGTAGGTCGCATCTCCGACCTGCACAATGGAGGTCAGGGTGAGCAGTTCTCGGGAAGTAAACAAATCAGCAAACTGGTTCTGCATACAACAGCCCTCCAGGTTCAAAAATTCTTGAGCCTATTTTACAGTATTGGAGCAATTTTGTCAACCAAATTTCTGAATGGAGGACTTTTCGGCATCCTTGTGCAACGGACAGCATTAAGTTATAATATAGTTGGAAGGCCATTTATCATTCTTTTAGGAGGTAGCTGATATGATCGTTCTCAAAGTCCTTGCCGCCCCCTTTGTGGTGGCGCTGACCTTGCTCGTTGCCATCGTGTCGTTTCTCTACTGCGTGGCTTCGGCGCTGTGTCATATAGGCTGCGTGGTGCTGACCCTGCTGGCCCTTGTCTTGTTCATCGGCGGCCAGACATTGGGCGGCGTGGTGTTCCTTGTACTGGCGTTTCTCGTTTCACCCTTTGGCATCCCGGCCATCGCTGACTGGCTCATGGACAGGCTCTACTCGCTGAAATACTCCTTGCAGGATTTCATCACAGGCTGATACTTCGGGACATCTTGTCCCAAAGTCTGAGCGGCGGCTGGCAACAGCCGCCGCTTTTTGTATTGAAAGGAGCGTTGCCTACGGCCACAACCTATTTCAAAAAGCACAAGATCAGCAAGGGAGAAACCGTCGCCCAATCCTTGAAAGAGCGGTTTGACTATGGGCAAAACCCGGACAAGACACAGGGTGGAGAATTGATTTCCTCCTATGAGTGCGACTACATGACCGCCGATGCCGAGTTCCTGCTCTCCAAGGCCAAGTACAAGGCCGCCACGGGCCGGGAGCAGCGCCGGGAGGCCGACGTGCTGTGCTATCAGATCCGTCAGTCATTCAAGCCGGGAGAAATCACCCCGGAGGATGCAAACCGGGTGGGCTATGAAACGGCGATGCGCTGGACAAAGGGCAAGTATGCCTTTTTCGTCGCCACCCATACAGACCGCCGGCACATTCATAACCATATCTACTACAATTCCACTTCGCTTGATTGCTCCCACAAGTTCCGGGATTTCATCGGCTCGGCCCGGGCGGTACGGCGGCTCTCTAACCGGGTGTGTCTGGAAAATGACCTGTCCGTGATCACCAACCCCAAGCTCCATAGCAAGGGCCGCTTTCTCCATTACGGAGCATGGCTGGGGGCAGAGCGCCAGCCCTCCTACAAAGAACGGCTGCGGGCGGCCATCTGCGATGCCCTTGCCAAAGGCCCAGACAGCTTTGACGCCTTTCTTCGGCTCATGGAGGAGTCCGGCTATGCGGTCAAACGGGGACGGGGCGGGGCGATCTCATTCCTTGTGCCGGGGCAGCAGCGGGCCACTCGGCTCCGCTCGGCCACTCTCGGGGAAGGATTTGATCCCGGCGACATCCGGGATGTAATTGCGGGCAAGCGCCCCTTGCCGAAGCTGGATGCTCCGGCCCCCGTTGCGCCCAGGCGTATCGATCTGATCGTAGATATACAGGAGCGGCTGCGCTCCGGGAAAGGCCCGGCCTATGAGCGGTGGGCCAAGGTGTATAACCTCAAACAGATGGCCGCTGCGCTGCAATTCATGCGGGAACATCAGATCAGCGAATATGACCAGCTCACCACCGAAGCCGAGGCTGCGTCTGCCCGTTTCCATGCGCTGACGGAGCAGCTCCGACAGACCGAGACTGACCTCGCCTATACTTCCGAGCTCATGGGAGCCGTGGTGCAATACGCCAAGACCCGGCCTGTGTTCGATGAATACAAGGCGGCCAAGTACAGCAAGAGATTTCTGGCCCAGCACGAGGCGGAGCTGGCGGACTACCAGGCAGCCAAGGCCGCTTTGAATGATCTGCTGGGTGGGTCCAAACTGCCCAAGATGGCTCAACTAAAAGAAAAGCGCCGCAAGCTGGCGGCGGAGAAAAAGGCTCTGTATGCCAAGTATCGGGCCGCCCAACAGGAAATGCGGCAGGCCGTGGCAGTCAAGACCAACATTGACTGTCTGCTGGGCGTGACGGACGGGCGCAAGAATAAGGAACAGGAGCGGTAGCAACGGTGACGCAGACAATTTACTTTGAGACATTTTGTCCCGAAGTGCCGGGTTTGGGGAGGCTCCCCAACAAGCGTTTTTGCGGCCCCCTCGGGCTGCAAAAATAGCAAGTGTGGCCACACTTGCCCTGCTTGCCGTTAGTGCGCTGCCCCAAAACAGCGCAAAAAACGGAGGTGCGTGTTTCTCTTACGCATCCTCCGTTTCACGGGCTCTTTGCAGTCCCTCTGCGGTATATTTCATAACAGTCAGCTCTTTTTCGTCCATAGAATTGAGCATGACATCAATCTGCTTCCGGCAGGTACTTTCTCCGTTAAGTTTGTCCGGGAAAAAGAATTGATCCACGGAAATCTCCAGCAGGGTGACGAGCTGATAGAAAGTATCAAAGCTGGGGTATTGGCCCCGGTTCTCGATATACATGATGGAGCGAGGGGTGCGGTTCACAAGCTGGGCCAAGTATTCCTGCGTCCAGCCTTTTTCCTCCCGCTTGCGCTTGATCTCACGGCCCAAGGCGTGAAAATCAAGGTGTTTGTCGTATTGGTACATTCTCATATCACCCTATATTATTCTACATTTCGGGTTTGAACATGAGAACGAAACTGAATTTTATATATAGGACAATTTTATTTCGTGTTGCTTGTAAGTTAAGTTTTCTGCGTTATAATTAAACAATAACTCGATTGTCGGTAGCCACGCAGTTATGATAATCTTCTAATATAGACGGAGGGCAACATGGTAATTAGTCAAATCATTAGAGAAAAGCGAAAGCAATTAGGATTAACACAAGAAAATGTTGCAGAGTATTTAGGGGTTTCGACACCTGCGGTCAGTAAATGGGAGAATGGAACAACCTATCCAGATATTATGCTCCTCCCAGCATTAGCAAGATTATTGAAAACAGATTTGAACACTCTTATGTCCTTCAACGAAGAAATGTCGGAGATCGAGATTAACAATGTTGTTCTGAAAGTCCAATCCCTAATCCAAGAAGATGGGTTTGAAAAAGGTTTTCAATTTGCTTTGGATCAGGTCAGAGCATTTCCGACATGTGAAAATTTGATTTATTCTCTGGGCGTTTTTTTACAACCCTCTTTAGGATTACAGTCAGAGGAGAACCAAAACAAGTATCGTGAAGAACTTGCTAAACTGTATTTTAGGGTGCGAAATAGCGAAAACATTGAAATAAAAAAGAAGCAAATTCTTTTCTGTTCTATCTGCACTGCGAAAAAGAGGACTATGACAAAGCCGCCGCATTGTTAAGGGATTATCCTGCTGATACAAAGTTAATGATGGCTCACCTGCACCAGCATAAAAAGGAATACGAACCAGCGTGTGTTTTATTAGAGCATCGAATGTTGGAAATTGGAGTTGAATTAGAATCCATACTAATATCTTTAACTCAGGTTGCTTTATCTGAAAACCGATGGGAGGATGCCGAGAAATTGGCTTGTATTCAAGAGCAGGTAGCGAAACAATTTGGCATTTTAGAATGTACCGCATATACAGCTAAACTCGAATGTGCGATAAATAAAAAGGATGCTGAGAGCTGCACAAAAATACTGTCTTTGCTCCTTGCTTCTATGGAAAACAGTTCAGACATTTCATCAAATCCATTATATAAGCATTTGAATTTATCCGACAGCAATACGCAGAATCTGCCTCGGCAGCTTTTATCATCAATGATTGAGCAGTTGAAATTGGAATTGGACGATGAAACATCTTTCTTAAAGGAAAGCCCCGAATTTCACTCGCTCTTACAGCGTTACGGCGAGTATTTGGGGAGGTAACTATGCTTAAATTTATTTCAAAATTACAATGGTTGTTTTGGATTGGTTTTATAGGCGTTTTTCTGGATAACCCGTACTTAACTCTATTCTTCTTGTTCGGATTGTGTGGATTTGCAAGTGTATTTTCGCCCGCACGCAGCGACATATCAAATTTAATATTTCTCGGTCAAAATTTATGGATGCTCGCTGGGATACTTATTGCACATATAAGACATGGCTTCCATCTCCCAGATAAAAATTCATACAAGCCACAAGTACATTACTCGCTTCCGTTTAACGGAAAGTGGTTTGTGGTAAATGGCGGAATTGACAGAGAAAGTTCCCATTCTTGGTTTCTTCCATCCCAGCGATATGCTTACGACTTTTTTATAAAGAACAGCGAAGATGCTACTTTTGCGGGTGAACGCAAGCAATTAGAGAACTACTTCTGTTATGCAAAAGATGTTTTGGCTCCGGCAGATGGCGTTGTCATTTCTGCGGTAAGTCACTTTCCAAATACGCCAATCGTTGCAGAAGGAGAGGTTGATTGCGCCGCTTCGGATGTGAGAGGGAACCATATCGTTATTCGTCACAGCAAACATGAGTACAGCGTGATAGCGCATCTCCTTCCGAACAGCCTATGCGTACAAAAAGGAGATCGAGTTAGCAGAGGCCAGGTAATTGCCAAGTGTGGGAACAGCGGCAATACGAGTGAGCCACACATCCACTTCCAGATTCAATACGGAAAGATCTTTGAAATATCGGCAGGACTGCCGATATTATTTACTCGCATTGTTGTCGATGGAGCGAAGATGCCGGAAGGCTTTATTACGAAAGGGCATTATGTTGAAAATGATTCTCTAGTCTGATTTTTTGTTCAAGCTTGACCGCCCAACGGGATAATAAAAAAACCGTTGTTTTGGCGGCTGAATATCCATGTGCCAAAACAAAATACAGTAGCCATACGGCGGTTTTGAAATAGCAATTTCAAGCCGCCGTTTTCTTTTTGAAAAATGAGAATACGGAGGGTGTGTTAAAGTCGCCCTTTTTTAAGGATACGGCGGTATCTGGGAGGTATCGCTGTGTCCTTTTTCGTTTTCCATCCTCCTAATTTGTCAAAAAAAGCCCGTCCGCCCGATGGGAGCATCCCGGCAGTGGATGCGAAATATGGCAGTACATAAGTGAAAATGTAGTTTTATGCGCTTGTGTGTCGTTGCGGCATACAGGCGTATTTTGTTTTATCCACTTTGGGACAAGTTGTCCTGATGTGGGCGAAGGTGGCCCCGGCTGCCAATCTCCGCCGCCCTCCGTTCAGATCGCCATTCACACCCTAACCATCTGAACGGAGGAATTACAAATGACGACCATCAATCTGAAAGACTTTTACCCGTGGTACACCCACGACGAATACATAGAGGTTTCCGAGGAAGTGGCTGACGAGCTCCGGGCAAGCAGACTGTACGAGGCTGCCTATCAGCGGCGGATTGTCCGCAACAAGGCGCAGTATTCCCTCGATTGCGAGGACGGGATCGAATACTCCGCCTGTGTTTCTGAACCCACCCCGCAGGAGCTGCTGGAACGCATGGAGCTGTTCTGCAATCTGTGTGTTGCGCTCAATTCTCTGCCGGAAACGCAGGGCCGCCGGGTGGATGCCTGTGTGATCCTCGGCAAGAGCTATTCCGAAGTAGCAAGGGCAGAGGGTGTCCATGAGAGTGCTGTGCGGCGCTCTGTGGAGCGGGGACTTGAGAAGATGAAACAGTATTTGAAAAAGTGCCTGTAAACCCGTCCGAAATGATCTGCCAGATGTCCTTGGTATATGAGAGGAGTAACATCCGATCAACAACTGAATAGCGACGGCCTCGAGGCATAGAGCGGGGAGCCAAGCGGCGGGTGCGCTGTGACTTTTCCGGCAGGAGAACGAGCGAACAACACCAGCGCCGCAAGTGGGACAAGCCACCCCACGGCCACGATCCGCAGTCGGACAAGCTGGCCGCTTGCCCCTCCGGGCCGACGCTCCCTCGGGAGCGTCATGCTGAGTATTGCTGTCTTATGACGGGCCAAGGAAATGAGCGTGGCGCTCCCGAAACTTTTATCAAGGAGGAAACCAACATGAAGTATGATCCCGAACTGGCGGCCCTGCTTGCACAGCCGTGGAGCAACAACGCCTGCCGTGGCTATGTCATTTACGCTATGGAAAACTGCGGGTTTTCTCCCACGGACATCCGGCGTGTGGTGGCGGAGCTCCATGAGGTCTTTGATTTCTGCGGGCTGGAGGAGGCCCAGCAGCACTTTGAGAACAGTCCCTACTGAGCTTGGGACAAGTTGTCCCAAAGTGGAGCAAGGCAAGAGGGCGGCACCGCTGAAGGTGCCGCCTTTTTGCGTTTCCCCACGGGACAAGGGGGACTGTCGGTCATTGTTTCTTATCGCTCTGGAAGGAGGCCCACATGGAAGATCCCGTACCCGTCAAGGAGGAATACACCTATCAAGTCGGCAAAATCCAATTCATTGTCACGCCCGTCTACAAGGACAAAGGCGAGTCCATGCGCGACATCCTGTTGAAGCTGATGCTGGCCGATCTGGAGCCAGCTTAACTGTTCCGTCGACATCCTTAACACGGGCAGTCGGCAGAGGTATAATATACATAGATAAGAACCTCTTGCTTGATTGCAGGAAGGAGGATATTTTGAAACAGTCAAGCAAGAAAATCTCTACCGGCACAGCCGCTCTCTACTGCCGCCTGAGCCGTGACGATAACATGGACAGCGAGTCCAACAGCATCCAGAACCAAAAGAAAATTCTCCAAAAGGCTGCCAAGGACAAGGGCTACACGGACACTATCTTTTTCGTGGATGACGGTATTACCGGCACTACCATGAAGCGCCCCGGCTTTCAGAAGATGATTGCCGCAATCGAGGCCGGATATATCTCGGCGGTGTTCGTGAAAGACCTCTCCCGGCTGGGCCGCAACTACATTGAGGTGGGCAAGCTCACCGAGGAATTTTTCCCGCTCCATGATGTGCGGCTGGTGGCCGTTTCCGATGGCGTGGACAGCGACGAGGGAGAGGACGATTTCACCCCGTTCAAAAACATTATGAATGAATACTACGCCAAGGACATTTCCAAGAAGCGCCGGATCGTCAACAAGATGAAAGGCAACGCTGGGATTCCGCTTTCCCCGCCGCCCTACGGCTACATAAAGAACCCCGACGATCCCCGGTTTTGGGTGATTGACCCGGAGGCCGCCGAGGTGGTACGCCGTATCTACCGCATGGCGCTGGACGGTTACGGGCTGGCTGAAACTGCCGCTGCCCTCGGTGCGGATGGGATCGTCAACCCGACCTACTACTGGCGCAGCAGGGGTACAAGCAGAGGTGGCTCCAAAAGCACCGTGGAGCCTACAAAATGGGGGCACACCACAATCAAGAAGATTTTGACCACGCAGGAATACTGCGGTGATGTCATCAACTTCAAAAGCTATTCCAAATCCTATAAAATGAAGCGCCGGATTGAGAACCCGGAGGAGAACCGGGCGATCTTCCTCAATGTCCATGAGCCTATCATTGACCGGCCAACTTGGGAAAAGGTACAGGCGTTAAAAGCCGGGACACGGCGCAAGCGCCCCACCGTTACCCAAGAGCCCAGCGTCTTTTCCGGCTATCTGAAATGCCCGGAGTGCGGAGGCAATTTGAATTTCCACTTCAACCAGGGCAACCACGATATTAAATTCTTTAGCTGCCAGAACCACAATTCCGGGCTCCGCAAATGCGCGTCTACCCACTATATCCGTCTGGACTTCTTGGAGCAGGTCGTGCTCTATGAGGTACACCGTCTGGCCTGTTTCGCCAATGAGTATGAAAACGACTTTATCAAGGCGATGGTGGGCCGCTCCGCCAAGGTAGCGGAAAATGACCGGGTACGCAAGAAACGGGAGCTGGACGGGCTGCTGGCCCGGGACGGGGAGCTGGATATGCTCTTTGAACGGCTCTATGAGGACAATGTGTCCGGTAAGATCGACGATGCCCGATTTGCCAAAATGTCCAAGCGGTATGAGCAAGAGCAGGGCGAAAACGCCAAGAAAATCAAGGCGCTTCGTCTGGAACTGAAAAAGCTGGAAGATAAGCGGATGGATGTGGACACCTTCTTGGAAACGGTGCGCCGCTACACAGAAGCTACCACCATTACCAAGCGCATGGTTGCCGAACTCATTGAGTACATCGAGGTCTATCCTGCGGTCAAGGAGGACGGTGTTACCAATCAGCGTGTGACGATCCACTACAACTGCATCGGTGCCTTTGATGTGCCGGATCGCCGGAAAATCCCCGAGCGGGATATTCTGCTGGAAACGAGAAAAGGCGTAGCATTAAGCTACGCCCCGGCGGTGTAAAGGTGGTGTGGGATATGAGAGCATTTCTCTATTGCCGTGTCGCCCATGACGATTCTTTCGCATTGGAACACCAGCGGTTTCTGCTCCAGCTTTACGCAAAGCAGGCGGGATATACCATCATCGGCGCTGCGGACGAATACGGCAGCGGGCTCACATTAGACCGCCCGGCGCTCCAGAAAGTGACCGAGGCCGTGGTCGCTGGCAAGGTAGATGTGGTGTTAGTCCATAATTTGACCCGGATAGGCCGGGAGTGGGGAATGACCCAAAGCTACATTGACCTGCTCACCCGGCACAAGGTAAAGCTCCTGTGCATCCGGGATCGGCTGGTGTTCGATGAAAACGGCGCTGCCCCAATTTTGACAATAAAAAATGCGGAGTGTCCTTTGTAGGATACTCAGATCCTATAAGGACACCCCGCATGGTCGGAGTGCCGGGATTCGAACCCGGGGCCTCTTGGACCCGAACCAAGCGCGATACCAAGCTTCGCCACACCCCGATTATGAAAGCTATTCTATTATAGTAATTTCCCTCCCTGCTGTCAAGAGGAATATCGGAAACTTCCCGGGAATATCTTGAAGGGTCCGAAAGAGACCGGATGAGGGAGGGGTCGGGATGTACAACCAGTCCGCACAGTGGGTCAGCCGAAGAAGAAGAGCGCGTCCGCCCAGACCAGCGGAGCGGGGGAGAGGAGCTGCACCGCGCTCCCGGGAGCGGGTGCGCCTGATACAGCTGGGGGTCTGTCTGGCTTTGTTCCTGGCGGTTTTCGCGGGGCGGGGCGCGTCGCCCTCCAGCCGGATGGCCCAGCTCCAACAGCGGCTCCAGACTGTTCTGACGGCGGACACCGACTTTCGGGCCGCTTTCTCCGCACTGGGGGAATCCCTGTCCGGTCAGGGCCCCATCCTGGGAGAGCTGGGGGAATTCTGCATCCAGGTGTTCGGCGCGGAGGGCGGCCTGCCCGAGGGGGCGGAGGACTACGCCGCTGAGGCGTCCTTCCAAATGGAGCAGGATTTTCTGAACCGGCCGGCGGGAACGGCAGAGCAGGCGGCTCACTACCTCCGCCTGGAGCAGGTCCCGGAGGACTGGTTTGTTCCGCCGCAGGCGGCTGCACCAGCGCAGGTCCAGGAGGAGCCGGCAGCCCCGGCGGTGGGAACGGTCATTCTGCGGGCGAATTACACAGGGCCTGCTCTGCCGGAGAACTATACCATGGACCAGATCTCCCTAGGAGAACTCCAGATGGTGACCCCGCTGCTGGGCCATCTGCGCTCTACCTACGGCTACCGGGACCACCCCGTGGACGGGGAGTATAAGTTTCACAACGGGGTGGACATCGGGGGGCAGGAAGGGGATGCCATCGGAGCCTTTGCCGACGGGACGGTGGACTATATCGGGAAAAATGACACCCACGGCCTGTACCTCCAGCTGGACCATGGGAACGGGATCAAGTCCTTTTATGCCCATTGCAGCAAGCTGTGTGTGTCCAAAGGGCAGCTGGTGGCGGCAGGGGAGAAGGTAGCGGAGGTCGGGTCCACAGGGGTGGCCACCGGACCCCATCTGCATCTGGAGCTGAAATGGAACGGCCTGCACCTGGATCCCTCCTACTATGTGGAGTTTCTAAGCGCTTGAGGATGCGGCTGGGCAGGGTGGAGGTCACCGGCGGCTTTCTGCTGCTAACCGCGTGGCTCAACTACCTGGACCGTCAGGGCGTGGTTCCTCTGGCGCTGCTGGCCTGTGCGCTCCATGAGCTGGGCCACTGGGCGGCCCTCCGGGCGCTGGGGGCCAGGGTGCGGCGGGTGCGTCTGACGGCGGTGGGGGCGGAGATGGAGGTGGACCGGACACTGTCCTATGGGGGAGAGCTGCTGGCCGCTCTGGCCGGACCGGGTGCCAATTTGGCGCTGGCCCTGGCCTTCAGCCCTTTGACGGGGGGTGGACTGTTTGCCGGGCTGAATCTGGCGCTGGCCTGCTTTAACCTGCTGCCTGTGGGGCAGATGGATGGAGGGCGGGTGCTACGGTGTGTGCTGGCCTGGCTGATGGGTCCAGCCCGGACCCACTGGCTCGGGGCGCGTCTGGACCGGTTTCTCACTGCGGGACTGCTTCTTATGGGGGGGCTTCTGGTATGCTTTGGAGGGACTGCCACATTATTTCTGACCTCCTGCTGGTTATTTTCTGCGCTGTGTCCGGAAAAGGAAGGAAAAAGGGGTTGTCATATTCGGCGGAAACAGGTAAAATAGAATTTACCTATGCAGAGAGAACTGGAGGAGCGACATGAATCGGACACTGGAGCATATCCTGCCGAAGGTGCAGAAGCCTGCCCGCTACACGGGGGGAGAATATAACGCCATTGTAAAGGATCGGCGGACGGTGGACACCCGATATGCCCTGTGCTTTCCGGACACCTATGAGATCGGTATGTCCAACCTGGGCTGCCGGATCCTGTACGGCCTGATGAACGAGGTGGACGGCCTCTGGTGCGAGCGCTGCTATGCCCCCTGGGGGGACATGGAGGACGAGATGCGCCGGGAGGGGTTGCTGCTCTACGGTCTGGAGAGCGGCGACCCCATTTCCGACTTCGACATCATCGGCTTTTCCCTGGGCTATGAGATGGCGTACAGCAATGTGCTGAATATGCTGGATCTGGCGGGGCTGCCCCTGCGCTCCGCCGACCGGCCGGAGCTGACCCCGCTGATCGTGGCGGGGGGGACCTGCGCCTATAATCCGGAGCCCCTGGCCCCCTTCGTTGACCTGTTCGTGGTGGGCGAGGGCGAGGAGGTCACCCTGGAGTACATCCAGCTCTACCGCCAGGCCCGGGAGGAGTGCTGGTCCAAGGAGGAGTTCCTTCAGGAGGCCGCCCAGATCCCGGGGATCTATGTCCCGGCGTTTTATGAGCCGGTGTACCGGGAGGACGGCACACTGGAGGAAATGCGGATCCGGGAGGGCTCCGGCGCCCCGGAGAAGGTGCGCAAGCGTGTGGTGGAGAATATGGATGGGGCCTATTTCCCCGTCAAGACCATCATCCCCTCCACGGAGATCGTCCACGACCGGGTGATGCTGGAGCTGTTCCGGGGCTGTATCCGGGGCTGCCGCTTCTGCCAGGCGGGCTATGTCTACCGTCCGGTGCGCTCCCGTAGCCCGGAGCTGCTGGCCCAGTACGGCAAGGCGGCCTGTGAGGACTCAGGCTATCAGGAGATGACCCTGTCCTCCCTGTCTTCCACCGACTACCCCTGCCTGCTGGAGCTGTGCGACGACCTGCTGGACTACTGCGCCCCCCGGGACATCGGCCTGTCCCTGCCCTCCATGCGGGCGGATACCTTCTCCATGAACCTGATGGAGCGGCTCCAGCGGGTCAGGAAGGGCGGCCTGACCTTTGCCCCAGAGGCGGGGACTCAGCGCCTGCGGGACGCCATCAACAAGAACCTGCGGGAGGAGGACCTGCTCCAGTCGGTGCGCACCGCCTTCACCGGCGGGTGGAACGGCGTAAAGCTCTATTTTATGCTGGGCCTGCCCACCGAGACCGACGAGGACGTGCTGGGCATTGCCGATCTGGCCCGGAAGGTGTACTTCGCCTGGCGGGAGTGCTCCCCCAACAAGGCCCGGGGCGTGCGGATCACCGTGTCCACCTCCTGGTTCGTGCCCAAACCCAACACGGCCTTCCAATGGGATGCTCAGATCCCGGTGGAGGAGTATCAGCGCCGGGTGGACCTGCTGCGGGACGCCCTGAAACGGGACAAGTCCATCACCTACAACTGGCACGACCCACAGACCAGCTATCTGGAGGCCATCTTCTCCCGGGGCGACCGGCGGCTGGCCGATGTGCTGGAGTGGGCCTGGCAGCACGGGGCCAAGTTTGACTCCTGGAGCGAATATTTTGACTTCCAGCGCTGGATGGACGCCCTGGCCGCCTGCGGCCTGGACGGAGATTTTTACGCCCACCGGGAGCGGCCCCGGAACGAGGTGTTCCCATGGAGCCGCATCGACCCCATGGTCACCCCGGAGTTCCTCTGGCGGGAGCGGGAGCTGTGCTATCAGAGCGTGACCACCCCGGACTGCCGCACCCGCTGCTCCGGCTGCGGGGCCAACAGACTGCTTTCAGGAGGTGTGTGCAATGGCTGACCGGTTGCTGTTTTCGAAGACAGGGCGGGCGAAGTATATCTCCCATCTGGACCTGATGCGCACCTTCCAGCGGGCCTTTGCCCGGGCGGGCATCGCTATCAAGCATACCGAGGGTTTCAACCCCCACCCCTTTGTCTCCATCGCCCTGCCCCTGTCTGTGGGCTACTCCAGCCAGTGTGAGATCCTGGAGTTCGGTCTGCTGGAGGGCGCCGACCCGGAGGAGGTCCCCCGGCGGCTCACCGCCGCCATGCCGGAGGGCATCATCATCCACCAGTGTTATCCGGCACAGCGGAAGCTGAAGGAGCTGACCTACCTCAATTACATTATGAATTTTGAGTACTCTGAGGGCCGCCCCCAGGAGTCTGAGCCCGCCATGCAGGAGCTGCTCCGCCGGGACAGCCTGGTCATCCGGAAAAAGTCCAACAAGGCCAAGGCAGGCTATACGGAGGTGGACCTGATCCCACTGATCCAGAGATTCAATTTGGAGTGCCAGAGCGACACCCTCACCCTGGACGCAGTGGTGCGGGCCCAGAATCCGGGGCTTAATCCGGAACTGATCCGGGCTGCCTTCTGTCGCGAGTATCCCGACCTGGCCCCTGACTTCGTCACCTTCCACCGCCGGGAGGTGCTGGATGGGGATGGGAAGGTATTCCGATAATGTAATATTTTTTGTTTCCCAGGGCGGCCTTCGGGCCGCCTGCTTTTCTTGTGAGAAGAGCAGGCAAAAGAACATTGTGCAAAACTTCGTTCTGCCTCTTGTTTGGATGTGCTGCCGTGTTGCGGTCTTTATGGGCAGGGAATTGAGCGTCCCACGGCGGCAGACGGGGAGGCGGAGCGGCGTCGTGAGACGGCTGCTGGTATTTTGCAGGATTTTTGAAAAAAGGATTCATTTCTATCTTGACAGGGAGGAGGCAGACTGGTATACTAGCTCCACAAGCAAAAGGGAGTAGTGCAGGACCGCTGTCAACACCACGGCCTGGTTTTTCAGACCTGGCGGCGGACACCGAGCAATCGGTAACAAGACTTTTGCGTAAGCGTTTACATGGATGCGCTTATGCAGAGGTCTTTTTTTGTTTCCCGTCCAACAGGCCTCTATCGCTCCAAGTTCAAAAACGCAATTCATTTCCTTTTAGGCTGCAAACAGTCGGAGAAGGAAGAAAGGAGAGATGGGTCCATGGAGTCCCAATATTATACTCAGACCCCGCAGCAAGTTCTCCACGCCATGGAGAGCCGGGAGGAGGGCCTTACCACCCAGCAGGCCCAGGAACGCATAGAAAAAAATGGTCCAAACGCCCTGCGGGAGGAGAGAAAAAAGCCGGTGTGGCAGGTGTTTTTGGAGCAGTTCAAAGACCTGCTGGTGGTCATCCTCGTTGTGGCTGCGGTGATCTCTATGCTCTCGGGCAACGCGGAGAGCACCATCGTCATCTTTGCCGTGCTCATCCTTAACGCGGTGCTGGGAACGGTACAGCACTGTAAGGCAGAAAAATCCCTGGAGAGTTTAAAAGCTATGTCGGCCCCCACCGCCCGGGTGTTCCGGGACGGCGAGCGGTTGATCATCCCCTCCGTTCAGATTGTCCCCGGGGATATCGTGGAGCTGGAGGCGGGGGATATGGTGGTGGCCGACGGCCGGATCCTCCACAACTACTCCCTGAAGGTGAACGAGAGCTCCCTCACCGGCGAAAGCGAGGGGGTGGAGAAGACCGAGGCGGTCATTGAGGGGGATAAGGTGGCCCTGGGGGACCGGAAGAACTTGGTATTCTCCGGTTCGTTGGTGGTATATGGCCGGGCCTTGGTGGTGGTCACCAGCACCGGCATGAACACCGAATTGGGGAAGGTGGCCGCCCTCATGAACCAGACTCAGCGGCGCAAGACCCCGCTCCAGGAAAGCCTGGACCAGTTCAGCCGCCGGCTGGCCATGATCATCCTCATCATCTGCGTGGGGGTGTTCGCCCTGTCCCTGTACCATGCGGGGGGCTTCGGCACCCAGGCCATTCTGGACTCCCTGATGTTCGCAGTGGCCCTGGCGGTGGCCGCCATCCCAGAGGCCCTCAGCTCCATTGTCACCATCGTCCAGGCCATGGGCACCCAGAAGATGGCCAAGGAGAACGCCATCATGAAAGAGCTTAAGGCGGTGGAGACCCTGGGGGCCGTGTCGGTGATCTGTTCGGATAAGACGGGTACCCTCACCCAGAACCGGATGACCCCCCAGACCGCCTATGTGGACGGCTCACTGGTGGACTGCTCCGCCCTCACCATGGAGGAGCCCATCCACCGCCGGCTGATCCAGACGGCCATCCTGGCCAGCGACGCCACCACCGACGAGGAGAAGGGGACCGCCGTGGGTGACCCCACTGAAGTGGCCCTCATCATGATCGGTGACGGCATGGGTATCGAGGAGCGCGCCTACCGGGAGCAGTACCCCCGCCTGTGTGAACTGGCCTTCGACTCTGACCGGAAGCTCATGTCCACCCTCCATGTGCTGGATGGGGGAGAGACCGTTATGCTCACCAAGGGGGCCTTGGATGTCCTGCTGGAGCACTCCACCCAGCTGCTCACTTCAGAGGGCGTGGTGGAACTCACGGACCAGCGGCGGGAGCAGATCCTGGCGGTGAACCAGGAACTCTCCAGCAAGGGGCTGCGGGTGCTCGCCTTCGCCTACCGGGACATGCCTGGCGCTACCCGTCTGGACTTTACCAACGAGCGGGAATACACCTTCATCGGCCTGATCTCCATGATCGACCCGCCCCGGCCGGAGGCCATCCAGGCGGTGGCCGATGCCAAGCGGGGCGGTATCCGCACAGTGATGATTACCGGCGACCACAGGGTCACCGCCTCCGCCATCGCCCGGCAGATCGGCATCCTTCAGGATGGAGAACTGGCTCTGTCCGGCCACGAATTGGACGAGATGGATGACGGCGCTCTGGACCAGAAGCTGGAGCAGGTGTCCGTCTACGCCCGGGTTTCACCGGAGCACAAGATCCGCATCGTGGAGGCTTGGAAGCGGAGGGGGAAGATCGTGGCCATGACTGGCGACGGAGTGAATGACGCCCCCGCCTTAAAGTCGGCGGACATCGGCGTGGCTATGGGGGTCACTGGCACTGAGGTGTCCAAGGACGCTGCCGCCATGATCCTGGCCGACGATAACTTCGCCACCATCGTCAAGGCGGTGGTCAACGGCCGGGGGGTGTACACCAACATCAAAAACGCCATCACCTTTCTGCTCTCGGGTAATATGGCGGGCATTTTGAGTGTTTTGGTCACCTCCATTCTGGGCCTGCCTAACCCTTTCCTGCCGGTACATCTGCTGTTTATCAACCTTCTTACCGACTCCCTGCCCGCCATCGCCATCGGGGTAGAGCCTTCCAGCGGGGACATGCTGTCTCAGAAGCCACGGGACCCCAGCGAGCCCATCTTGAACTGGAGCCTGCTGGGCCGCATCGGTATCTACGGCCTGCTCATTGCCGCCGCCACCATGGCCGCCTACTTCCTGGGGCTGAACAGTGGGGGGGCGCCCCTGGCCATGACTCTGGCCTTCGCCACCCTCACCCTGGCCCGGCTGTTCCATGGATTCAACTGCCGGGGCCGTCAGTCCTTGTTTGCCCTGGGGCTGCTGTCCAACAAGGCCAGCCTAGCTGCCTTTGCCGCAGGGGTGGTCTTTCTTGCGGCGGTGCTATTCGTCCCCTTTCTGGAGGGCCTGTTCCAGGTGGCCCCTTTCACCCTGGAGCAGATCGGCCTGTGTGCCATCCTGGCCCTGTTGCCTACCGTCATCATCCAGATCGGAAAATGCGCCGGTCTGCGGTGACGCGTCTATCCTCATTCCTTTTCTTTTACCTGGGAGCGGCCCTGTCATCGGGGTCGCTCCAACTATTTTTCATGTGTTTTTTGCGGGAGGAGTTTCGCCATCTGTGGACGGAGGGCGGGTCTTGGACCCGCCTCTATGAAGAGGAGTGTCCGAAATAAAGATTTTTGCCGAAAAATAAGAGTTATGAGAAAGCAAACAGAAGAGACATGGAAAGGATCCTCGAAATGCGGAAAGATCAAAAATCAAATCAAGGCAGGGTATACTGTGTTGGGAAGCCACCGTTGCAAGTGTAAGGAGTGCGTCCCCTGGCGATCCTTTGGGGACTTTCCAATCGCTGGGAAAGTCACGTGCCGCCCGCAGGCGGCGAAATTCCCCCACGAGAAACCTGCCCAAGAAAGATATTGAAATCAAAACCGAAAACCAAACCACGTCCTATCATGAGCAGAGGCGAAACGTAGTGTCGCATAAAGTTCTTTTCCCCACTTTTCTTACAAGAAAAGTGGGACCGGGGTTGTCAAACTCAAGTTCTAGTGATATAATACTGTCGCTTTTGATCTGAAATTCACAGAAGGGAAGATAACCATGTCCGGACATTCCAAGTGGCACAACATACAGAAAACCAAGGGCGCGGCGGATGCCAAGCGCTCTCAGATTTTTACGAAAATTGCCCGCGAGATGATCGTGGCGGTCAAGACCGGCGGCAGCGGTGACCCCGCCAACAACTCCCGCCTGGCGGCTGTGATCGCCAAGGCCAAGGCGGCCAATATGCCCAATGACAACATTAAGCGTACCATCGACAAGGCCCTGGGCGCCGGGAACACGGATAACTTTGAGAATGTGGTGTACGAGGGCTACGGCCCCAACGGCGTGGCCGTTATCGTGGACGCCCTGACGGATAACCGCAACCGCACTGCGCCTGAGGTCCGCCACCTGCTGGACAAGTACGGCAAGGGCCTGGGCGCCACCGGCTGTGTGTCCTGGTCCTTCGACCGCAAGGGTGTGATCGTCATGGATTCTGAGGACCTGGACGAGGACACTGTAATGATGGACGCTCTGGAGGCCGGAGCCGACGATATGCAGGCCGATGACGAGGTCTTTGAGATCTACACCGACCCGGACGCCTTCAATGATGTGGTGGCCGGTCTGGAGGCTAAGGGCTACACCTTCCTGGAGGCGGCTGTCCAGATGGTCCCCCAGAACTATGTGAAGCTCACCGACGAGGAAGACATCAAGAACATGGAGAAGCTCCTGGAGTTCCTGGAAGATAACGACGATGTTCAGAATGTCTACCACAACTGGGAGCAGGAGTGATCTGCTGTCAGGAAAAGATCATACAAAAGGGACCCGCCGATCCGGCAGGTCCCTTTTCCTGTATCCATGGGGCAGATCGCTGCGTTTGATGACTACCAGCAGGTTCCGATGGGGAGACCCCGGCCACCCGCTTGAAAATATGTCTTAGATGTCCCCCCGCAGATGCTCAGGCGCTGGTCATCTGTTCGGCGCTGGCCGGTTTTTTGGCGGGGGACCGGCTGGGTTCCGGTCAGGTGATGGAGGGGTCTGCCCCCAGGCTGTCTGCCGGAGGATAACCGCACAGGCTGCTGTGGGAGCTCCGGATGTAGAAGGCGTAGCACGCTGTTCCGCCGGAGCCCTGGCTGTCATCCCACCGGGCGGTGACCTCATAGATATATCCGCCCGGCTTCAACTGGAGGGTGTTTCCGTCCAAGGCGCAGGGCTCCGCCTCCGCATCGGGGTCAGACCAGTGGGCGTCGCTCCAACAGCGGACGTCCACGATGGAGTCGGGCTCTGCCTGGAACCGGAGCGCGGCGGTCTCCTCCCCGGTCTCCAGGGGCAGGAGGAGCTTCCGGCAGTCCAGCGGGTGGGCGCTGTCCGATGCGGTGCCCTCCCACGAACCGCCGGAGGACTGCCACTGCCAGGAGTAGGTTCCCAGCAGTGCACCGGCAGCGGTGTCGCCGCAGATCACCGTCAGGGCCGGCGGCTCCGTCAGCAGGAGAGGGGCGCCGTCCTCTGCCAGCAGATCGTTGGCATAGCGGTTCAGGGCTTCACAGGGGCCATGCTTCGTCCGGTATCCCACCCCGTCCAGGATCAGAAAGGGGCTGAACGCGGTGACCGTGGTCTGTGTGCCGTCACCCAGCTCCAGGGTAAAGGCTGCGGCCTGTCCCGCGTACTCGGTGTAGGAGGGAGCCGCCTCATAGAGGGTCACATCCTGTAAAAGCTCCGCCAGACGGTCTGTGTCCTGGATCAGGACTGTCAGGTCGGGGGGCGACAGGCGGACAGAGGCGGAGCGGATCTCCGCCCCGGTCAGCTCCCGAAAGGGCTTTTTTGGAACAGAACAGCCGGACAGAGCCATCACACAGGCCAGCGCCAGAGGAAGAAAGTGGGCCTTTTTCATGGGAACGATCTCCTTTCAAGCTTAATATGCTTGTATGAGCTTAGACGGCGGGGAGGGGGGAAAGGTTCCCGGGTCATCCTGCCTCCCGTCCAGAGTGCTCCGGTATTTGGATGGAAACGGCCCCGTTGAGCGGGCAGCCTTTGACAAGTGTCGAAAAATCATGTAAAATAAACATCCTGTAAAATGAAAGTAAAATAAACAGGAGCGCCGATATGATGGTGAAAAAATCTGTGATCCACCGGGAGGAGCTGTCCTTCCGTCTGCTGAGGACGGCCCTCTTTCTGCTGCCCCCTGTCACTGCATTTTATTTGATGCAGTTTCTCTATGGAGCCTGGCCCTGGCAGACGGCTCCGGGGGCGGCTCTTGCCAATGTGATCTGCGTGGGGGCCCTCTATTTTCTGATGTGCGGCCTCACCGGCCGGCCGGCGGTGTGCTGTGTGCTCCTCCATATTCTGTGCGGACTGTGGGGGACGGCCAACTACTTTGTGGCCCTGTACCGGGGCAGCCCGGTGCTCCCCTGGGACCTGACGGCCCTGGGGACCGCCGCGGCGGTGTCCGGGAGCTACTCCTACCGGCCTACCTGGCAGATGGCGGTGGGGCTGGCGCTGATCGCGGGGCTGATTTGGCTGCTGCGGGGGTGCGCCTGGGCGGGGCGGAGCGGCCTGCGGACCCGGGCAGTATGTCTGTTGGCCGGAGCGCTGTGCCTGGTCCCGGTGGTCCAGACGGAGCGGCTGGGGGCCTTCGGCGTGAAAACGGACGTGTGGGACCAGGTGGGGGCCTACCGCACCGGCGGGGCCCTGGCGGTCTTTCTGAGGAACACGGAGTTCATGCAGGTGGAGGAGCCGGAGGACATGAGCCCCCAGCGCCTGGGGCAGATCCTGAACCAGGTGGTCCCAGAGGAGCCGGCTGCGGTGGGGGCGGAGCGCCCCAATATTGTGGCTATTATGAACGAATCCTGGGCAGATTTTGAGGAGTTCGGGAATTTGTCCCTCAGCGAGAGCGTCACTGACACCTTCCGCACCCTGGACAACGGGGTGTGGGGGCACGCCTACACCTCAGTGTTTGGGGCGGGGACCAGCGCCAGCGAATTTGAATTTCTCACTGGAAATTCCATGGCCTTCCTGCCCTCGGGGAGCATCCCCTATCAGCAGTACATCCTGGACGACGCCCCCTCCATGGCCTCGCTCCTGCGGGAGGCGGGGTACCGGACTCTGGCCTTCCATCCGGGGGAGCGGACCTCCTGGCAGCGGGACCGAGCCTATCCCCGGCTGGGCTTCGACCAGTTCAAGTGCGGGGAGGACATGGATGTGCCCCAGAGCATGGAGCACGGCTACGTCAGCGACCGCTCCGATTTTGAGCAGATCATCTGGGAGTTTGAGCACAAGGCGGAGGGGGAGCCCCTGTTCCTGTTCAACGTGACCATCCAGAACCACGGCAGCTATACCGTGGAGGACTACCCCACTCGGGTGCAGCTGACGGACGCGCCGGGGAAATATCCCATGGCGGAGCAGTATCTGACCCTGGCCAATGAGACGGACCGGGCCTTTCAGCAGCTGATCGACTACTTCTCCCGGCAGGAGGAGCCCACCATTCTGCTGATGTTCGGGGACCACCAGCCCTCGGTGGAGCAGGAGTTCCTGGACCGGGCCTATGGGGTGCGGCAGGAGGACATGACCATGGAGCAGTACATGGGCCGCTTCCGGGTGCCCTTTGTGCTGTGGGCCAACTACCCTGTGGAGTGGGACGGACCGGAGGAAACCAGTCTGAACTTTTTGGGGCAGTACCTGCTGCGCTATGCCGGGATCGAGGGAGACCCCTATGGGGCCTTCCTGTGGGACCTGCAAAAGACGCTGCCCGCCCTCACCTTTGTGGGCTACACCGACGCCCTGGGGGAGGCATACAGCCATCTGGAGACCAACGCTTATACCGGGAAGATCGAGGATTACCAGCGGATGCAGTATGACCGCCTGTTTGACGGCGGCGCGGCAGCTGCCCTCTATCAGGGATAACGATAAAAGGACCGCCGCGGCAAATGCCGCGGCGGTCCTTTGCGGTTGATCGTGGCTGGGGCTCAGTCAGCCAGCTTATCCAGCAGGGCGGCCAGCTCCTCCAGCTTCTCGTCCGGCGCGCCGGAGGCGACGGCCTCCCGGACGCAGCAGTCCATGTGGGCCTTGAGCACCATGCGGTTTGCTTTTTTCAGGATGGACTGGGCGGCCATGATCTGGCTGGACACCTCCAGGCAGTAGCGGTCCTCCTCCACCATCTTCAAAATGCCGTCGATCTGTCCCCGGGCGGTCTTTAAAAGCCGGGTCACCTGGGTGTGGTCTGCCTTCACTGGATGGACACCACCTCGTATCCGGCCTCGGTGACCGCATCCTTCAGCTCCTGATCGGAGACCGGGGCGGCCAGGGTGACGGTGGCGCATTTGCCCTCCAGGTCGGCCTTGGCGGCGGTCACGCCTCCCAGGGCGGACAGGGCCTTCTCCACATGGGCCACGCAGTGGGCGCACATCATGCCTTCAATATTCAGGGTCTTGGTCATAGTTTTTTCCTCCTTGTGTTCTTCTGGCAGTTCCGTGGTGATGTCAACGGGACAGCTCCCCTGGCAGGGAGACTGCTCCGGCGGGGCAACAGATTTGAATTTGCTTTTGAAAAAGCGCAGGCGCAAGGCATTGGATACCACGCATACCGAGCTCAGGCTCATGGCGGCGGCGGCAAACATGGGGTTGAGCTGCCAGCCCAGCAGGGGGTAGAATACGCCGGCGGCCAGGGGGATGCCGATGGAGTTGTAGAAGAAGGCCCAGAACAGGTTCTCCTTGATGTTCCGGATGGAGGCCCGGCTGAGCTCCACCGCGGCGGCGGCGTCCAGCAGGTCGGACTTCATCAGGACGATGTCCGCACTCTCGATGGCCACATCGGTGCCCGCCCCGATGGCAAGGCCCACGTCGGCCCGGGCCAGGGCGGGGGCATCGTTGATGCCGTCCCCCACCATGGCGACCTTCCGGCCCTCCTCCTGGAGCTGGCGGACCATGCGCTCCTTGTCCTGGGGGAGGACCTCGGCCATCACCTGAGTGACCCCCAGCTGACGGCCGATGGCGTCGGCGGTGCGCTGGTTGTCGCCGGTGAGCATGACCACCTCCAGCCCCAGCTGGCGGAAGGCGGCCACCGCGTCGGCGCTGGTGGGCTTGGGGGTGTCAGCCACGGCGATGAGGCCCAGCACCCGGTGCTCGTCGGCAAAGTACAGGGGCGTCTTGCCCTGCTCGGCCAGCGCCTCCGCCCGGGCAGGGAAGGGGCCGAACTCTACGCCGGCTTCCTCCATCATAGCCCGGTTTCCGCCCAGGAAGGTCCGGCCGCTCAGCACAGCCCGGACGCCCCGGCCGTGGACGGCGGTGAATCCGCCAACGGCGGTGATGGAGAGGTCCCGCTTTCTGCTTTCTTCCACAATGGCGGCGGCCAGAGGGTGCTCCGAGGGCCCCTCCAGACAGGCGGCCAGGATGAGCAGCCCCTCCTCGTCCATGTCCTGGCCGGGGAGGATGTCGGTGACCACCGGCCTGCCCTGGGTGAGGGTGCCGGTCTTGTCCAGCACCACGGTGTTGACGGTGTGCAGAGTCTCCAGAGCCTCGGCGGATTTGATCAGGATGCCGTTCTCCGCCCCCTTGCCTGTCCCCACCATGATGGCTACGGGGGTGGCCAGGCCCAGGGCGCAGGGGCAGGAGATGACCAGGACTGCCACCCCGGCGGTGAGGGCCCGGGTGACGTCATAGCCGCTGGCCACGAACCAGACCAGGGCGGTGACGGCGGCGATGGCCATGACCACTGGGACAAAGACTCCGGCCACTTTGTCGGCCAGCTTGGAGATGGGGGCCTTGGAGGAGGAAGCCTCCTCCACCAGACGGATCATCTGGGCCAGGGTGGTGTCCTCGCCCACCCGGCTGGCCTCAAAGGTGAAGGAGCCGGAGCGGTTGATGGCGGCGGCGGCCACCGTGTCCCCGGGGCCCTTGTCCACCGGGATGGACTCACCGGTGAGGGCGGACTCATCCACGGCGGAGCTGCCCTCCACGATCACGCCGTCCACCGGGATGGATTGGCCGGGGCGGACCACGATGCGGTCGCCCACCCGGACCTCCTCCACGGGGATCTCCACCTCCTGCCCATCCCGCAGGACGGCGGCGGTCTTGGGGGCCAGATCCATCAGACGGGTGATGGCCTGGCTGGTCTTGCCCTTGGAGCGGGTCTCCAGGAACTTGCCCAGGGTGATGAGGGTGAGGATCATGCCGGCGGACTCAAAATACAGGTCCATGTGGTACTGCGCTGCCAACTCCAGATCTCCGTGTCCCAGCCCGTAGCCCATCTGATAGATGGCGAACACGCCGTATACCACGGCGGCGGCGGAGCCCACAGCGATGAGGGAGTCCATGTTGGGCGCCCGGTGGAGCAGGGTCTGAAAGCCGACTTGATAGTATTTGTCGTTGAGATACATAATTGGCAGGGTGAGCAGCAGCTGGGTCAGGCCAAAGGCCACCGCGTTTTCCATGCCCAGAAGGAAGCTGGGCAGGGGAGCACCCATCATGTGGCCCATGGAGATGTAGAACAGGGGGACCAGAAAGACGAAGGACCAGATCAGCCGGTGCTTCATGGCGGAGAGCTCTTCCTCCAGACGGGCCTCGGGCCGGGCAGCGGCGGCCTTGACGGCGGCTGTCTCAGGCAGGGAGGCCCCATAGCCCGCGTGGATGACGGCGTCGATGATGCCGCCGGGGGAGAGGACGTCCTCGTCGTACTGGACGGTCATGGAGTTAGTCATCAGGCTGACCTCAGCCTTCTGCACGCCATCCAGCCTGCTGACCGCCTTTTCCACATGAGCGGAGCAGGCAGAACAGGTCATGCCTGTGACGTTAAATTTTTGTTTCATTGTATCACCTCGTGATTTCTGTCTGCTCCGCCCATGAAGGGTGCTGTGCGCCCCGCCGCGAGTGCGGCGCAAATTCGGAGCAAAGCGGAGAATTTCCGGAGGGGCGGCTTTGCCGCCCTCGTAATGAGATCCACAGCGATAACACCCCCCGGGGGAGGGGTATTTCTATTATAGATCAGACTGGTAGGTTTGTCAAGCGGAGGGACAGGATTTTACTGGGAGGGGGCGGCGAGCTGCTCCGGGGGGATCCCCAGCAGCAGAAGGGCCCCGGCCACTGCCAGCGCCGCCTGGGGGGAGGCCCCGGGAGAGAGACGCCAGGGGAACTCCTGCCGCTCCACCACCTGTCCCTGGACGGTGACCAGCTCCCGCTGAAGGGCCACCCAAAGCCGGTCCACGGTCCGGCTGGAGATGGTGAGGGTGTTGCGGGGGCCTGCGCCATAGCTGACGGCGCTGGCGGCCTGGAGTTCCAGCTCTGGCAGGGGCGGATCCCCGGGCAGCAGGGCGGTGCGGCAGGCGGCTGCGATGGGACCGCGGAGGGCGGCGCGGGGGGAGACCACCAGCAGGGCGGGCCGCTGACCGGCAGAGCGGGCCTCCGGCCTGCCGCCCAGACCGGCGAGCCGGCGGAGAATGTCTGCCTCGATCCCCTCATGGTCCTCAAACACCTGAAAACAACCCATTTTTTGCCCTCCTTTGTGGTACAGTTTTGGGTGGAATCATAGATTTTATACCCTGTGGTTTGGGAGCAGGCTGGGGTTCCTTGACTTTTCCCCGGAAAATGAGGTATCATTATTTTGTTATCGTATGGATTTTTCAAGGAAGCAGTGAGGAAGAGGAAGCTATGGCGCAGAAGAAAGCAAGTTACGGCAATGAGTCCATCTCCGCCCTGAAGGGGGCGGACCGGGTGCGGAAGCGCCCGGGGGTGATTTTCGGATCAGACGGCCTGGAGGGCTGTGAGCACGCGGTCTTTGAGATCATGTCCAATGCCATCGATGAGGCCCGGGAGGGTCACGGCAGTCTGATCACCGTCACCCGGTTCCTGGATCGGTCCATCCAGGTGGAGGACCAGGGACGGGGCTGTCCGGTGGACTGGAATGAGAAAGAGCAGAAATATAACTGGGAGCTGGTGTTCTGCGAGCTGTACGCCGGCGGAAAGTACGGCGGAGATGGGGACAACTATGAGTACTCCCTGGGCCTGAACGGCCTTGGCTCCTGTGCCACCCAGTATGCCAGCGAATATTTTGACGCGTCCGTCTGGCGGGACGGCTTCAAATACACCCTCCACTTTGAAAAGGGAGAAAATGTGGGCGGCCTGCACAAGGAGCCCACAGACCGGGGAAAAAAGACGGGCTCCATCTTCCGCTGGAAGCCCGATCTGGAGGTCTTTACCGACATCGACATCCCCGTGGACTACTACACCGACGTGATGAAGCGGCAGGCGGTGGTGAACGCGGGGGTGACCTTCCGCTTCCGGGAGGAGACCTCCGCCGGGAGGTTTTCCACCACGGATTTCCGGTATGACAATGGGATCCTGGACTATGTGACCGAGCTGGCGGGGGAAGAGCCCCTCACCCAGCCGGTGTTCTGGCAGACGGAGCGGAAGGGCCGGGACCGGGCGGATAAGCCGGAGTACAAGGTGAAGCTGTCCGTCTCCTTCTGCTTCTCCAACCGGGTGTCGGTGGTGGAGCACTACCACAACTCGTCCTGGCTGGAGCACGGAGGCTCTCCGGAGAAGGCCATGAAATCGGCCTTTGTCTCCGCCCTGGACGCCTATCTGAAGCAGCAGAACAAATATCAGAAAAATGAGGCGAAGATCAGCTTCAACGACATCCAGGACGCCCTGGTGCTGGTGTCCAACAACTTCTCCACCCAGACCAGCTATGAGAACCAGACCAAGAAGGCCATCAACAACAAATTTGTTCAGGAGGCCATGACCGACTTCCTCCGCGCCCAGCTGGAGGTCTATTTCATCGAAAATCCCCAGGATGCACAGAAGATCGCCGAGCAGGTTTTGATCAACAAGCGATCCCGGGAGACGGCGGAGCGCACCCGGCTGAACATCAAAAAGAAGCTGTCCGGCTCCATGGACATCTCCAACCGGGTACAGAAGTTCGTGGACTGCCGCACCAAGGATGTGTCCCGCCGGGAGCTGTATATCGTGGAGGGCGACTCCGCCATGGGCGCGGTCAAGCTCAGCCGGGACGCGGAGTACCAGGGGATCATGCCCGTGCGGGGCAAGATCCTCAACTGCCTGAAAGCTGACTACGCCAAGATCTTCAAAAGCGAGATCATCACCGACCTGCTGAAGGTGCTGGGCTGCGGCGTGGAGGTGAAGGATAAGCACGTGAAGGACCTGGCCGCCTTTGACCTGGAGAATCTGCGCTGGAACAAGGTTGTCATCTGTACGGACGCCGATGTGGACGGGTTCCAGATCCGTACCCTGATCCTCACCATGCTCTACCGCCTGACCCCCACCCTGATCCAAAAGGGGTATGTGTATATTGCTGAATCCCCACTGTACGAGATCACCTGTAAGGAAAAGACCTGGTTTGCCTACTCCGACAAGGAAAAGATGGATATTGTGGCCGGGCTGGAGGGGAAGAAGTACGACATCCAGCGCTCCAAAGGCCTGGGCGAGAACGAGCCGGATATGATGTGGCTGACCACCATGAACCCGGCCACCCGCCGCCTCATCAAGGTCATGCCCGAGGATGTGGAGCGCACTGCCTATTTCTTCGACCTGCTGCTGGGAGACGACCTCCAGGGCCGCAAGAGCCACATCGCGGACAATGGGTATAAATATCTGGAATTGGCGGATATTTCGTAATAAATGAAATAGTATGCACCAAAGAAACTTTATTGTGTGCCTATAGAATGGAAGTGTTGCAGGATGCAGTTTTCAAAGGTGGAGTCTATTTTGCCTAAAATTAAACCGAAGCTTGTGCAGTATCAATATATCATGAGAGCACTACATTCTGTGAACACAGCCACTGATCTGGATTTTCAGCATAGATATAATGGATTTTATCGTGTTCAACGCAGAAAACCAGAATTTTACGCTGTATATTACGGCTTGTTAGAAAAATATAAAAATCAAACGGTATCTTTCTCAGATATTTTGCAGGAAATATATAATAATACTGGGCGCATGGAAGCATCATTCAGCAGTAAGATGCTATCTGTGATTGATCCACACTATCCTGTGTGGGACAAATATGTACTTGAAAATCTTGGTATGAAGGCACCATATACTTATGACAAAAATAGAATGAAGAAAATCCTCCATATATATCAAGAAATTATAGATTGGTATGACTATTTCCTAAAGACAGATGAAGCAATAAGTGTAATTGAAAAATTTGACAGATATTATCCTGACTCAGGAATCACAAGTTTGAAGAAAATTGATTTTATTATATGGCAGACCAGGTAATTATTTTTAATGTATATGGAATTTAAATGAGGAAGGAATCCCATGGCAAAAAAGAAGACTCCCCAGGAGGGAAAGAAATTTGATAACCCCAACGTGATGGGGCTGCACGCCGAGGTGCTGGAGCAGCCCATTACTGAGACGCTGGAACTGAACTACATGCCCTACGCCATGTCGGTCATCGTCTCCCGGGCCATCCCGGAGATCGACGGCTTCAAGCCCTCCCACCGGAAGCTGCTGTACACCATGTACGACATGGGGCTGCTGACCAAGGCGCGGACCAAGTCGGCCAACGTGGTGGGGGCCACCATGAAGCTCAACCCCCACGGAGATGCGGCCATCTATGATACCATGGTCCGCCTGTCCCGGGGCTATGGCGCGCTGCTCCATCCCTTTGTGGACAGCAAGGGCAACTTTGGTAAGGTGTACTCCCGGGATATGGCCTGGGCGGCCAGCCGGTACACCGAAGTCAAGCTGGACACCATCTGCGGCGAGCTGTTCCGGGACATTGATCAGGACACAGTGGACTTCGTGGACAACTATGATGGCAAGCTGAAGGAGCCCGCCCTGCTGCCCACCACCTTCCCCAATGTGCTGGTGAGCGCCAACCAGGGCATCGCGGTGGGCATGGCCAGCAACCTGTGCGGCTTCAACCTGGGCGAGGTGTGCGATACCACCATCGCCTTTCTGAAAAACCCGGACCACGACATCCTCTCCACCCTGAAGGCCCCGGATCTCCCCACCGGCGGCGAGCTGATATACGACGCGGCCGCCCTGGGTGAGATCTACCGCACCGGGCGGGGCTCCTTCAAGGTGCGGGCCAAGTGGCGCTATCTCAAGAGTGAGAACCTGATCGAGGTCTATGAGATCCCATACTCCACCACCTCGGAGGCCATTATGGACAAGGTCTCGGAGCTGGTCAAGGCGGGCAAGATCAAAGAGATCGCCGATATGCGGGATGAGACCGACCTGACCGGCCTGAAACTGGCCATCGACCTGAAGCGGGGGACCGACCCGGACAAGCTGATGAGCAAGCTGTTCCGCATGACTCCGCTGATGGATTCCCAGTCCTGCAACTTCAACGTCCTCATCGCCGGGATGCCCCGGGTGATGGGGGTGCGGGAAATTTTGGAGGAGTGGACCGCGTGGCGGGCGGACTCGGTCCGCCGCCGGGTGTACTTCAACATGAAGAAGAAGCAGGACAAGCTGCATCTGCTCCAGGGCCTGCGGCGCATCCTGCTGGACATCGACCGGGCCATCCAGATCATCCGGGAGACAGAGGAGGACGCGGAGGTGGTCCCCAACCTGATGATCGGCTTCGGGATCGACCAGGTCCAGGCGGAGTATGTGGCCGACATCCGCCTGCGCAACATCAATAAGGAGTACATCCTGAAGCGCACCCAGGAAGTGGACTCCCTGGAGGCGGAGATCGAGGACCTCCAGGCCACGGTCAACGACCCAAAGCGCATCCGAAAGATCATCATCGGCGAGCTGACCGAGGTCAGGAAGAAGTACGCCGTGCCCCGCCGCACCGACATCCTCTATGAGTACGAGGCGGAGAACGCCCAGGGGGAGGAGGACGACACCCCCGACTATCCTGTGCACCTGTTCCTGTCCCGGGAGGGCTATTTGAAGAAAATCACGCCCCAGTCCCTGCGGATGGCCAGCGACCAGAAATATAAGGAAGGGGACGGCCCCTTCCTGTACTGGGAGGGAAATAACCGGGATGAGCTGCTGGTGTTCACCGACCGTCAGCAGTGCTACAAGACCCGGCTGAGTGAGTTTGACGACAGTAAGGCCAGCGTTCTGGGCGACTACCTTCCCACCAAGCTGGGGATGGATGGGGAGGAGCGGGTCCTGTGGGCCTGCATCCCGGGGGACTACTCCGGCCAGCTGCTGTTCTGCTTTGAGAACGGCAAGACAGCCCGGGTGGAGCTGTCCGCCTATCAGACCCAGACCCGGCGGAAGAAGCTGACCGGGGCCTATTCCGACAAGTCGCCCCTGGTGACGGCCTTCCTGCTGCGGGAGGAGCTGGAGCTGGCTTTGTACTCCAGCGATGGGCGGTGCATGGTGTTCCACACCGCCGTCCTGGCCCCCAAGACCACCCGCACCACCCAGGGAGTGAACGTCATGGCCCTCAAGCCCAAGCGGACGGTCACCCAGGTCCTGCCCCTGGCAGAGACCGCCATCGTCAACGCTGCCCGCTACCGGGCCCGCAGCCTGCCTGTGGCCGGGGCCATCCTGCGGGAGGAGGACCGGGGGGAGAAGCAGCTGTCCCTTCTGGAGTAACAGCCGGTCCGGGCTTGGAGTGATAAAACAGAAAGCTGTGTCTCTGTGATAAGTTGGAGTGGAGATCCCGCGGCTTGGCCGCAGGGGAGGAGAGGAAAGGATGATGCCTATGAAACAAGCAATGTTAAAAAAGACAGCAGTCTCTTATTTTTGGATCACGGTGGGTTCCATTTTATACGCCATCGGCTTTGACTGGTTCTATACCCCCAACCTCATCGGCTTTGGCGGGATCACTGGCGTGGGTCAGGTTGTCAACGCCTATCTCCCCGTCATCCCCATCGGCGCCTTTGTGTTTGTGCTGAATATCCCCCTGTTTATCCTGGGCTGGAAGTACATCGGCGGACATCTGCTGGTAAGCTCCCTGTACTCCATGGTCCTGTCCTCCGCCGCGGTGGACGTGCTGGCCCTGATCCACTATGAGCCCATGGATCAGATGCTGGCGGCGGTCTGCGGCGGGGCCATGATCGGTTTGGCCCTGGGCATCATTTTTGCCCAAGGAGCCACCACCGGAGGCACCGATCTGATCGCCCGCCTGGTCAAGCTGAAGCTGCCCTGGGCATCTATGGGCAAGCTGCTGCTGGTGGTGGATATGGCAGTGATCCTGCTGGTGGCCGTGGCCTTCGGCAACATCACCACCGCCCTGTACGGCATCATTGCCCAGGTGGTCTCCGCCTATGTCACGGACGCGGTGCTGTATGGGCTGGACACGGCCAAGGTTGCCTATATCATCAGCAACTTCGACCGGGAGATCTCTGAGGCCATTGTGCAGCGGATGGACCGGGGCGTCACCATCCTGAAGGGCGAGGGCGCATACTCTGGGGACAAGAAGCGGGTGCTGATGTGCGCCTTCAAGCAGAAGGAGATCGTATCCCTGAAGGAACTGATCTTCGATGTGGACCCCAACGCGTTTATCATCGTCTGCAACGCCCATGAGGTGACCGGAAACGGCTTTAAGACCTATCAGAAAAACGAGATCTGAGACAGAAAACACAGGGCCCCTGGCCCGGAGAGGAGCAGGACATGGCAGACATTGAGAGGCTGAGAAAAAATTTGGAGGACCGCGGCATCCGGAGCAGCTATTTTGCCACCGCACAGGCGGCGGCGGATTACCTGGACCGGCAGATCGATGGGACCACGGTGGGGATCGGCGGCTCTATGACCGTCAAAGCCATGGGGCTCTATCCCCGTCTGTCTGCCCACAACCGGGTGGTGTGGCACTGGGAGGGAGGCGGCCTGGAGGATGCGGCCGGAACTGAGGTCTATCTGACCTCCGCCAACGGCGTGGCAGAGACCGGGGAGCTGGTCAACATCGATGGGACCTGCAACCGGATCGCCTCCTCGGTGTACGGCCACAAGAGGGTGTACCTTGTGGTCGGGGTCAACAAGATCGAGCCGGATTATGACCGGGCCCTGTGGCGGGCGCGGAACGTGGCCGCTCCAAAGAACGCCCAGCGCCTGGGGAGAAAGACCCCCTGCGCGGTCAAGGCCGACCGCTGTTATGACTGCAAGAGCCCGGAGCGGATCTGCCGGGGCCTGTCGGTGATCTGGGGCCGGCCCACGCCGGTGGAGACCATGGAGGTGGTCCTCATCGGCGAGGAGCTGGGAATGTGACCGCACTGGGAGGAGACGCATGAAGGGAACGATCCTCTCCGGAGTGCTGGCGGCGTCCCTGCTGCTGACCGGCTGCGCTTCGATGCTGACCCGGGAGTACGGCTCTGTCGAGCCTCACAGCGCAACTCTGGTGTCCGAGGGGGATGCCAACACCCTGCGGGCGGAGAGCTATCAGGATGTGGTCAACGGCTTGATCTACTTCATCAACCGGGGGGCGGAGAGCGGCTCCATCCGCTTTGACGGGGAGGAACCGGACGTGCGGGCCCTGCTGGACGAGGCCTGCCTGGAGGTGGTCCAGGAGGATCCTCTGGGGGCGTATGCGGTGGAGTACATCAAATATAATGTGGCTCCCATCGTGGGCAGCTATGAAGCGGACGTACACATCACCTACCGCCGCAGCCGGGAGCAGGTGGCTGCCATCACAGACGCCACGGGAGCCTCGGCCATCCGCAGTGAGCTGAGCGAGGCCCTGGCCGCCTTCTCCCCGGAGGTGGTGCTGCGCATCAGCTATTTTGAGGAGGACGAGGCCTATCTCCGGCAGCTGGTGCGGGAGGCCTACCTCTCCGACCCGGCCTCCGCCCTGGGAATGCCGGAGGCGGAGATTGCCATGTATCCGGAGAGCGGGCCGCGCAGGATCGTGGAGATCCTGCTGACCTATCCCAAGTCCCGGGAGACCCTGGAGAGCCAGCGCAACTCCCTCCGGCGGGAGGCGGAGCGCCTGGCGGAGGAGTGTGCCGGCACTTCTGTCCGGGAGCGTCTGGCGTGTCTGGCCGGACTGGCCGGAGCATACGACCCGGCGGGAGGCTCCACCGCCTATGACGCGCTGCTGGGGAGCGGGGCGGACAGCCAGGGGCTGGCCCTGTCCTTTGCCCTGCTGTGTGCCCAGGCGGAGCTGAACTGCGTGGTGGTGGACGGGCAGCTGAACGGAACGGCCCACCAGTGGAACGTGGTGGAGACGGACGGCGGCTGGCGTCATGTGGACCTGACCCAGGAGGGGGACCTCCGCTTCTGGACGGACGGGGAGCTGACCGGGGCGGGGTATTCCTGGCGGAGCGATCTGGTCCCCCAGTGCGGAGAGGCGGCCTGATCCCGGTCCACCCACAGGCCGTGAGACTGTGGAAGCGAAAAAATAAAAAAAGTATTGACAGCGGGGAGAAAATCTGCTAATATAAACCCTGCTGTTGCGAGTGTAGCTCATCTGGTAGAGCGCCACCTTGCCAAGGTGGAGGTAGCGAGTTCGAGCCTCGTCACTCGCTCCAAAAAGGGAGGCTAAAAAGATATTGGGGGTAAAAGCCCAGTGTTTTCAAGGCTTCCGAGGCCCGTAGATCAGTAGATCTACGGGCCTTACTTTATCGATATTTGACCTCGCGCTATTCACTCAGACGGGAGTAAAACCCGCAGGTATTAAATGATATAGAGGACAGAAAAAGAGCGGCGATATTTCCTGTTGGAAAATATTCGCCGCTCTTTCTTTTTGCCGGGGCCTCAAAAGAGGTCCCGGCTTTTATCTTTTGGGGAGATGATTTTAACATGGATACTTTTGAAAAGCGCAGCCACTATTTTCGAGAACTATCCCTCTGTCTACAGCGTAATGGCTTTACCACTCAAAACAACCTGGAGCAAATGCTTTCGGTCGAATGGGAGGAACGGCCTCTATGCCGGATCACAGAGGCAGCATCCGTTCTATACCAGCAAGAGGATATTAAAAATTCCAGTATGGGATCTGCCTTGCATCAGGCAAACATCGGTGTACAAGGGGTACAAACAAGATAAAATAGAAATGAGGGGCGATAGAGCGGAAATGTCAGATTTTCCACTCTATCTGAACACGGTCGCTGGTGGCCTTGATCGTAGAGATCAAACCATCGGCGGCTTTTCTTTTGTCGTCAAAATCTATGCTGTCCCAGTTGTCGAGATAATAGGATAACTTCTTTATCTGCTGGGGAGATATGGTTTCAACGCTCAATTCGGCGATTGCCTTTGAAATGGTCTGGCGTCTGGTGTCCAGTTCTTCAATTTTTTTGTTGGCGTAGGCAAGCAAAGTCGCATTGGCTCCGGTCAGCGTGTCCAGCAGCTTTTCAATTTCTGCCTCCACCTGTGCCAGTTCCACTTGATAGGCAGTCAGTTTCGGATTGACTTTTTCCTCTCTGCCGTGGAGTATCTGAAAATCTTTGAACTTTTCCTGCATGGCCGAGAAAATGAAGTGCTCAAATTCTTCTTTGCGGATTTTCCCGCAGCCCGGACAGCCTTTGTTTTCCATCCGTTTGGTACAGCGGAAATATCCGGTGCTGTTTGGTACATGGGTGGCTTTCAGAGCATACCCACAATGACCGCATTTGATTTTTCCGGCCAGCCAAGTATTTTTCGGTTTCCGTCCCTGCTGGAAGGTGGTATTTGCCATAAGTTTTTTCCGGCATTTCAGCCATGTGTCAGAGGAAATGAGTGCTTCGTGGGGAGCAATAACAAGTATCTGGTCTTTTAAGCACCTGTCCTTGTCCTCCTTCACATCCCGCCCCTGATTAGAGATAGCAGCCGTTTGTTCCGGCAAAGTCGGAAGCGTCATTGACAATCGCTGCGCCCTGGCTCTTAAAAAATTCGTACAACTCCAAATCGGCCTGTGCGTAAACGGGGTTTCTTAAAAGCTGGGAAAGAAAACTCCGAACCATTGACTTCTCGTAAATCTTGATACCTTGTTCCTCGAAGTATCGGGTAATATCTCCGAAGGAGGTTTCCGGTTCAGCGTACATTTCAAACATCAGCCGAACATGGTCGGCGGCTACGGGGTCGGCAACCATTTTCTTTGTGCGGATACCCTCTACCACAGTAGGCTCTAACTGATAACCGTATGGTGCCTGTCCGCTCATGTGAAAGCCTTTCAGGCACCGTGAATAGTAGGCGTCTGTGACACGCTTCTGAATTGTCTCACGTTCAAGCTGGGCGAATACAATGCAGATACGATCAAACTCTTTGAACATTTCTGCAACTTCTTCCGATACTTCCATGAAGTAATCTGATGTATAGAATGGGTAATAGTCCCGCAAATTGATAATAGCCATATTGACCTCCGTTTCGGTTGTTGGTTGACGAGTGACCGAAACGAAGGCGGCGGGGAGCGGCACCGGGGAATGACTTCGGGCCAACATGACCCGAAGCAGCCCCATAAGAACACAAAAGCGCCCGGGCGGCATGAAGCCACACGGACGCATGAAATGACATATTCATTTATGTATTGTCTGATTTCACATCTATAACCAGACTGTCCCAGAGGGGGAGCTACGCTTTTTTTAGCTGGTGCAGGTCATGGGTACTGTGAAAAAAGACAAAAATAGACACAGCGGAAATCCTCCTATATGCCGCCGTGGATTTACACGGTGTTAGGTCGTCGTTGGTTTAGGATAGACGAAAAGAAACGGCGGCTCTGAAAATCAAAGCCGCCGCTTCATAGGCGCATGAAAATGTATCTGCTTTACGACGGCTTTTTTCTTTTGCCGTCGTGCGGCAGAGTAGCCTCAGCAATCGTTTCGCCTTCGCCCGCATGGCGCTGTAACAAAGTTGTGGTAGCCAGAAATCATCCCTCCTTTCCATGAGAAAGGGGCGGCCCATTCAGACCGCCCCGACTTCGGGCCAGTATGGCCCGAGGCTGCTTAACTTGCCAGGAACCGATACAGAGCGGATTTGCCTCCGTCCAGCGCCCAGAGAAGGGAGCCCGCCGCCGCTTGCAGTCCATACGGCGAAAGAAGGAAGGCAAGAAACAGAAATACAATCCCGCCTATGGGCGTCGGCGTGAAAAAGAGAGCGACACCCAGCACCACCAGGATCACAGAGGCAATCGTCAGCAGGACGGCACAAATATCAAACAGGAACACCAGCAGAGCCGCCAGAAGGGACAGCGCCAACGCAAAGGGAGCGACCAATATTTTCAGCAGTATCTTCATCTTCAAAACCTCCTATCTATCCTTTCTACCTCTATTTTATCATGCCTGCTCGGGGACATAAATGTTGCGAATAAATAGTAAATCTTGTCTTGAAATCAATAGGAAAAGTAGCCGCAATGTGATATAATATACAAAAAACGAGGTGAGTTTATGGTTATAGATCAAACCCTTGAAAACGAATTATATGATAATGGCATTTATGAAGCGTGGCAGTTTGTAATCAACACCGTAACTACGCTTTCAACCGCAAGGTATTGTAAAGAAACCATCCTCCGATTGCTTACTTCCATGCAAAGCGAGCATGAGGAATGGAAAGAAAAATTGTGGAATGATTTGACAACACAAGAGGGAAAAGTAAAAAAAGTATCAATTACAACGGAATCTCTACCTGACTATGTTACATCTATTGCAGAAGAAGATGTACCAACGGCTTTCCTACTAAATAAGTTAACAAAAGATTTTTTTCAATATTCCAGAAATGTATTTGATAGCATTTCGCAAATTGCCAACGTTTCTTTGCTGGGTTCAAAAGCCAAAAAGCCTGATAGCGTGGATTTTCCAGCAATGCTTAAAACCTTTAACCAGGCAACATATAGCCAAGATTTTCCTGATATATCGGCATGGTACAATGGGATTGACTCTAATCCTGCTTTCCAATATATCGACGCGTTTAACAACCGGACAAAGCATACTTGTGATGTCTATTTGAAGGTATCAATGGATTTTCTTGGAGAGAATCATTCTTCCGATATTAACCCCTTTTTCCGCAAAGATGTACAGCATGATAAGAAAAATATTAGCGATTATTTGAACCAAATATTTGATTTTGCTCAACAGTCGTTTGATAGTTTCATGGTAGAGTTATCAAAAGAATATCCAAAGAAAACCTATCTAAATGATCGATACAACAAACTAAAGGGCTGGCAACAAAAACTAAACAGTGCAGCAAGTGACGATTATGCTGTTGTTTATATTGAAACCGCTAATGATATTTCTACTATGCCAGAAGAAATTAGTGTTCTTCTTCTGAATAGATGCGAGGATGGAACAATTTACAGTAAAAATTGCACCATTGATACCATATTAGTTAAGAAAGAAGGGAGTGAGTACGAATACATTGGTCGATATGTTGCGAACGAGGTTTGCGGTGATGACACGCTATTACGTTATCGAAAGTATCGTAAGGATACAGTTGTTGGGATGCCAGCACTGTTTCTAACTCAGCAGGAATGGAAAAGTAACCCTAAATTTTATAAAGCGGTCGATTGTAAAATGAAGTTGGACACCTAAGAAAAAATCCATAGTGATTTTCCCCACATGGTAGAATGAAGTTTGCACACAACTTCTTCCAAGGGAGGGCAATCACTATGGACTGCCAAGATTATATCACAGAATCGGTAGAACGCAAGAAGGGACAGCACTTACAGCGAGAGGAACGAGGCGCAATCCAGCATCTCAAGAACGCCGGCTACACGAACAGAGCCATTGCCAGAGCAATCGGATGTTCACCAACCACCGTTGGGAACGAGCTAAAGCGCGGCACACCGCCCCGAAAGAGCAGCAAGGGCAGGAAACCCGGATACTCGGCAAGGCGTGGAGAAGCGGTCTACAAGGCGAACAGAAAGCGTTCTCGGAAACCACACCGAATCTGTCACTGCACTCGCTTCATTCGCTGGATAATTGAACAGGTCAAAGAACACAAGTGGTCTTTGGATGCCTGCGTCGGCTATGCTCGTCTGCACAGGCTGTTTTCAGCAGAGGAGATGGTCTGCACCCACACGCTTTACAATGAGGTCTGGGCAGGCAGCCTTGACTTGTCTGTGACAGAACTGCCCGAAACCATGAAACGCAAGCAGCACAAGGACTCCAAGCCCCGTGAACACAAGAAGAGCTTCGGCACAGACATTTCTCAGAGGCCTGAGATCGCAGCTCTGCGCATCGAGGAAGGTCATTGGGAAGGTGACACCGTGGTCGGCAAGAGGGGCGGTAAAGAGGCTGTTGTCCTTTCCCTGTTGGAGAAGAAAACGGAGAACTATATTGCCATCCGGATTCCCGGCAAGGATGCAGACTCCGTTCTGAACGCCATGCAGTCACTCAGGGGAGAATTCGGAGACAAGTTCTCACAGGTCTTCAAGACCATTACCGTGGACAACGGCTCGGAGTTCTCTGCGTTCAGTCAGGTCGAGAACTGGGGCTGTGCAGTCTACTTTGCGCATCCCTACACCTCATGGGAACGTCCCCAAAACGAACGCCACAACGGGCTGTTTCGAACCTTTGTTCCGAAGGGCGTGTCCATTGAGGCTTTCTCTGCTGAGTATATCTTGGCTGCAGCTGATGAATTGAACGGACGGCCTCGCAAGAAGCTTGGCTACCGCACCCCGGAGGAACTGTTTGACGAGTTCCTCGACTCTGTTTACGCAGCCGAAGGCTGCGGCAGCATCGCCCAGGACGGAAGCCAGCGGCTTCCATCCTGACCGTCGCTCTGATTCACTAAGTTCTACCGTGCAGGTGTCCAACTTGCACTTGCAATTTGCGAATTTTATAAAGCCAATCCATTTATCAGTTTCACAACCGTAACTGATGATGAGACTTTTAGCACAAGAGTACAACTTCCATTCTGAATAGTACACAAAAGAAGGGGGTGCAACCTATGAAGGCTGCACCCCCTTAAATTACTTTGTCACCAGCTCGGAGAGCTCCCGCAGCACCTTTGACACCTCGCTCCACAACTTCTCATAGTCCCGCTTCAATCCGTCGATTTCCTCCGGGTACACGCCATAGGTGTGTGCGTGTACGGCGACCTGATTGAGATTGTTAGAACAGCGCCGTTGCAGAGAGATCAGTTCTTTTACGGGCGCAAGGTCGATGTGCAGGATATACCCGTTCAGAGCCATTTTCCGTACATAAGCCCCGGCGTTGGAAATGCCCGCCTCGGCCATCCGTTCATGGATGGCTGCCAGCTCGTCCGGCGTTACCATGACGTGCAGATGGACATTCCGCTTGCGGTTCTCCATCAGCGTTCCAGCTCCCGGCCTTTCCGGCGCTCTTTGGGCTCCTTTACCTTATCCAGCGGTTTTGCGTCCAGCTCCGGGGGCGTGGGCGGGATGGGCGTGTTGTTGGGTACGCCGTCGATCATGTTGCAGTTCTGCTCCGTGGAGAGCTCGGCGGTTTTCAGATAGTTGTCTTTTTCGTGCATGGCGATCCTCCTTTATCGTTCCTCATGGTTTTTATGGCTCCGCTTCTGGCCGGGTTCCTTCGGGGGTTCCTGCCCTCTGGTTCCGTCTTTGAGCCGGGCGGTAATGGATGGGCGCACCCGGTCAGGATTGCCCGGTGCTGGTTTCAGCTCGTAGTCCTCTATCTGCTTTTCGGTCAGCGGCTTTGCATAGGTCAGTTCGCCCCATGCCATCAGCCTGCCGTCTGCCACAGGACGCCGCCTGTCATCGTCGTAGTTGACGATGGAAAGAGGCTGGTTATCCGGCGGCTTCGGGTAGGTGCCTATGTCCACGGGCCGCTGGGTGGAATAATAGCGGTAAACGCCCTCCGGTCCCAGCTCCGTATTTTTGACTGCCGCATGATAAAGCTGCTGATAGTCGTCCACCCGGCGGTCAAAGTCCCTCTGCGCCCACGCCTGACTGTTTCCATAGCGGCCCCAGTAGTAATCCCGATGGCCGTTTTCCCCCTCGGTATGCCAGCAAGCAGGAACTGGAGGCGGCCATCGATGCCCATATCCGTGATCAGGCGGCAGTTCAGGCAGAAACCGCCGACACATCCCCTGCTCCCACAGGCAGTGACCTGCAGAACGACAAAAACGATGCGGAGCAGCCGAAACCGGTCGACCTGCGCACGGATACAGAGAAGGAGCGTGACCATGGGGTATTTTGAAAAAATCTACCGCTCTGACCTGAGTCATCGGGCCAGAGCGGTCTATATGTATCTGAAGGACCGGGCAGACAGCAGCGGGAGCTGCTGGCCCGGGATCAACACCATTGCGGTGGAGCTGGGCTTGTCCCGCTCCACCGTCAAGAGGGCACTGGCGGAACTATGCCGGGAAGAACTGATCGCCAAACTGCCCAGGCAGCGGAGCAACGGAGGATGTACCTCGAATCTCTATCGGCTCCTGTGACTGCAAAAAACGGACGCTCCCGCCAAGGGGAGCGTCCGCCTATTTTTAGAACCAGGGTCCGGTCCAGGATGGCCCCACAAGAAGGACCCACTCTAAGGAGATCAAGACAGAGAAGAAACATACTTCCTTTAAGGGATCGTCCCGGTACATGAAAAGTAAGCTACAAGTCGTTTACTCATATCGTCTCCGTCTCCTGACCGTTTGTGACTTGGATGGGAAGCCCGTTGACCTGGATATCATCCGCAGGGAGCAGAAGATAGGCGCGGCCATCAATCACCCTGGTGGTAACTGCATAGCTGAATTCCGGGTCGACCTGGATCGTGGCCTGGGCGGTCTTGACTTCATACTTGCCAGGGTCGATCAAGTTGGCAGGATCGAGGACGGCACCGACACCGAACCGCTCCCCGCACTGCACCTGGAATGCTGCAACATTTTCCTCCGTCACGCCACACTCCAGCAGGACTTTCCCGATCTCACCCGCGGTCATGATCAGGGGCTCGGCACTCTTGGACTCCTTATGCTCCCTGATCTGGCTGGAGAATTGATCGTGGATCGCCTGAGCGACCTCGATACCACAGTCTGCCCCCAGCGTATCCTCCAGGATCGATTCAAAGACCTCACGCTGTTCTGCGGCGGACATGGGCGGTTCCACATGGAAGACCGCATCGATAAACTCCTGATGGATCTCGCTGGGCTTTCTGGTGTAAAAGAGAGCGTTGTAGATATTTGCTGCCCGGTCATCAAAGGCTGGGAACAGAAAGCCAAGCTCCGGAGGAGCAACGGTTTGTCCGGCAGCACAGTGGAATTCATTGTCCCCAGGGAAATATCCCAGCTCTACCTTGCCCTCCTTGATGGGGCACACAACAGAGACGATGTAGGTGAAGACCTCATCCGAGGCATCCGCTTGCAGGGAATCATCCTTGCCCCGATGGGGGACATCGTAGCTGTCACAGGCCAGAAGCAGCAGGTAACTGCTGTCCCCCATATCCAGACTATCGATCACCTTGCGGTAAAAGGTCTGACGAGCCTCGTTGTCCTTCAGCTGAGAATCCCGCAGTGTGGTGAGCAGGCGGTGCTCCTCGCTGTCGGCCACCTGCTGGGTGGAGAATACGATGTCGATGAGGTTTTTTCCCAGAGAACCGGACAGTCCCTTCTTCAAAAGGCTCAAATACTTCTCGGACTCCTCCTGCGGCATCATGCCCAGGGATTCGTCCAGATCGGAAACGATCTCTTTACTGCTGTTGACATAGCATCCATAAACACGGCTGATGGCGCTTTTTTCCGGGCGAAAACGGCGCCGCAGCTCATTGATTTCTTTTTGGTTCATTTTTTCCTACCTCGCTTTGTAATTGGAACGGTTGGTAACAGACGATGAATTCCATTTTAGTGGAAAGAGCTTGAAATTTCAATAGCCGGAAGTTCTTTCCCCCAAGAGCGCAAAAAAGAAACCGCCCATGTCAGAAACTATCAGAAACTGACTGAGCGGCATTATTTTTCATGTCAAACGCCAGTAGGAGCGGTTATTTTCTGATCCAGTCCAGAAAAACAGCTACTTTCTCCAAGTCTTCATCCGGCAGGGCAAGCAGCTTCTTGCCTATGATCCCACGAAGGGAATCCGGATCGTCCATGGGGGCAAAGAAAAGAGTTGGCGTCAAATCAAAGTATTCCATGATGTTGAACAGCTCCCGGAGAGAGGGCATAGAAATTCCATTGGTGATGCTTCTGATATAGGAGCCGCTCTTTCCAAGCTCCAGGCTCATCCGATGCTCAGAAACGCCCTTCTGTTCCCGCAGCTCTGTGATGCGGTTCCGCACAAACGCTTCATAGCGGCGGTTATCGTCCATGATCCTCTCCCTCCAATCTTTACTTATTATTTTAATATAAGGGAGCGTCGCGGGTTCGCACTTAAATCATCAACTTTCGCTTCACACAACGAATAATTAGTGATATAATTATTAAAATGGGCGCGAGCTTTATATTTTTATTATGAATCACAATCAATAAAATATGACTGCGACTGTGTATGAGGGCTGTCAGATGGGAAGCTGCTTTTTTATAGGGCATAGGGAGACACCGGACCAGGTGTACCCAACCCTGCTTGAAACCATAGAGCGCCATATCACGGAATATGGCGTAACTGAATTTGTGGTAGGACAGTATGGGAACTTCGACCGTCTGGTGATCCGGGCGCTGTCACAGGCCAAGCGAGCGCACCCGGATATTACACTGATGCTGATGACCCCATATTACCCGGTCAACAGAAAGGTGGATCTGCCGGAGGCATTCGACGCCCTGTTCTATCCGCCGGATCTGGAAGCGGTCCCCAAACGGCTTGCCATCATCCGAGCAAACCGATACATGGTGGAGCGCAGCGATTTTCTCATCGCCTATGTGCGGCATCCCGCCAGCAATGCCAAAGAACTGCTGGAGTATGCTGGGACTGGAAAGAGAAAGGGAAAAATCCACATCACAAATTTGGCGGAGGAGCAAATCCCTCTTCCAAAGAAAACAGATGATGTGATATAATAGAATAACAAAGTTTACCCATTTTGAGATTTGTAACCCGAGGTCTTGCTATGGAAGAAAAACTGGGACAGTCCATGGCTGTTCTGTTCAAATATGAAAAATTGATTTTGGCTGAAGAAGAAACCACATCCGCTGGTGGATGTGGCGTTTCCCTTGCGGCCTTTTCATGCCCTGCGTCAGCCTGTCCAAGTGACAGGGTGTCGCAGGGCGTTTTTATTGCCTGAAAGGAGTATGAGAACATGAGTCTGAAATATACCTGCCCCGGCTGTGGGACACCCTTGGGCTATGAGGGATTGTGCTGGAAATGCAAATCTGAACAGGAGCGGAAGGCTGCTCTGGCCTGGACGCCGGAACAAATTGTCGAAAAACAAAGAAATTTGATACAGAACATCCAGAGGCTGGCTGATATGGAGGACCCAGAGTTCGCCGTCTTTTGGCAGCTGCTTGGCTACCATGATGCCATCACCCCGGAGATTCAGCGGGCGGCACTGGCCGCAGAGGTGTTCTGGCCGTGTGAAATCTATTATCACGCTCCCGCCGATGTGCGGGATGGTCTGATTCATGCGCTGTTGTCTGCGGAATATTCCAGCGCGGCTTCTAACCTGATGAGTTGCCTTGCTATGCAGGGAGATGACAAGGCAATGGAGACGCTGCTGGAGCTGGAGCGAAATCCCCGGCCCTGGCGCAAGGGCCTCTATGTGGACCCATCCAGCTATGCACAGATCGGCGGCTGGACCTTCGACAAGGAGGGCCAGAAAATCCAACTCAACTTCGATACCTGCTATCCTATGGTCAAAGGAACCACCGGCGAGAAATCTCCCGTCCGCATTGGCCGGGCACGGGAGGACACATGCCCCCACTGTGGCGGACGCATGGTGGACATGCTGGTGCTGGATGGCCGGGATGAGCGGCTCCGGTTCCTGGGGCTGGATGGTGTCCTGACTGCCACCTGCTGCCCCAGCTGCGTGGGATTCCTCAAAGGCCCCGCCTTCAACCGGTTCACTCTGGATGGCGGCGTGGAGGTCTTTCCCTCCGAACTCTTTGACGGAGCGGAGAAGACGGATTGCTATGTCAGTCCCGAGGACTACAAGGCCCTCACGGAAAATCCCTTTGTGCTGGGCAAGATGCCTGTGCCCCTGTTTTACGGCGCGGCCTGTCAGGATGTGAACACCATCGGCGGCTTTGCCAACTGGGTACAGGACGCGGAATATACCATCTGTCCCCACTGCGGGAAACCTATGAAGTATCTGGCGCAGATCCAGTGGGATACGGTGTTTGACTGTGCGGAGGGCACGCTCTATGTGGAATTCTGTCCAGACTGCCAAATCGTATCCATGCAGCATCAGCAAACCTGAGAGGAGACCTTGCCATGAGTTTGCCAAAGCGTGATGGCGTACATGACCGCTACTATCTGATCCACAAGCCGGACACTTCCCCGGAGGTGCTGGCGGAGGCGGATCTCTGCATTCAGGATGTGCTGAACGGAACCGCTCGTGAAAATCACTCCGCCTACCCGACCGTGGTGCGAAATCACAACGGGACACCCTTTCTTCCCAGCCAGCTGTTGGATCGGTATCTGTCCAAACTGCCTTTGAAGGGATTTCCCTATGAGGAAGCTGTTATATTCTGCGATGCCCTGCGGCGGTTGGTGGGCTGGCAGGAGATCCGCTATACATTGGAGAAATACATAGAAAAGCAGGTGCAGGAGCGGTTCTTCCTTGTGGGAGAGCGGGATGATGGCTTTACCGTCTTTCCACCCTGCACCGTGTGGCCGGAATTGCGCCCCGAGGATGTGGATGAAGGCCTGCTGCGCTTTGCCTGCTATGTGGCGGTCTGCCATACGGTGTACGGGCAGAGTTTTGAATCCCTCACCACCGAGCACATCCTCGGCCTGGTCTCCCAGCTTCGCCCAGATATGGTGAAGCAACTGAAAACAGCCGGCAGCGGCAAATTACCAAAGGACATCCAGCAGCGTAAGACGGAGCATTTCACCGCATCGGCCAATGATGCGTTTGCTGCCATCCGAATCACCGCCAAGGACTCCACCGAGGAGTGCTATGCCGAGATCTTGGACTACCTGTGTGCGGTGCTGGAGCAGGAGGAATTCCCCCGCAGTTACTCGGTGGAATTCAGAGGAAAGGAGAAAATCTATCTGCCCATTCCCGGCTTGCCCAAGAAGGGCATCAATCAGCTCTTTGCCTGCGCTGTGCAGCACCCCGATCTGCATCCGGCTATAGAGCGATACGCTCGTCTGGCCATGCGGGAGTATGAGTACTATGAAAACTTTGCTGATGAGTTCTGCGCGATGCCCGGCACTTTCGCTGTGTTCGCTCTGGGGCTGGAGGGAGAACAGTGGGCGCCGCTGGTGGCAGAGTATTTGGATCTCTGCGACGACGAGCACTCCTCCCTGCAAGAGAAATTCCTTCATGCCTTGATCCGGAAGTTCGGTTTCCAAGCATGGACACTGGGCGTATTGGTACGGGGCGCATTGTCCATGCAGTGGCTGAAGCCTGCCAAGGAATTCCGCAGCCTGATTGCCAATGCGGAAAGCCTGGATGCGCTGCTGACAGTCAAGCGCCGCTTTTCCGCTTATCTCCTGCCGGAAGAGGACAAGGACCCGAAATTCCGAGCCATCGCTTGGCAGAGCCTGCTCTGGGCCATCTGGGGCACAGCCTCTGAAAACGGCGGCAGCAAGGTCATCAAGACAGCGCCCAAGGAACTGAAAGAGAAATACCATCAGGTATTTGCGTAAGGAGAACGCCATGAAAAAGAGAACGGTCAAGGACTTTATTGCCCTGTACGCCCCAGAAGATGAGGAAAAACTGGTACTGATTCAGGACGGTGTCAGCGCGGACAAAACCTTTCTGGATACCTACTGGGCGGCGCATACCCATGCCCTCGCCATGGCGGATGTCCAGACCGGACAGGCGATCTCCGGTCGATGCTACCTGAGCTGGCCGCTGACGGACAAGGAACGGGATGCCGGCGACTATTCCAAGCGGTTTACCAAGGGCCAGATCTACCGGATCAAAGCCCGCGGCTGGAAAGGTGATGCCCTCTACGAACCTCAGTGGTATGTCACGGAGGTACTGGAGGAAGGCGTACCCTGTCCGGCACTGGAGGAGATTTGGGCGGAATACACAAAGCCCATTCTTCTGGAGGACGAAGTGCTGGGAACCCTCACGCTGGATCGTGAGATGAGCATATTCGAGGGGACCTGTAAGTGGATGGGAAAAGAAGTCCGGATCTCGTTGGATGTGGAGATTGAAAAGAAAGCGTCCTGGACCCGTGTCACCAATGTGATGAAGAAACTGGTGGCAGACCAGGAAACCTGGGATAAGTCCCTGCGAGCGATGGCTGCCCAGAAGCTCACTGCTCAGGCCAACGAATGGCTGGCGGACAATGACCAGGCCGACCGTGACCCGGAAAAAGACCCCATCACCGAGGATGAGTTTGCCCGGCGCATCCTGCTCACTGAGTTTACAGTATCTCCCGGTGGCCGTTTTACCGCCTGGTATGAGGACGACGATATGTTCTGGGGCCATGTGATCACTGTGGATGGAACACTGAAAAAAGGCCCCGTTGACGCTGATATACAGGGCTGACAACAACCGTTTACAGGAGGAGGCATCCATTATGTGCGAGCACTGCCGAAACATTCAAACATGGAGAAAATTTGATACTCCCAAGGACTACCTGGCCTGTATTGCCTATATCCAGCAGTTGGTGGAACAAGGTGAATTTGAACTGATTGCAGAGGAATCCACCTGTCCGCTGGAGAAGGTAAAGAATGAGGATGGGTGGGCAGACGAAATTATGGCTCACATGATTCGGTGCAAGCACTGCGGTCAGATCTTCACCTGTGTAGTCAACACCTGGCGAGGCAGCGGACACTTCAAAAAAGGCAAAGGATGACACGGAAAAGGCGGTGAAACGATGAATCAGGCAGAAAAAGCAGAGCTGCTGGAGCAGATTGAGAAGTGGAATGATGCGGATGAGTTTGCCCGATGCATTGAGGCTATCGAAGCCATCCCGGAACAGGAGCGGGATTATCTGCTAACGCTAAAACTGGGCCGAGCCTACAGCAATCTGGCGGTGCTGGGTGACCACGGTGCCCTTGGCGAGAACGCTGAAGTAGATGGAGATCTTCTCCGGCACGCCATTGATCTACTGGAGTCCGTTCGCACCCAGGGTGAGAACGATCCCTACTGGAACGCCCGGATGGGCTACTCCTGCCTGATGGCATACAGCTCCGCAGCCACCGCCTATGAATACGCAAAACGCTGGCTGGCTCTGGCCCCGGATGACCCGGACGCCCAAAAGCTGGTGCGGGACTGCGAGGAGTATCTGGAGGAGGGAAATTCCTTGGAACTGGATTGGAATGAGCGGGAGGAGATTATCCGGCGGGAGACCATTCCCCCTGCCGACGATGACATCCTCGGCCATGTGAAAGTACATATCGACCAGCAGTTCGGTGTCTATACCCAGCTCCTCACAGATAACAGCGACCCAGATTACCCGTTGGAGATCGCCGTCATCCCGCCCCGGCTGGATCATGACTACTACACCCTGGTTACTGTGGGCCTGAGCCGGCATCGGATGGGTTTCCCAGAGGAGCGTCGGGATGAAAAACTGGAACGGGCGGAGCTGCTCATCAACCTGCCCCGAGACTGGAGGCTGACAAAGGCGGACTGCCGGGAGGAGCGGTGGAACTGGCCCATCCGGATGATGCTGGCCACCGCCCACTTCGCCATGGAGGACCCGGAGGTAGGGCTGGAATCCAGGACTACACTGGATGAGGGTGAGGATGGCATCCCCTTCGCGGAGAACACGGAGCTGCGTGGTGAGATCCTACTCTGTCCTGGTGTGTTTGGGACGGACTCCTTTTTCTGCCGCCTGCCGGACGGGGACGAAGTCAACTTCTATCAGGTGATTCCCCTCTATCGGGAGGAGATCCAATACAAGTTGGAGCACGGCTCGGACGCCCTGCTGGACCTCTGCCCGGACGAGAGCTTGGAGGTCATCAATCCGCACCGTCTCAATGTGGTCACAGACCGGGAGAAAATCAGCTACGACCCGGCGGAGATGGACAACGCCGCAGAGCAGATCAAGAAGATCCGGGCACTTCACCTGCCAGTAGATGAATTGGATGCCTGCAATCGGATGGCCTTCTTCCTGGGCTGGGCTATGAAACGAGGCCAACTGAGTAACCCATTCCTCTCCCGGCATCGGGAGGTGGTGGAGGCGGTTCGGGCCGGAAAGGGGCCTGCTCTACGGGTGTTCATCCTGGATAATCTGGATGGGAAATTGTCTACTCAGTTCTTTGACCGGAGAGGCTCTGGCTTTGCCCAGTGGTACGCCCAGGAGAACCGTTCTAACCCCTATGTCTACCTCCGGGACTGCCGGAATATCGTCTTGGCCAGGCTCAAAGACCGCGTCTGGAACAGCATTGCGGAAAAAGAAGCGGCCTACCTACTTCTACCATATACCGAAGAAATCCGTCAGAGTGTGGAGCAGCTGTTGGATGAGCGGTATCAACAGTATCTGGAAGCAGAATTTGCAGATGACCCCGAGGAGCGCGTGGCGCGGGCAGCGGAAGGGAAACCGGCTGTCATTCCCGACTGGGACGGCCCTCTGTTCTGCTACGCTTCCGACCGCGTCGCCCAGGATGGGTGCAAGGTGCAGATTATGGACCGGCTGTTCCCTGAGCGTGAGGATATGGGCTGGGAGAGCGGTTGGGCCTTCTACTCTGGGGACGAGGGCGATGTGTACGGTGAAGGGGATGAATACTACGAGTCGCACTGCGGCTTCTATGATATCCGTGACATCTGCCGCATCGACCCAGACATTATCCGATTTCTGAACCTACCTTACGGAACCATGCAGATGCGCAGTGAAGATGGAGCATGGTATGAGGTGATACGCGATGACGAAGGTGAGGAGGAAACTTAAATGAATGGCGAGCAGATCACAGCATTTTTGCAAGAGCATTGGTATATTGCCTCGGTGCTCATCGGGGCCGTGATTTTAATTGGAGCGATCCGCAACTGGAACTGGCTCTGCGACCCCACTGGTACGCGGGATGCCCATCGACACAGCAGAGGATACCGGCGTGTGGTTTTCTTTCTGTTGGGTGTCCTCCTGATTGTGGTGAGCATCTGGGAATTTGTGCTGAAATTGAAGTAGGAGGATCAAAGCCATGACTCAAGAAGAACAGATCCGACTCTATCGGCTGATGGAAAAACTCAACTGGTTTTTCCACCAAGAGATGCACTACCTGAATAGAGATATTGCGGAAAAGACCGCACGGGAGTGTTACCCGGAGATTCGGGATTTTACATACGACATTTTATGGAACGACCTGCCCAAAGAGATCCAGGAGCAGCTCATGGACGAGGAGGAATCCCTATGAGTACGCTGATTTGCTCTTTTGATGGTCTGCACGACAACAGAGTCCTGCGCTACTACGCTGACTTTGAATCCCATTCCCTGCACATGGATACCCAGACTGAGGCCGGAGAGAAAGTATCCGTTCACTTCACCGGCCTGCTGGCCCACTGGTTCAAGAATGTGATCCAGGACAACATCCTCTTTGGCATGGACGAGATCACCGTGGACGGTTTTTTTGAACAGTATAAAGACCTGCTGGACGGTACCATCCCTTACGGCTTTCCCGCCTGTTGCGGCATCGAGGAACTGCGGGAGCGCATGGACCGGGAGCACATCCGGGTATTTGTCATCGACTCTTCCCTTGGACTATGCGGATTTGTGCTGGCTCAGGAGGTGGAACTGCAATGTCAATCACTGCTTATAAAATAGAAGCCGTCGGCCATGACCGGATCGGCAAGGACTTCGGCTATGTGAATATCATGTATCGTTATGGCAACAAGCAATCCTGCCCCCGGCCGGATCAGTTCGAAAAGCTGGAGGTCATGTGGGCGGATGAGAGCGTCTATGGGCCGCCCGCCCCCGGCAGCAAGGTAGGCGATTTTATCATGACATGGCTCATGGGCTCTTGGAACTGCGGCGTGTTTACCCACCGGGAGATCGCCCAGCGGCTGATGGATGCCTTCACTGGCCTGAAACTCAAGGAGCTGGAATGGTTCGAGAACCCCAGAGAAAAGACGCTGAAAAACGGAAAGCCCCGTGCGCGCCGGGCCAAATGGCTACCGGAGCGGGAGGTAGATCTGGTGTACCTCTATTCCGACCGCTATCTTGACGCCAGAAATCCCTCTCCCGCCGAAACCGACTTCTTCACCGTCACAAGGATGGATGCCTGGGGCGTGAGCACCTGGTTCATGTGTACCACAGAAGCCGCCGAGAAGCCGATCGCCATAAATTACGACAATCTGGCCGTCAAGGAAACTACCATTGTAGGATAAAGAAAGCAGGTGCCTTATGTACCAAATTGCATATATTGGCCGCTGGGATACCCTCCCGGAAACGGCTGCCGCCATCTGCGACCATGACACTCCCAAGCTGGAGGCGCTGCTCCAAGGCGGTCTGGATTTAGATGTTCCCATCCAGCTCAGCGAATACATCAAGCTGATGCCATTGGAGATCGCGGTTTTTCGGAATGATGTGCCCATGATCCACTTCCTGCTGGAGCATGGGGCTGACCCCGATTTAGCCCAGGAACAGCCCCTGCTGCTCACCGCCGCCCGCTGCTGCGGGCCGGAGGTGGTGGCGCTCTTTGCTGGACAGGCCGCAAAACTCAGCCCGAAGCAGAAAGAGCGGGCCTTCCAGGAAGTGCGCTGGGGCAAACGCCCGGAGAATATCCCCGTGCTGGAGAAAGCCGGGATCTCCGTATCCAAGTTCGGCGGCGAGGCATTCCGGGCGGCTGTGTCCGATGGACAGGCCGAGCTTGCCAAACTGCTTCTGGAAAAAGGGGCGGATATCAATTACCACAAGCCGGACATGGTGTTCCCTTATGCCTCCCCCCCTGTCACCGAGGCCGCCCGCTCTAACAATTTTCCCATGGTGCGCTGGCTGGTGGAACAGGGGGCGGACATCACCCTTGTTGACAAATACGGCGACCGTCCCTACAGTGTGGCGGTGCAGAACAAGAATCAGGAGATGGCCGACTACCTGAAGGCGCTGGAGCCGGAGGAATGGCACAACGAGCAGGAAAAGATCCGGCAGCTCATGCCCTACAAGCTGCCCGCCAAGCTGGTGGAATACTTAAAGGCTGGCCCCCTGCGGTTGGAGTTCCCGGAGCAGAAATGGGTGAAGTGGGCGGAACTCTACTCCTTTATGGATGTTCAGGAGATGACCTGGAAACGGAAGAAGCTGCTCTCCCTCATGGTGCAGATGGACAACTACAGCGACTATCTGCTGCTGTGGAGCCCCAGGGACAAAAAGCTGTGGTATCTGGACATAGAGCATGAGGAATTCCACCCTCTGGCCAAATGGGATGACTTCATCGCAGACCCCGGACGGTATCTGAACGGGATGATCGAGGGCGAGTTTGAGGAGTAAAGCCATGACATCAATAGACTTTCTGAACAAGGTACATAAAAGCCTGGACTCGCAGGAATATAACCTCTCTTATTCTCCGGCCAAGTCCAAGAATTATATGTTGTACTGCAACGGCAACTTTATCGGCGGCCTGTTCGATGAGGAGCTGTGCTTCGTCTACGCCGACAGCGTGAGTGAGCTGCTGGGGCAGCCGGAACCCGTCTACCGCGGCTACTCCAGTACCGCCCAGCACAGGATGCTGGTGATCCCGGAGGAACACTGGGCAAAGGCGCTGAAACTGCTTTATGCCGAGAAATTTGACTGGAGCCGTTTGGTGTACGACATCACATACACCAGCATTGGCGCAGCAGTGGTGGAGGACTTCTACGACGAGAATGTGGTATTCCTGCGCTTCTGCTTTGAAAAGGAACTGCTGAAAAAGAACCCTCTGGACCGGCAGGGCCGTATCCTGCGGATGGTCTATCTCAATCAGGATCTGACAACAGCGGGCAAATATCTTTTCCCCAGACTGATGCAAAAGTTCCTTGTTTTTACAGATCGAGGCGGGAAAAGCAGTCTGGAAACCATGCTGAAACGGTGGTACACTGCGCTGGAGAAGGAGTACCGCAGCCAAACAGCAGGATAAGGAGGGCAGCAACATGACAGAGAAGAACAGAACCTACATCACCCATCTCAAGGTCGCTGATGTCCCGTGGCACCGGCTCACCACCGCATACGGCCGGGGGACGGAGTTTCCCGCTCACCTGGCTGTGCTGGAGCAGATGCGTGATTTGGCGTCCGTCAAAGAGTCCCTCTATGAGCTCACCACCAACATGGAGCACCAGAGTACTCTGTGGCACGCTACCCCCTTTGGCATGGTGTTCATGTGCCGGATTTTAGAGAAGGCCCTCGCAGACAGCGGGCAGAACCCCGTAGCCCATTTCCTGGCCGGGGAACTGCTGGACTTCTTCTCCTGCATCCTCCAGTGCTTCCACGACGGGGATGAGATGGAACACGCCGAGCCGCTGCCGCTGTTCTCCGATCTGCTGAAGGAAGAATACCTATGGTCGGAGGAATACGACGAGGAAGAAGATGAGATGCGCTACGAGGAGGACGAGGTCTTCCCCGATGACCTGTTCTATAGCTTCTATTACTACTCCTGGCAGGCGGTGAAAGCCTACCAGGATGTATTGGAGCAAGTCCCGGCAGAGTTTGCCCAGCCTGCTGCCGCAGTGCTGGAACTGCTGTAAAGGAGGCTGCACAGATGTTTGAAGAATTTTATGAGATGTATGAGCCCGAGGAGCAGGAAGTGGTCGCGCTGATCAATCGCTGCATTGGGGGCGGATATAACTGGAAAGGCAAGTTTTGGGAAATGACCGTTGTGACACTGGGTATGGTGTTCTGTGACACCGGCAAGGTCAGCACCAAAGAGGAGCGGCTGGAGTGGCCGGTCACCGACGAGGAGCGCAACAGTGAAAAGGGCTGGGGACGCTTTCATAACGAGCAGATCTGCCGCCTGAAGATCCGCCGGATGAAAGAAGAATGGGCAAAGGATCTGGTGGCGTGGCCCTGGTGTATCTCCGAGGTGGTCAAGGTCCATGAGGGCTGCCCGGAACTTCAGGCTGTTCTGGACGAGTACCATAAGCCGGTGGTGATCCAGGACCAGGTGCTGGGAGAACTGACACTGGACAAGGACCATGATGTCTTTGAGGGTGAGATTCAGTGGCGCGGAAAGGATGTGCTTCTTTCCCTTGAGGTCAATGCCGAGAGCAAGCCCTCCTGGACTCGCGCCCGCAGTGCCGCCAAAAAGCTGCTGGCCGACTGTGAAACCTGGGACAAGGCCATGCGGGAGCTTGCAGCCAAGAACCTGACCGAGTTGGCCAACAACTGGCTCTCCCAGGATGAGGAAAACCCCCGTGACCCGAAAACAGACCCCGTCACAGAGGAAGAACTTGCCCGGCGAATCAGCATGACGAGCCTGTCCGTCACCTCCGGCGGCAGCTTCACAGCCTGGTTTGACTGCGATGAGATGTTCACCGACCATGCGGTGACTGTCTACGGCTCCTTGAAAAAGGGCCTCAAAACTGCCAACATTGAGGGATAAGGAGACGCCTATGAAACTGTATGAATATTGGCTTGGGTTGTATCCCCTTGATTGGGAATTTTGCTTTATGCCAGTGCAAACCTATAAAAACTTCATCACAGAGCAGTATCATAAAAACCCCGCTTTTTACAACATCTCAGCGGGCTCCATTGAGAAGGTATTGACACACATTGACGCCATTTTATCTGCGGCCATGGAGGATTGGAATAAAACCACGAACCATGCTGCCCTGCGTTGTCCTCCAATGATCTTTCCTCTCCCAAAGGGACAAGAGAGCAATATAGCGGAATTTGCTGTCATTCTCAAGATGGATCATGATGGAGATACAGTAGTCTATTCACCAATTCCATTGCCCCATCTGGAAAACCAATGAGGAGGGATATCTATGAAACTGAATTGTAAACGCATTGATTTACCATATACGCCCGGTGAGGAGATCTTCACCTTTCCCGAGGACACTGGACTGCCCTTTCTTTTCGATGTAGAGGAAGAACTGACTGCTGATCCTGCTGCCATGGATGCGGTGGGAGAAATGCTGGATGAGACGGAAAAACTGGCAGAAAAAGCCAAAGCCGCCATCAAAGCGGCGCTGGCGGACGAGGACAGCCGCTACCATAGCGTTGTGACATTTTTCATGGAGTTCCACCGGGACGATGTAGGCCCGGATATTGCGGCGGAACTCTTTCCGGGAACCGACCCGGCCAAGCTGTCCTTTGCCGAGATGGTGGACTTTTTGAGGCTCAAGCGGTTCGGCAGTCTGGTAGATGACGAGATGAATCAACAAGTTTTCATTATGGATCTGTCCTTCAACCCGGAGATCACTGACGAGCTGATGGTGGTCTACTTTGACTTGAACAAGGAGATTTTCTGTATCACACATGAGAGCTGAGGAACAAAAAAGAGAAAAATATCTGCCCACACTTCTGGTTCAGCAGATCCGCCTGCAATGGTATAAAGACTGCCGGGGCGGAAATGCGACCGCACAGCGGAACCAGTATCCCAGAGCCATGCGGCTGCCGAAAGACTTCTTCTCCTATTATCCTTTTGGTCTGCCTACTCACTTTGCATCTATCGTACAGAGGCCCGATGGATTTCAGATCGATAGGGACTGTCGTAGGCTGATGGAATGGAAGCCGAATGGCACAATGCGGCTTCACCCGTTTGAACTGATTCAGCAGGAGCACGGAATCCATGTGCGCTACCGCAATGATTGGCACATCGGGGCGATGCCGGAGCGATATACCTACGATAAGACCGGGCAGAAACAGCCTCTCAATGAGCTGGCATTGGATTTGGCTCCCGGCGAGTATGGGAGAGCTGTCTGCAATGGGCGGTTCCGGGACTGGGATACAGGAATCTGGTATTATGTACTGGATATTTTGAATGTAATGCCGCTTACAGAACTCACTGACTCATTGACCAGTTTTACGGACAGAGAGCCTAATAAGATATATACCCAGATTGACCGACTGTGGTGACGAAAGACAGGAGGATAACCACATGATTTCCACAAAAGATTTATCTGGCCTTCCCAATGCGGAGCGCCTGAAAAACTTCTGCAAAGGGCTGGCAGCTCTGGACATCATCATGGTGGAGGAGGAATGGAGCTTCATCCGCCACTATACATACGACCCCGCATGGCGAAAAGGCAAAGAGGCATTCTTTGCCACCGATGGCAGTGACCAGAGCATGATCGTCATGTTTGCGCCGGAAGGCTGTGTAATCAACGGTGTGGATTCCGAACTCTACGACTGGGAGGAAAAACTTCCCCGTATCGAAGACCTGACGGATGGGATGCCCCCTGCGTTGCAAAAGCTCATGGGCAGCCGTGAAGTCAAAAAGATGAAAAGTACCTTCTGCGTCTGGACGGAAGATGGCACCACATGGCACTGCAATCCCATGGACGGCGAGGACGCATCCATGGATCTGCTCCCCACGATTGATGGCAATCCACAGACCTATGTGGAGTATGGAAAGTGGTTTTACCCAGCAGACCTGCCTTTGGAGGCTGTGCGCCAGCTTGCTGATGGGGTTCCGGTAACAAAAGAACTGGTCGCTGTGTTGAACCCTAAGCGCAATGAATGGGAAGAAATAAAGGCGGGTCTGGACAAGATCGGGTATCCAAATGAACTTTGATTGGCAGCCGACAGGAGAGGATTCGAATGATCAAAGAACGCATCCCCATCTCCGGCGATCTCAAAAGCAAGGTCAAGCAGCTGATGGAGTACGCTGGATGGCAGGAAGGGCGAAAAGTGGACATCTCCATTGCGGAGAAGTATTACACCGATCATGGTGTCCCTATGATGAAGACCACCCAGCGGTTTTACCGCAAGTATTTCGGCCTGTGCTGTGAGTGGTACCTGGAGCAGAAAAGACTGAGCTGGGCGGCTGACTTCCAATTCGCTTTGTTCCCTTACCTGGTCAATGGAATCAAAAACCATTTGGAAGAAGCCTATTTTCGGGATATGTCCGGCTGTGAACTGGCAGAGATCGAACAGGCTGCCGGTGAAAAATGCCAGCCTATCGGTCATATCGGCTACTACTACCCGGCGGAGGTTTGGATCTCCGAGTACGGGAAACTGTATGCGAAATATGAGTATCAGGATGAGATCGAGTGCTTTCCGGATGTGTTTGCTCTGATCGAGCGGGAACTGCGGCAGTGTAAATTTGATTCCGCTGCCATGAAAACGGTTGAGGCACTGGATGGAAAGCTGTAAGAACTCTTCAAGGAGGAACTGACATGAGCATCAAAGAGAAACTGGAGTCGTTGGGCAGAAACAGCATTCAGCTGAAAATTGCCAGAAAAGAAACATACAAACTGGGCGCTACCCGCTTCGGCGGGAAGCCGGATGTACCGCTGGACTTCGTTTGGCCCACCTATGAGGGCGAGAGCTATGACCATGTGGTAAAGGATCGTCCTCTCACTTTCCTGGCTCAGTTCAACTGTGCGGAGCTGGCCCAGTTTGACAAAGAGCATCTTCTGCCCGATCACGGCCTGCTCTCCTTCTTCTATGAAACGGACACCCAGTGCTGGGGCTATGACCCCAAGAATCAGGGCTGTGCCCGCGTCTACTGGTTTGAGGACATGTCCGCGCTGTCCGCCGCTGACTTCCCGGCGGATATGGGAGAGGATTTCAAGTTTCCAATGGTCAAGATCAAGCTGGATGCCAAGACCTCCTATCCTTCCTGGCAGGACTTCAGCGAGATGTTCCCGGATGAAAAGGATGACGACGCTTTCAACGATGCTTTGGATGAACTGACTGGCGAGGACCCCGAGAACCCGGATGATCGCTCCCAGCTGCTGGGCTGGCCCGATGTGATCCAGAACAGCATGTTTGACGAGTGCGACCTGGTGACTCAGGGCTACTATCTGGGCAACGGCTGGCTCAATATCCCCAAGGAGGTCCGTCAGCGGGCGGAAGAAACGGCCCGTGACCGCTGGATGTTGCTGTTCCAGCTGGATATCGTGGAGCTTGGCGACTTTGAGCTGATGTTCGGAGACTGCGGGCACATCTATTTCTACATTACCAAAGAGGATCTGGCCGCCCGCCGCTTTGACCGGATCTGGCTGATCCTCCAGTGCTATTAAAAATATGAAACAGGACTTTACTATTTGGCGCAATCAAATATTGCAGAATCCTCGGGACATTTCACCGCTGAAATTCGGAATATCGCAGGATGAGGTCATAGAAATCTTCGGGAATCCCGATGCTGTTTCCACCATGAGAAGCGACGGGAAACCTTTGATCCTCAAATATCATGACATTGAACTGCATTTCGATAGAAAGGCCCCTCATGGGCTCTACTTAGTTTATAGCGACGACGAAATCGAACTGAGCATAACAGATCATCACGAAGAACTGCTGCAGCCGATCACAAACATAGAGCCGGTGGACAACGAATTTTTCCTTCGGGATGGAGCCGTTTATTTCTCTGGCCTATATGAAAACGGCTTGTTGAAGGGTGTTTCGCCCAAAGACTTCTGCTGTTGGCATTACTGGGGCAAATCCTCTACGGCCTGCTTTCTCGGCGGGATTCGCCTGCGTGGAGCAGACCCGGCATCGTTTCGGGTGTTAAACTATGCCTACGCGATGGACAAAACAGCCGTCTACACTACCAGCGGGAGAATCCCAGATGTAGAGCTGGCAACCTTCCAGGTGTTGGACAATGGCCAGAACGATTCGGGCGCGCCACAGGGATATGCAAAGGACAGCCGGCAGGTCTACTTCCACAACGGAGACGGCAAGGTGAAGATCATCAAAGGCGCGGAAGTTTCCTCTTTCCTCTCGTTGGGCGACACCTATTTTGCCAGGGATGAGAAACGAATCTATGCTTACGGTAAGCAGCTTCCCAAGGCGGATCTGCCCTCATGGGAATTGCTCAGTCACTGGTATTCCCGCGATGCCAAGCGGGTGTACTACCTCAACCGGGAGATTAAGGGGGCGGATTGTGACAGTTTTGCGGTATGCACCCCGCTGGACGCACCTCCGCTTGCCGATCATCTGGCCCGTGACAAGGAACATTTTTACCAAAACGATGAGATGATTGAAGAACCACTGTGGCTGGAAAGGCTGCATGAGTTAACACCAGAACAGTAGACGGAGGAAAACGGCTATGGATTATTTGAAAGCACTGCGTGATGACCCTGATCTGGCAGAGGAGTTTGATTCCCTTTTTGACTTCTTCCTGCTGGATGAGTTGTCTCCGAGGGATGAGGCGGATGGTCGATCAACCTTCACACTGCCCGGTATGGCTTTTGCCAGAGATGGCTCCGGCGGAGAATACCACCTGTTGGAAGATGGCTCCATCGGCTATTACAGCAGCGAAGGTGAGGCAGGCCGTCTGGCTGAGAGCATGGATGACCTTTTTTCACTGATTGTGAGCTGTATCTGCTGGCACGACTGCTGTGACGCAAAGGAGTATGCGGACTCCAAAACACTGGAGGAATACGGACAGAGGCAGCACAACATCAACTTGGAAGATATGGATATGGACAGCTGGCGGCGGGTAGCTGATGCGCTCGGCATCCCTACCGATGAGCCGCTGGCTCCGGTTCTGGAGCGGTTCCGCAAAGCAACACAGCGCCAGCCTCTGTATCAGTGTATGTTCCATGAGGATGATGGCAGCCTGACCGAATCATACGGCCTGATGTTTGAATGAGAAAGGAGCAATCCCTATGAAAGCATTTGACCCCAATTACAAACTGCTGGACGAGATGTATCAGGACGATTACTATCCTGCTTTTCTGGTAGACAAGGTAAAAGACGAACTTCAGAAGGTCATCGACCTGCTGGAGAGCGGCGAAACCGACATTGAAGTAGTGCAGGAGACGCTGGACGAGGCGGTCTGCGGCATCAATGATCTCCAAGAGGAGTTTGACGAGAACGACAGCGAGATCGAAACGGTGGCCCGGGATTGTATTGGTGTCACTGTGGCCTACATTCTAGAGTGGTTCGGCATTCCGATTGATATTGAGGAGGCCATCCGAGAAAGGGACTGGTAAAAACAATGTCCATTGAAAATATGTTTGGCGACCTGGATAAGATCGACATTCTGGCAGAAACCAAAGCCGGAGAAGTGGTGATGGTTTTGGTCTGCAACGGCTTTATTGACGGCTCCCCGGAAACGCAGAAGGCCCTGCTGGACAAGATGGAGGGCTATCTGAACCACACCCAGAGTGAGGAGTTTCAAAAGGAATATGGTGGCTGGCCCGTGATTTTGCGTGTGACCCTTGGCCGGGAGCCGGATGAGCACATTCTGGCCCTGCTCAGCAAGTGTCCTGCTTGGGCGGCGGACTATGGCGTAAAGCTGGAAATTGAAATTGGAGGAAAACAGGTACGCATTGCAGAGAGCTGACCTATGCTTAAATCGAATCAACAGGAGGAAACTGATATGCCTACAACTGAATGGCTGAACAAATACGAAGCAATTAAGGATAAATTGACCTGTAAAGATGACTTGGAGGCCCATTTCACTGAGAAAGTGATTGGGAATATGGGCGTGGATGTGCTGGACATCGGGGCCGTCCTCTTTCCTACCGGAACAATTTTCGCCTGCGATCCGCTGGTGGAGCTGGAGGACACACCGCCCTTTATACAGACAATCCCCGCCGGGACTTATCCCGTAAAGATCTGTGTGGTGCCCAGTAAGAAATATGGTGATCGCTATGCCTGTGTCAAGGTGGAAGTTAGCCAGGAAAAGCCTGTCCGCTATGAGCTGGGCATGACCGGCAAAGAGGATCTGGACGAGGAATTGGGCGAGGACGAGTATTTTGGCTTTGGCGTAGACGCTGGAATGGGCTGTGTTGCGGACATCCAGACCCAGGCGGCCTTCAAGACCTACTGGGCCAAGCGTTTGGAAGAAGGCCCGGACATCGACCCCTATAACGACCTGTTCTGCGACTTGCTGGAGGAAAACGCCAAAGCTCACCCCAAATATCAGGGGGACTGCGGCGACTGGCTCAACTGGACAGTGCCGGACACGGACTGCAACCTGCCCATCTTCGCTTCCGGCTGGGGTGACGGCTACTATCCCGTCTACTTTGGGTATGACGCAAAGGGCGAAGTCTGCGCCGTGTATGTGCGGTTCATCGACATTGAAACCAGTTATCAAGAGCAGGATTAAGAATGTGACAGAACAAAGGAGAGCGCCATGAAAGCCACCGCCGGAGAAGTCTATACAGTCTACAACCAATATCTGAAACGCTACACCGCCTGCCAGGTGGCCTATATTGCGCCGCCGGACACGGTGAGCAAAGAATCTTGGGCGGTGGTCCTCTCTCTGGATTGGGTGGGCGACGCCCCTCTGACTGCGGAGGAACTGCCCCATCTCCGCCCGCTCTACAAGGACTTCATGTACTGGTCCCGCGACCTCCACCTGCTGCGGGTGCCGTTGGAGGTCCCGCCCCAGTATAAACTGGTGGGCACACTTCCGCCCTTCACCGACCAGCCCTGCCGCTCCTACGGAGGCTGGAGTGACGGCTATGATGTGTATCTCCAGATCCGGTGGCAGGCCATTCCGGAGGAACGGCGGCGGGCCTTCAAGGAGGCCATGGACAGTGACGAGCAAACAGAGATCGGCGGTATCCAGCTGAAGGTCAACAACCATCGGGTGATGGACCAGTACGCACCATTCGATTCGGCGCTGGAACTAAAGGCTCTGCCCTGCCTCTCCGAACTCATCTGCGAGCGGTGGCACCCGGATCTGCTGGAGTTTTTGCGGGAAACCCCCTTTGTTGATGAAGTGACTTTGCTGAACCACGGTCAGAGGACACTTGATCTGCGGGGCACCAGCATCAGAAAGCTGATGCTGGACATGACCGGGCTAAAGGAGCTGTGGCTGTGTGAGGGAACGGAGCAGCTCCTGTTCCAGAACAAGGGGCCGGACGCCTGTGCAATCCATGCCCCCGAAGATGGCGGCGGTTTGACCCTCCAATTTATCGGGGAATACCGCCCGCACACGGAACTGCCGAACCTACGGGGGCTGCATGGCATCGAGCTGAAGGACTTTGATCTCACCGGGCTGGCTGCTGTTCATCCCCACCTGAAGGAACTGAGGCTCTGGGGTGCGCCGGGAAACCTGGGGAACTTCTCCGCTGTGCGAGGGTTCCGGGAACTGACGAACCTCTCCACCTTCGACCTGTTCGGTTTCGGGGCGGACGACATCCCCACCCCGGAGCAGGTGCCGGAGCTTCGCTGGTTCTGGATGACCAGCCTGCCGGAGACGGCGGCAAAAGCGGCAAAGCAGCTCTGGAAAGGCAAGCCGGGAATGGATCTGCGGATCACCAAGCCCCGGAAACCAGAGTGGCTGGCGCAAAACCTGGACAATCCCTTCCGGGGCTGGGACGGTGCGGAGCATATCCCCGCCGCTGCTGCGAAAAAGGCAGCCAATCAATACCGCAAGACCCGTTCCCAGCTGATGAAGCTGGCCGCTGAACCGGGCGATGATGCCCAGGCCCAGGCACTGGATACGGTGGCTGCCTACACCCAGACCTTCAACAAGATGGGCTTTATCGAAACCGAGGAACGGGATGAAATTTACATGGCCCTGCGGGGTATCCTGGATGCCCTACCAGGCGATATACTCCAGAAAGATGCCCTGATTGCGAAGTTCGATGAGCTTCATGATTTTTGATGCGGCATTGTCTTTATGGAGGTGTCTTTTTCACCGGAATGAGTTCAGCATTGGCATCAAATACGGCCATTAAGGGAGGACAAACCTCATGAAAGGTAACGAACAAGTCAGGCGACTTACATTTTGTTTAATGGTAGTTCATAGGTACAGCTGTAAAAAGTGCAAGAATGTGTTTGTTCAGGCTGTATCTACATCGGATACCGATATGGTGCCAATATTTCTTAGCAGTGTTTATGCGCCGCAGTCATCAACCCTTGTGATTATGGAGCTTACCGAAAATGAGCTCCGCTTTGGGTGGAATGACAGCATGCCAAAGCGGGCGGAGAAAATTTTTAGCGGCAATGCATTTTTCTACATTGACTCCACTCAAGTTTGCCCGATCTGTGGCGAGTCATTGGAACAGAAACAGATTTCCGGATTGAGTGACTATATCAAAGAATATCCAAAGGTATATCTTGTCTATTTCGGCAGGAAGGACGAGGAAGAAATCATTGTGCATCTTTAGTTCAGTCGTAGAGAAAGGAATGTGCGGTCGCATGAGCCGAATCGTTGATGAACCCTATTTCACCCACAGTGCCTACAGCGCCTTCACCACCGGCATCCAGGTAAAATGCCCCAAGTGCCATGGCGCGGGTGTGGTGACAGCGGACGATGATAACGCCTATTTCCGGTGCCTGAGCTGCGGCCATCAGGAGACCCGCGACCGGACGATCTACCGCTATGATGTCCATAACCAGTGCAAAAACTGTGGCAGGTACTATCGGGTGGATATTGAAGATGGGGCAAGGCAGCATTTTCCCGTCCTCCATGTGGCCTGCCCCTATTGCGGAACAACCATGCCGGGCGAGGTACACAAGACGGCGGAGGCTTTCTCCTATGGCGGGGAGATTCAGGGCGGCAAGGACCCCTGGTTCGGCCTGGAACTGTGGTTTTTGACCTTATTCCAGGGTAAGCCGGTCTGGGCCCTCAACCGGGAACACCTTGCCTACCTGATCGGCTATCTCAGCGCCGACCTGCGGGAAAAGCCATCGGGTAGCCAGAAAAAGACTCAGGCCGACCATCTCCCCACCTTCATGAAAACCGCAAAGAACCGGGAGCGGATCGTGAAGCTGCTGAAGAAGCTGCAAGAGAAATGAGGAAAACAATATGGCACTACAAGATAAGAAAATCATGCCTCCCCCTTGGCTGGCCCACCGGGAGATCGAGCGATACTCCATTGGCTGGCGCATGGGCTATGGGGAGGATTACATAGACCGATTTGGCGATTGGCTGGACACCCTCTCCCCGGAGGAGCGGACGGAATACCGCACTCTCTTTCCCGAGCCGGTGACCTGGAAGGGCTGGTGGGATGACGAGGACAGCAGCGAGGTACTGGAGCATGGTGACTTCTTGGTGGATGCGTGGCAGCCGGAAGGCCAGCCAAAGTACACCCGCCAGTGGCTCCAGCAGGAGTTTGCCGCCGGGCGGAAGCGGGAGCTGTGCCTGTTCTGGGGCCATCAGCCATCCGAGGACGGCCAGCTGACAAAAAGCTGCCTCAGCCAGTGGTGGATGGAGGACTTCTATACGACGGCTGACTCCTACCTCTGCATGGAGCAGTATATGATGGCTGCCAAGGCCGAGCTGTTCGGCGACAAAGAGATCCGGGACCAGATTTTGAAATGCAGCGACCAAAAGCAGATCAAGGCTCTGGGCCGCAAGGTGCGGGGCTTTGAGCAGAAGGTATGGGACAAGTTCAAGTACGCCATTGTGCTGCTTGGCAACTGGCACAAATTCAGCCAGAACCGCGAACTGCGGGAGTTTCTCCTTTCCACCGGGGACAGCGTGCTGGTGGAGGCCAGCCCCTATGATGCCATCTGGGGTATCCGCCTCGCGGCCAGCTCCCCGGAGGCCCAGGACCCCATGAAGTGGCGGGGACAAAACCTGCTGGGCTTTGCGCTGATGGAAGTGCGGGACGAGCTGCGCCGGGTGACACAGAATGAAATGCTTTGCGATTGGAGTATGGTATGGCAACAATGAAACTCTATGAACTGGTCAACCACTACCACATCGGCACGGAATTGACCTGTGCTGAGGCCATGTTCATGGCCTGCAATGAATATTACCACCTGAATCTGTCCGAGGAGACCCGGAAAATGTTCTCCGTCATGGGCCTGGGGATGCAGACCGAGCAGTCCTGCTGCGGCGCCTTCACCGTGGCGGTGGGGATCATCGGTCTGATGACCGCCAAGGAGGGCCAGACGGATGTGGACAACATGGAGGGCTACCGGATGATCGCCGAATTGACGGACTTCATGCTGGGCTTCTATGGAACACTCCACTGCGTCGAGCTGCAAAAGCTGGAGATCGTGGGGGTTGAGAATCCCTGCCACGCTATTGTGGAGGCGCTGGCCAAAAAGCTGGAGGAACTGCTGGCGGGCCGAAGGATCTTCCGCCCGGTAAACGGAGGACAACTGGGCTGCTGATGTGCGGGAGAGCGAGGGATTACATGAAAGACTTTTCCCAATACGGAAACAGACCAGACGACCAGTGGGAGATGCTGCCCTGGATACCCGATCCACGCCCGCCTTTCAAAATCTGGGTGAAGCCGGAGCAGATCGCGCCATTCTTTCTCATTCCCCACCACCCCTATGCCATCTCCCTTCTACTGAAGATCAGTGACGGGTTCCGGACAGAAGAATTCTGCCGGCTGGGACTGACCGGCAGCAGCGGAGACTGGGAACGGCTGGTTCGGGGCGTGATCCGGGAGTTTGAGGAAAACAATAGTGGTGTGGGTCTGTTTCACTTCGACTCTGACGAGGATGTGTTCTGCGTGTATTCCCAATACATCGACGATTTGATGATGCTGGCCAAAATGATCCGAGTAGCCTGTGCCGATGAAAAAACGATGGGGATGTATCTGAACATGAGCGAGGCAGCGAAAGCATGAAAGAGTTGACCACTCAAACAGGGATTATAGTAAAATGCAGTAAAACGGCCATTGAATTTTTCCAAAATGCTCAGTCAGTGGATTCCTTTTCTGTGTTGGAGATCCCAGGGGAATTCCAAGGTATAGCGGTTGAGTTTTATGATTTGATTATGGAAAATGATCATCTTGCGGCCTTGCTGGGCTGTCGCGGCAATTATGATATTGCGGTACAGATAGATGAGGTAACCGGCACCATGACGGGGTGGCATTGGTTCAAATGAGGGAAACGGAATGATCGAGTACATCAAGCTCTTTTGGGAGGGCGCACCGGAGGGTGAACCAGCGGTCATCTTCTATGAAGTGGATACCGAAAATGAGCGGCTGGCCCTCCGCTCCATTGACATCTTTGCGGATGACTGCACCCGCGACATCCCCGACCTTTACGACGGTGCCATTGAGATTACGCCGATCCCCACTGTGGAGGAATTGAACGCCCATGTCTGGGGCGAGGAGTTCCATGCCTGTGTAATAGAGAAAGCAGAATTTGAGGACATCTGGGAGAGCTGTACCCATGATGGAAAAACAAGGGGCCGGTAATGGCAAACATGCCAAAACAAACGAGTTCTTGAAAGACACTCACCTTCACGAGATAAATGGGGGCACAACAGAGATGGAATGGATCGAGCGAATCAAGCGGAAACGCCGCTGCAGGGTGCATTTTGACAGCGGCAGTTTCCGTGTTTACGGCTGTCTGGCTGCCCCAGTCCACATGATTCCTGATGTGATACCAATCAATCAGGAATTCGACTTTTACTTACAATCGAACTATGATGTGTACCTACTTCGGCTTGTCAACAGTACGGAGAAAACCGGGGATATCTGTCCAGCGGGAAAAGACGGGATTATCTATATCATCTGCCGTTTCCCAATGCAGAAGGCCACGCTTTCGGAGGACATTGAGACGGTCCTGCGCGCTTTGGAGCCTTTCGGTTTTCCCTGCCTGCACAATCCGAAACATGGGATAACATTTGAGATAGAGGGATGATAGCCTATGAAACAGACAGATATTTATACCGAGGCTCTGATCTGTCTGCGCTCAATCCTTCAGGCAGACCATCCAGAATTCCAAAACTGGATCGACTGGCTGGAGCGGGACATTCTGGACTGGAACCAGCGGCGGGAGGTTACCCACCATCTTCGGGCATATGGTGGCATGGGTTCTTTCAATGATTTGCCCAGTATGCGTGGAAATCACGACTACATTTTTGACTTTCTAAAGTCTGTGTGCTATGCCTTCGGCCATCTTTATGGCAAGCGGGACGGCATTTCTCCGGAGGCATTGATGGCGGAGTGCCTGCACGATGTAGAGCAGGCAGCCTATCACCCCCATAAGCCACTGAACCAAGCCATTGCCCAGCACTTGATGCAGGGCGATTTACAGGAAAACCTGGATAGGCTGTAGGAGGACTTGTTATGAACGAAAGACTATTCCGCACCCAATTCAATCAAATGGACACCACCGAGAAGCAGGCGCTGATGGAAAGCTTGGCTGCTCGTTATGATATGACCTTTCTCGGTCTACATACCTTTGACCGTTGGGGCCAGAACTGTACCACCGGCATATTCAAGAAAGATGGTCGGGAGTTTGTCTTTGTCCCCGGCGATACCGTCACCCTGGGCTGGGAACAATTTACCGTAGGGCTGAATCAGGAGAGCCGGGATGAGTTGGAGTACCTGTTTCGGGAATGGGAGTTGGAGCGGAACCCGGAGGAGATGATCCGGGAAAACATGGCTCCCGTTCGGCAGGCAGCCATTGGCCCTATGCTGGTGGGCCGGGAGCTGGAGGAACTCTGCTGGGAGCCAGTCAAGATGGACGATCCCAGGCTGACCGCCCACCCTGACTGGCTGAAGGAATTTCGTGATTTTGCCTGGAGTGACAGCAGCAGTCTTACCTTGCATCAGTCGGCCCGCATTGAGCGGACAGAAAAGGGCTTTCAGACCTGGATCTATAACCGCACAGACTACGATGCGCTTCTTGCCATGCTGGAAAACAGGGGCTTCTCCCTGCCCACGGCGGACGAGTGGGCCTACCTGTGTGGCGGCGGGTGCCGAACCCTATTTCCATGGGGAGATGGGTTAGACTACTCCATGCGTCTGCACTGGTTTGAGGACATGGATGAGGATGAGAACCGGCCCTATGACATGGAGGAACCCAACTTCTTCGGCTTGTCCATCGCCTACGATCCCTATATGCGGGAAGTGGTGCAGGCTGATAGGCTTACCACCTGCGGCGGTGACGGCGGGTGCAATGTCTGCGGTGGGCTGGGCCCATTTCTCGGTTTCCTACCCTGTTCGCCCCACTGTAAGCCGGAAGTGCAGGAGGACAATGAACTAAACGGAGATTATGACTTTTACCGGCCCATTATCCGGGTGGAGAACTATGATTGACAATAGAAGCTTGATACAAAATAAAGAAAGAGAGGTGCCGACATGGGAGCATGGGGCATAAAAGCATTAGAGCGTGACGAAGGGCTGGATGTACTGGACATCCTCAAAAATGAATATGTACCGGAGCATCCGGTAATGGATCTGGGTGAGATGATCGAACTGATGAAAGAGGAAGGTATGTTGGGAGAAGATCTCTCCGACATCGACTTTCTCTATGATAACACCGCTATGGCTCTGGCGGAGCTGTATTTCCAATGGAAGGATAACAGCAAGCTGGACTACGATCATGAAGAAGCTATATGGGATAAAGTCACCGGTTTCACAGCATCCAAAGAAGCCCTTGCCTTCCTGCTGCGGCAGCTCACCGACATCAAAAACGAGGTGCCGGACGAGGACGGCATCCGTGAGATTGTGGATCTTTGGAAGAACGAGGATAGCGGTGAGATCGCTCCTGCGTGGTCAGAGCATTTGGACTGGCTCATCAAGCGACTAATCTCGGAACAGGAGGCGTAACAAATGTATATCAAAAAATACTGGGGTAACTTTATCGGAGGCTCGGACGACAGCCTGAACCTTGTGGCCTTTTTAGAGGACCAGAAGAAAGAGGAAATCCCCCTCAGCAAGATTTTTGCCAAGATCGGGCTGGACAAGCAGAACTGGGACTTCCGCCAGACCGTGGAGTATCTGGAGTTTACACACTCCGATGGCGTGGAGATGGACTTCCACTTCGCCATTGATGTGGTCACCGATCTGGCCGCCATCCTGCTGGAGTGCAGTGTCAGCGGCAGTGTGAACCTCCAGGATCTGGACGAGTACAACACCCCCGCCCGCCGCATTCGCATCACCGCCACGCCAGAGGAACACGACGCCATGAACAAGTCCCTGGCGGACTTTGTCCATGCCCCGCTGGAATACGACATCAGCGAGATGATGGGCGAGGATGAGATCACAGATATGGCTTATCAGGTGGAGATGCTGCGGAAAGAGCTGTACGAAGCCTCCGGCCGCAACCGGGACTACCATGTAAAGGCGGAAGATGTGAAACATCTGCTTCCCGACTGGGAGGGCGCCGATGGCTGTATCGCCACCAACCGCATCACGGTGGAGGGCTGTAAGGTGGGCTACTGCTACCGGGAGAAGCCGGACGGCGGCTGGGACAGCGGCTGGCGCTTCACCGCTGGTGACGAGAGCGAGGCGTACATGGACGATCCCAACAATGCCGGGATTTACAAGCTGAACACAATCTGCAACGACGATCCCGACATCATTCCTCTGCTGAACACCCCCGCCCCCTGCGCCTTTGAGCGGGATGAGAACGGCGTGTTCCAGCAGATCAAAGACTGGAAACCGGATGAGGACGAGGAGGGCCCTGATATGGACATTTTGAAACAGTGCCAGAAGTGGCATGAGGAGGACAAACACCAGAAAATCGTTGACGCACTGGAGGCAATCTCTGCCGAGGAGCGTACCCCGGAAATGGATATGGAGCTGGCCCGCGCCTACAACAATCTGGCGGACTCCAGCGAGCCGGAGGGAAGGAAGCTGCTTCACCAGGCACTGGAACTGATGCAGTCCCATGAGGAGGAACTGGGAGATACTTATTCCTGGAATTTCCGTATGGGGTATGCCTATTATTATCTGGATCAGGAGGGCCGCGCTCTGCGGCATTTTGAAAAAGCTCTGGAACTGCATCCCGGTGATGATCCGAAACTCAACACCCGACAGGACATGGAGGAACTAATTGACTCGTGCAAGAAGGGTATTTCTCTGCCGCAGTTCTGGGAGTGCTTCCGGGAACGGACAGAGAACTGGTGGGAAACCTTTGCCGAGATGGAAGCAGAGCTGCGCCAGATGATGGACGAGGACAAAGACCATACCCGCGGCGCAGAACTCGTGGACCAAATGCAGGAAACCCTGAATCTGGTTTTTGATGAAATCTCTTTTGAGATGGGCTTCAACGGCGAGAAGTACGAGCTGATCCTCACTCCGGAGGGTGACAAGGTCAAGCTGTTTGAGCTGGTCTACTTCCAGAAACACGCCTCAAAGGAGGTGCTGGAGCACTGGAACATCCTTGTGGGCCGTCAGCCCCTCCCGAACATCGGCCTGCGTACCGAGGACGGATGGAATATCTCTGGGGATGATGTGCAGATCTGGCTGGAGGAACAGGGTGAAAACAGCTTCGCCATCTCCGCCTACTGCGAAAAGCTTCTGCCCATGCTCCGGGAGGCTGAGGGCCGGGTCTGGTGGATGCTCACCACCCTCACCGACCAAGTGCTGGGCGAGATTCCCCATATGAGATACATAGACAGTTTTGATGTACTGGAGGCCCCCAGGGCAGAGCCGTCCATCCCCATGTCCCAGCTGCCGGACAAGCTGAAGGAAAAGGGAGCGAATCTCTCCACTGACCCGGAAGCCTATCTGAACAGCTACCTCGGCTACAAAATGGAACCCAACAAGGACCCGGATGCCGATTGGCGGCTGGATGTGATGGTCGGCTCCACCAACTGCGTGCCGCTCATCAACGGCTATCTGGATGCCGACAATGACTTCATGGACGCTCTCCATGCCGACGGCGCGGTGGCGGGCTTCTTCTGCTATCCTCTGGATACTCTGCGGGAGGAGGAAGGAACGGATAAGATTTTCGACTTCCGGGACAAGCTGGAAGAAGTGTTCACCACCGGCGACGGCCCGGAGGTTCTCACCCTCACCGGCGGAGCCACCGGCCTTTTCTGCGGCTATGTGGACTTCATCGCCTGGGACATCCAAGAGGCGCTGAACATGGCGAAAGAGTTCTTTGAAGGCACGGACATCCCATGGGCTATCTTCCACACCTTCCGCCGTGAAGCCGGTTCTGTACCCCTAAAGCAACAAGATGATGGGACAGAAACTGAGAATCAGGATGACGAGTTGGATGAAACGCTTACGGGCATGGACTATATTCCTTACACCCCGCAGAACGCCGAATCCTTCTTCCAGCAGCTGGAGCAGTGGAACGACGAGGATGAGTACACCCGCTGTATCCAGGCACTGAATGCCATCCCGGAGGACTGGAGGAACTACCGCACCGCCTACGCCCTGGCACGGGCGCTGGAGAACTATGCCATCATTGGGGACCACGACGAGGGCACCCCTCGCTATAAGGGAGACAAGGCCCTGTGCCGCGCCATCGAGGTGCTGGAGTCCGTCCGGGAGGAAGGCCAGGACAAGGCGGAGTGGAATATGCGGATGGCCTACGGCTATCAGTATCTCTACGGCCAGGAGGAAAAGGCCGTTCCCTACGCCCAGCGGTGGGCAGAGCTGGACCCGGAGGACGAAAATGCCCCGGCGGTGATTCGGGAGTGTAAGGCGGAGATTCGGAAACGCCAGCGCAGCCGGAAGAAGAAGGCCAAATTCGTGTCCAGTGATACCCCCTTTGAGGGCTTCGACCTCACCAACTTCTGGGATGATAATTGGTATGCACTGAAAGAATATGTCAGTGATCCGCCTTCCGATGAGCTGATTGCCAGCGTGGAGGAGGAACTGGGCTACAAGCTGCCCGCCGCCTACATCTGGCTGATGAAGCAGCACAACGGCGGCATTCCGGTGAATACCTGCTATCCCTGCGATGAGCCTACCTGTTGGGCAGAGGACCATGTGGCCATCACCGGAATTTTCGGCATCGGGCGAGAAAAGAGCTGCTCCCTCTGCGGAGAGCTGGGCAGCCAGTTTATGATCGATGAGTGGGAGTATCCTGCCATCGGCGTGGCCATCTGCGACTGTCCAAGCGCCGGACACGATATGATCTTCCTGGACTACCGGGCTTGCGGTCCCCAGGGAGAGCCTGCGGTAGTCCATGTGGATCAGGAAAATGATTACAAGATCACCCATCTGGCAGACAGCTTTGAGGAATTTATCCGTGGACTGGAGCATGAATCCCTCTATGATCTGGATGAAGATGTAGAGGATCTTGAGGATGACGCCGACGAGGAGGGAACCGACCATAAGGGTTCCTTTGCCGGATCTGTGCTCCTCTCCAAAGCAGAGTGGGACAAGGAGCAGTTGATCCGGGATCTGCGGGAAGAATGGGGCATCGTAGATGAGGAGCCGGATGAGGGCGACGAAGATGATGAGAACAGCGATGACGCTGTGGTAATGCGGGTCGGCGGCATGATGCTGATCGTGACACTCTTCCACGGTCACATCCCGGACAATGAAGCGGAGAGCAACGCCGAAAACAACTATATGTGGCCAGAGGCCATAGAGGTGGCCAAAGCACACAAGGCCCATATCGTGGTGGCTGTGTTGGGCGAGGAGGAAAAACTGCTGGAACGGGGTAAGCTGTTCACTAAGGCGATGGCAGTGTGCTGCAAGCAGAAATATGCCACCGGTGTCTACACCAGCGGTGTGGTATTTGAGCCTCGTTTCTATGAGGGCCTTGCCGATATGCTCAAAGAGGACGAACTGCCCATCTTCAACTGGGTTTGGTTCGGCCTGTACCGGAGCGAGGGGGGCCTAAACGGCTACACCTACGGCATGGATGTGTTTGGCAAGGAGGAAATGGAGGTGCTGAACACCGACGCTGAGCCGGAGGAACTGCGGGACTTTTTGGCAAGCCTTGCCTCCTATGTGCTGGCGTGTGATGTGACGCTGCAAGACGGCGAGACCATCGGTTTTTCTGCGGACGATAAGCACACCATCACCCGCAGCCCCGGTGTCTCTCTGCCGGAGGAACAGATGACCCTAAAGATCGGTTACGAGCCTATAAAGGGAGATCCGGAGGATGACAGCTGCGACCACTCAGACAATGATGACACGCAGGATGAGGAAGAATTCAGTAATCCCGAAGTCTACACCGAGGAGGAGATGGAAGCCGTCGAGGGGCACATTGAGCAGTATTTCGGCAAGGTCGAGAATGTGTTCCATGAGCTGGTTTCTCCCGACATCCATGTGGACATCTGCGTGGTGCCGCCCTCTGAGGAGCGGGACTACTGCACCCTGGTCACCATGGGCATGGGTGCTCACCGGATGAATGTGCCGGAGGAACTGGCGGAATATAAGCTGGAGCGGGCGGAGCTGGCCATTGCCCTGCCTGCGGACTGGAAGCTGGATCAGGAGTCCATGAAAGACGAAAAGTGGTACTGGCCCATCCGCCTGCTGAAATCCTTGGCCCGCCTTCCCATTGCCAGCGATACCTGGCTGGGCTTCGGCCATACCATGGACAATGAGGAGGATTTTGCAAAGGACACAAAGCTGTGCGCCGCCATTCTGACTGGTCCCCAGGATACCGAAGATGGCAGCGAGGTCTGCATCCTGCCGAGTGGCGAGGAGGTCAACTTCTATCAGGTGATTCCTCTCTACCGGGATGAATTGGAATATAAGCTGGCCCATGACGCGGACGCCTTGCTGGGCAAAATGAACGGCATCAGCTTTGTGGTGGAACCTGATCGTCAGGATGCTATCACCCGTGGCACCCTTTCCAATGATGATTTTGACGGTGAGATGGACGATGCCTCCTATCATATCGAGAGCATTGAGGAGAAGGAACTGCCAATTGACCCCATCAACGCTTATAACCACATGGCCATCTACCTGCGCTGGTGTATGGAGCACGACCTGATGGGCGAGGACTTCCTGAAAGAATACATCGAAGTGGCCAAACAGGTCAAAGTTGATCCTGCCAATGTGGATCTGAGGGAGTTTATCCGGGATGAGCTGGACGGCTGTTTGTTCTCTGTGCTGTTCAATCAGCAAGGCCGTGCCTTTGCAGGCTATTACTACGGAGAGGGCGACAGCCCCTACTATCCTGCCGATGTTGACGACAACGCCATCCGCTTCTTCGGCCCGGAGCGGTATCACTCTGATGAGTTCCAGGATGAAGCCTACCTGTTCATCCCCTTTGACGAGGACTACTATCAGGCCATGGCAAAGGTGATCGAAGAACGCTTCGCCAACTGGCAGGGACAGGACTTCGACGAGGATACGCTGGAGCCTTCCGAGGTTGCTCAGGCCATCATGGAGTATCTGGACTGCGAGTGTACCTATTTCCCATCCATGGCAGATGATGACCCCATCATGTCGGCATACAGCTACGCCCAGCGGCTGGGGGTACGGGAGGGCTTTGTTCCCGTGCTTATCCAGGCGGATGATGAAACGCTGTTGGAGTGTCTGGTAATGAACGCCGATCCGGAGCATGATGCGGACTTCTATGAATTTGACCTCAAAACGGTAATGGAGTACCGGAAGAAGATGCTCTCCGCCCCCATCAAGGACGGAAAGGCGGTTCTGGAGGAATTGACCGGCCAGCGTAAGGAAGAAGCCGAGGACGATGACATGGACTGGGAGGAGGAAGTCCTGGGCGAGATGGAGGGCGGCTATGACAATGACCGCTTCTCCGGCTATTGGGATTCGGATAGCCACATGACCTATCCGCTCATTCTGGCCAAAATTCCGGTCAAGAACCCCTGGGAGATCTTCGCCTACCTGCCCTTTGGAAACTGGAACGAGTGTCCCGACACGCCGGAGCTGATGGCGGTGGCAAAATACTGGTTTGAGCAGCATGGTGCCATCCCCGCCGCTATGAGCCACGATGAGTTGGAGTTCCTGCTCCCGGCCCCTGTTTCCCAGGAGCAGGCTATGGAAGTTGCCACAGAGCAGTACGGCTTCTGCCCGGACGTCGTGGATCAGGAGCAGGAGGACCCCACCGTGGGCAATCTGGCGGATGTGCTGCGGCAGTCCACCGTCTGGTACTTCTGGTGGGATTGATGGGCTGTATCGGAAGACGGAATAGCAACGATAGGAGGAACGTTATGAAAAACTTGCAGATACTGATAATGTGCTGTTTCCTGGTACTGCTGACTGCCTGCGGGCGGGAGGACGGCGGCACGGCCCAAACCCCTGTTGCTTCAGAGGAGATCACAGAGAGTATCACGCAAATGCCGGATGAACAGGAGAGTGAAGCCATGCCGGAAAATATGGAATTGGGGATCACAGTGAACGACGTCTATTATCCGATTCCGGTTTCTTTGAAGCAGTTAACCGAGGATGGGTGGAAAATCAGCGGGCAGACACCCTATTTCCTGGAGCCGTTTGTGGGTGAAGAGTATTACGAAACGCGTGCAGATTGGTCCCTGACAGAGGATGGGCAGGGGATTTTGCCGGGTGGGTCCATCATCCGGCTCCTGGAAAAAGACGGGGTGTTGTTAGAGGTGACCATTACAAACCAGGTGTCCACAGGGGCGGATACGCCATCTCAAAAAATCGAAGATGGTGTGGTAGATTCTATGGTGGTTTTTTATGATGAGAAACACACCAGCATCAAATTGGATAATCAGGAACTGAACCATGTAACCCAGAATTATTTGATTGAGAGGTATCCTTCCAGTGATGGTTGGACTCATCTTCCCAACACATACAGCGATCATCCAGAGTTTGGGATTTCCACAGAATATACCATCGAAAATGATCTGAACCAGTACAACAACAGTATCACGATCTATTTCGATTTGGAGAACAGACCGTTCAAAGTAAGTGTATGGAACGAGACCCCTCTGGACCAGGTAGAGCTGCCCCCACAAACATGACGGGCGGACTCATGTTTCCAGAGAGTGGTCTACGGTTTGGTGCTTCTGGTGGGATTGATGGGAGGTACGCCCGATGACAGAATATCAGAAAACCTACATCGAACTAAAAAAGCAGTTTTCCGCAACCGACGGCGGCCCGGACAGTGTCCGCGCCCTCTATGCCTTCAAGGAGGATCTGGAACACGCCGAGGACCGGCAGGCCAAGGAAGTGCTGGTGGATGTGTATGACCTCCTGGACTTCAAGAAGGACGCCTATGAACTGCTCTGCCAAATCGGAGAGCGTTCCGACAAGAAGACCCTCAAGCGGCTGGGCGTCTTGAAGGACTACGCGGAGAACTGGGGGAACCACTACGCCCTCCCCAAGCCTAAAACACCGGAGGAAAAGCAGAAGGAGAAGGAGCGGCGGGCCCAGTTGGGCCTGCCCGCCTTCCGGTATCACCCGGACCCTCTGGACACCGGCGCGTTTGAGGAATCCCCAGATGGCGTTGTCTGTGACTGCTGCGGCAAGACGACCCATATTTTCTATACAGCCCCCTTTTACGCTGTGGAGGATATTGCATATCTGTGCCCAGAGTGCATCGCCAACGGCGAAGCAGCCCGGAAATATGACGGCAGCTTTCAGGACGATTTCTCTCTGGATGATGGCGTGGAGGACCCGGCCCGGTTGGACGAGCTCATCCACCGCACCCCCGGCTACTCCGGCTGGCAGCAGGAATACTGGCGCGCCCACTGTGGCGACTACTGCGCCTACCTGGGCCATGTGGGTGCCAGAGAACTGCGGTCACTGGGTGTGCTGAAGGATGTGCTGGACGATCCAATGTGGGACGAGGAGCAGAAGGAAATGATTCAGGAATCCGTCAACGGCGGGCATCTGCAATGCTATCTGTTCCAGTGCCTCCACTGCGGAAAACACCTGGTCTGGATGGATTTTGATTGAGGAGTTTTCAAAAGGTGGGATACAAGCGATGAAACCCAAAACACTGACCATTCAACTGAATGATGAACAACTGCCCATCCTTCCGGTAGAGCCGGAAGCCCACCTCTCCTTTACCACTCATGCCGATGGAAATGAATTGGAGCTAACGGGAAACCGGGCGGGGCTGCTCCTGTTGGCGAAAGCCGCTTTGGGAATGGCAGAAACCGTTCGTGAGGATGGATTCCATATCCATTTGGATGACCTCTATAGCATCAACTCCGAGGGAAAAAGCATCCTGATCCGAAAGGAGGAACGGCCAAAACCATGATTGAAAAAACCTTCCTCAACCCCGCCACAAATAAGCAGTGGCGGATTGAAATTGACGGACATACCATCCGAACCTGCTTGAATGGCGGGAAGGCCAAGGAGATCCTGTGCGACTCCGTCTTCCAGGTCAAGAGCAAGACTGCCAGCGCCATGATGAGCCAAATGCGGAAAGGATTTGTCTATCAGAATCTGGATGCCGCTGTTGGGCAGGCGCGGTGCCATCGGTTTGTCGGCAAGGACAGCAACGGCTTTATGCCCTTGGCTGCCGCCCTCACACGGGACGACTTCTTCCTGACGAGGGTGGTCGGAGATTTTGAGGACGAAACCCTCTATCACTTCGATGGCAGCGGGGAGATCCTTGAAACAGTCTCTCTGGGCGTCAAACAGATGACCTATGAGCAGGTCCTCTGTCCCAATGACACCCTTCTTCTGAATAACAGCTATCTTCTCCAGCAGTTCTCACTCCGCACCCATGAAATCACGCCCTTTGCCAACAAGAAAAACAGCATGAAGGCCATGCTGGATGCCAGCGGCGACCTGGCCCTGTGGTACACAGGCGAGGAGATTGTCGTCTTTGACTTTGGCAGCAACACAGAGGTGTGGCGGGAAGCGGTAAAATGCAAGAAGTCAAAAGACCCGAATTTTGCCTATTACTGCTTCGGAATGCTGTCTCCCCGGCAGAGCAAAGCGGCCTACCGTGTCACCGAGGGTGAGTATGTGCTGGTCGATCTGAAGTCCGCCCAAAAAACAGTGATTTCCAATGAGGGCTGGCATCCCTTCTTCTCCCCGGATGACCAGTGCTTCTCGGTGGGCGGAAGGTTCTATCTGGTCCAGACCGGAGAGGAGATAGCCAATCCTTTCCCATTTTCTGTCCGGCAGGGACTGAGTTTTTCAGACACCTGCGCGGTGAAGACAAGGGGCAGCCTGATGGCCGTTCAGCAGGATCGTGGCAGCTCCCCCATAGAGCTGTGGGATACCGACAGTGGCCAACTGCTGGCCACTATTGATGACCCCTTTGTGGTACGGCAGGTGAATTTTGCCTTTACTAAGAACGGACTTGTCCTGCACACCGATTACGGGGCCATGAGCATCTATTCCTGTGCCCTCTGAAACGGAGAAATGAACTATATTTACTTTTACGATGAAAAAAAGGAGGGGGCACAATGAACTTTAATGAAGCAATGCAAATACTTGGAAACAAGCTGCAAGAAAAGTATGGGCATTTAGGCTTTAAGTATAAAAAATCCGACAAAACACTTACAAGGCACAGTAAAAATTTCACCTATATGATTGCGTTTTCCTCATTTGGCGGGAACACAAAGGAAAGCATAAGCATAGAGGTTTGCTATATAATCAACACCCGTCCATACGACCCTTATGGTTATGCCAAACCAGACAACAACACACAACCACTGTTTTACAGTTTAAGAGACAATGAAATATATCTTGATATAGGAAATGAAGAAAAGATTTACAATGCCTTTGAGATTGTTTGTCAGTGGATGGATAAAATACTGATTCCAAAAATGAATGAGCTTTGTGCTACCGAGTAATGTGGAAGTGATGGCGGAGAAAGAGCGTGGACACCTATGAACACAGAATCATTGACAGCAAAGCTCCTGGACCTGGTCGAAGGCCGGGAAACACCGGAAAGTTGGCGGAGCTGGTGGGACGAGCATGAGCCGGAACTGGAAACCCTGCTGAGTCGGGGCGAATTTCTGAAGCTAAAGCCCTGCCGGCATGGCTTCCAGTGGGTCCCGGTGTTTGGCAGCCAAAAGGGAGCTATCGCCATTCTGGAAAAGAGCAGCACAGCATTTGAGGCCAGCAATCTCTACCAGGAGCGGTATCTGGCCGAGCTGGACGCTTTCTGCAAGGAACAGGAGCGGGTGCAGCGGGAAAAGCAAGCGAAATTCAAGGCCGACAACCCGGAGATGTTTCGACGCTACCCCAAGTTCTCCAAGGCGCTGGCAAAGGTGCTGGACACCTCTGATGAGATCAAGCCCGCCGCCACGGAGGAGCAGATCGGGAATCAAGAAAGCGTGCTGGACTTCACGCTCCCGTCCCAGGTGCGGGAGTTTTTCCTGCTGACCGCAGGCATCAATGTGTCCACAGGCGTGATCCTTACCCTTTCCGGGATGTTTGATCTGACCATCCATGGAGAGCGGTATTGTGTGCTGGGCGAGTTCTGGAAAGAAGCGGACGGCGACCAGCTCCTGTTCCGCCCCGGAGAGGATACCATTTGGTACTACGCCCATGAGCAGGACAAGGTAAAGCGCCTCTGCAATGATATGACAGAACTGCTGGAGAAGAAATTGGCGAGGTATCTCAATGAACACTGAAAACATCGCCCATGAAAAACGCTATCGAGACTGGCGGGCACAGTAATACATGTAAAGTTATGGAGGTATATATGGGACTATTTTCAAAGAAGAAAAGGGTCGAAATGCCGGATAAAATGATTTTGGGGAATACGGAATTTATATTTGATCGCAAACTCGGCTTTCATGTTGGAGAATGGACTGTATGGGATAGAAAGACTAAAATTCTCCTTGAGTTTCAGAGCACAGAGGGAAATATAGGCGATATCATTTTGGAAAAGGTAAATTGGGTCAATGACCACAAAGATACCATTATCCGAGCATTTTTGGAGGAAAACGATGACTGCATAGACGCCGTGAATGAAATGATCGAAGATGGAACGCTGGAAGCGGATGGGAAAATTTCAGAAGAGGAGTTTATAAAAGCACTGTTTGTAAACAATGTAACGGTATTTATAAATGGAAGTGAAACTGGCTTTTACATCGATTTGGATGCGGAACCCGACTATTTCATGGGACATTTAGTTTGTATCGAGGTCGACTGCAAATATAAAATTGAAGTCGGCGGATTCAACGGATAACACTTCAAACACAAAAGACAAATTCTGCGGAAGGGGCAACGCCCGCAACGGCATCAGAAAGGAGACAAGTACCTATGTCAACCTGGAGCGGAATCCGGAACAAGCTGGAAAATGATTACCTGTGCCCGACGCTCCGGGGCCACATCCAGTATTTTGCCACCAGTTACAGCAAAAGTGCTGACCATGAGGGCCGGGCAGCCATTCGCATGGACGGTGTGGAAGTACTGCGGAGCAACTACTACACCTATTTCGAGAATGTGTGGACGAAATTTCATCACCTGCGGTCCACAACGCTGAAAGATTGCGACTCCGCAAAAGAGGCCATCAACCAGGCTCATGCCTTTGCGCTGGAGCAGGGCACCTTTGACCAAAAGGTGTTCTATGAGGCGTTTGGTATTTTTGACAACCAGAGCATCGAGAACAGCCTTGTCAGCGAGAATCCTCTTGTCCGCATCTTTGCCCTCCTGGACCGCAGGCTGGGAAAGCGCCGCCTACTGGCTTTGGAGAAATCCATGGAGCAGGAGCTGGACTGGGTGCGGGCCTTCTATGTGATCCGGATGCAGGCAGAAGGGCTGATGGAAAAAGAATAACATTTCAGGAGGAATTGCCATGTCACAGATCGCATCCTTTTATCTTCTCAAAGACGGCCAGCGGCAGGAACTGTCCAACGGCGACTGCTCCGGCGCGGTCTATATGGCCATCTGGGACTGGTGTGAGAGCGAGCTGGATCTGGATGTCCGGGTTCCTGCTCCCCAGACGGAGGATACCCTGGACTGCGCTCTGCTGGAGGGAGAACTGGCGTCTAAACTGCTGGCAGCTCTGCAGGAGCAGGACCTCCCGGAGCTGGCCGCTGAAATTGCCCCAGACTGGGATCTGCCCACCGAGGCGGTGCAAAGCGGACTGGAAACGCTGAGCTCCCATCTGGAACTGGTGCAGGGCGACGCTGCTCTGCTGTATGAAATGTTATAAGGCGGAGGGATACCATGCTGGCAAAGCGGTTTGAAGACATTTTACACAAGCTGGGCATGGCTGGACTGGAACACCCTCTGTTCTACCATGCGCCGGTAGGCATTCGGTTTGAGATCGGCGGGGAGGAACCAATCTATCTGGACAGGCGTGCGGCGAAGCTGAAAACCAACCCCGCTTATGTTCAGGGGGCACTGGACCGGGCCGCTGCGATCTATCGGGGCCTTCCGGCGGTGCCGGACCTTCTGCGGATCGACGGTCCCGATGAAGAACCCGCCGAGTCCCTGCTGACCGTTATCCGGCAGCGAGTGGGCCTCCCAGTTCCCGATGAGCAACTTCCGGCCATAGAGCTGGATGAAGATGGGGATGCCCATGCACAAGTGCAGTTTTACTGGGATCTCAGCAAGATCAACTTTCAACCAGAGCTGCTTCTTCGGGAAATCATTCTGGGGGACATCGGCGGTTGGAACGGCTTTGTGTCCAGCGTCTATCTGACCGGGCCAGGGCCGTTTCTCTACCACCTGTACGATGACCGTGGGCTGGATGTGCTGGGCGGCTCACAGAAGCTGCTATTGCCTCTCTATCATCAATTTCATGACTGGATTTTGGAATACGATCTGGAGAAGATTGACCAGATGTTCGCTCCAGCAAAAGAATGACCGCATAACAGAAAAGGAGACATTGCTATGGGACTTGATATTTACGCCGGGACGCTGACCCGGTACTATTCTCACAACTGGAAAACCGTTGTTCAGCAGTGGGCGGAGGAAAACGGATATACTTTCAACCGGATCACACCGGATGGAGAACCTGCTGACAACGAGGAGGAACTGTCCCCGGCTGAGGTCCAGGCGGCAGTGGAGGACTGGCGGGATCAGATCCTGGCCGCCATTTCCCAGCCGGACCAGCCACCCTACACTCCCTGGCCGGAGGACAACGAGCGGCCCTATTACACCGACAAGCCGGATTGGGATGCCTTCGGCGCTATGCTGCTGGTGGCTGCCTGCCATACATACGGGGAATCAGTGCCTCCCACCGTGGAGAAGGACTGGGACTTCGGGGAGCATCCTCTGGTCGCCCGCCTTGCATCAGATGAGGAGCGGGTGTGGTCCCTGTTTCGTGGGGCTACCTGGTGGCTGCCTCTTTCCGACAGCTTTCTGTTCCAAGGCCCTCTGCCCACCGATGATCAGACGATGATCGCCACCCTGGGCGGCCTGCGGAAAGAGCTGGCGAAGCTGAACCAGCTGGCATGGCAGGCCGATGAGGACACTATCCTTGGCTGGGCAGACACCGAGGGATACCCGGTAGACGGGACCCTGGCCGCAGATGGACAGTACAGCAAGGCGGACATCCCGGAACACACCCGGTATGACACCCAATCTCTTGCCAAGTTTGCCTTCTCCATGTTCTGGCGTGCCATGCGGTTTGCCGAGGAACAGCAGGTGCCCATCCTGCTTGATTATTAAAGAGGATTCGTCAGGAGGTGGAGACCGTGGAGCAAAAACGCCCGGCAGATATATTTCAGGAGCTTCTGGACTACCTATGGAACGGCCTGGGCCTGGAGGAAAAGGGCTGGAAGCGTCTGAAAAAGGGCGACTTCAAAAAGAAAATGAAAAACGGGCTGACCTATCAGATCTGGTTTGACCGGAGCCGCTACAACTACATAGACTACGAAATCGGCCATGGAAATGTGGAGGTGGGCTTCAGCTGTATCATAAAGCAGGGAGATGACTACCTCTACTCTTTCAGAATTGAACCCACAACAGGCGGTTCATTCTTTCGGATGCTGACAGAGGACCTGCGGCTGAACACCGGGCTGCTGGACACCTTTCTGCCCCTGGTCAAAGCCAACTACTTCGACTTCATCGACCGCTTCGAGGCAGACCCCGTGGAGGCATTACAGCCGGTCTGCGCCCCCTTCACCGAGGCGGAGGACTACAGCTGGTTCATCTATGTGCGGGAGCAGATGGTGGAACGGTACGGAACGGCGGAGCAGATGGAGGAGTACCGCCGTCAGGCGGAATTGCGCGGAACGCCGGAGTGCAAGGCGAAGACCCATACCGGAAAGTTGCTGTTCTACCAGTCCCATGCCAAGGATGTGGATCATGCCTGGGCCTCAAGCCGCACCAGAGAGGAACTGGACCAGGTGGTGGAACCCTTTGTGCAGGCCAAGCGGCAGACAGGACAGTGGACACAGGAGGATGAGGCGGGCTATCAGCTCTACCGGCAGGAAACAGACCCAGAGAAGCGCACCTTTCGGGTATGGTATCTCATCGCCAACCCCCGCGGTCTGCCGAAAGAGTTTGTCCAGAAAGAGCTGGAGTTTCGATGGAAACTGTTCCCTGAAAATAAGGAGGAAACCAAATGAGCAATCAAGTTTGCCAGCAAAACCTGGATGACAAAAAAGGCCCCCAGCCCGGAGGCCCTTATCTCATTCAGATGCTGTTCAAAGAGCCGGTAGAAATGCCAGACAAAGAAAAAATGACTGCCGTAATAGAGAAGCACATTGGATCAACAGAGTGCTTCTGTTATGATAAGAAAATGGCCGGCTTTGCCACACAGGAACATATTGCAGAGTTCAAGGACGGAAAATGCCCGGTGCAGCTGATGGTGATGAAATGCGACAAGTTCAAGGGCAAAGGCTTTGATGCCTTCCTGATGAGCCAGATGTGGGACTGCCAGGAGAACCGGGAGCGGATCTTCCGGGAGTGCAAATATCAGGTGGTAGCCACCGATATGCTGGCAGCGGCGCTTCCGGCGCTGGAGCGTGCCAACTTGGATGCCGACTTTTTGGAGGCTCTGGCGGAGCTGTACCCCACCTGTGAGGCGTTCTATTTCCAGAACTGCGGCAAGCTGTTTCTGGCGGAGGATGTGCGCTCCCATCAGATCGAGGGGCCGGATCGGTTCATCCGCTTTGGCGTCAATGTCCGCTTCTTCAACATTGAGGGCACCGAAGATATGCTCATCGACACGGTGGGCATGAGCACCCTGTTTTTGCCGGATCTCCAGTACCACTTCCACGACATGGACCCCAACTGGGTGGTAAACCACGCCTATAATGCAGCGTCCTATATTCTGGAGCATGATAACCCCATTCAGGATGGGGAAACCATAGACGGCGTTGCGGATGGCCAGATGTGCCGGGAGATCCAGTGGAAGTGCCAGTATGAGGACGCCCTGATCCAGCCGCCCAGAGGGGTGCTGGACATCCACATGGGGAACCACGCCTCTGGAGGACGCTGAATGAACGGCGTTGTGCTCCTGGCAGGCGGACTTCTGCTTGTGGCGGTGATCAAGCTGATTATAGATCGAAATTGGATCGGCCTGCTTCTCTGTGCTGTCGCCCTGCTTCTGGTCTTTGGGGCTGGACACCACACAAAATAGGCCATTTTAAGAATCGAGGAGGTGAAGTATGCAGAATTCAACAAATATGCGGATACTGGAATTACTCCGGTTTCTCTATGAGCGGACCGATGAAAACCATCCCGCCACAGTATCTGACATCATTGCCCATCTGAATGGAAAAGGAATTCAGGCAGTGCGGCAGACTGTTTACGCGGATACCAATACTTTGATCGATGCAGGGATTGATATTGTGGTGGTCAAGAGTACCCAAAACCAATATTTTATGGGAAGTCGCCTGTTTGAGTATCCAGAACTGAAAATGCTGACAGATGCAGTATCGCAACGATTCCGTCAGGGACAATGATACTTCCGTCCAGTCACAGCCCCCACCGAAATGGGGATCAAGCAATGAGGGCGGCCGACAGAGATCCTGCCGGGGGTGAGAGTCCCATGACGCGGTGAAGCCAGCCGCGGTTCAGATGGTCGCCCTATGGAGCTGATGCCAGTGGCACAGTCTCCTGCGCTTGGGGAAGTAGTGTCGAATACGAGCGCCAAAGAAAGACAACACGAATGTGAAGTCTTAATATCAGAAGCAATGGGGATCGCTTCTGCTCTATGCCAGCCCTTTCACTGACCGGAATGACTGCTGTATGAGTTACCATTCCAATCCTGCAAGGGATCTGGTTATCAGAGAAGCGGTCCCTATTTTTGTGGTATTAAGCCAGAAAAACAGGGGGTGCAAATGATGGAAACATACCGCAAAGAGGACATCCGCCGGGGTGATATCTACTACAGCCGCCTGCTGGGGATCGACAGCATTGATGAATATATCCGCTACGGAGGAACGCTACGGGCCGGTGAGCTCGCCTTTGATGATGAAGATGTCAACGCCCAGGACGCCTCTTTCCGGGATGATGAGTCCACACGGCGGTACATCGATACAGCGATCTGCAAAAACATTCAGCATTCCCTGGCTTGCTATGAGGCAGGCGGACATTTCCGCCATCTGTACGCTCTGTATGAGGCCGGTGAGCTGACCAGTGCCATCAACCGGATCATCGAGGATATGAACCACCGGTTCCTGCTCTCAGTTCTGACCGATGACTTCCAATCTCACGACCTGCGGCTGACCGCCTCGAATCTTCGGAAAGAGCGCGATCCCGAAAAGCGTACCGAGATATTGGATCATATCGATACGGAATCGGTCACCCAGCGCCTGATGGAGCTGCTGGACATCCGCAACAAAGAGGAACAGTCCATCGGTATCACAGATACCCACATCCAGGAGATCAAAGAGTATCTCTCCGCGTTGGAACTGATCGTGAACTGCCCCATTGAAACCGCTGATCCAGGAGCGAGATCCGTGGAACACATCCTATTTACCCAGCCGGGGATGCGATACTGCCAAGCACAGGCCCTTGTCCACTCGCTGATGAAAGACGAAACCTTTTCAGTAAGCAGCGAATTCGAGAAGACTCAGACTGCGGGCAGGATCCTCGAAGAAGTGCGGGGCCGGATGCTGGAAGATATTGTCCTGCTGGAGACCATGAAGGCGGCCGATAGAGGGCATCGGGTCTTCAAACTGCAGTTTGCAGCCGGCGAGTTCGACATGGTGATCTATCATGAGAAAGAAAACTGCTGCGAGATCTTCGAGATCAAACACAGTGACAAACAGGTTCCCGCACAATACCGGCATTTGGCCGATCAGGAAAAATGCGATAAAACTGAGCGGCGATTTGGCCCGATCCGGGGACGCTATGTCCTGTATCGGGGTGAGGATGCCGCACTGGAAAATGGAGTGCAGTACCGGAATGTGGAACGCTATCTGAACGATCTGCCTGAGATGGATATTACCCCTGTGCAGGAAACTGGCATTCAGCAGATCGGTCCTGTTTTGTAAGCTGTGGCCCCCTCTGCCCCCAAACAAAAATATCGATTTTAACCGTCCTTTGCAAAAAGAAAGACACGACGAAAGTCGTGTCTTTCTTTTTGGGTTCCGGCCGCCGGAGGCGGCCTCCACCCTTCGGTATTTCAAATGCTCGGGCAAAGTAAATTTGCTCTGCGCCAAGGTTTCCGCCTGCGGCGGAGACGCTTGTACGGCGCAAACGCGCCGCCGGCCAGAAGGCCGGTTGGGTCGTCCTTCTGATCCATGGATATGGGGAAACTTTCGTGCGATCCTTCTTGAAAAAGTGGCTGTGCTGCATTTTCAACGGAAAGTGGTTTGAAAGATTTTAGAAGTCCTGACGGCACCTACAACGAATGTTTAGGGACTAAGGACCCTGTTTCTACAGTCTCAACAGCCGCACCGCCTGGTGCGGCTGTTGTCATAAGAAATACAGGCGGTGGGCGGGGCCATCCGGAGGCCGGATCCGACACCACTGGGCCTGTTCTTGTTTTTTTCTACAAAAAAACGGGGAGGGCTCCGAAACACATCCAAGTTTTTTCCTAGAAGAGCCAAAAAATTTCTATCGTTTTTTCCAGAAGCCGGAGATACAATAGGGGACGAAAAGCGGAAGGCTCCGCTTAGGAAGGAAATGTTTCATACAGATCCGTACCACAACAGGAGGAATGAAAATGAAGAAGAAACTTGCTCTGATTCTTGCGGCCACCATGACGGTCGGCCTTCTGGCCAGCTGCGGCGGCTCCGGCTCCGGCAGCGCTTCCAAGCCCGAGGGCTCCGGCACCTCTGCCTCTGCCTCTCAGACTTCCGATCTGAAGGTCGGCGTGTTCTACTACAACTTCGCCGACGCCTACATCACCACCGTCCGCACCGCGATGGACAAGCAGCTGGATGAGCTGGGCGTTCAGTACCAGAACTTCGACGCCCAGACCAACCAGGGCGAGCAGCTGAACCAGGTCAACACCGCCATCTCCGACGGCTACAACCTGCTGGTCGTGAACGTGGTGGAGAACGCCTCTCCCGACGCCGCCCAGAACATCGCGGACGCCGCCAAGGCCGCCGGCATCCCCGTGGTCTTCTTCAACCGCGACTTCGACGTCTCCGTGCTGGAGAGCTATGAGGAGAGCGCCTTCGTGGGCACCGATCCCGCCGAGGCCGGCCATATGCAGGGCAAGGCCGCCGGTGAGTACCTGGTGGAGAACTTCGACGCTGTGGACCTGAACGGCGACGGTAAGATCTCCTATGTCATGTTCAAGGGCCAGGAGGGCAACCCCGAGGCCGAGATGCGTACCAAGTACGGCGTGGAGGACGCCAACGCTGTCCTGGCCGAGGCCGGCAAGCCCGCCCTGGAGTTCTATGACGCCAACAATACCTCCAAGTACCTGGTCGATCAGACCGGCGCCTGGTCCTCTCAGGCCGCTGTTGACTACATGAACACCATCCTGGGTCAGTACAACGAGGGCAACAACAACATGGTCGAGCTGGTCCTGGCCAACAACGACGGCATGGCCGAGGGCGCTATCTCCGCCCTGCAGACCGCCGGCTGGAACCTGGAGGGCGGCGACAAGACCATCCCCGTCTACGGCGTGGACGCCATGGACTCCGCCGTGCAGAAGATCGACGCTGGCATCATGACCGGCACCGTCAAGCAGGATGGCGAGGCCATGGCCGCCACCATCGCCACCCTGGTGAAGAACGTCAAGGACGGCGCTGACCTGATGGCCAACACCGAGAGCTATAAATTTGCTGTGGACGAAGAGGGTGAGACCATCCCCAGCAAGATCCAGGTCCCCTACGCCATGTACACCAAGTAAGCAGCGCGGTACCGACAGATCGCCCCGATCTGTGACAAAGCGGGACGCGGGGCTGCCCTTCGGGGCAGCCCCCTTCCCATCCGTGGAGCCTTTGCCTCTGCCCCATCTCATGGGAGAGGCAGAGGCAGCGGCTCCACGCAGAGGAGAGAGGAGGAATATTCATGGATCATCCAGTTCTGCTGGAAATGAAGGGGATCAGCAAGGAATTCCCCGGCGTCAAGGCTCTGGATAACGTCAACCTCACCGTTCGGGCGGGCACGGTCCACGCCCTGATGGGAGAGAACGGCGCCGGCAAGTCCACCCTGATGAAGTGTCTGTTCGGGATCTATAACCGGGACGCCGGCACCATTACCCTGGATGGCAAGGAGATCCACTTCAAAAGCTCCAAGGAGGCCCTGGAAAACGGTGTGGCCATGGTCCATCAGGAGTTGAACCAGGCCCTGACCCGCACTGTGCAGGACAACCTGTGGCTGGGGCGCTATCCCAAGATGGGCGGTATCATGGTCAGCGAGCGCATCATGGCCAAGCGTACCCACGAGATCTTCGACACCCTGGAGGTGTCCGTCAACCCCAAGGCGGTCATGTCCACCCTGCCCGTCTCCCAGCGGCAGATGGTGGAGATCGCCAAGGCCGTCAGCTATGACTCCAAGATCATCGTCTTTGACGAGCCCACCTCCTCGCTGACCGAGACCGAGGTGGAGCACCTGTTCCGCATCATCGATATGCTGAAGCAAAAAGGCTGCGGCATCATCTATATCAGCCATAAAATGGACGAGATCCTCCGCATCAGCGACGACATCACCGTCATGCGCGACGGCCAGTGGGTGGCCACCCGCCCGGCCAAGGAGCTGACCATGGAGGAGATTATCAAGCTCATGGTGGGCCGGGAGCTGACCAACCGCTTCCCGCCCAAGACCAACAAGCCCGGTGACGTGATCCTGGATGTGCAGCACATCGCCGGCAAGTACACCCGCCTGAAGGACGCCACCTTCCAGCTGCGCAAGGGCGAGGTGCTGGGCATCGCCGGCCTGGACGGCTCCGGGCGCACCGAGGTGCTGGAAAACCTGTTCGGCGCCATGACCCGGGAGGGCGGCACCATCACCCTCCACGGCAGGGAGATCCAGAACCGCACTCCCAAGGAGTCCATCAAGAACGGCTTCGCCCTGCTCACCGAGGAGCGCCGGGCCACCGGGATCTTCGGCATCCGGGACATCCGGGAGAATACGGTGATCTCCAGCCTGAAAGACTATCTGATGGGCGGCATCTGCCTGAGCGACAAGCAGATGAAGGAAAAGACCGAGTGGGCCATTCAGGCCATGCATATCAAGACCCCCACGCAAAAGACCCAGATCCGCTCCCTGTCCGGCGGCAACCAGCAGAAGGTCATCATCGGCCGCTGGCTGCTCACCAAGCCGGAGGTCCTGCTGCTGGACGAGCCGACCCGCGGCATCGACGTGGGCGCGAAGTATGAGATCTACCAGCTGATCATCGACCTGGCCAACGAGGGCAAGGGAGTCATCATGGTCTCCTCCGAGATGCCTGAGCTGCTGGGCGTGTGTGACCGGATCATCGTCATGTCCGGCGGCCAGGTGGCCGGCGAGGTGGACGCCAAGAATACCAGCCAGGAGGAGATCCTCACCCTGGCGGCCAAGTATGTGTAAAAGAGGAGGAAAAGAACCATGAGCAATGAATCCAAAGAGTTGGCCGCAAAGGCCAAAAGCTTCGACTCCAAAAAGGCGTTCGATCTGCTGCTGAATAATGCGCTGTACATCCTGATGATTTTCGCGGTGATCGTCATTCAGATCATCAATCCCAACTTCCTCAGACCCAGTTCCCTGATCAACATTCTGTCCCAGACGGCGGCCTATCTGCCTCTGGCCCTGGGCATTGCCGGCTGTATCGTGCTGACCGGAACTGACCTGTCGGCCGGCCGCTGCGTGGGTCTGACCGCCTGTATCTCCGCATCTCTGCTCCAGGCGGTCACCACCTCCAACAAGATGTGGCCTGAAATCGGCACCCTGCCCATCCCCGTGGTCATCCTGATCGCCATGGCCATCGGCGCCGCGGTGGGCGTGTTCAACGGCTTCTTCGTGGCCAAGTTCAAGCTGCATCCCTTCATCGTCACCCTGGGCACGCAGCTGATCCTGTACTCCTGCCTGCTGCTGTATGTCAAGATGGGCAACAACGGCGGCATGGCCATCTCTGGTCTGGACAAGAGCTATAACGACTTTATCAAGGGCTCCATCATCAGCGTGCCCACCGGAAACGGCACCAGCACCCCCATCCCCAACTATGTGTGGTTCGCCATCCTGCTGGCGACCGTCATGTGGTTCATCTGGAACAAGACCACCTTCGGCAAGAATATGTTCGCTCTGGGCTCCAATGAGGAGGCTGCCCGGGTGTCCGGCGTCAACGTGCTGATGACCACCGTTCTGGTCTTTGCCCTGGCCGGCGCTATGTACGGCTGGACCGGCTTTGTGGAGGGCGCCCGCGTGGGCTCCAACACCGCCAACACCGGCCTGAACTACGAGCTGGACGGCATCGCCGCCTGCGTCATCGGCGGCGTCTCCTTCGTGGGCGGCATCGGCAAGATCCGCGGCATCGTGATCGGCGTGCTGCTGCTCCGGCTGATCTTCGTGGGCCTGAACATGGCCAGCGTCAACCAGGACCTGATCTATCTGGTCAAGGGCGGCATCATCCTGTTCGCCTGCGCCCTGGATATGCGCAAGTATCTGGTCAAGAAATAATCGCACCGGACTTTTGATAGGGCGCGCCGTGACAAGCGGCGCGCCCTTTGTGCCAGAAAGGAGAAACGGGCAGTATGCTGGAAAGATGGAGCGGGATATGGTATAATGGCAGAGAAAGCGGCCATGGGAAAAGGAGCGCGCCGCCGGCCCGGGAGACCGCCTCTCTGACGCCGGAGAAGCCCGCGGGCCCTGGACAGCGGACGGAGAAGGGAGCGGACGGCATGGAGCGTTATCGGGTGCTGCTGGTGGACGACGAGGAGGAGATCCGGGCCGGGATCAGCCGGAAGATCGACTGGGACAGCCTGGGCTTTACCCTGGCGGGGGAGGCGGACAACGGCGAGGAGGCCCTGGAGCTGGCCGAGCTGGTCCGCCCGGATGTGGTGCTCACCGACATCAAAATGCCCTTCATGGACGGACTGGAGCTGTGCCGGCGTCTGAAGCGGGTCCTGCCTGCCGCCAAGACGGTGGTCTTTTCTGGCTTTGACGACTTTGAATATGCCCGCCAGGCGGTGGGAATGGGCGTGTCGGAATATATTATGAAGCCCATCAATGCCCAGGAGATGAGCGGGGTGCTCCTCCGGCTGAAGGACCAGCTGGACCAGCAGCAGGCGGAGCGGCGGGATATGGAGAGCCTGCGCCGCCGGTATGAGGAGAGCCTCCCGGTCCTGCGGGAGCTGTTTTATACCCGGCTGCTGGACGGCCAGGTCCGGGCGGAACAGATCGGGGACCGGGCGGCCCGGTATGAGATCCAGATGCCGGAGGGTCCCTGGACGGTGGCCCTGTTCGATGTGGACAGCCTGGAGGAAGCGGAGCAGCGGGACGAGCTGTTGCTTCTCTCTGTGCAGGGCTTTTTGACCAAGTATGCCAGCCTGGACTGTGTGGTGCGGACCGTGCTGTACAACGACAGTGTGGCCCTTCTGGCCCAGACCGATCAGACCTATACCCTGCTGGAGGAGCTGGAGCGCCTGCGGGCTCTGGCGCTGAATTATCTGGGGCTGGAGCTGACGGTGGGCGTGGGGCTGTCCTGCGCCACCCTGGGAGAGCTGCGCCAGTCCACCGAGGGGGCGCGCTCCGCCCTGGACTACCGCGTGCTCATGGGGGGCGGCCGGGTGCTCTATATCGGCGACATCGAGCCGGGGACCTCCGCGGAGCTGTCTCTGGATGAGGATGACCAGCGGGAGTTGGCCAACGCGGTCAAGCTGGGGACGGCGGAGCAGGTGGAGGAGCTGGTGTGCAGCCTGATCGAGCGGCTGCGGAAGCACCGGATGGACCTGGCCCAATGCAGTCTGTTCCTGCTGGAGCTGACCACCGCCCTGATCCGGCTGGCCCGGGCGGGGGACGTGGAGCTGGAGGCGGTGTTCGGTCCCGGCTTTACCGGGGTGATGCCCATCTCCCAGTTCCGCTCCCTGGACGAGCTGGAGCACTGGTGCGTGGACCGTTGCCTCAACCTGCGGGAGCTGCTGGGCCGCCAGCGCAGCGACTCCGCCTGGCGGACGGTGGAGCGGGCCAAGCACTATATTGGCCAGCATTACGCCGACAGCGAGTTGAGTGTGGAGAGCGTGTGCACCCACCTCCACCTGTCCCCGGCCTACTTCTCCACCCTGTTCAAGCGGGAGGAGGGGATGAGCTTCATTGCCTATGTGACCAATGTGCGGATGGAGCGGGCCGCCCAGCTGCTGCTGGAGAGCGACGACAAGACCTATTTGATCGCGGAAAAGACCGGGTATACCGATCCAAACTATTTCAGCTATGTGTTCAAGCGGCGCTTCGGCATCTCTCCCTCCAAATACCGGGCAGGGGGCGAGCGGTAGGCGCGGTCTTAGGAAGGAGGGCGCGTGTGGGAAAACTGCTGCGTAAGGTGACAGGGCGTGCGGTGGGCCGCTATCGGGCCATGGGGATCCAGATGGTGATCTCCCTCTCCTTCACCGCGGTGGCTATTGTGGGCATGGTATTTATGGGCATGAGCCTGTTCCTGCGCTTCTCCACCACCACATACGAGCTGATGGAGGACAACAGCCAGCGGGTCCTGGCCCAGGTGAACATGAACCTGGACGGCTATCTGCGGCGGATGATGCGGGTGTCCGACACCCTGTATTACCGGATCATCAAGAACACCGATCTGGAGGAGAGCTCCCTGGAGTCCGGTATGAGTCTTTTGTACGAGGAGAACCGGGAGTCCATCGTGTCCATCGCCGTGTTTGACGAGAAGGGCCGGCTGGTCTCCGCCGCGCCCCTGTCCGAGCTGAAGCCGGATGCGGAGCTTCGGGACAGCGGCTGGTTCCAGGCTGCCATCAAAAAGATGGAGAATTTCCACTTCTCCACCCCACACGTCCAGAACCTGTTCCAAGAGCAGGACGCCCGCTACCGGTGGGTGGTCTCCCTGAGCAGTCAGGTGCAGCTTACCCGGGGCGGGGCCACCGAGACGGGGGTGTTGCTGGTGGACATGAGCTTCGGCGGCATCGAGCAGATCTGCCGGGATGTACAGCTGTCCAACGGCGGTTACCTCTATCTCATCGACGGCTCCGGCGAGCTGATCTATCACCCGAGGCAGCAGCTGATCTACGCCGGCCTGCTGGAGGAGAACAACCGGGCGGCGGCGGGCTACTCCGACGGGAGCCACCGGGAGAGCTTTCAGGGGCGGGAGCGGCAGGTGACTGTTAAGACCGTGGGCTACACCGGCTGGAAGCTGGTGGGTGTGGTGCCTATGGAGGATCTGGAGGCGGACTCCCACCAAATGGTCTTGTTTGGACTGTCGCTGCTGCTGTTCTCCATCTTCCTGATGGCCTTTCTGAATTTCCGGATCTCCGCCCATATCTCTGACCCCATCCGCCGTCTGGAGCAATCCATCAAGGAGCTGGAGGCCGGCCGGGACAACGTGGAGATCGAGGAGCGGGGGTGCTATGAGGTGCAGCACCTGAGCCGATCCATCCGGTCCATGGTGTCCACCATGCACCACCTGATGGACGACATCGTCCAGCAGGAGGCGCAGAAGCGGCGCTCGGAACTGGAGGTGCTCCAGTCCCAGATCAACCCCCACTTCCTGTACAACACCCTGGACTCGGTGATCTGGATGACGGAGGCCGGGCGGTATGACGAGGCAATCCAGATGGTGACCTCCCTGGCGCGTCTGTTCCGCATTTCCATCAGCCGGGGGAGCAGCATCATCACCCTTGCAGATGAGCTGGAGCACGCCCGCCACTATATGAACATCCAGCAGATCCGGTATAAAAACCGCTTCACCACCGAGATCACGGCGGAGCCTGGCACAGAGGGGCTGTATACCCTGAAGCTGATCGTCCAGCCCATTCTGGAGAACGCCATCTATCATGGGATGTCCGCGGCGGAGGACGAGGGCGTCATCTCGGTCCGGGCCTACCGCCGGGGGGACGATCTGTTCATCGATGTGGAGGACAACGGCCTTGGGATGCGCCCCGAGGTGGCGGAGCAGCTGCTGGAGGAGCACCGGCCGGCCATCAACACCAAGGGCTCCGGCATCGGGGTGCGCAATGTCCACCAGCGGATCCAGCTCACCTTCGGACGGCAGTACGGGCTGACCATCCAGAGCGAGCCGGACGAGGGGACGCTGGTGCGGATCCATCTGCCGGCACTGGACGAGGAGGCGTCGCGGCCCTATCGGAAGGAGGCGGGCTCGTGAAAGATCGGAGAAACGGGATCATCCAGCTGGCCATTCTGGTGGCGCTGGGGGCGGCGGTGCTGCTGTCCCTGGCGGCCCCGGATCTGGAGGGACGGGACCGCAGCCGGGAGCCGGTGGAGGTCTCTGTTCTGATCCGCAGTGCGGACAGCAGCCTTTGGGCCAATACCCGCCTGGGGATGGAGCAGGCGGCGGGCGATCTGGGGGCGGAGCTGCGATTCCTGACACCTGGGGCGGACAATGACCAAGAGGAGCAGAAGGAACTCCTCCGCCGGGAAGTGGAGCGGGGGACCGACGCGCTGGTGCTGGCTCCGGTGGACCCGGCGGACCTGGGCGCGGAGTGGGAGACCCTGACGCGGGGCACCCCCACAGTGACCCTGGAGTCGGAACTGCCCGAAGCGGTGGCCCTGATCACACCGGACAATGAAGCGCTGGGCTGGGCGCTGGCCCGGCGGGCCCTGGAGGAGTACCGGGGCGGGACTGTCCTGCTTCTGGACTGCCTCCCGGAGAATACCGGGGTGCAGGCCCGGGTGGAGGCGGCGGAGGCCGCCCTGATCCGCGGCGGGGCCACGGTGCTCCGCTGGTCGGAGACCGGGGAGGAGGAGCTGATCCGCCTGGATGAGGAGGGGGCCCTGGCTCAGGTGGTCGCGCTGGAGATCGGGGCCACTGAGGCCGCGGCCCAGGCCAAGGAACGCGCCGGAAGCAGTGCGGCCCTCTACGGAGTGGGTGTGACCAGCCGGATCGCGGCCTGGCTGGAGCGGGGGACCATCTCAGCTGTGGCGGCCTGGAGTGAATACGCCGCGGGCTATCTGGCGGTCCAGCAGGCGGCGGGAGCGGCCCGGGAGAAGACCGAGCCGCTGACAGAGACACTGCCCTTTTCGGTGGTGGGAGGCGATGAGATCTATGAATCAGAGTATCAAAAGCTGCTGTTCCCGGTCATGTCCTGACCGGAGGCGGGCCGCTGTGCTCCCGGCGCTGCTGGCCTGCGTCCTTCTGTTCACCGGCTGCGAGAACCGGGATCCGGAGAAGACGGAGACTGTCCGGGTGGGCGTGGCCATCTATCAGCAGAACGACACCTTTATCTCCAATGTGGTCCAGGAGATGGAGCGTCTGGCCCGGGAGAAGGAGGGGGAGAGCCTGCTGAAGATCAACTTGAGCATCGCCGACGGCCAGAGCAACCAGACCCTCCAGATGGAGCAGGTGGACCGCTTTCTGGACTGGGGCTGCGATGTGCTGTGCGTCAACATGGTGGACCGCACCGCGGCGGCCGTGATCGTGGACAAAGCGGAGGAGGCCGGTGTTCCGGTGATCTTTTTCAACCGCCAGCCGGTGGAGGAGGACCTCCAGCGGTGGGAGAAAGCCTACTATGTGGGGCCCAGAGGGGAGCAGTCCGGGATCTTTCAGGGGCAGATCGTGTGGGAGCAGTGGCAGGAGGACCGGGAGCGGGTGGACCGGAACGGGGACGGTGTGCTCCAGTATGTGATGCTGGAGGGGGAGCCCAGCCACCAGGATGCCCTTCTGCGCACAGAGTATTCCATCAAGACCCTGACCAATGCCGGGGTTTTGGTGGAGAAGCTGGCCAGCGACACAGCAAACTGGAACCGGGGCCAGGCGGCGGCCAAGATGTCCCAGTGGCATCAGGAGTTTGGCAGTCAGATCGAGGCGGTCTTTGCCAACAACGACGACATGGCTCTGGGGGCCATCGACGTACTGCTGGAGGCGGGCGTGGCCCCGGAGGAGATGCCTGTGATCGTGGGCGTGGACGCCACCGCCCCGGCGCTGGAGGCCATGGCGGCGGGGACGCTCAGCGGAACGGTGCAGAACGCCAAGGAGATGCCCCAGGTCCTGATGGATCTGGCCCTGTCCCTGTACGCCGGGGAGGACCCGGCCCAGGCTGCCGATCTGACGGCAGAGCACTATGTCTGGCTCCCCTACCGGGAGGTCAACCGGGAAAATTTTCGGAGCTTCCAGGAGGAATGACCCTCCGGGGGCTTGCACCGCCCCCGGTCCTGTGCTATGTTATTTTTAGTAAAAATAAAGGGAGTGAATCACCATGGCTACACTGCGGGAGCTGGCGGAGCGGACGGGCTACTCCGCCGCCACCATCTCCAGGATCCTGTCAGGCGATCCGGCGCTGTCGGTGAGCATGGAGGCCAGAAGAAAGGTGCTGGAGGAGGCGGGGCGGCTGAACTATACCGCTACCCGGAGCCGCAGGGGCCGGGCGCCCAAGGGGGTGCTCCGGGTGGGAATCGCAGAGATGCTCACGCCGGCCCAGCAGCTGGAGGACCCCTTCTACCTCTATCTCAGCGGCTTTGTCCGCCAGGGATGTCTGGACCGGAAGTACACCGCGGTCCCCCTGGAGAGCCGGGGAGAGGGCTTCCTGCCCCCGGAGGGGGAGCCGCTGGACGGCATGATCGCCATTGGAAAGTTCCGGCCGGGGCAGATCGAGGCGATGGAGGCGCTCTGCCCCCAGATCGTCTTTTTGAACTCCTCCCCCCTGGAGAGCCGGTTTGACTCGGTGGTGCTGAACTTCTCCCTGGGGATCTCCATGGCGCTGGAGCACCTGGCGGAGCTGGGACACCGGTCGGTGGGTTTTATCGGCCCGGAATGGAAGCTGGATGACTTGGGACGCCGGGCCCCCGAGGTGCGCCGCCAGCTTTTTTCTCAGCAGTTGGAGGCCCGGGGGCTGGAGTGCCGGGACTGGCTGCTGGACTGCCCCATGGAGACAGAAGCGGCGGCTAGAGCGGTGGGAGAGCGTCTGTCCAATGGAGGGACTCGCCCCACGGCTCTGCTGGCGGCCAACGAGGAGACGGCCATCGGGGCCATCCGGGCCCTGAGGCTGGCCGGTTTGGACGCGCCGAAGGATCTGTCGGTGGTCTCCTTCAACGACACGCCCCGCTCCGCCCTGGTGGAGCCGCCGCTGACATCGGTGTCTGCCCATGTGGAGGAGATGGCGCGCACCGCCCTGCGTCTGCTGCGGGAGCGGGTGGCCCTTCCGGGGCGGGAGCCGGAGCGCACCGTGCCGCTGAAGGTGGTGGTGCCCTCATCTCTGACCGTGCGGAGCAGCACCGGGCCTGTCCCGGCGGAATGACCAGAAACACAGGGTATTTTCTGTCAAAGCCGCCGAACTTTCAGAATCTGTGAAAGATGGATTGAATTTTTAGTAAAAATAAATATACTGTGTAGTAGAAATGAGAAAGAGGTGACGTCTATGGGTTCCACGGGAGAGCTGTTACAGAAGCTGCAGGAAGGCAGGGGGGACGAGGCGCTTCGGGGGCTGTATGCCCTGGATGGAAGCGACGCCTCCCTGGAAAAGGGACGGGAGCGGGCGGTCCGGGTGGTCCGGGCCTTTGAGGCGGAGTTTGGAGCCCGGCCTGAGGCCGCGCTGTTCAGCGGACCGGGCCGGACAGAGATCGGTGGAAACCACACGGATCACCAGCATGGCCGCGTGTTGTGCGGCAGTGTGGATCTGGATATGCTGGCCTGCGCCGCTCCCAATGGGACGGACCTGGTCCGGATCCAGTCGGAGGGCTACCCCGCCCTGGAGGTGGACCTGCGGGATCTGAAGGTTCGGGAGGAGGAGAAGAACAGCTCCCCCGCGCTGGTGCGGGGAGTGGCGGCCCGGCTGGCGGAGCTGGGCTGCCGTCCGGCGGGCTTTGACGCCTATGTGACTTCCACAGTGCTGTCCGGCTCCGGCCTGTCCTCCTCCGCCGCCTATGAGATCCTGGTGGCTACCATCATAGACTGCTTCTTCGGCGGCGGGACCCTGGATCCTGTGGAGCGGGCCAAGGTGGGCCAGTACGCGGAGAATGTCTACTTCGGCAAGCCCTGTGGGCTGATGGACCAGATGGGCTCCTCGGTGGGCGGTGCGGTGGCCATCGACTTTGCCGACCCGGCCGCCCCTGTGGTGAAGAAGGTGGAGTACGACTTTACCCGGTCGGGCCATGCCCTGTGCATCGTGGACACCGGCTCCTGCCACGCGGATCTCACCGACGACTATGCGGACATCACCCGGGAAATGGGCGCGGTGGCCGCCCATTTCGGCAAGAAGTTCCTGCGGGACGTGGACGAGGGGGCCTTCCGGGCCGCCCTGCCCCAGCTGCGGCAGGAGTGCGGCGACCGGGCGGTGCTTCGGACCATGCACTTCTTTGAGGAGGACTGCCGGGCGGAGCAGGAGGCCCAGGCCCTGGAGCAGGGCGACTTTGCCGCCTTCCTGGCCCTGGTGGACCAGTCGGGGCTGTCCTCCGCCCTGAACCTGCAGAACACCTGGTCGGCGGCGGCCCCTCAGCAGCAGGCCATCCCGGTGGCCCTGGCCGTGGGGCGGGAGCTGCTGGGCGGCTCCGGCGCCATCCGGGTCCACGGCGGCGGATTTGCCGGTACCATCCAGGCCTTTGTCCCCAACGAGAAGCTGGAGACCTTCCAGCAGGGAATGGAGGAGCTGCTGGGTCCGGGGATGTGCCACATCCTGCACATCCGGCCCCAGGGCGGCTGTGTGGTTTTGAAGTGACGTCAGGCGGAACAGCGGAATAGAAAGGACGGAATGAAGAATATGGCGATTTTAGTGTTGGGTGGAGCCGGCTATATCGGCTCTCACACCGTGTACGAACTCATCGATGCCGGCCGGGACGTGGTGGTGGCGGACAACCTGCTCACCGGCTTCCGGGCCGCCGTGCACCCCAAGGCCCGCTTCTATGAGCTGGACATCCGGGACCGGAAGGCCCTGGACCAGCTGTTTGAGCAGGAGAAGATCGAGGGCGTTATCCATTTCGCTGCCTCCTCCCAGGTGGGCGAGTCCATGAGCGACCCTCTGAAGTACTACGACAACAATCTGGGCGGCACCATCTGTCTGCTGGAGTCCATGGTGGCCCACGGGGTGGACAAGATCGTGTTCTCCTCCACCGCCGCCACCTACGGCGAGCCGGAGCGGGTCCCCATCCTGGAGACGGACAAGACCGTTCCCACCAACTGCTATGGCGAGACCAAGCTGGCGATGGAGAAGATGATGTCCTGGACCAGCCGGGCCCACGGCCTGCGGTATGTGGCCCTGCGGTACTTCAACGCCTGCGGCGCCCATCCCTCCGGAGCCATCGGCGAGGCCCACGCCCCTGAGACCCACCTGATCCCCCTGATACTCCAGGTGCCCAACGGCCAGCGGGAGAAGATCTCCATTTTCGGCGACGACTACGCCACCAAGGACGGCACCTGCGTCCGGGACTATATCCACGTCACCGATCTGGCCCAGGCCCATATCCTGGCTCTGGATTATCTGCTGAAGGGCGGGGACAACAACGTGTTCAACCTGGGCAACGGAGTGGGCTTCACCGTCAAGGAGGTCATCGACGTGGCCCGGAAGGTCACCGGCCATCCCATCCCCGCGGAGATCTCCCCCCGGCGGGCGGGCGACCCCGCACAGCTGGTGGCCTCCTCGGACAAGGCCAAGGACGTCCTGGGCTGGAAGCCCCAGTATGCCGATCTGGAGACCATCGTCTCCTCCGCCTGGGCGTGGCACAAGAGCCATCCCCACGGCTTTGCGGACTGAGGGGCGGGTGTGGCGGCAATGATCGATGAAGCCGTTTCCAAGCTGGTCACCTACGCCCTGCGCACTGGGCTGATCCAGGAAAATGAGACCGTCTGGGCGGTCAACACCATTCTGGACGCCCTGAAGCTGGACAGCTATACCGACCCCGGGAAGGAGTGGGAGGAGCTGGAGCTGGCCCCCATCTTGGAGGAGCTGCTGGACGACGCCCACGCCCGGGGCGTGCTGGCGGAAAACTCCGTGGTGTACCGGGATCTGTTCGACACCGAGCTGATGGGCCGCCTCACCCCGCGGCCCGCCCAGGTCATTGAGACCTTCCAGTCCCTGTACCGGGAGGATCCCAAGCGGGCAACGGACTGGTACTATAAATTCAGCCAGGACACCAACTATATCCGCCGGGACCGCATCGCCCGGGATATGCAGTGGAAGGTCTCCACCGAGTACGGAGAACTGGACATCACCATCAACCTGTCCAAGCCGGAGAAGGACCCCAAGGCCATTGCCGCCGCCCGGAACCTGCCGGCCTCCAACTATCCCCGGTGCGCCCTGTGTGCCGAGAACGAGGGGTACTCCGGCCGGGTGAACCACCCCGCCCGGCAGAACCACCGCATCGTCCCCATCACCATCAACGGCTCCCCCTGGTTCATGCAGTACTCCCCCTATGTCTACTACAACGAGCACTGCATCTGCCTGAACAGCGTCCACACCCCCATGAAGATCGACCGGGCCTGTTTTGGGAAGCTGCTGGACTTTGTGGGGCAGTTCCCCCACTACTTCGTGGGCTCCAACGCCGATCTGCCCATCGTAGGCGGCTCCATTCTGGCCCACGACCACTTCCAGGGCGGCTGCTATACCTTCGCCATGGAGAAGGCCCCCGTGGAGACCCCGGTGACCTTCCCAGGCTTTGAGGATGTCCAGGCCGGCATTGTCAAGTGGCCTATGTCGGTGATCCGGATCCGCTCTGCCCAGGCGGAGCGGCTGGTGGAACTGGCCGACCGGATCCTGGCCTCCTGGCGGGGCTATACCGACGAGGCGGCGGTGATCCTGGCCGAGACCGACGGCGTCCCCCACAACACCATCACCCCCATCGCCCGGATGCGGGACGGGGCGTTCGAGCTGGACCTGGTGCTGCGCAACAACCTGACCACTGAGGAGCACCCGCTGGGCCTGTACCACCCCCACGCCGAGCTCCACCACATCAAGAAGGAGAACATCGGACTGATCGAGGTCATGGGCCTTGCGGTGCTGCCTGCCCGGCTGAAGGACGAGCTGGCCGCCGTGGCTGACGCCCTGGTGTCCGGGGCAGACCTGCGGGCTGACGAGCGCACGGAGAAGCACGCTGACTGGGCGGAGGGCTTCCGGGGCAAGTATGCCTTCACCCGGGAGAACGCGCTGGAGATCGTCCAGAAGGAGACCGGCCTGGTCTTTGCCCAGGTGTTGGAGCACGCGGGCGTATACGGACGCAGTCCGGAGGGAAAGACGGCCTTCCTCCGCTTTATCCAGCAGGTATAACACCCAATACAGAGAGAAATATGCAGCCCCCGGAGCATCGCTCCGGGGGCTCAGCTTGTCGAAAAAGCGGCGCTGCCTCAGTTCAAGAGATAACGCCAAGGATCATTCCGCGAACATGGGGGAGGAGAGATAGCGGTCGCCGGAGTCGGGAAGGATGACCACGATGGTCTTGCCCGCATATTCCGGCTGGCGGGCCAGCTGGGCGGCGGCCCACAGGGCCGCGCCGGAGGAGACTCCCACCAGGACGCCCTCGGTGCGGACCAGCTCCCGTCCGGCGGCAAATGCGTCCTCGTCCCGGACCCGGATGACCTGGTCGTAGATGCTCCGGTCCAGGGTGTCAGGGATGAAGTTGGCGCCGATCCCCTGGATCTGGTGGGGGCCGGCCTGGCCGCCGGAGAGCAGGGGGGAGGCGTCAGGCTCCACCGCCGCCACATGGATGGCGGGGTTCTGCTCCTTCAGATAGCGGGCGGTTCCGGAGAGGGTACCGCCGGTGCCCACACAGGCCACCAGCACATCGACCTTGCCCTGGGTGTCCGCCCAGATCTCCGGGCCGGTGGTGCGGTAGTGGGCGTCCGGGTTGGCGGGGTTGTCGAACTGCCCGGGGATAAAGCTGCCGGGGATGGAGCGGGCAAGCTCCTCCGCCTTCTCCACCGCGCCCTGCATCCCCAGCGCGCCGGGGGTGAGGACCAGCTCCGCCCCATAGGCGGCCAGCATGGCCCGGCGCTCCGCGCTCATGGTATCCGGCATGGTGAGGATCAGGCGGTAGCCCCGGACGGCGGCCACACAGGCCAGGCCGATGCCGGTGTTCCCGGAGGTGGGCTCAATGATCACAGCGCCGGGCTTCAGCAGCCCCCGGGCCTCCGCGTCCTGGACCATGGACAGACCCACACGGTCCTTGGCGGAGCCGGCGGGATTCAGGTATTCCAGCTTGGCCAGCACCTGGGCGGAGAAGCCGTGTCGGGTCCCATACCGCTCCAGAGCCAGCAGGGGGGTGTGTCCAATCAGATCTTCCACGCTGTGTGCGATTTTTGACATAGCAGTGCCTCCTTACAAGTCGATATGACCGGTATCATCAAAAGGATGATACCGCCTGCTCCGCGGCTTTGTCAACATTGACCTTTGCAAAAGAGGGCGGGAGGGGGTATAATACCCGCAGAAATGCTGCGGCCCCTCCGTCTGGGAGAGGCCGGGGCGGACAGTCATATTAGGAGGTCTGCGGAATGAAGGTCGGCATGGTACTGGAGGGCGGCGCGCTGCGCACCATTTTTTCCACCGGGGTGCTGGACGCGATGCTGGAGAAGGATCTGATGACGGACTATGTCGTGGGCGTATCCGCCGGGATCGCCTATGGGGTGAGCTATGTCTCGCGTCAGCCCCGGCGCAATCTGGAGATCCTGACCCGCTTTGCCAACGACAGGCGCTATATGGGCCTTGGAAATCTGCTGGACCGGCATAACCGCAGCTATTTTGGACTGGAATTTTCCTATGAGACCATCCCCAATGAGCTGGTTCCCTTTGACTACGATACCTTTGCCGCCTTTCCCGGGAAGGTGGAGGCGGGGGTGACCAATCTGGAGACAGGCAAGGCCGAGTATCTGGAGGTCCCACGCCGGGACGACAGCTTCCTGCTGCTTCAGGCCACCTGCGCCATGCCCCTGATGTTCCCGGTCTACCGGCTGGGGGGAAAGCCCTATCTGGACGGCGGAGCGGCAGAGACCGTGCCCTATCCCCGGGCCTTTGAGATGGGCTGCGACCGGGCCATTGTGATCCTGACCAAGCCCAGGAGCTTCGTGCGGAAGCGGGAGAAGCTGCTGCCGGTGATCGAGCGGCGGTACCGGGAGTATCCTAACTTCTGCCAGACCATGAGAGAGCGGGCGGAGCGGGACAACCGGGCCCGGGAGGAGCTCTTCCGCCTGGAGAAGGAGGGAAAGGTGCTGGTGCTGGCCCCGGAGGACCTCCGGGGCGTGAGCCGCATCGAGCGGGATGTGGAGAAGCTGCGCCTGCTGTGGGCGGACGGCTACCAGCAGGGGATGGAGCGGATGGAGGAGATCCGCTCCTTCATGGGCCGGTAGGGGGAGCGTTCTGCCGCCCCTCCGGCGCGTCCAGGGCGTACAGGGCCAGCAGATCTCCCAGAACGGTGAAAAAAGCGGCCAAGCGGCTCAATTCCTCCTGGGTCAGCCCCCGGGCCAGGGATGCGGCCATTCCGGCGGCGGCCGCAGCGGCGGCGTCGCTCCCGGCCCAGCGGTGAAAGCAAGACAGACGGACCACCCCCGGACCATGCTATGCAGCAGGCCCCCCGGGCGGTCCCTTTTTTCGCTCTGCCGTCGATCGGCCCATTTCCAACCTTCCCATTTGCCGGGAAGTGTGGTACAATAAGCCGATAACACAAGGAGGGCGGCATGATCATACTAGGTATCGATCCCGGAGTGGCCACCATCGGGTTTGGCGTGATCCGGGCGGAACGGGGGAAAAACACCCTGCTGCGGTACGGCGTGATCACCACGCCGCCGGGGATCCCCCTGTCCAGCAGGCTGCTTCAGATCGACCGGGACATGGAGGAACTGATCCACACCTTCCAGCCGGACGAGATGGCGGTGGAGGAGCTCTTTTTCTCCAAAAATATCACCACCGGCATCGCCGTGGCCCATGGCCGTGGCGTCATCCTGCTGGCGGCGGAGCGGCTGGGGGTGTCCATCTTCGAGTACACCCCCATGCAGGTGAAGCAGGCGGTGGCTGGCTATGGCGGGGCGGACAAGCGGCAGGTCATGCTGATGACCCAGCGCCTGCTGAACATGAAGCAGATCCCCCGGCCGGACGACGCCGCTGACGCTCTGGCCATCGCTATCTGCCACGGGCGGTCGGCCACCAGCCTGCTGAATACAGAGCGGGTCTTTGACCCGAACCGGTACGATACCAGGTGAATTAGGAGTTAGGAATTAGGAATGGGGAATTGGACGCGCCTGAATTTCTAACTCCTCATTCCTCATTTCGAACTCAACACAGGGGGAAAAGCGAAATGTTTTACTATCTCAGCGGCACGGTGGCCCACATAGAACCCTACCTGGCCGTGATCGACTGCGGCGGGGTGGGCTACGCCTGCCGCACCACAAGCTATACCCTCTCCGCCCTGAAAAAGGGTGACAAGGGAAAAGTCTTTACCCATCTGAACGTCCGGGAGGACGCCATGGAGCTGTATGGCTTTGCCACTCAGGAGGAGCTGAATTTGTTCCAGCAGCTGATCTCGGTGTCCGGTGTGGGCCCCAAGGCGGCCCTGTCCATCCTGTCGGCCAGCACCCCGGCCAATCTGGCTCTGTCCATCATCACCGGGGATGAGAAGGCCCTCACCTGCGCCCAGGGTATCGGGAAGAAGATCGCCCAGCGGGTGATCCTGGAGCTGAAGGATAAGCTGGCCAAGGGTCAGACCATCTCCGCCAAAGGGGAGGTCTATGGCGGCAGCGGCGTGACCGTCATCCCGGAAAACAAGCTGTCTGAGGCGTCTGCCGCCCTGGCGGTGCTGGGTTATTCCCAGGGAGAGATCAACGTGGCCCTCAAGGGGATCGACCTGGACAGCCTGACCCTGGAGCAGATCATCAAGGCGGCGCTGAAGAAGATGATGAAGCAGTAAGGAGGGGCACGATGGCCAAGTATGAGACCCGCCTCCGGGGCGATTTTGACGAGACCCTGCGCTATCTTCACGACGGGATCCTCGACAAGAGTGCTTCCGCCAGCTATGAGGATGAGAGCTGTGTACAGTGCGCCGGGGTGCGCTGCTGCGTCCGTGTGTATGAGCGGTACAGCTGGTCGGGAGGCAACCGCCTGTCCATGACCCTCACCCTGGTGGGAGATGGGGAGGACCTGTTCCTGTCGGCCATCACCTCCGGTGGCAGCCAGGGGATGTTCTTTAAGTTCAATACCTGGGGGGAGGAATTTTTCCTGGATACCCTCCGGGAACTGGCGGAGGGCAGGATATGATTTCGCTGCTGCTGGTCGTGGTAGGAATGATTCTCTGGATCGTTTCGATTGCTTTTTTCTACTCTTTTTTCAATTCTGATGGAAAAGCGGCTGGAGGGCTGGCTCTTTCAGGAGGATGAGGCAAAGATGAGGCTCCACGGCATCTGGGCGGGAGCATTGTTTTTAGGCGGCTTTTTCTGTATGCTGTTGGTGCTGATCGGACTGTTCTGAAAGGCTGTCCCGGCTCTTCTGGGTTTTCCACAGAGCAGATGAACGGGAAGCGACCTGAGAACGGGCGATATTGTGACGGAAACTGATTTGGAAGGAGAAGTGAAGCGTTGTCTATCGACTTTTCCGGAACGGAATATGAGAATGAGGACCTGGAGCCTCTGGTGACCACCTCCCTCACCCGGGAGGACGAGGGAGAATACTCCCTGCGGCCCAAGACCCTCCGGGAGTACATCGGCCAGGAGAAGGCCAAGGGCAATCTGGAGGTGTTCATCCAGGCGGCCAAGATGCGGAACGAGCCGCTGGACCACGTCCTGCTCCACGGCCCCCCCGGGCTGGGCAAGACCACTCTGTCCGGCATCATTGCCAATGAAATGGGGGTCAACGTGCGCATCACCTCCGGCCCCGCCATTGAAAAGGCGGGGGACCTGGCGGCCCTGCTCACCAACCTCAATGAGAACGACATCCTGTTCGTGGACGAGATCCACCGCCTCAACCGCTCGGTGGAGGAGGTGCTGTACCCGGCCATGGAGGATTATGCTATCGACATCATCATCGGCAAGGGCCCTTCGGCCAACTCCATCCGGCTGGATCTGCCCAGGTTCACCCTGATCGGGGCCACCACCCGGGCGGGCCAGCTGTCTGCCCCCCTGCGGGACCGGTTCGGCGTCACCCTCCGGCTGGAGCTGTACACGCCGGAGGAGCTGGCACTCATCGTCACCCGGTCCGCCGGGATCCTGGAGGTGCCCATCGAGGCGGACGGCGCCATGGAGATCGCCCGGCGCAGCCGGGGCACGCCCCGCATCGCCAACCGGATGCTCCGGCGGGTGCGGGACTTCGCCCAAGTGCGGGCCGGAGGCGTGATCACCAAAAAGGTGGCGGATGAGGCCCTCACCGCCCTGGAAATCGACTCCCTGGGGTTGGACTCCATCGACCACCGGATGCTCCGAAGCATCATCGAAAATTACCGGGGCGGCCCTGTGGGGCTGGAGACCCTGGCGGCCACCATCAACGAGGAGTCCGTCACCCTGGAGGACGTATATGAGCCCTATCTGATGCAGCTGGGCTTCCTCACCCGGACCCCCAGGGGGCGCTGTGTCACCCCTAAGGCGTACCAGCATCTGGGGCTGCCCGTTCCCGGAGGGGAGTGCGGGAGCGGCCTGGACCAGCTGACGCTGTGAGACGTTCGGCCCTGTGAGGTTTTGAGGATACAGAGCAAAACAAAGTTTTGCGTCAAGGTTCTTTTTGGTTCTTTTTCTTTCAAGAAAAAGAACAGAGAAAAAATGAGGTGTTGCAATTATGGGAAAACTGTTTGGAACGGACGGCATCCGCGGCGTGGTCAACGCTGGCCTGGACGCGGATCTGGCCTATAAGGTGGGACTGGCCGCGGCCGAGGTGCTGGCCAGCGGCAAGAAGGCGGGGGAGAAGCCCCTGGTCACCATCGGCAAGGACACCCGGATCTCCGGCGACCTGCTGAAGGGCTCTCTGATCGCGGGACTGTGCACCGCCGGGGCCGACGTGCTGGACCTGGGCACCCTGCCCACTCCGGGGGTGGCCTGGGTGACGGTGGACGAGAAGGCGGACGCCGGCATCGTCATCTCCGCCAGCCACAACCCCTTTGAGCACAACGGCATCAAGATCTTCAACGGCCAGGGCTTCAAGCTGTCCGACGAGCTGGAGGAGAAGATCGAGGACATCGTCCTCTTTGCCCACAACAACGTGCCCCGCAAGACGGGAGCGGAGATCGGCAAGGTGAGCTATGTGGCGGAGAAGGCCGCCCTGGACTACATCGACCATCTGGAGTCCACCATCACCAGCGACCTGGCCGGACTGCGCATCCTGGTGGACTGCGCCAACGGCGCTTCCTACACCACCGCCGCCCGCCTGTTCGACCGCTTCCCCAAGCTCCGCACCGACGTGATCAACGCCGACCCCGACGGGGTGAACATCAACGACAAGTGCGGTTCCACCCACATCGACAGCCTGGCCGCCATGGTCAAGGCGGGTGGCTATGACATCGGCATTGCCTTCGACGGAGACGCCGACCGCTGTCTGGCGGTGGACGAGCAGGGGAACCTGATCGACGGGGACCAGATCATGGCCGCCTGCGGTCTGGACCGGAAGGAGAAGGGTCAGCTGCCCGGGGACACAGTGGTGGCCACGGTGATGTCCAACCTGGGGCTGCACGTCTTTGCCGGGGAGCACGGCCTGAAGCTGGAGTGTACCTCCGTGGGCGACCGGAATGTGTTGGAGCGGATGCAGGAAAAGGGCTATGTTCTGGGCGGCGAGCAGTCGGGCCACATGATCTTCCTGGACTATGCCACCACCGGAGACGGACAGCTCACGGCCCTCCAGGTGCTGGCCCTCCTGAAGGAGAGCGGAAAGAAGGCGTCTGAGGTGTTCAGCAGCTGCGCCCGCTATCCCCAGGTGCTGATCAATGTGCCGGTGGCCAGCAACGACGTGAAAAAGGCTGTCATGGCCAGTGACGCTCTCTGGGCCGCGGTGCGCGGGGAGGAGGAGCAGCTGGCCGGCAGCGGACGGGTGCTGGTGCGCCCCTCCGGGACAGAGGCTCTAATGCGCGTGATGGTGGAGGCCAAGACGGAGGAGACCGCCCAGGCCGCTGCGGACCGCCTGGCCGCCCTGATCCCCGGCCTTGTGGAGTGCTGATTTAGAAAAAATTTACAGAGATATGGAAAAATGAACAAATTTTTTCCGGATAGCCCTTGACAAAACCAGTCAATTTGTTTATGATGTATAAGAACAAAAATACAAGTTCAGGAAACCCGGATTTCCAGTCCATGACGGACGAGGAAATATGCCTTCTGGCCGGGGCGGGAAACGCCGCCGCGGAGGAAGCCTTGGTCCAGCGCTATGGCCGCATGGTGCGCGCCTGTGCCCGTCCGCTGTTTCTGGCGGGAGGGGACAGCGAGGACCTCTTCCAGGAGGGTATGATGGGCCTGCTCAGCGCCATTCGCAGCTTTGAAAGTGGAAGGGACGCATCCTTCCGCACCTATGCAGAGGTCTGCATCCGCAGGCGGCTGTACAGCGCCATTCGGGCGGCGCAGGGCAACAAACATTTCCCTTTGAATCACAGCGTTTCATTCGAACCCCCTCTTTTTGACGGAACCAATGCGTATCTGTTTTCCAGCGAAGAGAGCCCAGAAGATGTCATTATTGGCAGGGAGGAACTGAGAGAGCGGCTTGCCGCTCTGAAGGGCCAGTTATCTGAGTTCGAAGCCAAGATTCTGCCGCCCTATTTGAGCGGACTGTCCTGTGGAGAGATCGCTCAGCGGGTGGGACGGCCTCAAAAGTCGGTGGACAACGCGATCCAGCGTGTCCGCCGGAAGGTGGCCCGGCAATTTTCTTCCAGCGGATCCAGCGAGAGCTGATCGCAATATTACACCGCCCAAGCCATGACTATGGGCAACGAGTCAAAGAGAGGGAAAACCATTATGTACGAAGACAAGATCCTGGTATGCAAAGAGTGCGGCAACGAGTTCACCTTTACCGCCGGTGAGCAGGAGTTCTACGCGGAGCGCGGCTTCCAGAATGAGCCTCAGCGCTGCAAGGCCTGCCGTGACGCCCGCAAGAACGCGGCCCGCGGCCCCCGTGAGTACTTCACCGCTACCTGCGCTGCCTGCGGCGGCGAGGCTCGCGTCCCCTTCGAGCCTAAGTCCGACCGTCCTGTCTACTGCAGCGAGTGCTTCGCCAAGATGCGTGAGCAGCAGGGCTGAGCGTAAACAGTCTGTGAAAAAGGACGCCCACTGGGCGTCCTTTTTTGTTGCCTTTCGGGAGAATGGGATCACTTCAGGTATCGATCTCTACTCCGTCCGACGATATAATCAATGGAGGTGCGGTAAAAATCCGCCAGAAGGATCAGGTGCCGGACGGGGATCTCACGTTTTCCGGTCTCGTAGCTGCTGTATACCCGCTGGTCGATGCCCAGAAGGGCGCCGACCTCCTTCTGCGTCATGTCCGCGTCCTGCCTCAGGTCCAAAAGCCGTGGGAAGTACATCAAAATTCACCTCGCTGCTATTATTTTGCTTACTATCGTTTGATTGTGTTTATTTTACTATCAAATAGTAGTAAAATATTAAAAATGAAATGGATCGTGGGGTATATGAAGTGGATCATGCTATGAATTGGGATGAAGAGATACAGAACTTAGTGAGGGACATTCAAATGGAGGCAGTGATTATCGAGCTCTGCCGTTTGGCAGTAGACAAACAATCTCCGACACTTGCTGAGTTTTCGTCACAATTTTTCAGAGGTTCTGGCACGTTCCAGTTCCTGCTTGGAACAGCGGAGCCGTGATCGTTTCGTATGGAGCCAGGAGTTTGTAAGCAGAATGGAGACAGATACCGTCACTGGAAAGAAAAGAGCGAAAAATTGGTTGCAAAATAGCGGAGGTTAGGGTATACTATCCTCATCCTAATGACTAACTGGAGGAATCCTGACATGACCATTACTAAGGACACCATCATTGGTGATATTCTGAACATTGCCCCCGAGACCGCCCCTCTGTTTATGAACATCGGGATGCACTGCCTGGGCTGCCCTGCGTCCCGGGGCGAGACGGTGGAGCAGGCCTGCATGGTCCATGGCGTTGACGTGGACGAGCTGCTGGCCGCTGTCAACCAGATGATCGCCGACGGCGAGTAAAGCACGACAGAGCGGAATCGAACAGGCCGGGACGGATCTCTCCGCCCCGGCCTGTTGTTCCGTGGGGCGGCGTCCCCGGGGAGGAGAACAGAATGATGACAAGACGGATCGAGCTGAGTCCCCGCCTGCGTCTGGCGGCGGACCTGGTCCCGGAGGGGGCCCGGCTGGCGGATGTGGGGACAGACCACGCCTATCTGCCCGCCTGTCTGCTGATGGAGGGAAAGATCCCCTCCGCCATCGCGGCGGACCTGCGGGAAGGCCCCCTGAGCCGGGCGCGGGAGACGGCGGCGGAGTACGGCTGTGGAGACCGCATGGCCTTCCGCCTGTGCGACGGGCTCTCCGGGATCCGGCCGGAGGAGACGGACGCGGTGGTGATCGCCGGGATGGGCGGGGAGACCATCGCCCAGATCCTGGAGGCGGCCCCCTGGGTACGGACACGAAAGATCCCGCTGGTGCTCCAGCCTATGAGCTCGATTCCGGAGCTGCGGCAGCGGCTGGGGGAGGACGGCTTCCACATCCTGGAAGAACGGCTGGCCCGGGAGGGGGACACCCTCTATGTGGTGATGCGGGCGGAGGCGGGGGAGGAGCCCGCCATGACGCCCGCCCAGCTGTGGGCCGGCCGGCAGAGCCGGGACCCCCTGCGGGGGGACTATCTCCGTGGACTCCTGGAGAAGCTGGACCGGGCGCTGGACGGCCTTTCCCGGGCGAGAGACGGGCGGGCGGAGGACCGCCGGCGGGAATTGGCGGCCCTCCGGCAGGAGCTGTTGGAGATGCGAGAGGAGTGGGAAGCATGGCAGCGGTGACAGAGATCTTTGAGGCGATGGACCGGTGGGCCCCCTTTGAGACCCAGATGGACTTTGACAATGCGGGGTTCCTGGTGGGCCGGGGCGGCCGGGAGGTCGGAAAAATCTTGGTGGCGCTGGACATCACAGAGGAGGTGGCGGAGGAGGCGGAGCGCTGGGGCGCTCAGCTGATCGTCGCCCACCACCCGGTGATCTTCCACCCGGCCCGCCAGATCACCGACGGGACCCCCACCGGGCGGATCCTGCTGCGGCTGATCGAGGGCGGCGTGGCGGCGATCTGCGCCCACACCAATCTGGACGCGGCGCAGGACGGCGTCAACGAGTGTCTGGCCCGGGCCCTGGGGCTGACAGAGCTGGAGCAGCTCCACCAGGACGGGGTGGACCGGAACGGGCGGCCCTACGGAGTGGGCCGTGTGGGCCGCTGTCCCCAGGCAGGGTGCTCCGGGACCGAGTATGCCCGGCTGGTGAAGGAGGCCCTGGGCGCGGCGGGGGTGCGCTTGACTGACGGAGGCCGTCCGGTGTCCCGGGTAGCGGTGGGAGGCGGCTCCTGCGGCTCTATGCTGGGGGACGCCGCCGCCCTGGGGTGCGATACCTTTGTCACCGCCGACGTGAAATATGACCAGTTCCTGGAGGCGAAGGCCCTGGGGATCACCCTGATGGACGCGGGACACTACGCCACTGAGCAGGTGGTGTGCCCGAAAATCGTGGAGTATCTGGCCAGGTGTTTCCCGGCGCTGGAGGTCCGTATGTCCCGGACGCACCGGGAGGTCTATGGCTGGGTCTGAGGCTGCCTGCGTGGTTTCCGGGGATGGACGCGGTATCGGAGAGAAAATGAGAGAAAAATGCTTGCATTTTGATCCGGAATGTGATAAAATCCCTTAGTCTGAAATAACGGGCGGTCCTCTGCGGCCGCCGCGCACAGGGGTGCGCGGCACGATGGCGCGCAAGAACGCCTCTACAACAGGAGGAAAATGTTATGGATTTGATGCAGTCTTTTACTCAGAAGCACCTGAAGGCCGAGCCCCCCGTGGTCACCGTGGGTGACACCGTCCGGGTCCACCTGAAGGTCAAGGAAGGCAACCGCGAGCGTATCCAGATCTTCGAGGGCACCGTCATCGCCAAGAAGCACGGCGGCATCGAGGAGACCTTCACCGTCCGCCGTATCTCCTACGGCATCGGTGTGGAGAAGGTGTTCCCCCTCCACGCTCCCTCCATCGAGAAGGTCGAAGTGGTGCGTCACGGTAAGGTCCGCCGCGCCAAGCTGTACTACCTGCGCGACCGCGTGGGCAAGGCGGCCAAGGTCAAGGAGGCCCTGTAATCCAACACGAGAAAGGAGCGGTTTTGCCGCTCCTTTTTTCGTACAGTCCCCGCAAAGCGGGGGAGAGGAATGGAGGAGAACCCATGAATATCCAGTGGTATCCGGGGCACATGACCAAGACCCGGCGGCAGATCGAGGCGGATCTGAAAAATGTAGACATCGTGGTGGAGATCATCGACGCCCGGATCCCGGTGTCCAGCCGGAACCCGGACATCGACGCCATCACGGCGGGCAAGCCCCGGCTGGTGGTGCTCAACCGGGCGGACCAGGCCGACCCGGCCGGAAACCGGGCCTGGGGGGCGTGGTTCCGGAAGAAGGGCTGGTCTGTGCTGGAGACCGATGCGAAAACAGGCTCCGGGGTGAATCAGTTCTCCCGCGTGGTGCAGGAGGTGCTGAAGGACCAGATCGCCCGATGGCAGGAAAAGGGTTTGGTGGGCCGTCCGGTGCGGGCTATGGTGGTTGGTGTTCCCAATGTGGGCAAGTCCACCTTCATCAACAAGGTGGCTCGGAAGAAGTCGGCCAAAGCCAGCGACCGCCCTGGTGTTACCCGGGGAAAGCAGTGGGTGACAGTGGACCGGGGGCTGGAACTGCTGGATACACCGGGGATTCTGTGGCCCAAGTTTGAGGACGTGGAGACCGGGATGCGCCTGGCATTCACCGGTGCGGTGAAGGACGACATCATGGATGTGGAGACACTGGGATGCCACCTGATGGCCTTTCTAGGGACGCAGTATCCCAATGTGCTGGCGGAGAGCTACCGCCTGAAGGAGGTCCCTGCCCGGGAGGCGGAGGAGAACGAGGTGGCTTACGGTTACCGTCTGCTGGAAGCCTGTGCCCAGAAGCGGGGAATGCGGATCTCTGGGGGAGAATTTGACACCGAGCGGATGGCTAGAGTGCTGCTGGATGAATACAGAGGCGGCAAGTTAGGGCGCTTTACACTTGAACTGCCGGAAGAAGTTTAAAGTATAAGACAGGAGGCCGGGAAGGGATGGATGAGATTTGGCAATATGAGCGGGAGGCCCTGGCGGTCGGTCACACCGCGGTCTGCGGCTGTGACGAGGCGGGGGCGGGGCCCCTGGCCGGCCCGGTGTACGCGGCGGCGGTGATCCTCGCCCCGGGGACCGAGCTGCCGGGGCTGAACGACTCCAAGAAGCTGACGGAAAAAAAGCGGGAGGCGCTGTTCCCACTGATCCAGGAGAAGGCCCTCTCCTGGGCGGTGGCCTGGGTGGACGCGGAGGAGATCGACCGCACCGACATCCTCAGCGCCCGGATGAAGGCCATGCAGCTGGCCATCGACCGCCTGAACCCTACAGCGGATTTCGCCCTCATCGACGGCAACCGGGACCGGGGGCGCAGTGCCGCCATTACCACTGAGCACAGAACTATTGTAAAGGGAGATAGCCTGTCGGCATCTATTGCGGCAGCCTCCATCTTGGCCAAGGTAAGCCGGGATCACTGGATGGTCCGGGCGGCGGAGGAGTACCCTCAGTACCAGTTTGACCGGCACAAGGGCTATGGCACCAAGCTCCACTATGAGCTGCTGCGGCAGTACGGGCCCAGCCCCATCCACCGCCGGTCCTTCCTGAAAAACCTGTGAGCGGGGAGGACAGCCGCCTCCGGGGCCGCTGGGGGGAGGCGCTGGCGGCGGAATTTCTGCGGCGGAAGGGCTATCGGATCATAGCCTCCGGCTGGCGGTGCCGCTTCGGAGAGCTGGACCTGGTTGCGGAGGGGGGGGAGTTCCTCTGCTTTATTGAGGTGAAGCTGCGGGGGAGCGAGCGCTTCGGCACCGGGGCGGAGCAAGTGGACCGCCGCAAGCAGGAGCGGCTACGGACCACGGCGGAGCTCTACCTCCAGCAGCACCCTTCGCCGCTCCAGCCCCGCTTCGACGTAGTGGAGATTCTGGCCCCCCAGGGAATGGCGACGAAAAGGCCCGGGATCCGACAGATCGAGAACGCCTTTTGAGGAACGGCGCGAAAGATCTGTGCGGATTTGCGGCGTCGGGGTTGACCTCAAAATCAAAAGATGGCATAATAGTCCATCAGAGGGTCCGCGCGTGAGCCGGACCGTACCAACCCGTCAACAGGGGAAACTAAAGATTGGAAGAGATCGAGATGCAATACATCAGTACAAGGGACAGGGAGCAGCAGTTCTCCGCCTCCCAGGCCATCGCCAAGGGCCTGGCGGAGGATGGCGGCCTGCTGACCCCGGTATATCTGCCCAAGCTGCCCCGCCGCGCCCTGGAGGAGCTGAAGAATATGTCCTATCAGCAGCGGGCGGTCTATGTGATGAAGCTGTTTCTGGATGAATTTTCCGTGAAGGAGCTGACAGACTTCGCCAACGCGGCCTACGGCCCGGAGAAGTTTGACACGCCGGCGGTGGCCCCGGTGCGGGCCCTGGACGGCAATACCTACTGTCTGGAGCTGTGGCACGGCCCCACCTGCGCCTTCAAGGACATGGCCCTTCAGATGCTGCCCCATCTGCTCACCGCCTCCCTGCGCAAGCAGGAGGAGGAAAAGACGGTGTGCATCCTGGTGGCCACCTCCGGCGACACCGGAAAAGGCGCCCTGGAGGGCTTCCGGGATGTGGACCACACCAAGATCCTGGTATTCTATCCCAAAGACGGCGTCTCCACGATCCAGGAACTCCAGATGGTCACCCAGGAGGGGGCCAATGTGGGGGTCTGCTCTGTGGTGGGTAACTTTGATGACGCCCAGACCGGTGTGAAGCGGCTCTTTTCCGATGAGAAGCTGCGGGAGCAGCTGGCCCGGCGGGGATACTTCCTGTCCTCAGCCAACTCCATCAATTGGGGCCGGGTGCTGCCCCAGATCGTCTACTATATCTCCGCCTACTGCGATCTGCTGCGGGACGGCAGGCTGGAGCTGGGCGACCCGGTGAACGTGTGTGTGCCCACGGGCAATTTCGGCAACATCCTGGCGGCCTACTACGCCCGGGACATGGGGGTGCCCATCCAAAAGCTGATCTGCGCCTCCAACAGCAACAATGTGCTCACCGATTTCCTGTCCACCGGGACCTATGACCGCAACCGCACCTTCTTCAATACCATCTCCCCCTCCATGGATATCCTGATCTCCAGCAACCTGGAGCGCCTGCTGCTGGCCATCACTCAGGAGGACAGCGAGGTGCGGGGCTATATGGAACAGCTGAATGCCACCGGCCGCTATCAGGTGAGCGACAGGGTGCGGGAGAAGATCCAGAAGCTGTTCAAGGGCTACTGCTGCGGCGATGAGGAGACCAAGCGGGTGATCGCCGCCATCCATGAGAAGTTCGGCTACCTCATCGATCCCCACACCGCCGTGGGCTTCTCCGCGCTGAGCCAGTACCGGGCGGAGACAGGGGATGAGACGGCGGCTATTGTGGCCTCCACCGCCAGCCCCTTCAAGTTCTGCACCGACGTGCTGGACGCCCTGGGGGTGTCTGACCGGGCCCAGGGCCTGGACGTGCTGGACCAGCTCAGCCAGGTCACCGGCGAGCCGGTCCCCGCCCCTCTGGCCGCGCTGCGGAGCAAGGAGTCCCGCTTCCGCCAGACGGTGGAGAAGGAGCACATGGTGGACGCCGTGCTGGGGATGCTGGAGTAAGGAGGCGCTATGGCCCTGTACGCCATTGGGGACACCCATCTCTCGCTGGGTGCGGACAAGCCCATGGATGTGTTCGGCGGCGGCTGGAGCGGCTATGTGGATAAGCTCCGGGCAGGCTTTGCAGAGATCGATCCGGAGGATACGGTAGTCCTGTGCGGCGACCTGTCCTGGGGCATGAGCCTGGAGCAGGCCCGGGAGGACTTTGCCTTCCTGGACGCATTGCCCGGACGGAAGATTCTGCTGAAGGGGAACCACGACTACTGGTGGACCACCGCCGCCAAAATGGAACGCTTTTTTGCGGAAAACGGCTTCTCTACGCTTGAGATCCTCCATAACAACTGCCGCCTGTACGGCAGCCTGGCCCTGTGCGGGACCCGGGGCTGGTTCTATGAGGAGGACCGGGAGGGGCACGGAGCAAAAATCTTCAACCGGGAACTAATCCGCCTGGAGGCGTCTCTGAAGGCGGCGGGAGAGCGGGAGAAATACTGCTTTCTCCACTATCCGCCTCTCTATCAGGGCTACCGCTGTCAGGAGATCATCGACCTGCTGGAGCGCTATCAGGTCAGCCGGTGTTTTTACGGTCATCTCCACGGCGGAAGCCACCGTCTGGCCATCTCCGGACGTCAGGGCGGAGTGGACTATGACCTGGTTTCTGCGGACTATTTGAGCTTCCGACCAAAAAAAATTCTGGATTAGCAAAAAAATCACGAAAAATTCCGAAAATTGCTCTGGTCAAACAGACATATATCTGGTAAAATATCGTGGCGAAAGTATACGGCGCGGCAGAGGACGCCCCGGAGCGGTGCTCTGGACCCCGGCCCCGCGCCCACAGGAGGAAAAGTTACATGAAGGTCACCAACGTCGAAAAGAAAGAAAACAGCACAGTCGAGCTGACGATCCACGTGGAAGCCGACGAGTTTGAGGCCGCGGTCCAGAAGGCCTATCTGAAGAGCCGCTCCCGCATCGCCGTCCCCGGCTTCCGGAAGGGCAAGGCCCCCCGCAAGATCATCGAGGGGATGTACGGCTCCGGCGTGTTTTATGAAGATGCCATCAACGATGTCTACCCCGGCGCCTATGAGGCCGCTGTGAAGGAGCAGGGCCTGGAGGATATGGGCCACCCCGTCATGGACATCGTGGAGGTCAACAAGGAGAAGGGCCTGATCTTTACTGCCCTGGTCTCTGTCCGCCCCGAGGCCAAGGTGAAGGCGTACAAGGGCCTCACCGCCCCCAAGGCCGAGGTCAGCGTCACCGATGAGGATGTGGAGAATGAGCTGCAGCCCTATGTCCGCCGCGCCACCCGTCTGATCTCCGTGGACCGCGAGGTCAAGCTGGGTGACACCGCCGTCATCGACTTCGAGGGCTTCGAGGACGGCAAGCCCTTCGAGGGCGGCAAGGGCGAGAATTACAGCCTGGAGATCGGCTCCGGCTCCTTCGTCCCCGGCTTCGAGGATCAGATCATCGGTCTGAAGGCCGGCGATGAGAAGGATCTGGATATTACCTTCCCCGAGGATTATGTGGCCGATCTGGCCGGCAAGGCTGTGGTGTTCAAGGTCAAGGTCAAGGAGGTCAAGGAGTCCCAGCTCCCCACGGTGGACGATGAGTTCGCTAAGGATGTGTCTGAGTTTGAGACTCTGGCTGACTTTAAGAAGGACCTGGGCGAGAAGCTGACCCAGCGCCGCACCGCCGAGGCCCAGAACGACTTCGAGCAGGCCATTCTGGAGCAGCTGGTGGACAACCTGGAGGCTGATATCCCCAACGGCATGGTGGAGACCCAGCTTGACAAGATCATGGACGAGTACGCCATGCGGATGTCCAGCCAGGGGATGTCCATGGACGACTATCTGAAGATGATGGGCATGACCCCCGAGATGATGCGCGCCTCCTCCAAGCCCGCCGCCCTGAACCAGGTCAAGACCGAGCTGGCTCTGGAGGCCGTGGCCGCTGCGGAGAATCTGGAGATCACCGATGAGGAGTGCGAGGCCGAGGTGAACAAGCTGGCCGAGCAGTACAAGCTCACCGCCGAGCAGGTGAAGGCCGCCGTCTCTCTGGACGCCCTGAAGCACGACCTGCGGCTGCAGAAGGCCTCTGAGCTGGTGGTGGCCGAGGCCAAGGTGGGCGAGGCCCCCAAGAAGGAAGAGGAGGCCGCCGAGAAGCCCAAGAAGGCGACCCGCAAGAAGAAGACCGAGGAGGCCGCTGAGGAGAGCGAGTCTGCGGAGAAGCCCAAGCGCACCCGCAAGAAGAAGGCGGAGGAGTCCGCCGAGGAGCCCAAGGCGGAGTGATCTGATCCGGTCCCGGGGCGGCCTTGGGCCGCCCCGGGCGTATCCGTCTGTGCCCTCTGCCTGTTCCAGGCAGACAGGCAGAAAAGTGGAATCATTTTCCGGCCCGGCGGGCATACTTTGGTATCACCGTCTGAAAAGGAGTATATCGTATGAGTTTAGTTCCCTATGTAGTGGAGCAGACCACCCGTGGCGAGCGGTCCTATGACATTTTTTCCCGTCTGCTCAACGACCGCATCATTTTCCTGTCTGAGGAGGTCAACGACACCACCGCCTCCCTGGTGGTGGCCCAGTTGCTGTATCTGGAGAGCCAGGATCCGGACAAGGAGATCCAGTTCTACATCAACAGCCCCGGCGGCTCTGTGACCGCGGGCATGGCCATCTATGACACCATGCAGTATGTCAAGTGTGACGTGTCCACCATCTGCATTGGGCTGGCGGCCAGCATGGGCGCTTTCCTGCTGTCTGCGGGGACGAAGGGCAAGCGTCTGGCCCTGCCCAACGCGGAGATCATGATCCATCAGCCCTCTGCCGGCACCCAGGGCCAGATCACCGACATGGCGCTGCACCTGAAGCGCCTGGAGGTAGTGAAGCGGCGGATGAACCGCATCCTGGCCGCCAACACCGGCCGGAGCGTGGAGGAGGTCACCGCTGACTGTGAGCGGGACAACTTTATGACTGCGGAAGAGGCGCTTCAGTACGGACTGATCGACAAGGTCATCGAGAAGCGGTGATCTGCACCGCGGAGTGGGGGCCTGCGTCCCCACTCTGTTTGTATTGTTACGAGGATGAGGTAGAAATTCATGGCAAAAAATGACGATAAGCAGCGCGCAGTGCGCTGTTCCTTCTGCGGCAAGCACCAGGATCAGGTCCGCCGGCTCATCGCTGGGCCGGGCGCCTATATCTGCAACGAGTGCGTTCAGCTGTGTATGAGCATCCTGGAGGATGAGCGCGACACGGCCCAGACTGCCACCGCTGAGGTGCCCGACGCCATCCCCACCCCCCGGGAGATCCATAAGGTGCTGGACCAGTATATCATTGGGCAGGAGCAGGCCAAGGTGGCCCTGTCCGTGGCGGTGTACAACCACTATAAGCGGATCTACTTCGGCGGCGGGGACGATGTGGAGCTTCAAAAGAGCAATATCCTGCTTATGGGGCCCACTGGCTGCGGCAAGACCCTCTTTGCCCAGACTCTGGCCCGGGTGCTGAAGGTCCCCTTCGCCATCGCCGATGCCACCACCCTCACCGAGGCGGGCTATGTGGGTGATGACGTAGAGAATATCCTGCTGCGTCTGGTCCAGGCCGCCGACTATGATGTGGAGCTGGCCGAGCGGGGCATCATCTATATCGACGAGATGGATAAGATCGCCCGGAAGAGCGAGAACACCTCCATCACCCGGGACGTGTCCGGCGAGGGCGTGCAGCAGGCTCTGCTGAAGATCCTGGAGGGCACTGTGGCCAACGTTCCCCCCCAGGGCGGGCGGAAGCACCCCCACCAGGAATTCATCCAGATCGACACGAAGAACATCCTGTTCATCTGCGGCGGTGCCTTCGAGGGCATCGACAAGATCATCGAGAGCCGCCTGGATAAGCGCTCCATGGGCTTCGGCGCAGAGATCCAGAGCAAGAAGGAGCGGGACGTGGGCCAGCTGCTTAAGGAGATCCAGCCCCAGGATCTGCTGAAATTCGGCATCATTCCCGAGCTGGTGGGCCGCCTGCCGGTGATCACCACGCTCCGGTCCCTGGGACGGGAGCAGATGGTGCAGATCCTAACCGAACCCAAAAACTCCCTGGTGAAGCAGTACCGGAAGTTGATGGAGTACGATGACGTGGACCTGGAGTTCACACCCGAGGCCCTGGAGGCTGTGGCCGGCCGGGCAGTGGAGCGGGGCATCGGCGCCCGCGGCCTGCGGGCCATCCTGGAGGAGGTCATGACCCGGATTATGTACGATGTGCCCTCCGACCCCGAGGTGGTCAAGGTGACCATCACTGAGGACTGCATCCGCAGCGGGGCAGCGCCGGAGATCCTTCGGGACCCGGAGCACAGCCAGCGCCCGGCTCTGGGCCAGGCGGACCTGCGGGCTGAACGCGGCGGTCTGCCCGGTACCAACGCGGGCTGAGCGGATCGCTCCGGCCGGCGCAGTAAGCATTGATCCAGCCCCGCGCCCCCCCAAGCGGCGGGCCCGGGGCTGTTGTTTTATCAGCGTTCCGCCTTTCCCACATCCTCCGCACCCAGCGCTGGGGAGGAGAAGGCGGTATGAAATCCCCTGAGAGGAAGTGAGTACCATGAAAAAAGAGTGGACGATGGAGAGTGCCTCTGTGATGCCTGTGATCGCCCTGCGGGGACTGACTGTGTTCCCCAATGTGCTGATCCACTTCGATGTAGCCCGGGAGATCTCCATCAAGGCCCTGGAGGAGGCCATGTCCTCCGGCAGCCCGGTGTTCCTGGTGGGACAGAAGGACATCTCCGAGGAGCGCCCGGAGGAGAAGGACCTGTACACTGTTGGAACGATTTCCAATGTGCGGCAGATCCTGCGCACCCCCGGCGACAACGTGCGGGTGATGGTGGAGGGCGTGAGCCGGGGCAGCCTGGAGCGGCTGACCCGCACCGGCCCCTATCTGGAGGCGGAGGTCCAGCCCATCCCCAGCGAGCAGCATGAGCGGAATTCCGCCAAGGCGGAGGCCTTGATCCGTTCCACCTATGAGTTGTTCCAGCAGTACACCGAGCTGGCCCCCAAGACGGCCCCCGACCTGCTCATCAATGTGCTGGCCAGCGAGGATCCGGGCTATATTGCCGACTTTATCGCCCAAAACATCGCCATGCGCAACAGCGATAAGCAGGCGGTCCTGGAGGAGCTGCGCCCGGTGCGCCGCCTGGAGCGGCTGCACCGCCTGCTGGGCCGGGAGGTGGAGATCCTGGGGCTGGATATGGAGATCCAGAACCGGGCCCGGGAGCAGATGGCGGACAACCAGCGGGACTACTATCTGCGGGAGCAGATGAAAGCCATCCAGAACGAACTGGGCGAGGGTGAGGGCGGAGACTCGGAGATTGGGGACTACCGCCGGAAGATCGCTGAGGCCAAGCTGCCCGACGAGGTGCGGGAGAAGCTGGAGAAAGAGGTGGGCCGTCTGGCCAAGCAGCCCTTCGGCTCCTCGGAGGCCACCGTGCTGCGCAGCTATCTGGACGTCTGCCTGGAGCTCCCCTGGGGGAAAAAGACCCGGGAGCGGGTGAGCGTGGAGGCGGCCCGCCGGACCTTGGACAAGGACCACTTCGGCCTGGAAAAGGTGAAGGAGCGCATTTTGGAGTTCCTGGCGGTGAAGCAGCTGGCCCCCGACCTGAAGGGGCAGGTGATCTGCCTGGTGGGCCCGCCCGGCGTGGGTAAGACGTCGGTGGCCATGTCGGTGGCCCGGGCGCTGAACCGGAAGCTGGCCCGGCTCTCCCTGGGCGGCGTCAGTGATGAGGCGGAGATCCGGGGTCACCGCAAGACCTATGTGGGCGCCATGCCCGGCCGCATCATCTCCGCCATCAATCAGGCGGGAAGCTGCAATCCCCTGTTGCTGCTGGACGAGATCGACAAGCTGGGCCACGACCACCGGGGGGATCCGGCGTCCGCCCTTCTGGAGGTGCTGGATGCGGAGCAGAACAGCACCTTCCGGGACAATTTTTTAGAACTGCCCTTCGATTTGTCTGATGTAATGTTCATCACCACAGCCAATACCACCGACACCATCCCCCGGCCCCTGCTGGACCGGATGGAGGTCATTGAACTGCCCAGCTACACCGACGAGGAGAAGCTCCAGATCGCCAAGCGCTACCTCCTGCCCAAGGAGATGAAGCGCCACGGCCTGGAGAAAGCCCAGCTGAAGGTGTCCGACGGGGCCATCCGGGAGATGGTCGCCTCCTACACCCGGGAGTCCGGCGTCCGCGTTCTGGAACGCAAGCTGGCCGGGATCTGCCGGAAGGCGGCTATGCACCTGGTGTCAGAGGATGTAAAGCAGATCCGCATCACGGAAAAAGAGCTGAAGGACTATCTGGGTGCGCCCCGGTACTACCCAGAGCGCCAAGCTTTGGAGGAGCGCGTGGGCGTGGTGAACGGCCTGGCTTGGACCTCTGTGGGCGGCGAGCTGCTGGAGGTGGAGGTCAATGTGGTCCCCGGCACCGGCAAGGTGGAGCTGACCGGTAACCTGGGGGATGTGATGAAGGAGAGCGCCCACGCGGCCCTCAGCTTCATCCGCAGCCAGGCGGACCGGCTGGGCATCCAGGGGGACTTCTACCAGTCGAAGGACATCCATGTCCACTTCCCGGAGGGGGCTGTGCCCAAGGACGGGCCCTCCGCCGGCATCGCCATCACCACCGCTATGGTGTCCGCCCTCACCGGAGCGCCGGTGAAGCGGGGGATCGCCATGACCGGGGAGGTGACCCTCCGCGGCAGGGTGCTGCCCATCGGCGGCCTGCGGGAAAAGACGATGGCCGCCCTGCGCAACGGGATCAAGACGGTGATCATCCCGGCGGAAAACGGCAGGGATCTGGATGAGATCGACCAGACAGTCCGGAAGGCGCTGCGCTTTGTGCTGGTGGACCAGGCGGAGCAGGTGCTGGCCGAGGCACTGTGCTGCCTGAGCGGCGGTGCGGAGGCCGAGCGGGCGATGGACCGGAAGCTGCCCGGAGAGAAGTCCCGGGGCACGGCCCGGCTGCGCCAGTGAGGAGGGGAGCGTATGTCCATCAATGTGCAGAAGGCGGAGTTTATCCTCTCCGCCGCCTCCCCGAAGGACTTCCGGCGGGACGCGCTGCCCCAGGTGGCCTTTGCGGGCCGCTCCAATGTGGGAAAGTCGTCGGTGATCAACCGCCTGCTGAACCGGAAAAATTTCGCCCGGGTGGGGGCCGCGCCCGGCAAGACCACCCAGATCAACTATTTTAAGATCGACAACGCCTTCTACCTGGTGGATCTGCCCGGCTACGGCTATGCCCGGGTGTCCAAGGGGGAGCGGGACCGCTGGGGCAGGCTGATGGAGGGCTATTTTGCCGATCCGGAGCTGATGACCCTGGGTGTGATGATCGTGGACGCCAGACACAAGCCCACGGCGGACGACTGCACCATGGCCCAGTGGTACCGGGGGGCGGGCTGCCCCTTCCTGGTGGTGGCCAACAAGCTGGATAAGCTGAAAAAGAGCGAGGTCGAAGGGAACCTCCAGCGCATCCGGGAGACTCTGGAGCTGGGGGAGGAGGACATGGTCATCCCCTTTTCCGCGGAAAAGGGGACCGGCCGGGACGAGCTCCTGCGGGCCATTTTGTCCAGTGTGGAAGCGTCATCCTGACAGAAAACCCGGCTGCGCATGATGCGCAGCCGGGTTTTCCGCTCAAACCAGTCTCGTCCCCTGTTTCAGGACGGCGGCGGAGGGGCAGAATGGAGTGTGGGATGAATTCCGTTTCGGCGGCGGATGGATCCGGTTACAACTTCGGCGGACGGTCCATCGGCACCGCTATTTATAACTCCGCCTTGTCAATCCCGCTCGAAATTGTTATAATGAAGTGATTTTGGTTCCAATGGAGGGGGGAGCGGCAATGGGCGCGCTGACCGGATTGATCGAACACATGGACTGGATGAGTATGCTTCTCTTCCTGATGAGCGGCGCGGCCTGCCTGATCTGCCTGACGGTCCACGAGCTGGCCCACGGCCTGGCCGCCTACCGGCTGGGGGATCCGACAGCCAAGCTCAACGGGCGGCTGACGCTGAACCCCCTGTCCCACATCGACTGGATCGGGCTGTTCCTGCTGATGGCGGCGGGGGTGGGATGGGCCAAGCCCGTGCCGGTGGATCTGCGGAATTTCCGCCGTCCCCGGCAGGACATGGCGCTCACTGCGCTGGCCGGGCCTGGCTCCAACTTTCTGCTGGCGCTGGCGGCCCTGGGTACGGGCTCGCTGGTGCTGCGCTTCTGGAGCGGGAGCCGCGCCGGGGCCTACCTGCTGCTGTTTCTGTGCCAGCTGGCGGTGCTGAGCGTGGGCCTTGGGCTGTTCAACCTGATCCCCCTGCCGCCGCTGGACGGCTCCAAGGTGTTGGACGTCCTGCTGCCGGAGCGGTGGTATCACCTGGTCCTCCAGTATGAGCGCTATCTGATGCTGGCGGTGGTGCTGCTGGCCTGGTCCGGCGCCTTCGGAGGCCCGCTGACAGCGGCCATGGAGCTGGTGCTGCGGGGGCTGTGCCGCGTGGTCCAGTTCCCCTTCGCCCTGGTGGAGTACTACTTTTTCTGATGATTTTCCGGTGATGCGGGAGGGAGGTGCGCCCATGGACGGCCCCATCTATCATCTGGAGCGGGTGGTCAAGGTGAAAACCGAGGATCTGGAGGACTTCGTGGGCCCCCTGGACCTGATCCTCCACCTGCTGAACAAAAATAAAATGGAGATCAAGGACATCCAGATCTCCCTGATCCTGGACCAGTACCTCCAATGGATGTCCCAGCGGAAGGAGCTGGACCTGGAGGTGGCCAGCGAGTTTGTCACCATGGCCTCCCACCTGGTCTATATCAAGACCCGGATGCTGCTGTCCATCCACGACGAGGAGGCTCTGAGCGAGATGGAGCAGCTCATCGCCACCCTGGAGGCCCACCAGAGAAATGAGAATTATCTGAAGATCCGAGAGGTGGTCCCCCAGCTGGACCGGCGGTACAGCGTGGGCCGCGACTGCCTCACCAAGGCTCCGGAGGCGGTCCGCCCGGACCGGACCTACCGCTATGTCCACCCCAAGGAGGACCTGCAGCGGGCGATGCAGGCGGTGCTGAGCCGTACAGACCACAAGCTGCCCCCGCCGATGTCCGCCTTTCAGGGCATCGTGGGGCGGGAGCCCTATCCCGTGGCGGAAAAGGCGGCGGAGCTGATCCAGCGGCTGCTCCACCTGGGAGTGGCCCGGTTCCGGGCCCTGTTCCGGGGCAGCCGGAGCCGTTCGGAGGTGGTGGCCACCTTTCTGGCGGTGCTGGAGCTGTGCAAGGACCGGCGGCTGCGTCTGGCGGGGACGGCGGAGGACTGCACCGTGACCTGTACCGGGCCGGGGGAGGAGACAGGATCTGAAGCAACAGAACGGACAGAGAACTGAAGCAGAGAGAGGGGGGCGCGTTTTGGAACTGGAGGAGCTGGAGGCCGCTCTGGAGGGCGTACTGTTTGCCGCCGGGGAGCCGGTGGGCGTGGAGCGGCTGTGCCTGGGGCTGGAGACTGACCGGCCCACTCTGGATGCCGCAGCCCAGCGGCTGATGGACCGGTACCGCTATGAGCGGCGGGGCATCCGGCTGCTGCGGCTGGACGCCAGCTATCAGCTGTGCTCCGCGCCGGAGCAGGCGGACTGCATCCGCAGGACGCTGGAGGGGCGCAAGCCCGCCCGGCTGTCCCAGCCCGCCCTGGAGGTGCTGGCCATCATCGCCTACTACCAGCCGGTGACCCGGGCCTATGTGGACCAGGTCCGGGGGGTGGACAGCGCCTATACGGTGGGGCTGCTGCTGGAGCGGGAGCTGATCGAGGAGAGCGGCCGCCTGGCGGTGCCCGGCCGGCCCATCCTCTACCGCACCACCCGGAATTTCCTGCGCTCCTTCGGGCTGAGCAGCCTGGAGGAGCTTCCGGAGCTGCCTGCCGCCAGCCGGGAGGGGGAGCAGATGGCGTTGGAGCTGGAGGCACGGGTGGCCCGGCTGAAGGCGGAGGAGGCCGGACCGGAGGGGCCGGAGCCCGCCGGGGAGCGTGAACCATGATGTGGGCGGTGCTGGCTGCTGCCCTGGCGGCGGTGTTCCTGCTGGGAGGGCTCCGTGTGGGGCTCCGGGGGGAGTACACCCCGGAGACGGCGGGGGCCTGGCTCCGGATCGGACCTGCGGAGGTCCGAATCTTTCCCAGACCGGCAGGAAAAAGGCCGGATCGTCCAAAAGAGACGGGGCAGGACAGGCCCTCCGGCAAGAAGAAGCCCCGCCCGACCTTTTTGTCCAGACGGGGCCTGCTGGAGCTGGGACGCCGGCTGTTCCCCCTGCTGCTGGAGGCGGCGGGGCAGTTCCGCAGAAAGCTCCAGATCGACGAACTGCGCCTGCGCCTGGTGGCCGGGGCCCCCGACCCGGCGGACGCCGCCCTGCGGTACGGCCAGGCCAATGCCCTGCTGGGGGCGATCTGGCAGCCGGTGACCCGCGTCTTTCACGTCAAGGACGGTTGGGCCCGGGTGGAGGTGGACTTTGAACGGACGGAGCCCGCGCTGTACGGGCGGGTCTCCCTGTCCCTGACGGTGGGAGAGCTGGCGGCCCTGGGCCTGAGCTTCGGTGTGAAGGCCCTGAGCGTGCTGCTGGCGGTGCGCCGGGAGGACCGGCAGCGGACCGGACAGAAACAGAACGCCGCTGTGTGATCCGGGACGGCGGAGCCATAGAAAAGCAGGACGGAGCACGGCGGGGGAAAAGAAAACCTCGTAGCTCACAGCATGAAGCAAAACGCGAAGAAAGGCGGCATGAACAATGGAAAAGCAGCATCCTCTTACCGACCTGATGGGAACGGCTATGGAGAAGATCCGTACCATGGTGGACGCCAATACCATCATCGGAACTCCCATTCAGACAGGTGACGTGACCCTGATCCCGGTGTCCCGGCTGTCCTTCGGCATCGCCAGCGGCGGCAGCGACTTCACCACAAAAAATCAGAAGCCGGAGGCGGACAACAGTTTCGGCGGCGGCAGCGGGGCCAGCGCCAAGCTGGAGCCGGTGGCCTTCCTCATCATCCGGGGGGAGAGCGTCAAGCTGCTGCCGGTGGCGCCTCCTCCGGCAACCACGGTGGACCGGGTCATCGAGGCGGTCCCCGAGGTGGTGGACAAGGTGACGGAGTTTTGGGAGAAGCAGCAGGAGAAGAAGGGACAGCCCGATCCGGACGTGGTGGAATAAGACTGCGGGGCAGGAGTGCCGGGGATAAGCAAGAGAGCGGCGGGGCATACTGGACCCATCCAAACGACGAGGTGATGGGGATTGAAACGCCTTCTGGCCGCGGCGGCGGCCCTTCTGCTGTGTCTGAATATCCTGCCCACGGCCCATGGGATGGGCACCTCCGCAGGCTCCGCCATCCTGATGGAGGCAGAGAGCGGGCGGGTCCTCTATGAGCAGGACGCCGACCGTCCCAGGCTGATCGCCAGCGTCACCAAGCTGATGACCGCCCTGGTGGCGCTGGAGTCGGGCCACCCTCTGGAGGAGAAGGTGGTCATCCGGGAGGAGGACACCAGGACGGAGGGCTCCTCCCTCTATCTGAGGCCCGGGGAGGAGCTGCGGCTGGAGACCCTGCTGTACGGGCTGCTGCTCCAGTCGGGCAACGACGCCGCTCTGGCGGTGGCCCGGCACTGCGGCGGGACCGTGGAGAACTTTGTGGCGCAGATGAACCTCCGGGCGGCCCGGCTGGGCATGGAGCACAGCCGCTTTGCCAACCCCAGCGGCCTGAATGCGGAGGGGCACTGCTCCACCGCCCGGGACCTGGCCCTTCTGGCCCGGGCCTGTCTGAAGAACGAGACTCTGGCGGCCATCGCCGCCACCCGGTCCGTTACTTTGGAGGGGCGGAGCTTCGTCAACCACAACAAACTGTTGTGGCGGTACGAGGGCTGTGTGGGTCTGAAAACGGGGTATACAGAGAAGGCGGGGCGCACCCTGGTGTCGGCGGCAGAGCGGGAGGGCATGACCCTGATCGCTGTCACGCTGGACGACCCGGACGACTGGCGGGACCATGCCGCCCTGTTCGACTGGGGCTTCTCCAACTGGAAGATGGAGACGGCGGTCCGGGTGGGGGAGGAGGTCTGCTCCCTGCCGGTGGGGGGCAGCCTGGTCCCCTTCTGTCCGGTCCGGGCGGGAGCAGATCTGCGCTGGCCCCTGCGGGAGGGGGAGCGGCTGGAGCTTCGGCCGGATCTGCCCCTGGAGCAGCTCACCGCTCCGGTGCAGGAGGGAGTGCGGATCGGCACCCTCCGCGGAGCGGTGGGGGACGAGGCAGCCGGGGAGGTCCCGCTGGTGTGTGGAGCGTCAGTCCCCAGGGATCTGGCGGAGCCCCGAAGGGGACTGCTCCGGCGGCTGCTAAGCTGGCTGGAAGAGCGTTGAACGAGAAGGAGGCGGCCTGATATGGAAGAGCGGCTGCAAAAATTGATCTCATCCTGTGGGCTGGCCTCCCGCCGGACGGCGGAGGCATGGATCTCACAGGGGCGGGTGACGGTAAACGGAAGCCGGGCCGCCCTGGGAAACCGGGCGGATCTGGAGCGGGACCGGGTGGAGGTGGACGGCGTTCCCCTCCGGCCCCGGACGGAGCGTACATATCTTATGCTGAACAAGCCCAGAGGGTATGTGACCACTCTGTCTGACGAGAAGGGACGGCGGACGGCGGCCTCTCTGGTGTCCGGCTGCGGCCGGAGGGTGTGGCCGGTGGGGCGGCTGGATCTGGACTCAGAGGGGCTTCTGCTGTTTACCGATGACGGGGAGCTGACCCATGGGCTCCTCCATCCCAGCGGCGAGGTGGAGAAGGAGTACCTGGTGTGGGTGGCCGGCGATGTGGACCGGGCGTTGCCCATCCTGACCGCCCCTATGGAGCTGGACGGGGAGCCCATCGCCCCGGCCCAGGTGCGGGCGGGGCGCAGGAGCGAGGGCGTGACCCAGCTCTCTGTGGTCATCCACCAGGGGAAGAACCGGCAGGTGCGCCGGATGTGCGCCCAGGCGGGCCTGGAGGTCCGCCGCCTCAAGCGGGTGCGGGAGGGGCGGGTCTGGCTGGACCGGGCGCTGAGGCCGGGCCAGTGGCGGCCTCTGACCGGGGAGGAGCTGCGCCTTCTGCGGGAGGAGGCGGGGATAGATCCCACCGGAGCAAACTAAAATTTGCAAGAGAAAAATGAAATCCTGCAGAATTAACTTGCATTTTTCCCCCGGAACCGTTATCATGGAGAACAAGGAAACTGATCTCCCGGAGGGGCGGAGCAGTCCGGACGCCGGCAAAGCCGTGCGCCCGGGCGTTTTGCGCGTCCGGGGGCCTGCGGGAGGATGAGACGGAATGAATCGTGATATTCTGGCTGTGATCCAGGAAAATATGGACAGCTTCTCCAAGGGGCAGAAGCGGATCGCCAACTACATTCTGGAGTCCTATGATAAGGCGGCCTTTATGACGGCCAGCAAGCTGGGCAAGCGGGTCAGCGTCAGCGAGTCCACTGTGGTGCGCTTCGCGGCGGAGCTGGGCTATGACGGATACCCCAGTATGCAGAAGTCCCTGCAAAAAATGATCCGGAACCGCCTGACTTCGGTGCAGCGCATCGAGGTGGCCAACGACCGGATCGGCGACCAGGATGTGCTGGATATGGTGCTCCAGTCGGATATCGACAAGATCCGCCAGACCCTGGATGAGATCGACCGAGACAGCTTTGAAAATGCCACCGACGCCATTGTGGCGGCCCGCCGGATCTATGTGATCGGCGTGCGCTCCGCGGCGGCCATCGCCACGTTCCTGGGCTTCTACTTCAATCTGATCTTTGACAATGTGGTCATGATCACCGCAAATACCCCCAGCGAGGTGTTTGAAAGCCTGCTGCGGGTGGGGGAGGAGGACGTCATCATCGGCGTCAGCTTTCCCCGCTACTCCAGCCGGGCGGTCCAGGCGGTGAGCTTTGCCCGGGACCGGGGGGCCACTACCATCGCTATCACGGACAGCGAGGCGTCCCCCCTGGCTCAGATCTCCCAGTATACGCTGAAGGCCCGCAGCGACATGGCCTCCTTTGTGGATTCCCTGGTGGCCCCGCTGAGCCTGGTGAACGCCCTGCTGGTAGAGGTGAGCCGAAAGAAGAACGAGGACCTGTCCAAGACCTTCCAGACGCTGGAGAAGATCTGGGAGGAGTATGGGGTCTATGAGAAGGTGCAGGAGTGAGTCAGATCGGCCATGAACTTGTTGTGGTGGGGGGCGGAGCCGCGGGTATGATGGCGGCCATCACCGCCGCCCGCCTGGGCGCGGACGTCTGCCTGGTGGAGCGCAACCCCAAGCTGGGACGGAAGCTGTACATTACGGGGAAGGGGCGGTGCAACGTCACCAACCACTGTACGCCGGAGGAAGTGCTGGCTGCAACACCCCGAAATGGAAAATTCCTTTACAGCGCCATGAATCAAACGCCGCCGGCGGAGGTGGAGCGCTTCTTTACAGAGCTGGGCGTGGAATTGAAGGTGGAGCGGGGCAACCGGGTGTTCCCCGTCTCCGACCGGTCCGCCGACATCATTGACGCCCTGTTTTTTGAACTGCGCCGCCTGTCGGTGCCCGTCATCCAGGGCCGGGTCTCCGCACTGGACGTACAGGACGGGGCGGTGTGTGCCGTGGAGCTGAGGCAGGACGGGGAAGGACAAAAGAAGATCCCCTGCCGCGGGGTGGTGCTGGCCACCGGCGGGGCGTCCTATCCCGCCACCGGCTCGACGGGGGACGGCTATGAGCTGGCCCGGTCCGCGGGCCACAGCGTGGTACCGCCCAGACCCTCCCTGGTGCCGCTGGAGGCGGAGGAGGGATTCTGCGGAGAGATGCAGGGCCTGGCCCTGAAAAATGTGGCGCTGCGGATGAAGGACCGGAAGGGAAAGGTGCTGTTCCAGGAGCAGGGCGAGCTGCTGTTCACCCACTTCGGACTGTCCGGCCCCCTGATCCTCAGTGCCAGCGCCCATCTGCGGGATTTTGAGAAAAACAGCTATCGGGTGGTCATCGACCTGAAGCCCGCCCTGGACGAGGAGAAGCTGGACGCCCGGCTGCTCCGGGAGCTGGGGGACAACGCCAACAAGGATATGCAGAATGTGATGGGCAGCCTGGTGCCCCGGCTGATGGTGCCGGTGGCCCTCCGGCTGGCGGACATCCCGCTGGACCGGAAGGCCCACGACGTGACCCGGGGGGAGCGGCGGCGTCTGCTGGAGACCCTGAAGGGCCTGACCATCCACATCAAGGGGCCCCGGCCTATCGCTGAGGCCATCGTCACCTCCGGCGGGATCAAGGTGGGGGAGATCGACCCCAGGACCATGCAGTCCAAAAAACTCCCGGGCCTGTTCTTTGCCGGGGAACTGATCGACGTGGACGCCTACACCGGCGGCTTCAACCTCCAGATCGCCTGGGCCACCGGCCGGGCGGCAGGAGCGGGGGCGGCTGCCTTCCTGGCCGGGCTGTGACGTACGGTTGACGCTTCATGCCCCCTGCTGTCTTGCAGAGGCGGGGGCACGAAGCGGGAGCCCAGGGACCCGGAGAGCACATGAGACCGGGACAGCAGTTCTTTTTGCTCCTTTTTCTTGCAAGAAAAAGGAGGAACAACAAGACAACGGAGCGTATGGTAAGATGCAGGAGAGAAGTATAGCCATTGACGGCCCGGCTGGAGCCGGGAAGAGCACCCTGGCCCGGGCTTTGGCCCAGGAGCTGGGGTATTTGTATGTGGATACGGGGGCCATCTACCGCACGGTGGCCCTGCGGGCCCGGGAGGCGGGGGCGGACCCCTCCGACCCGGCGCAGGTGGAGCCCCTGCTGGAGGGGCTGGACATCCGGATGGACTACGGGGGGGACGGCGTGCAGCGGATGTACCTGTCCGGCCGGGATGTGACTGAGGCCATCCGGGAGAACGCGGTCTCGGCCCTGGCCTCCAAGGTGGCGGCCCTGCCCGCGGTGCGGGAGTTTCTTCTGGACTTCCAGCGGCGGCAGGCCAGAGAGCGGGACGTGGTCATGGACGGCCGGGACATCGGGACGGTGGTGCTGCCCCGGGCGGGGGTGAAGATCTTCCTCACCGCCGCGCCGGAGGCCCGGGCGGAGCGCCGCCTGCTGGAGCTGCGCCAGCGGGGGCAGGAGGCGGAGTTTGATGCGGTGCTGTCCGACATCCTCCGCAGGGATGAACAGGACCGGACCCGGGCTGTCGCCCCCCTCCGCCAGGCAGAGGACGCTGTGCTGCTGGACACGACCGAGCTGGACCGGGCGGGCAGCCTGGAGGCTCTGCTGGCCATTGTGAGAGAGGGGCTGTCCCGGTGAACATGAGATTTCTATACCACGCCCTGTACCGCATCGTCTGGCCGTTTTTCAGTCTTGCCCACCCGGTCGGGGCCCGGGGGCGGGAGAACATCCCGGAGGGTGGGGCTGTATTGTGCGCCAACCACTCCGCCCTGTGTGACCCAATCCTGGTGTGCTTTGCTTGTACGCTGCGGTGGATGGTCCGGCCCATGGCTAAGATCGAGCTGTCCCGGGTGCCGGCCCTGGGGTGGCTGCTGGGGAAGGCCGGCGTGATCTATGTGGATCGGGGCCACGCGGACGTACATGCGGTGAAGGAGGCCCTCAAGTGGCTGAAGGAGGGCCAGAAGCTACTGGTGTTCCCCGAGGGGACCCGGGTCCGCAAGGGAGAGGACGTGAAGGGCAAGAGCGGCGCGGCACTGTTCGCCACCCGGACGGGGACCCCGCTGGTCCCGATCTATGTCTCCTGGAAGAAGTACTGGTTCCGGCCCAGCCCGGTGGTCATTGGCAAGCCCATCTATCCGAAAATCGCCGGGCGGAAGGCCACGGCGGAGGAGCTGGAGCAGATCACAGAACACTTGATGGCGGAGATCTACCGCCTTGGGGAGGGGTTGGAGTGAAGCTGCGTCTGGCCAAGTCGGCCGGCTTCTGCTACGGTGTGCGCCGGGCAGTGGAGCTGGCCGGGGAAGCTGCGGCCTCCGGCCGCCCCTGTGTGATGCTGGGCTCTATCATCCACAACCGGGACGTGGTGGGCAGTTTGGCCCGGCAGGGCCTGACGGCGGTGGACCGGGTAGAGGACGTCCCGTCGGGATACGGGGTCATCATCCGCTCCCACGGCGAGAGCCGGGAGACCTACCGACGATTGGAGGCACAGGGCGCGGACATCCTGGACGCCACCTGCCCCAATGTCAAGCGGATCCACCACATCGTGGCCCGGGCGGAGGAGCAGGGAAGGCAGCCGGTGATTATCGGCGCTCCCGACCACCCGGAGGTGGCGGCCATCGCCGGATGGTGCAGCCGTCCGGTGGTCCTCTCGGGCGTGGAGGACTTGGAGAAGTGGCTGGAGGAACAGCCGGAGCGGCGGGACCTTCCCCTCACATTTGTCTCTCAAACCACCTCCACACAAAAAATCTGGAATGACTGCGTGAAAAAAGCAAAAAAAGAGTGTACAAACCCAGAATTTTTTGATACAATATGCGGAGCGACATCAAAACGCCAGGAGGAAGCCCATCAGTTGGCCGCGCAGTGCGACACAATGGTGGTCATCGGCGACGGTAAGAGCTCCAATACCAAGCATTTGGCGGAGATCTGCCGGGAGGTCTGCTCCGACGTCCAGCTCATCGAGCGGGCATCAGACTTGGATCTGAGCCGGCTGGCCCAGGCAGAAGTTGTCGGCATCACGGCGGGTGCTTCGACTCCCGCGTGGATAATAAAGGAGGTTTGTGACAAAATGAGCGATGAAATCATGGAGATCGAGGAATCCTTCGCTGATATGCTGGAGAATTCGATCAAAACTTTGAATACGGGGGATAAGGTCACTGGCACAGTCGTAGCAATTACGCCGACTGAGATCCAGGTGGATCTGGGCACCAAGCACGCCGGCTACATTCCCGTATCCGAGCTGACCGACGACCCCACCGCCAAGGTTGAGGAGCTGGTCAAGGTGGGCGACGAGATCGAGACCTTCGTCGTCCGCGTCAACGATCAGGAGGGCGTGGTCACCCTGTCCAAGAAGCGCCTTGACGTGGTCAAGGGCTGGGAGGAGATCGAGGCCGCCCGTGAGAACGAGACTGTTCTGGACGGCGTGGTCACCGAGGACAACAAGGGCGGCGTCGTGGTGTCTGTGAAGGGCATCCGGGTGTTCGTCCCCGCCTCTCAGACCGGTCTGCCCCGTGAGACTCCCATGAGCGCCCTGCTCAAGCAGAAGGTGCGTCTGGTGGTCACCGAGGTCAACCGTGCCCGCCGCCGCGTGGTGGGTTCCATCAGCCGCGTGATGCGCGCCGAGCGTGCCGCCGCTGCGGAGAAGGTCTGGGCCGAGATCGAGGACGGCAAGCGCTATACCGGCACCGTGAAGTCCCTGACTTCCTACGGCGCTTTCGTGGACATCGGCGGCGTGGACGGCATGGTCCACATCTCCGAGCTGTCCTGGAGCCGCATCAAGCACCCCTCTGAGGTTGTGAAGGTGGGCGACACTGTGGAGGTGTATGTCATCTCCGCTGACAAGGAGAAGAAGAAGATCTCCCTGGGCATGAAGGACCACAGCCAGGATCCCTGGACCGTGTTTACCAGCACCTATGAGGTGGGCGACGTGGCCAATGTCCGCGTGGTCAAGCTGATGACCTTCGGCGCCTTCGCCGAGATCGTCCCCGGTGTGGACGGCCTGATCCACATCTCCCAGATCGCCGATCACCGCATCGAGAAGCCCGGCGATGTGCTGGCCGAGGGCGACAAGGTGGACGTGAAGATCACCGATGTGGATATGGAGAACCAGAAGGTCTCCCTGTCCATCCGCGCTCTGCTGGAGGAGGCTCCTGCCGAGGAGGACGAGGAGTAATCCCCTCGAAAATCTGTTTTACAAAGGAAGCGCCGTGTGCTGCGGCGCTTCCTTTTTTTGCGGCCCGGGGCCCGTTCCGGCGTTTTTCGGGGATGCAGGGCAAAAAGCTTGTAAAAGAACACGGGAGAAGGAGAAAAATCAGAAAAACATAGGAAAAAAGTGTGATAGAACTTGTCAAGGGCGGGAAAATTGGTTATAATGTAAATAATTGATACAGCAGAGCCTCCCGGACCGGCGGTGTGGGACGTGGATCACGCCCGACGGACGGCCCGGGAGAAGGCGGATACCAGTACAGACTGATCTCAGAATGATGCGGGAAATGGTGGAAGTGGAGGTGTCATCGTTGTTTCAGATCGGGGATAAGGTCGTCCATCCCATGCACGGAGCGGGAATTGTAGAGAGTATCGTTCAGAAGAAGGTCAACGGCGTGATGCGGGACTACTATGTCCTGAAACTGCCGGTCCGGGCCATGGTGGTGATGATCCCCACCGAGAACAGCGAGGAGATCGGTGTCCGCCCCATCGTGGACCGGGAGCAGGCGGACCGGGTTTTGGAGGAGATTGGTTCTCTCCAGGTGGAGATGACCCAGAACTGGAACCGCCGCTACCGTGAAAATATGGAGCGGCTGAAAAGCGGAGACCTGTTCCAGGTGGCCTGTGTGGTCAAGGGACTGATGCTCCGGGACGTGGACCGGGGCCTGTCCACCGGAGAGCGGAAGATGCTCCACTCCGCCAAGCAGATCCTGATCTCGGAGATCGTCATGTGCCAAAGCAGCAGCTATGAGGCTGTGGAGGAGCGCATCAACCGCGCCCTGGCATAATAGGATAGAAAGAAACAGAGGGGCCTGACAGCCAATGCCCTCCGCACCCGGCGGCCGCCGGGTCCGGAAGCCGTGTTTGGAGCAGCGTTGGCGGACGGGCCCCTCTTTCGTTGCAGGAGGGGAAACGATGACAGGATTTCTGTCCCGGCTTGGCCGGAACCGAAAGCAGAGGACGCACATCTGGTCGGCGGTGGTGGTGGCCGCGGGGACGGCCTCCCGCATGGAGGGGATCGACAAGATCCTCACCACGCTGGGGGACCTCCCGGTCCTGGTACATACCCTGCGGGTCTTTGAGGAGTGTCCTGATATCGCCGAGGTGGTGGTGGTCACCCGGGAGGACCTGCTGGTGGAGGTCAGCCGCCTGTGCCGGGAGTTTGCCCTGGAGAAGGTCTCCAAGGTGGTCGTGGGCGGCAAAGAGCGGATCTACTCCGTCCAGGCTGGACTGGCGGAGGTGCGGCAGGACGCGGAGCTCATCGCCATCCACGACGGAGCCAGGCCGCTGCTGCCTCCGGAGGTGCTGAAGGAGGCGCTGGACCGGGGGGCGGCCACCGGAGCGGCAGCTCCGGCCATCCCGGTGACCGACACAGTCAAGCGGGCGGAGGGGGGCGTGGCCCAGGAGACGCTGGACCGCTCCACCCTGTTTGCCGTCCAAACGCCTCAAGTGTTTCAGGCGGACCTGATCCGGGCTGCTATCCACCGGGTGGTGGAGGAGGGGGCGGTGCTCACCGACGACTGCGCTGCGGTGGAGCGGCTGGGCATGAAGGTCTCCCTCACCCAGGGGAGCCGGGAAAATCTCAAGCTGACCACCCCCTTTGACCTGGTGGTGGGGGAGGCCATTCTGGACGCAAGAGAGAGGGGAGAACTGTGATGCTGCGCATTGGACACGGCTATGATGTACACCGTCTGGTGGAGGGGCGGAGGCTGATCCTGGGCGGGGTGGAGGTGCCCCATACCCTGGGCCTGCTGGGACACTCCGACGCGGATGTGCTCACCCACGCGGTGATGGACGCCCTGCTGGGGGCGGCCGGGCTGGGGGACATCGGGCGGCACTTCCCGGACACAGACCCGGCCTACGCCGGGGCGGACAGCCTGAAGCTGCTGGACCATGTGGTGGAGCTGCTGGGGGCGCGGGGCTGGCAGGTGGGCAATGTGGACGCCACCATCCTGGCCCAGCGGCCCAAGCTGGCCCCGTATCTGGAACAGATGCGGGAAAATCTGGCGGCGCGGATGAAGGCTGCGCTGGAGCAGGTGAACGTGAAGGCCACCACGGAGGAGAAGCTTGGCTTCACCGGAGCGGAGGAGGGGATCGCCGCCCATGCGGTGTGCCTGCTGGAGCGGGTGTGACCGGCGGGAGCAGGGCCACATACACTGACTCAGGGGGAAAATGCTGCTGAGCACCCCTTGAGAAAGGAACTATGCCATGCTCTATTATCTGATCGTGTGCCGCTCTCTGACCTATGCCCAGCGCACCGCCGCGGCGCTGGAGCGGGCGGGGATCACGGCTCATATCCTGCGCTCCCCCAAGAGCATTGCGGGGGAGGGGTGCAGCCACTCTGTGAAACTGTCCCAGCGCCGCCTGGCCGCCGCCCTGCGGGTGCTCCACCGGGTAGGGCTGGAGCCCAGACGGATCTTTATCACCGCCGGGGACGGGAGCTATCGGGAGGTGGAGCTGTGATCTATCTGGACAGCGCCGCCACCACCTTACAGAAGCCGCCGGAGGTGGCCCGGGCCAGCGCCTGGGCCATCTGCCATCTGGCCAGCCCAGGCCGGGGGGGACACCGGCCCGCTATGGCGGCGGCGGACACCGCCTTTGCCTGCCGGGAGGAGGCTGCCGCCCTCTTTGATGTGCCGGAGCCGGAACAGGTGGTCTTTACCTTCAATGCCACCCACGGGCTGAATCTGGCCATCAAATCCCTGGTCCGGCCGGGGGACACCGTGGTGGTCTCCGGTTATGAGCACAACGCAGTCACCCGGCCGCTCCGGGCTATCCCGGGGGTGACGGTGCGGGTGGCGGACAGCCCCCTGTTTGACCGGGCGGCCGCTCTGGAAGCCTTCCGCCGGGCGCTGACCCCGGAGGTGCGGGCGGCGGTATGCACCCATGTCTCCAATGTGTTCGGCTTTATCCTGCCCATCGAGGACATTGCCGCCCTGTGCCGGAGCCGGGGGATCCCTCTGATCGTGGACGCCTCCCAGTCCGCCGGCTGCCTGCCCATCTCCCTGCGGGAGCTGGGGGCCGCCTTTATTGCCATGCCGGGGCACAAGGGGCTTTACGGCCCCCAGGGCACCGGCCTGCTGCTGTGCGGCGGGGCGGCGGAGCCTCTTCTGGAGGGTGGGACGGGGAGCGTATCCCTGCGCCAGGAGATGCCGGACTTTCTGCCTGACCGGCTGGAGGCCGGGACCCACAACATCGCCGGGATCGCCGGCCTGCTGGAGGGCCTGCGCTTCCTGCGGCGAAGGGAGCAGGCCGGGCTGGCTGTACGGGAGGAGAAGTTGATCCGCCGCCTGGGGGAGGGGCTGTCCCGCCTGCCGGGCACGGAGGTCTATCTGGCCCCGCGGGATTCAGGAGCCCAGTCAGGCGTGCTGTCCTTCCGGGTGCAGGACCGGGACTGCGAGGAGCTGGGAGAGCTGCTGGGCCGGAGGGGGATCGCCCTGCGGGCAGGCCTTCACTGCGCCCCGCTGGCCCACCGGACGGCGGGAACACTGGAGTCCGGGACCCTGAGGGCCAGCGTGTCTGCCTTTACACTCCCGGAGGAGATCGGCCGCGCGCTGGCCATCACAGAGGAACTGCTGAGAGAAGAAGCTGTGTAAGGCGGAGGACTGCCAGGCCAGCCGGGCGCGCCCAAAGGGGACCGGCTGGCTGTTTTTCTGTCCGGATTGGGGAGCTCCGAACCAGCACTATCATTCTTGCCAGAAGAACAGACAGAATGTTTATGAAATTTTCACAGTTCGTCCGGGAAATCATGTTGCCATCAGGGGCGGAATATCGTATAATACTTAAAATAAGGCGGACTGTGGGCGGAGGAGCCTCCGGTCCGATGAGACAGGAAGGAAGGGATCCAGGTGTTGGAGACGGTTTTGAATTTTTTCCAGGAAGAGATCCCGTTTATGGCTACCATCCGGGTCTCAGATCTCATCGACATCGCCATTCTGGCGTTTTTGATCTATCATATCTTCTGGTTCATGCGAAAGACCAGCTCTGGACGGGTGCTGAAGGGGATCATGGTGCTGATCCTGACCATGTGGCTGGCCTCGGCCATCCAGCTGACCGCCACCAGCTGGCTGCTGAACCGGGTGGTGGAATGGGGTATCCTGGTGCTGGTCATCCTGTTCCAGCCGGAGATCCGCCGGGCCCTGGAGCGGATGGGCAGCGGGAAGCTGACCAGTGTGTTCAGCAGCCAGCGGCCCGCCTCGCCCCACGATTTGGAGAGCGCCATCCGCCAGACGGTGGAGGCCTATACCGACCTGTCCCGGGACAAGGTGGGCGCCCTGATGGTGTTCGAGCGGGGGGACCTGCTGGACGACGTGATCAAGACGGGAACGCCGCTGGACTGCTCGGTGACCGGTGAGCTACTGAAAAACCTGTTTTGGAACAAAGCCCCCCTCCACGACGGCGCGGTAATCGTGAGGGAGGGCCGGATCGTAGGGGCGGGCTGTATGCTGCCCCTGTCAAGCAATGTGAACCTGAGCCGGGACCTGGGGATGCGCCACCGGGCGGGCATCGGGATGAGCGAGCACTCCGACGCGGTGGTGGTCATCGTCTCAGAGGAGACGGGGTCCATCTCCGCCGCCACCGGAGGGATGCTCAAGCGGCACCTGGCTCCGGAGACCCTGGAACGCCTGCTGCGCAACGAGCTGCTGTCGGAGCAGGAGGAGGTGGACCGGGGGACTCCCCTGTCCGGCCTGCTGTCCGGCCTGCTGCCCCGGAGGAAGGAGGGTGAGGACTGATGATGGAGCGTCTGCGGGAGAGTCGATGGGTCTATATCCTCATCTCCGTGCTGCTGGCGGTGGTATTCTGGCTGTATATCCGGGACACGGAGGACCCCACCATGAGCCGGCCCATCTATAATGTCCCGGTCCAGATCGCCAATGAGCGGGTGCTGGAGGAGCGGGGGCTGACGGTGTCCGGCCTGTCCCAGAGCAGTCTGACTGTGGAGGTCACTGGCCCGGTGAGCGTATTGAACAACCTGACCCGGAGCAACATCACCGCATCAGTGGACGTGTCCTCCATCACAGAGACGGGGGAGCACGAGTTGAACTGCCGCCTGATCCTGCCCAACAATGTGGACACCACCGGGGCCTTCTTCCCGGAGCAGTCCAACCCGGTGACGGTGACGGTGGACACCTTGGTGACGGAAACCATGAACGTGGAGGTCCGCCTGGAGGGCAGCGTGGCTGACGGCTATCAGGCGGGCACGCCGGTGGCCGATCCGGAGACGGTGGAGCTGCGGGGCTCCGCGGAGCAGGTGAGCCGCGTGAAGCGGGTGGCCGCCATCCTGGAGGCCGACGATCTGGACCAGTCCTTTGCCGGAAAGCTGCCCTTGAAGCTGCTGGACGAGAATGGAGAGGTCATCACGGACAGCAGCGTGAAGCTCAATGAGGACTCCGCCTATGTGACCATGACAGTGGGCGTGGTCAAGAAGGTGAAGCTGACGGTCAACCTGCTGTCCGGCGGCGGCGCAACGGCGGAGCAGGCCAAGTGTGAGATCTCGCCCAGCACCATCACCGTGGTGGGCTCCGAGGAGGAGCTGAAGGGCTTGACGGAGATCTCTCTGGGCAGCATCGACCTGTCCCAGGTGGTGGACACTGCCACCATCTCCAAGCCCATTGTGCTGTCTCCTACCCTGGAAAACGCAGACGGCGTGACCGAGGCCCAGGTGACCGTGGCGGTAGAGGGTCTGTCCACCAAGACCTTTACCGTGACCAACATTGAGACGGTGAACCAGCCGGACAACTATCAGGTGGATGTGGTGACCCAGGAGCGGGTGGTGGTCATCCGGGGCAGCGAGAGCGTGCTGGAATCCCTGGACGCCAGCCAGATCCGCATCGTGGCCGACCTGTCGGACGTGACGGCCACCGGGACCTACCCGGTGGCGGCGACGGTGTACCTCAACGCCAGCGACGAGGTGGGGCCGGTGGGCACCTATACCATCAATGTAAACGTCAGAAAACGCTGACCGGCGGGGACTGACAGAAAGAAAAACCTTCGGAGGCGAGACCCTTGAACCAATATGCACTGGTGAAAAAGCGTTTGAAAGAGGATGTGATCCAGATCTCCCTGCTGCGGCAGACGGAGTGCGGACTGAAGGAGAGCTGCGGCGGCAACTGCGCCGGCTGCGTCCAACAGCCCCAGGGGGAGCTGCTGGCCACGGCCAGCGACCCTATCGGGGTCCAGCCCGGGGAGCGGGTGGAGGTGGAGCCTACTACCGGACACTCCATCGGTCTGTCCCTGGTGGTGTTTGCCCTGCCCTGTGTGTTCCTGGGCCTTGGCTATCTGGTGGGACAGGCACTGGGTCTGGGGGAAGGGGCCTCGGTGGGAACGGCCGCCGTGGGCCTGCTGGTGGGATTCCTCCCGGCGGTGCTGGTCAACCGGTGGATCACCCGGCGGGCGGCCCCGGAGTTTGTGGTTGCCAGACGGGTGACTCTCTGACCGGGGGCTGTGTTCGGATATGTGCGCCCCCTGCGGGACGAACTGAAATGCAGGGACTTTGATTTGTACCGGGCGGTCTACTGCGGGCTGTGCGCCGCCATGCGGCGGCGGTACGGCTGGCTGGCCCCCATGTTCCTGAATTATGATTTTACCTTTTTGGCCCTGCTGCTGGCCCCGCCGGAGGAGTCCTTTTCTCCCTGCCGGGGCCGGTGCCACGCCAATCCCCTGCGGAAAAAGACCATGTACCAGCCCACGCCCGCCCTGGATACAGCGGCGGATGAGAGTGTGGTGCTCACCTGGTGGCAGCTGCGGGACCGGGCCCGGGATGACCGGGGGTGGAAGGGCTGGACGGCCCTGCTGCTGGCCCGGCTGCTCCGGCCATCCTACCGCCGCGCGGCGTCCCGCCGGCCGGACTTTGACCGGAAGGTGGAGGAACAGCTCAGACGGCTGGATGAACTGGAGGCAGAGGGGTGTCCCTCCCTGGACCGGGCGGCGGACACCTTCGCGGAGCTGCTCCGGGCGGCCGCTCCCTCCAGCGGGGAGGAGAGCCGGGACCGGGCTATGGAGCAGCTGCTTTATCACCTGGGCCGGTGGATCTATCTGCTGGACGCCCAGGACGACCTGGAGGAGGACCGGACAGCGGGGCGGTATAACCCTGTGGCCGCCCGGTTCGGACCGGAGGGGGACCGGGATGCCATGGCGCGCACCCTGGACCACTCCCGGAACCTGATGTACTCCGCGGCCCAGCTGGCTGACTTCGGCTGCCGCTGGCCGCTGATAGAGAATATCCTGTACCTGGGGCTCCCGCTGGTACAGCGCGCCGTGTTTGACGGGAGCTGGAAACAGATCCAAAAACAAAAGATATGGAGAAACAGCACATGAGAGATCCGTACAGCGTGTTGGGCGTCAGCCAGAATGCCAGCGATCAGGAGATCAAAAAGGCGTATCGGGAGCTGGCCCGCAAGTACCATCCTGACAACTATGTGAACAATCCCCTGGCTGACTTGGCCGAGGAGAAGATGAAGGAAGTCAACGAGGCCTATGAGGCCATTCAGAAGCAGCGCAGCGGGGGCGGCGGCTATCAGCAGCAGTCCTCCGGCTACTACCAGGGCGGCTATCAACAGCAGCGGCAGTACGGCGGGGGGAACCCTACCTTCGCCCGGGTGCGGAACCTCATCAACATGGGGGACCTGAATGCGGCGGAGCGGCTGCTCCAGGAGGTGCCACAGAAGAGTGGCGAGTGGTACTTCCTGATGGGCAGCGTGGCCTATCGCCGGGGCTGGCTGGACGAGGCCATGCAGAACTATAATCTGGCGGTGCAGATGGAGCCGGGCAACCTGGAGTACCGCCAGGCCCTGGCGATGATGCAGCAGGGGGGGCAGGCCTACCGCCCCTACGGCGGCGGAGCGGTGGTGGACGGCATGGACTGCTGTACCACCATGTTGTGCATGAACTGCCTGTGCGGAGGCTGTAACTGACATGGCCGGGCGGTTTTCCTCAAAGGCCGGCCGGACGGCCCTGGGGGGTGTCCTGGCGGCCGGGAGCCTGGCGGTGCTGTGGCTGGCCTGTATCACCCCCACCGGACGGCTTGGGGTAACGGCGGCGGCGGGGCTGTTCCCCATTAGCGCGGTCCTGCTGGCCGGACGGGGAGCGGGGCTTCTCTGCTGGGCGGCGGCCTCTGTGCTGGGTCTGCTGATCCTGCCGGATAAGGGCGTGGCCCTGATGTATTTGTGCTTTATGGGTCTGTACCCAGTAGTGAAGAGCCGCCTGGAGCAGTGCGCCAGCCGCCCCCTGGAGTGGGTGGGAAAGCTGGCCTGCTTCAACGGGGCCCTCACCCTGCTTTGGGTGGTGTTCCGGGGGCTGTTCCTGCCCGCCCTGCCGGAGTGGCTGGCCGGAGCGGTGTGGCTCCTCTACGGAGCGGGGAACCTGGTGTTCCTCCTCTATGACTGGGGCCTGTCCCGGCTGATCGGAATGATGACGGCCCGACTGAAGCTTCGATAAGCAAGGAAATACAGGAATTGTAAAGTAAAAATACCTTGCAGAAAAGCGGGCGGTCTGTGAAATACAACGCTGGAAAAAAGGAAGTGACCCACTATGGTCAAGAGCATGACCGGCTATGGCCGGGCGGAGGAGACGGTGAACGGGTGCACCATCACCGTGGAGCTGCGCTCGGTGAATAACCGCTATCTGGACTGCAACGTCCGTATCCCCCGGCTGTACCTCTTTGCGGAGGAGTCCATCAAAAGCCGGGTGCAGAACACCATTTCCCGGGGAAAGGTGGACGTGTTCGTCACCCTGGACGGCGCCGGGGCAGAGGAGGTGCGGGTGTCTGTGAACCGGCCTCTGGCCCAGCAGTATGCCAACGCCTTGCAGGAACTGGCGCAGCTGTGCGGGCCGACCGCCTACCGCATCACACCGGAGACGCTCTCCCGCTTTCCGGAGGTCCTGATGGCGGAGAAGGCGGAGGAGAACGTGGAGGAGAAGGCACAGGATATATGCCGGGTGCTGGACCTGGCCCTGGCCGACTTTGACCAGATGCGAAGCCGGGAGGGGCAGCGCCTGGAGGAGGACATCCTCTCCCGGGCCCGCACCATTGAGGAGCTGGTGGGCCGGGTGGAGGAGCGCTCCCCCCAGACCGTATCCGAGTACCGGGCCAAGCTGGAGGCGCGGATGAACGAGGTGCTGGCCAATACCCAGCTGGACCCCGCCCGGATCCTCACGGAGGCGGCCATCTTTGCCGACAAGGTGGCGGTGGACGAGGAGACCGTCCGGCTCCGCAGCCACATCGGGCAGCTTCGGACGATGCTGGACAAGGGCGGCGCTGTGGGTCGGAAGCTGGACTTCCTGATCCAGGAGTTCAACCGGGAGGCCAACACCATCGGCTCCAAGTGCAGCGACATCGAGATTGCCCGCCATGTGGTGGACATCAAGGCCGAGATCGAGAAGATCCGGGAACAGATCCAGAATATGGAGTAAGGGGGAGCCCGCGTGAAGCTGATCAACATCGGGTTTGGAAATATGGTCTCGGCCGGGCGGCTCATTGCCATCGTAAGCCCGGATTCCGCCCCCATCAAGCGCATGGTCCAGGAGGCCCGGGACCGGGGCGTGCTCATTGACGCCACCTACGGCCGGCGGACCCGGGCGGTGCTCATTATGGACAACGACCACCTGGTGCTCTCCGCCCTTCAGACGGAGACGGTGGCCAACCGCCTGGCCGGTGAGCGCGAGGCCGATGATGGTGAGGAGGAACTGGAATGAATCAGAAAAAAGAGAGAGGACAGCTCATTGTGCTCTCCGGCCCGTCCGGAGTTGGAAAGAGCACGGTGATCGCCGAGCTGTTTGCCCAGCGGAGCAACATCTATTTCTCCGTCTCCTACACCACCCGGCAGCCCCGGGTGGGGGAGCAGGATGGAGTGAACTACAACTTTGTCTCCCGGGAGGAGTTTGAGCGGATGATCGCCGACGATGAGTTGCTGGAGTACGCCGAGTATGTGGACAACTACTACGGGACCTCCATGAAGCTGATCCAGGAAAAGCTGGATGCGGGGATCGACGTACTGCTGGACATTGAGGTCCAGGGGGCGGCAAAGGTGCGCGCCCGGTGTCCGGACGCCCTGTTCATCTTCATCATCCCGCCCTCTTTTGAGGAACTCTCCCGCCGGCTCCATCGGCGGAACACCGACAGTGAGGAAGTGATCGCCGGCCGGCTGGCCAAGGCCCGCCAGGAGTTCCGGGAGATCCCAAAGTATGACTATCTGGTCATCAATGACAAGGTGGCCAACGCGGTCCACGAGATCGAGGCCATCCTGACCGCGGCGGAGTGCCGCGTGAGCAGCCGCAGCCGGATGCTGGCCCAGTTTGCCTGAGTCCGGAAGAAACTGAACTGATAAGAAAAGGAGTTTTGCCGTTATGATGTTATATCCTGCCATGAGAGATCTGCTGAAGAAGATCCCCAGCCGCTATCAGATGGTGAATATGGTGGCCCACCGGGCCCGTGAGATCTCCGCCGAGGCGGAGATGGCCGGGGAGCCTCTGGACGACAAGCCGGTGAGCATCGCCATCCGCGAGGTGGCGGAGGGCAAGCTGGACGAGCAGATCGAGCAGATCCAGCAGACCCAGGCGTGAGGTCCTGAGCCGCTGAGAGGGGTGACGGAGCATGGTGGCCAAGGTAGCGGTGGCCCGGGCAGTCTACGCCATTGACAAGCCATACGACTATCTGGTCCCCGGGGAACTGGAACCCAGGCTCCGGCCCGGGATGCGGGTGCTGGTCCCCTTTGGATCGGGCAACCGGGGCTCAGACGGCCTGGTGCTGGCCCTCCGGGAGGGGCCGGACGGGGCAGAGGGGCTCAAGTCCATCACCGCTGCCCTGGACCCGGAGCCGGTGTTGGACGGGCCGGCCATCCGGCTGGCCCTCTGGATGCGGGAACGGTATTTCTGCACCGTCTATGACGCGGTGAAGGCCATGCTCCCCGCGGGGCTGTATTTCTCCCTTCGGGACTGGATCGTCCTGAAAAAGGGGGCGGACCGCGCGGCGGTCTATGAGGCGGCAGAGGGCTCTGCCCCCGCCCGGCAGCTGGCTGAGCTGCTGCTGGCCCTGGGCGGCCGGGGGGATATGGAGCAGATCCGTGCCGCCTTCGGCCCCAAAGACCCGGAGCCTGCCATCCGGCGCCTGCTGGAGCGGGGGGCGGCGGAGCGTGTGACCAGCGCCCAACGGGGCGTGGGGGATAAGGTGGAAAAATTGGCGGTGCTGGCCATGCCGGCGGAGGAGGCCATGGCTTTGGTCGCTCCCCGGCGCAGGACGGCGCCGCTTCGTTTTTCTGTCACCGAGCTGCTGTGCCAGCTGGGCTCCGCCTCTGCCAAGGAGCTGTGCTACTTCACCGGAGCCTCGATGCAGACCCTGCGTTCCCTGGAGAAAAGCGGAGTGCTCACCCTGGAGCGTCAGGAGGTGTTCCGCCGGGTCCCCCTGGACGAGGTAGAGCCGGCGGGGCCCATCCGCCTCAACGAGGAGCAGGAACGGGCCTTCCAGGGACTGGAGGCCATGAGCCGCGCCGGGGCGGGAGCCGCTCTGCTGTACGGCGTCACCGGCAGCGGCAAGACACAGGTGTACCTCCGCCTGATCCAGGAGACCCTGGCCCGGGGCCGGACCGCCCTGGTACTGGTGCCGGAGATCGCCCTCACCCCCCAGCTGCTGCGGATCTTTGCCGCCCACTTCGGCGGGCAGATCGGCGTGCTCCACAGCTCACTCCGGGCGGGGGAGCGCTACGATGAGTGGAAGCGCATCCGCAGAGGGGAGGCCCGGGTGGTCATTGGGACCCGGTCGGCGGTGTTCGCCCCGCTGGAGCAGCTGGGGCTGGTGATCCTGGACGAGGAGCAGGAGGCCAGCTATAAGTCAGAGAACAACCCCCGTTACCACGCCCGGGACGTGGCCAAGTACCGCTGCGTCCAGAGCGGGGCACTGCTGGTGATGGGCTCGGCCACCCCATCGGTGGAGACCATGTACAGCGCCCAGACCGGGCGGTGTGGGCTGTTCACCCTGAAGGAGCGCTTCAACCGCAGAGCCCTGCCCCAGGTGCAGGTGGTGGACATGAAGGAGGAGCTGCGGGCGGGAAACGGACGGGCCATCAGCCGCCCCCTTCAGCAGGCCCTGGAGGACACCCTGGTCCGGGGGGAGCAGGCCATCCTGTTCCTCAACCGCCGGGGGGCCAGCCGCATGGTGTCCTGCGGGGAGTGCGGCGCAGTGCCGGAATGCCCCCGCTGCTCGGTCAAGCTGACCTACCACTCGGCCAACGGCCGGCTGATGTGCCACTACTGCGGCTACTCCCAGCCCCTGCCGCCCGCCTGCCCGGACTGCGGCGGAAAACTGAATTTCATCGGGGTGGGCACCCAGAAGGTCCAGGAGGAGCTGGAGGAGCTCTTTCCCGGGACGCCGGTGCTGCGGATGGATACGGACACCGTCACCGCCGCCCGTTCTCACGAGGCCATTCTGGAGGAATTCCGCCGGGGGAAGGCCCCTTTCCTGGTGGGGACCCAGATGGTGGCAAAAGGATTGGACTTTGAAAATGTGACCCTGGTCGGGGTAGTGCTGGCCGACCAGGCCCTGTTTGTGGACGATTTCCGGGCTGGGGAGCGCACCTTTTCCCTGCTGACCCAGGTGGTGGGCCGGGCGGGCCGGGGAGAAAAGACCGGCCGGGCCCTGATCCAGACCTTTACGCCGGAGCACGATGTGCTCCGCTTCTCCGCCCGGCAGGACTATGACAGCTTTTACCGCACAGAGATCCAGCTGCGGCGGCTGCGCCGGGAGCCGCCCTTCCGGGATGTGTTCCTCATCACGGCCTCCGGACTGAATGAGGGGGCGGTGCTGCGGGCAAGCGTCCAGTTCCGTCAGGCACTGGAGGGGGCGCTGGGACAGCTGGATCAGGAGTGGCAGCTGCTGGGGCCCGCCCCGGCGGCGGTGGCCAAGATCAACGACCGCTACCGCTACCGGCTGACCCTGACGGCCCAAAACAGCCGGGCCCTGAGGCAGCTGCTGGCCGCCCTGCTCCGTGCGGCCCACCAGGACCGGGAGAACCGGGGCGTGTCCCTGTATGCGGATCTGAACCCCTATTGAGAGGGAAGGCAAGAATAAAACAAGGACCAGAACGAAGGAGGATAACATAATGTCGATTCGTGAGATTTTGAAGGATGGGGAGCCTGCCCTGAGCAAGGTGTGCCATCCTGTGACCCAGTTTGATCAGAAGCTGTGGGACCTGCTGGACGATTTGAAGGAGACGCTGGCCCAGGCCAACGGGGTGGGGCTGGCGGCCCCCCAGGTGGGGATCCTGCGCCGGGCGGTGATCGTGATGGACGAGAACTTTGAGCCCATGGAGCTGGTCAACCCGGAGATCCTTGCCCAGGAGGGGGAGCAGAACGGCCTGGAGGGCTGTCTGTCCGTCCCCGGCCTGTGGGGCTATGTCAAGCGCCCGGAGTGGGTGAAGGTGCGGGCCTTCGACCGGAACGGGAATGCCTTCGAGGTGGAGGGGACCGGCCTGACGGCCCGGTGCTTCTGTCACGAGCTGGCCCACCTGGACGGCCACCTGTATACTGAACTGACCGACCGGCTGTATGACAGCGACGAGCTGGACGAGCTGATGGAGGAAAACGAGAAATGAGGATCGTTTTTATGGGCACGCCCCAGTTTGCCGTGCCCTCCCTCAAGGCGCTGATCGAGGCCGGACATGAGGTGTGCGGTGTGTTCAGCCAGCCGGATAAGCCGGTGGGCCGGCACCAGAACAAGCTCAAGCCTACTCCGGTGAAGGAGTGCGCCCTGAGCTATCAGGCTGCGGGGCGAGACATCCCGGTCTACCAGCCGGAGAAGCTGCGGGACGGGACGGCGCTGGCCATTTTGAAGGAGCTGGCCCCTGAGCTGATCGTAGTGGCCGCCTATGGCCGGATCCTGCCGGATGACATTCTGGCCCTGCCTCCCAAGGGGTGCATCAACGTCCACTCCTCACTGCTGCCCAAGTACCGGGGGGCGGCCCCTATCAACTGGGCCATCCTCAACGGGGAGAAGGAGACCGGCGTGACCATCATGCACATGGCGGCGGAGCTGGACGCGGGGGACATCATCCTCCAGACGGCCACTCCCATCCACCCGGAGGAGGACGCGGAGATGCTCTATGCCAGGCTGGCGGAGCTGGGCGGCCCGCTTCTGGTGGAGGCGGTGGCCCAGATCGAGGCCGGGACCGCCGCCCGGACCCCCCAGGATCCAAATGGGGTGTCCTTTGCCCCCATGCTGTCCAAGGAGCTGTCCCCGGTGGACTGGAGCCGGAGCGCCCAGGAGATCCACGACCAGATCCGGGGCCTGATGGCCTGGCCCAGGGCGTCCACCGATGTGCTGGGCGGCGAGGCGGTGAAGCTGTACCGCTCCCAGGTGCTGGAGGAGAAGCGCTCCGGGACCGCAGGCACAGTGCTGGGCGGCGGAAAGGCCGGCATCGATGTGTTGTGCGGAGATGGCAAGGTGCTTCGCATTACAGAGCTTCAGGCGCCTGGATCCCGGCGGATGTCTGCCGCCGATTATCTCCGGGGGCACCCGCTGGGGAATTAGGAATTAGGAGTTAGGAATTGGGGCTCTGCGGGGGCGGAAGCTGCTCCGGCGGAGAAGAGATGTGTGAGTTGTTAAGAGGAGGAGAACAGGATGGATGCACGGGAGGCGGCGCTGCTGACCCTGAACACCTGCGAGCGGCAGGGGGGCTGGTCGGATGGCGCGCTGAAAAAGCAGCTGGCGGCGGCCGGGCTGGACGGCCGGGACGCAGCGCTGGCGACCCAGCTGTGCTTCGGGGTGCTCCAGAACAAGCTGCTTCTGGACTTTTATCTTGGAAAATTTTCTAATATCCCCTTGAAGCGGATGGAGGGCAAGGTGGTCCAGGCCCTGCGTCTGGGGGCCTATCAGATACTGTTCCTCACCCGGATCCCCCACAGCGCGGCGGTGGACCGCTCGGTGGCCCTCACCCGGGCCCACTGTAAAAATCCCCGTGCCCCGGGGATGGTGAACGCCATCCTGCGGAGCCTGGAGCGCAGTCTGGACCAGCTGCCCACCATCCCCCAGGAGGATCCGGCAGCCTACTACGGCACGCTGTACAGCCACCCGGCGTGGCTGGTAGAGGAGCTGCTGGACGAACTGGGCTCAGAGGGGGCGGCGGCGTTCCTCCGGGCCAACAACAGCCAGCCCCCCATGACCGCCATGGTGAACACCGTCCGGGCGGGGGCGGAGGAGGTGGCCGCCTCCCTGGAGGCCCAGGGCGTTGAGGTAAAGCCCCACCCCTGGCTGGAGAACTGCCTGATCCTCTCCCGCAGCGGCAGCGTGGAGGAGCTGGAGGCCTTTCAGAAGGGCCTGTTCTACATCCAGGATCCGGCCTCCCGTCTGGCGGTGCTGGCCTCCGGCGCGGCGGCGGGGATGCGGGTGCTGGATGTGTGCGCCGCCCCCGGAGGCAAGTCCTTTGCCGCCGCCATTCAGATGGAGGACCGGGGCGAGGTGGTGTCCTGCGACCTCCATCCCCACAAAAAGACCCTGATCCACCGTGGGGCGGAGCGGCTGGGCCTGTCCTGTGTCCAGGCCCTCACCGCCGACGGCAAGGTACGCCGGACAGAGTGGGAGGGGGGATTCGACCTGGTGCTGGTGGACGCGCCCTGCTCCGGGCTGGGGGTGATCCGGAAAAAGCCGGACATCCGCTATAAGGACCCGGAGCCGCTGGCCTCCCTGCCGGCGGTCCAGAGCGCCATTCTGGACAATGCCTGCGCCTATGTGAAGCCGGGCGGGGTGCTGCTCTACTCCACCTGTACCATCCTCCGCCGGGAGAACCAGGCGGTCACCGACCACTTTTTGGAGGAGCATCCGGGGTTTGTCCGGGAGGGCTTCTCTCTCCCCGGACCGGCGGGGGAGGTCCCGGAGGGACAGCTCACCCTGTGGCCCCAGGTCTACGGGACGGACGGATTTTACCTGTGCAGACTGCGGAAGGAGGGGTGACCGGTGACCGACATCAAATCCATGACTCTGGAGGAGCTGACCGCCTGGCTGAAGGAGCAGGGGGAGCCCGCCTTCCGGGCTAAGCAGATCTTCCACTGGCTGTACCGGGGCGTCTCCTCCTTTGACGAGATGACCGACCTGTCCAAGGCGCTGCGGGAGAAGCTGTCCTCCCTGGCCTTCCTGACGCCTCCCCAGGTGGCCAGAAAGCAGGTGTCCCGGCTGGACGGCACCATCAAATACCTGTGGGAGCTGTCCGACGGCAACTGTGTGGAGTCAGTGCTCATGCGCTATCAGCACGGGAATACCGTGTGTATCTCCTGCCAGGTGGGCTGCCGCATGGGCTGCGCCTTCTGCGCCTCCACCCTGGCGGGAAAGGTGCGGAACCTGACGCCGGCGGAGATGATCGACCAGGTGCTGTTCACCCAGCTGGACAGCGGGGCCCCCATCTCCAACATCGTGCTCATGGGGATTGGGGAGCCGCTGGACAATTTTGAGACGGTGATGAAGTTCCTCACCCTGGTGAACCACCCGGAGGGGCTGAACATCGGGATGCGGCATATCTCCCTGTCCACCTGCGGCCTGACGGAACAAATTGACAAGCTGGCCCAGTATGGGTTACAATTAACACTGTCTGTTTCCCTTCACGCCCCGGATGACGAGACGCGGTCCCGGATCATGCCGGTCAACCGCTCGGTGGGGGTGGAGAAGCTGATGGACACCTGCCGCCGGTATTTTCAGACCACTGGGCGGCGGATCTCCTATGAATACGCCATGATCGACGGGGTGAACGACTCGGACCGGCAGGCGGATCTGCTGGCCGGCCTGTTGAAGGGGATGCCGGGCCATGTGAACCTGATCCCCCTCAACGACGTGGAGGAGAGCCCCCTGAAGCCCAGCCGCCGGGTGGCGGCCTTCCAGAAGCGCCTGGAGCGCCACGGGGTCACCGTGACCGTCCGGCGCCGGCTGGGGAGCGACATCGACGCCTCCTGCGGCCAGCTGCGGCGGAAGGCGATGCAGGAGACAGAGCCCCGCCGGGAGCGGACCGGGGGAGACAGCCGGAGGACCGGCGGGAAAGAGGACGAACTGCCATGAATGTTTGGGGAATCACCGACCGGGGCGTGATCCGGGAGCAGAATCAAGACGCCTTTGCCCATCAGGTGCTGCCTGACGGGCGGGTGCTGGCCCTGGTCTGCGACGGGATGGGCGGCGCCCGGGCGGGCAATGTCGCCAGTACGATGGCGGTGGATATTATTATGGACGAGTTCCTGGCGGAGGAGGAGGGGGCGCGCACCCTGGACAGCCTGAAGGCGGCAGCCGCCTTGGCCAACCGCCGGATCTTTCAGCGGGCCGCCGGGGAGGAGAGCTGCGCCGGGATGGGAACCACGCTGGTGGCCGCCCTGGCCGATGGGGAGGAGGCCCTGATCCTCAATGAGGGGGACAGCAGAGCCTACCACCTGTCGGAGGAGGGCGGCATCGTCCGGGTGACCCGGGACCACTCCCTGGTGGAGGACCTGGTCCAGAGGGGAGAGCTCACCCGGGAGCAGGCCCGCACCCATCCCCATAAAAACCTGATCACCCGGGCCCTGGGGGCCGAGCCGGAGCTGCGGGCCGATGTGTTCCGCCAGCCGCTGGCGGCGGGGGACTATCTGCTGCTGTGCAGCGATGGGCTGAGCAATGTGGTGTCGGAGCAGGAGCTGCTCTATGAGGTGGTCCACGGAGGCGAGGCGTGTACCTGCTGCCGCCGCCTGCTGGAGATCGCCCTGCACCGGGGCGCGCCGGACAACGTGACGGCCGTCCTGATCCAGTGCTGAGCCTCCGCGCTGCGCCGGACCGGCCGGTCCGAGCCAACCTGTATGGAAAGGAGAAAATTTACCATGGATCAGTACATTGGTAAATTACTCGACAACCGATACGAGATCCTGGAGCTGATCGGCGTGGGCGGGATGGCCCGGGTGTACAAGGCCCGCTGCCACCGGCTCAACCGCCTGGTGGCGGTGAAGATCCTGCGGGACGACCTGGTCCAGGATGCGGAGCTGCGCCGCCGCTTCCACGACGAGTCTCAGGCTGTGGCCATGCTGTCCCACCCCAATATCGTGGCGGTGTACGACGTGAGCCGCTCCTCCGACTTTGAGTACATCGTGATGGAGCTGATCGACGGGATCACCCTGAAGCAGTATATGCAGAAAAAGGGGAATAAGCTGAACTGGCGGGAGGCCCTCCACTTCATCACCCAGATCGTCAAGGCACTGGGACACGCCCACAGCCGGGGGATCATCCACCGGGACATCAAGCCCCACAACATTATGGTCCTCCGGGACGGCAGTGTGAAGGTGGCCGACTTCGGCATCGCCCGGGTGGCCTCCGGGGGGCACAGCACCCTGACCCAGGAGGCCCTGGGTTCGGTGCACTACATCTCGCCGGAGCAGGCCCGGGGCAGTCACATCGACGCCCGTTCCGACCTGTATTCCGCCGGCGTGGTCCTGTATGAGATGATCACCGGACGCCTGCCCTTTGAGGGGGACACCCCGGTCTCGGTAGCCATCCAGCATATCAACTCCATCCCGCTCTCCCCCCGGGAGATCGACCCCTCCATCCCGGAGGCGCTGGAGGCCATTACCATGCGGGCCATGGCCCCCAATCCGGACAACCGCTACCCCTCCGCCGACGCCATGCTGGCCGACCTGGAGGAGTTTCGGAAAAACCCCAACATCAATTTGGACTATGGCCCCGGCGACCTGCCGGGAGACTTTTTGGACGATGGAGAGCGCACTCAGATCCTCAACACCGCCCAGGTGAACGCTGTCCGGACCGGCGGACGGCGGGAGCTGGACCACAGCAGTGCTGGGCGTTCCCGCGGGACCTCCTCCGGCCGCCGTTGGGAGGAGGATAAGGAGGTGGAGGAGGAACCCCGCCGCCGGCCCAACTGGCCCATCATTGGCGCGGTGGCCGCCATCCTGATCTTTGTCGGGGCGCTGATGTTCATTTTGTTCTCCTCGCTCTTTTCCGACACGCTGGGTCCGAACCAGAACTCCATCCGGGTACCCTCGGTGGTGGGCATGATGTTTGACCAGGCCAAGAACGATCAGGAGCTGCTTGGGGAATTTACCCTGGAGCAGGCCGGGGAGGCGGTGAGTGAAAAGCCCGCCGGCACCATCCTGGACCAGGATCCCGGGGCAAACAGCCTGGTGAGCAGCAGCGGGACCATCCGGGTCACGGTCAGCTCCGGACCTGCGGACGAGGTGCTGATGCCCGATCTGACCAATGTGCCTCTCCAGAGCGCCCTGTCCCAGCTGAACGGATTGGGAGAGTTTGACATCGACTTCACCTCCCGTACCGACTATGACGACCACATCCCCAAGGACTCTGTGATCTCCACCATCCCCGCTAAGGATCAGCCCCTCACCGAGGGGACCAAGATCTACCTCACCATCAGCTTGGGCAAGGAGGAGGAGACCGTCCCCATGATCGATCTGCGGGGGATGACCCAGGAGCAGGCGGAGAAGGCCATCGTGGGTCTTGGCCTGACGGTGGGCACCGTGGACCACTCCAGCAGTGATATGCCCGCCGGGCAGGTCTGGTTCCAGTCCGTGGAGCCCAAGGACGAGGTAGCCCCGGGGACCAAGGTGAATATCATCATCAGCACCGGTTCTGCCGGGGGAAGCCAACAGAACTCCAAGACGATCACCTTTAATCTGCCCGATTCGGGTGAGATCGTCAGCGTCCAGGTGATCGACAGCAGTGGTAATACGGTATGGGGTCCGGAGGAGAAGGACACCAACCTGGAGGTGGCGGTGGAGGTCACCGTGAGCGGCTCCGGGACGGAGGAGTTCACCCTCCTGGTGAACGGGAGCGCGTACAGCACCAAGACCGTGGACTTTGAGGCCGAATGATGGAGGGGATCATCCGAAAGGCCCTCAGCGGCTTCTACTATGTGGACGATGGGACCTCCCTCACTGCCTGCCGGGGGAGGGGGAAGCTCCGCCACGCCAAGGTCACGCCCCTGGTGGGGGACCGGGTGGAGTTCACTCCTCTGGACAACGGACAGGGGGCCATTGACGCCATCCTGCCCCGAAAAAACCAGTTTCAGCGTCCGGCGGTGGCCAACATCGACCAGCTGGTGATCGTGGCCTCCCAGGCGATCCCGGTGACCGATCCCTTCCTCATCGACCGGGTCATCGCCATTGCGGAGGGGAACCACTGTGAGAGCATTGTGTGCATCAACAAGTGCGACCTGGCCTCCGGCGGTGAGCTGGCCGCCATCTATGAGCAGGCCGGCTTCCTGACCGTTCAGGTGAGCGCCGAGACGGGGGAGGGACTGGACCGGCTCCGGGAGCTGATTTCTGGAAAGGTATCTGCCTTTACAGGCAACTCCGGCGTTGGAAAATCCAGCATTTTGAACGCTCTGAAGCCCGGTGTCTCGCTGGAGACGGGAGATGTGAGCGAGAAGCTGGGCCGTGGACGGCACACCACCCGCCATGTGGAGCTGATCCGCCTGTCCTGCGGGGCCATGGTAGCAGACACGCCGGGGTTTTCCTCCTTTGACACGGAGCGGATGGAGCTGTGCCGGAAGGAGGAGCTGGCGGGACGCTTTCGGGAGTTTGCCCCCTATCAGGACCGGTGCCAGTTTCAGGACTGCGCCCATGTCAAGGAGAAGGGCTGTGCCGTGCTGGCGGCGGTGAAGGCGGGGGAGATCCCCAAGAGCCGCCACGACAGCTATGTCCGCCTGTATGAGCAGGCCAAGCAGATCCCGGATTGGGAGCGGGACCAGCAGCACAAGTAAGTATAGGCAGCCCGTCCCAGTTCGGGATGGGCTGCCTTGGTATATGCAAAAAGCCCGGCGGATGCCGGGCTTTTTGCTGTCTATATGGATCCGGATACCAGGTCGGCCAGCAGGTCCAGGTGGTCGGACAGCTTCTCCACCCCGGCGTACTGGTATACCGCCACCCGGCCGCCCCGGCCCACCGCCGCCATCTGCCAGGGGTTATCCTCTACGGTGGCCAGGATGACAAAGTCGGCGCCCGGCCAGTCCACCTCCTCATAGCTCCAGTACAGGTTGACCAGGCGGTAGCTGTCCAGCTGGGCCCGCGCCACCGGCCGGGCTAAAATTGGGAGGGTGTGGAAATAGGTCATGTCCAGGCTGGGGGAGTAGGTGTACTCGCCCCCGTGGGGATCGGGGGAAAAGGTGGACGGCTTTCGCCCCGGCTGGAGGGCGTCCAGATCCTGGCTGACCTTGTACCACACCGGGGCCAGGAGGGAGCAGGACCGGCGGGCCACATTTTCGCTGTTCAGCCCGGAGTTGTTCCGGTATATGGTTTCATAGGGGCCCAGGGGGACCTGCTCCAGATCGTACAGGGAGATGTATGGGGATGAGAACTCCGCCACCGGCCTGGTGGTCAGCCGGCCATCCCCAAATTGGAGGTACAGGACCAGCGGTACCAGAACAGGGGACAATATCAGCGCGGCGATGTTCTCCCGGACGATCCTTCTGCTGGGTCCCGGTGACGGGGGCAGCGGAAGCCCCTCCTTCAGAGCGTTGTAGGTGGCGAACAGGGTCTTGCGGTCCCGGCGGTCGATGGGGAGGGAGTAAAAGCATAGACCGGTCAGAAAGAACAGCAGAACCGGATTAAAGAGTTGGAGCAGGATCAGGGGCAGGCGGACGAAATGGTCCGGCTGTACATCGTATGAATAGCCCAGGAACAGGACACCAAGCAGGCTCCACAGCACAATCTTCCGTCTGCGGTAGGAGCGAAGGTCCTTGACCAGCCGGTTCAGGGACAGCCCCTGGCTCTGATGGTCAGAAAACAGCTCAGGGGCCTGTGGGTCCGTGGTGTAGAACAGGAAATAGGCCCGGCCCACCCGGAAGGCATACTCCCACCCGGCCTGCCGGTACAGCTCCAGCTTTTCCTCTGTGGGCTCCAGCCCCTCGCCGGTCCGGTTGGCGAAGGGGTCCAGCCGGAAGCGGGTGCCGGGGAGGCCCCGGTCCTCGAAAACGGCCCAGGAGCCCAGGCTGGTAGGAAACAGGCCCTGGCTGGCCTGCTCCTCCAGCCAGCCCTCCAGCCCGGGGATATCGTACAGAGAGACGGGGATGATTTTTCGGATCATTGACATAAAACTCACTCCCAATCAGTCATATCGCGGAAGAAAACGGCCATTCAGGATGTTCCGCCCTCCGCCATTTGGATGATGTCTTCCAGATACTCAGACAGGTCCCCGTGTCCGGTGTAGCGGACCAGGACGACTTGACCGCCTGTGGCGGCAGCTGCGGTCTGGAACAGGGTCCGCTCCTTTCGGGCTGTGGATAAGAACTTCACACGGGGATCAGCGTGTTTTGATACCTGCCAGGTCCCGCCCTCCTGATCGGTCCACCAGATGTCCTCATCCAGTTTCATGGACTTGGAAAGCAGTTCCTCAGCCAAGGGGGCTGACAGGAAGGACAGGGGGGCGGGGATGTCGTACCAGTCGATCTGCATCCAGTTCAGCTTTCCGGCCAGGTCCGCCTGTCCGGCCTGAAATACCTCCCACTGGTTCCAGCACAGCAGATAGTGGTTCCTTCGGCTGTAATGGAAGTAGTCCGATTGGTCGGGATCCTCCATTTCATAAGGGCGGTAGCCCTGCCCCTCCACCTGCGCCAGAGAGAGGGGAGAGAAGTCCGACACTTCGCCGATGGGCCTCCTGCCGCCCCCCAGGAAGGGCAGGATATAACGGGGAAGGACCAGCAGGACGATCAGAAGCACACACAGCGCGAAGGACAGCAGGGGGACGAGCCGCCGCCGGGGATAGGGGGCGCGGTGGTCCATGGGCTCGCCCGCCTCCAGGCGGCGCACCAGCCTGGACAGGTCCTGCACCTCGGCCCAGGCGGCGGGCAGGGAGCACAGCTGATAGAGCCCATAGAGGATCAGGGGGACGGCGGAGGTGGTCAGCAGATGGAGGATGGGCGTATCCTCCAGCAGGAGGGCGGTCAGAACAGCCGCCAGCACAAGGAGGAACACATCCCGGACAAAGCCCCGGCGGGCCGAGCGGTACAGCTTGTTCCACTGCTGGCTCTGGAGCGCCGGGTCGGTGTGGAGGGGCGGGGCGTCCACCCGCTCCGTCCGGTAGACATAATACAGGTTCCGGAGGGTGGTCACATAGGTCCAGCCCGCCTCCTGATAGGCGGCGTTGCGCTCCCGGTCGATGTCCGAAACGCCGGTGATCTCCAGCCCGAAGCGGACGCCGGGGACCGGCTCGCCCCGGCGGAACCGGGCGGTGTCGTGGTTCAGCTTTACCAGGTGGAGGCCCTGGGCCGCCATGTCGGACAGCCAGTGCTCCAGCCCGGCCATGTCGAAGAGCTCCACGGGGATGATCTTCCGGATCAGTGTTTCTCTCTGTTTCACAGGGATGACCTCCTTTCAGCGGTCAAAGGGTGTCCAGCATTTGGGCGAACCGGGGGAGAAACTGGGTCAGGTCCTTGGAGCCCTCGTACTCCACCCGCATGACGAGGCCGCCTTTCCGGAGGATAAGGTAACAGAAGCCTGGATTTCGCTCGTTTTGGTAGTACCAGATCTCCTCCAGACCGTGGGCGGGCTCCAGAGCCTGATAGTCCTCATGTCCGCCCCAGGAGCGCCACTCCCAGGCCCGCCGCTCCGCCACGGCGGGGAGCAGATAGCGGGTGATGTTGATCTCCAGATGGGGGATGTCAGCCAGGGAGCCGCCGGAGCCAAAGACCCGGTTGGACTCCCACTGCTGGTAGTACCAGTTCTCCGGGGTGAGGGGGCTGTCGCCGTGGGAGATGTAGTCCATGTTGTACATGGTATCTCCAGTGGGCCGGAACTCCGGCCCTTCGATCTCAGCCATGGTGACAAAGCCGGAGCCGGCCAGATCATAGGGGAAATAGCCGTGGGTGAAGTAGCGAAAGGTAAACTCTGCCGCCACCAGCACGAGAGGGAGAACAGCGAGGGCGGAGAGCACGCCGGCCAGCCTGCTGGCCGGTGGAGTGGTGATGGGAAGATCGTGCCGGATCTGCCGCCGGAATTTCCACAGGGAGAACAGGCCAAGCAGATAGGAGAGGTCGGTCAGTCCCATGCCCTGCAGGGCCAGGAGCCAGGGAAGGAGATCGCCTGCTAAAAGCTCTGCCCAATAAAAGCGGAGGTAGGTGGGATCCGTAAACCGGGAGGAGTAGAAAAAACTCAAGATCAGGAAATTGAGGAGGGCCAGCCCTGCGCCTCCCAGCAGCTTCTGCCTGAAAAAGCGGCGGAGCGCATAGCTCAGCACCTGGGGATCTGTGTGGGCCTGTGCGTCCGGCTCCGGGGTGGCGAACACATAGAAGTTTTTGCGGAAGTCTCCCAGATGTGTCCACCCGGCAGATTCGTACAGGCCGATGATCTCCGGATCGTCCTCTGCAATCTTTGTCCGGGCGGGCTCCAAATGGATGCGGAGGGAGGTGGGTTCTGCCGGGAGGAACAGGGTAAAGGGCCCCAGCGTCATAGAAAACTGCATCCCACGGGCGGCCATGCGCTGGAGCCAGCGCTCCAGGCCGGGGATGTCATAGCCGCTCACCGGAGGAAATCGAACTGCGGTATGCTGCTTCATATCGGGCGGACCTCCTTATGGTTCGCTTGTTTGTGTGAGCAGTTGGACAATCTGCGGGAACCACTGGGACAGGTCCCGGCTGCCCTCGTAGGAGAGGAGCAGGGCGCGCCTGTCCTTCTGAGCCAGAATCTCCCAGTGGATCCCGTCCCTGCGGAAGCGGAAGGCCTCTGCCCCCGGGACGGCGGCCTCTTGGAAGGGGAGGGAGGCGGGGAGTTGACTGTAATAGCCGTCCCCGGTCAGGGCGGCCTGTTCCAGTCCCTCCAGTAGACTTTGGGCGGAGCGGGCAGTCGGGTCGATGAAATAATGGATCTCCATGGAGGCGCGGCCCCGTGCCCCGGAACCGCTCTGGTCGATGAAATACCGGGTTCGGACGAGGGAGCGGTCAATATCCACATCATTACAGGTGACCGTATGGAACGCGGAGGGAGGGGGCGGGGGAAAGCTGTCCGGCCAGCCCTGAGGGCCGGCTGTCCGGTTTTCGTCGGGTGTCTGGTTTTCGTCGGGTGTCCAGCCGTCCCCGCCATCCACCTCGGCCAGGGTGAGCAGAGGAAAGTCCGGGTCCCAGTTGGTCAGCGGCAGATCGGAGCGGGAGGATAGGGTGGAAAATCCAAAGGAGAACAGGATAAAGAGAAACAGGGGGACAATGAAGGCTTCCAGTACCGTCTGAGCACGGAACAGAGTGGCGGAATAGGGGAGTGGGGGTTGTTTTTCCTGCCTGAGGCGGCGCCGGAAGAGCAGAAGTGCGGCCAGATTGACCCCGCGGTCCATGAGCAGAAGGAAGAAGCAGATACAGATCGGGACGTAGAATCCAATTGCTTCCAGGCGATAGATCGGGCCCCGGTCCAGCCCCCAAGAGAGCCGTGTGATGGCGTGGAACAAAAGGTATCCGGAAAAAAGTAGGGTGGCAAAGCCCCGGCGGATGGGGGTGCGCAGAGCATAGATCAGGCTGTCGGTGTCGGTGAAGGGCTCCGGCGCGGCGGGATCGTCGTGAAAAAAGACGTGGACACAGATGGTGCCTCTGCCGGCGCATACCACATACTGCCAGCCCTGGTCAGCGTACAGCTCCAGCAGCTCCTCAGAGGGGGCGGTATCCCCATATTTGGCGGGACACAGGCGGTAGCGGCGGCCATTCCGGGGCGTTCCCCGGCGGAAGCGGAAAGACTGGGTGGAGAAGTTGGCCTGCCGCTCCAGAAAAAGCCCCGGGCGGCCATGTCGGACAGCCAGCGCTCCATGCCCGGAAGATCCAGGACGCTGACAGGCGCTCGTTTTGTCACAAAGTCTCTCTGCTGTTTCATAAAACGCTCCTTTCTGCATCATCCGGCGCTTCCGCCGGGTCAGATCTCCTCTTCCGCGTCGTTCAGACAGGCCCTCAGCCGGTCCAGCTCCTCCTGAAAGACGGCCCTTCCCTTCCCGGTGAGGCGGTAGGTCCGCTTCCGGCCGTCCACCTCGGTCTCCTGGATCAGGCCCTCCTCCTGGAACTTGCCCAGCAGGGTATACAGCGTGCCCGGCCCCAGCCGGACCCGGTCCCGCGTCTTGCGGGCGACAAATTCTGTGATCTCCGTGCCGCACATATCCCGCTTCAAAAAGGACATGAGGACATAGAACATCGGTTCAGTCAGCGGACCGCGGTCCTTGCCTCCCACCGGAACCCCTCCTTGCAATATCGTATCGCGATATTATCTGTTCCCATTATAATATCGAGGCACGATATTGTCAAGAATTGGGTTGAAGGATGGGAAAATTCTGTGGAACAGGACAACGGATTCTGACTGGTTTCGTTGGCCGGGAGCCCTATAATGGGGACAGGCAAACGGGCTGCGGCCCGGAGATGGAGAGGAGGGGCCGGGGGTGACAGTCATCTATGTGGACACGCTGTTTCTGCTCAACACGATGGTGGACTACCTGCTGCTGCTGGCCTCGGCCCGGCTGGCGGGGGAGCCCCTGGCCCGGCTGCGCTTCGCCCTGGGGGCTGTCCTGGGCGGATTGTACGCGGTGGCCATCTTTCTGCCGGGGATGGGCTTTCTGGCCCGGCCCCTGTGCCGGGGGGCGGCGGCGGTGCTGATGGTGCTGCTGGCCTTCTGGCGGAGCAGAAGGCTGCTGCGCCAGGTGCTGATTTTCCTGGCCCTGGCCTGCGCCTTTGGGGGCGGGGTGCTGGCGGTGGAGCTGCTGGGGGGACAGAGGCTGGCCCTGGGGGGCGGCGTGCTGTACTCCGGGATGGATCTGAAGATCGTACTGCTGTCGGCGGCAGGCTGCTATGGCCTGCTGACCCTGGTGTTTCGGGGGATCGGGCGGCACGGCGGCCCCTCCGGGGAGCTGACCCGGGTGCGCCTGACCCTGGGGGAGCGGCAGGTGGAGCTCACCGGCCTGGTGGATACGGGCAACACACTCACCGATCCGGCCACCGGCCGGCCTGTGCTGGTGGCGGAGGCGGACAGCCTGGAGGAGCTGCTTCCACCGGGGCTCCGGCCCGGTCCGGCAGAGCTGCGGGACCCGGCGGGGGTGCTGGAGCGGCTGGAGGACGGACCTTGGCGGCTGCGGTTCCGCCTGCTGCCCTACCGGGCAGTGGGGGTGGAGCGGGGGCTGCTGCTGGCGCTGCGGATGGACCGGGTGCAGGTGGGGGAGGAGGACAGGGGGCCTATGCTGGCCGCCCTGTCCCCCACGCCGGTGTCCGATGGAGGTGCTTACCGCGTGCTGGTGGGGGCGGAGTGACAGCAAAGTGAAAGGGGAATGGGGATGAAGATTTGGAGCGTGCTGGCGGAGCGCCTGGCCGGACTGCTGACCCGGCTGGGGCTGTGCTCCCCCGGCAAGGTGATGTACATCGGCGGGAGCGACACCCTTCCAACCCCGCTGCCAAGGGAGGAGGAGGCCGCGGCCATCGCCCGTCTGGAGCAGGGGGATGAGGAGGCCCGCAAGACGCTGATCGAGCACAACCTACGCCTGGTGGTCTATATTGCCCGGCGGTTTGAGAATACGGGGATCAACATTGAGGACCTGATCTCCATTGGGACCATCGGCCTGATCAAGGCGGTGGGCACCTATCAGCCCGCCAGGAGCATCAAGCTGGCCACCTACGCCTCCCGGTGCATTGAGAACGAGATCCTGATGTATCTGCGCAAGACCTCGTCGCAAAAGACGGAGCTCTCCTTTGACGAGCCCCTGAATACCGACTGGGACGGCAACGAGCTGCTCCTGTCCGACATCCTGGGCACGGAGAGCGACCTGGTTATGCGGCCCATCGAGGCCGATGTGGACCGGCAGCTGCTGCGCCGGGCCATGGACAGCCTGGAGCCCAGGGAGCGGAGGATCATCACCATGCGCTTCGGGCTGGACGGGCGGGAGGAGCGCACCCAGAAGGAGGTGGCGGACGTGATGGGGATCTCCCAGTCCTATATCTCCCGGCTGGAGAAGCGGATCATCGCCCGTCTGAAGAAGGAGATGCTGCGCATGATGTGACCGGAGGGACCCGTGAAAACGGGACCTCCGCGATTTTTTTGGGATTTCCCCATAGGAGGATTTGACATCCCGGCCCACATCGGGTAAACTGTATTCCGTTCCATAGGACCATTTTTTTCGGGAACGGAGGGTGTGCATGAAGCGGAACGTAAAGGTTTCCACCGCAGTGATCCGCCGCCTGCCCCGTTACTACCGCCATCTTTCAGAGCTTCAGCGGAAGGGGATCGTGCGGATCTCTTCCAGCGCCCTTGGGAAATCCATCGGGCTGACTGCATCGCAGATCCGCCAGGACCTGTTCTGCTTCGGCGGCTTTGGGCAGCAGGGATACGGGTACAAGGTGGACGTGCTCAAGGGGCAGATCGGCGAGATCCTGGGGATCAACCGGGGACACACCATTGTCGTGCTGGGGGCGGGCAACCTGGGCCGGGCCCTCATTGAGAATTTCAAATTTTCCAACAACGGCTTTCAGCTCCTGGCCGCCTTTGATGTGCAGGAGGGGACGGTGGGCACCCAGATCGCCGGCGTCCCCGTCTATCACGCGGATACTTTGGAGGCCTTCCTGGCGGAGCACCCTGCCAGCGTGGGGCTGCTCACGGTGCCCAAGTCTGCCGCCCAGGTGATGGGCGAGCGGCTGGTGGCCGCCGGCGTCCAGGGGATCTGGAACTTTACCAACTATGAGGTCTCCTTCCCGGGGGCGGATGTGGTGGTGGAGAGCGTCCACTTCTCCGACAGCCTGCTGGCCCTCAGCTATATGATCTCCCAGCGGGAGGACGGAGAGGACGGGGAGGAACAGACATGAGACGGAAAACAGCAAGACTGCTGCTCAGCGGCGGCATCCTGGCGGCGGTCCTCAGCGGCGGGGCCCTGGCCCTCAGCGGCGGGGACAGCCTGATCTCCCTGCGTGAGCTGAATGAGATCTTCCTGCCCAAGGCCCAGACCCAGATGGAGGAGCGGATGAACAGCGCCCTCCAGTCCACCTATGACCAGGCCCTGGCCCAGAGTCAGGGGGAGAGCGGCGGGGGCGGCGGCCTGTACAGCGCCGACCTGCGCAGCCGCACCTTCCACCAGGGGGATACTCTGACCCTGCCCGCCGGCTCCGGAGTGCTGGCCATGGCCGGGACGGGAGAGGTGATCCACAGCGGCGCGTTCATCGACGTGACCGAGGGGGTGGAGATCCCCTCCGGGAGCAAGCTGACGCCGGGGCACCGCTATCTGGCGGGGGAGGACACCTCCGCCGTGATCTCGGTGCGCTCCGGGGCGATGTATTTGGGGCTCCAGGGGAGCTACGGCTATGAGCCGGGCGGAGGGGACCCAATGCCTTTTGTGGATGTGGCCCAGGGGGACTGGTTCCAGTCCGCGGTGGAGTATGTGTACGGGAACGGCCTGTTCTCCGGGATGAGCGCCGACCGCTTCAGTCCGGGGACCACCATGAACCGGGCCATGCTGGTGACGGTGTTTTACCGCCTGGCGGGCTCCCCGGAAGGGGAGCTGAACGCGGCCGACGCCTCCTTCACCGATGTGGCCGACGGAAGCTGGTACGCCCCCTTCGTGCGGTGGGGCTATGTCCAGGGGGTGACGGCCGGCATGGGGGATGGGAGTTTCGCCCCGGAGCAGAGCGTCACCCGGCAGCAGATCCTGGTGATGCTCCACAGCTTTGCCCGGCAGTATCTGAAGCTGACCCCCACCGGCACGGCGGACCTGTCCATCTATGGGGACGGAGGACAGGTGGCCGGCTGGGCCCGGGACGCAGTCTCCTGGGCAGTGTCGGCGGGGCTGATCGTTCCGTCGGGTGAGGGGACTCTCCGACCGGCGGATCCAGCCAGCCGGGCCGAGGTGGCAGCCATTCTGATGAAATTCAGCAGCCTCTATCTGTAACCCTTTCCCGCCTCTGACATAGGATAGTTTGAGCGCGGCGCAGCGCCGCCTCAAATCTTCATCTTCAGGGGGTACTTCAATATGGGGTGCTGCAATAACAGCTGGGGCGGCGGAGGCTGCCTGTGGATCATCGTGCTGATCATCATCCTCTGCTGCTGCTGTGGGAACAGCGGGGGCTGTGGGAATTCCTGTGGCTGCGGGAACGGCTGCGGCTGTGGAAATAACTGCGGCGGCTGCTGCTGACCGAGGTTCCGAAGCAAATTGAATCGATGCATGGGCGGCGCGCGCTCCGGGAGGGGCGCGCGCCCCTTTTGTCTGCCTGTGCAGCCGGACAGCTGGAAGTTTCTGAGTGGAATTCCATGCAATCTCCGAAAAGAATGATTGCATTTTTATGAAAATGGGTGTATGATAAACACCAATGAACCGTTCCGTTTGGAACAGTTCCGGCAGCCGTAGGCCGGGAGAGGGGACAGGCTGTGCCTGTCTCCGCCTCCTGTGGAAGCCTTCGGCCGTCCGTCCCTGCGTGCGGACCGGCGTCCCTGCTTTCTGTTCAGGCTCAGAAGGGGGGCGGCGGGCTTTGTTGCGTCGTGCAGGCCCCATGCAGGCAGAAAAATTACCTTTGGAACGTCAAAGTTAGGGAGGGCTGAGAGAGAGCCGGGGACAGGAGTCCCGGAACGCAGCTGAAGGATCCGGGCGCGGGACGCCGAGGATGTTCCAGCTGTGCTCCGCGGGCGTCAGAGCGCCGGCAGAAAAAATGCGACTATTTCCCCAGCGATTGCAGTATAGGGAGGTTGAAATCCGAATGAGTAAATTTCTCAAACGCTCTGCGCAAGGCGCGGGAGTTCCTCACGAGAAGAGAACTTCCAACCTTGAGACGGTCGCGATGCCGCTTCCGTCCAAGATCGTCCTGTCCATGGGCCAGCACATCGGCGCTCCGGCGTCTCCGGCTGTGGCCAAGGGCGATCAGGTGTACGTAGGCACCATCGTCGGAAAGTCCGGGGGCTTTGTGTCCTCTGACATCCACTCCGGCGTCTCTGGTACGGTCTCTGAGATCACCACCATCACCGCCCCCAACGGCGCGACCCAGACCGCTGTGGTCATCGTGCCCGACGGCGAGCAGAAGGTGGACCCCGCCATTGCCCCCCCTGAGGTGACGGATTACAAGTCCTTTGTGGACGCCATCCGGGCCAGCGGCCTGGTGGGTCTGGGCGGCGCCGGCTTCCCCACGGCGGTGAAGCTGTCCCCCAAGAACCTGGACGAGATCGACACACTGCTCATCAACGGCGCCGAGTGTGAGCCCTATATCACCTCGGATAACCGCTGCTTCCTTGAGGATACCCACCATGTGCTGGGCGGCATCAAGGCAGTGATGAAGTATCTGAACATTCCCAAGTGCATCATCGGCATCGAGGGCAACAAGCCCGAGGCCATCGCCAAGATGAAGGCCGCCATCGACGCGCCCGGCATCGAGGTCAAGCAGCTGCCCTGCCGCTACCCCCAGGGCGCTGAGAAGGTGCTGATTGAGAATTGCACCGGCCGCGAGGTCCCATTCCCCGGTCTGCCCTCCGATGTGGGCGTGATCGTGATGAACGTTACCTCCGTGGCCTTCGTCTCCAAGTATCTGGAGACCGGTATGCCCCTGACCACCAAGCGCCTGACGGTGGACGGGGACATCGTCAAAGAGCCCAAGAACGTGGAGGTCCTGATCGGCACCCCCATTCAGGAACTGCTGGACTTCTGCGGCGGTCTGACCGCCCAGCCGGGCAAGGTACTGTACGGCGGCCCCATGATGGGCACCTGTGTAGCCGACCTGTCCCAGCCCATCCTGAAAAACAACAACGCCGTCCTGGCCTTCTCTGAGAAACTGGCCCGCCTGCCGAAGAAGACCAACTGCATCCACTGCGGCCGGTGCGTCAATGCCTGTCCCCTGGGTCTGGCGGCCAAGGACATCGTGAAGGCGTACGACAACGGCAATGTGGAACTGCTCCAGGAGCTGAACGCCGACCTGTGCATGAGTTGCGGCACCTGCTCCTTCGTCTGCCCCGCCAAGCGGCCTCTGGCCCCCTCCATCGCCCTGGCGAAGATCATGATGAAGAATGGAGGTAAGAAGTGATGGACAATAAGTTGATCGTAACTGCCGCACCCCATATCACCAGCGTGGACAGCACCCAAAAGATCATGCAGCGGGTCTGCATCGCTCTGGTGCCCACGCTGATCGCCTCCGTCATCATCTTCGGGATCAACTCCCTGATCCTGACCGCGGTGACTGTGGCGGCCTGTGTGATCTTTGAGTACCTGTACTGCAAGCTGGTGGGCCGCGAGGTGGCCATCAGCGACTTCTCTGCGGTGGTCACCGGTATGCTCCTGGCCTTCAACCTGCCGGCCACGCTGCCCTGGTGGATGGCCGTTGTGGGCGCCTTCATCGCCATCGTGATCGTCAAGCAGCTCTTCGGCGGCCTGGGCTATAACTTTGCCAACCCCGCCATCGTGGGCCGCATCGCCCTGGCCATGGGCTTTGCCAGCCGGATGTCTACTTACGGCTTCCCGGCGGACGCCACCTCCACCGCCACCCCGCTGGCCTCCTCTGAGGGCATCGACTATGTGACCCTGCTGCTGGGCAACCACGGCGGCGTCCTGGGCGAGACCTGCGCGCTGACCCTGCTGCTGGGCGGCCTGTACCTGATCGCCACCAAGGTCATCAGCCCCACCATCCCGGTCACCTATCTGGCCACTGTGGCGGTGCTCTCCCTGGTCTCCGGCCGGGACCCCATCTATCAGCTGCTCTCCGGCGGCCTGATGCTGGGCGCCTTCTTCATGGCCACTGACTATGTGACCTCTCCCACCACCACCAAGGGCAAGATCGTCTTTGGCCTGGGCCTGGGCGTCATTACCTGCGCCATTCGGTTCCTGGGCACGATGAACGAGGGCGTCTCCTTCGCCATCCTGCTGATGAACCTGCTGGTTCCCTACATTGAGATCCTGACCCGTCAGGACCGTCTGGGCATCGCCAAGACGAAGAAGAAGGAGGGCGCCGCGAAATGAACAACTGGAATCGCATCTTTAAGCCTATTGTGGTCCTGGGCGTGATCTGTGTGATCGTGACGGGCGCGCTGGCCGCCACCAACGGCGTGACCGCCCCCATCATCCAGGCGGCCACCGAGGCGGCTGAGACCGCCGCCCGCACCGAGCTTCTGCCTGAGGCGGACAGCTTCACTGAGGTGAAGGACGTGGCGGTGGAGAACGTCTCCGGCATCTATACCGCCGACAACGGCGCCGGCGCGGTGATCACTGCCTCCGGCAAGGGCTACGGCGGCGACGTGGTCGTCATGGTGGCCTTCGGCCCCGACGACACCATCAAGCAGATCAAGGTCACGGAGCAGGCTGAGACCAAGGGCATCGGCAGCAACGTGGTCTCCAGCGAGGAGTACTGGGCGAATTACGCCGGTGTGTCCGCGGAGAAGGCGCTGGTCCTGAATCAGGACGTGAACGCCTATAGCGGTGCCACCATCTCCAGTAAGGCGGTGCTCAGCGCGGTCAACTCCGCCATCGACGCCTATAACCAGCTTCCTTGAAAGGCGGTGAGTCAAGATGAGTAGTAAGAATAGCAAGCTGAAGATCCTAACCAACGGTTTTCTGAATGAAAACCCTGTTCTGCGGCTGGTTCTGGGAACCTGCCCCACCCTGGCCACCTCTACCATGGCGTCCAACGGCATTGGTATGGGCCTGGCGGCCACCTTTGTGCTGCTGTGCTCCAACGTGGTCATCTCCGCCCTGAGAAAGGTCATTCCCGATCAGGTGCGTATCCCCTGTTACATCACGGTCATCGCCGGCTTCGTGTCTGTGGTGCAGATGCTGGTCAAGGCATTTGTGCCCGCCCTGGACGCGTCCCTGGGTGTGTACCTGCCCCTGATCGTGGTCAACTGCATCATCCTGGGCCGTGCGGAGATGTTTGCCTCCAAGAACGGCATCGTGGATTCCGCTCTGGACGGCATCGGCATGGGCATCGGCTTTACCATCACCCTGACCATCATGGGCACTATCCGTGAGATCCTGGGCTCCGGCACCTGGATGGCCGGCCTGGGCGAGCTGATCCCCGCCCTGGGCAAGGACTTCGTGATCCAGGTCCTGCCTGAGTCCATCGATCCCTTCACCATTATGACCAGCGCCCCCGGCGGCTTCTTCGTGTTTGGCGTGATGATGGCTGCGGCCACCTGGCTGACCACCCGCCCCAAGAAGGCGAAGGCCGCCGCGCCCGCTGAGGCTGTGGAAGGAGGGAACGTGTAATGGCAGTGCAGCTTGCATCCATTTTCTTCACCATGATCCTGGTGGATAACTATGTTCTGGTGAAGTTCCTGGGCATCTGCCCCTTCCTGGGCGTGTCCAAAAAGCTGGACAGCGCCGTTGGCATGTCCCTGGCCGTTACCTTCGTCATGGTGCTGGCCACCGCCGCCACCTGGCCCATCCAGATGTTCCTGCTGACTCCTCCTGGTTCTGAAGGAACCGCCAGGGATCTGGGCTACCTCCAGACCATCGTCTTTATCCTGATCATCGCCATCCTGGTCCAGCTGCTGGAGAACATCCTGAAGAAGTTCATCCCCACCCTGTACAAGTCCCTGGGCGTGTACCTTCCTCTGATCACCACCAACTGCACCATCCTGGGCGTGACCATCCTGAACATCGACAACGGCTACAACTTCATGGAGAGCATCGTCTGCGCCGCCGGCGCCGGCATCGGCTTCCTGGTCGCCATGGTGCTGTTCTCCGGCGTCCGCCGCAAGGTGGAGGAGGCCGTGACCCCCAAGTGCTTTGAGGGCCTGCCCATCACCCTGGTGTCCGCCGCGGTGACCTCCCTGTCCTTCATGGGCTTCGGCGGGATCATCGAGTCGATCTTCCACGTGTAATAGAGGAGGGGGAGAAGAAAATGAATCCGATTTTAATGGCCATCATTCTGGTGACCGTCATTGGTCTGATCGGCGCTGTGATTCTGGTAGCCGCCTCCATCTTCATGTATGTTCCGGTGGATGAGCGGGTGGAAAAGATCACCGGCGTCCTGGCCGGCGCCAACTGCGGCGCCTGCGGCTGTGCCGGTTGTGCCGACTATGCCAAGAGCATCGTTGAGGACGGGAACGCCATCAACAAGTGCACCCCCGGCGGCGCGAAGTCTGTGGCCGCCATCGCGGAGATCATGGGTGTGGAGGCCACTGCCTCCGAGCCCATGAAGGCCGTTGTGACCTGCTCCGGCACCTGTGACAAGACCTCCAAGCGCTATGAGTTTGATGGCATCCATAGCTGCCAGGCGGTCAAGGGCCTGTACGGCGGCGACGGACTGTGCAAGTTCGGCTGTCTGGGCTACGGCGACTGCACCCGGGCCTGCGCCTTCGACGCCATCCACATCGTGGACGGCATCGCCAAGGTGGACCGGGAGAAGTGCACCGGCTGCGGCGCCTGCGCCGCAGTCTGCCCCAACAGTGTGATCTCCATCATCCCTGAGCACAAGCGCAAGCCTGTGGTCCTGTGTCAGAACAAGGACAAGGGTGCGCTGACCCGGAAGGCCTGCACCGCGGGCTGCATTGGCTGCATGAAGTGCGCCAAGGCCTGCCCCAAGGAGGCCATCACCGTGGAGAACAATGTGGCCTACATCGATCAGTCCAAGTGCGTGGGCTGTCAGCTGTGCGTGAAGGAGTGCCCCGTGGGCGTCATCCACGTTCCGGCCAATATGTGACCAGCAAATACTCCGGCCCGTTCCGGCGGGAGGGAGAACTGAGGCGGGCGGCAAATGTGCCGCCCGCCTCAGCTTGTCAAAAAAGCCCTCCTGCAAGGAGGTTCGTCGCCCGAACTGCGCCCGCAGGCCCGTTTCGGAGCGCAACCGCCGCCCACCTCTTTTGCCTTCCATCCCACGGGGATGGAATTGATCCAACAAAATGGGACCCTGTCCTCTCCCTGACGCGGCAAGCCGCGGGGGAGGGGACAGGGTCCCTTGATGTGTCTGCGCCGCAGTCAGGGGGAGGGGGATACCGGACCCGGAGTTCCAGATCTCTGGGCGTAGTCCTCCAGCGCCTTTTGGATGGCCTCCTCGGCCAGAACAGAGCAGTGCAGCTTGTGGGCTGGCAGTCCTTCCAGCGCTTCCGCAACCGCCTGGTTGGTCAGAGTCATGGCCTCAGAGACTGGCTTTCCCTTGATGAGCTCGGTGGCCATGGAGCTGGAAGCGATGGCGCTGGCACAGCCGAACGTCTCGAACTTGACGTCTGAAATGGTATCGTTTTCGATCTTCAAATAGATCTTCATAATGTCGCCGCACTTGGCGTTTCCCACTTCTCCGACGCCGTCCGCATTTTCAATCACGCCTACGTTCCGCGGATGGCGGAAATGGTCCATAACGGTTTCACTGTATAGTGCCATATTGATCCCTCACTGAATGATAAAGTGTTTCTTACCGCTGGTCAGGTCCCGCCAGATAGGGGACATCTCCCGCAGGTATGCCACCGCCTCTGAGACGGCCCGGATGATCTCCTCGACCTCCTGCTCCGTTGTCTCCTCAGACAGGGAGAGCCGCAGGGAGCCGTGGGCGATGTCGTGGACCCGGCCGATGGCCAGCAGCACATGGCTGGGGTCCAAAGATCCGGACGTGCAGGCTGAGCCGGAGGAGGCGCAGATTCCCTTGTCGTCCAGCAGAAGAAGGAGAGATTCTCCTTCGATGCCCTCGAAACAGAAGTTGACATTGCTGGGGAGACGCTGTACCGGGTCTCCGTTGAGTACGGAGTGGGGGATCTTGGCCAGTCCCTGAATCAGCTGGTCCCGCAGGGCCGTCAGATGCCGTGCGTTCTCATCGATTTGGGAGCAGGCCAGCTCCAGGGCGGCGGTCATCCCCATGATGGCGGGGAGGTTTTCTGTGCCTGCCCGCCTGCCCCGCTCCTGCGCGCCGCCTTCGATCAGGGGGAACAGGGGAATCCCCTTTCTGGCGTAGAGCACGCCCACGCCCTTGGGACCGTGGAACTTGTGGGCGGAGAGGGAGAGTAGATCCAGATTCTGTTCCCCTACATGGATGGGAAGATGGCCCGCGGCCTGCACCGCGTCGGTGTGGAAGGGGACCCCCTTGGCCCGGCAGATCGCGCCGATCTCCCGGATGGGCTGGATGGTGCCGATCTCGTTGTTGGCGTACATGACCGTTACAAGACAGGTGTTCTCCCGGATGGCCTCCTCCACCTGATGGGGGAGGACGATGCCGTTTTCGTGTACATCCAGAAGGGTGACCTCAAAGCCCTCCCGCTTCAGCTTCTCCAGGGTGTGCAGGACAGCGTGATGCTCGAATGCGGTGGATATGATATGCTGCCTGCCCTGCTGCTGCCCCAGCCGTGCGGCGGAGAGGATCGCCTGGTTGTCCGCCTCGCTGCCGCCTGAAGTGAATACGATCTCCCCGGGGTCGGCCCCGATACAGGCCGCGATGCGCTGTCTGGCGTCTGCCAGGGCTTCGGCGGCCTCCTGCCCCACGGAGTGGAGGCTGGAGGGATTGCCATAGATCCGGTCCAGGAAGGGGAGCATTGCTTCAATGGCGGCGGGACACATCTTTGTGGTCGCAGCGTTGTCTGCATAGATTTTCATAGATAACCTCCTGGTATGCCGGCGTCTGCCTCTGCGGAATCCGGCACACTTGTCTTATGGTTCAAAAAGTGGTGTGGACAGATAGCGGGATCCGGTGTCCGGAAGCAGGACAACGATGGTCCTGCCCTCGTTCTCCGGCCGCTTGGCCAGCTCCAGGGCGGCGGCCACGGCGGCGCCGGAGGAGATCCCCACCAGGACCCCCTCCTGTGTGCCGATCAGCCGGCCCACGGAGAAGGCGTCCTCATTGGAGACGGGGATGATTTCGTCATAGATCCCGGTGTCCAGCACAGGGGGGACGAAGCCCGCGCCGATGCCCTGGATCTTGTGGGGACCGGCGGTTCCGGCGGAGAGCACGGGAGAGGCGGCGGGCTCGACTGCCACCACCCGGACAGCGGGGTTTTTGGACTTCAGATACGACCCGACGCCGGTGATCGTGCCGCCGGTGCCGACGCCGGCCACGAAGAAGTCCACGGCTCCGTCGGTATCCTCCCAGATCTCGGGGCCGGTATGCGCCCGGTGGGCTTTGGGGTTGGAGGGGTTGTCGAACTGACTGGGCACAAAGCTGTTGGGCAGAGAGGCGGCCAGCTCCGCGGCCTTCTCAATGGCGCCCTTCATGCCCTTGGAGCCCTCCGTCAGGACCAACTCCGCGCCATAGGCCTTCATCAGCTGGCGGCGCTCCACGCTCATGGTATCGGGCATGACGAGGATGATCCGGTATCCCCGGGCTGCCGCCACAGAGGCCAGGCCGATGCCGGTGTTGCCGGAGGTGGGCTCGATGATGACAGAGCCGGGCTTCAGGGTCCCGGCGGCCTCCGCGTCGTCGAGCATCTCCTTGGCAATGCGGTCCTTCACCGAACCGGCGGGATTAAAATATTCCAGCTTGGCCAGGATGCGTGCCTTCAGGCCGAACTGATGCTCCAGATGGCTCAGCTCCAGCAGCGGGGTCCGGCCGATGAGCTGGTCTGCGGATGTATAAATTCCAGACATATCAAATTCCTCCTCAAAGCTGTGCCTGCTCCAGGTCCGGCGCGGGGGCGTTCGGTGCGCTGTGGAGCTGCCGGACTGCGGCGGAGCCCCGCTCCAGGTCGGCGAGGATGTCGTCGATGTGCTCTGTGCCCACAGACAGGCGGATGGTGTTGGGCCGGATCCCCTGGTCCTCCAGCTCCTCTGGGGTCAGCTGGCTGTGGGTGGTGGTGGCCGGGTGGATCACCAGGCTCTTGACGTCAGCCACGTTGGCCAGAAGGGAGAAGATCTGAAGGCTGTCAATGAAGCGGTGCGCCTCGGCAGCGCCGCCCTGGATCTCAAAGGTGAAGATGGAGCCGCCGCCCTTGGGGAAATAGCTCTGGTACAGGGCGTGGTCCGGATGATCGGGCAGAGAGGGGTGGTTCACCCGCTCTACCTGGGGATGGCGGGAGAGAAATTCCACCACCTTTTGGGTGTTCTCGCTGTGGCGCTCCAGACGGAGGGAGAGAGTCTCGATGCCCTGAAGCAGGAGAAAGGCGGCGAAGGGAGAGATGGAGGCTCCAGTGTCCCGGAGCAGGACCGCGCGGACATAAGTCACGAATGCGGCAGGACCGGCGGCCTGAACAAAGGAGACGCCGTGATAGCTGGGGTTGGGGGCGGCAATGGCAGGATATTTTCCGGAGGCCGCCCAGTCAAAGCGGCCGGAGTCCACAAGGATGCCCCCAAGGGTGGTGCCGTGCCCGCCCAGGAACTTCGTGGCGGAGTGGACCACAAGGTCCGCGCCGTGTTCGATGGGGCGGATCAGATAGGGGGTGCCGAAGGTGTTGTCCACCACCAGCGGGAGACCGTGCCGGTGGGCCAGCTCCGAAAGGGCGTCCAGGTCAGGAATGTCGCTGTTGGGGTTGCCCAGGGTCTCCACATAAATCCCGCGGGTGTTTTCCTGGATGGCCGCCTCCACCTCCGCCAGGTCGTGGATATTGACAAAACTGGCGGTGATCCCGAAGCCTGGCAGAGTGTGGGCCAGCAGATTATAGCTGCCGCCGTAGATGGTTTTCTGCACCACAAAATGTCCGCCGTTCTGTCCAAGGGCTTCCAGGGTATAGGCGATGGCGGCGGCCCCGGAAGCCAGGGCCAGGGCGGCGGTCCCGCCCTCCAGAGCGGCGACCCGGCGCTCCAGCACGTCCTGGGTGGAGTTGGTCAGGCGGCCGTAGATGTTTCCGGCATCCGAAAGGCCAAAGCGCGCGGCGGCGTGTTCACAGTTCCGGAATACATAGGAGGTGGTGGCGTAAATGGGGACCGCCCGGGCGTCGGTGGCGGGATCAGGGGTCTCCTGCCCCACATGGAGCTGTAAGGTCTCGAAGTGATAGTTCGGCATAGAAATCAGGTCCTTTCCACAGTTTGTTGTCAAGATTTACAGGGCTGGGAAAGCACACATTCGTCCAAACCGGAAGTTTGCCCTGACAAGGGCTTCAAAATCGTAGTTCAAGTGAATCACCTACTTATTAGGTTGGTTGGATAATAGCACAATATACCTATGCTGTCAATAGGTTATTTAAAGTTTTTAGTCGGAAGAGGGAACCTGCGGACAGAAGGGTGGGTGGCAGACAGGTTTTCCCGTCCGGGGGCATAGGATAGAACAGCGGCACTGAAGGGAGGGACAGCCTTTGGGGGAGTGTTGGAACATGGAGGGGGGCGGAACGCTCTCTCTGGAGGAGGAGGGGCTCCGGGTCCATCTGCGGGCAGTCTGCCCGGACGATGGGCGGGGGCTGTACAAGGTGTGGGTCAGGGGGCGGGGCGGGAGCCTGCTCCTGGGGACTTTGACACCGGAGAATGGAAGGCTGGCGCTGTCCAGGACTCTGAGCCGGTCCACGCTGGGACAGGCGGGCTGCTGGCCGGTAACGGGCGGGAATACTGTGCTGGTATTTCCCTTTACAGAACAATCAGAAGAAGGGGAGCCGTGGAGGCCAGAGCCGGATCCGGCGCGGCTGTGCAGGGATCCTCTGCTCCGGGCGCTTCTCCGGGGGCGGACCGGCTTCTTCAGCGGGCAGGAGGGGGAGGCGCGCCTGTTGGCAGCCCCCTTTTCCGATCAAAAGGAATTTCCGCTGCCGGTGCTGTTCTGTCTGGCCCAGGTGGAGGAACGGGCGGGGCGGCGCTGGCTGGTGTGGCGCTTTGACCGGGCGGGGAACCCGGTGGTCCCGGCGCATAGCCGGAACGGGACGGGACATACTAGGGGGGTAAGACCGGCCCAACGGCCAGAAGGAGGAAAAGACTATGTCCGTTTTGACCACAAAGGAGCTCCAAGCCTTGTCTGATCAGCTGGATTTTGAGAAGGTGCTCCACTGCAAGTATATGGCCGCTGTCCAGGAGTGCCAGGATGGCGCGCTGAAAAACCAATTCCAGGGGCTGGCGGACCAGCACCGCCAGAACTATGCCGACCTGCTGGGTTATTTGAAGTGAGGAGGGACACCCATGACTGACCAGGAGCGTATCACAGATTTTCTGTGCAGTGAGAAGAAAATGACTGCGAACTATGACAGCTTTGCCTCAGAATGTGTGAATATCCCCCTGCGGGATGAATTTCTGCGGCTGTTCAACCAGAGCCACCACAGCCAGACGGAGCTGTTTCAGACAGCGCAGGAGCGGGGCTGGTACAGCCCAGAGCAGGCCCAGAGTGATAAGATCCAACAGGCGTACACCAAATATTCCAATCAGCAGCCCACCGGCCAGCAGTAAAGGCCCGCGGCCCGGGCGGCATCCCTCATGGGGCGCCGTCCGGGCCTGCCGCTGTTTTGGGACATTTTTTGCCAGGAGCGGTTGAAAAACAGGGAAAAATCCCGTATAATAATGTCTGCTGAACAAACCGTAAATCGGTTTATTCGCGCGGCGGCAGCCGCACAATTTCATAAAACGGCTCAGAGGGGCCGTTTTTATGAAATTCAGACATTGTTACAATGAGTATTTCCGTTGGAACGCCTTGTGATCCAATGAAAGGTGCAAGGGTTTTGGGCTGTATTGCCCGAAACCCTTGCACTTGAACAAAGCCAATTTGCCTTGTAAGACTTGGCGTTCAAAGCTTGTGACTTTGTTCAGTACGTATTATAATAAAGAGAACTGTTCGGAGCAAAGCGGCGTCCGAAGTATAAAGTGAGGAATCATCATCGACTATGTACCATATTGATATTATGACCCTCTTTCCTGATGTGGTGGGGGATATGCTGTGTGAGTCCATTTTGGGCCGGGGGCAGGAGCGGGGCTACATCCGCATCGAGTGCCACCAGATTCGGGATTACACCCTGAATAAGCAGAGGCAGGTGGACGACTACCCCTATGGCGGGGGGAGGGGCGCGGTAATGCAGGCCGACCCTCTGTACCAGTGCTGGAAGCATATCTGCGACGAGGCGGGGGAGCGGATCCACACCATTTACATGTCCCCCGCGGGAAGGACCTTCTGCCAGGCGGACGCCCGGCGGCTGAAGGAGGACTACTCCAGGCTGATTTTGGTGTGCGGCCACTACGAGGGCATCGACGAGCGCTTTATTGAGGAATGCGTGGACGAAGAGATCTCCCTGGGGGACTTTGTGATGACCGGGGGGGAGATCCCGGCGATGGCGGTGGCCGACGCAGTCTGCCGCCTAGTGCCCGGGGTGCTGTCCGACCCCTCCTGCTATGAGAATGAGAGCCACTGGAACGGGATGCTGGAGGCCCCCCAGTATTCCCGGCCGGAAGTCTGGCATGACCGGGCGGTGCCCCCAATCCTGCTGTCCGGGCACCACGCCAACGTGGAGAAGTGGCGGCGGAAGCAGGGCATCCTGCGGACCTACCGCCGCCGGCCAGATCTCTATGGGAGGCTGGACCTGTCCTCCAAGCAGGACCGGAGGCTGCTGAAGGAGCTGGAGGAGGAGACCGGGGAGAAGCTGACCTGACGGGGGCCTTTACATTTGGTGTGAGTTGTGGTATTGTAGTTGTAATCTGGTTTTTAAAATTACATTTGGAGATGGATGATATGAGTTTCAAAATCGTTGTGGACAGCTGCTGCGATCTGACCCCCCAGATGAAAAAAGAGCCCTGTTTCGTGCGGGTCCCCATGACCATCCAGGTGGACGGGAGCGTGTTCGTGGATGATGAGACCTTTGACCAGGCGGACCTGCTGTGGGCCATGCAGCAGAGTGAGAATGCCCCCTCCACCTCGTGCCCCTCGCCCCAGAGCTATCTGGACGCCTATCAGGGTGGGGAGGAGGACATCTATGTGGTGACCCTCTCCGCGCTGCTCAGCGGCTCCCACAACTGTGCCGAGCAGGCCAAGGCCCTGCTGGAGGAGGAGTCCCCGGAACGCAACGTCCATGTGTTTAACTCATGCTCCGCCGCCGGGGGAGAGGTGCTCATCGCCCTTAAAATCCGGGAACTGGCCTCCACCGGGATGCCCTTCAAGCGGGTGGTCCGGGAGGTGGAGCAGTATATCTATCAGCTCCAGACGCTGTTTGTGCTGGAGTCCCTGGAAAATCTTCGGAAAAACGGGCGGCTGACCCGGGTGCAGTCGGTGGTCACCGGCGCGCTGCGGATCAAGCTGTTCATGGGCGCTACCCCGGAGGGGGAGATCTGCAAGCTGGGACAGGCGCTGTCGGTGAAGCAGACCCTGGGCAAGCTGGTGGACCGAATCGCCGCCGACCCGGACCACAAGGGACGTACGGTGGCCATCAGCCACTGTAACAATGTGGAGCGGGCCTTTCAGGTGAAGCAGCAGATCCAGGAGAAGTGCCAGGCGGGACAGGTCCTGATCCTGGATGCCGGCGGCATCACCACAGTTTACGCCAACGACGGCGGGATCGTTGTGGCCTATTGAAAAACGAGGCACGATCAGTGGTGGGGACGGAACGCGATCCCCGCTGCTGTTCGATCCATCCCGCTTCTGGCCGCCTGATACACCTGGACGGACAGGGGAGGCAGGGAGAGGATGACATCAGAGCCGGCGGATCAGATTTAGGAGGGATACAGTATGGCAATGACTCGGGAGCAGGCCTGGGACCTGCTGAGCAAATATAACAAGGAGCCCTTTCACCTCCGCCACGCCATTACCGTGGAGCACGTGATGGGCTGGTTCGCGGAGCACCTCGGCTATGGGGAGGAGCGGGAGCTTTGGTCCCTGGTGGGCCTGCTCCACGACCTGGACTTTGAGATGTGGCCGGAGGAGCACTGCAGGAAGTCCCAGGAGCTGATGCGTCAGGCCGGGGTGGACAAGATTGTGATCCGGGCCACTGCCAGCCACGGCTGGGACCACTGTGTGGATCTGAAGCCGGAACTGCCCATGGAGCAGGTGCTCTTTGCGGTGGACGAGCTTACCGGGCTGATCGGCGCGGCTGCGCTGATGCGTCCCTCTAAAAGTGTGGCGGACATGGAGCTGAAGTCCCTGAAAAAGAAGTTCAAGGACAAGAAGTTTGCGGCAGGCTGCTCCCGGGATGTGATTGCCCGGGGCGCGGAACTGCTGGGCTGGGAGCTGGACCGCCTGCTGGGCGACACGCTGGAGGCCATGCGGGCGGAGGAGCAGGCCATCGAGCAGGCCGTGGCAGAGGCGGGAGCGAAGGACGTTGATTTGTGATTTTACACATGATTTCTCCTCCTTTTTGGTGAAAATGGGCCCTTATAAAGAAAATATAAAATTTTAGGCGGACCGCTTGACAAAGCGTTGCAGGCTGTGATAGGATAGTTGCCGTTAAGGGGAGTAGTCGGCACAGTTCCAGCTGTGTGGCAGAGCCAACAATCCTGAAAGAAGCTGCTTCTTTCTGGTTTTGCCTGAAATGACCAGACCTGTGTTCCATTCCAGGAACGCAGGTCTTTTTTATTGGTTTTCTGGTTGTCAGGCGGGCGGTGCGGGCAGAATGAAGTCAGGATGGCGTCCCCACAAAAGAGCGCCGGGCCGGGTCCGGCGTACGGAAGGTCCAAACAGAGAGAAGAAAGGGAGGAAAAAACGTTGAGTTTGAATTTCTTGTGGGTCAATCTGCTGGCCATCACTCCCCAGCAGATTGTCATGTATGTGGTGGGTGCGGTCCTGATCTGGCTGGCCATTGAAAAAGGCTTTGAGCCCGCTCTGCTGATGCCCATGGGCTTTGGCGCCATCCTGGTCAACCTGCCCCTGTCCGGCGTGATGAACCAGTTCAGCGAGGGCGTGGGCGAGACCCACGGCATCATCCAGTGGCTGTTTGAGGTGGGGATCGAGGCCAGCGAGGCCATGCCCATCCTGCTGTTCATCGGCATCGGCGCCATGATCGACTTTGGCCCCCTGCTGTCCAACCCTAAGCTGTTTCTGTGCGGTGCGGCCGCTCAGGGCGGTATTTTCCTGACCATTATGATCGCCGCCGCCTTGGGCTTTGACCTGAAGGACGCCGCCTCCATCGGCATCATCGGCGCCGCGGACGGCCCCACCTCCATTCTGGTCTCCCAGACCCTGGGCTCCAACTATATCGGCGCCATTGCTGTGGCCGCTTACTCCTACATGGCTCTGGTGCCCATCATCCAGCCCTTTGCCATCAAGCTGGTGACCACCAAGAAGGACCGCGCCATGCGGATGCCCTACCGGGCCCAGGGCGTGTCCAAGCGCCTGCGCATCATGTTCCCCATTGTCGTTTCCGTGATTGCCGGCCTGGTGGCCCCCTCCTCCGTGGCTCTGGTGGGCTTCCTGATGTTCGGCAACCTGATCCGGGAGTGCGGCGTGCTCTCCAGCCTGTCCCAGACCGCGCAGAATGAGCTGGCCAACCTGATCACCCTGCTGCTGGGCATCACCATCGCAGCCTCCATGAAGGCGGATCAGTTCGTGCGGTGGGAGACCCTGATGATCATGGGCCTGGGCCTGGTGGCCTTCATTCTGGACTCCATGGTGGGCGTCATCTTCGTCAAGATCCTGAACATCTTCACCCCCAAGAACAAGATCAACCCCATGGTGGGTGCGGCGGGCATCTCCGCCTTCCCCATGTCCTCCCGTGTCATTGAGAAGATGGGCCAGGAGGCCGACTCCCAGAACCACCTGCTGATGCACGCGGTGGCCGCCAATGTGTCCGGCCAGATCGCCTCTGTGGTGGCCGGCGGCGTGGTCCTTCAGTACTTTGCCAATATGGGCTGATTTAGGAGGTCTCAACGATGAATTTTGATAATATGATGGCGGCCCTTGAGATGATGGGCCAGGGTATGCTGGGTATCTTTGTGGTGCTGGGCATGATCGCCCTGCTGGTCTGTCTGATGCAGAAGATCGACAACCGCAAAAAGTGAGTATGGCGCGCACAGTGCGTGTGCTGTACGGATATGTAAAAGGGGAAGCGCGCCGGACCATTCGGGTCCGGCGCGCTTCCTTTGCCTTTGTTATAACCAGTCTGAGATGACGTCTGGCAGTGCTGTGGGGCTGACGCCGTGTTCCACCAGGAGGGTCAACAGTTCGTCGATCCTAACGGCACTGGTAGTGATCCCTGGGATCGCGGCGGTATCGCCCGATTCCTCGGAGATGCGGACGCCGTAGTTTTCGCAGGAAAAAGTGTCGGATTCTACCGTATCTACGGTGAGGGCATAATGGAAGGTGCGGGGGCGGCCAAACTCATCTGGACAGGTCCGGGATGCGATCTTGACTTCCGTCATACTTTTTGACTCCTTCACATTTAACACATAAGTTCATTATAACGAAAGATTGTGGAAAGGAAAAGAGAATCTTGTCGGAAACATACAACATTTTAACTGGGAGCAGATAAAGGAAAGAAGGAACCGTGAGAGGAAAGGTCTAAAGGAAAGGAATCCGGTCGGATTCTGCGGCGGGCATTTCACAGATGTGGAAAATTTTAAAAACCGAGCGCGCCCCGGACAGTCCGAAGCGCGCTCGGCTTTGAAAACAGGAGGGCGGGGAGGAGGTCATCGGATCCGAAGCTCTTTGACCAACTCCTCCCGGGGAGTGACCCAGGCGGTCTCATAGGTGGTGTAGGTCACCATGCCGGGGCGGGCCCCGTTGGGCTTTTTCACATATTTGACCGGGGTGTAGTCCACTGGGACCCGGCTGGCTCCCCTGGCCTGGGAGAACCAGGCGGCCAGGCAGGCGGCCTCGTTCAGGCTCTGGAGGTCGGGGGCCCGCCCCTCCGTCCAGAGAATGACGTGGGAGCCGTGGATCTTCTGGGTGTGGAACCATATATCGCTCTTGAAGGCCTGCTTGCAGGTGAGCAGGTCGTTTTGGGTGTTGTTCTTGCCCACGGAGATGCGCAGTCCGGCGGAGGAGCGGAACTCCATTGGTTTGGAGACCACCCGCTTCTCCCGGCCCTTGGCCTTGGAGAGACGGCGGAGATAGCCGGTGTCGGTGAGCTCCTGCCGGATCTCCTGAAGGTCCTTCTCGCCCTCTGCCAGGGGAATGGTGTCCAGCACGCTGTTCAGATAGTCCAGTTCCCGGCGGCCCTTTTCCAGCTGCTGAGTGAGCATTACCTCAGCTGTCTTGGCCTTGTTGTACTCCTTGTAGTACTTGGCGGCGTTCTGCTGGGGGGTGAGAAGGGGGTCCAGGGGGACGTCGATCTCTCTGCCCTCCGGGTCGTAGAAGTCCACCGTGCGCAGCCGGGCCATGCCCCGCTCCATCTGATAGAAGTTAGAGGTCAGGATGTCCCCCAGCTGGCGCAGGCGCTCCCGGTCATGGGTGGCGGCCAGCTCCTGTTCCTGGTGGGCGATCTTGCGGGCTGTGCGGTCCCGTGCGGTGGTCACAGAGCGGATCAGATCCTGTCCCCGCTGCTTGACCCGCTCCAGGTGCTCCCGTTCCTCATAAAAGCGGTCCAGCAGGGCGGAGAAGGTGGGGAAGGGGGTGCGCTCCATCCGGCCCTCATACTGCTCCACCGGGAAGAAGGTGAAGTCGGAGGGGGCCCCGTCCCGGGCGAGGAGGCAGGGGGAGAAGCGGCCCGTGCGGACAGCGTCCAGCAGGCGCTCCAGCCGGTCCAGAAGCCGTTTACGGCCCTCGGGACCCAGGATATTGAGCCGTATATCCACGGCTCCTCCGGCCTGGAAGGCCAGTTCCCGGCAGATCAGGGGGGACAGGCCGCCGAAGGTGTCCAGCAGCCACTGGTCGGCCTGTGCCTCCTCCGGCGCGGCGGACAGCAGGGCCTCGAGGGCGGCGCGGTCCTGGGCCATGGGGTCCAGCTTGGCCTGGGGAGGCGGGAGGCGGTAGAACATCCCGGGGAGGAGGGCCCGCTGGGCGCTTCCCGTCCCCAGGCTGGACTCCACCCGGCGGATGCAGTCCAGGATCCGTCCTTCTTCGTCCAGCAGGATCAGGTTGGAGCGGCGGCCAATGGCCTCCAGCACCAGCCTGCGCTCCACCCGGTCGCCCAGCTCGTTCATCGCCTCCAGGGTCAGGGTGACCACGCGCTCCAGCGGGGGCTGGGCCACCGACAGGATGCGCGCGCCGGACAGGTGCTTGCGCAGGAGCATACAGAACATGGGGGGCGTGTCCGGGTTCTCCCGGGTCAGCTGGGTCAGCTGGGGCCTGGGATGGCTGGGGTTGGCGGAGAGCAGCAGCCTTACGTTTCCTTGGGCCGGGGTGCGCAGGGCCAAGATCACCTCGTCCCGGCCGGGCTGATAGATTTTATCGATTTTCCCGCCGGTGACTGTCTGGTCCAGCTCACGGACCAGCCCGGACAGGCAGAGTGCGTCTAACGGCATACAAACACCTCATTGTGGAAGTGGGAGAGTTAAAGGACACGGGGGGCGCCAGTGTCGGGGGCCGGCGCTTCCGCGGGCTCCATAATGAGCTGAAAGAGCTCGTTGAGCCGGTCGGTCCGCCCCTGGAGATAGAGCCAGCCGAACAGGGCCTCCAGGCCGGTGGCGGACTGGTACTGGGCGCGGCTGGCCGCCTTGGGCACAGAGTGGGGGGCGGTGTTCCGCCCGCGGCGGTACACGCCGGCCTCTTCCTCCGTCAGGATGGGGAGCAGCCGCTCCACGGCCGCGGCCTGGGCGGGGGCGGCCACATATTTGACCGTGGCCCGGTGGAGGTCCCGGGGGCGGGCCTTGCCCCGCAGACAGAGCCAGGAGCGCACCATCACCTCGAACACGCCGTCCCCCAGGTGGGCCAGCCCCAGGCTGCTCATGGAGAGCAGCTCATCCCGGGGCATATCTAACTTGAAGTAGTCCATAAAAAATCCTCTTTTGCATGAAAATGCCTGCCAGTATGGCTATGCCATGATACCACATCCGGGCGGGAAAGACAAGGGGAGGGGACGGCAAAGAGCTCCCGGTCCGGAGACCGGGAGCTCTGAAATGATTAGCCTGGGATCAGTCCTCGACCTTGGGGCCGGCGGCCACCAGAGCCTTACCGGCGTCGTTGCCGGTATACTTGACGAAGTTCTTCACGAAGCGGGAAGCCAGGTCCTTGGCCTTGGTCTCCCACTCGGCAACGTCGGCGTAAGTGTCCCGGGGATCCAGGATGCCGGAGTCCACGCCGGGCAGGGCGGTGGGCACCTCAAAGTTGAAGTAGGGGATGGTCTTGGTCTCGGCCTTCAGGATGGAGCCGTCCAGGATGGCGTCGATGATGCCGCGGGTGTCCTTGATGGAGATGCGCTTGCCGGTGCCGTTCCAGCCGGTGTTGACCAGATAGGCCTTGGCGCCGGACTTCTGCATCTTCTTCACCAGCTCCTCACCGTACTTGGTGGGGTGCAGCTCCAGGAAGGCCTGGCCGAAGCAGGCAGAGAAGGTGGGGGTGGGCTCGGTGATGCCGCGCTCGGTGCCGGCCAGCTTGGAGGTGAAGCCGGACAGGAAGTAGTACTGGGTCTGCTCCGGGGTCAGGATGGACACGGGGGGCAGCACGCCGAAGGCGTCGGCGGACAGGAAGATGACGTTCTTGGCGTCGGGGCCCTTGGACTTGGGACGGACGATCTTCTCGATGTGGTCGATGGGGTAAGAGACGCGGGTGTTCTCGGTGACGGACTTGTCCGCGAAGTCGATCTTGCCGTCCTTGTCCACGGTGACGTTCTCCAGCAGAGCGTTGCGCTTGATGGCGTTGTAGATGTCGGGCTCGGCGTCCTTGTCCAGGTTGATGACCTTGGCGTAGCAGCCGCCCTCGAAGTTGAACACGCCCTCATCGTCCCAGCCGTGCTCGTCGTCGCCGATGAGCAGACGCTTGGGGTCGGTGGACAGGGTGGTCTTGCCGGTGCCGGACAGGCCGAAGAACAGGGCGGTATTCTCGCCGTTCATGTCGGTGTTGGCGGAGCAGTGCATGGAGGCCATGCCGTTGAGGGGCAGGTAGTAGTTCATCATGGAGAACATACCCTTCTTCATCTCGCCGCCGTACCAGGTATTCAGGATGACCTGCTCCCGCTCGGTGAGGTTGAAGATGGCGGCAGTCTCAGAGTTCAGGCCCAGCTCCTTGTAGTTCTCCACCTTCGCCTTGGCGGCATTGTAGGAGATGAAATCGGGCTCGAAGTTCTCCAGCTCCTCAGCGGAGGGAGCGATGAACATATTTTTAACAAAGTGGGCCTGCCATGCCACCTCCATGATGAAGCGGATGGCCATGCGGCTGTCGTGGTTGGTGCCGCAGAACACGTCCATGACGTACAGCTTCTTGTTGGACAGCTGCTCGACAGCCAGACGCTTGCACTCGTCCCAGGCCGCCTTGGAGGCGGGCTTGTTGTCGTTTTTGAACTCGTCAGAGGTCCACCACACGGTATCCTTGGAGACGTCGTCCATCACGATGAACTTGTCCTTAGGGGAACGGCCGGTGTAGATACCGGTCATCACGTTGACGGCATCCAGCTCAGTCAGCTGACCCACGTCATAGCCTTCCAGTCCGGGCTTCATCTCTTCCTCAAACAGAGTCTCATAGGAGGGGTTATGGAGGATTTCAGTGGTGCCGGTGATACCGTACTTGCTCAAATCGATGGTTGCCATTTTAATGACCTCTTTTCTAATGATCTTCCTGCCGGGCAGGCGGCGACCCACGGGGCGGAGAGAGCTCAAAGCATACATAATAATACACGGAAGCGGGAATAAAGTCAATCATATTGGCCCTGGTTATTTCGTTATGGCAGGTATTACAGTTTGGCTATGGGGTGGCGGGCGGCTCCGGCATTACTCAGAGGTGGAGGCGGCCTCCTCCCGGCGGAGGGCCCTGGACAGGGCGGCGAATTCGGAGATGGACAGCCGCTCACCGCGGACGGCGGCGGGCAGGCCGCAGGCCTCGATGGCCCGGGCCACGGCCTGCTTGCCGCAGGAGCCGCCCAGAGAGGCGCTGAGGCTGTTGGCCAGGGTTTTGCGGCGCTGGGCGAAGGCGGCCCGGACCACCCGGAAGAAGTGGGCCTCGTCATCCACCTCAGCGGGCGGAGCCTTGGGGACCATGCGCAGCACGGAGGAGGTCACCTTGGGGGCGGGGAGGAAGCAGTCGGGCGGGACGTCAAAGAGCAGTTCCGTGTGGGCGTGGTACTGGCAGAACACGGAGAAGGCCCCGTAGTCCGGCGAGCCGGGGGGGGCGCAGATCCGGCGGGCTACCTCCCGCTGGATCATCACGGTGATGGCGGAGAAGCATTTGGCCTCCAACAGGGCGGTGATGGCGGGGGAGGTGATGTTATAGGGTAGGTTGGCGCAGGCCAGAGGAGTCAGCCCCTGGAATTTTTCCCGCACCAGGGCGGGAATATCCGTTTTCAAAATATCGCCGGGGCAGATCTCGGCGTTGGGGCGGTCGGCCAGGGTCTCGGCCAGGATGGGGAACAGGGAGCGGTCCAGTTCCACCGAGACTACCCGCTCTGCCCGCAGGGAGAGCTCCCGGGTGAGGGGGCCGATGCCGGGGCCCACCTCCAGCACCCCGCAGCCGGGGGCGGCGCCGGAGGCCTCGGCAATGTCCCGGGGCACCCAGCCCTCAATGAGAAAATTTTGTCCCATGGATTTGGAGAATCGGAAGCCGTGCCGGGCCAGCAGGGCCTTGATGTCGTTGATGTTGCAGAGATCCATTCTGTATCCTCATTTCTCAGGGGCGGGCCGCCCTCGGCCCACCCGTGTGGAAGTATCTCCAATATAGAAGAAAAGGGGCCGTTCGTCAAGAGCGGCCTTGCCAATTTTTTCAGCGCCTGATACAATAAAAATGAAAGCGAGGTGCGCGCTATGAAAAAGCGATGGTGTTCCATTCTGACCGCGCTGCTGCTCCTGCTGCCTCTGGCGGCGATGCCGGCCAGTGCGGACGCAGGGCCCAAGCCGTCGGTGGTGGTGGAGTTGACCGGTCTGGAGGGACGGACCTGCTGGGGGACGCTGCTGTCCCAGCAGGAGGGCACCGGGCCGTACGGCCGCTTTTCGGAGGGGGAGACGGTGGAGGGTCCAGAGAAGGACCGGGCCCTGCGCGCCATGCGGCCCCTGGACCAGATGGATCCAGAGGGCTTTTACCTGCTGGACTTCGCGGAGGACTGCTCCGACGGGGAACTCAGCTGGACCTACTACCCGCCCCACACCTATCAGATCGCCCTCTGGTTTCCAGAGGAGGACGCCCTGGCGGTGAGCGCGGTCTATCACCGGTACGCCTTCGACAGCTACTACCGGCTGGACCTGTCCGGCTTGGAGTTGACGCCCGGGGGGATCGTGGAGCTGGAGGCGGCGCGCCTCCAGCGGGATTACCCATACGGGGCCTCTCTGCTGGCCCTGGCGGGGCGGGTGGCCCTCACCCTGGGGGCGGAGCTGCTGCTGGCGCTGGCCTTCGGCCTGCGCACCGGACGGGCGCTGAGGTGGGTGGCCGGGGTGAATCTGGCTACCCAGCTGGGTCTGAACCTGGCGTTGGAGGTATTTACCTACTGCAACGGGGCTCTGGCGGGGGTGATGGCGATTCTGGCGCTTCCGGTCTATCTGGCAGCGGAGGTGGCGGTGACCCTGGTGGAGCTGCGGATCTACCGGCGGAAGCTGACGGGTGAGCGGGGTCTGTCCGGCCGGCGGATCACGGCGTATACCTGGACCGCCAACCTGTGTTCCTTCCTGGCCGGGGTGCTGCTGTCCTTCCAGCTGCCCACCCTGTTTTAAGCGATGCCGTGGGCCTGTCCGGCAGCGATCCGCTGGCACACCTGCTAGATGTATTGGACATCAAGAGAAGCTCCGCTCCGAAATGTTGGGGAGCGGGGCTTCTCTGTGTTGAAACGATTCTTTGTGATCGTTGTGGCGTCACACCTTCTTCATGCGCTGTACCGGCTTTCTCGTTTTTCTGCGTCATCTCATAGGAATACGGCAACAGCCGGTCATGTTTCATGGCAGCGTTTTTATTTTTTCAGTCTCCATGATAAATTCACAATTCCATGATACACTTGGAGCGGGTGATGTATAGATGAAACACATTCTGATCGTCGAGGACGAACTGGATATACAGGAGTTGCTGCGGACCTATCTGGAGGATGCAGGCTATGGAACTTCCGTGGCTGGGGACGGTGTGGCAGCCCTTTCCATGTTTCATGCCCAGCCCTTTGACTTGGTCCTGCTGGACCTGATGCTGCCTAAGATCAATGGGTTTGGCGTCTGTGAGCTGATCCGCCAGCAGTCTCAGGTCCCGGTCATCATGCTGACTGCGCTGGACAGTGAGGAACAGCAGCTCAAGGGCTTCGGCATGGATATTGATGACTATGTGACCAAGCCGTTCTCCATGCCGGTGCTGCTGGAAAAGATCCGCGTCATTCTCCGCCGCGGAGGAAACGCGGATGAGGAGAGCCGTCTCCGATACCGTGACCTGTCCCTTGATTTGGACGCCCGGGAGGCGCTGTTGGAGGACCGCCCTTTGGACTTGACCGCCCGGGAATTCGAACTGCTCCACACATTTCTGGCCGCACCGGGACGGGTGTTCACCCGGGAGATGCTGCTTGCCAAGCTGTGGGGCTATGACTTTTACGGGGATGAGCGGGTGGTGGACAGCCACATCAAAAATCTCCGGCATAAGCTGGGACGGGGCTATATCGAAACAGTCAGGGGGGTGGGCTACCGTGCCGCGAAAGAAGGTCTCTGAGCGTCTGACGGTTCGCGTGTTCCTGATCACCGCCAGTCTTTTGCTCTTTGCCGGGGCCATCACGTTTGGCTTCATTGCATGGGCCGCCCCCAGCACCTACACCGCTGTGATGAACGACGATCTTGCCGCTCAGATGGATGTATTGGTCGAACAGTTGGCAGACACCGCACCGGAGGACTGCGGGAAGCTGCTGGACGAGTTTACCCTCTCCTCCGGCGCCACCGCCACACTGACGGGACCGGATGGCCGCCTGGTGGACACCGGGGCACAGATCGCGCTTCAGGCTGTGTATGAAAGCGGGGATATGATCGTTACGACCGCCGAGAGGGATACTGCGGTCAGCTTTGGGACAACAGATTCAGAGTCAGGGGATCATGTGTCCGTCACCATGTCGGAGCAGTCAACCATCGCCGCGGAGGTGCGCTTTTCCGGGCGGGAGGAGAGCTATACACTCTATGTCACCCCACGGCTCAAAGCGGAGAATGTGGCGGTGCGGGCGCTGGTACAGATGGCCCCGTGGCTTCTGCTGGTGCTGCTGACCTTTTCTCTGCTGTGCGCCTTTTTTTATTCCCGGTACATCACCCGGCCCATTGTGCGGATGAGCGATATTGCTGGGAAGATGGCCGAGCTGGACTTTCACTGGGAATGCGGCGAAACGCGCCGGGACGAGATCGGGCAGCTGGGCCGCAGCCTGGATGCAATGGCAGAAAAACTCTCCACTGCCCTGACAGAGTTGGAGAGCGCCAACCAGGCGCTCCGGGGCGAGGTGGAGCGGGAGCGGGAATTGGACCGGCAGCGGATGGCCTTTTTCAATGCAGCCTCCCATGAGTTAAAGACCCCGGTCACCATCCTGAAGGGACAGCTGACCGGAATGCTGGAGGGCGTAGGAGTTTATCAGAACCGGGACAAGTATCTGCTTCGCTCTCTTCAGGTGACGGGGCGCATGGAGAACCTGGTTCAGGAGATGTTGACCATCTCCCGGATGGAGGCCGGAGCCGCAGCGATGAAACAGGAGCCGGTGGAGCTTTCCGCCTTGCTTGAGGAGCAGTTGAAGCTGGACGCCGGGCTTTTGGAGCAGCGGAGCCAGCATCTGGACAAGGAATTGACGCCGGGGATCACCACAATTGGGGATGCAGTTCTGCTGGGAAAGGTGCTGGGGAACCTGATCTCCAACGCCTCCCTCTATTCTCCGGATGGGGCCGGGATCCGTATCTGGTGCGGCTGGCAGGACGGGCGTCCAGCTGTGACGGTGGAAAACGCAGAAGCGCATATCGGGAAGGACGCTCTGCCCCATCTGTATGAGGCGTTCTACCGGGAGGAGTGCTCCCGGAACCGCGCCTCCGGCGGCAGCGGCCTTGGTCTCTATCTGGTAAAGATAATATTGGACCGCCATGGGGCTACGTGTACCATTGAGAATACAGCGGATGGAGTCCGAGCGACGGTGTGCTTTCCCTCTATTTTCGATTGAACCGATGCCCAGACTGCGGTCAGGAACGGGTCCGATACAGAATGATCCTATTCTGTATCGGACCCGTTTTATCACCAGCCGTTTGACCGCTGTTCTCCATATAAACCACACGCGCTCTCCACACATTCTCCATATTGCCCTGGTATCCTTGGCCCATCCCATGCAGAAAGGAACAAGGCATTATGGAAATCCGTATCGAACATCTCAGTATGACCTATCCCAGCGGGAAGCAGGCATTAAAGGACCTGGATCTGGAACTCAAGGCTCCGAGCCTCATTGGACTTCTGGGCCCCAACGGGGCCGGTAAGTCCACATTGATGAAGCTGCTGGTGGCGGCCCTCCTGCCCACCAGAGGGGAAATTCTGGTGGATGGACAGCCCCTTGACAGAACGGAACGTCTGCTGAAAGCCCGGTTGGGGTATCTGCCCCAGGATTTCGGTCTGTTTGACGAGTTGGCCGTCACGCAATTTCTGGACTATATTGCGGCGCTGAAAGGGATCGGAGATCCCAAAGCGGCCATTCAGAAAGCGGTCCGAGCAGTCAATCTGGAGGAAAAGGCCAGGGCCAAAATCCGCACGCTCTCCGGCGGACAGCGCCAGCGGGTGGGTATTGCCCAGGCGATTTTGGGGGACCCGCCCTTCCTGATTTTTGATGAGCCCACGGTAGGACTGGACCCGGAGGAGCGGATCCACTTCCGAAATCTGTTCTCCCACGCGGCCCAGGACCGGCTGGTCCTGCTCTCCACCCACATCATCGAGGATGTGCAGTCCGTGTGCGATCAGCTCGTGGTGATCGACCGCGGGCAGATCCTCTTTACCGGCACCCCGGAACAGCTGATCCGGTCCGCATCCGGCCATGTGGGGGTATTCTATGAGCGGGAGGCCAATCAGGAGGATGGGCTCCACATCACCGCCCGGGTGAACACCGCACAGGGCGTTCGCTGCCGGGCGGTGGCAGATCAGCTCCCCGCCTTTGTTCAGCCGGAGGAGCCAACGCTGGAGGACGCCTACCTCTATCTGATCTCCCGGGAGGCAGTACAATGAAGACGCTTCGGTTGTTCCCCCTGGAGCTGGGACGTCTGCTCCGCAGCCGGTTGACCTGGCTGGTCATGCTGCTCACCGTCCTTGGCCCTGTGGTGGGGCTTTACCTCTATCAGTCGGCTGTTTCCACCATGAACTCCCTGTATCTGGCCAACCCCGCGATTGCCGGGGGCATTGCAGGCGGGATCCTGTTTGGCCTGCTTGCCATCCTTGAACTGGACCGGGCCTGCCGCAGCCGGGTGGACGTTCTCGTGGACGCGGTAGTGTCCCCTTTGACCGCAGCCCTGACGCGGCTGTCGGCTCTGTTGACCACTGCGGTTTTGACCACGACCCTTACGATGCTGGTGTGGCTCCCCATCAGCGCGGGGCTGATCGGTGCGGTGTTTGATATGGTGGATTATGTGCTGGCCTACTTGCTCTTCATGGGCCTTGCCCTGCCGCTGGGCGTTCTGGCGGCGGCGTCTGCCTACCAGTTCACCCGCCGGGCAGACCTGTCCCTTGTGGTATTTGCCGCGTTTTGCGGGCTGAGCCTGACTGTATGGGCGGAGAACTGGCAGCTGTGCTGGCTCAACCCCTGCGTGTGGGCGTTGTCCGATGATTTTTCCAACTTTCGGATCTACCGGTCCGTGGCCTACATGCGCCTGACCTGGCTGGCGGGTCTGGCCGGAGTTTGGACGCTGTCGTATCTCTGTATCCGTCAGTACGGGAAGGGGGCGTTGGGCTCGTTAGCCCGGAGCATCCGGCGGGCTTACCGTCCGGTGATCGCCGTGACATTGCTGGCCTGTTCCGGCACTGCCTATGCGGCCCAGCCCATGGTGGACAACAGCAATCCAGATCAGACGGCGATGACCTTTTTTGAGATCCCCTACCTGGACGGCGTGATCTGTACCGGCCGCTCGGCGCAGGTATTTCCCGATGTATCTGCCGGAACGGTGCGCGGCAAGGCGAGCTATTCCTTTGAAAACAGCTCCGGTCAGGAACAAAAGGTTGCATTGGGCGTTACTCCCGGCTACACGATTTCCAATGTGCGGGCCAACGGCGAGACCGTTCCTTTTTCGGTGGGGGATTACCAGGAATTCAATGAGGTGTTGCTGGAAGTTACGCTTCCCGCCGAGGCTCAGATCGAATTGACCATGGAATACGGCGGGTTCCCGCGCGAGGACCAAAACCTTTCGGATAGCCAAGGAAGCACAGAGATCAGTGGGACGTATCTACAGCTGGAAAATGCGGCGCTCTCCCCACGGCTGCTGAATGTACTGCCCGATGAGAACTACTATCCCACAGAGATGGAAATTACACTTCCAAATGCCATGACAGCGATCCCTTTTGGCTCCAGCCGGGCAGAGGTCGTTGCAGAGCATGAGGATGGCACCAAAACCTGGCGCTGGGAAGATATCGGCACCGGCGGCATCCTCTATGCCGGAGATTACGTCCGGGAGGATATTCAGGCCGGGGGCATGACCATCGAGCTTTACTATGGCCGCAAGCATCAGGACATTATGACTCAGGCCAACGCGGCCGATGCGGTGCGGGATGTGGTGGAGTATTGCGCCGCACACTATGGAACGCTGTCCTTCGGCAGCGGCGAAACGCTGAAGCTGATCCAAAGCCGCATCGCCGGGGGCGGATATGCTGCCGGCGGCGCCAGCCTGTTGGATGAATCGGACTTTACCGCCGCCAATCTGAACCGTGCGGAAAAGGGCAGCGGTGACAGTGAGGTGATGATTCACGAACTGGTCCATCAGTGGTGGGGATTGGGCAATATGTTTGATATTCCTGAGCCGGACAGCCCCTGGTCTGCAGAGGGCCTGACCGTCTACACCACATACCGTATCGTCAAGGAACTGTATGGGGAGGAGTATGCCCGGACCCATTACATTGACCAGTGGCAGCAGGAGGTGGATGACTATTATCTGAATTTCTATGTGCGCCATCCGGAATATCTGGAGATGCTGCCGGAAGCAGAACGTCTGCGCATTTCCAACAGCTTGTCCGGAATGCGGCAGTACAGCGAGATGCCGCTGAAGCTTCTGAAGGCGGAGCAGCTTGTAGGCGGTGAGGACGCCATGGACCAGATCCTCTACGATCTGTTCAACCGAGAGATCGACCCCATGTACCCTTATCTTACCTATGATGAATTTTTGAGCGCCTGTGGGCTGACAGAGGAGGATTTGAACCTTGGGTAAGATATATCGCTATGAGTGCAGGCGGCTGCTGTGGAATCAGTTCTTTGTGGGGCTGATCGCCGTGCTGCTTTGTTACGGCGCCCTGGTACTGCGGGATGCGACCATTCTGGGGGTGTCCCACACAGCGCCGTTTTCCCCCTGGAGCTTTGGGGATTATCTCTGCCGGATGCTGCCGCTTCTGTGGATCGGGGCGCTATTTTTTCTGACCTTCTTTACCTCCAACAAGGCCCGGCGGGCGGCGGCGCTCACAGAGGCCGCGCCCATGCGGCCTGCCCGCTATACCCTGGCCCGGTGCGCCGCCGCGTTCACGGGGACGGTCATGCTGGCGCTGCTCTGTATCGTGGAAGCGGCTGTGTTTTATGGGCGGATGTTCGGCTGGTACGACTGGGAGAGCCTGGTCTTTCCCGCGCTGGTGACCCTCCTGCCTCCTCTGGTGTTCGCCCTGGGCAGCGGATGGCTGCTTGGGCGGCTGAAACCCTGGCTGCTGTATGTCTGGATGGCAGCCCCCGTTCTTCTGGCAGTCCTGCCCTTGCCAGAGGTTTTGGGACTGTGGGATGGGAGCTTCTTCACAGCCTATCCGCTCACGCTGGAGGGCCTTGACCCGGCATTTACGCTGCCGGGACCTATGGTCATGGCTCAGCTGCTCCTGTTGGCGGCTGGTGCAGTGCTGCTGGCGTTGGGGGAAAGAAGCGGAGCAGCAAAACAAAAAAGCAGTTGGTAAAGTTTAATATATGCTCACTATGTCGATAGATAAAGATTACTATGTTTACAACTACGGGTCAAGGTCAGTGAGGTGGACGGGGAAGTCTGATATCCGAAAGAACAAGGACGCTGCCCGGCTGCACGAGATGCTCTGTTCCTGGCAACAGGCCGCCGCCAAGTTGGAGGCCGGTGAGATTTTCCATGAGGAGTATGACCGCTGGCGTTACCAATGCCCGGAATTTGACAGGGCCCAGACCTATGTGAAGGTACCTCCCCAGGACCTCGTTTGATATCCTCACTTGTAGGCCATAGAAGAGGTCGTTTGTTGCACAGGATAACCATAAAAAGAAAAAGAGAGCGAACTGACGAATCAAAATCAGTTGGCTCTCTTTTTATGAATCATGAAAAAATGTTGCCAAATCATGGCCACAAAGGGCCTTAACTCCTCGAAAACCCAGTTATATCAGGCTTTTCCGGGTCTCTGAAATTATTCCCACTCGCCGAGTTAAATCCGTTTCTAAACTTTTTTGTATAGGGGATTTAATTCGTCGTGGTTTTATTTGATGCAGATTATCCTTATCCTAAGGTCTATTCGGACTTTTGCTATCAAAAATCTATCCGAGCCATCCTATCAGGGGTTTTGCTTGAGACGGACGATTGGGTGGCTTAGGAGTATTATAGCACAAATAAATTTACTCCTCAACAGATTCTGCAATTAAGAACTAAGGGTTCGGATTAATTTTAATGTAAAATTGATCTGCAAGTTTAACTGCATTACTTACTTCATCGATCAATCTTTCACATACTTTCTCAACTATATCTCTATCTCTCGTCGGCCTAAATGTCAAGAGGGTTACCTGATCATCAGAATATTCTCTTTCATCAAAAATATCAGGCGTAAAAGTAAAGACATGAAGTACTGGCCGACTTGAGGTAAATAGATCCAAAAATCCATTAAAAAACAGCGGGGATTTAGAATCATTATGATATGATTGTTTCCTATTAGGAACGCTGTAAATACAAGGCTTTTCGGAGCCTACGAACCACAAAAAATAATATTTGATCTATCACATTACACAAAAAGCCGTCCGGCGTTCAAATCGGGCGGTTTTTTTGCGTGGATAGACCGGAAGGAGGCAGAAAAATAATTACAGAAATTTAACCCGCAAAATTGTGCAACTTTCACGAAAAGGAGGATAGTGAATGGCAGATGAAAAATTGAACACAGGCCCCGGTGAGGAGAAGCTCCCGGAGGCTCCCGCTCCCACACCCCAGCAGGAGGGGCCTGCCCAGCCCGAGCCCGGTGATGTGGTGGTGTCCTTTGACAAAATCAATGAGCTGATGAATGAAAAGCGGCAGACAGCCCGGGCCGAGGTAGAAAAAGAGGAGGCGGCAAAAGAGCCGGAGGAGAAAACGCAGGAGGAACCTCCCGCCGCTGGGGATGACGAACCGAAAAAGGCCCGTCGGGGCCGTCCCCCAAAAGAGGAAAAAGCGGAGCCTGCTGGCAAGGAGGCGGCGAAGCCCCGCAAGGGCCGCCCACCCAAGGCGGATAAGGCGGCCCCCGGCGAGGCCACGCCGACTAAGCGAGACAAATTGTCCCGAAGTGGGAAAAAGGCTGCGGAGGTTAAAGCTGCCCCGGAACCCGAAAAGGCCCCACCCGAAAATGCGGCTCCGGCCCCGGAACAGTCTCCGCTTGAGCCAGCCGCTCCGCCCCGTCCTGTGGAGGAAGGAAAGCTGGTCTATCTGAAACTTTCCGAAATGCATCCGTTCCACACATTCCGTCCCCACCCGTTTAAGGTGCGGGACGATGCCAAAATGCAGGAAACGGTAGCGTCCATCAAGGCAAACGGCGTAATGGTTCCCGGCCTTGCCCGCCCGGAAAAAGACGGAAACGGTTATGAGATCGTGGCAGGCCATCGCCGCCATCATGGTTGTGAGCTGGCCGGGCTGGAGGAAATGCCCTTTATCGTCCGGGAAATGACTGACCACGAGGCGGTACAGGCTATGAAGGACAGCAACAAGCAGAGGGATCAGACGCTCCCCAGCGAACTGGCCGCCCTGTTGGAGCTGGAAGTGGAGGACATCAAGCACCAGGGCGGGCGGCTGAAAAATGTGGCCGAGGGCGATATTGGAAAACGCTCCGTTGAGATCGTGGGCGAGGCGCACGACATGAACTATAAAAAGGTCATGCGTTATCTGCGGCTGAACTCCCTTGTGCCGGAACTGCTGGACAAGGTGGACGATAAAAAAATGGGCTTTATGCCCGCTGTGGAGATTTCCTATATCCGTCCCAAAAACCAGCGTCTGATCGCTGTTTCCATTGACGGAGAACAGGCATCCCCCTCTCTGGCCCAGGCGAAAAAGCTCCGGGAGCTGGACAAGGACGGGAAACTCAATGGTGATGTCATTGACGGCATCTTATCAGAAAAGAAAAAGGAGGATCGAGGCGTGATTATTTCTACCGCTGAACTGGAAAAGTATTTTGGCAAGGAGGCCACTCCCGCCAAAATGAAGGAGCAGATCATGACTTTGCTGGACGAGTGGAAAGAGAAACAGCCGCCCGAGCTGGCGAAGGCTCCGAAAAAGATGGAGCAGGACAAGTAACCACTTCGAGACATTTTGTCCCGAGGGCCCTGCCCTCCGCATCATGGCTCTGGTGGTATATATCCCCCGTCGCCGCCTGTTTTTTCGTACAGCCGGGAGCGGGCTGTCAAGGGTGCATCGCACCGCCGTTTTACGGCGGCCTGCCCTTGACGGTCTGCCCCGGCTGTGCTATTTCCCCGGCAAGCGGCGGGGGTATATCCTCCAGAGCCGCCCCCTTTCCCATGATTGGGAAAGGGCGGGGGGATTGGGCTGAACTTTCTTATTAAAATATCGGAGGTATTGACTATGAAGCGTCCCCTTGCATACATTAAACACGCCGAAACCATTTTGGGAAATATGGACAGCGTGATATTCCTCGGAGGCCGGGAGGCCAGCACCATCAAGGAAATATCCGAGAACTGGCTGGGTAAGGCTACAATCTCCATGCAGACGGACAGCCGCTCCCGTGGCCAGTCGGAAAGCTACAGTCAAAATAACCAGCGGCTGGGCCGGGAGCTGATGACACCCAGCGAACTGGCGACCATGCCCGGGGATAAGTGCATTTTACAGCTTCGGGGCCTGCCCCCGTTCTATTCCCCGAAATACGATTTGAAAAAGCACCCGAACTACCGATATACGGCTGAAGCCGACAAAAAGAAAAACGCCTTTGACCTTGACCGGCTCATTAACCGCCGCAGGCGGCCCGGGCCGGACGAGCTGTGTGAGGTGTATGCCGTGGCTGTGCCGGATGATGGGCTCACAAGCGAGGACGAGGACATCCTCAATTATGATGACATCGACGATCCGGACGCCTTTGCATAGTGGCAGACATCTGCGCTGGCTCCGGCACGACTGCTGTGGCTGCTGTCAATACGGGCCGCCGCTTTGTATGCTTTGAAACAGCCCCGGCCTTTTACGCCCCAGCTACAGAACGCATCCGGCTGGCTACTGAGGCGGTCAAAGCCGGGCAGAAAGGAGTATGACTATCGGAAACTATTCTATCATTTACGCCGATCCCCCTTGGCAGTACCAGCGCAGTAAGGTACAGGGGGCGGCAGAAAACCATTATCCCACAATGGGGATTGACGAGCTGTGTGCGCTCCCGGTGGCTGATCTGGCCGCCCCGGACAGCGCACTTTTTTTGTGGGCAACTTTCCCCCAGCTCCCGGAGGCCCTGCGGCTCATAGAGGCGTGGGGCTTCCGCTATAAGTCGGTGGCCTTTGTCTGGCTGAAAAAGAATAAAAAGGCGGACAGTTGGTTTTATGGTCTTGGCTTCTGGACGAGGGGAAATGCGGAGATCTGCCTGCTGGCTACCAGAGGCCATCCCAAACGGAAGGCGGCAAATATCCATCAGTTTATCATTTCCCCGATTGAAGCCCACAGCAAAAAGCCGGACGAGGCCCGGGAAAAGATCGTGGCCCTTATGGGCGACCTGCCCCGGGTGGAGCTCTTTGCCAGACAGTCCCCGCCCGGCTGGGAGGTGTGGGGAAATGAAGTGAAAAGCACGATCCCGGACTTTGGGACAAAGTGTCCCGAGGTTAAAGGGGCCGGAAAGGAGGCTGATCCATGCCCTATGCCTACGCAGGCGGCGAGGGCGAGGGCTACGGCGATCCCACAATGGAAACCCCGGCCCCGGAGCCGACTATTACGCCGGGCGAGGGCTTTTCCGAGGAGGGAAACCTTGTAACCCGTGATCTGCTCTATGACGAGCACACTAACAAGCAGTTTATTACCGTCCAGACCAGCGGCGGCAATACCTTTTACATTGTCATTGATTATGACAAGCCTGTGGACGAGGAAGGCGAACAGTATGAAACCTACTTTTTCAGCGTTGTGGATGAGGGGGATCTGCTGGCCGCAGCCGAGGCCGCTGGCGTGGAACAGGCGGTCTGCTCCTGTCCGGAGAAATGTGCGGCGGGGGCTGTCAATACCGACTGCCCGGTTTGCTCTGTCAATATGGGGAAATGCGTAGGTGCAGAGCCGGAGCCCGAGCCTGCCCCGGAGCCTGAGCCGGAACCCGAGAAGCCGGGCAACGCCGGGATGATCCTTTTGGTGCTGGCTGTCATGGGCATCGGCGGCGGGGCCGCATGGTATTTCAAGATTTACCGTCCGAAACACCAGCAGGCTGACCAACCCGAGGAGGACGATGGCGAGGAGTACCCGGACTATGACGAGTTTGAAGATGACGGCCCCCCGTGGGACGAGGAGGACGAAACCGAAGAAAAGGAGGAAATCAGATGAATTTTACCAGCAGTCCCTTTGAACGAATGATGAAAGAAAAACCCCGTCCCCAGGCTCCCGCCGAGAACAGGCCGTCCAGGGGCTCCGCCTGTTATGGCTGCTGTTACTGGCGGGGGATCGCCTGTGTGTCCTGCTACAAGGAGCTTTTGAAGGCTGGGGCTGGCGGGAGGTGATGGATTGTCCCGTGAACTGACACGCAAGGAAAAGACAGCGATCCGCTCTCTTGTGATAACATGGTGCGCCAACTATGACCGGGAATACGGATGCCTGCCGCTGGATAGCGATTGCTATATGCTGGGTAAATGCTGGACGGGATCATACTGCCGCTATTTCCGGGAGTCCGTCCTGCCCCTTGATCCGGCGCTGGAAGCGTCCCTTATGAGCGAGGGCCCAAGACCGGATTTTAAGATATGCCCGGTATGCGGCGGGCCTGTTCCCCCAGACAGGCGGCAGGCGTACTGCTCGGCGGCCTGTGCAAAGAAAGCCCACCGCCGCCAGCAACGGGAATATATGCGGAAAAAGCGGGGTGCATCCGTTGACAATTAGGGCCTGCAAAACCCGCTTATATCAAGGCTTTCCGGGGCCGTTTCGTTGGCCTGCCGTATCATTCTACGGTCTGGCCCCGTTTGCCCCGATGCTGTCAACATCCATACAGCGGGACTTTGGGACAATTTGTCCCGAAGTACCTGCTTTCTGAGAGGAGGAATTATGCCGAAATATTACCCCATCAATGAGGAGGCCGCCCGGCGTGCCAAAAACGCCAACAGCTTTTCCGACTATGTTCCCGGCTCCGCTACCGCCGCTTACCGTGAAATGGTGGATCGGGCCTACGCCCTCGGGGAACAGCAGAAAGGGCGTGTCGATCCCATGTACCACGAAAAGATTGATGGGCTCATAGACCGCTATGCCCGCAAGCTGGCGGAGAACATCAACCAGAGCAATCTCATAGATGCCCGTGTACCCTCCATCCTCATCGCCGGAGGTTCCAACTTCCCGGTGCGGAAAAAGGAAAAGCAGAACGCCGCCCGGGATAAGAACATGGGCGAATATATGCAGATCGAGGGCCTGCTGGATAAGGTGCGCTCAACGGGCATGGGCGGGATCAGCGCAGACGATGACCGGGCTGTGGAAAAGCTGGAGGCAAAGCTGGCAGGGCTGGAGGCCATGCAGGAGGAAATGAAAACCGTCAATGCCTACTACCGCAAGCATAAAACGCTGGATGACTGTCCCGTCCTGTCCGCCGAGGAAATCGGAAAGCTCCAGTCCTCTATGGCATCCGACTGGCGCAAAAATCCCGTACCCTATCCGTCCTATCTGCTTACCAACAACAACGCCAACATCCGCCGCACACGCCAGCGCATTGAGGATTTGAAAAGTCAGTCGGAATATGCGGGCTGGGCCTTTCCCGGAGGGCGGGCGGAAATCAACGAAGGAGAAAACCGCTTGCAGCTCTTTTTTGAGGAAAAGCCATCGGAGGAACAGCGGCGGGAACTGAAAAGCAACGGTTTTAAGTGGGCTCCCAGCCAGGGGGCATGGCAGAGACAGCTTACGAAAAATGCCATCTATGCGGCGGGCCGGATGGAATTTTTACGCCCGGAGGATGGGCAGAGCCCTTACCAGCTCCAGCCCTTCGCCCGGAAAACGGAAAAGGATATGGCACGATGAAGGAGGTGTATTTGTGGACAAAAATCAAGGCTATTCTATTTTGAAGGCTGTGATGCTGGAAAATGGCAGGGGCTTTGCGCTGGGGCATCATCCCACAGCTCCATCCCCCTATGTCACATGGGCCTGTTACGATGATAAGAACGGCCAGCGGCAGTATGAATGGGGGCATTACGGCAACGATCTGTCCGCTATGGAACAGGATTTTTCAGACCGGGTAAAGGACTATCAGCGGCTTTACCATGTGGGGATCGTGCAGACCGAGGCCCCCGGCCTTTACAAGTATTACTCTACCCAGCGGCCTGTGGACATCGGGACATTCCCCAAACCGCCCCACAATGCCCCGGATGAGATCGTCAACTATGACCGCCGCATCCCGGTGGAGGGCGGCGCATTTCTGGCATGGGGGCATCTGACTTATACAAAGCCGCTGACCGAAAAAGAGGCGTCTGACTATGAGCTCCGTCCTGCCCCCGTCATTTCTGAATTATCCCGAAAAAATGATAACAGGCCCCTCTCGATTGCCCAGCAGATGAAAGAGGCCGGAGCTCTGGCTGAAGCCAGCCAGGGCGATCCCATCTATAAGAAAAAGGCCCCCGACCGGGGCGACCGATAGGAGGATTTGTATGGAAGAAAGATATAACCCGATGAAAAGTGCGGAGATCGCCACCGAGCACAATTACAATATGCTGGACGGTGTTCTCAATAACCAGGCCCCACCCCCGGAGGAAAAGGAGCTGGATAAGGTTAAGGAACCGCCCCACAAGCGCCGGAGCCGGGAACGGGAGGAACGATGACAAAGAAACGCCGCCGCCCGATCCATCTCCATGTGATGGTGTCCGAGGAGGAGCAGGCCCTTATTCAACAACGCATGGCCGAGGCGGGCATCCGCAATATGGGGGCCTATATGCGGAAAATGGCCCTCAATGGCTATGTGCTCCATGTTGACCTCTCGCCCGTCCGGGAGCTGGTATCGCTCCAGCGGCGGTGCTCAAACAACCTCAATCAAGTGGCGATCCAGGCGAATACCTACGGTGGGATTTACCCCGAGGAGATCGCCGCTTTGCAACGGGACTACTATGAGCGATCTCCTGGGCGGCGCAAAGCTCCCGAAAATGGACACACTGAAAAAGGAGCGCCGGGAGCTCTCCGAAAAGAAAAAGGCCCTCTATGCCGAGTACCGCAAGGCCCAGGCGGATATGCGGCAGGCTGTTGCGGTCAAGGCGAACATTGACCATCTGCTCGGCCATACGGACGGGCGGGAAAATAAGGCCCAGGAGCGATAGCTCCGGGACGCAGACAACAGGCGCTTGCGCCTGAACTTCTGGACAAAGTGTCCAGAAGTCCAGCGGGTTTGGGGAGCTCCCCAACAAGCATTTTTGCGGGGCCCTCGGCCCTGCAAAAATTTCGAGTGTGGGCACACTCGAATTGCTTGCCGTTTTGTGCAACCCCCAAAATGGCGCGAAAAAACGGAGGCACACGCTTTTCTTACGCATCCTCCGTTTCACGGGCTTTTTGCAGTCCCTCTGCTGTGTATTTCATTACGGTTAGTTCTTTTTCGTCCATTGAATTAAGCATGACATCTATCTGTTTCCGGCAGGTGCTCTCTCCGTTGAGCTTGTCCGGGAAAAAGAATTGATCCACGGAAATTTCCAGCAGGGTGACAAGCTGGTAAAAAACATTGAGGCTTGGCTTCTGTCCCCGGTTCTCCATATACATGATGGAGCGCGGGGTACGATCCACAAGCTGGGCCAGGTATTCCTGTGTCCAGCCCTTTTCCTCCCGTTTGCGTTTGATCTCACGGCCCAGGGCGTGAAAATCAAGATGTTTGTCGTATTGGTACATTCTCATATCACCCTATATTATTCTACATTTCAGGTGGGACTATGAGAACGAAATACAATCGCAAATTGCAAGTGCAAGTTGGACACCTGCACGGTAGAACTTAGTGAATCAGAGCGACGGTCAGGATGGAAGCCGCTGGCTTCCGTCCTGGGTGATGCTGCCGCAGCCTTCGGCTGCGTAAACAGAGTCGAGGAACTCGTCAAACAGTTCCTCCGGGGTGCGGTAGCCAAGCTTCTTGCGAGGCCGTCCGTTCAATTCATCAGCTGCAGCCAAGATATACTCAGCAGAGAAAGCCTCAATGGACACGCCCTTCGGAACAAAGGTTCGAAACAGCCCGTTGTGGCGTTCGTTTTGGGGACGTTCCCATAAGGTGTAGGGATGCGCAAAGTAGACTGCACAGCCCCAGTTCTCGACCTGACTGAACGCAGAGAACTCCGAGCCGTTGTCCACGGTAATGGTCTTGAAGACCTGTGAGAACTTGTCTCCGAATTCTCCCCTGAGTGACTGCATGGCGTTCAGAACGGAGTCTGCATCCTTGCCGGGAATCCAGATGGCAATATAGTTCTCCGTTTTCTTCTCCAACAGGGAGAGGACAACAGCCTCTTTACCGCCCCTCTTGCCGACCACGGTGTCACCTTCCCAATGACCTTCCTCGATGCGCAGAGCTGCGATCTCAGGCCTCTGAGAAATGTCTGTGCCGAAGCTCTTCTTGTGTTCACGGGGCTTGGAGTCCTTGTGCTGCTTGCGTTTCATGGCTTCGGGCAGTTCTGTCACAGACAAGTCAAGGCTGCCTGCCCAGACCTCATTGTAAAGCGTGTGGGTGCAGACCATCTCCTCTGCTGAAAACAGCCTGTGCAGACGAGCATAGCCGACGCAGGCATCCAAAGACCACTTGTGTTCTTTGACCTGTTCAATTATCCAGCGAATGAAGCGAGTGCAGTGACAGATTCGGTGTGGTTTCCGAGAACGCTTTCTGTTCGCCTTGTAGACCGCTTCTCCACGCCTTGCCGAGTATCCGGGTTTCCTGCCCTTGCTGCTCTTTCGGGGCGGTGTGCCGCGCTTTAGCTCGTTCCCAACGGTGGTTGGTGAACATCCGATTGCTCTGGCAATGGCTCTGTTCGTGTAGCCGGCGTTCTTGAGATGCTGGATTGCGCCTCGTTCCTCTCGCTGTAAGTGCTGTCCCTTCTTGCGTTCTACCGATTCTGTGATATAATCTTGGCAGTCCATAGTGATTGCCCTCCCTTGGAAGAAGTTGTGTGCAAACTTCATTCTACCATGTGGGGAAAATCACTATGGATTTTTTCTTAGGTGTCCAACTTCATTTTACAATCGACCAACGAAATACAATTTTATTTTAAGTAGTATTTATTTTCGTATTGAGCAATATAATAGCATCCTTGTTAAAGATTTTAATACATGGTACAGTAAAGTTGTATAGGGAGCCCAAATTAAAAACGGCGTTGACTTTACCCTTACGGCAAAGTGTATACTTCAAGAAAGAAAAGGTGGTGATTACCAGTGTTATCTATCGGTGAATTTTCAAATATATGTAAGGTATCAGCAAAGACGCTTCGTTACTACGCTGAAATAGGTTTACTTGAGCCAAGTGAAGTCAATCCTGACAATGGCTATCGTTATTATGCCATAGAACAGCTTGAAAAAATGCTGTTTATCAATCGGTTATCTCAACTGTTTGCCGAAGAAGATGCACCTGTTTCCTTGACTGAGGCGCAGAAAAAGCTTCTAGAACGCTGGTCAAGATTGAGCGAAGAACAGCAAGCAGTTGTATTTGCTTTGATTGATAAGATGTAAAAAATCCGTCAGAGGCGCACCCTTTAGAGTGTTGCTTCTGGCGGATTTTCTTTGCCATCAATCTAACGGAGTTTTCTTTGTTACTGCTTTTAGATATAATTTAGGGTCCCCATTCAAAATCAGTTCGGCATAGGACAGCGGATCATTATAGATCAGCCAGTCCAGCTCCGACCGCTGGTACATACTGTTCGCTACCTCGTTCTCCACAGCGGTACAGTCGATGGACAACAGGGTTCCATCTTCCATGCACAGCTCCACGCAGGCAGTGTCCGGGTTGAACTCACAGGACAAAATCTTTCTCATGCTCGTTGCCTCCCAATACTTAACTTTCAGTTGATTTTCCGTAGCGGCACAAGGGCCGTTTCGATTGTTTTGGAATGAAGCAAGCAATGCGTGTGGATAGCCACACACACGACTGGCAAGCAATGCGAGTGTTAATACACACTCACATTTCCTGCCGTCTGCTTGTTGGGGGCAGCGCCCCCCCAAGCCCCCTTTTGAACACAGAATTTCATTCTGTGGCTGCGCGTTCTCCGAACGCTTTTTGCCCCTGTATCCGGTGCACTGTTTCGGGGCATAGGGTGTCGTGAATCGCGACATCCTATGGTACTTTTTAGGGTGTCCTCAAACGAGGCCCCTCTTGGAAGATGAGGTGGTAAAATACCACCCCCAGTTTTTTCGTTCCGCGACGGTGGCGACGGTCGCAACGGTGCTGGGAGTACCCCTCAAAACACCGTCGCGACCGTTGCGAGCGTTGCGCTTTACCCGATTATTTCAAATGCGGGTGCTTCCGCCACCATGTAGGTCAGCCGGATACGCCGTCCGGCGTGCTTGGTTTTGTTCTCGTACTTCACCTGATGCTCTTCCAGCAGGCGGCTGGCATTCACATTCAAATGCTTGGTGAGCCGGTTCACCGCCATGTCCGTTTGAATCGCCTGGGCCAGCTCAGTGGGACTGCCTTCCCATTCCCGGTTGTCAGCAGACACGATCTTCGCTACGGCTTCCAGTATCGGGTCTGGAGGCTGCTTCCAAAGCTCATTCTCCGCATGGTCGAGACCCCAAACCAGGCTCTCTTGATCTTTGCTCAGATATAGCCGCTGATCCGGCTGGTCTCTGCCCACCACCTCCAGAGTAGCCTTGCTATCCGTCCGCTTCTCCTTCTGCATCAGGAGCGCACCATCTGCACACCCCAGCAAGCCCGTGGTCCCCGAGATCATCTCAAAGCTGTCTCCCGCTGGTTGCTTTCTGGTGTGGTGGACAATCAGGACGCAGACGCCATATCGGTCTGCAAATTGTTTCAGCTTGCCGATCACTTCATAGTCGCTGGAGTAGCTGTAGCTGTCGCTCACCGCCTCCCGGACTTTTTGCAGAGTATCCACGATAATTAGCTTGGTATTGCTGTGTTCCCGGACAAACTTTTCCAGCTGTTCATCCAGGCCGCCGCCGATCATTTTAGCGTTGGTGGCGAAGTGGAGGGAGCTTGCCCCCTCCACCCCAAACATACGGAACATCCGGCGCTGTAAGCGGCTCTCGTCATCCTCCAATGCCAGGTAGAGAACAGTCCCCTGATGGACCTTGTAGCCCCACAAGTCTTGCCCGGTACTGACATGGTGGGCGATTTGCGCCACCAGGAAGGACTTGCCGATTTTCGGCGCTCCGGCAAGGATGTATGCTCCTGTATAGAGCAGGTTCTCAATCACCGCAGACTTGCCCTCGAACACATTGTCCATCAGCTCGTCCAGGGTCACAGTATGGAGGTAGGCCGGATCATTCATACGGCATATCTTCCGGTAAAGTTCCTCCAAATCTCTTTCGGGGGAATTGCTTTTTTCGTCCGGGTCTGGTATAGTGGTCTTGGAATTTTTAGAGATTGACTGCCCATCATCTGCGCCAACAGATGAGCCCTGGGCGGTCATTTTCTTTTTCTCATCGATCATAGGCAAAGTCCTCCTGCATCCCGTTCATAATGGTAGCGATCATCTGGATGGTGTCCAGCAGCTCATCGTTCACGCCCTGCCCGGCTTCGATCCGGCGCAGTTCGTCCAGCACAGCGGCCAGCTGGTCCCGCAGGGCCTTGTAGACCCTGGGGTTGCCCTGGACCACCACATCCCGGCAAAGCAGTCGCCGGATGATATAGTCCTGTTTGGTCAGGCCGGTGAGCTTCACCAGGGTTTCCAGCTGGAGGTCTTCCTCCGCCGACACCCGGAAGGCCACCGTCTTGTTCCTCCAACGGTTGTGGTTGTCATAGTTCTTCTTGGACATTTTCTTACACTCCCTTCTCATTTTTCAGTGAATCCAGCTTGTCGGCCATTTCCACTTGGCGGGTGGGAAACAGATGGGCGTAGCGGTAGGTGATGTCGATGCTCTCATGCCCTACGCGCTCTGCGATGGCCAGGGCGGTAAAGCCCATGTCGATCAACAAACTGATATGGCTGTGTCTCAAATCGTGTATGCGGATGCGCTTTACCCCAGTTTGCTTGCAGCCACGGTCCATTTCCCGGTGGAGATAGCTTTTGCTGATGGGGAACATCCGGCTGTCCGGCTCCACGCCGTAGAGCTGCTTGAGGTAGTCCTGCAGCTCGTCACAGAGGAACTGAGGCATCTGGATCACCCGGTTGCTCTTGGGCGTTTTGGGAGTGGTGATAACATCCTGCTTGTTGATCCGCTGGTACGACTTGTTGATGGTGAGGGTGCGTTTCTCAAAGTCAAAGTCCGCCGGAGTCAGGGCCAGCAGTTCACCCTCCCGGACACCGCACCAGTACAGGACCTCAAAGGCGTAGAAGGACAGTGGCTTGTCCATCATGGCCTCAGAAAACTTGGTGTACTCCTCTCGGGTCCAGAACAGCATCTCCTTCCGCTCCTCTGCCCCCATGTTGCCTGCCTGCCGGGCCGGGTTGAGGTTCAGACCGTAAAACCGGGCGGCGTGGTTGAAGATGGCACTGAGCTGATTGTGAACGGTTTTATCCTCCTGCATTCCTTTCATAATGGTTGTGATCATCTGAATGGTGTCCAACAGCTCCTCGTTTACGCCTTGCCCGGCTTCGATCCGGCACAGCTCGTCCAGCACAGCAGCCAGCTGATCTCGCAGTGCCTTATAGACTCTCGGATTGCCCTGAACCACCACATCCCGACAGAGCAGTCGACGGATGATATAGTCCTGCTTGGTCAGTCCTGTAAGCTTGACTGCTGTTTCAATCTGGGAATCCTCTTCTGGGGAAACCCGAAAGGCCACAGTCTTGTTTCTCCAACGGTTGTGCTTATCCAAATTCTTTGCTGACATTTTTAATTGCCCCTTTCCATATTCAATTTATTTGCCATTTCCGTTTGTTTGGACGGAAACAGGTGTGCATAATTGTAAGTGATGTCGATGCTCTCATGACCCACCCGATCTGCGATAGCTGTGGCGGAGAACCCCATGTCAATCAAAAGCGAAACCGCGCTGTGACGAATATCGTGGATTCTGATACGCGGTACTCCTGCTTCTTTGGCTCCCCGGTCCATTTCCCGGTGAAGATAACTCTTGGTGACGGTGAACATCCGGTCGTCTGGCTCGATCCCGTAGAGCATCTTGATGTAATCCTGAACTTCCTCTGCCAGAAACTGCGGCATAGTAATGACACGATTGCTCTTTTCGGTTTTTGGAGTGGTGATCAGATCCTGCCCGTTTAGCCGCTGATAGGATTTGTTGATGGTAACGGTGCGCTTCTCAAAGTCAAAATCTGATGGGGTCAGAGCCAGCAGTTCTCCCTCCCGGATGCCACACCAGTAGAGCATCTCAAAGGCATAGAAGGACAGCGGCTTGTCCATCATTACCTCCGCAAATTTCAAATACTGCTCCTTGGTCCAGAACATCATCTCCCGGTTTTTCTTTTTGCCCATGCTGCCCGCCTTCTTGCAGGGATTTTCCCGGAGGTTATAGTACCGAACCGCGTGGTTAAAGATGGCGCTGAGTTGATTGTGAACCGTCTTAAGGTACACAGGAGAATAGGATCGCCCCTTTTCATCCTTATGGTTCAGCATCTCGTTCTGCCAGGTGATGATTTGCTGAGCAGTGATGTTGCACATTTTCAGCTTGCTGAAGTATGGGAGCAGCTTGGTGCGGATAATATGCTCCTTTGTGGCCCAAGTGTTTTCCTTGAGCCGGGTCTTCATATCCGCTGTGTAAAGTTCCACAAAACTTTTGAAGTTCATATCCAGATCAGCGCTGGTTTTATGAACCTGTTCGCGCTCCCAAGCCTGTGCCTCTCGCTTGGTCTTGAAGCCCCTCTTTTGGGTTTGTTTCCGCTCACCATTCCAATCGGTATAGCGATAAACTGCCCGCCAAGTTCCGGTTTTTTCTTCCTTGTAAACTGCCATTATGACTTCTCCTTTGCTGTTTTGGTATAGTAATACTTCTCCTTGAAGAATTCTCGATTGACACGGCCGGAGATGGTCAGATATCCTTTCTCCTGCAATTCTTCGTTAAGCTCATGGATTACCTTGTAGGCATGGGATTTGGAGATGCCCAATTCCTGAGCAACTTCGTCTGCTCGCATAAAACTCTGTTTCTGCATAAATAAAATACCTTCCTTTCCTTGTTAATTGTTTCTGCCTGCCAATTTTGTTTTTCATAAAGACCTCCTTACTCTCTACTGCCACTTTTTTCAGATTTTGCACCCAAGAATTTTGAAAAAAGTTTCTTCAGTTATTTTAACTAAGCAAATATGCTTTGTCTATCTTCATTATACTAAGCATAATAGCTTATGTCAATCGGCGCACGCAAAATAAATTAAATAAAATTGTTTAGTATTCCCTTGACTTTCCTAAGCATTTCTGCTACGCTTTTTATAAAGACAGCTAACGATTGGAGTTGATGATATGGCGATTGGTGAACGAATTCACTTTTTCCGTCTCCTGCGGGGGATGACACAAAAATATCTCGGTATGGCGCTGGGCTTCCCGGAGAAGTCTGCTGATGTGCGCCTTGCACAGTACGAAACAGGATCAAGAACCCCTAAGGCAGACCTGACCGCCGCTTTGGCTGAGGTACTGGATGTCTCGCCTCATGCACTTTCCGTCCCGGACATAGACTCCTATGTGGGGCTCATGCACACCCTGTTTACCCTGGAGGATAACTACGGGCTCAAGATCAGCGAGATGGATGGAGAAGTCTGCCTGAAAGTCGATGTACGGAAGAACAAGGGCGCCGCCCGGCTGCACGAGATGCTCTGCTCTTGGCAACAGGCTGCTGCCATGCTGGAGGCGGGCGAAATCTCCAAAGAGGACTATGACAAGTGGCGCTACCACTACCCGGAGTTTGACAAGGCTCAGAACTATGTGAAAGTGCCGCCCCAAGACCTCTTTTGACCCTCTCACTTGTAGGCCACGGGAGAGGCTGTTTGTTGCACAGAATGATAATAAAAAGAAAAAGAGAGCTAACTGACTAATCAAAATCAGTTAGCTCTCTTTTTATGAATAATGAAAAAATGTTGCCATTTCGTTGCCACAGAGGGCATCAAACCTTAGAAAACCCAGTCATTCCGGGCTTTTCCGGGCCTCTGAAATTATTCCCACTCAAGTCTTGAGCTTTGATTTAGGGTTATAAAATGCACTCTCGATGCACTTTTCGTCCAAATAATCCACGTATTTCGGGCTGTACATAGGTTCCTTACGAATTTTGTAGCCGTTTTGTAGCCAGCTATTTTATACGTACTAACCGTTCGCAACGATTTATTTTGAATGATTTGCAGCAGATTTCGATATGATTCCCGCCAATAATCACCCGGAAATTGACTGCCTGATTCACCTCAAAAAACATCTTGGAGGTATGACCATGAGCAAACTTATATCCTATCAATTCAACATAGACACAGCCTGCGTAGAATTGGTTTTTGACGATAGAAGCCAGATTTCCATTGACTTCACCGCCGTTGAAAGCGAAGCTGCTGACAACCGCTTCCAGCGGTCAGAGCTGGATTATCTGATCTACAATGACCCGCTTGCTTATGCCGATCTGATTCTGAACAGCAAGCTGAACGTCCTGTTTGAATAAACCGACATGAGCATAAACGACAGCGTCCCGGTTCATAATGATTGGGACGCTGCTTATTATATCATTGTATTTTGCGAACTCATTCCTCGAACAGATACAGAAGATATCCGTAGCCCTCTGCTTTCATCTTTGCGTAAGGCACAAAGCGGAGGGACGCGCTGTTGATGCAGTAGCGCACGCCATTGGGGGACTCCGGATCGCCGGTGAACAAATGACCAAGGTGAGAATCTCCGGCACGGCTTCTGACCTCTGTGCGGCGCATGCCGTGGCTCAGGTCCTCCAGTTCCACTACGGCAGGCTCTTCAATGGGCTTTGTGAAAGCCGGCCAGCCGCAGCCGCTCTCAAACTTATCCGTGGAGGAAAAGAGCGGCTCGCCGGTGACGACATCCACATAGATGCCCTTTTCAAACTTATCCCAGAACTCGCCTGTGAAAGCGCGCTCCGTGCCGCTCTCCTGCGTAACACGGTACTGCTCCGCCGTCAGCTTGTCCCGGATGGATTCCGCCGCGGGCTTCTGATAGTCGCCCGGATCGATGCGCAGCCGGGAAAACAGCTCCATCTCCGCGCGCGGGATGTGGCAGTAGCCGTTCGGGTTCTTTTCGAGGTAGTTCTGGTGGTACTCCTCGGCGGGGTAGTAGTTCTTGAGTGGGCCGATCTCCACGAAGAACTTTTCACTGCGTCCCCGCTCGATCTCCGCGATGCGCTCCACCGTTTCCTTCGCGCTTTCGTTGGTGTAATAGACACCGGTCTGATACTGGCTGCCCCGGTCGTTGCCCTGCCGGTTCTCCACCGTGGGGTCGATCACATAGAAGTAGGCCAGCAGCAGGGCGTCGAGACTCACCTGTCCGGGGTCATACTCCACCCGCACGGCCTCCCGAAAGCCGGTCTCGCCCTTGCAGACGGTCTTGTAATCGGCGTCCGCCTCGCAGGTGCCGTTGGCATAGCCGCTCTCGGCATCGATGACGCCGGGAATAGACTGCATCAGCTGTTCCATTCCCCAGAAGCAGCCGCCCGCCAGATATATGACATTTTCCGTGGTATCCATATACATGCTTCCTTCACCGGACATATCAGAGGGCTGTCCGGTCATTTCCTTCTCGTCCATTTTCTGCGGCATATTTTTCTGCCCGGCAGTGCAGCCGCTCAGCAGCAGTACCGCGGTGAGCAGAAGCGGCAATACTCTCCGATACATGGTGTATCCCTCCTTTCTGAGAAGATGAATTCGTTTGTCAGCCCATATCGGCAGCAAGAGCCTGGTCGATGAGCGTTTGCAGCGTCTCCGCCTGCTTCTTTTCCGTGATGGCGCCTACGATGGGGTCACCCACGATATTGCCGCTGCGGTCGACCACATAGGTGGTGGGATAGGCAAAGATGTTGGTGGTAAACTTTCCCGCCTCACCGTCGGAGTCAAAATACACATTCTGATAGGTGGCGCCCTTCTTGGCAAGCACATCCTTCGCCTCGGAAATTGCCGCTTCGTCGCCGTCCAGAGTGAAGGTGTTGACGCCGATGAGGGAGCCGCCCTTCTTCGCAAGCTCCTTGTTCAGTGCGTCCAGCTCGGAAAGCTCGCCCACGCAGGGATTGCAGGTGGTGAACCAGAAATTCACCACGGTGACGGCGTTGCCGGAGAACAGCTCGTCGCTTTTCACCGCGTTGCCATCCAGGTCCTTGCCCTCAAAGGCGGGGAACTTCTGCATACTGCCGTCGTCGGGAGGGTTGCTCGTGTCGCTGCCCGCGGGCATACTCATATCGCCGTCCATGGATTGCTGCACAATCTCGGGGTACTTTTCCTCCAGCGCGGTCAGCTTGTTTTCGATATTGCTGATCTCCGTGGCTGACTCCTTCAGCCACTCATACTCCTTGTCGGTGAACTGCTCTTTAGCGGCCTCAACGGTGTCCAGCAGGAAGTCGCCGTAGTTTTTCCCGTCCTCGATCATGGCCATGCCCTTGTCGGCCTCCATAAAGACCTTTTCCCACAGCTCGGTATTTTCCGACAGGAGCGCGTTCTCCCGCTCCAGCAGCTCCTTGTGCAGGGCGAGCGCCTCCTCGGCGGTTTTCGGCTCGCCAGTCATGGCGGAGCCGTTGCCGCTTCCATTAGCCATCTTGTCGTTGTCTCGCGTGCCGCAGGCTGCCAGAGACAGCACCATCAGCACGGCAAAAGCCAGTGCAAAAATTCTCTTCCTGTTCATTTTAATTCCTCCATCGTTGTTTTCTTTGTTGTTTCTTTCCCGTTGCCGAAGCCGTAGCGGAAGCACACGGCGTTCGTTGGACAGGCGCGGATGCACATCCCGCAGCGGATACACTCAGTATGGTTGGGCGTTTTCGTCACGTCCACATCCATCTTGCAGGCTCTGGCACAGTTTCCACAGGAGACGCACTTATTCTTGTCCACCTTCATCTGGAAGAGGGACACCCGGTTGAACAGCGCGTAGAATGCGCCAAGCGGGCAGAGCCACTTGCAGAAGGGACGGTAGAACAGCACGCTCAGCACGATCACTGACAGCAGAATGCTGAATTTCCATGTAAACAGCTTGCCCAGCGCCGCCCGGATGCCGGAATTGGCAAGGGACAGCGGGATGGCTCCCTCCAGCACGCCTTGGGGGCAGAGGTATTTGCAGAAGAACGGGTCACCCATGCCTACATCGTTCACAAGGAACGCCGGTAGCAGGAAAACCATCACCAGCAGGACAGCGTATTTCAGGTATGTCAGCGGCTTCAGCCTCTTTGTGGAAAGCTTCTTAGTGGGGATTTTGTGCAGCAGCTCCTGAAACCAGCCGAAGGGGCATAGAAAGCCGCAGATAAAGCGCCCCAGCAGCACGCCCAGCAGAATGAGGAAGCCTGTGATATAGTAGGAGAAGCTGAACTTGGAAGACCCCACCACCGCCTGAAACGCCCCGATGGGGCAGGCCCCGGACGCCGCCGGACAGGAGTAGCAGTTCAGCCCCGGCACGCAGACGGTCTTCCCCGCCCCCTGATACAGTCCGCCCTTGAGAAAGTTCGGCAGATGCAGGTTGGTCAGCAGCGTCGCCCCCGCCTGAATCCAGCCCCGGAAGCGGGACATGGTCTGTGAAACGCCTGAAAACTTTTTACCCAATGCCCACACACTCCAGACATAATTTGATTGCTTTGCTCAGCACTGTCGCCGCCTCGCCCCGCCAGACACCAAAGCACAGCATGGCGGCTCCGGCCATCAGCAGCACGATCTGCGCCGCGGCCTTTTTCCCGCAGCTCATTTTTCATCACCCTTTCCGATTTTCTGCCTCCATCATAGCGCGGGAGAGTTAAAGTCTCTGTTAAGAACGAAAACTTAACGCAAACCTTATCTGTTTTTGCTATAATGAAAGCAACACAAAAACGAAGAAATAAAAAGGAGGGCTCTCATGCACCTTTTAGTAATTGAAGATGAACGCACCCTGTGCGAGACCATCGTTCGCAGCCTGCGGCGGCTGGCCTACAGCGTGGACTACTGCTATGACGGCGAAAAGGCGCTGGCGCTTCTGGGCGTGGAACGATACGATCTGGTGCTTCTTGATCTGAATCTGCCGAAAAAGGACGGCATGACGGTGCTGCGCACCCTGCGGCAGACCGACCGGGAGACGCGGGTGCTGATCCTCTCCGCCCGCAGCGAAGTGGAGGACAAGGTGCAGGGGCTGGATGCCGGGGCGAACGACTATCTGGCGAAGCCCTTCCACTTGGCGGAGCTGGAGGCCCGCATCCGCAGCCTGACATTGCGGCAGTTCACCCAGCAGGATGTGCTGCTAAGCTGCGGAGGCCTGACCTTTGACACCCGCTCCCGTACCGCCACCGTCAACGGGCAGACGCTGACGCTCACCCGGAAGGAAACGGGAATCCTGGAATACCTGATGGTGCATCAAGGAAGGCCAGTAAGTCAGGAGGAGCTGATGGATCACGTTTGGGACAATAGCGTGGACAGCTTCAGCAATTCCATTCGCGTCCACATCTCCGCCCTGCGCAAAAAGCTCCGCGCCGTGCTGGGCTATGACCCCATCCGCAACCGCATCGGCGAGGGCTATCTGATGGGAGGCGAGGAGGAATGAAGCGGCTTTCCCTGCAGTGGCGCATCACGCTGATGTCCGTCCTGCTCATCGGCATCACCTGCGTGGCCATGAATTTGCTGCTGTGCTCCTCCGGTGTGTACTATATGGACACCATTGCGGACAGTTTACAAGGCGGCGGCACGGTGATCCTGAATGATGGCGGAGCGGCGAGCTTTGACCCGCAGCTCATAGCGCCCAACGAGGAGTTGACCATCGTCGTCGATGGGGTGCAGGGGCGCTTCCGCACCACCAACTGGTACATCACGGCGGCGGTAACGCTGCTCAGCGGCATCCTCGCCTATTTCGTCAGCGGACGCGCTCTCAAGCCCCTGCGCAGCTTTACCTCGCAGGTGGAGCAGGTGCAGCTGAACAATCTTGCCGATATGAGGATCGATGAAGATGCTATTTCGGAGTTCCGGCAGCTGAGCCGCTCGTTCAACCAGATGCTGGAGCGGCTGAACAACGCCTTTTCCGCCCAGCGGCAGTTCACCGGCAACGCCGCCCACGAGCTGCGCACGCCACTGGCACTAATGCAGGCGCAGTTGGAGCTGTTTTCCGCGGAGCATCCTGATGTGCGACCGGAGACGGCGGAGTTCCTCACGCTTTTGCGTGAGCAGACGGAACGGCTGATACAGATGACCAGGACACTGCTGGAGATGAGCAATCTGCGGCAGGTGGCGCGGAACGAGCGGATCCAGCTCGCTCCCATGATCGAGGAGATCTTCACAGATCTTGCGCCGCTCTCAGATAAGCTCGGCGTCACGCTGACGGCGGAGGGCGACGGCATTATGACCGGCAGCGATGCACTGATCTACCGGCTGATCTTCAACCTGACGGAGAATGCTGTCAAGTACAACCGGCCGGGCGGCTCGGTACGGGTTTCTGTCACTCAGGAGTTGGAAAAGCTCCTGCTCCGCGTCTCCGACACCGGCTGCGGCATCCCGGAGGTGTATCAGCGCAGTATCTTCCAGCCCTTCTTCCGGGTGGACAAGTCTCGCAGCCGGGAATACGGTGGCGCAGGACTGGGGCTCTCACTGGTATGGGAGATCGCCGACCTCCACGGCGGCTCCGTTTGGGTAGAGAAAAGTTCGGAGAAGGGTACTACCATTGCGGTGGGGTTGCCAACGCAACAATCAACGAAGCCCTAAAACCCTTTTATTCGTTTTTCGCCGCTTCGCTTGCCGCCCTGCGGCGTTCCTCTCTGTATGGGGCGGTCAGCCGGAAAGAGAAGCGTCCCTTTTCAATCTCAAATTCCTTGCAGCCCGTGTCCGGGTCTACGTCCGTCAGCTTGCAGACGGCAGGGTGTTTGCGGTTGTATGCGGTCAGCCTGTTTTTGAGGTCGGTGTTGTGGGTGCGGATGAAGATGGTGGGGTCTTTCTCGTCAAAATAGATTTCGGTGGTCTTTTCCTGCTTGGTAAGTCCTGTTCTCATAGGCTTATCCTTTCTGCGGCTCTGTCACGCAATAGGGGTGTTTTTCAGGTGTTTTCTTCGGCTCTTGACTTGGGAAAAATGGCGATTTTCAAACAGGAGCGCGCCGGACGATGTCTGCCCTGTCCGACGCGCTCCCATTCGATAAAATGCGTTTTTTCCGGCTCTACACAGGAATCAGCGAGCTTCGTCCCTTGTGACCGCTTTTTCTCTGTGCGGATGGAAGAATCGCCACAGATTATTACGCTGAATCACATCCTCATAGCTGCGGACTTTCCCGCGCAGCTCCGTATTTTCACGCTCCAATTCTGCCGCACGGAGCTTTCTGTGGACAGACTTATAATCAGAAATTTCCTGTTTCAAACTGTCAATCTCAGCCTTGAGCTTTGCAATCAGTTTGTTTGCCGCATCCAACGCCTTTTGCAGTTTGGATTCCTTTTTCTCTGCTGTAACGTACTTCTTTGCCAGAGTGGAAAGTCGGTCAAAGTCCTCACGCTCCACGGCAACTTTGGATGAGAAGGGAATGGACGTTGCCACGATTTTTTCGATAGACCGCACATCGACCCGCTGGTTCTGGATTTTTTCAATTTTGCTCCCAAGCGTTGCTGCCTGTTTTTCCTGCTGACGGTTCTGCTCTGTGAATTCTGCCAGCCGCGCCTGTTCCTGCTGCACCTTGAACTGCGTCACCGTCAGGTGTTCCTCGGAGCTGCCGCGCTCGCCTCGCTCCACATCGTCATACCCTGCCTTTCGCATGGCGGCGAAGAAATCATCTTGCAGAACGGAATAGGATTTTCGGAGCACAGTTTTCCCGTTTGCGTTCAGCAGCGGTTTCCCATGCTCGTCCAGCGCGGGCTTGGAATCCCACTTTTTGCTCATGCTGACCTGCTGTATCGTTTCCTTGACCGTACCCACCAGCGATTTATCCTTGCAGCGTTTCGACCATAGGATTTGCTTTTCCACGACGGGAATGTAGACCACATGAAGGTGATAGTGGTACACGTCCTGCCCCAGCGCGTCGGACATGGCGCGGTTGCGCTCGTCGGCGTGCATAACCGCCGAAAGGATATACTGCTCACCGCCGACGATTTCTATTGCGGATTTGTATGCGTCGGTGTAGAATTGTTTTGCGAAGTCATAGCCGCCGTGATTATGAAAATAGGCGGTGTTTACGTCAAAGACCAGCTCGCCGTAGAGAAAGGCATCCTCTTTCAATCCACGTGTGGAGATGATTCCGTCCTTTTTCAACTGCTCAAACATCTCCGCATATCCGGCGGTCGGTTCCTTGAAATGGACATTGAGGTGCGTTCTCTCCGGGACAATATCCTGATTGACATAGGATTCCTTTTCCCGTTCGTTGTGCTGCTGCGCGTTGCCGATTTTGGCAGCGGTCAGCCTCATATTTCTTGCGTTGGTACGATGAATACCGTCGCCTCTTGCCATAGGCAGTTTACCTCCTGATTTCAGATTGTGCAGGACGGGGCAGCTTTCGGGGAGACACTTCTGCGGAAGTGTAATAACCCACTATGATACTTTCATCCTGCGGCTGCAAAGTATCGTGGGCTCTCCGAGGGGGAATGCGGCTTCTGCGGAAGCCTCTGCCGTGGCTTGCAAGTAGTACCCACTTTGCAAAATCCACGGCGTGACCGACAGCCTTTCAGCAATCGAAGTTGCTTCAACGCTGCCGCCCACAGGCAGAGAAGATTTGGGAAATCCTCTCTGCCATCCATCTCAAAATCTGCGGGTTTTTCGATGGGGACGGGGATGCGAGGGGCTTTGCCTTGTCCTCCAGCAACAGGAGCGTGGCACGCTCCTGTCACAGTTCCCAAGGAGGAGTAGTCCATCGGTAGCTCTGCGGCACTCCACGCCGGTCAAGATACTCCTGCCTTGCCTGTTCCCGCTGTTCTTCGGTAGGAGCGGTCTTGTATTGTGAGTAGAGCTGTCGGTTCAGCATGGCGTCGAGCTTCTTCTCCAAGCCCTGCCGGATTTCTTCTTCAAAATCATCCTCGCCCCGCAGATGGTACATGGCGAGGTCGATGAACAGATCATAGGGGATTTGTACGCTTTTCATTTTCCTATCCTTTCCTATCCGCGACGGTCGCAACGATTGCGACGGTTGCTTTGATGGCATCATTTCCACCGTCGCGACCGTCGCAGCCGTCGCGCTGTCCTCAGTCGATTACTTCGTACTCAACATTGTCAATTATCATATGGGTGAGCTTCACCTGCCGCCCGGAGTGTTTGGCCCTGTTCTCATACCTCACATGGTACTCGTCCAGCAGCCTGCCGGATTTAACGTTCAGGTATTTGGTGAGGGCATTTGCCGCCATGCCTGTATTCACCGCTTCCGCAAGCTCGGTCGGGCTGCCTGTCCATTCTCTGCTTTCGGAGGAAACAAGCTGGGAAACCGTATCCAATACCGGGTCGGGCGGCTCCTGATACGGCTCGTTCTCCGTCCGTTCAAGGCTCCATATCTGCGTGTCGGCATCTTTTTTCAGATATAGAATCTGATCCTGTTGATCTCGCCCCACTGCATCGACCGTGGCCTCCAATGCAGTCCGTTTCTTCTTCTGCATCAGGAGTGCTCCGTCTGCACAACCAAGAAGTCCTGTTGTGCCGGAGATCGTTTCAAAGCTGTCTCCGGCTGGCTGCTTTCTTGTGTGATGAACGGTAACGATGCAAATGCTGTGTCTGTCCGCAAAACGCTTGAGCTTGCCGATGATCTCATAGTCGCTGGCGTAGCTGTAAGCCTCGCCTCCGGCCTCCCGAATCTTCTGCATGGTGTCAATGATAACCAGCTTCGTGTCGGGGTGTTCCTTTATGAAATTCTCAAGCTGCTCGTCAAGACCGTTTCCGATTTTGTTTGCTGCCGTTGCAAAATGCAGGCTGGCGGTATCCGCCACGCCGTACATCATAAACATCCGGCTCTGGATTCTCTGGAAATCATCCTCCAGCGCGAGGTATAACACCGTGCCGGAATGGACTTCATAACCCCACAGCCTTTGCCCTGTGCTGACATGGTAGGCAAGCTGCGCTACCAGAAATGATTTTCCGATTTTGGGTGCTCCTGCGAGGATATACGCTCCCGCATAGAGCAAGCCATCGATGACGGGCGGTCTGCTCTTGTATGCGGTCTGATACAGCTCTGTCATGGAAACGGTATGAAGATAATGTGGGTCGTTCATGCGCCGGATTCTCTCACGTATTTCCTCAATATTTTCCTCCGGGGGATTGCTTTCGCAGGTTTCATGTGGTATCCTTTGTTTAGTTGAATTGTGAGGCGGCTGCCCTCCATCTGCGCCAACAGATGGGATGAGGGCGGTCGTTTTCTCATTTCCCGTCATTGCGCTCACCTCCGGGAATCTGGAAGCCGTAGAACTTCTGCTTGAAATACTGGGCAGGGCATTTTCCGGCTACGGTCAGATAGCCTTGGGCTTTTAGCTCTCTGTTCATTTCCCGGACGATCTGATACGCCTTGCTGCGGCTGATGCCCATGATCTCCGCCACCTCTGACGCTGTGATAAACTGTGCTCTCATAGTACCTCCTGTTTCAAAGTGATTCGCCTCGGTCTGCGCATCTTTTGTTCATCCTCCTTTCTCTGCTCTCCTCTAAAATGCGCATCTTGAGCACATATTTTATTATACGCATACAAGATGCATCTGTCAAGCCTTCAGAAAATAAAAATATGTACTTGCAATTCGCTTTATTCTGTGATATGATATGGACGAGGTGAATCAGATATGGACAATTTCGATTATCCCGCCATTGGGCAGAGAATCAAGCAGCTCCGAAAACGGAAGGGGCTGAACCAGACCGAGCTGGCACAAATGCTAAAAAAATCCCTCCGCACCGTACAGAAGTACGAAACCGGAGAGATCGAAGTGTCGATTGCCGTTGTCAATCAGATTGCCGACCTGTTGGATTCAACGCCGACCTATATCCTCGGCTACGAATCCAGTACAACGCAGATCAGAACGCTTTCCGACGTGATGGACTTTCTCTTTAAGCTGGAAACGGTAGAAGGCATCGACTTCAAGATCGACGTGCAGAAGCCACCCCGCAGCAAGCGGTGGGAATGTTCCATTTCCTTTGACGGAAAGAGCACGGCGGAGTTCAACGCGGATATATGCCTGTTCCTTGAACAATGGGAGGAAGAGCGCAGCGAGCTTCGCGCCTATAACTCCACGCAGGCAGCATATAAGCGCTGGAAGGAGCAGACTTTGGCATATTACGCCGCGAACGCAGTCAAATGCACAGAGCCGGAAGAACTTGACTGCGACGAACGGATTGCAAAACGGACGGCATTTTTGGAAAAGGAATACGGTAAAAACGAGAGTAATGAGTAAATAACCCCATCAAAGCCTGATTCTTGAGGGAAGGAGGTAAAAATGTCAGTAACAAAAGACGGCGACACCGGTCGCTGGATGTCTCAGATCCGCGTGACGGACTGGACGGGCAAGACCATCCACAAAAAGAAGCGGGGATTCACCACCAAGAAGGAAGCCCTGCAATGGGAACGGGACTTTATCAGCCAATCCACAGGCAGCCTCGGCATGACCTTCGGTGACTTCATCACCCTGTATGTCAAGGATATGGAGCACCGCCTCAAGCCCTCCACCGTTGCCAGCAAGAAATGGCTGATTGACCTGAAGGTAACGCCTTTCTTCAAGAAAATCCCGCTGAACGAGATCAAGCCCACTCATGTGCGCCAATGGCAGAACTCCCTGACCAGCTATCGGGATGAAAACGGCAAGCCTTACGCCCAGACCTATCTCAAGTGCATCAACAACCAGCTCACGGCGATTTTCAACTACGCAGTCAAATACTATGGCTTGAAAGAAAACCCCTGCCACAAGGCGGGGAGCATGGGCAAGAAGAAAGCCGACGAGATGCTGTTCTGGACAAAGGACGAGTTTCAGACCTTTATCGAGAGCATGAAAGACCGTCCCGCCAGCTACACGGTATTTATGACCATGTACTACACGGGGATTCGGGAGGGAGAGCTGCTGGCGCTCACGCCGTCGGACATCGACTTCGAGAAGAAGACCCTGACGGTGAACAAGAGCTATCAGCGCCTCGGCAGAGAGGATATTATCACCACTCCGAAAACACCGAAAAGCATCCGCACTATCCCCATTCCCGACGGTCTTTGCACCTGTTTGCAGGAGTATATGTCCCATTGCTACGGACTGCAAAATGATGATCGGCTGTTTCCCTACACCAAGAGCTTTCTGTACCACGAAATGGAGTATGGCTGCAAGGCATCGGGGGTAAAGCGCATCCGGGTGCATGACATTCGACACAGCCACGCCAGCCTGTTGGTGGAGATGGGCTTCTCCCCGCTGCTGATCGCGGAGCGTCTCGGACACGAGAAGGTGCAGACCACGATGGACACGTACAGCCACCTGTACCCCAACAAGCAGGTGGAGGTAGCCAGACAGCTTGACGGCATTATGCCGTGAGCCTCTGGCTACAAAAATCGCTGCAAATGTAGCCAATTTGTAGCCACTAAAAAAGAAAAATCCTGAAAAACGCTGTATTACCAACGCTTTTCAGGATTCAGGAAACACTGATTATTTATTCCCACTCGATCGTTCCAGTGGGCTTGGGAGTCAGGTCAAAGAGGACACGGTTGACGCCCTTGACCTCGGCGGTGATACGGGCGGTGATATGCTGGAGCAGGTCGAAGGGCACGTTCTCCACGGTGGCGGTCATGGCGTCCACGGTATTGACCGCACGGATGATCACACACCACTCGTCCGCGCGCTTATTGTCGCGGACGCCGACAGATTTGATGTCAGGGATCGCAGTAAAATACTGCCACACCTTGCCCTCCAGGCCGTTCTTGGCAAACTCCTCACGGAGGATGGCGTCGGACTCCCGGACGGCCTCCAGGCGGTCACGGGTGATGGCGCCCAGGCAGCGCACGCCCAGGCCGGGGCCGGGGAAGGGCTGGCGGTACACCATGGAATCGGGGAGGCCCAGAGCCTTACCGCAGGCGCGCACCTCGTCCTTGAACAGCATCTTCAGGGGTTCCACCAGCTCGAAGTCCAGGTCCTCCGGCAGGCCGCCCACGTTGTGGTGGCTCTTGACCGCCTTCACAGTCTTGGTGCCGGACTCGATGATGTCGGGATAAATGGTGCCCTGGCCCAGGAACTTGATCCCCTCCAGCTTGCGGGCTTCCTCCTCGAACACACGGATGAACTCCGCGCCGATGATCTTGCGCTTCCGCTCCGGATCGGACACGCCGGCCAGCTTGTCCAGGAAGCGGTCCACCGCGTCCACATAGATCAGGTTGGCGTCCATCTCGTCCCGGAACACCTTGATGACCTGCTCAGGCTCACCCTTGCGCAGCAGGCCGTGGTTCACATGGACACAGGTCAGCTGCTTGCCAATGGCTTTGATGAGCAGAGCGGCCACGACAGAGGAGTCCACGCCGCCGGACAGAGCCAGAAGGACCTTCTTGTCACCCACCTGCTGGCGGATCAGCTCCACCTGGTCGGCGATAAAGTTCTCCATATTCCAGTTGGCCTGTGCGCCGCAGACCTGGAACACAAAGTTGCTCAGTGCCTCTTTGCGGGCCGCGGCATCCTCAGGCCAGGGCTGATCGCCTTTGTGATCGGCCAGCAGCACGGGCACAGGAGCGTTGTAGATCTCCTTGGCGGCGTCGATCTCCACACCGTCTACCACACGGTTGGGACCCCCGTTCAGGATGATGCCCTTCACATTCGGCAGAGCGGCAAGCTCTTCGGCGGTGATGTCGTGGGGATGGATCTCGCTGTAAACGCCCAGTGCACGGATCTCACGGGCCAGACGGGGATTTTCCTCACTGCCCAGATCAAGTATCAGAATCATGTCCTGCTTCATTGCAGCGCCTCCTATTTTTTGTATGACTCATAGTACCACAATTCGGGTGGTTTCGCAAGATATTGTGCCTTCAAGCATGGATAAAATGCGTAGATCTTAGAGTAGGGTTCCTAGTATAGTTTGACAAAATTTGAGCAGGGGAGGGGGAGTGATCCCAGCAGCGGATGGCTCTCTCCGCCAGATTTTACAAAGCTTTTACGGTAAGCTGCTTGCTGGGAGCGAAGAAAGGGGCTATACTCACAGACAGAAACGGAAGGAGGTGAGCGCGATGGGATTTGCATTGAATGCAGCCGAAGATCTGGAGGACCTGATCTACGAGTGCAAGGAGGTCTCTGCCAGCGAGCGGTAAGGAGATATAGATCCGAATTTCAGGACCACACCATAAGGTGTGGTTTTTTGTGTTTATGGGATGACAGCAGGGGGGTAAGCCGCTCCAACAGCAGAAAGGTTCCGGAGGAGAGGGGAGGGGCGGATAAAAGTTCTCCCCGGGCCCGCCGGGGCCCGGGGAGAAAAGGATCAGATCTTGGTGATGTCGATGGGGGTCAGGTCCTCGCTGCGGCTCTGCTCCCGGACGGTGAGAACGGCCCGGGCGGTATCGATGGCGGTGACGCAGGCCACGGAGTGCTCCACGGCGGAGCGGCGGATCTTGAAGCCGTCGCTGTCCTGCTTGCGCCCCTTGGTGGGGGTGTTGATGATCAGGTCAACGGTGCCGCTCTGGATCATGTCCAGAATGTTGGGGTGGGCCTGGGAGACACGGTTGACCCGCTTGCACTGGATGCCAGCCTCCGTGAGGGCGTCGCAGGTGCCGGAGGTGGCATAGATCTCCACGCCCATCTCCTCGAAGCCCCGGGCGATGCCTACCATCTCGGCCTTGTCCTCGTCCTTCACGGTGACAATGATCCGGCTGCCGCGCTTGGGCACCTTCAGACCGGCGCCCTTGAAGGCCTTCAGCAGGGCCTGGGGATAGGTCTCGGCCAGACCCAGCACCTCGCCGGTGGACTTCATCTCGGGGCCCAGGCCGGTGTCCACATCGGTGAGCTTCTCAAAGGAGAACACGGGGGCCTTGACGGCGAAATAGCTGGCCTCGCGGTACAGGCCGGTGCCATAGCCCAGGTCCTTCAGCTTCTCGCCCAGCATGACCTTGGTGGCCAGGTCGATGATGGGCACGCCGGTCACCTTGGAGATATAGGGGATGGTGCGGGAGGAGCGGGGGTTGACCTCGATGACATAGATGTCGTCGTTGTAGAGGATATACTGGGCGTTGATCAGGCCGATGACGTTCAGGTGCTTGGCCATGTTCTTGGTGTGCTTCAGGATCAGCTCCCGGTGCTTCTCCTCCAGGTTGATGGGGGGATAGACCGCGATGGAGTCTCCGGAGTGGACGCCGGCCCGCTCCACGTGCTCCATGATGCCGGGGATGAGGATGTCTTCCCCGTCAAACACGCCGTCCACCTCCAGCTCACGGCCCATGAGGTACTTGTCGATGAGGATGGGGTGCTCCTGAACGGTCAGGTTGATGATCCGCATGAACTCCTCAATGTTCCGGTCGGAGTAGGCGATCTCCATGCCCTGGCCGCCCAGAACGTAGGAGGGACGGACCAGAACGGGGTAGCCCAGCTCGTTGGCCGCCTGAAGGGCCTCCTGGGTGGTATAGACAGTGCGGCCCTTGGCGCGGGGGATGGCGCACTTCTCCAAAATCTCGTCAAAGCGCTCGCGGTCCTCGGCGGCGTCCACGCCGTCGGCGGAGGTGCCCAGGATCTGCACGCCCATCTCGGTCAGCGCCTTGGCCAGCTTGATGGCGGTCTGTCCACCGAACTGGACCACAGCGCCCCAGGGCTTCTCCAGCTCCACGATGTTCTGCACGTCCTCAGCGGTCAGCGGCTCGAAGTACAGCTTGTCCGCCACGTCGAAGTCGGTGGAGACGGTCTCGGGGTTGTTGTTGATGATGATGGTCTCATAGCCCATGCGGCGGAAGGCCCACACGGAGTGGACGGAGCAGTAGTCAAACTCAATGCCCTGGCCGATGCGGATGGGGCCGGAGCCCAGCACCAGCACCTTCTTCTTGCCGGAGCCGTTGTCCACCGCCTCGTTCTCTCCGTCGTAGGTGGAGTAGTAGTAGGGGGTCTCGGCGTCGAACTCGGCGGCGCAGGTGTCCACCATCTTGAAGGAGGGGATGATGCCATACCGCTCCCGCAGGGCCTTCACCTGGGCCTGGGTCATGCCGCACAGGGCGCCGATGTAGCTGTCGGCGAAGCACATCTCCTTGGCGCGCTTCAGGGTGTCCATGTCGGGTTCGCCCTTGCAGGACTTCAGCTCGTTCTCCATGGCGATGATCCGCTGGAAGCCGTCCAGGAACCAGATGTCCATCTTGGTGATGTGGTTGATCTTTTGGGGGGAGAAGCCGCGGCGCAGGGCCTCGGCCACCACGAAGAGCCGCTCGTCGGTGACCTGGACCAGCAGGTCCTCGATCTCGTCGGTGTACAGGCCCTCCAGCTTGTCCAGCTTCAGCGCCCGGACGTTCAGCTCCAGGGAGCGGATGGCCTTCATCAGCGCGCCCTCGAAGGAGTTGGCGATAGCCATGACCTCGCCGGTGGCCTTCATCTGGGTGCCCAGGGTGCGGCTGGCGGTGGTGAACTTGTCAAAGGGCAGGCGGGGGATCTTCAGCACGCAGTAGTCGATGGTGGGCTCGAAGCAGGCGGTGGTCTTACCGGTCACCGCGTTGGGGATCTCGTCCAGGGTATAGCCCAGGGCTACCTTGGCGGCCACCTTGGCGATGGGATAGCCGGTAGCCTTGGAGGCCAGGGCGGAGGAGCGGGACACGCGGGGGTTGACCTCGATGACCGCGTACTCATAGCTGTCGGGATTCAGGGCAAACTGCACGTTGCAGCCGCCTTCGATCTCCAGGGCGGAGATGATGTCCAGGGCGGCGGAGCGGAGCATCTGGAACTCCCGGTTGGCCAGGGTCTGGGTGGGAGCCACCACGATGGAGTCGCCGGTGTGGACGCCCACGGGGTCGATGTTCTCCATGGAGCAGATGGTGATGACGTTGCCGGCGGAGTCCCGCATGACCTCGAACTCGATCTCCTTCCAGCCGGCGATGCACCGCTCGATCAGGACCTCGTGGACACGGGACAGGTTCAGGCCGCGGTCGGAGATCTCACGCAGGGAGACCTCGTCGTAGGCGATGCCGCCGCCGGTGCCGCCCAGGGTGTAGGCGGGGCGGACGATCACGGGGTAGCCGATCTCGTTGGTGAAGGAGACGGCGTCCTCCACGGTGTTGACCACCTTGGAGGTGACGCAGGGCTGACCGATGGACTCCATGCAGTCCTTGAAGCCCTGGCGGTCCTCCGCCTTGTGGATGGAGGCGGGGCTGGTGCCCAGCAGGCGCACGCCGTACTTCTCCAGGGTGCCGTTCTCATACAGCGCCATGGCCAGGTTCAGGCCGGTCTGGCCGCCCATGTTGGGCAGCAGGGCGTCAGGGCGCTCCTTTTCGATGACCTGGGTGATGGAGGGCAGGTTCATGGGCTCGATATAGACGTGGTCGGCGATGTCCTTGTCCGTCATAATGGTGGCGGGGTTGGAGTTGATCAGGACGACCTCCAGGCCCTCCTCCTTCAGCGCGCGGCAGGCCTGGGTGCCGGCATAGTCAAATTCGGCGGCCTGGCCGATGACGATGGGGCCGGAGCCCAGCACCAGGACCTTCTTAATATCGGTATACTTCGGCATTACTTGGCACCTCCCATGGAATCAATAAAGCGGTTGAAGAGGTATTCCGTATCCTTGGGGCCGGCGTTGGCCTCGGGGTGGAACTGGGTGGTAAAGCAGTTGGGGCGCTTGTACCTCAGTCCCTCGCAGGTGCCGTCGTTGACGTTGATGTGGGATACCTCGGCCACGGCGGGATCCACCGTGTCGGAGAGGACCATATAGCCGTGGTTCTGGCTGGTGATGAACACGCGGTTCTTCTCCAGGTCCCGGACGGGGTGGTTGCCGCCCCGGTGTCCGTAGGCCAGGCGGCCGGTCTTGGCGCCGGTGGCCAGGGCCAGCAGCTGGTGGCCCATGCACACGCCGAAGATGGGGATGGTGCTGTCATAGAGCTTGCGCAGCTCGGCGATGATCTCAGTGTTTTCCTCCGGGTCGCCGGGGCCGTTGGAGAGCATCACGCCGTCAAAGCCGCCGGAGAGCACCTCGCCGACGGGGGTATAGGCGGGCAGGGCCACCACCTTACAGCCGCGGCGGCGCAGGCACTCGATGATGTTCTGCTTCACGCCGTAGTCCATCACGGCGACCAGATGCTTCTCCTCGCCATAGGCCTCGAACACCTCAGGCTGGGTCCGGGTCACCTTGCGGACGGTGTCCTTCACCTCGTAGGAGCGCAGCCGCTCCATGACCTCGGCGACATTAAAATGCTCCGCACAGGTGAGCATACCGTTCATGCTCCCCTGACTGCGGAGTATTTTCGTCAGTGCCCGGGTGTCCACGCCCTGGATGCCGGTAATATCGTGTTCCTTCAGATAGGTGTTCAGATCGCCCTCACAGCGGAAATTGCTGCCCCGGGGGGACAGATGACGGACCACGAAGGCCTCCACCCAGGGACGGCTGGACTCGTTATCCTCGTGGTTGACGCCGTAATTGCCGATGAGGGGATAGGACATCACCACGCCCTGTCCGGCATAGGAGGGGTCGGTCAGGATCTCCTGATAGCCGGTCATAGAGGTGTTGAACACCATTTCGCAGATCCGGTCGGAGGTGCCGCCGATGCTGGTCCCGGAAAAAACGCTTCCGTTGGCCAGGATCAAAGTCGCTTTCATCAATTCACTCACACGCCCTTCTGTTCCAGTTCACTTAGCCATATCCATGTTCAAAGTGTTTCAAGATATTGTATCGAAAATTCGGGGTTATTTCAAGAGGGGGAACTCCCTTTTTCCAAAAAGATTTCCCTGCACTTTTGGGCATATTGCAGGAAAGTCCCAGGAGAGACTTTCCCGGCGGGCTGGGATAGTACGAAGGAAAACCGGGAAAACTGTGTGGGAGCGGCCGCCGTCCACGGCGTCAGGGCCGCAGAACATCGACGGAAGGAGCGAAAAACTGTGTTCACCGGACTGATCCGCACCATCATCCTATACATCCTCATCATCGCCGGGATCCGGCTGATGGGCAAGCGCCAGGTGGGGGAGCTGGAGCCCTCGGAACTGGTGCTCTCCCTGATCATCGCGGACCTGGCGGCGGTGCCCATGCAGGATTTCGGCATCCCGCTGCTCACCGGGGTGGTCCCCATCCTGGCCCTGCTGGCCATGACCATGATCCTGTCGGTGCTGACCATGAAAAGCATCCGGTTCCGGGCGCTGCTGTGCGGGCGGCCCAGCGTGGTCATCCGCCGGGGGGAGATCGACCAGGGGGAGATGCGGCGCAACCGGCTGACGGTGGACGAGCTGCTGGAGGAGCTGCGCAGCCAGGGCTATACAGACCCGCAAAAGGTGGAGTACGCCATTCTGGAGACCAACGGGCAGCTCTCTGTCCTGCCGCGGGCGGCGGAGAAGCCGCCCACCCTGGGACAGCTGGGACTGGAGGCCCAGGAGTCCGGGCTGCCGCTGGTGCTCATCAGTGACGGGCGGCTGCTGGAGCGGAACCTCCGGGTCCGGGGCTATGACGGGCACTGGCTGGACAAGCAGCTGGAGCAGCGGGGCTTGAAGCGCTGGGAGGAGGTCTTTTTGATGACGGTGGACGAGCAGGGACAGATCTATCTGGCTCCCCGGGAGCGGGAGGGGAGGCGGGGCGCGTGAAGCGGCTGTGGAGCGCGGCGGCGCTGCTGCTGGTCCTGCTGGGGGGAGCGCTGTGGAACGCGTGGTACGCGGACCGGCTCTCCGGGCGGATGGCCGGGCAGCTGGAACAGGCCCAGGAGCTGGCCGACCGGGGAGACTGGGAGGGGGCGGCCCGGCTCAGCCGGGAGAGCTTCGGCCTTTGGCAGGCCCATGACGCCTATCTCCATGTGATGATGCGCCACTCGGACACCGACCAGATCCTCCGGGGCTTCCGGGCCCTGGATCAGTACCTGGCCCTGGAGGAGTCCGACCAGTACACCGCCGCCAACGCGGAGCTGATCTGTCAGCTGGAGCTGCTGTCGGAGATGGAGCAGCCCTCCCTGGTGAATATTTTTTAAGAAGAGACAGCCCCCGGATCTGACGCAGTCAGGTCCGGGGGCTGTCTTGAAACGGAGCGGTTCAGGCCGGGAGTAGCCCGGCGGAGATCAGGAAATCCCGGGCCACATCGTCCACCGCCTCGCCTTCCACATCCACACGGTAGGTCAGCTCGCTCATTTTCTCATCGGTGAACTGGCCGTTGAGCAGCTGGAGGGTCTCCTTGGGGCCGGGGGCCTCCTCAGCGAAGCGCTCAAACAGGTCGCTGCGTACCAGGATGGTGCCGTAGTAGTCGGGGAAGAAGTGGAGATCGTCCTTCAGAATGGTCAGGTTAGCCCGCTTATTCAGACCGTCGGTGGCATATACCACCATCACGTCGTACGCGCCCTGCTCCACCATAGTGTACTTCATCATAATGTCCACATGGAGCACGTCCTGGAAGTTCAGGCCGTAGAACTTGGAAAACGGGCCGAACTTCATGCTGCCGGCGTCGGTGAAGAAGTCCTGCTCCGCGCCGAAGCGCAGCTGGCCGGCGATGGGGATCAGGTCGCTGATGGTCTCGGGGTGATAGGTGTCCATCACTTGCTGAGTGACGCCGATGGAGTAGGTGTTGTTCACACCGATCTTTCCCATCAGCTCCAGCCCGTACTCCCCGCGCATCCGCTGGTCCACAAATTCATAGAGGGTCTGGCCGTCGGGAACGTCGGAGGTGTCCAGGCCCATGATGGTGGTCAGCAGGGTCCCGTCCCAGGTATACATCAGGTCGCAGGAGTGCCCCGCCCCGGACAGCTCCGCAAAGTTGTTCTTGGCGGTCATCTGGTCCTTGATGGTGACGGGGATGCCGTGGCGCTCCTCCACCAGCTGCTGGATCATGCTGTTGACCAGCTGCACCTCGGAAAATTCGCCCTGGTAGAGGACCAGACCGTCGGTGCGCTGGGGGAAGAAGGCCACCACGCACAGGGCAGCCGCGGCAACGCAGGCAGCGGCGGAGGCGGCCCGGGCAATGAGGCGGCTGGTTCGGGAGCGCTGGCCGGTGCGGCTGTTCAGATAGCGCTCCGCCAGTCCCATCAGCAGATCCAGGACCAGGGCCATGGCCATCAGCACGCCGGTGCCCAGCAGGATGGCCTCCATATCATCCTGACGGATGCCGGTGGTGATGAAGCTGCCCAGTCCACCGCCCCCCACGAAGGAGGCAAAGACCGCGGTGCCGATGGCGTTGACCGTGGCGATGCGGATGCCGGTGAAGATGATGGGGGCGGCCAGGGGGAGCTCCACATGGAGCAGGCGGTACATCCGGGTCATGCCCATGCCCCGGCCGGCCTCGATGAGGTACTCCGGCACCTGGCTCAGGCCCAGGTGGGTGTTCCGTACGATGGGCAGCAGGGAGTAGAGGGCCAGACCGACGATGACGGTGGGCTTGCCCGCCCCCATGAAGACCATGATGATGCCCAGAAGGGCCAGGGCGGGGGTGGTCTGGATCAGGTCCACCACCCGGAGCACCACCCGCCGGGCGGAGGGGTAGAAGTAGCACAGGATGCCCAGTGGGACGCCGGCCAGAATGGCAAAGACCAGGGCGGCCACCACAAGGGCCAGATGAGTCAGGATCATGGAGAGGGTCATGTGGCAGAACCTCCCTTCCGCAGCCCCTTGGGCACCGTCCGGCGCTGGAGCAGATCCACCAGGGTGCCCAGGGCGAAGGCCAGCAGGGCCGCGGGGATGGCCCCCAGCAGGATCAGGGCGTTGTCATTGGAGCTCAGGCCGGCGTAGATGAAGTCGCCCAGGCCGCCCAGGCCGATCATGGAGGCCAGCACCGCCCAGCTGACGGTGTAGACGGTGGACATCCGAAGCCCGCCGATGATAGTGGGCAGGGCCAGGGGCAGCTCCACCCGGAGCAGGCTCTGCCACGGGCTCATGCCGCAGCCCCGGGCGGCCTCCAGATACTGCGGGTCCACGGACACCAGGCCGGCGTAGGTGTTTTTCAGCACCGGGAAGGTGGCGTAGATCCCCAGGGCGGCCAGCACGGTGGCCGCGTGGGTGCCCCAGGCCAGGAACAGCAGGCCGATGAACACGATGCCGGGGATGGTGTTGAAGATGGACAGGATGGGCAGCACCACGCCGGACAGCCTGGGCCGCCGGGACAGCAGGACGCCCAGAACCACGCCCAGCGCGAAGCCGATGGCCACCGAGGCCAGGGTGAAGAACAGGTGCTCCGCCAGCTTGACGGGGAGGTCATGGATGCTCATGCGTCCTCACCCCCAAAGCTGTTCCGCCATGGCGGAGGCCATGCTGGTCTTGGTGATGATGCCCGCCACCTGCCCCTGGCCGTCCAGCACCACCAGATAGGGCGCGCCGCTGGAGATCAGCTGGTCGAAGCAGTCCTTTGCGTTGTCCTCCGCATGGACGGTGGGTGTGTTGCAGCGGATCAGGGGCTCGATGGTCTGGACCACATGGCCGGTGAGACGGATGTCCGCGATGGAGACGGTACCCTGATACCGGGCTTGGTCGTCCACCACGATCAGGGTGTCCACGTTGTGGCGCTGCATCTTGCTGATGCACTCGTTGATCCCCTTCCGGGTGGAGACGGTGTAGACGCCGGTGCGCATGAAGTCGGCGGCGGTGAGTTCCTTGTGGGCCTGAAGGTCGATGAATTTGCCCAAAAAGTCCTGGATCTGGCCGCTGGCGGGATGGGAGAGCATCTCCTCCGGGGGAGCCATCTGAACGATCCTGCCATGATCCATGAAGATGATAACGTCTGCCAGGTCCAGGGCCTCCGCCATGTCGTGGGTGACAAAGACGAAGGTCTTGTTCAGCTTCTGCTGGAGGGTGCGCACCTCCTGCTGGAGGGTGCGGCGGGTCATGGGGTCCAGGGCGGAGAAGGGCTCATCCATCAGAACGATGGGAGGGGAGGCGGCCAGGGCCCGCAGGATGCCGATGCGCTGCTGCTGTCCACCGGACATCTCCGAGGGGTACTTGTGGGCGTACTGTTCATAGGGCAGGTTGACCATGTCCAGCAGCTCACGAACGATGCGGTCGCACTCCTCCCGGCTGTACTTGAGCAGGGTGGGGACCACGCTGATGTTCTGGGCCACCGTCATATTGGGGAACAGGCCGATCTGCTGGATCACATAGCCGATGTGGCGGCGCAACTCCACCTTGTCCTTGGTGGTGATGTCCTGTCCATCCAGATAGATCCTGCCCGCGGTTGGCTCAATGAGGCGGTTGATCATCTTCAGCGTGGTGGTCTTTCCACAGCCGGACGGGCCGATGAGCACCGCCATCTGTCCCTCCTGGATCTCAAAGGAGAGGTCATCCAGGATCTGCTGGCTGCCGTAGGAGAGGGAAACGTGTTCAAAACGAAGCAAAGGGGCACCTCCTTACTGCGGCGTGCCCCTGAGAAACAGGAAAATGTTGAGAATTGGAAGGGGGCAGGCCAGGGAATCTTGAAAAATCAGGTAAAATATATAAATTATTATAGCAAAATAAAGAAAAATAGTCAAATAAACAAATTGTAAATTTTGCGGCCGGTCAAGCCTGAGGCGGGATTTCACACACTTTTAGTCAAAACTTAAGAAAGTCCCCAAGGATTTCTTAAGATTCCTCTGGTAGAATCCGGTCAAAACCGGACAGAGGAGGAGTCTGTATGAGCTTTCTGACGGCGGCTGCGGCGCTGCTGGGCGCCGGGATCACCCTTTGGGGGAGCTATTATCTGCTGGTAGGCCTGATGTCCTGGCGGCGGCCCATGGAGTACGGCAGACATCCGGCCTCCACGCGCTTTGCCGTGCTGGTCCCGGCGCGGAATGAGGAGCTGGTGGTGGGCAGCCTGATCAATACCCTTCTGATGCAGGACTATCCCCCGGAGCTCTACGATATATGGGTGGTCCCCAATCAATGCACGGATCATACCGCGCTGGCAGCCCGGCGCTTTGGGGCCCATGTGCTGGAGTGTACCGTTCCGGTGAAGAGCAAGGGCGAGGTGCTGCGCTTTGCGTGGGAGCGGCTGGCGCACCGGGGCTATGACGCGGTCTGCGTCTTTGACGCGGACAACCTGGCGGACCCCCAGTTCCTGCGGGAGATGAACAACGCCTACCGGGCGGGGGCACGGGTAGCCCAGGGCTTTCGGGACAGCAAGAACCCCTATGACAGCGTGGTGTCCGGCTGCTACTCCATCTACTATTGGATGATGGACCGCCTCCACAACGGGGGCCGGGCCGGGCTGGGCCTGCCCGCCATGATCAACGGCACCGGCTTTATGGTGGCCGCTTCCGTCCTGGAGCGAATGGGCGGCTGGCGGACGGAGACCATCAGCGAGGATCTGGAGCTGTCAGTCCAGTGCGCCCTGGAGGAGGTCCAGGTCTTTTGGGTCCCCAAGGCGGTCACCTATGACGAGCAGCCCCTGACCTTCCGGGAGTCGGTGAAGCAGCGCAGGCGCTGGACCAGCGGGACCCTCCAGGTAGCCGGGAGCTATCTGCCCGCAGTGGGGCGGGCGCTGGTGGCACGGCCCTCCGGCGCAGCCTGGGATGTGGGCGCCACCCTGCTGATCCCGGCTTACCAGATGGCGGCGCTGGTCAATCTGGCGGTCTCTGCCCTGGCGGCGGGCCAAATGGGGCCGGACGGTTTTTCGCCCCTGCCGTGCGCGGCGGGCGCGGCGGGCAGCCTGGCCATTGCCGCCCTGGGGGCCACGCTCCTGGCGGCCCTTGTGCTGACGGTGGAGGGGAAGTGGGACCGGCGGCTGGGAGCGGCCCTGGCCTGCTACTGGCTGTTTCTGCTCAGCTGGATCCCCATTACCATCCACTGCATGTTCCAAAAGACCACCGTTTGGGAGGAGATCCGGCATACCCGGAACCTGACAGCCGTTCCGGGCTGCGGAAAGGCCCCGGCGCTGTAAATCCCGGAGGACACGGGAACAGCCCTGCGGCGTGCAGCAGATGGACTTTGTCCGGCGGTGCGGCCGTGGGAAAGAAGAAACAATGCCCCAGGCGCTTTGGAGCGCCTGGGGCATTGCAGTCTGTTGGAAAAGACTGAGCTGCAGATGGGGGAGAGGCTCAGGCCTCAGAGAACTGGCTCTTGTCCGCGCCGCACAGGGGACAGACAAAGTCGTCGGGCACATCGGCCCACAGGGTGCCGGGGGCGATCCCCTCATCGGGGGCGCCGGCGGCCTCGTCATAGATATAGCCGCAGAGATCACAGACAAACTTTTTCATAAAGACAACCTGCTTTCCATTCAGATTTGTGCCGGAGCGCTCCGGCTGGGGGCTGGGGTCAGGCCAGCGGCTCGAAGTCGCTGGCGGGACGGCGGCAGATGGGACAGGTGAAGTCCTCCGGGAGGGTGTCCGACTCATAGACAAAGCCGCAGATCTTGCAGACGAAGCCCCGGGGCTTGTCCGCTGTCTCGGGTTCCGCCTCCAGGGCGGGCTCCTCGCCGCGGACGGAGGCGGCCAGGGTCCGGGCCAGGGCCTCCAGCTCCTGGTCCTGTCCGGGGGCCAGGGTGGACTTCAGGGTGACCGGAGCCTCCAGCAGTTCCATGTCCTTCATGCCGCACAGGATCTCCGACATGAGCTTGCCGCTGGCAGGGGCCCAGGAGCCGTTCTGGATGAGAGCCACCTTGCGGCCGCGGAGGGCGTGGTGGGCCAGATCCCGGAGGAAATTGTCCATGGAGACGAAGATGCCGTTGTTGTAGGTGGTGGAGGCAAAGACGAGGTGGCTGTACTTGAAGGCCTCAGACAGCACATAGGAGTAGTGGGTGACCGATACGTCGTACAGGTCTACAGGGATGCCCAGCTCCGCCAGACGGCAGGCCAGGATATTGGCGGCGGTCTCCGTCCCGCCATAGACCGAGGCGAAGGCGATGAGCACGCCCTGAACCTCGGGCTCATAGGCAGCCCACTTGGCGTACTTGTCCAAAATATAGCCCAGATCCTTCCGCCACACCGGGCCGTGGAGGGGACAGATCATCCGGATGTCCAGGCCGGCGGCCTTCTTCAGAAGGGCCAGGACCTGGGGGCCGTACTTGCCCACGATGTTGGTGTAATAGCGCCGGGCCTCGTCCAGCCAGTCCCGGTCAAAGTCCACCTCGTCGGCGAACAGGATGCCGTTGAGGGCGCCGAAGGTGCCGAAGGCGTCGGCAGAGAACAGAATCCCGTCTGCGGCATCATAGCTCACCATCACCTCCGGCCAGTGGACCATGGGGGCGTTGTAGAAGGTGAAGCTGTGGCGGCCGGTGGAGATGGCGTCCCCCTCGTTGACCAGCAGGACCCCCTTGGGATCGGTGCAGTGGAACTGGCGGATCATATTCAGGGACTTGCCGTTGCAGACGATGGTGGCCTCCGGGTGGCGGATCATCAGATCCCCCAGGGTGGCGGCGTGGTCGGGCTCCATGTGGTGGACGAACACATAGTCCAGGCGGCGGCCGCCCAGGGCGTGCTCCAGATTTTCAAAGAACTGGGTCTGGACCGCGCGGTCTACCGTGTCGAACAGGACGGTCTTTTCATCCAGCAGGAGGTAGGAGTTGTAGGACATCCCGCGGGGGACGGGGTGAGCGCTCTCGAAGAGAGGGCTCTGGCGGTCGTTGCCGCCGATCCAGAGAAGGTCATCGGTGACCTTTCGGATGCAGTACATATCAAAACCTCTTTTCTATAAGTAGGCTTGGGCAGCGTCTTACAGGAACATCATAGCATAGTCTGCGCCGGAATGGTAGTAAAAAAACACATTTCGGGAAAAATCACAAGACAGATCAAAATAATAGGAAAAATAAAAGACAGGATGCAGAAAACGCGGGCCGCTGCTTGATGCAGCGGCCCGCGCCGGCGGGGTTCATCCGTGCTTTGCGCTCAGCGGAAATACACCAGGGGATCCTCCGGGGCGTCGGTCTGCTCCACCCGGTCGGCATAGAGGACCACGCCCTCCCCCTCATAGACGTCGGCCTGCTCCCAGCGGATGACGGCGTGGACCTTGACCCACTGGCCCTTTTTCAGGGTGCGGGCCCGGTCGTACTTGCACAGGAAGCCGAAGAAGCGGATGTCCTCCTCGCAGCAGGTCATGGCGTTGCGCCCGGGGATGAAGGCGCCCCGGGGCAGCTTCATACTGGTCATGGCCTGGGCTTTGAAGGTGATGGTCTTGTCCACATACCGCTCCGGGTGGTCCTGGATGTCCAGGTACCAGATGCCGTAGTCGTCGTCCTCCAGATCGATGTGGGGCTCTTCCAGGGAGTAGGGGAGGATGTCCTCCACCTCCAGCTCCTCGCCCATCTCGTCCTCAAAGACGATCTCACACATCCGGTTGACCGCCCGGATGGACCGCTTCCAGCCGGAGAGGGGCATCTCCGGGGTGCAGCGGTTGAACAGCACCATGTCCGCCTCGGTCACCATGTCCACGATCATGGACTGCATATTGGTGCGGTACATCTCGAAGGTGGTGCCGTCGATGACGTCGATGGCCTGATAGAGGCCCCAGGTCCGGGGCAGCTTCAGGTCCCGCAACAGCTGGATGGGCCACATCCCGTTGTACTCCAGCAGGACGCGCTCGGGCTGATAGCGGCGGTCCACCTCCTCCAGGAAGGCAGTGCAGATCTGGGACTGGTCCTCCACCGGGACCACCCGGCAGTTGCGCTTGGACAGCTCCGCCTGGTCGTACTCCTCCTCGCCGTCCTCGCACCGGAGGAGCACTGTGCGCTGTCCGTCATTAAAGTAGTCCATAGCCAGGGTGTCGGTGAGCAGGGTGGTCTTGCCGCTGTCCAGAAAGCCGGTGATGAGGTACAGGGGGATCCGGGAATCACTCATGTCGGCGACCCCCTCACACCAGCTGGAACAGCTTTTCCAGCCCGGCCTCATCCAGCCCGGAGCCGATGACGCACAGGCGGCCGGTGTAGTCGGCGGCGCCCTCCCGGATCTGGAACTCCTCAGGGACCAGGTCGAAGTGGAGCCAGGTCTGCCCGTCGTCGCAGGGGACCATGCCCTTGGCCCGGAGGATATAGCCGTAGTCCTCGCTCATGGCCAGGGCGGAGAGGGCGTCCTGAAGGTCCTCCCGGCTGTACTTGCGGGGGGTCTCGCGGCCCCAGGAGGTGAACACCTCGTCGGCGTCGTGTCCGTGGTGATGGTGGTGGCCGCAGCAGGCGTCGCAGGCAGCCTCGTCGTGGTCGTGGTGGTGTTCGTGGCCGTGCTCGTGACCCAGGCAGACGTCGCAGGCCGCCTCGTCGTGGCAGTGGTCATGCCCGTGGTGGTCATGCTCATCATGGTGCTCATGGTCGTGGTGGTCATGGCCGCAGGAGCAGCCCTCGCCGTCATGGTGCTCGTGGTGGTGATGGTGGTGCGCCTCATCCCCGCCGTGGCTGTGGCCGATCTCCTCCAGCAGCTCCTCCGCCAGGGAGCGGCCGCCCTCCATGGCGGACACGATCTGGTCCCCGGTGAGCTGCTCCCAGGGGGTGGTGAGGATGGCGGCCTTGGGGTTCTTGTTCCGCAGCAGGCTGACAGCCGCGTTCAGCTTGGCCTGGTCCATGTTCTGGGTGCGGGAGAGGAGGATGGCGGAGGCGTGTTCCACCTGGTCGTTGAAGAACTCGCCGAAGTTCTTCATATAGATCTTGGCCTTGGTGGCGTCGACCACGGTGACAAAGCTGTGGAGCTGGAGAGCGGGGGCCTCCTTCTGCACCCGCTCCACGGCGGCGATGACGTCGGACAGCTTGCCCACGCCGGAGGGCTCGATGACGATGCGGTCGGGGGCGTAGTCGGCCAGTACCTGCTTCAGGGCGGCGCCGAAGTCGCCCACCAGGGAGCAGCAGATGCAGCCGGAGTTCATCTCGGTGATCTCCACGCCGGCGTCCTTGAGAAAGCCGCCGTCGATGCCGATCTCGCCGAACTCATTTTCAATGAGGACGATCTTCTGACCGTGGAAGGCCTCGTCCAGCAGCTTTTTGATGAGAGTGGTCTTGCCGGCCCCTAAAAAGCCGGAGATAATGTCGATCTGTGTCATAGTATTGCCATATCCTTTCTGATAAATCAAGAGTAATCAAGGAAAAACGCCCTCCCTCTGGGAGAGGGCAGTTCATACAGGGTCAGTCCCAGAGCAGGCCGGCGGACTCCAGCAGGGCGTGGAGCAGGCCGGCGGCGGTCTCCCGGGTGCCGGGCTCCCGGGGCTGCTGGCTGCCGGCCAGGGCCCCCAGGCGGTCCAGGTTCCGGGCGGGGATCTGCGCCCACTCGGAGAAGTCGTGGTAGACGCCCCAGTCCCCGGCGGACAGGCTCTCCTCCGCCAGCTCCCGGCCCTCCATGGTGGCCCAGGCGGCCACGGAGGAGAGGACGGTGACCATCTCCTCATAGGAGATGGTGTCCTCCGGGCGGAAGCGCCCGTCCCCGTCGCCGGACAGGAAGCCCTTGGCGGCCATGGCGTTGACTGCGCCGGCGTACCAGGCGGAGGGGTCCACGTCCGAGAAGGGAGCGCTGTCGCTCCGGCGCAGGTTCAGGGCGGAGGCCACCATGGCGCTGAACTCCGCCCGGGTGATGGTCTCCCCGGGGTGGAAGGTCCCGTCCTCATAGCCGGAGAGCAGGCCGTACACCGCCAGGGTGTCGATGGCCTGGGAGAAGGGGGAGGAGGCGGTGTCGGAGAAGGTCCGGCTGTGGAACTCCAGGCCCCACTGCTGGGCCAGCTCCTTCGGGGCCACCTCAGTCCAGGTGCTGCCGCTGTACCCCACGGACAGGTGGGCGGAGGGGGGCAGGGCCTCCAGCAGCTCAGTGAAGGCGGCGCGGTTGTCCACGTGCCGGGCCTTCCGGTCGTCCAGGTAGAAGGTGTGCCCGGCCAGCTCCAGCTTCAGGGAGCCGTCCGCGATGCCGGGGACGTCGGCCCGCAGGAGGCGGGCGGCGGCCTCGGTGTTCTCCTGGGAGATCAGCAGGGTGGGGAGGACCCCCATGGTGTCGTTGGTGACGCCGTTGGGGGAGTAGAAGCGGTAGGCTGTGACCTTCAGGCAGTCGCCGTCAAACAGGGCCGGGGCGTTTTTTTCGTCCAGGACCAGCTGGGCCACCCCCTTGCCGTAGGTCCGCTGGCCCACGGAGATGCCGAAGCTGTGGTCCCGGGCGGCGGCGGCGAACATCTCCGCGCCGCTGGCGCTCCAGGGGCTGGTGAGGACCACCACCGGGACGTCGGTGTAGTCGGGGGCGTCCGGGCGGATGCCCCGGTAGTAGGCCAGGCCGTCGGCGCTGAGCATATAGACCATGATGCCGTTGGTAAACTTCCCGGCGGTGAGGTTGACGGCCGCGTCGGTGCCGCCGGGGTTAGAGCGCAGGTCCATGATCCAGATGTCCGCCTGGCCCTCCAGCTCCTCCAGGGCCTCCTGCACCGTGGCGGCGGTGGAGGCGCCGAAGCTGTCGCACTTGATATAGCCCACATCCCCGTCCTTCAGCTCGTAGGTGACGATGGGGATGACCACGGCCCGGCGCTCCAGGGTGAAGTCCCGGGTCTTGCCGGTGCTGTGGAGCCGGACAGTGAGGGTGGTCCGGCTGCCGGCCTCGCCCCGGATGAGGGAGGAGGGGTCCATGCCCGGCTCCAGGGTGACGCCGTCCACCGACAGGATGCGGTCGCCGGCGGACAGACCGGCCTCCTGGGCGGGGGAGCCCTCCAGCACGGAGAGGATCTGCACTCCGTCGTTTACAGTGGTCTGGATGGAGACCCCGATGCCCACCACCGTCTCGCCGTCCACCTGGTTCAGGAAGGACTGGTACTCCTCGGCGGTCATGTAGGTGGTATAGGGGTCGTTCAGGGCGTCCAGAACGGCCTGAACCGTGTCCTGGTCCAGGACATTTTCCGGGACCTGGTCCACATAATAGGTCTGGAGCAGCGTCTTCAGGTCGTCCGTCTCCAGGGCGGCGGCGGGCAGCACGCACAGGCCCAGGGCCAGGCTGAGGGAGAGAAGGGAGGGAAAAATACGGTGCCGCATGACAGTTCTCCTTCTAAAAAACGGAAGGGACCGGATGCCGCCGAGGCGGCGTCCGGCCCCACAGTGGGTCACAGCTTCGGGGTGCGGTAGGTCATCTCCTCGCGCTTGGGGCCGGAGGAGACCATGGTGATGGGCGCACCGATGTGGGCCTCCAGGAAGTCCACATAGTCCTTGGCCTGCTGGGGTAGGGCGTTGTAGTCCTTGCAGCCGCGGATGTCGCACTTCCAGCCGGGGAGGGTGGTGAACACGGGCTTGGCCTTCTTCAGCAGGGGGGTGACGGGGAAGCGGTCGGTGACCTGGCCGTCGATCTCATAGCCGGTGCAGACCTGGATCTCATCCAGATAGCCCAGCACATCCAGACAGGTGAGAGCCACCTGGGTGGCGCCCTGGATCATGCAGCCGTACTTGGTGGCCACCGCGTCGAACCAGCCCACGCGGCGGGGACGTCCGGTGGTCGCGCCGAACTCACCCTGATCGCCGCCCCGGCGGCGCAGCTCATCGCCGGCCTCGCCGGTGAGCTCGCTGACGAAGGGCTCGGTCTGGGAGCCCACGTTGGAGGAGTAGGCCTTGGTGACGCAGATCACGTCCTCCACTGCGGTGGGGGGGATGGCGGCGCCCACGCAGCCGAACCCGGCCAGGGTGTGGGAGGAGGTGGTCATGGGGAAGATGCCCAGGTCCGGGTCCTTCATGGAGCCCAGCTGGCCCTCCAGAAGGATGGTCTTGCCCTCCTTCAGGGCCTGGTGGACAAAGCCCACCGCATCGCCCACATAGGGGCGGATCTCCTCCCGCAGGGACAGCAGCTGCTGGAACAGCTCCTGGGCGTCCAGGGCGGGCTTGTGGTACAGGTGCTGGAACAGGACGTTCTTGATGGTCAGCGCGGCGGTGAGCCGCTCCATCAGGCGGTCCTCGTGGAACAGGTCGCAGACCTGAATGCCGATCTTAGCATACTTGTCGGAGTAGAAGGGCGCAATGCCGCTCTTGGTAGAGCCGAAGGCCTTGCCTCCCAGCCGCTCCTCCTCATAGGCATCCTGGAGCGTATGGTAGGGCATGAGCAGCTGGGCCCGCTCAGAGATGATGAGGTTGGGGGCGGGAACGCCCTGGTCGGTGATGGAGCGCAGCTCGTCCACCAGCTTGCGGATGTCCAGCGCCACGCCGTTGCCGATGATGTTGGTGACGTGGGGATAGAATGCGCCGGACGGCAGGGTGTGCAGGGCGAAGCGGCCGCGGTCATTGATGATGGTGTGGCCGGCATTGGCGCCGCCCTGGAAGCGGATGACGACGTCAGAGCTCTCAGCCAGCATATCGGTGATCTTGCCCTTGCCCTCGTCGCCCCAGTTGGCGCCTACGATCGCTTTTACCATAATTGTTACCTCCAGGAACCGGGATTCGCAACCGCGGAGCGGATTTGCCTTATCCGATTCACAACGCAACGACAACATTATACTGCCTTTTTCCTCCCGTTGCAAGGGCAAACTATGGAGAAAAACGGAGAAAAAAGCGAGAAGAGACCGCCCTGCCCGGGAGAAGAGGCGCAAGGCGTCTTGCCTCCGGGGGAAAAACACGGTACAATGGAGCAAAGACCCGGCGCCGGACCGCGGCCGGAGCCGCGCGGAGGCGGGTCGAAAGGAGGCCAGTATGGAAGAACGGAGCAGACGCCCCTTCGGCACGATGCCGGACGGGACACAGGTGGAGGAGATCACGCTGCGCAGCGGCGGGCTCACCGCCGGGATCCTGACCTATGGGGGGGCGGTGCGCACCCTCACAGTGCCCGGCCGGAGCGGAGCGGCCGTGGATGTGGCGCTGGGCTTTGACAGTCTGGAGGACTACCGGCGGCAGGATAAGTATCTGGGGGCCCTGGTGGGCCGGGTGGCCAACCGCATCGGCGGGGCCCGCTTCTCCCTGGGCGGGCGGGAGTATCCCCTGGCGGCCAACAACGGGGAAAACCACATCCACGGCGGCCTGGCAGGCTTTGACCGGCAGGTGTGGCAGGTGGAGGAGGCGGGGGCGGACCGGCTGGTCCTCTCCCTGTTCAGCCCGGACGGCCAGGAGGGCTACCCCGGCGACCTGTCGGTCCGGGTGGCCTATACCCTCTCCCCGGAGGGGCTGTCCATCGCCTACTGGGCGCGGAGCAGCCGGGACACCCTGTGCAATCTCACCAACCACAGCTATTTCAATCTGAACGGACACGCCAGCGGTCCGGTGGCCGGCCAGTATATCCAGATCAACGCCGGGCGCTATACCCCCGCGGACGGGGGCTCCATCCCCACGGGGGAGCTGGCCCCGGTGGAGGGCACCCCCATGGACCTGCGGGCGGGGGTGCGGATCGGCGCGCGGATCGACGAGGACTTCCCCCAGCTGACCATGGCGGGGGGCTATGACCACAACTGGGTGGTGGACGGCCCGGCGGGGACGCTGCGCCCGGCGGCCCGGGCCTGGTCGGAGGAGACGGGGATCGTTCTGGCGGTGAGCACCACCATGCCCGGCGTACAATTCTACACAGGCAACTATCTGGACGGCTGTCCCGCGGGGAAGGGGAACGCCCCCTACGGCAAGCGGTGGGGCTTCTGCCTGGAGACCCAGTTCTTCCCGGACGCCGTCCACCATCCGGAGTTCCCCAGCCCGGTGCTGCGGGCCGGGGCGGAGTACCGGCAGGAGACCCGGTTCTGCTTCTCCGTGGACAAATGAGCGGCTGCGGGCCGGAGGCGTATTGCCTCCGGCCCGCTTTCCTCTTCGTACGGTTCAGAGGAAGCGCTTCATCTCCTGGATGTTCTGTTCCTCGGTGCGCAGCAGCCGCTGACCCAGTTCCACCAGGGCCGGGTCGGCCCGGTCGGTGAGCTGGTGAAGGCGGCGGGTCATCTGGACGGCGCCCATGGTGCTGCCCTGGATCATCCGCTCCGCCAGCCTGGATGTGGACGGGTCCAGCATGGACTGGGCCCGCAGCATGGCGGCGGACATGGCCAGGGCTGCGGTGCCGGGGCCCCGCAGCTCCCGCCGGCCGTGGGCCCGGGCATAGGCCTGGGACTGGGCGGCGATGGCCCGGTACTCCCGGAGCTGCCGGTCCAGGGCGGGGACCATGGCCCGGCTCTGAGGCAGCGACATGGCCTGGGGGATGGCCCCCACTCCCATGGCGGCATTTTTGTGGATGAAGGATAACAGTGCTCCGCTGGGATCCAAACTTCTCACCTCCAGGGCTTAGCCTGCGCCGGAGGCGGAAAAATATCCAGACCAGCCCGTCATTTTCTCACTGATGGAGCCGGACCTGGAGGAGGAGGCCATAATCGAGAGAATGTATCCTCCCGAATTTGAGGACGAGATCGACGCGCTGCGGGAGGCCAAGGAGAGGAAGGCCAAAGACGGGAAGAAGTAAATTTACAACACAGGATAGTTTTTGACAAGCAGAGACGCCCCGGAGCACTGCTCCGGGGCGTCTCTGCTTGAAATATCAACAGATGGAAAGGGAAAACGGCTTACACCTCGAACATCAGGTCGCCGTAGGTGGGCACCGGCCAGGCGGACTTGTCCACCAGCAGCTCCAGGGCGTCGATGGGATAGCGGAGGGCGTCCATGGCAGGGACTACGGCGGTACGGTAGGCCAGGGCCATCTCCTTCACGCCGGGGATGGAGTCCACCCGCTCCATCAGGGGCTTGAGCTGCTCTAGGGCGCAGGAGGCCTGGGAGAGGTAGTCGCTGATCTGGGTCAGCAGCTTGCGCTGGACGGACAGGTCGGCCTCAGGACAGGCGGCGGACACCGAGGTGATGGACTGGGCCAGACGGGTGGTGTAGCTGATGACGGTGGGGATGTAGTGCTTGGAGGCCATGTGGATCATGGTGTTGGCCTCGATCTTGGTGACCTTGATATAGGTCTCATACATGATCTCCGCCCGGGCCTCCAGCTCAGACTGGGTGTAGATCCCGAACTTGGTGAACAGACGGACCGCCTTCTCCGTGGTGAGGGCGGGGACCGCATCCACCAGAGAGGCCAGGTTGGGCAGGCCGCGGCGGGCGGCCTCGGCCACCCAGGCGTCGGAGTAGCCGTCGCCGTTGAAGATGATACGCTGATGCCGGGCCATGTTTTCGTGGATCAGCTGGGAGCAGGCGGAGGAGAAGTCGGGGGCCTGCTCCAGGACGTCGGCGGCGTCGCACAGGGCCTCGGCCACGATGGCGTTGAGGGTGACGTTGGCGTCGGCGATGGAGTCGGAGGAGCCCACCATGCGGAACTCGAACTTGTTGCCGGTGAAGGCGAAGGGGGTGGTGCGGTTGCGGTCGGTGGCGTCCCGGCTCAGGACGGGGACGGTGGACACGCCGGAGTCCAGCTTGCCGGAGGCCAGCAGCTGGATGGAGTCGGCGTTGGAGACGATCTGGTCCACCACGCTCTCCAGCTGGTCGCCCAGGCAGATGGAGATGATGGCGGGAGGGGCCTCCTGGCCGCCCAGGCGGTGCTCGTTGCCCACGCAGGAGGCGGACTGCCGCAGCAGGTCGGCGTGGACGTCCACTGCCTTCATGATGCAGGAGAGGACCAGCAGGAACTGCAGGTTCTCGTTGGGGGTGTCGCCGGGGTCCAGCAGGTTCTCGCCGGTGTCGGTGCCGATGGACCAGTTGTTGTGCTTGCCGGAGCCGTTGACGCCGGCATAGGGCTTTTCGTGGAGGAGGCAGACCAGGCCGTGACGGGTGGCCACCCGCTTCATGGTCTCCATGGTCAGCTGGTTCTGGTCCACGGCCAGGTTGCACATGGTGAAGATGGGGGCCATCTCATGCTGGGCGGGGGCCACCTCGTTGTGCTGGGTGGTGGCGGGGATGCCCAGCTTCCACAGCTCCTGATTCAGGTCGGCCATGAAGGAGCCCACCCGGTCCCGGATGACGCCGAAGTACTGGTCCTCCAGCTCCTGCCCCTTGGGGGAGGGTGCGCCGAAGAGGGTGCGCCCGGTGTAGATGAGGTCCCGGCGCTTCAGATACTTCTCCCGGTCCACCAGGAAGTACTCCTGCTCGGACCCCACCTGGGGGATGACCTTTTTGGCCGCGGTGTTCCCAAACAGCCGGAGGATGCGCAGCGCCTGGGTGCTGATGGCCTGCATGGAGCGCAGCAGGGGGGTTTTCTTGTCCAGCGCCTCGCCGTGGTAGGAGACGAAGATGGTGGGGATGCACAGGATGGTGCCGGCGGTCATCTCCTTGACGAAGGCGGGGGAGGTCATGTCCCAGGCGGTGTAGCCCCGGGCGTAGTGGGTGGAGCGCAGCCCGCCGGAGGGGAAGGAGGAGGCGTCGGACTCCCCCATGATCAGCTGCTTGCCGGTGAGCTGAAGCAGGGTGCGGCTGTTTTCCGGGCGGGTGAGGAAGGAGTCGTGCTTCTCCGCGGTGATGCCGGTGAGAGGCTGGAACCAGTGGGTATAGTGGGTGGCGCCCTTTTCCACCGCCCAGTCCTTCATGGCGTTGGCCACGATGTCGGCGGTCTCGATGCTGATGTTGCCGCCGTTTTCCATCACGTCCATGACCTCGCGGAACACGCCCTTGGGGAGTCGCTCCCGCATCACATCGGTGCTGAATACATTGGAACCGAAGATCTCTGTGATATTGACGCTCATAGGTTCAATCCTTTCCATTCTGTATGGTCTGACCGCCCGGCCAGAGGGGAAGAGGAGCGGGCGGCGGCTGCCGGGAGGCGACTGGTCCGCCGCCGCGCTGCGGGGGTGCATATTGAGATAGATATCACATTTAAATTACTCCCTGGGCGGGGAAAATGCAAGCCTTTAATGTGACAAAGTTCGGGGGCGGCAGGCCCAGGGGATGTGGGTGTTTCCACAAAAAGGGACGGCGGGAAACAGGGCGGGGAAGGCTGCCGGGCCTTCTGTCATACCCGGGCCGCCGGGCGCATAGCCTTTCCCGTATGGAAAGGAGCGGTGGACGATGCACATTACCAAAATGCACGGGCTTGGGAACGACTACATCTATCTGAACGGTCTGGAGGGCGCCCCGGAGGATCTGCCGGGGCTGGCGGTGCGCCTGTCCGACCGGCATTTCGGGGTGGGGGGCGACGGGGTGATCTGCATCCGTCCCGGACGGGGCGGGGACTTCACCATGGAGATGTACAACGCGGACGGCTCCCGGGGGGCCATGTGCGGCAACGGGATCCGCTGTGTGGGCAAGTATGTCTATGACAAGGGGCTGACCCGCAAGACCTGCCTGACCATCGACACCGACGCCGGCCCCCGCGTTCTGGAGCTGCAGGTCCGGGGCGGACGGGTGGAGCAGGTCACGGTGGATATGGGGATCCCCGCGCTGTCCCCCGCGGTGTCCGTGGAGGCGGAGGGGGAGACCTATACGGTCTGGCCGGTGGATGTGGGCAACCCACACGGGGTGGTGTTCTGCCCCGCGCCGGAGGCGGTCCCTCTGGAGCGGGTGGGGCCCATTCTGGAGGGGAGCGGGGCGTTCCCCCAGCGGATCAACGTGGAGTTCGCGGCGGTCCGGACCCGGGAGCGGCTGGAGGCCCGGGTGTGGGAGCGGGGGAGCGGGATCACCCTGGCCTGCGGGACGGGGGCCTGCGCGGTGCTGGCGGCGGCGGTCAGGACCGGCCGGTGCGGACGGCGGGCCGCGGTGCGGCTGCCGGGTGGCGTGCTGGAGCTGGACTGGGACCGGGACAGCGGGCACATTTGGATGACCGGCCCGGCGGTGACCGTGTTCGAGGGGGAGGTGGACTGAAGGCTGCGCTCAGGCTGGAGAAGTACAAAAAGAATCATTCGACAAACGGGATATTTTCCTCTATACTAAAAGACGACATCAACAAGCGGCCCTCTGGGGTGCCGGAGGGCCCAAAGAAGGGGATAGGACCGTGGAGCTTCTGGCCGCATTTGCTGTATTTCTGGTTGGGACCTTCGCCTGTATGGCGCTGGGGTGGTCCCTGTCCTGGGGGCTAGCCCTGGGGCTGGTGTGCTTCACCCTGGTGGGGCTGCGCCGGGGGCTGAGCCTCCGGGCGCTGGTCCGTATGGCGGGGGAGGGGGCCCGCACCTCGCTGGTGGTGCTGCGCATCCTGGTGCTCATCGGCTTTCTCACCGCCCTGTGGCGGGCCAGCGGGACCATCGCCTTTTTCGTCCACACGGGCCTGGAGTGGATGCACCCCAGCGCCTTCTATCTGGCGGCCTTCCTGCTGGCCTCCGCCCTGTCCATGGCCTTCGGCAGCTCCTTCGGCGTGGCGGGGACGGCGGGGGTGATCCTGGCCGCCATCGCCCGCAGCGGCGGGGCCAGCCTGGCCGTCACAGGGGGCGCGGTGCTGTCCGGGGCCTACCTGGGGGAGCGGCTGTCCCCGGCCTCCTCCTCTGCGGCCCTGACCGCCGCCCTGGCCGGGGTGGAGCAGCACGACTTTCAGCTGCGGATGTGGCGGACCACGCCTCTGCCCCTGGCCCTCTCCCTGGTATTTTACGGAGGGATCTCTCTGCTGCACCCCATCCAGCAGGTGGATCAGACCATCCTGAGGGCCCTGGAGGAGGGCTTTGACCTGTCCTGGACCGTGGTGCTGCCGGCGGTCATCCTGCTGGTGCTGCCCTTTTTCAAGGTCAGCGCGGCCCGGTCCATCCTGGTCAGCTGCGGCGCGGCGGCGGTGCTGGCCGTGTGGGAGCAGGGCAGGCCGCTGGCAGAGGTGGCCTGGAGCTGCGTGGCCGGATATGTGGTGGAGCAGCCGGAGCTGACGGGCATTTTGTCCGGCGGCGGCCTGTTGTCCATGGTGAATGGAATGTGCATCGTGCTGCTCTCCTGCGCCTCCTCCGGGATCCTGAACGGGGCGGAGCTACTGGAGCCGGTGAAGGCGCGGCTGGAGCGCATGGCCCGGAGGACCGGCCTGTATGTGACTACGGCGGCGGTGTCTGTGGCCTCCGCGGCCCTGCTGTGCAACCAGTCTATCGCCCTGGTGCTCACCGGACAGATGATGGGAGAGAGCTTCCGCCGCAGCGGGAAGGACGGCCTTCTGCTGTCCCAGGCCCTGGGGAATACGGCCATCGTGCTGGCGGCGGTGGTGCCCTGGTCCATCGCCGGCAGCGTGCCCCTGGAGGCCATGGGGGCCTCCGCCCTGGCCATCCCCTTCTCCTTCTTCCTGTTCGCCGCTCCGGTGTGCGACTGGCTCTGCCACCGGAAGCAGTTCCAAATGGAATAAAGTTCGATCCGTTTTGAAAAAGCGGCTGCGGCCTGTTCGGCCGTCTTGCCTCCGGCCCCGCGGGGCCGGAGGCATTTCTGCTCTTTTGCCTGAACTTTCTCTCTGTTATGCTAGCGTTGCGCGGGCCTTCTGGGCCTTCCATCCCAAAGAGAGAAATCAAGGAGGAGACCACCATGGCAAGAAAAGCAGTAGAACGGAATATATCCTATGACGATGTGCGGCAGCTTTACTATGTCAGCATGGAGCTGGGCCGGGACGAGAACGGGAAGCGGATCAAGCAGTACCGGACCTTTCCCACGCTGACGGCCGCCCGGAACGGGCTGAGGGACTTTCACACCCAGCGGGAGCGGCAGGCGCGGGAGCCACAGGATGAGGTCCGGGAGGAGATGGACCTGGCCCACTGGCTGGAGTACTGGATGGAGTCCATCGTCCGGCCCAACCGGGCGGAGACCACCGTGTACGCCTATCAGAAGATCATCGACAACCACATCCTGCCTGCCCTGGGTGGGATTCCCATGAGCCGCCTGTCAGCCAAGCGGATCCAGCGGTACTACACGGACACCCAGCAGGCGGCCGGGCTGTCCTCCAACACCATGCGGCGGCACCACGACCTTCTCTCCAGCGCCCTGCGCTCCGCGGTGCGGCAGGATATGCTTCTGGCCTCGCCCATGGACCGGGTGGAGCCGCCGCGGTCCCGGGTCAAGGAGGCCTTCTTTTATGACAATGAGGAACTGAAACAGCTCTATCAGCTTATCGAGGGGCACATTCTGGAGCTGGCGGTGAAGATGGCGGGCAGCCTGGGGATGCGCCGGGAGGAGATCTGCGGCCTGAAGTGGGAGAACGTGGACTTCCGCCGCCGCCTGGTCCTGGTGCGGGAGGCCCGCACCGCCTATGGGGCCACCATCGTCCAGAAGGAGACCAAGAACCGGGCCTCGGTGCGCACCCTCTACCTCCCGGAGGAGGTCCTCCTCCTGCTGGGGCGGGAGCAGGAGCGGCAGGAAGAGGAACGGGCCCGGCAGGGCGCTGTCTTCAACCGGACGGACCATGTGATCCTGGATCACAAGGGGGCGCCCTACTCCCCAAACGCGCTCTCCCTGGCCTTCACCCGGTTTGTGCGGAAAAACGGCCTGCCCCGCCTCACCTTCCACGGCCTGCGGCACACCTTTGCCACCATCGCCTCCTGTCAGGGGGCCTCCCTGTTCGACATCGGGAAGGCCCTGGGCCACTCCACCCCCGCCACCACGGGGCGGATCTATACCCATCTGGTGGACCGCACCCACGAGGACCTGGTGCTCCGGGTGTCCGACGCCCTGAAATGAGGGGGACTCTTTTCCCCGGAGGCGCTTGTAATTTGCCGCCGTTTCTTGTATAGTGATAGCAGAAAGAAGCAGAGAGGAGGCGGATGTGTGCGGATCATGGCCATTGACTACGGCGACGCCCACACCGGGGTGGCGGTCTCCGACCCCACCGGATTTTTGACGGGGGATGTGACCACCATCCACAGCCGGAAGGCGGAGGTGGTGCTGGAGGAGCTGGTCAAGCTGGTCCAGACCTATCAGGTGGACGAGCTGGTGATGGGCTTTCCCCGGAATATGGACGGGACAGAGGGCCCCCGGGCGGAGCTGTACCGGACCTTTGCCGGCCGGGTGGAGGAGGCCACCGGCCTGAAGCCGGTGCTGTGGGATGAGCGCCGGACCACGGTGGACGCCCACCGGATCCTGTTTGACGCGGGGAAGAACGGAAAGAAGCGGAAAAAGACAGTGGATGCGGTGGCGGCCTCCCTGATCCTGGAGGGCTATCTGGAGTTCCGGCGGATGCGGGGCTGAGCCGCCGCGGCGGCGGAAGGAAAAGGAGTGTAGAAGCAATGATGCTGTTTCAAGTGACCTATACCATGCTTCCCGGACAGAGGGATGCGTTTTTGCAGATGATGCGGGAGTCCGGGATCCTGGACCAGATCCGCCGGGAGGAGGGGTGCCTGGACTACCGCTACTACCTCCCGGAGGAGGAGGACGGCACCCTGCTCCTGGTGGAGCGGTGGACCGGGCCGGAGGCCCAGAAGGCCCACATGGCCACCAGCCACATGGCCCGGCTGGGCCAGGTCAAGGCCCAGTATGTGGCGGAGACCAGCGTGGTCACCTGGGCGCTGGACTGAGCGCGGACCGGGAGAATATGCAGTAAAGTGAAAAACCTTTTCAGAAGTTCTGCCCCGGATGGGGTGGAACTTCCACAGCACAGAGAACGGAACGACACAGAGGAGGAACGGACATGAACATCAAAACGGTACACGCCGTCTATTTCAGCGGCACCGGGACCACGGAGAAGGTGGTCACCACCCTGGCGAAGGATCTGGCGGAGCGGCTGGGGGCCGGGTATGAGGCCTGCTGCTTCAACCTGCCCGAGGCCCGGAAGCAGGCCCTGTCCTTCGGCCCGGAGGATCTGGCGGTGGTGGGCACCCCGGTCTATGCCGGCCGGGTGCCCAATCTGCTGCTGCCCTACATTCGGGATATGATCCATGGGGAGGGGACCCTGGCCGTCCCGGTGGTGCTGTACGGCAACCGCAACTATGACGACGGACTGATGGAGCTGCGCAACGTCCTGCGGGACAACGGCTTCTGCCCCGTGTCCGCCGGGGCCTTTGTGGGCGAGCATTCCTTCTCCCGTATTCTGGGCGCGGGCCGTCCGGACGGGGAGGATATGGCCCTGGTGGGTGAGCTTGGCGAGAAAACAGCTGACAAGGTGAGAGGCTTGACAGAGCTTCCCGGAGAGGCGGTCCATGTGAACGGCTGCGACCCCATCCGGCCCTACTACACCCCCCGGGACCGCCACGGCGAGCCCATCAAGGACTTCCTGAAGGCTAAGCCGGTCACCGACCCGGACAAGTGCGTGAAGTGCGGCCTGTGTGCCCGCCTGTGCCCCATGGGCTCCATCGATCCCGCCGATGTGTCCAACGTGGCCGGCAAGTGCATCAAGTGCTGCGCCTGCGTGAAGAAGTGTCCCACCGGGGCCAAGTACTTTGACCACGAGGGGTATCTCTACCACCAGCATGAGCTGGAGGACCAGTATGCCGGACGGCGGGCCCCCAGCGAGATCTTTGTCTGAGGCGGAGCGGGCGGCTGAGGCCGCCGCCCGGGAGGAGCTTTGCCAGGTGTGCCGTCTGCTGTACCAGCGGGGGTACACTGTGGGCCACGACGGGAACGTGTCCCTCCGGCTGGGGGAGGACCAGATCCTGGTCACCCCCTCCGGGGTGGGCAAGGGGCGGCTGCGTCCCGGGATGCTGGTGAGGTGCGCCCTGTCCGGGGAGGTGCTGGAGGGGGAAAGGCACCCCTCCTCCGAGATACCTATGCACCTGCTGGTCTACCGGGAGCGCCCCGATGTCCGCGCCGTGGTCCACGCCCATCCCCCCATGGCCACCGCCTTCGCCGTCTGCCGCCGCCCGCTGAGGGAGCGGTACCTCACCGAGACCATCAGCGGCCTGGGAGAGGTTCCGGTGGCCCCCTTTGCCCTCCCATCCACCCAGGAGGTGCCGGACAGCGTCCGCCCCTTTGTGCGGGACCACAGCGCGGTGCTGCTGGCCAACCACGGGGCCCTGACCTGGGGGCCGGATCTCTGGTCCGCCTTTGACCGGATGGAGACGGTGGAGCAGACAGCCAGGATCTATGCCAACGTCCAGCTGCTGGGGGGCGGTGTGGAGCTGACGGAGGCCCAGGAGACGGCCCTGCTGGGTCTGGCGGGCCGGTATGCGGTCCTGGCGGGGCCCAGAACAGAGGAGGAGAGCGTATGACGGCACAGAGCCAGCCGGAGAATGTCCGCCTGGGAGAGGACGGGGAGAGCGTGGTCCTGTTGGACCAGACGCGGCTGCCCGGCCGGGTGGAGTACCGCACGGTGCGGGACCTGAAGGAGATGGTGGAGGCCATTCGGACCCTCCGGGTGCGGGGCGCGCCCGCCATCGGCGTCTTTGCTGGGTTCTGCCTGTCCGCCCTGGCCCGTCAAATGGAGCGGGCGGGGCTGGATACCCCCGGACTTTTGAGAGAATTAGACCGAAAAGGGAAAATACTTGTCAGCTCACGCCCTACGGCGGTCAATCTGTCCTGGGCAGTGGAGCGCATGATGGACCGCGCCTCCGGACTGGCCGGAGGCGCCCCGGAGGAGCTGGCCGCCGCTTTGGAGGCGGAGAGCCGGGCCATCCGCCGGGAGGATGAGGAGATGTGCCGCGCCATTGCGGAGCACGGGCTCTCCCTGCTGAAGGCGGGGGACGGGGTGCTGACCCACTGCAACGCGGGGCCTCTGGCCACCTCCCGATACGGCACCGCCCTGGGTCCCATCCTGCTGGCCGGGGAACGGGGGATCCCCCTGCGGGTGTTCGCCGACGAGACCCGGCCCCTGCTCCAGGGGGCGCGGCTCACCGCCTGGGAGCTGCATCAGGCGGGGGTGGACGTCACCCTGATCTGTGACAACATGGCCTCTATGGTGATGAAGAACGGATGGGTCCAGGCCTGCTTTGTAGGCTGCGACCGGGTGGCGGCCAACGGCGACGCCGCCAACAAGATCGGCACCAGCGGAGTGGCCATCCTGGCCAAACACTACGGGATCCCCTTCTATGTGCTGGGGCCCACCTCCACCATCGACCTGAACTGTCCCGACGGGGACCACATCCCCATTGAGCAGCGGGATCCGGAGGAGATCCGCTCCCTGTGGTACCGGGAGCCCATGGCCCCCGCCGGGGTGAAGTGCTTCAATCCGGCCTTTGACGTCACCCACCACAGCCTGATCTCCGGCATCATCACGGAAAAGGGGATCTGCCGCCCGCCGTTTCCCCAGTCCCTGGCCGCGCTGTTTTCCAATGGGGCGCGCTGAGTTCCCAAACACGCAAAAACACACAAAAAATGTCCCTCTGCCATGGCAGGGGGACATTTTTTGATCTTACCGCTCCATCTTCCAGAAAAACGCGCTGTACGGGGGCAGCTGGCTCCCGCCGCCGAAGTCGTGCTGCTGGCCGGAGATCAGGTCCCAGGCCAGGCCGCAGCCGGCGTCGAAGTGGGCAGTATAGGGCTGGCTGTCCGCGTTGACCGCCACCAGCACCCGCTCCGTCTCTGTTCTGCGCTCGAAAATGAGCTGTAGGTTGGTGAGGAGCACATTCCGATAGCTGCCCTCCCGCAGGGCCGGGCTGCCCCTTCGGGCGGCGGCCAGCCGGGCGATCCAGCTTGTCAGGGCGTTCCACTCCGGCTTTTCCAGGGCGGGGCGGAGACCGGCGTCACTGCACGGGGCTTTTTCGCCGGAGATGCCCCACTCGCTGCCGTAGTACAGGGCGGGGGTCCCGGGCATCCCGAACAGAAGGGCGTAGATCAGGGGGAGGTGGGCGGGGTCCCGGAGCTTGGAGGCGATGCGGGTGACATCGTGGTTGTCCACGAAGGACAGCAGGTGGGCCCCCTTGTAGAGGGTCCAGGGCTCCGGCCCGTACTGGCGGGCCAGACTGTGGCCGATCTCGAACAGGTTGCGGTCGTTGAGGCTGGACCACAGGCCCTTATAGCACTCGTAGTTGGTGACCGAGTGGCACAGCTCCGGCCCCATCCAGAGGTTGTAGTCCCCGCCCAGGACCTCGCCCACCAGAACAAAGCCGGGCTTCAGCGTCTGGGTGAAGGCCCGCAGGCGCTTCAGATAGCTGGCGGGGAGGCAGTAGGCCACATCCAGCCGCAGCCCGTCGATCCCGAACTGCTCCACCCAGCTCCGGATGGCCTGGAACTGGTACTCCACCACATCCGGGTTGTGAAGGTTCAGCTTGACCAGCTCGCCGTGGCCCTCCCAGTTCTCATACCAGAAGCCGTCGCCCCGGTCGGTGTCGCCGTCGAAGTTCAGATAGAACCAGTCCCGGTAGGGGCTGTTCCACTTCTTCTCCTGTACGTCCCGAAAGGCCCAGAAGCCCCGGCCCACATGGTGGAACACTCCGTCCAGCAGGACCCGGAGCCCGGCGTCGTGAAAGGCGCGGCACACCTGGGCCAGGTCTTCGTTGGTCCCCAGGCGGGGGTCCAGCCGGTTGTAGTCCCGGGTGTCGTAGCCGTGGCGGTCGCTGTCAAACACCGGATTGAGCAGGACGGTGTCCGCCCCCAGCTGTTTGATGTGCTCCACCCAGTCCAGCAGCCGCAGGATGCGGTGCTCGGTATGCCCGTCGTTGTCCGCCGGCGCGCCGCACAGGCCCAGGGGATAGATCTGATAGAGGATAGCTTGGTCAAACCACATATTGGACACTCCTTTCGTCTCCCGGCCGGGTCGCTCCGGCGGAGAGGCGCGTTGATCGCAGGGCGAGGGAAAAAGACAGGGCGGGCCCCGCCGGGTCCACCCTGTGAAACGGCGGCAGAGACGCCGCCGCCGGGTATGCCGTGTGACATACCGACATTATACAGTTTTTCCCTGAAAAATCAAGAAAAAGGTGGTGGGATCGGAGGGGTCACTGCCTGGTCAGATAGGGGAGGACCAGGGCAGCCAGCGCGATCACCAGCAGCAGGATGCGGTTGAAGCGGTCCATAGGCGGTCTCCTTTCTGGAACTTTGATCCAGATACAGGATAGCACGAAACGATACGACTGTCAAATTGAATAAAGAGAAGCGAGAAAGACCGGACAAAATAGTGAAAAAGACGGATCAGACCTGACCCTTTGCAAGGCGGAGCGGGGGCCCGTCCAAACAAATCACCTGATCGGCCAGGGAGCAGGCCAGGGTCTCGTGGCTGGACAGGAGGACCGGGGCGTCCAGGGCACGGAGGGCGTCCATCAGGCGGCGGACCCGGGCGGGGTCCACCCCGGTGAAGGGCTCGTCCAGCAGATAGAGCTGTCCGCCCAGGGCCAGGGCCCGGACCAGGGCCAGGCGGCGGCGCATTCCGCCGGACAGGGAGGCGGGAAAGCTGCCCTCCTCGCCGGTGAGCTCGGCCAGGGCCAGCCACCGGGGGACCTCCGCCCAGCGGGACTGGGGGAGCACATCCATCAGGTGCTGCTCCACCGTGCGCCAGGGGAACAGGCGGTCCTCCTGAAAGAGAAGGGAAGTCTCACGGGGAGGCGGGGCCTGGATCCGGCCGCTCCGGGGGCGCTCCAGTCCGGCCAGACAGCGCAGCAGGGTGGTCTTGCCGCAGCCGGAGGGTCCTGACAGGACGGTGACCCCCCGCTCCGGCAGGGTGAGGGAGAAGTCCTCCAGCACCCGCTTCTCCCCGTAGGAGAGGGTGAGGTGAGAGACGGAGATCACAGCGGCTTCCCCCCCTCTGGACGGCGGATGAGCCGGGTCAGCGCCCGCTCCATGAGCAGGCTGAGCAGGATGACCACCGCCGTCCAGGCGAAGAGGTCCGCAGTTTCGAAGGTCTGCTTGGCCCGGCTGATCTGGGCGCCGATGCCCAGCCGGGGGAGGCACAGGACCTCGGCGGCCACGCCGGATTTCCAGGCCAGCCCCATGGCGGTGGCAGCGGCGGAGCGCAGGTGGGGCCGCAGGGAGGGGAGGTACACCAGGCGGACCGTTTTCCAGCGGGAGAAGCGGTAGGCCCGGGCCAGCTCCAGCAGCTGTCCGTCGGTGGCGCGGATCCCCTGGGTCAGGTTCTCCCACACCACCGGGAGCACCATCAGTCCGGCAATCACCGCAGGCACCTGGTCCCGGCCGGTCCACAGCAGCACCAGCAGGATGAAGGAGACCACCGGCGTGGCCCGGACGATCCGAATGACTGGGGCGAACAGGCGGCGGCACCAGGGGCTGGTACAGGTGAGGGCGGCCAGCAGACCGCCCAGGACCGCGCCGCCCGCCATCCCCGCTGCGATGCGGGCCAGAGAGGCGAGAGCGGTCCACCAGAATTCCGGGGACCGGGCCAGGCGGAACAGGGCCAGCAGCACCGTGGCGGGATAGGGGAGGAGCAGCTCGTTGCCCCGGCCCTCCACATGGAGCTCCACCAGCCAGGCTCCAAGCTGCCAGACCCCCAGCCAGAAGGCCGGGGGCAGCAGCAGGGACAGGGCGCGGTCCAGTCGGTCAGGACACGCCATAGTAGAAGGAGTCATAGGGGAGCACGCCGCCGATGGAGGCGGGGTCGGCGTCATAGAGGACCTGGTAATAGTCCTCCAGCACCGCCTTCATCTCCACCCCGGTGAGGCACACCAGATTGCACTGGGGGATGGCGGATCTGGCGATGGCGGCGTTGGGGGTGATGCCGTACTGGGCCACCAGCTGGGCGGCGTCTTCCAGGTTGGCGGGGTCGGACATATAGGCGATGGAATCCTGATAGGCGTTCAGGAAGTTCTCCACCCCCTGGGGATTCTCCTCAATATAGTCGGTGCGGGCCACAATGCAGCCCATGGCCAGCTGGCCGCTGCTCACCTTGGACCACTCCTCGGTGAGGGACAGGGCCTGCCGCACCCCGGCATCCTGGAGCATCAGGGCGGTAGCGGCGGGGACGGGGAGCAGACAGACGCCGTCCTCAGAGGAGGCCATCTTGGCGGTGACCTCCTGGGCGGTCATCCACTGGATGTCCACATTGGCGGGGTCCACCCCGTTCTCGGTGAGCAGGTAGTTGAGGACAAACTCCGGGTTGGCCCCCTGGCCGGTGGCATAGACGGTCCTGCCCTCCAGGTCGGCCATGGACTGGACGGAGTTCCCCTTCTCCAGGATGTAGAGCACCCCCAGGGTGTTCACCGCCAGCACCTGGACGGCCCCCTCGGACTTGGCGGACAGGCTGGCGGCCACGTTGGTGGCCACGGCGGCGATGTCCACGTCCCCGTTGATGAGGGCGCTGGAGACCGCCTGGTTGTCCGCCTCCACGGTGGCGGCGTTGATCACTGGAGACGCCTCGCCGTTGGCGACGGCCTCGGGGGTGACAGCTTCGTTGTCCGCCATCAGCTTGGCAGCTCCCACGCCGGTGGGGCCGGACAGGACCATGACATTGGGCAGCACATAGCTGTCAGAGGAGGAGGCCCCAGAGCTAACAGAGCCGGACTGGGAGTCGGAGGCGCTTCCGGAGGCGGAGGAGGAGTCCTTCCCACCGCCGCATCCGGCCAGGGCGGACACCATCAGGGCGCCGCACAGGAGCAGAGACAGTTGCTTGTTCAGTTTCATTTGAATCTTCCTTTCCAATGTTGTGTTTCCGGGCTGTCCGGGGTCTTACAGCACGCCCTCCAGCCCCGCCGGGTCCAGAACGTACATGGACTTGCCCTCCCGGCGGATGAGCCGCGCGTCCTCCAGGGCCTGGAAGGCCCGGTACAGGGAGGCGCGGCTGATGCCCAGGCGCTTGGACAGATCGGTGGCGGACAGGCGCAGCGGTTCGCCGGAGGGAACGGTCAGCAGGTATCGGGCCAGCTTCCCCTCCGCGCCGGTCTGGGCCACCGAGCGCAGCCGTCCGGACAGGAACCGGATGCGCCCGGTGAGATACTGGAGGTAGTTGCGGCGGAGGAGGGGCTCCTCCCCCAGCAGGCGGTCCAGGGTCTCCTGGGGGAGAAACAGGACCCGGCAGGGGGACTGGGCCGTGAGGACGGCGGCGAACTCCGGCGCGTCGTTGTAGAGGGCGGCCGCGCCGAAGAGTTCCCCGGCCCGCAGCAGGCTGACGGACAGGGAGCCGTTGGTCACCTGGACCTGCCCGGAGAGGATCACGCCCAGGCTCTGCCGGAACTGGCCGGGGCCGTAGAGCACCTCCCCGGCGGCGAAGGGCTCCACCGTGACGCCGGGCAGGGCGGGCAGGGAGCGGAGCAGAGCGTCCTCCACCCCCAGGAACAGGGGACAGCGGCTCAGAAGGGCGCGCTCCTGGTCAGAGAGATCCGGGGCCATGGGCGGGCCCTCCTTTCTGAAAAAGTGTCTTATTTGAGACAGATTGAATATACCACGGACAGGCGCAAAGGTCAACCCCGGACATAGGACCATAGGATATCTGCCCATCTTCCAGCACGCGTCTGACAAAAACAGAAAAGAAGAACTGCCAAAGCAATGGCAGTTCTTCTTTGAAAGGAAGGGTTAGTTCAGCGACAGCAGATATTCGCCCAGCTCGGCCACGGAGGAGACCAGCCTCCATGGCGATACCTGACCCAGCTCTTTCTCAGAACCATAGCCATAGGTGACCGCAACACATGGAATTCCAGCCTTCTGGGCACCAAGGACATCGTGCTCCTTGTCACCCACCATTATGGCTCGATCCCGCTGGTCGGACAGGCCCAGCCGTTTCAGTGCTTCCTCAATAACATCTGCCTTTTCAGTCCGCTTTTCATCCATGGTTGCTCCCACAATCTCGTGAAAAAAAGGCGTCAGCCCAAAATGTTCCAGGATCTGTCGGACGTAGTGTTCCGGTTTAGAGGAAGCCACTGACAAAACATATCCCCGGTCGGTCAGGGTTTGGAGCATCTCTGGGATGCCGGGGTAGGGTCTGTTTTCAAAGACCCCTGTGGTGGAATAGCGCTCCCGGTAGAATTGAACTGCCTGGCCGGCTTCCTCCCGGGTCATGCCGGAAAAGGACATGAACTGGGGGATCAGGGGCGGCCCGATGAAGGATCGAAGCTTTTGAACATCCGTCTCTGGCTTTCCCATTTTCTCCAGAGCATACTGGACAGAGCGGATGATCCCCTCACCGGACTCCGTGAGCGTCCCATCCAAATCAAATAAAAGATACCGGCTCATGCTGTTCCTCCTATGTCATAACATCAAGCGTGATCATTATATCATCGGATGGGGGTGGGTTCAATCAAAAAATCCGGCAGGTCTGGGACACGGCGCTCTGGGGAGCGGCATAGGATGGGGGGAGATCATACAGGGAGGGATGGAGATGACCGATCACTGTGGACCGGGGAGGCGGAAGACCCAGGCCGGCCGGCGTTCAGACCCGGAGGAGATGCTGGCCAAGGTGCAGGCTGCCGCGGAGGAGATGACCATGCGGCGCTATGTCCATATGCCGCCGGAGGGGCGGCCCTGCTGTCCCGAGGGCTGCCTGGCGGCGCTCCTGGGGGAGCTGAACCAGATCCAGGACCACCAGAACCAGATCCTGGCGGAGCTGCTGCGCGCCCTGGAGCGGATGGCCGACGCACTGGAGAGGCGGTAACCGAAGTCCAGGCGCAGAAAGATGAGACGGTCGAAAAGGCTTTTTCGACAAGCTGAAATCCCGTCTGCCACGGTATGGCAGGCGGGATTTTTTGAGGGATGGAGTTACGGCTGATCCGCGTCCAGACGGGTCTTGAAGTAGCTGTCGGCGCAGTAGATGGCGGCCACGGGGTTGTTGCCGGTGGCCCGGTCCTTGGCCACCAGGGTGGTGACCGGGGCCTGGGAATAGCGGTAGAACAGGGAGTCGTGGCCCACGCACAGCCCCAGGCAGATGTTGAACTGGGTCTCCACCCGGTTGAGGAGCTCCGCCTGGGCGATGGGGTTGCACATCACCTCATAGGTCCCGGGGCGGACCCGGTACTCCGGGGGCACCCCCGCCCGGTCCTTGGGGATGGAGCCTGTTTTACAGATGACGGAGGCCACCTGGAAGCCGTTTTGGCGCAGGACCCGGTCCACCACCTCGGCCTCCCGGTGCAGGCCGGCGCAGAAGGCCAGTCCCAGCCGGGTATAGCCCATGCGCTTGGAAAACTCCACTACCTCCCGCAGGCGGGGCCAGCGGCAGTAGCCGATGGCCTCGGTGGCGGCGCTGGCGATGAAAAAATCGTGGTTCTCCGGCTTGAAATACTCCTCTAGAATGGAGTCAAAGAAGGCACGGTCCCGCATGGGACAGTTTTTCGGCATCTTGTCCAGCTGTCCGGAGCGGCAGGCCTCAATGGTGCAGGACGCGCAGGTAAACATGGGGTCTTCCTCCTTTACAGATGTAAACAGATCGGGGGAGGGCGTCACAGGCTGGACAGATAGGCCGCCGGACCGCTCTCGTACAGGTCGCCGCCGTGGGCGTCCAGGATCACCGTCAGGGGCAGGTCCCGCACCGTCAGGCGGCGCACCGCCTCACAGCCCAGGTCCTCCCAGCAGATGACCTCCAGCTCCTCCACGCTGGCGGCCATCAGGGCCCCGGCGCCTCCCAGGGCGGCCAGATAGACTGCGCCGCTGCGGACCACCGCCTCCTTCACCGCCTGGTTCCGGGCCCCCTTGCCGATCATAATGGCCTGCCCCAGGTCCAGCAGGCGGGGGGAGTAGGCGTCCATCCGGCCGCTGGTGGTGGGCCCGGCGGAGCCGATGATCTGTCCGGGGCGCTCCGGCGTGGGGCCCACATAGTAAACGGCGGAGCCCTCTACGGGGAAGGGGAGAGCCTCTCCCGCATCCAGAAGCTCCATCATCCGCTTGTGTGCGGCGTCACGGGCGGTGTACACCGTGCCGGAGAGGAGCACGGTGTCCCCGGCCCGCAGGGGGGCCAGATCCTCCTTGGCTACGGGGGTGGTCAGTTTGTATTGCATGGAAACAGCCTCCTAATCGTTTGGATGGATATACAGGGTCATAAGTGCTCCAACAGAAAGCGGTGGATCGTGTCCGCAAGCTCCTTGGGGCGGCGGCGGTACAGATCGTGAGGGAGATCAAAGGTCCGCAGGGATGAGTCCGGAAGGGCGGAGAGGTAATGCTGTCCGCACGCACGCCAGGAATCTCCGGCCAGAGGAGTGCCCTTTCCGTTGGAGAGGAGAAACAGGGTGGGATGGGAGAGGGGAGGCCCTTCCTGCTCCACCTGCCGGACAGAGCGGGGCAGATCCCTGGCCTCATTGACCCACACGGCACTAGCAAAGTTCCGGCGGGCGTCAACCATCAGCCGCCTACGCTCTGCGGCGGGACAGCGGCCCAGGAGGGCGGGAGCGAGCAGCCAGAAGAGTAGGGTACGCTTCCAGCCTGAGCGGTTGAGGGCCTCCAGTCGGCTCAGAATGGCCTCCAGATCCATGTGCTGATAGACCTCCGGTACAGCGGGGTCCAGTCCCACTAGGGCGGAGACCTCCTCCGGATATTTGAACGCCCAGTGAAGGGCCTCCAGGAAGCCCATGCTATGGGCGGCCAGCACGACGGGAACAGGAATACCGCAGGCGGACAGCACCCTGCGGTATTCCTCCACCACTGTGTCCACATCTCTGGGAGCCTCTGTCAGGTCGCTATGTCCATAGCCAAATTTAGAGGGGATGAGGACCGAGTACCACGGGCTCAGGGCGTCCGCCAGCGGAGCGTACTCCAGGCTGGGAAACAGGATGTTGGAGCCGGACAGGATGAGCAGGGTGACCGGACCGGAGCCTGTATCCGATACATGAAGCTTCCGGCCGTCCACGGCGATCATTTTTTCTTCCACGGCAGTACCTCCCGGGGAGTGCTCACAGCTCCGCCGCGGCCCGGCGGGTGACGTGGCAGCTGACGTTCACCGCCACGGGCAGTCCGGCCACATGGGTGGGGGCGGTCTCGATGGACAGGCCCAGGCAGGTGGTTTTCCCGCCGAAGCCCTGGGGCCCGACGCCCAGGGCGTTGATCTCGTCCAGCAGCTCCGTCTCCAAAGCGGCGTAGAAGGGGTCGGGATTTCTTTGATCGATGGGCCGGAGCAGGGCGTGTTTTGCCAGATAGGCTGCCTTGTCGAAGGAGCCGCCGATCCCGACGCCCAGCACTGTAGGGGGACAGGGGTTGGAGCCCGCCAGGCGCACCGTCTCCACCACGAAGCGCTTTACGCCCTCCACCCCGTCGGCGGGCTTGAGCATCCCCAGGCGGCTCATGTTCTCACTGCCGAAGCCCTTGGGGGCCACGGTGATTTTGCAGGCGTCCCCGGGGACCAGCCGGAGGGTGATGGCGGCGGGGGTGTTGTCCCCGGTGTTTACCCGGCGGAGGGGGTCGCCCACGATGGATTTGCGCAGATAGCCCTCGCCGTAGCCCTGGCGGACCCCCTCATGGATGGCCGCCTCGAACTCGCCCTCGATGTGGATCTCCTGGCCCAGCTCCACGAACACACAGGCCATGCCCGTGTCCTGGCAGACGGGCAGGTTTTTTTCCTCCGCCAGTTCCAGGTTGTTCCACAGCAGGCCCAGGGTCTCCCTGGCCAGGGGCCAGGGCTCGCTCTGCCGGGCGGCGTCCAGGGCGGCCACGATGTCCCCGGGCAGATGGGTGTTGGCCTGGATGCACAGCTTGGCCACCGTCTCGGTGATGGCGGCGGCCTGGATGGTACGCATAGACACTCCCTCTTTCTCTTTGGGTTTGTTCCATTGTATCAAAAACCCGGCGGATTTTCCAGAGCGGCGCAGAAAAATCCCGGCGGGAGGTCCCCCTCCCGCCGGGGATGCGCTTCCGGCTGCTCAGGGATAGAAGTTGAAGGGGGCGTAGACAGACCGGATGGGGCCGTATGCTCCGGCGGAGCGGCTCCCTCCCAGGTCCCGGATGGAGACGAAGGGGTAGTGGAGCCAGCGCTCTTGATGGCGGAGAAAGACGTACCAGAAGTCGCCGTAGGACCAGTCGGATGGATTCTCCACCAGGGGGGACGGGACCGCGGCGGTGGTGTAGGCGATCCAGCCCCGCATCCCCTCCGCACCCCGGGGGATGGAGAAGGAGAAGGAGGGGGAGTAGTGAAGATGGCCTAGGCGGTGCAACTCCAGCTCATACCACAACTGCTGGTCCTCGGTGAGTTCCTCTGCGGTCTGGCCGCCCGCCAGCCGGATCTCCGGGGAGACAGCCAGGGTCTGGCCGTTCTTTTCCCACAGCAGCCGCCCGGCGTAGTCCTCCGCGTGGAAATTTCCGGACGGATCCACGGAGAACTGCTCCTGCAAATGGAGATCGGGCATGGCCCGGTAGCGGAAGAAATGGATCTGCCGCACCTGGTCCTCCGGCAGGAAGAGGAGCCAGGAGGACAGCTCCGCCTCCCCGCCGCCCAATTCATGGAGGACGGCGGGGCCGTCGGTGCGAGGCGTCTCGTTGTCCGTGTGGTCAGTGTCATAGGTCCGGCCGGCCCTGACTGCCTCTGCTTGGGCGCACCGCTCCAGTTCCGCCCCGTCCAGGGCGGCGGCGACGTCCTCCGGAAGGCCCAGGGAGACCAAGCGGGCCCGGATGTCCTCCTGCTCCGCCGTCAGCTGGGCCGCCGGCTCCGCCGGGCCGGTGGGGATGCGGCCGCCCAGCCACAGGGCGGGGGGGATGGCGGCCAGGGTGAGGGCGAACACCCCCAGCAGGAAGGGCCGGGCGGACACCCGCACAGGTGCGGGGGCGATGTCATAGCCCAGGCCCGCCAGGGCGTCGCTCTGGTGGGCGATGCACACCAGCAGGCGGATCTCCAGGATCAGGAAAGCGATGGGCCGGAGGTAATAGAGCCAGTGGTTGGTGATGGTGACTCCCAGCAAGCTGGGCTCAGTGGCGGGGACCAGCTCGGACCACAGGGCGGTGGCCAGGGCCAGCAGATAGCAGAGAAAGCCCTCCCTCAGCCAGTCCCTGGGGGGCTGAGCCTCTCCCACGGTGCGGAAGGCGGCCCGGGAGCCCCGCCACAGGGCGAACAGGAGGAGCAGGTCCATGCCCCGGATGGGCCAGGTGAGCCCCCAGTTGACGGCGGGATTTCCCGCGATCCACCCCATCACCGGGGTGGCGGCCAGAATGTCCAGGGCGATATGGATGGCCAGCAGCAGACCGGACAGCCCCCAGCACAGCCGGAACCAGGGATTTTCCCGCCGCAGGGAGCGGTACCCCAGATACATCAGAGCGGCCCCCAACAGGGGAAGCAGGTACTGGAGATAGAAAAATTCCAGCCGGAAGGTGGTCAGGGCCATCCCCCACAGGATCCTGGACATGGCGGCCTGCCAGGGGTTGTAGTCCTGGACCTCGCCGGGGTCAGGGGGGAGATCGGCCATCTCCTGGGTGAGACGGAGATCAAATTCGTCCTGCTTCACAGAAGATCACCTCCCAGCTTGTTCTGGAGTCCCTTTCGGATGCGGTACAGGCGGCCCTCCACCGCCCGCGGGGTGAGCCCCAGCTCCGCCGCGATGCGGGCGGTGGACTGGAGATAGTAATATTTGCGGTAGAACAGGGCGCGGTCCCGGCTGGACAGGGAGGCCAGGGCACGCTCCAGACGCTCCGCCCGCTCCTTCCGCAGCAGCTGCTCCTCCGGACCCGGGGCGGGGTCCGGACGGGTCTCATCCAGCGCCTCGGCGCTGTGGCGCTGTGCGCTCCTCAGGTGGTCCACGGCGGCGTTCCGGCACAGCACGGTGAGCCAGGTAGCGGGGCTGGAGCGCTCCGGGTCGTACTGCTCCCGCTTTTCCCACAGCTTCAGGCGCACCTCGGCCAGGCAGTCCTCCTGCCGGTGGGGGTCGGACAGCACCCCAGACACGATGTACCGCAGCATCCCCTCATAGTGGGCCAGCAGGGGCTCCAGGGCCTCCCGGTCCCCCTGCTGGAGTCGTTCCATCCACGCGGACGGGTCCATGCCGGTCACCTCCTTCTGTCGTTCTGGGTCCTCTGTCCATATATACGGGAAAAGGGGGGAGAACCCACGGAAAAATCTGCCCCCGGTCTGTTTGTTCCCAGTATAGCAGGGCGGGGGCGGCCTGGAAAGGAAAATATAAAGGTGGGCTTTGTGACCCTGCTGGCCAAGGATACTTGGGGGGTCTGGCACAAGCAGATCTACCTGTATCGGATCCGGTAGGACGGAGGCTTTGAGGGCAGCGACGGCTGTCTCACCCTGTCCCGGCCCCCAGACCTCACCGGCTTTCAGCAGGGGTTCTGGTGACGGGACGCAGGGCGTTTTGCGCAGGGGCGGACGAAAAACGCGGATCTCAGCCTGCGGGAGAAACAGAAAAACAGTGACCGGGAGCCGTGTGGCTCCCGGTCACTGCTTCGCTGCGGTACAAACGGCAGGTGCGGCGTATTGGGGGCTTTGCCCCGCGCTCCGGCCCGTTTGGCTCCGCCTCTTGTAAAAAAGCCGGAAATGTGAGACAATAGGGCCAGCCTAACAAAGACAGGAGACACAAGTATGATGACCGACCTGTTTGAAAAGTCCATCGCCACCCTGGAACTTCCCCGGGTGCTGGAGCAGCTGGCCGCCTGCGCCTCCACCCAGGAGGGGAAGGAGCGCTGCCTGGCCCTGCGGCCCATGACCGACCCGGACGATGTGCAGCGGGCCCAGGAGGAGACCTCCGCCGCGGTGGAGATGCTCATTAAGCGGGGGAGCCCCGGCTTCTCCGGCGTCAAGCCCGTGGGGGCCAGCCTCCACCGGGCGGATATGGGGGGCAGCCTGAACACCCGGGAGCTGCTGGAGGTGGCCGCCGTGCTGCGGTGCGCTCGCACCGTCCAGGACTACGGGGCCGGGGAGGAAAAGACCCCCATCTCCCACCTGTTCCGCGCCCTCACCCCCAACCGCTTCCTGGAGGAGACCATCACCAACTCCATCATCGGGGAGGACGAGCTGGCCGACTCCGCCAGCAGCGAGCTGGCCTCCATCCGCCGCCACATCCGGGCCACGGAGGCCAAGGTCCGGGATATTTTGCAGCGGATCCTCGCCTCCAACCAGTCCAAGTACCTCCAGGAGTCCATCATCACCATCCGCTCCGACCGCTATGTGGTGCCGGTGAAGTCGGAGTTCAAAAACGCCATCCCCGGCCTGGTCCACGACGTGTCCTCCTCCGGCTCCACCTTCTTCATCGAGCCTATGGGCGTGGTGAAGGCCAACAACGAGCTGCGGGAGCTGATGGCCCAGGAGAAAAAGGAGATCGAGCGCATCCTGGCGGAGCTGTCCGCCCAGTGCGCCGCCCACCGGGAGGACATCGCGGAGGACTATGACCTGCTGGTGTGGCTGGACGCCATCTTTGCCCGGGGGCGGCTGTCCCTGAACATGGAGGCCGCCCAGCCCCGGCTGTCCGACCGGTATTTACGCCTGCGGAAGGCGCGGCACCCCCTGCTGGACCGGAAGAAGGCGGTGGCCAACGACCTGGAGCTGGGGGACCGCTTCGACACCCTGATGATCACCGGACCCAACACCGGCGGCAAGACGGTGACCTTAAAGACCATCGGCCTGCTGACCCTCATGGCCCAGTGCGGCCTGCACATCCCCACCGGGTCGGACTCCACGGTGCGGATCTTTGACCGGGTGCTGGCCGACATTGGGGATGAGCAGTCCATCGCCCAGTCCCTGTCTACCTTCTCCTCCCACATGACCAACATCGTGGGCATTTTGCAGGAGGCGGACGACAGGACCCTGATCCTGTTCGACGAGCTGGGGGCGGGCACCGACCCGGTGGAGGGTGCGGCCCTGGCCGCCGCCATCATCGAGTCCGCCCGGGGGATCGGAGCTCTGGTGGCCGCCACCACCCACTACGCGGAATTAAAGGTATACGCCATGACCACCGCCGGGGTGGAAAACGCCTCCTGCGAGTTCAACGTGGAGACCCTGGCCCCCACCTACCGGCTGATCCTGGGCATCCCGGGAAAATCCAACGCCTTTGCCATCTCCCGCCGGCTGGGCCTGCCCGAGTATATCATCGAAAAGGCCGCCGCCCGGCTGGATGCGGAGAACGTGCGCTTTGAGGATGTGCTCACCAAGCTGGACCAGCAGCGCCAGGAGATGGAGAAGGAGCGCACCGAGGCCCGCCGCCTGAAGCTGGAGATGGAGCAGTCTGCCGCCAAGGCCCGGGAGTACCGGGAGCGCCTGGAGGCCGAGCGGGCCAAGGTGGTGGAGAAGGCCCAGGCGGAGGCCCGTTCCATCATCCAGGAGGCCCGGGCGGCCAGCGACCTGGCCATCTCCGAGCTGAAGGAGCTGAAAAAGCGGAAGGACCTGGACTGGCAGCAGGTGAACGACGGCCGGGCGGAGGCCCGCCGCCTGCTCAACGAGGCCGAGCGGGGCATCGGCGGCCCCGTGCAGGAGCCGGAGGCCCCCCCTCCCACCCGGGAGGCCCGGGCGGGGGACACGGTGGAGCTGGTGTCTATGGGCACAAAAGCATCCGTCCTGTCGGTGAACAAGGACGGCACTCTCCAGCTCCAGGCCGGGATCCTGAAGATCTCCGCCAGACAGAGCGAGGTCCGGGTGGTGGAAGGGGAGACCCAGAGCCAGAAGGAGGCCCGGAAGATCATCCAGCGGGCGGAGCGCACCCTGCGCACCGCCGCCCCCCGGGAGGTGGACCTGCGGGGCATGATGACTGATGAGGCTGTGGCCGCCCTGGAGAGCTTTCTGGACACCGCCATGCTGGGCAAGCTGGAGACAGTGACCATCATCCACGGCAAGGGCACCGGCGCGGTGCGCAATGCCGTGCGCACCTATCTCAAGCGCAGCCGCTATGTGAAAGCCTTCCGACCCGGCCGCTACGGCGAGGGGGAAGACGGCGTGACGGTGGTGGAATTGAAATAACGTTCCGAATATCAAAACCCCTCGTCCCCTCGGAGAGCGGAGGGGGGGCTCCGGGGGGAACTGGTTCCCCCCGGAAGGCGCGGCGCGCGAATGCGCAAGCGGTCCCCGCAGGGACCGCCCGCGCCTGTGAGGACGGCGTGACGGTGGTGGAGCTGAAGTGAGCCGCCGGACAGCAGAAGCGCCGCTGGATTCTCTTTGGAATCAAGGCCCAAAAGTGGGGAACCATCATTTTTGCTCTAAAACTCCTTCTTTCTGGAATGAAATCGTGCAAAAAGACGAAGCACAATTTTCCCTGTAATAATTTTCAAGCGAAAAACATAGATTTGTGAAAAATGTCATTGACGCAGACGGGATTTATCTGCTATGCTAAGGATACAATATGACGAGTGCGGAGGTACGGTTATATGTATAGTCAGGAAGCGGTCGTGAACAATCAGGTTGGGCTGCACGCCAGACCGGCCACGTTCTTTATCCAGAAGGCCAACGAGTTCAAAAGCGCGATCTGGGTGGAGAAGGACGAGCGGAAGGTCAATGCGAAGAGCCTGCTGGGCGTTCTGTCCCTGGGCATCGTGAAGGGCACCCCCATCAAGCTGATTGCGGACGGCCCCGACGAGAAGGAAGCGGTGGAGGCCCTGTACAAGATGATCTCCTCCGATTTTTCCGAGTAATTTCCCCAAGCACAATGAAAAGGCGCCGCCATGCGGCGCCTTTTTTGATATTCAAAGCGTGCACATCTTGAACACCAGAAGCACAGACCAGATCATGTTCAGCGGCCTCGATTCGTCCAGATCATTCAAAATGCCTCGTTCCGTTCCGAAGGAGGGACATTCGGATGAAGCAGATGTTTGTGTCAGAGCCTGCCCGGCGGGGCGGACTGCGTCTCTGGCTGGGGAAACGGTATTTCTGTGCCCGGCGGTGGCTCTGGTGGCACACCTCGGGCGTGCGCTTTGCCCGCCGCCGCCCGGAGTTCCCCTGCCCGGTCCTCTGTTTCCGGCACAGCACCCCACTGCTTCGAAAGCTGAAGGACGTGGATATGTGGATGCAGCGGAACAAGGTGCATAACCTGCGTCTGGCGGTGGAGCGGCTGGATGGAGTGGTCCTCCTGCCGGGAGAGACCCTGTCCTATTGGAAATGCATCGGCGATCCCAGCCGCCGGAGAGGTTATGTGGAGGGGATGATGCTGAAAAATGGACAGGTGACCTCCGCGGTGGGGGGCGGGCTGTGCCAGCTGGCCAATCTCATTTACTGGATGACCCTCCATACCCCTCTCACAGTAACGGAGCGGTACCGCCACGGTTATGACGTGTTTCCGGACAGCGGACGTACCCAGCCCTTCGGGAGCGGGGCCACCTGCTGCTACAACTATGTGGACCTGATGGTCCGTAACGATACGGACCGCCTTTACCGGCTGGCACTCCAGGTTGGAAAGCGGGATCTGGAGGGGGCGTGGTACTCCGACAGACCCCAGCCCTGCACCTATCAGATCTATCAGGCGGAGCACCGGATGCAGGGGGAGTACTGGGGCGGATACACCCGCCACAACGTGATCCGCCGGCGGGTGTTGGACTTCACTGGAGAGTTGGTGGGGGACGAGCTTGAGACGGAGAATCACGCCATCATGATGTATAACCCGCTGCTGGAGAAGGGGGAGGGTCCGTTCCCGGATGCGGAGTAAGGAGGATGCAGCGCCTCTATGACCTTTGACGAATTGAAAGAAAAAGCCCACAGCCTGCCCCTCAAGCCGGGCGTATACATCATGCAGAACGCCCAGAGCGAGGTCATCTATGTGGGCAAGGCCAAGGCCCTGAAAAACCGGGTGAGCCAGTATTTTGCCAATCTGGCCGCCCACACCGAAAAGACCCGGGCCATGGTGTCCCAGATCGACCACTTTGACGTCATCATTGCCGACAGCGAGTTTGAGGCCCTGATCCTGGAAAATTCCCTCATCAAGCGGCACCAGCCCCGGTACAACATTCTGCTGAAGGATGACAAGGGCTACCCCTACATCCGCCTGAGCAGGGAGGAGTACCCCCGGTTCTCCCTGGCGGGCCGGGTGGCGGAGGACGGGGCCCGGTACTTCGGGCCCTACGGAAGCCGCCACAGCACCCAGGGGATCCTGGACGCCCTGCGCACCGCCCTGCGCCTGCCCTCCTGCCGGAAGAAGTTCCCCCGGGACATTGGGAAGGAGCGCCCCTGCCTGAACTTCCACATGGGGAAGTGCGACGGCTACTGCCGCTCCGAAGAGCTGAAGGAGCGGCACGACGAGGCCATCCGCCAGGCGGTCTCCCTGCTGGAGGGGCGGTTCAAGGAGGTCAAGGCCGACCTGACCGCGGAGATGGAGCGGGCCGCGGAGGAGCTCCGCTTCGAGCAGGCGGCCCAGCTGCGGGACAGGCTCCGGGCCATCGAGCTGCTGGGGGCCCGGCAGAAGGTAGTGGCCGGCTCCCTGGCGGACACCGACGTCACCGGCTTTTTCCGGGGGACAGCCAAGAGCTGCTTCCTGGTGCTCCACTATGTGGATGGGGACCTGGCGGCCAAGGACATGGAGCTGCTGGAGACCCCGGTGGAGGAGGACGAGGAGGAGATCCTGTCCTCCCTGGTGCGGGAGTACTACGGGGGCCGCACCCGCCTGCCCCGTCAGATCCTGCTGCCCTGCGAGCTGGCAGACCAGGTCCCCCTCACCCGGATGCTGTCTGAGCAGGTGGGCAGCCGGGTGGAGCTGGTCACCCCCCAGCGGGGGGCCAAGATGGATCTGATTAAGCTGGCCAACCAGAACGCGGCGGAGGAGGTGGAGCGGGCCACCACCCGGGAGGAGCGGCAGAATAAGCTGCTGGAGGCGCTGGGGAGGATGCTGGGCCTGCCCCAGGCGCCCCGGCGGATGGAGTCCTATGACATCTCCAACACCGGGGCCGATGACATCGTGGCCTCCATGGTGGTTTTTGAGAATGGACGCCCCCTGAAACGGGATTACCGCCACTTCAAGCTGAAGGACCTGGACGGGCCGGACGACTACGCCTCCATGGAGCAGGTGCTCACCCGGCGCTTCCGCCGGTATCTGGACGGGGACGAGAAGTTCAATGCCCGGCCCGACCTGCTCCTCATCGACGGCGGCGGGAACCATGTGCGGGTGGCCTGCCGGGTGCTGGAGACCATGGGGCTGGACATCCCCGCCTTCGGCATGGTGAAGGACGACCGCCACCGCACCCGGGCCCTGGTGGCCCCGGACGGGCGGGAGATCGGGATCCAGGCCATCCCGGCGGTGTTCGCCCTCATCGGCCAGATCCAGGAGGAGACCCACCGCTTTGCCATCGAGTTCAACCGCCAGCAGCGGAAGGGCCGGGTCCAGGGCTCTGTGCTGGACCGGATCCCCGGGGTGGGGGAGAAGCGCCGCACTCAGCTTTTGAAGCATTTCAAGAGCGTCAGGGCCATCCGGGAGGCCCCGCTGGAGGAGCTGGAGCAGGTGGTCCCGAAGAACACCGCACAGGCGGTCTTTCAGTATTTTCGGGAAATTAGAAATTAGAAGTTAGGAATTAGAAGTTAGGAATTAGGAATTGGAGGGACGCAGAGATGCGCGTGATTTCCGGTACCGCCCGTGGGCGGCGTTTGAAGGAATTGCAGGGGATGGAGACCCGGCCTACCACGGACCGGGTGAAGGAGGCCCTGTTCAATATCGTCCAGTTCGAGCTGCCCGGGCGGCAGGTGCTGGACCTGTTCGCGGGGACGGGACAGCTGGGCATCGAGGCCCTGTCCCGGGGGGCGGCCCGGTGCACCTTTGTGGACCAGCGGAGGGACGCGGCGGCCCTGGTGCGGGAGAATCTGAAGCTGACCGGACTGTCCCAGCAGGCCCGGGTGGTCCAGGGGGACTCCATCTCCTTCCTCATGTCCTGCCGGGAGAAGTTCGATGTGATCTTTCTGGATCCGCCCTATCTCACCGGGGCGCTGGAAAAGGCGGTGGAGACCGTATCCGCATTTGACATTCTTCGGGAACATGGTATAATGGTCTGCGAAAGTCCCCTGGAGCAGGAGCTGCCCGCCCTGGCGGCCCCCTATGAGCGGGGAAAAGAGTACCGGTATGGAAAGATCAAGCTGACCGTATACCGGCACTTGGGAGGAGAGGACCGCCGATGAAAATTGCGATCTATCCCGGCAGCTTCGATCCGGTGACGCTGGGGCATCTGAACATCATCAAGCGGGCGGCCGCCTGCTTTGACCGGCTGATCGTCTGCGTGATGATCAACTCCAAAAAACAGGGGATGTTTACCCCGGAGGAGCGGGTGGAGCTGCTGAAAAAGGCCACCGCCCGGTTCCCCAACGTGGAGGTGGACTACTCCGATGGGCTGCTGGCCGCCTATGCCAAGCGGCGCCGGGCCCATGTGGTGGTCAAGGGGCTGCGGGCCGTCTCCGACTTTGAACAGGAGGTCCAGATGGCGGTCATCAATCGCAAGCTGAACCCCGGCCTGGAGACCATGTTCCTGGCCTCCAGCGAAAAATATACCTATCTCAGCTCCACCATCGTCAAGGAGATGGCCCGGTACGGGGCCAATCTGGGGGATTTCCTTCCCCGGGAGATCGTGGAGGACGTCAATCGGCGCATGAAAGAATTGCAGGAAGGGAAGGTTTGACCCATGGCAAGCGGTGTGGAAGAACTGCTGGATATGCTGTTCGATATGGTGGATGAGGCCAAGAACGTGCCCCTGTCCAGTGATAAATGTATGATCGAGCGGGACCGTGCTCTGGACCTGATCGACGACATCCGGGCCCAGTTCCCGGTAGAGCTGTCCGAGGCCAAGAAGCTGATGGCCAGCCGGGCGGATATGATCGCCTCCGCCAAGCGGGAGGCGGACGCCATCCGCCGCCAGGCGGAGGAGAAGGCCAAGCAGATGCTGGCGGAGGAGAGCATCCTCCTCCAGGCCCGCCAGCGGGCCAACGAGCTGATGCAGCAGGCGGAGGACCGCAGCCGGGAGCTGAAGCGCTCCGCCAACGACTACTGCGAGGACGCCCTGCGCCGCACCGAGGAGGCGGTGGCCGAGGCGTACGATGAGATCAAAAAGTCCCGCTCCCGCTTCCGTGCGGCGGCCAGCGCCGCCCTGGGCATCCAGCCCTCCGCCGGCGGGAGCGCCCGCCCCATGTATGACGCGGCGGCGGACGAGGACTGAGAGAAGGGCATAGCTCCGGCGTCTCCAGGCGCAGGATCGATCCAAAACGGCCGCTTGCGCGGCCGTTTTTTGGCTGTTCCGTCTTTACACCGGGGAGAAAAAACGATATACTATTGAGGTTCTGAGTCCCGAACAAAGAACACACGATCCAATTTTGTGGTTCCGGGCGGAGGTTTCTTTGCCCGTCCCTGGCCCTGCGGGGGAGGGGACGCGTAGAGGGACCGGACCCGGAGAAAGGAAATACAGCGATGAACAAACGTGCCGCATTGGCTCTTGTGACCCTCCTGTCCCTGCTGCTGCCGGGCTGCGCCCCCGCCGGGACCGGCGGAACGGACGGGGAGGAGGCCCGCCTGACGGTGCTGGCCTCCACCTATCCGGTCTACCTGGCCGCCCGGTCGGTGGCGGAGGGGGTGGAGGGCGTCTCCGTCCTCCGGCTGGAGACGGGGGCGGTGTCCTGCCTCCACGACTACACCCTCACCGTGGGGGACATGAAGAAGCTTGAGGGGGCCGACGTGGTGGCCCTGAACGGGGCCGGCATGGAGGAATTTATGGAGGACGCCCTGGCCTCCTCCAGCGCCCCGGTCATCGACTGCTCCGAGGGAGTCGATCTGTTGGAGGGCGAGGGCCATGTCCACCAGGACGGGGAGGAGGATGATGACCACGGCCACTTCGACCCCCACTACTGGATGGACCCGGAGAATATGGAGCAGATGGTGTACAACATCAGAGACGGCCTCTCCCAGGCGGACCCGGAGCACGCGGGGGAGTATGAGGAGAACGCCGCGGAGCAGGCCGGTCTGCTCCACACCTGGGACGACGCTCTCCAGGATATGATTCAGGAGGCGGAGGAGAACGCCGGGGTGGAGATCAGCGGCCTGATCACCTTCCACGACGGATTCCGCTATTTTGCTGAGGCCTTTGACCTGCCCCTGCTGGCCTCCATTGAGGAGGAGGAGGGGAGTGAGGCCTCCGCCAAGGAGATCAATGAGATCGCAGGGCTTGTAAAGGAATACAGCCTGCCGGTGATCTTCACCGAGGTCAACGGCTCCGACGCCACCGCCCAGGCCATCGCCCGGGAGACGGGGTGCGCCGTGGCCCAGCTGTCCATGTGCATGGACGGCCCGGAGGAGGGGACGCTGTCCGACTACTACACCGTGCTGGCGGACAATGTGACCGCCGTGGTAAACGGGTTTGCCGGGGAAGAAGTGATTCGATGAGAAGACTCAAGCACGGAAAGATGTCCGGCGGGTGCGGGGACTCCTGCTGTCTGAAGCTGGAGGGGCTGAACGTCCGCATCCAGGGGGAGGAGATCCTGGAGGACGTGTCCTTCCACCTCCACTGCGGGGAGATCACCGCCCTCATCGGCCCCAACGGGGCGGGCAAGTCCACCCTGTTCCGCAGCATCCTGGGCCAGCTGCCCTACTCCGGGAGCATCACCTTTGCCCCGGCGGGGGGGCCCGCCATCCGTCTGGCCGACGGGACGGTCATGGGGGGGACCCGGCCCCTCATCGGCTATGTGCCCCAGTCCCCCAGCTTCGACCGTGGGGATCCGGTGTCGGTGCTGGACTTTTTCACCGCCGCCACCGCCCGGTGGCCGGTATGTCTGCCCATCCCCGGGAAGTACCGGGAGCGCTGCCGCCGCAGCCTGGAGCGGGTCCACGGCGGCGACCTGCTGGACAAGCCCATGGGGGGGCTGTCCGGGGGGCAGCTCCAGCGGGTGCTGCTGGCCCTGGCCCTGGAGCCGGTGCCCCACATCCTGGTCCTGGACGAGCCCCTGTCCGGCGTGGACATCGAGGGGGAGCACCAGCTGCTGGAGATGCTGGACGAGCTGCGGACGGAGTACGACCTGTCCATCCTGCTGTCCACCCACGACTTTGCCACCCTGGGGCAGTTCGCCGACAAGGTGATCCTGCTGAACAAGCGGGTGCTCCGCATGGGGCCGCCGGAGGAGGTCACCTCCTCTCCGGAGTTTTATGAGACCTTCCATCTGCGGATGGGGAAGGGGGGCGAGGGCTGATGGAGCTCTGGTACGCGCTGGTGGATCTGCTGCCCTTTGATTGGGCCCAGCCCGGATCCATGTACTTTATGAAAAACGCCCTGCTGGCGGTGCTGGTCATCTCGCCCCTGTTCGGCGTGCTGTCCACCATGGTGGTCCACAGCCGGATGTCCTTCTTCTCCGACGCCCTGGGCCATTCGGCCTTTACCGGCATGGCCATCGGGGCCATCTGCGGGTTCAACGAGCCCACCTGGGCGGCGGTGATCTTCGCGGTGGTGTTCGCCCTGCTGTTCAATCTGGTGCGCCGCCGCTCCGCCCTGGCCAGCGACACGGTGATCGGGGTGTTCTCCTCCACCGCGGTGGCCCTGGGCATCTTCCTCTCCACACTGGGGGGGCGCTCCTTTACCAAGTTCAACAGCCTGCTTATCGGCGACATCCTCTCGGTGGAGCCGGAGAAGGTCGCCCTGCTGGCGGGAATCCTGCTGGTGGTGCTGGTCCTGTGGGGGCTGTCCTTCAACCAGCTGATGCTCTCTGCCGTCCACCCCGCCCTGGCGGACAGCCGGGGGGTGAAGGTGTTCTGGCAGGAGACCGTCTTTTCCGTCGCCATCGCCGTGGTGGTAACCGTGTCCATGACCTGGGTGGGCCTGCTGGTCATCAACTCCCTGCTGGTCCTGCCCGCGGCGGCGGCCCGGAACGTGTCCCGGACCATGTTCCAGTACCATCTGGTCTCCCTGCTGGGGGCGGTGCTGGCCGGGATCGCGGGGCTGATGACCTCCTACTATGTGGGCTCCTCCGCCGGCGCGGCCATCACTCTCTACCTGGCGGTGTGGTTCCTGGGCACCTTCCTGGCCCGGAAAAAGCAGTAAACAAAAACAGCAGGCGTCCGCCTGCTGTTTTTGTTGTGTCAAATTTGAAAATCCTCGTCCTTCAGGGCGCTGAAATCCGCCTTGGCGGGGCGGGGCGGGACGCGCTTGAGGGGATCGTACCGAAAGGACCGGCAGTGGGAGCCGGCGGACATGACGCCCTTCTTGTCACAGACCACCTGCTCCTCGTCCAGGGGGCGGCTGCGGGTGCAGTAGACACAGCGGGGCTCGATCTTCTTTTGAAACAGGGCCAACGGGGGCACCTCCCTTGTCACAGGTATTGGAAGCTCCCCCTATTATACCCCGCGGGCGTGAGATTTTCCACTGCTTTTTTTCATCCCCCGGACGGCCAGCAGGAGGAAGAGGAGCCACACGCACCAGGCGGAGACAGAGGAGATGGTCAGGGCCTGGTGGAGGTCCAGGGCGGCCAGAGTCTCAGTCTGCTCGGCCAGATAGGAGGACACCGGGGCGTCCAGGGGAAACAGCCGGGTCAGCAGGCCCAGCAGGGCGGCGGAGAGCAGGCCGTGGAGTAACTTGCCCCACAGGTAGGTCCCCATGGACAGGCCGGAGTCCCCCAGAAAGGCCAGCACCTGGCAGTGGACGGACAGGCCGGCCCAGCCCAGCATGAAGGCGGCCATGGACAGCCGCCCGGAGAGAGCCCCGCCGGTGAGGGAGGACACCCCGGAGGAGACCTCCAGCACCCCGGTGAGCAGCCGCTCCGCCCACACCTGGGAGAGGCCCAGCGGGGCGCACAGCCGGGCCAGGAGCCGGGCCAGACCGGTGAGCAGCCCGGAGAGGGTGAGCATCCGGATGGTCACGGTGAAAAACAGGATGAAGGCGCAGATGTTCAGTGCGGAGGCCAGGGAGCTGGTGACCGACCGGGTGAAGGCGGCGGAGAACCGGGCGGCCTGGAAGTGGGCCTCCGGCTGGCGGCTGGGGCGGGGCGGTTCCCGGTAGCGGTAGAAGCGGAACAGCACCCCCACCAGCAGGGAGGCGGCCACATGGGCCAGATAGAGCAGCAGGCCCGCCGCTCCGCTGCCGAACACCCCGGTCCCCACCACCCCCAGGATGAAGGCGGGGCCGGAGTTGTTGCAGAAGGCCAGCAGCCGCTCGGCCTCGGTGCGGGAGCACTGTCCGTTCTCATACAGTGCGATGGCGGTGCGGGCCCCCACCGGATAGCCCCCGATGAAGCCCAGGGCCACGGCGGAGGCGCAGGCCCCGTTCACCCGGAAGAGGGGGGCCATCACCGGCTGGAACAGCCGCCCCAGACAGCGGGACATCCCCAGCTCCACCACCAGGGAGGACAGCACGAAGAAGGGAAAGAGGGAGGGCAGGATGACGTTGCCGCAGAGGGAGAGGCCATCCTTCATGGCGGACATGGCCTCCCCGGGCCAGAGGACCAGGGCCAGGGCGGCGCACAGAAGCCCCAGGGCGAGACACAGGTCCCGGATGTGCTGTTTTCCCAAAAGACGTCCCATCCCGCGCACCTCCTCTTCCTCCGGATTGCCTCAGCAGGGATACTGTATGCCCGGAGGCGGGAAAATCTGCCTGTCCGGCAAAAAAACGCCCCGGCGCGGCTCTGCTGGCAAACCGCGCCGGGGCGTGATGGCGGATAGAGGGCTGGGTCAGATGAGGGAGAGGGCCTCCTCGTCGGCCACCAGGGTGAAGTCCCCGTGGAGCTGGAGGATGGAGGCGGGGACATGGGGGGTCACCGGGCCGAAGAAGGCGTCCCGGATGGCCTGGGCCTTGGCGGCTCCGTTGGCCACCATCAGGACCTTCCGGGCCTGCATGATGTCCCGGACGCCCATGGTGCGGGCGTGGGTGGGGACCTCCTCCAGGCTGGAGAAGAAGCGGCGGTTGGCCTGCCGGGTGCTGTCGGTGAGCTCCACCTGGTGGGTGCCCAGGGAGAAGGCGTCGGCAGGCTCATTGAAGCCGATGTGGCCGTTGACCCCCAGGCCAAGCAGCTGCAGGTCGATGCCGCCCAGGTCCCGGATGATCTGGTCATAGCGGGCGCAGGCGCTGTCGCCGTCGGGATCCATGCCGTCGGGGACGTTGGTGTTGGACAGATCCAGGTTGATATGGTTGAACAGGTTGTCCCGCATGAAATAGGCGTAGCTCTGGTCGTGGTCCCGGTCCAGGCCCACATACTCGTCCAGGTTGACGGTGCGGACCTGGGAGAAGTCCAGCTCGCCCGCCTGACAGCGGCGGACCAGCTCCTGATAGGTCCCCACGGGGCTGGAGCCGGTGGCTAGGCCCAGGACGCAGCGGGGCTTGAGGATGACCTGGGCGGCGATGATATTGGCGGCGGCGCGGCTGAGCGCCGAGTAGTCCTTCACTGAGATGATCTTCATGGAACAGCTCTCCTTTCCTGCGGAGCGCGGCCAGGGGGCGGGGGAGTTTCAGGCAGATCGGTTGTGGGGTTCCAGTGAACCGATCATAATGGTGTCCAGGAAACGGGCTCAGGTCCCGGCGCGATCCTGCTTTGATTGTAGCATAGCGGCGGGAGATTGTCACTGAAAATTTGCGTCCGGTGGGAGCAGGGGGCGGCGGCGTAAGTCTTGCATCCTTCGACAAATGCTGGTACAATAAAAAGGACTCTGGCGGAACTGGCCGGGGAAAACGGCGACCTGGCTCCGGCCAGAGATGGAGGCTTGCGTTCAATGGATGGACTTCGTCCGGCTCTCACAGGCGGAAAGGGAACGGGAAAACAGACCGCGGGGGGCGGAGGCGGCTGGGCCGGAAAGGCGGCGCTGGTGCTGTCCCTGCTGGCCCTGGCGGTGTCCGGCGCGGTGCTGTACCTGCTGCTGTTCGGGGAGAAGGAGCCGGAGTACCTGACCTACCGGGAGCAGCAGCTGCTGGTGCTGGAGGATGTGGACCGGAACCAGTATGATCCGGAGGATTTTTCCACCGACAGCCAGGGGTGGCTCCAGTACCAGTCCGGTGGACGCCGGGGGGTGCAGGGGATCGACGTCTCCTTCTATCAGGGGGAGATCGACTGGCAGGCGGTGGCCGACTCCGGCGTGGAGTTTGCCATGATCCGGGTGGGCTACCGGGGCTACTCCCAGGGGGCCCTCCAGATGGACGAGCGGTTCCGGGAGAATATGGACGGAGCCCTGGCCGCCGGGCTGGATGTGGGAGTCTACTTCTTCTCCCAGGCCACCTCGGTACTGGAGGCGGAGGAGGAGGCCGACTTCGTGCTGTCCGCCGTCCGGGGCTATCCCATCAAGTACCCGGTGGCCTTTGACTGGGAGTTCATCGACGGGGCGGAGGCCCGGACCGATGGGATGGACGGGGACACCGTGACCCAGTGCGCGGCCGCCTTCTGTGAGCTGGTCTCCGTGGCCGGATATACGCCCATGGTCTATTTCAACCAGGAGCTGGGCTATCTGTTTTATCAGCTGGATCAGCTGGACGCCTCCCAGTTCTGGCTGGCGGAGTACGATACCAAGCCGGACTTTTTCTATGATTTTGAGATGTGGCAGTACACCCACACCGGAGCGGTGCCCGGGATCCAGGGAAATGTGGATCTGAACCTGGCCTTCCGGAGGACGTGAGGGAAGCTGCGCAGCAGCGGTGCGGCGGACGCCTGGAGCAGGCGTCCGCCGTTTTGCCTCTCAGTCCAGGGCGAGAAGTTCCTCCGCGATGCGGTCCGCCATCTCCTGCCCCCGGTCAAAGTCTACATAGGGGTTGTACAGGGCCTCCAGCCCGTCGTGCATGGCCTTGGCCTGAGCCAGGGACTCCACGGCCTCTCCCGTGAGGGCGGAGGAGACCTTCCTGGCGAAACGGAGCCGGGCCCGGCACCGGCGCAGCAGTTCCCGGTCCACCATGGCGTCCAGCCGCAGCCGCCGGCTGGGCCGCCCCGGGAAGGGGCAGGCGGGGGAGGCGGAGAGAAAGGCCAGACCCACCTCTGGGACCAGCAGGTGGGAGAGCCGGTCCGGGGCCATGGGATCCGGGCAGGCCACCACGTCATACCCCCCCATGACGCCGCCGGCCAGCAGGTGGGTGAGCAGCAGATGGGCCAGGCCATAGCTGTCGGACAGCTCATAGATCCGGGTGCACTGGGCGCAGGCCGTCTGGAACAGGGTGATGAGCCCCTTGTGGGAGACGGCGTCCAAAAACCGCTGCTTTACCCGGCCGGAGGGGGCGGAGCGCTTGGGCTTCAGCTCCCGGGAGAGGATCCCGTGGGCCCGGGCGGCCAGCTTCTCCTCCAGGGCGGGGGTGGCCAGCATGGCGCGGACGTCGGTCTGGATCTCGGCGGCGGCGTCCAGACAGCGGTAGGCCCGCTGGTAGTGCTCCTTGTAGCCGTCCATGCACGTCAAGATCTCCCCCCGGATGGCCCGCAGGCCCGCCCGGTCATAGCAGTCCCCCAGGTTGACGTACTGCTCCACCGCCCCGGGATACTTGGGCTCCACCACATGGGGCGCGGTGCCGTCCACCAGGGCGGCCCCCAGGCGGGGGAGGACCACGGCGTCCAGAGAGTCCGGGTCCGCGGAGCAGAGGATGTACTCCACCGTCTCACCGGCCTGGGCGGCCTGCTGGGCTACCTGGCGCATCAGGGTGGACTTGCCGCACCCAGGCCCGCCCTTGAGGATGTAGATGACGCTGGCTGTCTCAGGGGGGAGCAGCTCAGAGTACAGGGAGTAGAAGCCGGTGGGGGAATTCGCCCCCAGAAAATATTGAATCTCGTGGGATACAGCCATACATGGACCCTCCAAATCCTTCAAATCTGCCTCAGACTATGCGCCGCCGGGGGCGGGGGTGCGGCGGAGCGGGAAAATCCGGGCTTCGGGGCTGTTCAACCGGGAAAAATGGGAGTATAATGAAGAAAAACCCGCGGGCCTGGTCCGGTCCGCCGGAACGCCCAGGACGGAGGAAAGAAGCCCTATGTCAACAGAGAAAACAAGATTTTTGTCCTATATCTGCCCCCGCTGCCGCCAGTCGGTGATCGTGGAGCGGGACGTGTTTGCCCTGGCCGCCGCGCCGGCCCATATCAAATGCCCCTGCGGCAAGTCGGAGCTGTCGGTGGAGTTCATGCCCCAGCGGGTGCGCCTGAGCGTCCCGTGCGTCTACTGCGGGCGGGAGCACCTGGTGTCCTGCCCCTCCCACGCCTTCCTGCGGGAGCGGGCCCTGGCATTCTCCTGCACGGCCTCCGGCCTGGACTGCTGCTATGTGGGGGAGGAGGGACCGGTGTACGCCGCCACCGCTCGCCTGGAGCAGGCGGTGGACAAGCTGGACCAGGCCCCCGATCCGGAGGAGGAGCGCCCTCCCTTCCTGGATCCTATGGTGATGGAGGAGATCCTGTCCGAGCTGCGGGACATCGCCGCCCGGGGAGGCGTCTCCTGCGCCTGCGGGTCCAAGACGTGGACCTTCCGGGTGAATTACAGCTCGGTGGATCTGGTGTGCGGCCAGTGCGGCGCGGAAATGCGCATCCCAGCCGCCACCGCGGACGACATCGACGACCTGTGCTGCAAGACCAGCCTGCTGATCCGGGGGAGGGCCGGTACATGAGCCTGTGGTATGAGATGACCCTGCCCATCGACTCCCGGGATGTGGACGGGAAGGGGGTCTGCAAGGCGTCGGCCCTGCTGGGACACCTGCAGGAGGCGGCCACCCAGGCCGCGGAGCACGGCGGCTTCTCCCGGGAGGTCATCACCCAGGAGCACGGCGCGTTCTGGATGCTCACCCGGGTGTGGTACCGCCTGGAGCGGCCCCTGCGGTGGGAGGAGGAGCTGACCATCCGCACCTGGCACCGGGGCGGCCGGGCGGCCACCCTGTACCGGGACTACGACCTGTATGTGGGGCGGGAGCCGGTGGGGGAGTGCGTCTCCGCCTGGGTGCTGGCCCGGCAGTCCGACCGGCAGCTGCTGCGCCTGTCCGCGATCCGGGAACTGGACAACACCGGCGGCGGGGCCCTGTGCAAGGATAAGAAGCTGTCCAAGCTGCGCCTGCCCGACGGCCTGCGGGAGGCGGACCGCCGCCGCACCCGGTACAGCGACACCGACATCAACGGCCATGTGAACAACACCCGGTACGCGGACTTCGCCTGCGACGCCCTGGAGATGGAGAAGCTGGAGGCGGGGACCTTCCTCTCCCAGCTCCAGATCGGCTATCTGGCGGAGTGCAGGCCGGGGGAGGAGCTGCGCCTGATGGCCGGACAGGAGGGGGAGACCCGCTTTGTCCGCGGTATGGACGAAGACGGCAAATCCCGCTTTGAAGCGGCCCTGATTTTCAGCAAAGAGCTTCCTTGACAAAGGGGAGACGGCCGGGGTACAATAAAATATCATACTTCATCATGTGATGTACTGTTTTACATGGGCCCGCGCCCGCGCGGGCGGAAGGAAAAGGAGTTGTAGCTTATGGTCAACCAGGATGCCGCACAGAAGTTCCTCAAGCAGGGGCTCACCTTTGACGATGTTCTGCTGATCCCCGCGGCCAGCGATGTTCTGCCCGCCGACGTGGACCTGCACACCCAGCTGACGAAGAAGATCCGTCTGAATATCCCGCTGATCAGCGCCGCCATGGATACCGTGACAGAGTACCGCATGGCCATCGCCATCGCCCGTGAGGGCGGGATCGGGATCATCCACAAAAATATGTCCATCAGCCAGCAGGCTGAGCAGGTGGATATGGTCAAGCGCTCGGAGAACGGGGTCATTACAAATCCCTTCTGGCTGGCCCCCGGCCACACCTTGGCGGAGGCGGATGAGCTGATGGCCAAGTTCCGCATCTCCGGCGTGCCCATCTGCGACAACGGCAAGCTCATCGGTATCATCACCAACCGCGACATGAAGTTCGAGACCGATATGAGCCAGCTCATCGACAACGTGATGACCAAGGAGAACCTGGTCACCGCTCCCGAGGGCACCACCCTGGCCGAGGCCAAGGAGATCCTCCGCCGCCACAAGGTGGAGAAGCTGCCCATCGTGGACAAGGACTTCCACCTGAAGGGCCTCATCACCATCAAGGACATCGAAAAGGCCGAGGTGTACCCCAACTCCGCCCGTGACGAGAAGGGCCGCCTGCTGGTGGGCGCCGCCATCGGCGCTACCGCCGACGTGCTGGACCGTGTGGCTGCCCTGGTGGAGGCCGGCGTGGATGTGCTGGGTCTGGACTCCGCCCACGGCCATACGCAGAACGTGCTGGAGACCGTCAAGCGCATCAAGGCCCTCTATCCCGACGTGCAGCTGATTGCCGGCAACGTGGCCACCGCCGCCGGCACCCGCGCCCTGATCGAGGCGGGCGCCGACTGTGTCAAGGTGGGCATCGGCCCCGGCTCCATCTGCACCACCCGCGTGGTGGCCGGCATCGGCGTGCCCCAGGTGACCGCCATCTATGACGCGGCCCGTGTGGCCGCCGAGTACGGCGTGCCCATCATCGCCGACGGCGGCGTGAAGTTCTCCGGCGACATCGTCAAGGCCATTGCCGCCGGCGGCAACGTGGTGATGATCGGCTCCCTGCTGGCCGGCTGTGAGGAGTCCCCCGGCGACACCGAGATCTACCAGGGCCGCCAGTTCAAGACCTACCGTGGCATGGGCTCCCTGGCCGCCATGAACCACGGCTCCAAGGACCGCTACTTCCAGGAGAGCAACAAGAAGCTGGTCCCCGAGGGCGTGGAGGGCCGCGTGCCTTACAAGGGACTGGCCAGCGACACCATCTACCAGCTGATGGGCGGCCTGAAGGCCGGTATGGGCTACTGTGGCTGCCACACGGTGGACGAGCTGCAGCAGAACGCCCAGTTCATGCAGATCACCGCCGCCGGTCTCCGGGAGTCCCACCCCCACGACATCTATATCACCAAGGAAGCCCCCAACTACACCATCAGCCCCGACTGAGGTGAGACCTGATTCCGCCGCCCGCAGGCGGCGGAGCTCCTTGCAGGAGGACTTTTTTGACAAGCATGGACTGGCCGCCGCACTCGAAGGTGCGGCGGCCAGTCTCTTTCGCCGGCTGTTTTAATTCCGGAGCTCCGACTGCACGGTGAACCGCACCCCATCCCCCGCGTTTTCCGCAGCGATGGTGAGGTGGTGCAGCGTGAAGATCTTCCGGGCGATGGCCAGCCCCATGCCGCTGCCTGAGCGGTCCCTGGCCGTGTCCCCCCGGTAGAACGGCTCGAACAGCCGGGGGAGCTCTGTCTCCGGGATGGGTCCGGCGTGGTTCCAGATGGTGAACACCGGGGCGTAGGGGGCCCGCTCCAGCTGGATCTGCACCTGCCCGCCGGGGGTGCAGTACCGGGCCGCGTTGGACAGCAGATTGCCATAGGCCCGCTCCAACAGGGCCCGGTCCCCGGAGAGGGAACAGCCCTCCTGAAGCCTGGTTCGCACCGTCAGCCCGTCGAAGAGCGGGGCTGTCTGCTCCAGCAGTGTCCGGATCAGGCCGGTGAGGTCCACCTGTTCCATCCGGGGCAGCTGCTCCATCCGCTCCAGCCGGGTCTGCTCCAGCAGCTCCAGCACCAGGCGGTCCATCCGGTCGATCTGCTCCTCCATGCGAGCTAGGTACTCCTCCCGGTCTCCGATGCCCTGCTCCAGCCCCTCGGTGTACCCCCGCATGAGGGCCAGGGGCGTTTTCAGCTCGTGGGAGGCGGCCCCTGCAAAGTCCTGCCGCCGCTGCTCCAGCGCCCGCTCGTCATCCCAGCGGGCCTGCAGCTCCGCCGCCATCTGCCGCAGGTACCGGTTCAGGCCGCCGATCTCGTCCCGGCGGCGGGTGTCGCCCTCCAGCCCCCGGAAGTCCAGCCGGGCCACCCGGCCGAAGTCCGCCTTGGTCTTTTCCAGCGGACGCACCACGATTTTTCGGATGGCCCAGGCGAACAGCAAGCCCAGTACCGGCGCCAGGACCAGCAGGCGGAGCAGGATGCCCAGATGCTCCTGAAGGGCGCTCTTCAGCGGTGTGGAGAGCAAGAACACCTCCACAGAGCAGCTGAGGTCAGGCTCCTCGTTGTCGTACTGGAAGGCGTAGCCGGAGGAATAACTCTCCAGGATCGAACTTTTCCGCTCATACAGCGGATGGGCGATGGTCAAACCGTGGACATGACAGCGCACGGCGTTCATCATCTCCATACGCGTGCGGTCGAGGAGATGGGGGCTGAAAGAATAGGAGTTCTCCTCCAGCGGCTCGCCGCTCTCGCCGAGGAAGTAAGTGTCCTGACCGTTTGTTCGGTGATTCGTGAAGCTTTTATCCCCGATCGTGATGGTATCCGCCCGGAAAAAACGGTGTCTCAGATCTGCGTGCCCTACCGCCTGGATGGGGGCTGTGCCGCCGCTGCGGTGGACCAGCTCCTGGATCGCATAGAGATCGTCGGGGGAGTAGTTCTCCAGAAAGATCAGATACCGGTCGTTCCACGGCTCTCCCTCCGGGGCGCCCTGGACCTGAATGCCAAGAAAGGTCTCTGCCCAGACCGTCCGGCTGTCATAGTCCGCACTGATGGGCCGGATGACTGTGTACTGGGAATAGCGGCTGGGCCAGCTGCTGTTTTCTGTGGGAAACAGCACTTCGCCGCGCCTCCGTCCGGACTCCTCGATCCAATGATCCCCCTGGCCGAGGCGGTAGTAGTAGCCGATCATATCAACGTCACCATACTGTATGACCAGATCCGCACGGCGCTGGGCCTCGTCATCCTGTGCCGCCATGATCTCCTCCGCCGTATTCAGCACCAGCACCACACCCACCGCGGCCCACATGAGGAGCATCATCAGAATGGAGCAAAGGGTCAGCTTCCAGGACAGGGAAAAGGGGAATTTCTTCACCGCTGTCCCTCCTTTCCACCCAGGCGGTAGCCCGCCCCGTAGACCGATTTGATGTGCTGGGCGGCGGTGCCCAGCTTTTGCCGCAGGGCGGCCACATGGCGGTCCACCATCCGCTCGTCCCCATCGAAGTCCAGGCTCCACACCTTCTGGATCAGGGTATCCCGGCTGACCGTCCGCCCCTGCTCCCGGAGTAGGATCTCCAGAATCTGCAGCTCCTTGGGCCGCAGGTGGATGGGCCGGCCGTCCACGGTGACCTCCCGCAGGGCGGTGTCCAGAAGGATGCTGCCATAGGCCAGCTGCCCCGCCCCCAGAGACTGCCCCCGGCTGCGCCGGAGAATGGCCTGGGCTTTGGCCACCAGGACCGGGAAGGAGAAGGGCTTGGTGATATAGTCGTCCGCGCCTGCGCGGAAGCCCGCCAGGGCGTTTTCCTCCTGGCTCAGGGCGGTGATGAACAGAATGGGGACCGAGCTGTCCTCCCGCACCCGGCGGCACACCTCCAGACCGGAGAAATGGGGCATCATCACATCCAGAATGAGCAGGTCAAAGGACTGCTCCGCCGCGGCGGCCAGGGCCTGCTCCCCGTCAAAGACCGGAAGCACCTCCAGACCGGCCGCATGGAAAAAATCCAGGATCAGGGCGGACAGGGCCCGGTCGTCCTCCGCCAGCAGAATATTGGCTGCCACTGCTCCCACCTCCTTTTCTGGCCTTATCATAGCAGAACATTGTCCAAAAATCATCCATATCACAATATTTTGCCCGGGACTTTTCATCCCGGGTAAAATGTGGTACGATAACACCAAATGCAAACCGGGAGGAGGGGCGCTGTGTTTAAGCTAATATTGGGGCGTGCGGGGACGGGAAAGACCACTGCGGTGCTCTCCCGCCTGACTAAGGCGGGGCAGAGGCGGAAGCAGGTGCTCATCGTGCCGGAGCAGCAGTCCCACAAGGCGGAGCGGGCCCTGTGCCGGGCAGGCGGGGACCGGGTCTCCCTGTACGGTGAGGTGCTGTCCTTCAGTCGGCTGGCCAACCGGGTGTTTCTGGCCGCAGGCGGGATGGGGGAGCCGGAGCTGGACGCCGGCGGCCGGCTGCTGCTGATGCACCAGGCGGTGAAGGCGGTGTCCGACCAGCTGACGGTCTATGCCCGCCCGTCCCGCAGGCCTGTGTTTTTGGAGAGCCTGCTGGCCACGGCGGACGAGCTGAAGAGCAGCTGCGTCCAGCCGGAGCTGCTGCTCCAGGCTGGGCGCGAGCTCCCCGGCCCGGAGGGGGAGAAGCTGCGGGACCTGGGGCTGATCTGCGGGACCTATCAGGCCATGACCGCCCGGACGGCCCTGGACCCCCGGGACCGGCTGACCCGGACGGCGGAAAAGCTGAAGGAGCACCCCTGGGCCCAGGGGATGGACCTGTGGCTGGACGGCTTTACCGACTTCACTCCCCAGCAGCGGGAGGTGCTGCGCCACCTGATGCGTCAGGCGGACAGCCTCACGGTGACCCTCACCTGCGACCATCTGGAGGAGGACGAGGGAGGCGCGGGGATCTTCTCACCCGCCCGACGCACGGCGGCCGGGCTGCTCCGGCTGGCGGCACAGGAGGGGATTTCCTGTGAAGTGGAACACCTTGTCCCGGATTGGGATAAGAGGTGTGAGCCACTCCGGCAGGTGGAGAAGCAGCTGTTTGCTCATGGGGAGGCGGAGCCGGTCTCCTGCCAGGGGCGGGTGGAGCTGTTAGGGGCGCTGACCCCCCGGTCAGAGGTGGAGCAGGCGGCCGCTGGGATCCGCCGCCTGCTGCGGACCCAGGGCCTGCGCTGCCGGGACATCGGGGTGACGGCCCGGGACCTGTCGGTCTATCAGCCGCTGGTCGAGGCCATCTTCCCCCGCTATCAGATCCCGGTGTTCACCTCCGCCATGACGGACATCCTGGACAAGCCCATCCTCACCCTGGTGACGGCGGCGCTGGACACGGTGGCCAACGGCTACCGCTATGACGATGTGTTCCGCTATCTCAAGACCGGACTCACCGATCTGCCGGAGGAGGACCGGGACCTGCTGGAGAACTATGTGCTGAAATGGAACCTCCGGGGGAGCCAGTGGACCCAGAAAAAGCCCTGGGCCATGCCCCCCAAGGGGTACGGGGCCGCCGTCACCGACGGGGACCGGGCGCTGCTGGAGCGGCTGGACCGAGCCCGCCGCCAGGTGGCGGAGCCGCTGGAGCTTTTGCGGAAAAATCAGAACCGGACCGGGGTGGGACAGGCGATCTGCCTTTACAGCTTTATGGAGGAGATCGGCCTGCCCCAGCGGCTGGAGGACCGGGTGGCCGAGCTGCACCGCCGGGAGCAGCCCGCCCTGGCGGAGGAGTACCGGCAGCTGTGGGAGATCCTGTGCAGGGGCCTGGAGCAGTGCGCCGCCCTTCTGGGGGAGACCCCCATGGAGCTGGAGGAGTTCTCCGGCCTGTTCCGCCTGGTGCTCTCCCAGTACGATGTGGGCACCATCCCTGTGTCCCTGGACCGGGTGACGGTGGGGGAGACCACCCGGGAGACGGGACACCCGGTGAAGGTGCTCTTCCTGCTGGGGGCGGACGACGTCTCCATCCCCAAGGCGGGCAGCGCCCCGGGGCTGCTGTCCGACGAGGACCGCTCGGTTCTGGCGGGCTACGGCCTGGAGCTGGCTCAGTCCTCCCAGGAGCTGCTCTACCGGGAGATGACCACGGTGTACCTCACCTGCGCACGGCCGTCGGAGCGGCTGGTGGTCAGCTGGCCCAGCCAGAGCGTCGCCGGGGAGGAGCGCCGCCCCAGCTTTCTGGTGGAGCGGCTGCGGCGGCTGTTCACCGATCTGCGGGTGACGCGGGAGGAGGACTCCGGCGGTGCGTTCCGTCTGGAGGCCCCTCTGCCCGCCCTGGAGCAGGCGGGGCGGAGCCCGGCGGCCCGGCGGGCCCTGGCCGCTCTGCCGGAGTACGCCCCCATGGTGGAGCGGCTGGACCGGGCGGCGGGCTGGAGCCGGGGCCGGCTGTCCCGTTTGGCGGTGGACCGGCTGTACGGGCGGAAGGTGTCCATGTCGGCCTCCCGGATGGACAAGTACAAGTCCTGCCATTTTTCCTATTTCATGCGCTATGGCCTCCAGGCGGAGCCCCGCAAGCCGGCTGGCTTTACAGCACCGGAGTACGGGACCTTTGTTCACTATGTTTTGGAACACGTCCTCCGGGATGAGATGTTCCGGCAGACCGTTCTGCCCGGTTTTTCCGACCCGGTGGCCGGGGCGGAGGGACGCCGCCGCCTGCGGGAGCTGACCCGGGCCGCGGTGGACCGGTATGTGGAGGAGGAGCTGGGCGGGCTGGAGCACCAGACAGAGCGCTTCCGCTATCTGTTCCGTCGGCTGCTTCGGTCGGTGCAGGCGGTGGTGGACAATGTGGCGGAGGAGCTGGCCGCCTCCCAGTTCCGCCCCATCTCCTTCGAGCTGGGCTTCGGCTCCGGGCAGGACCTGCCCCCGGTGGAGCTCACCGTGGACGGGGTGACCATCAGCGTCACCGGCTTTGTGGACCGGGTGGACGGCTGGGTCCACGACGGGCGGCTCTACCTGCGGGTGGTGGACTATAAGACGGGGAAGAAGTCCTTCGACCTGACGGAGGTGTGGAACGGGCTGGGCCTTCAGATGCTGCTCTACCTGTTTGCCCTGGAGGCCCGGGGGCCGGACTACTACGGACAGCCGGTGGATGGGGCCGGGGTGCTCTATCTCCCCGCCCGGGACGCGGTGGTCAAGGGGAGCCGCGCCATGACCGACGAGGCGTGGCGGAAGCAGCTGGACCGGGAGCTCACCCGCAGCGGCCTGGTGCTGGACGATCCAGCGGTGCTGTCCGCCATGGAGGAGCCGGGGGAAACGGGCTACCGCTTCCTGCCCCTGAAGGTGTCCAAGTCCACCGGGGCCGTCTCCGGGGAGGCCCTGGCCACGGCGGAGCGGCTGGGCAGGCTGGGGGGCCACCTCCAGCGGACGCTGGAGGAGATCTGCCGGGAGCTGGCGGAGGGGAACATCGCCGCCGACCCCTTCTGGCGGGGGCCGGAGAAAAACGCCTGCCGCTTCTGCGACTACGCCGCCGCCTGCCTCTTTGAGGAGGGCCGGGGGGGCGACTGCCGCCGCTGGCTGCCCAGTGTGAAGAGCCGGGATTTCTGGAAGCAGCTGGAGGAGGAGACGGACGGGGAGGACGGAGCATGACGGACCGGGTGTACAAGCTGGAGATCTTTCTGCCCCAGAGCTGCTTTGATGCGGTGCGGCAGGCCCTGTGGTCGGTGGACGCGGGCCACATCGGGGCCTATGACCGGTGCCTGTCCTGGAGCCGGGTGGAGAGCTGCTGGCGGCCCCTGGAGGGGACGGACCCCTTTCTGGGGACGCCGGGGGAGCTGTGCCGGGCGGAGGAGTGGAAGGTGGAGGTCTGCTGCCGGGAGGACCGGCTGGCGGAGACCCTGGCCGCCGCGCGGGCGGCCCACCCCTATGAGGAGCCGGTGATCAATGTGATCCCCCTGGCCGCCACCGGCCTGGAGGAGAAAAAACAGGGTTGGACGCCTGCGGCGTCCCGGACAAGGAGTAAGATTGCCATGGAAAACAACAAAAATATTCTCATCATCAACGATATGCCGGGCTATGGCAAGGTGGCAACGGCGGCCATGCTGCCCATCCTGTCCAACATGGGGCACAGCGTGTACAACCTGCCCACCGCCCTGGTGTCCAACACGCTGGACTATGGGACCTTCAGCATCCTGGACACCACCGACTACATGGTGCAGGCTATCGCCGCCTGGAAGAAGCTGGGGTTCTCCTTTGACTGTATCACCACGGGCTTTCTGGCCTCGGCGGAGCAGGTGGACATCATCCGGGAGTTCATCGCCAGTCAGAAGAAGGAGGGCCTTCTGGTGATGACCGACCCCATCATGGGGGACGACGGGAAGCTCTATAACGGGGTGACGGAGGAGACGGTGGAGAATATGCGCCGGCTCCTTGGGGTGGCGGATGTGATCGTCCCCAACCTGACGGAGGCGGAGTTCCTCACCGGGAAGTACCAGGGGCGGGAGTCCCTCACCGCCGGGGAGGCCCGGGAGTTGGTGGATGGCCTGCTGACCTTCGGCCCCCGGTCGGTGGTGGTGACCAGCGGCGTGGAGGAGGAGACCGGCCGCCATGTGGTCTGGGGGTATAACCGGGAGACCGGGGCCCACTTCACCATCCCGTATCAGTTCATCCAGGTCCACTTCCCGGGTACAGGGGATATGTTCTCCGCCGTGCTGGTGGGGGAGCTGCTGGCCGGCCGGGGTCTGGAGCCGGCGGTGCGCCGGGCCATGGACGTGCTGGAGACCCTGATCCGGCTGGAGCGGGACGAGGCGGAGAAAAACAAGGGCATCCGCATCGAAAAGTACCTCAGCGTACTGAACCAGTGACGGGGTGCGGATGTATGTGGGCTGGATTCGCGCTGCTGTCGGCGCTGTTCGCCGCGCTGACCTCCATCCTGGCCAAGCTGGGGATGGAGGGGATCAACTCCAACCTGGCCACGGCTATCCGCACGGCGGTGGTCCTGGTGATGGCCTGGGGGATCGTCTTTCTCACGGGGAAGCACCACGGCATCGGGGACATCGGGGGCCGCAGCTGGAGCTTCCTGATCCTGTCCGGGGTGGCCACCGGCCTGTCCTGGCTGTGCTACTACCGGGCGCTCCAGCTGGGGGAGGCCAGCCGGGTGGTCCCAATCGACAAGTTCAGCGTGGTCATCTCCATGGTGCTGGCCTTTGTAGTGCTGAAGGAGGCGGTGACCGTCAAGACCGTGGTGGGCGGGCTGCTGATCACCGCGGGGACCCTGGTGCTGATCCTGTGACCGGGTCCGGCCTGAAATCGAACGCATAGGAGGAATGTAGATGCCGCCCAAGGGAAAGCCGGATACCGCCGGCTATCAGCGGTTTAAAAAGGAGCTGGCCGCGGGGACACCGGGGAAGCTGTATCTTCTGCACGGGGAGGAGACCTATCTCCGGGACCACTACCTGGGGAAGCTGCGGTCCCTGCTGCTTACTGGAGGGATGGGAACCTTCAATCTCCATGAGATCCCAGCCCGGGAGATGTCCCCCCGCCGCCTGGAGGAGGCGCTGGACTGCCTGCCCATGATGGCGGAGCGCACCCTGGTCCTGGTGACCGACTTCGACCTGTTCAAGGCGGGGGAGAAGGACCGGGAGGAGTATATCCGGCTGCTGGGGGATCTGCCGGACTATGTGTGTCTGGTGTTCGTGTACGACCTGATCCCCTATAAGGGGGACGCCCGGACCAAGCTGGCCGGGGCCATCAGGCAGAACGGCGTGGTGGTCAACTTCGCCCGCCAGGACCAGGGGGATCTGGTGGACTGGGTGCGCCGGCGGTTCCGGGCCCTGGGGAAGGACATCGACTCCCGTCTGGCCCTGGACCTGATCTTCCTGTGCGGGGATCTGATGACCAACCTCATCGGGGAGATCGAGAAGGTGGGGGCCTATGCCAAGGGCCAGCGGATCACCCGGGGGGACATCGACGCGGTGGCCACCCCCCAGCTGGACGCGGTGGTGTTCCGCATGACCGACGCCATCGGCGAGGGGAAGTTCGACCGGGCGGCGGCGGTGCTGGGGGAGCTGTACCAGATGCAGGAGCCCCCCATCAAGATCATGTGGTCCCTGGGGCGGCAGATGCGGCAGCTCTACTCCGCCCGCCTGGTCATGGAGCAGGGGAAGGGGGCCCAGTATCTGGCGGGGCTGTGGGGGCTCAAGCCCTATCCCGCGGAGAAGCTGATGGGGGCCGCCCGCCGGTTCACTCTGCCCTGGTGCCGCCGGGCGGTGGTGCGCTGCGGCGAGGTGGACCTGGCCATGAAGTCCACCGGACAGGACGGGCAGCAGCTGCTCACCGGCCTGCTGCTGGAGCTGGCCGCCCCCGCCTCCCGGCCCGCCCCCCAGCGGAGATAAGGAGGGGCCATGCTGACCATACGAGAAGCGATCGTGGTGGAGGGGCGGTACGACAAAAACACCCTCTCCCAGGTGGTGGACACCCTGATCCTGGAGACCAACGGCTTCGGCATCTTCAAGGACCCGGAGCGGATGTCCCTCCTCCGCCGGGCGGCGGAGCGGCGGGGGCTCATCGTGCTCACCGACTCCGACGGGGCGGGCTTTGTGATCCGGAACCGGATCCGGGGCTCCATCCCGGCGGAGCATTTGAAGCACGCCTATATCCCGGACGTGTACGGGAAGGAGAAGCGGAAGCGCCAGCGGGGCCGGGAGGGCAAGCTGGGGGTGGAGGGGATGTCACCCCAGGTGCTGGAGCAGGTGCTCCGCCGGGCGGGGGCCACCGTCCTGGACGCCCAGGCCCCGGAGCGGGCCCGGCCCGGCCTGACCAAGGCGGATCTGATGGCCGCGGGGCTCACCGGAGGGGCGGACAGCGCCCGGCGGCGGCAGGCCCTGCTGAAGGAGATGGAGCTGCCGGAGCACACCTCGGCCAACGCCCTGCTCCAGGTGCTCAACGGCTGCTACTCCCGGGAGGAGGCGCTGGACCTGTTGGGGCTCAAGGACTTAGACGGGATGTAAACCCCGGGTTAGCAGGGAGAAAACCGCTGGGTGGTGGCAGAAAAAGCGGCCGCCTGCTAGGGTGGAGGCGAGGAGATGATGAACCATGACCACAGGACAACGCATCGCCGCCAAGCGGAAAGAGCGGGAGCTGTCCCAGGAGAGCCTGGGGGCGGAGTTGGGGGTATCCCGGCAGACCGTCTATAAGTGGGAGAGTGACACCTCCCTGCCGGAGATCGAGAAGCTGGTGGCCCTGAGCCGCCTGTTCCAGGTGCCTGTGGGCTGGCTACTGGGAGTGGAGGAGGTCCCGGAGGCGACAGAGTTCTCTGAGGACCAGCTGAAGCTGCTGGAGGAACTGCTGGGCCGCTATCAGCGGGCGGAGCAGGCCGAACTGAGCCAGGGCCAGCGGGCGCAGGTAGAGGCCCTGGTGGGGGAGAGGCTGTCCGGGAGCCAGCGGCCCCGGCGGCGGTGGCCCTGGGCCTTGGCCGCTCTGGCGGTAGTCTGGGCCGGGTGGAGCGTATTCAGCCGTCTGGACCGGATGGACGGGCAGTATAACAGTCTGGCCAACTCGGTGAATAACGTCAGCCACTCGGTGAACGTTCAGGTGGGCGCCATCGCCAGCCGGGTGGAGGAGATCCTGAAGGCCCAGAACGATTTGACCGCCGACTATGCCACCCAGCTGGTCTCCGCCGATTTGGCAGAAAATACGGTACGATTCTCCCTGCGGGCGGTGCCCAAGACCTATACCCCCGGGATGTCGGTGGTATTTCTGGCGGACAGTGGCGGGGAGGTGCGGGAGATGGAAGCCGCGGAGGAGGAGAACGGAACTTTTACCGGGGAGATGGTCTGTCCCCTGACAGACAGCATTACCCTCTCCGCCGTCTTTGTCACCGGGAACACCCGGCAGACCCAGCTGCTGGACCAGTACCAGGGGCTGTACCAGGACAGTTTCCCACAGGTGGAGCCCATGGATCTGTCCTCTGTGATGTATTCGAAGCGGGGGAAAAACGGCCGCTTCGCCCTGCCGGAGGGATACATCACCGTGGGCGGGGAGAGGGCCTCCGTCCCCGTGGTCAACGAGGCGCTGGGGGTGAGCCGGCTGCGGGAGGTCCGGGTGGGCCTGTTCCACAATTTTAAGCTGGTGACCTGGCTGGAGCCCTGTGAGAAGCCGGACAGCTTCGAGGGCTTCACGGGGGAGGCGTTCTACCGGCTGGACCCCATGGAGCTGGACTTGGCGGAGGGGGATGATCTCGCCTTCGCCGCCGTGGTCACCGACGAGTATGGTCGGAGGTGGGTGTCCCCCTCGATCCCGGAGTATCAGGTGCAGGATGGGGAGATCCTCTGGCCGGAGGAATCGGTGGTCTATCAGAAAAACACCCTGGCAGACTGGGGCCTGGAGTAAGTCCGGAAGTCAACGCATATTGGAAAAACGCAGCGCCGCTCTTTGGGTGGCGCTGCATTTTTATAGGCGGCCCCCGGAGCTTTGGCTCGTCCCGGCGGTGTCATTTGGTTCTGCCGGGCCATATACTGGACTACAATCTGTTGGAGGGAGGGTCGCGGAATGGGTATCGTGGTGGTACGCTCGCCCAAATGCCTGCGCGGGCTGCTGCGCAGGCTGTTCGGTCTGAAGGGCTGAGACAGATGGACATATTCTCCTGCTCCCGGACATATAGTGTCCCAAAGAAGGCCCGGGCCCCGGCGACCGGAGGCCCATCCTATGGGAAAGGGAGAGGAACTGCACATGGAATTGGAATTTGATCGGGATGTGATCCACTGCTGGGAGATCGCGGCGGACGGGACGCTCTGCCAGGAGGAGACCCTGGAGACCATTGTGCCCGACGCCTGTCCAGACATCCTCCGCATCGTGGCGGTGTGCGGACAGGCGACACTGAACGGGAAGCAGGCCCGGGAGGGGGCGGCGGCGGTGAGCGGAAGCGTCCGGGCCGTCCTCCTCTACCAGCCGGAGGAGGGGGGCGGGCTGCGCCGCATGGAGGCGGCCCTGCCCTTCTCCGCCCAGCTGGAGGCCCCGGGGCTGACGGAGCAGGGCCGGGTCCACGCCTGCGTCCGGCTCCGGGGGGCGGAGGCCCGGGCCCTGAATCCAAGAAAGGTGCTGCTCCGGGCCGATCTGGCGGTGGATGTGACCGCTTTTCAGCCCAGGGAGCGGGTGTGCTGCCAGGGGGTGCTGGAACCGGAGGAGCACGGGGTGCAGCAGCGGGTGACGGAGCAGGAGAGCTATCAGCTGGAGGCTGTGCAGGAAAAACCCTTTGCATTTTCGGAGCAGGTCAGGCTGAACGTGGGGCAGGGGGAGCCGGTGCAGCTGGCCGCCTGCCGTGCCGTACCGCTGTGCGGGGAGAGCCGCCTCATCGGCAGCAAGCTGATCTTCAAGGGGGCGGTGGAGCTCCAGCTGCTGGTGCAGGAGGCCGGCGGCGGGCTGAACGCCTGTCGGGAGAACCTCCCCTTCTCCCAGATCATGGAGGTCCCGGGGCTGGGCGAGGGGGGCGAGTGCCGCATGGCGGTGGAGCTGACCCAGCTGAGCTGCCAGCCCGCCGGGGAGGACGGCCGCACCGTGGAGGTGGCGCTGGACCTGCTGGCCCAGGCCCAGGTGTGGAGCCGCCGCCCGGTCACCCTCCTCCAGGACCTGTACAGCACCGCCCTCCAGACCCAGGTGGAGCGGGAGGAGCAGGTCCTGTGGCAGCTGGTGGAGCAGTCTTCCCGCACCCAGAACGTGCGGGAGCTGCTGGAGACAGGTTCCCTGCCCCGCAGCGTGACGGACAGCTGGGTGTCCCTGGGCGAGATCCGAAGGAACTGGGAGGGGGACCAGCTGGTGCTGGAGGGAGAGGCCCGGGTCACCATCCTCTATCTGGACGAAAACGACGCCCTCCAGGCCCTCCAGAAGCCTCTGACCGTCTCCTGCCGCCTGGACGCCCCGGAGGGGGCCCGGTGCTGCTGCCGGACGGCCTGCTCCGGGGAGGTGTTCGCCGCCCCCTCCGCCGGGGGGATCGAGGTGCGCTTCGCGGTGGACTTCCAATTCCTCATCCTCCGGGAGCAGCACACCACGGCGGTGTGCGGGGCCGCCCTGGGGGAGCCCCGGACCCGGGGCGAGGGGGATCAGCCCTCGGTGGTGCTCCGGCTGGCCTCGCCGGGGGAGGGCCTGTGGGAGCTGGCCAAGGCCTACGGCACCACCACGGAGCAGATCGTCCAGGCCAACGGCCTGGAGGAGGGGCAGCTGCCTCTGGGCCGGATGCTCCTGATCCCCAGCGTGCGCTGACCGCCTTACAGGGCGTTTTGACGCGCCATCCCGCCCCGGCCGCTTGTGCGGCCGGGGCGGTTTTCGGTCTGGAATGGCGGCGGGGAGCCGTCATATCTCACAGCTTATCCCCATATAGTGTAGGGAAATGACCGGCTCGCGGGCCGAAGGAGGAATTCAAGTGGAAGATCGCAAAATCTACGAGGAGATCGCGCTTCGGACCGAGGGCGACATCTACATTGGGGTGGTGGGGCCGGTGCGCACCGGAAAATCCACCTTTATCAAGCGGTTCATGGAGACTCTGGTCATCCCCAACATCGAAAATGTCTACCGCCGGGAGCGGGCCCGGGACGAACTTCCCCAGAGCGGCTCGGGCCGCACCATTATGACGGCGGAGCCCAAGTTCGTGCCGGAGGAGGCGGTGTCCATCTCCATGGACGGCGGCGCGGCCTTCCAGGTGCGGCTCATCGACTGCGTGGGCTATATGGTGGATGGTGCGGTGGGCCAGCTGGAGGGGGAGGAGCAGCGGATGGTGACCACCCCCTGGTTCGACCGGGAGATCCCCATGTCCGAGGCGGCGGAGATCGGCACCCGGAAGGTGATCGCCGAGCACGCCACCATCGGAATGGTCATCACCACCGACGGCTCCATCACGGACATCCCCCGGGAGGACTATCTGGAGGCGGAGGAGCGGGTGATCGCCGAACTGAAGGAGCTTGGAAAACCCTTCCTGGTGGTGCTCAACTCCGCCTACCCCAACTCCGAGCGGGCCCGGGCCATCCGGGCGGACATCGCCCAGCGGCACCAGGTGGCCTGTGTGTCGGCCAACTGCCTGGAGCTGGGGGAGGAGGACATCAGCGGCCTGCTCAAGCAGGTGCTGTATGAGTTCCCGCTGAAGGAGCTGGACCTGTTTCTGCCCCCCTGGGTGGACGCACTGCCCCAGGAGCACCCCATCAAGGCCGCCCTGTACGGGGCCATCCGGCAGGGGGCGGGGCAGCTCCACCGCATCCGGGATGTGGACGGGGCCATTGGGGCCATGCGGGAGTGCGAGCAGGTCAGCCAGGCCCGGGTGACCAACATCGACCTGGGCACCGGCCTGGCCGCCGCCGTGCTGGAGCTGCCCCGGGCCTTATTCTATGATACGCTGTCCCAGCAGTCGGGGTTCCAGATCGGGGACGACGGGGACCTGATGGCCCTGCTCACCCAGCTGGCCCAGGTGAAGGCGGAGTACGACAAGGTGGCCGACGCTCTGAAGGAGGTGGAGGAGACCGGATACGGCATCGTGGTGCCCTCCATCGACTCCCTGGTGCTGGAGGAGCCGGAGATCGTCCGCCAGGGCGGGCGGTACGGCGTGCGTTTGAAGGCCAGCGCACCCTCCATTCACATGATCCGGGCGGACATCGAGACGGAGGTGTCCCCCATCGTGGGCAGCGAGAAACAGAGCGAGGAGATGATCCACTATCTGCTCCAGGAGTTTGAGGGGGACACGGCCAAGATCTGGCAGTCCAACATTTTCGGAAAATCCTTCCACGAACTGGTGGGGGAGGACCTGAACGCCAAGGTCAAGAGGATGCCGGAGGACGCCCGGGAGAAGCTGAGGGAGACCCTTCAGCGGATCATCAACGAGGGATCCGGCGGCCTGATCTGCATCATTCTGTGACAGTCTGCAAGCGGCAGGCGGAGGTGGGAGCCCACCTCTGCCTGCCGCCATTCTATGAGTTATTGGAGGGGAGGGGCCCGCCCGTCCCCCGTGGATCGTGACGCCCGTAGGGCGCGACGACTCGGAGCGCCGCGCCTCACAGGATTTCGCCCTGCGGGGCGACCTCCTTTGCTGCCACGGGCAAAGGAACTAACCCCGTAAAGTAAAACCCTCCCTCAAAATCCGGGGAACTGCGGTCGTGTGCAAGGGAAATTTTCCGCCGGAGACGTAGAGAGCCGCCGGCCCACGTTGCATTTTTCCCACCGGTCCGGTATAATATAGGTTGTTTGTTTGGAAAGGAGGAGGACAGCCATGGAGGAGAGGCTGGACCTGCCCCGCCTGCTGGTGGCCGCTCCGGCCAGCGGCAGCGGCAAGACCACCGTGACCTGCGCCCTGCTCCGGGCCTTTCAGCGCCGGGGGCTGGACCCCTGCGCCTTCAAGTGCGGGCCGGACTATATCGACCCCATGTTCCACCGGGAGGTGCTGGGCCTGCCCAGCCGGAACCTGGACCTGTTTTTCAGCGGGGAGGACCAGGCCCGCGCCCTGCTGTCCTCCGCCGGGCGTGGCCGCGGCGTGGCGGTGCTGGAGGGGGTCATGGGCTGTTACGACGGCGTGGGGAGCACGGAGCGGGCCAGCAGCTGGCACCTGGCCCGGGCCACCGGGACCCCCATCCTGCTGGTGGTGCGCCCCCAAGGGGCGGCCCTCACTCTGGCGGCCATGGTGCGGGGGCTGGCCCGGTTCCGCAGTCCCGGTATGATCGGCGGGCTTCTTCTCAATGGCTGCTCCCGGGGGCTGGCGGAACTGCTCACGCCCATGCTCCAAAGGGAGACGGGCCTTCCGGTGCTGGGCTGGCTGCCCCAGCTGCCCGACTGCGCCATCGCAAGCCGGCACCTGGGCCTGCTCACGCCGGGGGAGGTCCAGGGGCTGGCAGACAAGGTGGACCGGCTGGCCAGCCAGCTGGAGGAGACGGTGGATCTGGAGGGCGTCCTGGCCCTGGCCCGGTCCGCCGCCCCTCTGCCGGCGGAGCCCTCCGTCATCCCGCCGGAGCCGGAGGGCCCTGTGGTGGCGGTGGCCCGGGACCGGGCCTTCTGCTTCTACTATGAGGACAATCTGGATCTGCTGCGGCGGAACGGCCTTCGGCTGGCGGAGTTCAGCCCCCTGGAGGACCGGGCGCTGCCCGCCGGGAGCTGCGGCCTGTACCTGGGCGGGGGCTATCCGGAGCTGTGGGCGGAGCAGCTCAGCCGGAACGCCCCCATGCGCCGGGCCGTCCGGGAAGCCATCCGGGGCGGGATGCCCGCCCTGGCGGAGTGCGGCGGCTTCCTCTACCTCCAGAGCAGTCTGGAGGACCCGGAGGGCCGGGCATGGCCCATGGCGGGCGTCCTGGCGGGGGAGGGGACGCACAGCCGGGGGCGGCAGCCCTTCGGATACCTCACCCTGCGCCCGGAGGGGGACAACCCCTATCTGATCTCCGGGGAGGAGATCGCCGGGCATGAGTTCCACCGCTGGGCCTGCACCCAGCCGGGGGATGCCTGCCGGGCCGTCCGGCCTTCCGGAGGGGACCCAAGACCCTGTATGATCTGTGAAGGAAAACTACTTGCTGGATTCCCCCACCTCTATTTCCCATCCAATCCCCGCTTCGCGGCCCGCTTTGCCGCCGCCTGCGTCCAATATCAGAAGGAGACCACGCTATGAGAGACACATTCATCCAGGCCAGACTGAACGGGATCACGCCCCCGGACCGGGAAGCCATGGAGGGGGCCCGGCTGCACTGGGACGCCATCGCCAAGCCACTCCACGGCCTGGGCCGTCTGGAGGACATGGTGGTCCGAATCGCCGGGGCGGCCGGGACGCCGGAGGTGCGCCTGGACCGGAAGGGGGTGGCGGTGTTCTGCGCCGACAACGGGGTGGTGGCCGAGGGGGTGACCCAGACCGGCCAGGAGGTCACCCTGGCGGTGGCCCGGAGCATGGCCGCCGGGCGGTCCTCCGTCTGCCGCATGGCCCGGGTGGCCGGGGCGGAGGTCCTTCCGGTGGACGTGGGGATGCTGGCCCATGAGGCAGTCCCCGGTCTGCGGGACCGGGTGGTCATGGAGGGGGGGACCCGGAACATGACCAGGGGTCCCGCTATGGACCGCTCCGCCGGAGAGGCCGCCCTGCGGGCGGGGCTGGAGACGGCGGAGGAGTTGGCGGACCGGGGGATCCAGCTGCTGGCCGCCGGAGAGATGGGCATTGGCAACACCACCACCACGGCGGTGGTGGCCGCCGCCCTTCTGGGGCGCTCCCCGGAGGAGACGGTGGGCCGCGGGGCCGGGCTGTCCGACGAGGGCCTGGTCCGTAAGCGCCGCGCGGTGGCCGCCGCCCTGGCGGTCAACCGGCCGGACCCGGCGGATCCCATGGATGTCCTCTGTAAGGTGGGTGGACTTGACATCGCAGCCATGACAGGATTTTATCTGGGATGTGCCTTCCGGAAGGTGCCGGTGCTGCTGGACGGGGCCATCTCCTGTGCCGCCGCCCTGTGTGCGGTGCGGCTGTGCCCCCAGGCGGAGAAGAGCCTGCTGGCCAGCCACCGTCCGGCGGAGCCCTGCGGCCGTCTGCTGCTGGAGGCCCTGGGGCTGGAGCCGGTGCTGGACGCCGGACTGCGCCTGGGAGAGGGCACCGGGGCAGTGGCGGCCATGCCTCTGCTGGACATGGCCCTGTCGGTGTATGGAGAGATGCACACCTTTGACGGGCTGGGCATCCCGGCCTACCGCGCCGACGGCCGGAGCCCGGAGGAGGGAGAGCCGTGACCGCCCTGGTGTTTGGGGGGGCGGCCAGCGGAAAGAGCGGCTGGGCCGAGGATCTGATCTGCACCCTGCCCCGGACGGGCCCCCTGATCTATCTGGCTACCATGGAGCCCGGGGGCGGCGAGGCGGCGGAGCGCATCAGGCGTCACCGGGCCCTCCGGGCCGGGAAGGGTTTTTCCTGTACGGTGGAGCGTCCCCGGGATCTGGCGGGATGGGCCCCGCCGGCGGGGAGCGCCGTTTTGCTGGAGGACCTGGGCAACCTGGCGGCCAACGAGCTGTTTTCCGGGGGAGCCTTCGACCCGGAGGGGGCGTACCGCCGCATCCGGAGGGGGCTGGATCGCTTGAGCGAGGGCGCGGGGCATCTGGTGGTGGTCAGCGGCGACCTGTTCCGGGACGGGGTGGACTACCCGCCGGAGACCGGGGCCTATCTGGACCTGCTGGCCCGCCTCCACCGGGACCTGGCCGCCCGGGCGGACCGGGTGACCGAGCTGGTCTGCGGACTGCCCGTCCACTGGAAGGGGGGAGAGGTATGACGGTTCTGCGGGCCGTGGGCATGGCCTTCGCCCTGTACTCCCGCATCCCTGTGCCCCCTCTGGACTGGGAGAGCGGGGCCCGGCGGTACACCCTGTACGCCTTCCCTCTGGTGGGGCTGGCGGTGGGCGGCGGACTGCTGCTGTGGACCTGGCTGGCAGGAGCCCTTGGGCTGGGGCAGCTGCTGTGGGCGGCGGGGATGACCGCCATCCCCCTGCTGATCACTGGGGGGATCCATCTGGACGGCTTCTGCGATGTGTGCGACGCCCTGGCCTCCCACCAGAGCCGGGAGCGGAAGCTGGAGATCATGGCGGACCCCCATGTGGGGGCCTTTGCGGTGCAGGGCTGCGGGCTGCTGCTGCTGCTTACCTTCGGGCTGTGGTGTCAGGCGGAGCGGACGGACGGGGGCCTGTGGGCCGCCCTGCTTCTGGTCCCGGTGCTCAGCCGGGGGCTGTCCGCCTTTGCCGCCCTGACCCTGCCCAACGCCCGGGGCGGGGGCCTGCTGGCGGCGGTGACCGGGGAGCGCCGCCGGGGCCGCTGGCTCCCACTGTGTGGCGCCCTGCTGTGCGCCGCCGGACTGGCGGTTTTGAAGCCGGGGTATCTGTGGATCGGCGGGGCGGCCCTGCTGGCCCTGTGGTACTATGTGAAAACGGCAAAGCGGGAGTTCGGCGGGACGACCGGCGATCTGGCGGGCTGGTTTTTGCAGCTGTGCGAGCTGGCATGTCTGGCGGGGCTGGTGCTGGCCCAGAGTTTGGAGGGAGTGCTGTGATTCTTGTGATTGGCGGCCGCGGGGCCGGAAAGAGAAGCTTTGTGACGGACGTGCTGGGATTTTCTCCGGAGCAGTTCGCGGAGAACGGCCCGGTGCTGTACGGCCTGGAGGAACTGGATCCCCTCCCGCCCCTGGAGGCCCTGCTGGGCCGGGCGGTGGTGGTCTGCCGGGAGGTGGGCTGCGGCGTGGTCCCGATGGACCGGGGGGACCGGGACCGGCGGGAGGCGGTGGGCCGCCTGTGCTGTGACCTGGCCCGGGAGGCGGAGGCCGTCTACCGCCTCCAGTGCGGCCTTGCCATGCGGCTGAAATGACAAATTTCATAAAGTGAAAACACTTGCGGGGGTTTCCGGTGTAAAGAAGCTGGGGGCCTCGTGATCAGTAGAGAAAGACAGGAGCGGGAACGCCATGGAATTGCTTTTGCTCCGGCACAGCATCACGCCGGGAAATTTGAAACGACAGTATATCGGCTCCACCGACCAGCCCCTTGCCCCGGAGGGGGAGGCGCTGGCCCGGAAGCGCCGGGGGGAGATGCCGGAGATCGGCGGGCTGTGGGTGTCCCCCATGCTACGGTGCCGTCAGACGGCGGCGCTGCTGTTCCCCGGGGTGGAGCAGCGGCAGGTCCCGCAGCTGCGGGAGTGCGCCTTCGGACGGTTTGAAGAAAAGACCTGGGAGGAGCTGAAGGACGATCCCCTGTACCGGGCCTGGATGGGGGGCGACCTGACCATCACCTTCCCCGGCGGAGAGAACATGCAGGGCTTTCTGGAGCGAAGCCGCCGGGGGATAGAGGCCGTGGTCCGGGAGGCGGAGGCCGCCGGAGTGGACCGGGGGGCCGTGGTGGCCCACGGGGGCACCTGGCTGGCGGTGATGTCCGCCTTTGGCCGCCCGGAGTGGGAGCTCTACCGCTGGCAGCCGGAGAACTGCCGGGGCTGGCGGGTGGAGGTCCGGCGGGAACCCCTGGAGCTGCGGGTGCTGGAGGCGCTATGACGTTGACAGCACATCTAATCACCGTCTTGCTGCCCGGGGTGGTCCTGGACTGGCTACTGGGGGACCCCCACTGGATGCCCCACCCGGTGCGGTGGATGGGCCGGGCCATTACCTGGCCGGAGGGCGTCCTGCGCCGTGTGTTCCCTGGGACCCCGGCGGGGGAGCGGCTGGCGGGGGCCCTTCTGGCCCTGCTGATCCCGGCGGCCTTCGGCGGGGGCAGCTGGCTGCTCCTGGAGGGGCTGAGGGGGCTGTCCCCCTGTCTGGCCTGGCCGGTGGAGGTCTGGTTCACCTATCAGCTGCTGGCCGCCCGGGCCCTCCAGAAAGAGAGCATGGCGGTATGCCCTCCCCTGGCGGCGGGGGACTTGGCGGGGGCCCGGGAGGCGGTCTCCCGCATCGTGGGCCGGGACACCCAGCGGCTGGATGAAGCGGGGGTGGTGAAGGCGGCGGTGGAGACGGTGGCGGAGAACACCTCCGACGGCGTGACTGCTCCGCTGCTCTTTCTGGCTCTGGGGGGGCTGCCCCTGGGGATGGTCTATAAGGCGGTGAACACCATGGACTCCATGGTGGGTTACCGGAACGAGCGGTACCGCTGGTTCGGCACGGCGGCCGCCCGGCTGGACGATGTGCTCAACTGGATCCCCGCGCGGCTGTCCGGCCTGATGATGTGTCTGGCCGCCGCCCTGCTGCCCGGCTGCTCCGGTCGGCGGGCGCTGAGGGTCTTTTTCCGGGACCGGAGAAAGCACAGCTCCCCCAACTCCGCCCACACGGAGGCGGCCTGCGCCGGGGCCCTGGGAGTGCAGCTGGCGGGGGACGCCTGGTATTTTGGGAAAAAGGTGTCCAAGCCCACCATTGGGGACGGCCTCCGGCCGGTGGAGCGGGCGGATGTCGCCCGGGCCTGCCGTCTGATGTATGTCACGGAGCTGCTGACCCTGGCGGCGGTGCTGGGTTGGGGGACCCTGCTGGCGGCGTGATATGGAAACCGTTCTGAAAATCGGCGGCCGCCATATCACGCATAACCGAAATTGCCCCGTAGGGCGGGACACCGGCCCGCCCGCCGGTTCTCCGCCACAGAATATTTCCCCCGCTATCCCGTAGGGGAGGAGCTTGCCCCTCCCGCCGGTTTTCGGAATTTCTTGATTCAACGCTGGGGTTTCGCCATTTGAGGCGGCGCACCGAGTCGTTGCGCCCTACATAAAAAAGCACTCCATTAACATCACAGAGAAGGAAGGTGCGGACATGGCCCGCTTTGAACACGGAGGGGACACCTACGGCTGTCCCCCGGATCTGTTGGACTGCTCCATCAACCTGAACCCCATGGGGGCTCCCGGTCCTGTGCTGGAGGGGGCCTGCCGGGCGGTGCTGGACTGCGCCCGCTACCCGGACCCGGCCTGCCGCGGCCTGCGCCGGGCCATCGCCCGCCGGGACGGCGTGGAGGAGGACCAGATCCTGTGCGGCAACGGGGCCTCCGATCTGATCTACCGCATGGCCCTGGCTTGTAAGCTGCGTCAAGCACTTTTACTTGCCCCCACTTTTTCGGAGTACCGCCGGGCTCTGGAGGGGGTGGGCTGCCAGATCCGGGAGCACCGGCTTGAGGAGCGGACAGGCTTTCTGCCGGGGGAGGACCTGCTGGAGGCCATCGTCCCCGGGGTGGATCTGGTGTTCCTGTGCGACCCCAACAACCCCACCGGGCGGCTGATGGACGGGGGGCTGCTGGGCCGGGTGCTGTCCCGCTGCCGGGAGGTGGGGGCCTTTCTGGCGGTGGACCAGTGCTTTCTGGAGCTCACCGGCGGCGATCCACGCCGCCTGACGGAGGAGCTGTCCGGGGGCGGGCTGCTGCTTCTCCGGGCGCTGACCAAGAGCTATGCCCTGGCGGGCCTGCGCCTGGGCTATGCCCTGTGCGGAGAGGAGGCGCTGCTGGACCGGATGGCGGCGGCGGGGCCGCCCTGGGCGGTGTCTGTCCCGGCACAAGCGGCAGGTGAGATCGCTTTACAGCAGTTCTCCCGCTGGCCGAAAGACAGTTTGGGGGCGATCCGCCGGGGCCGGGAGCGGCTGGCGGCGGGGCTGACCGGCCTGGGCCTCTGGGTGTGTCCGGGGGACGGGAATTTTCTCCTGTTTCGGGGGCCTGAGGACCTGGGCAGGCGGCTGCTGGAGAGGGAGCACATCCTGGTGCGGGACTGCTCCGACTACTCCGGGCTGGGGCCCGGCTGGTTCCGGATCGGTGTCCGGACGGAGGAGGAGAACGAGAGACTGCTGACCGCCGCGGCGCGGCAGCTGAGGAGGGACTGACATGGCGGCAAAGGCCATTATGATCCAGGGGACCATGTCCAACGCGGGAAAGAGCGTGCTGACAGCAGGGCTGTGCCGCATCTTCCGCCAGGACGGCTATTCGGTGGCCCCATTCAAAAGCCAGAATATGGCGCTGAACAGCTTCGTCACCCGGGAGGGCCTGGAGATGGGCCGGGCCCAGGTGATGCAGGCGGAGGCCGCCGGGGTGGAGCCCAGCGTCCGAATGAACCCCATCCTGCTCAAGCCCAGCAGCGACATGGGCAGCCAGGTCATCGTCAACGGCGAGGTGCTGGGGGATATGCGGGCGTCCGATTACTTCCGCCATAAAAAGGAGCTGGTCCCCCAGATCCTGGCGTCCTACCGCTCCCTGGCGGAGGAGCACGACGTTATCGTGCTGGAGGGGGCGGGCAGCCCGGCGGAGATCAACCTGAAGGCGGACGACATCGTGAACATGGGGATGGCCCGGATGGCCCGGGCCCCGGTGCTGCTGGCGGGGGACATCGACCGGGGCGGGGTGTTCGCCTCCCTGTACGGGACGGTGGCCCTTCTGGAGGCCGGCGAGCGGGCCATGGTGAAGGGGACGGTCATCAACAAGTTCCGGGGGGACGCGGCCCTGCTGCGGCCCGGCCTGACCATGCTGGAGGAGCTGACCCAGATCCCGGTGGTGGGGGTGGTCCCCTGGCTGGAGCTGGATCTGGACGATGAGGACAGTCTCTCTCCCCGGCTCACCTCCGGGCGGCGGGAGGCCCTTCTGGACGTGGCGGTGGTCCGCCTGCCGCACATCTCCAATTTCACCGACTTCAACGCCCTGGGGCGGCATCCGGCGGTGGGCCTGCGCTATACGGACCGGCCGGAGGACCTGGGGCGGCCCGACCTGGTGATCCTGCCGGGGACCAAGAGCACCCTGGCCGACCTGGATTGGCTGCGGCGGCGGGGGCTGGACCGGGCGGTGCTGGCGCTGGCTGCGGCGGGGACCCCGGTGGCTGGGATCTGCGGCGGCTATCAGATGCTGGGACAGCGGGTGGACGACCCGGAGGGGGCGGAGGGAGGCGGCTCCCAGGAGGGGCTGGGCCTGCTGCCCGTCGCCACCCGCTTTTCCCGGGAAAAGACCCGCACCCGCCGCAGGGCGGCCTTCCCGGCCTGCACCGGCCTGTTCGCCCCCCTGGAGGGCTGCCCCCTGGAGGGCTATGAGATCCACATGGGGGACAGCGGACCGGAGGGCCTGTTTTCCGTCCGGGAGAACGTGCTGGGCACCTATCTCCACGGCTTTTTTGACACACCGGAGCTCCGAGACCGGCTGGTCTCCCTGCTGCTGGCCCGGAGGGGGCTGACCTGGACGGGGGAGACCGGGGATGAGGACGGCCAGGCCTATCGGGAGGAGCAGTATGACAAGCTGGCCGCCGCTCTGCGGGCCAGCCTGGACCTGGAGGCGGTGTACCGCATTTTGGAGCAGGGGCTGGACTGAGCCCCGCAGCATCAGACAGATCAGAGAGGAGAGAGGGGCGTATGCTCTTTCACTGTACCAAGGGAGACTGCCGCTTCTGGGGCGAGGGGGCGGCCATGCCGGACGCCTGCCCCCGGTGCGGCGGGGCGCTGACCGCGGGGGAGCGGGCGAAGATGTCCGGGGACGACTGGTGCGCCCTGGGGGTGTTCTGGATGGAACAGGACGGGGCGGAGGAGAAGGCCGTGTCCTGCTTCCGCAGGGCCGCCCGGCTGGGCAGCGGCTGGGGAGCGTGCAACCTGGGCCTGTGCCTGGAGCAGGGCACTGGGATAGAGGCCGACCCCCGTCAGGCAGTCTGGCTCTACCAGCAGGCGGCGGAGATGGGGAGCCTGCCCGCCCTGTGCAACCTGGCGGTGTGCTATGAGGAGGGCATCGGGATCCCTCCGGACCCCCGTCAGGCAGTGGAGCTGTACCGCCGGGCGGCGGAGTACGGCTCCACCCGGGCCCAGCGCCTGCTGGCCCGCTGCTGTGACCGGGGGATCGGGATGGACCGGCGGGACCCGGCCCAGGCGGTGGAGTGGCTGCGCATGGCGGCCCTTCAGGGGGACACGGTCTGCCAGACCCTGCTGGCCAAGCACTATGAGTTCGGCGACGGGGTGGAACAGGACCCGGAGCTGTCGGTGCGCTGGTACCGCCGGGCGGCGGAGGGCGGCGAGCCGGAGGCAAAATGCTGTCTGGGCTGGCTGATGGAGCACGGCAAGTGGGCGGACCGGGACCCGGAGGGGGCGGTGGAGCTCTACCGCCAGGCGGCCGAAGCTGGTTCAGAACGCGGCCTGCTGCTCCTGGCAGGCTGTCTGCTCAGCGGCGTCGGGACCCAGGCCGCCCCGGAGCAGGCGGTCCGTTGCTATGAGAAGGGCGCGGAGGCGGGCAGCGCCCAGGCCATGTGTAACCTGGGCTGGTGCTATGAGACAGGAAACGGCGTGGAACAGAGCTGGGAGCAGGCCGTCCTCTGGTACCGCCGGAGCGCGGAAGAGGGCGACGCCCGGGCGATGTGCAACCTGGGCTGGTGCTATGAGAGCGGGAACGGTGTAGAGCAGAGCTGGGAGGAGGCCGTCCACTGGTACCGCCGGGGCGCGGAAGGGGGCGACTCCCAGGCGATGTGCAACCTGGGCTGGTGCTATGAGAGCGGGAACGGCGTGGAGCAGAGCTGGGAGGAGGCCTTCTGCTGGTACCGCAAGGGCGTGGAAAAAGGCAGCACCCGGGCTATGTTCCAACTGGCTTGGTGCTATGAGAAGGGGCTCGGTGTGGAGCGGGATCCGGCTCAGGCGGCGGATTGGTATCGCCGGGGCGCGGAGGCGGGCAGCACGGCCTGCATGAACAACCTGGCGGAGCTGCTGGCCAAGGGGGATGGCGTTCCCCAGGACCTGGAGCAGGCTATGGAGTGGTACCGCCGGGCGGCAGAGCTGGATGATGAGTGCGCCTGGTACAACCTGGGCTGGTACCACGAGCAGGCGGGGGAGCTGGACCAGGCTCTGGAGTGCCTGCTCCGGGCGGATGAGCTGGGAGATGACTCCGCCTGCTGGGGGCTGGGCCGGTTTTACGAGACCGGGACCGCCGTGGAGCAGGATCTGGAACAGGCATTTGCCTATTACCGAAAGGGCGCAGAACGGGAGGACCTGAACAGCCTGTGCCGCCTGGCGCGGTGCTATGCCCTGGGGATTGGGACCCGGAAGGATAGGGAGAAGGCTTCCGCGTTGGCCCAAGAGATCCTCTCCCGGGACTGGGAGGAGAGCGGCGAGCTGGAGGACTACGGCGCCCGGGCGGAGCTGGAGGCCCTGCGGGCGCTGTGGAAGGAACTGGAGCCCGAAAAGCCGTGACGCCCGGCCTGCCGGAAGGAAGCGAACAAGGGACCCGCCGGCGGCGGGTCCCTTTTGTATGTCTATTTTGATATGGGGGCGGGCTTCAGTCCCGCTCCTGCTCCCACTTCAGGAAGCTGCCGGTGACGGCGTCGATCTCAAACTCATATTCCGTGCTGCCTTCCCGCAGCTCGCCCTCATAGACGGCGCGGCCGTCGTCCACATCCAGCTCCAGCTTGATCAGCGTGGCCTTCGGGGCCTTGGCCTGGGCCAGCTTTTGGGCCTTCTCCCGGGAGATATAGTCCTCGCTGTCAGAGGGGATGGTGTAGTCCTCGATGTCGGAGTCGAAGTCCACCACCGCGCCGGTCACAGCGTTGATCTCATAGTCGTACTCCCGGCTGCCGGCATAAAACTCCACCTCATAGACGGCGCGGCCGTCGTCCCAGTCCAGCTTCAGCTGGAGGAAGGAGACCTCCTTGCTGGAGAGTCCGGCGTGCTTCAGGGCCAGTTCCTTGGCTTTGGCCTCGCCGATGTAGTCGGCGTCATCATCGTGGATGATCACGGTCTGGCTGTCGTTGTCCCAGGAGACCTCCGCCCCCAGCAGCTGACCCAGGGAGGACAGGGGCAGGTAGGTGGTGCCGTTGTAGATCAGGGGGGAGACCTTCACCCCGGTGGTGTCCCGGACGGTGTAGGCAGTGCCGTTGACCTTCAGCGTCATGTCGGGACGGAAGGTGGCGGTCACGCTGTTGCTCTGGCTGGCGGCGGCGGTCCCCACCACCATGCAGCTGGTGAGGGCGAGGGCGGCGGCAATGTAAGACTTTTTCATGTTGGATTCCTCTCTTTCTCAGCCGTTCAGGCTGCTCTGGTTTGTGCTTCTGACTATGAAATGCACGGGACCGGGGTTTTATTGCGGGGAAGAAAAAATTTTTTATTTTTTTCTCCGGCCCGGGCCCGGGCCACCGCCGTCAGGCTTGACCTGACCATCACAGTGACCATTACTTTTTTCTATGACTTTTACTATTACCCTTTACGGAGGGGATAGTGGCACGCAAATGTACACCAAACCGGCGGTTCCCGCCAGGGGTAAAAGGAGGAATGGACATGAACAATCCAAAACGGGGCTTTGTGGTCTATTTTGACAACTACCCCATGCTTCTGGCGATGCCGCCGGAGCAGCGGGGCCTGTTGTTTACCGCCCTGATGCAGTATGCCGACGGGCGGTGGCGTGGGGAGGTGACGGACCCGGAGGAAGTGCTGGTCCGCTGGCCGGACATGGGGGCCCAGGCCCAGATGGGCTTCCGCTTCATGGCCTCCGCCGTGGACCGGGACACCCAGCGGTGGCTCCTCCGCCGTCAGGCCGGAGAGCGCCGCCGCCAGCAGACCCGGGAGGGGGAGCGGGGCGCTCCGGCCCCCAGCAGTCCCGCGCCCCGTGCCCGGACAGAGCCGCCCGACGCCCGGTACAGCGCGGATCTGGAGCAGACCCGCCGCCTGGTGGAGCGCATCCGCAGCGGGGGTGCATAAACCCCATGCAGCGATGAGAAAAGGACCGGTATGAGTTCTCATACCGGTCCTTTTGGTGCAAGTAGGCCTGTAAGCCGGGTTCTGTCTTTTAAGACAGCCATCTATCTCGACGCGCCGTTGCCGGCGCGCTCCAGCCGCCTCCCCGGGACGGTCGGGCCGACCTGTGTGTCCCTCCACGGCGTTGCTCCGGATAGAGTTTACAGCGACGGGCGCTTCCACGCCGTCGGGTGAGCTCTTACCTCACCTTTCCACCTTGACCGGCCCGAAGGCCGGCAGACTATTTCTGTTGCACTTTTCCTAGGGTCGCCCCCGGCGGATGTTATCCGTTATCCCTGCCCTATGGAGCCCGGACTTTCCTCACAGACGGGCCTTTCGCCCCGCCCGCGCGGCTGTCCAGCCTGCTTGCCCGTCTATCATACAGGAAAACGCCTCCGGTGTCAAATGTTCGTTGAATTTTTTTTCCGGCTATGGTAATATATTTTAGTTATATAGACTGCCGCCGGTCCGCCGGCGGGGCCGGATTTAAAAGCGCACGGGTCCCGGCGGGGCCCGGAACACGATGGAAGGAGGACGCGCTATGTCCACCATCAAGGAATATCTGGAGGAAATACAGGGCCGCCCGGTGGCGGTGATTGGCATGGGGGTGAGCAACACGCCCCTGATTAAGATGCTGCTGCGGGCCGGGGCAGAGGTCACCGTCCGGGACCGGGTCCCCCGGGAGCGGGCGGCGGAGCAGGTCCAGGAGCTGGAGAGCCTGGGGGCCAGGATGATCCTGGGGGAGGAGTACCTCCAGGACCTCCACGAGGATGTGATCTTCCGCACCCCGGGCCTGTCCCCCAACACGCCGGAGCTGGTCAACGCTGTCCAGAGGGGCATCGAGCTCAGCTCTGAGATGGAGCTGTTTTTCCAGACCTGCCCCAGCCGCCTCATCGGCGTCACCGGGAGCGATGGAAAGACCACCACCACCACCATCATCGCCGAGTTTTTGAAGGAGGCGGGGCGGAACGTCTATGTGGGGGGCAACATCGGAAAGCCCCTTCTGCCGGACGTGGCCGACATGGTGGAGGAGGACTTCGCCGTGCTGGAGCTGTCTTCCTTCCAGCTGATGACCATGGAGCAGAGCCCCCATATCGCGGTGGTCACCAACCTCAGCCCCAACCACCTGGACTACCACCACACCATAGAGGAGTACGTCCGGGCCAAGAAGAACATCTTCCTCCACCAGGGGCCGGAGGACCGGCTGATCCTCAACTATGACAACGCCCCCACCCGGGCGCTGGCCCGGGAGGCGGTGTGCCCCGTGACCTTCTTCAGCCGGCAGGAGCGGCTGGAGGAGGGGGTATACCTCCGGGATGGGGCCATCTGGCTGACCAACGACCAGGGGAGCCGGGAGGTCCTGCCTCTGGAGCTGATCCAGCTCCCCGGCGACCACAACGTGGAAAACTATATGGCCGCCATCGCCGCGGTGGACGGCCTGGTCCCTGACCGCTGCGTCCGGGCGGTGGCCCGGCGCTTCCAGGGAGTGGAGCACCGCATCGAGTTCGTCCGGGAGCTGGACGGAGTGCGCTGGTACAACGACTCCATCGGCACCAGCCCCAGCCGCACCACCGCCTGCCTGGAGTCCTTCGACCGGAAGGTGGTGCTGATCGCAGGCGGCTACGACAAGGGAATTCCCTTTACCCAGCTTGGCATGGAGATCGTGGACCGGGTAAAGGCCCTGATCCTCACCGGGGACACCGCCTCCGCCATCCGCAGTGCGGCGGAGCAGGCCCCGAGCTTTGAGGCCAGCGGCCTGGTGATCCGGGAGGAGGAGGACCTGGCCGCCGCCGTGCGCGCCGCCCGGGAGACCGCCCGGGAGGGGGATGTGGTGGTGCTGTCCCCCGCCTGCGCCGCCTTTGACCAGTTCAAAAACTTTATGGAGCGGGGCCAGGCCTTTAAGCGCCTGGTCCAGGCCCTCTGAGCAGAGAGACGGGAGGATTTGTTTGGACTATGAAAAGACGCTGGCCGGGCTGTGCGCCCTGCCCGGCCCCAGCGGGTTTGAGGGCCAGGCGGCCCGGGCGGCTCTGGAGCTGCTCCGCCCCCTGGTGGACGAGGCGTTTCTGGACCGCATGGGCAGTGTGGTGGGGGTGCGGCGCTGTGGCCGGGAGGGGGCCAAAAAGGTGTTGCTGGACGCCCATCTGGACGAGATCGGCTTTCTCATCACCGGACATGAGGAGGGCTTCCTCCGCTTCGCCCCCCTGGGCGGGGTGGACCCCAGGATGCTCCCTGACCGGGAACTGACCATCCTCACCCAGCCCCCTGTGGTGGGAGTGGTGTCCTGTCTGCCCCCCCACATCCAGAGCCGGGAGGATATGGACCAATCTGTGGCCATCCAGGACCTGTATCTGGATGCGGGCCTGGATCAGGAGACGGCCCAGGCCCGCATCCCTGTGGGCACACCGGCGGTCTACCGGGCGGGCTGTGCTCCTCTGGGGGACAAGCTGCTGTGCGGAAAGGCGCTGGACGACCGGGCCTGCTTTGCCATCCTGCTGGACGCCCTGGAGCGGCTGCGGGACAGGCAGCTGGATGTGGACCTGTATGTCCTGGGCTCCACCCAGGAGGAGACCCACAGCACCGGAGCCATCGCCGCCGCATACGGGATCGCCCCGGACTGCTGCGTGGCCGTGGATGTGACCCACGGGGACTCACCGGACGCATCCAAGGACAAGACCTTCCCTCTGGGCGGCGGCCCGGTCATCGGTCTGGGGCCCAACTGCACCCGCTGGATGGCCCGGCGGCTGGAGCGGAAGGCGGAGGAGCTGGGGCTGGACGTCCAGCTGGAGGTCATGGCCGGCTCCTCCGGAACCAACGGCTGGCCCATGCAGATCAGCCGGGAGGGGATCGCCACGGCGGTGCTCTCCCTGCCCCTGCGGTATATGCACACCCCCATCGAGACGGTCCACCGGGACGACCTGGACCACACGGCCCAGCTGCTGGCCGCCTTTCTCGAGGGCCTTGGAGAGGAGGCGGAGGCGCTTTGATCCAGTGTTTGGAGACCCTGTGCGCCCTGAACGGCGTCTCAGGGGACGAGGGACAGGTGCGGAGCTATATCCGCGGCTGGGCGGAGGAGCACGCGGACAGCGTCCGCACCGACGCCCTGGGCAACCTCATCGTGTTCAAGCGGGGCCGGAAGGCGGCGGAAAACCGGCTGATGCTGTGCGCCCACATGGACGAGGTGGGGGTCATCGTCACCCGGGCCACCGACGAGGGCTTTTTGAAGTTTGATTTTGTGGGCGGCGTGGACCGGCGGGTAGCCCTGGGCAAGCCGGTGGAGCTGGGGCCCGGCCGGGTCCCCGGGGTCATCGGGATGAAGGCCATCCACCTGCTCAGCCGGGAGGACATGAAGAAGGTCCCCAAGACCGACGCCCTGTACCTGGACATCGGCGCGTCCAGCCGGGAGGAGGCCCTCTCCATGGTCCCACTTGGGACCTGCGGGGCCTTTGTGGGACCGCCGGAGCGCTTTGGGGAGGGCCTGTTCAAGGCCAAGGCCATCGACGACCGGGTGGGCTGCGCCGTGATGCTGGAGCTGCTGCGGGAAAAGCTCCCCATGGACGTGACCTTCGCCTTCACCGCACAGGAGGAGGTGGGCACCCGGGGTGCCTTCGGTGCGGCCTTCTCCGTCACGCCGGAGGTGGCTCTGGTGCTGGAGACCACCACCGCCGCCGACCTGCCCATGGTGGAGGCTCACCGGAAGGTGTGCGCCCCGGGAAAAGGCCCGGTGATCTCCTATATGGACGGGGGGACCATCTATGACCGGGGGCTGTTCGAGGACCTGCGCCGTCTGGCGGAGGAGCACCGGATCCCCTGGCAGACCAAGGAATATATTGCCGGGGGCAACGACGCCCGGACCATCCAGCGCACCAAGTCCGGCGTGCGGGTGGCCGCCCTGTCCGCCGCCATGCGCTATCTCCATGCCCCGGCCAGCGTGGGCAGCATTTTCGATTTTGAAGCCATGCTGAAGCTGACCCGGCTGTTCCTGGCCGATCAGGCGGCCCAGCTGACGCTGTAACGATTAGGGAGTTGTAACATGGAACTGTTTGAATTGATCCAGACCCTCAACACTGCCCATGGCCCCTCCGGGGACGAGGGCGCGGTGCGGGAGGTCATTGCCGCCCTGGCCCGGCCCCACGCCGACGAGGTGACGGCGGATACCCTGGGGAACCTGATCGTCCGGAAGCGGGGGAGCGGTCCCAAGGTGATGCTGTGCGCCCACATGGACTCCACCGGCCTGATCGTCACCCACATCGAGAAGGAGGGGTTCCTCCGGGTGGGGACCCTGGGCGGGATCGCCGCCCGGGAGCTGCTGTACACCCCGGTGCGCTTCAAAAACGGAGTGCGGGGGGTCATCGTCCCGGAGGAGAAGGCGGAATTCGGCAAGCTGAAGCTGGACGCCTGCTATGTGGACATCGGGGCGAAGGACGAGGAGCAGGCCCGCAGGATGGTCCAGGTTGGAGACACCGCGGTCTATGATACCGCCATATTTTTGAGTGGGGATAAAGTGGTTTCCCCTTACTTGGATAACCGTATCTCCTGCGCTGTGCTCCTGCGGGTACTGGAGGAGTTGGACGCCTGTCCCAACGACCTGTATCTGGTGTTCTCCGCCCAGGAAGAGGTTGGGCTCCGGGGGGCGAGGACGGCGGCCTGGTCGATCGACCCGGACTATGCCCTGGCGGTGGACGTCACTGACGTGGACGACACCCCCGGCTCGGAGAAGCTGGGCACCGTCCGTCTGGGCCAGGGAGCGGCGGTCAAGGTGATGGACCGCTCGGTGATCTGCCACCCTCAGCTGGTGGAGACCCTGGAGCGTCTGGCCGGAGAGAGAGAGGTCCCCGTTCAGCGGGACATCATGCGGGGCGGCGGCACCGACGCGGGGGCCATCCATACCACCCGCATGGGAGTGCTCACAGGAGGCGTTTCCGTCCCCTGCCGGTATATCCACACCCCCACGGAGATGGCTGACCTGGGGGATGCGGCGGCCTGCGTGAAGCTGCTGGCCGCCTTTGCCCAGGAGGAGCTGACCCGGCTGTAATGCCGGGCGAAGCTCCCTCAATATTACAATAGAAACAGGAAGCGTAGAGGAATATGAGTTTACAGATCAGTGAGCGGGTCCGCGCCCTGGGCCGTCAGGCGCAGCAGGACCTGAGAGAGCAGTTTGACCGCATTGACGCCATTGCGGAGGAAAATTCCATCCGGGTGCTGGAGGCCTTCCAGGACCACCGGGTGGCGGAGGGGTATTTTGCCGGCACCACCGGCTACGGCTATGACGACCTGGGCCGGGACAAGCTGGACGAGATCTATGCCCAGCTATTCGGCACAGAGGCCGCCCTGGTGCGCATCCAGTTTGTCAACGGCACCCACGCCATCGCCTGTGCCCTGTATGGGGCCCTGAAAACCGGGGACGTGCTGGTGTCCGCGGTGGGCGCTCCGTACGACACCCTGCTGGGCGTCATTGGAGAGACTGGGAAGGGCCACGGCTCCCTGAAGGACTACGGTGTGGAGTACCGCCAGGTGGAGTTGAAGGACAACAAGCCCGACCTGGAGGGGATGGCCCGGGCGGCCGCAGACCCCCGGGTGAAGGCGGTGCTGATCCAGCGGTCCAAGGGTTACTCCACCCGCGCCTCTCTGTCCGTGGCGGAGATCGGGGAGATGTGCCGGGTGATCCGGGAGGCCAACCCCAACGCCGCCATCCTGGTGGACAACTGCTATGGGGAGTTTGTGGAGACCATGGAACCCACCCATGTGGGGGCCGACCTGGTGGTGGGCTCCCTCATCAAGAACCCCGGGGGCGGCCTGGCCCCCACCGGCGGCTATATCGCCGGCCGCCGGGATCTGGTGGAGGGGGCCGCCCAGCGGCTCACCGTGCCGGGCATCGGTGGGGAGTGCGGCTCCACCCTGGGAAACAACCGCCTGCTGTACCAGGGGCTGTTCCTGGCCCCCCACACGGTGGCACAGGCGGTCAAGACTGCCGTTTTTGCCGCCCGGGTGATGGAGCTGCTGGGCTATGAGACCGAGCCACACTCCAGCGCGGTGCGCCACGACATCATTCAGATGATCCATACCCGGGAGCCGGAGGCTCTGAAAAAGTTCTGCAAGGGCATCCAGTTCGGCGCTCCGGTGGACTCCTATGTCACCCCGGAGCCCTGGGATATGCCGGGCTATGACTGCCCGGTCATCATGGCGGCAGGGGCCTTCATCCAGGGGGCCTCCATCGAGCTGTCCGCCGACGCCCCCATGCGCCCCCCTTACACGGTGTACCTCCAGGGCGGCCTGACCTTCGAGTCGGGCAAGCTGGGGGTGCTGCTGGCGGTGGAGGAGCTGCTGCGGGCATAGTCCAAGCCGGACGGCGCATACCCTCCCCATATCAGGCCGGAGCGGAGAGGGAGGGAGCGCCATGGAGGGGCTGGACCGGATGAGGCGGCGCTGGCGGGCGCGGCGGTCCCCCGGCGGAGGCCGGGGCGGCTGGCTGGCGTCCCTGGCGCTGGGAGCGGCACTGGCCGCCCTGTGCGTGGGGCTGCTGGAGGCCCGCCTGCGGCCCATGGCGGTGACCATCGCCCAGGCCCAGCTCCAGAACGACGCGGCCCGCCTGGTGGAGCGGTGCGTGACGGAGGACCTGGCGGAGCGTGGGCTGACATATGCCGAACTGGTCTCCATCCAGAGGGACACCTCCGGGGCCATCGTCTCCCTCACCACGGACATGGCGGCCATGAACCTGCTGCGGGCGGAGCTGGTGGAGCGGGTGCTGGACGCCCTGGAGGGCGTGGGCGTCCTCCAGCTCCGCATTCCCCTGGGCAGTCTGCTGGACCTGGACGTCCTGTGGGGGCTGGGACCCTCCCTGAAGGTCCACGCCATGGCGGTGGGGACGGCGGACGCCCGGTTTTCCAGCAGCTTTTCCGAAGCAGGGGTCAACCAGACCCTCCACCGCATTGAGCTGGAGCTCACCGTGCCCATGACGCTGCTGCTGCCGGGCGGCCCGGTGGAGACTGAGAGCGTCACCCGCCTGTGCGTGGCGGAGACCGTCATTGTGGGCCGGGTGCCAGACGCCTACCTCCAGATGGAGCGGCCGGGCGGGGGCTGAGGACCCATTTCAAGGTTTACAGAAGAAGAGGAGGTTCCCCATGGACCATTTCGAGGAGCTCCAGGCCCTGCGCCGGGAGCTGGAACAGGCTAATTATGAATACTATGTCCAGGACGCCCCGACCATGTCGGACTACGACTATGACCACAAGCTGCGCCGGCTGGAGGAGCTGGAGGGGGAGCACCCGGAGCTCATCACCCCCGACTCGCCCACCCAGCGGGTAGGGGGGAAGGCCCTGGAGTCCTTCCAGCAGGTGGTCCATCAGGTCCCCCTGGAATCCCTTCAGGATGTGTTCGACTATGACGAGCTGCGCCAGTTTGACCAGCGGGTCCGCGCCGCCGTCCCGGGGGCGGAGTACGACGTGGAGCCCAAGGTGGATGGGCTGTCGGTGGCCCTGGAGTATGAGAACGGCCTGTTCGTCCGGGGGGCCACCCGGGGGGACGGCCAGGTGGGGGAGGATGTGACGGAGAACCTGCGGACCGTCCGGTCCATCCCTCTGCGCATCCCGGACGCCCCCGCCCGGCTCATCGTCCGGGGGGAGGTCTATATGCCCAAAAAGGTGTTCCACGCCCTGAACGAGGAGCGGGAGCGCCGGGGGGAGGCCCTGTTCGCCAACCCCCGGAACGCCGCCGCCGGGTCCCTGCGCCAGCTGGATCCCCGGGTGGCCGCCTCCCGCCGCCTGGACATCGCGGTGTTCAACGTCCAGTGGGCGGAGGGGGAGACCTTCCGAACCCATGTGGAGACGCTGGAATATTTGAAGCAGAAGGGCTTTAAAGTGATCCCGCATTACAGCTGCCGCGGCGTGGAGGATGCCATCGGACAGGTCGCCGCTATCGGAGAGGGCCGGGAGGACTTCCCCTTTGACATCGACGGTGCGGTCATCAAGGTCAACGACCTGGCCCAGCGGGAGCTGCTGGGCAGCACCGCGAAATTTCCCCGCTGGGCGGCGGCCTATAAATATCCCCCGGAGGTAAAGTCCTCCCGGGTACTGGACATCGTGATCCAGGTGGGCCGCACCGGGGTGCTCACCCCCCGGGCGGTGCTGGAGCCGGTTCGCCTGGCTGGGACTACCGTTACCAGCGCCACCCTCCACAACCAGGATTTTATTGCGGAGAAGGACGTGCGCATCGGGGACACCGTCCTGGTGCGCAAGGCGGGGGAGATCATCCCCGAGGTCCTCTCTGTGGAACTGGAGAAGCGCCCGGAGGGTGCCGAGCCCTACCGCTTCCCCCAGACCTGCCCGGTGTGCGGCGCGCCGGTGGAGCGGGACGAGGACGGGGCCCACATCCGCTGCACCGGGGCCGAGTGCCCCGCCCAGCTGCTGCGCAACCTGGCCCACTTTGCCAGCCGGGACGCCATGGACATCGACGGGCTGGGCATCGCGGTGGTGGAGAACCTGGTGAACGCGGGTCTGGTGAAAACGCCGGGGGATCTGTACTTCCTGGACGCCGGCAAGGTGGCGGAACTGGACCGCATGGGAAAGCGGTCGGCCCAGAAGCTGCTGGAGGCCATCGAGCGTTCCAAGACCCGGGACCTGTCCCGGCTCCTGTTTGCCTTCGGCATCCGGCAGGTGGGGCAGAAGGCGGGCAAGGTGCTGGCCGCCCGGTTCCGCACCCTGGACGCACTCCAGAGCGCCACGCTGGAGGAGCTGACCGGGGTGGACGACATCGGGGCCATTACCGCCCAGAGCCTTCTGGACTGGTTTGCCAGCCCCCAGAGCCAGCACCTCATTGGCCGTCTGCGGGAGGCCGGTGTGAACATGGAGGCGGAGGAGCAGGGGAGCGACCAGCGCTTTGCCGGCATGACCTTCGTCCTCACCGGGTCCCTGGAGCGGTTCACCCGGGACGAGGCCTCCAAAATGATCGAGGACCGGGGGGGGAAGGCATCCTCCTCTGTGTCCAAAAAGACATCCTATGTGGTGGCAGGGGCGGCTGCGGGCTCCAAGCTGCGCAAGGCCCAGGATCTGGGGGTGCCTGTGCTCACCGAGGAGGAATTTCTGGCCCTGATGGACTAACTGATATTTGTCCTGGCAAGAAAGTTGTGCTATACTGTACCCGGAAGCGCCCGATGTGCGGCGGGGGAGAGAGGAGAGCGGGATCTCATGAAAAAGGGCTATCTCTATATCATTGTGACCATTGTGATGTTCACCTCCTATGAGGTAGTCCTGCGGTATATCGCGGGGCAGATCAACTCCATGCAGCTGACCCTGTGCCGCTTCTCCGTGGGCTTTCTGATCCTGCTGCCCCTGGCTCTGCGGACCCTGAAGCGCCGGGGAAAGCGCCTGGACGGCCGGAGCATGGCCCGTTTCGCCCTGCTGGGCCTGCTGGGCATCGCTCTGAGTATGCCCATCCTCCACCTGTCGGTTCGGTACGCCGGGTCCTCTGTGGCCGCTGCGCTGTTCAGCTGCAACCCGGTATTTGTCACCTTTTTGGCCTTCTTTCTGCTGAAGGAGCCCATCAAGCCCCGGCATATCTCCGCCCTGGCCCTGGAGATCGCGGGCACCGTGGCTATCATCGACCCATTAGGTCATGCGCTGAACCCCCTCGGGGTGGGGCTGGCCCTGCTGTCCACCCTGCTGTTCTCCCTGTACGGCGTGCTGGGCAAGCGGCGGGTGGCAGAGTACGGCGGCGCGGTGGTCACCTGCTTCAGCTTCCTGTTCGGCAGCCTGATCGTTCTGGGGCTGATCCTGCTCTCCCATGTCCCGGCGGTGGCCCAGGGGATGACGGCCGCCGGCCTGGAGGAGTTCGCCCGCATCCCCATCCTGGCGGGGTACACCCTGGAAAACCTGCCCTACGTTCTGTATGTGTCCGTGGGGGTGGCGGGGATCGGCTTCTGCTGCTACTTCCTCGCCATGGAGCAGCTCCCCGCCAGCGTGGTCTCCCTGGTCTACTTTTTCAAGCCTGCGCTGGCCCCGGTGCTGGCCTGGCAGCTCCACGGCGAGGTGATCCCCGCCAACATGATGGCCGGGATCCTGCTCATCGTGGCGGGCTCCCTGTGCACCATCATTCCCGGGCTTCTGGACGCGCGCCGGAAGCAGCGGGCGTAAGGGCGGGAGACCGTTCCCGGAACGCGGCCCACATCCATACCAAAGAATGAGGAGTGAAACTTATGTCAGTTTCCAAGGTATATTTTACTGATTTTCACACAAAGGCGTTCGGTGATGGACTGCCTACCAAGCTGAAAAAGCTGATCCGGGCGGCCGGGATCCAGAAGCTGGATCTGGACGGCAAGTTTGTGGCCATCAAGATGCACTTCGGCGAGCTGGGCAATGTGAGCTTTCTCCGCCCCAACTATGCCCGGGCGGTGGTGGATGTGGTGAAGGAGCTGGGCGGCCGCCCCTTCCTCACCGACTGCAACACCATGTACCCCGGCAGCCGGAAGAACGCCCTGGAGCACCTGGAGTGCGCCTGGCAGAACGGCTTTACTCCGCTGACGGTGGGCTGCCCCATCCTCATCGGCGACGGCCTGAAGGGCACCGACGATGTGGAGGTCCCCGTGGCGGGGGGCGAATATGTGGAGAAGGCCAAGATCGGCCGGGCGGTGATGGACGCGGATGTGTTCATCTCCCTGACCCACTTCAAGGGCCATGAGATGACCGGCTTTGGCGGGACCATCAAGAACATCGGCATGGGCTGCGGCTCCCGGGCGGGGAAGAAAGAGCAGCACGCCAGCGGAAAGCCCAAGATCGACCCGGAGGCATGCCGCGGCTGCCGGCGCTGCCAGAAGGAGTGCGCCAACAACGGCCTGGTCTTTGACACCGAGACCGGAAAGATGACCGTGGACCAGGACAGCTGTGTGGGCTGCGGCCGCTGCCTGGGGGCGTGCAACTTTGACGCCATCTACTTCACCAACGACAACGCCCAGGCGGCCCTGAACTGCCGCATGGCGGAGTATACCAAGGCGGTGCTGGACGGGCGGCCCAACTTCCATATCTCCCTGGTGGTGGACGTGTCCCCCAACTGCGACTGCCACGGCGAGAACGACGTGCCCATCCTGCCCAATCTGGGGATGTTCGCCTCCTTCGACCCTCTGGCCCTGGACCAGGCCTGTGTGGATGCCTGCCTGGCGGCGGAGCCCATGCCGGGCAGCCAGCTGGCCCGCCACCTGGCGGAGCCCGGCTTCCACGACCACCACGACCACTTCACCAACTCCACCCCCGAGTCGGAGTGGCGCAGCTGCCTGGAGCACGCGGCCAAGATCGGCCTGGGTTCCCGGGAGTATGAGCTGATCCGCCTCTGACCCGGTCCCGACAGGGGAGGGGCGCGCCCTCCCGGAAAAATCAGACAAGAAAAGGACGATGCACTATGCCCACCAACACATACGAAAGCCCGCTCTCCTCCCGCTATGCCAGCGATGAGATGCTCTACCTCTTTTCCGCCGACAAGAAGTTCTCCACCTGGCGGCGGCTGTGGGTCGCCCTGGCCCGGGCGGAGATGGAGCTGGGCCTGCCGGTCACCCAGGAGCAGGTGGACGAACTGGAGGCCCACATCACCGACATCGACTATGAGAAGGCCGCCCAGTGGGAGAAAAAGCTGCGCCACGATGTGATGGCCCATGTCCACACATACGGGGAGCTGTGCCCCAAGGCCATGCCCATCATCCACCTGGGGGCCACCAGCTGCTATGTGGGGGACAACACCGATGTGATCATCATGCGGGAGGGGCTGGAGCTGGTCCGGAACAAGCTGGTGCAGGTCCTGTCCAGATTGGCGGACTTCGCCCGGGAATACAAGGCCCTGCCCACCCTGGGCTTCACCCACTTCCAGGCGGCCCAGCTGGTCACCGTGGGCAAGCGGGCCACCCTTTGGATGAATGAGCTGCTGATGGACCTGGAGGAGGTGGAGCACCGCATCTCCACCCTGAAGCTGCTGGGTTCCAAGGGGACCACGGGGACCCAGGCCTCCTTCCTGGAGCTGTTCGAGGGCGACCATGAGAAGGTGAAGGAGCTGGAGCGCCGGATCGCGGAGGAGCTGGGCTTCGACGCCGTGGTCCCGGTCAGCGGGCAGACCTACTCCAGGAAAATGGACTACAACGTGCTGTCCACCCTGGCGGGGATCGCCCAGAGCGCCAGCAAGTTCGCCACCGACCTGCGGCTTCTGTGCCACCTGAAGGAGGTGGAGGAACCCTTTGAGAAGAACCAGATCGGCTCCTCCGCCATGCCCTATAAGCGCAACCCCATGCGGTGCGAGCGGATCTGCTCCCTGGCCCGCTATGTGATCGTGGACGCCGGGAACCCCGCTATCACCACTGCCACCCAGTGGTTCGAGCGCACCCTGGACGACTCGGCCAACAAGCGCATCTCCATCCCGGAGGCCTTCCTGGCCGTGGACGCCATCCTGAACATCTATATGAATGTGGCCTCCGGCCTGGTGGTCCACCCCAAGGTCATCCGCCGCCATGTGATGGAGGAGCTGCCCTTCATGGCCAGTGAGAACATCATGATGGACGCGGTGAAGCGGGGCGGCGACCGCCAGGAGCTCCACGAGCGCATCCGGGTCCTGTCCCAGGAGGCGGGGCGGAATGTGAAGGACCTGGGCCTGTCCAACAACCTGATCGACCTGATGGCGGAGGACCCGGCCTTCGGCATGAGCCGGGAGGAGCTCACCGCCCATCTGGAGCCGGAGCGCTACATCGGCCGCTGCCCGGAGCAGGTGGAGGAGTTCCTGTCCCAGGAGATCGCCCCGGTGCTGGAGAAATATGCTGCGGCTCTGGGTGGGAAGGAAACGGAGCTGAAGGTTTGATGGAGAAAGGCGGGCTGCTTTGAAGCATCAAAAGTACGGCGCCTATCTGGCCGCCGGGGTCACCGCCTTCGCGGTGATCGCCGCAGCGATCCTGCTGTTCTTTGTGATCTACCACTTTTCGGCGGTGCGGGCCCTGTTGGAGCTGCTGGCCTATATCCTGCGGCCCATCTTTTATGGGCTGGTGCTGGCCTTTCTGCTGCTGCCCGTCCACCGGCAGATCTACTCCTTTCTTGCCGCGCTGTGTGAGGGAGTGGCGGAGCGCGGGGGACGGAAGCGCGCCGCGCTGAATTTTCTGGCCATTGTGCTCAGTCTTATTTTTGCGGTACTGGTGGTCTATGTGCTTCTGGCCATGGTGCTGCCCCAGTTGTACCTCAGCATCGTGGGGCTGGTGAACGCGGTCCCGGAGTACATTCGGATCATGCAGCAGTGGCTGCTGGACTTTTTGGCGGACAATCCGGAGATCCAGACGGCGGTGCTGCCCTATTACAACTCCCTGGCCCAGTCGGTAGAGCAGTGGCTCAGCTCCGACATGCTCCCCAACCTGGAGTCGGTGAACAGCACACTGGACTGGCTGAAGGCCGAGATCCTGCCCCAGCTCACCGGCGTGGTGAGCAGCGTCTCCTCCGGCGTGGTGGCCCTGGCGCTGCTGTTGAAGGACATCCTGATTGCGATTATCGTCTCAGTCTATCTGCTGGCAAGGAAGGATGTCTTTGCCGCTCAATCCAAGAAGATCGTGTACAGCGTGTTCCGCACTGATGTGGCGGATCTGCTGGTGGAGGAGACCCGGAGCGCCTACCGCATCCTCAGCGGATTTATCAACGGCAAGCTGGTGGACTCCCTAATCATCGGCATTATCGCCCTGGTGTGCTGCAATCTGTTCCGGTTCCCGTACCCTATGCTGTTGGCAGTGATCATCGGGGTGACCAACATCATCCCGTTCTTCGGCCCCTTCATCGGGGCCATCCCCTGCGCGCTGCTGATCCTGCTGGTCAGTCCCCTGAAGTGCCTGTATTTTGTCATCTTCATCTTTGTGCTCCAGCAGTTTGACGGCAACATCCTGGGCCCCAAGATCCTGGGGGACTCCACAGGGCTGGCCTCCTTCTGGGTGCTGTTCTCCATCCTGCTGTTCGGCGGCCTCTTCGGCTTTGTGGGCATGGTGCTGGGTGTTCCGGTATTCGCCATGTTTTACAGCGTGGTCAGCCGACTGGTGCGCTGCGGCCTGAAAAAACGCGGGCTGCCCCTGGAGACCGAGCAGTACCTGGGGCGGACCGGACCGCTGGCCGGAACAGGTCCAGGGGTGGAGGACTCCGGGACCCGGTGAGCCGGTCCATATCCCTTTATCCGCCCGGAGAGGCGGACAAGTTAAAAAACAAAGCTGCGGCCCGTACGTTCAAACGCACGGGCCGCAGTTTTTTCATTGCGGTTATGAAGTATCAAGAAGAGTGTCTTACAACTGGGTGGTCAGGACCTTCTTCAGACGGGCGAAGCGGGGCAGACCGTTGACCCGGGGAGCCTTGGCGTCGCCCTGGATCAGGGGGAGGACATAGTCGATGAACTGCTGGTTGACGCCGTTGCCCGCCTCATTGATCCACTCGCGGGGGACCTTCTTCTCGAAGTTGGCCACGATGTCCAGGGGCTCCAGAATGGTCTCACAGCGGTAGCCGTCCTCGCTGCGGGTGCAGCGGAAGGCCACCATCTTATCGGTAAAGCCCTCCACGGCGGCCTGGACCGCGGCGGAGCCGGCCAGCAGAGCCTCCTCCGCGTCGGTCTTGGAGTCCAGATGGGCGCCGCAGCGCTGGAGGAGGGAGAGCTCGATGCCACGGACCTTCACACCGAAGGCCTCCTTCACCGCGGAGGCCAGGTGGGAGGCCAGACCGCCCAGCTGGGCATGGCCGAAGCCGTCGGTGGCAGAGGTCTTGGCCTCGGAGACGAAGGTGCCGTCGGCGTAGTGGATGCCCTCGGACACGGCCACCAGGCAGTTCCCGTTTTGGTCGTAGACGGACTTGACATCGGCCAGGAAGCGCTCCATGTCGAAGTCGGTCTCGGGCAGATAGACCAGATCGGGGCCGCAGCCGGTGAGGGAGGCCAGGGCGGCGGAGCCAGCCAGCCAGCCGGCGTGGCGGCCCATGATCTCGATGATGGTGACCATGCCGGTGTCATAGACGTGGGCGTCCTGCCAGACCTCGGCGCAGGAGGTGGCGATGTACTTGGCGGCAGAGGCGAAGCCGGGGCAGTGGTCGGTGCCGTTCAGGTCGTTGTCAATGGTCTTGGGTACGCCCATGATGCGGCACTCATAGCCCACCTTCTGCATATACTTGGAGATCTTGTTGCAGGTGTCCATGGAGTCGTTTCCGCCGTTGTAGAAGAAGTAGCGGACATCGTACTTCTTGAATACCTCCAGGATGCGCCGGTAATCGGTGTCATTCACATCGGGGTCGGCCAGCTTATAGCGGCAGGAGCCCAGGGCAGAGGAGGGGGTGAACTTCAGCAGATCCAGCTCCGCGGAGTCCTCCTGTCCCATATCGTACAGCTTGTCCTCCAGCACGCCCTTGATTCCGTGGGCGGCCCCCAGAACGCGGGTGATGCAGTCAGCCTTCAAAGCGGTCTGAATCACGCCCTGAGCACTGGCGTTAATGACTGCGGTAGGACCTCCGGACTGGCCAATGATGCAGGCGCCGGTCAGTTGCTTCATGTTTGCTTCCTCCTAAAGTGTCAAATTTGGATCCAAAATCAGCTTAGCCCAAAATTCTAGCTTAAATTGTAGCACACACCCTTGTATTTTTCAATCGGTAATGGTACAATATGAATTGTAAAAATATTTCAAGGAGATGGTCAATATGCCATTGGTTACCACGACTGAAATGTTCAAGAAGGCCTATGACGGCGGTTACGCCATCGGCGCCTTCAATGTCAACAACATGGAGATCGTTCAGGGTATCACCGAGGCTGCTCAGGAGGAGAAGGCTCCCCTGATTCTGCAGGTGTCCAAGGGCGCCCGCGCCTATGCCAACCACACCTATCTGGTGAAGCTGGTGGAGGCCGCTGTGATCGAGTGCCCCGATATCCCCATCGCGCTGCATCTGGACCACGGCCCTGATTTTGAGACCTGTAAGGCCTGCATCGACGGCGGCTTCACCTCCGTGATGATCGACGCCAGTTCCAAGCCCTTTGAGGAGAATATTGCCATCACCAAGAAGGTCGTCGAGTACGCCCACGACCACGGCGTGGTGGTCGAGGCGGAGTTGGGCACCCTGGCCGGCGTGGAGGACGATGTGAAGGTCTCCGCCGAGGATTCCTCCTACACCCGCCCCGAGGAGGTGGAGGAGTTCGTGACCAGAACCGGCTGCGACTCCCTGGCCATCGCCATCGGCACCAGCCACGGCGCCTATAAGTTCACCCCTGCCCAGTGCACCCGCAACGAGAAGGGCATCCTGGTCCCGCCTCCCCTGCGCTTCGATGTGCTGGAGGAGGTCTCCAAGCGCCTGCCCGGCTTCCCCATCGTGCTCCACGGCTCCTCCAGCGTGCCACAGGAGTATGTGAAGATGATCAATGAGCACGGCGGAAAGATGCCCGACGCCATCGGCATCCCGGAGGAGGAGCTGCGCCACGCCGCCGAGCTGTCCGTGTGTAAGATCAACATCGACTCCGATCTGCGCCTGACCATGACCGGCACCATCCGCAAGTTCTTTGAGGAGCACCCCGACAAGTTCGACCCCCGCGAGTACCTGAAGCCCGCCCGCGCCAACATCAAGGATCTGGTCCGACACAAGCTGATCCACGTCCTGGGCTGCGCCGGCAAGGCCTGATCCGGTCCCGCGCCGCAGCATCTGATATACCATGAAAAAGGAGCGCTTCGGCGCTCCTTTTCTATGGCATTTTTTGGAATCTCTGATAGAATAGGTTCATAAAAGAAAGCATCAGGGAGTGAGGCGCAAAATGGATCGTCATTTCTTTTTTCTGGCTTACCTCACCGCCAACAAACAGCAGAGGCGATGGCTGGTCATAATATGGGCCGTCGTTCCCCTTCTTTTTGCTTTGGCAATGTTCTTGACCCTCAGCCCATATCGCGGAATATCATATCAATATCAGGAGTCTTATCCAATCGTTGGGACCGAAAACCGGCAGCTGTGGACCTTGAAGGGTTCTGAGTTGGTTACCCTGTTTAATGAAAATCTCCCTGACACAGCGCCTGAACTCTCCTATTTACACGAACCAACGCCGTCCGACCGTCAGATCATGCTGACGGATAATGGTAAGACGTGGTCTATTGTATTTAGACAGGTTCCGGAAGACGCAGCCAGCATCTATTTCTGGTCCAAACAGCCGGAAATAGATGCGTGGCTTGGCAATGTAGAGGATGTGAAGCTCTCGCTGTATCACACCTCCGCCCAGGACATTCTCTTAAATGAGCAGTATGCTCGATGTCTCATCAACATCTTCACCCCTGGTGCGGAGGACTATGTTATCCGCCGCCTTCACCTTTCCCGTCCCCTTACGTCCGGCTACAAACGAGTTAAGACCGGCGATGTTCTTTATACACATAAAGGTGGAACCTCTCCTGTACTTATCATTGAGCCTGATTGCAGAAATTGGCCTCCAGACCGTTGATCTTCGCCCCCAGCCGGGGGCGGCTTTTTTGTCCTGTTTCGTTCCGCCTCTTGAAGCCCTCCGGCGGCCGGTGCGGAAGAATTCCGCAAAATTGGACGCTCCGGCTTGTCTATTGCCGGGGATTGTGATAAAATACATGGTCAGCGTGTAAACTGTAAACATGATCCAGATCCTTGATAAAGGTGGTTTGATAACATGAAGATCGTAGTATTGGCCGGCGGACTCAGCCCGGAGCGGAATGTCTCCCTGTCCTCCGGCGCCATGGTGTGCGAGGCGCTGCGTTCCAAGGGGCACCAGGTGGCCCTGGTGGACCTGTTCTTCGGCATGGAGGGGACCGATCAGACGGTGGACCCCTTCCAGGCCCCCATCCCCCAGGCGTTCAAAAAGGTGAGTCCTCAGGCCCCCGACCTGGAGCAGGTGCGGGCCAGCCGCAGCGACTGGAGCCCTTCTCTCATCGGTCCCGGGGTGCTGGAACTGTGCGCCGGGGCGGATGTGGTCTATCTGGCTCTCCACGGGGCCTGCGGAGAGGACGGACGCATCCAGGCCGCTCTGGACCTGCTGGGGGTGCCCTACACCGGCTCCAACTGCCTCAGCTCCGCCATCGCTATGGACAAGGATATGACCAAGCGCCTGGTGGCCGATCAGGTGCGCACCCCCCGCTGGCAGACGGTGACCGTCACAGCGGACAATCTGGACGTCCTGACGGAGGAGACCGCCCTTCCCGCGGTGGTAAAGCCCATTGCCAGCGGCTCCTCCATCGGCGTGACCATCGCCCACACCCGGGAGGAGCTGCGCCGGGGCCTGGAGGAGAGCGTCCGTTTGGGCGGACGCACGGTCCTGGAGCAGTACATCAAGGGGCGTGAGATCCAGGTGGCAGTGCTTAACGGCCGGGCGCTGCCCTCCATTGAGATCATCCCCCAGGCGGACTTCTATGACTACGCCAACAAGTACCAGCCCGGTGCCGCCCGGGAGGTGTGTCCCGCAGAGATTCCACCGGAGTGGGAGAAGGCAGTGGGAGAGGCGGCCCTGGCCGTGTTCCGCACCATCGGCCTGTCCGTCTATGCCCGGGCCGACTTCATCGTGACCGAGGACGGGACCCCCTATTTCCTTGAAATCAACACGCTGCCCGGCATGACTCCTACCAGCCTGGTGCCCCAGGAGGCGGCGGCGGTTGGTATCGGCTATGCCGACCTGTGCCAGACCATCGTGGAGGCCTCTCTGGAGGCCCGGCGGGAAGGAGTTTAAGGGCAGATGGAAGCCATCACAGTACGGGACCTGCTCACCGCCGTGGGCGGTACGCTGATCGGGCCGGAAACCAGTCTGGACCGGACGGTCAGCAGCGTGGATACAGACAGCCGGGACATCCACCCCGGTTCCCTGTTCCTCCCCCTGGTGGGGGAGCGCTTCGACGGCCACACCTATATCGGCTCCGCCCTGGAGGCGGGAGCCGCCGGATGCCTCACTGCCCGGGAGCCGGAGCACTATCAGGAGGGACGCTTCTACATCAAGGTAGAGGACACCCAGCGCGCCCTGCGGGACCTGGCCTTCTGGTACAAGGAGCAATTCCGGATCCCCTTCGTGGGGGTGACGGGCAGTGTGGGCAAGACCACAGCCAAGGACATGATCGCCTCGGTCCTGTCCGTGAAGTACAAGGTCCTCAAGACGGAAGGGAACTTCAACAACAACGTGGGCCTGCCCCTGACCCTGCTCCGGCTGGACCGCAGCGTTCAGATCGGCGTGGTGGAGATGGGGATGGACCGGTTTGGGGAGATCGATTACCTGGGTGACATCGTCCGCCCGGAGGTGGGGGTCATCACCAACATCGGCGACGCCCACATCGAGCGGCTGGGCAGCCGGGAGAACATCTTCCGGGCCAAGTGTGAGCTGCTGCCCCACATCCGCAAGGAAAACGGCCTGCTGATCCTCAACGGGGACGACGCCCTCCTGTCCACCCTTCGGGGCCGGACCCCGGTGCCCGCGGTGTTCTGCGGCAGCGGGGAGGGCCTGGAGTACCGGGCCCAGTCGGCCAGCAGCGAGGGGCTGGACTCCCTGCGCAGCCGTCTCACCACGCCGGCCATGGACCGGGAGGTGTGCATCCCCGCCCTGGGCAGCCACATGATCTATCCCACCCTCATCGCCGCGGCGGTGGGGGAGCACTTCGGCCTGACAGCCGATGAGATCGAGCAGGGGATCGCCCGCTTCGTCCCCACCCGGATGCGGATGAATCTGGTGCAGCGGGGGAACGGGATCACCATTCTGGACGACACCTACAACGCCAATCCCCAGTCCATGCGGGCGGCCATCAGTGTGCTGGCGGACAGCCGCAGCGCCTGGAAGCTGGCGGTCTTGGGGGATATGTTCGAGCTGGGGCCTTACTCGCCCGCCCTCCACACCGGAGTGGGGGAGTACCTGGGCAAGCGGAAGATCGACTGCCTGGTTGCGGTGGGCGATCAGGCCCGCTACCTGGCGGAGGGGGCACAGTCTGCCGGCATGACCGCCGTCTATCCCTGCGCGGACAAGAAGGCCGCCCGGGAGATCCTCCCAGGGCTGATCCGGCCGGACAGTACCATCCTGGTCAAGGCATCCCGGGGGATGCGGATGGAGGAGCTGGTGGACCAGCTTCTGGAGCTGACGCCGGAGCAATAAGAAAAAACTGCCGCCCCTTCAGTCAGGGAGGGGCACATCAATCAAACCAAAGAGGACGCTATGATCGACATATCTGTCTCCAACCTGGTGAAAGAGTTTGAGGTTGGCACGAAAATTTTAGATGGGCTCACCTTCCAGGTGGACACTGGGGAGCGGGTGGGCCTGCTGGGTCCCAACGGCTGTGGCAAGACCACGCTGCTGCGCATCCTCACCGGCGCGATGGACTATGACGAGGGCGAGGTGATGATCGCCCCGGGAAAGCGGATGGGCTTGATCTCCCAGATCCCGGTCTACCCGGAGGGCTATACCGTGGAGGATGTGCTGGCCACCGCCTTTGAGCCCCTGCGCAAAATGGAGGACGAGCTGGCCCGGCTCACCCGGGAGATGGCCTCTGGCACGGACCCGGCCCTGATGTCCCGGTATGACAAGCTCACGACGGCCTATGAGGCGGCCGGAGGCTATGAGACGGACACCAGGATTAACAAAGTGTGCAACGGACTGTCCATCCCACAGGCCATGCGGGAGCAGCTGTTTGAAAGCCTGTCCGGCGGGGAAAAGACCCGGGTGAACCTGGCCCGTCTGATCCTGGAGGACACCGACATCCTGCTGCTGGATGAGCCGACGAACCACCTGGACCTGCGGGCCACCGAGTGGCTGGAGGAGTATCTGGGCAAGTTCAAGGGGACGGTGCTCACCGTCTCCCACGACCGTTATTTTCTGGACCAGGTGGTGGACCGCATCATCGAGATCCAGGAGGGCCGGGCGGAATTTTACCAGGGCAGTTACAGCTTCTACGCCGTGGAGAAGGAGCGCCGCTATGAGGAGAAGCTGAAGCAGTACGAGAAGGAGCAGGCCAAGATCGAGCAGCTGGAGAAGGCCGCAGAGCAGATGCGGGTGTGGGCCTATTCCGGAATGGACAAGACCTTTAAGCGGGTCAAATCCATGGAGAAGCGCATCGAGCGGATGCGGGTCACCGACCGCCCCAAAAAGGAGCGGAAGATGGAGGTCCGCTTCGGAGAGCGGGAGTTCCGCGGGGACGAGGTGCTGACCATCAAGGGCCTCACCAAGGGCTTCGGCGGGCGCACCCTCTTTTCCGGCCTGGGGCTGGAAGTGGCCGGCGGCGAGCGCATCGCCCTGATCGGAGACAACGGCAGCGGCAAGACCACGCTGCTGAAAATGATCCTGGGCGAGGAGGCGCCAGACGGCGGTAAGGTCCGGATGGGGCCGACTGTAAAGGTTGGATACCTGCCGCAGTACGTCCACTTTGACCACCCGGAGCGCAGCCTGGTGGACACCCTGATCTACGCCCAGGACTGCACTGCCCAGTCGGCGCGGAACCGGCTGGCGGCGTTCAAATTCCGGGGCGAGGATGTGTTCAAGCCGGTATCCGCCCTGTCCGGCGGCGAGCAGAGCCGTCTGCGCCTGTGTATGCTGATGGACGAAAAGATCAATCTGCTGGTGCTGGACGAGCCCACCAACCACCTGGACATTCAGAGCCGGGAGTGGATCGAGGAGGCGGTGGAGGAATACGAGGGGAATCTGCTCTTCGTCTCCCATGACCGGTACTTTATTGACCGCTTTGCCAGCCGGATCTGGCTGCTGGAAAATGGACAGATCACGGATTTCCGCGGGACCTATCAGGAGTTCCAGGCGGCCCGGGCCCGGGGCGCGGCGGGGCAGGCGGCCTCAGACACCGTCCCCGCGCCAGCAAAGGCGGCGGAGCCGGAGCGGAAAAAAGAGAAGCCCAAGCGGCCTGGCGGGACCAAGAACCTGGAAAAAGAGGTGACCGCCGCCGAGCGGGCGGTGGCCAAGGCGGAGGAGGCCATGGACGCCCTCTCCCTCCAGATCGAGGAGGCCTCCGCGGACTATCTGAAGCTTCAGGAGCTGTACGAGCAGCGGGAGGCTCTGGAGGCGGAGCTCCAGGGGCTCTATGACCGCTGGGAGACCTTGTCCGCCCAGCTGGAAGAGGCGAGGGGGTAAAAGCAATTGAAGCAGAGAAAGGATAAAGGAAAATACCTTGTCGGGTGGATCCGGGCTCTGCTGGCTTTGATCCTGGTGGGAGTTCTGTCCTTCTGCGGCCTGTTCGCCTGTGTGATGTACGGCGCATACGACCACATCCAGGGGGAGCCGGAGGTCATGGTGATCCTGGGCTGTCAGGTGCGTCAGGACGGGCCCTCAGTGCTGCTGCGGGACCGGCTGGACGAGGCCCTGGACTATCTGGAGGACCACCCGGATATGACGGTGGTGGTCTCCGGCGGCCAGGGGCCGGACGAGCCCACCAGCGAGGCCCAGGCCATGGCCGACTATCTCACCGCCCACGGAGTGGAGGAGGAGAAGGTGCTCCTGGAGCCGGACTCCCACAACACCGCCCAAAATTTAGACTATTCCAGACGGCTGCTGGACCGGGAGGGGATCGACACCTCGGACGGAGTGCTGTTGGTGTCCAACGGCTTTCACCTGACCCGGGCCAGGATGCTGGCGGAGCGGGCGGGCTTTGAGCAGGTCTCCACGTTGGCGGCCCCCGCCAGCCATTTGCCCTCCCGGCTGTATATGTATGTCCGGGAGCCGCTGGCCCTGGTGAAGTCCTTCCTGTTCGACCGGGCAGGTTAGGCGCTAAGAGTTAGGAATTAGGAATGAGGAATTTGGCGGCCTGCGGCCGCCCGTTGAAGATCCAATGCTGGAGGTTCCTATGCTGGAGAAACTTGCCGCCATTGAGGCAAAATACAGCCAGATCGAGGCACGACTGGCCGCCCCGGAGACCTATGACGACCCCGCCGCGGTGGCCCGTCTGAATAAGGAGCAGAATGAACTGAGCCCGGTGGTGGAAACCTATCGAAGCTATCTGGCCGCCCGGGAGCGCCTGGCTCAGGCAGAGGAGCTGCTGTCCGACCCGGAGATGAGAGAGCTGGCTCAGGAGGAGCTGCTCCAGACCAACGCGGAGCTGGAGCGGCTGGAGGGACAGCTTCAGCTCCTGCTCCTGCCCAAGGACCCCAATGACAACAAGAATGTCATTGTGGAGATCCGGGCCGGCGTGGGCGGGGAGGAGGCGGCCCTGTTCGCCCACTCCCTGTACCGGATGTACTCCATGTACGCCGAGCGCAGCCGCTGGAAAACAGAGGTGGACAGCCTGAGTGAAACAGAACTGGGTGGGATCAAGGAGATCTCCTTTACAATAGAAGGGGAGGGGGCCTGGTCCCGACTCAAGTTTGAAAGCGGGGTCCACCGGGTCCAGCGGGTGCCGGAGACCGAGTCCGGCGGACGGGTCCACACCTCCACCGCCACTGTGGCGGTGCTGCCTGAGATGGAGACGGTGGACGTCCAGCTCAACCCGGCGGACGTGGAGATGCAGGTGTTCCGCGCCTCCGGCGCCGGGGGACAGCACGTGAACAAGACCTCCTCCGCGGTGCGTCTGATCCACCGGCCAACGGGTATGGTGGTGGAGTGCCAGCAGGAGCGCAGCCAGTTCCAGAACCGGGACAAGGCCATGCGCCTTCTGGCCTCCCGCCTGTACGAGGCGGAGCAGGAGAAGGTGGAGGGGGCGTACACCGCCCAGCGCCGCAGCCAGGTGGGCACCGGGATGCGGAACGAGCGGATCCGGACCTATAACTTTCCACAGGGGCGGGTCACCGACCACAGAATTGGCTTGACCTTATACAAAATTGATACTATCATGGATGGCGACCTCAATGAGGTCATCAACGCGCTGGTGACCGCCGACCAGGCGGAGCGTCTCCGTTCCCAGGGGACGGACTGATCTCCGGCGCGTCCGGCAAACAGAAAAAAGGAGAAATACCATGGAACTCTACATTCATTATCAGCAGCTGCCCCAGGGCAAGGAGCTGGCCGACGTTGTGGGCGAGCTGAACGAGGTGCTGGAGGATAACGGCTCCGTCTGCGGCGGCCGTCAGGGCCGCATCGACCTGGACCTGGAGGACGAGCGGGTGAACCCCAAATATGCGCAGATCGCGGTGAAGGCATACCTCCAGCGGGCCGGATTTTCCAGGGAAACCGCCATTGAGATCGGCGGCATGGAAATCGGGATCTATGAGTGAGGCCGGACCATGTATCCCTATGTGATCTTTGATCTGGACGGCACCCTGCTGAACACCATCGACGACCTGGCAAATGCGGGCAACCACGTCTGCCGCCTTCATGGCTGGCCGACCCACTCCGTGGACGAATTCAAGCGAATGGTAGGCAACGGGATCCCCAAGCTGGTGGAGCGCTTTGCACCGGAGGGGACCGGGGCGCCTGTTCTGGAGCAGGCCCTGGGGGAGTTCATGGCCTGGTACGGTGTCCACAAGGCGGACCAGACCGCGCCCTATCCCGGGATGCTCCAGGCGGTCCGGCGGCTGAAGGAGGCGGGTGTGTCCATCGCGGTGCTGTCCAATAAGGCTGACGAGATGGCCGGACCCGTGGTGGAGGGCTATTACTCCCAAATTTTCCCTCTGGTGCAGGGGGCGCTCACCGGCATCCCCACCAAGCCGGACCCCACGCTGCTGCACAGGTTGATGGAGCGGATGGGGGCGTCCCAGGAGAACACCCTGTTCGTGGGGGACAGCAATGTGGACATCCAGACGGCCAAGAACGGCGGTCTGACCAGCTGCGGCGTTCTGTGGGGCTTCCGGTCCCGCCAGGAGCTGGAGCAGGAGGGGGCCGACTATCTGGCCTCCACACCGGAGGATCTGCTGACCCTGATCCTGGGGGAGAAGGGCGGCCGGGAGACCCGTCACCTGGGGCCGGAGGATGTAGAGGAGGCCGCGGCTATCCTCCGCTCCGGCGGTCTGGTGGGCATCCCCACGGAGACGGTGTACGGACTGGGGGCCAACGGCCTGGATCCGGAGGCGGTGGCCCATATCTTTGAGGCCAAGGGCCGCCCCCAGGACAACCCCCTGATCCTGCATATCCCCTCGGCGGACCATCTGGAGCGGTATTGTGCGGACATCCCTCAGTCCGCCTTTGACCTGGCCCGGGCCTGCTGGCCGGGGCCGCTGACCATGATCCTGAAGCGCAGGCCCATCGTGCCCGATGTGGTGACGGCTGGGATGGATACGGTGGGGATGCGCTGTCCCTCCCACCCGGTGTGCCGGGCGATCCTCCAGGCGGCAGAGGTGCCGGTGGCAGCCCCGTCGGGCAACACCTCCGGGCGGCCCAGCCCCACTACCGCCGCCCACATGGCGGAGGACATGGACGGAAGGATCGATGCCATCGTGGACGGCGGTCCCTGCTCCGTGGGGGTGGAGTCCACCATCGTGGACCTGACGGAGACCCCGCCCCGGCTGCTGCGGCCCGGCGGTATCACGCTGGAGCAGCTGGAGTCCGTCCTGGGCCGGGTGGAGGTGGACCAGGCGGTCACCCGGCTGATGTCCGCGGGAGAAAAGCCCCGGGCCCCGGGAATGAAGTACCGCCACTACGCCCCCAAGGCGCCGGTGACAGTGGTGGCCGGTCCGCCGGAGCGCACTGCGGAGCACATCGCCCGCAGCCTGACGCCGGGGGACGGCGTGATCTGCTTTGACGAGTTTGCTGGGGAGTTCCCCGGCTGTCAGATCCAAAGGATGGGCCCGGCGGGAGACAAATCCGCCCAGGCCCGCCATATTTTCGACGCCCTTCGGGCCTTCGACCACACGGAGGTCCCCCGGATCTGGGCCCAGTGTCCTGATCCGTCCGGTTTGGGGCTGGCCATCAACAACCGCCTGAACAAGGCGGCTGGATTCCATATCGTGGAAGTCAAATAAACACAAAGGAATGAGAATCACATATTATGATGAACTATACGATCAAACAGAACGTGGCCGTGGTCCGGCCTGACTACCCTCTGTCCGACGGCCAGGATGCGGCCAAGCTGATCAACGCGGTGCGTTTTCAGACGGGCTGCACCGCTATGCTGATGGACCGCAGTTCCTTCGTTCCGGAGCTGTTCACGCTGTCCAGCGGCGTGGCGGAGCAGGTGCTCAAGCCCTTTACTCAGAACAAGATGCGGCTGGCCATCGTGGGTGATTTTTACGACTGCTACCAGACCTCCATGCGGAACTTTATCTTTGGCTGCAACCGGGGCGACCAGGTGGGTTTTTGGGAGAACGAGCAGGAGGGTCTGGCCTGGCTGACCCGGAAGCGCTGAGATGGTCCTGATCGGCATCACCGGCCCCACTGGGGCGGGGAAAACCACCCTTCTGCGGGAGGTAGAGGCCCTGGGAGGCGCGGTCATCGACTGCGATGCGGTATACCACGAGCTTTTGGAGCACGATCCCATCCTGCAGCATGAGCTGGAGCGGCGCTTCGGTCCCCTGAGAGGGGAGAACGGCTCCATCGACCGCAAGCGGCTGGGGGCCATCGTGTTCGGTGACCCGGAGAAGCTGGCACAGCTCAATGCGGTGGCCCAGACAGCCACCGTGGACCGGACCCGGGCGCTGGTGGAGGAGTGCCGGCGGCAGGGGAGAGCCCTGGCCGCCATCGACGCCATCGCACTGGTGGAGAGCGGGCTGGACCGCCTGTGTTCCGCCACCGTGGCAGTCACCGCCCCGCCGGAGGTGCGGGTGCGCCGGATCATGGCCCGGGAGGGGATCCCGGAGGACTACGCCTGGTCCCGGGTGCGGGCCCAGAAGCCGGAGGAGTATTTCCGCGGGCACTGCGGCCATGTTCTGGTGAACGACTGCGCCAGCGCGGAGGAATTTTCCGTCCGGGCCAAGGCGCTGCTCCAGACGATCTTACAGCAGACGACGAAGGAGGTCTGAACCATGAAGGAACAGGAGAACAGCCGGGGCGAGCAGCTGCGGAAGGCCCTGAGCTATACGAAGAAAAACGGCTATGACCGGGTGGACCGGGCGGAGCTGGAGGCCATGGACGCCTACTGCACCGGCTATAAGCAGTTTCTGGACGCCGGCAAGACGGAGCGGGAGTGTGTGGACCGGACCATCGCTCTGGCGGAGGCCGCCGGTTTCCGTGCCTACCAGCGCGGGATGGCGCTCAAGCCGGGGGACAAGGTGTACCGGGCCAACCGGGGCAAGGCGGTCATGCTGGCGGTGCTGGGCCGCCGGGGGCTGGACCAGGGCGTGAACATCGCCGCGGCCCATATCGACTCCCCCCGCCTGGACCTGAAGCAGAATCCCCTGTATGAGGCGGATGAGCTGGCCTTCCTCAAGACCCACTACTACGGCGGCTTGAGAAAATACCAGTGGGTCACCATCCCCCTGGAGCTCCACGGCGTGGTGGCCCTCAAGAGCGGCCAGGTGGTCCGGGTCTCCGTGGGCAACGGGGAGGGGGATCCCCTGTTCACCGTGGACGACCTCCTGCCCCACCTGGGGGCGGAGCAGTCCAGAAAGCCCCTGGGAGAGGCCATCCCCGCGGAGAGCCTGAATATCCTGGTGGGCAGCCGCCCCCTGGCGGATGACGAGGGGAGCGACCGGGTCAAGCTGTCCATCCTGGAGCTGCTGAACCGGAAGTACGGCATCGTGGAGGAGGACTTCATCTCTGCGGAGCTGTCCGCCGTTCCGGCCTTCCGGGCCAGCGACGTGGGCTTTGACCGCTCTCTCATCGGGGCCTACGGCCACGACGACCGGGTGTGCGCCTACGCCTCCCTGGCGGCCATCCTCCAGCTGAACGACCCGGAGCGCACTGCGGTGTGTATGCTGGCGGACAAGGAGGAGATCGGCTCCGAGGGGGTCACTGGCATGAAATCCGCCGCCTTCGACACCTTTATGGAGGATCTGTGCCAGAGCCAGAACGTGCCCCTGCGGGCCTGCTATGAGCGCTCCTTCTGCCTGTCCGCCGATGTGACGGCGGCCTATGACCCCAATTTTGCCGAGGTGTACGAGAAGCGGAACAGTGCCCTGGTGAACTGCGGCATGGGCCTGTGCAAGTACACCGGGGCCCGGGGCAAGTCCGGGGCCTCCGACGCCTCTGCGGAGCTGGTGGCGTATGTGCGCGGCGTACTGGACCGGGCGGATGTGGTCTGGCAGATGGCCGAGCTGGGCAAGGTGGACGCCGGCGGCGGCGGCACTGTGGCCATGTTCATGGCGGAGCGGAACATCGACACCCTGGATGCCGGGGTTCCGGTGCTGTCCATGCACTCCCCCTTTGAGACGGTGGGGAAGCTGGACTGCTATATGACCTTCAAGGGCGTGAAAGCCATTTACGAGGCAAAATAAGGACAAAATGGGGCCGCTGTTCAGCGGCCCCGTTTTATGAGGAGGACGAGACTTTGGGAAAACGGATCTTAGGGTGGTTCCGGCGTGACACAGTGTTGACCATCTCACTATGCCTGGCTGTATCCTCCTGTCTGATCGAGCCCCCCGGACCGGGCTACCTGAGCTACATCGATTGCAACACCCTGATCACGCTGTTCTGCCTGATGCTGCTGGTGGAGGGGCTGCGGGAGGAGCAGTTTCTCCAGTATGCAGCCGCCCGGGTGCTCTCCAGGGTGCGGACTGTGCGGGGCTTGTTGGCCACCCTGGTGTTCCTGTGCTTTGTGGGCAGTATGCTGATCACCAACGATGTGGCCCTGATCACCTTCGTCCCCCTGGGCATGATGATGCTGGAGATGGCCAGTCAGCGGAAACGGCTGTGCTTTGCTGTGGCGCTGATGACCATTGCGGCCAATCTGGGCAGTATGTTCACCCCCATCGGCAACCCCCAGAATCTCTATCTGTTCTCCCTGTCCGGCCTGTCTCTGCCGGAGTTTCTGGGGCTCACCGCGCCATATACAGTGGGCGCGGCCCTGCTGCTCCTGCTGTGCGTCCGCTTCGGCTGCGGGCACGGAACGCTGTCCATCCGCCTGGGGGAGGCGCCGCCACTCCGCCAGGGACCGGTGTGTTTTTATCTCGGCCTCTTTCTGCTGTGTGTGGCGGCGGTGGGCGGAATGGTGCCCCATGGGGTCCTGCTGGCAGTGGTGACGGCCCTTCTGCTGTGGAAGGACCGGAGGCTCTTTGCCCGGATCGACTATTCTCTGCTGTTTACCTTCGTGTTCTTTTTTATCTTTGTAGGCAATATCAAGCAGCTGGAGGGGCTCCAGGTGTGGATCCGCGGGGCGCTGGAGGGCCGGGACCGGCTGCTCGGGGTGGTCCTCAGCCAGGTCATCAGCAACGTCCCCGCCGCCATGCTCCTGTCCGGATACAGCAGCGACCTGAGAGAGCTCATCATCGGGGTGGACCTGGGAGGGCTGGGGACGCTGATCGCCTCCATGGCCAGCCTGATCTCCTACAAGCAGCTGGTGGAGCGGGAGCCGGAGCTGCGCAGCCCCTATCTGAAGCTGTTCACCCTGCTCAATCTGGGCTTTTTGGCTGTGCTGTTTCTGATTTGAAAGGCCGCCGGCTTGTTTGCCGGCGGCCTTGTGCGTCACCGGACGGACCGGCGGTAGATGAGGATGGACAGCAGGGCGGTGACCGCCTCAGAGAGCCAAAAGGCGTGCCAGACCCCGGCGGGCCCAATCAGGCGGCTGAGGAGCCAGGCGGCTGGGATCATCACCAGGGTATAGCGCAGCAGTGAGATCACCAGCGAGGGGCCGCCCTTGCCAAGCCCCTCCAGCGCACCGCCGGCAGCCACGGAGACCGAGGAGACCAGAAAGCCCGCGCTGATGATGCGGAGCGCCTCGGCCCCCGCCCGGATGCTCTCCGGGTTCTGGGTGAACAGCCCCATCAGCTGGGCGGGGATGGCCAGGCAGAGGACAGTACCCGCCGCCATGATGGCGGCGCACAGCCCCAGGGTGACCCGATAGATCTCCCGGACCCGGCCCTGTTCCCCCGCTCCGTAGTTGTAGCCAATGACGGGGCGCATCCCCTGGACGATGCCGCTGGCGGGGAGATAGAGGAAGGTCTGGAGTTTATAGTAGATGCCCAGAATCACCACATAGATGGGAGAGAAGGCGGACAGGATGCTGTTGAGGGCGGAGATCAGCAGGGAAGGCAGCGCCAGGCTCAGCGTCGCCGGGATGCCCACAGAGTACAGGCGGAGGTCCAGCCGCCAGTCCCAGGCCAGCGCCCTCCGGCTCAATGTGACAGGAAGTGCGCAGGAGCGCCAGGCGGCCAGATAGACCAGGAGGGTCAGGGTCTGTCCGATTCCGGTGGCCAGAGCGGCCCCCTCGATGCCCAGCTTTGGGAAGGGGCCGGGCCCGAAGATCAGCAGCGGATCCAGAATGATGTTGGTCAGACAGCCGGTCAGCAGGGCTGCCATGGGGACCTTCATCCGGCCCACTGCCTGGAAGATCTTTTCATAGGCCAGCCCCAGGGAGAGCAGCAGGGAGAAGCAGAACACCGTCCGCCCGTACCGCACCCCCAGCTCCAGCACCTCCGGGTCCTGGGTGAACATCTCAAGGAAGGAGGGGAGCAGGACGATGGTCAAGCCGGTCAGGACCACCCCGTGGACCGCGCTGAGGGCCAACCCATGGACCGCCGCCGCGCTGGCCCGGTCCCGGCGCTCCGAGCCTAAATAGCAGGAGATGGCCGCGTTCAGTCCTACCCCGAACCCAATGGCTAACGCGTTGACCAGGTTCTGAATGGGGTAGACCAGGGAGAGGGCGGTCATGGACGCCTCGCTGATCTGGGCCACGAAAAAGCTGTCCACAATATTATAGAGGGAGTTGACCAGCATGGACAGCACCATGGGCAGGGACATAGTGACGATCAGCGGCAGAACAGGCCGCTCCCGCATAAAGGCTTCGTTCATCGTTTCAGCATACCTCCTGAATTCCGGAAAAAAGCCACACAGCGCCCCTGCGGGCAGCTGTGTGGCGAAAAGGGACCAATGGCCGGAAAAATCCACAACGTGTTTTAGCAGACACTATTGTACTGAAAACGGGCGGTTTGTCAAGGGGGAGCGGAGGATTTTTCAGCGGAGGGGGGACTCATGGCTCAGGCTCCTGGTCCCTCAGCCGCTTTTCCAGCCGCCGCACCCGGAGGGCCAGAACAAAGGACGCCAGGGCCGCCGCAGTCAAACGGAGCGGCTGAAGCCAGGACCAGAAGGCGGCGGCGGTGGAGACGGTAACGATGGCGGTAAGCCCGTCAGCGCCGCCGATGACGCCCAGCTCCGGGGCCACGACCAGTCGGTCATAAAGATGCCAGCAGGCGAGTACCGCATGCGGCAGAAGGAACAGGAGACACAGTATCTTCTACCTGTATCCGCCGCAAAAGGCAACCTACGAAAAGTAGAGTGGGCAATTTGGGATAAAATATGGATAAGATCCTCTGTTTCGGGCATCCTGACAGGGAGTTTTGGAACAAAGGAGGAACAGCCGTTATGGAGGAACAGGAGAGAACGGAGCAGAGCCCGGAGGACCCGGGGACACAGCAGATCCTGGAGTTTGGCTCCTCGCTGATCCACTCCAAGCGGGGGGCGGTCCATGTGCTCACCATCGTGGGGCAGATCGAGGGACATCAGGTCCTGCCCCCCAGCAGCAAGAGCACCAAATATGAGCACGTCATGCCCCTTCTGGCCCTGGTGGAGGAGAGCGACGAGGTGGACGGCCTGCTGGTGCTGCTGAACACGGTGGGGGGCGACATCGAGGCGGGGCTGGGCATCGCGGAGCTCATCGCCAGTATGTCCAAGCCCACAGTGTCCCTGGTGCTGGGGGGCGGACATTCCATCGGGGTGCCCCTGGCCGTGTCCGCCAAGCGGTCCTTCATCGCCCCATCTGCCGCCATGACCATCCACCCGGTGCGTCTGAACGGTCTGGTCATCGGCGTCCCCCAGACCTTTTACTACTTCGAGCGCATCCAGGAGCGGATCACCCAGTTTGTCACCGCCAACAGTCGTGTGAAGCGGGAGGACTTTACACGATTGATGCTCCAAACGGGGGAACTGGCCGCCGACGTGGGCAGTGTGATTTATGGGGAGGAGGCGGTCCAGCTGGGCCTCATCGATGAGATTGGCGGCCTGTCCGCAGCCCTGGACTGTCTCCACCGTATGATCCGGGAGCGGAAAGAGTCCGACGCCCCCTGAACCCGGGCGGTCCCGCCCCGTTTCGCCCCTCCCTGCTGTCTGGCCAGATCGCAGGGAGGGATTTCTGAAAAAGACTGGCATTGAAGGAACATCTGTGTTAATATAGATTGTAATGCCCATGGGGCAATCTGTAAACAACGGAGGTACATAGACTGTGTCATATCTGATGGCCGCCGTCCTGGGGATCATCCAGGGCGTCGCTGAATTTCTGCCCATTTCCAGTTCCGGGCACCTGACCCTGTTCCAGCACTTTTTTGGGATGCCGGAGACGGATAACCTGTTCAACGTCCTGCTCCACTTCGCCACTCTGATCGCCGTGTTTGTCTATTATTGGAGCGATATATGGGAGATGATCACAGAGTTTTTCCTGGGGATCCGCGCCCTGTTCGTCCCCCAGTACCGCAGCCAGGGGGAGCCTCCGGCGGCCCGGCGGCTGATCCTGCTGATCATCGTAGCCACCCTGCCTCTGTTCCTGGTGCTGCCCATCAAGGACTATGTGGAGCAGATCGGCAACTATCCTGCGGCGGTCAGCTGCATCCTTCTGCTCACCGGTGCGGTCCTCTTCCTGTCTGACCGGATGGCCCACGGACACAAGACCGCCCGGAGCGCCACCCTGAAGGATGCGCTGCTCATCGGTGTGGCCCAGAGCGTAGCCACCCTGCCCGGCCTGTCCCGGTCGGGGAGCACCATCGCCGCCGGCATGGCCTGCGGCCTGGACCGGAAGTTCGCCGTGCGCTTCTCCTTCCTCATGTCCCTGCCCGCTGTGCTCGGCGCCACCATCCTGAAGGCGGTGGACGTGGTCCAGGAGGGGGGCGTGGATCTGTCTCTCCTGCCCAAGTATCTGCTGGGCATGGCCTTCGCCGGCGTGGTGGGGTATTTCTCCATCGGCCTGGTGAATCTTCTGACCGCCAAGGGGAAGTTCGGCGCCTTTGCCTACTACTGCTGGGGTGCGGGCGCGCTCTTCCTGGTGCTGAGCCTGACCGGCTTCACCCTGGTCCCCGCGGCCTGATCCGCTCCGGTCCGACCGGAGGACCGGTCATATTTCCTGGGAAAGGACAAGAGTTTATGGCAACGACACAAAAGAAAAAAGGGGGGAGCCGGGCCGCCTCATCCGGCGGACGGCGGACCGCCTCCTCCAGTTCCAGCTCCAGATCCAGGAGCAGTACATCCGGCAGCAGGAAAAAGCAGCCGCCCCAGCCCGCTCACCAGCCCTTCCGCCGGGAGATCGGGGCGGTGGCCTGCCTGCTGCTGGCCCTTTTCTCTGCCCTGGGCTATTTTCACATTGAGGCCCTCTTCATCGATTTCTTCTGTGGGCTGGTGAAGGGGCTGATCGGGTACGGCTTCTGGCTGGTGCCCCCGGCCCTTCTGCTGACCAGCTATATCCTGGCCTTCCACCGCGGGCGTCCGGTGTGCCTTCCGGTGGTGTGCGCCCTGCTGATGCCCCTGATGATGGCCTGCACGGTCCACGGGCTGACGGTCCAGGTCCTGCCCTGGGACGGAGCCCTGCTCAAGACGTTGTGGGAGAGCGGCCGGGCCATGACCAGCGGCGGCGCGGCCGCCGGAGTGCTGGCCCAGGCGCTGGTCCAGGCGGTGAGCGTTTGGGGATCCACCGTGGTCTTTGTGCTGGCCTTCCTGCTCATGGCCCTGGGGGCGTTCCGCCTCACCATTCTGGATGTGGCCGACTGGATCTTCAACCGGCCCCAGTATGAGCCCCAGGAGATCCCGGAGCGGCCCAGCCGCACAAGGACCGCCCCCAGCCGGGCGGCAGTCCCGGAGCACACCAGCCGCCGGGCAGCGGAGATCGACATTCCAGTGGAGGACGGCCCCCTCGTGGGGAAGGAGCCGGCCGCAGCCGCCCCGGTGGAAAAGAAGAAAGGCTTCTTTGACCGCAGGCCCCGGGTCCCGACCCCGGATCAGGTGCTGGCCGCTGCTGCGGCCCAGGTCAGACAGCCTGAGCCGCAGCCCGCCCCTGCCCCTGCGCCGGTCACGGAGCCTGTTCCCCAGCCTGCAGCGCCCGCAGTGCCTCCGGAGCCTGATCTCCCGGAGCCGGAGGAGAACCCCACCCCGTCCTTCCTGCGTGAGCCGGAGCCTGCCCCCGCGGCGGAGCTTGTGTCCGCTCCCGCTCCCAAGCCCCTGACTGAGACCCCGCCGCCCCCCATGCCGGAGGTGGTGCGGGAGCCGGCCGTCTCCAGGTCTGGCCGGGACGCGGAGCGCCAGCAGGCGGCCCAGGAGATGGCCCAGCACATCCAGGCCGGGATGGAGCTGGAGACGCCGCCCTATCAGCACCCTCCTCTGGAGCTGCTCACCCAGGGGAGCGGAGAGCTGGGGGGAGAGGCCCTGGTGGAACTCAACGCCAACAAGCAGCGCCTGTCCGACACCATCCATTCCTTTGGCATCGACGCCAATATTGTCAACGTCACCCGGGGGCCCTCGGTCACCCGGTATGAGCTGGAGCTGGATCAGGGTGTCCGGCTGAACAAGCTGACCAACCTGTCCGACGACATCGCCCTGTCCCTGGGGGCCTCCGGGGTGCGGATCGCCCCCATCCCGGGAAAGATCTCCATGGTGGGCATCGAGGTGCCCAACAAGCTGGTCTCCCCGGTGAACATCCGAACTGTGCTCAGCTCCTCTGAGTTCCAGGACAGCCCCTCCAAGGTGTCCTTCGCCGTGGGCAAGGACATCGGCGGCAAGTGCATCGTGGGCAACATCGCAAAGCTGCCCCATCTGCTCATCGCCGGTACCACCGGCTCCGGTAAGTCGGTGTGTACCAACTCCCTGATCATCTCCCTGCTGTACAAGGCCAGCCCGGAGGAGGTCCGCCTCATTATGGTTGACCCGAAGATGGTAGAGCTGGGGATCTATAACGGTATCCCCCATCTGCTGATTCCGGTGGTCACCGACCCGAAGAAGGCGGCGGGTGCCCTCCAGTGGGCGGTGACCGAGATGATGAAGCGCTACCGGATGTTCTCCGAGGTGGGAGTCCGCGACCTGGCCTCCTACAACGCCAAGGCGGCCCGGACCGAGGGGATGGAGAAGCTGCCCCAGGTGGTTGTGGTCATCGACGAGCTGGCCGACCTGATGCTGGTGGCCGCCAAGGAGGTGGAGGAGTCCATCTGCCGGGTGGCCCAGATGGGCCGCGCCAGCGGGATGCACCTGATCATCGCCACCCAGCGGCCCTCCGCCGATGTAATCACTGGCCTGATGAAGGCCAACATCCCCAGCCGGATCGCCTTCGCCGTGGCCTCCGCCATGGAGTCCCGGATCATTCTGGACACCCAGGGGGCCGAAAAGCTGGTGGGCCGGGGCGATATGCTCTACTTCCCGCTGGGATCCGGAAAGCCCACCCGGGTGCAGGGCTGTCTCATCTCCGATCAGGAGGTGGCCTCTGTGGTGGACTTTGTCAAGCAGAACAGCGGCACGGCCCAGTATGACGACCAGGTCATGCAGGAGATCGAACAACACGCCGCCGAGAAGGACAAGGCCTCCAAGGGCGTGGGCGGCTCCAACCCGTCGGAGAGCGGGGAGGAGGAGTACGACGAGCTCATCAACTCTGCCATCGAGGTGGTGCTGGAGACCGGACAGGCCTCCGTCTCCATGCTCCAGCGCCGCCTGAAGCTGGGCTATGCCCGGGCGGCCCGTCTGGTGGACCAGATGGAGGAGAAGGGGATCGTGGGACCCTTTGAGGGCTCCAAGGCCCGGCAGCTGCTCATCACCAAGGAGCAGTGGCAGGAGATCCAGTACCGGCAGGGGATCGTCTCCCAGGCCCCCGGCCAGCCGGAGGCCGCCCCGGAGCCCCCTGCGGCTTCAGTTCCTCAGGAGGACGCGCCCCCCTTTGATTTGGACGCTCCTCTGGACCGGGACGAGGAGGACACGCTGTAAAAACCGCCGCCCGGCGGGTCACAGACGCAGGCCGCCAGCGGCGGTCTGCGTCTATTTTTTGACGTCGGACGGCAAAAAAATCGGCCTGCTGTGTTGCGATTTTCCGGGAAGCAGGTATAATGAAGAGGAAAACACGCCCCCAGGGGCATACAGGAAAGCGAGGAACATACCCATGGATTACGCAAAGGAATCTCTCCGGCTGCACCGGGAGTGGAAGGGAAAGATCGAGGTGGTGGCCACCGTGCCCGCCGACAACAAGGAGGCCCTGTCCCTGGCCTATACCCCCGGCGTGGCCCAGCCCTGCCTGGAGATCCAGAAGGACCCGGCGGAGAGCTATGCCCTCACCCGCCGCCATAACCTGGTGGCCGTTATCACCGACGGCTCCGCCGTGCTGGGGCTTGGGGACATCGGCCCGGAGGCCGGGATGCCGGTGATGGAGGGCAAGTGTGTGCTGTTCAAGTCCTTCGGCGGGGTGGACGCCTTCCCTCTGTGCGTCAAGACCAAGGATGTGGACGAGTTTGTCCAGACCGTCTACAACATCTCCGGCTCCTTCGGCGGCATCAATCTGGAGGACATCGCCGCCCCCCGCTGCTTTGAGATCGAACGGAAGCTGAAGGAGAAGTGCGACATCCCCGTGTTCCACGACGACCAGCACGGCACCGCCATCATCGCTCTGGCCGGTCTGACCAACGCACTGCGGGTGGTGGGCAAGCGGAAGGAGGACGTGAAGGTGGTGTTCTCCGGGGCGGGCTCTGCCGCCATCTCCATCACCAAGCTGCTCCTTCAGGCCGGGTTCCGGGACATTACCCTGTGCGACAAGTTCGGCGCCCTGTACGAGGGGAACCCCAACATGAACTGGGCCCAGCAGGAGATCGCCAAGCGCACCAACCTGGAGAAGAAGCAGGGGACCCTGGCCGACCTGCTGGTGGGGGCTGATGTGTTCATCGGCGTGTCCGCCCCCAACCTGGTCACTCCGGAGATGGTGTCCACCATGAACCGGGACGCCATCGTCTTTGCCTGCGCCAACCCCACGCCGGAGATCTTCCCCGACGACGCCCGGGCGGGCGGGGCCCGGGTGGTGGCCACCGGCCGCAGCGACTACCCCAACCAGATCAACAACGTGCTGGCCTTCCCCGGCATCTTCCGGGGGGCGCTGGACGTGCGGGCCAGCGACATCAACGAGGAGATGAAGATGGCCGCCGCCATGGCCCTGGCCGCCGTCATCCCGGAGGAGGAGCTGTCCGAGGAGAACATCATCCCCAAGCCCTTCGACCCCCGTGTGGTCCCCGCCGTGGCCGCCGCTGTGGCGGAGGCCGCCCGCAAAACCGGCGTCGCCCGCACGCTTTCTTGAAAGAAAGCTTGGCAAAGAACTTCCTGCGAAACTCCGTTTCGCCTCTGGCCTTCTTGTGAAAAATTGCATAAAATGGTATGATAGGAGCGGCCCCCGGGCCGCTCCTGTTTTCTTAAAATTTGCGAAAAAAGTTGGAAAACATGGGGAGCAACTGATAGTTGCCCCCGATGTAAACCGAACGTGGTTGCATTTGATCAAAAAATCCTTATCATCAGAGGTGAAAAGCGGTGGAACTGAACGAACGTCTGGCCCAACTGCGGAAGGAACACGGCCTGTCCCAAAACGATTTGGCGGATCAGCTGAAGGTCTCCCGTCAGGCTGTCTCCCGGTGGGAACAGGGATTGGCTATGCCGTCCAGTGATAATCTGATTTATCTGAGCAAGCTGTATGGGATCACGCTGGATGAACTGATATATCCTCGGGATGAGTCCAAAGAACAAAAGACGACTCAGGACATGAAGGAAGAGCATATAGAAAATCAAAAGAAAAAGAATGGGCTTCTTCCCTTGTTCATTGCAGTATTGCTTGGACTTATCATTGGAATTGCTGTTTCATCCAGTGAAAAAGCAGAGATTTTCCCAATAGAAGAGTTGGAAATAGATAAAATAGATATTTCAACCACTGGCAGCATCTTTGGAGCATGGTAAATAATGAGAGAAAGGAAGAAAGTTGTTATGAAACGACAAAAGCTAGTATCCACACTGTTATCCGCCTTTTTACTTGCAAACTGCTTGGCCTTCAGGACATCAGCAAGTGAAATTGAGAGTTTGAGTATCAGTGATTTACAGCATGAAAGAATAGAGGAGATAACTTCAAATATACTTGGGGTTACTCCTCGTGCATCGGTTCGCTTCGAAGCTGATATTGAAGAAAATTCTATTTCAGCAATGAAGAATGTTAAATTCCCTCTAGAAGCTAACGAAACTGTGACCATTAACGCCTCCTATTCTCCATCCTCTTCCAGTATGGACTTTGGTTTGGTTACGTCAGACGGTTACTTTTATTATATCAATGTTGACAATGGCAATATCAATAAGACTATTCGCGTCGAGGAACGAGGCAACTATATGCTGGCGGTACGCAATAACTCGGATGATACTGTCAGCGTGGTTGGATATGTAAATTATTGAAAGGGGGTGGGAAGAAGAAGTGTACTCACGGGACCATCAGTAACATATACGGTGGCCCTGATGTTCTCCCTTTGTATTCCGGCGTTTGCCGCAGATCCCACAGATAAGTATGTGGTTGGCCATGTTTTTACGCAGGAAGAGGTGGACCGGTTTTGGAATGACCATACTGCTCAGCCTTATGTGAGTATTGAGAGTACGGTGAAACTGAACCGGAATACGACAGGCTTCCAGGGCACAGGATGCGGATATTTTACCGCAGATGCCCAGACTGTGACATTTGTAATTACAAATGCCCCTGGCGCGAGCACTTATAACGTCGGCCTTTTTGATTCGCACGGAAATGCCGTGTCTGACTGGTTTGAAGAAGTGCCGATCAACAATCCTGTGGGATTCCGTAACTTGATTGTAGGCGAGGAGTACCATTTTGTGGTGAGCTCCAATGATGTTCCCGAAAGAGGCTGCACAGCCAATTATGAGGTTTATTGATTGCGGTCCACAGCTGGAACACCAAAGCGGTCCTTCTTGTGAAAAACCGTAAAATAGTATCGTAGGAGCGGCCCGCGGGCCGCTCCTGTTTTCTTGGAAGACCGATAAAAACAGGGGAACACAGGACATAATTAACAAAATTCTACCATATAAGCCGAAATCAGTTGCATTTTTTGAAAAAACTTCTTATGATAAGAGATAAAATGAAATTGGTCATCGGATGGATTGCTGACAGAAAAGAGGTGAGTCCGGTGTTTCAGTAAAAATCTGTGGCATTAGACGGAAAATAATAGAGAAAGGGGCTTCCGTATGAAATGGCTTTTCGGTCTGCTGACCACCGGCACGATGCTCTCTATGCTGCTGGTACCGGCCGCCGCGCAGGCGGAGCCGCCGGTCCAGAAAATCGCTCAGCCCAAAACCATAGAGGAATTCTCTGCCCGTTCCCTTGGAGAGACAGAGCCTGAACATGGTTGGGCCGGTCCCGGACCAGCAGAAAATTACGCGTTTGATGCGCCTAAAAATGGAATATATGATGCCGTCGAGTGCGGGATCAGCCTGAATAAAGGCGATACGGTAGGAGTGACCGGAACCTGGTATCCGGCCAACGCCTCCGTTTGGATCGAATTTCTCAAGGAGGACGGGAGTGGAGAGGCCGTCGCTGTATCTCTCCGTAGCGGGCAAAGCGCGGATCTGCCCATTGGTTCCACTGGGACCTACTCGCTGAGGATGATGTCCTCAAACTATGATGTCAGTGGAATGCTGCAAATTGAATGGTGATGAAGGCGGGGATTCAAACTCTGGGGAGTCCTTTCAGGATTGAATCACATGAAAATGAAATGGTCAAAAATTGTTCTGCTATGCGGTGTGGCCGCCACTGTACTGGTCGGGTTACTGTTTAGCGAGGATGCCGCTATGGTGACATCTAAAGTCATATGGATCATATTCGACATAAGTGCGGCGGTTGACGCATATATTCAAAAAAATAAAGTTATGGCAGTTTTATGGATTGTACTGATACCAATTAGTCTGTACTGTATCTGCCGAACTTGAATCAATTGGTGCGATAGGAGCGGCCCCGGGGCCGCTCCTATCCTTATAGATATGGCAGATCTCACACGCGGTCGGCCCGGGCATTGACAGGGCCGGCCGCGGACCGTATAATAATGACTGCGTTATGATATGTATTTCCATACGCCTGGATAAAACGGCGGCGATGGAAAAAACGGCTGGAGAAGGAGGAACGCACTGTGCGGCGGCTGAGGAAGGCCTATCTGGAGATCACCAATGTGTGCAACCTGGCCTGTGATTTTTGTCCCGGCACCCGGCGTGTGCTGGGCTTTCTGTCTCCGGAGGGCTTCCGGACCCTGGCGAGCCGCCTGCGGCCCCACACGGATTACCTGTACCTCCACCTGATGGGGGAGCCGCTGCTCCATCCTCAGCTGGGCGTCCTGCTGGAGGAGGCGGACGCCCTGGGCTTCCGGGTGATGCTCACCACCAACGGAACTCTGCTTCGTCAGCGGGAGGCGCTGCTGCTGGGCAGTCCGGCGGTGGAGAAGGTGAGCGTCTCCGTCCACTCCTTTGAGGGCAATGGCGGGGCAGGGGAGGACCTGGAGGGCTATCTGGATGGGTGCATCGCCTTTGCCCGGGCGGCGGCCGGGGCGGGGAAGCGGTGCGCCCTGCGTCTGTGGAACCTGGATGGGGCGGAGACCGAGGGGGCCAACCGTCAAAACGGCCAGATCCTCTCCCGGCTCCGGGAGGCATTTCCCGGGCCCTGGCGGTCGGACCGGCGGGGGACCACCCTGGCCCCGGGCATTTACCTGGAGTTTGGAGAGAAATTCCAGTGGCCCGACCTGTCCGCTCCAGAGGAGGAGGGCCGCCGCTTCTGCTACGGCCTGCGGGACCAGGTGGGCGTACTGTGGGACGGCACGGTGGTGCCGTGCTGTCTGGACCACGAGGGGGACGTCCCTCTTGGGAACCTGTACGAGACATCCCTGGAGGAGATCCTGTCCGGCCCGCGGGCCGCTGCCATCTATCATGGCTTTTCCCAGGGGGAGGCCCGGGAGGCCCTGTGCAGGCGGTGCGCCTTTACCAGAAGATTTCAGTGAGCGATGCAAGAGACGGCGGAGCGGCGTACAGCCGCTCCGCCGTTGGGAGTTGGAGGGGACCATGGAGTTTTCCCAGTGGAAGGAACGATATTCTCTCTCCCTGGATGAGCAGCAGGAGCAGGCGGTCCAGGCAGTGGACGGCCCGGTGCTGCTGCTGGCCGTCCCAGGCAGCGGCAAGACCACCGTCCTGGTGTCCCGGGTGGGCTATCTGTGTCTGGCCAGGGGGATCCCGCCGGAGCAGATCCTGACCATGACCTATACCGTGGCCGCCGCCCGGGATATGCGCACACGCTTCACCGCCCTCTTTGGGGAGCAGGCTGCGCAGCGGCTGGAGTTTCGCACCATCAACGGCGTGTGCAGCCAAATCATCCGCACCTATGAGCGCAGGCTGGGGCGGACGGCCTTCACCCTGTTGGAGGATGCGGGACAGCGGGGGGCGCTGCTGGGGGAGCTGTACCGGGCGCAGACGGGAGAGTTTGCAGCCGAGAGCACAGTGAAGGCCCTGATGACCGCCGTCACCTATGCCAAGAACCAGATGCTGACTGGGGAGGAGCTGGCCCAGGTCCAGGTGGAAGGGGTAGAGTTTTCTAAAATCTTCCGGGACTATGAGCAGGCGCTCCGGCAGAGCCGGAGGATGGACTATGACGATCAGATGGTCTATGCTCTGCGGATTCTCCGGCAGCACCCCAGGATCCTGGAGGAATTTCAGGGGCGTTTCCGGTATTTCTGTGTGGACGAGGCCCAGGACACCTCCCGAATCCAGCACCGGATCATCCGCATGCTGGCGGGACAGAGCCAGAACCTCTTTCTGGTGGGGGACGAGGATCAGAGCATCTACGGCTTCCGGGCCGCCGACCCCTCCGCCCTGGTCCGCTTCCCGGAGGACTGGCCCGGGGCCCGGGTCCTGCGCCTGGAGCAGAACTACCGCTCCACCCGGGAGATCGTGGCGGCGGCGGACCGGTTCATCCAGAAAAACACCAGCCGCCTGCCCAAACACATGAGGGCCGTCCGGGGGAGCGGGCCCGCGCCGGAGGAGATCTCCGTCTATGACCGGCAGAGGCAGTACCGCTGGCTGGCCAAGCTGGCCAAGAGCTGTGACCGGGAGACCGCCGTGCTCTACCGGGACAATGACAGCGCCCTTCCCCTCATCGACCTGCTGGAGCGGGCCGGGACCCCATACCGCTGCCGCCAGGTGGAGAGCGCCTTTTTCACCAGCCGGGTGGTCCGGGACGTCACGGACGTGATCCGTTTTGCTCTGGACCCCTGGGACGGAGAGCGGTTCCTGCGGCTGTATTACAAGCTGGGGGCCGGGATCAGCCGGTCCCTGGCCCAGGAGGCGGCGGACCGGGCGGACCGGGAGAGGGAGACCATCCTGGCCTATATCGGCCGTCAGCCCGGGGCGTCTCCCTGGACCAGAAGGCAGTGCGCCGCCCTGAGCACCCACCTGTCCAATCTGCTCCAGGAGCGGGGGGACCGGGCGGTATACCGCATCGTCCACTTTATGGGCTATGGGGCCTATCTGGAGGAGCACGGCATGGACGGGAGCCGGGCGGACATCCTGGAGGCCATCGGAGCGAACCAGCCCACGCCCCTGGCCCTGCTGGAGCGGCTGGAGGAGCTGGAGCAGGTGGTGCGGGCGGGTGCACACGGTGGGGAGGAGGTCCCGTTCCTGCTGTCCACCATCCACTCCAGCAAGGGGCTGGAGTATGGGCGGGTCATCCTGATGGACGTGGCCGACGGCATCTTCCCCAAAACCGTCCCGGAGGGCCCGGAGCCTGAGCAGGCGGAGCTGGACGCCTATGAGGAGGAGCGCCGTCTGTTCTATGTGGGAATGACCCGTGCGAAGAACGAACTTTCCATTGTACGCTTCCGAAAGGAGGGACTATCCTCCTTGTTTGCGGAGGAGCTCTTTCCCACGCCACGGGAGCCGCGTCCCAATCCGGCAAAGCGGCCGCTGCCGATGGAGATGGGCCCGGACCGTGACGCCCTCGCCGCCATGGGGGAAGCGCTTGTGCCCGGCGTGCGGGTGCGGCACCGGACCTTTGGGCCAGGGGTGTTGTGCGCCCGGAACGGAGACATCGCCACGGTCTCCTTTGACAGCGGAGCAGACAAGCGCCTCTCCCTGTCCACCGCCCTGCGCACCGGACAGCTGCGGCGGGAGGAATAGATGAAAGAAGGGGAGCGGAGCCGTCCTGAGCCAGGACAGTCCGCTCCCCTTGGTGTCCAGAGAGGGACCGCCTGGGGCAGGGGCGCATAGGATGACACGGATGGCCCCTCTCCGGGCCGTCCTATTCCAACCAAGGAGGAATCCTGCTTTGAACACCGAAACCGGCAGTTCCTGCCCGATCACCAGCTGCCCGGACAACTACGGCTCAATGCCGTCCTGTGCGGGTCTGGCTGTCCCATACGTTCCCTTCCAACAGAACGGGGCCAAAAAGTATTCCCAGAGCGAGGCCCTGAGCAACGGGACCCTGTTTCCCGGACTGAATCTCCCGTTCCACCTCAAGACCGAGGGGAGCGCCCTGCCCAGCGATCCGCTGGTAGAGCTCCAGGCCCTGGAATTTGTGGTGCTGGAGCTGGGCACCTATCTGGACACCCATCCTGACGACATGGAGGCGTTTGACCTGTTTAAGCAGTACGCCGCCATGGAGAAGGCCGCCAAAGAGACCTATGAGGCAAAATTCGGCCCGCTGATGAAGAGCAGCGCCGCCTCCGGGGCGTCCTACCGCTGGCTCCAGGATCCGTGGCCCTGGAATTATCAGCAGAATGAGGTGAAGTGAGCGATGTTTATTTATGAAAAGAAGCTCCAATTCCCAGTGAAGATCTCCACGCCCAATCCCAAGCTGGCAGCGGTCATCATCAGCCAGTACGGCGGCCCGGACGGCGAGCTGGGGGCCTCCATGCGCTATCTGTCCCAGCGGTATTCCATGCCCTATGCCGAGGCCAAGGGCCTGCTCACCGACATCGGGACCGAGGAGCTGGGCCACATGGAGATGGTGGCCGCCATCGTCCATCAGCTTACCCGGAATCTGACCGACGAGGAGGTGCAGAAGTGCCCCGCCTTCGCCCCCTATTTCGTGGACCACACCACCGGCGTCTATCCCACCGCCGCCTCTGGCTTCCCCTGGACCGCCGGCTCCATCCAGTCCACCGGAGACGTCATCGCCGACCTGACGGAGGACCTGGCTGCCGAGCAGAAGGCGCGGCTCACATATGACAATATCTTGCGCCTGAGCGATGACCCGGATGTCAACAACGTGATCCGCTTCCTGCGGGAGCGGGAGATCGTGCACTTCCAGCGCTTCGGCGAGTGCCTGAGGATGTGCAAGGAGAAGATGAACGCGAAAAACGTCTATCTTACCAACCCCGCCTTCGACAAGATCCAGCCCAGAGACCAGGGCCGTGGCTGACCGGATCTGGTCCCATACGGAGCCTGTCACATCAGGAGCGGACCGCCGAGTATGGCGGTCCGCTCCGTCCATTTCAGCCGCATAATTCCCTCCACCTCCGCCATAGGATGGGGGAGAGAGGAGGGATCCTGATGAAGAGATGGCGTCTCGGGGCGTCTGCACTGGCGGTCCTGGCCACAGTAGGTGTCTGCGTGCTGTTCCTGCCGGCTCTGCGGCAGACTGCCCGGCCGGCCGCAGCCCTGTCGTCCCACCCCATCCGCTGGGTGCTGGACGCAGGACATGGCGGGGAGGATGGGGGAGCAGTATCGGTCACCGGCGTGGCGGAGAGCGGCATCAATCTGGACATCGTCCGGCGGATGGACGCGGTTTTAGGGCTCTGGGGGCAGCCTGCCTGCCTGCTCCGGGAAGAGGATATATCCCTTCACGACCCGGAGGCCGGGACCCTGCGTGAAAAGAAGGTGTCCGATCTGCACAACCGGGCGGCGGCGGTGGAGGCCCTGGAGGGGGCCACCTTGGTGAGCATCCATCAGAACTCATATCCCCAGTCCCGGTATCACGGGACACAAGTGTTTTTCGCCCCCACAGAGGGCTCCCAGCAACTGGCCGAGGCCATCCAGCAGGGGGTGCAGGGGACCTTGCAGCTGGAAAACCGCCGGGCGGCCAAGCAGATCGCAGGGAACGTCTATCTGATGAATCATGTGGACAACCGGGCGGTGCTGGTGGAGTGCGGCTTTCTCTCCAACCCGGAGGAGGAGCGGGCCCTGCGGGATCCAGAGTATCAGACCCGGATGGCGGCGGTGCTGGCGTGGGTGTGCTTGATGGACAAAGGTGCGGTTCCTTCTTGACATCGCCGCTGGGAGCCGATAGTATAAAAGAGTAGAAAAATACTCCCCAGCCACTGTCCGGGGACTGGGGAGCTTCGGTATGTTGTGCGGTCCGGCAGCTGGGGCCGGGAGAGGATCAAAATATGAAAACAAAAACACTTTTTTATTGCACCGAGTGCGGCAATGAGACACCGAAGTGGCAGGGGAAATGCCCGGCCTGCGGCGCGTGGAACACCATTGTGGAGCGTCCGGCGGAGAAGGCCGCCAGAAAGAGCCCGGCAGCCAGCCGGGGCAGCGCCCTGGGGGTGGCGGTCAACCGCCCCAGGACTATGGCGGAGGTGGAAACCACCGACGAGCTGCGTTTTCCAACCGGTATGGGAGAACTGGACCGGGTTCTGGGCGGCGGCGCGGTGCGGGGCTCGCTGGTGCTGGTGGGCGGTGCGCCGGGGATCGGAAAATCCACCCTGATGCTCCAGATCTGCGACCAGCTGTGCCGGTCAGCCACTGTATTGTATGTCTCTGGGGAGGAGTCGGAGCGCCAGATCAAGCTGCGGGCGGAGCGGCTGCGGGTGAGGGGAGAGGGGCTCCATCTCCTCTCTGAGACCAATTTGGAGAACGTGGTCGACGCGGTCCACACCGTCCAGCCTGGCGTACTGGTGGTGGACTCCATCCAGACCCTGTACCACGGAGATGTGACCGCCGCTCCGGGCAGCATCAGCCAGGTCAAGGAGTGTACCATGGCGCTGATGCAGCTGGCAAAAGGGGAGGGGATCACCGTCTTTGTCATTGGCCATGTGAACAAGGAGGGTTCTATTGCCGGCCCCAAGGTGCTGGAGCACATGGTGGACTGTGTGCTCTACTTTGAAGGGGAGCGCCACATGGCCTATCGGATCCTCCGGGCGGCAAAAAACCGCTTCGGCGCCACCAACGAGATTGGGGTGTTCGAGATGGAGGACGGTGGGCTGGCGGAGGTGCCCAATCCCTCCGAAAGCCTTTTGGCCGGCCGGCCGGAGGATGCCCCAGGGACCTGCGTCACCTGTGTGATGGAGGGGGTGCGTCCCGTTCTGGCGGAGATCCAGGCTCTGGTGGTACCCAGCAGCTTCGGAAATCCCCGCCGGGTCAGCAACGGCGTGGAGTACAACCGGGCCATGCTCCTGCTGGCTGTGCTGGAGAAGCGTGGCGGGCTGCTGCTGGGGAACTGTGACGCCTATCTCAACGTCATTGGCGGCCTGTCCTTGGATGAGCCCGCCGCAGACCTGGCCGCCATGCTGGCCCTGGCCTCCAGCTTCCGGGACAAGCCTGTGCCAAGCGATCTGGCCGCCATCGGCGAGGTGGGCCTAACCGGCGAGCTGCGCGCGGTGAGCAATCTGGGACAGCGCCTGTCCGAGGTGCGCCGGCTGGGCTTTACCAAGTGCCTGATCCCCAAGCGGATCCAGGGGAAGCTGGCCGCTCCGGAGGGACTGGAGCTGATCCGGGTGGCCAACATCCGGGAGGCGCTGGCCGCGCTGCTGTAAGGGCTCACGGCTTCTGCGGAGCATTTTCCGTCCATCCCGGTCCGGGACCTCGGACCGGGACAGACCGGGGAACGAAGTTGACACAGCCCAGGCGTCCGGACTGCCCTTGGGAGGCGGCCCGAACCAGGGTGCAACGGCCGTCCAGCTGATAGACGCAGGGATCGGTGCATTGGATCAGACTCATAGGGAGGACCTCCGGCAACTGATTTTTCTCAGTATCTGCCGCTGGAGTGGAGATTATGTAATCGATCTGCGAGCCGGAGTTCAATCTGCGTTCCGAACGGACGACGGACTGAAATAAAGTTGACAGCCATTTCAGGCCGTGGTATGCTGGGAGCATCACAGAACACCTCAGAAAGAAGGAGGAGAGGGGGCGCGCCTGCTGGAGTATCTGGGAAGTACCGACTCCGGTGAGAGGGAGGTCGGGAAGAAGCCGCCATTGGCGGCTATGAATTTCGGAAAACAGGTCAACAAAATAAAAATTTTGTTGACCTGAGAGGAGGCAAAACTGCCGTCCTCCCCGAAAATCCGCCGTTTTGCCCCAAACACTGCCCGGCCCGCGCCCTGCGATCAATATGGATTACCGTACCGATGCACCACCGATTTTGCGGGATTTTCTTGTGTACCATGAGACCATCCAAGGCCACTCCCGCCGCACGGTGGACGAGTATTTTTTGGACTTGAGAAATTTTTTACGCTTTCTCAAGCTGGACAAGGGCCGCGTGGCCCGCAATACGCCGCTGGACCAGATCTCCATTGACGACGTGGATCTGGATCTGGTTCGCACCGTCACCCTCAGCGACGTCTATTCCTATATGAATTACCTGTCCCGGGATCGGGCTGTCCATCCAAACAGCCCGGACGTCCACTACGGACTGTCCGCACCCGCCCGCGCCCGTAAAGTGGCCGCCATCCGCTCCTTTTATAAGTACCTCACTAACAAGGCCAAGCTGATCACCGAAAATCCCATGCAGGATCTGGACTCCCCCCATCTGAAAAAGTCCCTGCCGCGCTACCTGAATCTGGAAGAAAGTGAGGGGCTTCTGGACTCAGTGGACGGAGTCAACCAAGCCAGGGATTACTGTATCCTAACCTTGTTTCTCAACTGCGGTCTGCGGATCTCAGAGCTCATCGGCCTGAATGTAACCGATGTTCGGGGAAATCAGCTCCGGGTGCTGGGCAAGGGGAACAAGGAACGGATGCTCTATCTCAATGAGGCATGTCTCAGCGCCCTGTCCGACTGGATCACAGAGCGGGATATGCTCACCCTGGTGGATCAGAACGCGCTGTTCGTCACCCTTCAGAACCGCCGCAGGATCTCCCGGGCGGCCGTCCACAAGCTGGTGAAAAAGCATCTAGCCGCCGCAGGACTGGACAGCACACAGTACTCCTCCCACAAGCTGCGCCATACCGCGGCAACCCTGATGCTCCAGAACGGCGTGGACGTGCGCACCCTTCAGGAGGTGCTGGGCCACGACCATTTGAACACCACCCAGATCTATACCCATGTAGACAATGAGGATCTGCGCACTGCGGCCCGGGCCAATCCCCTGGGCAGAGTCAAAAAGCGGGGCAGACCGCCGGAGGGACAGGACGGGACAGAGTGAACCGCTTCTCCCCTTCCCTACCCTGGAGAAAATCGCCAGCGGCGTCCGGTTCGACAGCCGGACGCCGTTTTTGATCAAAAACAGTATAAAATGAGAACGAGATGTAACGAAAGCCAATTCCGGAGCCACTCATCCTATGAAAGGAGGGGCAGCATGAAGGAGTTATTGGCGGAACTGTTTGACCGCTATCATCAGGACGTCTATACCTATCTGTACAGCCTGTGCCATGATGTCTCTCTTGCAGAGGATCTGACCTCAGAAGTCTTTGTGGAGGTGGTCCGGTCTATTGCCGCCTTCCGTGGGAGATCCGACATCAAAACATGGATGTTTTCCATCGCCAGGCATCAGTGGTACCAGCATCTCCGCAGAAAGAAACGTCAGATCCCAACGGAGAGCCTCCACGACCTGTATGATTCTCACTTCACCGGGCTTCAGTCCCCTGACCTGTCCGGCGAGGTGGAGCAGGCCGTCCACGAGCTTCTCTCCTCTGAATCGGAGCTGACCCGCAGGGTATTCCGAATGCGCCTGGAGGGCTATTCCTACTATGAGATCGCATCGGAGGCAGGCATCTCGGAGAGCTCCGCCCGCGTGGTATTTTTCCGTGTCAAAACGAAACTCAAGCAATATTTAGAAAAGGAGGGCCTTCGCCATGATCCAGATCACCTGTGAGATCTGTATGGATCTGATCCCCCTGGTCCAGGACGGCGTGGCCGCTGGGGACAGCGTCTCCGCGGTGGAGCAGCATATCCAAAGCTGCCCCCAGTGCAGAGCGATGTGGGAGGGGCAGATCCCCCACTCCGCGGACAGCGGCCGGATCCTGGAGAAGGTCCGGCACAGGACCCGTGTTTTTATGGGGATAGTGCTGATGTTTGGGATATTCTTCGGGCTGAGCCTGACCGCCGGCAGCGGGCTGTTTCTGAACAGCCTTATCATGCCTGTGATCGGCTCCATCGGCTACTGCCTGTTCCGCTGGAAATCCCTGTATCTTACCCCGTGCCTTCTCTTTGCCACCCATCTGGGCACAAATGTTCTCAAAATGTTCCGGGGGACGGAGCATTTGGACCTGGCCTCCCTCCTGCTGTGGTCTGCGCTGTATGCAGTCTTTGCGGCCATCGGGACGGTGATCGCCGGCCTGCTGCACATCGTATTCCGAAAGATTAACTATTAAAAATCAACCCCAAAAATGAATGGTGGTGGTGAAAAAGAGATGGCTCAAGAAAGGTATAGCAAAGCTGAGGTCTTGTCAGACCCCTGCTGGCTATTCAAGTAGCTGCGCTTAAGCCGCTGAGCAATATGGCTGCCTGGATTTCTCCATGGCAAATATCAAACGAATCAACTTTTTGGCAGCGTGAGAGATGGCAATATTGTAGTGTTTTCCCTCCGCCCGCTTCTTGGCGAGATAATCAGCAAAAGCCGAGTCCCAGTGGCAGACATACTTGGTTGCGTTGTAAAGTGCGTAGCGTAAGTATCGGGAGCCACGCTTTTCCATGTGCGGGTAGCAATTTTTGAGCTGTCCGGATTGGTAAGTGGAGGGGGACATCCCGGCATAAGCCAACAGCTTGTCCGGGGAGTCAAAGCGGGTGAAGTCGCCGACTTCAGCCAGGATCATGGCAGCCATGCGGAACCCCAGCCCTGGGATAGTGGTGATAGGAGAATGAAGCTCATCCATAATGGATTGGATTTGCTCTTCGATTTCATCAATTTCACGATTCAGTTCACGGATGAGCCGGATGGTGTGCTGCAATTCAAGGGACTTGGCAGGCATCTGAGAGCCAATAGAGTTTTTGGCGGTATCTCGTATTTCAAGAGCCATATCCCGTTTGTAGTGACCATTGGAGGCGGTTTCGAGCAGTGCTTTCAGCCTTGCCAAATGGGCTGCAGCAACCTGTTTAGCGCCGGGGAACTCTTCCAGCAAAGCGTAGACAGAGGCAATGTGCAGAGATGGAACCAGCTTTTCCAGTTCTGGGAACAGGATACAGACAAGCCGGGCAATGGAACTTTTCAGTTTGGCACGCTCTTTTACCTTGTCGAAACGGTATCTGGTCAGTGACTTTAATTCTTCGTTGTGGTATGCTGTATCAGTGTAGGGTTTGAGGCCCGCATCGGATAACAGCATAGAAGCAATCGTTCGCGCATCCACCCGGTCAGTCTTGGTCTTTCGCAGGCTGAGGCTCTTTCGGTAAAGATTTGTGCGCAAGGGGTTCAGGACATAGGTGGCCAGACCGTTGTCAAGGAGAAACCCGAGCAGATTGTAGCTGTAATGTCCGGTAGCCTCAAGCCCTACTCTTATTTTGTCCTGCGGTGCGCTACATTCCTGGATTCGCTGCAACAGGCCGTGGAACCCATCCAAGGTATTGGAAATTGTGAACACATCCGCCAGGACTTCACCATCAGAGCTGACAATAAAGCAATCGTGCTTATCTTTTGAGACATCGATGCCAACAGAAACCACCATAACAAATACCTCCAACGATAAATATGTGATGCTGCATCCACAGTGCTCCTTACTTTTGTAGCCTTGTTCCATATAAACCGTCTGGCGGTATTTAACTGATCAACAAAATTGTAAGGGGCTGTGGTTGGAACCTTTCTTGAACCATCTTGTGGTAGGGGGATTACACCGATCCACAGCATCCCTTACAGTGTAGCACAGCCCTTGGAGAGGGGCTTTAATAACTACTACTCTATAATACAAGGAGGATTAGCATGAAATGGAATCTGAGAAAGGTCCTGGCTCTGTCTGCCGCCCTGGTCCTCATCGGGGGGCTGGCCTGGTTTGCCAATGCGCTGAACGGGAATCCAATCTCTAAAATGATGGCCCAAAGCACCGCTGAGCGGTATCTTGCCGAGACCTATGGAGGTACGGATTACTATATCGACCATATCTCGTACAGCTTCAAGGACGGAAATTATCACGCCTTTGTCCGCTCTCCCTCCAGCATGGATACAGCATTCACTCTGTCCCTCAATATGCTGGGCTCTCTGCGGGGAGATACCTATGACAACGTCCTGAGCGGGTGGAACACCGCCCTCCGTCTCGACGAGGAGTACCGTGCGCTGACCGACCGGGTGCTGGAGGATCCCGCTTTCCCCTATCAATGCCACATCGGGTACGGCAGTCTGGAGATCTATCCCGCAGAGGTGCTGAGCAGCCCGGAAGCTGCCTCCGAGGTACCCGACTACGCCCTGAACCAGGACGAGCTGATCCTGGACCATATCTATGACATTCCGGCGCTGGGCAGGCAGGTGGGGCATCTGATCCTCTCTCTTGAGGAGGAGCCATTAACCTTTGAGTCGGCTGCCAACATCATGTTGGATCTGAAGGCCCGCTTCGATGAGGCGGGGGCTCCATTCGCGGCGATGGACCTTACCCTGCTTCCACCCCTGCCAGAGGAGGGACCGCGGCCAGATGGGGAGATCTGTGTGGAGGACTTCTCCTGTGACGCGATCGTTCCGAATGGACTTGCGGACCGCATCCGGGAGGCGGATCAGGCCTTGAAGGAACACTACGCCCAAGATGATGCGGAACGGAAGCGTCAGGAGGCGATCCTGTCCCAATCGCATCTGGCGTCATAAAAAGTTACCAGACAGATGGATAAAAGCCGGAGAAACCCGTAATACAACGGTTTTCTCCGGCTTTTGTGTAGAAATATGCTTTTTTAGAGCAGGCTGCGGATGTAGTCCAGGCCTGCCTTGGCGGCATACTCAGGTGGTGCGGCCCGGTACTCAAAGACCAGATAGTCCTGGTAGTGGATCTCCTTGAGCGCCTGGATCAGCTTTGGAAAATCGAAGTGATCCCCATCCGGAGCCATCCGCCCCACATCAGAGATGTCCACCTGACCAATCAGTTCTCCCGCCCGAAGGATCTCCTCACAGAACTGTGTCTCCCCATTGGTGTGCAGGTGGATGGAATCCAGCTGAAGCCGGAGGGCGGAGCTATGGAAGGAGCGGATAAAGTCCGCTGTTTCCGCAACGGAGCAGTAGGCGTCGGAGTCCATACGGCTGATGGCATCCAGGGCCACCGGAACGCCCAGGGGCTCCGCCTGATTCAAAATCTCCTCCAAGCTGGCGCGGAACAGGGATCCGTAAACATCCCGGCCTCCGGCATCCCGGGTCCAGCCCCGAATTGCGCCGATGATCAGCTTTGCCCCGCCCAGCTCTGCACAGACCGGCAGGAAAGCCAGCATCCGGTCCACAGCCGCCCTTCTCCTGTCTGCGTCCGCCATACCAAGGCCAAGTCCGTCCACGGTATAGACCCTCCCTGTCGCCAAACCGGACGCTTCCAGGCCGCAGTTCTGCAGTTTGCGGAGAACCTGGACCCAGTCCCGCTCATTCGGATCTTTTACCGTCAGGGAAAGCGCGTCATAGCCCAAATCCGACGCGCGGCGGGCGCAGTCATCCAATGATCCCATCAGAGGTGCAGTGTTGCTGGAAAAGGTACCGTCCGCCCACACTGCAACTCCTTTTTATGCCGGAACTGCCCGGTCAACACGATAAAAAACAGACAGCTGATGGAGGCCTCCATCAGCTGTCTGCTGTATACGAAGAAGGATCAGACAGCCTCGCCCCGGAGGAACTTCTCCAGACGGTTCAGGCCCTCCTTGATGTTCTCAATGGAGGTAGCATAGGACCAGCGGACGAAGTTGGGCGCGCCGAAGCTGGTGCCGGGAACCACAGCCACCTTACCGTACTGAAGAAAGAGACTGCCGAAGTCGTCGGAGTTCTGGATCACATGGCCAAAGAACTCCTTCCCTACCAGCTTCTCAATGTTCATCATCACATAGAAGGCACCGTGAGGCTGGATACAGCTGACCCCCTCGATCTGATTCATGCGGTCCACCATGTAGTTGCGGCGCTCCTCGAATGCCTTCCGCATGGCCTCCACAGTCTCTTGGGAGCCGGACAGGGCGGCCGCCGCGGCCTTCTGGGAGATGGAGCAGGGAGAGCTGATACAGTGGCTCAGATAGTTGCCGATCAGCTTGGAGATGTTTGCGGGGGCGGCCACATAGCCGATGCGCCAGCCGGTCATGGCATAGGACTTGGAGACGCCGTTGATCAGCAGGGTACGCTCCTTGATTTCGGGGCTGATGGCGGCCAGGCTGACAAACTCCTCATTGTCATAGACCAGATGGTAATAGATCTCGTCGGAGATCACGTACAGGTCGTTCTCCACGCACACCTTGGCGATGGCCTCCAGCTCGCTGCGGGAGTACATCATTCCGGTGGGGTTGGAGGGGTTGTTCAGGATCATGCACTTGGTCTTGGGGGTGATGGCTGCGGCCAGCTTCTCCGGGGTGATCTTGAAGTGCTCCGCCTCAGAGGCCTCGACCACCACCGGCACGCCGCCCACCATCCGGATCAGCTCGATGTAGCTCACCCAGTATGGGGCAGGCAGGATCACCTCGTCGCCGGGATCCACCAGCGCCCGCAACGCCGTATAGACGCAGGGCTTTGCGCCGCTGGACACAGAGATCTGGGACGGCTCATAGTCCACGCCGCAGTCCTCCTTCAGCCGCTGGCACACGGCCTTGCGCAGCTCCACGGTGCCCGCAGAGGGAGTGTATTTGGTATCGTTGTTCTGGATCGCCTGAATACCGGCCTCCTTGATGTGGTCGGGGGTGGGAAAATCGGGCTCACCGGCACCGAAGCCGATCACATCCAAGCCATCAGCACGCATCTGCTTAAACATCGTATCGATGGCCAAAGTGGCGGACGGCTGAACGGCCAGTGCGATCTTGGACAACTCTTTCATACTCAAATGCCTCCATCATCATTTCAATTTACAGCTTCTAAAAATTGCAGGATTTTATGCGCTAACAGGAGTAAACAGCAGGTAGATGCAGCATAACTTGCGTTTTCCAAGCGTTCCCGATCTGTTTTCCTGTGTTCCATGGTGAATCCCGCAGGATGAAAACTCACGCTGTGCCATATTATAGCCTCTGACTTGCAAAAATGCAACCTCTCTTTTGATGAAAATCAAAAATTTTGAATGATGGATTCCAGATAAAATGCAAAACCGGGGTTCCGCAAAATGACGGAGCCCCGGTTACGGCTTGCTTTTCTGTCTTACATCTGTTCCCGGATCCGACGGCCCATCTCCCGGGTCCCAATGGCGGTCTCCCCTGCCTTGGCGATGTCAGCGGTCCGCCAGCCCTGGGCCAGCACTGCGTCCACTGCGTCCTCGATGGCCTGGGCCTCGTCGGGCAGGTGGAAGGAGTAACGGAACATCATGGCCACGGACAGGATGGCAGCGATGGGGTTGGCCTTGTCCTGGCCGGCGATGTCAGGGGCGGAGCCGTGGATGGGCTCATACAGCCCGGGGGCTGTGTCACCGATGGATGCGGATGGCAGCAGACCGATGGAGCCGGTGATCATGCTGGCCTCATCCGAGAGGATGTCGCCAAACATATTTTCCGTCACCACCACGTCAAACTGGGCGGGATCCCGGACCAGCTGCATGGCGGCGTTGTCCACCAGAACATCCTCATACTCCACATCGGAGTACTCCTCCGCCAGGCGGTGCATGACGGAGCGCCACAGGCGGCTGGTCTCCAGCACGTTGGCCTTGTCCACGCTGGACACCTTCCCACGGCGCAGGCGGGCCAGCTCAAAGGCGCGGCGGCCGATGCGCTCGATCTCCAGCTGGGAGTAGGCCATCCGGTCGGCGGCCTCCTCTCCCCTGTCCTCGGTCTGATAACGTTCCCGCTTGCCGAAGTAGATGCCGCCGGTGAGCTCCCGGACCATCATCAGGTCGATCCCTTTTTCGGCTGTCTCCTTTTTCAGGGGGCAGGCGTCCGCCATGGCTGGGCGCAGGACGGCGGGGCGCAGATTGGCATACAGGCCCAGATCCCTGCGGATGGACAGCAGGGCGGTCTCCGGCCGCTTCTCCGGGTCGGAGGCGTGGCCCCACTTGGGACCACCCACAGCGCCCAGGAGCACCGCGTCGCAGGCTTTGCAGGCCTCGGCGGTTCCGTCGGGATAGGACTTCCCTACCGCGTCGATGGCGCAGCCGCCCATGAGCACGTCAGTGTAAGTAAAGGTATGGCCGAATTTTTCTCCGATGGCCTCCATGACCTTGACGGCCTCGCCCACTACCTCGGGGCCGATGCCGTCGCCCCGGATCAGCGCGATCTTATAGTTCATTTCGCCACCCCTCTCTCCTTCAGGGCATTGAGCAGGCCGCCACTCTGGATGATGCCGTCAATAAACGCGGGGAAGGGCGCGGCCTGCCAGGTCTTGCCTTGTGTGGAATCGGTGATGATGCCGGTGGCAAAATCAACCTCCACCTGGTCCCCGGCCTGGATCTCCTCCGCTGCCTGGGCGCACTCCACAATGGGGAAGCCGATATTGATGGCATTGCGGTAGAAGATGCGGGCGAAGGAGGGAGCAATGACGCATTTCACTCCGCAGGACTTCAGGGCCAGGGGGGCGTGCTCCCGGCTGGAGCCGCAGCCGAAGTTGGGTCCGGCTACCACAATGTCTCCAGTCTCCACAGTGGAGGCGAAGTCGGGGTCGATATCCTCCATGCAGTGGGAGGCCAGAGCCGCCGGGGACGGGTCGTTCAGATGTCGGGCGGGGATAATCACGTCGGTGTCCACGTTGGCGCCGTACTTATATACTTTCATAGGTTCCACAGTCCTTTCCGTTTGAATTAGGAATGAGGAATGAGGAGTTAGGAATTGAGCGGTCTGTTGGAAGCTTTGATTCGTCCGGCGAAGCCAGCATTGATTCCTCATTCCTCGTTGCGTCTGGAGCGCTGTGCGCTTCAGGCGCGGGGATCTGCCACACAGCCGGCCACAGCGGAGGCGGCGGCCACAGCAGGAGAGGCCAAAATGACCTCGCTGGTCACATGGCCCATACGGCCCACGAAGTTGCGGTTGGTGGTGGAGACAGTGCGCTCCCCCTCCGCCATCACGCCCATGTGTCCGCCCAGGCAGGGGCCGCAGGTGGGGGTGGAGACGGCGCAGCCGGCCTGGATGAAGGTCTGGATCAGCCCCTCCTTCATGGCCTGGAGCACGATGTCCTGGGTGGCGGGGATGACGATGCAGCGCACCCCATCCGCCACCTTTTTGCCCTGGAACACGGCGGCGGCGGCCCGCAGGTCGCTGATGCGGCCATTGGTGCAGGAGCCGATGACCACCTGCTGAATGGGCAGTCCGGCCACCTCGCCCACCGTCCTGGTGTTCTCCGGCAGGTGGGGCATAGCCACGGTGGGCTCCAGAGAATTCAAATCGATGACCACCTCGCTGGCATAGACGGCGTCAGGATCGGCCTGGAATGCCTCGCAGGGGCGGTCCACCCGGCCGTTGATATACTCCATGGTCTTTTCATCCACGGGGAAGATCCCGTTTTTGCCGCCGGCCTCGATGGCCATGTTGGAGATGGTGAAGCGGTCGTCCATGGACAGGGAGGATACGCCCTCCCCGGTGAACTCCAGGGACTGGTACAGAGCGCCGTCCACGCCGATCCGGCCGATCAGGTGGAGGATGACGTCCTTGCCGCTGACCATGGGCTGGAGCTTTCCCTTCAACACCACCTTGATGGCGGCGGGGACCTTGAACCACAGCAGGCCGGTGGCCATGGCGGCGGCCATATCCGTGGAGCCGATGCCGGTAGAGAAGGCCCCCAGCGCTCCATAGGTGCAGGTGTGGGAATCGGCGCCTACAATGATCTCGCCTGGGGCGCACAGGCCTTTTTCCGGCAGAAGTGCGTGCTCCACACCCATCTGGCCTACATCAAAGAAATTGGTAATTTGATGCTTATGAGCAAAGTTCCGGGCCTGGAGACACAGCTCTGCAGATTTGATGTCCTTGCAGGGGGTATAGTGGTCCAGGACGATGGAGATCTTGTCCCGGTCAAAGACCCGGGTGAAGCCAGCCTTCTCAAACTCGGTGATGGCCACCGGGGTGGTGATGTCGTTGCCCAGCACCATATCCACCCTGGCCTCGATGAGCTGGCCCACCTCCACGGTATCCAACCCGGCGTGCTTGGCCAGGATCTTCTGTGTCATTGTCATTCCCATGTAAAAACCCTCCTGTCAGCAATTCCGTTGCTTGCCTCACAGTATGACAGACCCCTTGTCAAAAGAATGTAAACCATGTTACAATTTATAAAATTTCTTTGTGAGGTGTCTCACCTATGGATCTCTCCCTGGATTTTCCTTCCCAGCTGTGGGCTCCCTTCGCCCTGAGCCGCCCCCCCATCCGGTGCTCTGCCGGCTACCTCATTTACCTTCAGAACACCGAAGCGACCTGCTTCTACTATCTGAAAAGCGGCCGGGTCAAAAGCTATATCCAGTCCGCCGATGGAGCGGAGCGGGTACTGAATATTTATCCGGCGGGCAGTCTGTTCGGCGAGGCGTCCTTTTTTGACAAGCTCCCCCGGGTCTCCTCCGCCGTGGCCCTCTCCCCCTGTGAGCTGGTCCCCATCGACCGGGAGCTGGCCGCCCAGGCGGTATCCGGAGATCCGGAGCTGGCCCTGTCCATGATGAAGTACTTGGCACGGACGGTGCGCCTGCTGTCCGAGCAGCTGGACGCCATGGCCTTTCGGCCGGCGGAGTGGCGGATCGCCCGGTACCTCCTCTCCCACTCTCCCTCCGGCGGGACGGTCCAATGCACCCAGGAGGACATTGCGGCTGCGGTGTCCGTCAGCCGGGTCACCGTCAGCCGGATCCTGAACCGGTGGGCACACAGCGGCACGGTGGCGCTGCAATACCGCAGCATCCTGCTTCGGGACCCATCCGCCCTGGAGCAGCTGTGCCGTGATTGAGATCAACATACCTGTTACATAGATTTTACTTGATATTTTGGGCCGGACAGGTTACAATAAACCACAGCGGGTCTCACCGCAGTGTTTGAACGCTTACAAAAATAAGGCAGGTGAACAGAATGGACGGCTGTGACAGTCATAGTCGAAGGAGCAGCATGGGATCAGAAACAGGAGCCCGGCGTCCCCTGAGGGCGGCGCTGTACAGAAGTCCGGTCTGTTCTGGGGCAGTCCGGCTCTGTTGACACGCCCCTGGCGCCTGTTTCCGCTTCCGGTCCCATGATCGAAGAACATGGAAAAGGAGGCGCTGCACATGGAGCAGAATCTGAACAGAGCGGTGGAGAGCATGGTCTCCGCCAAGCCCGACTACACCGGCGAGATCATCGCCATCATCCGCAGTCCCATCTCTCCCAGCGTGATGCGGGAGCGTCTGGAGGACTACCATGAAAAAGACATTGCGGAGGTCCTTCCGGCCCTGACCTCTGCCGAGCGGAAAAAGCTGTACCGCATTCTGGAGCCGGATATGCTCTCCAACATCCTGGAGCGCGTGGAGGGCGCAGAGGCCAACACTTACCTGATCGAGATGGACCTGCGCAAGGCAGCCCAGGCGGTGGAGCACATGGAGTCCGACTCCGCCCTGGAGATCCTCTCCCATCTGGACCGGGAGCAGAGAAGCAATCTCATCGAGTGCATGGATGAGACCTCCCAAAAAGAACTTGCGCTGATGGCGTCCTTCGATGAGGATGAGATTGGCAGCAAAATGACCACGAACTACATTTCTATCCAGACGGACCTCACGGTGAAGCAGGCCATGAGCGCCCTGATCCAGCAGGCGTCTGAGAACGACAACATCTCCACCCTCTTCGTCTCCGACCAGAACGGTGTGTTCTGCGGCGCCATCGACTTGAAGGAGCTGATCATCGCCCGTCCCGACACGGAATTTTCTTCGCTGATCAGGACCTCCTACCCTTATGTCTACGGCCATGAGTCCATTGATGACTGCATTGAGCAGCTGAAGGACTATTCTGAGGACTTGATCCCCGTTCTGGACAACCAGAACCGCCTGCTGGGCGCGATCACCGCCCAGAGCATCATTCAGGTCGTGGACGACGAGATGGGCGAGGACTACGCCATGCTGGCCGGTCTGACCGCGGAGGAGGATCTGGCCGAACCCCTGGGACAGAGCATGAAAAAACGCCTCCCCTGGCTGTTCGTCCTGCTGGCTCTGGGTCTGGTGGTATCCTCTGTGGTGGGTGTCTTTGAGCAGGTAGTGTCCCAGCTCCCTCTCATTATGAGCTTCCAGTCCCTGATCCTGGACATGGCGGGCAATGTGGGCACCCAGTCCCTGGCTGTGACCATCCGGGTGCTGATGGACGAGAACCTGACCGCCCGTCAGAAATTCGGTCTGGTGGTCAAAGAGATGCGGATCGGATTTGCAAACGGGCTTCTCCTCGGGGCGGCCTCCTTCGGAGCCATTGGCCTTTTCATCTGGGTGGTCAAGGGCAAGGGCCTGTGGGCCTCCTTCGCCATCTCCGGCTGCATCGGCGTCTCGCTGCTGCTGGCCATGGTGATCTCCAGCGCGGTGGGCACGCTGATCCCACTGTTTTTCAAAAAGATCCATGTGGATCCCGCAGTGGCCTCCGGGCCCCTGATCACCACGGTGAACGATCTGGTGGCGGTGGTGTCCTACTACGGGCTCAGCTGGATCCTCCTGCTCCAGGTCATGCACCTGGCGGGGTGAAGCCATTTGGAATTGCAGCAAGGGCAGAGGTTCTCCTCTACCCTTGCTTTATGATGTTTGGAGGGAAGAACTGTGGAAAACGGATTGACCGGCCTGTTTGACGGCTGGGAGGAGACCATGGTCTGGACCTGCCTCCAGGGGCACATGGGGCAAGTCGTGGCAGAAGGGGGACCGCCGCCGGTGAGTGCCCTATGCGCCGTAGGAGATTTCTGTTTTCTGGCGGGATTTCCCTCCCGGACTCTGGCCGCCCAGGCGGACCGCCCCATCCTGGTCCCCCGGACAATGGATTGGATCCCGGTGATCCGGTCCGTCTGGGGGACGCGGGCCGTCCCCTTCCTCCGCTACGCCATCCGCAAGGAGCCGGACGTCTTTGACCGGAGTTGGCTGGCAGACTGCGCCGCCACCCTGCCGGAGGGGGTTATCCTCTCCCCGATCCGCGCCGCTCACATTCCCCTCCTGATGTCCCAGCCGTGGTCCAGGGACCTGTGCGGCAATTTTCGGGACGGGGCGGATTTTGTCCGCCGTGGGCTGGGTGTACTGGCTCTGTGGGACGGCGTCCCCGTGGCCGGAGCCGCCTCCTATACGGTTTATGACGGCGGCATTGAGATCGAGATTGACACCAGACCGGACCTCCGCCGCCGGGGGCTGGCCCTGGCCTGTGGGGCGCGGCTCATTCTGGACTGCCTGGACCGGGGCCTGTATCCCAGCTGGGACGCCCATGACCTGCGCTCCGTGGCCCTGGCGGAAAAGCTGGGCTATCATCTGGACCGGCCCTATCAGGCATTCCTGCTGGAAAGGCCGTCTCTCTCTTAAAACAAAACAGCGCCTGCTGGGCGGCCGTGTGGGCCGTTCAGCAGGCGTCTTGTTATCCTCAGAGGACGTCAGTCCCGGTGTGCTCTAAATAGCTCAGCGGGTCCTGTGCCGCGCCGTCCAGCGCCACCTCAAAGTGGAGATGAGGGCCGGTGCTCTGTCCGGTGCTGCCAACCCGCCCGATGGCGTCTCCGGTTTGGACCTGTTCGCCTCCAGCGGCGTCTACCTCCTGGAGGTGACAGTATTTCGTGGTCAGGGACCCGTGGCGGAGCACGACGTAGCGCCCATCCTCAGCGTCAAAGCCGGCCTCCTCCACCGTCCCGTCCGCCGCGGCCAGCACAGGAGTCCCGGCGTCCCGTGGGATGTCGATGCCGCTGTGGGATGTGGTTTTCCCGGTGGCCGGATGCACCCGGCTGCCGTACAGGGCGGAGAGGGTCACGGAGCCGTCCGTTTCCAGGGGCCAGGACAGGGCCTCCGGGGTCTCCTCTGAAGCGGGAGCTGTCTGGTGGGCAGGCCCGGCGTAGGCCCCCAGCGCTGCGGAGGACAGGACCACAGCCAGACCGGCGGACGCCGCCAGCAGGGCGGCGGGCCTTCCGTACCGTTTTTGCGTCATCATGCAGATCAACCTCTCTTTCAAGCGTTGTTTTGGGGAACTCAGGGACAGGGAGACCCCTCCAAAGCCAGAGTCTCCTCCGGCGGCCAGGATCAGCAGCAGCTCTCCGTACCGCGCCCGGCGGGGGCTGTCCCAGCGGCGGACCGTCTGCTCGTCGCAGGACAGCTCACAGTCTTGCTCCAGCCGGCAGACCAGCCACCACACCGCCGGATTGAACCAGTGGACCGCCCGGGCCAGGACGGCCAGCCACTTGATCCAAAGATCATGCCGCCTCCAGTGGACCAGCTCGTGGGTCAGGACCCCCTCCCACTGCTCCGGACTCAGCTCCCGCTCCGGAAGCAGGATCCTGGGACGCAGCAGTCCCACCACCAAGGGGACGGGGATGGCGGCGCTCTGAAGCAGCTCCGGGGGACGCCGCGCCCCGGCGGAGGCCCGGACATAGAGCCCGGCGAGCTCCGGCTCCGGCCTGTGACCGTCCGCCCTGAGCCGGCGGCAAAGGCAGAAGTAACCCGTCCCCTGCCAGACGGCCACGGCGGCGAAGCCCGCCCCCCACAGGTACAGGGCCGCCCCGGCGGCTGTCTCTCCCCCGCTGACCTCCGGCAGAATTGATGGGTGCTCTGGATCATCCGCGCCTTCCTCCGGCGCAAGAGATACGGAAACCGCTATCCCCTCCCCCACAGCGGAGGAGACCGCCCGGTCCATCAGGGTGTGGGAGAGCCCCCAGGGGCACAGCAGCCGCATCAGTACCGGCAGCCAGAGATAATAGGCCGCGGTCCGGGAGATCCTCCCCCGCAGCAGCCGGGCCAGCAGCGCCGTCCCCCCGGTGAGGAGCGCCCCGGAGAGGGACAGGGAGAGCAGGCGGAGCAGACCGTCAACCATGGTCCTGTTCCTCCTCCGGATAGAGGACGGCGCGCAGCTCCGCCAGATCCTCCCGGCTCAGCTGGGACCGCTCTACCAGGGCGGCCACCAGACTCCGGGCGCTGCCCCGGTACACCTTGTCGATCAGGGAGCGGGTGGACCAGATCTGGTACTCCCGCCGGGAGAGCAGGGGCCGGTAATAAAACACCTCCCGTTTCTCCGCCTCCACCGCCTTCTTTTCACACAGGCGGCGCAGGAGCGTCTTGACTGTGGAGCTGTCCCAGCTGTGGGACTGCTCCAGCGCCCCCCGGACGTCCGCGATGGGCATGGGCCCCTCCGCCTGCCACAGCACCTCCAGTACATCCAGCTCCGCGCCGGAGATTCTTGCCGCCAGTTCCTTCATGTCTGATCCCTCCTGAAAATTCCCCCATGCTCAGGGTCCCTCGGCCCGAATGGGCGACAATTGTAACCTATGTGCTTAGGTTACAGCTGTCATCTCATTTTGTCAAGCCCCTGAGCCCATTTTTTTACACAGGATCCGCAAGGCGCCGGCATCCGGGGCACCGAAGCCCGCTCCCTGGCATAGGATACAAACAAACGGGAGGTATTGTAACTTATGCCAATCATCTATCTCTCTCCTTCCACCCAGGAGAAAAACGAATACGTCAACGGCGGCACTGAGGAGCAGTATATGAACCTGCTGGCGGACAAAATGGTCCCCTACCTGGATGCCTCCGGCATCCGGTACGTCCGAAACACCCCGGAGATGACAGCCGCATCCTCCATCGCCGCCTCCAACAGGGGGAACTACGACCTCCATCTGGCCCTGCACTCCAACGCCGCGCCGGAGGGGCAGTACGGCCAGGTGCGGGGGATCCTGGTGTTCTATTATCCGGGCAGTCAGGAGGGAGAGCGGGCTGCCACCATTATCGCCAACAATCTGAAGGAGATCTATCCCCTTCCAGAACTGGTCCAGGCCCAGCCCACCACCACTTTGGGAGAAGTGCGCCGGGTCCGGGCTCCCTCCGCCTTTTTGGAGCTGGGCTACCACGACAATCCGGAGGACGCGGCGTGGATCAAAAGCAGCCTGGACGCGGTGGCCAAAAATCTGGTCATCTCTCTGACCGACTACTTTGACATCCCATTTCTGCTGCCGCAGCCCAGCCGCTCCGGGCAGGTGGACGTGGACTGGGGAGTACTGAACATCCGGGCCCGGCCGGAGCTGGACGCCCCCATCCTGGTCCAGGCCCCTGACGGTGCGCCACTGACCGTTCGGAACAGCACTGGGGACTGGTATCTGGTGGACTACTACGGAACAGTGGGTTACGCCAGGCAGGATTTCATCACATTGATTTGAAATCCGCTGGAAAGGAGTTTTTTATGGATATCCATGTGGTTCGGCCGGGAGACACCCTGTATGAACTGGCCTATCAGTACGGCGTCCCCATGTCCCGGCTCATCCAGGACAATCAGCTTCCAGATCCTTCCCAGTTGGTAGTGGGGCAGACGCTGGTGATCCAGTATCCCCGTTCCACCTATACCGTCCGGTCCGGTGACACGTTGTTTTCCATCGCCCGGAACGCCGGGGTCCCGCTGCGGCAGCTGCTGCGCAACAACCCCGGCCTGGAGGGGGGCGACCGGATCTACCCCGGACAGGAGCTGGTCCTCACCTATCAGCAGGAAAAACAGGGCGTGCTCTCCGTGAACGGATATGCCTATCCAAACATCGCCCCCGCCCTGCTCCAGCGGACCCTCCCTTTCCTCAGCAGCCTCGCCCCCTTCACCTACCGGCCCACCGTCCGCGGGGATCTGATCCCTCTGTCGGACAACGCCATGGTGGCGGCGGCCCAGGTCATGGGGGTCCGTCCCCTGCTACACCTGGCCAACCTCACGGAGGCGGACAGCTTCTCCGGCGAGCTGGCCCATGCCCTTCTGTCCAGCCCAGAGGCCCGGACACGCCTGGCGGATCATTTGATGGAACTCCTGCACCGAAATGGGTACCGCGGGATCGATGTAGATCTGGAGTCCATCTTCCCCGAGGACGCCCAAAACTATGTCCGATTCCTCTTCCTACTGCGGGAGCGTCTGGAGCCCCTGGGGTATCCCCTGCTGGCCGCCCTGGCGCCCAAAACCTCCGCCTGTCAGCAGGGAGAACTGTACCAGGGCCATGATTACCGCGGCCTGGGGGAAGCGGCGGACGGGGTCCTCCTGATGACCTACGAGTGGGGCTACGCCTTCGGCCCTCCTATGGCGGTGGCCCCTCTGGATCAGGTGCGGCGTGTGGCGGAGTATGCCCTTACAGAGGTCCCGGCGGAAAAAATCTGGCTGGGCATCCCCAACTACGGCTACGACTGGCTCCTCTCCGCGCCACAGGGAAGCCAGGCCCGCTCCCTGTCCAATCCGGAGGCCGTCGCCCTGGCCGCCCGGCACTACGCCGCCATCCGCTTCGACCCCAGGGCGCAGGCCCCGTGGTTCCGCTATGTGGACGGACAGGGGCAGGAGCATGAGGTCTGGTTCGAGGACGCTAGGAGCATCCGCTCCAAGCTGGCCCTGGCCGCGGAGCTGGAGCTGTACGGCGTGGGCTACTGGAATCTGATGCGCCCCTTCCCACAGAACTGGGCAGTCCTCAACTCGCTGTACGAAATTCGGACAGGAGACTAGCTTTTTGTTGAAAAGAGGAGTAAAATAACTTGTCCCGACGGGACAAATGGAATCAACAAAGGAGAAATGACCGATATGTCCATTGAAGTTGGAATGAAGGGCCGCGCCGAGACTGTGGTGAGCCAGGCGAATACCGCCCAGGCCGCCTGCTCCGGCGCTCTGCCCGTCTTTGGCACCCCGTTTATGTGCGCCCTGATGGAGGAGGCCTCCTGGAAGTCCATCGCCCCACACCTGGAGCCCGGCCAGAGCACCGTGGGCACCAAGCTGTGTGTGAGCCACGACTCCGCCTCCCCTGTCGGCATCAAGGTGTGGGCCGAGAGTGAGATCACCCTGGTGGACGGCAAGCGTATCGAGCTGAAGGTGGCCGCCTACGACGAGAAGGGCCTGATCGGCCAGGGCACCCATGAGCGCTTTATCATCACCGATGAGCGCTTCCTGTCCAAGACCTCCAAAAAGCTGGAGGGCTGAGGAATGTCCATCGAGAGAGTGCGGGACTACTTCCGCCCTCTGGGCCGGGAGGGAGACATTTTAGAGTTTCCCGTCTCCAGCGCCACTGTGGAGCTGGCCGCTCAGGCGGTGGGGGTCATCCCCGCCCGCATCGCCAAGACGCTGTCCTTCCTGGTGAATGACGGTTGTGTGCTCATCGTAGCCGCCGGGGACGCCAAGATCGACAACAGCAAATATAAGCACTTCTTCCACACCAAGGCCAAGATGCTCACCCAGGAGCAGGCCCGGGAGATGACCGGCCACACGGTGGGCGGTGTGTGTCCCTTCGCCAATCCGGAGGGGGTGCGGACCTATCTGGATGTGTCCCTAAAGCGTTTTGGTACCGTGTTCCCCGCGGCGGGCAGTTCCAACTCTGCCATCGAGCTCACCTGTGACGAGCTGACGGAATATTCCCACTGTGAGGGCTGGATCGATGTGTGCAAGGGCTGGCAGACGGAGGATAGCGGAGTCTGACGGATCTGTCTTTTTCGCTTTTACTTTTAACTAAACCAGGCCAGGGAGGGTGCAATACGCCCTCCCTGGCCTGGTTCTATCATGGGGTCCTCTCAAGTCCCTCACTCAGCATCCAGCAAAAGGAAGTCTGTTCCCACCCGGCGGCAGAAGGTGCGGTCATGCTCCACCAGAAGCATCGTAGGCTGATATTCTAAAATCAGTTCCTCCAGCTGGATGCGGGAAAACAGGTCGATATAGTTCAGCGGCTCGTCCCACACATAGAGGTGTGCGCTCTGGCACAGGCTTGCGGCCAGCAGGAGCTTCTTCTGCTGGCCCGCGCTGTACTCCGTCATATCCCGCTCCAGCATGAGCCGGGAAAAATCCAGCTTCCGCAGGACAGTAAAAAATTGGGTGCGGTCCAGGCCCTGCTCCTCCGCCAGGGCAGCTGGGAAGCCGCAGAGCCGGTCCGCCCTCTGGGGAACATAGGAGATGGTGAGCCCGGAGGCCCGCCAAAGGCTCCCAATGTGCTCCGGCTCTTCTCCCAGAACCAGGCGGAGCAGACTGGTCTTTCCGCTTCCGTTGCCGCCGCTCAGGCACAGCCGCTGACCATGCTCCAGTGTGAAGCGGACCGGGAAGTTTGCCGGCCTTCCGTCGTGGAGGACCACCAGGTCACGGCCCTCCAGAAGCCGCTGGCTGTGGTGCCGAAGGGGGCACAGCTTCAGACTGTCCGCCCGCTCCACATCCTGAAGCAGCGCGGTCTTTTCCTGGATGGCCCTCTGTTGGCGGGTCTCCAGATTCTTTGCCCTCTGCATCAGCTTTGCGGACTTGTGCCCCAAGTAGCCCCGGTCCGGACGCAGTCCGGAATTTCGGCTGCCATACTTGCTCTGCTCCACCCGGTCGGACCAGAGGGAGGTCCGGCGGGACGCCTGCTCCAGGCGGCGGATCTCTCCCCGCAGGGCCTCATTTCGCGCGGTCTCCCGCCGGTCCCTGCGCTCTTTTTCCTGGTACCAGACGGAAAAGTTCCCCTGGACCAGCTCAGGGCCAGTGCGGTTCAGAGCCAGCGTGTGGTCGGTGCAGGCATCCAGAAAGGCCCTGTCGTGGGACACCAGAAGGAAGCCGCGGTCCAGCCCCCGGAGGTACCGGGCTGTGAGGGTGCGTCCGGCCTCATCCAGGTGGTTGGTAGGCTCGTCCAGCATGGGGTACCCGTCTTCCTGGCAGAACAGCCGGGCCAGCCCGGCCCGGGTCTGCTCTCCGCCGCTGAGGGAGGAAAACGGGCGGTCCAGAATGTCCTCGTCCAGCCCCAGGCGGTTCAGCTCCCGCAGGAGCATCCACTCCTCCTCCCACGGGATCCCTTCCAGCAGGATCTCCCGGGCCGGCCGCTCCGGCTCCGCCACCAGGCGTGGAAAATAGATGGTGCGGTCTGGCCGGGTGAGGACTCCGCCGCCGGACAGGCTCCCCTCCAGCAGACGGAGCAGAGTTGTCTTGCCCCGGCCATTGCGGCCCACAAGCCCCAGTTTCCAGCGGGTGTCCAGCTGAAGGTCCAGGTGCTGAAAGACGGGGACGTGGTCCCCCTCATAGGTAAAGGAAAGATCTTGAATGGTGATCTGTGACATCGTCATACCCTCCTGTCTGTTCTATGTTTGTTCCACAAAAAAGCCGCAAAGAAGGATCATCCTTCCTTGCGGCAGACCGACAGGACGCCCACCGGTCAAGAGACCGGGGGCGCAGATACGACGATCAGACGGCGGAATGGACAATACCCTCTCGCGGCGGCATGACAGAATAGGGCCCGTTGGACCCTCTCTTTCTTCTATCATGCCTCAGCAAGCGGTATTGCGCATCGTTCCGCCTCCTCTCTAATGTGTTCTGCTGGGACTATATCACAGGGGTGCATCTCTTGTCAACCCACGATCTCACACCCCTGAAGCACAGCGGCAGTCGTCACGCCCTGGGATGGGCCTTGTGGTAGACGTCCCTGAGCTTCTGATTCAGCAGCCTGGAATAGATCTGGGTGGAGGAGATATCCGCATGGCCCAGCATCTCCTGGATGGAGCGCAGATCCGCCCCGTTCTCCAGCAGATGGGCGGCAAAGGAGTGGCGGAGGGTATGGGGCGTGATGTCCTTTTCGATCCCCGCCTTTTCCTGATAGTACTTAATGAGCTTCCAAAAGCCCTGGCGGCTCATGCGGTCTCCGCTCATGTTGACGAAGAGGGCTGTCTCGCTGGGGGACTCCACCAGCTGGGGGCGCACCCGGTGCAGATATTCGCTCAAAGCCCGCACCGCCGTTTGATATAGGGGGATGACGCGCTCCTTTCCCTTACTGGCGCAGCGCAGCACCCCGGCGGACAGATTCAAATCATCCACGTCCAGGGCGATCAGCTCACTGACCCGAATGCCAGTGGCGTACAGCAGCTCCAGCATGGCCCGGTCCCGATAGCCTTTCAAATCGGTGCACTCCGGCTGCTCCAGAAGCAGCTCCACCTCTTTACCTGTCAGGATCTGGGGCAGCTTCCGCTCCACCTTGGCCGGGGCCACCCCTTTAGCCGGGTTGTGGTCCATGATCCCCAGGGCGATCATGCAGTTGTAAAAGGATTTGATGGATGCGATGGAGCGGGTCACCGTGGCAGCGGAGCGGCCCTTCCGGGTCAGCCCGGCGGCGTAGTGCTCCACCTCCTGGGTCAGCACCTCAGTGAGCTCCAGCTCCTGCTCCAGCATAGTGGCCTCGAACTGATGCATATCCCGCAGATAGGAGCTGATCGTGTTGGCCGACGCCTTTTTTTCTGTTCTCAGATAGTCCTCATAGAGGTCCAGCAGTTCAGACACACAGACAACTCCCTCACATATTGATTCCAATTATAGCACAAACCGGGCTGAGGCAGACAGCAGCGCGGGCGCGGCCAGAAATTCCAGCACAACACACAGGAACAGCCCCAGTCCCCAGAGGGCCAGACGCTCCCAATAGAGCGGCCCGAAGGGAAGCGGCTCTCTCCCGCCCCCCATTGCCCGTCGAAACAGGCTTACGGAACCCTCCATGCTCTGGGTCCCCGCCAGAAACAGGATAGGCCCCCAGAGAAAGGCGGGAAGGCCGAAAAGGAACAGGGCCGGTCCCAGCCCAACCGGACCGAAGGCCCGGCAGAAGCCCGCCACCGAAAAGGCAAACAAAAATCCCCGCGCCCCGAAGAGGACGGGGATCCCCACTGTACCCAGGGCCGTGAGCCCCAGAACGCAGACCCCAAAGAAAAACCGTCCCTGCTCCCACAGCATAGGCCAGAAGCCCACGGCCACTTTACCTGCCTGCCCAGCGGTCAGATAATCCCGCAGATAGGCGGACAGCGCTTCCGCCGCGGGCTGCGCGATCATACTGACCAGTGCAGCCCCCAGGAGACCGCCCAGCAGAAAGGCGCTCCCCAGGATGGCCAGCGGGCCCAGGCGGCCCAGTGCTTGTTCCACTCTCATTCCGTCCCGTTGGCTCATGGCACTCACCTCTCCCATATACCTTATGAGACAGGAGCGGGAAATAGACGCGTGGCCCGCAGCCCTGTCCATGGTGAAACAGGAGCAGGCAAATTTTTCTTTCTGCTATTACTATATCGCGCCTGCTCCATTCACGCAAGGGATTTTCTTCATTTTCATAAAATTCGTCAATTCTGTAAATATATTATGTAAATTGCGTTATGTAAATTCAAGAAACCAAGAAAGAACGCCGCAGGAATCTGCGGCGTTCTTTCTTGATGAAATATTGAATTTATGTGAAAATCATTCGAAAAATGTTAAAAATCAATGGTTTCGAATTTACCGGCAGGACTCGCATTGATTACAATCTGTATAATTACGGTTTGTATTTCCGGTCTCCCCCATGCCGGCAGCGATGGCCTTCAGCGCAATGGCGCACTCCAGACGCTTCCGCTCCATTTTGCAGGCCACCTCGTTGGACAGACTTATGTCACCGTTCACCAGCAGGTTGGAGGCGGAGCAGCCGCCGCTGCAATAAAAGCGCGCCCAGCACTCCCGGCAGGCGGGACGGGTGTAGATGTTCTGCTTGGCAAACTGGCCGGAGATGTCCATGTCGAAGGAGCCGTCAAACACATTCCCCATGCGGTACTCCTCCTTCCCCACAAACTGGTGGCAGGGGTAAATGTCGCCGTCCGGGGTGATGGCCACATACTCGCAGCCCGCTCCGCAGCCCCGCAGGCGCTTGATGACGCAGGGCCCCTGGGCCAGATCCACATTAAAGTGGAAGAAGTTCACATCCTTCCGGCCCATGAGCTCACGGGCCAGCTTCTCGTACTCCGCATCAACCTGGTCCAGATCCTCCTCTTTGATGGCAAAGGGGTCATCCAGAGGACCACTGGCCGGCTCCACCGATACATGGCGGAAGCCGAGAGAGGCCAGATGCATCACATCCTGGGCAAAGTCCAGGTTTTCCCGGGTAAAGGTGCCCCGGGCATAGTAGTCCTTGGTGCCGCGTCCGGCCACCAGCTTCTGAAATTTAGGAACAATGACGTCATAGCTTCCCTTCCCGCCTGCGGTGGGGCGCATGTGGTCGTTGACGTCCTTCCGGCCATCCAGAGAGAGCACCACGTTGGACATCTCCCGGTTGATGTAGTCGATGTTCTCGTCACTGAGGAGCATCCCGTTTGTGGTGATGGTGAATCGGAACACCTTGTCATGCTCCTTCTCCAGAGAGCGGGCGTACTCCACCGTCTTTTTCACAGTATCCATGGCCATTAGGGGCTCACCGCCGAAGAAGTCCACCTCGATGTTCCGGCGCTTGCCAGACTTTTTCACCACCCAGTCGATGGCCTGCTTGGCGGTCTCGAAGTCCATGGTCATGCGGTGGCCGGTGCCGAAGTCGCCGGTGGACGCGAAGCAATACCGGCAGCGCAGGTTGCAGTCGTGGGAGACATGGAGGCAGAGGGCCTTGACCACGGCCTGCTTGGGCAGCTCCATGGCGGCCTCCGGGTCCAGATAGTCGTCGCTGGAAAACAGGAGGCCGGCCTCCTGAAGGCTCCGCAGCTCCTCCCAGGTCTCATCCACCTCCTGGTCAGAATACTGCGTCAGCCGCTCACGGATCTCACGGGGGCAGGTCTCCCCCATGGTCTCCTCTTTCTCCAGCAGAGAGAGCAGATCATAACTCATCCGGTCCAGCACATGGACCGCACCGCTGTTCACATCCGCCACCAGGTACTGTCCCAGGGCGGTAAAGGTATGGATCATGGCAAACAAATTCCTTTCTGCCCGCCCATCCGGGGCGGGGTGTTTCGCGCATGAAAAAGGGCAGGCTGACACCTGCCCTTTTCAAGCGACCGTAAAAATTACTGGTTCTCGCACTTCTGGTTGGCGACCGTGCAGGAAGTCTTGCAAGCGGACTGGCAAGAGGTCTGGCACTCGCCGCAGCCGCCCTTGGCCGCACTGGCCTTCAGAGTGGCGCCGTTCAAAGTCTGAATGTGCTTCATTGGAAAATTCCTCCTAAATCCCTGCGAGGCCGGAGCCTTGCATCAATTTGAGTTTATTATACCATATCCGACCGGTCATTTCAATCATTCATTTACGTTTTTTTCGTACTCTGCCGCCGACGCTTCCGATTCGGGCGGGCTCCCAGCACCCCGGCCATGGCCCCGCCGCAGCAGCAGGACAGAAGGATCAGGGCCCCGTCATTGGATACAGAGGCGGAGCCGGAGAGCAGGCATCCCGCCGACAGCAGCAGCAGGAACAGACAGCCTCCCACTCCAAGCCCCACTGGCAGGGGGCTGCGCCTGATCCGGCGCACTGCCGTCAGCCCGCCGGTCAGGCTGCCCAGCACGCACACCGCCAGCACCGCCCGGTCCATCATCTCCTCACCAATGGTCCCGTTGGAGACCAGCAGCGCGCAGGCTAGCAGCGCGAGCAGGGTTACGGCCACCGCCACGCCGCTGCCACGGAGCATCTCCCGCATCACTGCCAGCCAAAGGGCGCCCGTCTCCTCCGATTTCTTCTCCCGTCTGGTCTGAGCCATAAAAAAACCTCCCCGCAGATCCGTTCTTCACAGGATCCTATGCGGGGAGGGCTTGTCAGCTTGTCAAAAAATTTCCGGGGCGCCGGCTCAGTGCGCGGCTTCCTCCGCCTGGGCCGTCTTGCTGGAGACCGCCCACTTGGTCAGCTCGATCCGGACGCGGTCCACACCGCTCTCGATCACGATGGTGTTCTCCTTCACCGTGCAGATGGTGCCGGTGATGCCGCCGATGGTGGTGATCACGTCACCCACGGTCAGAGAATCCCGCATATTCTGCGCTTCCTTTTTCCGCTTGTTCTCGGGGCGGATCATAAAGAAGTAGAGCATTGCGAGCATCGCAACGATCATAATCATACTTTCCATAACTGGTTGATTCCCTCCAAAAAAATAATGTAAAAATGCGTCCTTACAAGTATATCTGATTTCTGTACAGTTTGCAAGTGCTTTTCTAAAATTTCTTCACTCTTGGGCGGGACGGTCCAGCAGGCCGGAATAGGTCCGGCGGAAGGACTCGAAGTTCCCCTCGTCCAGGGCCTGGCGGATGCGGGCCATCAGTTCGTTATAGAAGTGCAGATTGTGGAGCACAGCCAGGCGCATGGCCAGCATCTCCCCCGCGGTCAGCAGGTGCCGGAGGTAGGCACGGGAGAAGCTCCGGCAGGCGGGACACTGACAGGTCTCGTCGATGGGACGGGGATCCAGCTTGAACTTCTCATTTTTGATGTTGATGGTCCCCTTCCAGGTGTACAGCTTGCCGTGGCGGGCGTTGCGGGCGGGCATGACGCAGTCAAAGAAGTCCACGCCCCGGGCCACGCCCTCGATGATGTTGGAGGGCGTCCCCACCCCCATCAGGTACCGGGGCTTGTCCTTGGGCATACTGGGCTCCACCGCGTCGATGATGTCGTACATCACCTGGGTGGGCTCCCCCACCGCCAGCCCGCCGATGGCAAAGCCGTCGCAGTCCAGCTGGGCGATGCGCTCCATGTGCTGCTGCCGGATGTCCGCATAGGTCCCACCCTGGTTGATGCCGAAGAGCATCTGACCGGGGTTGACGCAGTCCGGCTGTGCATTGAGGCGGGCGTGCTCGGTGATACACCGCTCCAGCCAGCGGGTGGTGCGCTCCACAGAGGCCTGGACATACTCCCGGGGCGAGGGGTTTTCGATGCACTCATCAAAGGCCATGGCGATGTCGCTGCCCAGGTTTGACTGGATCTGCATGGACTCCTCCGGCCCCATGAAGATGCGCCGCCCATCGATATGGGAGGCGAAGGTCACCCCCGCCTCGGTGATCTTCCGCAGCCCGGACAGGGAAAACACCTGAAAGCCGCCGCTGTCGGTGAGCATCGGGCCGTCCCACTGCATAAAGCGGTGCAGCCCCCCCATCTCCCGGACCACCCCGTCCCCGGGGCGCAGGTGCAGATGGTAGGTGTTGGACAGCTCCACCTGACAGCCGATCTCCTTCAGATCGTGGGCGGACACCGCCCCCTTGATGGCCCCCTGGGTGCCCACGTTCATAAAGACAGGGGTCTGGACAGTGCCGTGGGGACAGGTAAATACGCCCCGGCGGGCGTTCCCCTCGGTCTTGATCACTTCAAACACAAAAAAACTCCTTTGACGAGATCCGTCAGATCTCTGCGTATTTTAATTATCTGGAATCAGGAGATAAACATGGCGTCACCGATGCTCACGCGAAGCATGATTTTCGGATTTTCTGCATAGTAATTCATCGTTCCCTCCATACTTTGCAGATGCAAGGCGCAGCAGTCAAGACCGCCGCGCCACATTCTGCAATCTTTCTCGTATTTTCAGACGGTGGGGGTCTGGGGCTGCTTCCCTATTTCGGAGCAGAACGCCAGATAGTCGTCCACTGCCTTATGAAACTCTTCCTCCAAGCCCTCTGCATTTGCGGACTCGAAGTTCACTAAGTCGTTGATGCCGAGGAGCCTTCCGAAGAAGGCCCCGTCCGCGGCGGAGTATTCGGGCCTTGCCGAATACCCCTTGTACGTCATCGCCGCCTGCTCCATAGTTCAGAACAGGTCGCTGTGGGTTCCAGTTCTGGACAGCAGCAGCAAAAGCTCCTGCTCCCTGTACTGGTACACCAGCAGCCAATCGGGCGTGATATGGCACTCACGGAAACCGCCGTAATCGCCGGTCAGGAGGTGGTCTTTGTACTTCTCGTCGAGCTTCATGCCGTTGGCAAGCAATTCGATCACCTCGAAAATAAGCCTCTGGTCGTACCCACGTTTCTGCACCAACTTCATATCCTTCTTGAAGCGGGTGGACATCCTCACATCGTACTTCATGCCTCCAAAGCCCTCTTCAGGTCTTCCATACTGTGGAAGGTCTCATACTGCTCAGGGTGGTTTACCATGTCATCAGCTTCCCGCATAGCGGCGATGGTGTCCGCATTGGGAACCTCGCGCTGAATGGAAAACGGGATGCAATTCTCGCGGATCGACTGCCGCAGGAAGATGTTGATTGCGGTGGACAGGTCAAGGCCGAAGTCTGCGAACAGAGCTTGAGCCTGTGCTTTCACATCGGCGTCAATGGAAATGCTGGTTGATACTTTCGCCATCTGAAATCACTCCTTTAATTTCTTTGAGTATATTATATCACATTATACCTCAAAGTCAATATGTTATACATATTTTGTGGCAAGACAGCAAAGAGGCCGGGAAAACCCCGGCCTCTTTCCTACTCAGTCTTCGGTTTTCAAGGTGCCAACGCGCCGCCGAACATCGTTGACGGCGTAGATGGCATCCACCACTCGGCAATCTCCAGCCAGACGGTCGAGGTCATCCGACACCTTCCTGATGGCATCCAAAAGGGCATAGAAGGCATCCGTCGCCATGTCGGCTCGCGCTCTGTCAGCCGGCGCCACATCCAGCTCCAGATAGGTATTCTCGAAAGCAAACATGATGGCCTCCACCTTTGCGATGTCGAAAATTGCCTCGTTCAGATTTCTGTTCATTTTCTTTACTCCTTCGTGATGTATTGGCACTCGTACACCGGGGTAAAGACTTCATTCATAGCGGCACTGTCGGCTGCTCTCATGGGTGGGGAGTTGTTACGGGCCCTGTGCGAGCGTCGAGAGCAACGTCCGTGCCTCTTTTTGCTTTCCGCTTCTGTATTTACTTTGCAACGTGAGCCGTCACGAATCGGCCCAGCATTTCTCTCGCGTCCTCCACCCTGCCGGCAGCGCAGACGTCGAAGATGTACGCGCAGTCCTTGGCTGACATGATATGCTCTGGTAGCGTGTCGTCGCGGATCGTGTCGAGGAACAGCTCCTCGCGCTCATGGAGTGTCAGGTGCGTCTCCCAGACTATGCGGTAAATCTGCTTTGCGAGGCGATCCTCAATGATCGGCTCGGCGTACACGCCGCTCGTGGCGAAGTAGAACGTCAGCATTCCCAGCTTCAGGGCATCGGTGTATCGCTTCTCGCTCTCAAGGATCTCAGCCATCTCCATCAGCCATTCGACAGCCTGCGCGATCTGGCCGGCGCGGATGCAGTCGTTGTACTGTCGTGCGGCGGCCTCGTAGCCACCGTGCTCGCCTGTTGTCATAGTCATTTCCTCCGTTATCAAAGAGGCCAAAAGCGTTCGCAAAGCCTCTGTATTTGTGATTATACCACCAGTAAATGTGATTGTGAAGTCGGGACACCGTCAGGAATCGCCTGAAACCGTCAGTAACGTGTCCGTTTCATTTCCGTGGGTGTGTGGGTGGGTATCTGCAAAATCGTCGTACGCGGTCTCTACGCCGTTTTTACGCAGGCCGTCTATGATGGCCTCTTCCGATGGAAAGAAACGGAGAGCTGCCGACTCGTTTCCGTTGATACGCACCGACAGCTCTCCAGTATCAGGCCACGAAAACCGCAGCTCACTTTTCATCAGGGTCGTCCATCACGCACTGCTCCCCGTTGGGGAACATCTGACTTCCAATGCGATTGTACTCCTCGAAAATCTTGTCGAACGCCTCCTGCCAGACCTCGTCGTGGTCGTGCTCAATGCCGACCGCTACATGGGCAAGTTCGTGTGCAAGGATTTCGACCGCGTTGGCGACCTCAAGGCTCGGCTTGACGAAGACAGCAACAGATCCATCATCGGCAAAGTCAGTCAGGCCGTACACGGGCTTGCCATCCTCTTCGTCGCGGATCTGCGGCTCCCAGTAAATCTCGCAGTCCTTGTCTGGGTACAACTTCTTGAACGCTCCCCAGACCATAGCGAACATATCGTTCTGGAACGGCGCGATCAGCCGGTCTTTCAGATCCAGCGGAGAGAGCCGCGTCTCCTCGTACATCCGCAGGCGCTCTCTGGTCTCTGCGAAGGCCCACGCCATCGTGTAGAGCAGGGCAACCACGCCCTCAATCGTATCAATGCCGTCGAACAGCCACTCAGAGGTCGCACACGAAAGCTCCAAATCGTCTTTGAGGCGTACGTTCTCTAAGGTTTCGGGGCTGTACTTCTGCAGAATGTCCCGCGTCACGTTGCTCAGGGTCGCGTCTGAGAAGTCAGGCGCCGGCCCATAGCCGCGGACGTAAACCTCTTCGTCCTTGATGAACACCAAGTTCAGCGCCGCCTCCACATTGTCCTGCGGGTCGTCGGTCACAATGGGCACATACTTTTTCATTTCGCTTCCTCCTTCTCCTGCTCCCAGCGCAGGAACTCAACGCTTCCGATGACCCACTTCAGGGTCTTCCCGCCGTACATTTTCTGCAACTGCTCAAGCACGTTTTCGGGGACGCTGAAGCTGTCGCAGACGCAGACCGCCGGCACCTCGCCTCGGCTGTTGCGCACCAGCACCAGATCATCCTTCTTCAAGTCTCTCTCCTCGGGTACTCCGAAAAGGTAGTGCTGCGCATCGTTCAGATGATGCACGATGACGATTTTCATTTGAAATCACCTCCTTCGTCGCGGATCAAGCCCTGCATACGGGCCGCAGACAGCAGTTCTCCGAGCACCGCCTGCATCTTCCGAGGCCGATCCTCTTCGCTGGCACGGTTTGCCTCCGCAGCCCGCCACGCCAGTTGGCTGAGCACCCCTCTCAGGTGGATCATCCGGTCGTGGTCTTCCTTGGCAGAGGCAGCCATTCGCAACGCCTCCGCCATATCCTCGTTGTTCCGTCTGGCCGTGTCGTAACGGGTAATGCCAGTCTCCTGATAGTTCTGGAACGCCGTGTCAGCCTTGCACTGATACCGCTCTGCCAGCTCCATCAATTTCTTTTTGTCCATGTCTTGCTCCTTTCTACACCGCCACCATGTCCAGCAGTGCGGCCATTGTCGTGATGGTGTCGCCCACTTTGGCGACGTATTCGGGGAAGTTTGCCCTTGCAACAGCCGCGGCCATCGGCGGGCAAACGGCGTTGCCGCAGCGGGCCACCTGCTCATTCTTGGGGTACGGCTTGCCGGTATAGTCCCGGTCGATGATGTAATCGGGTGGGAACCCCATCGCATTGTAAAGCTCTCTCGGGGAGAGCATCCGCAAGCCGATGTCTGCGATGAAGTAGAGCATCCCGCCGATGCTCAAAAGCAGCAGGTCATCGTCGGCCAGCTCATAGCCGCAGTAGCGGTTCAGCAGCTCGCGGATCAGCGGCCAGCGATACAGATTCTCGTCCGCGCCAGCCTTGCAAAGCAGCGTATCGCAGAGAGCGAATGTGCCTCCGCCGCAAGCCCTGCTCTGCCCCGCCCCTGCCGTTACGGTCTGCATCGGTTCTGCAGGGCTGCTCCCCAAGTTGTCTCCCTTGAACTTCACCACATGGGCCGCGCACACCGCATTGTGGTCGATGGCCGTCACCGTCGGAAGCGGCTCTTCCATCTTCTCGCCGACCACACCGCTGTAATACTTCACCAGATTTGCGCAGGTCAGACCGTAGCGGTTCGAGGCATCCACGGTGGGGATTGGAGCGCCGAGGCCAGAGGCTCGGACGTTTTCTGTCTGCTCGGTATGGTACTGAATGAGCGAGGGCGCCACGATACCGCCCGTATGCTTGGCGGTAATGGTTTTGTATGGGCCACGCACATCGGCGACGTGGCCGCCTCCTGCGTGATTACATTCGGCCAGATATGGGGTTACAAGCATCTGGTTCCCTGCTGTCGTCACGGTATGTACTGGATCCCCGGCAGGCGCTCCGACGCTGTTGCTGGTGTTCGTCGCCGTGAACGGTGCCAGCACCGGCTTGCAGAGGTTGTGCTTGCCGCTCCCGACCACCGTAGGTAGCGGTTCCTCAATGTCGTGTACCCGTGGGGCCTGTCCCTTTCGTTCTCCATAGCCGGTCGGGACGATATACGGCTGGCCGCTCTTGATGGTGAATTTATCCACGCCGCGGATGATGCGCCGCATGGTGTTGTCCGCCAAAGGCCGCACCGCCTTCAAATTGTACCGCTCCTTGATTTCCTCCTTGGTGTCGAAGATGGACGGGCAAGGTAGGCTCCAGTCGATGATCTCCGCCGCGCTGCGCCACGGTTTCAGCCTGCCGCACTTCACGGCTTCGCTGTCCCGCGGAGCGTGGGTCGGTTCGGGCCACACAATGGGCTTTCCGTCGCAACGAGCAATCAGGACAAACCGTTTGCGGCTGGTCGGTGCGCCATAATCAGCCGCCACCAGCTCACGCCATTCGACCTCGTAGCCGAGATCCCGAAGCTGGCCGATGAACTTTCTGAACGTCGTGCCTGCCAGCTTCTTTACAGGCTTGCCCTTTCTGACCGGCCCCCACGTCTGGAACTCTTCGACATTTTCGAGGAAGATCACTCGCGGCCGCACCAAAGCGGCCCATCTCAGGGTGATCCACGCAAGACCACGGATTTTCTTATCAACGAGAGCCGCGCCCTTGGCCTTGCTGAAATGTTTGCAGTCGGGCGAGAACCACGCACCGCCCACGGGACGCCCGCGGCATACGTCACGCGGGTCAACATCCCAAACGGACGCCTGATAATGCTCCGTGTACGGGTGGTTCGTCTTGTGCATCAGGATTGCTGCAGGGTCGTGATTGATGGCCGCTGCCACCGTAATGCCGAGGCCGACCTCCATGCCCGTCGATGCGCCGCCACCGCCCGCGAAGCTGTCAACGAAGATTTCGTCGTCGATGCCGATTTGTGCGCAATTTCTCATATCTTCCACTCCTCCTCGTGCGGCTGAAGGAACCGGAAGGTCGCCGAGAGCTGCAGGTCGTTGTTTTTTTCTTCCTGCCTCTCGTAAACGACAGCGTCGTGTTCCATCACATATTCCGCGATGTTGTGCGCAGTCTCCGCTCGGAGCATCTTCTCCATTTCAGCCTCGTGCGTTCTGGCAAAGGCAGGCACAATCTTCACCGTCCTGACTGTCTGGATGTCGTAATGGAGAGCCTGCACGATGGGCGCAGGAAACATCGCCTCTGCGCGTGTCAGGCCGCCGAGCGCATGGATGATTTTTGCCTTCAGCCTGTCAATCCATTTCATGTGTTGCCTCCTCTCTGCTGATCTGCTGGAACTTGTAGACGAAGACCCACGGGTTCGCATACCATCCCAACTCGTCGAGTTGGTCTGCAGAGATGGTGCTGTTCCAGAGATCCCGAAAATCCATGCGCATCGCTCTGTACGGCTGGTTCCGGTCAATGCCTTCAGCCTTCAACCCGCCGCCGTTGATGTCTCCGAGCCTCTCCACGGAAACTTCCACGATTTTCAGGAATGTCCTTGCCGCCTCTTTTGGCATGAAAATCGAGGGGTTCCACTTGGAGTCGGTACTCCACTTAGCGATAAACTGGTCAAATGCCTCTCTGGATTCCGAGTCGGAGCATCCGCCGGGGAACTGGATTTTCCCGAGCGGGCCACCTGCTCGGAACTCGATCTTTGCATCCGCCTCGAAGCGGTGCGCAGACTGAACGCGCCACGTCTCTCTGATATAGAGCACGTCGCCGAACCAGAACTTCGGCTTGACGGTCTCCGCCCAGTCGCAGAAGACGCCGCCGGCCCCGTTGTTTCCGCACATCAGGTCGAACGTCCGGTTCTCTTCATCGCAGTCGAGGACGAACCGTGCACCTTCAGGCTGTGGGAGAACTACGCGCCGTGTCTCAGTCTTTTCACCGGCCATAATTTTCTGCACCATTGACGTGTTGAACAGGATCGGTTTCAGTTTTGCCACTTGCTATCCCTCCTTCTGGTAAAGCGGGTCATCCTTACCGAGCACGGGGTAGTCCACCTGCCCGCCTTTTTTGATGACGACCCGATATTTTTTGTTGAGCCCCCGCCGCGCCCGGTTTGCCAAGGCGTAAAAGCCGTCGAGGCTGGCGCATCCAAGGGCTTTCCGGCACTCGGCCGCGTTGCCTCTGGTCAGCAGTTCGCCGCTGTATCGGTCATAGATTTCGTAATAATTCATCGCTCCACCTTCTCAATGCTGTCCATCGGCACCAACCGCTTCTTGTTCTCGGCGTAGTAAACGATGGCGAACGGCTTCGGGTTGATTGAGCTACATTGAAAGCCGCTTCTTCCGTACGGAGGGTCATTCCACTCACAAAAAAGTTCCGTGCAGAGCCATGTCACGCCGACGAAGACTCCGGTGAACAAAGCCGTTTTCGTGACGAACTTCTCGCAGGACTCGTAATCTTCAATCTCCTCGCCCTCCGTTGCGTCTTTCCTCCACAGTAGCGCCGTTCCCGTGTCTTCGTTGTCGATCTCGAAGTGGTTGCCGCTCGGTCTGATGTATGCGCTGCATGATACCCAATCTCCAAGCCGCAGCTTCGGCATTTCAGTCGTACTCGTAGTCACCCAACTTCACCTCCGTTTCGCAGTCGGGGCATTCGACGTAGCCCCAGTCGTCGCCCCAGCACTCAGGGACATCGAGTTCTCGCCACGGAACCGTGACTTCTCTGCCACAGTGCGGGCAAGTAAATGTGACCGATACCGGCTTCACGTCGATGTGGAAGCCTACCGCTTTGCTCATGGCCGCGCCTCCTTTCTCTGCGGTATTTTGAATTAGCCAAGTGGCAACCAGAGGGTAGAGCAAGGCTCTACATCCTCTGGAGCATCACGCAATGATGAAAGTATTGCCGTCCTCGGCTGGAATCGCTCTATTCGGGTCTTACATCGGCTTTCTGATCTTGACGATGCGGGTAACGACATCTGTGCCACTTTCGCGGAACGCCCCCGACTCCAGCTTGATCGTCTGAGCATACACGCTGCCGAGGAAGTCTCTGAACTCTACGGACTTCTTATCGCTGCGGAAGAACGTGCTCTCGCACATGATGGCAACCAGAACGCCGCCAGCATCCAGCAAATCGTAGGCGTGACGCACATGGTCGATGTCCTGATGGCGCGTAAAGGGCGGGTTCATCACGACGCGGTTGATAGTGCCGATTTCCTTCTTCGTCACGTCCAGAAAATCGCGGTAGTTCACACCGTAGGGTTTCTCAGCCAGATACCGCTTCATGTCGGTGTTCAGCTCGATACAGCACATACCGGCGGGCAAATGCTCCCAGATGACATCCGCCAGTTGGCCGTTGCCGCAGGACGGCTCCAGCACCTCGGATGCGCTGTCGATCTCAGCCATCTCGCACATTCGCTCAGCGACGGCGCGAGGCGTCGGGAAGAATTGATACTCACGCTTCAGGTCTTTCACTTCCTGCGTGAGCAGGACGTTCTCCAGCATATCCGCCACATCATCGTCCTCAGCGAAGACGTGAGCCTTTGCCTTCCGGTTCCACTTGCCGCCCATGTTCTCCAGAACCTTGTTGACCTCCGTGTAGGTCTTGCGGTCAAGCTGAACGCTCGGCAGGTAAAGCAGGTTTCCGTCCGCTCTGCACTCGCCCAGCACGTTCAGCACATTCTCAGGGATCTTTGCCATTTGTTTCGTCCTCCTTATTTTTCACCGGCCGCGCTCCGATGAACTCCTCGGCCAGTTGTTGATACTCTTCTGGTGTGATATATCCACGCCGCTTTTGCTGTTTCCAGTAGGCCATGATCTCGTCGTACCGAGTCTTCAACGAGGCGTATCGTCCATAGGCGCCGTTCAGCTCACGGCAGATCCGCTCCAGCTCAACTCGCTTCTCCGCGAAGTTCTCGGCCAGTTCAAGGCTCGGTGCCCGTCCAAGTCTTGCAGACCCGCAGGCGCAACACATCTTCGGTGCTATGCCCTGCACGGCAAAGGCAGCTCCGCAGTCAAGGCATATCCACTTTTGCTGCCGTCCTCTTGCCATTCAGGCTACCTCCTATCGCACAGGTTTTTCCCACCGGCATCCGTGGCAGGCTCCTTCGTGTTCCTGCTTGTGCTTACCGCACATATAGCACAGTTCATTGACGGCTGTGCGGTACTCTCGCTCCAGCTTGCGGATCTCGGCCGGTTCGCGGTCGGTGTCTTCGTAGTCGGCCAGCCGGTAGAACACGGCTTCGACCGTCGTGCCGGTCGGCTGAGATACCGTGCCGTCGCTGTTTCGTATCGTCAGGCGCTCCATCGTCATGCCTCCTGATACCGGATGGGCCGCTCGCCGCGCTCGTCGAAGTCAAGGCAGGCTTTTTTCGACTGACAGCAATAAAGTGGCGTCCCAGCTCGCGGGTAGTGCTTGTTCTTGCGAACCTCGCAGATGCCTGACGCTTTCATAGGCTCTCTGAGGAAGTGGTGGCACTGGCCGCAACGTTGGCCGAGGCTTTCGGGTCTGACCTTCAGACGCCCCTCCCTCTCCGCTTTGAGCAGGTCGAGAACGTGCTGAAGACTCATACCGTCGCGGATCAGTTCGTCCTCGAACTTTCTGTATTCCACGCAGGCTTCGGCTGGGATGTCAGCGTCCTCGTACTTTTTCAGAACTCCGAGCGCCTTTTCGACCGTTCTGATCTCCTCAGGCTCAAAGCAAAAATCCTGCTCATTGATGATGTCTTGCAGTCTCTTCGCGTATTTCTCCATCTCAATACTCCTTTACTTCCGGTTCGCCGAGCCGTGCGCCGCAATGCTGACAGAACGGCTCTGTGCAATTCACGTCTTCTCCGCAGTTGGAACAATGCGTATCACCCAACCAGTTGATGACAAGGTGCGCGTGGATCTGCTCCGGTCGGCTCTCGATGATGCGGAGCACTTTCTCACGCATGGTTGCCGCACGGTTGACTTCGTCCTGTTCCAGTTCCTTGCCGTCCAGCCATTTGTCAACGCTGTGCATAACTCCGAGAATGGTATATGCCAGAGAGTCAATCATTTCAGCTCCTTCCACCGCCGCTCGTCTCAGGTCGCATGAACTCTCGCACCCTCCAGTGCTTGCGAGCGTTCGTAGCACATCGGCCAAATGAGTAGCTGTGTCGAAACCATCAGCCATCCTTCATCGCCTCCAATGCTTTCTCCATTGGGTGTCCGACGGACGGCTCTTGATTGTCGTATACATTGCCAACTACAAGCGGACCTCTGCGTGGATCGCACATCCAATATCCGCTCGACGGGTTATATTTCACTAATTCCGGCTTGTTTGAGAGCCGCCGCGGATTTGTCGAAATCACAAGGTCACCCTCAAAAATCTTCTTACCATTCGTGTCCTTTAGCCCGGTGTATTGTCCGACAGTCACAGGATCGACATCCGCTTTCAAATGCTGGTTCGGAAGTCCCCAGTCGGTCATCCGGTCAAAAACGATGTAATGTTTGGTGTTGTCCGGGTGTGCGGCATAGTCCCCTTGGAAGCAATAGGTCGTATCCGAAAGAGCCATGTAGTACCCCTCGTACCATGTTCCGCTCTTGGGGTCTTTTCCCCGAAATAATATCTCACGCATTCCGCTTGCCCTCCAATGCTTTCTCCGCCTCCTCGCGGGTGAGGAAGAAGGTTTCCCCTATATCTTCTGGCCTGAAATATTCGCTTGTTCCGTCACAGTAAATTCTTATGGAATTTGAAAATGAAACAATGCTAAATACCTGCTTCTCAATGATTCTTCCAAGCAAAGCAAAATACACCGTATCTCCCACCTTGCACGGCAGCACCACCAGCCGACCGTCTATGTCGGCCTTGGCCAGCTCACGCAGGCGGGTATAACCTCCGCCGATGCTGTTCAACGCATCCATCATTGTGCACCACTCGAACTTCATACTGAGGACTTCCTCCGGCGTCAGCTCCGCGTCCAAATATTCCCGCAGCAGCGGGCAGTGCGCCGCCGGGACCGCCGTGCAGAACCCGCCGACCGCGGTGCAATTCCCGTTATCTGTGTGCCGGTATTTGCATCTCAAGCAATTCACGTCTCCCAATGTTTTGCCTCCCTTCTCAGTAATCGAAACAGGCCATGTAGAAGTGGATTTTCCCGTCCTTGATTTCGTGGGTGCAGCACTTCCACAGGTCGTGGTAGAGGAACCACACGGTTCCCATCTCGTTCAGGTATTCCAGATTGAAGTCCTTCAGGTACTTTCTGAGGACGTCGTTCACGCTCTCGCTGCCCTTCTGCAGTTCCAGAGGAACATTGAACCACGGAACCTCTGCTGTGATGGGGCCACGGGGCTTGCGCTTCTGGAAGTCAGCGCACAGATCATCAAACCTCGCCATCGTCCCCGCCTCCGCAATATTCGTTGTAGATGCGCTTCAGCTCTCGCGCAACGATGCCGTCCTCGATGTCCTCCAGCAGATCATCGAGATTCCACCGCGCCAACTCAAGCCGCTGCCTTACCTGCTCTTTGTTGGCGCGGCGGTATTCCGTTGGCAGGTCGGGGGCATTTTTGAGGATGCTCTGGCACAGCTCGATTTCGCCGCAAAGCTCTTCGAGCCGATGGGCCACCCGCGAAACCATGCAGTCGTCATGCACGAGCAGGGTCTTTCCTTTTCCAATCATTCCGCATTCTCCTTTCCTACGAAAATGCCGGCGTACACAGCGCCGTCAATCAGGTAATGGTAGAACTGGTGTCCCTCAGGAACCTCGTCTACCGCCAGCTTCGTCTTCCGCATCACCAGCGGATGGGTGCCGACCATGACAACATACTCGCCGTCTGGCACGAGCTGCTTCATCCACTCGCTCGGCTTTTCCGAGCTGTGCGTCGCGTGGTCGAACAGGCTGATAGCCGGTGTTCCCGTAATGGGCAGAGGCGCAAAGAACGTCATCTGTTCCCACGCTCCACTGGCAATCATGCCGTTACTCATACTGCGCACGCCCCTTCTTGGCCTCGGCCATGATTTCCTCGATGTTGTTTCGGAGCAAGAAGCGGTAGTCCTGCATCCGCTCCTCCAAAATCTCGGCCGCCTCTCTGCGAACAGCCTCAGGTGTGATGCTCTCACAGTTGCAATGTACGGCCAGAATCAGATCCTTGAACGTGAACCCGTCGAGGATGTTGTCCTCGGCGCTCACATCGTCACCCAACTTCCATCTCTTGCTTTCAGTCTCCATCCCTGTTTCCTCCAAATACCGCCTCAATGGCTTCGTACCAAGTCGTATTCTCGCCGACGTTGCAATCGGTCTTCTGGAAGAAGTAACTCACGATCTCAGGGATGCTCTCCTTAGCCTCCTCGAAGGTGATGCCGTAACTGGTTTCAAACTCTTTCTCGTATTCGGCTCGGTCTTCGTCGGAAACGGCGTCCAGATCTTCGATACCGAACGCATACGAGGTCAGCATACGGAGCGCGTCCGCTTTGCGATACTGCATCTCCTGATACCGGTACGCCGCCTCGATTTCTTCCGGGGCCATCCGGTAGGACTTGCCATAATACTCGAAGTCGATCAGCTCTCTGGTGTTTTCCATCGTAATCATTTTGCTTCCTCCTGAATTACCTTCTGAACCAGCTCGTTCATGCAGTCGAAAAACCGCTGTGAGCAGGCAGCGCCTTTGGCCTTGTAATACTGCAGACCGTCGCACCTGCCGTCTTTGATGGTGACGTTCGCCAGCTTGCTGCAGATCCAACCCTGCGTTCTCAGGGGAACACCCACCTTGTACCGGCGCATGAGGAGCAAAACAATCGGCTCGTTGTGTCCGACATCCCCAACGCGGTAGTCGATGCGGTCGTTGTTCAGGCGCCCACCCTCTCGGATGATTTTGACGGCTGCCTCGATCTCCTGCTTTGCCTTCGCATTTATCTCCTCTGTCTCTCGGTGCCGCTTCTCTGCTTCTTCTGCGGCTATTTTTTCTTTCTCTTTCTGGATGTACTCCTGATGGGCCTCAGACAGCTTCATGCACTCGTCTAACTTGTTCAAGACGCAGGCTCCGACATAATCGGGATGCGTCAGGCCGCCGTTCTTCTCGCTCTGGAGATAGAACTTAACGTGGCTTGCAAGTTGCTTACTGATGCTGGCAACCCACCTCTCAGGCTGGCTCCCAAGGCGCGTAACGACTTCTTCCTCTCGCTTCATTGCCTCGGACACGCTGGTCGGCTGGTTCCACCCATCCCGTTCTCTCAGCTCATTGAAGAAGGCGACCCGCCCCTCCTTGCTGCCGTACAGTTCGTTCACCGCGGGCAGGTAGCCGCAGTTGTCGATCATCTGGAACTCCGTCATGCGCAACGGAATCAGGTAACTGTTTACCTCAACGTGCAGTATATAGCGGTCATTGTCGCACCGCGGGTACTCTATCTCAGGCTTTCCGTCCTTGCGCCACAGCCGATAGGTCGTGGTTCCGTCGGCAACCTCCTTGATGAACACAGCTCGCATCCGACGGCCGGTGCGATTATACATACCTCCGTCGAACAGCGGCGTCATCAATTTTACTTCAGGCATCTTTATCCCTCCCTAAAATTCGGATTGAAGGTGTCGCTGTACGCGGCTGTTTCATTCCAGTCGTCGTACCGCACCTTCTCGGTTTGCTTCCTGTGTCGGAACGTGATGTTCGGGCGGACGCAGGCTCCATCTTCCCACCATCCCTGACGCTCACGGCAAACCAGCCAACGGGCGAATGGTTCGTTGCAGAGTTTCCGCATGAGGTAGCCGCCGGTGTCGAGCCTGCGCCAGATTTCTGTGCGTTCGCTACCCATGTCACAAACGAACTCTACGTCGATGGTCTTCGGTGGATTTCTCTGCGGGTCGTTCTTGTATGCGTTCCATGACACCTTCGGGAACCATTCTTCGCAAACTTTGCTGTACTCCAGCGTCGAGTTCTCGGCGATATATTGCTTTCCGAGCAGGTCAATGTCCTCCTCTTTCATGTAGAGCCTTCCGACATTGCCGTCGGCGTCGGTGAACACGACCGCTTTTCGCCCCGTCAGAACGATGTCTGCATTCTCGCCATACGGAGCAGCTTCTTCGGGCGTGATGTCTCTGATTTCAATTTCCATTAAACAGTCTCCTCAAAATGAAAAGCCAGCCGCTTCGCGTAGCTCCTTTGCCGCCACCTCAAGCCCGTGTCGGAGCCGCTCGTCGTTTTCGATCTGCTCCATCGTAAAGCCGCAGGCTTCCACGGTTTCCTCGACCTCGCAGGTGTAGGTGTACTCGTGATTGCGAAGCTCGTACAGAAACATATCCTTGATGAACCCATCTCCGGTTTCATCTGCCTGGATGGCGTCCTCCACTTCCTTGAAGTTTCGGGCCAGCGTATCGGCAATCATCTGCGCATCTTTGGTGAGGCAGAAGCCGCCGCCAAAGGTATTGCAGAGCTTGTCGGCGTCGTTCTTCGTAAGTCCCAGTTCCTTCAGGACTTCGTCGAAGCGTTCCTCTGTGAACGCCCAGTAAATCGGAAGTGCGTTGACTTCCTCCTGATGGCGTTTCTTCATTTCTGCGTATGTGTTCACCGTTCGATGGCCTCCTTTGCATTTTCGTTGACCGTTATCGGCGTCGTATGGTGAAGCCGAGTCCGCTTCACCATGAACTTCTTCTTGCAGTAGAAACACGGAACCTTGTAGTTCCCGTTCCATCCTACCATGTTCGCTCTCCCGCAATGTGGGCAGTCAATGATGCCAAGCACCGGCTTGTTCGCCATAGCTCGTTCCCTCCTCAATACCAAATCAGGTTGATACCGCCGAGCTGCTCCACGCGGCCGGTCATCGCCTCCACGTCCACAAGTTTCTTTGGCAGCCGCTCGTCTTCGTTCCACGCTCGGATCAGTTTCTCCAACTCCTTATCGGGAGTCGGTACGGCAAAGTCGCACCCGAAATTGTAGACCATCTGATCGAGCAGCTCCTCGTAGATGCCTTCCTTGCCGGCCACAACCTTCTTTCTCTGGTCGCCGTGAAAATTGATGCTGCCGAGGAACAGTCGCCCGTGCATCATCTTCAGCGCCCGCAACTGTTCGCGGTTCCAGTCGTTGTATGTGGCATCAGCTTCTCTCGGTTCCAGATACCCGCCGGTGCTGCGGATGTAATCGAACTGCATCTTTCTGGCGAATGCGAACGTGATGCTGCCCTCCAGCTTGGTCTTCCAGTCCAGACTTCTCAGGTTCAGCTTTCCGTTGTTTGCCCAGCCCATGTCGAGCTGGCCGTTTGCGTCGCTGTTCTCGAACGACCAGAAATGGTCACGATACACGCACTCGCTGTTGACGTTCACGCCCCTGCCCTTGGCCTCAGAGCGGGAATAGCGAACCGGCTGACGGTCAACCTCGCGGTTGTGCTCCTCGTCCTCCTTCAGATAGAACAAAACCGTGTTCTTATCTCTCTCGGCCCCGTGATAGCTCGGGCGGTAAGCGACCACCCCCAGCTTCTCCGCGATCTCGTCGAGAGTTTTCTGCTGCTGCGTGTACCAGACATCAGTTGCCGTTACCAACTTCATCGTCGTCCTCTCCTTTCAAGGTCATTTCATCTGTGAATATCAGCCGGCCGCATCCGTTGCAAACGAACCCGCCGCTGTCGAACCTGATCCAGTCAGTGCAACCGCACTCCGGGCAGGCCGCGAAAATCTTCATGCCGCCATCCTCCGTTCGTAGTCCTTGATTTCCTCAAGCGTCAGCCACTCAGGCTTGCCGCTTTCAGGGAAGCTCCACCAAAGGGCTTTCATGTACTCGATATGGTCGGCTACGTTGCCGGCCCAAAGATACTTCGTGACCCGGTTGCCGTGCCCGAGGAAATACTCGCAATCCTGCTTCATGCGGTCGAGCATCTGGTATCTAAACTGCAGGCTCCATGTCAGAACCACGCTGACCTTATCGGTCACGGCCATTACTGCTCACCTCCAACCAGTGCTTTCCACCCCGGCTCCTCGCCGAGCCACGCCGCCCGCAGCCAATCGTTCTTGCAGAAGTACCGGCGATAGTGGCTCGGCATCGAGTTCACCGCGAAATTGCGGATCTGGCGCTTGCGCTCCTTGCCGGTCTGCAAGCGAGCCTCCCAGCCGATAAGCTCGGCCTGAGACTCGTTGATGAACTGGCGGTTGCCATCGACCTCAATGCCGATACGCTCCTCCGTGCAACCGGAGTATGGATTGCGGCAGGTGCCGCACCAAAAGACCTTGCCGACGCTCCCCTTCTTGAACTTGCGACCGGCGATCACGCGCACCGTATCGCCGACGTGGATTTTCATGGCCTGCATCCGGTTCGTGCGCCCGTCAAACAGGGACTTGCCGAGCGTCTTCCAGTAGTGGTAGACCTTGCGGAGCACCTCAGGCGTGGCGTCGATCTCAGCGCGGCCACTGCAGGCGCAGCGGGTGGTGTCGAATAGAACCTTGTCGATGGTCTGCTTCTCTTCGTTCCAGCAGATCGCGTACCAGTCGGAATCGTCGTAGCCGTTGTGCTCGTACCAGTCGAGGACGCAGCCCTCGTAGTCAGGGGTGTGACCGTCCCCGTAGACGTTGGTGAAAATAGCCATCACTTGCCCTCCTTCATCATCAGGTCGTACAGCTTAGCCTTCAGCTCCATGATCGTCATGTCGCGGTCGTGAACCTCCGCTTCGAGCTGGCCGATTTTCTTCTGAGCGGCCTGCTCAGCGTCAACAGCCTCCCGGCATCTTCTGTGTTCCACATCGCGGTCATCCTTGGCCCGTTTCAGTTCTCCGTTCAGCTCCTTGACCTGCTGGTGAAGCATCTTGTTCTCTTCCAGCGCATCAATGACCGGGAAGTTGCTGTGCTGATTGTAGAAGCGAGTCGCATCCTCCCAGCTCCAGATCTTAAAAGCGACCTGATAGAAATACTTGCTCAGTCCAACGCGGCCAGAGGAATAAGTACCACGCGGATCAGGTTCGCCGTCGAACCCATTCAGGCGGCCATTGTCATTGGCGAGCCGAATAAGCTCTTTCACTTCGCTGCGACCGAAAATGTCTTGCGCTCTGCAAATGTCCTCAGGCTTGGTGCTCAGACCGTGTGCCGCTACTTCCTTCAGAAGTTCCTCTGCGGTTTTGATGCTGTCATACTGGCTTGCCATATCGCTGTCTCCTTTTCTTTGTAAGAGAACCGGAGACTTTCCTGAACTGTTGCTCTGGCTATCTCCGATTATCCATCTGGTTATTTTGTAACTTTATTATACTGCGATACCTACCTATGTCAATATGTTTTCGTTAATTTTTATGAAGAAATTTTCTATCTATATACGTTTCGTGATATGCCCGTAAACAGCCCGTACAGGTCCTATACCGCCTCGTAGCGTCAGCGGTGTGAATGGATGCAGAGGGCCGTGACGGTCGTGTGCGTGGCCGTACGGGGCGCAGCGGGTGTACGGGGCATTTGGGTATAAAAAATCACCCTCCCGGTCGTAACCGAGAGGGTGGCTTCATCGTGCGCTTATTCTTTTTTCGGCCCCTTTTCGATTTGGGTGCCATACTTCTCCACGAATGCGGCGGCGACGCTGGATTGGACTGTCCGCAGCCTGTCCTTGGACGTGTCCGTGTGATACTCCGCCATGAAATACCGGCCTTCGCTGTCAACGTACAACTCAGCGGCTTCGCCGTCTGCATTGAACTCGTTGACGCCGTCCTCATAAAAGCTGTTCGAGATGGCCTCCGCAGCCGCGGTATCGAACGTAATCTTGTCGCAGTTACCGCACAGCCTGCGGCCGTGCCCGCTGACGTGAGGCTTCAGGATCTCGCCAGTCTTGCGCATCGTGAAGGTCACATCGACGCCGAGAACGTCCATCAGTGCCAAAAACTCGTCAGCCCTGATGCTGTTCCGGTTCAAACGCAGGTTGAAGTTCTGCGGAGTCCAACCCATTTGACGGGCGAGCCACGCCTGCGAGTTCTTCGTTTTTGCCAGAGCTGCATCCATAAGTTCTCTCGATGTCATATCTTCACCTCCGTTTCGAGTATCTCTGTGCTTGCTATGATACATCGAAACAGATGCAAAATCAAGATTTTCTTTGCCAGCATTATCGTTTCCGTTCATATCGTGGAAATTACTCCCCCTAAATCTTCGGAATAGTGCCGCCGTACACGCCGGCCATTTTCAGTCTTCGCAGCGTCGCAACCTGCTTTCGGTTGATGCCGCGGCCACAGCAACAGTCGTTGTTCCACACAGCCACAGCATTTGCCTGCATACAGAGCCACGTCAGGAAGTCGTAGTAATACTCCCGAGGGCACAGGTCGTTCAGTTCTTGCCGCGATACGCCCTTCTTCTGGCAGGCTAAGGCGATCAGCTTCTCTTGGTGCGACGGAACCGCGTATTCCACAGTCCCATCCTCCAAAATCACGACCTCCAAATACTGCACATACGTCTGCTTGTGCTTTTCGAGGTCGAACGCGCAGTAGATGTCATAGGCCATCGTGTCAGGCCCCCGCCGGTGCCGTCGGGATGAACCCACGGATCAGATCCTCGTACAGTCTGCGGTATGTATCACGCTCAGCCTTTACCGTCGCCAGTTCCAAAGCGGCCTTTGTATCGGTCTCCTTGCCGACGACAGCTTCCCGCTTTTCGACCTGCTGCTCGCGTTCCTTCAGGCGCTCGATTAGGCCGGGGTATTTCTTGAGCCCCAGAGCTGTCGCAACTGCGATGTCGATGTCACGCATCTCTTCGGCCGTACACCGACCGATGTAATTCCCGAGCCGCTCCAGCGACACCGTATTGATCTGCTCACACATGACCGTGCTTGCCCTACCCGTGCTCAGGATCTCAACGTGGGTCGGCAGATTGCTCTTCGGCTGCGTCGTGCAAAAGGCCACCTGCACGGTTTCAGAGCAGCGGTTCCCTTCGTCACAGGAAACAACCACGCCGGGGCGTCCCGTATGTTCCTCGCTCCCGACCTGAATGCCGAACTTGTGGACATAGAAGATGTCGCCACGTCTGATGCTGAAGCTCACACTCCATCTCTCCCTTCAAAATATCGGCTTCGCTCTTCCGGTGTAGGCCAGTCTGGGTCGATGCCACGCTTGCGGCGGTTGCGTCGCCAGCCGTTGTAGACCTTCACATCGCGTTCGTCAATGCTGTACCCGACGCCGCGTTCGGCGCGGTCGTGGACTAACAGCGGGCGCGGATAGTTCGGGTTCCGCGCCCTCAGAACCTCGTATGCGCCAACAGGCTCTTCGAGCTTCCATCCGCTTTGCTTCAGGTATGTTTTGAGGTCGGACAACATCCCGTGCCTGACCGTCACTCTGTTCTTCATCTGCTCCTCCATTTCCTGCTTCCGGTAAAACCGCTCTCGGTCGAGGAAGCCTTTCGTGGCGTAGTATTCGCCAGCATCCATGCCGCAAAAATCAGCCTCGCTCATTCGTCATCCTCCATCGGGTGCCAATGGTAGCGGCAGTCCGGGTTCTCGCATTCTCCGTTGAACATGAGCTGTCCGCACAGCGGGCAGGTCGTCACTTCATACATCTGAGATTCCACAGCTTTTCTCCTCCTTGCCCGTCAGCCGCTTCAACGCGGCCGCTTGCTCTTCGATAAGGTCTGCGGCAGCCTTTGCCACCGTGCCGGCGCATTTGAACCGTGCTGGCCGCTCAAACGCAGGGCATTGCTCCTTCGGGCAGCGCCCTGTTTCGATGGCCGATTGATGGCATCGAAGCGCCAAAAGAACTTCTTGCGGCGTCATCATCCCACCTCCCTGTTGGGTCTGCAACACTCGCGGAGGCGGGCGCGCATCACGTCGTAATACTGCTTTTCATTCTCAATGCCTATGTACCGCCGCCCCGTTCTGCAGCAGGCAACACCGATGGAGGCACTTCCAGCGCAGCAGTCGAGCACGACCTCGCCGGGGTTGGTATATGTGAGCACCAGTCTCTCGCACAGCCATACCGGCTTCTGCGTCGGGTGCAGGTGGCTCGTCTGCTTATCGCTGGGGCCTTTGATGACGCTCCTCGGGTAACGGTCTGTGTTGCCGCCACCTTTGACTTCCTTCGTCGCCTTCTGGTAAATCTCGGTGCGGTTCTGCGTGTCGATGTAATGCGTGTAGCTGTTCACCGGCTGATGGCCGTCCGTCTTCTGCGGGTTGTACGTCGGCTGACGGCGGTAGAAAATCAGGATGTTCTCGTGCGCCCGCATGGGCATCTTCTTCGCGTTCAGATGGCCCGTGGCATTGCTCTTCTCCCAGATCCACTCATACCGCAGATTTCTCAGGTTGCTGCATCCCAGCACCTTGTCGAACGGCGTCTGCGCAAACAGAGCTACCGCTCCATCCTTTTTCACGACACGGTCAGCTTCGCTCCAGAACGCCTCAAGGTCAATCGGTGTGTCCCACTTGCAGTTTGTTCGCCCATACGGCAGATCCGTGAAAAGGAAATCCACGCTTCCCGCCGGCAGAAGCCGCATCCCGTCAATGCAGTCCCCGAGATAAGTCTTGTAGTTCCAGTCCTTGCGCTCCATGTGGCACCACCCTCACTCGAAGTACCCGCAGGGCGGCTCGTCACAGTAAGCCTCGCGGTCGTGTTCTTCACACCACCCGACACCGTTTACATCCTCGTCTGTGAACCGCTGACAGCCGCCGCAACACATCTCCCGCGGCTCTTTCAGGGCGTATAAGGCAATGCTGATTGCGGTGTCCAACTCAGGCTCGAAGTGGCCCTTGTTCTGTTCTCGCTCGATGATGGCGATTGCGTCACTTCGTTTCATCCATCACGCCTCCTTTGCGTCGTAGTGTTCGCACCCGACCGAGACGTCAAGGCTTTTCTTGGCGTTCTCGACCTCGTTGTAGCGTCCGGTGACGATGAACATATTGAAAATCGCCAGTGACCGCTTCAGGCAGACGTCAACGTGGCGGCAATTCTGACACTTTCGTTCCATTTACTCCGCCTCCTTGTAGCAGTAGTCGGTGCATCCGTCATCGTTCAGGCCCGGAGCCCTGCCGGTGACGAACGGCGCTTTGCAGATCCCGTCAGGATTGAACACGCAATGCTCGGAATCGCACTCGCAACACAAGCTCGTCAAGAACAATGCCTGTGCAACCTCTCGATCCTTTGGCTCGCCCACGAGCAGCAGCTTTGCAACGCCGCGGCTGTATCGTTCGTCGAACCATTCCCAGACCTCCTCCCGGTTCGTTCCAGCCGGGAAGCAAAGGAACTGAGCCTCGATTTCTTCCGTCTCGGGGTTCATTGGCACATCCCCAAACTCAGCCCAGAGCCGCTCCAGCCGCTTGTCTCGCTCTTTCAGCGTCGGGATTGCCTTTGCTCTCTGCTCGTTCAGGTAGGCTTCATAGTATGCGTACTCGTCCTCGAAGGTTTCGCCGCTCTTTCGGAACTCGTCAAGCGTGTTGCAAATCAGGCCGACCACATCAGCCTCGGGCGTTGCCTTGACGTATTCGTCAGGGTCGAGTTCCTCCGCTTTCAGGTGTCCAAAGTAGAACCAGTTGTCGCCGATCTGGCAGACAGTCCCATGATCCATATTCGGATCTCTGACGAAGCGGACGCTTCCGTTTCGGATGCCTTCGCGCACCATGTCCTCAGTAATCATCCAAACGTCACCTCCCCGAACAAAGCGAGCTGCACAATCTCGTCAGCGCAGGCAGCGTCGATTTGGCAGCAGTCCACAGTGCCGTCTTTCTGCACAGCCCCGTATTCGTCGAGGCCCTGCTCGACCCACAGTTTGAAGCCATTCAGGAACTTCTCCAGATCCAGCTCCCACTTCTCGTCGATGTCCTCGACGTCGTGGAGAACCAGGGCGCCGCCGCGGGCAATCTGCTCATGCCCCCAGTCGGCACAGCGCCGTTCTTCCACAACCTCGGCTTCGGAGCACCAGTAGTTGATGCCGCCCTCCAAAGCCGCAACCATGATGTCGTCGATGTCCTCTACCGTCAGTTTGACATCGCGCTCAGTGTGAACGCTGAAGGTTTGCTTCTTCTCCATGTTGTCCCTCCTCAAAACTTCGTTTCTCCGAAAAGGGCGAACTGCACGATCACGTCCGCCTCGTTCGTTGTCAGGTCATCCAGAACCAGCCGTTCATCCTCAATGCGGATGTGGCAGCTCTCCTCTATGTACTGCTTGATGCCAGCGGTCAGCTTCGCCTTGTCCAGCTCATACCACGTTCCATCGGTTCCTCGGATGGCAATTTCGCCGCCGTTGGACACCTGCTCGCAAACTCGCTTGCCCAGAATGTTACCAACGGCCATCACGCGGTCGGCCCAGCCAGCGATGCCGCCGGCGTTCAGAGCCTCAAACAAAATGACGTCAAGATCTTCCTTCGTGATCTGTACCGCTACTTCCGCTCTCAGGTTGATGTTGTTCATCCAGATACCTCCTCATTTCTTCCGCATCATCGCGGACTTGTTCGTTGAGCCACCGCTTCAACTCAGATCGCTCCCACGATTGCTTCTGCATCGGGCGTACCGGCACCATCGCAGCAATGCCGCCCGTATCTCTGGCAAGCCCTTTGAGAGCGTCGCACCTTTCCTGTGTGGCGGGTACATCCTCGAAAACCAGCGTTGTGCTGCCGCCAGATGTATATACCGACTTTACCGTGAACGGTTGGTCGCTGATGTTGACGATGTCGCCCGGTTGCAAATCGGCTACCGTCTTCACGTCACTCGCCCTCCTCGTCGTCGATTTCAGGCAGAGCCGAACTCGGATGCTGCCAGTCGCAGTACCAGAACAGGTGTCTTGCCTTCTCCACGTCCCCGCCGCACTCTTCAATGAAGTCGTTGCCGGTGTAGCAGCAACCGACGATTTCCTCCACGTCCTCCGGGCCGTTCGTGGGTTCCGTGACCGGAATCAGGTTCAGGGCAAGGTCGGGAATGTAAATGATGTCGTCGCCCTGTTCAAACCGAGCAGCCTTGAAGATTTCGCAATCCTGACCGTTTCTGAACGCAAACAGGTTGTCCATGACGGCTCCGCCGAGCAATTTCTCGCGCAATTCTGCCTTTGTCATTCCTGAGTGCCTCCTCTGCAAAGACTTTCGCCACAGCCGGGGCAGTAGTCGGGGTAATCGGGAGCGTCGCAGTCCTCGTACCAGACGTGGTTACACCGGAGGCATCTATACTGCCGCAGTTCCACATCCTCGGCAGGCCCGTCGCCTGTCTCGTATTTTCTCTGTGCTTTTGCCGCCTGAGCGGCTTCCTTTTCCCCGGCCAGCCACATCATGCACTCGGTCAGGTCGGGGAACTCTTCCGTCCAAGCGTCGCCGGTGCTATTGTCGATGCCGATGTACTCAACGCCAGTCTCCAGCACGAACAGGCCACGAGGCCCGCGGTGTTCGATGATGGCGTTTGCCTCCTGCTGGCTGACGTATTTGAACCACCGATAGTCCTCATGTACCACGCCGCAGTTGGGGCAAACCCAAAGTGGGACGTTGTTGCGCTTCCCGAACCTGCCAAAGTAGATGTCCCGCGAAACGTAGCTTCCGCAGTCATAGCATCTTGTAGCCTGAGCTGTCATTTCCACACCTCCTTCAGTTCCAGCACAAGTTTCGGATCTCTCGATCAGAAAGTCCAATCGTTCCATCCAACATCTCGGTCAGGAAGTCGTACTGTTCGTCGCCTCCCATGCGGTCGGCGTACTCCAAAACGTTTCGGAGGATGCGAGCCGCAGCGCCGTCAATGTCGAACTCTTCCAACAGCCACTCATACGCCTTTTCCATATTAGCGGCCACCAGCCCTTTCGTATTCATGCACCGTCCGGTGCTCGCCGTCGTCTTCAATATACGGGCGATGGATGTCGAACCCGTGGTCGAGCATCACCTGCTGCACCGCATCGACAGCCTCGCCGATGTGGTACATATCCCAGTCGAACTCGTCCTCGTCCTGTTCCAGAAGAACCAGCAGGAACCGGTACATAGCGTTGTCGATCTCGTCCAGACGCTCAATCTGGCGAGGCGACAGCTCTGCTCGGTCATCTTCGTCATCAGACTCGCCTTGCAGCACATCCTCCATCGCAGACGCCAGCTTGTTCAGCATCAGTTTGATGTCATCAGCATCCTTCACAAGCGTCTTGAGGTCAGGGACACCGGACACCCGTCCCTGTGCCTCAATCCACATCTTGGCGTGTTCCTCAGCGTCGAAGCCATTCGCATAGGAACGGATCTCGCGCACCATGTCGTCCGCGTTGTTGACATCGTCCGCGCCGACGTCGAAAGAGAAATCTTCACCGGCGGGGCTGTTCTGGATGAACTCCCATTCGGTGTCGCTTTCGCGGACGCACCAGCCAAGTTCCTCGGCTTTATCGAGCAGATCGTCGATGTTCACGTTGTTCCCCAACTCACCGAGGTCAATCTCAATGACGGGCATCTTCTGGCTGAGGCTCGCACAGTATTCGCACCAAGCGTCAGTCGGTTCGTCCGTGTCTTCGTCGTAATCGCAGAGGGCGAGGCTTTCGATGCCAGCGGCCTGCGCAATCTCGCGCATCACGTCTCCATAGCAGGAGCCGTTGCGCTCGAAGCCACGCATCCGCTCTTTGATGCTCTGCTCAATGTCGTCGGCCTGTTCCTGCGGAACGACCATAACGCTGTCCATCCAGCGGTTCATTTCGGATTTGCACCGAATGGCTACCGTGTTTTCACTCATATCGTCTGTCCTTTCCTACACATCCGCATTGACGCGGACGTAATTTCAAATTAGCCACGTGGAAACCAACACCCGTAGAAGCCCCCGAGAGGCTCTGTATGGCACGTTTCCGTGCGGTGGTGAAAGTGTATGCTTTCCGCCGTAGAGCACGTTCTCGGTCTTGTGCGTCGGTTTTGGCAGGTGTTACGCCTTGCTGTTGGGACTGCTCAGTAGCTCCAGCTCTCTCTCGATGGTCTCGTCGAGCCTGTGCGAGAGGTTCTGGGTGAGCCACAAATCGGTCGGCGTGTACTCCGTAACATCTTCCCCGGTCTGCCGGTAGAAGCCATCCTTCGCTGCCCGACCCATGCCGTACTCAGCTCTGCTCTCTCGCCAAGCATCAGTCAGCTTGACCCGATGCCTCTGAAGCTGTTCGAGCGTCATCCGCCCGATGTCCTCGGTAAGCAGCTTCCTCGCCTGTGCTATCTTCATCTGTGCTTCCTCCTACAAGATGCCGAGCTGCCGGTTACGGTTATGTACGTCAACGCCGATCTCACCAATGGCGGCGAGCAGGTCGCGTTTCTCTTCCGTGTCGTTTGACGTCTCCCAGCGTTCGATGGCCTCCTTTAAGGCGTCGATGTAGCTGGCATTCGTGCGGAGCAACTCCACCGCCGTCTTATTCATTCCGACGCCTCCATTTCATCGACCAGTTCCCACCGGGTCTTGTACTGCTTCTGGATTTTCCAGTCAACGATGCGCATATCGTTGGCGGTGTCCTCGTCGATCACAATGTCGATGCCGAAGCCGCCACACATCTGCGTCTGGGTATGGGTGCCTTTGCTGCGTTCGCGGATCAGCGCGTTCAGAGCATCGACTGCGGCCTGCTGGCTCTTGAACGTATGGCGGCCGACCCAGTTCATTTCCTGCCAGCCCTTCGCCATGTTCTCCAAAATCCAGAACCCGCGGCCGCTGCGCTTCATCCACGCATCCTGATAGAGAACGCGCCATACCGGAATCAGTTCCACGCCGTCAACAACGATCTTCTTGTCTTCCATGTTTACGCTTCCTTTCTGGAGCAAAGCTCCGGTTGATACTGCAGAACCTCTTCGATGATGTGCTTGGCCTTGACGATGCCGAACTCCTGAAGAAGCTGCTGCGGCGTGTAGATGTCCGCCATCCTGACCGACCGGCGGCCGGTCGTGTACGCTTTCTTGAGCGCCGTCTTGCTGGTGTACTCGGTGCTGAACGCCCAGCGCATATACTCGGAACCGCACTGGTTGTTGCCGCTACGCTTGACGAAGTAATACGCCTTCCCCATAGCTGTTCTCCTTATCCGTAAATCTGAGTGACGATCTCAACGCCGGCATTGATGGCTGCCGGGATGTCCGTCCCGAGCTGCCGGTAGAAGTCCGGATGAACAATGCACTCATAAGCTCTGCACATCGTATCTCTCTGCTCCACCGTGATGTTGATGCGGAAACCCTTTGCAATCCGAAGGGCCTCTTTGAAGTTGCCCGCGGCTACGGCTTCGCGCACGATGTCAGATTTACGTTTCATGGTCTCCGTCCCTTTCTAATTAGCCGGTTGGTTAATTTGTAACTTTATTATACTGCGATACCTACCTATGTCAATATGTTTTCGTTAATTTTACAAATTATTTTTCTGTATCATATTCACATACGTTTATATTCGGCAGGCAGAAAAAGACGGCCCCGGCACAAGGCCGAGGCCGCCCACTCACGCTTCTGCGGTCACTATGTACTTCTTGAGCTCAAGCAGCTCCAACAAAATCGCGTCGATCCGCCGGTTGATGGCGTCGCTTCCAGCTTTAGGGGGAGGCGTCGGCTTCTCGGGGACAGCCACCTGCGTCGGTGCTGGCAGCTCCGTCGGCGTCTGCTCGTCTGGCTTTCCCAGCTTACAGGCGAACACCTTGCCCTCGATCCATGCCCTCGTTTCCTTGCTGCATCCGAAGATGTCCAAAATCATCCGCCCGCAGCGTTCGGTTACGAAGTACATCGGCACAGACCGGCGGGATGCGCCACCCGTCTTCCCGTTGACCGGAAAAGGCAGTTTCACCAGCTTCACGTCGCTCTCGCTCTTTGCTTCGCGCTGGCACCACTTGGTCGGATAGGCGCAGCCACAGGCGGCCAGCAGATCCCGTGCCGCATACATCGTCTCGCCTTCGTTCAGGAGAACGCGGACTGCGCTTCCCTCCTGCTCCACAACGGCTACTCTGCCAATGAAGCTCTTGACGGTCTCGCTCATACCGCACCGCCTTTCTCCGCTTCACGGTTCGCAAAGTTCACCGCGAAGATGGCGTTGCAGACCTCCATGTGGCCGGCGAACTCTTCCATCTCACCCATCAGCGCGTGAACTCTGTCCTTGATCTCGTAGAAGGCCAAGGCGCCTCTGTCCCTCTTCTCTGCCTCTCCCTCGGCCATGTCGAGGAAGTAGAAGTAGGTGGACTCGAACATCTCCAGAAATACATCCAGCTTTGCCGCGTCCGCTCTCAATTTGTCGGGGGTCGTCATCATAAGTGTATTGCTCCTTTCGTCGTTCTTGACAGCGGCCGGCAGCCATGTTACACTTACCTTGCTCGGAGGTGTGTAACGCAGTCACAGGTGGCTGCCGAACCGCCGGAACCCTTGGTGTTGCAAGCACTGAGGGTTCTTTTTTTGTTTCCTGTGATTTGATTATAACATTTTACCTACCTAAAGCAAGATAGGTGCGCGGTAATAACATTTAACCGTTCGGATAACAGCAAAAACGCGAAAAAGCCCTGCGTCAGACGACGCGGGGCTATACTCGTTTTTACGCTCATATACTTTGCCTATCTCTCTTTCAGAATGACCCCGGCCATCTCCGCAAGCATCTCAATCTGGGACGGCGTCGGATCGGACTCAGAAAAAATTTTTTGAATTTTTTCGGCCTCCGTGCCTTCCACGAGGTCTGGCAGGATATAATTCGGTGAAACTCGTAATTCGCGGCATAAAGTGGCGAATACCGGCAGGCTCGGCAACTTCTTTCCGCCCTCAATCTGGCGCAGATACGTCGAATTGATGTTGCAAGCCTCTGCCAGCTTCTCAGCCGTCAGGCCGCGGTCTTTTCGGGCTTTGTTGATTCTCGTTCCAAATAGCTTCTTGTCCACTTTTTGCTCCTCCAATGATGTATGCCGTCGGTTCATACCACCTCTTCTCATAGCTTACAGCCCCGTTGACGCTCACGAAATCCACTGTTAGAATATAGGCCATGAGCCAGTAGACTATACCACATGAACGGAGGATATTTTCATGGGTCTTTCAGGGTCTAAACTCTACCGCCTTTCCGGTGGCACCGTCATCCCGGCCAGCGAGGCTCTATATCCCGCAGAGGCCGACCTCCAGCAGCTTATTGCGGAAAATCCGCAACTGCTGCTCAGCTCCCCCAATGAGGGCCAGCGCCTTTACCTGTTGCGTCGAGAACAGCCCGTGCGCGATGCTCCAGATGGGCCAGCCCTTTTCTCCATTGACCATCTCTTCATTGACCAAGACGGTCTTCCCGTGCTCGTCGAGGTGAAGCGGAGCACCGACACCAGAATCCGCCGCGAAGTCGTAGGCCAGATGCTCGACTACGCCTCCCGTATGCGGGCGTGGAGCGCCAGCGAACTCAGGTCGTCCGCGTCGCTTCTGGATGTTCCAGATGATCTATGGGCCGCTCTCGACGGCAATCTGAAGGCCGAGCGGATGCGGCTGATTTTCGCGGCAGACTCTATCCCTGACTCCTTGGCCTCCATGATCGACTTCCTCGACCGCAGCATGGACGCTATCGAGGTCTGCGGCGTCGAGATCAAGCGGTACGTTTCCGAGGACGGTGCCGAGCTGATCTCCTCCACGATTGTCGTCGGTGGCAATTCGCCTGTCAAGCAGGCTGCCAGATACTCCACTATCTGGGACGCCGACAGCATGGCCGAGCAGCTCAGCCAGCGCGAAAACTCAGCCATCGTTCCGGTTGTCGCCGCTCTCACATCGTTCGCCTCCAGCGCCGGTCTGCAGATCAGTTATGGCCGCGGGACGAAGTTTGGCGTGTGCAGGGCGCTTCGGAACGGCCGCAAGGTATTTAGTGTGACATCGTGGGAAAAGGGCCATACGGGTCTCAGGACAGCCGTTGAGGTATCTTTACCGTCGTTGGTAGACCAGACCTGCGGCACGTTCGAGGAAGGTGCGCTACGCTCCATGCTCCTGACGTTCCCCGACGCTTCCCCAGCCGACGCCGAGCAATTCATCTTCGGCTCCAGCCAGTTCCAGTATATCGACCTGCGATTACTTGCAGAGCCATCAAACCTCTCGCATTTCCAGAACGCCATCACTCAAATCGTTCAGGCCATCCCTGAAGAATAAGAAAAGCGGCTACGCCCCGAAATGGAGCATAGCCGCTATTTTACTGCCCTCTGGAGCCGCTGGAACGTCGCAGAATGATGGATTGTATGCCGGCGGCAACGTAAATCGACCTACGCTGGTCTTTACCGATGCCACAGCTCCTCGGAAACCTCGACCGACTCTTCTTTGAGTGCAGAGAACCGTTCCTCGAACTCGTATTCCGTGATTTCGCCCGTCTTCCGCAGGCCGCGGAGTATCGAGATTTCCTGCGGGATCTCCGCATAGCGTTTCCGCAGGTGGTCAATGCGGGAGTCCTGCTTCGCAATCTCCTGCCGCCACCCTTCCCAGAGCGGCGTCGTGAACTCCTTCCATTCCAACTCAGGCAGCGTCACGCTCAGGTCATCCCTCGCCTTGTCGTCCACGTTCAGCGGCGGATGGAGCCGCAGGATGTAGTAGATCTCGTACAGGTTCATATCCGCTTCGCTCCCCAACTCCGCATACTCGATCTTCGTCACTTGCTCTATGTTGACGGTGCGGTGCATCGGCTTGCTGAACAGGTGGCCGCGTATTCTGCTCTGCAACGGCTGCTTGGTGCGGCCAACGTACACGAGGCAGTTTCCGTACCAGATCCGATAAATCAAGAACCCTTGTACTCTCATTTGACGCACCTGAAACCGGCGAACTGCGCCAGACCTGCGCTTCCGTCCGGGCATTTGCACGGAATGTGCATCGGCACGTTATTTCGTGTGAACGGGTTCGCCGCGAGCTGCTGATGCTGGATCACTTTGCCGAGCAGGGCCGGGAGCATTTCCGTCGGCACCTCCTGAGGCTGTGATCTGGACAACAGCCGACCGCACAACGGGCATTTGTAAACCGGCTGATACTTCATTCCGCATACCCCTCCGGTCGTTGCTCCCAATACGCAGAACGCTGTGCAATCGCCATGTCGATCAGCCAGAACTTTTCACGTTCATCCATCAGGACATCGACCGACCATTGCCCTGTCAGTCCTTGCACATCCCGCATTGCATCAGCGACCTTATCCTGAACGGCGTCCTTGAAGTGCGCGTACACGCCTTCCAATCTCTCTCGCTCATGCTCAAAAACGATCTTGTCGGTGGCATGGTACAGGTGCGGGTAAACGTAGTCGTAGTCCCAATAGTTCGCGGTGAAAATCGGCTCTCTGGTGTCGAAGTCGTAGAACACGCGGAACTCGGGCCGTAAGGGTAGGCCGTTGTAGATGCAAGGCGTCATCCCCGCAGGGCTTTCTATGAACTTTCGCACCACAATTTCGTCTGCGCCCTCTGCTCCGCAGCATATCGCCTCGTAGTTGATTAGGATGATCGCCCGGTACAGCTCATGCAGGCCGTACAGGTTGCACGTCCCGTTCGCATTGAACTTGTTGCTGAAGCGGCCATTCTTGACGAACACATGGCCGGTCAGCCCCATCTCTTTCAGCTTCGGGATGACGCGCTCCTCCAGATACGCCTTGACGGTCTCTTCGTCCTCCTTCGGGTGCTCCATGTAAAATGCCTCGTACAGTCGCTTCACATACTCCGGTTCCTCCTCCGCACTCGGCAGTTTCGTGTAGAACGTCAGCGGTGTCGGGATGCCGCAGTCCTTAATTTTCGGATACCAGAAGCTAAAGTCGTTCTCGTGCTCTCTCGTATAGTCAAACATCTTTTGTCTCCTCCTCTTCGTATTTGGCAAACTCCTTTGCCGTGTCGAGGAATTGCACTCGCTGGGCCTCCGCCAGCCCAACCGTGCCATCCCGTCGTTCCAGTATGGCATAGGCGCCGGCAACAACGCCGCCGCCATGCCCGCCACGCATGAGCGACGGCGGCACGATCTGCGAGATTTGCGTGAACCCGTGGAACAGGTAGAGCTCTTCGCCCACTTTGCACGGGCGCAGCTTGTTTGTGTTCATTCTTGCCCTCCTCAGTATTTCAGTCGCACACCCTCAGGTAGCGGCGGCATCTCACGCCAGAACCTCGGCACCCACACAAACGGAACGAACGTCGGGCGTTCAGAGCCGCAAAGCCTTTTCCACACGCAGCTAAAGATGTGACCGTACGAGTCCTTCGTCAAGACCTCTTGCCCCTCCCGTGGTTTTTGCTCTTTGAGCGTGTGCCATCCGTCCTCCAGCATTGGCATCCACCATTTCACATGACCGCCCGGTTCCAAGCCGCCCAGGTAAAAGAGAGGCGCTTCCTTCGGGTCGTATGCCACGAGGGAGCCATCGGTCACATGGCCCCATTTGCTGATAATCAGAACTCTCTCGCCAGTGGGAGGTAACGCCTCTTTCGTGGCCGTCCATCCGTGCTCCATCATCAACCTCCATCACCGAGCATGAGCTGGCCGGTCTGGAACACCTCATAGAGCGTCTTCTCATTCCGGTCAATCAGTTTCGGGAAGAACAGCTCGTCCATCGTGGCCTGCTCCGTCTCCACGAGGGCGACCTGCGCGGCGATCCAGTCCTTCAGGTTGCGCCACGCGATGCGCTCGGCCTGTTCGTCGTCGCACTTGGTACGCTCTTTTGCCATCACTGCCTTAACGCCGTCCGGTCGTGCTTCCAGTCGGAAACCATGCAGGGAGCCGCAGCAGTCCAGCGCGAATGTGACTGCCGTGACTTTGCCGTTTTCGGCGTAGTCCATCATCACCTTTCGTGCTCCGTGCGCGGCGAGGATGCCTTGGATCTCGCCGACGGTCTGCACCGCCGGCACCTTGGTCGTGTAGTTCTTAATCGGCATCTGCAGTCCTCCTCTCAGTCGATGAACCGGATGTTCTCCGCCGCCGTGCTCCACACCTTGCCGTGCTCGTCCTCGACAATGCCCGTTGTGACAGGGACGGCCCCATTATCGAACTCCTCGAACGTGCTTCCCCATGTGTGGAACCATGCGACAAATTCATCCTCGCGCCACCCGTCGTTCGTGCGCTCATACACATGGGCGATACACTTGCGGCAGTTCGGCACAGGCGGCTTCCCACGCAGAGGTCCTCCCTCTTGCCACGGGCGGAACTGCTGGATCTTTTCCAGCAGGCCCTTCGGATTGCCGTCGAAGAGCAAGGCTCGGTCATCGACATAGACTTTTGCGGGTGGCTTTTCCGCCGCCACATCATCGACCTCAATGCCGTTCTCCCGAAGGTAGCGCCGCACCGCTCCCATGCCCTCAGGCGTGGCGCATCTGGTGGACACGACCACCACCCTGTACCCCGCGGCTCTGATCCGCTTGATTTCTTCGTCAATGAGCGGCACGGGCGGGTCAGGTACAACGCCTGCGCCCTGCCAGCCACTCACATAGGAATGGATGACGCCGTCAAAATCCAGCACCACATTCGGCTGATACTTCATCTCCCAAGCCATTACTGCGCCCCCTTGCCGGTTCCAGTGCTGCCCCAGCCGCCGCGGTTCGGGTTGCCGAGATCCTCGACCTGCTCGAACTCAACAGGCTCGTCCTGCTTCACGAGGCGGAACTGGCAGATGCGCGTCCCCTTCGGGATTTCCGTATGACGGATGGCAACCGCCGGGAAGCCCCAGATGTCATCGTTACCGCAGTAGCTATGCTCGATGATGCCCACGCTGTTCGCCATGATGACGCCGAAGTTCTTGCAGGTCGAGCTTCTGGGAACGACCTGCGCATAGTAGCCGGCAGGCAGTTCCATCGCAACGCCGAGCGAAATAATTTTGAAGTCCAACGGCTCCAGAACGATGTCCTCGGCGGTGTAAAGGTCAACCCACTCGCCATGTGACTCGGGCAGCGGGTTCCCGTGCGTGTTGATTTTGACTTTCATGTTAAGCCCTCCTTGATGTTTCGTATCTGTAATCGTAGCCATCGAGCCTGTACGGGTCTTTCACTTTACCCGTACATCTGGCCCAGATGGCGTTTTGACTGATGTAGTTCTTCTTGGCCGCCTCTCGTCCAGAAGAGTAAATGGCAACCACTTGACCGTCCTGATCGACCTTCATCACGGCCTTGCGCCGGTTTGCGCTGGAGATTTTGCCGCTGACCTGCTTGCTGGCGAACGACAGGTTCACCAGCTCGCAATCCATCTTTGCGCCGTTTCGATGGATGATGTTGTACCCCGGCCTGCGACCTCCCATGAAGGCGTCGGCCATGAGCCATACAACAGGCACATCTACTTTTCGGTTGTCCGCTGTCCGCATCTTCACGCAGGCGCGGGTTCGTCCGCTGATGTACGGCTTCAGGACGTACCACTCGCCACTCTCCAGTTCCTTTCGGACGACCGCCTCGCGGTTGATTTGGTATCGGAAGCGATAGCCGGGGATTTCTACCCATTCCGCGCTGTCAGGCGTTTGGCTTTTACACCGCTTCGCGCTCATGCCTTATCTCCGGTTTCGTCCAGATAGGTCGCCTGCAGATCGGCGATGTGCAGCAAGACGGCCAGCGGGAACTTGTCAAAGGCGTTGCCAACGCTGTACCCGCCGCCTTGGAAGTCGTTATCCGAGAACCCCATGTGCCAACGGATTGCCATAGCCTCCTCGCGGCTCAGGCGCATAAACCCAGAGATGATGTAGACGCTCTTCTCACCGTGCCCGTAAGGCAGCTTGTCATCGACCACATAGAACGGGTACTGCTCCCACCTGCCCTGATCGTTCTTGCGGTTGCGCATCTCGACCGCATAGAAGTTCGCTTTGCAGATGTCGTGAAGCAGACCGCAAACCGCAATCGTCTCCATCGACGGCTCGTTGAAGCCCGGAGTGATGGTTGCTTCGTTGGCGCAAATCGCCTTCATGCGCTCAAACACATGGAGGCTGTGCTCAAGCAACCCGCCAGGGCTGGACAGGTGGAAACGGGTGCTGGCCGGTGCCGTAAAGAAGTCCGAGGACTCGATCCACGCCAGCAGCTTGTCAGCGCCCGGTCGCGTGATATTCTCTGTGTACGCCTTGATGAACTTGTCTTTCATACTCATATCCTCCTCAAAAATACATCATGCTTAGCACCCAAGATGCCAGATGCAGAACGCCCGCAGCCGCGAACAGCGCGATATAGACGTGCTTACCTCTGCCGCTCTCGCCGATGACGCCGACGGTTGCCAGCACCATCACGATCATCGTAAACACCTGAAAGAACTTCACTTCACATACGCCCCCTTCCATGCTTCGATTGCTTCATCGCAGAACTTGCCGTCGCACTGACCGACAACGCCCTTTCTGCCCTCGCAGTATTCGCACAGATCCGTTTCGAGCATATCGACGATCTGGTCATCGGTCATGTCCCCGTAATACTCGCCATTGGTGAGCTTCACCGCTATGAAAACGCGCCCGCTGTCGATAGCCTGCTGGCAGGTCCTCAACTTCCATTCCAACAGCACAGCCTTGTGCATCGTCTTCGTTGTGCGATGGCCACAATGGACGATGAACCAGTCATGCTCCAGAAGTTCGGCCACGCTGTCAACGCGGTCTCCCTGTTTGTACTTTCTCTTCATTTTCATGTTACCTCCTAAAATCCGTTCCATATTTGCTTGCCGTGATACTCGAAGCATTCGGCATCGCAGCAGTCTTCGGGAGTCAGATCCGCAAGCCGCTTTCGGCTGCGGGAGATGAACAGGTCGGAGTCCATAGGCGGCTTCGGGTTCTTATCCCTCAGCAGCTCGTCTACCTCCAGCAGCTTCGCGTAAGTCTGCGGCTGGTGTTCCTTGAGGTTCTCAAAGAAATAGTTTCGGTGGAACGGGCAAAAGCAGCAGGCGGACGCCTTGGTGTCCAGCCCCCAGACATCCAGTATGTAGGCGTAGTTGTCAGCCCTCGTCAGCTCCATGTCCACCAACGGGAAACGGTTCACAAACATCGGGTTCGGGCTGTCCTTGCACCGCTGTTTTTCCTCGAAGCTGAACCCCATGTGCATCTCGTGGGCCTTCTTGTCCTCGTCGCGGAGCCGCTGGCCTTTCTTGTAGCCGAGCACTTCCCAGCGGACGAACTTTGAGATGCGCTCCACCTTGTAGTCGAGGGTGCAGTTTCGCGGCATCCTTGACTTGTGACCGTCATCCCGCAGCGTCCACCATGGGATGCTGACCGTGCGGCGTCTCCCGAAGTTCTGCATCAGATCCCGATGCAGCGGCGCGTCCAGCATCTCATATCGAATACCGGCGGCGTCGCAGGCTCGGTGTACGAACTCGGCCTGTTGCATGACCCACGGCGGCTCGAAGCCGAGGTCGCAGAAGACGACCAGATCGTAAACCGGAACCAGCGGGTACGGGCGTTCGTGGCCTTTGCGCTCGGCGTCCACATTCTCACAGGACATCAGGGCCAAGGCCGTCGATTGCATTCCCGCACCGAAGGACAAAATCTTCACGTTTGCCCCTCCACGCTTTCCCCGCGCCGGAACTCAGCGGCCATCATGTCGGCAGCCTCGCGGCTGATGCCGATTGCCTCGAACTGCTGGTAAATCTCTTCGCGGTCTTCGGGAGCCGCAGACACCAGCGCAAATGTCAATTCGGCATCCGTCGGAGTTGGCTTCTCAGGTTCTTCCGCCTCTTCGGCTTCAAGGCTCTGCGCCAATCCCTCTTTGTACTCAGCGATTTTCAGCTTGCCGAACTCAATCACGGCTGTCATGTAGTCCTCGTGCTCGAAACCGCCTTCCTCGAACTCACGGCTCCAATTCAGAATGTGGTGGAACAGATCGCGGCTGTCGATTTCTGCGCCGTTCGAGCCGAGCATCTGCGCCGCCAGCGCAGAGAGGTCATAGACGCACTCGCAAAGGCGGATCTCGCTGTCTTCACCCACCGTGGTCACGAACTTCTCGCCGGCGTCGCTGTAACCACAGGTCTTGCAGTCCCAGACGTCTTCCCTGTCCGGTTCGTGCGTGACCTCGATGCAGTCATTCAGGCACCGAACGAACGTGCCGCTGTCATCCAGTTCCCAGTCCTGCGTGACGTGCGCCGTCGCGCAAAAGGTCTTTCCACCGCAACGTGGGCAGCGCAGAACCTCATTTTCTTTCAAAATCATCACTTGCTCCTCCGTCACTCAGGCGCTTTTTCAGCCCTGCATATACTCCCTCAAGGGTTTCAACGAGTCCATCTGCCTCAAGGCTGTCCGTCGAAACCAGCCTGCAATCGCTCATGCTGATGTCGTCGATCAGATGGACGCCGTAGAACTGTTCGTCAGGCTCCAAACCGGCCTTGTTCTCAATCAGCGCCGCCGTTATCTCTCCGTTCTGTTCTTTCTCGGCCTTTGCCACGAGGAAGTAGGTCGAAGAGCGGTCGCCGTTGACCGTGGTTGGACCGTTGCCCAGATCCGCCATCATCGCCTCTGCCAGTTCTTTCGGGGCGATTGCAAAATCGAACCTTTTCATCCCTCGGGCCACCCTTCCATTTCTTCCTTGAAGTAGTCCTCGTCGCCATCATCGCAGGCACCGGACATAATCTGCTTGCCCTTGTAGAGCACGAAGTACCACATTCCGTCGGGGTTCCCCACCATCTTGCGCCACGCCGCTGCAAAGTCGGCCACGCTGTTGAAGACGTAGCAGGTGCGGATCGTGGCCGCATCTTCGAAGTCGTCCACGAAGTTTTCCACATCCTTCTCGGGGTTGCTGTCATCCGCGAACATCATCACGACCAGCCCCCTCGGGATAGCCACATCGAAGGACTGCCCGCACTTCGGGCAAATCCCTTTCCAGCCGAGGCCGTCACGCACGATGGCCTCTTCAAACTCGAACCCGCAGTCCGCACAGGTCAATTTCATTTCAAACCCTCCTCAAACATTTCGATGTAACTGTCCGCGCTCTGAAGCTGGCGCTCCACTTCTGCCTCCGTATCAGCCGTAAAGCAGTACCGCGCTACCGCGTAGTCCTTCTTGCTGATCCACCAACTTGTCTTGCTGTTGAACGCATTTCTGACCGGGGAGAAAACGTAGTCCCCGAAAATCCGTTGCTCCGGTGTCGTCTTTGCCGCTGCTTCTGCGGCCTTGGCCTTCGCCTGCCACCATTTCAGCTTGCGGTCGAGCGAGTCAAACGCTCGGGCGAAATCACAGGGAGCATCGCCGTAGCAGACATCTCTGCAGTTCTTACGGTACGGGCACTGTCTGCATCTCTTCATCAGAACGCCCTCCGGTACACACGCTTGACGCTGATGAACGCCGCCTCCGGGTGCTTCAGCAGGTAGAACCGCCGCTGGCTCTCGTTCGGGTAGGTGTTCCCGTTTTCGAGGCGGCCGAGCAGATGGTGGTTCTCGTCGAAGAGTTCCACGAAGTAGGCCGTCTCCACGCCCATGTTCGGGTCATCCTTGGCGTAATCGTCGAGGACGGGCAGGTGCTCAACCCGTGTTCCATCTCTTTTCAGGTACATATCAGATCCTCCTATTCCATCGCGGCCCTCAGGGCCTCGATTGCTTCCGTGATGTTGTCGTGCGCCGTGTCCAGATTGTCGGCCGCGGCTTCAATGGCCGCATAGCGTTCGCTGCCTTCCAGCCCCTCAGGAGCATTGTCGAACTTCTCCTGCTCGTCGTCGTGCAGGCTCTCCACCTCGTCGCCGAGGGTTTCAAGGGCGTTGACGATTTTCTCAATGACCGCCCGCGTTGCTTTGTTCATGGCTCCTCCTCAATAGTCGGCGTCGAGGTTTTCATCTCGCTCGTCGTACTTGACTCCGTCGTAGCCGGTGGTTGTCATGATGCGCTCGTAGCACTTCGCACAGACACGGCGAAACGGGATGCCGTAGTAGTCACGGGTGCCGTACATCTCGAACGGGCGCGCCTCCTTGCCGCACTTCGGGCAGGTCTCTTTCACCAGCCGATAGCCCGGAAGCGACGTCAGGTGGCCGCCGTCGTCAATCAGGAAGTCATCCCATGTGCCGTCATCGAACAGTTTACAGGCGGCCTCATACGCGCTGTCGAAGCTGTCGTGCTCAGACAACGGCTTGTGGTAGCGGCAACCGGCGGCCACATCTTCGACCTTCAAAATCACGCCGCCGCGCCCGCACTTCGGGCAGTCTGCGCCGATCTGCTTCTCGTAGCCGCAGAACGGGCAATTCACGTTCTTCTTTTCCATCAGTTCTCCTCCTTGCCGAGCCAGACCAGCAAACGGATCTGGTCGTGCATCGCTACAAGCCTGCGCTGGGCATCTGCCAGCTCCTCGATCATGGCGGGGACGAACTTGATGATGTCGTCCACATCGGAGTTGGCGATGTAATGCCGCAATTCGATTACCTTCCGAGCCTGCCAGCACCCCGTCTCCCCAATCTTTTGGCTCAGTGCCTCAACCTTGCGGTCGATGGACTTCTTCAGGTCGCTCATTTCAAAACCTCCTTACCGTCTGCTTGCTCTGCGCCGCTGACGGGCAAGCCGTCTCTGACGCTGTTCTTCTCTGTACTGACGCTCCACCTCTTCGTCGTCCTCGTAATCAGGCAGGCGGTCAAGGTATCGCTGAATGAACGGGATGTGCGGGGAAACGTAGTCGGCGATCAGAGCGCCGATACCGAGAACCACGAGAAAACCAGCCAAAATCATCAGGTCGACGACGGCCTCTCCAATCAGATCAGGTGTCATTTCCTTTCCTCCTTCATTTTAAGAACAGCCTTCTGGGCAATGCGTCCAGAGTGCATCGGTTCTTAAACCACTTCTCGTAGCTACTGTACTTGAAGGCAATTTCATTGGTTTTCATGAGGTAACGATTCATGGCGTCAAATCCTCCGTCGCCTATCTCTGCAACGAAAATCGGCTCAGCGGTTCTTGGGTCCAGTCTGTCGTTTCTGCGGCATACAATCCACAGTTCCGTCATCTCGTTTCCTCCTTCAGATACGGAAGCTCGTTCTTCACAAAGTCCTCCGCCAAACAGCTCTCTTCCTCACTCAGCTCACTTGCCCACTCGCTCAGGTACTCCTTTCGAGCGGCCGTGTTCATCCAATTTTCTTTTCTCAACCCGGCGGATGCGAGAACAATGCAGCCGTCTGCTCCCACACCGTACAGTTGAGAGCCGTGCTTTTGCTCCCACTCAATCTCCGCGTCGATGGTTTCCGCATCAGCCTTGATGATGTACTCGACCACCGAATGGTCGAAATCGTATCGGAACAGCTTGCCGCTGACCTTGACCGGATTGCTTTTCACAGGTTGTACGCCTCCTTGCCCGCTTTCCACTCTTTCATGAAATCCTTGTAGCCTTCCTTTCCATCTACGGTCACTTCCGCCCAGAGGAACCCCGGCTCTCCAAAGATGTCGAAGTCGTAGCCCGTCTTCTCCAGAATTGCTATCACCTTGTCTTCCTCTTCTTCGGTGAAAGAGATAATTGCCGCCGGTTCAAGCGGTCTCGCCAGCTTGTCGCCGAAGGAGTTCACCGTCTGGCGTCCCTTGTACTGCACGTTCATGTTCTTGCCTCCTGCCTCACATCTGAATTTCAAACCGGCTGAAATCATCGTTTGCGGTCAGCACGTACTCTTTACGGTTGACAGCCACGGGAACGCGCTCACCGTCTCTGTATGCCGACGTTTCCATGTAGCCGGCCCAGCGGTCATCGCTCTCTTTGCGGGTCAGGGTCACGCGGGCATGGGGAGAAACGCTCAGCATATTCTCGGCTTCATACACGGTGAACACCGTCATGTGGCGCCCCTCTGCCTTGAGTTGCTTCGCAAGCTCTCTGGTGTTGTCGCTTGCAGCGGTCAGAGCGTCCAGCAGATCCATGAGAGGATAGGTCTGGTTCAGCTTCATAGTTGCCTCCTGATTTGCCGTCTGGCTTCTTTGAATTATCCATGTGGTTATCTTATGTGTTAATTATACTTTATTACCTACCTATGTCAATAGGTTTTTGCATATTTTCACGAATAATTTTACCGTATATCATTATATCCGTTTACGCTTTAGAAACAAATTCAGAACCTTTCTGTACGGCCCGTAGACGGCCTCTGGCGGCGTTTTGGCAGAAGGGGTGAAAGTATATAGGAAAAGACGTAGCGCATCGTAGCGGTCTTGTAGGCGAATTTGGCGGTATGCTGGGGCCATTGCGAAGAGAAACCTCCTGAAAACGCAAAAACACCCCCATCCCGGCCGAAGCCGAAATGGGGGTGTTCAATCTATCCGCTATGCAGTTGTCAGGGCCAGCGAGGGGGCGCAAGCCCTCTACATGGCGGGCGTATCGGGCCGGAGGTCGAAGCCCGTTTACGCTTTCTTCAGGACAGCCTCCATGATGGCTCGCAGGATTTCGTCCTTGCGGGTCAGACCGTCCAGCTCAATGCCGTATTCCTCCGCTTTCTTTTTCAGCTCGGGAACGGTCAGCTTGAGCAGCTCGATTGCGAGGTCAGCGGCGGCTACCGCCACATCGGTTTTCACCTCTTCGGGCGTCTTGACCACGCCTGCCTCGCTGTTCGCCTTGTATTCGTCGGCATACTTCCGCATCCAGTCGAAAATCGTCTGGGCGATGCTCTGAAGGCGCTCGGGGGTGAAGATTTTCTTCAGAGGGGCCGGGATCTTGAGATACAGGCCGTTGACGACCTGAGACATCTTTTCCGCGCCGGTCAGACCGGACGCCTCAGCCAGTGCAATGAGTTCGCTCACCGCACCGAGGACGTTGCCTCTGACCTTGAAGAAAAGCATGAAGCCGTAGGTGATCGCACAGATGGCGACCACAATGATTTCGAGTACGCTGAGAAAATCCATTGCATTTTCCTCCTGACTTGCGGCTCAGGGCCGCTTAATATTGTTCCTGCTTCGGGTGCCGCTGGTCATACTCTGGACACGGAAAAGGCTCCGTGTCGTGGCATTTCTCGCAGCACTCTTCACAGGTGGGGCCGTATTTCTGATTGTAGATGCACGGCTTGACCTCTACGATCTCTTTTCCGCAGACCGCGCATCTCAGGATGCTCACGACGGCAGCTTGAGCTTCTGGCCGGGACGGATCACGGTCGAGCTCAAGCCGTTCAGCGTCATGATTTCCTTGTAGCGGTTGCCATTGCCGAGACGCTTCTGGGCGATGCCCCAGAGAGAGTCGCCGGCGACCACCGTATAGACCGCCCGCTCCGCGCCAGAGTCGGCGCCGATGTCGGCAGCATTGACCCAGCCGTAGACGGTGCAGCCGCCGCCCTGATTGACAAGATGGTACGGATGCTTTGCTCCCTTCGCAATGCTTGTTACCTTCGCCTTGCCGGGTTTGCAGGGCACTCCGTTCATCGCCTGACTGCTGACGTAGTGCGTCTTGCCGTTGAATTGGACGATGTCGCCGATCTTGTAGTCTGCGCCGCTTGTCTGACCGCCGGCACTGGGCTTCGTCGGCGTGACAGGCGTGGTCGTTCCAGCGCCGTCGTACTTCGGGCGGCCATAGCCGACGATCTTCGCGCTGTTCAGCGCATAGCTGCGACGCGCACACTGGTTGTTGGTGTTGCCCTCGATGGTATAGACCTTCGAGGCATCCACTTTCTCCACAAGGCCGGTGTGGGTGCAGTTGTCAATCGACGTACCGAAGAAAATCTGATCGCCCATCTTCGGATTGGACGTGTGGAACTGCCCTTTCTGCTTGTAATACTTCGCAGACCAAGTGCAGCCAGCGCCGCAGGAACGCTCAGGCTGGCAAAGCAGCCGCAGGGCATTCTCATAACCGAACGCGGTCACAAAGCACCAGTCCACGAACATATCGCACCATTCGTAGCCGTTCTTCTTGCCGTTATACCACTTCGGGTACTTTTCGTCGAAGTCTCTGGCGTACTTTGTCCAGTTCGCACGACCGGGGTTGGCAGTCTTGTTGTCGAGCTGGCTGTTGGTCGCCTTTTCGACATAGCCGAGTTCGCCGATTGCGACGGCGATCACGGCGGAAGCGTAGCATTTGCTCACTCCAGACACTCCTTTCTGGGCCGTGGAGTCGGTGGCATATTTGTCGTAGAACTTCTTGCCAAACCCAGCGCGGCGGGCCTTCGCCGCATCGCTTTGGTCTGCCGGTCGCTCGAAGTTCAGCAGGACGCTATCGGATGCAGCCCGCACGGTCTTCGCCGTTTTCAGTGTCGAGATGACGGCCGTGTAGCCTTGCAGCTCGTTCCAGAGGAAATCGAGCTGCATCTCCAAGTCGCCGATGCTCTTGCCCTTCTTCTTGGCAAAGTCGAGCAGGTTCTTCTTCCGACTCCAATATGTCCACTGCGCCAGACCGTAGCCGGCGCTATCTTTCACGAAGTTCTGGTACGTCCCGTTGTCCACCGCAGCCGTGTAGGCGGCGTCGGTGAAGCTGAGGGACTTCTCGTAGCTGTTTTGCAGGTTGGTGGGAATCAGGCAGCTTTCCGCATACAAGTTCCCCATCAGACCGGCAATCCCGCAATCGGGTAGCCCCTTGGCTTTCAGGTAGTTCCAGATCTTCTCTTCATTTGTGCTTCCAATCAGCGACATTTCATGTCTCCTTTACTGGTCGCGGTTCTTCTGTTCAGCGGTGAACGACGGCTCGAAGTCCTGCGCGGGCTGCTGTGCCTCACGCTCCATTCTCTGCCGGTCTTCCTCCGCCCATTTCCGATCCTGCTGTTTATCCTTGGTGGTCTTGATCCAGCCCATAACGCCGCACTCGCCGCCGAGCAGGGCAAAGACGCACTGGCAGAGCGTGTCAGGGATGCCGCCGGTCGTTTCATACAGCGTGAGCATACGGTGCGTGAACCAGACAAGCGATATGCCGATGATGACCAGAATCAAGTCCATCGTTTTGATGCCCTTCTTCTTCACGTTCATCTGCGGTTCAACGCGGCGCCGTGCCGTGCGGTTGCGGATGCGCGACGCGATGTTGCCCACCAGCCACGAAATGACGACGCCAAGCAGGAAGCCGGCGGCGCAGAACAGGACGATGTTCAGGGCGCTCATGCGTTTCGCCTCACTTCTTCAGCGGCAGGGCGTCGACGCCTTCAACAATGATGTCGGCATCGCCGTTGCCTCCGAGTCCCTTGTGATAGCAGTCGTGCATTGCGTGGAAGCGGCGTCTATCGTCGAAGGAGATCTCTCCCTTTGCGATGTATCCCTGCCCGAGATAGAGCACCCTGTCGAGCAGGATCTGCTTCAGTGCCTCGGACTGAGCGGCATCGCTGCTGCGGAGACGTTTGATGTCCTCCTGCAGACCAGTGATCGTCTTTGTCAGTTCAGCGGTCTTATCCGCTTTCTCCTCCTCGCGGTCTTCCTTCGCCGCCTTTCGGCCAGCTTTGAACTTCCACCGTTCATTGATGCCGTTGATAACGGCCGCTCCTGCCGCGCCTCCGGCGACTGCCATCAGCACGGCGGTCAGGATCTCGCCAATATTCATACTCTCGTACCTCTCTCAACAGTTTCTTGGTTTGGACTCGCTCTTCGCCGGTGAACCGGGTAACTGCATGGCGAGAGGCATCCAGATTGCGTTCATGTAAAACGGGAGCCGGTCAGAACGACCGGCTCCCGCCGCTGGGAGGTCAGATCTCCACCTCGCAGGCTTCCAGGATCTCCTCGACCTGCTTACGCAGACGAGCGGGCACCTGGTCGATGGTCTTCTTGCCCTTGATAATCAGGGTAGCGTACACAACAGCCATTTCGTCTTCCTCCTTTCTCAGCAGATATTTAAGACAAAACTCGCGGAGGGCGCTCATACGGCGTCCTCTGCGAGCAGAGCCTCCACGGCTGCCCGGAGCCTCTCCGGAACATCTTCGATGGTCTTCTCACCCTTGCGAATCAGGGTCGCGTAAATTCTTGCCATAGCTTTATCCCTCCGTAGCCGAAGTCGCTGCGATGACCTGCTCGTAGACATCGCACAATGCCATCTGGGTTTCGGTCATCTGGTTCTCCAGAGACGAGATCTTATCCGCAAACGCACCGTCGCTGACCGCGGTGGTGATGCTGGTGAGCTGCGCCGTCGCGGCGTCGAGGATCGTCTTCATCTGCGCGGTCAGGTCTTCCGGCAGGTTGTCGCCATACTGGATGGCACCAATGACGGCATTGTCCGTCTCGCGCTTAATCCACTTCTTCAAGAGGTTGCAGTAGGTCGTGTGCTTCGTGACGTAGTTCTTGTAAGCTGCGTACAACACAACCACATCGGCGGCAGAATAGGTCTTGACCTCCCCACCGTCGCAATGGTACTGCTGCTCCTTCGCGCCGAGCGTGACGGCGGTAAACATGGATTCGATATTCGCCTGATCGTGCGTCTCCAGAGAGAAATGCTCCGTCCCGCCGCTCAGTTCTACGTCGATACCGGCGTAGATCTTCTGCTGGCAGGTTTCGTTCGCCATGCTGAGCTGCTTCTCGGACAGCGTCAGCAGGTCATCCTTTCTCCATACGAGTCCCATGACTTTCCCTCCTTACTGGAACGCGCCGCTCACGCCGGAGATATATCCGCCGGCGGACGTGCCGCGCTCCACAGTGATGCGGAAGTTGAACGCCGCGCCGTTTACCGCGGTCTTATTCTTGAACACGATGTTTGCGCCGCTCTTGGCCTCCGCGGTGACGTCCTGCCACACTGGGCTGGTGTCCTTCGCGTTGTTGGTTGCCTCGACCTTGTAGACCGCGCCGGCCGGGATCTGCCCCACGACCGACATGACCGCCGCCGTGATGTCGCCGGAAACCGCCAGCGGCGTCTTCAGCGTGATGGTCGCCTTGTGGACGGCTTTCGTGAAGGTGGCCGTGAAGGTCGCACTCGCCTTTCCATCGCTCACTTCGATGGTGATGGTGTGCGTTCCGTTGAGAATCTTCTGGAACTCCGCCGCGGTGCTGGCGCACTCGAAGGTGAGCTGCGTACCGCTGGTGACATTCGTGCGCGTCTTCTTCACGACACCGTCCAGCTTTTCCGTGACCGTCAGCTTGTCGCCGTCGGCATCGTTGGGCGTGTACTTGAAGCTGAACGCCGCCGTCTTACTGCCGAGGTTCACGCCACTCGCACCGCTGGTACTGGTGATGGTCGGGGGCGTATTCGTGGATACGGTGCCGTCATCAGAGACCAAGAGTGTAGAGGGAAGAATCAAAGCGGGGCGGATGCCGCTCGAGTTGGATGCGTAGTAGTCGTCGCAGTAGCCATTGGTAGTGACGTACCACACGTCGTTGGTGTAGCGGGTGAGCGGGGAGCGGAGCCACCAGACGGCGGCCGAGCCGTTCAGGTACGCAATGCGCTTGTTCAGCGCAGACGAACCGGTTCCGGCCTCGAAGTAGGACAGCTTCGCACCGTCTACCGGGAAGTAGGAGTTGTCGCTGGTCGTGAAGCCAATCTCGTAGCCGGACAGCAGGAAAATCTTGCAGAGCAGGCCGTTAGCGCCGCTCTGATCCGAGCCGCCGGAACCACCGTTCTTGCGATACGGGAGCTTTACCTGCTTGATTGCGTCCCTGATGTTGCTCTCAAACAGGTTGAGGAACGTTCCATTCAGATAGCTGTGGATGGTACTGTTCTCCAGATTGTTCACATTCGAGTTGTGCCACTGTCTGTTCTCGTAGATGTCCTTCATCAACAGCCAAGTGCCGTCGCAGGAGTTATCGTACAGAGAACTCGGCTTGCCCTGATGGACGACGATGAACTCTTTTGCCGTACCGTTGACTTTCAGCTTGACGGTGCTGCCGACGGCCTTGGTGCTCAAAAGCACATTTGCCATTTCGTTTTTCCTCCTTGATAAGAGTTAAGAGTCAGCCCACGGAGGAACGTCCGTGGGGCGTTGGGCATAAGAAAAGGAGCCGGATTTCTCCGTCTCCCTGTTCTGATGCTGTTTCTTGTAGAGGTTGCGGCATTGGCAAAGCCTTCGCTTATCGCGTACCGCACGGTTTCCGTTGAGTTTCCGGTGGATCTCCACCGGCTCACCGATGATAGCCTCCACCTTCTTTGCGTATTTCGCCCGCAGCTCGTGCGTATCGCCGTATGCCGCGTGTGCGTCCCACGCTCCGAAACTCTGGAGGATAGCGTCCTTCGTAACCTCACCGCGCTTGTAGGCTTCCTCCCAGAACTTCACCTTCGCACGGATTCGCTGGATGCTGTCCCGTCGAAGTTTCTGGATGATGCCGCCGCTTTCGGTAATGTACGAATGGAAGCCGAGGAAGTCGATGCCGTTCCTCAGCGGAAAGATGCCAGTCTTCTGGTTCAGCTCCAAACCCCAGCCGTCCATCAGCGCCCGAATGTCCTTCAGGATCTCCTTCAACCGCTGTTTGTCTGAGAGGATGACGTAGAAGTCATCCATGTATCGCCCGTAATACTTCAGGCGGTATTTCTCTTTCATCAGGTGGTCGAACTCGTCCAGAAACATCAGGGCGAGTAGCTGGCTGGTCTGGTAGCCGAGGGGCAGCCCGTCGGTCGTATTGATGTAGACGCACAGCAGGTCATAGATCTGCGGGTCTACGCCACGCTTATCGAGCAGCGCCTTCAGCTTGCGTTTCAGCTTGTCGTGGTCGATGCTGGCGAAGAAGTGATGCACGTCTCCTTTGAGAATCCACCCATCGGTTCCGCGCTTCTCTCGCCGGTAGTAATCGACCATGTGCTGCTTCAGCCGCATCAAACCATCGTTGGTGCCCTTACCGGTCTGACTGGCGAAATTGTCCCGAATGAAGCTCTTCGTGATGGCTTCATACAGGATGTTGTCCACGACCGCGTGGAGGACGACTTTGTCCACGAACGCGGGTGCTTGGACGAGCCGCTTCTTCGGCTCATAGACATAAAACACCTCAAACCTGCTCGGAACGTAGGTCTTGGTGCTCAGGATCGTTGACAGCTTCTCGGTACAGGCCAGAACATTCGCCTCGTACTGGGCGGTTCCCGGCTTTGACCGTTTCCGCTTTCTGGCCTCCAAGTAAGCTGCGTACAGCGTTTCAAAGCTGCACATCTCTTGATAGGTCATAAACTCGCTTCTTTGCTGTTGTTGCTTCCTCTGGTCTGGGTATAGGGCAAGCTCCAGACCAGCCATCACTCCTAACACCGGTCGTCTTGCCCCCGGCAGCCGCAGCATCCAAGCCGGGATGGCGAGCCTCGGTGTGATGTGTTTATCGTCCATCCATGCACAGACGGGCGACAGGATATGACTCCCTTTGATGATGGTGTACTGTGTTCGTCCCATCGGAGGGATTACTAATCTCACTTTCCATCAGAGCGGGGCGGATGCCGTTCGAGTTGGATGCGTTGTTGTTGTTGTAGTTGCCATTGGTGTTGACGTTCCACACGTTGTTGGTGTTGTTGGTGTTCGGGGAGCGGAGCCACCAGTTGGCGGCCGATGCGAGTCATACCCTAACTCAAGGCGGATGCCTCCGCCATGAACCCTGATTACTTCCGTGCGGACTGGGCTGCGGAGCAGGCGGACATCACCAGATTGTAAAGGCTTCTGTCCTCCTTTTCCTTCGCTTCCGAACGGAGCTTGTTGGCTCTGCCGCGGTCTCCCTTCAGCCACGCCATCGCCATATACTTGACGTCTGTGACTTTCTTGGTCCAGACGCCTGCCTTCTTCACGCTGATGATGCCTTCGTCCATACAGATCGTGATATACTCCAGCAGCAGGGAGCAGCCGTCCACCACTTCCTCGATCTTGTGGATTCTATCCTCATACGCCACCACGAAGTTCGTGTTGTTGGCGCGATGGATGTCCGTCAGGATCTTTTTCGCGGTTTCGCGCATATCCTCTCCATACATTCGGAAGGTACTCTTTGTGAAGCCCTCTTTGTCCTTGGTGTCAAGGACGTGTACGACCTCTTGGCAGACCATCTTGACATCGCAGATGTCGTCGAGCTCGGCAACCCGTGTGATAATTGCTCGAACGTCGGCCTTGCTGATGTCGCCGGAGACAACTCTCGTCGCCTGCTTGGTGTACTTCAGAAGCTCCCTTGCTCTGTTGCCAAGCAGAAACTCCTTATCGGCCATGTCTGCACTTCCTTTCCAGGCATTGCCCGTTTAATACGGCGGCCAGATCTTCAGGCTCGCCGATGAAAATGCAGCAGTCGCTCTTGACGGTCAGCGTCCCATAATTTTGAGCGTGGGTCATACCGCAGATGACAAGATCGGTGCTGCGTCTGAGGTCGCACGGAGGCGTGATCGCTGAGAACAGGTTCCCGATGATGCAGGAAATTTCATCAGCGGGGCGCGAGAAAATGATTTCCTCTGCCATCAGAACTCGATCCTGCCCAGCGATGCGTTCCATACGCCGGTCACGTTGACCGCACTCAGGTCGGTGAAGCCGACGCTGAACGGATTTTTCGTGATCTCCGTGCCGTACTTCAGCTCGATTGCCTTTACGGCTGCATCAACAGCCGCGATGGAAGCGCGGATGTCGCCGTGAGCGGAAGCATTTTCGTTGTGCGCCGCCACATCCTGATCGACGAGATCGTCGGTCTGTTTCCTCGTGTAAGCATCAACGTCGGGGCGCTGAGATGCGGTCAGTTTGCCGTTCGCGTCCAGCGTTGCGAGCCCACTCGGCGTACCGACCTGTTCGGTGGTCAGATACTTGCTGTCATCGGTCTGAGCCTGACCGACATTTACGGTTCCATAAGCCATATCGTCCGGTTACTCCTTTCCCTGATTCAGCCAGTATTCCGCGGAAATAGCGGCGGCCGGAGCGGTCTTCGCCCATACGCGGATCTTCCCCGCCAACGTCTGGTTGGTCGGAGACATCCCGCAGGCGATAGCCGCTGCCTGACTGTTCGGCGCAATGGCAATGTCAACACGGTCTTTCGCCGTGATTCCCGCCACAACGATGTCGCAATAACTCGGATAATCTTCCGAGTTCTCGTCGATTCCCCAGCCGGTAGTCGGAATCGTGATTGCCTTCGTGTGCTGCTTGTCGGCCTTCACGTCCTCCATTTCCTGCATCGCTTCCGTCACGGTCTGCGCCAGATTGGCTACCAGACCGTTCGTAAAGCTCTTCGCCGCTTCCGCACAGGCTTTCAGATGGTTCAGGTATGTCAATTTACCCATGCGTTACTACCTCCAAGATGGATAATCACGGGGCGAGGGGTTTGCCCTCGCCCCTTTTCAGTCTACGCTGTGATTACGCTCAGACGGTGGCGGCAAAGACCTCGTTCAGCATCTCGGTCACCTCAGTGTCGGTGGCGATAGCGCCATGCACGACATCAGAGGGTTCGGTGTAAACCTTGGTGTCAACGCCGTTGATCTTGACGTTGCCGTTGGTCTCGGACGCCTCGACCTTGGTGGCACCCTCAGCCACGCCGCCGAGCTTGGTGCCCTCGGCGTCGGTCATCAGACGCTTGCCAGCCTCAGCGGCAACGAAGTCAGCCGCCTTCTTGCCGGAGTCCTTGAGGTTGCCGTCAGCGTCCAGAGCAGCGAAGTTGCCGTTGGTGGCCTTGGCGACCTTGTCGGCCTTCTTACCCAGACCGGTGTTGACATCGCTCGTCTTGGCGTAATCGGCCAGAGCGGTGTTGATGGCAGCAGTGACCTCGGTGGTCTTGGCGTAGTCGCCGATGCTCAGAGCGGCAATCGCCTCGGCGATGTAACCGACGACATCGGTGGCAGTCGCACCTTCGGGCAGAGTACCGACATACTTCTTCAGGTTGGCGATGGCGGTCTTATTCTCAGAGATGCCCTTCGTCAGTTTGGTCGCCTCAGCGCCGTGGGTTGCGGCCCAGTCGATCAACTCCTTGTAAGAGTTGACGACACCGTCATCGCTGACCTTGGTGGAGAAGTCATTGAAGGCGTCGTCGATCATCTTCTTGATGGAGCCTTCGCCCTCACCGGTCAGAGTGTCGAGGTCGGCCTGCTTTGCCTTGGCGTCGATGGCATCCTTCAGAGCCTTCGCCAGCTCAGTCTCGGAAACCTCGGCCTTGTAAGCCAGAGCAGCCAGACCGTGAACGGGGACATCAACACCGTTGGCGGCGATGGTGCCGTTGGTCTTGCCCTCAGCGATCAGGATGTCGGCAATCTTCTCAGTCAGATCCAGCAGGGTGCCGTTGACCTTGATGCCGGTCAGGACGTTGGGCTCGCCGCCAGCAGCGACGAGGTTATCGACGCGGCCGCTCAGAGCGGTCAAATCAGCCTTCAGAGCGTAGTCGCTCTTCACCTTCTCAGCCAGAGCCTTGAGGGCTGCCAGTTTTACCAGATGGGTGTTGTCGTAAGCCATTGTGTTTTCCTCCTAATGATGATTAAAAATATTTGTTCACCGCAGCATCAGTTCCCGGTTGCCCCAGAATTGAACACTTCGTTAAACATCTCTGCTACTTCCTCGTCGGTCGCAGGCGTACCGCCGAGGGGTTCCAGCTCACCGGCCGCGTTCTTGATCTGATACGGCGTGGACACGCCATCCACGACGACAGAGAGTTTCTGGCCGACGTAAGCTGTGGGGTTGGTCTGCGCGTACTCCTGAGCAGCCTCAAGAGAGGGCCAGATCTCGGTGGGGTCGATGCTGAACGCATCCTGCCGCTTGATCGTCAGCGGGAACTCCATCTTGGCGTAGCTATTCTGGGTGTTAATGACTGCCATATTTCATTCCCTCCTCTCAACCGAGCGTGACTTTCAGGACGGCAGCGTTCTCGTACGGAACGGCCGGCTCGAAAACCCACGCATTGTAGTCCTTCGCGGTGTAGCCGTTTGCGCCTTCGACGGCGACAGTCTTCTTGGTGAAGGTATCGGTCACATCGGCATTCAGCGCAGTCTCGTTGATGACCTTTTTGACACCGGTCTTGCCGGCGATGCAGGCGATCACAACGCGATTCGCACCCGCGGGAACATTGACGGTAATGACGCCGGGAGTGTACGCCTTGCCAGACTTGGTCAGGCCGCGGATGTACGCACTGTCCAGAGCCGGCTTCTCAGCGGTTGCGCCGAAGAAGTAGTTGCGGAACGGCGTGTACGCAGCGGAGTCCTTCGTCTTAGACCCAGCCGCAATCGCAACAGCGGGGTTGGACGCGCCGCCGAGGTTGTCCTCGGCCTGCACACCAGCACCGTGCGTCGCTGTCACGCGGTACTTCAGGCTTGCCACAGCGTTAGCGCCGCCAGCGTCGCCGATGATGAAGCCGTTGCCGCCGTTGTTGTCGCTGCCAGCAGGCAGGGACGCGGCGTCCACGGATGCCACCTGCTCAGCGCCGCCGTCGGTGATACGCTCAACCTTCCAGTTGGACGCCACGACGCCAGTACCGGCCTTGGGGCCGTACTTGTAGGAACCGGGGTTCAGGTTGGCAGCCAGATAGGACGCGGTTGCAACCGCAGTACCGGCTTCCACTGCACCCGCACCGCTCAGGCCGAAGCCGTTGATGGACGGGTTCGCGGTGATAGTCGGCTGGAGGGTCTTGGAGGTCAGGTCTTTCAGGATCGCCGCGACGGACTTGCCGGACACTTCCTTTGTGGCCGTGCCGTTCTTGTCCTTCGTCCAGTTGCCGATGCGGTCGTAATCGCCCGCCAGCATCAGGTTCTCGCGCATGATGACCTTGTCGGCGTCCACGTTGCCGGTCATCGCTTCCCACGCCTCGCCGGTGTACTGGTACGCAGACTTCTCGTACTCCTTGCCGCCGACGGTGGTGGTCACGACGAACACATCGCCCGCCTTCGGGGTAATGTCGGTGTGCGCCGCGAAGTACGCCTCGATGACGCTGCTGTCGGATGCGGACAGGTCGGACTTCGTGCCCTCATAGAGTGCGCCGCCGCCCAGACCAGCCAGAGCCGTTGCCAGCTCTTCGTCGGTCACGCAACCGTCGAGATTGACCGTGGTGTCATCCAGCAGTTCCACCGCACCGTCTACCAGAGCGTAGATGTCGTAGTGGCTTGTCTCGGTGTTCTTAACAAGGTACAGGATATTCTCCTGTGCCTCCTCCGCGGTCGGGATAGCTTCGGCCTTCTGGAATGAAGCGTGACCCGCCTTGGAGATAGCCGCCAGATACTCTTTCTTGATACGGGTAGCCGTGTCTTTCAGAGCCTGAAGGCTTGCGAGTTTAGAGGTGTCGTATGCCATTTAATCGCTCCTCTCAATGGTCTTTGCCGGTAGTTTAGGGGTTCTCGTCCTCAGAGGGGAAGACTTCGTCCAGCATGGATTCCGTGTCTTCGGTGGAGGCCATGTCGTCGGGGCTGACGCCGCTGGTCGATGCGGTGATCGTGCCGTCCGCTGCCACAGAGATACCTTTGCCGATCTTTACGCCGCCGAGCCGCGTTGCCGTAGCCACGGGCAGCACATAGGTCGAGCCTCCGCCTCCCCCACTGCTGCTGGCACCGGGAGATACGAGGGCGATTGTCGCCTCCATATCCTCGTCAGGACTTCTCTTTGCCCAGAAGCGCAGCACACCGGCAAGGGTCTGCACCGTCGGGCAAAGGCCAGCGTTTTTCGCGGTCTCAAGGGCCGCTTTATGCAGAGCGACGTTCGGGAACTGCGTTTCCGCAGCCTCCGTCACGGGAACATCGACGTAGTAGCGATACTCGTCCATGTCCCACGCGCCCTGTTCATCAGGATTCTCCTCCTGCCATGTCCAGCCGGTGTGGGGAATCGTGATGTCTTTGATGATTGCGGTGCCGACACCGCTGATCGCCTCCTGAACCATCGTCCGTACCAGCTCCTCAGCCTCAGCGGACGTGATGAACGCGCCGGGGTTGTAGGTAATCTGGACATCGGCATCCAACTCAAGGGCAATCGAAATGGGATAGCGCCGAATGTCAATGCGGTTATCCTTGTAGGCATTGACCGGCTGCGGGCTGTCGCCCAGCGTTGCGTAGTAGAGCAGGATTTCCTCGGTGTCCTCGGTCTTGGCGAATACGCCAAACTCGCGGAGCCAGAAGCCCTCCTGCAAACCGCCGTTCAGGTCGTTGCGGTATTCGACCACCATGCTCAGTACGCCGTTCTCCACAGTCGCGACGGACGAAACGCCCTCCGCAACCGGAGTGACCAGCGCGACCATGTCGATAGGCTCAACACCTTCGGGCATGGCGCCAGAGCCGACCATGATGCGGGTGAACTCAATCGTCTTCCCAGCCATGAGGCTCGTAATGAGATTTCGGCCGGCGACTGTTACGGTTCCGCCATAGTAGCTCATTTCTGTGTTCCTCCTTCAATCGTTTTGTTGGACTCTGCTTTCGGGGCGCTCCTGCCCTCTGCTGTGCTTTCTCGCTTCAAGCGATCCGCGACGGCTCGGAGGTTTTGGAGTTTCGTGCGCTTCGCAGCAGACCGTTGCGGTGAGGCCATCTTCCCCGACTTCATCACCATGTCGGTGATTCTCGTTTCCATGACGCTCTGAACCGCGCTTCCAGCGCAAACAGAGGTGTCATAGGACACTTCGCGCTCCTGATTGGGCAGCGTACTCTCCAAGACCGCCTGCAGACCGGCGCCCAGATGGAGTTTGAAGCCAAACTTATAGTCTCGCTCGACGCCGGGGAGCGTGTCCTCGGCGATGGTCGAATACCCGCCCCTGACGTACACATGGGCGCGGTAATCAATATCGCGTTCGAGGATGGGCAGCAGCGTTTCCGTGACGGCAAAGCCGAGGCCGCTCAGAATGTAGAGCTTTGCCGTCTCCATCTCGGTCTTCGTCCGAGCGTAGAGCTTCAAGGTAACGCCAGCGGCGCGGAGCAGCGGCGTGGTGAACAGCGGCGTCGTATCGACGGTGCCATCCATTTCGCCGGTATCAAAAATCATCGTCGCGGGTTCTGCAGGATCTTCCTTGTAGTACAGAGGCCGATCCCAGAACATCCGAAACGCCTTGATGATGTCCGGGTAGGTGCAATCGCAGGTGTTTTTCAGGATTTTGTAAATCAGATACCGACGGTAGGTTTCGTCGTCGATGACCTCGAACGGGATCGGGTCGCCAGCGAGCTTGCCGGCCTCCATTCTGGTCATCACGACGATGTCACCGACACCGTCCAGTTGCTTGCCAACGGCTGTATGTACTCCCCTGTCCTGCCGAAGCTGGTCGTAGAAGTCATACACCTGCTGAAGCTGGGCGCCTATGACTTCCATGAGCGCCTCGATATTGGCCTTGCCCCGGAACTGCTCGACAAGGTCGTTTTTCAGGGTCGCTACATAATCAGCCATCAATCTCCACCTCGATCATCTCCTCCTTGGTGTAGGCCCGCTGACGCGCCGTAATGTTCTTACTGCGGTCGGGGTACTTGGAGGGTTTTTCATCGGAGGCGTCCGCCGAAGCGTAAAGCTGAATGTCGATATAGCTGATGCCCGAGCAAGCTCGATAAAGCTGGCTCATGAACTGCTGCGGAACGACATCCTTGCCAGCATCCAGAGCGTCCATGTTCTCCAGGACGACCTCTCTCAGCAGGTCAACGTAGTTCGGTGGCAAAGCCTCGGAGCGGTTGAGCGTGATGCCAAGGCGGAACCATGTGTAAATCGTCGTCGGCCGATTGAACCGGATCGTGATTTCCTCGTCGTACTCACCGGGCAGAACCACGACGGTCTCGCCGACCGTGTTGATGCCGCCCGCTTTGTTGGCGAGGATCTGCTGCGCGATTTCCTTCGAGTCGCCGCCATCTACCACGATCTCGACGCTGTGCGGCGGACGGACGATGTCGCCTGCAGGTGTTTCGGTCACGTCCTTCACGTCCAGATAGGTGCCGTCCACATACCATTGGTGCGTTGCGTTCTCATACGGGGCGACGCTGCGGACGCCCTGCACGTTCAGCAGGATTGCGGAGCGGATGCTCTCAAGCATATTGCTCGAACGGTTGAAGATTTTGTCCGCGTAGGACTGGCGGAACTCAACGTCCGTCTCTTCGTCACGGCCCGCGATGTAGCCGCAGAGGTTCTCGACGGCCAGCAGGCCAGCGTCGGCGTTGACGATGTTCGTAATGACCCCGCCAGGAATCAGGATGTCGCCGTTCTCTTCGGTGCCGAAGGTGATAATCGACGTCACCGTCTCCGTGGTCAGGTTCTCGGAGAGAATCAGCACATTGTTCGAGGCAATGTCTGCCGCCTCGATGTTCAGGAACTCATTCGTCTCGTCCACGGAGGCCGTGAACTTCTCGTCGGTGATGGCCGCCGCGATGCCTTTCAGCACCGTGAGCGTGTCCGCCGCCGTCGGGCTATAAGAAAACACCGCGCCATTGATGGCTACGGTGTAAACACTCTCTGTTCCGAGGGACGCGATTTTGATGCAGGCACGATTGAACGACGTACGGCTGATTTCTCTCGTGTCCGTGATACTCAGATAGGTTGTCGGGTTCGTCGCGGAGGAAATCCGCGTACCGGCGGCCAGCTTCGTTCCGTCCTTGCCGGTGCAATGAATCGGGTAGTACGACTTCGCGGCCGCCTCACGGGTGGAGCCGCCATACTGGGCGGCATTGTCGAGGCTCCGCCCCTCTGCAGTGGCCGGGTACTGCGAGAAGTACACCGCTTCGCCGAACTCCCAGAGGTCGGCGATGGCGTCGGCCACGTTCGTCAGCAGGTGGTTCAGCAGGGACTCGGGGTTCTGGCGCGTATTCACGCCCCATTTCTCAGACAGGCCCGAGTGCATCTCTTCCAGAATGACATCCAGCCGCTTGATATTCGGCCCCTGTGGGGTCAGGCCATAATCAGCCATACAGCGTTACCTCCTCTCTAAACGTGTCCTCTCCTACGGTGACGGTGTAGCGGAACGTCGCCGTTCGCTTTGCCGGGTTGTAATCGACCGATGTGACCGTCGCCGCTTTGACCTCCTTCACTTTCAGGATCTCGTCTCTCACGAGCGTTTTAATCTTGATGGTGTTCGGGTTCTTGATGAACACTTCCTCGAACCATGGGAAGCCCAGCTCAGGGCCGAGCCGCCACTCGTCATAAATCCAGCGCAGCCGAATCATTACGGCCTGTCTGACGCTCTCCGTCGTGGAGATGTCGCCATTCTTGGAGATGGCAATATCGCCGTCCTCATTCAGTCTGATGTCTAACACGGTGAATACCCCCTCCCAGAAGTAGTCTGGAATCGCCAGAAATCACCCAGACGGTGTCGTAGCGCCTCATGGGTGTAGATTGTTGCTTTCGCCTGAAAACTCGTAGCGGCCTTCTACGGGCCTAATACGACAGGCTGCCGGTCACAGTCAGGTTGCCTTCAACGGTGACTTCGGGCGCAGAAATCGTCACGGAGCCTCCCTTGACGGTCAGGCGGGTTCCCTTCACATCGACGATGACCGCGTTTTGAGCGCAGGCGTCCGCTACGGCAGGGTTGCCCTGTGCAAACAGGCCGGGAATGCAGATTGCATTCGTCATGTCGAAGGCCAGATCCGTGCTGGTTTCCTGCCCGTACTGCCAGTAGTCGAGGCTCTGCTCGGCCACCACCAGAAGGCAGCCGTCTCCGGGCTTGACCGGAAACGCAATCGTTGCGCCCTGCCCTGCTCCCTGTGGGAACACGACCGGAACGCCGGTGACTTGTGGGAAATCCATCGTCTTCCCGTCCGGTTTCTTGAACTTCATCGCGGGCTTGACCGTTGCGACGCCCTTTGCGGCGTCAAAGCTGACGATCTGCCCCGGCATGGCCGTATGGATGCCGCGAAGCCCACGCTGGACGGTGTTTTGGATCTCCTGCACAAACTCCTGCATCATTACCCCTGCACCTCCATAAGTCGCGCCGTGCACGTCCAGTCACCGGAGATGTTGTCCCCGGCCTGCGTCAGCTTGGCGACGCGGAAATAGCCCGTGACGGTTTTGCTCTCCAGCTTCACATAGTCGTCAATGTGGATGGCCCCGTTCAGGAAGAACTCGACCTCCCACCCGATGCTGGTCTTATCGCTCGTTTCGGAGTTGGCCTCGGTGACGCGGGCAGGGATGCCCAGCAGCCCAGAGTCCTCAGAGAGAACGAAGACCTCACGGCTCATGACATCCCCCGGCTTCTTGACCTGCATGACGCCGTTCTGCAGACTCCACACGAGGCCGCAGCAGGCGCAGCCCTTCGTCATGATGTCGCGGGCAAGGCCGACAAAGCTGAAGCCGTTGGCGATGTCGGCAAACTCAGCGTTGTACGAATACGTCACCGCCACACCCATCTGATTTGCCACATCGTCGAAGATGGTCTTCCAGTTCACCGTGCCAACATACGAAATCGTGACGTAGGTATCGCGGATCTCGACGAGGTTGTCTACCACCTCGATCTCCGTCTTGCGGTCTGCGCCGTCGTGGGTCGTGACGCAGTTTGTGACGATGCCGGCGAAAATCAGCGGCATACGGCTTCCGTAGCCCGCCTTCAGGGACAGGACGCAGTCCTTTTCGTCCAGAGTGGCAAGGTGCTCCTTGTTCAAGTTCCAGACGGTCACGCGCCCCGTGTTCTGCGTTTCAAGGTCGGTGCGCTCAATGGAGAAATTGATGTGCAGCGGGACGGGCTGGCTCTTCGACTTCTCGCCGATCTCGAAGCCCATGCCGCCGGCTTTACCTGCAGCCAAGCGATACTCTCTGTCGAAGTTCGCAGACATCAAAATCCCCCTCTCGTTTTACAAACGACTTTGCTCAAAAAGCAAAATCACGAAAAATAAGCAAAGAAAACACGCTCGTGCGTTTGCAAAACGCACACCAAATATATTTACTGGTTAGGTTAGATTACGGTATAGGTTACGGTTACGGTTACGGTTATGCGCGGACTGTCCTCGGATTTCATGTGTGACCATCCCACGGAGCGTCCGCGGACAGTCCGTAGGACTGATAGAAAAGTGGGTCAGTCGCTATCTTCCGCAGGGCAGAATACGAAACTGGCCTTCCCGTCGAGAAAATCATTCCTCCCGATGTGCTCCAGCTTGGTCATCACACCGAAAACACCGCTCGGCAGCGCGGTCACGCCGTAGAACAGGTTCATCGGGAACCTCGGCACAATCTTGATGCCAATGACGATGGGTTGGCTCTGCGTGTCGTAGAGGCCGAACTTCCAGAAGCCGCCGCGGTCGTTCCATGTGAACCGAATCAGATACGCCTTTCCACTCAGAACGACACGGCTCATGCTGTCGTTGAGGTCTGGGACTTCGATGATCGTGTATTCCATCTCGTTTCCCTCCTCATGAAATCAGGCCGATTGACTTTGCGGCACCATAGAGGATGCTCGACTTGCTGTTGCCGGAGCCGCTGCCCGAGCCGCTGCCAGAGCCAGAACCCGAACCGGAGCCACCGGAGCCTGAGCTTCCGCTGCTCCCGCTGGACGTGTTGGCCGTGCCTGCAGAAGCGGCGGTCGCACCGCTCTTGCCGTAGCTGGCGGGGATGGTCGCCGTCCGCGCCGTCGTAATGCGAATCTTGCGGAACGAAATTGGGATCTCTCGGGCGTAGCCTACCTCGGCGCTCTTGCTGATGGTCAGGTTCTCAATCGCCATGCTGGTGTAGGTGGCGTCGCTGGTGACGATTGTGACCGGCTCGGCGGCGTAGTACAGTTCCTCCAGCCGCTTCGTGACCTGCTCAACACGGCCGCGCCCGCTGTGGCTTCTCCATGTGACCGGAGTATCGGTGACATAGAGAACCATGTTCAGCGTTTCGGCGCCGTGGATGATCGCGTCGCTGACGGAGAAGCCGCTCTCAACGGCATACTCAGGAACGGTAGCCTCGTAGCCGTGCTCCTCGCTGATAAGCGCGTCGAACTCGATGCCTGCAATGGTGACAGGTCTTTTTGCTCTTGCCATCTACGTCACCTACCTTGCATACGCGAGGGCGCGGGCCATCTCGCCCGTAGAGTCGCCTGCGGCCTTATCCATCGCCGCTGCGGACTTCTGCTGGCCGGCACGGTCGCCCTCGAACTTGTTGTTGATGTTCACGTTCTGCACGACGCTCTTGCTGACGCTGTTGCTGCCCATAGCCGTCCGCGCCGTGGTGGGGCTGGCTACGTTGGCCTGCGCCATAATGGACATATCGCCCGTCAGAGCGCCGAGCGCATCGCGTACCTTGGCCTTGCCCGCGCTGATGCCCTTGGTCATCAGGTCGATCATGTCAGGCATATAGGTGTGGAAGTCACTCAACGGGCCTTCGTCCGGTTCGGAAAAGCCGAGGAAGCCCTTGATCTTGCTGGCGACACCGGAAACGGCCTCGCCGACCTTGCCGACCGCTCCCTTGATTCCCTCGACAATGTTGTTGATAATGTCGGCGCCCCACTGTAACGCCTGGGCAGGTAGACTCTTGATCCAGTCGATTGCGGCGGTGAAGCCGGTCACGATGCTGTCCTTGATGTTTCCAATCGTGCCGGTGATGCCCGACAGGATATTCGTAAACGCCGTCGTGATGGCCGTCCAGATGTTGGTAGCGACACCGGAGATGAACTCCCAGATCGTCGAGAACACCGTGGAGATGGTCTCCCAGACGGCGGAAACCGCACCGGACACCGTCTCTTTGATGCCGTTCCACACGCTGGAAAAGAACGTGCTGATGCCTTCCCAGATGCTCGTGAAGAAGTTCCCAATCGACGTGAAGATGTTGACGAAGAAATCCTTGATGGCCGTCCAAATGCGAATGGCAAAGGCTTTGATTTTATCCCAGTTCTTGTAGAGCAGGATGCCTACGGCAATCAGGGCCATAATCGCCAGAATTACAAGGCCGACAGGGCTGGACACGAACGAGATCACCGCCGAGACGCCTTTCACGACCGAAGTGACCGTTCGCACCACGGCGATGACGGTCTTGACGGCAGCTACGACGCCTATGATGACGGCGATGATTTTTGCGATGGCCTCGCCGACCTTCACCCACTTATCTGTGTCGATGTTGCCGTTCGCAATCTGGTCAGCAAGGTTTGCGAACTGCGGGGCGATTTTATCTATAATCTTGCCGATGGCCTCGAACACCGTCTTGATGACGCTCCAGATGCCTTGAAAAATCGGGATCGCCACATTTTTGATGCCCTTCCATACGGCGGTCAGAATGGTCTTGATGTTCTCCCAAATCTTGATGATGTTGGCGCGGAACTTATCCACGTCAACGCCCGCCCTTTCAAGCAGGCTTCCGAGCAGGGAGTTGTTGCCCTGCATGAAGTTGATGAAATCCTCCACCAGCAGAGCAACAATGATGATTTTTGCCGCCATCAAAAGAGCTTCTTTGTTGATTCCCTTTAGCCCCTTGATGATGGCTGCCACACCACTTGTAATCTTGTCGAACTTGAACGCGAATAGTAGTGCGCCTGCCGCAATGGCCAGTAGTTTCAGCAGATTCCCAGATCCGCCGAGCTTGTCGTTGAGCCATACGACAGCATTTCGGACGCGGTTCATGACGCGCATTGCCGTGTCGGAGAACTTCACCATCGCATTGGCGATAGTGTTCGTCACTCCAAGCGTACTGTCCATCTGCGTCAGCCAGAGTCCCCATTCGCTTCGGATGACGGTCAAGGCGTCTGTGATTCTGTACTGTACGCCTCCAAACTTTTGCTCAATGGTGTTGGCATTGTCTACGAACGCAGCCTTCAGATCTGCGACCGTCATAGTTCTGGACGATGCCATCTCTTCCAGTTTATCGGAGGTCGTGCCGAGCTTCTTGTTGAGCAGTTCTACCGCTTCGGGTGAACGCTCCAAAAGCTGGCTGATTGTTTCGCTGTCAACATAGCCCTTGGCGAAGGACTTGTTAATTGCCTCCATAAGACCGGCAATATCTTCATTCGTCTTACCAGCGGACTTAAACAGCATTGTTGCCGCATTATTGAACTTGACCGCTTCGTCGATGTTGCCAAACAGCTCTGGGCTTTCGTGCACGAGGTCGGAAATCACTCCTGCAGTTTCCGCATAGCTGCTTCGCGTTTGCCGAGCAGACTCCATGATTTTCTTCTGAATCTCAGCTTGGTCTCCGAGCGCGGCGGTTGAGTTCTTGACCTGTTCATTGACGCGCCCGAACTCTTCCACGAGGGCGTTGATCTTGGTCAGGCTGAACCCGATGCCGATTGCGCCGAGAAGTTTCGTCGCGGTGCTCTTGATGTCAGAGATTGTTCCGTTGACTTTTTTTACGTCGCCTTCGCGTACTTTGAAGCCAACCTCGTTGATAAACTTCACAATCGTCATGAGCAATCGCCCTCCTTTCATGGCAGATTTTACCGCTCCGTGTTGACCGTACCGCTCAAAGCTGATAGAATATCACTCATAAGCCGCAAGGCTATAATTCAGAGAGGAGCACACGATCATGGCAAACACGGTTCTCGCCGGTGATTACAGCGGCCTGATTTCGTTCAAGGGCGACAAAAAAGGGCTTCTCATTACCGAGAACAAATTCTTCGGTGCGAAGAAGACCTTCATCAACAAGACTACCGTAGACCACTACGAGCTGGTCATGCAGGAGGGCAATTCCAGCATGGGCAGCGGCGTGGCCCGCGGCGCTGTTGGCGCAGCACTCTTTGGCGGAATTGGCGCCATCGCTGGAGCTAACTCCGCCAAAAAGAACAGCGATTACACTGTCTCAATCATCTTCAAAGACGGGACTAAGGCTTTGTGTTCTCTTGACGCCGACAACTACAAAGCCCTCGTCCGCATCATGTACTGAGGTGCAAATGGAAAAGCTCGCTCCCACGCGGAGCGGGCTTTTTATCTACCCATTTCGGCCTGCATCTCCTCGGCTTGGAACCGCTCGATGTCCCTGTCCATGCTATACAGCGCGTACAGCTTCAGAGCTTCGTCGAGGGTGTAGGCTTCGTCCAACTCGGACTTCGTGGCAATACCCGCTTTGATAAGCGAGTACATTCTCAGCTCAAGCTCGCTGAAGCGTCCGAAGTCGAAGTCTCCCCATTTTCGGATGTCGGAGTCCCCTTCCGCAGCTTGTCGATAAGGCTGCCAGATTGGATTCCGACTCTCTTGAAAAAACCCTTGAAGTTCAGCTTGATAACTTCGTAGCACAGGATGAACATATCCTGCAGTTCGCCGCAGAACACCTCGTCGGCAAGGTCTTTATCCAGAATGACGGTGTTGCCGTCGGTGTCCTCGCCCTGAACGCTGATATTCTGCTGGTCGATCAGCAGGCGGCGCATCATGCGCTCGACCTTGTCACCGGAAATCGTAGAGAGTGCGCTGCTGATGGCAGGCATAGCCTCCTCAATGTCCATATCCAGCGGGTTCGCTTCGGTGCCAGAGTCGTTGTCTCCTGTGTCGAGGCCGCCAAACAGCGGGGCGATGCCCGCCAAAATCGGGGACAGCAAGGCGGCCAGTTCACCGCTGATGTTCGCCGCCGCAAAGGCGCCGAACGGGCGGATGTAGAACGTGTTCTCCCCGATGACCTTCTCAATCGTCTGCATTCTTCTCATAGTTCATAACCCCCTCGTTATGTACGGTAGAGGCCGCCCTTTACGGACGGCCTCTTTGCGTTGCTTACTCGGTCAACTCGCCAGAGCCGGTGTGCAGCTCCCACTCGCGGTTGTTGGACTCTTTGCCGAAGCCGCGGGATGCGGGCTTGGCGGGCCATGCCGCGTCGGAACTGAACACCATACCGCCCTTCAGGTCTTTAATCAGGATCGGGAACATACCGTCGCCGGTCTGACGATCCTGCTTGAAGCGGTTCTGCAGGAAGCTGTTCGTCTCGGAGGTCTGCAGCACGGTCAGCTTCACGATGTAGGTATCATCGGGGCTGATGCTGCGGACGATCTCGCCGTCGCAACCGACCTTCTTGGTGACGCCGTCGCCGTTCGGGTCGATGGTGATAAAGCTGTCGTCGGCGTAGCCGGCAACAATGTGGTTGCCGAGCGCAATCGTGACTTCCTTCGGGTTGTAGGTCTTGATCTTACCCATCTCTCAGTTCCTCCTTCCTTACAGTTCGTAGGTCAGGCTGCCCTTGAGCTCGGCGAAGTGGATCGCGCCGGCCAGTCTGGCCTTGAACTTGCACTTCGTCAGTTTGCGGGATGCCTTCTCGGACGCGGACAGGCTGGCAGCCAGAGGAACGGACGTGACGTAGCCGGGAATCTCGGTGCCATCCTCGTCGAACTCACTCTCGGCGATGCCGCCGGCGTCCTGACCGGATTTCAGCGAGGCAATCATCTGGTTCTGCACCAGAGAGATACCTGCATCGGTGTACGGCACCTTCGGGCGGGTGACGAACAGATTGACAACACGAAGCTGCATATCGTTCTTCAACCAGTCGCGGAACCGGATGATGTCCGCCCACTCGTTGCCGATGACCTTGCCGTTCATGCTCAGGTTCTTGCTTCCGACCGTGATGAAGTAGTTCAGGCTCTTGTCGGCCAGAGCCTTCATCTCCGTGCTGGTCAGCTTGGACGGGTACACAGACGCAAGCTGCTTGAAGGCGGTCGTCTCGCTACCGGACTCGTAGTTCAGCCACTTCGCAACGAACGCCACGTTGATGTAGCGGTTCGCGGGCGGGATGTCCTCGTCGGCCTGATCCGTAGTCTCGCGGCCGTAGACGCCCAGAGTGCGGAAGTAGACGTTGCCTACGGACGGCTGTACCAGATCCTCGCCGTCCTCGCGGACGGTGCCTGGGGCTGCGAAGCAATCCAGCTCCGTGTAGCAGAAGAGTTTCTCCTGCGTTTCCATGTAGGCGGCGATCTCCTCGTACTTGGCGGGGTCAACGCCTGCGGTGCAGAGCACGTACCAACCGGAGGTAGCCAGAGCGCGGGCGATGGTGGTTGCCGGGGTCTCCAGTTCGGTGTCCGGGGTGTTTGCGGGCTCGTTGTCCTCGGCGGCCTGCGTGGCAGGCGCGTCGGGGTCAGGGTACGAAACGGCCACGGTGTAGAGCACCGCAGTACCTCCGGTCTTATTCACCGCGACGGTGAACTGCTCCTCCCCGCCCTTGTCCAGCTTCTTCAGGCTGTTCCACACAGGGCAAGCCTTGAAGCTGGCACCGTCGGTGATGGCGGCGTCCTCGATGGTTGCGGTATAGCCGTCGGCGATCAGCGCCGCCAGCATATCGAAAAGGCCGGTGTTCTTGACGCCGGTGATTGGGCCGTCCAGAACCATGCTCAGCTTGCGGGCAGACTCCTTGAAGGAGATGGCGCAGCCGGTAAGGCCCTCTTTCTTGCCCGCATACTGCGCGACCGCAGCATTGGTGTCCTTGATGGTCTGGCCGGCCACAACAGCGCCTTCGGAGAGCTGCTGAACAGCGATATACACCGCCGTCGGGCGAGGACTCTGAGCGAAGGCCACGCTTGCGGCAAGGCCGACGGGGTCGGCATCCGCGCCGCTTGTGACGAAGCCGGCGTCTTCCACTTCGCTGATGTCAGAGTAAACCCCAACGCGGGCCGGGGACTTGGCGCCAGTCTTCGGCGCAGGACCCATAATCAGCAGATTGTCGAAGCTGGTATCATCCACAATCGGGGTTGCGATGTCGATGTCCACCGTGGCAATCATGTCGTAGTTCTTACTCATTGCCTGTTTCCTCCTTTATCTCAACTTCGGTGAAGTAGCCGGTTTCTTCCTTCGCCAGCTCTTCGGTTCCGCCACCGCTGGCGGACGGCTCGAATGTCGGAACGATGATAGGCTCCTCCTCGTCGCCCCAAGGCCCAGACTTGCTATCAGTCTCAGGCGGCTCGGTAGGCGCGTAGGTCGGCTCCTGCGTTTCCGGGTCTTTCTCGCCTGTGGGGTACTGCAGGCTGCTTTCCAGCAGCGCCGTGGAAGCCCCCACTGCCTTTTGGGTAAAATAAAACTGAACAGTCAGGCGCGAACGGAACTCGTAGCTCGTATCGTTCACAACACCTGTCAGGTTCAGCACATCGCCGTCAATCAGGATGCTCACATCGTTCTGATGGCTCCATTGGACGGTATGCTCGGAATTGAGGAAGTCGGCAAAGGACAGCATATCGTCCACCGCGTTATCCTCGTATGCCACGACCTTCCCTGATACTTCATCGACGACCGGCGAACCGTTCGTGAACAGATCCACCGTGATCGAGAAGCGGGAGAGGTAATGCCCGACGACCTCGCCATCTACGAACGTGTAGTTCGGAGCCTGCGGGCGGTGGACGTTGCCGGGGGTCAGCACCACAAGCGGCTCTTTTTGCTTGGCTGTGCGGCTCTGATTGGCGAATACGACGTTGGCGCCGCCGAAATACTGCTGGGTCAGAGCGCGGAACAGCTCCTTGGCCTGCCCTACTCTCATGGCGTATCACCTCCGTCGGTCGGCTTTGCGAGCGACAAGAAGCCCTCCTCGTCAACCACCAGCCCGGAATCGTCCTTGATGCGCACCACGCCGACGGTGTCTGCGGACGCAATGGGGAAATTCGTAATGGGCGGGATCTCCTGCTGGGTCTTCCCCGCTGTTGCTGGGTCATCCTGCGGCGGGTCTTCGATGTCCGAAGCCCGTGCGCCGTCTGTCGGCACGAGGCAAAACTGATAGTTCAAGTGCGACAGCACCGTATGATCCCACGGCTGGGCGGCGGTACACTCGTACCAGTCGCCCATGTAGTACAACAGGTCGCCCTTGATGCCGGTAGCTTCGCTGGCCGGTATCAGCACATCGGTTCCGTGGCCTTCCAGATGCTTCATCTTGCGTTCGCCCTCAGGCAGCGCCAGCATCGCATCCGAACCCATCGGATGGATATGCAGGCTGGCAACAAAGTCCTCGTGGTCTGCGGTGATGTAACCGCGAATGTTCTGCGGCTCTTTGAACCGGCGTACCCAGTATTTCTTGTTGAACAGCGTAATGTTCACGGTCAATCACCTCGTTCCTTGATGACGAAGTCAACCGACTGCCTCATGTGGCCGGTGTCTATCAACGGCTGCTCGGACTTTTTCTTCTTGATGGTGGATGGCTTATTCGCCACGAAGCCGCCATCGACGATCTCCTGCTGCACAAGGCCCTTGCAGAAGACGCCCAAATCCTTTAGGGCCTTTTCGGTCGTGCCGCCCTCGGCCAGCGTCTTGTTGACCTGCTCACAGGCCGCTTTCAGTTCGGGCTCGTGGTTCTCGAAGCTCTGTCGCATGAACGGTCTGGCTGGGCTGTCAGAGGTGCCGAGTTCGTTGTACGCGGCCACGTCCGCAAGGGATGTGCCGTCTTCGTAGGTCTGGCCCTCTTGGAACCCGACCTGCACTTCAAGCCGGGAGAGCTTCTGCAGTTGCTCGAAATACCTTCTGCCCTCAGGCGTCAGGTCTGAAATGCTCAACGCCATTACGGTTCCTCCCTGTCAACAGAGAGCGTCCCGTCCGGTTCCAGCTTCAAGCCAGAGCCGGGGCGTACCTTGATGCCGCCGAGGACGGCGTCAGAGGCGACAGGCACGATACACGGATTGTGCTTCCCTTTGCCGCCAGAGCTGTCAAGCTCACCGCTGCAATGGATTGGGACAATAACCATCCGTCGGAGTTGGAGAAATTGAACGCCGTAAGCGGTCAAACCGAGTTCGGCATCCGTTGCGAGGTTGGAACTCTGATTCGCCCCGAAGCTGATGCTGCTCCCGCCCTCGGACACGCTTCCAACAGCGAAACCGATGCCGATAGCGCCCATATCTCCGAGCGGATTCTCGCCATACCCGGCCATCTTCAGCTTGTGGCAGACGAGATAGGCAATCGCCTGTTCATACAGCTTCCCGAACTGCTTACGGCTCACCATAGGGCGAACCATCTCCACCCAAAGGTGAAGCTCCGCGTCGGTCAGGGAGATGAACTCTTTCCCGATCAGTCGGATGTACTGGATGGCCTTCATGGCGCTCACTCCTTACTTGTTCTCGTCGGCAGCCTTTGCGGCAGCGGCCTTCTTGGCGGCGTCAGCCTTGGCCTTATCCTCTGCGGCCTTCTTGGCAGCAGCTTCCGCTTCAGCCTTGGCCTTCGCGTCAGCTTCGGCCTTTGCCTTGGCTTCTGCCTCGGCCTTCACCTTGGCATCCTCTTCCAGCTTTCTCGCAGCAGCCTCTTCGACGGCCTTCTGGAAGGCGGCGTCGCTCTCGTCGGTCTCCAGCAGCCCCTTGGCGATGAACGCCTGAATGGCGGGCAGCTTGAGAGTGGCCTCGTTGATGTCCATAGACGCATCGGGCATGAGGATCGTCGTGCCGATGTTGATAATCTTGGAGCCCTTATTTCTGATCTTCATGATGAACCTCCTGTTATTCGTGGGCTGCCGCAGGGTGGCTCCTCGACAGCCTGACGTTATTCTCGATTGACGCAAATGTTATGGGGAGATTGCCGCGTGGCAACCTCCCCACAAAAATTTTCCCCTCTTAGGACACGCCGACCGCGATCAGAGCGGACAGCGGGTAGTAGACGATGACGCCAGCGGTGCGGGCCTCGCAGAGAATGATGGTCTCCAGCTTCTCGACCTGCAGGGGGTACTGGTAGAACGGCATCGGGTTCTCCAGAGTCAGCTTGCGGGGGTCGTTCTTGAACAGGAATGCCACGCCCTGGGGGTTGCCGCTGGTCGCGTAGGGGTTGGTCTCGGGAGAGTCGGCATCCAGCTCAGCGGTAGACACGACGTTCTTGATGTACGGAGCGTGCTCCTGAATGAACGCCAGAACCGTAGTGCTGGTGTCGGGAATGCGGCGGGTGGAGATGTCCATGAACACGTCAGCGGGGACACACAGGGTATCGGGGCGCTCGACGTTCTTGGTGATCTTTGCAACCTGCTTCGCCATGCCGTTCACGTCGGCGAGGATCTCGTCGGCGGACTTGTCGGCCCACTTGGTCTTGCCGCTGGCATTGGCGCCGATGGTGTAGAGGGGAATATTCTGACCGTCGGACAGAACGCCCATCAGGCCGCTTTCCTCGTCGCCGCACCATGCGATCTTGTTGGTCAGGGCGTCGATCTGGTAACGAGCGGACTCACCCTTGCGGGCGTCCAGAGACTTGCCAGCCAGACGAGAAGCCCGCATCTCCTGAGCGGAGTAGCCGTAGCTGTCGCCAATGGACTTGATCTTGGCGAAGCTGGGCTTGCCGGTCACGTCCGCACGGGGCAGGTCGGTGGAGTAGTTGTCGATAATCTTCGCCAGACCGGTCTTGTCGTAGGTGTAGTAGGTGATGGTCTCCGCGCCGGGGTCGGCCTCGGAGCTCTGCGGGAACAGGTGCAGGGCCGTCAGTTCGGGGTACTCGACGTCGTAGGACTGAGCCTTGACGTGGTCGAGTTCACGGGCGAAAAAGACGGAAGCATCCTCGGCACTATCGAAGCGAGTGCCCTCGGAAGCCATGATAGCCTTGGGGATCTTGGAGCCCCGCAGGGTCATGGCCTCGTCGCTATCATAGTTCATGTGCTTTTTGGTAGCCATAATTCACGTTCCTCCTTTTCTTACGCCTGAGCCTGATTGAACAGCTCAATCGGGGCAATCTGGGCGTTGGTATCGACGCCGCCGACAAAGCGGGCCTTGACGGCGATGGTGGCGGGGTCGCCCTGATGGCCTTCGCCAGAAGCAGGGGTGCCAGCCTCGTTGGTGAAGCAGCCAGCCTCTTCGCCCTCGGTAATCAGGTAAACGCTGTCACCGTAGGCAGGCTCGACGCCCTCAGCCACGCGGCCATAAATCTTGCCGTAGCGCATGACGCCAACGGCAGCACCCTTACGAACGGCGAGCTTGCCCTCCAGATCGTACTCGGTGGTGCGGTTGTTGGTGGTGATGCCCTCGAACTTGGCGGCGGTAGCGGCCTTCTTGGGCAGGGCGATATTGACACCGGGCTTGCTGCCCTGAACGACGCCCGCGCCGAACTTCAGGACGCCGTTCTCCTCTTCATTGAGGAAAGTGTCGATCTGGTGCGGCGCGACATCAACGATACCGCCAGCCGCGCCAATAGGGGTGGAATAGCCGTACTTGGTCTGAGCACTCATGTTACTTTTCCTCCTTTGCTCTATTCTGGCGACGCTCGATCATCTTCTGACGGGCGGAATCAGCAGAACCGACGCCGTTGCTGACAGGGGTGCGAGAGTCGCGGTTGAACATCTGCTTCTTCTGGTAGCCGACGTCCTTCTTGGAGCGGGACTCGACATCGGCGACGGCATACTCGAACGCAGCGTTCACGAACGCATCGCTCTTGCCGTCCAGACGCATCTCGGGACGCACAGCCTTGATGATGGCCTTCTTGGCGGCAGAGATGCTCATATCCTCAACGCCGTCGAGGTTCAGGGCCTTGCCAATCATGCCGATCTTCACGCGCTGGCGGATGATGGCGTCGATGCCGTCGGCGTTCAGGACTTCGCCCTGAGTGTGGTCAGCGGGCGTAGCGGTGGGGATGGGGTCATCGTCGCTGTCCTGATTGTCGGTGTCGTCGTCGCCCTCGTCGTTGTTCTCGTCGGTGGTGTCATCACCCTCGTCGGTCTGAGGATCGGTGCAGCCAGCCTCGTCGAACTCCTTCTGCGCGAGCAGAGTGTCGATGATGTCGAACAGGATGTCCATGTCCTCGTCCTGATTGGCAATGACGCCCTTCGCGGACTCCAGATCCTCAGGGTCGCCGTCAGCATCGCGGCGGTCACGGTTGTCCTTGACAGCCGCCACCTTATCCTCGACAGTCTGGGGCTCCTGACCGGCGGGAGCGACAACGGTATCGTCGTCATCCTGCGCGGCAGCGGGGGCGTTGGTGGGCTTGGCGCTGACTACGGGATCAGTACCCTCGGTGGGGTCCTCGTCGGTCTTGGCGGCGAGGCGCTGAGCGCGGCGGGCCTTGTACTCCTCGATGGCCTTGGCGAGCTCTTCCGGGGACAGAACGCCATCAGCGCGACGAGTATTCTTGGGAGCATTTTTCTTCTTCATGACTTTTCCTCCTTTGAGAGTTCTTGCAGGATCACGGCCATCAATATTTAACCGCGCCTGTTCACCGGCTCTGGCTTCCCGGACCAAGGCCAAGTGGTTGATGCGGATGTCCCGCTGGATGGCGTCGTAGTGCTGGCCGTTCCACTCACCCGGCGTTTCATCGAGCGTCAGATTGTAGCCGAGGGACAGCTCCTTCAGGCCGCAATACCGCATCTCGTCGGTGTTGTGAATAACGATCTCCGCACGGACGTCATCCCCGCTTCGATACCCTTCCGTCAGAATGGTGCCGATCTGATGCTTCTGGACGTTGTCCTTGTCCACCAGACCCGCATCATGCGTGATGATGATGGGCTTGCCCTGATACGAGGCAAGACTCTCAGCAGCGAAGACTTCCTCAGGGAGCCGAAGCTCCCTCCTGACGCTCCCGTCAGGGTTGGTATACTCGAAGATACCCGTGCTGGTCAGGATCGGCCTGTCCATCAGGTAGCCTTCGGGAGTGAAATACGTCTGGTTCAGCGGGAGGCTGTCCAGACGGATCACCTGAGATAATTTCGGGGCCTCACTCATTGGGCCCACCTCCTTTCGGAGTGTTCTGCAGCGTGAGCATCACTTCTTCTCCTCACTCTGCCCGTTGTCTCCGTCACCGTCCCCGGCCTTTTCAGCGGTCAGGTCGCCGGCAGCGAAGACGCTTCCGCCCTCGTCGGCGTTGGTTTCCTCTGCCGCAGCCACAACGGCTTTGGTGAGTTCCAGCGTCAAAATCTGGACGTGCTCGATCTCGTCGAGAAGCAAACCCTGATACACGTCGGTCAGGTCAGGGGCGTTCTGCTCCACATCCTGCACTCCCATAGCGAGAGAGTCGAGCTTTTCGCTCACCTTGCCAAGCTGACGTGCAAGACTGCTGATTGCACAAGCGTTCTTCACGGCTCTTCCTTCCTTTCTTCTGAATTTGGCGCCGGGTGCACCCCTATGGGGGCGTCACGGCTTCGGGTGGGTCTATATCTGGTCATCGCACTCACCACCTATTCGCTCTTTCCGAAGCGGTCACGACGGAAGGTGCGTTCCCATTCAGCGAACTTATCCCTCTCGACTACCTCAGGCGAACAGTTCTTGCCGCAGCGTTTGCGGCTGCGCTTGCAGATGCAAACGGTCTTACCGTTCTGGAAGTCGATGAAGACCTTGATCTTCTCTTTCGTTTCCATGTCCTCTCCTCCTCGCCTGATTATTTCATGGGGATATTCACCCCGTCGTAGTCGAACACGGGGATTGCCACACAGCGGCAACAGTAATCCTCGCCGGGGTGGCATTTGCGGCCGGTGTAGACTCGGCCAGCCTTGGTGTCGTACCACATCTCAGGCGGGTCGTTCCAATCGAAGGTCTTCCCGTTCAGCGCCGCATGGCACGGGCGGACGCGGGAATCGTGGGACGTAGACCACCGATACTTCTTGCAGCCGGCGTCGGTCTGCTGCATCTTCGTGATCTGTGCGTTCAACGTCGCAAGCTGGTCACGGGCCAAAAGCTGGGCGTGGCGCTTGGACGTGCCGTACTCGCTCTGGATGTCCTTCTGGATGTCACGGATCGGTCGCCCGTTCAAGTAGCCATCCAGAATGATTTGCCGCATATTGCCAAGCGTCTCGGTCGGCAGGCTCTTGATGTAGGCCACGTTCTCGGCGATCCACCTTTGGATGGCCTGCTCGTACAGCTCGCCCGAGTAGTAGTCGTCCAGAATGTCGATGCCCAGCGTGTCCTTGACGGCGCGTTTCCACTCTCGTACCGAGGTGTTCTGCGTCATCTTGGCGATCTGCTGGATTTTGCTGTCGAGGCCGAACTGCGCGATGTGCTTTTCCAGAGCTGCAGATACTTCCTGAAGCATCTGACGGATGCGGGCGTCGAGGTCGCGGCTGTCATCCAGTCGGGAGTCTCCACGCCGTTCCCGCTTGTACTCGTTCATCATGGCGGGCAGTTTCTTCTTCAGTTCCTCGTTCAGCAGCCGCATATAGGCGCCGGCGATGCGCCGGTACTCACGCTCTGCAGATTGCGGGTATTGCGGGGTGGTCTTCGCAGGAAGGGGTCTATTCCCCCGAAACTTGGGGCGTACAGCCTTTTTAACCACCTCTTGGTATTGGTTGTTGGTCAAAGACAAAGCCCCCTTTACGGTCATTTACGCAGGTTTGGCGATGGGTTGCGGGCATAAGAAAAGCAGGGCGGTCACTGTCCGCTCTGCTTATTTCCCATCTACCTCTGAAACAACTTCGAGGCAGTAGGCGTCAGGGGTGGTGTGGAGCCGCCCACTTGTCCAGGGACTCCTTCGTGTCCGAAGTTGCCAGAACCGGGGCCACCGTCGAGATTGGAGGAATCACCTCTGCTGTCGACTTCCTCAAGCGTAAGTTTCACGGCCTTATATTTCCCGACGGAATAATCAGGGTCAGTATTAACAACCTTGAATTTTGCCCTCTTGGAATACAGGACTTCATCCATGTCAACATCAGCCACATCCTTGATGGAGACGCCGCTCTTCGACTTGCATTCGAGCACAACGTTGTACGAATCAGGGTCATCACCATCTCTGGATCTGAACACTCTCTTTATCGCGTCGTCCCCAGTAGACCAGCTCGACAGATGGCCGAGTCCGAACGTGCTACCTCCTGACGCCTCTGCGACGAACTTGTCAAAGGTATCCTTGTCCATCGTCATCGCACGTTTGGTCGTACCGGCGTACTTGTCCGAGAGTGAAATCGCCTTTTCAATGGCTGCTGCGTTCTTTTCGGCGGTAGCCTTTTCTTCACTGTCCATCAGTGAACCACGCGTCGCATATACACCCGAGTAACCAGCAGAAGCCGCCACGACATCCTTATAGTTCCTTGTGTAGTCCGATGTCGCATCGACCATTTCTTGCACTTCACGGTCACTCAGTTCGCGTCCAGCATTCTTACTCCACTCTGATTTCTTTGCAGAGTAAACACCTCTTTCGAGTCCGTGGCTGGTTTCGCCGTTATATGGGGAGGTGTTTCCGTCGCGTTCCTCCGAGCCGCCAATCTCACCTTTGCGTCCCTTGTGTCCAAAATTGCCACTCCCCGGTCCGCCATCCTCTTCAAAAGGGTCGCGTTCACCTCGGAGCGCCGCTTTCAGGAGCTTCACGTCATCCGCAAACGGCTGGAACAGCGACGGGGTCAGCAGCTCGATTTCCTCCAGCGTTCTGAACTGCGGGTCAGCCATTTCACCGTCCACGCAATTCGGCTCGCCTTCGTACGCAGTACACAGGAAGATGTACGGCTGAATGCCGGTGTCAGGCTCCATAGGGCCTCGGCCGAGCGGGATCAGCTCTTTCGGGCTGATGCCGAACTCTTCCTCTGCTTCACGGAACGCCGCCTGCTTCGGAGATTCGCCTTCCTTGATGTGACCGCCGGGGCCACAAATCAGGCCGTGGCCGAACTCCGTCTTTCTGGTTCCGCTCAGAACCTTGCCCTGAGAGACCACCAGAACGCCTACACAGGCTTTTATATCTTCGGGTGTAGATGTATTCCCATCACCCTGGACATCCTGTACCGAGGCTTTAGCGCGATTTTGCGGGGCATTGGCGGCTGACTGTTGACGTTCCTCGTCGCTCATGTCCTGCGGCAACTTGGTCGCAGCAGGTGCGGCGGCGGGAGCTTCACCGTCTCCGCCGGGGTCTTTCTTGTGCTCTTCGGTGCTGGTGCCCTCGGCATAGTCAGCGAACTGGCCCTGCTCGAAAATGCTCTGCCCAACGTCACCGGAAACCTGACCGCCCTCTGCAGGCTCGTCGGGGAACAGATCCTCGTCGTCGTATTCGTCGAGCATATTCTCGACGTCGAACTCCTCGCTGTCGGCCAGCTTGGCGCGAACCTCGCTCGGGTCGATAACCTGCTTGTCGATGTAGAGTTGGGCGGTCTGCGCTCTGGTGAACTGCGTCTGTGCCCGCTTCTGGTCGAGGTCTGCCTGTTCCGTGTCGCTGAGCGACCACAGGGGGTTGAACTCCACCTTGATCTTCGGCACTTCATCGACCTCGCCGGTACGGACGCCAGCTTGGAAAATGACCGACAGCAGATAGCGCAGGTTCTTCTTCACCATGCGCTTCTGGATGCGCTCCAGATAGTTGTACCAGTTTTCCAAATCAGCGTCGCCGGTAGCGTTCATGCCTGCCGGTGAACGGCCAAAAAGGATTGTCTGCGGAATCGAGGTCAGCGCCGACAGGAAGTTGCAGGTCGAGTCGATGACGTCGGAGACGCCGCTAAACTGGAACTGCCTGAAGTCGTAGTCCTCGCCTTCGCTGTCAATGGTAATGCTGTTCAGCAGGCCGCGGGCCATGTCAATCGTCTGCAGACGGCGCAAGACTCTGTCCTCGCCCTCTTCGGTGGCAAGCTCTGCGGCCAGATCCTTCATCTTGTAGACCGCCTGAACGGAGCGGTCGAGCAGCTTCGTTGCGCTGCCGTGGGCCACTTCCGCGTCACGGATGGCCCTGTTGATTCGCACATACTCGGGGATGCCCCATAGCTGGTAAATCGAATTGGTCGTGTTCTCGGGCAAGATGCCGTTCTGAAACACCAGACACCGGCTGTCGTGAACGGTGAACGAACCGGTGCGGCTCGTCACGTGGTAGAACTCGGGCATACCGAGGCGGGAGCCTCTGGTGCGGAACGGGTCACGCGGGTCGTAGGAGAACATACTCTGGTAGTCGGGCTGGATCACCGAGCGGTCATAGACGCGAATATCGTCAATCGACCGGATGTTGCGCCAGTCCAGAGGCTCGTCGATGCCGCGGCCGTCGTTAATCATCATCACGGCGATGGAACCTCCGAAGAGCCGCGCCCAGCGGATGGCGGTCATGGCCGTTTCTTCCCAGTCCAGCTCGTCGAGGGCCTCCGTATAGAAGTCCTCGATTTTCTGGTCTTTGGTGCTCTCCAGCGTGAAGCCGTGCTTGATGGCCTCCTCTGCGGGCGTGTCGATGATTTTCGCAAACAGGCCGTTGCCCTCGTAGTACATGGTGAGCAGTTCATCGGGAACCACAGGCTCGGCACGGAACCGATACCCTTCCGTGGTGTCCTTGCTCGTGCCGTACTTGTTCATCATGTTCACGTAGCCGTCGGCTCGGTAGGGGCGAACGGCCTTGCCGGTCTGCATCTCGATCAGGTGGGCGTACCTCTTCACGATGCGCTCGGCTTGGTCTTTGCGTCTGTCGTCCATACCCTCTCACCTCTTTCTCAAATCAGGTTGCCGACGTTGAACGCCGTCTTCGTTTCGATCTCCGCAAATGCGTTGGCGCTTGCATCGACCATATCCTTGAACTTTCCGTCTGGGAAGTTCTCAAGCTGCGTAAGATACGCCTCGTTCCACTCGCCATACATGATGTCGAAGTTGCCGGCCTGCCATTGTGCGGCCATAGGCTCGGCTCTGGCCTCTTTGCTGCCACTTTCAGCGATGGCCGTAACGTCGAAGCCAGACAGGAACTTGATGTAGGACTCGGCCTGCTCTTTGCCGGCTTGTCCGGGGTCTTTCGGCAGGCGGACGCGGACGCGCTTGTACGCCGCACGGTCTGCCTGAGCAGTCAGCTTTATCGTCTTTCGCACATCGGAGGCGTTCATCTGCTTGTTGATGACGTCCGCGATGACGTATCGGCCGTTCTTCCGCTTGCCCATCAGGACGCCAGCGGTATAGGCCGGGTCGCCGTTCTCGGTCTTCTCGGTTGCCGCCAAGTCCCAGCAGCGAACCCACTGGATGACGTCCTGCGGCATGATGGTCAGGATCTCGCCAAGCTGCGTTCTCTTGAAGAACAGGCCGGCGGCGGCCCTGATCTTCCAGTTGCCTTTGAGGAGTCGCTCGCGCTGGATGACCGACAGCGCCTTCAGGTTGGACAGGTAGCCGGGGTCGATACGCAGCAGCTCTTGGTTGTCGTACACGGAAGACATGATGAACGTCACCGACTTCGGCTCGTTCTTCTCTTCCGGTGTGGTCAAATTGAAGCGTTCCCAGAGTTCCTCTCTGGTGTCCGCCCAGTAAACGACCTCGTCGCGCCGAATCATGTAGCGAATGAGGCCAGACCGCTCAGGGATGGGATAGCCGGTGTCTTGGTCGATCCACCATGCGATGAACTTCGCCACCCAGCTATCGGCGTCAGGGTTGCAGGTCGCTCGAACGAACGGCCTGACGCCGCAGGTCGAACGGTTACGGGACAGCATATAGAAGAAAATCTCCTCGCTGAAATGCGTCAGCTCGTCGAAGCCGATCTCGCAGATCTGAGCGCCCTGCCAGTTGTCCAGCTCCTCCGAACGCTCGATGTGCGCAAAGGACACCTTGGAAACCTCGTTGCCGTCCTTATCCCGAAACGACCACGTGCCATCCGAGATTTTCCGCTGTGCCCCGTTGATACCGTGGTACATCTTCTGGGCTTCATCCCACAGGCCGCCTTGGGCGAAAATCTGCTTGTAGTTCTTCCTGAAGATCGTGCAGCCGAAGCCCTTGACATTCTTGTATCTCAATGCCGACAGCAGCAGGCCGTAGGTCTTGCCGCCACCGGCCGCTCCGCCGTAGATGCAGATGTCCGCAGGGGTCGCAAGAAACTTCTCTTGCGGGCCGAACTGCGGCTTCAGCACACGGACTTTTCTCTCAGGACTCTTGCTGGTCGCCATCGTCCCTGCCGTTTGCGGGGAGATAGATCAGAACATCTTCGGAATCATCGCCGGCGGAGAGGGCGACTTCCTGCCGCTGCGCCCACTGGGTACGCTTGCGGTTGTTCAGCCAATACATAATTGCCATAGTGTCTGGCACTATGTTCTTCGTCGTGTTCTTGATGCGGACGGGCTTCGGGTTGCCATCCTTATCCATGTCGATTGTTTTCTCGGTGTCGGTAATCTGGTAGCCCAAAGCCCTTTGATAAAGTGCCTTCTCGACCTTAGAGTCGGCGATGTTCTTTCCTCGCTCGACTGCGTCGTTCAGGCTCTCATGCTCCTGCTTCCAGCGAATAAAGGTGCGCGTCGAGATGCCGAAAGCCTCGGCAATCTCGTCGTTCGTGGCTCCCTTGATTGCCAGCGACCAAGCCCAATCGTCGTGGTATTCGGGATTGTACTTGCTGAGGGCCGGCATATCACATCACTCACTTTCCTGCCAGATATTCGGTGGCAAGCATTTCGATCAACTGCCAGCGGTTCTTGCTCGTGATGGCACCGTCCTTCTCGGCCTTCTTGATGGCCTTCGTAATGGTAGCTGCAGACTCCGCAGGGATGGCGTTGCTGCCGAAAATCTTCGTCAGATACGTCCACTCCTCGTCGTCCTTGAAGCCGACCTCGTCCATCTTCTCCGTGACGCTCTCAATCATGGAGTGGATGGCGGCGCCGACGTTGCGGATGTCGGAGAACTTCTGGTAGCGGGCCAGCGCCTCGATGAACTGCTTGCACTGCTCGTAGGGCGCGACACCGATAATCTCAGGTGCCGAGGACTCAAGATTCTTCACCAGCGCATCCATGTCCTTCACCTGATGCGGCAGGAACGAAAACGTGATGTTCTTGAAGTCGAAATGCACCGCCGGGGACAGCAGCTTATCGTACTGCTCCAGAGGCTCCTCCATGATGTCCTTGCCGATGAAGCTCTCCAGCATATCATCCACGTCGTCGAGCATCTTGCAGATCTCGCGCAGGATGGACGGGTCATCGAAACCGCTGATGGCGTTGTGGGCCAACTGCTTCGATGCAATCTTGGAGCGGGACAGGCCGCTCACGTCGATGATGGCGATAATCTCCTTCATGCCGGCGGCGCGGGCGCTCTTGATGCGGTGGTGGCCGGAGATAATCTCCAGAACGCCGTCTTTCTCCACCAGCAGGGGCAGGCTCTCAAGCTGGCCGCGGTTCTTGATGTTCGCGGTGAGCTGATCCTGCATTTCCTTCCTCATGATGCGGGCGTTGATGTCCTGCTCCCGCACCTTATCAAGCTGGACTTTGGCGATAATCAGGCCGGTGCCCATGTCGTAAATCTTCTCGTAGCTCATTGCTGTGCTCTCTTCTGCTGCCATTGTTTCTCCCTCCTCAGCCATTCGGCCAACGTAGCCTTCTCGTCACGGCCAGCCACAAGGGCGGCCTCATAGGTCAGCTTGTACCCGTTCTTCGCGTCCTCCTGCCGGTTGACCAGCTTCATGATGCCGCGAACCTCTTTGTTCTCGGCGTACTTCGTGAGCATGGCTGTCCGCATCTTCGTGACCTTCTCTTGGTCGATGTCGTCGAGCAGCGTGTCCACGAAGCTCTGGTTCTGGGCCAGCATATAGCAGAGACGGCCGAGGCGGTACAGCTTGTGCGGTGCCTTCATGACGTACCACACAAAGATGGAGTCCGCAGCCATCTTCGAGATGCCGAAGACCGCGGCCACATAGCCGTCGATCAGGACAGCGCGGTTGTAGGTCGCCTGCGAGCCTACGAAGTTGTGCGTCCAGAGCATCCGGTAATACTGCGCGTTGGCGCCGGCGATCTGGATAATTCGGATGTCGCTCTCCTCTGTGATCTCATAGTCGAGCGGGAGCATACTGCATTTCAGAGGCTCCAGCTTGCCCTCCTGCGGGCGCTTGATTTTCTTCCCTTTGGCAAGGGCCACCGCTTCCTCTTCCCTGTTCGTCGTGATATACGAGTTCAGGTCGGCGCGCGTCCCAGAGCGGGCAAAGATGGTGTGGCCGACGGCCTCACCTGCCCGTTTCTCCTGATAGCACAGGAGCAGAGCGGGAGCGTCCATCATCATGTCGTAGAGCTGCTGATGGCCGGTCTCAGGGTCGAACATACCGTAGGGTGGCTCTTTCCAAGTCATCTTGCCCTGCGTGTCGTAGAACTTTTCATAGCCGGCGAAATACGTCGGCGGGTTCGCCACGATGATCGTATGCGGGTCGTCCTTCACCTCGCGGAGATGATCCCACATATCCAGCGGGCGGTAGCTCATACCACCGAGCAGGCTCTTCGTGGCCTCAAGCTGTCGGCGTATGCTCTCGATGTGCTCTTCACGCCTGTCGTGCAGGTCGCGCAGGATGTTGTGGAAATACTCGTTCCCTGCGCTCTTCGATGTCCGCAGATAGATTTGCGCGTACAGAGCTACGGCCGGGTCTAACAGCTCTTCATCGGAGAAGCCCTGCGCGTGGATCTGCAGCGGTTCGAGAGACTGGCCCGTGATGGCGTAGCCCATCACCGAGGTCATCATGTTCACGTCGCTGGTTTCGATCTGCTCAGGCTTGAACCCCGACTGGACTGCCAGATTCGCCATAGCGAATGTACCGGCGCATGGCTCTACGAACCGCGTGTACCCAGAACGCCGAGCGGTCTTAATGAGCTCAATCAAAAACTTCTGCTCAACACCGTTCAGGCACCCGAGGAACATCGCTCCGGGGTCCATAAAAAACGCCATTGTACTGACCTCCTATCGGTTTCGAGAACACGAAAAAGAGGCGGCGGCCTTGCGGCCGTCACCTCTCAGACGTGGTCTTCACTTACATCTCGTCGATCAGCTTATCGACGATGTCCAGACAGGTCATCGCTGTCCTGCCCTTCTCATTCCAGTATTCCGCAGCGCCACCCCTAACGCTGTCGGCTACCGTCTTTATCATCAGACACGGGACGCTGTTGCGGTCACAGGTCAGCAGGATCGCCGCTGCTTCCATGTCGCACACATCCGCGCCGAACTCTTTGTTGAGCCAGAGCTTCTCCTCCGCCTTGCCCATGAACTTATCGCCAGAGGCGCAGCACACATGACGCAGGTTCGGAAACACTCGGCTGGCTGCCTCCATGAGACGCTCGTTGGTCGGGAGCCGTCGGTCTGTGTACTCCGTGTACCGACCAACAGGCACACCGTCCACGTCGGATAGGTCGTACTGCCAATGCACCACGCAGTCAACGAGGCATGGCTCGTCAGCCATCAGGTCGTCTCTGCAGCCTCCCACTACGCCGTAATTAAGGACCGTAGCGACTTCGTAGCGGTCGATAAGGTATTGTGTTGCGGCGGCCGCGAAAATCTCACCTGCGCCGCTATACAGGGCGTAGACTTGGCTTTTGGCGGTTTGATAAAGCACTGTGCCGTAGCCGTCGTTCAAATCGTAGCCTTCGCCGTATTTCTGGCGCATGGCCTCTTCCTCGACTGCTACGATCAGTCCGATCTTCCTCATGGAGTCACTCCTCGATGCAAGAGAAAAGGCAGCCGGTTCTCCGACTGCCTTTCTCGTATTCTGGACCGGGCCCCAGCTTGCGAGGCTGGAACGCCTGCCGGGTAGGCAGGAATGATGCACTTTCACCAGGCCCGGATATGGACCGGGAATCCGCTTATGGGGCGGAAACTCTCGACAGGATGCCGAGCGTGATACCTTTCACTATTCCCGGATGTTGCCCCGATGGTCGGGGCCTATGGCACGGACGGTTGGGAATCGAACCCACCACACGCGGTTTTGGAGACCGTGTCGCCACCTTGGGACATTCGCCCGTATATGGACCGGAACCCTACTTGCAAGGTAGGAACTCCCTCAAGGATAGAGGGCGTGATGCTCTTTCACCAGTTCCGGGTATCTGATGTGCGGGCGGGGATTTGTCACCCCGCATAGCGCAGGCAGCGTACAACGTGCTTTCTTCCCGTCCGAGGTAGCTACTTAACCCCAATAGGTCTGCGTTCTGTTGTGCCCTTCTGCGCCGCATACCCTTGCTGCGTCTACCTATTCCGCCACCGCACATCACCGGCCTGCCGGTTACAGCAGGCTCAGTTGCTCAACTTTCTCTTCAGGCGGTTTTGCCGCCTTAGGCTGCTTCAAAGCGTCAGCCTCAGGCATCTCCTCGATGACCTCGCCGGTGTGGGCCAGCCACCACTCCGCAAACAACGTGCGGTGGCACCAGTTCTCAGGCTTACGGATGTCCTCAAAGCAGAGCAGAACCAGCTTCTTGTCCTCCTCCTGAGCCTTGGCGTCAAGCCGCTGGACGATGCCGATAATCTTATCGACGCCGATCTTATCCAGCTTCTTGAAATACTCGGCCTTGTACTCCTCATAGCCCAGCTTCAGCATATCGTACCGCGGAGCCAGCGCGTAGCACTGTTCACGGATCTCGTACCCAGTTGAAAATCTGGGCTTGCCGACGCTGATGCCGACGGGATAATACCCATCGTTTCGGAGTTCCTTGTTGCTATACCGACCTGTCATAATTGCCATGTGATTGCCTCCTGAATATCTTTACTTTATTGTACCATACGGCCTACCTAAAGCAAGGTTTTACGGTGTCGCTACGCATTTTTGTGACCTTGTTCGGATGCCTCGCGCCTCGCTGCGGCAGGCTGTGAAATCCCTTTTTAGGGGTGACACATACCCAGCCGATGGCCCTCCGCCTCACCGTTCCGCCGTCGTGGCGTTTTCGATACAGGTTTCAGGCCCTCAGGCGCCGTGTGGTTGTGATACTCAGGGGTTCTCACCAAGCAGCGCCTTGCTGGGTCTGTTGCGCTTACTTGATGGCTTCGAGCAGCTTCTCTGCAGCGTCCGTCTTCTCCCAAGTACGCTCCTCGCCGATGACGTTGCCGAAGTGGCCGTAGGCGGAGGTGTTCTTGTAGACGGGCTTACGCAGGTCAAGCCAGTTGATAATGCCTCTTGGGGTCAGATCGTAGACGGCCTCGACGGCGTCGCAGATCTTATTCTCGGCGTACTTGCCGGTGCCGTAGGTATCGACGCGGATGCTCACGGGATGCGCAACACCGATGGCGTAGGCAAGCTGAACCTGACACTTGTCAGCGATGCCAGCGGCCACGATGTTCTTTGCAATGTGGCGGGCTGCATACGCTGCGGAGCGGTCAACCTTAGTGGGGTCTTTGCCGGAGAAGGCGCCGCCACCGTGCGCGGCATAGCCGCCGTAGGTGTCCACGATGATCTTGCGCCCGGTGAGGCCCGAGTCTGCGGCAGGGCCGCCCTTGACGAAGCGACCCGTGGGATTGATGAACAGGGCGTAGGTGTCAACGTCCATATTGGGCTGGTAGGTCAGCAGCTCGTCGAGGACGGGCTTGATGACGTGCTCCTTCAGAGGCTCCTCCAGATCCTCGGGTGCGACGCACTCCTCATGCTGGGTAGAGATGACGACGGTGTCAACCCGTACCGGGTTGCCCCCCTCGTCATACTCCACCGTCACCTGTGTCTTTCCATCGGGGAGGATGTGAGGGATCGTGCCGTCCTTTCTCTTCTTCATCAGCAGGTATGCCATCTTATTCGCCAGCGTGATAGGCAGGGGCATCAGATCCGGTGTCTCGTTACAGGCGTAGCCGAACATCATTCCCTGATCCCCCGCTCCGCCGACTCCATCGTTGGTTCCCATTGCGATGTCGGGGCTCTGCTCGTCGATAGCTACCATCACCGCGCAGGTGTTGCCGTCAAATCCCGCCTTGGGGCTGTCATAGCCGATGTCCTTCAGGACGCCGCGGGCGATACCGGCAAAGTCGATGTAATGCTCCGTGCTGATCTCGCCCATGACCAGCACCATGCCGGTCGTGCAGCAGGTCTCGCAGGCCACACGGCCATTCGGGTCATGCTTCATGACCTCGTCGAGCACTGCGTCAGAGATGCGGTCGCACACTTTATCGGGATGGCCTTCCGTGACCGATTCCGAAGTGAAGAGTATCTTGCTCATGCGTTGAACCTCCTTGTTGTCTTTCCGTTTCGTCTGGATTTCTTGTCCCCCTCGGACTCTCCAGATTTTCTATGCTACACGATAATACAGGTTGATGGTGAACTTCAATCCCGTTCGCTCCCCATCAATTCTTGTTACTCTCTTTTTGTCTCTTTTCCTGTCTTTTACTCCCCGATACAGGTATTCAAATGCGCTGGCGGTGAACGGTTTCGCCGTGGAAGCAGCATCCGCAGTAGACCCAGACGCCATCCTTGAAGGTGAACGTCATAAACGTCGGGCGCCAACGGCCATTCTCGTCTACCATGTGGTCGTATGCCTCGCCCACCTGCAGATACCCGCTCGACATGGATGCGGGCGGGACGCAGTCGCGGAAGTCATTGACGATCTGCTCGTCCACGGTGTCTCCGGGCTGTGCCGCTTTGTAGAAGTCCCCGGCCGCCGCCCAAACCTCCCGAGTGATGTGTTTGCTCATGCCTTATCCTCCTTGATGTAGTTTTCATTGAGCCAGTCGATCCATCCAGAAATACCTCCGCAGGCGTCCAGCACGTCGTCCGCGTCATCCACGACGCTCGACCCGTGCCAATGCCCTTTCGGGTCTTTCACAAATGCCTCAATCCAGCTATTGTTCTCAAAGGCCACCTTGTTTTCAGCCTCTTCGTCTGCATTTAGGGCATCCCACAGCTCTGCGTCACTCTTGAAGGTAGTTCTCAGAGTGTCAGACGCCGCCATGTTCATCGCGCCGGTGTTCTGCTTGTTCTTATACAGGAAATCGTGGCCGTTCATGAAGCCGGTAATCTCGACGTCTCCATGTACCTCGACGGACACCTCATAGCCCTTGTATCTCAGGCCGCCGATATGGCCGCCGTACCACACGCAATCGAGGTGGTCATCGTCAATGAAAATGCTCTCCTCGGTCAGAAGCTCCGCGCCGAACGCCTTCGCGTCGGCCTGCATCTTGCGGTAGCGCCGCTCGATCTTCGTTCTGCTCATGCCTGCTTCTCCTTTGCAAAAATATAGGCGCTTGCCATTTCAGCCGTAACGTCCAAATCCATGTTACGGAGCCACACATCCGACATGAGGTGCAGCGTTTTGAACTCTTCTGCGTCGATACGCAGGCGTTCATCTACCATCGCAGGGGCGTCGCCTCTGGAAATCATGCGCTCCCTTCTCACTTCTTCGGGCGCCCATATCCCGATCACCGCAATACCCTTGCTTCCCGCATAGTGGTTTTTCATGTATTCGATGCCAGCGGGGTCAATGACGTACAGAAGGCTGCTGTCAATCTCCGACTGTGGCACCCCGTAGCGGTAGCCGTTGTAGCGCGTGAACGCGCACATCGGGCCAGCGGCGTCGAACTCTTCCGGTGTCACGAAGATGTGACCTGGCTCTCCGGCGTATCGAGGCGGACGTTCGGTGTACGACCACACCTCTTTGAAGCCGTACCACTCCGTTATTTTGCGGGCGACGCTGGATTTGCCTGAGCCAGACGGGCCGGCCAGCAGGTAGATATACTTTGACTGGTTCATTCCGTGTCTCCTCCTATATGCCCATGTCGAATACTTCGTAATCCTCTATCTCCTCGATGTCGTACCCGTCCTCTCGGAGCGAAGTAAGCACAAAGTCAAAGTATTCATCTTCACTGTGCCTCCACTTCATCTCTGCGTTCCCGAGGCTCTGTGCGAACCTGTTGCCGTCGTAGTTTCTGACGCGATACAAAGCCGTGTCGAACACGCCATCATCATCGCTGAAAAGCAGAATGATTTTCCCACCAGCCGCGTCTTTGCCCTCGCAGCCCTCGTACTCGGCTTCGCAAGGCCAGATTTCAGACCCGAACCCTCTGTCCTGCCCCCACCTCTCGAACAGTTCCGTGACCGGGGTTGAAATCTGGTCGCTGTCCTCGGGGTCGTCGTACTGAAGGCTTTGCAGCTCCTCCATCAGCTCACGCAGAGAATGCCCGTGGTCGATCATCCACTGCAGTTGGAACGTCTCATAGTCGCTCATGTTTCAGCTTCTCCTTTCTTCGGCCAGCTCGGGCCGCAGTTGAAAACGAGGTACAGGTGCTCACCGTAGTCCTCGATCCTGTCGCCAGACTCTTCGAGTCCGTGCAGATACGCCGTGTTCACCACGTCAACTGCAAGCCGCAGCTTTCTTGTGACGATGTGGAAATCGTACCCGACCAGAACGATTACCTGATGAATGTCATCAAGGAACCCGTTCAGGTCAAACTCCACGCTGGTCACACCGTCGATGCTTAACAGGTCGCGCTCAAGCGATGCACATTTTTCGGTGATGCCGTACCGCTCGGCAATCCGTGTAGTCTCGTCGTTCATCGAACCGCTCCTTTCACGTAGTACCGGCTGGCCTCCGCGACCGTGGTATCGTCGAAGCAGTCGGTCATCGCACTACTGACCTTGCGGATCATCTCCGGGTCAAGGCCAGCACGTTCCATTGCCATGATGACGTAACCCTTGCAGGCGTCGTTGTTCCACGGCCCCTCAATCATCTGGGCCAGTATGCCGACTCTACCGGCCGCATAGCCCTCCGCTCGTATGCGCTCCACCGTTCTCTCAGGCAGGGTGATGCGCATGGATTTGCAGTCGAAGTCCTCGTCGTCCGGGCTGCAGTCGAGCAGGTCAGCGAGTTTCGCTTCGATGGCGGCGTCATCCACCTCTTCTTCGATGTCTGTCGCCTCGAAAGCGTGGTAGGTTTCGTAGGTATCGTGGCTTCTCTCGAAGCCGTAGTGCAGTTCAATTTCGTATGCCATATTCACTCCTCCTTGCCGTACTGCTTGAATGTGCTCAGGTCGTATGCCCCAGCCACGCCGTTGCATTCGATCTCGCGGTCGATGAAATCCTGATCCGTCAGGCTGATGGTTCCGTCGTTACTCAGGTCTGCCGCCTTTTCTTCGGCATCTTCACGTCCGTCAGCCCAAATAATCACGCTTCTGGACAGCGTTTCTCGGACTGTCACGCTGTACGGGCGCAGACCGTCCACCGGCGCGTCCGTGGACTCCATCCAGCCATTCGCAGCGTCCACGAACTTGGCCGTCAGTTCCTCCGCTGTCACATGGAGCGTCGGCCGGTCGGCGGTAGGCTCAACGTCTACCCACTCAAACCACGGATGGTCCGCCTCGGTGACGTTGCCAAAACGGTCATCAGGCAAACCGACCTGCGACGGGATGAAGTAAACGCCTTCATCGAGGCTGTCCTCGATGGCCTTTTCCTGTTCCTCGCTCACGCTGCCGGCAATCACGACTTCGTGGCGAACCTTGTAGTTGTCTGCGTCACGGTAAAGGTAGCTGATCTTGGTGTTGACCCGTGCCAGCCAGCCAAGCGGGTCGTTCACCGCTTCGTCGAGTGACGCATACGGATTTCTGGCGTTGGCGTTTTCATTGAAGCCGTTGACCACGTGCAACATGGCCTCCTCAATGCTCCGATAGCGCCTGCCGATGGTTTCCGCCGTTCCCTTGTGGTGCCCAGCAACCCCGAACGTGAACGGCTGGTAGCTGTCGTCCTCCTTGTGAATGCCGAGGCTCCAGTGCTTGTACTCGAAGAGCTCGTTGTGCCCTGCCTCCCAGCCGCCAGCCTCCTTGAGCCACTGCAGTATCAGTTCTTTTGTCAGGCGTCTGCTCATGCTTCTTCCTCCTCGTCTAAATTGTAGTGATGGATAACGGTCGGCTCGTCATGCCCAATGTCATATACGGTTGCCCGCAAGCCCCTTCCAAATCGTTAGATTTGGTGGGGGTTATTGACCAACAATTTTCGTGACCCATTCCGCCTTGATGAGCGGGATATGCGTTACTGGCAGCTCAAACATCTTACCGTTCGGCTTCAGCAAATCCCGTTTGGCAAGCGGCAAAATCATCGAATCTCCGAAGCCAAAAATAAGGTCGCTGAAACGGTAGAAATCTACTGTGAGTGTTGGAATCTCCTCCGGCACATTCACCACCAGCATTTCTCTGCCGGGGAAATATGCCCCGGACGGCATACCGGCCTTTCGGACAGCTTCGCGAAGCGCATTAAGGTTCTCAAAGGCGTAGCCAAAGATAAGCCCCAGAGCACTTGTCGCGTTGTGCTCGTTAAACGTATCCAATAGATACCGATACGCTTTTGCATTCGGGTCTGCCAGAGGATGCTTCGACCAATCAGGAACGACGTCCTTTCCGCATTTGATTGCGGATACCCTGCTGGCAGGCTGCGCTGTATAAAACCTCATGCCTGCTCTCCTGCGCCAAACAGAAATGTCTCCTGCTGGCGGTAGTAGGCCAGCGCTTCTGAGAAGCGGCTTGCCGTAAACGTCTTCGTCTGCTGGGTGTGCGCCTTCTTGTTCCAGACATTGACGGTCAGCTCGATATACTCCAGCTCGTAGTTGATGTTCAGGTTCATACTGATGTTGAAGTCCTGCTCGTCCCGGACTTTCAGAATCATGTCTTCTCCCTCCTCAATACTTACACTTGATGCCGAAGTCATTCTCGATACAACTCTGAATGAGCTGGCCCATTCGCCACACCTGATCCGATACGAGCGTGTAGCCGCCGATGCCCCAGTGCCACGAGAAGCTCTTGCCGTTCTTTCGGAACAACGTGCAGGTCACATCTCTTCCTTTCGTCAGGCGCATCATCACTTCATCGCCATTGAAGCAACCGAGCGAGATCAGGTTCATTTCCTGCCCGTCTTTCACCTTCAGTACCACACAGGCATCGTTGTTTGACAACAGTTCCACCATGTCCTTCAGTTTCATTTCGCATTCCTCCTTATCTCTTATGTACGGCATAGACCGTCATCCCTGCGCTGTTCTTCACAACGCGATCCTCGAACTCCTGCTCCGACATCGGTTCAAGATAGAAGCGAACCGTATCCAGATTCCCGTCGCTGTCGTATTCCTTCACGCCGTACAGGACGTGGTCTGCGCCGGTCTCTTTCAGAATCTTGAGGGCTTCAGCCTCGAACTTCTGAAGCTCCTGCCCAACATCTCGGATCGGCATTTGCCCGAACGCTACCAGTCCGTTCTCTGTCCAATGTCTCCACCGAACCCAGCCGCCATTTTTCATACCGCATATCTCCTTCCGCTCAGGACATCGACCACCGTAGTTCCGGCGCCGAAAGCCGATCTCATTTCGTGCATCTCTTCGCCGCTGGGCTGCCGACTGGCATAACCTTTCAGAGCCTCCCGCACCTCTGCTTCGTAGGTAGCGCGAGTGGCGGACACGTTCACGCAGTCAGGAGCGACCAGCTCAACCTTTTCGAGCATATCGTCAGCCAGCGCACGGCCAATGCTGTTACGGGCAACGCCGTCGGCGTCAATGGTAATCTTGCACGAGTCCAAGTCGGACTTCACACACTCAAGTTCCTTCTGGGCTTCGGTCTGCCAGAACTGGCCGAGCTTTCCGCTGAGTTCCATCTGAAATCTGGTCATCGTTATTTCCTCCTACTGGTTATCTCAAATTATCCATCTGGTTATCTTATGAGTATATTATACTGCGTTACCTACCTAAGTCAATAGATTTACGTTAATTATTTCATATTATTTCTCTAATTATAAATCATTCCGTTAATACTCTGTGCAGGCAGAAAAAGAGCAGGCCGCAAAGCCTGCTCTCGGTTTCCTATTCAGTTTCGTCGTAGTCGTCGGGGTTCCACATCAGGCCGTTATCTTCGATGTACTGGGCCATGCTCAATAAAGCTCTGCCGTGGAGTTTGAACACCCGCTTGCGGTACATATCCTCCCGTTCCAACAGATCCTCCTCGTCCCCGTACAGCAGATCCACCACATCGCCCCAGCTTGCCCCGTCGAGGTATCGGCTTCGGATGACAGCCCGCTCGTCGGAGTGTTTCAGCCGACGGATGATTTTCTCGAAGAACATCCTCTCCCGCCGTCTGTGTTCCAGCGTCGCCCGGATGTCTTCCTCAAGGTCGAACTTCTGCTGCATCAAGTCTGAGATGCGGTCGTTGGATGGGCTCGGCGATTTTGGCATATCCGTGAGGGCTTGGGCTCCCACGCCTACCAGCTTCGTCTCCAACCGCTCCAGCCTCTCGGACTGATTTTCGATTTCACGCCTCAGATCACGGAGGTCTATCAGCCGTTGCTTGACGGCCTCGACGTCGTAGTGTTTTTCCTCGTTCATAGAGTTCGGAAGCCCCGTTCACCTCACTTTCGCTCTGGCCCCGCGAGGCTCACGCCTGCTTGACCCACTCATACCTCTTCTCGAAGGGCTCAAAGTCCTTCTCTCCGAGGATGCCTTTCAAGTTCATGTCCATCTTGATCTGCCAATAGTCCTGCTCGTCGCCCTTTTCCAGAGCGCCGTGGTACTTGTCGAAGACCTTGCCCCACGCCTCCACCACGCGGCGGATGCGCTTCTCGCCGAAGACATCCTTCCCCATGACGGCTGGGTCGTTCAAGGTGAGAATGAGCGTATCGGTCATAAACTGGATGTACGTCTCTTTCTCAGCCTGCCGGTAGACGTTGACCGTGTTCCTCTGCCGTTGCAGGTATCCGTTCTTTCCCATGACTATCCCTCCTTATGACGATGCTTTGAAGTTGTAGATGGGCTTGATAATCTCCAGCACGTCGCAGGTCGGGCCGATGCAGCCCATGATCTCCTTCATGTCCTTGTAGGCGAACGGCGCCTCGTCTATGGTGTCGTAGCTGATACAGGAGCTATGCACGTTCCGCATCGTCTCTCGGTAGGCTCCGAGAGAAATTGACTCGCGGGCCTTGCTGCGGGACATCAGGCGGCCAGCTCCATGCGGCGCCGACTGGTTCCAATCGTCGTTGCCCTTGCCGACACAGACCAGAGAACCGTCGCGCATATTCATCGGAATAATCAGGCGCTCGCCCTTCTTGGCAGACACGGCGCCTTTCCGCAGGATCATGCTCTCGTGGTCAATGTAGTTGTGCACGGTCGTAAACTGCTCCTGTGGGACGATGTGCATAGCTTTCAGGATGGCCTTTGCGATGGCCTGACGGTTGGCCTCCGCGTAACGCTGGATGATTTCCATGTCGCTCAGGTAGTCATCCATCAGCTCGCCGGTCAGGTACGCGAGGTCGGGTACTCCGAAGTCGCTGTGCTGCTTTCTCAGTTCTTCCAGCGCACCGGCGATTTCCTTCTGTCGGCCAGCAGCCTTGTACTCGGCGACGACACGGCTGATTTCCTCGCTGGTGGGCTTCGTCATGGCCTCCATCGCTCTGTGCTGATGCCAGTTCGCCACCTCAAGGCCGAGCTTTCGGCTGCCGGTGTGGATCACCAGCCAGAGGCCGCCGCTCTTATCCTTGTCAACCTCGATGAAGTGATTGCCACCGCCGAGCGTCCCGATGCTGAGGAGCGCACGGCTGTTGTCGATGCCGACGCATTTCAGGCCGCTCAGGTCGAACCACTCCTTCGGGTAGTTGTGAGTACAGAAACCGGCCGGCACATTCCAGCGGATGGCCTTGTCCAGCTCGTCAAGGTCGAGCCTCACCCGCCCCAGCTTGACGGCCAGCATACCGCAGCCGATGTCCACGCCCACGAGGTTCGGGCAGACGCGGTCGTGAATGGTCATCGTCGTTCCGATAGTACACCCAGCGCCGGCGTGAACGTCGGGCATGATCCGTACCTTGGAGCCGTCACTCACGGGATGGCGGGACAGCTTCTCGATCTGCTCCGTCGCTTCCTGCTCGATGGTCTTCGCAAAAATCTTCACATCATTGGTCATCGTCTTTTCCTTTCACTCGCTCCACGGAAACTCTGTGATAATGTCGTCCCCCCAAATGGGCTTCATGCTGTCCTTCATGAAGACCGGCTTGCCGAGCGCCTTGGCCTGCTCGACCACGCCCTCGATCCACTCGCGCTTCGGGACGACCTTATCCTTGCGGTTGCCCGTCTCCGCGCCGAGGATGAACCAGTCCATCGACTCCATAATGTCCTTCTTGGGATTGCCCAGAGGCCCCAAAATCGGCTCGATGCTGGCGAAGGTGTGGTGTTCGTCCGACCAGAACATCGGCACATCGCGCTCGGTCGTCGTTGAGCCGTACCAGAACTCGTCGCCGGCAGGCAGCAGGCCCGCCTCGTACAGTCGGATGTAACGCGCTGGGTTTTTGGTGAGGAACAGGTATCTGTGCCCGGAGGCAGCCTTGCAGGCGTCGAACACCTTCTTGATCCACTCGTCAGGCACCCAATCCCCGAACAGGTCAGCCATCGAACAGACGAAAATTGTCTTGCCGAACCCCTTCGTCAGCGGGTCATTGAGGCGGTACTCATGGAACGTAGGCGTGAAGCCGAAGGGGTACGCCGCATTTCGGACGACGCCGTCCTTGCTGGTAACAGTCAGCCGTTCCTTCAGGTACACCACATTCTCGTCGGTCTCTCCGCCGGCCGCACAGTCGCAGCCTTTGAAGCGATTCGCCGTCGATCTGGCGTAACAGTACGGGCATGGATGGTAGCAGCCGCTCACGGGGTTCCATGTGCTGTCGCACCACTCGATCTTACTCTTTTCCATTCGATGCTCTCCTATCAGAACGGCAGTTCGCCGGCGTCGTCATCGGGAATCTCGGAAAAATCTCCGCTGGGCTGCTGGTAGCTGTTGTCGTAGCTGCCACCGTAGCTTCCGCCTCCAGACCGATTACCGCCGTCCTTGTTGCTGTCCCCGAAATAGACATTGTCAGCCACAACCTCCGCGCTGCGGCGGTTATTGCCCTCCTTGTCCTTCCAGTCGCGGATCTGGAGCCGGCCTTCCACGACGGCCATGCGCCCCTTCGTGAAATACTTGCTCACGAACTCGGCGGTGTTTCTCCACGCGACCACGTCGATGAAGTCCGTTTCTTTCTCGCCGCCCTGCCCCTTGAAGTCGCGGCCAACGGCCAGCGCAAACGAGGTCACGGCCGTCCCGCTTCCGGTGCGCCTCAGTTCGGGGTCACGGGTCAATCTGCCCATCAAGATTATCTTGTTCAGCATTCTCGGTTTCTTCCTTTCGTTTCAGTCTGTATAGCTTGCACAGGTGCTTATCCAGCAGGACGCCTCTCGTGAGGTGGTGCTTCTTCTGGAACGTCAGCCACCCTATCACGTGGACTTCGGAATGGTGCTCCCTGCAAAGCGGGAGCACCTCCATTCCCTCGTGAATGATCTCCTCACGGTCGCGGCCCGCGCCGACATGATCGACGTGGTGCAGGTCGCACGGTTTCCCGCAGATGCAGCACTTCTTGCTCACCAAGCAAGCGTACACATAGTCCTGAACATCATCCACGAAATCGAGCAGAGAGAAGCTGCACGGAATGTCCCAGTCGAGGATGAACCGCACCAAAAACCGCTGGAACGCACACACAAGGCTCATAGGGGCGTTGCTCAGGGAGAACATCTGGTCAGCCGTCTCCTGCAGGTCTTCTGCGATGAACTTCAGCTTCATGTACTCCTTGGTCGGGTCGAGCCCCATGCCGGTGTAGTTCGAGATCTCCCGAATGAGCTTGTAGCAGGTGCGCCTCTGCTTGTCGGACAGCGGGCGGCTGTCGATCATCTGGATATTGCACTCCTTATACTCGCGCTTCAGGAGCATCGGCCAGTCGTCGTATCTGGCCTTGATGGTCACGATGCCGTGCTTGTCGATGTCAACGATCCTGCCTCGCACTATGTCGATTGGGCTTTTCATGCCTGCCCTCCTCTCTGCTCAAATCGCGGTTCGTTACGCCTCGGGTTCGTCGTACTCGTAGCCGTTGGGCTCGTTCTCGTCAGCAGGCTCCTCGGTGACAGGCTCTTCCTCTGCGGCAGCGTCGGTCGCATCCGTCTCCTCGGTCGGCTCCTCTTCGCCCGAAGCCGCTTCCTCGGCGGCATCCTCCATGCCGACATGAGGAGAGTCGATGTCGAACAGAACCTCGCTGCAATCCTCACACTCAATGGAGATGTTCACGATCTCGTCATCGCCATAGCCGACGCACACGACGGCGTGACCGACATGGGGGCTCAGCTTCTCAGCGGAGCAGTAGAACGGGTTCTCGGGGCTGGTCGCAGAGGACAGGACGACCTTGTTGCCCTGCGTACGGACGGTGTAGTTGCCCATCGCCTCGGTGACGTTCATCGTTTCGCCGATGAACTGGCGGAGCCAGCCGAATGGCTTGGACGGATCATACGCGGGGTCGATGGTTTCCTCCTCAAACTCGCCAGCAGCGTCAGGAGTGGCATCCTCTGCGTCTGCGGGTGCAACTTCCTCCCCGTTGATTACGCTACTCTCATGGGCCGCAGGAAGCCCTCTGGGGCCTTCGTCAACGACGTCATATTGGGTGTTGGCGAAGTCAGCAGAATCGCCGTCACCATCAAAGAGTGTGGTCTGGCCGTTGTCGATGTCGCGGTAGAAATACTGTCCACTGGCCTTGTCGAAGACCAGCTCGAAGTTACCGGAGAAGCTGCCGCTCTTCTTCTCCTTGCGCTGGATGACGTAGGCAACGGTGTGGTCGAACTTCGGCTTCGTCACCTCTCTGGTCTGATGGCCGCCGGCCACGGTGTAGTCAGGGGCCGAGTCATCGGTGAGGGTGATTTTGACCTTAATGTTGATCTCGCCGGTGTTCTGCTCCGTCTCGATCATGCCAGCCAGCACGTCACGGAGCGTGGTGTCGAAGTCAGCGCACAGGCTGTTGAAAGCCTCGCCTCTCAGGGACAGAGAATAGTCCTTGCTCATGGTATTTTCCTCCTTCATTTTGTCGTGTCGCGGATGTACTTGTTTCGGCAGGCTTCACAGCAGAAGTCGTGCCACTCGCCATCCACCTTCGTCGTGATCCATCCGAGCCGCTCCCGCAGCTCTTTCCGGTGGGCCTTCGAGTCGATGTCCTCGCTATCGAACGGGAACGAAACGTCTTTGCCGCAGCAGTCGCACGAGTACACGGCTTCGCCTTCCCAATAGCCGCTAAACTCCAGATTCCTCATTCGTCCGTCCCATCCTCACCCATGAAGACCGAGCCGGCCCGCATCGCTCTGCGCTGGATCTCCTCCAGCAGCGTCGCCGTGCTGATGCCGTCGAGGCTGGGCAGGCCCTTGCCGCCGCAGCAGTCGCATTCGCCGCAGCAATCATCCTCAACCTCGTCGTCCAAAGAGACCAAGAGGTCAGAGTTAAGAAGCAAAGCGGGGCGGATGCCGTACGAGTTGGATGCGCTGCTGCGGCTGCAGTAGCCATCGGTGTAGACGACCCACACGTTGTTGGTGTAGTCGGTGTTCGGGGAGCGGAGCCACCGACACGCCCAAGGCGTGACGAGCCAGTACCAGTCATCCTCGTTCAGCGGAATCAACTCCTTGAACTGGCCGTACTGCCAAAGCGTCAGGGGCGCCGCCTTGACCGTGATGGTGCCGTAGCTCTTGCTACGGTCGGTGCAGCTCAGATCTACCTCAAACGGGAGAATGGCCGCGGCCTCCTCCGAGGTGCGAGGCAGGGCCTCCACCCACTTGTCGATGCGCTCCTTCAAGGTGGAGCAAGTGTAGTCGTTGCGGTTCTCCGCATCGTCCTTGTCGTTGAACGGGCAGGACTCCTTGCTCTGAGCCAGCAGGACGAACGCGGCGCCGTCACGCTGTTCCATAACAACGAACTTTTCACCGGCAAAGTTGAAAATGCTGCCGGGGCTGAGTTTTGCGAGTTTCTTCATGGCTTCCTCCTATTCTGCTTCCTGAATCGTCACCACCACTTTCGGGGTGTCCGAATAGAACTTTCTGATCTGCGCGTCTACGATCTGAGCGTCATCTCGGTATGCGATGCCGTTCAATGAATCGCAGATCACCTTGCCGATATTGTCGTAATCTGGCTTCTTGATCGGCCGGATGCGATGGTCAAGCATCGCCTGTTGTTTTTTCTTGCTGACCGACTTCGGTATGGTGTAGTACGCCGTAATACGGACATCGAGCATGGCGTCGTCCGAATACCGGAATCCAGCCTGATTTCTGTATTCGGTCTTCACGAGATTTTCGTACAGGATCGTTTCATCCGGGGTCCGCGTCTTGGTGTGCCCGCAGACCGTTGAAAAGCGCGGTCGTCCTTTCCCCTGCGGCTCTCCATAAACGGAGAACTTCACTTTCATTTTGGCATCTCAACTCCTTCCACCGTCGCCTCGCCGATCCAATACTTGACGAGGTATTCGTTGCTTCTCCCGTCCTTCTTCTGCTTCACGGGCTGGACGGAATACCCGTTTCGGAACAGGATCGAGGCGACCGTCACGCGGTCGGCTTCACTCCCGATTTTGAGGTAGAAGACCTCTTTACTCCCCGCCATGTTCAGGCTCCTCGCTGAGTTTGAACTGCGGGCCCCACGTTGCAACGATGTGGCGGCTCTCCTGATCGACGAACGCGAGCTTCCCGTCGTAAATCGTCATGTTCAGCTTGTACTTGATACAGGCTCTCTCGACGTCAGCGATAAGATGCTGTACCCGCTGCTTCATTTCCATTTGGCTTCTCCTTTCAGTCAATATCGAACAGCTTCTCCATCTCCGTGAACCGCCGGCTGGCTTCCTTCTTCCGCCAACTCGGGCCGGTGAACTGCATCGAGTAGCAAGTCTCGAAGATGCGGTCGTAAATGCGGCTGTACCGTCTGTCCTCTTCTTCCTTCATCTCGTCGATGGTCAGGTTTGTGGTCAGGAGCATCGGGAGCTTCCGCCGATACCGGCTGTCGATGATGTTGTAAATCTTCTCAAGCGCATAGTCGGTGTTGCGCTCGGCTCCTAAATCGTCGAAGATGACCAGCTTCGCGCTGTTCATCCGAGCGATGATGTCGCTTTCCCGTTCCTCGCCGTCCTGAATGAGTTTCAGCAGCTCCACAAGAGATGTCATCATCACGGGGATGCCTCGGTTCAGCAGGTGGTTTGCGATGCAGGCCGCCGCAAAGCTCTTGCCCGTGCCAACACTTCCCCAGAAAATCAACCCCTGATTTTTGGACACCATCTCGTCGAACGCCTCGGCGTATCGGCGGCACAGCTTCAGATTTCTGGCGTTGTATTTCGTGACCTGAAAGCTGTCGAAGGACGCCTCACGGAACTTTTCGTCCACGAGGCTTGCCTTTTTCAGACGGGCAACACGCTCCATGTCCTTTTTGTTCTGCTCTGCCTGCTTCTCGGCGGCCTCCTTGTCTCGGTCGCACTTGCAGGAACGGGTGGCTTTGAATGTCAGCTTGTTCGCTGGGTCGCCGTCCGTCGGAGCGGACACCGTCACCATCCCCTGCCTCGGCTCACCGCATTTCCCGCACATGAGCATTCCGTCATCGTCGAACCAATCGCCGGGGCGGATCTCCTGCCGTTCAAGCCCTTGGGCGGCAATACGGGGCAAAATGGTCTGCGGGTCAAATCCTTGCATTTGTCATTCCTCCCCGTATTCCGCAAACGGATTTTTGTTGTCGGGCACCGCGTCCTCGGGCGGCTGGGCCTTCTTCTTATCTGGCAGATAGTCAAGGAACGGCCGGCTGTCGCTCAGGAACGTCTTCGGGTGCTTGATGTACTGCTTCTCGGTGCCGAGCCTCTTGCACTGGGTCGCATAGTTCCGAGCGGCCATCAGCAGTTCCTCCGGGGAGAAGCCCTCATGGATGCGGGCCTGATACTTCTTGAAGGCGTTGCCTTTCTCAGCCTTTTTCGGGTATGCGTCCCAGAACTCGTCGAAGGTCGGCGTGTACTTTGGCGTTGCCGGTTCCGCAGGGGGCTTCGGCGGTTCAGGATGCTCGGTCGGCGCTTTTTCGGCTGTGGGAGTCTCTCCCCCGTCGATTTTAAGCTGCTTTTCCTCGCCGTCCGCTGGACCGTCCGTGTGACCGTCCTTCGCCGCATCCGCTTTTTCCTCGTTTTGGGCCGCCGCTTTGCTGTTCCGCCGACTCTCGCGCTTGCGGGCAGCGTCGCGCTCTCGGGCATCCTTGGCCTTTTGCCATTGGGCTTGCCAAGTCTCCCAGTCGTGGATGCAGATTCCGCGAGGCGACCAGTCGAGCCAGCCGCTATCGAAGAGTGCATCCACGATTTTCTTCGGATCGAGCACACAACCTGCGCCGACGCCGTACAGGTATCGCTCGATGTCCTCTTTTTCTGCATACAGTATGAGCCCGTCCCTCTCAGCGTTCGTAAGCCCCCAGAACCACAAGAAGTTCAGGATGCCCGTCGCCTCGAACTTTGAGCAACCGAGCTGCTTATACAGATTCCGCAGCTTCGGCCCGTCGATACTTTCGTGTACGCTGATCCATGCCATTTTCTCACCTGCCTGTCTGTATGACGGCTATGCCGTCGGATCGCATCACTCTTTACCGGGGAAATCGGGCTGGTCGCTGGCAGGAACGGTATCGCTGGCTTCCTGTGGAGCTTCGGGTTCAGGTTTCTTCTCCTGAGCCATTTCCATGACCTTTTCGGTGATGCGGTGATACACAGACGTAGGCAGGCCCTCCGTGGACTCGTAGCCCTCGGCGGCCAGCAGGGATTTCAGGACGCCGTTCGCTTCCTGTCCGAAGGCGCTCGTCGCCATCTTGAAAAGCGTCTGACGCTGATCCTGCGTGATGGGTTCATCCTTTTCAGCCTCGGTCACTTCGCCGGTAGCAGGATCGACCACCAGAGCGAAGCCATCCGTCGGAAGCTCGCCCATGTCGAGGACTTCCTCCTGACTGTAAATGCCCATAATCATATCGGGGCAGTTCATGCGGCCAAAGAACGAAGCGGCGCGGTACTGGATCATCACGTCGGGCATGGTCTTCCACTTGCTGCCGTTTTTACTCGTCCAGCCTTCGTCGTTCGCCATATTCATCGTGATTTTCGGGCCGTAGACCTTGTGGCCGGAGTAATCCTCCGCCCAAGCGCGGCAACTCAGGCCGCCGTCGCCTTTGTCGCGGCCGAACTCGAACTGCAGCTCAGTCTTGTACCGGCGGCTGCTGTTAATCATGGCGATGATCCACTGGCTCGACCACGCAGGGCGCCCGTTGACGATGTAGAGGTTCTGCATCACCATCATCGGACTGGTGTTGATGCGAGATGCCATCTCAATAGCGATCATGCAGTTGCCGACGTTTCCGTGGTACTCCTTGGGGACTACCGTAGACGACGCAAGGCACTGGGCCATGCGCAGAGCCGTATTGAAGCTCGCGCCGTCAGCGAAGACGCTCAAGGCTCCCCCTCCGGCCGTTTTCTGAGCCACAGCCCCAGCGGGCGCCGTGCTCAGTTTGTTTTCGTTGCTCATGTTGACCTCCTGTTATTCTCCGGTTTTACCGGGTGCTGACGCTGGTGGTGTAGGTTTCGCGGAACTTGATACCGGGGATCTCGACCTGGCCCTTGGACATCTTAATCAGGCGGAGCACCGCAGCCTTATCGACCGGCCGCAGCTCAATGCCAATGAGAGACACGGGAACCTTAGACCAGTCGCACTCGGACTCGCAGATTTCCCACGTCTTGCTCTGGGAGATGCCCTTGACCTTGGGCGTCTGATGCTGGACGCCACCGGCGATGGACACCCCTTCCATCATCTCGGCTTCGGCCATAGCGTACTCTGCGCCAACAGCGTCACCGTTAGCCTCGGCTTCGGCAGCTTCATTCAGGTGGCGGTCGATCTCGGCCTGAGCCAGTCGGCGCATGGCCTCCTCCTGCTCACGGCGCTTGTGCTCCTGCTCCGCGCTGTACTCGTTCACCTTGGTCTTGACGATCTTCTCCGCCTTTTCCAGAGGCTCAATCATTTCCTTTCTGTGGTTCAGAACCTCGTCGTAGCTCTTCTTGGCGGACACGCGGAGAGGCTCCCAATAGTCCTTGACCTGCTTCTGGGCCTGCTTGATCTGCTTCAGGAACAGGCCAGCGTCCTCGAAATCCGCTCCAGAGGCGACGACGACCGCTTCGGCCCGCTGCTCAATCAAGCTGACTTCTTTGCCGAGCTTGCTCTCTTCAGCGTTCATCACGGTCACGTTCTCTTCTGCGGTGTCAAGGACAAGGGCATTGCTTCCGATGGTCTTTGCGTCGTTCATACTGACACTCCTTTTCATTTATTTGTAAGACTGTTCATAGTCGTACAGACATTTCAGTGCCCCGACTACGCGGCATCTGGCGGGGTCTTTGGCCGGGAACTCGCGGAACGCCCATTTCCCGTCCTTTTTCAGATGCAGGATGTGCTTTCTTTGCGGTGTGATGCCGTGGGAAATAAGTGCCTGCGAGTAGGCTTCAAGCTGGACACCGCAGGCCATTTCCAGCAGCGTGTACGTCGTCTTGAAGTCGATAAGCTCCAGCAGGCCGCCAATCTCGCAGAGCAGGTCAATCGTCCCGCCGTAGCGCATCAGCTTATGGTAGATGCGCACCTCAGAGCCGAAGACCCGCGGTTTATACTGCTTCCACCACTCCATGAAGCCGTTGAAGTAGCCGCGATGCTCCGACGGAATATCGTCGATGCCGAACTTGATCCAGTTCTCGATGCTGTTATGCACCGCAGATCCTTTGATGGCGGCGTTCTCAAGCGTTCTCTTGCTGATACCGCCGTAGCACTGGTCTTTCAGCAGCTCCATCAGCTTCGACACGCTCGGGATGATGTCGCCGTTCAGCCGGTAGATGTGGCTGGCCTCGTCGAACGTCAGCTCTGGCAGTTCAGGAACCTCAACCGTCATATCCATCTGGAATGTCCTCCTCGCTCGCGGTTCTCCATTCTCCTCCCAGCTTCGGTATCAGGACGCAGAGCGGCAGGTCTTCCAAGCAGTCCTCGCACCACGCCTCACCGTCGATGATGCCGTACTCGTCGCCGGGAATAATCGGCTCTCCGCAGGAGCAGCAGTGCGTCACCGGCGTCGGGTCTGGCGCGTTTGGGCAGCCGCTCAGGCAAGGGCTGTGCATACAGATGTCGCACATAAGTTTCTCCTCCCAATCGCATTGATTCTCTCGCGCATCACATAATCTTCCAGCTCGTTTCTGAACAGCAGAGGCACATACTCCTCGTCCTTGCCGTTCAGGTCTGCCTTGCGGACGGTGTGCTGCATGATGGCGACCATGTCATCCACATCGAACCAGAAGCCGGTCTCGTTCTGGACGTCCACGATGATGTTTCCCAGCTCCTCGGTGTTCAGCTTCGCCGTGTCGATCATGCCAGCACCTCCGCCCATGCGTCCGCGTATTCCATCACCGTGCGGCTGTACGACGTGGTCGTGTAGCCTTTGCTGAAGACGTGCTCCCGAGCTCCGCCCTCGCCGTAGTTGTAACAAATCAAGGCTTTGTGCCAGTCCCCGTACTTCCCATACAGGTCGCTCAGGATGAACACACCAGAGCGGATATTCTGGTACGGGTCGGTCAGATCCGTGACCCCGATTTTCTCAGACAGCCATTCGGAATTGATGCTGTTGATCTGCATATAGCCGTAGCAGCTTCCGTTCGAGGCCGTGGCCGTGAACGAGCTTTCGGCCTGAATGACGCCCAGAGCCACGCTCTGAGGGACGCCGTACTCTTCGCAGACCGTAATCAGGTGGCACTGCAGGTCGAAGTCCAGAGGGATCTCCTCATGCAGATAGCCTTGCTCCAGCAGAGCGGCCTCGATTTTCTCGTTCTCGTCCTCTTCCTCTACGGGTTCCGGTTCCTGAGCAGGCTCGGCCGTCATCTGGACGGGCTGATATGTACTGTCGTGCTCTGCAACCAGCAGAACCGGCTCAGCCTGCAACGCGGGCGGCTGCGGTGTTTGTTCGGGCACCGTTTCGGCTGCCCCCCCTGTCAGGGCTACGATGCTGGCCGTGGTCAGCGCCAGCACGGCCGCTGTGGTCGCCAGCTTGATTCGCAAGATGCGGCGGCGTCTTCTTCGCCGTTCCATTCGGGTCATGATGCTTTGTCCTCCTTCGTTTTCTCAGGTGTCACGCAGAACGGGGCCAGATCCAACGGTTTCATCCGCCGAATAGCCTCCGCAAGCTCCTGTGGGCTTTTGATGCCATACTCTTCCGCGAGTATAGCCATCAGACTACTTTGATCCATGGGCATCACCATCTTCGTTCAGAGCCATCTCTCCGATGGTCTTCAGCTCGCTCACGGTCTTTGCCAGATCGTCGAGGTAGGCCAAAACCTCTTGAAGCGCCGGTTTCTCGTCTTCGGTGATTTTCCCGTCAGCCGCGATGTCAAGGAGCGTGTCCTTGACATCTCCGAGCTTTTCGGTCTTCAGGCTCTTCAGCAGCTTGACCGTCACGCGGTCAATGCCCACCACTTCATCGGAGAGCGAATGCCTGCATCCAATCGGGCACTCGTTCAAGCAGTAGTGGTTCAGCAGCCACGGGGCGTTGTACCTGTCAGCCATGAGCACCGCCTTATCGACTGGCATGAACTTTGTGTTCCCCAGCTCTGCATCTGCCAGCGAAGATACCGACATTCCGAGTTGCTCAGCCGCGCTCTCACGGCTACATAGCCTGTCATCATATTCAGCAGCCTTTTTTCTGGCTTGATACCACGGATTTCCCGCCGCTTTCGTAGCGTCACGTCCCATTTTCTCTGAGCCTCCAATCACCTATAATTACCGTAGTGGCAAGATAAATTATCCAAGCGGCTAATCATCGGGCAAAAAAATATACACCGACGCCGATGATGGCCTCGATTAACCAGTTGGCAACTTGCCGTCGAAGAAAAAGTCGTTCACCTGCGCATTGTTCAGCGTGAGCAGGCTGGCGACCTCCGGGACTTCATCCAAGGTAAACTCTACTTCGCCTCTCTCTTTTCTCCCATAGGAGACTTCCGTGAGGCCGAGCTTCTCTGCCATGTACTTCTGCGTAAATCCAAGCCTTGCGCGGGCTCCCTTGATTTCGAGTGGTTTCATAATGTTCACCCCTTTCTGCCTATCTTTTTTTGAAGATAATTGACCTATGTGATTATTATAATTATCCACGTGGCTAATGTCAATAGTTTTTTGCAGTTTTCTCGCAAAAAATGTTTGCGATTTTACCAAAAGAGCTATACAATGGCTAATACGAACAATCACGCTGGCAAAGGAGAAGCACATCATGGAACTCGAACTCGATTTTACCGCCTTCAAGAAGAACCTGCGCGACCTAATCGAAAGCAGGGGCCTCTACGCCAAGGACATCGCCGCAGAGATCAACGTCTCGACACCCACCCTGTCGAGATACCTTCAGGGCGTCCGTGAACCCGAACTCAAGTACGTCGTTCGGCTCGCCCGCTACTTCGGCGTTTCTGTTGACTGGCTGCTGGGCCTCAGCAACGACCGCTACGAGGCAGTCCCCACAGAAGTCCGCGAGTTTGCCACTCTGTACGCTCTGGCCTCGCCAGATGACCGTACCATCGTCGAAACTGTACTCAAAAAATATCGAGAGGAGAACTAACCATGATCTTCGGCAAAGACTTGGGACGTTCTGCCTTCTTTGCCGAAATCGGCTCGGAGGTTGAACGTCTGGACAGCATCCCCAGCAACTACACAAACCTCGTCTGCATTGGGCAGGGCGTCAGCCTCACCGATACCGTAGGACGTGAGTATCGCATCGACCTGTTCACCTCGCCCACCGGCTGTATCGCCGTTCGGCTCTCCCTTCCCCTTGCCGGTGCGTCGCCGACCGACGCCGATCCCAAGCATCTACGCCGCGTTGCCTCCATTGTGCGGGCGTGGAGCGTGGAGCAGCTCAACGAGGTCTGTGCCGACCATTTCTACCGCGCCGAAGGACAGGCTGCCGACATCATCGACGTCCTCGTTCGCGCCGGTCTTGCGGGTTTCTCCGACAAAGGCAATGTCAGCAAGGCTCTCGCCGCGACGCTGGCTGATGGCGAATTGCTCTTCGAGGTCATCGACTCAGCCTCCGCACACAAGGTCTTTACCAGCCGTGAACTCATTGACCGCTTCTCTGCCGTAAAAGGCGTTGACCCAGACGACGTGACCGAGTTCATCGGTGCCCTCGAAGTCATGGACGGCTTCAGCGCCGTCTCCATCGGCCGCGAGATCATCGTTCAATATGCTCCGCTCGGCGACGGCCGCCCGTACCAGCTCTTCAAGTTCACCATCGGGCAGCATCGCTCGGACGTGGTGGCCGAGCCCCGTGTCACCCGACACCAGCTCCAGAGCAACGGGCGAGGTCCTGCCGAGGCCGACAGTTTCTTCGAGGCCCTCATTCCCTATGCGGACACAGCCTCAATGCAGCCTGCACCCGACGGCTCCATCAGTGTCTTGCCTCTCAGCATTGACGCCCTGATTGATGGCACGATGGGGCTTGTGGCAGCGGCCAGAGGCTTCGCAAAATCAGTCTCGCAATAAAAACACATACGGGGCATCGCAGCAGCGGTGCCCCAAAACTATATCTAACGGTTACGTTACGTTTACGGTATAGGTTACGGTTACGGTATGGTTACGGTTATACACGGAACGTCCGTGGATTTTTGGTCGGACGTTCCTATGGAATATCCCGAAAAAGGAGGACTTCGTATGGCTTCTCGCATCGCCGAGAAACTGGCCGCGAAGAAGGCGGCCATCTATATTCGCGTCTCCACTCATTGGCAGGTGGACAAAGACTCCCTCAAAGTTCAGCGCCGCGAACTTATCGCCTATGTCACGCTGGTGCTGGGCATCACCGACTACGTCGTGTTTGAAGACCCCGGCTACTCGGCCAAGAACACAGACCGCCCAGAATATCAGGCCATGATGGATCGCATCCGCACAGGCGAGTTTACCCACCTTGTCGTCTGGAAGATTGACCGTATCAGCCGCAACCTGATCGACTTCGCCGCCATGCACGACGAACTGCAGTCCCTCGGCGTCACCTTCGTCTCCAAGAACGAGCAGTTCGACACCTCCTCCGCCATCGGTGAGGCCATGATGCGCATTATCCTGATTTTCGCCGAGCTGGAGCGCAAGACCACCGCCGAGCGCGTCACGGCCGTCATGCTCTCCCGTGCCTCAGACGGTCAATGGAATGGTGGCCGTGTCCCCTTCGGCTATTCGTGGTCGAAGGAAACAAAGACATTCTCCATCGTCCCCGAGGAGGCCAAGGCCATCCGCCGCATGGCCGAACTGTACGAGCAATACCAGTCCTTGCTCTATGTCGCCAAGTACCTCAACGACGCCGGTATCGTCACGAAGACGGGCGGCCAATGGACGCCAACCACGGTGCGCACCATCCTGACAAACCCGTGGTACATCGGCCAGTATGTCTATAACGTCCACTCAGACGGCAAGGGCATCGAGAAGCGCGACTCTGACGAATGGATCACCGTCGAGAACCACCACGAACCCATTCTGAACGAAGATGTATTCTGCCGCATGAGGTTCCTGCTGACTCGGAACAAGCGCGGCGGCGTTCCCTCTCACAAAACATACGTCAGGAAGAACATCCACATCTTTGCCGGTCTGCTCCGCTGCGGCCAGTGCGGCTCCAACATGACGGCCAACCTCGACCGGCGGCGAGCGAACGGCTTCCGCCCCTCCCAATACGCCTGTGGCAGCCGGCGGCGCAAAGGAACCTCCTGCACCAACAAATACATCTCAGACACCACGCTCGGCCCGTTCGTCCTGAACTACGTTGCCAACATCATCAGGGCCTCCAAGAACTCCTCTGAGGCCACGACGCCCGAGGTTCTGGAGCGTAAGCTGCTCCGTGGCGAAGCGTTCGAGGACGTGGCCTCCGTCAGCACCGACGCTCTGGGCCAGCTTCTCGATGCGTTCCGTTCTGCCGGTGACGCCGTGGAGTACCGCCCGCAAATCGCCTTCTCCGGTGATGACAACTCCATCCATGAAATTGACACCCTCCGCGCTCGGCGCCGCAAGCTCGACAACGCCCTCGCCAGATTGAACGCCCTGTACCTCTACGACGACGAAGCCATGCCAGAGAAAGACTTCGTCATGCAGCGCGGCCAGATCACCAAGCAGCTCGAAGAAGTCAACGCCCGCATTGAGGAACTGCAGAACCAAGAGTCCAGCGAGGAACTGGGCGACGGCTTCATCGGCAAGGCCAGCTACTACATCATGGCGAACAAGCTGATCGAAGACCGCTACATCGACTACGAGAAGTACATCCGAGCCATTGACCCCTCCATCCCGCACAGCTTCCTCCAGCAGATCATAGACTACATCGTCGTGAACGATGGCCGCGTCACCTCCATCACATTCAAGAACGGTGCGACCCACACATTCACCTACAAGACATGAGAAAAGCCCCGGCCTCATATACTGAGGTCGGGGCCATCTTATGCAGTCTATGCAGTATCGCCGCAACATTATGCGCCAAAAAAGTTGTTCAATTTTATAAGCATCCCCTCAAAGCTAACGATGCGTGATGCTTTTCGGTTATCCACGCGGCTTTTTCAGGTTTTTGCGTCGGTTAAGGCGTTTTCCCTAAAAACCCTTATTTTGCGGGCTTTTCGCCGTTTTCAGCCTTGGAGGGCATCACGTCTCCAATGAACATCGCATCTCCAAAGCTGAAGAAGCGGTAGCGTTCCTTCACAGCCTCCTCATAGGCGGACAGAACGTGCTCCCGCCCGGCCAGGGCGGACACCAGCATGATCAGAGTGGACTGGGGCAGATGGAAATTGGTGACCAGAGCGTCCAGCACCTTGAAGCGGTAGCCGGGATAGATGAAGATGCTGGTCCAGCCCGCCGACTCCTTCAGAGTGCCGTCCTCGGCGGCAAAGCTCTCCACCGTCCGGCAGGAGGTAGTCCCCACACAGATGACCCGGCCGCCGTTCCGCTTGGTCTCATTGATGGTGCGGGCGGTCTCCTCTGGGATCATGCAGTATTCTGAGTGCATCTCATGCTCCGAGATGTCCTCCGCCTTCACCGGGCGGAAGGTGCCCAGCCCCACATGGAGGGTGACATAGCACAGCTTGACCCCCATCTCCTGGATCTGCCGGAGCAGTTCCGGGGTGAAGTGCAGGCCGGCGGTGGGGGCGGCGGCGGAGCCGTTGATCTTGGAGTAGACGGTCTGATACCGCTCATTGTCCTGAAGCTCCTCCTTGATGTAGGGCGGCAGAGGCATCTTGCCCAGCTCCTCCAGTACCTCCAGGAAGATCCCCTGGTAGTGGAAGCGCACCAGACGGTTCCCGCCGGATGCCTCCGCCTCCACCGTGGCGGTGAGGCGTCCCTCGCCGAAGGACACCTGGGCCCCCGGCTTCAGCTTCCGGCCCGGGCGGACCAGGCACTCCCAGAGTCCGTCCCCCTTGTCGGTCAGCAGCAGCACCTCACAGGCGCCTCCCCCGGGGAGCCGGTGGCCGATCAGCCGGGCTGGCAGGACCCGGGAGTTGTTCAGCACCAGGCAGTCCCCCGGCCGCAGCAGCTGGGGCAGCTCATAAAAGTGCCGGTGGGCGATCTCCCCGGTGCACTTGTCCAGGGTCAGCAGTCGGGAGGAGTCCCGGCGCTCCAGAGGGGTCTGAGCGATCAGCTCCTCCGGAAGGTAAAAATCAAAATCTGAGGTTTTCAATGGTCATACGCCTTTCTGTCCATCCGGCTCACCGCACCACGGCGCCGGGGTAGTAAAATTCAATGATCTCGTCATAGGAAAAGCCGCGCTCCGCCATGGCCCACGCGCCGTACTGGCTCAGGCCCAGCTGATGTCCGTTTCCGGAGCCCCGGAAGGTAAAGCTCCCGCCGCTCACCGTTACCTGAGCGCCGGAGGGGACGTCCGGGGAGCCGTCCTCCCCCGCCTCCTCCACCGGCCGGATGGTGCCGGAGCCGGAAATAGAATACAGCTTCTCACCGGATACCTGGGAGACAGTCCCGCCGCCGCTGATGACGAAATAGTTCTTCCCGGGGTCCAGCGCTCCGCCGCCGCTGACGGACAGCCCGCCGCTCCCGCTCTGGCTCCCGGAGCCGGTCTCCTTTCCGTTGACGGTAAAGCGGATGGACGGGACCCCGAAAGCGCTCCGGATCTTCTCCGGCTTCAGAGTGTTGCTCTGCCCGTTTTCATAGAACACCTTGACCTGGATCACATTTCCCAGTTCAGAGTAGGTGAGCTCCAGGGAGTCGATCCCGCTCCCGGCGGCGTATCCCTTGGACAGGAGCCGCTGTACCAGCTCCTCCTCCGAATAGGACACCGTCCAGGAGGAATACGGATTTTTCCCGCTCAGATCCGCCTCATAGGGGTCGGTCACACCCTTCAGATAGGGATAGTCCTCCAGGGAGGAACCCCACACATGGTAGACGCTCTCACTGGCTCCGCCGTGGCTGGAGGAGTAGAACGCCTCGATGACCCGTCCGTCGTACCGGGCATACTCCCCCGCCGTCTCCTCCACCGCCCGGTCGGTGCGGTCGTTGGCCTGATAGCTGGCGTTGTTGGGCCCGGCTCCGTAGTAGACCTGACAGTCGGTGGTGTTGCACACATCGAAGTGATAGGATGTGTGCCGGCTGCTGCGGAGATTGTTGTAGGCATAGCTGCGGGCGCACACCGCCTGGACCTTCAGGGCCTCCAGAGGCCAGCTGTTGCTCATCTCATAGGGGACCACGCCCTTGAGATAGGTCTCCAGATCCACGATGTTCACCACAGTCAGATCGCCGCCGCTGATGCGTTCATAGCGGAACCCACCGTAATAGCGGTTGCCCTTGAACCAGGTGCGGACCTCATCCTCCCCAGTGACGTCGGGCATCACCCCCAGGGCCAAGCCGTCCCCGCCGTCAAACTGGAACAGGATCTCGTCCGTCCCCGTCCGGGTCACGTTGACCCCATAGCTGCTGGTCCCGGCGATGGTCCCCTTCCCCAGGCGGGCCTGGGCGTCCTCAGCCTCCTCCCGGGTGGCGTAGGCCCCGCACCGGACCTGGTATTCTCCATCGATCCAGGCGGGAAAGCCATCCGGATAGTCCTCCGCCGCCCGGACCGCCTCCTCATAGGAGGAGCAGGTCTCCACCTGAAGGTGATAGCTGCCGATCACCGCGCCGCCATTGTCGGAATTGGAATAGGAGGAGCCGCTGACCCAGGTGTTCTGGGCCTTGACCATGGTGATCCTGGTCTCTTTGGAGCCGGTCCTGCCCAGCTCCACAAAGTCCAGATCCCGGTCGAAGTAGCCCAGCCGGTATCCGGAGCCGTATCCGGTGTTGTTCTCCAGGTTGGCGTTGACCAGTGCTCCCGAGCCATAGGCCAGCCCCACCTTGATCGGATCTGCCTCCGTCCCGGCCGCCTGTGCTGCCGGGGCCGCCAGCGCCGCAGCCAGGAGGACGGCGGCAAGCCGTGTAAAGATTCCCTTCATCGTATCTCCCATTTCTCTGTTTCGTATTGACACCCGCCTGCAAACATGATAGGATAAACCCAAGTTTTTGCAAGATAGAGGTAGCGGCCGACATCAGTAAGCGTGGCCAGGGAGCCGGTTCCCGTCCATCCACGCCCAAAGGGAAGGCCGCCGAAGGGCCCCCCTGCCCGGAGGGGGCGGGCCCTGGTCGCCGGGTCAACAGCCTTTCGACTGTCATCAGGGCGGTACCCTGATGGAGCGCTGTCTGCTTTTGTAAACATTTTGCCGGCTGGTCTGAAGCCAGACCACAGCTGACATTATAGTACAAAATCAGCCGCTTGAAAAGCCGCTGATTTCTTTTTTTCTTGCGGAAACGATTTCCGGCTCCGGACACATCGATCTCGGCAGAGGGGCATACAATGGCCCTGAGCCGTTATGGAGGTAGTTGAAAATGGAAAAGAAGTACAAAGTAGGCATCATCGGCGCCACCGGCATGGTGGGTCAGCGCTTCGTCACCCTGATGGAGAACCACCCCTGGTTCCAGCTGACCGTCCTGGCCGCCAGCCCCCGCTCCGCCGGGCAGCCCTATGAGCAGGCCGTGGCAGGCCGCTGGGCCATGGATACCCCCATCCCCGCCGAGGCTAAGGAGCTGGTGGTGATGGACGCCCAGGCCGATGTGGAAAAGATCGCCGGCATGGTGGACTTTGTGTTCTGTGCCGTGGATATGAAGAAGGACGAGATCCGCGCTCTGGAGGAGCGCTATGCCAAGGCCGAGTGCCCCGTGGTGTCCAACAACTCCGCCCACCGCTGGACGGAGGATGTGCCCATGGTGGTGCCCGAGATGAACCCGGAGCACCTGGAGGTCATCGCCGCCCAGCGCAAGCGCCTGGGCACCCAGCGCGGCTTCATTGCCGTCAAGTCCAACTGCTCCATCCAGTCCTATGCCCCCGCCCTGCACCCCCTGCTGAAGTACGGGATCGACAAGGTGCTGGTGTGTACCTACCAGGCCATCTCCGGCGCGGGCAAGACCTTCGAGCGCTGGCCCGAGATGGTGGATAACCTGATCCCCTACATCGGCGGCGAGGAGGAGAAGAGCGAGCAGGAGCCCCTGAAGGTCTGGGGCAAGGTGGAGGACGGCCGGATCGTCAAGGCCGAGGGCCCCGCCATCACCGCCCAGTGCCTCCGCGTCCCCGTGTCCAACGGCCACACCGCCGCTGTGTTCGTCTCCTTCCGGGGCGAGGCGCCCTCCATGGAGCAGATCAAGGCGGACTGGGCCGGCTTCAAGGGCCGCGCTCAGGAGCTGGATCTCCCCTCCGCCCCCAAGCAGTTCCTCCACTATTTCGAGGAGCCCGACCGTCCCCAGGCCAAGCTGGACCGTGAGCTGGAGGGCGGCATGGCCGTCTCTCTGGGCCGCCTGCGTCCTGACACCCAGTACGACTATAAATTCGTGGGCCTGAGCCACAACACCCTCCGGGGTGCTGCCGGCGGCGCGGTCCTGCTGGCCGAGCTGCTGTGCGCTGAGGGCTATATGGACCGCAAGTAATGCCATGGTCTAATTAGGAATTATGGGGCGAACGACAAGCAGGCCGTCCGCGCCGAACGCCAAAGCTCCCATCTCCTAACTCCTGATTTGTAAAATTGCCAAGCCCCCGGGCATAAAATTCCTAATTCCTAATTTCTAATTCCTAACTCAAAGAAAGGGTGCTTTTCATGCGAACTCCTGTCTTTACCGGAAACTGTGTGGCCATCGCCACTCCCTTTGACGCCAGCGGTACCATCAACTATGACGCCTTCGGCCGTCTCATCGATGCGCAGATCGCCGGCGGCGTAGACGCCATCTGCGTCTGCGGCACTACCGGCGAGTCTGCCACCATGACCATTCGGGAGCACATCGCCGCCGTGGAGTACTGCGTCAAGCGGGTCGATCACCGGGTGAAGGTCATCGCCGGCGCGGGGAGCAACGACACCACCGCCGCCGTCTACCTCTCCCTCCACGCCCAGGACTCCGGAGCCGACGCCCTGCTCCACGTCACCCCCTACTACAACAAGTGCAGCCAAACCGGACTGATCAAGCACTATGAGTACATCGCCGACCGGGTGGACCTTCCGGTGATCCTCTATAACGTACCGAGCCGCACCGGCGTCTCCTTCACGGCGGAGACCTATCAGGTGCTGTCTCAGAACCCCAAGATCAACGGCGTCAAGGAGGCCAGTGGAAACTTCTCCCTCCTGGCCCACACCCGCCACCTGTGCGGCGATGACTTCTATATCTGGTCGGGCAACGACGACCAGGTGGTGCCCATGATGTCTCTGGGGGCTAAGGGCGTGATCTCTGTGGCCTCCAACATCATCCCTGAGGTCATGGTGAAGATGACCCACCTTTGTCTGGACAACGACTTCGTATCCGCCTCCAAGCTCCAGATCGAGTATATGGATCTGATCGACGCTCTGTTCTGTGATGTGAACCCCATCCCGGTGAAGGAGGCGCTGAACCTGCTGGGCATGGAGGCCGGCCCAGTACGTCTTCCCCTGTGCGAGATGGAGGAGAAGAACAAGGCCCGTCTGCGCGCCGCCATGCAGGCCAAGGGGCTGCTGTAAAGGAAGGTAACCTGTCATGCTGAAGATAATCATTTCCGGATGCAGCGGCCACATGGGCCGCGTGGTGGAGTCCATCTGCGCCGCTGACCCGGCAGTGCAGGTGGCGGCGGGCTTTGATGTGCTGGGTAGCAGCGATCGGGAGTTCCCAGTGTACTCCTCCCCCAGCCAGTTCACCGGCGAGGCGGACGCAGTCATCGACTTCTCCTCCCCCGCCGCGCTGGACGGCCTGCTGGACTTCGCCAGACGCACCGGGACCCCGCTGGTGCTGGCCACCACCGGCTACACCCCGGAGCAGGTGGCCCAGATCGGTGCCGCCGCCCTGGAGGTCCCCATCTTCCGTTCCGCCAATATGTCCCTGGGGATCAACGTGCTGCTGGAGCTGGTCAAGAAGGCCGCCTCCGTGCTGGGTGACAGCTACGACATTGAGATCGTGGAGCGGCACCACCGCCGCAAGGTGGACGCCCCCAGCGGCACCGCCCTGATGATCGCCGACGCGGCCGCCTCCGCCTGCGGGCATGAGACTGAGTATGTCTTTGAGCGCCACTCCGTCCGCCAGCCCCGGGACAAGAAGGAGATCGGCATCTCCGCTGTCCGGGGCGGCACCATCGTGGGCGAGCATGAGATCATCTTTGCCGGACACGACGAGATCATGGAGATCCGCCACACCGCCCTCTCCCGGGAGATCTTCGCCCAGGGGGCTGTGGAGGCCGCCAAGTTTATGGCGACGGTGAATGCGCCGGGTCTGTATGACATGAGCCAGCTGGTAAAATAATTTTAGTCTGAAACCGAGGGAACTCATCCTTTTTTGGATGGGTTCCTTCTTTTGTTGTGTGAAAAGTCAGGTCTACTTGACGTTGAGATCCATTCTGTGTTATTATAAAAGTAAGGTGAACACGACTTTGGAGGAAATAATGAAAAACCGGATCAGGGAATTTCGTGAGCAGCATGGTCTCACCCAAAAAGAACTGGGAGGATCCGTTGGAGTCTCCCGTCAGGCGATCCATGCAGTGGAAACGGGAAAATTTGATCCATCCATCTGGCTTGCCCACGATTTAGCGCACTATTTTGGTGTGACCATTGAGGAACTGTTTGACTTTACCAGAGAGGGGCAGTAGTATGGATTTAGAAGCTGAAGTGTATGGACTGGTTCTGGGTGGTTTTGTAATTGTTGTTGTTTGTACCCTGCTGGTGCTGATTTACCTGTTTTGGCGGTCCCGCAACCAGGCGATCCTGTGGTTTGGCGGACAGACGCTCTTTTTTATCCGGCGCTTTCTGGTTCTTTTTTCGGGCCCTCTGTTTTCGGTATGATCCTCAATTTTCCATGTACTCCGAAGTGCAGTCGGTTCATATTGCCTGTGCCGGCTTGCTTTGGGCCCTGAGTATGCTGTGTATGCTCATAGGCATCTACCGGCTGTTGCGGAAAGGGCCGGTTATCCATCAATTCTAGGAGGTACTCTCTTATGTCCGATCCCTTTATCCGCACCCGCCTGTTGGTAGGCGACGAGCCTTTGGACCGGCTCCGCCGCGCCCGCGTCGCCGTGTTCGGCGTGGGCGGCGTCGGGGGCTGCTGCGTTGAGGCCTTGGCACGGGCAGGTGTGGGCACTTTACACTTATACGATGACGATACAGTCTCAGAGAGCAACTTGAACCGCCAGCTCGCCGCCCTCCACTCCACCATCGGCCAGCCCAAGGCGGAGGTCATGGCCCAGCGGGTGCGGGACATCAACCCGGACTGTCAGGTGCGGGCCATCCGGATGTTCTACCTCCCGCAAAACGCCGGACAGGTGGATCTGTCCCAGTACGACTATGTGGTGGACTGCATTGACACCGTGGCCGCCAAGCTGGAGCTTGTGACAAGGTGTACCGCTTTACAGGTCAGGATTGTCAGTGCGATGGGCTCGGGAAACAAGCTGGACCCTACCGCCTTCGAGGTCTCAGACCTGTCCAAGACCCAGGGCTGTCCCCTGGCCCGGGTCATGCGGAAGGAGCTGCGCCGGAGGGGGATCTCCCACCTGAAGGTGGTCTGGTCCCGGGAGGAGCCCCGCAGCCCCCTCCGCCCCATGGAGGCGGAGCCGCCCGCCTCCGCCTCCGAGACCCGGCCGGGCTCCACCGCCCGGCGGGACACCCCGGGCTCCATCTCCTTCGTGCCCGCCGCCGCCGGACTGGTGCTGGCCAGCGCGGTGGTCCGGGATCTGGGCCAGTTTTAATGCGGAAGCGAAGAAAACTCCCCCGGCCGCAGCCGGGGGAGTTTTCTTGTATCAGGACGGAATTACTGATCCATGATGACCTTGTGGAACACCTTCTTGCCCTTCTTGATGACCAGGCCCTCGCCGCAGAAGTCAGTACAGGGGAAGGCGGCGGACACATCGGTGACCTTCTCGCCGTTGACCTCCACACCGCCCTGCTCCACCAGGCGGCGGGCCTCCTTCTTGGAGGGGACCAGCTTGCACTTGACCATCAGGTCCAGCAGGCCGATGGAATCCCCCTGGGCGTCCTCCCGGCACAGGCAGGTGCAGGGCATATCGTCGGTGTCTCCTCCGCCGCCGAAGATGGCCCGGGCGGCGGACTGGGCCTTCTCCGCCTCCTCCTGGCCGTGGACCAGCTTGGTCAGCTCATAGGCCAGGATCTCCTTGGCGGTGTTCAGCTGGCTGCCCTCCCACTTGTCCATCTCGTCGATCTGCTCCAGGGGCAGGAAGGTCAGCATCCGCAGGCACTTGAGCACGTCGTCGTCCCCCACGTTGCGCCAGTACTGGTAGAACTCATAGGGGCTGGTCTTGTTGGGATCCAGCCAGACGGCGCCCTTGGCGGTCTTGCCCATCTTCTTGCCCTCGGAGTTGAGCAGAAGGGTGATGGTCATGGCGTGGGCGTCCTTGCCCAGCTTGCGGCGGATGAGCTCGGTGCCGCCCAGCATATTGGACCACTGATCGTCGCCGCCGAACTGCATATTGCAGCCGTAGTGCTGGAACAGGTAGTAGAAGTCGTAGGACTGCATGATCATGTAGTTGAACTCCAGGAAGGAGAGACCCTTCTCCATGCGCTGCTCATAGCACTTGGCCCGGAGCATATTGTTCACCGAGAAGCAGGCGCCTACATCCCGCAGCATCTCAATGTAGTTCAGCTTCAGCAGCCAGTCGGCGTTGTTCACCATCTGGGCCTTGCCCTCGCCGAACTCGATGAAGCGTTCCATCTGCTTCTTGAAGCAGTCGCAGTTGTGCTGGATGGTCTCCGGGGTCATCATGCTGCGCATATCGGTGCGGCCGGAGGGGTCGCCGATATAGCCAGTGCCGCCGCCGATCAGGGCGATGGGGCGGTTGCCCGCCATCTGGAGCCGCTTCATCAGGCACAGGGCCATGAAGTGGCCCACATGGAGGGAGTCGGCGGTGGGGTCAAAGCCGATGTAGAACACGGCCTTCCCCTCGTTGATCATTTTGGAGATCTCCTCCTCATTGGTCACCTGGGCAATGAGGCCGCGGGCTTTCAGCTCTTCGTAACAAGTCATCGATCTTACTCCTTTTTATTTTATTCTGAAAAATTGGATGAAACGCTTGATTCTGTGCTCTGCCGGGCCCGGATGACATTATAGCCCACCACGCCGACGATGACGGTGGCCGCCCCAGCCAGGGCCAGAGTGCCCACAGTCTCGTGATAGAACACCGCCACCAGGATTGGGTTGAGCACCGGCTCGATGCCGGAGACCAGGCTGGCGGTCACCGGAGGCGTGGTTTTCAGGCCGATGGTCAGCAGGATATAGGCCACCGCCACCTGAAAGACGCCCAGCACCAGCAGACTGGTCAGGGCGATGGGCTCCAGTTTTTCCTCCCCCAGCAGGAAGGGCAGTCCGGTGACTGCCGAGAGGACGTCCCCCCAGAACACGGAGGAGATGGCGTCGGAGTCCGGCATCTCGTTCATCAGGAAAACACCTGCATAGGCCACGCCGGACAGCAGGGCCAGCACATTGCCCAGGCCGCCGCCCATCTCCAGGCTGTCCGCGAAGAAGAAGAGCACCCCGCCGAACACGATCCCGCAGGCCAGCAGATCCAGCCGGCCGGGCTTTCTTCTCCAAAACAGGGCGGAAAACAGAATGACAAAAATGGGGGCGGTGAACTGGAGAACGATCACGTTGGCCGCCGTGGTCAGCTTGTTGGCCACGGAGAACAGGGCGTTGGTGCCGAAGATGCTCAGCGCCCCCACCGCGACCCAGCGGTTGAACCGGAGCGGGTGGCGGATCACCGCCAGATATGCCCCGATCACCACCAGGGCGATGGCGGTACGGGCCCCGTTGATGGCCATGCCCCCCCAGGGGATCAGCTTGATGCACAGCCCGCCGATGCTGTACAGCACCGCCGCCAGAAAGACGCACAGCGTCCCGGTCCGTCTCTTGTTTTCCATGCGCTTCTCCCCCATATGACAACAAAAGCCCCCTGTCCGGTGATCGGACAGAGGGCATTACAGTGCAACGCGGTACCACCTCTGGTTCGCCCGCCCCTCGCAGGGCAGACCTCACGGAGTTCATGCAAACTCCCACGCGGTAACGGGCGAAACCCGGCCTGTCCCCTACTGGGCCGGTCTTCGGCCGTTCAGGCGGCTGCTCCAAGGGGTAGGTTCACAGGACGTCCTCTCCCCCTCTCACCGGCCGGGGGCTCTCTGAACAGGGTGCGCCTTGCTAGAGTTCCTTTTCTTTGCAGTAAGGGAACTGTATCACAGTTTTCAAAGGTTGTCAAGGGTTGAAGCCCGGATTTTATGGGAGCAATTCTGGATTTGATTTTCTGCCCTTGGACCCGGGCCGCCCCAAGAAGTATTCTCCGGACTGTTCACAAAAGAAGACGCTGTTTTACACCTGCTCAATCAGTGGGACCGAACACCTTTCGCTTCAGCTCTATTCCGGTTGGCGTCATGGCAAGTCCCCCTTGAGCCGTCTCCTTCAGGGCGCAGGGCATGGAGTCGCCCACCGCCCGCATGGCCTGGATGCACTCGTCCGCGGGGATCTTACTCTCGATCCCCGCCAGGGCCATCTCCGCCGCAGTGAAGGCGATGGCGATGCCAGAGACGTTGCGTTTGATACAGGGGATCTCCACCAGGCCGGCCACCGGGTCGCACACCAGCCCCAGCTGGTTCTTGATGGCCATGGCACAGGCGTGGGCGGACTGGGCCGGCGTTCCGCCGCACAGCTCCACCAGGGCCGCGGCGGCCATAGCGGAGGCGGAGCCGCACTCCGCCTGACATCCTCCCTGGGCCCCGGCGATGGAGGCCTGCTGAGCGATCACCATGCCGATGGCCCCGGCGGTGAACAGGGCCATGACCGCGGCCCGCTCGTCACACAGGCCCTCCTCCAGCATGGAGACAATGGTCCCAGGCAGGATGCCGCAGGACCCCGCTGTGGGGGCGGCCACCACCTTGCCCATGGCGGCGTTGTACTCTGAAACCGCGATGGCCCGGGCCACCGCCCGGTTGAGAAATGTCCCGGTGATCCCGCCCCGCTCCGCGTAGCGGGCCATTTTGGCCGCGTCTCCGCCGGTGAGGCCGGAGGTGGACCGCAGCTCCGGGTCCATCCCCGCCCGGACCGCGTCGCGCATCACACCCAGACTGTCCGCCATGCGCTGATACAAAACGTCGGCCGGCTGCTCCATCTGCTCCGCCTGATCGGCCAGGGCGGTCTGGGAGATGGTGCTCCCGGCCTGCTCCGCCGCCCGGCAGAGCTCCGCGATCGAAGAATATTCCAGCATTGTGCCACCCTCCTCAAATCGCCCGGATCAACACCACGTTGATGATATTGGGCAGGATCCTTAAACTGCTGATCAGTGCGTCGGACACGTCGCCGTCCACCTCGATGGTCATAACGGCCTCGCCCCCCTTTTTGGGGCGGGAGAGGCGGAAATTTCCGATGTTGACCTCGGAATAGGCCATGAAGTTGGTCACCGCCGCAATGGTGCCCGGCTTGTCATAGTGGAGCACCAACAGGGTGTTGTACTGCCCCGTGAAGGAGACTGCCATCCCGTTGATCTCCGTGATCAGGATGTTACCGCCTCCGATGGAGGCCCCCTGAATCACGGCGGTGCCCCCCTGGGCTCCGGTCACCGTGACCCGCGCGGTGTTGGGGTGGGCGCCCGGGATCTCAGTCTCATGGAAAGCAAACTCCATGCCGCCCTCCTTCGCCAGCTGGAGGGAATGGCGGATCCGCTCGTCATCCGAGTCCATCCCCATCACGCCGGCAATGAGGGCCTTGTCCGTGCCGTGGCCCCGGTAAGTCTGGGCAAAGGAACCGGACAGCGTGATGTCCGCCTTTACCACCTTGTCCCCCAGGATCTTCCACGCCACCCGGCCCAGGCGGACCGCGCCGGCGGTGTGGGAGCTGGATGGACCGATCATCACCGGCCCAATGATGTCAAATACGTTCATAGAAGCCTCCTCAGGGCAGGGTATAATTATGCCTTGGACAGCTTACGGTTGATGGTGTCCACAATGACGCCGATGGCGTTGTCGCCGGAGACGTTGCAGGCGGTGCCGAAAGAGTCCTGTGTGATGTACAGGGCCACCATGATGGCACAGATGGGGCCGTTCACATCGCCGGCCTCAGGTCCGAACACCATGTACAGGAAGGGAAGCGCGGTCATAATAGAGCCGCCCGGCGCACCGGGAGAAGCCACCATCGCGATACCCAGGGTGGCAATGAAGGGGACCACCGTAGCCAGGCTGATGGGCAGATCGTTCATCAAACACACCGCAGTGGCACAGGAGGTGATGGTGATCATGGAGCCGGCCATGTGGATGTTGGCACACAGGGGCACCACGAAGTTGCGGATCTCCTGGGAGATACCGTCCGCCTCGGCGCACTGGAGGTTCACCGGGATGGTGGCGGCGGAGGACTGGGTGCCCAGGGCGGTGGTATAGCCGGGGATCTGGTTTTTCAGCAGGGTGACCGGATTCTTGTGGCTGATGCCTCCGGCCACCACAAAAGCGAACACCAAGTACAGCAGGTGCATGGCGATGACCACCAGGAACACCTTCCATAGGATGCCCAGAATCACGAAAGTCTTGCCGGAGTGGGTCATGTCCACAAAGGTTCCGCAGATGTACAGGGGCAGCAAGGGGACGATGGCCACATGGAGCACCTTGTCGATGATGGTGGAGAAGTCCTTGATAGCGTTGTACAGGGTGTCGCCGATCTCCTTCCCCTTCATGGCGGACAGGGACAGACCCAGGATGAAGGCCAGCAGCACGGCGGCCAGGGTGTCCAGGATGGGAGTCACGGAGATGCTGAACAGGGAGGCCACGGAGTTGCCCGCGGTGGCGGCGATCTGCTCCAAGGCGGAGGCGTCCATGAAGCTGGGGAACAGAGTGATCGCCACCAGGAACGCACAGGAGCCGGCGATCAGGGTGGAGCCGTAGGACAGCCCCGCCGTGATGGCCAGCAGCTTTCCGGCCCCCTGGGACAAGTCTGCGATTCCCATGGTGACATACGCCAGGATCATCATGGGGATCACGAATTTCAGGAACGTGCTGAACAGGCCGGAGGCGGTCACCACGATCCGGCAGACGATTTCAGGGCAGAAGGATCCGATCAGGATGCCCAATATGATGCCAATGATCAGTTTGGGCACAAGGCCCAGTTTTTTCTTTTTTCCCATGCTGCTTACTTCCTCTCGTTTTAGATAACCAGTTCCTTCCTGTGAAGGTTCTGCAAGCATAGCACGAAACCGGAAAGATGCCAAGTAAATTCATCAAAAAACGCTCTTCACCCTAAATTTTCTATATTTTTAACAGTTTCTTTATGCTTGTTTTGTTCATAAAAACTTCAAATTTTATGCTGTGATTCAAAAATGTACAGCTAAGGACAACATTTCTTCATCGCTGTGTCCTCTGCACAAGGACAGATATGAGTTCAAGAGCGCACGCCCAGAATATGGATCCCCCGGATCTCCCGGAAGGAGTAGGTACTTAGAGGGCGGAGGTCCGCGTCCTGGCTGTGGGCCGCCACCAGGATCCTGTCCAGAGCGGGCGGACTGCCCACCTCCACCACCACAGGAGTATGTCCAAACTCAGGTGCATCAAACCGAAGCTGGACAAAGTCCCCCGGAAGCAGCAGCTCCGGCGGAGCCGGGACCCCCACCGGGCCCCGGCTGGGCGCGCTCCGGGTCAGAAATCGGTAGAAGTAGGGCACGCCCGTCCAGGCTGGGGCCTTGTGGTTGCCGTCCAGATAGTACCAGCCCAGGTCCCGCGTGAGGTTCATGATCCCCGCCCCGGCGTACAGACATTGGGAGGCAAAGCTGGTGCAGTCTCCCCCCACCCGCTCATAGTCGTAGTACCGGGGATTCCGGCCATAGGCCCAGCGGTGGGCATAGGCCACCGCCGCCGGCCGGTCATATCGCAGCAGATGTTCCATATCCGCTCCCCTCCTTTCTCTTTTTCTATGCACGGAGGGGCGCGTGGGTGCCTGGGACAGAAAAGACGGATCCCCGGCGATTTCAAATCGCCGGGGATGTCTGGTGTCTATTTTGGTCAGCTGTTACTTGGTGCCGAAGATGCGGTCGCCGGCGTCGCCCAGGCCGGGGACGATATAGGCGTGCTCGTTGAGCTTTTCGTCCACGCCGGCCACATAGATGTCCACGTCGGGGTGGTCGCGGCGAATCACCTGGATCCCCTCGGGGGCGGCCAAGACATTCATCAGCTTGATGTGCTTGCAGCCGTAGCCCTTGATGAAGGTGATGGCCGCAGAGGCGGACCCGCCGGTGGCCAGCATGGGATCCAGCACGATCACATCCCGCTCGGAAATATCAGAGGGCATCTTGCAGTAGTACTCCACGGGCTGATGGGTCTCAGGATCCCGGTACAAGCCGATATGCCCCACCTTGGCAGAGGGGATCAGGTCCAGGATCCCATCCACCATGCCCAGGCCGGCCCGGAGGATGGGAACAATGGCCAGCTTCTTCCCGGCCAGCACCTGGAAAGTGCCGGTAGCCACAGGAGTCTTGATCTCCACCTCCTCGGTGGGCAGATCCCGGGTAGCCTCATAGCACTCCAGGGCGGCGATCTCAGAGACGATCTCCCGGAACTCCTTCACACCGGTCCGCTCATCCCGAAGGATGCTCAGCTTGTGCTGAAGCAGAGGATGGTCCAAAATGTGTACTTTGTTGTCGTTTTCGAACATCACAATAAACCCCTTTATTTGTTTTGGTTGTCGCGGCTCTGCCGCTCCCGTTCCAGCCGTTCGCGCTCCGCCTGGGACAGCCGGTGATAGACCGGGACCAACTCCCTGCCCTTCACCAGCCTGCCGGCACGGATCTGTTCCAGGGCCGCCCGGGCCACCCCCTGGGCACTCTGCATCCGCAGGGGCTCGGGAGCCAGCTCCATCTGGCTGTCCTGTTCTCGAAGTGCATTATAACACAGCTTTGCCCCATCTCCAACGACTATTTTCCGCTTTTTGATTTTTTTCAGTTCCTCCCCCAGCTCCTCCAGGGAGATGGCCCGGTCGGGGGCCAGGCGGATCAGGCGCTCCCCGTCGGCCTGAAACAGGGCGTTATAGACCTGCTTCCGCCGGGCGTCCATGGCGCAGACGATGACTGCGTCCCGGAAAAATGCCAGGGGCCAGGCCATGGACTCCAGGGTGGAGCAGGGGGCGCAGTCCTTGTCCTCCGCCCAGGCCAGGCCCTTGGCGGTGGACACGCCGATGCGCAGCCCGGTAAAGGAGCCCGGTCCCACCGCCACCGCGATCACGTCCACCTGCTCCAGCCCGGTCCCGCAGTTGTTCAGCAGGTCCCGGACCATGGGCAGCAGGGTGCGGCTGTGGGTCAGGCCGCTGTTTTGAAAGCTCTGGGTAATGAGCCCCTCCTCCCCCCACAGCGCCGCGGAGCAGGCTGTGGCGGAGGACTCCAACGCCAGTATTTTCATGGTTTCATCACACACTTTTCTTGCAGTTTTGACCCGATCTTCCGAAAATCGGTCTTATGTCCGGTCACAACTCCGGCGCGTTTCGGATAGAGATCACGCGCTGTCCGTCGTGCTCCCCCCGGCGGATGTCCACCCGGATGGGCTCGTCCTCCAGGGCGTCGGCCACGTTCTCGCTCCACTCCACGGCGCACACGCCGCCCCGGGCCAGGTAGTCCTCCCAGCCGATGTCGAACAGCTCCTCAGGGTCGCCCAGCCGGTATAGATCAAAGTGGAACAACGGCAGCCGCCCACCCTCATACTCGTTGACAATGGTAAAGGTGGGGCTGGTCACCCCCTCCGGAATCCCAAGCCCCCGGGCGATCCCCCGGGTAAAGGCGGTCTTTCCCGCCCCCAGATCCCCGGTATAGGCCACCACGTCCCCGGGGCGCAGCCGGACGGCCAATTCCGCCCCCAGGGCCTCAGTCTCCTCCGCACTATTGGAACAATATTCCATGTCTTTCCCCCGTGTTCACAGTTTGTTTTCCGAATTCTCTCTGATTATAGCACAGTTCCGGTTTACCTTTCCACAAAAAAGTGATAAAATATAGGGCCGTATTCAAAAGAAAAGGAGGGGACGCCGTGCGGACCCTATTCTCTCCACTCCATGAGTTTTTGAAAAAGGGGGATCTGGTGCTCCTGTCCCTCTGCCTGCTGACCAGCGGCTTCGGTGTGGCGCTGATCTTCTCCGCCACCCGGTACAATCAGAACAACCGCCCGGTGGTCATCCAGTGCGTCGCCATCCTCCTGGGTGTCGCGGTCTACCTGCTGTGCACCTTCGTGGACTTTCAGCTGTTTGTGGAGAAAAACTGGAAGTGGCTCTTTGGGGGCAGTGTGTTCTTCCTGCTCCTGCTGCTCACCCCCCTGGGCAACGACCACAACTCAGGGAACCTGAACTGGCTGGACATCCCGGGCTTTCCCCTGGAGATCCAGCCCAATGAGATCATCAAGATCCCCTTCATCCTGCTCCTTTCCCTCCAGATCACCAAGATTCAGGACCGTGGGCAGAGCATCAGCTCCCTCCCCTCCCTGGTCCAGATCGGCGGCCACGCCGCCTTCATGCTGGCCCTGATCGCCGGAATCTGCGGCGATATGGGGATGTGTGTGGTCTATCTGTTCATTTTCGCCGTTATGGCCTGGGGCGCCGGAGTCAAAAAGCGCTGGTTCCTGCTGGCGGGCAGCGCCTTGGTCATCGGTTTTGCCGTGCTGTGGATCTTTATTCTGCCCAACACGGCGGCCTGGGACAGCCTGTACCTGGTCAAGCGCTTCCGGGTGCTGTTCGACCACTCCTACGACCCCCAGGGGATCGGTTTTCAGCAGACCCGCTCCATCCTGGCTTTGGGCTCCGGGCAGCTGTTCGGCCAGGGCTACCTCCACGGGAACATGACCCAGTCTGAGCACGCCTCCACCCTGCCCGCCCGGCATACTGACTTCATCTTCGCCGTGTGCGGCGAGGAACTGGGCATGATCGGCTGCCTGGCCCTGCTCCTTCTGCTGGCGCTGGTCATCCTCCGCTGCCTCTGGGTCGCCCGGAACGCCAGTTCCCCTTTCCACGCCTATGTGGCCGTTGGGATGGCCGGGATGCTCATCATCCAGATCGCCGCCAATGTGGGGATGTGCCTGTTCGTCTTTCCTGTGATGGGGCTCACCCTGCCCTTTGTCAGCTACGGCGGCTCGTCCATCCTCACACTGTACGCCGCCATGGGCATCGTATCCAGCATCAAGGCCAGGGCCCTCCCCAGCTGGCTGAGGGACCGGGCCATCCAGTGACCGGGGACAAGGAGGAAGTATTTTTGGATCTGTCCGATGTCACCGCCCGCCAGAGGGCCTATTTCCGCTCCGGCGCTACCTTGCCACTCCCCGCCCGCCGGCGCGCCCTGGAGAGTCTGCTCCAGGGACTGACAGACCAGGAGGGCGCTCTGCTCGCCGCCCTGGAGGCGGACCTGGGCAAGCCGTCCTTCGAGGGCTATATGACGGAGCTCGGCCTGGTGCGGGAGGAGCTGCGGTTCCATCTAAAGCATCTGGGCCGCTGGACCCGCCCCCGGCGTGTCCCCACCCCGCTGGCCCACTTTCCGGCCCGGAGCACGGTCCGCCCGGAGCCCTACGGCTCGGTGCTCATCCTGTCCCCATGGAACTACCCGATCCAGCTGTCCCTGATGCCTCTGATCGGCGCCTTGTCCGCCGGAAACTGCGCGGTGCTCAAGCCGTCGGCCTATGCCCCCGCCTGCTCCCGTGCTCTGGCGGAGCTGGTTGCTCGATCCCTGCCCCCGGAGCTGGCCGCCGTGGTGGAGGGGGAATGCGCAGAAAATCAGGCCCTGCTGGATTTGCCCTTCGACTATATCTTTTTCACCGGCAGTCCCACTGTGGGCCGCATTGTCATGGAGCGGGCCGCTGCCCGTCTCACCCCAGTGACCCTGGAGTTGGGGGGCAAAAGTCCAGTGATCGTAACCAAGGATGCAGATCTGGCTCTGGCCGCCCGACGGATCCTTTTCGGAAAACTGCTCAACAGTGGACAAACCTGTGTAGCTCCCGACTATGTTTTGGTCCAGAGAGATGTACTTCCGGAACTGATCCGTCTGCTCCAAGCAGAGCTGACCGCTCAGCTGGGAACGGACCCTCTCGCCTGTCCCGACTACCCCCGCATCGTCAACGCCGCCCACCTCCGCCGCCTGGAGGGGCTGCTGGAGGGCTGTCAGGTACTCTGCGGCGGTCAGACCGGCGGCGGCCGGATGGCCCCCACCCTGGTCCTTCCCCCCTCCCCCGACGCCCCGGTGATGCAGGAGGAGATCTTCGGCCCGATCCTCCCTCTGCTGCCCTTTGATACGCTGGAGGAGGCCGTCTCTTTTGTCCAGGACAGGCCCCGCCCCCTGGCCCTCTACCTCTTTACCAAAAGCCGGGAGGTGGAGCGGGCGATTTTGGACCGGATCCCCTTCGGCGGCGGCTGTGTCAACGACACGGTGGTCCACCTCTCCACCCCCTATCTGCCCTTTGGCGGGGTTGGGGCCAGCGGTATGGGCAGCTACCACGGCCGCGCCAGCTTTGAGACCTTCTCCCACCCCAAGAGCATCCTGAAAAAAGGCGCAGGCCCCGATCTTCCCGTTCGATACCGGCCATACGCCCCCTGGAAGGAGAAGCTGCTGCGGAAATTTCTGCCTTGAAAAAATTTTTTCTTTTGAGGAAGGAAATTCGCCCTGTTTTGCGTATATGGTATATGTGGAAAGTTGACCTGAAACGTACACCCATCCGGGAAGGAGGCGTTTTCCCATGGAGCTTCGACAGCAGCAGGAGCAACTGGAGGCAGTAACCCTCTCCCCCCACGCCTGCCGGGCCGCACAGACCAGAGGCCGGGCCCGTCCGGAGGCGGAGTGCGGGATCCGCACCTGCTTTCAGCGGGACACCGACCGCATCGTGTACAGCAAGGCGTTCCGCCGCCTCAAGCACAAGACCCAAGTCTTTCTTCAGCCCCAGGGGGACCACTACCGCACCCGCATGACCCACACCCTGGAGGTCAGCCGCATCGCCCGCACCATCGCCCGGGCCCTCGCCCTGAACGAGGACCTGACGGAGGCAGTCGCCCTGGGCCACGACCTGGGCCACACCCCCTTTGGCCACGCCGGCGAGCGCCTGCTCAACGATCTGATGCCCGGCGGCTTTGCCCACTACCAGCAGTCCCTCCGTGTGGTGGACCGCCTGGAGAAGGATGGAGCCGGACTGAACCTGACTTGGGAGGTGCGCAACGGCATCGTCTGCCACACCAGAGGACAGCAGTCCGCCACCCTGGAGGGCCAGGTGGTCCGCCTGGCTGACCAGATCGCCTATATCAACCACGACATTGAGGACGCCCTCCGCGGGGGCGTCATCTATCCCATGGACATCCCTCTTGAGGTCTCCAGCATCCTGGGCTTCACCCATGGAGAGCGGATCAACGCCCTGGCGCTGGATGTGATCCAGGCCAGCCGGGAACAGGACGCTATCCGGCAGTCCGAGGAGGTCGGCGAGGCCATGGCAGTCCTGCGGGAGTTCATGTTTGAAAACGTCTACACCAACCCCCTGGCCAAGGGGGAGGAGGGCAAGGCCCAGGAAATGCTCCGCCGCCTGTTCGACTACTACCGACGCGAGCCGGACGCCCTCCCCGCCGACTTTCAGGAGATCCGCCTGGAGGAGGGGGTGGACCGGGCGGTCTGCGACTACATCGCCGGCATGACCGATCCTTTTGCCATTGAACAGTTCAGCAGACTGTTCATTCCAACCGCCTGGTCTGTAAAATAGGGGCCGCCCCTGTGATCCTGATTTGAAAGGAGGAAGTCTTTTGGCCATTCCGGACCGTTTTTTGGACGAGCTGATCGCCCGCACCGACATTGTGGACCTGGTCTCGGAGTCAGTCCGGCTGACGAAAAAGGGCCGAAATTACTGGGGCCTTTGCCCCTTTCACAGTGAAAAGACCCCCTCCTTCTCTGTGTCGGCCGACAAGCAGATCTATAAATGCTTCGGCTGCGGCAAGGGGGGCGGGGCCATCAACTTTGTGATGGAACTGGACAACCTCCCCTTTCGGGACGCGGTGGCTGTTTTGGCCAAACGGGCCGGGCTGGAGGTGCCGGACAGTGGCTATTCCGCCGGGGCCAAGGAGCGCCGGGAGAAGCTGCTGGCCATCAACAAACAGGCCGCCCGCACCTTTCACCAGTGGCTGTATGCCCCGGAGGGAGCGGAGGGACTGGCCTATTTGCAGCGGCGCGGCCTGTCCCGCCGGACCCTCACCAGCTTCGGCCTGGGCTTTGCCCCCAACCGGTGGGATGCCCTGATCCAGGCGCTGGGACAGCAGGGCTATGACAAGCGGGACCTGCTGGACGCCGGTCTGGCGGTGAGCAATCAGGACGGCCGGATCTATGACCGCTTCCGGAATCGGGTCATGTTCCCTATCATCGACATCCGGGGCGAGGTCATCGGCTTCGGCGGCCGGGTGATGGACGACTCCACACCCAAGTACCTCAACTCCCCGGACACCCCCGTGTACAACAAGAGCCGCAACGTGTTCGCCCTGAACATCGCCAAAAAGTCCAAGGCGGGCCGGGTCATCCTGACGGAGGGGTATATGGATACCATCTCCCTCCATCAGGCGGGCTTTGACAGCGCGGTGGCCTCCCTGGGCACCGCCCTGACCCCGGAGCACGCCCAGCTGCTCTCCCGCTACTTCCCCGAGGCCATCATTGCCTACGACGGGGACGGAGCCGGCGTCTCGGCAGCCCAGCGGGCCATCCCCCTGCTGGAGCGGGCCGGGATGAAGGTGCGCGTCCTGCGGGTGACGGGGGCCAAGGACCCGGATGAGTTCATCAAGCAGTTTGGACGGGACGCCTTTCTCCGTCTGCTGGACCAGAGTGAAAACCAGGTGGACTACCGCCTGGAGCAGATCCGAAAAAAATACGACCTGAGCGACGACAGCCAAAAGGTGGGCTTTCTCCAGGAGGCCGCCCAGCTCCTCTCCTCCCTGCCCAGCGCGGTGGAGCGGGAGATCTATGGCCGTCATGCCGCCGAGACGGCGGGGGTCTCGCCGGAGGCGGTGGCCCAGGAGGTCAAGAAGGCCTTCCAGCGCCGCCTGAGAAAGGAACAAAAGCAGCAGGAGCGCCGGGACCTCACTCCGGCCATCCAGCTCCAGCCCAAGTCCCGGGGCCTGCGGTATGAAAACATCCGCTCCGCCCGGGCGGAGGAGGGCGTGCTCCGTCTGCTGCTGCTGGACCCCTCCCTCCACCGGGAGCTGACCCAGCTGAGGCCGGAGGAGTTCTCCTCCCCCCTGCTGGGCAAGGCATACGCCCTGCTGCTCCGGCGGGCGGAGGAGGGCCTGTCCACCCAGCTGTCCCTGCTGGCAGGCGAGCTCACCGGCGAGGAAATGGACCACCTGACTCAGGTGGCCAGTTCCCCGGAATCTATGGCCAACAGCCGCCAATCCCTGGCTGATTACATAGCCGTGATCCGCGCAGAAGCCATCAAGCGGAGCGGCGCCAGCGAGAATGACCTTCTCCTGGCCGCACAGCGCAGTAATTTGGAAAAGAAAGCATATATGGAGGAGAAACCATGAGTACCAAAAAGAAAGAAAATTCCGCCCTGATCGAGACCCAGCACAACGGTGTGACCATGATCCTGGAGAAAAAGTCCAACGGAAGCAAGGCCCCCACCCCGGAGATGCAGGCCCGTATGGAAGCCGGCAAGGTGGAGATCATGAAGGTGGTAGAGGGCGTCCCCGGCGCGGAAAAGCTGGGAGAGCTGATTGAGCGGGGCAAGAAGAAGGGCAACCTCTCCTCCACCGAGCTGATGGACGTGCTGGAGGATATGGATCTGGAGTCCGATCAGATGGACAAGATCTATGACACTCTGGAGAATCTGGGCATCGACACTGTAGGCGAGGACTATATCCCCGACCTCCCCGACGACGCGGATCCCCCTCTGGAGGCCATGGAGGAGATCAACGAGGAGGAGATGGTGGATCCCAACTCCATGGTGGACGCCTTCGGCACCGACGATCCGGTTCGGATGTACCTGAAGGAGATCGGTAAGGTCAACCTGCTGTCCTCTGATGAGGAGATCGAGCTGGCTCAGGCCATGGATGCGGGCAACGCCGCCAAGTCCCAGCTGGAGGAGCTGGAGGCCGCCGGCGAGGAGATCCCCGATGAGGTCCGGACCGAGCTCAACCGTGCCATCAAGAAGGGCGAGCGGGCCAAGCAGCGCCTGGCCGAGGCCAACCTGCGTCTGGTGGTGTCCATCGCAAAGCGCTATGTGGGCCGCGGAATGCAGTTTTTGGACCTGATCCAGGAGGGCAACCTGGGCCTGATCAAGGCGGTGGAGAAGTTCGATTATACCAAGGGCTATAAGTTCTCCACCTATGCCACCTGGTGGATCCGCCAGGCCATCACCCGGGCCATCGCCGACCAGGCCCGCACCATCCGCATCCCGGTCCACATGGTGGAGACCATCAACAAGGTCATCCGCGTCTCCCGCCAGCTGCTCCAGGAGCTGGGCCACGACCCCTCCCCCGAGGAGATCGCCGAGGAGATGTCCATGCCTGTGGAGCGGGTGCGGGAGATCCTGAAGATCGCCCAGGAGCCCGTCTCCCTGGAGACCCCCATCGGCGAGGAGGAGGACAGCCATCTGGGCGACTTCATTCCCGACGAGGACGCCAGCGAGCCTGCGGAGGCCGCCTCCTTCACCCTGCTGAAGGAGCAGCTGGTGGAGGTCCTCTCCACCCTCACCCCCCGGGAGGAGAAGGTGCTGAAGCTGCGCTTCGGCATTGAGGACGGCCGCACCCGCACCCTGGAGGAGGTAGGCAAGGAGTTCAATGTCACCCGGGAGCGCATCCGTCAGATCGAGGCCAAGGCCCTCAGAAAGCTGCGCCATCCTAGCCGCAGCAAAAAGCTGAAGGATTTCCTGAACTAAGCGCCGCTCTCAGCACTTTTCCGCATTCGGGGCGCAGCTTTTTGGGCCCCCGCGCGAGCCCAGCGCAGCGGGTCGCGTGGGGAGAGCCGGAGCAGCGGAATGAGGGAGCGTTCGCCAGAGGCGGAAGCGACAGATCTGGAGCCTGCGACGGCGGCGCGTCATCCCTCCCGCTCCAAGGAGCTGAAAGATTTCCTGAATGGAAGCAACGACAAAAGCGGCAGGCCCACACGGGTCTGCCGCTCTGATTTTTCTCCGCCGATTCGTTATTCCGTGATCTGGACCGGGACGCCGTTGACCTCCACGCCCTCCTCCACCCGGACCAGGATGTACTTGACGCCGTTGATGATCCGGGTCTGGACCAGATCTGTCCGGTCCGGATCCACCTTGATGGTCACATCCGCCGTCTTGATCTCCACGCGCCTGGGATCCACCAGATTCCGGGGGCTGAGCTGGGCGTCCGCCCCGAAGCTCTGGTCGTACTTCTCCTCAAAGGCATGGATGTGCTCCTGGGAGACTCCGTTGGCCGCCAGGGCCTGGCGGACCTCTCCCTTCCCGATGACCAGGGGCTCCGCCTCATGGCTCTCCTTGTGGTCCTCCATCAGGCCGCACAGCTGGTCGTGGACCGCCTGGACCACCTGGAGGCAGCACTCCTCTTCCAGGGACTCCTCCAGCACCGTGTGAAAGGCCGCCTGCTGCTCGTCCGCGGGCATGGGGGCATCGGCGCCGAACACCGCCTCCACCACAGCGCTCTGGATGTCCTCTGTATGCTTGGTGTAGTAGAGGGCGTTGTACAGGTTGGCGGCGCGGTCATCGAAGGCCGGGAACAGAAAGCCCAGCTCCGGCGGGGCCACCACCCAGTCCGCAGTCCGGTTGTGGAACTCATTCTGCTGGACATAGTAGCTCAGGGCCGGCTTGGTCAGCTTCACCGGACACACACTGCACAGGATATAGGAGAACACCTCTGAGGATGCGTCATCCTGCTTGTCCCCGTCCTGGGAGCGGTAGGGCACGTCATAGGCGTCATGGACCAGCAGGATCATGTAATTCCCTTCCAAAGTCACCGAGGAAATGACCTTCTGGAAAAATGCCTGGACCGCCTCCTCGTCCCCCAGCTCTGAGCTGCGCAGGGCCATCAGCAGCTTGTGCTCCTCCCCGTGGACCACCTGCTGCGTTGCGAAGGTGATGTCCAGCAGGTTTTTGCCCAGCGTCCCGGACAGGGTGCGCTTCAGCAGGCCCAGGATCTTCTCATTCTCCTCCTGGGTCATCACGCCCAGCGGCTGGTCAAACTGGGACACGATCTCCCGGTTCTCATTCACATAGCAGCCCCGCACATGGGAGATGCCGCTCCGGTCCTGCCGGAAGCGGCGGCGGAGCTCCGCGACTTCTTTTTCGTTCATAGCGGTTCCTTTCTCTGGCTCGCTCCGGCGCTCCGGAGCTGTGTATTGCAGACATCATTATAGCACAGATGTTCCCGCTTGACAAAGCTTTCCGGTCGAAACACCATTTCTCCCTTGCGCTCAACGCTCCACGCGGATCATATCCCGGTAGTCGGACACCGTCACATCCGCCAGGGCGGACGCCTCCGCCGGATGACCCGGCCCAACCAGCACCACCTGGAACCCGGCCGCCTTGGCCGCCCGCAGCGCCGCCTCCCGGGCAGTGAAGAGCACGGTGGCCCGCCGGGCGGTGCGCAGACGCCGCACCGCCTTTTCGTACAGCTCCGGGTCCAGAGGGGCCCTCCCCTGCTCCTCCGCCGAGAGAAGGCCGCGGAAATAGTTCCAGAGGCCGGACTGCTCCAGAGCGGTCCGCACCGGGGCCGCCGCGCCGTCACAGATCAGGTACATCCAGACGTCCTCTATCTTCATCAGGGACAAAAATTCCTTCACCCCGGGCAGCGGTACACCGGCGGTACCCAGAAGGGCCTCTGTTCCATCAAACACCGCGCCTTGCAGACGCATCAGACAACACTTCCTTCCTCATTCAGCCCAACCGACCGCAGGCCGTCCCGGGTCCACAGGTTGACGTGGGTAAAGCCCGCCGCCCGCACCAGCTCCACTGCTTCCGGGAAACCGTGGCACAGGTGGGAGGTGTGGTGGGAATCGGAGTTCAGGATGATCTCCCCGCCAAACTCCCGCAGGGCGCGCAGAAGTTTTTTCTCAGGATAGGGAGCGGTCCGGTATCCCCGGGCCATGGCCCCGGTATTGACCTCAAACGCCGTACCAGAGCGGACCAGGTGCTCCATAACCTCCAGCGCCCGCCGGAGGTACCGGGGGCTCTCCTCGTCAAAGGCGGGGGCCCGCTCGTTGAATTTGGTCACCAGGTCAAAGTGCCCGATCCAGTCGCATCCCGTCCGCTCCGGCAGGAGGGCCACCTGGTCGTAGTATGCGTCGGTATAGCGGTACCAATCCCCGCCGAAGAGCTCCTCCACGCACTTCCGCGCAGTCTCCGGGCTCTCGTCCACGGCGAAATACCGGCCGTCCCCGCCGCAGATGGAATGAACCGAGCCGATGGCATAGTCCAGGCCCTCCGGCCGCTCCCCCAGCAGGTCCAGCTCCAGCCCCACAAAGACCTCCATCTCCCCCGCGTATTGCACCTGGAGCGCCCGGGCCCGGGCCAGATACTCTGGGATCTTCTCCCGGTGAATGCAGTAGTCCTCCTCCAGAGGGCAGTAGCTGTGTCCAGAGAAGCCGAAGTGGGTCAGCCCCGCCGCCCGGGCGGCGGCGGCCATCTCCTCCAGGGAGCTCTTCCCGTCGTCCAGAGTGGAGTGGGTATGAAAATCTCCGCGCATCTGTCTCTCTCCTTTTCACCGGATGGACGCACCTGCGCCCGCAGCCGGTCTTTTGCTCTATTCTAGCGGAAAACTGCGGCGGAGGCAACCCCCGCCGCAGTCCACATCCTCTTTGGCTCCGTCACGCCTGGTCAGAGGCCATCTTTTCCTGCTTGACCTTGTGGTCAATGACGTGCCGACCGGCCAGCTCCTCCCGGACCTCCTCCAGGGAGATGCCCGCCTGGACCATCAGCACCATCACATGGTAGGCCAGGTCGGCGATCTCATACACCGTCTCCCTGTGATCCTGGGCCTTGGCGGCGATGATGACCTCAGTACACTCCTCCCCCACCTTTTTCAGGATCTTGTCCAACCCCTTTTCAAACAGGTAGGTGGTATAAGAGCCCTCGGGCCGCTGATCCCTGCGCTCCTCCAGCAGGCGGTACAGGCCCTCATAGCTGAACTGCTCCTCCATCTTACATATCTCCTCTCAGATCGATCAAATTCCCGTCGAAGCAGGAGTCGGTCCCCAGATGGCAGGCCGGACCGTCCTTCTTCACCTTTACCAGCAGGGCGTCACGGTCACAGTCCGCCCGCAGCTCCACGATATGCTGGTAATTTCCGCTGGTCTCCCCTTTGAGCCACAGCTCCTGTCTGGACCGGGACCAGAAGCAGGTCAGTCCCCGCTCCAGCGAGATGCTGAGCGACTCCCGGTTCATATAGGCCAGGGTGAGCACCTTCCCCGTCTCCGCGTCCTGGACGATGGCGGGGATGAGCCCCCGGTCGTCAAATTTCAAGGTATCCAGATCCATCACAGCCGCACCAGCACCCCTTTCCTGTCCAGCTCCCGCTTCAGATCCGGGATGGCCACCGTCCCGAAGTGGAAGATGCTGGCCGCCAGTCCGGCGGAGACGTCGGGCACAGACCGGAAGAGATCCACAAAATCCCCGATCCCACCTGCGCCCCCCGAGGCGATGACAGGGACACGCACCAGACGGCACACCGCCTGGAGCAGCTCCAGGTCAAAGCCGCCCTTGACGCCGTCGGTATCAATGGAGTTGACCACCACCTCGCCGGCCCCCCGGTCCACCCCCTGGCGGATCCACTCCAGAGCGTCCAGGCCAGTGTCCACCCGGCCGCCGCCCCGGAACACATGGAACTGCCCGTCCACCCGCTTGACGTCCACGGACAGCACCACACACTGGTCGCCGTAGCGCTTGGCCGCCTGGTCGATCAGCTCCGGAGTCTGGATAGCCCCGGAATTGACCGAGACCTTGTCCGCCCCGCAGGACAGCACCCGTTCAAAGTCCTCCAGGCGGCTGATCCCGCCCCCCACGGTCAAGGGGATGAAGATGCTGGCGGCCACATCCGTCAGAATATCGGTGAACAGCTTCCGCCCCTCCACAGAGGCGGTGATGTCGTAAAAAACCAGCTCGTCCGCCCCGGACCGGGAGTAGTAGTCCGCCAGACGCACCGGGTCAGAGACGTCCTGAACATCCAGAAAGTTGACCCCCTTCACCACCCGTCCGTTTCTCACATCCAGACAGGGGATGATCCGTTTGGTCACCATCTCTCACTCCACCTCCCTCAAAGCCCGGCGCAGCTCCAGCGCCCCGGTATACAGGGCTTTGCCCAGGATCGCGCCATACAGGCCGATCTCTTTCAGCCGCTGTAAATCTTCCATGCTTGACACACCACCCGAGGCGATGAGATCCAAGTCAAACTGCTGGGACAGCGCCCGGTACAGCGCCACATTGGTTCCCCCCAGCATCCCGTCCCGGGAGACGTCGGTGCAGATCACCGTCCGCACCCCCAGGGCGCACAGCCGGGCAAAGAACTGCTCCGCCGGCTCGGGGGCGGTCTCCTTCCAGCCCCGGATGGCGATGGCCCCATCCTTCAGATCCACGCCCACGGCCGCCTGGGCCCCAAAGCGGCGGACCGCCGCCTCCAGAAACTCCGGGTCGGTGACGGCCTGGGTCCCCAGGATCACCCGCTCCACCCCTGCATCCAGGTACCGGGCGATGGTGTCCAGGCTGCGGATCCCGCCGCCGATCTCCACCTTCAGCCCGGTGGACCGGCAGATCTGCCGGATCACCTCAAAATTGGGGGTGCCTCCGTCCCGGGCCCCCTCCAGGTCCACCGTATGGAGCCAGGCGGCCCCCGCCGCCTGGAACTCGGCGGCCTGGGCCGCCGGGTCGTCCCGGTAGACCGTCATATTCCCATAGTCCCCCCGGGTCAGGCGGACCACCTTGCCCTCATACAGGTCGATGGCGGGCAGTAAGATCATGGTCGATCACTCCAATTCACAAAATGCCTTCAGGATCGTCAGGCCGACGGCCCCGCTTTTCTCCGGATGGAACTGGGTCCCATACACATTGCCGTTCTGCACCGCTGCGGTCAGCTCCGCACCGTACTCCGTGGTGGCAGTGCATTGTCCTTTACAGTCAAAGCCCGCGAAGGAATGGACGAAGTAGACGTGGGTCCCCTCCTCCAGGGCCCAGAAGATGGGGCTGCGGGGCCGCTCCCCGGGAAAGTGCAGGGCGTTCCAGCCCATGTGGGGGATCGCCAGGCCGCTGGGGAGCACCGTCCCGATGTCCCGCACCTGGCCGGAGATCAGCCCCAGCCCCTGGTGCTCCCCGTACTCAAAAGAGGTCTCAAACAGCAGCTGCATCCCCAGGCAGATGCCCAGCAGCGGCTTTCCCGCCGCCGCCTGCCGGAGGACCGCCCGGTCCATTCCGGTGCTCCGCAGCTTTTCCACCGCGTCGCCGAAGGCCCCCACCCCCGGCAGAAGGATGTGATCCGCCCGGTCCAGTTCCTCCTGGTCCCGGGTGACCACCGCCTCCTGTCCGATGGCGGACAGAGAGCTTTTCAGCGAAAAAAGGTTTCCTACTCCATAGTCGATCACCGCGATCACTGTGCTCCCTCCTCCCCTTCAAACCGGATCTCCACCGCCCGGGCGTGGGCCGTCAGCCCCTCCCGGCGGGCGAACAGCCCCACCTTCCGATAGTCCCGCTCCAGGGCCTCCCGGGTGTAGTAGCTGAACTGAGATTTTTTGATGAAATCGTCCACCGAGAGGGGGCTGTAAAACCGGGCGGTGCCCATGGTGGGCAGGGTGTGGTTGGGTCCGGCAAAATAGTCCCCCAGGGGCTCCGGATCATACCGCCCCAAAAAGATGGAGCCCGCGTTCCGGATCTGGCTGAGATAGTCGAAGGGCTGGTCCACACACAGCTCCAGGTGCTCCGGCGCGATGCGGTTGGCCACCTGGATCCCCTCCTCCAAAGAGCGGGCCACGATGATCTTTCCGTTGCGCTCGATGGACTCCCGGGCAATGTCCGCCCGCTCCAGGCGGGACAGCTGGACCTCCAGTTCCCTGGCCACCTGCTCCGCCAGCGCGCGGGAGTCGGTGACCAGCACCGCGGAGGCCATCCGGTCGTGCTCCGCCTGGGAGAGTAGGTCCGCCGCCACCCAGGCCGGGTTGGAAGCCCCGTCGGCCAGCACCAGCACCTCGGAGGGACCGGCGATCATGTCGATGTTCACCTGGCCAAAGACCTGCTTCTTCGCCTCGGCCACATAGGCGTTGCCCGGGCCCACGATCTTGTCCACCTGGGGAACGCTCTCCGTCCCATAGGCCAGGGCGGCGATGGCCTGGGCCCCTCCGCACTTGAAGATCCGTGTCACGCCGGCCACCTGAGCGGCGGCCAGAATGGCCGGGGACACCGCTCCGTCCCGGCCGGGGGGCGTGACCATCACGATGTCCTCCACCCCGGCGATCTGGGCCGGGATGGCATTCATCAGTACGGTGGACGGATAGGAGGCGGTACCGCCTGGGACATAGATCCCCACCCGGGCCAGAGGAAGGATCCTCTGTCCCAGGATCACTCCGTCCCGCTGGGTCATCACAAAGCTCTCTCGCTTCTGCTTTGCGTGGTAGGCCCGGATGTTGTCCGCCGCCTCCCGCAGGACGGCCAGGAACTCCGGCTCCACCTGCTCCAGGGCGGCCTCCAGCTCCGCACCGGTCACGCTCAGGCCGGACAGCTCCGCCCCGTCGAAGCGGCGGCCATACTCGTACAGGGCGCGGTCCCCCTCCGCCCGGACTGTCCGGATGATGTCGGCCACCGGCGCGGACACATCCCGCACCTCGTCACGGCGGAGGAAGATCTCCTGGTCCTGTATGGCATTGAGGTCATAGATCTGAATCATAGCGGTCCCCTCACAGGTTTTTCTCCAGGGCGTCCCGCATCCGCAGGACCTCCTGGTGCTTGAATTTATAGCTCACCTTGTTGCAGATGAACCGGGCGCTGATGTCCACGATGGTCTCCAGAGGGGCCAGGTGGTTCTCCAGCAGTGTCTTGCCCGTCTCCACGATGTCCACGATCACATCGGACAGCCCCAGGATGGGGGCCAGTTCGATGGAGCCGTTGAGTTTGATGATGTCGATGTCCCGGGACCGGGACTCATAGTACTCCCCGGCGATGTGGGGGAACTTGGTCGCCACGCGGAGGGTCTTGTTGGGGTCGTCATAAAAGTCCTCCGGACCGGCCACGCACATCCGGCACCGCCCCAGCTTCAGGTCCAGCAGCTCATACACATCGGGCCGGTACTCCAGCAGGATGTCCCGGCCTGCGATGCCCACATCGGCCGCCCCCCGCTCCACATAGATGCTCACGTCCGAGGGCTTGACCCAGAAGTAACGGACGCCCTTCTCCAGATTCTCAAAGGTGAGCTTCCGGTTTTTCTCCAAAATCGCGGGGCAGTCATAGCCGGCTGCGGCCAGCGTCTCATAGGCCGTCTCCCCCAGCCGCCCCTTGGGCAGCGCCACGTTGATCATGCCAGCACCTCCTCCGGGCCGATCCCGTCTGTGTACCGGACTTTCTTCCGGCAGCGCACCGGACAGGGCTGCCCCGTCTCCCGCTCACAGCGGACCGACCTGCCCTCCTGCCGCAGCCGCTCGGCGAAGGCGGCCAGCTTCACCAAATCCGCGTCCGGCCCATAGGTCAGCAGCACATCGGCGTCGTACTGCCGCTCCTGTCCAAAGAACTGCTCCAGCCGCCCCATGTACAGGGCAAAGCCGATGGCCCCCACCTCCTTGCCCATCTTCCGGGGGAGGTTGTCATACCGCCCGCCGGACAGGACCGGAAACGGGATCTTGGGCAGAAAGCCCTGAAAGATCACGCCGTTGTAGTAGTCCATACTGTTCACCAGGGAGAAGTCCAGCCTGACCTGCCCGTTGAGGCCGAAGGACTCCAGAATGGAGGCCGTGACGGACAGCTGCCGCAGAGCCTCCCAGCTGGCGTTGTTCCGGGCCAGCGCTCCCGCCTGGGCGATCCCCTCCTTCAACGGGGCGTAGATCTCCATCAGCTGCACCAGATCGTCCGCGTCCCGGCGCTGGAGCTCCCCCTGCCCGGCCATGGCCTGGATGCCGGGGACGTTCTTTTGGGCCAGCAGGGCCAGCACTCGCTCCCGCCGTATGCCGGTCAGCCCCATGCAGTCCAGCAGGCCGCCCACAAAGCTCACGTCGGACAGGTCCAGCACATAGTCCTCTGAGATGGTCCGAAGGGACTTGGCCGCCAGGACGATGACCTCCGCCTCCGCATAGGGGTCGATCTGTCCCACCGACTCCACCCCCACCTGGAGGATCTCCCGAAAGGTCCCGCCGGTCTCCCGGTATACATTTTCGTTATAGTACACCTTCTCGCTGTCCCCGCTGTTGTTCTTCATAATGGACAGGGTGATGTCCGGCTTCAGTGCCTTGAGTGAGCCGTCCCCATCAGTGAAGGTGATGATGTGTCCCTTTTTCAAAAAATCCTTGTTCTGGGCATACAGGTCATAGTCCTCAAACTTGGACATCCGAAATTTCCGATACCCGTACTCCTCATATAATTGATTCAACTGTTCCTTCAGCATGGCGTCTCCCGTTTACAGCATCCCTTTGGTGGATGGAATTTCGTCCCGGAAGCGGGGATCGGTCTCCGCCGCCTCCCGCAGGGCGCGGCCCAGGGCCTTGAAGGCCCCCTCCACAATGTGGTGAGAGTTGCGCCCCGCCAGCTTCCGCAGGTGGAGGGTCAGTCTGGCATTGGCCGCGAAGGCCCACATGAACTCATAGACCAGCTGGGTGTCAAAGGCGCCGATCTTCTCCGTGGGAATGGCCAGCTCCTCGTAGTACCCGCCCCGGCCGGACAGGTCCACAGCGCACAGGATCAGGGCCTCGTCCATGGGCAGGCACAGGGAGGCGTACCGCCGCACCCCCCGCTTCTCCCCCAGTGCCTGGTCAAAGGCCTGGCCCAGGGCGATGCCGATGTCCTCCACGCTGTGGTGGTCGTCCACCTGGGTGTCTCCATCACAGGTCAGCTCCAGATCCATCCCCCCGTGGCGGGCCAGCAGGGTGAGCATATGGTCCAGAAAGCCCACGCCGGTCCGGATCTGGCTCTCCCCCCGTCCGTCCAGATTCAGGGAGAGGCGGATGTCCGTCTCATTGGTCTTTCGCGCGATCTCTGCCGTTCTCATAAAAACTCCCTCAGCTTCTCCAGTAAAATATCCATCTGCTCCCGTGTCCCAATGGTGATCCGGTTGTAGTCCCGGATGCGCTCCTTGTCAAAATGGCGCACCAGGACCCCCCGCTCCTTCAGCCGGCGGTAGACGTCCGCCCCCTCTGTCCCGGGCTTTCTGGCAAACAGGAAGTTCGACTGGGAGGGCAGGACCGTAAAGCCCAGCTTCTCCAGTTCCCGGGCGGTGTAGGCCCGCGTCTCCATGATCGTTTGACAGTTTTTGTCGTAGTATGCCTGCTCCGCCAGGGCCTGCGCCCCGGCCTTCAGGGTCAGGCGGTTGACATTATAGGGGTTTGTGGAAAATTTTATGGTCTCCAGGTCCTGGATGAGGGCCGCGTCTCCGATGGCGTATCCCAGCCGGGCCCCGGCCATGGACCGGGACTTGGAATAGGTCTGCACCACCAGCAGATTGGGGTACCGTCCGGTGAGGGACACGCAGCTCTCTCCGCCGAAATCCACATACGCCTCGTCCAGCACCACCACGCAGTCGGGATTTGCCTGGAGGATCCCCTCCACCTGCGCCCGGCTCAGGGCCAGCCCTGTGGGTGCGTTGGGATTGGCGATCACGATGGTCCTGTGCAGGCCGTAATAATCCTCCGGGTCCAGAGTGAAATCCTCCTTCAGCGGAACGATCCGGACGGGGATGTGGTACAACTCGGCAAACACCGGGTAGAAGCCATAGGTTATATCCGCAAAGGCCGCCCCCCGCCCATCGGCGGCATAGGCCAGAAAGGCGAAGTTCAGCGCCTCATCCGAGCCGTTCCCCACGAAGATGTTGGCCGGCTCCACGCTGTACCGCTCCGCCAGGACCGCCTTGAGGACTTTGGCCTCCGGATCAGAATAGAGCCGCAGGTCGGCGGCCTCCCGGGCGTTGAGGGCGGCGATCACGCCAGGTGAGGGCGGATAGGGGGATTCATTGGTATTCAGCTTGACATACTGCTGGTCCTGGGGCTGCTCTCCGGGGGTATAGGGGACCAGCCGGTCCAGGCTGCGGTTGAAAAAGCGGGACATATCGCGCCCTCCTCTTTTGTGTTCTATTTCATTAGTTCGCTAAAGAGATGGTGTAATCATACTCGCATCCAGGCGGTTTGTCAAGAAAAACTTTTGCCAAAAAACGGGGGCTTCCGACATATCCTCCCCCACAGCATACAAAAGCTCCGTCCGGCAGGGCCGATGACTGCGGCGTCAAAGAAGGAAGTTGCGATATTTTCCTCTCCGTGGTACCATACTGTTATCATCTTGCATCCATAGGAGGTCTCTCATCATGTCCCAGCAGAAAATCATTCCGGAGCGTTCCGCCATCCCCCAGCCCGATACCTGGAACACCGCCGACCTGTATCCCTCAGACCAGGCGTGGCAGGAGGACTTCGTCCGCCTCCAGGGCCTCACCACCCGGCTGGCGGAGTATGAGGGCCGCCTGGGCGGGAGTGCCGCCGTCCTCTACGGCTTTTTGACCCTGGAGCAGGAGGCCGGCGAGCTTCTGGTCCGGCTGATGGACTACGCCCAGCGACGGAGCGACGAGGACACCCGCGTCCCGGAGTACCAGGCCATGGTGGGCCGGATCACCACCCAGTATGTGGAGCTGTCCCGGTCTACCGCCTTCGAGGTCCCGGAGCTTCTGCGCCTCTCCGACCAGACGCTGGAGGAGTTTTACCAGCAGGAGCCCCGGCTGGAGCTGTTCCGCCGGTATCTCTACAACATCCAGCGCCGCAGGGCCCACACTCTGTCCGACTGCGAGGAGCGTCTGCTGGCCGCCGCCGGAGAGCTGGCCCAGTCCCCGGACGACATCTTCTCCAAGCTGTCCGACGCCGACCTCACCTTCCCCGACGCCGTGGACGGACAGGGCGGCCGCCACCCCCTGTCCAACGGCTCCTTCACCCTGCTCATGTCCAGTGAGGACCGTGCCCTGCGCCGCTCCGCCTTCCAGAACCTGTACGCCGTCTACGGCGGGGTCAAAAACACACTGGCCGCCACCCTGAATGCCCAGGTCAAGCAGCTTCAGTTCTTCTCCTCCGCCCGGCGCTATCCCAGCGCTTTGGCCGCCTCTCTGGACGGCACCCACGTCCCGGTGGAGGTCTACCACAATCTCATCTCCACCGTCCGGGCCAACCTGGACAAGATGCACCGCTATGTCCGTCTGCGGAAAAAGCTGCTGGGCCTGGAGGAACTGCACTTCTATGACGTGTACGCCCCCATGGTCTCCGGGGTAGACGCCAGGATCCCCTATGCCGACGCCCGGGAGACGGTCTATCAGGCCATGGCCCCCCTGGGGGCCGACTACCAGGCCATCCTCCGGGAGGGGCTGGACAGCCGCTGGATCGACGTCTATGAGAATGTGGGAAAGCGGTCCGGCGGCTATATGGCCGGCTCGCTGGTCCACCCCTATATCCTGCTCAACTATCAGGACGACCTGGACAGTATGTTCACTCTCGCCCATGAGCTGGGCCACGCGGTCCACTCCTATCTGTCCAACAAGACGCAGCCCACTGTGTACCGGGACTATGTGATTTTTGTGGCTGAGGTGGCCTCCACCTGCAACGAGGCCCTTCTGATGGAGCACCTGCTTCAAAGCACCCAGGACCGGCGGCGGCGGGCGTTGCTGCTCAACCACTTCCTGGAGCAGTTCAAGGGGACCCTGTACCGCCAGACCATGTTCGCCGAATTCGAGCTGCGCATCGGTCAGCTGGCCGCACAGGGCGAGACCCTCACCGCCGACCTCCTCAGCCGGGAGTACCGGGCGCTGAATGAGGACTACTTCGGCCCCGACATGGTCATCGATGACGAGATTGCCCTGGAGTGGGCCCGGATCCCCCACTTCTACTACAACTACTATGTGTTCCAGTACGCCACCGGCTACTCCGCCGCCATCGCCCTCTCCCGCCGCATCCTGAAGGAGGGCGCCCCCGCGGTGAAGGACTACCTGGGCTTCCTGTCCGGCGGATGCAGCCAGGACCCCATCGACCTGCTCCGTGGGGCCGGCGTGGATATGGCCTCTCCCCAGCCCATCCAGGCCGCTCTGGACCTGTTCGGCCAGCTTCTGGACGAAATGGAGGAGCTGACCTGTCAGGACTAACCAGCACACGGAAACCAAGACGCGCTTCCCCGTATGCATGGCCGCATACGGGGAAGCGCGTTTTGGCTTGATGTAATTTCATGAACGGTCCGGTGTGGTCAGGGTCAGGCTCTTGTAAAAATCCAGGGTGCGGAACCCCCGCTCCAGCTGGGTGAGCAGATAGGCCTCCGCCACCCCGGCCAGCGTCTCCAGCCCCGCGCCGTCCAAATGGAAAGAGAAGAGACGCTTCGGGTCCCCGTAGACGATGTGGCGCATCGCTGCCAGGGAGCCGCTGGACAGCGGCAGAGAGATCCCCTCCCCCACAGAGCCCCGGCAGCCCACGCAGTGGAGCACCCCCTCCCGCAGATGGAAGCGTGGCTCCTCTGGGGTGGGACAGCCGCACACCGCACAGGCGTCCAGCAGGGGCTCATACCCCGCCAAACACATGGCCCGCAGCTCGAAGGCCGCCTTCACCAGCCCCAGGGGCCGGTCCAGCTGGTCCAGAGCATGGATGCTGTTCAACAGCAGGGAGAGCAGCTCCGGACAGGGCAGCCCCTCCACCGCCAGCAGCTCCGTCACCTCGGCAAAATAACAGCCAAGGGAAAATTTCTCCAGATCCTCCCGCATCCCGCGGAATTCCCGGTCCACCGCCGCCTCCTGGACGGTCCAGCGCCCCCGGTACTCGTGCAGCACCACATCGGACCACACCAGCAGCTGGCTGCCCGCGGCGATGGGGCTCCCCTTCCTCCGGCAGCCCCGGGCGGAGGCGGTGAGCCGCCCCGCCTCCTGGGTGAGCAGTGTCAGGATCTTATCCGACTCCTTGTAGGCGGTCTCCCGCAGAACAAGGGCCTTGGTTTGCAGGTGCATGAGACGCGCCTCCTATGTACTGCGGGCTTCAGACATCCCGCAGGCTGTTTGGGTCGGGTGGCCCCAAGGGACAGGCCGTACCGGAAACCGACGGCATTCCCTGCTCCTCCCGGCTTCCGGCCAGGGCCAGGAACGCCTCCGGCAGCCCAGTTTTACAAAATAATTCCCACAATCCTGTCTCGTCCACAGCCAGCCCTCCCGTTCTGTTGTCTGTCATTAGGCTGGCCGGTTTTCCCTGCGGCTATGACCGGGAAATGTTAGTCTACTTCTTTATTCCAGTAATCGCGGGCCACCTTTCCGTTACTCCTTGTGGCATCCGAAATTTTGGAGCACCGAAGGATTGCCCCGCCACTTTATCCCACAGAAGCTTCCGCTTTTGCGGGGATCTGTTTTGAATTTGGCCCCGGGGAAGAAACTCCCCCGGGACCAAGGTTTTTCCTCCGGAAAAACGCTTCTGCGCGTGAAAGCGCGGCTCGCATACGCTCGCAAAGAAAATTGGCTCGTCAGATACTGCTTCTCCGTCACTCTTTGCGGTATCCGAAATTCTGGATTGCTGAAGGATTATCTCTCCAATTTTCTTTGACCTTCACCCAGGTCTGGAGATACACCTTAGTCCCCATGAACCGCTCCATATCCTGCCGGGCCAAGGTGGACACCTTTTTCAGCATGGCGCCACCCTTTCCGATGATGATGCCCTTGTGGCTGTTCTTTTCACAGTAGATGGTGGCGTCGATCTCGATGACCTCGTCATCCCGCTCGGAGAATTTGGTGATCTCCACCGCCGTTCCGTGGGGGATCTCCTTGTCCAGGCACAGCAGCAGCTTCTCCCTTAAAATCTCCGCCATGATCTGCCGCTCCGGCTGGTCGGTGACCATATCCTCAGGGAACAGCTGGGGCCCCTCCGGAAGGAAGCCCTCTAAAACGCCCAGCAGCTCCTCCACACCCTCGCCGCTCTTGGCGGAGATGGGCACCACGGCGGTGAAGTCATGGGCCTGTCCATAGACCTGGATGACCTCCAGCAGCTTCTCCTTGTGCTCCAGGGTGTCCACCTTATTGATGACCAGCACCGAGGGGCACCCCAGGCTCTTGATCCGGGCGATCAGCTCCCGCTCCGGGTCGCCGATGTTGGGGATAGGCTCCACCAGAAGCAGCACACCGTCCACGTCGGCCACGCTCTCCTTCACCACGTTGACCATGTAGTCCCCCAGTCGGGTGCGGGCCCGGTGCAGGCCGGGGGTGTCCACAAAGACGAACTGGCTCTCCCCCCGGTTCAGGATGGCGCAGATCCGGCTGCGGGTGGTCTGTGGCTTGTTGGTGACGATGGCCACCTTCTCCCCCACCAGGGCGTTGGTCAGAGTGGACTTGCCCACATTGGGCCGGCCGCACAGGGTGATGATGCCGGATTTTTTGATTGTCATAAGATGATCCTCACTTTCTTGTATTCAGGGGATGCGAGCATTTTTTCTCCCCCAGGTGTGTGTAACCCTACATTCTCTTTTGCAGGGGCGCACAGTGTGCGCCCGTATTTCCCGAAGCTGCCCTTTGAACCGGCGGGCGCACAGCGTGCGCCCCTGCGGATCAAATCAACCCGGCTCGTCCGGCTCTTCGGAAGAAAGGCCCTGCGTCAGCCGGTCCAGCTGGGCTTGAAGCTGCTGGAGCCGCTTGTCCAGGTCCCTCAGCCGCTCCAAGATCCGGTTAACTGCCGCGCTCGCCCCGGCCAGCAGGCCGGTAGCAAGGAAAAAATACGCCCAGTCCCCGATCCCAAGCAGTCCTCCGAAAAAGAACACGCCCAGGCCGCCCAGGATCCAGACCAGCCACATTCCAAAAAACATCTTCCGTGCCTCCTCTCAGTTTCCCACTGAAATGGCATTCACTTTTGTAGGGGTGTACAGCGCGCGCCCGTTTTCCTCGAAGCCGCCCCTTGAACCGGCGGGCGCACAATGTGCGCCCCTACGGGTCATACCCGCACGGTTCGTCCGGCGCCATCGGGCCCTGCAAATGCCCGTTCATCTGGTCAGCTTCCGCCACACCCACCAAAAGGCGGCCGCGGCGGCGCACAGGGCGGCGGAGATCACAGCCAGATCCTTGGCGGGGAACTCCACCCCGATCTCTGCCGGCTCCTCCTCTTCCTCCAGTGGCACAAGCCGCAGATAGGGCTTCTCTCTCATGGCCGCGCCTCCTGCTCTGTCTCCCGGGTGATCCCAAGTCCCTCCAGGATGGCCTCCTCCCTGGCCCGCATCTGGGCCTTCATGGGGCCCTCGTCCAGATGGTCATAGCCCAGCAGGTGGAGCACCGAGTGGACGGTGAGGTAGCTCAGCTCCCGCTCCACGCTGTGGCCGAACTCCTCCGCCTGGGCCGCCGCCCGCTCCAGAGAGATACACATATCCCCCAGGGGGACCAGGCCGGTCTCCGGGTCCTCCTCCCCATCCTCCGGGTGCTGTCCGGGCTCCAGGTCGAACATGGGGAAGGAGAGTACGTCGGTGGGCCGGTCCACCTCCCGCATCTCCCGGTTGATCTGGTGGATGCCCGCGTCGTCGGTGAGGAGTACGCTGATCTCACAGGGCAGCGCGACCCCCTCCGCTTCCAAAGTGGCGGAGATCACCCGGTCCAGCAGGGCCTCGGTCTCCGGAGGGCACTCCACCTCGGTCTCAAAGATAATGGTGTGATCCATCCAAGCACTCCCTTTCTCTCTGTCTGTCATGGGTCTGCCGCGGCTCAGCCTCTGCGCTCCTTCTTGCCGCCGCCCTTCCGGTCCTCATCCACCTCATAGGCCTTGATGATCCGCTGGACCAGGGCGTGCCGGACCACGTCGCTCTCTCCCAGGCGGCAGATAGCGATGTCCTCCACCCCCTTCAGCACCCGCATGGCCTCCCGCAGGCCGGACACCTTATCCGCAGGCAGGTCGATCTGGGTGATGTCGCCGGTGATGACGATCTTGGAACCGAAGCCCAGGCGGGTCAGGAACATCTTCATCTGCTCCCGGCTGGTGTTCTGCGCCTCGTCCAGGATGATGAAGCTGTCGTCCAGCGTCCGGCCGCGCATATAGGCCAGGGGGGCGACCTCGATATTGCCCCGCTCCAGATACTTCTGATAGGTGTCCGGGCCCAGCATATCAAACAGGGCGTCGTACAGGGGCCGCAGATAGGGGTCCACCTTGGACTGGAGATCCCCCGGCAGGAAGCCCAGCCGCTCCCCCGCCTCCACCGCGGGGCGGGTTAGGATGATGCGGTTGACCTGCTTCTCCCGAAAAGCGGCCACCGCCGCCGCCACCGCCAGATAGGTCTTACCGGTGCCGGCCGGGCCGATCCCCAGCGTAACTACATTTTTCTGAATGGCCTCGATATACTTCTTCTGCCCCAGGGTCTTGGCCTTGATGGGCTTGCCCTTGGCCGTGATGCACAGCACGTCGGCCGCCAGGTGGTGGATCTGCTCCTCCCGGCCCTCCCGGACCAGCTGGAGGACATAGCGGACGTTTTGTTCCCCAATGGACTCCCCCCGGGAGGCCAGGGTCATCAGATTTTCAATGACCCGGGCGGCATACATTACCTTTTCCGGGTCCTCCCCGGAAATTTTCAGCTGTGCGTCCCGGTTCACCACCGAGACCCCCAGCTCCGCTTCGATCAATCGGATATTCTCGTCAAAGGAGCCAAAGACACTGATGGTGTCCTCCAGACGCTCCAGGCTGATGCTCTGTTCTGTCATGGGTGTACCTTCTCCTACTCCGCCGGGGTCTCCCCCGGGATCTCGCGGCCGCCGGGGACCTCCATTCCGATCTCCTCCCGGCACTCCGCGGTCAGGGTCACCTCCAGCATCCCGCCGCGGACCCGGGCCGAATACTGGGTGGACAGCACCTGTCCATCCGCTCCGACCGTCTCCCTCAACCGGAGCAGCAGGCGCTCCTCCAGCAGGGTCCGGGCCGCTTCCAGGTCGATGGGGACCGTCTCTTTCTCATAGGCGCGGCAGCGCTCCCCCCTCAGCATCAGGGGCAGGCCCCGGCCACCCGGAAGGGTCAGCTGGTGTACCGTAGTTATTTTATCATACAACGGCCAGGGAATGCTACTGTTTTTATAAAAATCCAGCCGCGCCCCCAGGCAGTTCAGGGACCACAGGGTACGCTCCTCCCCGGTGTGCCGCTTCACCTCCGCCTGGACGGGGATGGCGGCGGACAAGGTCCGCCAGGTTCGGGCATAGACTTTGCCCCGGGCGTGGGTCTGATAGGTGCGCACTGGGAGATCGCTGTACTTGGGCGGCTCCATGGTGATCACCCCGGAGATCAGCACCTCGCCCTCCGCCACCGTGTCCCCCTCCTGCACCGCGGCCTCTCCCGCCATGGGCTCCACCTGGGTGATCAGCCCGTCCGTCTCCGCCACGATGTCGTAATATCCATCCTCCCCGGCCAGCTCCGGGGGCTCCACCGCATCCCGGACCACAACCTCCAGCCGGGTCCCGTACAGGTTGATGGACATCCAGGACAGCCCCTCCAGCTCCCGCAGGACCTGCTGGGCGATGGTCTTGCGGTCCAGGCCTGGGCCGTACGCCCCCGGACGCACCCCGTACCGCCGCAGCTCCGACAGGATCTGGGCGGTGGGCACCTTTTCGCTGCCCACCACCTCCACGGTCAGGATGAACCGGGACAGAACGCTCACCGCCAGCAGGGCGAAGGCCAGCCCGATGAGGAAGGCATACCGCCGCCGGAACCGGGACAGAAAGTCCGGCAGTCCCCGGGTCCCCTCCACCTCCACCTCGCAGCCCACCCGCTGGGCCAGGCGGCGCAGCTGAGGCAGGCTGCGGCGGTAGGTGGTCAGACGCATGGTGTGGCTGTCCGTCCACTCCAGCGCCCAGCAGGCCACCCCCTCCTGGGCGCACAGATTCAGCAGGCGCTCTGGAAACAGCCCCCGGGCCGTCAGGGTCGCCGTCCCCCTCAGATAGTTGACCGCGCGCTTCATCCCGCCGCCCCTATGCCAGCTGAACGCCGGTGATGTGCCCGGTGATGAGCAGCTCCAGCCCGGTCATGGCCCGCAGTTCCAGGGCCTCCCCTGTCACCTTGACGATATAGGAGCCTCCGCTGATGTGGATCTCCTCCGTCCCATAGGCCAGGATGCCCTTGTGGTTCTCCATCCGCAGCTCCCGGGTCCCCACCAGCTCCAGCCGCGGCACTCCGGCCACCGCGTCGGCCGGCAGGTCCAACAGCTCCGCCGTCCGCTCCAGCAGCCCCTCCCGAATTCCTTTGCCCGACATACCATCACCCTTTCCCGCTATTTCTATGTGCCAGCGGGGAAAAAGATACGGGCGCAGGCAAATCCAAAGGCGCTGACAAGCAGAAACGGCCGCCCTCCGGCGGCCGTTTCGCGGACAGGCTCAGCCAAACATGGAAAACAGGTCCATCTGGCTGGTGGCCGGCATATCTCCAAATGCTCCGGCCTCTGTCAGCTTGTCGATATGGGTCTTGGACACCTTGGGGCAGGCGGCCGCCACCTCCTCGATGGAGATGAACCGCTTCCCCTTCACCTGCTCCGCCAAAGAAATGGCCGCCGTGTCGCCCAGACCGGCCACCGACACAAATGGGGGGCGCAGCGTGCCCCGCTCCTCATCCATGGTGAAATGGATGGCCTCCGACTTGTACAGATCCATCCGGTCGAAGGTGAAGCCACGGAGGTAGAACTCATAGCAGACCTCCAGCGTGGTGAGCATATCCTGCTCCACGGCGGAGGCCTCCTTGTCCTTGGCCACGATCTCCCGCATTTTCCGCTGGCACACGTCCATCCCCCGGCACATGAATGCCTCGTCAAAGGCCTTGGCGCGGATGGAGAAGTAGGCGGCGTAAAAGGCCAGCGGGCGGTGGACCTTGAACCAGGCGATCCGGAAGGCCATCATCACGTAGGCTACGGCGTGGGCCTTGGGGAACAGATAAGCGATCTTTTTACAGGAGCCGATGTACCAGTCGGGCACCCCGTGCTCCCGCATCTCGTCCTCCGCTCCCTCGGGCAGTCCCCTTCCCTTTCGCACCGCCTCCATGATCTTGAAGGAGCGCTTGGGCTCCATCCCCTTGGAAATGAGGAACAGCATGATGTCATCCCGGCAGCCGATGGCCTCGCTGACCTTGGCCGTCCCCGAGGTGATCAGGTCCTTGGCGTTGCCCAGCCACACGTCGGTACCGTGGGAGAAGCCGGACAGACGCACCAGAATATCGAACTGGTCGGGCTGGGTGTCCTCCAGCATCCCGCGGACAAAGGTGGTGCCGAACTCCGGGATGGCGGTGCCGCCGGTGGGCCCCAGGATCTTGTCGTTCTCATAGCCCAGCACCTTGGAGGACTGGAAGATAGACATGGTATCCCGGTCATCCAGCGGGATGTCCGTCCGGGCGTTCACTCCGGTCAGGTCCTCCAGCATTCGGATCATGGTGGGATCATCGTGGCCCAGCATATCCAGCTTCAGCAGGTTGCTCTCCATGGAGTGGTACTCAAAGTGGGTGGTGACGATGTCCGTGTTGGGGTCATCGGCGGGGTGCTGGACCGGACAGAAGTCATAGATTTCTTTATCCTGGGGGATGACCACCATGCCGCCGGGGTGCTGGCCGGTGGTGCGCTTGACCCCGGTACAGCCGATGGCCAGGCGGTTCTCCTCCGCCTTGGAGACGGTCCTCCCCCGCTCGTCCAGGTACTTTTTCACATAGCCGAAGGCCGTCTTTTCCGCCACCGCGCCGATGGTCCCCGCCCGGAACACATGGGTCTGGCCAAACAATTCGAAGGTATAGCGGTGGGCATTGGCCTGGTACTCGCCGGAGAAGTTCAGGTCGATATCGGGCACCTTGTCGCCCCCGAAGCCCAAAAAGGTCTCAAAGGGGATGTTGAAGCCGTCCTTCACATACTTCGTGCCGCACACAGGGCACACCGCATCCGGCATATCCGCCCCGCAGCCGTAGGTATGGGCGGGGTCCCGGGCATAGTCGAAGTCGGAGTGCTTGCAGTTGGGACAGCGGTAGTGGGCAGGCAGGGAGTTCACCTCGGTGATGCCTGACATGAAGGCCACCAGAGAAGAACCCACTGATCCCCGGGAGCCCACCAGGTATCCGTGCTCCAGGGAGTTCTGCACCAGCTTCTGGGCAGACATATAGATCACATCGTATTTGCACCGGATGATGTCGCCCAGCTCCACCTCGATGCGGTCGGTGACGAGTTTGGGGGGATTTTCTCCGTAAAGCTCATGAGCTTTCCCCCACACCAGCCGCTTCAGTTCCCCGTCGGAATCCTCCAGCTTGGGGGCAAACAGCCCCTGGGGCAGTGGGTCGATGGGGTCGCACCAGTCGGCGATGAGGTTGGTGTTGGTCACCACCACCTCCCGGGCCTTCTCCTTCCCCAGATAGGCAAACTCCTGGAGCATCTCCTCCGTGGTTTTAAAGTAGATGGGCAGGGACTCGTCCGCATCCTCAAAGCCCTTGGAGGCCAGCAGGATATGCCGGTAGACCTCGTCCTCCGGGTCCAGGAAGTGGACGTCCCCGGTGGCGCACACCGGCTTGCCCATCTCCTCCCCCAGGCGGACGATGGTGCGGTTGAAGTCCCGCAGCTCCTCCTCACTTTTCACGATTCCCTTGCGGAGCATGAACATATTGTTGCACAGGGGCTGGATCTCCAGGTAGTCGTACCAGGAGGCGATGCGTTTGAGCTCATCCCAGTCCTTTCCGTCCACCACCGCCTGGAACAGCTCTCCCGCCTCACAGGCTGAGCCGATGATAAGGCCCTCCCGGTTCTCGTTGATGAGGGACTTGGGCATGATGGGGTAGCGCTTGAAGTGTTCCAGCTGGGACAGGGAGATGAGCTTATAAAGGTTGCGCAGCCCCGTCTGATTTTTGGCCAGGACGATGAGATGCTTGGGTTTCCGGCGCAGCTTCCCACCCCCACGGCGCAGCTTGGGCATGGCGGGATTGATCTCCCCCAGGGTACGCAGCCCCATCTCCTCCAGCTTTTTGAAAAAGTGGGGCAGCATATAGGCCACAGTGGCTGCATCATCGCTGGCCCGGTGGTGGTTGAAGGCGGGCAGATGCAGATACTCCGCCACGATGTCCAGCTTGTATTTGCCCAGTTCCGGCAGCAGGTTCTGAGCCAGGATCAGGCTGTCCACCGAGGGGTTGTGGAAGGGAATCCCATATTTCCGGCATCCCGCAGCAATAAAGCCCATATCAAAATCGGCGTTGTGGGCCGCCAGAGGCCGGTCCCCAGCAAAGGCCAGAAAGGCCTCCAGCGCCTCCTTCTGAGAGGGGGCCCCCTCCAGCATCTCGTCCGTGATGCCGGTGAGATGGATGATCTCCGGGCTCAGGATGCGGCCGGGGGACACAAAGGTGTTGAAGCGGTCGGTGATCTCCCCGTTTTTCAGCACCACCGCGCCGATCTCGATGATGACCTCGTACTTTTTATTCAGGCCGGTAGTCTCGATGTCAAAGCAGACGATCTCATCCGAAAAGAGGGCGTCCGTCTGTCCATGGACCACCACCCGGTCGTCCACATCGTTGATGTAATAGGCCTCCACACCGAAGAGCACCTTGATCTTCTTGGCCGAGTGCTTGGCGTTGGGAAAGGCGTGGGCCACGCCGTGATCCGTGATGGCGATGGCCGGGTGTCCCCAGGCCTCCGCCCTCTTGATCACATTCTTGTCGGTGCCAATGGTGGAGTCTGTCTTGAAGCCCACCGCTGTCAGGGCGTCCATGGCGGACATATTGGTATGCAGATGGAGCTCCACCCGCTTCTCCGGGGCGTTGTCCATACGCACGTGCTGCTCCGCCGCCATCACGGCCACCGGCTCCAGTACCATGTCGCCATAGAAGCGGTCCATGTTCAGCCGCCCCTGGACCAGCAGGCGCATCCCCTTTTTAACTCCGTCCACCAGGATCTTACCCTCGTCCCCGGGGAAAAATTTATTGACCCGGATGGAGCCGGTGTAGTCGGTGATGTCAAAGGCGGTCACCCAGGCCCCCCGCTTTTTCAGCTCCCGGTGGTCCACAGCGAACACATCGCCCTCCACCACCACCATGCCCATATCCAACTCCAGTTCCCCGATGGGGACTGGGGCCCGCTTGATGGGTTTCCCATAGATGGCACGGCCCTTGCCCCGCTTCTCGCCTCCGCCCTTGCCTTTGCCGGAAGCCGGCACGGCTGTCCGGACCTTTTTCAGGGCGGCCGCCCGGATGGCCTCCGCACGGGCAAAGGCGTCCTCCTCCGCTGCGGGCGCTCCTGCCCCGGCATCCGGCTGGGGCTGCTCCTCCGCTGGGGCTGCTTCAGCGGGTTCCGCACGCTCCGGTTCCTTTTTATCTGTAATGCAATTCAGCTTTACAGAGTTTAGTCCATAACACCGGGCCACTGTCTCCTCCGCCTGGACGACCAGGTTGGGCCCGGCACCGGCGGCCCCCTCCACTGTCACCACCGCACTGCGGCTGGAGCGGTCGATGGATGCCTCAGTGATCACCCAGCCCTCCATGGCGTTGACGAACTCCGCCCACTGTGTCAGGGCGGCAAACATCTCTAAAAACGGGATCTTTTTGGACATAACCCTATGCGTCTCCTCAAATCTTCTCCATCACAGCGGCCAGCGGGCCGCTTCTTCGCCCCTTTTACAGAGTCTCAATCAGGGCAAACAGCTCGTCCACCAGCTGATCCTGGGGGACCTTTTTGATGATCTGCCCCCTCTTGAACAGCAGGCCCTCCCCCACGCCGCCTGCGATGCCGCAATCGGCGGCGCTGGCCTCGCCGGGGCCGTTGACCACACATCCCATGACCGCCACAGTGATGGGCTTGTCCACTGTTTTCAGCCGCTCCTCCACCTGCCCGGCCAGCGCGATCAGGTCGATGCGGGTCCGCCCGCAGGTGGGACAGGACACCAGCTCCGCCCCCTCACGGCGGATGCCCGCCGCCCGTAGGATGTCCCGGGCGGCATACACCTCCTCCACCGGGTCGGCGGACAGGGAGACCCGCATGGTGTCCCCGACTCCCATGGCCAGCAGACCACCGATCCCCACAGCGGACTTCAGCGTCCCCATGCGGACCGTCCCCGCCTCCGTCACTCCAATGTGTAAAGGATAATTACTTTCTTGGCTCATCAGCTGATAGGCTTTCATGGTGATTGGCACGCTGGAGGATTTCAGGGAGATGCAGATGTCGTCAAAGTCGAACTTGTTCAGCAGGCGGATATGTCCAAAGGCGGACTCCACCATAGCCTCGGGGCATACCCGGCCGTACTTAGCCAGGATCTCTTTCTCCAAAGAGCCTCCATTGACCCCGATCCGGATGGGGATGTTCCGCTGGCGGCAGGCATCGGCCACCGCCTTCACCCGGTCCTCGCTCCCGATGTTCCCCGGGTTGATGCGCACCTTGTCCGCCCCGGCGGCGATAGCCTCCAGGGCCAGCTTGTAGTCAAAGTGGATGTCCACCACCACAGGGATAGGGCTCTCCTCCTTGATTTTCCCAACCGCGCGGGCGGCCGCCTGGTCAGGCACCGCCACACGGATAATCTCACAGCCCGCGGCGGCCAGTCTCCGGATCTGCTCCAAAGTGGCTGTCACATCGTCGGTGCGGGTATTGGTCATAGACTGGATGGTCACCGGGGCTCCGCCCCCTACCGGGACCCCGCCCACCATGATCTGCTTGGTCACTGCAATCCCTTCCTTTCCAAACAGCTGCCATGCTCCGGCAACTCAGATGCCGAAGAGCTTTCCAATGTCGCTGAAGGTCACCACCAGAGAGAGGGCCAGCAGGCCCGCCATCCCTATCATGTGGACGTAACCCTCATACTTCGCCGGGATCTTTTTTCGGAACAGGGCGAACAGCACCCCATTCAGCAGCAGGAAAAAGATCCGTCCGCCGTCCAGCGCCGGCAGCGGCAGCAGGTTCATCACCGCCAGGTTGACCGCGATCAGGGCGGCCAGGTCCAGCAGGCTGCGGGCCGCGTCCGCGGCTGTGGGCGACTGGCTCCCCACCTGAGACATGGTATTCACGATCCCCACCGGGCCGGACAGATCCCGCAGGCCCACCGCCCCCCGGACCAGCTCTCCAAGGCTGAGCCACACCGTGCGGACATAGTCCACCGCAGTGTTCCAGGTGTAATGAAGCTTGTTGCCCACTGTAGGCGGGTCCACCTCCCAGCCGATGTTGATCCCCCGGCGCTGGGTCTTGTTCCCGTTCTCATCCACCCGGGTCTGGTAGGGCAGGTACACCCCATCCAGCCGGAGTTTCTCCCCATTTCGCTCTACCACCAGGTCCACACGGTCCCCTGCACGGCTTAAATAGAGGGGTACGTTTCCATACACCAGGACTCTGTGTCCATCCACCGACAGAAAGCGGTCCCCCGGCTGAAGCCCGCAGTCCTCCGCCCCGTAGCCCGGCTCCGCACCGCTGTACACCGGGATCCGAAATCCCTGGACCGGGGCGTAGAGGATCAGAAGGATCAGCAGACCGGTGAGGAAATTCATTGCCGCTCCTCCGGCCAGCACCACCAGCTGCTTCCAGGCCGCCGCGTTGCCAAAGGCCCGGGGATTGGAGGACTTCTCATCCTCCCCCTCCATAGCGCAGAAGCCGCCAATAGGCAGAGCACGGAGACTGTAAAGTGTTTCCCCTTTTTGTTTCTTCAAAAGAGTCGGTCCCATGCCAACGGAAAATTCATTGACCTGGATCCCAAACAGCTTTGCGGAGGCAAAATGGCCGAACTCATGGACCGCGATGAGCAGTCCAAACATAAGGACAGCTAAGATGATGTAGAGCATAGGACCTCCCACACGATTCAAATTCCAACCCCTGTCAGGCGCTGAGGACGGCCTCCCGGGCCGCCTGGTCCGCCTCCAGGATCTGGGTCATGGAGGGCTCCTGGATCACCGGGACCCGGTCCAGAGCCAGGGCTACCCGGTCCGCGATCTCCAAAAAGCCGATCCGGTCCTCCAGGAAGAGGGCCACCGCAGCCTCATTGGCCCCGTTGAGGATGGCCCCCGCCGTTCCCCCGGTCCGGGCCGCTTTCAGGGCCAGGTCCAGACAGCGGAAGGTATCCAGATCCGGCTGGGCAAAGGTCAGCGGGCCGCAGCTGCACAGATCCAGAGGATCAGCCGGTCCCACAGTCCGTCTGGGCCATGTCAGAGCGTACTGAATGGGCAGGCGCATATCCGGGGCGCCCAGTTGGGCAATCATTCCATTGTCACAGTATTCCACCAGGGAGTGAATGATACTCTCCCGGTGGATCACAATGGAAATTTTCTCCGGCGGCACCTGGTACAGGTGCATTGCCTCGATAAATTCCAGCCCCTTGTTCATCAGCGTAGCCGAGTCAATGGTGATCTTCGCCCCCATGGACCAGTTTGGATGCTGCAAAGCATCTTTCCTTGTCACCCCTTGCAGTTCAGTCCGTGTCTTTCCGAAAAACGGTCCTCCGGAGCAGGTGAGGATGAGACGCCGGACCTCCCCCCGGTCCCGGCAGCCCTGGAGGGACTGAAAGAGCGCAGAGTGCTCCGAGTCCACGGGCAGGATCTCCGCACCGAAGTCCCGCGCCTCCTCCATTACCAGCTGTCCGGCGCATACCAGGGTCTCTTTGTTGGCCAGGGCGATGCGTTTGCCCTCCCGAATGGCGGCCATGGTGGGCCGCAGCCCGATCATCCCCACCACCGCCGTGAGCACCGTATCGGCGGAGGGCAGCTCCGCCGCCTCCAGCAGGCCCTCCATGCCGGAGGCCACCCGCACCGGGGTGTCCGCCAACCGGATCCGCAGGTCGGCCGCCGCCCGCTCATCCATCATAACCGCCAGCTCCGGCTTGAACTGCCGAACCTGCTCCTCCATCCGCGCCGCGTTGGAGTTGGCCGTCAGAGCGGCCGCTTCCATGCCGCAGGCGGCAATCACGTCCAATGATTGCCGCCCGATGGAGCCTGTGGAACCTAAGATCGAAATTCGTTTGCTCATATCAAAATCCCTTCCTATACACATGGACGGACAGGAACAGGGCTCCCTGTGAAGCGCTCAAAACGCCGGCAGCAGCGTCACCAGAATAAGCAGCGTGGGGGCCGCGAAGGTCATAGAGTCGAACCGGTCCAGCATCCCGCCGTGCCCCGGAAGAAGATTCCCATAGTCCTTGATGCCGAACTGCCGCTTGATCAGGGAGAAGGACAGGTCGCCCAGCTCGGTCACCGCGCTGCCCAGCAGACCGTACACCGCCATCACCGGAAGCGAGACCTCCAGCCCCGCGAACTGGCGCAGGATCACCCCGTACAGCAGCAGGAACAGCGCGCCGGACAGGATCCCGCCAATGTATCCCTCCAGGGATTTATTGGGGCTGACCTTGGTGATCCCCCGGTGCTTTCCCAGAAAGACCCCGGCAAAATAGGCCCCTCCGTCCGTCAGGAATGCACAGAGCACCGGAAGGAGGACCAGGTAGCGGCCATGCTCCATCCCCTTCAGCACCACCAGAGTGGACAGGGCCATGGGGATCATCAGCCCGCCGAAGAAGCAGAGCAGCACGTCCTCCACCCGGATGGCCTGCTCCTCATCGTACAGCCGGATGGCGATGTAAAACAGTGTGACCACCAGGAGCACAGCGGCGATCCCTGCCACCAGGGCCCCCCGCCCCAGCCACTGCCCCAGGGGGATGGCTGCCGCGGCCGCGGCCGTGAAGCCATACAGCCCGTTGTGAGGGGCCACGCCGGTGGCCCGCAGCAGCTCATAGGAGGCCAGGGCACAGATGGCGGCCATCAGCACCGCCAGATACACCGGAGGCAGGAAAAACAGGATCACAAAAAAGAGCGGGGCCAGCACCACTGATACAACGATCCGTGTGACCAAATCATACACCTCCAAATCGGCGGCTGCGGCTCTGATAGGCCGCGATGGCCCGGTGGAGCTCCTCCTTGGAGAAGTCGGGCCACAGCACGTCTGTGAAATAAAATTCCGAATAGGCGGACTGCCACGGCAGGAAATTGGACAGCCGCAGCTCTCCGCTGGGCCGGATGATGAGATCCGGGTCCGGCACCCCCCGGGAAAACAGATAGCCGGAGAACTGGGCCTCACTTAGATGGTTGGGGTCCGCCTTCCCCTCCAGACACTCCTGGGCATAGGCACGGGCGGCCCGCAGCAGCTCATCCCGGCCTCCATAATTGAGGCAGATGTTGACCTGACACCCCTCATAGTGGGTGGAGATCTCCCGGGTGCGCTGGCACAGGTCACGGAGCTCCTGGGGCAGCGGGGACAGGTCTCCAAAAAACTCCATCTTCACCCGGTCCCGCTCCATCTGGCCGATGGCCTCCAGGAGATACTTTTTCAGCAGCCCCATGATGGCTCCCACCTCCTCCGCCGGACGCTTCCAGTTTTCGGTGGAAAAGGCGTATACCGTCAGATACTCCAGTCCGATCTCCTTGCAGTAGGTGGCAATGGTGCGGAAGGTCTCCGCCCCGGCGGCGTGTCCGGCGGTGCGGGGCAGGCCCCGCTTCCTGGCCCAACGGCCGTTTCCATCCATGATGATGGCGATGTGGCGGGGCAGGCAGGACAGATCCGCCTGGACCTCCTCCGCTGGTTTAAAAAAGAGCATAATATGTGATCCTTCCAGACAGTCAAAACTCCGCAGTGTGATCTTGCCGGGGGGCCGTTGGCCCCCACCACACACAGGGGGGTGCAGAACGCCTGGACCCCTTGGGCCCCCAGGCATCCCGCACCCCGAGCCTCCGGCCCGCCGGAGGTCCCTGTGTGTCAGACAGCCATCAGCTCCTGCTCTTTTTTGACCGTCAGTTCATCGATGTCCTTGCAGTGCTTATCGGTCATATCCTGAAGCTCCTTCTCCAGCTGCTTCAGGTCATCCTCGGTGATCTCGGCGGCCTTCTTTTTCTTCTTGAAGTCCTCCATGGCGTCCCGGCGGATGTTCCGAAGGGCAACCTTGCCCTCCTCACAGTACTTACGCACCTGCTTGGTCAGATCCTTGCGGCGCTCCTCCGTCAGCTGCGGGAAAGCCAGGCGGACCACACGCCCGTCGTTTTGGGGGTTGATGCCCAGGTCGGAGGTCTGGATTGCCTTCTCCACGGCCTTCAGCAGGCTTCCGTCCCAGGGCTGAATCACCAGCGTCCGGGGATCCGGGGAGGAGATCGCGGCCACCTGATTCAGGGGGGTGGGCGTTCCATAGTACTCCACGGTGATGCGGTCCAGCACACCGGCGTTGGCCCGGCCCGCCCGGACGGAGGCAAAGTTGGACTTGACGACCTCGATGGTCTTCAGCATTTTCTGATCATACACGTTTGTCTCGGCGCTCATTGGTCTGATCTTCCTTTCCGTTTGATTTTCCTGTCCGGGGACTCAGCCCTGGACAATCGTACCGATCTTCTCACCCATCACAGCCCGCAGAATGTTCTCCGGGTCCTTCAGGGCAAACAGGAGCACAGGGATCTTATTGTCCATAGACAGCGAGGTGGCGGTGGAGTCCATGACCTGGAGGCGCTGGGCCAGCACGTCCGAATAGGTGATGGAATCGTACTTCACCGCGTCGGGCACCTTCCTGGGGTCTGCAGAGTACACGCCGTCGATATTTTTGGCCAGCAGGATCACATCGGCGTCGATCTCCGCCGCCCGGAGCACCGCCGCCGTATCCGTGGAGAAGAAGGGGTTCCCGGTCCCGCAGCCGAAGATGACCACGCGGCCCTTCTCCAGGTGGCGGATGGCCTTGGAGCGGATATAGGGCTCCGCCATGGCGCGCATCTCAATGGCGGTCTGCACCCGGACCTCCACGCCCTTCTGCTCCAGCACATCGGCCACAGCCAGGGCATTGATGGCGGTGGCCAGCATCCCCATGTGGTCAGCCCGGACCCGGACCATCCGGTCCCCGCCGTCCTTGACTCCGCGCCAGAAGTTGCCGCCGCCCACGACAATGCCCACCTGCACGCCCAGTTGTACACAGCGCTTGACCACGTCGCACACCTGGCCGATCACATTAAAGTCCAGCCCCCGGGTCGCGTCCCCGGCCAGAGCCTCGCCGCTAATCTTCAGCAGCACACGTTTATACTTCGGATTTTCCACCCGAATTCCCTCCTTGCGTGTTTTTTCAAACTTCGTTCTTTTCTATTTTAATATAATTCTCCCCTTTTGCCTAGTGGGTCCGGCAAATTTTTTTCCGGGACCCCGCACCCCCTCTCCCCCGCCCTCATAGGCTGAACCGGCACAGCCTCATTACAGCGGTGCGGACCGGAAGGTCTCCGGGCGTTTTTCCCCTCTTCCCAGAGAGCAGACCGCCGCCGCGCCGGGAAAGGAACCTCATGTTGACACAAGCACTTCTATGGGCCGCCTGCGGGAGCGGCTTCACCTTTTTGATGACCGCCCTGGGGGCGGCCACCGTCTTTCTCTTCCGCCGGACGGCCAGCGCCGGACTGCACCGAATCATGCTGGGCTTCGCCGCCGGCGTGATGATCGCCGCCAGTATGTGGTCGCTCCTGATCCCCGCCATCGAACAGTCGCAGGCCGCCGGCGGCACCGGCTGGCTCCCCGCGGCGGGGGGCTCCGTCCTGGGCATCGCCTTTCTGGCCGGGATGGACGTTCTGCTCCCCCACCTCACGCCGGAGCTTCTGGACCGCGGGTCCGGGGAGCGCGGCCGCCGGAACACCCTGCTGGTGCTGGCCATCACCATGCACAACATCCCGGAGGGGATGGCCGTGGGCATCTCCTTCGCCCTGGCTGCCCAGGCGGACATCACCCTGCTCCCTGCCTCTATGGCCCTGGCCCTGGGCATCGGGATCCAGAACTTCCCCGAGGGCGCCGCCATCTCCCTCCCCCTGCGGCAGGCCGGCATGGGCCGCGCCCGGGCCTTTCTGATGGGCGCCGCCTCCGGCATCGTAGAGCCCATTGCCGCCCTGCTCACCGTCCTGGCCGCGGGGACCGTCCAGCCACTGATGCCCTGGCTGCTCTCCTTTGCCGCCGGAGCTATGCTCTATGTGGTGGTGGAGGAGCTCATTCCAGAGGCCAACCTTCGCCACGACCATGAGACCCATGGGGGCACCTTCGGCGTCATGGCCGGCTTCCTGATCATGATGATCCTGGACGTGGCCCTTGGATAGTCCACTGCCCTCCATAAGAAATCCATCGAAACCGGTCTGACATAAAAAAATATCCGGCAGCCGGGACAGTATGAAACCTCCCGTCCGGGAGATACTGGAAGTACAGCGTTACCCGGGCAGGAGGTTTTTGAAGGATGCAAAACAAAGTGGAGCTCTGTGGTGTCAACACCGCTAAGCTGAAGGTGCTGAAAAATGAAGAGACCCAGGCGCTCCTCCGCCGGGCCAAGGCCGGGGACCGGCAGGCGCGGGAAGAGCTGATCGCCGGCAATCTGCGGCTGGTTCTGTCGGTGATCCATAAATTCTCCAACCGCGGGGAGAATGTGGACGACCTGTTCCAGGTGGGGTGTATCGGCCTGATCAAGGCCATTGATAACTTCAACACCGACCTGGATGTGCGCTTCTCCACCTATGGCGTACCCATGATCGTGGGAGAGATCCGCCGGTATCTCCGGGACAACAGCACGATGCGGGTATCCCGCGCCATGCGGGACACCGCCTATAAAGTGCTCCAGGCCAAGGAGGCCTATCTGGCCAAGCACCAAAAGGAGCCTACGGTGGACGAGATCGCCCGGATCCTGGACATCAAGCGTGAGGACGTGGTCTTTGCCCTGGACGCCATCCTGGAGCCCGTCTCCCTGTATGAACCCATCTACTCCGACAGCGGGGACACCGTCTGCGTCATGGACCAGGTGAAGGACAGCAAAAATACCGACGAGATGTGGCTGGAGCGCATCGCCTTGAAGGAGGCGGTCTCCCGCCTCACCCCCAGGGAGCAAAAGATCCTGTCCATGCGTTTCTACCACAGCAAGACCCAGATGGAGGTCTCTGAGGAGATCGGCATCTCCCAGGCCCAGGTCTCCCGCCTGGAGAAAAACGCACTGCGTCAGATCCGAAAGGAGCTGTAAGGGGACCGCGCTCAGTGCAGCAGAATGAACAGCAGGCCGAAGACCAGGCCCAGCCCGGTGAGCAGCAGGCCGAATGCCAGGGAGTGGGTGAAGCCCACCAGACGGCGGGGCTCGTCCTCATACCGGGCGAAATGAAAGTCGTCCGCCGCCTGCTCCACTGTGGGGCGGGGGGAATAGACCTCTCCGGTCAACAGGAGCAGAAGCTGGTCCCGAGTACCGGTCCACCACAGGCGCAGGCGCTGGAACAGGCACGGGATCCCGTGGAACAGCAGCCGGGGACCCAGCCGGTCAACCAATGTCGCCAAAACAATGGCTGTCTGGGCCAGAAACCGCAGGGCCGGACGGTACAGTCCCCGTTCCAGATCCAGCCAGGGCGGGATGGGATCCACATATCTACCCCGCCGGATCAGCAGGGTGCGAACCACCAGGAGGTAGACCCCCGCGCCTATGGCCGCGGAGACCGCCGCCCCCTCCAGATTGACTGCGGCAAAGTAGTCCACCGCATGGGCGGGGGCCGTCCCCCCCAGAAAATCCCGGGCAAAGGCCGCGATGGGGTCCATAGCCGCGCCGGGATCCGTCCCAAAGCGCAGCATCACCAGCAGATAGGCCAGCAGGACCCCCACCGAGGCCGGGGCAACGTAGTGCTCCCCCTCCTGCCGCCACTTCCGGGCCAGGACCTCCTCGGGCAGGGCGTTCCGCTCCAGAAACAGGCAGATAAACAGCTTCAGCATATAGGCCATGGTCAGGCCGCCGCTGAACAGGAACAGGGCCTCCAGCACTTGAAACAGCGCCGCCCCCTCCCCTGCAAGATGGATATATTCCACGATGCTCTCGTGGAGCAGGGTCTTGCTGACATAGCCGTTCAGCCCAGGCGCGCCCGCCAGGCTGAGCATGGGCATCCCCATGACCAGAGCCAACAGGGGTTTTCCTCGTCCAAACCCCCGGATGTCGTTCAAATCAAAGGAATGAGTGGTGAGATGGATGATCCCCGCCGCCGGGAAGAGGACCATCTTGATGAGCGAGTGGTTCAGGATATGCAGGATGGTCCCGTCCACTGCCAGGGCGTTGTGCTCCCCCAGCAGACACAGCATGGCGGTCCCCACCAGGATGAACCCGATCTGAGAGATGGAAGAGCAGGCCAAGGTCCGCTTCAAGTCCACGGACAGCACCGCCAGCACCGCCCCCAGCACCATGGTCACAGCGCCCAGCACGGCCAGCAGCATCCCCCATTGCTTATCATGGAGAAAGACGGTGGTGGACAGCACCAGGACCCCGTATATCCCCGTCTTGGTGATGACGCCGGACAGCACCGCCGAAGCCGGCGCAGGGGCCGCCGGGTGGGCGGTGGGCAGCCAGATGTGCAGCGGGAACGCCCCCGCCTTTGCCCCGAAGCCCACCAGCACCAGCAGGCCGCCAACCCAGAGCAGCCCCCGGTCCTCCGCCCCGGCGGCGGCCGCCGCCATGGCGTCCAGCGACAAGGTGCCCAGCTGGCGGTACAGGAGGAACAGCCCCGTCAGGGCCGCCAGTCCGCCGATGACCGCCACGGCCAGATAGGTCCCCCCCGCCTTCAAAGCGGGATACTCCTCCGTCTGGATCACCAGCACAAAGGACGTAAAGGACATGACCTCAAAAAAGAGGAAAGCGGTAAACAGGTCGCCGGACAGGAACACCCCCATGGTGGCTCCCAGGGTCATCAGCCAGAAGAGATAAAACCGGTTCCGCTTATGGACGTGAATCATGTACTCCCGGCAAAACACCGTGGCCGCCATCCAGCCCGTCGCCGTCAGCAGGGCCATCAGGGTGTGAAAGCCCCCTGCGCGCAGCTGGATCCCCATGCCGCAGAAGCCCTCCACCACCGCAGTGGCCTGGGCCAGCTCCGGCTTGGTCCAAAGAGTGAGCACCAGAAACAGCTCCAGCGCGGCCGCAGACATCACAAAGGTGTTCCGCGCCTTCTCATACCAGCACCCGATCCAATAGGCAAACGGCCCGGCCAGAAACGGAAAAAAGACCGGGAACAGCAGAAACTGGGACATTCCTTCCCCTCACTTTCACAGGATCCGCCCTTTTTATCCCAGCAGGGCGGCAACTGTCCCGGCCAGACGGCCGGCCCCCAGGCCCAGGGCCACCGAGCCCGCCGCCAGGGCGGTGATGGGCACCGTCATCCTCAGGCCCGGATCCCGCCGGGCCCGCTTGGGCACCCGGACGGAGAGCTGCCGGTTCTGTCTGGGGAAAAAGGCCAGCAGGACGATCTGCATCAGGTACAGGGCGGTGAGCACCGCGGACAGGATCAGCACACTGGCTCCAAGATAGCCCATCCAGGTCCCCAGCCCCGCCGCAGCCGTGGCCAGCATCCACTTGCTGGTGAAGCCGGTCAGAGGCGGCACCCCCATCAGGCCCAGGGCCGCCGCGGTGAAGGAGCCAAACACCACCGGCATCAGTACGCCGCAGCCCTCCACATCCGGGACAAAATCCCGGTGGAGCTTATAGTGGACCGCTCCCACGCAGAAAAACAGGGTGATTTTCAGCACCGCATGGAACACCATGTGGACCATCCCCGCCGTCAGGCCGGCCGTGGTCAGGGTGGTCACCCCCAGCAGGACATAGGAGAGGTTGCTGATGGTGGACCAGGCCAGCCGCCGCTTCAGATGCTGGGTACGCAGGGCCTTGGCGGAGCCGTAGGCGATGGTAAACATGGCCGCCCCCATGACCAGGTACTGGGCCCAGCTGCCCCGAATGAGGTCCGGCCCATAGCCGTACCAGGTCAGGCGGGTCACCGCGAACACCCCAGCCTTCACCACCGCCACCGCATGGAGCAGGGCGGTCACCGGCGTGGGGGCCACGGAGGCCCGCAGCAGCCACCGGTGCCCCGGGAAAACCGCTGCCTTCACACCGAAGCCAAAAAATCCAAGCACATAAGCTGCCCGCAAGGTGTTTTCCTTGCCAGCTAAAACTGAGACGCCCCCACCGAATTGAAAGAACATCCCACCGTGCTCCAGCAGCAGCACCATGGCGATGAAGCCCAGGGCCGCGCCGCACATGGAGTAGGTCAGGTAGATCCGTCCGGCATACCGCGCCTTGCTGTCCAGGGCGTGCATCACCAGGGGCAGGGTGGACAGGGTGAGCAGCTCATAGAAAAAGTACATCGTCAGCACATTGGCGGAGAAAGCGATGCCCAAAGTGACCCCCAGGCTGGCCAGATAAAAGGCAAAGAACCGGTTCTCCCCTCCCTCCCGGCTCATATACTCCGCCGCATACAGACAGGCCAGGGGCCACAGGACGGACACCAGCACGGCAAAGATACAGGACAGCCCATCCACCCGGAAGGCGATGGACAGCCGCTCCCCCAGGGACAGCAGCTGGAATACCTCTTCCCCCCGCAGCGTGAACACCGCAGTCAGGGCGGCCGCCGCCCCGGCACAGGCGGAGCCAACCACAAAATCCTGGCGTCTCCGCGGGTCCTGGGGCCGCCAGACCAGAAGGACGCCCCCCGCCGCAATGGGCAGCAGGATGGCAAGCAGCATCAGCACAGCGCGTTCTCCCTCCTCTCGTTCCTCATGCAGCCCCTCCGAAGAGTGGGCCTGTGACCGCCTGGACCGCCGGCTCCAGCAGGCCGGGGAACATCCCCAGCACCACTACAGCGGCAGTCAGGGCACACAGCGTGATCCACATCAGCCAGGTATCCTGCTGGCGCATCACCGCCCGGTGGTCAAATTTTTCACCCGGGAAAAAGGCTGCGGTCACGATGGGCAGCAGATAGCCCGCCGTCAGCAGGGCGGACACCATCAGCACCCCAACGCCCCAGTAGGCCAGGGAGCCCTCCCCCGCCGACAGCGCGCCCTCGGCCAGCAGCCATTTGCTCACAAAGCCCCCGGTGGGCGGGATCCCGATCAGGGACAGGGAGGCCAGTGTAAAGCACCACATGGTGATCCCGTAGGCGCTGCCCACCCCCCGCATCTGGGACACCTGAGTGAGGTGGGTCTTGTAAATGATGGCGCCGGTGGCCATAAACAGGGCATTTTTCGCCAGAGCGTGGAACACCGCCTGGAACAGGGCCCCCTCCAGGGCCATGGGGTGAAAGAGCATCAGGCCAAAGATCACATAGGAGACCTGGCTGACGGTGGAGTAGGCCAGGCGCTTTTTCAGGGTATCCTCCCGCATAGCCAGGGTAGACCCCAGAAAGATCGTGATCAGCGCCAGCACCAGCACCGCCCGCTGCGCCCAGCTCCCATCCAGGAAAGGCCAGCCAAACAGGTAGTACGCCACCCGGATGAGGGCCAGCACTCCCATTTTGGTGATCAGGCCGGACAGCACCGCCGAGGCGGGCGCCGGGGCCACCGGGTGGGCGATGGGCAGCCAGGCGTGGAGGGGAAACATCCCCGCCTTACAGCCGAAGCCCACCGCCATCACGAAGAACACCGCCAGCAGCAGCCCACGGTCCTGTGCCGCCCGCGCCGGGTCCAGCACACCGCCCGGAGTGAACAGATCCGTGGTGCAGAAGCCCTGGAGGAGGAACAGCCCCAGCAGTCCCAGACCCGCCCCGGTCACAGAGAAGCCCAGATAGCGGTAGGCGGCGTCAAAGGCCTTTCGGGTCCCGATATGGAGCACCAATGGGACGGACAGCAGGGTCATCATCTCATAGAACAGGTAGAGGGTCACCAGGTTGCCCGCCAGACACACCCCCATCAGCGCCCCCAGGGTCAGCAGGTAGAACCCGAAAAAGCGTTCCCGGTGCCCCTCGTGGTTCATGTACTCAAAGGCAAAAAAGGCCACTGCGAACCACACCGCGCAGATCAGCTCGGCAAACAGGCGGCCCAGCGCGTCCGGCCGCAGCACGAACCGCACCCCCTCCGTCAGGGTGAGGAACACAAAGGGCTCCCCTTCCATGCGGAACACCGCGGCCACCACCAGCAGCTGGACCGCCAGCAGCAGGGAGACTGTCCGCCGGCGCACCCGCAGGGTATGGATCCCCAGCACGCCGATCCCGCCCAGCACGGGCAGCAGAATGGGCAGCAGCAGCCAGCCTCTCCACATGGTCAATTTCCTCCTCCGTCATGGGTGTTCAGTCAAAACAGGGACAGCCCCTGCTGGATCAGCCCGCGGACAGGCCCAAAGGCGGTCCCCAGCAGCAGGTTGCCCGCCAGGAACAGCAGGATGGCACACTTGCCCTCCCCATTCCCCCGCATCCAGACCAGCGGTGCGTCTTCATTGGCCCGCGCCCGGCCCCAGATGGCCAAAATAGCCGGGATATAGTACATCGCATTCAGCACAGAGCTGGCCGCCAGCCCAAACAGGGCGGGCGCAGTCTGCCACTCCGCGTCCAGCGCCGCCGCCGCAATGCAGTACTTGGCGGAAAACCCCGCCAGAAGGGGCAGGCCGCACAGGGACAGGCCGCCCACTGTAAAGGCCGCGCCTCCCAGAGGGGCCAGCCGGGCCGCGCCCCGCAGCTCCCCCCAGTAGTGGCCGCCGGAGGCCCGGATCATCTCCCCTGCACCCACGAAGATCATGGATTTGGTCATGGCATGGGCCAGGATCTGATAACAGGCCGCCGTCCATCCCGCCTCGCTCCCCAGACCCAGGGCCAGAAAGATATAGGAGATCTGGGCCGAAGAGGAGTAGGCGATCATCCGCTTGACCTCCTCCTGCCGCAGGGCGGCCACCGAGGCAAACAGCATCCCCGTCAGCCCAAGCAGAAAGAGAAGATCGTCGATATAGGTGGAGACGATCAGCGCCGGACCGAACACCCGCAGGATCAGCTTCAGCAGCAGGACCAGGTAGCCCTTCAGCACCAGGCCGGACAGAATGGCGCTGGATGCGGTGGTGGCGCTGGCATGGGCGTCCGGAAGCCAGGCGTGAAAGGGGAACTGGGCGCTCTTGATGGACAGGCCCAGCGTCATCAGCAGGGCGGACACCACCAGAGGCAGGCTGTACTCCCCCGACTGGACCAGCCGGGCCACCGCCTCCTCCAGTCCGGAAAACAGCAACTGTCCCGTGATGCAGTACAGCATAGCAATGCCCAGCAGCACCAGACCGGAACCCAGACAGCTGAAGATCAGATACCGGATGGCGGCCACCACCGAGCGCCCGCTCTCCTTGGCGGCCACCGCGATGCAGGCGGTCACAGCCGCAATCTCCACAAACACATAGCCGGTGAACAGGTCGTCGGTATACACCATGGCCAGCAGCGCCCCGAACAGCAGCTGCATCAGCAGGCAGTACCAGCCCTGCCGGTCCGGCCGGACGTCCCGCCGCAGATCCTCCGCTCCGCCGCTGAGGGAAAGCAGCATCACTACGCTGAAGGTCAGGGCCAGCAGGGCCTCCAGGGGACCCGCCCGCAGCTCGTTGCCCCAGGGGGCCGGAATATGCCCCATGGGATAGGAGAAGCTGGCCCCCGCCCCGCTCAGACGCACCAGCAGCAGTGCGGACAGCCCCGCCACACCCAGCTGCACCCCGCGGATCAGCCGCAGCGCCCCGCCCTCCCGCCGGATCAGGGGGACCAGGATCCCGCTGACCAGGGTGAGCATGATGCTGAGAAAGGGGATGTTATACGACAAGGACAATTCCTTTTCACCTCTTCTGCGTCAACTTATTCTGTCACTCTTCTTCCGTTCCCCTCCGGGCCAGCATCAGGATCACATCCAAATTGACGCTGTGGTACTTCTGATACAGCCGGTGGGTCAGTGCCAAAAACAGGGCCGTGGTGCTCACCGCCACCACGATCCCGGTGAGCACCAGTCCGCCGGGCACCGGATTGATATAGGCGGCCGCTTCCGCCCCCGGCTCCACCATGGGGGCCTTCCCTCCGTCCACATAGCCCATAGCCGCCAGGAAAAGGAACACTGCCGTGTCCATCAAATTCAGGCCGATGATCTTCTTGATCAGATTTGGATGGAGCAGAAGGGCGGCAAGCCCTACGCTGAACAGCAGTACCGCCGTCACATAAAACCGCTGTTCCACCAAAACCTCCAGCATGGCTCACTCCTCCCTTCCCAAAAACAGAATATAAAAGGTATACATGGTACAGGCGACGATGACGCCCACACACAGATTCAGCGGCAGGATCAGGCCGCCGCTGAGGATCTCCCCAGGCGTCCCCTTCGGGATCTCCCAGCCCACCCCGTTGGCTCCAGTGAAGAAGGAATAGCCCTTCATCCCCGCATAAGCCAGCAGACAGAACACCGTCAGGCGGGTGGTGCGCCGGGTGGACAGAAGCTGTGCCATCCGCTCCTCCCCCAGCACCAGGGAGGCCAGGATCAGTCCGCCGCCCAGCACGGCCCCGCCGGAAAATCCGCCGCCGGGACTGAGGTGGCCGTTGACGATCACATAGATCCCAAACAGCAGGATTGCCGGGAGCAGTCCGCGCCCCAGCAGGGACATCAGCGCATCCGGCCCCCGGAAGGTCCGCACCCGCAGCCGGGGGCTGTGTAGCAGCAGCAGGGTGCTCCCCGCCGCCGCAAAGAGGACCGCCGACTCTCCGAAGGTGTCGAAGGCCCGGTACTCCAGGATCATCCCCGCCACCGCATTCACCGCACCAGTCTCCTCCACGCCGTCCTCCAGATAGCGGCGGGCCACCTCGTTCATGGCGGGGGCCTCCGGGTCCCCAAAGCTGGGCATAGCTGCGGCGGTCAGCAGAAAAATGCCGGCCAGCACCGCGATCACACACACGCTCAGTCCCCGGTAGAGGCGCAGCTGCCGCCGCAGCGCCCCGGGCCGCCGTCTTCGGGCGGGCCGCCGGACCTCCCGCCGCTCCGCAGGCCGGTCCGCTGGGGGCTGCGCGCCCTCCATTCCCTTCTCCCGGCGCTCCCGATAGCGCATCAGGCGATAGGCTCCGAACTCCATGTCCCCGTGGGCCTCGATGTACTCCAGATACTCCAAAAATTCCTGGCGCTCCGGATCCTCCGGCCCCTCCGGGCCGTCCGGCTCCTCTCCGCCAGCCCAGTGCAGAAACCGCCCGTACCAGCCCTCGTTCCGGGTCTCATTCTTCATCCCGTTCCATTCCTTTCAGGGCATTGATCTTCCGCAGTGTGAGGAAAAACAGCAGGCTGGTCACCCCGGCGCCCACGGCGGCCTCTGTGATGGCCAGGTCCGGCGACTCCAGCAAAAACCATAAAATGGACATCACAGCGGAGTAGGACATAAAAATAATGACCGCCGACACCAGCCGCCGGCACAACACCGTGGCCACAGCGCAGAAGATCAAAAATGACAACAGCAGCAACTCCAATCCAGTCACAGTTCCTGTTCTCCTTTCTCCTGCAAATGGTCCGGCTCCATACCCAGCCCGGTAATGACCTCCATCCGGGCGATCAGGTGGGCGGACACCGGGTTCACCGCCCACAGGATGACCACCAGCAGGACCAGCTTGGCCGTGTGGACCGTAAAGCCGCACAGCAGGGCCAGGCCCGCCAGGATCAGCAGCAGTCCCAGGGTATCCGCCAGCGCGCTGGCCTGGAGCAGCTCCAGCGTCCGCCGGAAGCGGAACATCCCTACCGCGGCGATCACCACCACCAGCACGCCCAGGGCCAGCAGACACACCGCCGCGAAACTCCGCACCGTCATGGCTCCTCCCCCCTCTTCTCCCGGTGCCGGCGGACTGAAATGCGGCTGAGCACCGCCACCGCCAGCAGATTCAGCAGCCCGTACAGGATCGCCACATCCACCAGATATGCCGCCTCCAGCAGATAGGACAGGATACACACCATCAGCACCACCACGGTGCAGATCAGGTTCAGCGCCACCAGCCGCTCGGTATACCGGGGCCCCCGGATGGCCCGCACCAGACAGGCCAGCATGACCCCAGTCAGCAGACAGAGCGCTGTGCTCAAACAGACCCGCAGCTCAGGCGTACACTCAGCCATCCTGTTTTCCCTCCCACCGGCGCAGCCGCCGGACAAATTCAGAATCCTTGACCCCCGCGGCGAACTCCTGATCCAGCGCGTAGACGCACAGCCGCCCCCGGTGGAGCGCCACCGTCACGGTCCCCGGCGTCAGGGTGATGGAGTTGGCCAGCAGGAACTGCGTCCCCGGCTCCCTCAGGCCGGGGTCCACCCAGCTCAGGCGGGGCGCGCCCCTCCGCCGCCCGGGACACAGGATGCGGAGGATCACCTGGAGATTCGCGGTCCACACCTCCCGCAGAAGAAGGGGCAGATACCCCACCGCGCGTAAAATCCTCTGCCAGAGCTTCCGCCCGCCCCAGAAGGGCAGACCAAGCACCCGCTGGCAGCCCCAGGCCACAAGGCCGGCCGCCAGCACCCCGGCCCCCACGATCTGGAGGCTCCAGCCCCCGTTCAGCACCAGCCAGAGCAGAAACAGCAATACAAACAAACTGACCGCTCCTCTCCCGGATCATTCCATCCCTCGCCGCCGGTCCTCTGTCCGGCGGCATAGACGGTTTTTTATTATACCAAACCACAGCAGAAAATGAAAGATTTTTATAGAAAGAATTCCATTCTTTTTTGCCGGAACCCCACCGTCCCAGGCCCATCCAGAAAAAACAGCAGACACCCACAAAAGCGTAGGTGTCTGTTGCGTTCATGTCTACTGCGTCTCTCCGACCATGTGTTTCCGGATCTGTTCCGCCTGAGCCAGCAGCTCCTCCGCACTCTCCAGCAGAGCGGGTGTGACGGACGCCCCTCCGATGAGGCGGGCCAGCTCCTCCCGCCGGCGGGTCCGGTCCAGCCGCTCCAGCGCGGTGTAGGTCCGTCCACCCCGCTCCCCTTTGCTCACAGCAAAGTGGGTGTCCGCCATAGCTGCAATCTGGGGCAGATGGGTCACGCACAGCACCTGCTTGTGCTGGGCCACCTGAGCCATCTTCTCCGCCACCTTCTGGGCCGCCCGGCCGGACACCCCCGTGTCCACCTCGTCAAAGACCAGGCTGCCGATCTCGTCCCCCTCTGCCAACACGTTTTTCAGCGCCAGCATGATCCGGGCCAGCTCGCCGCCGGAGGCCACCTTCTGGATGGGCTTGAGCGCCTCCCCCAGGTTGGCCGACATGAGGAACTGGATCTCGTCCACCCCGGTCTCGTCCATCCCGGCCTCCCCGCCCTTGGGGGCAAATTCCACCTCAAAGCGGACCTTGGGCATATCCAGCTGGCGCAGTTCCTCCTGCACCCGGTCCCTCAGGGACTGGGCCGAAGTCTGTCTGGCCTGGGACAGGGCCTGTCCCCGCTTCCGAGCCTCCTTCTCCGCCTTGCCCAGTTCCTTTTCCAGGCGGGCGATGGTGTCATCGGCGTACTGGATCTGATCCAGTTCCTGCCGGCAGCGATCCAGATAGGCCAGCATCTCCTCCACTGTGGGACCGTACTTCTTCCGCAGGCGGTAGAGCAGGTCCAGCCGCTCCTCCACCTCGTCCAGTTCGCCCGGCGAGAAGTCGAAGGTCCGGCTCAGGTCCCGGAGGCTGTCCGCCGCGTCGTCGGCGGCACACCGCAGGGCGGTGAGCCGCTCTCCCAGCTCCCCCAGCTCCGGACTGATGGAGGAGACGCTCTGGACCGCGCCCTCCGCATCGGCCACCAGGGCGCAGGCTCCGGCGCTGTCCTCGTCCCCGGACAGGGCAAACTCCGCCATCCGCACCGCCTCCATCAGCTTTCCGGCACTGCGCAGCAGCGTCCTGCGGGCGTCCAGCTCCTCGTCCTCCCCCGGACGCAGCTCGGCCCGCTCCAGCTCCCGGATCTGATAATTCAGCGTGTCCACCCGGCGGGAGCGCTCCGCCTCATCCATTTGGAGGGCGGCGATCCGCTTCCGCAGGTCATGCCAGCTGTGATAGGCCGCCCGGTATTCCTCCAAAAGCGGCTCGTGCCGCCCAAACCGGTCCAAATAGCCCAGGTGGCTGGCCGGATCCAGCAGCTGCTGCCCGTCATGCTGGCCGTGGATGTTCAGCAGCTGCCGTCCCAGCTCCCGCAGCTGGGCCACGGTGACCAGCCGGCCGTCCACCCGGCACACGTTCCGACCGTCCCCCTGAAGCTCCCGCTGGAGCAGCAGCTCCTCCCGGCCGGTGGAAAACCCGTTCTCCACCAGCCAGGCCAGGGGCGGGACCCCGGTGAACACCGCCGTGACCAGGGCAGAACGCGCCCCGGTGCGGATCAGCTCCCGGCTGGTCCGCTCCCCCAGCACCGCGCCGATGGAGTCGATGACGATGGACTTGCCCGCCCCGGTCTCGCCGGTGAGGACGTTGAAGCCCGCCTCAAAGCGGATGTCCGCCGACTCAATCAGCGCGATATTCTCGATATGCAGCAAGGAAAGCATTGCACTCCCTCATTTCCTTCCAGACAGCGGATCACTTCAGCAGCTTGTGGACCTCCTGGATGAACTGCTCCGCCAGATCGTTATCCCGCATAATTAGAATCCCAACATCATCCCCCGCCAGGCTGGCCACCATGCCCGATATGTCCATATTGTCCAGGGCCGAACAGGCCGCGGAGGCCAGCCCCGGCATGGTCCGCACCACCACGATGTTCTGCGCCACGTCCACCGAGGTGACGCCCTCCTTAAAAATGTTCCGAAGCCGGATGTCGGAGTCCGCCAGGCCCCGCCGGTCGGAGGACGCATACCGGTAGCCGCCGCCGGCCAATTCCTTTACCAGCCGCAGCTCCTTGATGTCCCGGGAAATCGTGGCCTGGGTGGCGGAATAGCCCCTGGCCCGCAGCTCATCCAGCAGCTGCTCCTGGGTCTCCACATCCACGCTTTGAATGATGTTCAGGATCTCCGTCTGACGCGCACGCTTCATGGCACATACCCTCCTAACTTCTGATTGGTGACCTGATAAAAACTCCGGCCCGCCAGCTGGACCAGCCGCGTACTGCATTGGGATTGTGTGATCTCCACCCGCTCATTGGCTGTGACGCGGATCACCTTGCCCCCGTCCACCGACAGATAGAGGTGCTTCCGGCTCCCCTTGGGCATCTGCACGGTGATCCGCCGGCCGGCATCCAGCACCATGGCCCGGGAGCTGAGCTGGTGCGCGCACACGGGCGTGACCACGATGCACCGGCAGTTCGGCTCCACGATGGGCCCCCCCGCCGACATGGAGTAGGCGGTGGAGCCTGTGGGCGTGGCGACAATGACCCCGTCCCCCATGATCCGCTGGACCATCACCTGGTCGGCCAGTACCTCCACCTCCGCCACCCGGGCCATGGAGCCCTTGGAAAAGACCACATCGTTCAGGGCCAGGTCCTGGCTGATCTGTTTCTCCCCCCGAAGCAGCCGGATGTCCAGCATCATCCGCTCCTCCGTCACAAAGTGCCCCTTGGCCAGGGGGACCAGCAGGGAGAGCTCCGTCCGCTCCAGCTCCGCCATGAAGCCCACGCTGCCCATGTTCACCCCCAGGATGGGCACCCCGTGGAGGGTGGCGTCCCGGGCGGCGTGAAGGATGGTCCCATCCCCGCCGAAGCAGACCAGCAGGTCCGCCTTAGGAAGCTCCTCCTCCAGCTTGTGGAGGGCCGCCTGACGGGGCAGATCCAGCCGCTCCCCCTTCTTGGGGACAAAGGGCAGACACAGCACCGTCTCCGCGCCGGCCTTCCGCAGGATCCGGTCCGCCTCCAGCGCGGTCCGAAGGCCCCGGTCCCGGTAGGGGTTGGAGCTTAAAATGATCCTCATGCCTTACTCCCCCTTCAACTCCCCGTGAGAGGCCGACACCAGTGCGCTCAGGTCGCCGCTGTATGCCGGGCCCTGCCGGACCGAGAGATAGCCCAAGTATTCAATGTTCCCCTCCGGCCCGCGGATAGGGGAAAAGGTAATATCCTTTATAGAGAATCCAGCATGGGCGGCGTGCTCCAGAAAGTGCTCCAGCACCTCCAGATGGACTGCCGGATCCCGGACGACCCCCTTCTTGCCCACCTTGTCCTTCCCCGCCTCGAACTGGGGCTTTACCAGGCAGACCCCTTCCCCAGTCTCCTGCATCAGGGGCCGCAGCGCGGGCAGGATGAGGTTGAGGGAGATGAAGGAGACGTCCACGGAAAAGAAGTTCAGAGGATCCGGGATCTGTTCCCGGGTGAGATAACGGGCATTGGTCCGCTCCATGCACACCACCTGGGGGTGGGTGCGCAGGCGGTAGTCCAGCTGGTTATACCCCACGTCCACCGCATAGACCTTCTGTGCCCCGTTTTGGAGCATACAGTCGGTAAATCCGCCGGTGGAGGCCCCGATGTCGGCGCACACCGCGCCGTGGAGCCCGATGGGCCAGAGCTGCATGGCCTTTTCCAGCTTCAGCCCGCCCCGGCTCACATAAGGAAGGGTCTTGCCCCGGATCTCCACGTTCTGGCCCTCCGTCACCGGAGCGCCCGCCTTGTCCACCTTCTGATCGTCTACGAATACCTGTCCGGCCATGATGACCGCCTGGGCTTTCTGGCGGCTCTCCGCCAGCCCGCGCTCCACCATCACCACATCCAGCCGCTTTTTATTCTTCACGGCCCAGCACCTCCATCGCCCGGCGGAAGAGCCCCGCTCCATCCAGTCCCAGACTTTTTTTCAGGATCGGGACCGCTCCGTGGGGCACATATCCCGTCCCGCAGTTGACCAGCGCAGTCTTCGCCGCCGTGCCGGAGGCCTCCAAAGCGGCCAGAGCCCGGACGCCCACGCAGCCCTGCTCCACGCACTCCTCCGCCACCAACAGATGGCCCGTCTTGCGCACCGACTCGATCAACAGTTCTGTCTCAAGTGGTGTAATGATATTCCACTTTACAACCTCTGCCTGGATCCCGGCCTCCTCCAGGCGGGCCGCCGCCTCCAGAAGGTCGTTGATCTCCATGCCATAGCCCGCCAGGGTGATGTCTGTCCCATGGCGGAGGACCACGGCGGAGGCATCCCCCGCATCTGCCTGGAAGGACCCCTGTCCTCCTCTGGGATAGCGTACCGCCACGGGACCGGTGTAGCGGCACACTGCCGCCTCCAGCATCCGGTCCAGTTCTGTGAAATTGGAGGGGGAATACACCGTGATCCCAGGAACGCTGTTCAGATAGGCCACGTCGAATACCCCGTGATGGGTCTCTCCATCATCCCCCACTAAGCCGGCCCGGTCCACCGCCAGGACTACATGAAGCCCGTCAATGGCTATATCATGGAGCAGCATATCATAGCTGCGCTGCAAAAATGTGGAGTACACCGCAAACACGGGCACCGCCCCCTGTTTGGCCATCCCAGCCGCCATAGAGGCCGCGCAGCCCTCGGCGATCCCCACATCAAAAAAGCGTTTGGGATAGGCCTCCGCAAAGGCGGTCAGCCCGGTCCCCCCCACCATGGCGGCCGTCAGGGCACAGATACGCCTGTCGTTCCGGGCCAGGCGGACCAGCGTGCGGCCAAACACCCGGGAAAAGTTCTCTCCCCCCGATTTTCTGGGCGCGCCCGTCTCCGGATCGAAGGGGGACACGCCGTGAAATGCGTCAGGGTTACGCTCCGCAGGTGCAAAGCCTTTCCCCTTTACAGTTTTGACATGGAGCAGGACAGGCTCCTTCAGGCTTGCCGCGTACCGAAGCGTCTTGGTCAGTTCCGGCAGATCGTGTCCATTCACCGGTCCCAGGTAGGTGAATCCCATATTCTCGAACATACTGCACGGCAGGAGGCTCTGCTTCAGCGCCTTTTTTACGCTATGGGTCATCCGGTAAATCTTCCGGCCCAGCCAGGTGGCTCCCATAAACCGCCGGTACCCCTGCTTGAAGCTGAGGTACTGGGGCTTCAGGCGCTGCTGCGCCAGATGCCGGGCCACCGCGCCCACGTTCCGGTCAATGGACATTCCGTTGTCATTCAGGATAACCAGCAGTTGCTGTCCGCACTGCCCGCCGTTAGACAACCCCTCATAGGCCAGGCCGCCGGTGAGGGCCCCGTCTCCGATGAGGGCGGCCACCTGATAATCCTGGCCCAGGGCGGCCCGTGCCTGGACCATCCCTACTGCCACTGCCACTGAATTGGAGGCATGTCCGGCGATGAAGGCGTCGTGGACGCTCTCTCCGGGCTTGGGGAAGCCGGCGATCCCGCCGTACTGGCGCAGTCCAGCCATCTCCTCCCGCCGCCCGGTGAGCATTTTATGGATATAGCACTGGTGCCCCACGTCAAAGACCAGCCGGTCCCGGCTGGTATCGAACACCCGGTGGATAGCCACAGTCAGCTCCACCGCTCCCAGGTTGGAGGCCAGATGCCCCCCTGTCCGGGACACATCCCGGATCAGCTCCTCCCGGAGCTCCCGGCACAGCGCCGCGGCCTCCTGGTCGCTCAGGTCCGCCAGCAGCGGCCCTGTTTTTTCCTTCTGTTCCTGCAAGTGAATCCCTCACATCTCCGCCGGGCCGCGCGCCTCACCAGATCATGGGCCCAACCAGCCCGATCGCCGTTCCAAGCAGCGCGCCCATCAGCACCTGGGGCAGGGTGTGCCCCAGCTCCTCGTTGAGTTTCTTCCCCTTCAGCTCCTGGGGCAGGTCGTCCCAGTGCTCCCGGACATAGTTGATCACCTTCGCCTGTTCCCCCGCAGCCCGGCGTACATTACAGGCGTCGTACATCACCACCAGGGCAATGGCCGCCGACAGGGAAAACAGGGGGTCCCGCCAGCCGCAGACCTGCCCGATGGAGGCCGACGCGGCACAGATGAAGGCCGAGTGGGAGCTGGGCATATTGCCGCTCCCGATCATCTTCCGCAGATCCAGGTTCCGGTTGGTCACCCAATGCAGCAGCGTTTTCAGCACCTGGGCCGCGGACCAGGCCAGGATCGCCAGGTCCAGAGTCAGATTTCCAGTCAAAAAACCCGTATGATCCATTGTATCCTGCCTCTTTAACAGGGCCGCTTGTCCTGTTCCGATCCGGCTCAGCTCCTGCGGCCCGCCAGTGCCCGGGCCAGGCACAGGAGGAAGCCCGGGTCTCCGAAGCCGGACAGCGCCTGCTCCGCCTGCCCGGTCAGTTCCTCTACCAAAGCCCGGCTGCGCTCCAGACCCAGAACCGTGACAAAGGTGTTCTTCTCATTGGCACGGTCCGAGCCAACAGACTTGCCCAGCTCCTGATCGGTGCTGGTCACATCCAGAATATCATCCTGGATCTGGAAGGCACGGCCAATGCACCGGGCGTATTCTCTGACGGCACAGCGCTGCTCCTCCGTCCCCCCGGCGGCGATGCAGCCCAGCTCGGCCGCCGCGGAGATCAGGGCCCCAGTTTTGAGCTGCTGGAGCTGCTCCAGCTCTCCCCGGGTCAGGGCTCTCCCCTCCCCGGCCATGTCCAGGACCTGTCCGCCCACCATGCCCTCCGGCCCCGCTTCCCGGGACAGGCAGGACACAGCCTCCACCACCCGCTCCGCCGGCAGCTCTGCCTGGGTCAGGACCCCGAAGGCCGCTGTGAGCAGACCGTCGCCGGCCAGGATGGCGGTGGCCTCTCCATACACCTTGTGGTTTGTGGGACGGCCCCGCCGCAGGTCGTCGTCGTCCATGGCGGGCAGATCGTCATGGATCAGGGAGTAGGTATGGATCATCTCCACTCCGCAGGCCAGTGGCAGCGCCCGGACCGGATCTCCGCCGCACAGGCGGCAGGTCTCCAGCACCAGCACGGGGCGGATCCGCTTCCCTCCCGCCAGCAGAGAGTACTCCATGGCCTCCGTCAGGTCGGCATACCGCCTCCAGCCCTGACAGACCCGGTGCAGCGCCTCCTCCACCAGCTTCCGGTCCTCCTCCAGTCTCTGTTGGAACACATCCTGCTCCATGCTCAGCGCTCCTCTCCGAAGGGATGCTCCTCCGGCTGACCATCTGGTCCCGCCGTCAGCAGGGTCACCTTCTGCTCCGCCTGGTCCAGCAGTGCGGAGCACTGCCGCAGGATCCCGGCCCCCTCCTCAAAGAGGGTCATGGCCTGCTCCAGCGGGGCGTCCCCCCGCTCCAACAGACCCACGATCTCCTCCAAACGCGCCATGGACTGCTCAAAATCCAGCTTTTTCTTCGTGGGCATTGGTCCTTCCTTTCTCCAGACCAGCGACGGTCTGGTACTGAACAGTTCAAATCCTTGGACAAAGTCTGGCCTGCTCAGGTGTTCTTCGTCTTCCGCTCACACACCACACATTCCACCTGTCCGTCCGACAGCCGCAGGGAAAAGGGCTCCCCGGGGCAGGCGTCCCGGACCGAGGCGATCACGCTCCCGTCCTTCTTTTGGGCGATGGCGTATCCCCGGCCCAGCACCTTCAAGGGGCTGAGGGCGTCCAGTGCGGCGGCCAGCCGGGCAAAGCGCTCCCGCTGGCCGGATACGCTGGCGGACAGGCCGTGTCCCAGGCGGCGGCTCTGATAGTCCAGCAGCAGGCGCTTCTCCTGAAAATAGCGCCGCGGATCGGCCATGACCCGGCTCTCCCGCAGGCGCTCCAGCCGCTGGCGCTCCCGCAGGAGCCGCTGACGGGACGCCTGCTCCATGCGCGCCCCCAGCGACGCCAGGGCGGCATAGACCTCGTTCTGGTCGGGCACCGCCAGCTCCGCCGCGTTGGAGGGCGTGGCCGCCCGCAGATCCGCCGTAAAATCAGCGATGGTCACATCGGGCTCATGTCCCACGGCGGAGATCACCGGGATCTGAGAGTCATAGACCGCGCGGGCCACGCACTCCTCGTTAAAGGCCCACAGGTCCTCCATGGAGCCGCCCCCCCGACCGGTGATGATCAGGTCGGCCGCCTGGTGCAGGTTGGCCCACCGGATGGCGGCGGCGATTTCCTCCGCCGCCCCCTCCCCCTGGACCCGCACCGGAAGGATCCGGATCTGAGCCATGGGCCACCGGGCCCCCAGGATCCGGAGCATATCCCGTACCGCCGCACCGGCAGGCGAGGTCACCAGGGCGATCCGCCCCGGGATCCGCGGCAGGGGGCGCTTATGCGCCCGGTCGAACAGGCCCTCCTGGTGCAGGCGGGCCTTCATCTGCTCAAAGGCCACCGCCAGATCTCCCGCCCCCTCCGGCGTCAGCCGGACGCAGTAGAGCTGATACTGGCCGTCCCGTGGGAACACCGTCACCCGGCCCGCCGCAATGACCTGCATCCCGTTTTGCGGGTGGAAGCGCAGGGAGGCGGCGTCCCCCCGGAACATGACACACCGCAGCGCCCCCTCCCCGTCCTTCAGGGTGAAGTAGTGGTGTCCAGAGGGATACATTTTATAGTTGGACAGTTCCCCACGCACCAGCAGGCCGGACAGGACCCGGTCCCGATCCATGAAACCCTTGATATACTGGCCCACCTGGCTGGGGGTGAGGATTGTCTGCTCCTGACGGGGGGCGCTCATCGTCCCGCCTCCCGCTCCAGGGCCCGCCAGGTGAGGATGGCTGTTCCCATGGCGTTGTCTGCGGCATACTGAGGCTGGGCAAAGACCGCGCCGCAGCCCTCCTCCAGCGCGCCCCGCAGGCGGCGGTTGGAGGCCACCCCGCCGGAGCAGAGCACCGGCAGGCCCGGATATGCCTCCTGGGCCGCCCGGGTGGTCCGAAGGATCACATCAGTCACTGTGTCGATGGCGAATCGGGCAATATTGGCCGGCTTCTCGCCGTCCGCCAGCAGCTTCTTCACCTGGTTCTCCATCCCGGACAGGGAGAAGCGCAGCCCGTCCCGCTTGACCCGGTATTTCATGGAGGCGTCCGCCTCCCCGCTGAGCGCGTCCAGCGACTTTCCCGCCGGGAACTGGAGCCCCAGCAGCACGCCGGTGCGGTCGATCAGCTGTCCGGCGGAGATGTCTGTCGTCCCACCCAGGATCTCCGCCCGGACGGCCACGCCGTCCTCCTCCGGCTCCGCTCGCAACAGCTCCGTGGTGCCGCCGGACAGGTGCCAAGCCAGGAAAGGGCGGTCCAGCAGGTCCATCCGTCCGGCGGACCAGGCCGCCGCGGCCAGATGCCCCTGCTGGTGAGAAAAGGCATAAAATGGGACGCCCAGCACATGGGCAAGGCTCTGCCCCTGGGAAGCTCCCGCCAGGAAGCATGGCATATAGGAGCCCTCCACCGCCCGCGGGCGGGTGCTTGCCCCCACCGCGCCCAGCGCCTCCAGGGAGGTCTCCTCCGCCAGAGCACTCAGCAGCTCGGGCAGGCGCTTGACGTGCTGAAACAGGGCATCGCTCTGCCGCAGACCCAGCTCGCCGGGGCGGACGTCCAGGATCCGGCCCCGGTTGACGCCTCCCGCCCCGTCAAACACGGCGCAGGAGGTGGTGTAGTTGCTGGTGTCCAGCCCCAAGACCCGCACGGTCACGCCTCCGGCGCGGTCTCAGTCCTGGCCGCCGCCTTCTCCGGCTTGGCCGGCGTGTCCTGAAACTCCGCCCGGACAAAGGACCCCAGGATCCCGTTGACAAAGGCCGCCACCTCCTGGGGCTCATACTGCTTGGTCAGCTCCACCGCCGCGTTGATGGCGGCCGCGTTGGGGATGTCCGGCATATACAGGATCTCATACATAGCCGTCCGCATGATGGCCGCCGCCATGCGGGGGATCCGCTCAAAGGACCAGCCCACCGCATAACGGCTGATGTAGTCGTCCAGCTCCGGACCGTGGGCAAAGGCGCCCCGGACCAGGTTTTTGATATAGGTCTCCTGCTTCTCATTGGGATACTGGGCGTAGATCGGCATCTCCTGGGCCAGCTCGCCAAAGCGTTCCCGGTTCAGTTCGCTTTTCAGCACCTCGTCCGCGCTCTGTGTCCCGAATCCCAGGGAAAATATCAGATGTACCGCAATCTCGCGGGCATTGTCTCTTGTCATGTCTGTCTCCTCCGTTAACTGGCTCCATTCTGGCGATAAGATCGTGATTCTATTATATACATCCTTATGCAAAAAGGAAACCCCCAAAATTCACAAACTGCGAATTTTCAGGGGTTCCCTCTGGGGTTTATTCAGTTTTCTCCCAGTCACGCATAAAATCTGTGGCCGCCGATCACGGCGATACAGGTGCGGTTCCGGGCCGCCCAGCTGTTGGGGGCAGAGTCAAAATAGAGGGCGTTCTTGGTCTTTTCCACCACAGCACCGTCCAGCACCAGCTTAGCCGCGGCCACGCTGGAAGCGTTTGGGGTGCATCCAGCCAGCTTACCGGAGCGGTAGGTGGTGAACTGGTTCTTCTGAGCCAGCACGCCCTCCACTGTGTTGGGGAAAATAGGGCTCTTCACGCGGTTCATGATCACATTGCCCACCGCAATCTTGCCGTCCAGGGGCTGATTCCCGCTCTCCGCATAGATCACGCGGGAGAGCCAGAACAGGTCCTTCTCATTGTAGAATTGGTTTCCCGGGGTCAGCCCACCGCTTCCGCGGGTAACTGCCACAGTGCCGGTGGCCCCATTCCAGTTCAGATCCGCGTCAAAGGCCTCTGTCAAAACGGACAGGGGGACCGTCACCCGGTTCCCGGTCAGCCCAACGCCCTCCGGAACATACAGATAGCGGCCATTGGCCACCACATACTGCTGTCCCACTACAGCGGTCAGTGTCAGCTTTCCGCTGGTCACGGTCACCGTACGGCTCCCGGCGTCCCAGGCCGCCGACGCGGTGGGATCCAGTTCCTTAGCCATGGGGACCAAAGCCACATAAGTCGTTCCGTTGCGCTGTGTCTTACCTACTTCGGTGGATACCGGCTCGCCGTCCACGGTCAGGGTCCGGTCCAGATTCTCAACCAGAGTCAGGACACTTCCCCCCGCCACCGCAGGCACCGGCTCCGCCCGATCCGCTTCCTGATCTTGTTCCGCGTCCACCTGACGGACAGCCGCCTCAGCGGCCGTCCCGTCGGACTCAGACACAAGAGCGGCAGAGCTCTGCTCCACACCAGCTCCCATCAGGAGAAGCAAGGCAAAGGCGCTCAGCGTCAGCGAAAACAGCTTTCGTGTCATTGTCTTCACTCCTATGGTTACAAAATTATGTCAACAAAAATGACATCAAAAGCAACCGTTTGTTACTTTTGTTACCACATTGTAACCAATTTACCTGTTTGAAACAAGGGTAAAATTCACTATACTTTCCCCGAAAATTTTGTGTATTTTTTCTGACATAGCAGAAAAACCGCTATTTTCTACTCAAATTTTCATATTTCAATCAAAAATCTCCCTCACAAAGTGTACAAAGCGTCCCCCTCCATTGCCTGCTTCTCCCTAGTCATCCTGCTCCGCCGTGCCTCCCTCCCCCCACCAGAGGTCAGAGAAAATTTTGCTTGCTTTTTCTTCCCATCTATGTTATAGTAGTCAAGCAATCAAGTTGCAGGTGTAGTTCAATGGTAGAATGTCAGCTTCCCAAGCTGAACACGGGGGTTCGATTCCCCTCACCTGCTCCACAAAAAAGGACACGACATACGTCGTGTCTTTTTTTGTGGACTCCGCATGCCTTCGGCCCGCTTTGTTCCGGCGTTATTTTGTGCCTGCGGCACAAAATAACACCATCTGCCCGCCCCCTTGCTCCTCCTTTCCAGATCACGCCCGCTGTGCTGAGTCGCAGTCTTGTGTTTCCGCTTTATGGCGGTTTTTTGATTGCGAGAAAATATCGATTTTAACCGTCTTTAACACGAAAAACCAACTTGTGCGGCCAGGCAGCCCCCATCTTCAAAAGCCCTTCATTTCCGTTCCCGCCTGCTTCGTTTTTTCTTTTTTGGTTCTGGCGGAGGGGAGAAGGTCTGAATGAAGTCCTGCCGGATCTGTGTCACATCCTGAGAAAGAAAAGTGGCGACACGCTCCTGTTCGGAAGTCTGCTCCGGGAAAAAGGATGCAAATTTCTGTGCCAGCTGCTCCTCTTTTCCATACAGTTCAAGCGGGCCTTCGTATCCCATCAATTCCTTCAGCACAGAAGTGAACTCCTGGTAGCGGTTCTCTCGAATCTCCAGATCAACTTTCGCTTTGGCAGTCATACCGTTGAGGTAAAGCACATTCAAGGAAGTATCGTTCCCTGGCCGATGCATTGTGACCCATAAAGCCAGCTTTTTTGAGAGCAGCTTTCCGCCAATCAGCATCCAGTTCTGGCTTCGGTAAATTTCCAGATACTGTTTCATGGCCTCATCTTCAAACTTGATTGGCTCAAAGTGTTCTCCATCCAACAGCTGCTCCAACTGTTTTTTGCTGAGGATCCGATTCAGCACTGGTATATTTCGGTAAGGCGCACATACATAGTGTCTCATTTTTTGAAACAGAGCCACAACCAGAACCGCTGTGCCAAGTAAAAACAGGAAAAGCTCTCCGTCCATTTCGATTTTTCCGGTCGCTGTTACCCAAATACCGCGCAGAACCAGCACGACGCCAAAGCCCCACAGCCCGAAAACCAGCAGCTTTTTCAGCGGATGAAAATGAATCCACTCGATGATCCGCACCTGCTGTCTGCCGCTCATCGATTCTTCACGCAAAAGCCGGCGGGCGGTCCACTGATTCAAAAGTTGTGGAATCCATGCGATTCCAAACAGGAAGGCTGCAATACCGGCATAAAGGGCAATCCCGATCCAGCCAATATCCAGATAAGACTCCAAAAGCAGTAAAAGGATAATTGGCAGGATCATGGTGAGAAAAAGTGGTAAAAATGATTTTTTGCGTCCCTTCTGGAGATTCAGGTCATTTAGAGCAGAAGTGATACAAAAGGCAAAAATCATCACAGCCGACATCCCGCCGGATACCCAATTTTTCAGGTCGCCAAAACGCATGACATGTTCGACTCTGTGCATACTCGGAAAATTCCCGGTAATACCCGCATAGAGGCAAAATCCCAAATAAGCCAGAGCCAAAAGCGCCCCGATCAGCTTCAAAATTGTTTTTCCTGAAAGGTTTCGTTTCTCCATCCGTTCTGTTCTCCTAGCAAATCATGGCTTCTGCGCATGAGGAACGCAAGCCCGCTCATTCTCCGCGGCGCTGGCGGATGACAAAGTAGAGCAAACAGCAAAACGCAGCCAAAGAAGCACCCATACAGGGGAAATAAATCTCACCGGACAGCTCTCCAACGGCCGGGTGACTCAGGACACACAGGGTCACGCAAACTGCGAAAACCAGGCCGCTCAGCAGGATATAGCGTGGATTTCGGTTTTCCGTTGGCTCCAGCGCATTCTCCCAGGTTTTTCTGCGCTCCAACTCCCGCAGCAGCCATTCCTCGTCCGGGCTTCCCTTGATCAGGAGATAAGTATGACGGGTCACGTGCTGATTGGGCCGGCGCATCTGACAGCGGACAGCGTAATGACTGCGGTTTTCCTTGATGTTCAGTACCTTCCGGATCTCATCCGCTCGATTGGAAAGAAAAGGCCGGCTGCCCTGCTTCCGCAAAAACGCCTGGGTCTCCATCGCTCCTATGGCAAAGCCAAGAAAACCCTCCCCATGATTGGACAGGCCGCGAGCATCCATGACCCACAAGCGGTCATCTTCTGTGAGAAAAAAGATGGTGGCGTCCTGAATAGAACGCCGGCTCATGAGGATGGCTAGCCCGATCCCAAGCCCGCTGACAGCAAGCAGCAAAAGCAGGGAAAATCCTTTTTGTTCGATCCCCATAGACAGTGAAAGGAAGGTCCCGCCAAAGAGCAGAAGGGTCATCAGCAAAACGATCCCTAAAATGCCGCCGACCGTCCGGTACCCATATTGGCTTCTCTTCCCAGTCTCCGGGGACATCCACACCTTTTTAAACTCCATGGACCCCGACCGCCTCACTTCCAAAACGTCTACTTTTCCGGTGCATGGATGTCCAGCAGGATCACGCCAAAGGGGCTCTCCCGGTGGCAGACGTCCAGCGGCTCGCCATTCATGGCCATCTCGAAGATCTTTTCCGGGACGACAAGCGCTGTTTCGCTTCCGTTGTCCAGCACAACGGTCAATTCGCAATCATCGTCCTCCACATCCGGGTCATCCGCATGGCTGTCCACAATGACGGCCGGATAGTGATGGGCGGGACCGCTGAGAGCCGCATTGGCGCAGTAATGCAGGCCGGAGGCAATAGTGATCCCCACCAGGCCCATAAAAAGTCCTGCCCCCAGCCGCATACGCTTGGGCGTGCGCAGGATCAGCATTACCGTCAGAACGGTGCTGATAACCAGGACACGCACCAGCCAGCCAAAGCCCAGATTGGCCTCCTGAAGGACAAAACCGTCCCAGATATGATTGACCTGCCAAATGTAAATCAGGCCGATCAACAAGGCAGGGATCAAGGGAACCTTGATGTGCATGGCATTCCACTCCGGGGTGGCGTTTGGAGGCCGGTCTCCGAAAAGCAGCACCGGTGCAAACACCAGACAGAACACCACAAAGGGAATGGGGGCCAGGGCGCCGATCTTCATGACAGTGGTGAACTTTGCGCCCAAAAGATACAGCGGAATGGGGGCGATGACACCGGCGGCAAACAGCAGCATGACCACCCACAGCCCCACCCGGATGCCCTTGATATGGTCGTGCCAGTGGGTGCGGTACTCCTCCCGCCATTGGACAGTGCTCTCCTGCTGCTCCTCCTGCTTGGCCTGCTTTTCCATGGTGGGGGTCAGGGACATGACAAGGCCGGTGCTCTCCAGCCACTCCGCAAACCGGGGGATGCCCCGCATATTGGTCTCGATGGAGGCCAGCTTTTTCCCATCCTGATTCAGCAGATGGATGGAGCGGTTGGCAGTCAGCCGCACGGAAGCTACCTGCCCAGGCGCAAGTTCCCGTTTCCTGCCCCAGCTGCTGATGTACAACATGGAGTTGTCCCGAAACACAAACAAAGCGCGGTTGCGTCCGGCCAGCAGCATCCACGCCCCCAGCAGGAACAGCAGCACGCCGGGAACTGCCACGAAGGCGGTAACACCCGCCTCAAAGGGCGGCGTTCCGGCCACGATGATCCCCATGAGGGTCAGGACGAATCCAAGTGCCCATACAATTACGCCGAGAACCGTGACCACCATCCGCTCCCGCACGATCACCAACGGCGGTCGTATTTCCTCCGGTTCAGCGTGGCGGCACAGCAGCAGTGCCAGGCCGAATCCGAGCAGATATAGAAGCATCACCACCCCGGTCCATACACCGACCATATCCAGCGGTTCCGTTCCGTCCGAAATAAAAATCAGCGGAAGCAGGAACAGGGCGAAGGCAGTGGTGATACCGCCGGAGATCATACAGGGCCACTTGCTTCCCGGGGCAGGCAGGTCATGGGCCGGTTCCAGCGGTTTCCGGGTTGCGCTGTATTCCCTCTGGATGGGCTCCAGATCCGGTGCCTGCTCCAGGACCTTGCCGCAGTGAGGACATTGGGGGACATATTCCATCTCAGTGGAAAGCGCTTTTTTTACCATGGGCAGCGGCTGGCCGCAGGATGGACAGACCCAAGATTTCTGAAAGACCTGTTTTCGGATCTGCTTCAGAATGACGAGAGATCCAGCGGGAATCAGAAGGAGCAACGGGAACAGCCAAGGAACGTTGGTGGTGATCACCCCAATCATCACAGCAGTGAGGCACACAGCCGACAGGATCAGAAAGCGGCTTCCCATCCGGGCGGCCTGCTTCGATGCGGCAAGATAGGTTTCATTTCCCTGCTTCATTCCGGCGTGCTGGAGGTCCAACAGAAAGGCCTCCAGCAACTCATAGAGGTCATCCGGATCGTCTACGTCCCCGCTGGTGAACTGGTCGTACAGCTCCCCGTTTACATACAGCTTTACGCCCTCCCGGTCCACCTCCACCTTACTGTGGAGCCGGGTCATGGTCAGGCGGTCTCCTGAAAAGTCCAGCCCATACTGGGGGTACTGTGCCTTCAGGCGGTCATACAGGTTTTTAAGGTCTGATCTCTGGTACATAGGCATACTCCTTCAAGAAAATGAACAGAATATTTCTTCCGGTTCAAGCATACAAAAAGCAGAGCACAGCGGCCGAAAAGAACACCAGAGCAAGCACCTCGATTCGAGGATCCCGACACCGGAATACTTCCCGCCCGTAGGTTTCATTGCGGAACACCCAGATCTCTTTCCCAATCTGTTTTCTCCCAAACGGCGCAAACAGGCAGCCGTGGGCGGTGTAGTACTGTTTCCCACTGATTTTTACCAGATAGGCACGCTTCTTGACGGCATAGCCACCCACAGAATAGCCGCCGCGCTGCTCCGCAATGCCGGTGATCTTCCCCTTGCAGCGCTCATCAGTCAAGACGACACGGTATTTCAGATAGAGCGGAAACAGGGCCGCAACCGTGCACAAGAGTCCTAAAAGAATCATAAAATGAAGCCCCCTGTCTGTTTCACTCTCAATCGGCAATGACTCAATGGCTCTATTTTCACAGGTCTGTCCGCTCCGGCTGAGACTTTTTGCGAAATAGCCGGACTGTTTGACCAATGAGGAACGGGACCACCCCAAGCACACCGAGCAGAGTATAGATAGGAAACGCGACGATCCCGATCAGGAGTTTCCGTCCCGCATGGATCTTCCACTGGTCTGCAATATACTGATAGAGCATCAGCCCCGTGGGGACCCCGCCCAGAAGCAGCCCCGCACCGATGATGTTGTTCCCAGGCTCTGCCGGTTCCGGGACTGGCAGACCACGTTCTTCAAAGAACGCAAGATAGGCCGGGTCATCCTGTTCCCTGGCCTGGGTCACTGTAACAAAATACCCCAGCAGGCAGCCAAACAGCAGACATCCCGCAACCAGGATCAGACGCTTCCACCCTTTCTCCATCCCATTGACACCTCTTTCAGCGGTATAACGCGATTATAACATCCGCAAGGGCTTTCGTCACCTGTTTTCTGAACTGCGGCAGCCGTTCAGACCTGCAAGGCACAGAAAAAATCTCGATCGGTCTGGCCGGAGCGCAACTTTCTCTTTCAAAGGAATCGGATGATGTGATATAATAGGACATTAGGTTTTCTCTGTTCAGAAATTTACAGCCAGAGGTCTTGCTATGGAAGGAAAGCTGGGACAGTCCCCGACTGTTCTGTTCAAATATAAAAAATTGATTTTGGCCGAAGAAAAAACTGCATCCGCCGGTGGATTCGGTCCCTCCTTGCGGCCTTTTTTGCGCCCTGCGCTGTTCTGCCCATGCGGCAGTGCGGCACAGGGCGTTTTTGTTGTTCAGGCCATGATTCCAAACCATTTGTTAAGGTGATGAAATGAAAAAAATTCCTGATTATAAAACCGCTAAATGAGACAAGCGGAAAGACGTTATCCTCAAGGAAATACACTATGATTATGAAGAACTTGAATCCCTGAACAAGGATTATTCGAATGGGAAAGTCAATGAAGTAAAATACCATTTGTTGCTTTCATTATGCTTCTCAAGGATTGCTGAAAATGAATTCATACAAGGCAAGTATCGGGAATGTCATGTATGTGTATCAAAACAAATTGACGAATTTGCACTTGCTGTTCAACTGTTACAGGAAGGAAAAGATGCACCGACAGCTACAAAAAGGCATATTGAAAGCCACCTTAAATCAATATACTATGGCTGTGCAGCACTTTTTGTTTCCAACTATGATGTGATTCCTAAAGTGACCAGCCCTGATTCAAATCTTGTTCAAATGCTGTTACATAAAACAGTTAAGCAAGCGGTTGATGATCCGATTGACGAAATGATAAACGCAATCAGTCTGAAAAATTCCGAACAATTTGAAACCGCATTGATAAAAAGAATCAAAGAAATCAGGCGATTTGATATAGATCATTTTCTTTGCATGGATATTTGGTCAATGGGACTGATCAAGGAAGCTAAAAAGAATGGGCTGCATTTTCATTCTGATTATATAGAGGTTGATTGTAAGGATTGTTAATACCCTTTATGATTCAGTAGTTTTCCATTGATCGCAACACAGAACAGGACGAAAAGGGAGAGAAATCGATGAGCGACACCTATCATTTTCAAGTAAACTTAGGCGGGATGCTGGACGTGCTGTCCAACCACCTGTATAAAAGCCCGGATGTGTTCCTCCGGGAGCTGCTGCAAAACGGCGTGGACGCCATCACCCTGCGGCAGAAGTCACAGCCGGATTGGAACGGAGGGAAAATTACCATCACGGTGGAGCCGGGCCGCCGCCTGGTCTTCCGGGACAACGGCGCTGGGCTGAGCGAGGAGGGCATCCACCGCTTTCTGGCGGTGATCGGCCAGTCCTCCAAGACGGAGCTGGTCAACGGCAAGATCCCCGAGGACTATATCGGCCGGTTCGGCATCGGCCTGCTCTCCTGCTTCATGGTGTCGGACTCCATCGTGGTCCACACCCGGCCGGCGGTTGGCGGAGCTGCCCATATGTGGACAGGCCTGCCGGACGGTACCTACGCCCTGGAGCCGCTGGAGGAGTGCCCGGTGGGCACGTCGGTGATCCTGACCGCCAAGCCCGGTATGGAGCACTACTTCCAGCACCGGAAGGTGGCCGAACTGGTGCGCTATTACGGGCTGGCCCTGCCTGTCCCCGTCTACCTGTCCGGCAACCCGGAGCGGCTCAACAGCATCCCCGCCGACTTTACCGGCATCAGCCGCAGCCAGCTGCTCTCCTTTGGCGAGTGGCTTTTTGAGGAGGAGTTTCTGGAGGCCATCCCCATTCAGACGCCCCACATCAGCGGCGTGTCCTATGTCCTCCCCTACCGCACCGCCCCCGCTGCCAAGGGCAGGCACCGCATCTACCTCAAGCAGATGCTTTTGACCGAGCGGGGGGATACCCTGTTGCCGCCCTGGGCCTTCTTTTTGCAGTGCTTCCTCAACACCCGGGGCCTGCGGCCCACCGCCTCCCGGGAGGATTTTTATGAGGACGGGGCGCTGTCCTCCGCACGGGAGGAATTTGCCGCCGCGGTGCGCCGCCACCTGGCCCAGCTGGCGGAGGAGGACCCGGATCGGCTGAAAGGCATCGTGTCCGTCCACGCGGAGGCCATCAAGGCCATGGCGGTCTGGGACGATGAACTGTTCCAGCTGTTCATCGACTATCTCAGCTTCGAGACCAGCGAGGGGCTGATGACCGGAGCGGCCCTGAAGCGGGCGGGCGAGGCCGTCTGGGTCCACAGCGTCCCCAAGTTCAAGCAGCTCAAGCCCATCTTCATGGCCCAGGGACGGCTCCTCACCTGCACAGGCTATGCCAGTGACCAGGATCTGATCCAGGCCATGGCGGAGCGCTTCGGCCTGCCCTTCCAGCCCCTCCACGAGGACGATATGTTCGACACCCTGGAGGATGTCACCGCCGCCGAGCGTCAGCGGGGAGAACGGCTGCTCTGGGCGGCGGATGAGGCCCTTCTCCCCTTCGAGTGTCAGGCCAAGCTCCGCCGCTTCCTGCCCGCCGACCTGCCGGTGCTGTACGCCATGAGCGACGAGGTGCAGTTCCTGCGCCAGCTCCAGTCTGCTCAGGAGCAGAGCCGCGGCATCTTCTCCGACGCCCTGGCCTCCATGCTCTCCGGCGTGGATGAGCGGCCCCTGGCCACACTCTATCTCAATCTGAACAGCCCCATCGTCCGCCGGCTGGTCACAACGGCCGATACGGAATTGCTCGCCAGCATGGCGCGGGTGCTGTATGTGCAGGCCCTGCTGGCCGGGGGCCACCCCCTCCGGGGCGGCGAGCTCAAGACCATGAACCAGGCCCTGCTGGACCTGCTGGAGCATACGGCGGGAGTTTGAGAGGCAGAAACGGAAGATACATAGATCGTGTGATAGAGTTGGCTGCGATAAATCGGAATTTGAAGTGGAGGAGATGGCTGTGGAATTTGTAGAGCCTGCACTTCCGTCCCCGGCCTGAGGGGGCGGATCGTCTGTTGTTTCGGATGGAAAAAGACAAAACAGATCAAGAGGTGTAGTCAAAATGAAAAAATTTTATAAAGAGTTACTCGAAGAACTGATAAGCAGTGGAGAACTAAGCCCAGTGAGCCGGGAAAAAGTGTGGGAACGCTTTGAGCGCCTATATGGAAAGGAGACCGGAAAGAGAAAAAGGCTGGAATTGGAGTTGAATTCCTTAAAAAAGACACAGGAAAGCTGGAATGCATACACTCCGGTCTCCAAAGAGCTGCTCAAACAGACAGAAGATGTGCTAGACGCTTTTTTGCATGAGAAGCGGGAAGAAATCGAAAAGCAGACCAATAAATTTCATGAAACCTTCCATGCAGAACAATCGGAAGATGAAAATATTTATTTATGCTATTTGAAAGTACAGTTTACAAGGGACTACACAGGGTAGGTATCTGACGGGAGGGGTTCCGCCCGTCAGATTTTCCATGTGATGTTCAAGCTGTCGCTTGTAGCGGCTATGGTGGTAATCATCAAGTCCACCACCCGCCGCTTGTCGTCAAAGGATACATTCTCCCAAGTGTCGAGGTAGCCGGAAATTTGGCTGACCTGTTCCGGGCTTATGGCTTCCACCGTCAACTCGGCTATCTGCTTCACAAGTTCCTGTTTGCGCCCGTCCAGTTCCGCTATCTTCACATTCACATAGGAGAGCAGAACATTGTTTGCACCCGTCAGACTGTCCATCAGCTTTTCAATCTCGCTGTCCACATGGAGAAGTTCCACTTGCAGGGCGGCAATTTTCGGGTTTGCCTTTGCCGCTTTCTTTCTGCCTGTCAGCGTCTTGTAGCTTGCCAGTTTCTTTACCATCTGCTGATAAACAACCGTTTCCAGTTCCGAAGTGATGATTTTCCCGCAGCCCGGACAGCTTTTATTGTCCAGCCGTTTCGTACAGCGGAGATATTGCTTGCCGGACGGATTGAAGATACTCATAAGTGCATATCCACAGTTCCCGCATTTGATTTTCCCCGCCAGCCATGTGTGGGTGGCTTTCCGGGCAGACTGGATTTTCATGTTGTTCATCAGCTTCTTGCGGCAGGCCAGCCATATATCCGCCGGGACAATGCCCTCATGGGGAGCCAGTACCAGCATTTGGTCTTTCAAGTCGTTCTTTTTGCTGGGCTTCACATCTCGCCCTTGATACAGATAGCAGCCGTTCATGCCAGTAAAATCGGCAGCGTCATTGACAATGACTGTCCCTTGACTTTTGAAAAACTCGTACACATCAAGGTCTGCCTGCACATAGACAGGATTTCGTAACATCTGCGCCAGCGTGGGGCGTATCAGCTCTTTGCCGTTGAATAAAATCCCCTGTTCGGCAAAGTACCAGGTAATGTCCCCGTAGGAGGTAGTGGGCTGGGCGTACATCTCAAACATCAGCCGGATATTTGCCGCTTCGTCTGGATTTACCACCAGCTTTTTTGTGTTGATACCGTCCATCTTAATCGGCTCTGTATGGAAGCCATAAGGGGCTTTCCCACCCATCTTGAAACCTCGCTGGCTGCGGGAATAGTAAGCGTCCGTCACCCGCTTCTGTATCGTTTCCCTTTCAAGCTGGGCGAACACGATACAGATATTCAGCATAGCCCTCCCCATCGGGGTGGAGGTATCAAACTTTTCCGTAGAGGACACAAACTCTACATTGTACTGTTGGAACAGTTCCATCATATTGGCAAAGTCCAGAATGGAACGACTGATACGGTCGAGCTTGTAAACCACGACCTTTGCAATTAAGCCCCGCTTGATGTTCCGCACCAGTTCTTGAAACTTTGGACGGTCTGTGTTCTTGCCGCTGTACCCTTTGTCTGTGTATTCCTTGCAGTTACCGCCTTTCAACTCGTATTTGCAAAATTCAATCTGGCTTTCAATGGAAATGCTGTCCTTTTTGTCTACCGATTGCCTTGCATAGATTGCGTCTATTCGATTATTCATATTGTCGCTCCTTTTCTTAAAAAAGAAACGGAGCTGCTGACACCTTTATTATACCGTCAGCAGCCCCGCAAATCAACGATGGCTTCGGAAAACCTTATGCCCCGGCTTCCTCACTCTGCCGTTTGTCGGCATACTTGCGGAACACCTCATAAAGCTGCTGTTCCAGCTCCCGGCGTTTTGCCGCTTCCTGCTCCGGCGTGAACACCGGGGAGAGATTTTCCAGCGTGATTTCCTTTCCCTGAAAAGTCACGACTTCGGTTTCTTTCTTGTATCTGATATGCTCCATAGTACCTCCGTATTTAATTTTCAAAGTGCAGTGCCGTCATGCTGCGGCGTGAAATGTTTTCTGTCATCAATCACCGTTCCCTTGTGTGTCGCTGCTGCCGTTTCAGTTCCGCCAGCACTTCCGGCGGGATACGGTCAACCAGCCTTTGCATATTGTCCAGTTCGCTTTTCAGCTTTGCCCGTTCCATCGTATCTTTCATCTTGCCTTTTTCGCTGGCTTTGGCTCTGGCTTCTAACTGTTCATTTTCTGCCAAAAGGTCGTTTATCGTGACCTTGTATTTTTTGAGCTGCCCGGAGAAGTTCTCCATCTGCGGAAACCACTTTTTCAGCAGGGAGAGGGCTTCCTCTTTCTTCTTTCCGGCGTTGAACGGGGTAATACCGTCCAGCGTGGCTTCAATGGCTCTTGCCTGTTTGGAGAGATTGACCGCCTGCTTGAACAGACGGGTGGGGATATGCTTCCTGCCTGTCTTGCTGGCACTTTCCCCACGCTCCAAGTCGGGATATTTCTCCACTATATAGGCGTGAAAATCGTCCTGCCATTTTGTGAGGTTGGCTCTATTCCCTATAATCTCCTTTGCACACAGGCGGTTGTCCTCTGTCAGCGGGACAAAGACCAAATGCAGGTGGGGCGTTTTCTCGTCCATGTGTACCACCGCCGACACGATATTTTCTTTCCCTACCCGCCCGATTAAGAAATCAGCCGCCCTCTGGAAAAATTCCTGTATCTCCTTTGGGGACTTCTTCTTAAAAAATTCCGGGCTGGCGGTAATCAGCGTATCCACAAAACGGGTGCTGTCCCTGCGGGTGCGGCAGCCAGCTTGTTCAATGCGGCTTTTAATGAAGTGGTAGTACCTGCCTTCCGGCTTAACAATGTGGAAATTGTACTTGCTCCGGCTGGTGTCAATGTCGGGATTGCTGGCGTACTGTTCCTTTTGCCGTTCGTGATGGGCTTCCAGCGGTCTTGCCGGATTTCCCTTGTGCTTTTCAAATCGCAAAATTGCGTGTTGTGCCATGAAACTCCTTTCCCCATTCCATTCCTTTCCGGGACTTTTCCACCGGAAAATCCCGCAGAAAATATCTCGGATAGGAAGGGAATGGATAGAATATAAATCAATATTTTGGTCGATTGTAAAATGAAGTTGGACACCTAAGAAAAAATCCATAGTGATTTTCCCCACATGGTAGAATGAAGTTTGCACACAACTTCTTCCAAGGGAGGGCAATCACTATGGACTGCCAAGATTATATCACAGAATCGGTAGAACGCAAGAAGGGACAGCACTTACAGCGAGAGGAACGAGGCGCAATCCAGCATCTCAAGAACGCCGGCTACACGAACAGAGCCATTGCCAGAGCAATCGGATGTTCACCAACCACCGTTGGGAACGAGCTAAAGCGCGGCACACCGCCCCGAAAGAGCAGCAAGGGCAGGAAACCCGGATACTCGGCAAGGCGTGGAGAAGCGGTCTACAAGGCGAACAGAAAGCGTTCTCGGAAACCACACCGAATCTGTCACTGCACTCGCTTCATTCGCTGGATAATTGAACAGGTCAAAGAACACAAGTGGTCTTTGGATGCCTGCGTCGGCTATGCTCGTCTGCACAGGCTGTTTTCAGCAGAGGAGATGGTCTGCACCCACACGCTTTACAATGAGGTCTGGGCAGGCAGCCTTGACTTGTCTGTGACAGAACTGCCCGAAACCATGAAACGCAAGCAGCACAAGGACTCCAAGCCCCGTGAACACAAGAAGAGCTTCGGCACAGACATTTCTCAGAGGCCTGAGATCGCAGCTCTGCGCATCGAGGAAGGTCATTGGGAAGGTGACACCGTGGTCGGCAAGAGGGGCGGTAAAGAGGCTGTTGTCCTCTCCCTGTTGGAGAAGAAAACGGAGAACTATATTGCCATCCGGATTCCCGGCAAGGATGCAGACTCCGTTCTGAACGCCATGCAGTCACTCAGGGGAGAATTCGGAGACAAGTTCTCACAGGTCTTCAAGACCATTACCGTGGACAACGGCTCGGAGTTCTCTGCGTTCAGTCAGGTCGAGAACTGGGGCTGTGCAGTCTACTTTGCGCATCCCTACACCTCATGGGAACGTCCCCAAAACGAACGCCACAACGGGCTGTTTCGAACCTTTGTTCCGAAGGGCGTGTCCATTGAGGCTTTCTCTGCTGAGTATATCTTGGCTGCAGCTGATGAATTGAACGGACGGCCTCGCAAGAAGCTTGGCTACCGCACCCCGGAGGAACTGTTTGACGAGTTCCTCGACTCTGTTTACGCAGCCGAAGGCTGCGGCAGCATCGCCCAGGACGGAAGCCAGCGGCTTCCATCCTGACCGTCGCTCTGATTCACTAAGTTCTACCGTGCAGGTGTCCAACTTGCACTTGCAATTTGCGAAATATTTAGAAATTAAAAATCAAATCCTTATTGAAATGCCAAAGTGGAGAACACAGGGATTTATTTTGAATTGTGATGTTGAAGTGTTAATTAGCTTGATTGACCAATTAGCGGGAGGAAGCCGCTTCTTTAGCGAGGAAACAGCAATCAGGGTTGAGGATGCTTGTATGGAAATAGAAGAAATTATAAACTGTTTAGGAAGTTAAGTCGTCATATATTAAGTAGACAAGGAGGGAGGGCATGGAATTATCCATACAAGAACGATTGAAAGACCTGCGTGTGGAGCGTGGACTGACGCTGGAGCAGCTTGAAGAACAAGTAAATCTCTCCAAGTCTGCGCTGGGCAGTTATGAAGCAAAGGACTTCAAGGACATCAGCCACTATGCCATTATCAAGCTGGCGAAGTTTTACGGCGTGACCGCCGATTATCTGCTGGGGCTGTCCCAAACAAAAAATCACCCAAACGCCGATCTTGCAGACCTGCGTTTGAGTGATGATATGATTGAACTATTGAAAAGTGGGCGGGTGAATAATTCCCTCTTGTGTGAACTGGCGGTACACCCGGATTTTCCCCGGCTCATGGCTGACCTTGAAATCTATGTAAACGGTATCGCTGGCAAACAGGTGCAGAGTGCAAACGCCATTGTAGACGCTGTGAGCGCAACCATTATGAAGCAGTACAATCCCAGCTTGTCTGACCCGCAGTTAAGGCAGCTTATCGCCGCCCATATTGATGATGACAGCTTTTGCCGCTATGTGATACAGCAGGACATAAACAAGATAGCTCTTGACCTACGAGAAGCACATAAGGACGATTTTTTCAGCGTCCCGGAGGACAATCCTCTGGAAGATTTTTTGCAGACCGCCGAGGAAACCGCCAAAGAGGACAGCGACCCGGAACAAGCGTCTTTGGCGTTTATCTGTAAACGGCTTAAACTGAATTACAAGAAGCTATCCGAGGACGAAAAGAAGTGGCTGAAAAAGATTGCACAGAAGTCGGACTTGCTGAAAAATCCAAACCCACAGCGGGGGAGAAAGTAAAGGGATAAATCGGGATTTGACGAAGGCGTGTATATGAAAAAGTAACTTCCAGTTTGCCAGAGAAAGGTATGGTGAGCGAATGAGAATATTATACGAACTTTCATGGTTATGGGAGACGCTGGTTATTGCGCTTGCGGTTGCGGCTGTTTGCGTGGTTTGTGCCATGCTAATCTGTAAGGCAGTAAAGAAGAACCTCAGCAAAAAGACGGCGGCAGTTATCGGCGCAGCAGCGTTTGCGGGCGCTGTTTTGGCAGTCATTGTGATTGCCCGGACTCCGATGCCGCTTTGATTAAACGGGATGCTTGATTGTCTGTGCATAAGTACAACTTCAAGTTTATCGAGGAAATAGCAAAGCCAGTCGAGCCAGTCAACGGTCAAGATGAACGGTGCATTTCATGCGCCGCCGTTGACAGTCCCGCCCGACTTTGCTAAAGGATAATCAAGGCGGGAAAGCCCTAAAATGGCTTTCCCGCCCATTCAGATTTTGAGAAAACGAGAGCCGCCGCAATCTTCTGACCATCGTGACCACAAGCGGCAACATCGGGGCAAGCTGTCCAAACTTTTACGGGGAACGATGGACGGGGACTTTCATATACGCCCTATCTGCTGTTGAAACCAGCCCCGCATTTGTGGCAGCACCCGCCCACAAATCCAAGCCTGTTTTCCTGCCGCTTCAAATGCCCTTGCCCTATCCGGCGGCAATGGCGTTTTCACGGCAACGCAGACAAAGCGTATAATAACGTATAATAATAACACACTACACTTTGCGAGCAAAGTCGTGTGCCAAGGGGCAAGCCCCTTTGGAAACCCCTGACAACAAAACAGGCTGAATATTCCGCACTTTCCCGGTGCTTGATACTCAGCCTTTATTTGTTGTCAGCAGCCCCCGTTTCGTGGTCTGCGTGTAGTTCCTTGTAAACTGACCTAAACAGTCGGTCAGATACCTGGAGATTTTGCTGGATGATGCATCGTTAGAAGAAGATGTAGGCGTCCCCTCAGAAAATGGAGAATTAGAAGTTGATGAATATGATACTTCTTATTGTGCAAGTTTGATGTGGAAGTATCAGGACATGGAAGCAGACGAGATAACCAGAAAAAGACGGCAGGCAGAGTTTTGGGTCTGGTACATAAAAGAAGCTGCCAGATTATGCGATGATCCCATAAAAGAACGCATCAAAGTCGAATCTTTTATACCAGATACCCCCATATTAGAAATCAAAAACGCACAAGATTTTGTGCGGGCAATCAATTCCGAACTTGACTATATAAAGCATGAGAAAATGAATGATAAAATCATTTTGAGGATTTATACCCGTAAACATAAAAAGGGATTAACATATCCCGCATGCGGGAGACATTCAGAGCATATTAAGATAAGTTCGGAAGCAGTCAGTAAACTTGGTAAATTTAAAGAATGGGCAGTCGAGCTTAGAACTGAAATTCATCTTTACTACTGTGATAATCAGGATTGCCCTGAAAAAAGTTTTCCTGATCGAACCGAAGTAGGGCTCAACGAGGAAAAGCCAACTTTTTATATATCACAAATCAAAAGGAGAATGAGAAAATCATCCATGACCTTTTTGGCCTGTCATAGCTGAAAATCTGGTCCAGGATACCAGTCAAACAACAGAGAAATGAGGAATCAGGGTGGTCAAAACAGCCTATCAAAAGCTATGTTTCTATCCCTTGGTGCGGATTGCGGTGTTTGGAGTCCTGTTGAGCGCCCTTTTGTACCATTTCCATGGTTTCCTGAGCGCCGGAGACGAGCTGGTGGCGCGTGTTTTGGGGTGGCTCTGCCTGGGATGCGGCGCTCTGCACGGGTCTCTGCTTACAGTAGGCATGACCCGCTATGTCATTCAGGTCCAGCGGGCAAGCCGCTGTCTGCGCAGCCTTCCGGGTTATGTGCGGGAGCGCCTGAACCAGGATCTGCAAACCGGGGACCGGCTGGATGACCTGTATTTTACCAGCGACTTCCTTCTGGTCTATCAGCTCCAGGTCCGAAGCAAGCAGGGCTTTGCCTGTATCCCCTACCCGGAGATCGAGGGCGTCAGGATCGGCCAAAACGGCAGGGCCAAAAATCAGCTGGACATTTTTAGCCCGGAGGGGACCGTCTTACATACCGTGGTCTGTTCTCTTGAGCCGAGCCAATCCCTGGCGGAAGAGATCGAACTGAAGATTTTGTCTCTGAAATCCAGAATGCAGGCGGTCAAAAATACCGCGGAGGAGCAAGCCCAGAGGGACCAAGCCGTCAAGCAGGCGCTGAAAAAGACCCTGAGCGGCCTTCCCACCTTCTTTTGCAGCCTTGCCGCAGCCCTGGGGTTCCTGGCCGCCATGGGCGTGGCGGAGCATTACCAGGAGAAGGCGGAGCTGCTGGAATCGCTCCAATTCCCGGCGGATGCCTATGGCGCGCTCCTGTTCTGGCCCAATCTCCTGTTCTATGTGGTGATGTATGGAGGCATTCTGGTGATGCTCATTGGCGGTGCCCTGCTGGTCCGGAATCTGCTCCACTCCAAGGATGACTCATACGCTGAACGAATCTCCAAGATCAGGATTTTACTCTTTATCGGAGGTGCGGTCCTGTTCATTCTCTTTATGGGCAGCGTGTATACAGCCGATGTGCAGACCTGGGAAAATATGACGCGGGGTTTCCATTTACTGTTCTAAGATCTGTTGTTTTCCGGTTGCCTTTGGCAGACAGGGGCGCCGCGTCAAGGGACAAGCCGGAATAGACAACCAAAGATTTCTTTCAAGACGATAGAAATGATATGAAAAAACGAACGATCCATGTTTTTCCCATCCTTCTGGTCTTTCTGCTCCTGTTGGTTGGCTGCCGGAACAGCGGGCAGGAGCCCCGGGCCGAATGGGACCAGGAAGCCGGTATCCTGACCGTGGACGGCGTGCGCTACCGAAAGGACGAGACGCTGGTGTCCATTGGAGATGGGCTCCACCGATGGAGATATGCCTACATATTTGGGGACGATCCGGCCAAGGCGCTGCCGGTGTGCGCGGAGTTTATGAAGCTCCATCAAGAAAATCCCGGCGAGTTGTGAGAGGCCGAGGGAGACGCCGTGATCTCGGTGACCATGCTGGCCAGCTCCATTGCCCGCCGCCTGCCCCAGATCCCGCTGGAGCAGTGCAAAAGTTTGCTGGCGGAGTTCCGGGATTAGGTCCGGGCATACGGCCTGGGAGAGCGGCTGTGGCAGTGCCACGCCGGGGAATTTGCCATGATGACCGGGGATCTGACCGCGCTGGAGGAGCATTTGGAGCGGTTCCGGGCGGCGGAGCGGGATGATGTGTCCGACTGCGCGGTGTGCGAGACGGGCGCGATGGCGGAATACCTGCTGGCCCTGGGCCGCAGGACGGAGGCTGTCGCTCTGGTGGAGGACCTTTTGCAAAAGAAGGAGTTCTGCGAGGAGCAGCCCTGGAAGTTCCTATCCATCCTCACCGATGACGCGCTGGATCGGAACGATCTCCAGGAGGCGGAGCGTTTTTCTGCCGCCATGGTGATCCAGCCCATCAAAACTGCCGCGGACCTGCGCCGGGTAGGCACCCTGCTGCGGATGAAGGGATCCTCCGGCGATTGGAAGGACGGATTGAAGCTGCTGAAAAAGAGCCTGCCCTTGTCAGGCCCACAGCGTGCAGCACACCGAGGTCAATCTCCCCCCTGTTCCCGGCTTCACAGACTGCCCCGAAAACGGCCTGTATGACTGCGCCGCCCTGGCCCGGTGGTTCTGGAAGCGGGCGGAGGAGATCGGCGCACGGTTTGACCGCCGCAACGGCAGTCCGAATTACCAGCGGCAGCTGTGTGCAGCCCGGAAAGACTAAATAGACTTTGGACCCGTTTGCAGCTTGTCCCCCGCTTCCCTCTCTTGCAGAGGAAAGCGGGGAACTCTACACTGTCTAGAAATTTCCTTTTCAATTTGCGAAACTTATTGTACCTTATCAAATAAACCTTGGCGCAGGGCGAATTCACTTTGCTGGAGCATTGTAAATTTCTCACGGTAGCCATAAAAATAACCACACCGAAAGGTGTGGTTATTTTTATGGCGGAGTAGGAGGGATTCGAACCCTCGAGCCGTGTTAGCGGCTACACGATTTCCAGTCGTGCTCGTTATGACCACTTCGATACTACTCCATATTCTGTTTCAACTGCCCTCTCAAGCCGTTTCGCTCAAGCGCTCTCGTGTGACAGCGATATGTATTATAACAGATATTCTCCATTCGTCAAGTACTTTTTGAAAATTTCTTTTTATTTTTTTAGACCCACAGTACACCTCGGGCAGATGGTCCCACGCCGGACCGATTGGGGAATCCAGGAATGCCCGGGCGTGGGTTCTGCTCCAAAAATTCGTTCTGATGGAACGGCAGTCTCAAATCTGATCCAAGCTCCCCTCACTCGACTCGGCCGCTTCTCGAACACCTGCCCCCTCTCCCCTGCTTGACATAGATCTTCAGTCTTTTTTCTGTAAATAGTAGGTCCCACACCGGCCCCACAGCCGGGTGTCCAGGTTTTCCTTTCTGATGTCTGCCACCTGCCGAAAGACCGGCGCGCCCCGAATGCAGGCTCCTACAAAATAGAGGGCTCCGCAGCTGCGGCACCGCATATAGTGGCAGACGGTATAATGCTGTTCGGCTTCCAACACTGTATTGGTGTCCTCCAGCGGGCAGTCGCCGGCGAACAGTTCCACATTACCCTGCCGCTCCAGTTCCATAAGTTTCTGGAGAAGCTGGTCATATTGGCGATAGGAGCCGCCGCTGGCTTCCTTCATCTGCGCCGCCAGCTGACCGCAGGAGTGGCAAATCAGGTTTTTGTTTTTCATCCTTCTCCCTCCCATTACAAATTACTTTCTACAATCATTGCACTGGTGTGGGTCAGTGCTGTTTCCATCCACTCCAAGATAGAGCGGAGGAAGGCTGCTTCCTCTGCGGTCATGCTCAGCAAGCTATCCCGGACAAGGAGTATCCAGCGTTCCCAGTCCTCTTTCCCGATCCAGCTGTCAAAGCAGAGGTCAAATTCCTCCTGTACTTCTCCATTGGTGGGGTCTTTGACCGGAAAGAGCTGCCTCAGCGCGGGGATCAGCAGCCGCTCACAATCCGGCCAGCCAATGGTGAGGAAGGAGCGGTAGCAGTTCCAGTCCTCCCACTGCGGGTCATTCCCGCAGTCTGGACGAAGGGGCAGGAAGGTCAGATGGATCCTCTCGCCCCTTTGGGCGTAGAGCCGAGGCGTGAGGTCGATCCGCTTTTCTCGGCTGCGGGGTGGCAAGAAGCCATGGTAGATTGGGACGGTTAGAGCTTCCATCAGTTTCTGCTTCTCGCTGGCATCCATGTGATTAAATTGGGTGCGAAATAGTTTTTCGTTCATGGAAAGTCCTCTTTCAATTCGCCACGGCAGACCGTGATTCCATATCCAACAAAAATCCGTTTGGATATTCCACTTGCAGCATATCCCGAGCCATCTCCTGGATCCCGTCCTCGTCCATCATCTCACTGAGGTCATATTCCAGCGGATTCTGAGCGAAATCCGCCAGGGCCTTGTTCATGGCGTCGTGTTCCTCTGCCGTGGCGGTGATGCGGATGCGGCGGGAGGGGGTGTTGTACTCGTCCAGGTCCTGAAGATTTACCCCGACGCTGACACTGCACTCCAGCAGGATGGCGGCCAAGTCGGTGACCACATCAATGGCGAAGTGGAAGTCCATCTCCACGCCATCGGAGTGAGTGAATTCCAGATACTCCACGGTCTGGTGGAAGTCCCAGTTCTGCTTATCCAGTCCGATTTTGGCAAAATCTCGCTGAGGGGGATCTCCTCTTTCTTCTGGTCCTCAAAAAACGCCACAAGGTTCAGACTGTCATCCGAGCCGCCGATAAAATTGCCCCAATATTTTTTGATATACATTTTTGTGATCCTCCTGTATTTTATGTCAACTTCTTCTTGTACGCTGTGGTTCCGTACATGGGAGCGCCCATGCTGCCATCAGGCGGCAGCCGGAACAGTCGTCTTTCCCTCCATACGCTCCTGATCTGTTCCTCTGCCAGATAGAAAAAGCGCCCTGCGAAGCCTGTCCAAGGACAGGCTTCGCAGGGCGCGAAAAGACCGCAAGGGAGACGCCGCATCCGCCGGCGGATGTGGTCTCTTCTTCGGACAAAATCAGTTTTTCACCGTACAGCAGAGCATCCCATGTCTGCCTCAGCTTTCCTTCCATCGCAAGACCTCTGATCCCGGTCCACGCGGGGACCGCTTGGTACACCATTATATCACACAGCCCATTCCCTGTGAAAGAAAATTTTATTTTTATTACAGGCCTCTCCCCCGCCTGTGAATGATTCCCGGCGCCTGCTTCATAATAGCAATACAAACTCCGCTTTCATATTCGTGATTATATCATCGTTTTTTGTGGTTGTGAAGATAAAATAGGTGACTGCTCCGGTGGGCGCAGGTCCTGAATGGGCGCCATATCTGCCCCGGCCCTCCCGCGGGCCTGGACAGCACTATTCCAGGATCATGTCGATCCCCTGCTGCAAGGTATCGCTGCCGATCATTCCTCCCGCCCAGGCCACAGCATACCCCTCCCCATCGATAAAATAGGTGGCTGGCAAAGCGTACACGCCATAGGCCCCGGTGGCGCTGGAATCGGTGTCAAAGAGCGCTGGGAAGGTGTATCCCTCCTCCTTTAGGAAAGCCGACGCGCTCTCCTCCGTGTCCCAGGAGCCGTCGGTCACATTGACCATCAGGAAGTGGACGTCCTGGCCCAGCTCCAGATATTTTTCGTGAAAATCCGGCATCTCCGTTTGGCATGGCCCGCACCGGCTGGACCAGAAGTTCAGCACCACCGGCTTGCCAGCGTAGTCGGACAGATGGACCTCGTTCCCCTCCCCGTCGTACACGGTGAAATCAGGGGCGGGCGTCCGCTGGGACGCTGAACCGGAAGCGCTCTCCGAAGCCGCCGGCTCCGCTCCGGCCAGACGGCCGGGGGCCATACTCTGCCCCAGCCGGGTATAGAGGGCATAGGCCCCGCCCAACAGCAGAGCGAAGGCCAGCAGAAGGCCAAACAGGATCTTTTTTTGCCTCATAAGCCCCTCCTCAATTCAGCAGTGCCAGCAGCCGCCCCAGCGATCCCGTTGCCATCAGGACGCCGAGGAGGACCAGCAGCCCGCCGCAGATACGGTTGATGACCCCGTAGTGACGTTTGATCCAGTCAAACGTGGATTTCAGAGAATCGATGAGCACAGCGCTGAGCAGGAACGGGATCCCCAGGCCCAGAGAATATGCCAGCAGCATCAGCACGCCCTCCGCCATGTGCCCCTGCTGGGAGGCCAGCATCAGGGCCGAGCCGAGAAAAGCGCCCACGCAGGGCGTCCAGCCCACGGAAAACACGATTCCCAGGAGCAGTGCCGGGAAAAAGCCCACACAGTTGGCTGGGGCGGCCTGTCTGGAGCCCCGGAACAGATCCAGCCGGATCACCCCCAAAAAGTTCAGTCCGAAGAGGATCACCACACCGCCGGATACCAGGTTGACCGCAGTCTGATGCTCCTGCAAAGAGCCGCCCACTGTCCCGGCCAGCGCCCCCAGGGCCGTGAACACCAGAGTGAACCCGGTGACAAAGCCGAACGCGCTCCGCAGCGTCCGCCCCAGACTCCGCTCCCCGCCGCCCGCGAAATAGGAGAGGTAGATGGGCAGCATGGGCAGCAGACAGGGGGAAATGAAAGTGATGATCCCCTCCAGAAACGCAATCACATACTGCATCCGTCCCCGCGCTCCTTTTCAAACAGTTTGGACAGCAGCCATCCCACCAGCCCCAGATAGAGCACGGAGGCGGCGGGCTTGGAGGCGATGGCACAGCCGCCGGCGGCACACCCAACAAAATTATAATATGCCAGCCCGGCCAGTCCTCCGCCCAGAGTGAACAGCACCGGGCGGAGCCACTTTTTCTTCTTCACATCAGGTCCCCCCTGCCAGGTATTCTTCCGCCATATGGACCGCCACAGCGCCGTCAGACACCGCTGTCACCACCTGGCGCAGGCGCTTGGTCCGGACGTCGCCCACGGCGAACACGCCGGGGATACTGGTCTCAGTGGTCTCTCCGGCCAGAATATAGCCGCCGGGATCCAGCTCCAGCTGTCCCCGCACCAGCTCTGTGGCGGGGGTCCTCCCCACGCTGATAAACAGGCCGTCGCAGTCCAAATTGAAAACCTCGCCGCTGTTTAAGTTCTTCAGCTGCACGCCGGTCAGCCGGTCGCCATATAGAAGGCCGGTGATGGCGCTGTTCCAGCGGAACTCCAGGTTTTCCGCCTGCTTCAGAGGCTCGTGGTAGATCTTCGTGGCCCGGAGAGCGTCCCGGCGGTGAACCAGAATGACCTTTTTTGCAATGCGGCTGAGCAGCAGGGCGTCTGCGGCGGCGGAGTTGCCCCCGCCCACCACCACAACGGTCTTGCCCCTGTAAAACATCCCGTCACAGGCGGCGCAGTAGGCCACGCCCCGGCCCACCAGCGCCTCCTCGTGGTCCACACCCAGCTTTCTTGGGTCGGCTCCGGTGGCAAGAACGACTGTCTTGCCCAAAAAGGTCCCCTCGCTGGTCTCCAGCACCTTGGGGCTGGCGGTGAGATCCAGCCGCTCCACCTGGGCGTACTCGGTCCGCGCGCCGAACCGCTCCGCCTGGGCCTGCATCTTCTCCGCCAGGGTGAAGCCGTCTACACTGTCCTCAAAGCCGGGGTAGTTGTCGATCTGCTGGGTCAGCGCCATCTGTCCCCCGGCGGACAGCTTCTCCAGGACCAGCGTGTCCAGGCCCGCCCGCGCGGCGTAGAGGGCGGCGGTATAGCCGCCGGGCCCTCCGCCGACGATGATCATATCGTAAATGTGGCCGTGTGTCATGGTAACTGCCTCCTTCTCACTCCGCGAGTGTTTCCTGAATGAACGCCTCGATCATGGCCTTGGACTCGGGGGCGGCGATGGAGCCCACCGCTTTTCCGTTCCGGTACAGCACCAGGGTGGGCAGCACCTCGATGCGCTCCGCCTGGGCCAGCTGGGCCTCTGCATCCACATTCACCTTGCCCACCACCAGGTGGTCCTGATGCTCCGCCGCGATCCTGTCATAGGGGGCGCTGATCCTGCGGCAGTAGCCGCACCAGGGAGCCCAGAAATCCACCAGCACCGGCCGGTCCCCGGCCAGCAGTTCGGTAAACAGCTTTTGATCCATATTCACAGCAGACATCACAGTCAGCTCCTTTTCTCTGATTTGTCTGTATTATAACCGGCCGGGCCACCTTCTTCCGTGATCTTATCACCCAAAGCGGGCGGGCAGGCCCGTTTTTTCCGCGTCCTGCTCTGATTGATTTGACAGATACCAGGCATCACAGTATACTGGTCTGGAACAAGGAAGGGAGGCCGCCCTATGGAGTTTCAAGCCGTGTTCCCTGTATGGGATAAACTGACAAAACAGCAGCAGGACCGCCTGCTGGACAGTCTGATCACCAGGTCTGTAAAAAAGGGGACGGTGCTCCACAACGGGAGCATGGACTGTACCGGCCTGCTTTTGATCCAGTCCGGACAGCTGCGGGCCTATATGCTCTCGGAGGAGGGGCGTGAGATCACCCTCTACCGGCTGTTCGATATGGATATGTGCCTGTTCTCCGCCTCCTGCATCATGCGGTCCATCCAGTTTGAGGTGACCATTGAGGCAGAGAAGGACACGGACCTCTGGATCATCCCGGCGGAGGTATACAGGGGGATCATGGAGGAGTCGGCGCCGGTGGCCAACTACACCAACGAACTGATGGCCTCCCGCTTTTCTGAGGTCATGTGGCTCATCGAGCAGATCATGTGGAAGAGCCTGGACAAGCGGGTAGCGGCGTTTCTGCTGGAGGAGTCTCGCATCGAGGGGACAGAGGAACTGAGGCTCACCCACGAGACCATCGCCAACCACCTGGGCTCCCACCGGGAGGTGATTACCCGGATGCTCCGGTACTTCCAGAGCGAGGGTATGATCAAGCTGTCCCGGGGCGCCGTTCGGATCCTGGACCCGGTCCGGCTGGAGGAATTGCAGCACGCATAAGCCGCCTCACCACATTCCGTAGTCTGAAGCGGGCACATTCCGAGGACATAGGCCCCGGAATGTGCCCACTTTTCTCTTTTGTCCAAGGCTGGCCCTATCTGACTGCCGGCGTCAGGTCCGGGCCATGCCGTCCACGCTGAGCACAACGCCGGTGATGTAGGCCGCCTCATCCGAGGCCAGGAACACAAAGGCGTTGGCAATGTCCTCCGGCTGGCCAAGACGGCGCAGTGGGATCCGGGCGATCATGGGATCGATGACCTCCTTCGGCACCGCCTTCATCATATCTGTCTCCGTGATGCCGGGGGCCACCGCGTTGACCCGGATCCCCATGGGACCCAGCTCCCGGGCCAGCGAGACCGTCAGCCCGTTTACTGCAAATTTGGACGCGGGGTATGCAAAACCGCTGGGCTGGCCGGAAATACTGACCATGGAGGAGGTGGAGAGGATGACGCCCTCCCCCCGGGCTACCATACACTCGGCGGCGGCGCGGGTGGCGTTGAACACCCCCTTGATGTTCAGGTCCATCACCTTGTCAAAGGTCTCCTCTGTGTACTCCATGAAGGGGGTGCTCTCCGACACCCCGGCGTTGTTCACCAGAATATCGATGCATCCATAGACCGAGGTAGCCTCTTGAAACGCCGTCCGGACCGACTCCAGGCTGGACAGGTCCGGGCTGATCCCGGCCACAGTCCCGCTGGGATGCTTTTCCTTCAGCTGGGCCACCGCCCGATCAGCCGACCCCTGGGAGCTCGCCGTCAGGATGACCACAGCCCCCTCCTGGAGGAACCTGTCCGCAGTTGCAAAGCCAATGCCTCTGCTGCCACCGGTGATCAGCGCTACTTTATCCTTCAGCCTCATATTCAAGACCGCCTTTCCAAGTTTTGTTGGTTTTAGTCTAGCAGAAAGCGGCGGCCGGTTCTGTGATATGATCACCCTGAACCGCCGGTCTGTAAACGAATTGTAAAATCAGAGGAGAAACGGTTGACAATCCCGTCAGTCCTCAATATGCTGTTTGACACCCATCGTTTCCCATCCTATGCCCAGGCCGCCGCCCTATGGCGGGACCCGAGCTGCAATGAGGTGATTTGAGATGAAAACTCTTTATTTCGGCGGCCCCATCCTTACCATGTCCGACCCGCTGTACGTCCAGGCGGTGCTGGTGGAGGGTGGAAACATTTTGGCCGCGGGCAGTCTGGACCGGCTGGAGGCCATGGACGCCGACCGACGGGTGGATTTGAAAGGGTCCACCCTGCTGCCCGGCTTCATCGACCCACACAGCCACTTCTCCCAGATGGCCTCCGCCTGTCTCCAGGTCTCTCTGGAGGGGGCCGGTTCCGTGGAGGAGATCGCACAGCGGATCGGCCGTTTCCTTTCGGAGACCTCCCCCGCCCCCGGCTCCTGGGTGGCCGCCCGGGACTATGACAACAACCGGATGCCCGGTCTGGCAGCCCCTACCCTGGAGCAGCTGGACGCCATGGCCCCCGGACACCCTCTGGTGATCCACCACAAGTCTGGGCACATGGGGCTGATGAACTCCGCCGCCCTGTCCGCCCTGGGGATCACCCCGGAAACCCCGGTACCACCTGGAGGGAAAATCGGGGTAAAGGATAGATGCCTTACAGGATATTTGGAGGAGAACGCCTTCTTCACCTATCTGAAGCAGCTGCCCCCCACCCCGCCGGACCAGCTGCTGTCCGCCTATGCCAGGGCCCAGGAGCAGTACGCCGCCCACGGCATCACCACCATCCAGGACGGCATGGCGGTGGAGGAGATGTTCCCCATGTATCAGATGCTGCTGGACTCCGGTATTTTGAAGCTGGACCTGGTGGTCTACCCCTCCCCCCAGGCCTACGACGCCGCGGTAGAGCGATTCGGCGCGCTGCCCCCGGAGCTCCATCTGAGGATCGGCGGAATGAAGGTCTATCTGGACGGCTCTCCCCAGGGGCGCACCGCCTGGATGCGGGAGCCATACGCCGGGGAGGCGGACTACCGGGGATACGGCACGATGGAGGACGCAGCCCTGGAGGAGGCCATGGAGCTGGCCTGCCTGCGGCGCACCCAGCTGCTGTGCCACTGCAATGGGGACGGGGCGGCGGAGCAGTTCCTCCGCTGCCTGGCCCAGGTGGAACAGAAGCACCCCGAGATGGCCCAGCTGCGGCCGGTGATCATCCACGGGCAGCTGCTGGCTCCCGACCAGCTGCCCCGGGTGAAGGAGCTGGGAGCGGTGGTGTCCTTCTTCGTGGCCCATGTCTACCACTGGGGAGACGTCCATCTGCGCAACTTCGGACCGGAGCGGGCCAGCCGCATCAGCCCGGCCCGCAGCGCCCTGGAACTGGGGATCCCCTTCACCTTTCACCAGGACGCCCCGGTGATCCAGCCGGATATGCTGGAGACCCTCTGGTGCGCCGCCAACCGACGCACCCAGTCGGGCGTCCACCTGGGCCCGGAGGAGGAGATCCCCGTTCTGGACGCCCTGCGGGCTGTGACCACCTCCGCCGCCTTCCAGTACTTCCGGGAGCGGGAGCTGGGCGCCATCGCCCCCGGCATGGCGGCGGACTTTGTGATCCTGGACCGGGATCCCCTGACCGTGCCGAAAGAGGATCTGCGGGAGATCCAGGTGATGGCCGCCTGCAAGGGCGGGGACTGGGTCTGCACCAAATATGCGCGGTGATTGATCCTCCCCGCTGCAAGCGCCGCGGCTCTTGTTTTTTTCCTTCAAATCGCTTATGCTATGGGAAGAGATCCCTCTGCCGGGACGGACAGGGGCCGAAGCCGCCCCAAAATACGAAAATTTTTCTCCGGCGCAATAAAACCCCCTCCCCGCGCATTACTGGTATGACAGGAGAAATGGACCATGCTGACGCTGCCGCAGACAATCGAACAAGATGGGACGGAGGACCGCAGGGAGCTGGACCGGCTGCTGGCCGGAGTGGCCGCCGGCGACCGGGACGCCCTGGCCCGGCTGTACCGCCTCACCCGCACGGCGGTGTATGGCCTGGCCCTGTCCTATGTAAAAAACCCCCAGGACGCCCAGGACATCGCCCAGGACGCCTTCGTCCGGATCTGGGACAGCGCGCCCCAGTATCAGTCCCAGGGCTCCCCCATGGGCTGGATCCTGACGGTGACCCGGAACCTGGCCCTGATGAAGCTTCGGAGCCGTGGCCGGGAGGCCGGCCTGGAGGAGGAGCAGTGGCTGGCTATCCCCGCGGACGCCCCCAGCGTGTCCCCCGAGGACCGGGCTCTGCTGGAGCAGGCTTTGGGCACTCTGGAGGAGCAGGCCCGGCGGATCGTGCTCCTCCACGCCGTCACCGGGCTGAAGCACCGGGAGATCGCGCAGCTCTTGGAGCTTCCCCTGGCCACCGTTCTGTCCAAGTACCACCGCGCACTGAAAAAGCTGAAGGCACAGCTGGAAGGAGATGACGTCCGATGACAGAACAGGAACTGAACCGCCGCCTGAAGCAGGCGCTGGACGCCGCCGCCCCGGACGATCTGGACGGGGTTCTCTCCCGCTGCGCCCCCCGTGAGGAGACCGTAGTCCCCCTCCGACCGAAGCGGCGCAGCCACACAAGGGCGCTCATCGCCGCCTGCCTCACCCTGGTCCTGGTGGGCGGAGCCGGAGGCGTCTTTTACCAGCGGGCCAACGCCGTGGCCTCTGTGGTCTCTCTGGATGTCAACCCCAGCATTGAGCTGAAGGTCAACCAAAAGGAGAAGGTCCTGGCCTGCACTCCCCTGAATGAGGAGGCCGAGGCCGTCCTGTCCGGTATGGGCGGCGGCGCAGATTTGAAAGGCACCAAGCTGGAGGTGGCGGTCAACGCCGTGGTGGGCGCTCTGGTGAGCAGCGGCTATTTGGACAGCCTCTCCTCCGCCATTCTGATCTCGGTGGAGGATCAGGACCAGGACCGGGCGTCCCGGCTCCGCCAGGAGCTGACCGGCGCTGTGGACTCTGTTCTCCAGTCCCAGTCCTCGGGGGCCGCCGTCCTCAGCCAGACGGTGGACGCCAGCGCAGACCTGGACCAGCAGGCCAGGGAACACCACATCTCCACCGGAAAGGCCAATCTGGTCAACCAGGCGATTGCCCAGAATGGCAGCCTGACCTTCGACGCGCTGGCCCAACTGACCGTTGAGGAGCTGAGCGACCTGATCCAGCTCGGCTCACCCGCTATGCCCATCGGCATGGAGGAGGCCTCCCGCATCGCCAGAGAGGCCGCCGGGGGCCTGGACGCGGACTCTGCATCCGTCGAGGTGGACCCGGAGCTGGACGAAGCAGTTCCCCACTATGAGGTGGAACTGAGCCAGCCGGGCCGTAACGAACAGGAGTATCTGGTGGACGCCTTCACCGGAGCGATCCTCAGCGGCGATCTCACCGTTCTCCCCCCCTCTGCCCCGGCGGAAAACCAACAGAGTGCTTCGGGAAGCGGCTCCGTCGCCGCGGGGATCGGACCGGACCAGGCCAAGAGCATTGCTCTGACCCACGCCGGAGTATCCGAAGACCAGGTCAGCGGCCTTCAGGTCCAACAGGACCAGGATGATGGCCGTCTGGAGTATGAGGTAGAGTTCCGCTCCGGTGGTATGGAATACGAGTACACCATTGACGGCGGCACCGGCCAGATCCTGGAGTACGACCGGGAGCAGGACGACTAACACAGACAGGAGGCAGAATGGATGCAGATCATAGAGCTTGACGACCTCTCCCGCCCAGAGCTGGCCCCCTTTGCCCGGCTGACCGAAGCCCAGCTGCGAAACAGGCGGGACCCGGAGCAGGGGCTGTTTATCGCGGAGAGCCCCAAGGTGATCGAAAAAGCCCTGGACGCCGGCTGCCAGCCCGTCTCCTTTCTCATGGAGCGCCGGCACATCGACGGCCAGGGGAGCGGGCTTCTGGCCCGGTGCGGAGGGGTCCCCGTCTACACCGGGGACCGGGAGCTGCTGGCCGAACTGACCGGCTTCGCCCTCACCCGGGGCATTTTATGCGCCATGCGCCGCCCCGCCCTGCCTGAGGTCTCCGCCCTGTGCGCCTCCGCCCGCCGCCTTGCGGTGCTGGACGGGATCGTGGATCCGGCCAACGTGGGAGCCATCTTCCGCTCCGCCGCCGCCTTGGGGATGGACGGCGTCCTTCTGACGCCCAGCTGCTGCGATCCCCTGTACCGCAGAGCCGCTCGGGTCAGCATGGGTGCGGTCTTTCAGATCCCCTGGTGCCGCCTGGAGTGGGAACATGCCGACTGGCCCAGTCTGCTCCGGGAGCAAGGCTTCAAGACGGCTGCTCTGGCCCTCCGGGACGACGCCCTCCCTATCGATGCTCCAGCCCTGGCCCGGGAATCCCGTCTGGCCCTCGTCCTGGGGACGGAGGGGGATGGGCTGTCCGAACCGGTCATCCAGGGCTGCGACTACACGGTGCTCATCCCCATGTCCCACGGGGTGAACTCCCTGAATGTGGCGATGGCCAGCGCGGTGGCCTTCTGGCAGTTGGGCCGCCGGTGAACCTCCGCAGAGCAAACAGAATCCCCCTCCCGGGAGCAGACGGCTCCAGGGAGGGGGATCTGTGCTTTGATTCAGTTGTGCGGCCAGGCGTCATAATAGGCCCGGATCTCCTCCGGCCCGGCCAGAGCCATCACCTGGCGCTCCACTGCCCCGGCCTCCGCGGCTGTCCAGCCAGCGATGCGGGCCCTGGTCTCCAGCAGCAGGGCCGGAGAGACGGAGAGTTCCTCCAGGCCCCAGGCCAACAGTAGGGGAAGCAGCTCTGGATCGGCCGCCGCCTCGCCGCACAGGCCCACCGGGATCCCCGCCTGCCTTCCCGCCCGGATCACATCCCGCAGTTCCCTTAAAACCGCCGGATGAAACGGGGTGTAAAGTCTTTTTGCCTCCGGGGCATTCCGGTCCGCCGCCAGGATATACTGGGTCAGATCGTTGGTGCCAATGGAGAAAAAATCGCTCTCCTGGGCCAGCAGATCCGCCGTCCGGGCGGCGGCCGGCGTCTCCACCATCACCCCAAGAGGCAGCTCCAGCCGGCAGGCCATCCCCTCCCGTTCCAGCTCCACGGCGCACTGGGCCAGCATCGCCCGGACCTTCCGCACCTCTGACACACTGGTCGCCATGGGCAGCAGCACCCGCAGCCCGGGGGCCTCCGCCCCCGCCCGCAGCAGCGCCCGCAGCTGGACCCGGAACAGCTCCGGCTGTGCGAAGGAGGCCCGGAGCCCCCGGCAGCCCAGAAAGGGGTTCCGCTCCTGGGGCAGGGCCAGCCAGGGGATCCGCTTGTCCCCGCCCGCATCCAGGGTCCGGATCACCACCTCGCCCCTGGGGAAGGGCCGCGCTGCCGCCAGATAGGCCGCCAGCTGCTCCTCCTCCGTGGGCGGTTCCGCCCGGTCCAGAAAGAGGAACTCGGTGCGCAGCAGGCCGATCCCCTCCGCCCCCTCCGCGGCGGCCCGGACAGCCTCCGCCGGATGGCCCACATTGGCATACAGGCGGAGCCGCCGCCCATCCCCATCCACCGTGGGCCGGCGGCGGTAGGGCTCCAGGCGTGCCTGCCGCCGGAGCAGTGCCGCCCGCCGGGTCCGGTACTCCTCCTGCTCCTTCCGGCCGGGACGGGGCAGGGCGGTCCCCGCGTCCCCGTCCACCAGCACCAGCTCGCCGTTCTCTACCGCCTGGAGGGCCCCCGCTGCCCCCAGCACCGCCGGGATGCCAAGGGCCCGGGTCAGGATGGCCGCATGGCTGGCAGAGCCTCCTGTCTCTGTGAGGATGGCGGCCACCCGCTCCCGGTCCAGCCCCACGGCCATGGACGGGGTCAGCTCCCGGGTCACAAGGACGCAGCCCGCAGGAAGGCGGCTCAGATCTGCCTCCCGCCGGCCCAGCAGCGCCCGCAGCAGACGGCTTTGCAGATCCCGGATGTCCGCAGCCCGCAGGCGCATCCGCTCATCCTCCAGCCCCTCAAACAGCCGGATATATCCGCCGAACACGGCGTCCACCGCCGCCTCAGCGGTCTCCCCCTCCTGGATGGCCCGGTCCAGCTGGAGCTCCAGCTCCGGGTCCCGAAGCATGGTGATCTGGCCGGTGAGGATGGCAGGCTCACTTTCCCCGGCCCGGACCCGCATCCGCTCGGCCAGGGCGGCGGTCTCCCGCTCCACCTGGCAGGACGCCGCCCGCAGGCGGGCCCGCTCGTCCTCCACCCCGGCGTACCCTCTTCCGGCGCGGTCCGGCGCCGCCGCCCGGAGACAGACCGCCGGGCCCATCCCCACGCCCCCCGAGGCTCCGATCCCCCGCAGGATCATGGTGCTCATCTCCTCTTTCGCTGTGCTTCCTACTCCCCGTTCTCCCGGGACTAGATCAGTGCCGCGGCCTCCTCCAGGGCTGCCTGCTCCTCCTCTCCGGAACAGCGGATCTCGATCTCGCTTCCCTGCCGGATGCAGGCGGACAGGACGCTCAAAATGCTTTTCCCATTGATCTGCCGCCCCTCCGTGAGAATGGTCACCTCACAGGGGTACTTTCCCATGGCGTTGACCAGGATCTGGGCCGGTCTCATGTGGAGCCCCTGGGGGTGTGCCACTGTCGCGCACCTGGATACCATGCTCACCACTCCTCTCTTGCCGCACACGGCGGCGTCTCAGGCTGGAGACCCGCTTTGCCTTTTCGCTCCAGCCGTGTTATAATGTCTATCATTGTATTGTACCATGATATGCGCCAAGAAGCGAGGTTTTTTATCCATGGAAAAATTATTTGAGCTGGACCCCTATCTCACCCACTTCACCGCCTGTGTCCAGAGCTGTGTCCAGAGCCGGAAGGGCTGGGACGTCATACTGGATCAGACGGCCTTCTATCCCGAGGGAGGCGGACAGCCCTATGACCTGGGCACCCTGGGCGGGACCTCCGTTCTGGAGGTCCACGAGCGGGAGGGCCATGTAGTCCACACCTGCGACCGCCCGCTGGAGCCCGGCTCCCAGGTTGAGGGGGACATCGACTGGCCCCGCCGCTTCGATCTGATGCAGCACCACTCCGGGGAGCACATCGTCTCCGGGATCGCCCACGCCCGCTATGGCTGTGAAAACGTGGGCTTTCACATGGGGAGCGACGTGATCACCATCGACCTCAGCGTAGAACTCACCCAGGAGCAGGTCCGGGAACTGGAGGAGGCGGCCAACCGCTACATCTGGGAGGACCACCCCATCCAGATCGCCTTCCCCTCTCCCCAGGAGCTGGAGGTCCTGACGTACCGCAGCAAGAAGGCCCTCACCGGACGGGTGCGCATCGTCTCCTTCCCCGGGGCGGACACCTGCGCCTGCTGCGGCACCCATGTGTCCTCCTCCGGACAGGTGGGCCTGGTGAAGCTGCTCTCCTGCCAGAAGTTCCGCTCCGGCGTCCGTATCGAGCTGGTATGCGGCAAGCGGGCCCTGGACCACCTGTCCCGCGTCTGGGAACAGAACCATCAAATCTCCAACCTCCTCTCCGCCAAGGCCGGGGAGACTGCCGGCGCCGTGGCCCGCCTGCTGGAGGAGAACCAGACGCTGAAGGGCCGCCTGGCCGCCCTGGAGGATACCCGCTTTGCCGCCCTGGCAGAGCAGTACCGGGACGCCGGGGACCTGCTCCTCTTTGAGGAGGGCCTGTCCCCCGACAGCCTGCGCCGGCTGGCCGCGGCGGTGCTGGAGACCTGCGGCGGGCGGTGCGCCTGCTTCTCCGGCCAGGACGGCTCGGGCTACCGCTATGCCATCGGCCAGGCGGGCGGCGACCTGCGGGAGCTGACCCACACCCTGAACCAGGCCCTGTCCGGGCGGGGCGGCGGCAAGCCCAACTTCGTCCAGGGCTCCGTCCAGGCGGAGCAGTCCGCCATCCGGGACTTTTTCGCCGCCCTCTGATCCCCTCCCTCCCCCGTCTGGAAAGGAAGTTTTATGGACTACACGCTGTACCAGCTGCTTTGGTTCTTTTTGATCTACGCCTTCCTGGGCTGGCTGATGGAGACCGCCCTGGCCGCCGTCCGCAAGCGCCGGCTGCTCAACCGCGGCTTTCTCAACGCCCCCTTCTCCCCGGTCTATGGACTGGCCGCCGTCCTCTTTGCCATTTTCCTGCCGGAACTGCGCTCCGCCCCCTTCTTTTTGTTCCTGGGCGGCATGATCCTGGCCACCGGCCTGGAGCTGTCCACCGGCCTGCTGCTGGAACGCATCTCCCATCAGAAGTGGTGGGACTATTCTGATGAGCCTTGGAACTTCAACGGGCACATCTGTCTCAAGTACTCTCTGGTCTGGGGCCTGCTGGCCCTGCTGTGTGTCTTTTTCCTCAATCCCCTGCTGGTCACCCTCACTGGCCTTCTGCCCCGTTCTGTGGGTAAATGGATCCTGCTCGCCGTCCTCATCCTGCTGGGGCTGGACTTTCTCGGCTCCTGGGCCGCCCTGCTCCAGCTGAAGGGCAGCCTGGGGGAGCCGGGCCAGGTGTCCCGCCGCTGGAAGCGTCTGTCCGACGCCCTGGACAACGCGGTGACCCGTTACATCCAGCGCCGCATGGCCCGGGCCTACCCTAGCCTGGAGCGGGAACAGCTCCGCCGGGGGCAGCGGGCCGCCCGGGCCGCCCAGGAAGAGCGCCCCCACGTCTTTGCCGCCGGGTGCGGGTTCTATAAGCTGGCCTGTCTCTTTTTCCTGGGCTCCTTCCTGGGGGATGTGACCGAGACCATCTTCTGCCGCCTGACCACCGGCGTCTGGATGAGCCGCAGCAGCGTGGTCTACGGCCCTTTCTCCCTGGTCTGGGGCTTCGGCGCGGTGCTGCTCACCGCCATCCTCTACCAGTACCGTTCCCGCAGCGACGGCTTCATCTTTCTCTTCGGGACCGTGCTGGGCGGCGCATACGAATACGTCTGTTCTGTGTTCACCGAGCTGGTGTTCGGCACCGTCTTTTGGGATTACAGCCACCTGCCCTTCAATCTGGGCGGGCGCATCAACCTGCTGTTCTGCTTTTTCTGGGGCATCGCCGCAGTGCTGTGGCTCAAGCTGGCTTACCCCGCCCTGTCCCGGCTCATTGAGCGTCTCCCCATGCGGGCCGGGAAGCTGCTGACCTGGGGCATGATCGTCTTTATGGTCCTGAACGCCGGGATCTCCAGCCTGGCCATGACCCGGTACACCCAGCGCAGCGCTGGCATCCCCGCCGAAACGGCCCTGGAGCAGCGGCTGGACGAGCGCTTCCCAGACGCGCGGATGGAGCGCATTTACCCCAACGCCATCCTGGTGGACTGATTCATCCCCCGAAGCACAGCCGGACCGCCCAGGCGGCGGCCAGAAATCCGGTGAGGTCGGCGCACAGGGCGGCGGGCAGGGCATAGCGGGTTCGGGTCACCCCCACCGCGCCGAAGTAGACCGCGATGGTATAAAAGGTGGTCTCCGTAGAGCCCAGCATCACCGCCGCCACCCGCCCCAGATAGGAATCCGGCCCATAGGTCCCGATCAGCTCCGCCCCCACACCCAGGGCGGCGGAGCCGCTGATGGGCCGCACCAGCATCAGGGGGAGCAGCTCCGACGGCACCCCCACCCGGTCCAGAAGGGGGGCCAGCAGCCGGGCTGCCAGATCCAGCGCCCCGGAAGCCCGCAGCATGGACACTGCCGTCAGCAGCCCCACCAGGGCCGGAACGATGCGCAGCAAGGTCTCCAGCCCCTCCTCCGCCCCGTGGATCAGTGCGGAGTAGACATCCACCCGCCGCCCCACTCCATACAGCGCCACCCCGCTGATGGTCAGGGGGACCACCATGGTAAACAGAAACTCCATCTTCAATCCCTCCAGACCCGGGCAAACACCTTGCAGGCCAGGATCCCCACCCCGACAGACAGGGCGGAGGCCAGCCACACCGCCGGCAGAATGTCAAAGGGGGCGGCGCACCCCGCCGCGGAGCGCACCGTGGCCACCGTGGTGGGGATCAGCTGGATAGACGCCGTATTGCACACCACCAGCATACACATGGCGTCAGAGGCCGTCCCCGGGCTCCGCCGCCCCATTTTTCTGGCCGCCTCGATGCCCAGCGGGGTGGCCGCGTTTCCAAGCCCCAGCAGATTGGCGGACACATTGGCGGCGATGCTGTCCATGATCTCCCGGTCCCGGGCCGTCTGGGGAAAGATCAGCCCCAGCACCGGCCGGAGCAGCCGGGACAGCTTTTCCGCCAGGCCGGAGCGCCGCATGATCTCCATCACCCCCGTCCAAAGGCACATCATCCCCGCCAGGGAGATACACAGCTCGATCGCCCCCTGGGCGCCCTCCACCGCCGCAGCGGCCACCGCAGCCTCTTGGCCGGTCCACGACCCACACAGCACTGCGACCGCCACCATCCCGGCCCAGATCCACGCCATCGTCATCCTGTCCGCCCCCTCTCGTCCCATCTATACGGCCGTTTGAAAAAAAACATTCCCCCAACTGTTTTGGAGGCTGCCCCTCTTCCCGGCAATTTTGCCCCATAGAGAGGCAAAGCCTGAAATTCCGGCGCGGCTTCGACAAAAAACAGGCTGATTTTTTATTTTTCCTGTTTCGCAGAAATATTTGTCGGTTTTTGCAATATTTTCACATAAGTAGTTGACAGAACGGGACTTTATCGATATAATTAAATTTGCCGTTTTCGGTATTCTTTTACATATTCTGTGCCGTCTCGATTGCCTTCCGGCGATCACGGATTACAAGGAAAGGATGGTCAAATTGAAATCTACCGGTATTGTGCGGAAAGTTGATGAGCTGGGCCGTATCGTGCTGCCCATCGAGCTGCGCCGCACCCTGGACATTGCGGAGAAAGATTCCCTTGAGATCTATATGGATGGTCCTTCCATTGTTCTGAGGAAGTATCAGCCCGCCTGTATCTTCTGTGATGACGCCAAAGACGTCATCATGTTCCACGGCAAGAACATCTGCCCGAAGTGCATCAAGGCGCTTCAGGAGAGCCTGACACAAGAGTAACTCTGATCAGACAGGCCGGTTTTTTCCTCACTCTGTCTTTCTGTATGCACTCCGTTTCACATTGGAAGCGGAGTGCTTTTTTCTTGACTCCGGCATCTGTGTCAAAAGGGAGCAGGCGGCCTCACGACCGCCTGCTCCCTTTGATTTGCCTATTTCCGGTCCTGTTCCAAAGCCAGGTTGTACAGCTCGTTCCGGGACAGGCCCAGCTCCTTAGCGGCCCGCTTCACAGCGTCCCGCAGGGAGAGCCCTTCCTCCCGGAGCAGGCCAACCCGCTCCAGGCCGTCCTCCGTGCTGACCTCCGGCTCCTCCGGCGGCTCCGCCCCCCGGACCACCAGGACAAACTCCCCCTTCGGCGGGTTCTGTGCATAGTAGTCTGCCGCCTCCCCCAGGGTGGTCCGCCGGATCTCCTCGTGGAGCTTGGTCAGCTCCCGGCACAGGGAGACCGGCCGCTCCCGGCCAAAAGCCTCCGCCAGGTCGGCCAGGGTGGCCGCCAGCTTGTGAGGGGCCTCATAGAAGATCATGGTCCGCTCCTCTCCCCGCAGGGAGTCCAGATGGCGGCGGCGGTTCTTCTTGTTCATGGCAAGGAAGCCCTCGAAGGTGAACCGGCCCGTGGGCTGGCCGGAGGCCGCCAGGGCAGTCACCAGGGCGCATGGACCCGGGATGGGCGTCACCGTCACCCCATGGGCGGCGCACAGGGCGACCAGCTCCTCCCCGGGGTCGGAGATGGCGGGCATCCCGGCGTCGGTCACTAGGGCGCAGCTCTCCTCCGCCAGCAGGCGCTCCAAAATGGCCGGGCCGCTGGTCTCTGTATTGTGGCGGTAATAGGAGACCATCTGCTTTTTCAGGCCCAGGTGGTTCAGCAGCTTCACCGACACCCTGGTGTCCTCCGCGGCAATAAAATCCGCCTGCTCCAGCGCCTCCGCCATCCGCTGTGAGATGTCCCCCAGGTTCCCGATGGGGGTGGGGACCAGATACAAAATTCCTGACATAGGCTTCTCTCCAGACATCGTATTTGCAGGGACCGCTTTTACGCCCCCTCTTCCCGGCCCCCGGGGCCTGCACGGTACAGGGCGGGCAGGACCTCCAGCCCCGGTCTGCCCTGCCGCACCGCCTCCACCAGCACCAGGGAGGGCGGCCGGTCCAGAGCGTGGGCGGCCAGCTGGAGCCGCTTGGGCTCCAGGCCGCAGACCCGCAGGGCGCACAGCAGGTCGGTCAGCCGCTCCGGCCGGTGGCACAGGGCAAACCTGCCGCCGTTCCGGGTCAGGCGGGCGGCTGTGCGGCAGAGACTCTCCAGGCCGTCCCGCCCCTCCATCCGGGCCGGGCCGCCGGAGGCCCCGCTACCCTGGGCAAAGTAGGGCGGATTGGAGACCACCAAGTCAAAGGGACCTGTCCCGCCGGGCAGTGTGTTCCAGTCCCCCGTCCAGACCGTCCCGCCCAGACCGTTCTCCATCAAATTATCCCGGGCGGCCCGGGCGGCCGTGGGATCCAGCTCCACACCATACAGATCCAATCCGGTGGCCCGGCCGGACAGCAGCAGGAGCAGGCAGCCGCTTCCGGTCCCCAGGTCGCACACCTTCCAGCTCCGGCGCACCGTGGCAAAGGCAGCCAGCCGCAGGGCGTCCTCCCCCAGAGGAAAAACCCCCGGCGGCTGACGCAGGAGAAATGGACCCAACCGCTCCGCACTCATACTCCGGCTTCCCCCAAAAGGGCGGTCAAATGCCGGGTGATTCGCCCGGTCAGCCCCCAGATGATATGACCCTTCCAGGGATAGATTGGCACATCCTCACCGCCAATCTGCCACCGATAGTCCCGCGGGATGCCGATCAGCTCATAGGGGAAATTCTCATCCGGTCTGGGGATCAGGTCATAGTGGTACTCCAGAGGCGGTTCGTTCCTCAGGTGCTCCAGTGGGACCTGGAACACCTCCGCCACCTCATCCGGATTGAGGTGCAGACCGTCCACCGCCTCCTCCTCCACCAGGGCAAGCACCGGATAGAGGATGAAGTTGGCCCGGTGGGCAATAAAGTCCAGCCGCCCCAGGATGCGGATCTTCTCCCGGGGGATCCCCAGCTCCTCCCAGGTCTCCCGCAGGGCGCATTCCTCCGGCGATTCCGCACCCTCCAGCCTTCCTCCAGGGAAGCACACCTCCCCCGGCTGGCGGCGCAGGCTTCCCGCCCGCACCTCATACAAAAGGGACAAGCCGCCCTCCCTCTCCACCAGGGGGACCAGCACGCTGTACTGGCCGGTGGCGTCCATCAAACCGGGCGTCCGGCCCAGCAGGCTCCGCTTCAGCTTTTCCAAATCCATATCACACCATCAGATTGACCAGCAGCAGGGAGAGCTGCAGCAGGACCGCCAGACACAGCGCCACAAAGTAGACGACCTCCTTCGGCCGCCACGCAAACAGCAGAGCGAACAGCCCGGTCAGGCCCAAGTTGGCCAGAATGGCCGATTCCTTGGCCACGGCGTTCACCGCCTGTCCCACCGCGGCTGCCTGCATGACCACCTGCGCCGGGAGCAGGGTCCAGCACGCCGCCGTAAGGAACAGCGTCGCCACCGCTGTTCCGTACAGGATCCAGCTGCGTTTCTTCTTCAAGGACTCCCCCCAGCGCTGGAAGAGGCCCTTCTTCTCCTGTGCCATCGTCCTTCACATTCCTTTCTGCCACTTCCCGATCCCATGGGGCACATTGGTGCGGAATCCCGCAGCGTGGCCGGGACTCTGCCAAAAAACACGCCCTGAGGCGTGTTTTTTTGGCGTTTCCTCACATCTTTTCCGGAGCCGATACGCCCAGCAGCCCCATGCCGTTGGCCAGGACCGCGCGGACGGTGTCCGCCAGCTTCAGCCGGGCGGAGAGCACCGTGGGCTCCTCCCCCTTGATTCGGCAGGCGTTGTAGAACCGGTGGAAGTCCCCTGCCAGGGCCACCAGATAACGGTTGATCCGGCTGGGATCGTAGTCCCGGGCGGCCAGATGGATCTCCTCCGGATACTGGGCCAGGGCCTTGATCAGGGCCAGCTCCTCCGGGGTGGTCATCACGCCGGCGTCCACCGCTTCGGCAGCGGGGACCTTCTCCCCCTCCTCCGCCAGGCGGGACAGGAGGGAGCAGATCCGGGCGTGGGCATACTGCACATAGTACACCGGGTTCTCACTGTCCTCCCGGACGGCCAGATCCAGATCGAAGTCCAGGGGGCTGGTGGAGGCCCGGGAGTTGAAGAAGTACCGGGCGGCGTCCACACTGATCTCATCCAGCAGGTCGTGGAGGGCGATGGCCTTGCCGGAGCGCTTGGACATCCGCACCGGCTTGCCGTCCTGCATCAGGTTGACCAGCTGCATCAGCACGATGACCAGCCGGTGGGAGCCGTCCAGTCCCAGTCCGTCCAGAGCCGCCTGGAGCCGCGCCACATGGCCGTGGTGATCCGCACCCCAGATGTTGATGGCCTTGTCAAAGCCCCGGACCGCCAGCTTGTTGCGGTGGTAGGCGATGTCGGCGGCAAAGTAGGTGTAGAAACCGTTGGCCCGGCGGAGCACGTCGTCCTTCAGGTCCAGCTTGTCCACCTGCTCCTGGGTCTTGCCCTCCCGCATGAATTTCTCCTTCAGCAGCTGGGTGGTGTTCAGCCACAGGGCGCCGTCCTTCTCATAGGTCCAGCCCTTCTCGGTGAGCATCTGCACCGTCTCGGCCACATAGCCGCTCTCATGGAGGGAGGACTCAAAGAACCACTGGTCGTACACGATGCCGTACTTTTTCAAATCCTCCTGCATCTTGGGGATATTGACAGACAGGCCGTACTCCGCCATCTTGTCCAGGCGCTCCTCCTCGGGCAGCTCCTTCCAGCTGTCCCCGTGGGCGTCATGGATGGCGCGGGCCAGCTCCTTGATGTCCTCGCCGTGATAGCCCTCCTCCGGGAAGGGGAAATTCTCCTCCCCCAGGATCAGCTGCATATACCGGGCGTTGATGGACACGGCAAACTTGTGGATCTGGTTGCCGGCGTCGTTGACATAGAACTCCTTCCAGGTGTCGCAGCCGTCCCGCTTCAGCACGTTGGCCAGGGTGTCCCCCAGCACGCCGCCGCGGGCGTTGCCCATGTGCATGGGGCCGGTGGGGTTGGCGGAGACAAACTCCACCATGACCTTCTCGCCGCCGCCCTCAGAGTTGGAGCCGTATCCGGTCCCCTCCCGCTCCACGTCCGCCAGGACCGCCTGATACCACTTGGGGCCCAGGGTGAAATTCAGAAAGCCGGGCCCGGCGATCTCCACTTTCTGGAAGTAGCTCCCCTCCAGGTCAAGGTGGTCCACAATGGTCTGGGCGATGGCCCGGGGGGCCTGGTGCAACGCTCTGGCCCCCGCCATGGCATAGGAGGAGGCGTAGTCCCCGTGGGAGGTATCCTTGGGGATCTCAATGGTGGCCTTCACCTCCACGCCGGCGGGCAGCTTGCCCGCCTCCACAGCCCGCAGATAGGCCGCCTGCGTCAGCTCCGCAACCTGGGCGCGGGCCTCCTGGATCTTATTCGACATAATCTCTCTACACACCTTTCTCCGTCCTTGTCCCAATCGGAACAAGGGCTAAAAAGAACTTGAATACACTTGCGGATGGAACCGCCGTCCTTTTATGACACGGTCTCCCCCGCCTCCCGCACATTGATCTGGAACACGTTCCGCCCGGCTGCGGTGTGGGCGATCCGCCCACGGCGGACAACCGCCGCGGGGACCCGGGCAGCTTAAAATCCTCGGACGGGCAAAGCCCGTCCTCCGGCAAGGTTTTGCCGCTGGCAAAACGCTTGGGATCAAGATCGACCACTTGCTCTTACGACGCGGTCTCCCCCGCCTCCCGTACATTGATCTGGAACACGTTCCGCCCGGCTACGGTGTGGTCGATCTCGATGGCATAATCGATCTCGATGTCTCCACCGCACTCGGTGAGGTCGGCCTGCAGATGCCGGGTGTTCACCCCGATGGTCATGGAGCCATAGGGCGTATTGTACATAGCCAGGTGGCGGCGGCCCTCCTGGAACACCATTTGAGAGTTGAACTCCCCCACACGCAGCAGGGTCACACGGTCCGGCTCCACCTGGAAGGTAGTCAGCGTACCCTCCAGGCCGGTGAGCTCACTCTCCTGATAGGAGAGGGTATAGCTGTTCCCGTCCTGCTCCAGCCGCCCCTCCGTCACAAGCTCCATCGTATCCGGATCGGCATCCTCAAGCCGCTGAACACCCTTGATGGAGATGATCACATTCTTTTCCATAGGAACCTCCATTGGTCCTTCATTTCCCCCGGCCCTCCGGTACATGGGAGCCAGGGCGGGAGGTATTATACACTGGAACGCAGATTCTGTAAAGGGGAGCGGCTGTCTTATTTATTTTATGCGATTTTGTCCCAAATGACAAGGGGGATTTTCCATATAAAATCTCTCATTCTCTATTTGACAACCCGGGGACATAGACTATAATATAAAGTGGTGGGGAAAACCCGCCTCGGTTCTGGGAAAGGAGGCCACGCTATGAACCTGGAATTGAGCCGCAAGCAGTTCCGCCGTCTGCTGGATCTGGTCTACATCGGCAACTGGATCCTGAACTCCACCCGCGGAGACCAGCGCTTCACCGATTACGACGAGGTAGAGAGCCTTTTATTCGGCAGGGCCGCTCTGGAGGGGATGCCCTCCCTGGCGGAGCTGTACCGCGGAGAGATCGTCCCATCCCGCGCCTTTGTGGAGGGCGGGATCCATGAAGCGATCATAGAGTATGAGAACAACGTATTTTTTGAGATCCTGGCGGAGGACCTGGCCCGCAGGGATATGGATGACGCCCCCATTGATGAGAGCAATTATGACGAGCTGACCGACCGCATCGACGCCTATATCGCGGAATTTGAGGAGCACGGCACGGACAACATCCTGGTAGACCTGGATACCCCGTGATCCTCCGGACCGGCGAGGTCCAAACAGACCTCCCAACAATTACACCCCCTCAGGGGCCGGACAGAGCTGTTCCCCGGAACAGGTCATCCCTCCGCCCCTCAGGGGGTCTTTTTATGTGTCCGAATCAGTCCAGGCAGAACATGGGCCGCACCTCATCGTCCAGGTCCACGATCCCGCAGTAGTTGAGGGTCTCATAGGCCATCAGCCACTCCTGCTGCTCCTCGGTCAGCTCCTCCCGCTTCACCGCCTGCCCGTCTCCGGTGATGATTCCAACCGGTGTGATCACCGGAAGTTCCTCGTACAGCTGGGACAGGAAGCTCATGAAGCCGGTCAGAGGCAGCCCCGCCGCTTTGGCTGTGAGCACCCCCAGATAGTTGGGGCTGAGGACCACATCCTCCCGCTCCTGAATGTCGTAGTTGGTCCAGAGGAAGAAGGGGGTGGCATACTGCTTCAAAACCTCCTCCGTGGTGCGCTGGTCCAGGGGCTTGCCGTAGAGCTGCTCATAGAAGGCGTTTTTCAGAGGCGGCTGGTGGTCGCCGAAAAAGACGATCATGGTAGGCTCCGGCGACTGCTCATAGTGGGCAATCAGGTCCCGCAGGGCGTCATCGCTGGCCCGCATCAGGGACAGATACTGCTCTGCCGTGGTGTCCGCCGTCCGCTGCTCCGTGGGGAGGGTGATCGTCTTTTCCAGGTTGTTCCACCCCTGGGCATAGCTGCTGTGGTTCTGCATGGTCACATTGAAGATGAAAGCCGGGTCTCCCTCCGCCCGGTCGGTGATGGAGTAGAGCGTCTCATAGTCCGACTGGTCGGAGACATAGCGCCGGATGAGATAGGGGGCAGTCACATCCTCCTCATACAGCTGGTGGTCAAAGCGCATATCCTCATACACGATGGGCCGGTTCCAGCCGGAGGATTTATAGGGGTGGAAGGCGGTGGAGTCATAGCCCACGCTGCCTGCCAGGGCGGCCAGCGAGGGCATCCCCTCCTCCGCATACAGCTGATAGGCCACAGTATGGGGCGGCTGGAAGATCGTCGAAAAGCCGGTGAGGTACTCAAACTCCACGCTGGCCGTCCCGCCGCCGGTCACTGGGGAGTACATCCAGCCACGGACTGTATTTTCTTTCATGGAGTGCAGGAAGGGCGTGGGGTCCTCCGATACCTCCAGCCCCTCGAAAATGGTCAGGTCGGCAAAGGACTCGTTCATCACCACAATGATGTTCGTGGGCCGCGCCGCCGGGTCCCCCGCTTCCGTGGGATACGACTCCATCAGCTCCAGCACCTGACCGCGGCTGTAATCCTCCGGCTTGTCCAGGGAACTGTACCGCAGGGCCACCGTGAAGTTCAACAGAAAGCCGTTGGCCTGAGTCACCCACTGCTGGGTGTAGATCCCCAGGGCGGGCAGGGCCTCCGTCTTGAAAAAGACGAAGCAGTACCCCACCTCTACCAGGACCAGCAGACCGGCCAGCCACCGGGGAAGCTTGTCCCGCTTCCTCTGCGGGACGCACATCCAAACCAAAAAGAGGTAGGCCACCAGCAGCACCGCCCCCTGGCGTATGGCCGCGTCCATGGAAAAATCAAAGGCGTCCGCCACGTTGGCCGCCGTCTCCCAGGCGGTCAGGTCCGCCGGAAACAGGATCCGCCCCCGAAAGCGGAGCACATAGTGGTTCACGATCCCCACAAAAAAGCTGAGCCCTGCCGCCGTGGCCGCCGCCCGCCGCCTCCGGCCCAGGATCAGGCGGCACAGCAGGAACAGCAGGTAGTACCAGATCAGGTTCATCAGCACCTGCCAGGAGTAGAGATCAGAAAACACGTCGTTCCCGTTCAGGATCTCCACCATCCAGAAGGACACCCACGGACCCAGCAGAAAAATCAGGCGGGACAGCCACTGCTCCGGTCTCTCCCGGACGTTGGCCGCCAGCCTGAGCATCCCATCCCGACACAGCAGTTTTCCCATTCCTCAGCCTCCCGCGCCCCGGCCCCGGGGCGTTTTTTCACGCTTAACAGCTTAATGCTTTTCAAAAATTTTTCAAGTACATTTTGTAAATTCAGCCGCATCGGCCCTGTCCGGCCTCACACTGTTCGCCGTTTGATCGTAATGCGGATTTACTTTACAGTTTGTTCCCAGGGGTGCTTCACAGATACACCCTCCCCACCCGGCCGCTGAGCCGGGATGTGAGGCCGCAGCCCTCGTCCTCCCCGATCAGCAGAGAGACCTCCTGGGAGGACAGCCAGTTCCCATGTCCGTCGCCCCCCAGCAGCGTCACCTCGTCATCCACCGCACAGGGGATCCCGGTGACGTCCACCACCGTCTGGTCCATGCAGCAGGCCAGCAGGCGCGCCCGCTGGCCGCCGATGAGCACCGGCCCGCCCACCCGGACCAGCTCCGGGTCCAGGCCGTCGCCATAGCCCACCGAGATGGTGGCAGCCATGCCATCCCGGGGCATCCGGATGTGTCCGCCATAGCCCAGGGCGTCCCCCGCCCGAAGGGGGCGCACCCGGGTCACCCAGGCCCGCCAGGAGCACACCTCCCGGACCGTCCCCAGCGGGGCGGTGGGATGGTCCATATACAGCCGCCGGCCGATGCGCACCCCGTCCAGCCGGTACTGGGGGGCATATTCGCTGGCGGCGCTGGCCGACACATGGCGCATGGGGATCTCCATTCCGCCCCGCTCCAGCTGGGCCACCCCCCTCAGATAGGTCTGGAACTGCTCCTCTGCGCGGACCGGGTCCCCCAGGTCGGCGAAGTGGGTGAACGCGCCTGTCACCCGGATCCAGGGCGCGTACTCCCGCCACTCCTCCAGCAGTCCGTCCAGCTCCGCCCCGGGCGTCAGACCGTACCGGTGCAGCCCGGTCTCCACCTTGACCTGTACCTGCACCAGCCTTCCCTGGGTCCGGCCCAGCTCCGCCAGCAGCGGCAGCAGGCCCGGCCGCCCCACAGTCAGCGTCAGCCCCAGCTCCACCGCCGGGGCCAGCAGCCGCACCGGCACGCCCCCCAGCACCAGAATGTCCTGGGTCACCCCGGCCCGCCGGAGGGCCGCACCCTCCGACACCTGGGCCACCGCCATAGTCCGGATCTCCGGGATGGCCGCCAGGGCGGCCCCCACTTCCTCCTGGCCCAGACCATAGGCGTTCCCCTTCAGGACCGGGATCAGCTGGGCCCCGTCCAGTTCCCGTAAAATGGCCTCCGCGTTGCGCCGCAGCTGTCCCATATCGATGTATAAAACCGAATTATGCAAATTTTTATTCATACTCTCTCCTGCTTTTCCAGCGGTTCACCCGGAATTTTCCCAGGAAAACTCCCCCGTTCCTCCCACTTATTCCTCAGCATTATACCCTCTTTTTTCACCAATTTCAACGACATTTTCCCGGCATCGGTCATTTGCGCCAAAAAAATTTTGTCTTTTTCAAAGAATTTGCATATTTATCTATTGACGTTGCATATTTTTTAGGAGTATACTCATATCAGCCTGAAGGAAGGGCGGCGGACGCCGCTCCGATGAAAAAGGAGATTGGAAATGATGAAAAAGAATGTTCTTGCAATGGGCCTGGCTCTGACCATGGCTCTTGGGCTGACCGCCTGCGGCAGCAGCTCCAACGGCTCCGCCAGCTCCGGCGCGGCCTCCGGCTCCGCCAGCCAGAATGACGCCAGCGCCTCCGCCCCCGCGGTGGACAAGCTGGTGCTAGGCACCTCCGCCGACTATCCCCCCTTCGAGTTCCATGTCCTTCAGGACGGCGAGGACAAGATTGTGGGCATCGACGTGTTCCTGGGCGAGCAGATCGCTGAGGACATGGGCGCTGAGTTCGAGGTGGTCCATATGGACTTCAACAACCTGTTCACCCTGTTGAACCAGGGACAGTGCGATATGGTGATCGCCGCCGCCGAGATCGATGAAGAGGGTGTCCGTCCGGCCGCCGCTGATTACTCCGATGGCTACTACTCCGATCTCCCCCCCAAAATCGTTGTCAGAGCGGGCGATGAAGGAAATTATACCTCCCTGGAGGACTTCGCTGGTAAAGCTGTGGGCGCTCAGACCGCAACCACCAAGGAAACAATCGTCACCAAGTACATGACTGGCGCCGATCTGGTTTCCATGTCCTCTGTGGTGGACCTGGTGAACAACCTGGTGTACGGCAAGTGCGACGCCCTTGTGCTGGACGGCGCTGTGGCAGACCAGTATTTGGCCTCCAACTCCGATCTGGCTGCTGTGGACATCGACATGAGCAGTTATGTGGAACCCTACCGCGTCTGGGTCGCTAAGGGCGATCCCAAAGGCCTGCTCCCCTCCATCAATGAGACCATCGCCAAGGTGCTTTCCGATGGCACCATGGACGGATTCATCGAGAAGGCTGACGAGCTCAGCTCTCAGGCTCTGGAGGGTTAACTCCCGCCGCACCTCCCTAATCATACGGATCCCCCGTGGGGGGCCGGTTATTCCGGCCCTCCACGGTCCTATGTCATCCCAACCGTTACAACATAAAGGAGTCCCGCCATGCTAGAAGCCATCTCAAAAATGTTTGATTCCACATTCCCAGCCAGCTTCATCAATTTCTCCTTCCTGCCCAAGTACGCCTCCTACTTTGTAGACGGCGTTCTAAACACTTTGGCTCTGTCCATTGTGGCGGTGCTGCTGGCTGTGATCCCAGCCCTGCTGCTGGCCCTGATGCGTCTGAGCAAGAACCGTTTCATCCACGGGCTGTCCGGCGCCTATATCGCGGTCTTCCGTTCCACTCCTTTGATGGTCCAATTGGCCATTATCTATTTCGGCATCTTTTACATCATTCAAGTTCCCCGGGTCTACATTGGCTTTATCCGTCTTGATATGTTCATCCCCTTCGTGGTGTCCCTGGCACTGAACAGTTCCGCCTATGTGGCGGAGATCTTCCGGGCCGGCATCCTGGCGGTGGACAGCGGACAGACCGAGGCCGCCCGCTCTCTGGGCCTGTCCCAATGGCAGGCCATGAAGCTGGTTGTCCTACCCCAGGCGGTGAAGAACGTCCTCCCCGCCCTGGCCAACGAGGTGGTCACCATGGTGAAGGAGTCCTCTGTCTGTTCCGCCTACGGCATGGGCGAGCTGATGTTTGCCGCAAAGAATGTCTCCGGCACTACGTTGATTTCGGTAGGCCCCTTCGTATTTATTGCATTGATCTACTTCTGCATCAATTTCCCCGCCAGCAAGGCCATCGAGGCCATTGAAAGGAGGATGCGCCGTGGCGACAAGCGGTGATCTGATCCGTGTGGAGCACGTGATCAAGGAATTCAATCACGGGGCGGTCAAGGCCCTGAACGACTGCTCCCTGACCATTCAGAAGGGCGAGGTGGTCGCCATCATCGGCCCCTCCGGCTCCGGCAAGTCCACCCTGTTGCGGTGCCTGAACCTGCTGGAGGTCCCCTCCTCCGGCCACATCTACTTCAACGACGTGGACATCACGGACAAAAAGGTGGACATCGACCTCCACCGCCGGAAGATGGGCATGGTGTTCCAGCACTTCAACCTCTTCCCCCACATGACGGTCCAGAAGAACATCACCCTGGCCCCTGTCCAGTTGAAGCTCAAGACCCAGGAGGAGGCGGACAAGCAGGCCATGGAGCTGCTGGAGCGCATCGGCCTGGCCGACAAGGCCAACGAGTACCCCAATATGCTCTCCGGCGGCCAGAAGCAGCGCATCGCCATCGTCCGCGCCCTGGCCATGGAGCCGGAGGTCATGCTCTTTGACGAGCCCACCTCCGCCCTGGACCCCGAGATGGTGGGCGAGGTGCTGGACCTGATGCGGGATCTGGCCCAGGAGGGCATGACCATGGCGGTGGTCACCCACGAGATGGGCTTTGCCCGGGAGGTGGCCAGCCGGGTCATCTTCATGGACGGCGGCGCCATCCTGGAGGAAAACACCCCCCAAGCCCTCTTTGACAGCCCACAGAACCCCCGCACCCAGCTGTTCCTCAGCAAGGTGCTGTGAGTCCTGATCACGGGACAAACGCTGCAAAATACCCCTGTATCCGCCCCGGAACCTTCCGGGTGGATACAGGGGTTTCCTCTCTTTCATGCGTGGAATTGATGACAAAACAGACGCTTTGGATCAGCTTTCTTCTGTTACGGGCGTCTGCTCCTCCGGCTCTTTTCCGATCTTCTGGACCAGACCGATGATCTGTCCGGACAGGATCACCGTCAGCAGCGAGCAGGCAAGCCGCTTCCAGTCGATGTATGTGGCCGACAGGGCCAGCACCACAAGATCGCTGATGAGATAGGCCCACTGAATGTCCCAGTGGCTCACCGCGGAAATGCTCATGGCCAGGGCGTCATCGCCCCCCGGAGCACCGCCCGCGCGGATGCTGATGCCCACGCCCACACCCACAAACAGGGCGCCCAGCACCGCAGCCAGCAGCGGATGCTCCGCCAGCTGGGGCCAGAGGGGATCAAATTGCTCGCACACGCCGTAGAACAGGGAGAAGCCGCCCCCAGCTACGATAGAATAGGCGATAAATTCACGCCCCAACAGCTTCCAGCCCAGCCAATAGCAGAGTGCGTTCAGGACCAGCCCAGACAGCGCCGGCGACAGCCCGATCCAATGGTGCAGGAACAGCGTCATACCCAACACGCCGCCCTCCGTCACACCGGACAACGCATGGATGTTGTACAGGCCAAAGGCAAGGATCCCGCTGCCCAGCAGAGCCAGCGCACACTTCTTTGGCTTTAATAGGGAAAACAAAATAACAACTCCTTTAATTTTCCACGCATGACTATTATATACAACCCGCGCTTTTTTGGCAAGTGCGCGCCTCTATCTTTCTGTGTAAAGATTTTGTGAATACAGACAAAAAACCGGGAGCTTTACGGCTCCCGGCCCTGTTTCGATCAATAATTCTCCGCTTTCAGCTGGAAATAAGCCTTGGGATGGGCACAGACAGGACACATCTCCGGGGCCTGCTTGCCCACATGGATGTGCCCGCAGTTGCTGCACTGCCAGATCATCTCTCCATCCCGGGAGAACACCAGCCCGCCCTCTACATTGGCCAGCAGCCTGCGGTAGCGGTCCTCGTGCTCCTTCTCGATCTTGGCCACCTCCTCAAACAGGAAGGCGATGTGGTCGAAGCCCTCCTCCCTGGCCTCCTTGGCCATGGTGGCATACATCTCCGTCCACTCATAGTTCTCTCCCTGGGCGGCGGCCTCCAGATTCTCCGCCGTGGTCCCGATGCCGTTCAGCAGCTTGAACCAGATCTCGGCGTGCTCCTTCTCATTGGCGGCGGTCTCCTCAAAGATCTTGGAGATCTGGACATAGCCGTCCTTCTTGGCCTTCGAGGCAAAGTAGGTATACTTGTTTCGGGCCTGAGACTCCCCGGCAAATGCGGTCCAAAGATTTTGCTCCGTCTTGCTTCCCTTCAATTCAGCCATTGTCTGCTTCATCCTTTCTGCATCACTCTTGTATTTCCGTTTGGAGCGAGGCCCCTTTTATATGAGACTGTCCCTCTGCGGATTTAATGAGAACTATTCTCATTTAAATATATTTTACCATCGTATCCGGAAAAAGTCAAGAGACAGGCTCTCCCCTTCTCCCAAACAGCAGAACGCAGGCCCCGCAGTGTGATCCGCAGGGCCTGCGCCGAATCGTGTGTCAGCCTCCGAATGCCTGGATCTCCCGGGCATTCTTCTCACGCCGCTCCTGGATGCTCTCCTTGAGCAGCATATCCTTCACCTTCATCAAACGAATGGTATTGGCCCGCTCGTTCTCATCCAGCTTCATGGTGATATACTTGATGCTCTCCTGCATCTGGGGGATCTTCACATACTCCAGGGCATTGACCCGGCGGCGGGTCTTTTCGATCTCCTGGGCCAGGAGCTGACTGGTCTTTTCCACCTCCGCCAGCTTGAGCATATCCGCAAAGACCTGGGACATAGCATCCACCGCGTCATCCAGTTCGCCGCTGGTCTGAGCAAAACCGTAGGGGTAGACCTCCCCTGGATCCTGGCTTTTTGTCTTGAAGTGGTAGCGCGGGACGTCCACCGACATGATATTCTGGAAGCTCATATCCAGCTCCACAGACTGCTTGGGATAGAGCAGGGACTGCTCCAGCATCTCCGGGGACATGAGGGCCGCCGCCACGGTAAAGGAGCCATGGGCCCGCATCAGGCCCTCCTCCACCCGCTTCCGGAGCGCCCGGTTTTCCCGCACCACGTCCATGAACTGCTTCATCAGCTCATCCCGCTTATCCTTCAACAGCTTGTGGCCCCGTATGGAGGTCCTGAGCCGGTTTTTCAGCCGGGTCAGCTCCTGCCGGGTCGGATTGACAGTCGTGCTTGGCAATTTGGTTCACCTCTTTCCGGCCGAAGCGCCTGCCGCGGCAGGCACGGACAAACTCAGCCCTCCTTCTTGGGCAGATACTTGTCGATATACTCCGGCTTGATGCGCTTCAGTTCGCTCCGGGGCAGGATGGACAGCAGCTCCCAGCCCAGGTCCAGGGTCTCCTCGATGGAGCGGTTCTCATCCGTCCCCTGGGAGACATAGCGCTTTTCAAACTCGTCGGCAAACTTGGCGTATAGCAGGTCGGTGGGGCTGAGGGCGGCCTCACCCAGAATGGACATGAGTTCCTTGTTCTCCTTGCCAGTGGCATAGGCGGCGAAGAGCTGGTTCATGGTCCCGGAGTGGTCCTCCCGGGTCTTGCCTGCGCCAGTGCCCTTGTCCTTCAGACGGGACAGGGAGGGCAGCACGTCCACCGGCGGGTTGACCCCCTTGCGGTACAGCTCCCGAGAGAGGATGATCTGCCCCTCGGTGATGTAGCCGGTCAGGTCGGGAATGGGGTGGGTCTTGTCATCCTCGGGCATAGTCAGGATGGGGATGAGGGTGATGGAGCCCTCCCGGCCCATTTGACGGCCCGCCCGCTCATACAGGGTCGCCAAATTGGTATACAGATAGCCAGGATAGCCGCGGCGGCCCGGGACCTCCTTCTTGGCGGCGGAGATCTCCCGGAGGGCCTCGGCATAGTTGGTGATGTCGGTCATAATGACCAGCACATGCATCCCCTTCTCAAAGGCCAGGTACTCCGCGGCGGTGAGGGCCATCCGGGGGGTGGCGATGCGCTCCACGGCGGGGTCGTTGGCCAGGTTGGTGAACAGGACCGTGCGGTCAATGGCGCCGGTGCGCTTGAACTCGCTGACAAAAAACTCCGACTCCTCAAAGGTGATGCCAATGGCCGCAAAGACCACAGCGAAGTTGGAGTCGCCGTCCAGCACCTTAGCCTGGCGGGCAATTTGAGCCGCCAGCGCCGCGTGGGGCAGGCCGGAGCCGGAGAAGATGGGCAGCTTCTGTCCGCGGACCAGAGTGTTCAGTCCGTCGATGGTGGAGATCCCCGTCTGAATGAACTCGTTTGGGTAGTTCCGGGCGGCTGGGTTCATGGCCAGACCGTTGATGTCCCGGTATTCGTCCGCCAGGATGGCGGGGCCGCCATCGATGGGCTGGCCCATGCCGTTGAACACCCGGCCCAGCATATCCTCTGAAACGCCCAGCTGAAGGGGATGCCCCAGGAAGCGGATCTTGGACTCAGCCAGATTGATACCGGCGGAATTTTCAAATAGCTGGACCACGGCGGAGTCGCCGTTGACCTCCAGCACCTGGCAGCGCCGGACGGTGCCGTCTGTCAGTTCGATCTCGCCCAGCTCGTCATAGGTGACGCCCTGAACGTGATCCACCACCATCAGCGGGCCGGAGATCTCCTGGATCGTCTTATATTCCCGGATCACAGTGCTTCCTCTCCCTTCTCCGCAATGGCGTTGATCTCCTCGTCCATCTCCACCATAATATTGGCATAGTTATCCATATACTGGTTCGCAGGGACCGATTTGGCCCGGCCGATCTTCTCCCGGGCGGGGATGGAGAACATCTGAGCCAGGTCTCCGCCCCGCTCCGCCGCCTCCCGGCAGTGCCCGTCATACTCCCGGATAAGGGCAAGCATCCGCGCCTGCCGGTCATACTCCGAGTAGGAGTCAATGTCCACAAAGGAGTTCTGCTGCAGAAAGTCCTCCCGGATCATCTTGGCGGTCTCCAGCGTGATCTGGTCCCTGGCGGAGAGGGAGTCCTTACCCACCAGCTGGACGATCTCGTTCAGGCTGGCCTCCTCCTGAAGCACGGCCATGGCCCACTCCCGGTTCTGAAGGAAGTCCTTGCCCAGATGCTCGTCATACCAGGGCTTCAGGGAGTCCAGATAGAGGGAATAGGAGTTGAGCCAGTTGATGGCCGGGAAGTGGCGGCGGTAGGCCAGAGAGGAATCCAGGGCCCAGAACACCTTCACAATGCGCATGGTGGCCTGAGAGACCGGCTCGGACAGGTCGCCGCCGGGAGGGGACACCGCGCCCACGGCGGTAAGGCTGCCCCGGCGGTCCTCGTCGGAGCCCAGGCAGGCCACGGAGCCGGCCCGCTCATAGAACTGGGCCAGGCGGGAGCTGAGGTAGGCGGGATAGCCCTCCTCGCCGGGCATCTCCTCCAGACGGCCGGACATCTCGCGCAGGGCCTCGGCCCAGCGGGAGGTGGAGTCGGCAATGACGGCCACGGCGTAACCCATGTCCCGGAAGTACTCTGCGATGGTGATGCCGGTGTAGATGGACGCCTCACGGGCGGCCACCGGCATATCAGAGGTGTTGGCGATGAGCACTGTCCGCTTCATCAGCGACTGACCGGTACGGGGGTCCACCAGCTCGGGGAACTCCCGGAGCACGTCGGTCATCTCGTTGCCCCGCTCGCCGCAGCCGATATAGACCACCAAGTCCACGTCGGACCACTTGGCCAGGGCGTGCTGCATCACCGTCTTGCCGGAGCCGAAGGGGCCGGGGATGGCGGCGGTGCCCCCCTTGGCCACGGGGAAGAAGGTGTCCACGATCCGCTGTCCGGACTGGAGGGGCACCACAGGGGGATACTTGTGCTTATAGGGGCGGCCCACACGGACAGGCCATTTCTGCATCATAGGCAGCTCCACCCGGGAGCCGTCCTCCTGCTCCAGCACGGCCACCGTCTCGGTGACGGTAAAGGGGCCGCCCTGGATGGACACGATGGTCCCCTTCATTCTGGGGGGCAGCATGATCTTGTGGAGGATGGACTCGGTCTCCTGGACCGTGCCCAGCACATCGCCACCCACCACCCGGGTCCCGGGCTGGACGGCCGGGGTGAACGCCCACTTCTTCTCCCGGTCCAGGGCGGGCACCTCCACGCCCCGGGGGAGGCTGTTGCTTCCGCTGACCTCCCGGATGACCTCCAGAGGGCGCTGGATCCCGTCGTAAATATTCTCGATCAGGCCGGGGCCCAGCTCCACGGACAGGGGCGCGCCGGTGGTGACCACCTCAGCGCCGGGCCCCAGTCCGGAGGTCTCCTCATAGACCTGGATGGAGGCGGCGTCCCCAGTCATATTCAGGATCTCGCCGATCAGGCGCTGCTCGCCCACACGGACCACGTCGGCCATGTTGGCCTCCTCCATCCCTGTGGCCACCACCAGAGGGCCGGAGACCTTGACGATCTTTCCCATAGGCTTATAACCTTCTTTCGGGTCAATTTTTATAAAATATCTGCGCCCACTGCCCGCTCCACGGCGTTGGTGACATTGGCCATGCCGATGCCCAGTGAGCCCTCCTTGCCGGGGATGAGGATGATGGCCGGGGTCAGGGCGTCCTGATACCGGGCGATCTCAGACTGCAGCTGGGCGGCCAGCTGCTCGGTGAGGTACAAAATGGCGTAGTTCTCTTTTGCCATCCGGTGGATGGCCTGTCGGGCCTGCTCCACATCCTCCGCCGGACACACCTCCAGCCCCAGGGCTTTGAAGCCCAGCACACTGTCCGGGTCTCCGATCACTGCGATGCGATACATCTCCATCCACCTCCGCTATACATAGGTCTCCCGCAGGCGCTCCCGGATGACGGCCCCGTCCAAACCGGCCCGCCGGCCGGCCAGGATGGTGCGGATGGCCGTCAGCTCCGCCTCCTTGGCGTACAGATAGGCGATGACCGTCTCCACACCGAAGGGCACCCGCCGGGCATCCCCCAAATAGCGGGTCAGGGCGTTGTCACACTCCCGCTCAAAGGCGGTGAGGGAGCCGCCCGCCGGACGGGCCGCCTTGGCCCCCAGCTCCGCGGCCTGGGCCAGCGCCCCGTTCTGGAACAGGGCGCTCAGCTCCTCTCCCCTGGCTGCGGCCAGGGTCCGCTGGGACACACTCCCGCCGGGCAGCAGCACCTGGGATAAAAACTCGCTCCCCTTCCCCATCCGGGCCACCCGGACGGCGGCCCTCAGGTTGGCCACATCCACCGCAAGGCGGACATACCCCTGGAGGAAGCCGCTCCCGGTCTCCCGGGCCAGCTGGGCCATCTCCTCGTAGCAGGCCCGGTCCAGAGCCAGGTCGGCCAGCTGAGGATCGTGGGAGGCAGCCAGGGTCTCCCGGGCCTCCCGGATCGCACTTTGAAAGCGGAGGGACAGGCCGCCCAGCTGCTCCTTTTGATAGTTCTCGGCCAGCCCAGAGGCGGGCACGCGCCCGCCGTCCAGCAGCAGCCTCCCGGCGTCGATCCCCATGGCCTCCGCCTTCACCAGCACCTTGGCGTTGTGATAGTCGTATTTCAGCCGGAACACATCCACCACCCGGGGATCGGGGGCGGCTGTGCTCAGCTCCTGAAAGGTCTCCGCCCGGGCGGTGGCCAGCACACGCTCCACATCCTGGGCCCGCAGGCCCTCCGCGCCGCCGTAGCCGCACTCTGTGAGGACCTTCAGCGCCTCGCTCTCCTCCCGGGCGTCGATCATCCGATCCATCCGGTCCCGGGTCAGAAGCCGGCCCTCCATGGCGTGGATCCGGGCGGAGAGGGCTAAATAATCCGTATCTTTATTGCGGGACAACATACGCCCCCCTTTCTTAAAGTTAGGAATCAAGAGTTTTCCCATTCTCTGCTCCGTTTCTCATTCCAGTCTGGCCGCAGAAAACTCATACCGCGTCAAGGTTTTCAAGTGGCATTCAATTCCTAATTCCTAACTCCTCATTCCTAATTTTCAAACAGGAGCTCCGCCGCCTGATTCTCCAGCTTCTCCCGCTGGAGGCGGACCAGCGTCTCAAAGGAGCAGTTGACCTCCACCGGTCCGTCCACCAGGATGAAGCCGCCCCGGATGGGACGGGTCTCCTCCGCCAGGGAGAGCAGGCCGGTGCCGGTGATCTGCGCCGCGGCGCTGTTGACCACCTTGCCCAGCAGAGCCCCCACCCGGGAGTCTGTCAGGGAGTCGGGCAGCTCCGGGGCCACCGCCTTCACCAGGGCCTCGTTGGCGGCCACAACGACCTGCTTGCCGATGCGGCTGCGGTCTCTGGGCGAGAACACCAGCTGTTCCCGTCCGGTGGACACCGCCTGGAGCACCATACCAGTCAGCAGCTGGATGTACTCCTCCTCCGGCAGGGCGCACAGCTTCTCCAGCGCCTGCTCGAAGGCCTCGGACAGCACCTCCTGCTTGGCGGCCAGCTCCAGCTTCCGCCGCTCCAGCTGGGCCGCAGACTTCAGCCGCTCTAACCGCTCCTCCGCCGCCCTCCGGCCTCTGGCCAGGATGGCGGTCCGCTCCTGGTCCATCTGTGCCTTCGCCTGGGCCTGGATCTCCAGGATCTGGGTCTCGGTCTGTTCCCTCAGCTGGGCCAGCTCCGCATCCGCGTCCGCACGGATGCGCGCGGTGATTTTTTCAATTCCGTCCATACGCGCCGCTCCCTCAGCCGCTGATGTTGATGATCATCAGCATGGAGGCCAGGAGGGACAGGATGGCGTAGAACTCCACAGTGATGCACAGCACCATGCCCTTGGCCCAGTGGTCAGGCTTCTTGGCCAGGATGTTGATGGATCCGGCGGCTACGCGGCCCTGAGCGATGGCGGAGAACAGTCCGCCCAGCGCCATAGGCAGGCAGGCAGCAAAATACTGGAAGCCCTGGGCAATGGTCAGCACGGGCAGGGTGCCGGACAGCAGGCCCATGCGGAAGATGGCAAAGAACCACACCACCAGGCCGTACAGGCCCTGGGTGCCGGGGATGACCTGCAGGATCAGGACCTTACCGAACTTGCTGGGATCCTCGCACAAAAGGCCGGTGCCCGCCTCACCTGCCATGCCGGTGCCCTTGGCCGAGCCAATGCCGCTGAGCACCGCGGCCAGGCCGGCGCCCAGAAGGGCCAGGGCCAGACCGCCCCAACTGCCAAACAGGGTGCCGGACTGCTGAAGCTCAAACATCTGAGTTAAGTCGCTTGCATACATAATGGTTTCCTCCTCTTATTTGACCACGTTGTAGTATTTTGTGTTCAGATCCAGGGGACGGAAGGGCTTTCCGCCGTCCTCATAGAATTTCCCGAAGTATTCCAGACACTGGAGACGCAGGTCGTGGACATAGCAGCCCAGCAGGTTCAGGGCGAAGTTCAGGGCGTTGCCCACCATAGAAATCACCACAAAGATGACCACGTTCCCGGGGATGGCCCCCAGTGTGTTGAACACCTGGGCAATGACCGAGCCGGCCAGCATCAGAGCCATCAGACGGGAGTAGGACAGGATGTCGCCGAAGTAGCCGGTCACATGGTTGTAAAGGGACCCGAAGATCCCAGTGAGTTTTCCAAAGCCCTTCCCTGTGATCAGCGGCCCGGCAAACACCATAGCCACACCGGCGTACAGGACCATGTTGGTCGTCCCCAGCACCGCCAGGGCGATCCCGGCAAAGACCAGCCACCAGGTGACCTCTTCCCACACCGCGTCCATCCACTTCCCATTTCGGAGCTTTTGAACGAAGCTGATGGCCATGCCCGTGACGATCTGGACGACGCCCAGGGCCATGGAGCCGATCAGGATCTGAAGGGTGTTATCCAACGGGGTGAACAGGGGCGGCCAGAACCACACGAAGGTGCTCTCCGGATTCAGCAGCTTCAGCAGCTGGGGGATGAAATCCCCAAAGAAGCCGCCGGTCAGCGTCCCCATGAGGAAAGTGCTCACGCCGCACAGGCCAAGCAGGGCAAAAAAGTCGTGCATCCCCTTCTGGGGGCGCGCCTTGGTCAGCACCACCACAGAGGCCAGCATCATCAAAAGCCCGTATCCCATGTCTGCCATCATCACACCGTAAAACAGGATGAAGAATGGGGCCATCAGGGGGTTGGGGTCCACCGTTCCGTAGGCAGGCAGGGAATACATCTCCGTAACCATGTTCAGCGGGCGGGTGAGCCAGTTGTTTTTCAGGCTCACCGGCACCTGGGGGTACTCCTCCTCCGCTGGGTCCTCCACCTGCCAGGCGCAGGGGTAGGCGGACAGCTTCCGCTCCGTATCCTCCCACCGCTCCGCGGGGATCCACCCCCGGAGCAGGAAGGTCTGCTCCGTATCCCGGAGCCTGGCCCGGCTCTCCTCCCGGTCGATGAGCACCGAGGCCCGGTCCGAGGCCCGGCGGACGTCATCTGCCAGGCCGGTCATGCCGGCCAGTTCCTCCTCTGTCTGCCGGAGACGCTCCGCGTTTTCGGACAGCTCCCGGTCCAGACGGGCGTCATTTTCCCGGGCCGTCCCGGTCCATCCGTTCAGCGAAACTTTGGACCAGCCGAAGTCCCGCAGGGCTTCCAGGACCGCCTCCTGGGCGCTCTTGTGGCAGACCAGCAGGCAATAGCGCACCTCCCGGCCGGCGCTGGCCTGGATCAGCTGGGCCAACTCGCTGGCCTCTTCCACCGTCCGCTGGGCCTCCTCCAGGGGACGTGCGGCGGTCAGAGTACCGAACTGCACCAGCATCTCACGGGTGGAGCCGCTCTCCAGAGGGAGGTCCAGGGACAGCCAGGGGGCCAGCGCCGCCTTCTGGGCGGTCAGCTTCCCCTGCTCCGCCTGGAGCAGGGCGGCCTCCCGGTCCTTCTGGAGCACCGCCTCCACCGCCCGCGTCCCTGCGGCGCAGGCGGCCGGCTCAAACAGCTCCTCCTCGGTCAGCTGGGGCCGCGGGGTGAGCATCCCTCTGCCTTTGGCCCCGCAGCGGGACAGCACGGACAGCGCCCGCTCCGCCGACTGCTTCTCCTCCTGCACCTGGGTCAGGGCGGAGCCGTCCGGCGTCCGAAGTTCCAGAACAGCCGTCAGCCCCTCCCAGTCTCCTGGGGGTGCGTCGGAACGGCCGTCCGCCTCTGCCGGCTCGCTGATCTCCACGCAGCCCATCCGCTGTAAGGTGTGCAGCAGCTCCTCCCGGTCGCTCCGCAGCGCCAGCAGATGCAGCCGCTTCATTTTGATAATCGCCATCAGCTTTTCACAACCTTTTCTACCAGAAAAGCGACCGCCTGCTCCAACCGGCCCCGAGCCTCCTGCTTCTTTTCCTCACAGTCCAGCCGTGCCTGCTCCAGGACAGACGCGGTCCATTTCGCCGCTTCCTGCTCCGCCTCCGCCATCATCTGCCGGGTCTCCGCCTCCGCGTTCTGGCGGGACTCCTCCACCTGACGCCGGGCGGAGCGCTGGGCCTCCAGGATGCGCTGCTTGCTTTCGGCTGCCGCAGCCTCTTTCTCCTGCTTCACCGTTCGCTCCAGCTCCGTCACCTGTTGGATCGCTTCCACTGCCATTGACACCTCACCACCCTACATTTGAAACATTGCAGACAATCCTTGGATTGTATGCCTCCATTGTAGGCTAAATCGCCCTAAAATGCAAGGCATTTTTCCCTCTCCATCGCCCACCCTTTCGTCCCCTCTCCAGTAAAAGAGACTTTTTCATTTTATTCTTCAAGAAAACCCTCAAGTCCCCGCTTATTTTTCATCTTTTTCACAATTTGTACAGATTGTAAACTTTTATCGTCCAATCAAAATGCAGGACCCTCCACCTCTTCCGCCCAAATTTCCGCAAAATGTGCGGACACATCAATCTCTATACCGCTTTTTCAACAGTTGGAGGAGCATCTCTGCACCAGAAAAGCAGGCTCAAGGGCCACTGTGCCCCCTTGCAGAACACAGACCGCTGTGCTACACTGAATTCTACTTTGTGAGCACAGGAGGCACGACGGAAATGAACGGACAGGCAGAGCAGCATTGGATCTGCAGGCTGACCAACCAGCCCCACCAGTTCTCCTATGAGAGCGGCGTGGAGGTGACCCATGTGGAGCCCGGCCGGGCAGAGGGCGTGCTGACCGTGGGGCCGGACAGCATCAATCCCCACGGAAAGGTCCACGGCGGGGCGCTGGCCACTCTGGCGGATACGGTGGCGGGCTGCTGTGCCTGCGCCCGCGGGCGCAGCTGCGTGACCTCAGGCAGCTCCATGGAGTTCCTGAGGCCTGCGGACGGGGACCGGATCACCTGTACGGCAGTCCCCAAAAAGGAGGGGCAAACCCTGTCCGTCATCCAGGTGGAGCTGCGCAATGGGGCGGAGGCCCTGGTGGCCACAGGCACCTTCACCTTTTTCATGTTTGACCGGAAGGACTGACCGGGCGCGGCGCGAAATCAGAAAACGATCCCCCCGGGCGGAGACAGCATTTCTTCTGCTGTCCGCCCGGGGGGATCGTTTTATCTCGAATGCGATCAGGAATCGATGTAGCTGCGGACCCGGAGATGGACTCCCAGGCTCTCTGCGATGCGGCGGCTCTCCTCGATCTCCTCGGGAGCGGTCCCCTTGTCCACCACGGTAAAGATCACATGGGGGACATAGTCCTTGGCCTCCTTGGCAAAGTCCAGCATGGCCTGATAGGCCGCCTCACCCTGGACCGGGTGGCACAACGCCGTGTAGTCCGCGGCGTTATTTGCGTTGAGGGAGATGGAGAGGGTGTCGATCCGGCCCTTCAGCTCCGGGATCACGTCCCGGCCGTGGATCAGGTTGGCGTGGCCGTTGGTGTTGATGCGCACCGGGGGCAGCTGCCCGCCGAAGCGCTCCTTCAGCTGGTCCACCAGCCAGAGTATGTCCTCGATGCGGTAGGTAGGCTCTCCATAGCCGCAGAACACGATCTCCCGATAAGAACACACGTCCCTGCTGAGAAAGCTGTCCAGGGCCTCCTGCCGGGTGGGCTCCCGCTCCAGCCAGAGGGAGTCCTCCGTATAGATGGAGCCCTCCTTTCTCCCGTGGCGCAGACAGAATTCACAGTTGCAGTTGCACTTGTTGGTGAGGTTCACATACAGCGCGTCCTCATATTCATAGGTGATGGTCATACCATCCCGCCTCCTTGTTTAAAATTCAATGCGGAAAAACCGCGTTCCGTTTTCCAGTGTGATCCGGGCAGCCTCCTCCGGGTCCATTCCCTTCACCCGGGCAATGGCCTCGGCCACCAGATGGACCTTCCCCGAGTCGTTGCGCTTGCCCCGGAAGGGCTCCGGCGTGAGATAGGGGGAATCAGTCTCCACCATAATCCGGTCCATGGGCAACCACTCGATGACTTCCAGAGCCTTTCGTGCATTTTTATAGGTGATGACGCCAGTGAAGGACAGCATCCAGCCCAGCTTCACCAGCACCTTGGCGTCCTCCAGACTCCCGGAGTAGCAGTGGTACACGCCACGGACCTCCGGATGGGCCCGAACCACCTCCAGGCAGTCCTGGTGGGCCTCCCGGTCATGGACGATGACCGGCAGGTCCAGCTCCGCCGCCAGCTCCAGCTGCCGGGCAAACACCTTCTGCTGAAGTTCTCTGGGGGGATTGTCCTTCCAGTAGTAGTCCAGCCCGATCTCTCCGATGGCCCGTACCTTTGGGTGGGCGGCCAGGGCCCGCAGCTGCTCCAGCCAGCTGTCCTCCCACGCCCCGCAGTCAGAGGGGTGAACCCCCACAGCGGCGTAGACAAAGGGAAACTCTTCCGCCAGGGCGATGGCGGTCCGGGAGCTCTCCAGGTCGCAGCCCGGATTCAGGATCAGCTCCACCCCCTGCTCCGGCATGGCGGCCAGCGTCTCCAGCCGGTCGCTGTTGAAAGCCCCGGAATCGTAGTGGGCATGGGTATCAAATAAACGCATGACAGGTTCCTCTTTCTCCGCACCTTCCGGCCCCGGGGCCGCCTGTGCGGCTTCTGTTTCGGCCACTATCATACCGCGATTTGGACGAAAAAGCAAGCCGCTCCCGGGACCCTTCTCCGCAAATCATTCCACCGTGAAGCGGGTCAGGAACAGATCTCCCTCCTCGCCCTCCTCGGTCCCGTTCTCGATCAGCTCCAGAAAGGCCAGAGTAAACTCCGTCTCCTCCTGAGGCACCTCATACACCAGCAGCCCTTCCCGGGACTTTCCAGGCTCCAGGTCGTACTCCCGGGGCAGCTGGTCTTCGCAATAGGGATCCAGGGGCATGGCCCACTCATCCGGGCCGCATTCCCCCCAGTACAGCTGAAAATCCGTGTCATACATGGAGACCGCCTCATGGAAGGTGTTTTTCAGCTCCAGCTCCACCACCACCAGCTTATTTCCGCCGGAGGCTGTATCGCTCTCATAGGACTTCCGTGCCTCCGCCTCCTCCACCGTGCAGTCGAACCACCGGGTCGAAACCGTTTCACCCAAAACAGCCTCCGTCACTCCGCTCTCCGCCGGGAACGCGCCGCACCCAGACAGCAGCGTCAGCGCCGCCAGTCCCAAGATCCACCCTCTCTTCTTCATGAGGCTCCTCCTTCTGTCCGGCGCCGCGGCCGGGCATCTGCTGCCTTTATTATAGAGGCTCGGCAGGAAAAATACAACCGCCAGCTTCATTCCCTCCCCCAGAAAAGCAAAGTCGTGTGCCGGGAGGCACACGACTCTGAGGTTCAAGGCTGTAAAACTCCTTCGGACTTTGGTGCGGAGGTCTCTGTATCCCCTTCCGCTGTATCGGAAGGGGCTGTCATACTGCTTCCCTTTGAATCAATGGTAAAGGTTTGGAGCCCCCCATCCAAGGTCTCAAAGGCTGTGGTCAGCATCCACTCTGTGGCGCTGCCCTCCACCGTGACCGTCACCTGGGTCCCGCCGAAGGATAACTCGCGGGTGTAGCTGCCCGCAGCCTTCAGCTGGTCTGTGATGTCCGTCTCCTCCCCGTTCACCACCAGGATGGCGCGCCCATTTTGGTTTTCCACTGTGGCCTGGGGCAGGTCCAGGACCGTGACTTGTTCACCGTCCTTGGTGGTCAGGTCACGCCGAAACTCGTCTACCTTGACAGCAGAAGTGATGTGAGCGAAAAATTCCTGTGCGGCCTCTGGATTAGCGGCGGCCACCCCCACCACCATGGTTGCTGCGGCGGCACAAGCTGTCAGGCCGGCTCCCAGAGAGCGGACCCATTTCTTTGGGGTACGATGTTCTGTCATAGCGATGATCTCCTCTATTTTTTTTTCAGGAGCCCGCAGCTCCCGGCATACTTCACAATATTCCTTGGGGTCGAACATAGACGCTTCCCTCCTGATCCTCCGCCTTCTCATCCAGCGCGCTCCTCAGCCGGGCCCTGGCCCGGAGCAGCCAGGTCTGCACCGTGGATGGATTGGCTCTCATGGCGGCAGCTGTTTCGGCCACCGTCAGTCCTTCATAGTAGTAGAGATAAATGGCCAGCCGGTATTTCGGATCCAGCGCCATCACAGCCTCCAACAGCTCTGCCCGCTCCCCATGTTCCGGTGCCTCCAGCTCGCGCCAGTCATCCAAAGGGACGGAAACGCGCCGCCAGAAGGAGCGCAGGAGCTTCCGGCTCTCATTGACCGACACCCGCAGCAGCCAGTGCTTCAAATGTGCCTCGCTCTCAAATTCCTTGTCGTACTCAAAGAGCTTCAGCATGACGGTCTGCATCACGTCCTCCGCGTCCTCACGGCTGTTCAGTGCATGGAATGCGACCCGGTACACGGTATCTCCATAGGTCTGGACCGCCTGGGCAAATGCCTCTCCGGTCAACTCGGACCACCTCCTTGTTTGGTTCGCTTTGAAAGGCCTTTCATAAAGGAATATCCATCAGACAACCTAAAAATCTCAGAGAAGCCAAATTTTTTTGCTCCATATGCGGGTCCGCCTCCCTTCTGCAAGGCCCAGCCCCTGAAGGTATTACAGAAAAACCGCCGCAGAACATTCCCATTCTGCGGCGGTTCCTGCCTGTCTATTTGGATGCGTCCGGCCCGGCGATGATCGACAGGGCCTGGCGGCGGTTCCGGACCTCATTGATCTCATGGCTGCCGCCGTACTCCCCGTCGATGGTCCAGGGGATGGGCTTCTCACTGAGGAAACGGAGACGGGCGGCGTGGAAGGAGAGCAGCGCGCCGCTCTCCTCCACTGCACCGGGGCGGAGCAGAGCCTGAAGCCCGGCCCCGATGTCGAAGATGTTCATGGGTTTGCGCACCAGAATGACCTCGAACAGGCCGTCGTCCAGGTCCACCCGGTCGGTGGGCAGATTCTTGATCCCACCCACGGAGTAGGTGTTGCACACCATACCATAGAAAAAGTCATCCTCAATGGTCTGGCCGTCGTATTCCAGCTTCAAATGGTAGGGGGTGATGGAGGGCAGGGACGCGATCCCAGCCATGACATAGGCCAGGTGTCCAAAGGTGTTTTTCAGCTCCTGGGGGGTATCGTATGCCACCTCGGTAAAGGCCCCGAAGGCGGCCACATAGACAAAGGGGCGGTCGTTGAGGGTCCCAATGTCCCACTTTAAGGGAGGGGTGTCGCCGGCGGCCAGCTCCGCGGCCGGCTTATAGCCCTGTGGGATGCGGAGGGTGGCGGCGCAGTCGTTGGTGGAACCGGAGGGGATGTAGCCCAGCAGAGGAGGCTGAGGGAGGGCGAGCAGCCCGGCGGCCGTTTCGCTCAGCGTGCCGTCTCCGCCGCAGCAGACCACCCGGTCAAACTGAGGGGCCAGTTCCCGGGTGACCCGCGTAGCATCCCCGGTGCCCTGGGTGGGATAGATGGTGACCAGCCAGCCGGCCTTGGTAAAAGCGTCCACGATGGTGGTCACGTTTCCGGTGATAGCCCCCTTGCCGGAGGTAGGATTGTACACAAAAAGCAGCCGTTTCATAAGAAATTACCTCGAGATGCTGTGATGTGCGGCGGCTGCCGCATTTTGGCCGGACATCGCTCATTCTGTCCGTACAACTTCCAAAAGAAGAAGGACCTCATTCCTGACAGTCCGATATTATTATATGTATGTTCGCAAAAAAAGCAAGAAATTCCCGTAAACATTTTGAAAATTCTGTGGCCGTTCCATTAAAGAAGTGTAAATTTTCAGTTCAGGAACCCAACCAGTGAACAATGAAACTTCAGAACAGATGGGCTGGGGGCTTGCGTCCGGGGCGGAAAACGGTTACAATGTGGGCAGAAAACGCCGGAGAAGCAGCGGCGGACAGGAGGAAACGCCTTATGGAGGAGAGAGAAAGCCGGCATCCGGCGGTACTGATCACCGGGGCATCCCGGGGGATCGGAGCGGCGGCCGCCCGGCGGTTTGCCCAGGGCGGCTGGGATGTGGCGGTAAACTACTGCCGCTCCCGGGCAGCGGCGGAGGCGCTGGCGGCAGAGCTGCGGGAGCGGGGCGTCCGCGCGGAGGCCATCCCGGGGGACGTCTCCCGGCCGGAGGAGGCGGCCGCCCTGACTGCGGCCGCGGAGCAGACCTTTGGCGGACTGGATGCTCTGGTATGCAGCGCTGGCATTGCCGCACCCCAGATGCTGCTCACCGATCTGAGCACAGAGGGCTGGCGGGAGCTGATGGGCACCAATCTGGACGGGGTGTTCCATGTCCTGCGGGCGGCGGTCCCAGGCTTTGTCCGCCGGCAGGCGGGGAGCATCGTCACCATCTCCTCCATGTGGGGGATCACCGGCGGCTCCTGCGAGGCGGCCTATTCCGCCTCTAAAGCGGGGATCATCGGCCTGACCCGGGCCTTGGCTAAGGAACTGGGGCCCTCCCACATCCGGGTAAACTGTGTGGCCCCCGGTGTGATCGACACCGATATGAACCGCCATCTGAGCGCCGGGGATATGGCCGCTCTGGCGGAGGAGACCCCGCTGTGCCGCATCGGCCGGCCCGAGGAGGTGGCAGAAGCTGTCTATTTCCTCGCCTCTTCCGCCGCCAGCTTCATCACGGGACAGGTGCTTCCCGTAGACGGCGGAATGGTCATCGGCTGACCGGGCATGGGCATATTGCCAGGTTAAAAACCAATGCAGCGGACAGAATGAGTGGAGCGTTGGAAGTTTGGAGAGGAGGATGGGGATGCGACGCACCAAATTTGACTATCGATCCTACCATGGAAGAAAGACCGCCACGGACTGGCTGAAGTGGATCGCGCTGATCTTGGCCATTCTTGCCGCTCTGGCTGTGGCCGCGCTGCTGTGGGGGCAGAAATATTTCAACTATACAGACGAAGGACTCAAGCTGACCCTCCCTTTCTTCCAGCAAGAAAGTCCCAAGCCGGCCGACCCAGGCCAGGTGGATGTGGTGATCGAGGAGGAACCGGAGCCGAAGGAGGACGCCTCTCAGCCGGTGGAGCCTCCCAAGCCTGAGGAGGCCACTGCGGCGGCGGCAGTACCGCTGTCCGCCCTGTTGGACGGGAGCGCCGCCGCCCTGGCGGAGCAGGCGGGGGCCAACAGCGTGGTGGTGGAGATGAAGAACGCCCAGGGACGGCTGGGCTGGCAGTCAGAACAGCCCCTGGCCGGGGCGGCAAAACTGCCCGGGGCGGATGCTCCCGAACTCAATGAGCAGCTGTCCGCCTGGAATCAAAAGGAGTTCTATACCATAGTCCGTTTGTCCTGCTTCCAGGATGAGGCCCTGGGCTCCAACATGGCCCACACCATCCGCACCAGCAGCGGCTACCGCTGGAAGGACGGCGGCGGGCTGCACTGGGCCTCCCCCTCCGACCAAGAGGTGCAGGACTATCTGGTCGGCCTGATGGTGGAGCTGGCCCAGCTGGGCTTTGATGAGATCGTGCTGGAGCACTGGGGCTACCCCGCCCAGTCGGACGGCCCTCTGGGCAATCTCCAGTACCCGGCGGGAGCGCTGGAGCCGGTTGTGACCGGCTTCCTGGCCCGGGCCGCGTCCGCCCTGGAGTCCTATGACGTCCGCCTCTCCCTGGCGGTGTCCGCCGGCCAGCTGTCCGGTGAAGATCCTGGCACGGGGCTGACGGCAGAGGCACTGAACGCCAGTGTGGACCGGATCTGGATGGATGGGAACCGGACAGAGGCCCTGGCGGCGCTGAACGCCTCCGGCGTGACCGGGGCGGAGGAGCGGCTGGTGTCCCGGAGCGGCACCCTGAACCCGGATGAGGCCGTGGCCCAGGCGGTCTGGGCGGCAGACGGCACTTGATAACGGAAGAAAGGGAACAGCACGGCGTACCAGTTGTAGTACGCCGTGCTGTTCCTTAAAAAGCCGTCCGCAGGAGCGGCTTCGCCTCCCCGACCGTTCCAATACTAGAACCTAAAACAAGAGGCAACTGCAAAAGCAGTTGCCTCTTGTTTGGCAGCGGGAGAAGGATTCGAACCCTCACAAACAGAGTCAGAGTCTGTCGTGCTACCCTTACACAATCCCGCTATTTGATTCAGCCGAGCTTTTTTAACTCGTGTCCCGTAAGGACAGGTGCTATTATAACAGAGTCTCGAAAAATGTCAATAGGTTTTTTGAAATTTTTTTATTTTTTCAAAAAGGCCTGAAACCGCCCAGTCCGGAGCCGCCCACGCACACCCCGCTCCCACAGAAAATTTCTCCCCGGGCGGCTCCCGCTCTTTTCAACAGGATGGAAAATATGGTACACTGGCACAGGTGATGAAATATGATACGAATTCAAAATATCCCCCTGCCTCTGGACGGAGATCTGGAGCAGCTGCGGAAAAAGGCGGCCCGCATTCTGGGGGTGCGCCCGGGCGCGCTGGAGGAACTCACTCTAGTGCGCCAGTCTATCGACGCCCGGAAGAAGCAGGACGTCCACTATGTTTACACCGTGGACGTGTCCCTGCGCACCGGCGAGGAACAGGCGGTGGAGCGGACCGGGAAAAAGAATGTCTCCCTGGTGCTCCCCAAGCCCTATCTCTTTCCGGAGGTGAAGCGGCGCTCCCCCTCCATGCCCGTGGTGGTGGGCATGGGGCCGGCGGGCCTGTTTGCCGCCCTGTTTCTGGCCCGGAACGGGCTTCCCTGCGTGGTGCTGGAGCGGGGGCAGGATGTGGACTGCCGTACCGCTCAGGTGGAGCGCTTCTGGGACTCCGGCCTACTGGATCCATCCTCCAACGTCCAGTTCGGCGAGGGCGGGGCTGGGACCTTCTCTGACGGGAAGCTCACCACCGGCACCCACGACCCCCGCATTTCCGCCGTCATCGACGCCCTGGTGGAGTCGGGGGCTCCGGAGGATGTGAAGTGGTCCCACAAGCCCCACATCGGCACCGATATTCTGCGGCAGGTAGTCAAGCGCATCCGGCAGGAGCTGATCTCCCTGGGGTGCGACGTGCGCTTCGGCCACTGCCTGAGCGGGCTGGAGACCGGCTCCGGCGCGCTCTCCGGCGTGTGGGTCGCCTGTGAGGCGGGGCGGTACCGCCTGGACTGTGACGCCCTGGTGCTGGCCCCGGGACACTCAGCCCGGGACACCTTCGCCATGCTCCACCAGGCGGGTGTGCCTATGGAGCAGAAGAATTTCGCCGTGGGCGTGCGCATCGAGCAGGAGCAGGCAGCCATCTCCAGGGCCCAGTACGGCCCAGCCTGGGAGCAGTTGCCCCCTTCGGACTATAAGCTGGCCTGCCACCTGCCCACCGGCCGGTCCGCCTTCACCTTCTGCGTCTGCCCCGGCGGCCAGGTTGTGGCCTCCTCCTCCGCACCGGGCCAGGTGGTGACCAACGGCATGAGCCTCCGGGCCCGGGACGGAAAAAATATCAACGGCGGCTTTCTGGTGGGTGTGGGGCCGGAGGATTTTTGTTCCTTTGGCTCCGACCCTCTGGCCGGGGTCCGCTTTCAGGAGCAGTGGGAGCGGGCCGCCTTTCAGCTGGGCGGCGGGAATTTCCTCGCTCCTGCCCAGCTGGTGGGAGACTTTCTGAACAAGCGCCCCTCCCAGGGGCCGGGCTCCATCCTGCCTACCTACCGCCCCGGCGTGACCTGGACGGAGCTGGACCGCTGCCTGCCCCAGGCGGTGGCGGACACCCTGCGGGATGCGCTGCCCCTCATGGACAGGAAGCTCCGGGGCTTTGCCGCATCCGAGGGCGTGCTCACCGGGGTGGAAACCCGCTCTTCCTCGCCGGTGCGCATCCTCCGGGATGAGAGCCTCCAGTCCGCCCTGCGGGGGCTTTATCCCTGCGGCGAGGGAGCGGGCTACGCCGGCGGCATCGTATCCGCCGCCGTAGACGGGATCCGGGTGGCCGAGGCGGTGGCCAGAGGATAGCGCTTTCTCCCCCCTGCCCCTGGCCGCCGGAGGACAAATCGCCCTGAGCAGGCGGTAAAATTCTGCTTGCTTTTTCCCTTCGGATACAGTATAATGGGCAGGAAAATTTCATCAAATTCTACCACCGGGTAGGAATGCGAACGCATTCGCCGCACATCGATAGGTCTTTGAAGATGTGCCGCGAATGCTTATTTTTTGATCGGAGGATCTAAATATGGCAAAAAAACGTGTGTATCACTGTTTCCACTATTTTACCAGGGGGGAATTGGCGCTCTGGGGGACGTCCACCGCGCTCATCCTGGCCTTCTTCCTCGCCTATGACCGGACACAGTTCGGGATCCTGGCCGCGTCGCTGATCGGCGTGACCTCCCTGATCTTCAACGCCAAGGGGAACCCCTTCGGACAGCTGCTGATGGTGTGCTTCAGCGCGCTGTACGGTATCATTTCTTTCTCCTGCGGGTATTATGGAGAGATGGCGACCTACCTGGGAATGACTGCGCCAATGGCGGTATTCGCTCTGGTCTCCTGGCTGCGGAATCCATATCAGGGAAACCGGGCCGAGGTCCAAGTGAGACGGCTGGAGCGACGGGATGCTGCTTGGATGCTGACCCTGACCGTGGTAGTCACAGCAGTGTTTTATTTCATCCTGGCTGCGCTCCACACCAACCGCCTGATCCCCAGCACTCTGTCCGTGGCTACCAGCTTCCTGGCCGCCTTCCTGACCTTTCGGCGCAGCGCCCTGTTTGCGGCCGCCTATGCCGCCAACGACCTGGTCTTGGTCGTACTCTGGGGGCTGGCCGCGGCAGAGGACCGCTCCTATCTTCTGGTCCTGGTCTGCTTTTCTGTATTCCTGGTCAACGATCTCTATGGCTTTTTGAACTGGCTCAGGATGCAGCGGCGGCAGGAAGCGGCCCGCTGTTGTCAGACCTGATAGAAAAGTTCCAAACAAAGGTTGAAACTCTGCGCATTCAGATAAAATATAAAAATCAGACTCCGAAGGGAACTTTTTTCACTGGGAGCCGTCCAAAGAACATGAAGGCAGCAAACTAATCACACAAAACACGATATGGAGGACTTATCATGAAGAAGATCTTGACTCTCGTTCTGGCCCTGGCCCTGTCCATCACCGCTCTGTCCGGCTGCGGCAGCAAGCCTGCGGCGGACAAGACCCCAGAGGAGCTGGCCGAGCTGTACAGCTCCGCGATCATGGAAAACGGCGGAGAGATGGCGGAGTACAACCCCGCCTTTACCCAGGCCAAGGAAGATGACGGATCCGCCATGGTGCTGGAAAACATGGGTCTGAACACAGAGGATATGGCCGCGTTCGGCATCAGCGCCTCTTTAATGAACATCAAGGCCTATGCCATTGCCGCCATCATGCCCGCCGAGGGCAAGGAGGCTGCGGTGATGGAGGCGCTTCAGGGCTATATCGACCGTACCAAGTCCAGCTTTGAAATGTATCTGGCCGACCAGTACGAGGTGGCTGAGAACGCCAGACTGGAGACTCTGGAGGACGGCACGATCCTGCTGGTCATGTGCCAGGACCAGGATACGGTCTTTGACGCCATCGCTGACGCCACCCAAGCCAACTAAATTTAAAAATGCGCAGGGACCGCCATCATGATGGCGGTCCCTGCGTGTTCTGGCGGGTAAACTATATTATCAAGCGCAATACTTTAGGAAAACGAGAAGAAGTTCATACAACTCTCTGGTAGAATGAAGTTACCACACACCAGACTACGAATGATTTAAATATTAGACAGTCGCTTTTGTTCGGAAGCTGAAACGCCCCCTAAACGCAAGGGCCTGTTGCAGAATGACTTAGTTCTGCAGCGGGCTCTTCATGATCTTACTATACAATGATTGAATGTTTTATTATAATCGTTGTTGACAAATATTGCCAAGAGAAGTGCCGTACACAAAGTCCGGAATTACAAAATGTAGGCGGTGGCCATCTGGTGGCCTGTCACTATCCCTTGGCACAGGCCAAAGAGATCCTAAGATGAGTGTGAACATAATTGGCCGCTCAGGCCAGCTTCCTGTTCCCTCTGATGAACGTCCTTTCGGAGCGCTATTTTTACTCCGCAAACCGATTGCTGGATCCCCTACAGGTCTATCAGGATAGGGAGGAATGCGCGCGTATAAGAGAGGCCTGCCGCCGGAGCGATGAGGCACTCCGGCGGGTGATGGAAGACGGTAGCCGGTGGGCGGCCGGACAGGGGTAGAATTTTTTGTACAGCTCTCTTACAAGATGACGGTGCTGGGACTGGATGAGCCTAGCACCTGCATCTGTGCCGGTTCCCACGCGGCGGATCCACACTATACGGAGCGTCTGGGGTGTATTGAGCGGGGAAACTGTCTTCTGATGGACTTTGGAGGGACATATCAGGGGTATTATACCGATATGACTCAGACGTTTTGGTTTGATGATCCAGACCCGGAATTTGTCCCGGATTCATGAAACCGTCTGCCAAACCAACGCTGCAGCAAAGGAGGCCGCCGTCCTGGAAAATCCGTTGCAGGACGGCGGCATTGATGTACATGAGGAACCCATTGTCATCAACACTTTTCAGAAAACCATTCCTTCATCGTCTGCAAAACCTTGACCAGTTCATCTTCCTCAATCACATAGGGAACCATCGCATACAGATAGTTCAAGAAAGGACGACTGAATACGCCTCGTTTATAAGCAAATTGTTGGTATTCCTTGATTGTATTGGAATCATATACTTCAATACATACACAAGCGCCCATAATACGAATTTCTTTAATACGCGGATCAGAAAACCCTTCCATTTCACGGCGGGTGATTTCTTCAATCCTGTGGATTTTCGCCATGTAGTCCTGCGATTCAAATATTTCTATGGACTTCAGGGCTACACTGCAAGCCAGCGCATTGCCCATGAAAGTGGGGCCATGCATTAAGGCGTGAGAAGGATTATTGTCATAAAAACCCTCATATACCTTTCGGTTTGCAACGGTGACAGCATGTCCGATATACCCGCCTGTTAAAGCCTTACCGAGAACAAGAATATCCGGTAAAACCAAATCGGCAACAAACCGATTGCCGGTACGCCCGAAGCCTGTCGCAACCTCATCGAAGACAAGAAGCACATCATATTGGTCGCAAAGCTCTCTTGCCCGTTTCAGGAAGGAAATGTCGTACATTCTCATGCCGCCCGCACCCTGCAGCAAGGGCTCAACGATAAAGCAATTCAAACGGTCGTGATACTCTGCGAACGCCTGTTCAAGCGCATCGATCTCAGTAGGGATGTGAACGACATTTTTGCTTTTGCCGTATGCTTTTAAGACAAAATGGTAGTCCTCATCATCGCCCACCTCCATAGTTTTGAAAGTATCCCCGTGATAGGCATGCTCCAACGCCAATACCATGGTACGCTGTATTTCTTCCCGGTTCATATAATATTGCAGCGCAATTTTAAGGGCAACCTCTACCGCAACGCTACCAGAATCAGAGAAAAAGCAGTAATCCAAATCCTCAGGCAGCCAACGCTGGAGCTTTTCGGAAAGTTTTTCTGCTGGCTCATGGGTCAAACCTCCCAGCATTACATGAGCAAATTTCTTCAGCTGTGTCTCAATTGCCTGATTGAGTTCCGGGTGTTTATAGCCGTGGATCACACTCCACCAGGAGGACACAGAGTCAATCAGCTTCTGGTCCTCGGTATACAGATAAATGCCTTCCGCATTGACGATTTTATAGGGTGACTTCATTGTTTTCATCTGCTCATATGGATACCAGATCATTTCCTGTTACCTCCGTTCTCTTCATAAAATCCTTCCATCAATTCAAAGGGAATATCCAAGTCCATATCGCCATCTTTGACACAGGCGACTACGTTCAAGCCGGTCATGGCTTCGCACATCAGCCGGTTATCTTCGTGCAATGGGTTACCCGGCTCGTAATGATTGAAGATAATGCCCTTCACGGGGATTTTGCGGGCTTTCATATATTCAGCCGTCAAAACAACCGCGTTGATGGTACCAAGCCCTGCGTCAGCGATCATCAGGCAGGCCAAACTGCGGGCTTTAATAAAATCCTCAAGCTGGATCTTCTGCTCGTCAAAGCGGAGCGGGCAGAAGATCCCGCCTGAACCTTCCACTGTAACGTAATCATATGTGCCGCACACACGGTCAAAATTTTTCAGCACACATTCCATTTCAATGGGGTTCCCCTCGATCTTTGCCGCCAGATGGGGAGAAACTGCCGTCTCATAAATATATGGACACATCTCTTCAAGGGGCTGTTCAACCCCAGACATTGTTTTCACCTGTAAGGCGTCGCCGGGGATCAGAGTGCTGTCCGGCCGCCGTTCGTTTCCACTCATTGCGGCCTTGTAGTAGGCGGAAGACGCTCCACCCTCACGGAGCTTTTTGACAATCAGCCCCGTCACATAGGTCTTTCCGACATCTGTTCCGGTTCCAGTAATAAATAAATTTTTACTCATTGCAAATCTCACCTCATATCCCAGTTCCTTTAACAGCGCCATATCTGTTTTGTTGTAATTCCTGTTAGAAATTTCCAGATTATTATGTACCCTCGTCACACCGGCTTCTTTCAACCTGCGGAACTGTTGTTCATTCAGCAGGCCAAAGGAACCACAGACAGAGATCCCGACTTTTTCTTTGGTTTCCCGGACAGCCTCGCACATTGCATCCACTTCTGTATCAGACAAGTGTTTTCCTGACGTCACAATTGAACAGTGAAGGACACCTTTATTCGTGATTGATCCTTGCCTGTTCTACAATTAAAAGCAGTGCTTCTTTCTTTGTTGTTTACCATTCAAGACTTTGTCTGTTCATTCATTTTCATATCCTCACACTCTGCTGCTTCTCATGAGCGGAATCATTCTTTTTCCGAGAAATGCTCCAAGAATACATAACAAAATATCCCCTGGTACAGCCAAAATAAAGCAATACAGGAACAACGGCCATAAACCAATAGGAGTTCCAAGGTAAAAATTACTCATCAAATAATAATAGACCATTCCGAACAGATAAACGATTCCAAGACCAATAAAGTTTGCCGCAAGCAAGCGTTTATAGCTCGGATCGGGAACCCGATTGGCAATCATGCCTGTCACATAGGAAGCAACCGCGAAACCGATAATATATCCGAAGCTCGGCTTCAGAACATACGCAAAACCGCCGCCTTCCGCAAATATAGGAAGCCCGAGAAGTCCCATCAGAATATACACTCCAACAGAGACAGCGCCAAGTTTTCCTCCAAGCAAAAGACCTGCCATCATTGTAAATAAAAGTTGTAATGTAAATGGCACAACAGGAACAGGAATTTTGATAAATGCTCCTACAACAATCAGCGCGACAAAGAGAGAGCACATTACTAAATTTTTTGTTTTTTTCATATAATCTCCTATTTAAAAACGAACACTAATTTCACCGGATGAATAACAATCTTCTGTACCATCAGAGTATCTCGCTAACAAATGGCACTTATCGTCTATACCAAAGACAACAGCATTTGTGGATTTATTAAAAGACATTCGCGCGACTTGTTTGCCGATTACAAGGCTGCGGTTTCGGTATTGTTCCATATAGTCCATTTGATTTGCAGACGATTTTTAATATCACTTTGGTTTTGCTGAAAACAGTTCCGGCAATAGAAGCTATCTCTTCTGGAAAGCCATCCTTCGGCCGATCAATGTTGATTCCCACTCTAAGCATGGCATAGTCCAACGAACTGCTTTCAAGATTAAATACACCCCCCGTTAAAATGCCGCAGACCTATTTATCACGGACAAAAATATCATTTACCCATTTAATCTCAGCCTTCTCATCAGATACGGCTTCGATTGACTCGCACATTGCAACGGCAGCCATTGTAGCAATTCTGACAGTTTGTTTTGCAGCATAGTTTTGGGGCAATATCTTCGCCGGAAAAATATACGTCTCTGCTCGTCTCAAAAAGCTTGAGTATTTTTTCTTTTGTTGTCATTTCATAACCTCCCTAAACAATATAACATTTTCATCTTCTTATTGTCAACCCGTCTTCGCATATTGGGTTTACAATATAATTTTATTATTTTGCTGGTGCCATCTCGCTTTCAGATATAACGACAAGTACATCAAAAAATTTCTGGATGATGTCTTGTGATGTGCCAACTTTTCTCGGTCTTATACTGCTATTTCCCATGTTCATCCAGCGGGCGCACCTTCCGACTTTCCCATTCCGTGTGACTTGGCTTGAAACGGTGCATTTTCCCATGATTCCATGCACCTGATTCGCTGGAGCGAGAAACACGGTTTCGTAAAATGATAGGCTACGGGGAAGCGATTGCGGACAAGGGTTTGGGCATGGGGCCCATCCATCTTGTCAGGTTCGTGATCGCCACATTGAAATTAAAGGTCAATGGCACATCCTGTTCTACGATGGTATCCATCAGTTCTTCAAAGTAAGCCTTCCCGGAGGTGGTTACACCTCAAAAAAGCCTTTGGCGGCCGCAGGGTCTGCGGCCGCCAAAGGCTTTTTAACAAATCAACGCACAAATGCGTTCTGCATCTGTACCTATTATTTTCCGGGCTTGAAGCCGTCCTTGAGGCTGACTGCCCGGTTGAACACCAGGGCTCCGGGCTTGGAGTCCTTGCTGTCCACACAGAAGTAGCCCAGACGGAGGAACTGGTACTGGGCCGGAGCCTGGGCCTGAGCCAGAGAGGCCTCCAGCTTACAGCCATCCAGCACCTCCAGAGAGTTGGAGTTCAGGCAGTCCAGGAAGTTCTTGTCCCCGGCGTCAGGAGCCTCATCAGCAAAGAGGTTGTCGTACAGGCGCACCTGGGCGTCCACCGCGGTGGCGGCGTCCACCCAGTGGATGGTGGCCCCCTTCACCTTGCGTCCGTCGGCGGGATTCCCGCCCCGGGATTCCGGGTCGTACTCCGCCAGGACCTCTACCACGTTGCCCGCCTCGTCCTTGACGCAGCCGGTGCACTTGATCAGGTACGCCCCCTTCAGGCGGCACTCCGGACCGGCAGGATACAGGCGCTTATACTTGGGAACGGGAGTCTCCAAAAAGTCCTCCTGCTCAATATACAGGTGCTTGGAGAAGGAGACCGGGCGGGTCCCGGCGGCGGGGTCGTTGGGATTGTTCTCCACCTCCACCAGTTCGCTCTCCCCCTCGGGGTAGTTGGTGATGGTCAGCTTGATGGGGCGCAGCACCGCCATGGCCCGCTGGGCGTGCTCGTTCAGGTCCTCCCGGAGGCAGTGCTCCAGGAAGCCGTACTCCACCGTGGAGGGGTTTTTGGCTACGCCGATCCGGTCACAGAAATTCCGGATGGAGGCGGGGGTATAGCCACGGCGGCGCAGACCGCACAGGGTGGGCATACGGGGGTCGTCCCAGCCGGAGACATAGTGCTCCTCCACCAGCTTGCGCAGCTTCCGCTTGGACATGACGGTGTAGTTGATGCCAAGGCGGGCAAACTCGATCTGACGGGGCTTGCTGGGCACATCGGTGTTGTTGATGACCCAGTCGTACAGGGGCCGGTGGTCCTCATACTCCAGGGAGCAGAGGGAGTGGGTGATGCCCTCCAGGGCGTCCTGGATGGGGTGGGCAAAGTCGTACATGGGGAAGATGCACCACTTGGTGCCCTGGCGGTGATGCTCGATATACCGAATACGGTAGAGCACCGGGTCCCGCATATTGAAGTTGCCGCTGGCCAGGTCGATCTTGGCCCTGAGGGTATACTTACCTTCGGGGAACTCCCCATTCTTCATACGCTGGAACAGGTCCAGGGACTCCTCAATGGGTCGGTCCCGCCAGGGAGAGCGGGCGGGGGTGTTCACATCGCCCCGGTACTCCTTGAACTGCTCCGGCGTGAGCTCACACACATAGGCCAGGCCCTTTTTGATGAGGCCTACCGCCAGCTCATAGGTCTTGTCAAAATAGTCGCTGCCGTAGAAGAAGCGGTCGCCCCAGTCGAAACCAAGCCAGTGGATGTCCTCCTGGATGGCCTCCACAAACTCGGTGTCCTCTTTGGCGGGGTTCGTGTCGTCCATCCGCAGGTTGCAGATGCCGCCGAACTTCTCCGCAGAGCCAAAGTCGATGATCAGCGCCTTGCAGTGCCCGATGTGCAGATAGCCGTTGGGCTCAGGCGGAAAACGGGTATGGACCTGCATCCCGGCGCACCGTCCGCCGGGGGCAATGTCCTCCGCAATAAACTCATGGATAAAATTCTGGCTGGGAGCCGGGCCCTCCGCAGCGGGGGCGCCATTGATCCGTTCTTCAGCCATGATGATCCCTCCTCGTCTCCTTTGTAACAATATAATACCATGTTATTTTACACCAGACCGAGGCATAGATGCAAGGTCTTATTCGACTTTTCCCGTTCTTCATCGTCTCCCCCTCCCTACCGCTGTCCGCCTGGACAAGACTTTTTTCTCCTCCCTTTACGGTTTTTCCGTTTTCTGCTATAATAGTATTATCTTCTGAAACGGATACAGACAGCACCTGCCGGCTCTGAAAGCTTACCCATTAGAAGGAGGGAACCACCCTTGTCATGTAATCCACTCATCCGGCTGTACCGTGGGTATCTCCGGGTTACGCGTTTTCTCCCCCCAGTCCCCCGCAATCTGTTCACCACCCTGCTGTTTTTATGTGCGGCTTACCTAGTCAGTGACACCCTGATCGGACATACCGGTGCAGAGAACAACTCCGCCCTGGTTTTTGTTCTGTCAGTCATGTTTATTTCCCTGCTGACCAATGGATATTTCTACGGCCTCATTGCCTCTTTGGTAGGCGCTTTCTGCATCAATTACTTCTTCATGTTCCCATACCGCGCCTTCTCCCTCAGTTACAGCGGCTACCCGGTGGCCATGGTCAGCATGACCCTGATTTCCGGCGTCGTGTGCGCCCTCACCTCCCGGGTCAAGCTTCAGGCTGTGGAGGCCATGAAGCGGGAGCAGGATACCAAGGCACTGTACGAACTCAACGCCAAGCTGAACGAGGAAAAGGCCGCCATTCAGCTGGAGGCCGCCCGGGAGACCATCCGGGGCAACATTCTCCGGGCAGTCTCCCACGATCTGCGCACCCCCCTGACCGCCATCTCCGGCGCAGCCTCCGTCCTCCTCTCCAGCGAGGAGATCGCCCAGTCGGGAAAAAACCTCTCTCTGGTCCAGGACATCAAAAGTGACGCTGACGCCCTGATCGCTATGGTGGAGAACCTGCTGTCTATCACGAAGATCCGGGATGGCACCATGCCGCTGAACAAGCAGGAGGAGATGCTGGAGGAGGTGGCCGGCGACGCCCTCCTCACCATCCGCCGCCGTTTCCCAGACTTCCCGATCGCCCTGAACCTTTCGGAGGACATTCTCTATCTGCCCATGGAGCCCATGCTCATCAAGCAGGTGATCGTCAACCTGCTGGAAAATGCCATCCGCCACTCAGGGGACCGGGAGCACATCCAGCTGCACCTCTTCCGCCAGGATGACTGGGCGGTGGTGGAGGTGCGCGACCGGGGGCGCGGCATCTCCCCGGAAGTCAGCCGCGCCGTACAGAGCGGACGGCAGCTCACTGACAACCTCTCCGGCGACTCGTCCCGGGGAATGGGGATCGGCCTGTCCGTCTGTCAAAGCATCATTAAGGCCCATGACGGTTTCTTCGCCGCTGGAAACGATCCGGAGGGCGGGGCTGTGTTCCGCTTCGGCCTTCCTATGGAGGAGATCAAAGATGAATGAAAAACGTGTGATCCTGGTCATTGAGGATGAGCATACCATCAGCAACTTTATCTGCCGGGCCCTAAGCGCCAACGACTATAAGCCCATTCCCGCCTTTGCCGGGAAAGAGGGCCTGTCCCTCTATTTCTCCCACGGGCCCGACCTGGTCCTGCTGGACCTGGGCCTGCCGGACATGGATGGGATCGAGGTACTCCAGGAACTCAGCGGTCTGCCCCAGGAAACCCCCGTCATCATCATCTCCGCCCGGGACCGGGAGTCGGAAAAGGTGAAGGCCCTGGACATGGGGGCGGACGACTACATCGTCAAACCCTTCGGCGTCCCGGAGTTATTGGCCCGCATCCGTACCACTCTGCGCCGGGCCGACCGGCTGAAGCTGAGCCGCGGCTCCCAGAAGGACATCTATCATATCAAGGACCTGACAGTGGATATCGCCAAGCACCAGGTCCTGCTGGACGGCGAGGAGATCCACTTTACCCAAAACGAGTTCAAGATCCTGGAACTGCTGTGCATCCACGCCGGCAAGGTCCTCACCTATGACTTCATCCAGGAGCACGTCTGGGGTCCCTACGGCAGCAGCAGCAACCAAATCCTCCGGGTCAACATGGCCAATATCCGCCGGAAGTTGAAGGAGAATCCCTCCGAGCCCAAGTACGTTCTGACGGAGCTGGGCATCGGTTACCGGATGCTGGAGGACTGATTTTCATCTCTGTGGAATGCCTCGAAAATTTTGTTGGAACAAAAGTTGTGTAAAGCCTCAGTTTTTAGGCTTTACACAACTTTTTTATAGCTTTCCTTTTCGATCTCTCATCTATCCGCCCCTAGGCGTTCCAAATCCGTCCTCTTGCACCCGAGCCATTTTGTAGAAAATCCCCATTGACTTTCTTCGGAAAGCTGGTACAATACGCTTAAATATTTTTAGTTAAAAAAGTTTAACTAAAATATTTGAATGAATTATGTCGAAAAATGAGAGGAGCATTCCCATGTTTGAGAAAGTACGCGATATTATTGTTGACACCCTGAGCTGCGAGTTGGAGGACGTGACCATGGAGGCCACCCTGGCTGAGGATCTGGGCGCCGATTCCCTGGACGCCGTAGAGCTGAACATCGCTCTGGAGGAGCAGCTGGGCCTGTCCATCGCTGACGAGGACCGTCCCAACATGAAGACCGTGGGCGACATCGTCCGCTACCTGGAGGCCAAGGAGGCCTGATTTCAACGCGAGAGGTGACTGTTCCCATGGATCTGGAATCCATTTACGCCCTGATGGAGCGCTTTGAGCGCTCCACGCTCACCGGACTGGAGCTGGAGCAGAACGGGACCCGGCTCAAGCTGGACCGGACCGTGACCGCCGCCCCGGCGGCGGCCGCTCCCAGCCCGGCCGCGGTCCCCGTTCCTTCCGCCGCGCCCGCTGCTCAGCCTCCTCAGGAGAGCGGGGCTGAGTACATCAAGGCCCCCCTGGTGGGCACCTTCTACGCCGCCTCCGGACCGGACTCCGCCCCCTTTGTACAGGCGGGGGATCGGGTCAAGAAGGGCCAGACGGTGTGCATCCTGGAGGCCATGAAGATGATGAGCGAGATCCCCGCCCCCATGGACTGCGTGATCGAAGAAGTTCTGATGGACAACGGGAGCCTGGCAGGCTTTGACGCCCCCCTGTTCCGGGTCCGGAGGCTTTAAGCGATGTTTCAGCGTATATTGATCGCCAACCGCGGCGAGATCGCGGTACGGATCCTCCGGGCCTGCCGGGAGCTGGGGGTGGACACGGTGGCGGTGTACTCCTCCGCCGACGCGGACGCCCTCCATGTCCAGCTGGCCACCCAGGCTGTCTGCATCGGTCCGGCCAAGGCCGCCGACAGCTATCTGAATGTGGACGCCCTGCTGACCGTGGCCCGCCAGACCGGGTGCGACGCCCTGCATCCCGGCTACGGCTTTCTCTCCGAAAACGCGGAATTTGCCCAGCGGTGCGCCGACCTGGAGCTGACCTTCATCGGCCCCTCCGGGGATGTGATCCGGACCATGGGCAACAAGGCGGCCGCCCGCGCCCTGATGCAGTCCCACGGCGTCCCTGTGGTCCCCGGCTCCGACGGGCCGGTATCCACCGCCCAGGACGCCCAGGCTGTGGCGGAGGCCATCGGCTACCCGGTGCTGGTGAAGGCCAGCGCCGGAGGCGGAGGCCGCGGGATGCGCCGGGTGGACCGGCCTGAGGAGTTAGTCGCCAAGTTCGAGGAGGCCAGGGCGGAAGCCCTGGCCTGCTTCGGTGATGGACAGCTCTATCTGGAGAAGCTCATCCTCAACCCCAGGCACATCGAGTTTCAGATCCTGGCCGACCGCCACGGGGCTGTGATCCACCTGGGGGAGCGGGACTGCTCCATCCAGCGCAAGAATCAGAAGCTGGTGGAGGAGTCCCCCTCCAAGGCCCTCTCCCCCCAGCTGCGGGAGGCGATGGGCGCGGCGGCAGTGGCGGCCGCCCGGGCCGCCGGCTATGAGAACGCGGGCACCATCGAGTTCGTGCTGGACCAGGATGGGAAGTTCTACTTCATCGAGATGAACACCCGCATCCAGGTGGAGCACCCGGTCACCGAGCTGGTCACCGGTCTGGATCTGGTGCGGGAACAGCTGCGCATTGCCGCCGGCCTGCCCCTCTCCCTCACGCAGGAGGAGGTATCCCTCACCGGGCACGCCATCGAGTGCCGGGTCAACGCCGAGGACGCCGCAGCCGGCTTCCGCCCCTGTCCGGGGACTACGGAATTCCTGCATTTTCCCGGCGGCCCCGGCGTGCGGGTGGACTCCATGCTCTATAACGGCTACGCCGTCTCCCCCTACTACGACTCGCTGGTCGCCAAGATCATCGTCCACGCCCCCACCCGCCTGGAGGCCATCCGCCGGATGCGCCGGGCGCTGGAGGAGCTGGTCATCCAGGGCTATCCCACCACCGCCGACTTCTGCCACCTGATCCTGCACCACCCCGACTTTATCAAGGGGCAGTACGACACCGGTTTTCTGGCCGCCCATCAGGAGGAGCTTCTGAACTGGGATAAGGAGGAGTAATATGCAGCCACTGTTTCGTTCCCGCCGGGACCGGCTGGACCGGCTGCGCCGACAGCGGGAGGAGGCCGTCGAGGCCGCCGCCCGCCGCTCCGCGGTCCCGCCCAGCGGCAGCCAGACCTGCCCCGGCTGCGGCGCGGAGTGCGCCAACCAGGATCTGGTCCGGTCTGAATATGTCTGCCCCCACTGCGGCTATCATCTGCCCATCGGGGCCTACCTGCGGCTGTCCCTGCTGCTGGATCCCTTCACCTTCCGGGAGCTCTGGCCCGGCCTCACCGCCCCCAACGCCCTGGAGTTCCCGGGCTACGAGGAAAAACTGTCCTCCCAGCGGGAAAAAACCGCCCTGTGTGACGCGGCAGTGGCTGCTGTGGGCAAGCTGGACGGGATCAGCGCCGTGTTCGCGGTGCTGGACAGCCGCTTTTTCATGGGCAGCATGGGGGTGGCCGTGGGCGAGAAGATCACCCGGGCGGCGGAGTATGCCCAAAAGCACCGCCTCCCTCTGGTCATCTTCTCCGCCAGCGGCGGAGCCCGGATGCAGGAGGGGATCCTCTCCCTGATGCAGATGGCCAAGACCAGCGCCGCCATCCGCCGCTTCTCCGACGCCGGCGGCCTGTACATCTCGGTCTTTACCCACCCCACCACCGGCGGCGTCACCGCCAGCTTCGCCTCGCTGGGCGACGTCACCCTGGCCGAGCCCGGCGCCCTCATCGGCTTTGCCGGTCCCCGGGTCATCCGGCAGACCATCGGTCAGGAGCTGCCCGACGGCTTTCAGCGGGCGGAATATTTGGAGGAGCACGGCTTCGTGGATCAGATCGTCCCCCGCGGACAGCTGCGGGACACACTGGCCCAGCTGCTGGCACTCCACCGGAAGGGGGTCCTGCACCGATGAGCGAATTGACCGCGGCCCAGCGGGTGAAGATCGCCCGCACTCTGGGCCGTCCCGGGACGCTGGATTTTGTCAATGCCCTGTTCACCGACGTATTTGTCTGCAAGGGGGACCGGCTCCACCGGGAGGATCCCAGCATCTTCGGGGCCATCGCCCGCTTCCACGGCCGGCCGGTCACCGTGCTGGGCCACCGGAAGGGCCGCACCTTTGAGGAGAACATGAAGTGCAACTTCGGGATGCCCAGCCCCGAGGGCTACCGCAAGGCCCAGCGCCTCATGCGTCAGGCGGAGAAGTTCGGCCGCCCCATCTTCACCTTCATCGACACGCCGGGGGCCTACCCCGGCCTTGAGGCGGAGGCGGAGGGCCAGGCCGAGGCCATCGCCTCCTCCCTGTCCCTGATGAGCTCCCTCACTGTGCCGGTGATCTCTGTGGTCACCGGCGAGGGGGGCAGCGGCGGGGCGCTGGCCCTGGCGGTGGGCAACCGGGTCCTCCTGCTGGAGAACGCGGTGTACTCCGTCCTCTCCCCCGAGGGCTTTGCCTCCATCCTGTGGAAGGACGCCGGCCGGGCCGACGAGGCCGCCGGAGTTATGAAGCTCACCGCCGCCGACCTGCTGCGCCTTGGGGTGGCCGACCAGGTGATCCCCGAGCCGGAGGGCGGCGCACACAATGACCCCAAGGCGGTGTTTGCCGCAGTGGACCGGGCCCTGACCCGGCACCTGGGCCAGCTTCTGCGGGAAAAGGACCTGTCTGCCCACCGCTATCAGAAATTCCGCGCCATGGGCGCGGTCCTGGAGGAGACCGAAACATGAATGGACTGCACATTCTCGGCACCGGCCGGGCCCTGCCGGCGAACATCGTCACCAACGACGACCTGGCCCTCCGGGTGGAGACCAGCGATGAGTGGATCGTCAGCCGCACCGGCATCCGTGAGCGCCGCTTCGCCACCCACGAAACCCTGACGCAGCTGGCCGTGGAGGCCGCCCGCGCCGCCCTGGAACGGGCGGGCGTCTCCCCCCAGGAGCTGGGGCTGTGCCTGACTGCCACGGTATCCCCCGACTGCGCCACCCCCTCCCAGGCCTGCCTGATCCACCAGGCGCTGCACCTGCCGGAGGACTGCCCCGCCTTTGACCTGAGTGCCGGCTGCACCGGTTTCCTCTATGCCATGGAGACCTCCGCCGCCCTGCTGCCCCGGATGGCCCGGCCATACGCCCTGCTTGTGGGCGGCGAGCTGCTCAGCCGGATCACCGACATGGACGACCGCTCCACCTGCATCATCTTCGGCGACGGCGTGGGCGCCGCAGTGGTCAAGGCCGACCCGGACGCCCCCTGGTTCGCCAGACTGGGCGCCCGCGGCTGCCGCGAGGTCCTGTGGGCCCCCGGCCCCGGTCAGGCGGAGCACCCCTATCTCCACATGAACGGCCAGGAGGTCTTTAAGTTCGCGCTGGAGACTGTCCCTAAGCTGGCCCGGGAGCTGTTGGACCAGGCCGGTCTGGACAAGGATCAGGTGGACTGGTACGTCCCCCATCAGGCCAACCACCGCATTGTGGAATCTGTGGCCAAGCGGCTGAAGGTCCCGCTGGACCGCTTTTATGAAAACATCGAGCGATATGGCAACACGTCTGCCGGCACCATCCCCATCGCGCTGGACGAGATGGCGGAGCGCGGCCTGCTCAAGCCGGGCCAGTGGATCATGTGCCTGGGCTTCGGCGCGGGCCTGACCTGGGGCGGAGCCCTGTTCCAGTGGCAGGCCAGGGAGGAGAGATAAACGATGAGATTGAATGAGCTTCTTGGGATCGAGTTTCCCTTTATCCAGGGCGGCATGGCCAACATCGCCACCGCTGAATTTGCCGCCGCGGTGTCTAACGCCGGGGCCCTGGGCCTGATCGGCGCGGGCGGTATGAGTCCCGAGGTCTTTCAGGACAGCATCCGCCGCTGCCGGACGCTGACAGAGAAACCCTTCGGCGTCAACATCATGCTGATGCACCCCCAGGTGGAGCAGCTGGCCGCCATCGCCGCCCAGGAGAAGGTGGCTGTGGTCACCACCGGCGCAGGCGACCCCGCCCGGTTCATCCCCGCCTGGAAGGAGTCCGGCGCCAAGGTGTTTCCCGTGATCCCCGCCGTGGCCCTCGCCAAGGTCGTGGCCCGGGCCGGGGCGGACGCCGTCATCGCCGAGGGCACCGAGAGCGGCGGCCATGTGGGCGAGCTGACCACCATGGCCCTGGTCCCCCAGGTGGCGGACGCGGTGGACATCCCCGTCATTGCCGCCGGAGGCATCGCCGACGGGCGGCAGCTGCTGGCCGCCTATGCCCTGGGCGCCATTGGCGCTCAGGTGGGCACCTGCCTACTGGTGAGCGAGGAGTGCCCCATCCACGAGAACTATAAGAAGGCCGTGCTCAAGGCCAAGGACCGGGACACGGTGGTCACCGGCCGCTCGGTGGACGCCCCGGTGCGCATCCTGCGCAACCAGATGTCCCGGGAGTACCTGGCCCGGGAGAAGGCGGGCGCCGACCGGATGGAGCTGGAGCACTATACGCTGGGCAGCCTGCGCCGGGCAGTTTTTGACGGCGACACCAAGACCGGAAGCCTGATGGCCGGCCAGGTGGCCGGGATGCTCCATGAGATCAAGCCCCTGCGCCAGATCTTTGAGGAGCTGAACAGTGGCTGCGCCAAGCGGCTGGCAGAACTGGAGTTGTAAGAGATGCAGATTCGCGGACATGAGTTGACCGTCCCCATTTTACAGGGGGGCATGGGAGTAGGCGTCTCCATGGGAGGTCTGGCCGGCGCTGTGGCCGCCTGCGGCGGCATGGGCACCATCAGCACCGCCGACGTGGGCTTCCAGGAGCCCGACTTTTACCGGGATCCCCTGACCGCCAACCTGCGCGCCTTAAAAGCCGAGATCCAAAAGGCCCGGGAGCTGGCCCGCGGGGCCGGCATGGTGGCGGTCAACGCCATGGTGGCCACCCGGCAGTTTGCCGACGCGGTGCAAACCGCCGTAGCCGCCGGGGTGGACGCGGTGGTGTCCGGCGCGGGGCTCCCCCTGGAGCTCCCCGCCCTCACCCGGGGCAGCAGGACCGCCATCGCCCCCATCGTCTCCGGCGCGCGGGCGGCCAAGCTGATCTTAAAAACCTGGGACCGGCGGTATCAGACCACCGCCGACTTTGTGGTGGTGGAGGGCTCCCAGGCCGGCGGCCACCTGGGCTTCCATGAGGACGAGCTGCTGGAGGGCCGATGCCCCACTCTGGAGGAGATCCTCCCCGGCGTACTGGCCGAGGTCCGGCCCTACGAGGAGAAGTATGGCCGCCCCATCCCGGTCTTTGCGGCGGGCGGGGTGTTTACCGGCCGGGATATGGCCCGGTACACCCGTCTGGGGGCGGCGGGGGTCCAGCTGGCCACCCGCTTCATCGCCACCTATGAGTGCGATGCCTCCCAGGGCTTTAAGGACGTGCTGCTCCAGGCCCGGGAGGAGGATCTGGCCATCATCCACAGCCCCGTTGGGATGCCAGGCCGTGCGGTGCGCACCCCCCTGATCCAGCGGCTGGAGCAGGGACTGCGTTTCCCTCCGAAGCACTGCTCCCTGTGTATGGCCGGCTGCCAGCCGGCCCAGGTCCCCTTCTGCATCACCCACGCCCTGATCCAGGCGGTGAAGGGCAACCGGGAGGAGGGCCTGTTCTTCAGCGGCTCCAACGTGGGGAAGCTGGACCGGATGCTCCATGTGCGGGAGCTGATGGACGAATTGATGAAGGATTGGAGGGCTTTTGCATGAAGCTTGCCTTTTTGTATGCCGGCCAGGGCGCCCAGCACGTGGGCATGGGCCGGGACCTGTATGAGATCTATCCCGCCTTCCGTGCGGTGCTGGACAGCGCGCCGGTGGATTTTGACCTGAAGCAGCTGTGCTTTGACGGGCCGGAGGATCGTCTGAACGACACCCGCTACACCCAGCCCTGTATGGTGGCCTTCGCCGCCGGGGTCACCGCCCTGCTGAAGGACGCGGGCATCGTCCCCGACTATACCGCCGGCCTCAGCCTGGGGGAGTACTCCGCCCTGCACTGTGCCGGGGTGCTGGACGCGCCCTCCGCCATCTCCCTGGTGGCCTTCCGGGGCCAGGCCATGGCCGACGCGGTGAAGGACCGCCCCTGCGGCATGGCGGCGGTGCTGAATCTGGACCGGGATACCCTGAAGCAGATCTGTGAGGATGCCTCCGACGCGGGGGTGGTGGAGTGCACCAACTTCAACTGCCCCGGTCAGATCGTCATCTCCGGCGACGCCGACGCGGTGGACCGGGCCGGGGAGCTGGCCAAAGCCGCGGGAGCCAAACGGGTGCTGCCCCTCAAGGTCAGCGGCCCCTTCCACACCTCCCTCATGGCCCCCGCCGGAGACGCTCTGCGGGAGAAGTTCCGGAGCGTGCCCTTCCGTGAGATGGAGATTCCCGTGCTCTTCAACTGCCTGGGCGATCTGAAGGGGGAGCGTGACGCCATCCCCGCTCTTTTGGAGCAGCAGGTCCAGTCCAGCGTCTATCTGGAGGACACCATCCGCCGTCTGGCCGAGCTGGGGGTGGATACGGTGGTGGAGATCGGCCCGGGCCGGACCCTGTCCGGCTTTGTCCGCAAGACCGCCAAACAGATCAAATGCTATCCGGTGGAGACGGCGGAGGAGCTGGAGGCCGCCATCGCCGCCCTGAAAGGAGCGTGACCCCATGAGTCTGCAAGGAAGAAACGCGCTGGTCACCGGCGGAAGCCGTGGGATCGGCCGGGCCATCTGCCTGGAGCTGGCCCGCCAGGGGGCCAATGTGGCAGTAAACTACGCCGGCAACGCCCAGGCCGCAGAGGAGACCGCCGCCGCCTGCCGGGAGCTGGGAGTCCAGGCGGTGACCATCCGGGCCGACGTAGCCGACGCCGCCGCCTGTGAGGCCATGGTCAAGGAGGTCATCTCCTCCTTCGGCAGCCTCCACATCCTGGTGAACAACGCCGGCATCACCCGGGACAATCTGGCCCTGAGCATCAGCGAGGCCGACTTCGACGCCGTGCTGGACACCAACCTGAAGGGGGCCTTCTGCTGCTGCAAGGCGGCCTACCGCCCCATGATGCGCCAGCGCTATGGCCGCATCATCAACATGAGCAGCGTGGTGGGCCTCCGTGGCAACGCCGGTCAGGCCAACTACTCCGCCAGCAAGGCCGGCCTCATCGGCCTGACCAAATCTCTGGCCAAGGAGCTGGCCGCCCGAAAAGTTACCGTCAACGCGGTGGCCCCCGGCTTTATCGACACGGATATGACCGCAGTCCTGCCGGAGGCGGCGAAGGAAGCCCTGCTCAAGACCATCCCCATGGCCCGTCTGGGTCAGCCGGAGGATGTGGCCCGGGCCGTGGCCTTCTTTGCTGCGGACGAGACCGCCTATGTCACCGGCCAGGTGCTGTGTGTCGACGGCGGCATGGCGGTTTAAGCCGCAGAAAGGAAACAGAGCTATGGAAAAAAGACGCGTAGTGATCACCGGCATGGGGGCCGTCACTCCCCTGGGCCACACCGTCCAGGAGACCTGGGACGCGGTCCGGGCCGGCGCGTGCGGCATCGCCCCCATCACCCTGTACGACCACAGCAGCCAGAAGGTATCCCTGGCCGCAGAGGTGAAGGACTTCGACCCCACCCGGGTCCTGGATAAAAAAGAGGCCCGCCGGATGGACCGCTTCACTCAGTTCGCCGTCACTGCCGCAGTGGAGGCCATGGCCCAGAGCGGCCTGGATCTGGAGCGGGAGGACACCAGCCGCATGGGGGTGTCTGTCTCCAGCGGCATCGGCGGGATCAGCACCATTCAGAGCTGCTGTGAGTCCGGCCAGAGCCGCGGCTTTGACAAGGTCTCCCCCTTCTTCATCCCCATGGCCATCTCCAACCTGGCTGCCGGACACATCGCCATCCGCTTCGGCCTGCACGGGATGTGCATCTCCCCTGTGGCCGCCTGTGCCGGCGGCAGCAATGCGCTAGGCGACGCCTTCCGCCACATCCGGGACGGATATGCCGAGGTCATGGTGGCTGGCGGCGCGGAGGCCTCTATCACCCCCCTGGCCATTGGCGGCTTCACCTCCATGAGCGCCCTGACCACTGCCTCTGACCCGGCCCGGGCCTCCATCCCCTTTGACGCGGAGCGCAGCGGCTTCGTCATGGGCGAGGGTGCCGCCATTCTGGTGCTGGAGGAACTGGAGCACGCCCGCGCTCGCGGCGCTCAGATCCTGGGTGAGATCACCGGCTACGGCGCCACCTGCGACGCCTACCACATCACCGCCCCCGACCCCGCAGGGGCCTGGAGCGCCGCCTGTATGGAGCAGGCCTTGGCGGACGCTGGCACCGCCCCCGAGGCGGTGGACTACATCAACGCCCACGGGACCTCCACCCCCTTGAACGACAGCGGCGAGACCGCCGCTATCCGCAAGGTGTTCGGCGGCCACGCTGACCGGCTGATGGTCAGCTCCACCAAGTCCATGACCGGCCACCTGCTGGGGGCCAGCGGCGCGGTAGAGGCGGTGTTCTGCGTCCTGGCGCTGAAGGACAGCTTCGTCCCCGCCACCATCCATTACCAGGTCCCCGATCCCGCCTGTGACCTGGACATCGTCCCCAACGAGGGCCGACAGGCTGACATCCACTGCGCCCTGTCCGACTCTCTGGGCTTCGGCGGTCACAACACCTGTCTGGTCTTTCAGAAGTGGGAGGGCTGAGTCATGGAACTGAACATTCAGCAGATCATGGAGATCCTGCCTCACCGCCCCCCCTTCCTGCTGGTGGACCGGATCACCGATTGTGAGCCCGGTGTGAAGGCCACGGGTGTCAAATGTGTCACCATGAATGAGCCCTTCTTCGTAGGCCACTTCCCCGGCAACCCCATCATGCCCGGGGTGCTCATCCTGGAGGCCCTGGCTCAGACCGGAGCGGTGGCCGCCCTCTCCCTGCCGGAGAACCGGGGAAAGCTGGCCATCTTCGGCGGCGTGAAGAACGCCCGCTTCAAGCAGCCGGTGCGCCCCGGCGATGTGCTGGAGCTGTCCTGTGAGCTGGTGGAGCAGCACGGGCCGGTAGGCTTCGGCAAGGCGGCGGCAAAGGTGGACGGCAAGCTGGCCGCCCGCTGCGAATTGACCTTTGTCATCCAATAAATTTGCTTTCCGCCTGTAAATTTGGTATTCTAATGACAACGAGTGCCACGAAATGATACAGGAGGCAGATTTATGCTGGACCGTGCTTTTGACCGCGTGTATACCAAATTCAAGCTCCACTTTTACCGTGCCGTATTCGCCCGCTTTCAGAACCGGGAGGCCAGTCTCACCACAGTAGAAAGCTTTTGCATGGAGATCATCAATGCCCTGGGCCACCCCACCATCAACGAGTTCTCCAGCTTTGTCAACATCTCTCCTCCCAACGCGGCCTACAAGATCAATAACCTGATCCAGAAGGGTTATGTGACCAAGAAGCAGTCTCCGGATGACAAGCGGGAGTACCACCTGTACGTCACCCAGAAGTATATTGACTACTACAACGTCAGCTACCGCTATCTCTCTACTGTCATGGAGCGGATCAAAAACCGCTTTCCGGAAGAGGATGTGGCCAAGCTGGAGGAGATGCTGGACATCATCTCCAACGAGCTGATGCCTGAGCTGGACCCAACCCTGTCCGCACGGAGTGACCTGTGACCCCTCCGGAGGCATCAGACCATACAAATATCCCCTGATGCTGTGCATCAGGGGATATTTGCATCCATATAGGAAAGTGTGTCACCCGCTCGGCGGGGCCTCTCCCCTCTCCGGCGCCAGCATCTGCCGCAGACGCTCCACCGCCCGGCGCTCCAAACGGGAGACCTGCACCTGGGACACTCCCAGCACCCGGGCCGCCCGGGTCTGGGTCAGCCCCTTGTAATACCGCAGCAGCAGCACCTCCCGCTCCCGCTGTGGCAGCTCCTCCAACGCCCCCCGCAGGGCCAGCCGCTCCACCAGCCCGTCCTCCATACCGCCGCCGGACAGCATCCCCTCCAGGGTCAGGCCGCCCTCCCCGGTCTCCGTCTGGAGGGAGATCACCGGCTCGGTGGCCGTCTCCGCTGCCGCCACCTCCTCGGGGGTGAGGCCGGCGGCCTCCGCCAGCTCAGACAGGGCGGGCTCCCGGCCCAGCTCGGCGCACAGGCGGCTGCGGAGCCCCCGCACCAGGACGCCCCGCTCCTTCATCCCCCGGCTCACCTTCACCGCCCCGTCATCCCGCAGGAACCGCCGGATCTCCCCGGCGATCTTGGGTACAGCATAGGTGGAGAACTGGGTGCCGAAGGCGGGGTCGTACCCCCGCACCGCCTTCAAAAATCCCAGGCAGCCCAGCTGATACAGGTCGTCCGGCTCCACGCCGCGGCCGTAGTAGCGGCGCACAATGGACCAGATCAGCCCGTTGTTCTCCTCCAGCACCTGCTCACAGGCCCGCTCATCCCCCAGCCGGGCCGCCTCCAGCAGCTGGGGGGCGCTGGGCGTCCCATTCAACCTGAGATGCGGCGGGCGATCTGCCGCCGCATGGTGACGGTGGTCCCCTTTCCCGGTGTGGAGCGGACCTTCAGCTCATCCATAAAGCTCTCCATAATGGTAAAGCCCATACCGGCGCGCTCCTCGCTACCGGTGGTGAAGAGCGGGGTCCTGGCCTGGGCCACATCCGAGATGCCCACCCCCCAGTCCCGCACCACGATCTCCAGCACCTGCCCCTCCTTCTGCCGCAGCTTCATCACGATCTTCCCGATCCGGTCTGGGTAGGCGTGGACGATGGCGTTGGTCACCGCCTCACTCACTGCCGTCTTGACGTCGTTGATCTCTTCCAGTGTGGGGTCCAGCTGGGCGGCAAAGCAGGCCGCCGCCGCCCGGGCGAACCCCTCGTTGGCCGAGCGGCTGGGGAACTCCAGGGTACAATAGTTTTCTATTTTCATGATGTACAGCCTCCTGACTTATTCAAATCGGACCAGCTTTTCCAGCCCGGCCGCCCGGAACACCCGCCGGGCCTGGTCCGGGGCGTGGACCACAGTCATCCCGCCCCGCAGCTGGCTCATTCTGCGGTAGGTGCGCAGGATGACCGCGATACCGGAGCTGTCTGTAAAGGTCAGCCCGGACAGGTCCAGGGTCAATTTTCTGGGCAGGGCCGCGTCGATCTGCCGGTCCAGCTCCTCCATCACTTCCTTTGCGCGGTGGTGGTCCAACTCCCCCGACACTGCCGCGGTCAGGCAGCGGTTTTCCTCCTCGCACATCACTGCCATGTCTCGTCTCTCCTTTCCCGGCGTCCCGGTTAGCTAGAACAGGACACCCATATTCTGGATGTTCCAATTATAGGGGATGACCCGGGCAGATTTGGCCGCATCCTGTCGTCTCCCGCTCAGATCCCCAGTTTTTCCCGGTGCTCCCCTGAAAAGCGTCCCAGATGGCCGCTCTTTTCTCCCTTCCATTTACAAACGGCAGATTTCGTACTATGATAGAGGCAGCACCGATCACAGAAGGGGAGGTCTCTCCGTGTCCAGACAAGCCAAACTCACCGCCGGACCCATCACGGCCCAGCTGGTCCGCCTGTGCCTGCCTCTGCTGGCCGCCAATGTGCTCCAGCAGCTGTACAATATCATCAACTCCCTGGTCGTCACCCGCCACATCGGCGGGGATGCCTTCGCAGCCCTGGGGGTGGCCGAGAGCGTGATGAACCTGTTCATCTATGTCATCACCGGGGCCTGTATGGGGGCCTCCGTCCTGGTGGCCCGCTTCTTCGGAGAGCAGAACTTCGCCCGCCTGCGCCAGCAGCTCTTCGTCTCCGGCGTGCTCATCGGCGGAGCCACAGCGGCGGCGGTCCTCCTCACCCTGGTCTTTCTGCGTCCCCTTCTCCTGCTGATCCAGACCCCTCCGGAGTTGATGGACTACGCCATGTCCTACCTGCGGGTCATCCTGGCGGGGATGCTCTTCACCTTCGCCTATAACTATCTGGCCGCCACCCTCCGGGCCATCGGCGACACCCGGGCCGCCCTCTGTTTCCTGCTGGCCTCCCTGGCCTATAACCTGGCGGCAGCCTGGCTGCTGGTAGCCAGACTGGAACTGGGCATCCGGGGCACCGCCCTGGCCACAGCCAGCGCGCAGCTTCTCTCCGCCCTGCTGTGCCTGGTCTATATCCGCAAAAAGCTGCCCTTCCTGCGCATCCAGCGGGACGATATGCGGATGAACGGGACCCTGGTGCGCCAGACCACCAGCTATGCGGCGGTGGCCGCCCTCCAGCAGTCCAGCCTCTATCTGGGCAAGCTGATGATCCAGAGCGCCGTCAACGGCCTAGGCACAGCGGCCATCTCCGCCTTCACCGCCACCACCCGGGTGGAAAACTTCAGTCAGGCCTTCGGCATCAGCGGCTGCGAGTCCATCGCCATTTTTGTGGCGCAGAATCAGGGGGCAAAAAAATACCGCCGCGCCCTGTCCGGCTTCCTCCGGGGGTCCGTCATGGTGGTAGGCATCGGATTTCTGTTCTCCCTGCTGCTGTTCTTCGGCGGCGGCCAGCTGGTCCTCCCCTTCCTGGACGGCGAGGCGGAGAGCGCCGCCCTGGGCGCCTCCTACCTGCGGCTGATGGGCTGCTTCTACTTTCTGTCCTTTATGGGACACTCCTATGTGGGGCACTACCGGGGCATTGGACGAATGAATATCACCTTCTGGGGGACCACCCTTCAGATCGCCGTCCGGGTCGTCCTCACATACGCTCTGGCGGGCGCCATGGGGCTGGACGCTGTGGCTCTGGCCACCGGCCTGGGCTGGGTCGCCATCGTCCTGTTCCACTCCACTGTGTTCCTTCTGGAGCTCAAGGGCATCGGCTTCCGCCTTCCCACCCGGGATGAGGACAGCCAGCCCGGCTGAGCTGCCCCGTCCACGATCCAACCACCTCCCACGAAAGGAGCCCAACATGATCCAGAAAAAACTTCGCCGGAACGCCCTGTTCCTGATCCTCCCCCTGCTCGCCGCCCTCCTCTCCTTCTTTGTCCTGGCAGGCGTCGCGTCCTCCTCGGAATTTCACAAGCACTCCATTGCCGCATTGGAGGAAAAGCAGACCACTGTGCTGGAGCTCTCCGCCGCCTCCGCGGCGGCCTCGGCGGCCATCACCCTCATTCCCGGAGACGCCGCCACCCCCATCGCGGAGCAGCTGGCCGACCTGAGCTCCCACTTTCTTGTGGTGCTCTGCGCTATCTATCTGGAAAAGTATCTGCTGACCATCACCGGCTTTCTCGCCTTCAAAATCCTGATCCCCGTGGCCTGCCTGGCCTATATCTTGAATGTGCTCTTTGACTGGAGGGGGCTCCGGCTCCTGGCCGGAAAGCTGGCCGCCTTCGGCCTGCTCATCGTCCTTGTGATCCCGGTGAGCCTCCAGCTCTCCAATATGATCGAGGACACCTATCAGGCCTCCATCGACGCCACCATCCAATCCGCCCAGGACGCCGCCGAGGAGATCGAGGACAGCGCTGCGGAGGGCGGGGATGAGAAGGGCTTCTGGGCAGGTCTGCTGGACGGGATCACCCATGCCGCCTCCGGAGCCGCGGACAAGGTGGGCCGGATGGCCAACGATTTTCTGGAGGCTCTGGCCGTCATGCTGGTGACCTCCTGCATCATCCCCATCCTGGTCCTGCTGTCCTTTGTCTGGCTGGCCAAAACACTGCTGTCCATCCAGATCCAGATCCCACTCCCCGGCCAGGCTGAACGGCAGAGCGGCCGCCGCACCGCGTCCCGCGTCGAGGACCAAAAGCCGCAGTAACGTCCCACCCTTTCATCGGTGTATCCAGCCAAAAAGGCCGGCAGACACAGAAAAATCTGTGCCTGCCGGCCTTTTTTCTTGTTCGCTTATGAAACGCGGTAGCCGCCCCGGGCCAGCACCTTCACCGTGCTGTTGCCGGCCACCAGATAGTGGTCGGACATAGTGGCCAGATACAGGTGGTTGCGCACCAGCGCGCCGCCGCTGTACAGCTCGCCCCCCGCGCTCACATCCACCAGGGCCGGGTCTACTGCTGCCCCTGCCGTAGCGCTGCCCACCCGGAGCAGCACCTCACAGCCGATGTCCAGATCCATCCGCTGTCCCGGGTTCAGGGTGACCACCGTGTAGGAGGCCGAAGCGCCCCCGCCCCCCTGGGCCATGACCTGGCTGAGCTGATTGGCCAGCTCCGTCTGACGGACCTTCGCCTTCTCATCCGTCTGGCTGAGCAGCTTGGGCAGGACCGTCTCATTGAGATAGCTCAGGGTGACCAGGGGATCGTCCGCGTCCCCCGCGGCCAGAGCCGCCCCCGTTCCAAGGCACAGCCCGGTCAGGCACAGGGCCCCCAGGCGGATCTTCCACGCGCGATTCATCTTCATCTCGATACTCCTTCGGGCCGTGCCCTTTCTCTTTTGTCCGCCGCGGCGGCTATACCATGGTCTCCGGATGGAGGCCGAAGCTCACCGCAATGGCCCCGTCCACTTGCTTCATCATCGTCTCGTCCAGCTTCCCCATGTGCTCCCGCAGGCGGCGCTTATCCAGCGTGCGAATCTGCTCCAGAAGGATCACGGAATCCTTGGGCAGTCCGCAACTGAGGGCGGCCAGGGAGATGTGGGTGGGGAGGCGGGCCTTTCCGGTCTGAGAGGTGATGGCTGCGGCGATGACCGTGGGGCTGTGCCGGTTGCCGGTGTCATTCTGGACGATCAGAACGGGCCGCACGCCCCCCTGCTCACTGCCCACGACGGGGCTAAGGTCGGCATAAAAAATGTCGCCTCGTTTCACACTGTTATCCACGTATCCTCACACTCCGCTGGAAAATAGTACGCGTTACGCGGCCCAACGGGTCTTATGTAACGCTGTACTATGATTTTCCCACGGAGCGGCGGGGATTATACCTCTGCCCGAGGAAAATTCCCCTCCGCGCCTTTTCTGCCCAGGCGGCGCGCCTGCCGCTCCGCCTCATCCTATGCGGGGAGGAGCCTCAGGTTGCCCGCGTCCGGCGCTCACGCCTCCGCCCTGTCCTCCGGGAGATAGACCCGGGGCACCCGGGGGTTCACGTCGCACATCAGCTCATAGGGGATGGTCCCCGCCAGCCGGGCGGCCCGCTCCAGCAGCGGCCCGTCGTATACCACAGCCACATCCCCCGCCTGCACGCCGGGGACGTCGGTCACATCCAGCATACACATATCCATGCACACCCGGCCCACGATGGGGCACTCCACGCCGCGCACCCGCATCACCATGCGGTTGGACAGGCTTCTGGGATAGCCGTCCCCATAGCCCACCGGCACCACCGCGATCCGGGAGTCCCGCTCCAGCACCGCCGTGCGGCCATAGCTCACCGGCGTCCCCTTGGGCAGGCTGCGCACCGCGGCCACCCGGCTCTTCACCGCCATCACCGGCTCCAGCCCCGGGCCGTCCAGGCCCTTCAGCTCCTCCGCCGGATACCAGCCATACAGCACCAGGCCGGGCCGCACCATATCCAGATAAGTACAGGGATATTGTAGCACAGCAGCGCTGGAGGCACAATGGCAGATTTTGAAGGCGATCCCCCGCTCCTCCAGCGCCGCCCGGGCGGCCAGAAAGCGGTCAAACTGGGCCATAGTATAGGCCTCGCTCCCGTCGGCGTCCGCAAAGTGGGTAAACAGGCCCTCGGCCTCCAGACCGGGCAGGCGGCACAGCCGGGCGATCTCGTCCGCCGTCTCCTCCTCCCGGCCCGCCTCCCACAGAAAGCCCAGCCGGCTCATGCCGGTGTCCAGCTTCACATGGACCCGCAGGGTCCGCCCAGCCCTCTGGGCGGCGGCGGACAGCCTTCGGCCGGTCTCCAGATCCTCCACCATCTGGGTCACATCCAGCTCCAGCAGCAGGGGGATCAGCTCCTCCGGAGTCTCGCCCAAGCAAAGAATGGGCAGCTTGACCCCGCTCTGCCGCAGCTCCTCCGCCTCGCTGACACAGGCCACCGCCAGCATATCCGCTCCCAGGCGCTCCAGGGTATGACCGATCACAGCGGCCCCATGTCCATAGGCGTTGGCCTTGCAGAGGCCCAGAAACCGGCATTCCCGGGGCAGCATGGCCCGCAGGGTCCGGTAATTGTGCTCCAGGGCGGTCAGATCGATCTCCGCCCATGTTCTCATCCTTGTGGTATCCATAAACTGAAAGCTTCCTCTCTATCCTCTGGTAAAGCCGGTCAACTCGCACTGGATGACCCGGTATCCGTCCACGCTGATCTCCCCCCGCACCAGGGCATAGGTCTCCGGGTCGAACCACAGGGCGGTCTCCCGCCCAGTCCCGGGGGGATCCTCCGGATCCGCACAGAGCACCCGCAGCAGCTCAGAGTCCCCTGTCCGCTCCAGCGTACACTCCGCCATGTACTCCGACCGGGCCGCCGACAACAGTGCGGGCAGGGCGGACACGGGGGACAGCCCATTCCCATCCAGGGGTCCGGTCTCCAGCGCCAGGCCGTCGTACTCCAGCACTCCGCCCTCTTCGCTGATCCGGGCGGTGATCCCGGCGGCCAGCTCCGGCTCCCGCAGGGTCAGGACGGTCTCCTCCCCATCCACCGCGGCGGACAGAAGAAATTCATAGACCCGCTGGCCGTAGTCGGCGGTGATCTCCACCTCTGCGGCACAGCGCTCCATGGCCAGGTACTCCCCCCGGACCGCCAGGGCCAGCTCCTCCGCCGGATCTCCCGCCGCCGTCCCGCCGCAGGCGGTGAGCAGCACCAGGGTCATCATTGGTACGCAAAGCAGGCGTCTGCGCACAGTTTTCCCTCCAAAGCGTCTTAAAACGGCCGTTTAGTTCCGCTCCTCGCTCTCCTTCAGCACCTGGGGGAGCATCTCGATCAGGTCGGAGGGCAGCATGGCGTACTCCCCATACTGCTCCGCACAACGGTCCCCCGCCTTTCCGTGGAGCCACACCGCCAGGGCGGCAGTCTCCGGTACAGAAACGCCGGGACCGTTCAGGTGCTTCTGTCCCAGCAGGGCGGCGATCATCCCGGCCAGCACGTCGCCGGACCCCCCCTTTGCCATTCCCGGGTTCCCCGTCCCGCAGAGCCATACCTTTCCCTCCGGGGCCGCGGTCACCGTCCCCCGGCCCTTGAGGACCAGGGTGCAGCGGTGTGCCCTGGCAAAGCCGCGGGCGGCGGCCACAGGGTCCCGCACCGGCAGGGAGCCACCCGTCAGCCGGGCAAACTCCCCCGCATGGGGGGTGAGCACCGTGGGAGCGGAGCGGCTGTCCAGAACATCTATATGTCCCGCCAGCGCGTTTATGCCATCGGCGTCCAGTACCACCGGGATGGTCAGGTCGCACAGCAGGGAACGCGCCAGCCGCTCTGTGTTCGGATGCCGGCCCAGTCCGGGGCCGATCACCGCCACATCGCAGGCGGCCGCCTTTTCCAGTATTGCAGTATACTCCTCCGGCAGCGGAAAAGCCATAGCTTCTTCACATTTTATGGCTATGACAGGATAGATTTCCCGGGGGACCCCCACATAGACCAGCCCCGCGCCAGTCCGCAGCGCGCCCCGGGCGGCCAGAGTCGGGGCGCCGGTGTAGCCCTCGCTGCCCCCCAGGATGAATACCCTTCCAAAATCCCCCTTGTGGCCATCAGCGGGACGGCGGGGGAGGACCCAGTGCATATCGTTCGGGTTTAACTCGATCGGCTCCGGACCCCGCCATATCATTTGATGGACCAGGTCCCAGGGGATCCCGATGTCGGCCTCTTGCACCTCCCCGGCGCAGCCCGCCCCGGCCCCCAGATAGAGCCCCGGCTTGGCACAGGTAAAGGTGACAGTGGTGTGGGCCCGGACGGCCTCCCCCAGGACCTCCCCGGTATCCCCGTCCACCCCGGAGGGCAGGTCGCAGGACACCACGGGGGCCCGCCGTCCGTTCATCCACCGGACCGCCGCCAGAAAGTCCCCCTCCACCGGCCGCTTCAGGCCCACGCCGAACAGGGCGTCCACATAGCAGTCACAGGTAGACAGCCAGGCGGTCAACAGGCGGTCCTCCAGATCCAGAGGCTCCAGAGCGCCGCCGGCCTCCGCCAGCCGCTCCTCCATGGCCCGGGCGTCTGGGGTCATTTTGGTCCGGTCCCCCACCAGGAAAGCCCGCACCCGATACCCCCACTCCCGCAGCAGCCGGGCGGCGGCGATGCCGTCCCCGCCGTTGTTCCCCGGGCCGCAGAACAGAGCGATCCGCTGGGTGAGGTCGCTGTTCTTGGACTCCACCACAGCCCGTATCTCGTCCGCCTCCCGCTGCTCCTCCGGGGTCAGCGGCTCGCCACGCGAGGTGAGCACCGCCACGGACACCGCGCCCCCGATCCGTCCGTCCGGCCGGGGGCCCTTCACCGGCCCCACCAGATCGGCCACCGCCTGGGCCACCTCCCGGGCGGCGTTCTCCATCAGCTCCAGAGAGGGGATCCCCCGCTCCTCAATGGCGGTCCGGTCCAGCTCTCTCATCTGCTCTGTGGTGGCAAGCATCCTCATCTCTCCCGCTCCTTCCATCCCTTTGGCAGCAGCTTCTCCGGCGGGACCAGCTCCACCTCCCGGGCTGCCTCCGCCTTGGAGGGGTACACCCTGAGCTCCGGGACAGGCTCCCACAGCTCCCGGACCTCCTCCCCCGCCAGCAGGCGGCCAGAGAACCGGCCCATGCGTTCGGACACCCGGAAAGCCGCTCCCTCCGGGGTGACGCAGTACACGCCCTCCCCCAGGTCCTCCGCGCGGCCGTACCAGTTTCCCTCCCGGTCCCGGGCCACCAGCTCCAGGCTGGGGACCGCGTAAAACGGGATCTCCGGGAGCTCCTCATCCTCAAAGAAAAAGTATATCCCGGCCCGCTCCGCCATCTCCTGATACTGTGGAACCTCCGCCCGGACCTTGGCCTGCTCCGTGTGGAGCACCGTCCCAGCGTAAAGGATCTGCACCTCACAGCTGAAAATTCCCAGCGGCCCCGATTGGGACACCTCGCCGTAGTCAATATAAATGGTCCGCACGGTCCACACCCCTTTTCAAAAGATTTTTCCGGTATTGTATCACATCCCGATGAAAAAAGGAAGAGAGACCGCAGCCGGCCTCCCCTCCCTGGACGTCTGATTTACTTCAAAAATCCCTTGACGATCTGCTCCTCGGCCTCCTTCTCGGTGAGGCCCAGGGTCATCAGCTTGATGAGCTGCTCCCCGGCGATCTTGCCGATGGCAGCCTCGTGGACCAGGCTGGCGTCCACGCAGTTGGCGGTGACCTCCGGGATGGCGGCCACCACGCCCTGATCCATGATGATGGCGTCACACTCGGAGTGGCCGTAGCACCGGGCATTGCCGTTGATCCGGGCCAGGAACACCTGGTGGGACTGGTCCCGGGCCACAGAGCGGGAGATCACGTTGGTGTGGCAGTCCTCTCCGTTCAGGTCCACAGTAAAGTCGGACTTGGCCAGCTGCTTGCCGTGGGTCATCACCTTCTCCTTGATGATGAGGGTGGCCCGGGAGCCCAGGGTGGCCTTCGTGGTGCGGACGGTGGAGTCCACACCCTTGATCTGGGTGGTCTCCATCTCCAGATAGCTGTCCTCATCCATCTCCACCACGGTGGTGGGATTCATGATGTTCTCCCCCATACCGTCGCCCTCGCCGTAGTGGCGCTCCACATAGCGCACCCGGGCGCGCTTGCCCACATGGAAGGAGTGGATCCCGGAGTGCTCCGAATTCTGCACCCCGCAGTTGTGGATGCCGCAGCCGGCCACGATGGTCACGTCGCAGTCGTCGCCGATGATAAAATCGTTGTAGACGGTCTCATTCAGGCCGCTCTCGCTGAGCACCACAGGGATGTGGACCGACTCATTTTTGGTGCCGGGCTTGATGATGATGTCAATGCCGTCCTTGTCCTCTTTGCTGACAATGTCGATGTTGGCGGTGGTGTTCCGGGCGGCCGCCTTCCCGTTGGCCCGGATGTTATAGGCCCCTTCGGGCACATCATGGAGCTCGGCGACCTGCTCCAGCAAATTTTTCTGTATGGCGTCCATGGTTCTGTCTCCTTCTGTAAATTAGGAATGAGGAGTTAGGAATGACTGCATCCGGCTCTGCCGGAGGAATCAGGCACCTCCGCCCCGAATCGGCGCGTCAATTCCTAATTTCCAATTCCTGATCGTCTTGTTATTTTACCTTGTCGCTCAACGCGCTGCACACGCTGGGGGCCTCGCCCAGCAGCTGAGGCAGGATCTCCTCCCGTCCCCCGTCGCTGCGCACCTGGCCGTCAGCCAGAACGATGATGCGGTCGGCGATGTTCAGGATCCGCTCCTGATGGGAGATGATGAGGATAGAGCCGTTGATCTTCTCGTGCAGGTGCTCGAACACCTGGATCAGGTTGGAGAAGGACCACAGATCGATACCCGCCTCCGGCTCGTCAAAGACGGACAGCTTGGTCCCCCGGGCCATGATCATGGCGATCTCGATACGCTTGAGTTCGCCGCCGGACAGGGAGCCGTCCACCTCCCGGTCGATATAGTCCTTGGCGCACAGCCCCACCTCGGACAGGTAGTTGCACGCCTCCGGCACGCCGATGTTTTTTCCGCTGGCCAGGGTGATCAGGTCCTTCACTGTCAGACCCTTGAAGCGCACCGGCTGCTGAAAGGCAAAGCTGACGCCCCGGTGGGCCCGCTGGGTGATGTCCAGGCCGGTGATGTCCTCCCCGTCCAGCAGGATCCGCCCGCTGGTGGGGGTGTAGATGCCGGCGATGATCTTGGCCAGGGTGGACTTACCGCCGCCGTTTGGGCCGGTGATGGCCACAAACCGTTCGTCAATGGTCAAATCGATGTCCCGCAGGATGCCTTTGTCCTCTCCGTCCTGCTCCACATCATAGCAGATATGCTGTAACTCTAGCATGAGGTTCCCTCCTGTATTCCGTCCGGTTTGATCCCGGTTCCGTCTTTCCCGTTCCCCGTCCATTTGTCCCACAAACAAATGGACAGGACACCCTATCTTAGGGTCAGCCTTATTTTATCATAGACGGAAGGTTTTGTCTATCCTTATTTCCTATTTACTTAGTAGGATTTCGTTTTGTCCTGCTCACATACGCTCTCCCCCGCTGGACCTTCTTAATATTTCCTATCCTAATCTATATTTTCCCCATATTCCATTCTTTCCCCCGGATGCTCCCATTTCATACTTGCATTTTCCGCCGCAGTATGCTATAAGTATTAGATACAATCAGTTTCAAATGCGAAGAACGGGAAAATAACGAGTTTTCGTTTCTCAGAGAGGGGCGGTCACCGGCTGAAAGCCGCCCCGAAGCGTGTCGTTTGGTTCGCCCGGGAGCGGCCCCTGAGAGGGGGACGGCTGTTCCGCCGTTATCAGGAAATTCAAGTGCGTGTCTGACACGAATACGGGTGGTACCGCGGAAGGGTTGCCTTTCGTCCCAACAGGTTTGGGGCGGAAGGCTTTTTTGCTGCCCGTCCCCGTCCGATCAATTTACCTCTGAAAGGAAGAACACAGATGAAAGAACAGTTAGCAAGGATCCGTTCGGAGGCGCTGGCCGCCTTTGAGCAGGCCCAGTCCGCCGCCGAGCTGGACAGCCTGCGCGTCCAGTATCTGGGCAAGAAGGGCGAGCTCACCGCCGTTCTGAAAATGATGGGCAAGCTATCCGCCGAGGAGCGCCCCGCCATGGGCCAGCTGGCCAACGAGGTCCGCTCCGCCCTGGAGGCGGCCATCGAGGCCGCCGCCGGCAAGCTGGAGGCCCAGGCCCTGGAGCAGCGCCTGAAGGACGAGGCGCTGGATGTGACCATCCCCGGCCGCAAGGTGAAGCTGGGGCACAAGCACCCCATGTACCTGGCCCTGGACGAGCTGAAGGACATCTTCATCGGCATGGGCTTCACCGTGCTGGACGGCCCCGAGGTGGAGCTGGCCGAGTACAACTTCGACAAGCTCAACGCCGAGGAGGGCCACCCCTCCCGGGACTGGTCGGACACCTTCTATTTTGACGCCGGCAGCCGGGTGATGCTCCGCAGCCAGACCAGCCCCATGCAGGTCCGGGCCATGGAGACCATGGAGCTGCCCATCCGCATCATCGCCCCCGGCCGGGTGTACCGCAAGGACGAGGTGGACGCCACCCACTCCCCCATGTTCCACCAGGTGGAGGGCATGGTCATCGACAAAAACGTCACCATGGCCGACCTGAAGGGCACCCTGAATACGGTGGTGGAGCAGCTGTACGGCAAGGGTACCAAGACCCGCTTCCGCCCCCACCACTTCCCCTTTACCGAGCCCTCCTGCGAGATGGACGTGCAGTGCCACAAGTGCGGCGGTGTGGGCTGCCCCACCTGTAAGGGCGAGGGCTGGATCGAGATGCTGGGCGCCGGCATGATCCACCCCAAGGTGCTGAAGATGGCCGGCATCGACCCGGAGGTCTATTCCGGCTGGGCCTTCGGCATCGGTCTGGAGCGCACCGCCATGCGCCGCTTCAAGATCGCCGACCTGCGCCTGATCTTTGAGAACGATGTTAGATTTTTAGAGCAATTCTGATTGCTTTAAAAATCAATTAGGAATTAGAAATTAGGAGTTAGGAATTGAAGCTGTCTCTTCCGCAGCTCAATTCCAAATATTCCGGCAAAACCGGACACCACAATTCCTAATTCCTAACTCCTCATTCCTAATTCAAACAAAGGGAGTTTTATCTATGAATCTATCTCGCAAGTGGCTCAGCGAGTTTGTCACCGTTGACGCCAATGATAAAGATTTTGCTGAGGCCATGACTCTGTCCGGCTCCAAGGTGGAGCTGACCCACGACCTGGGCGGGGAGACCTCCAACGTGGTGGTGGGTCAGGTCCTGTCCATGGAGCGCCACCCCGACTCCGACCACATGTGGGTGTGCCAGATCTGTGTGGGCCAGGAGGCCCCCATCCAGATCGTCACCGGGGCCTGGAACGTCCATGTGGGCGACCTGGTCCCTGTGGCCCTGCATAAGTCCACCCTGCCCGGCGGCAAGAAGATCGAAAAGGGCAAGCTCCGGGGCGTGGAGTCCAACGGGATGCTGTGCGGCCTTGCCGAGCTGGGCCTGGACACCCGTGATTTCCCCTACGCGGTCATCACCCCCGCCGCCCTGCTGAACGACTACCATCCTCTGGACAAGAACAAGCCCTCCATCCCCGCGGACATCAAGGCCGGGGACAAGGTGTTCGGCCCGGTGGTGTGCGCCAAGGTACTGGAGGCTGCCATCCAGCCCGACGGCTCCTTCCACACCTGCCTGGACCTGGGCGGCTCCACCGCCTGCCCCGACACCCTCTGCGCCAACCTCCACGAGGGGGACCTGGTGGCTTACAACACCAAGGCCGACTCCATCTGCACCCTGGAGGACCTCCACGCCCAGCAGGCGGAGTTCCCCCACTGCATCCCCGACGGCATCTTCATTCTTCACGAGGACTGCAAGCCCGGGGACGACCTGAAGCCCGTGGTGGGTCTGGATGACCACGTGGTGGAGTTTGAGATCACCCCCAACCGCCCCGACTGTCTCTCTGTCATCGGTCTGGCCCGGGAGGCCGCCGCCACCTACGGCGTCCCCCTGCGCCTCCACCAGCCGGAGGTCAAGGGCGGGGCCGAGGGCGACCTGATGGAGCTGCTGGATGTGGAGACCCCCGCCGCCGACCTGTGCCCCCGCTACACCGCCCGGATGGTCCGCAACGTGAAGATTGTCCCCTCCCCCAAGTGGATGCGGGAGCGGCTGCGCGCCATGGGCGTGCGCCCCATCAACAACATCGTGGACATTACCAACTACGTTATGCTGGAGTATGGCCAGCCCATGCACGCCTTCGACTACCGCTATGTGAAGGGCGGTAAGATCATCGTCCGCCTGGCCGAAGAGGGCGAGGAGCTCACCACCCTGGACGGCCAGGTCCGGAAGCTCACCGCCAACCACCTGGTCATCGCCGACGATACCCGGGCCGTGGGCCTGGCGGGCATCATGGGCGGCGAGAACAGCGAGATCGCCGACGACACCGTGGACGTGGTCTTTGAGTCGGCCAACTTCGACGGCACCTGCATCCGCAAGGGCGCTCTTGCCCTGGGTATGCGTACCGAGGCTTCCGCCAAGTTTGAAAAGGGGCTGGATCCCCTGAACACCCTGCCCGCCGTGGACCGTGCCTGTGAGTTGGTGGAGCGGCTGGGCGCGGGCGAGGTCGTGGACGGCGTCATCGACATTCTGAACTACGTCCCTCAGCCCCGCACCATCCGGATGGACCCGGAGCGGGTCAATGCCCTGCTGGGCACTGATATCCCTGCCGCGGACCAATATCGGTATCTGGAGCGTGTTGGCATCGTCACCGAGGATCAAAGCTTCCCCAACAGCCCCGCCGACGTCATCATCCCCTCCTGGCGCCGCGACGTGGAGGGCATCGCCGACCTGGCCGAGGAGGTCGCCCGGTTCTACGGCTATAACAACATCCCCACCACCCTCATGCGGGGTCAGACCACCCGGGGCGGCTACTCCCCTGTTCAGGAGGTGGAGCGCACTCTGGGCCAGACCTGCCGCTCCCTGGGCTATGACGAGATCATCACTTACTCCTTCATCTCCCCCACCTACTACGACAAGATCCGCTGGGCCAAGGACGATCCCCGCCGGAACTCCATGAAAATCATGAATCCCTTGGGCGAGGACACCTCCATCATGCGCACCACGGTCCTGCCCTCCATGCTGGAAATTTTGACCCGGAATTACAACTTCCGCAACAAGTCCGCCCGCCTGTATGAGCTGGGCCGCACCTATTTCCAGCGGGAGGACGGCATGGCTGACGAGCCCAAGGTGCTCTCGGTGGGCGGTTATGGCGACGGAATGGACTTCTTCGTCCTGAAAGGCGCGGTCCAGTCCATTCTGGACTCCATCCGCATCTCTGACGCCGCCTATGAGGCGGTCCGGGACAACCCCTCCTACCACCCCGGCCGCTGCGCCCGGATCCTGGTGGGCAGCCGTGAGGTGGGCGTATTCGGCCAGATCCATCCCCTGGTGGCTCAGAACTATGGTGCGGACGCGGATCTCTACTGCGCGGAGCTGTCCTTTGACGCCCTGTGCGCCGCCAAGGGGGCCGATCCCCAGTACGTCCCCCTGCCCAAGTTCCCCGCTGTGACCCGCGACATCGCTGTGGTCTGCGGCGAGGAGATCACCGTTGGAGCCCTGGAGTCCGCCATCAAAGAGGGGGCCCACGGTCTGCTCAAGGAGGTCAAGCTGTTCGACATCTACCGGGGCAAGGGCGTGGCCGAGGGCAAAAAGTCCGTGGCCTTCAACCTGGTCCTCCGGGCTGACGACCGCTCCCTCACCGCCGAGGAGGCCGACAACGATGTAAAGGCCATTCTGGCGACCCTGGAAGCCAAGTGCGGCGCAGTGCTGCGCTGAGCGCTTCCCATCACGCCATGGACGTCTTCAACACAGGACGCGATCAATAAGACAGCCAACAGCCACAGCAAGCGAAACGATGCTGTGGCTGTTCCTGTATTGTTCCCGCTGTGCGACGCTATGGGACCGGACGGACCTGCAACTCTTAATTTGTGAACGGAGAGGAGCTCGTGGCAATGGAATTGCGAAAAGCAGAACCAAACGAGGCCGAAGGATGCTATCAATGCATCGAGGACGCGAGAGACTATCATCAATCTTTGGGCTTTGAGCAGTGGCGCCCTGATTATCCTACGCAGCAGACCATTCTTGAGGATATTTCTCAAAATATTGGGTACACCTTTGTCCATGAAAAGGAGCTCATCGGCTACTGCTGCATTATGATCGGTGACGAACCTGCGTATCAGACAATAGAAGGCGCATGGAAAACGGATCGTCCCTATGCCGTGGTCCACCGCATGGCCTTCCATCAAAAGGCGAGGGGCGGAGGGTTCTCCAAGGCCGCTTTTGACTTGATCAAAGCGCTGTGCCTATCCCGTCATATCAGCGCCATCAGAGTGGACACACAGGAGAAAAACACCGTCATGCAGCATATACTTCTGAGAGAAGGCTTTCAGTACTGCGGTCTTATTCAATTCGGCGGCGGGCCCAAATTGGCATACGAGTGGGATCTATAAATTCCGGTCCATCGGGGATGCAGGGAGCTGCTGTCGAAAAAGAGCCCGGGGCGATTTGAACTGCCCCAGATTATGCAGACAGTACAAAAAAGAGCCCTGGTAGGAAATATCGAGTTTTAGTAGGAGAGGCGTCGCGCAAGCGGCGCCTCTCCAGTCTTTAACTGGATGCGCTCATGGTTATAAAAATGAATATAGCGGTCGATCATTTCGTTGGCTTCCGGGAAGGTAGCCGGTTTGTGGCGGTAAATGCACTCCGTTTTGAGGATGGAGAAGAAATTTTCCGCCATGGCGTTGTCATATGGATTTCCCTTTCTTGACATGGACGGTGTAATGCCGTATGCTTGAGTCAGGTTGAAGTATGCTCGCGAGGTGTACTGAAATCCCTGGTCGCTGTGGAGGTGGAGTTCTGCAGCGACCTTCTTTTTCTCTCGCTTCATTGCCAGACGAATGGTGTCCAGAACCAGACCCACCGTCTGTTCCGTTCCGGTTTTGTAAGCCACAATACTGTTGTCGTAGAGATCCCGGATCATGGATAGGTACAGTACGCCCTGCTTGGTGTGGATGTAGGAGATGTCCGTTACCCATTTTCTGTTTGGCCCATCTGCGTGAAATCCTCTGTTCAGCAGATTCTCATACCTGTGGACCTGCTGCCCCATCTGCTGCCATTTCCTGCGGCGGCGGATCTCTGACAGCAGATCATATTTTTTCATGATTCGCAGCACAGTTTTAGGATTACAGAAAATGTTCTGGCTTTTCAGCCATAGCCACATCCGCCGGTAGCCATAGGTACGGAAGCTGCGTTCCCGCTGCTGTGCGATAACTTTTGCAAGAGCGGCATCCTTCTCCGGCCTGTCCAGACGGTGGACAAACGCATAGTAGCCGCTTCTGGATACTGCAAAAAACGTGCACATGACGGATATTGGATATTCCTCTCTGTGACGATATATGATGTGGTATTTTACCCTTGCCCTCACTTCCTTCCTGTGGACCGCAGAAAATCCCGCAGCAATTTGTTCTCCATCTGCAAGCGATGGATCTCATACGCCTGCTCTGCCACAATGTTTCTTGGTGCGGCATCTTTCCTCGGTCGTCCTTTGGGCCGTGGAAGGATCCCGGCTTCCAGCTTGCGTTCTTTTCTCCGCTCACGCTCAAGCAGCCTTTTTACCACCTGCTTATCCCGAAAGCCGTAGTGTTCTGCAACTTCCCGCTGGGTTTTCCCCTCTGCCAGCATGGCTTTGATCTCAGGCAACAGCGCTTGAATGTGTGTGTAGTTCCGTTTCTCCATAATAAGCCCCCCTGATGTAGTCTATTTTCCTACATCAGGGGGGCTTTTGTCACTGTCCGTTTTTACTGGACCGGTTCAATTCCCCGGGCTCTTTTCCAAAGTGTCTATCTGCGGTCCTCCAACAGCTTGTTCAGCTCCTGCATGAAGGTATTGATGTCCTTGAACTGGCGGTAGACCGAGGCAAAGCGCACATAGGCCACCTCATCCACCTTTTTCAGCCGCTCCATCACCAGCTCGCCGATCATGGCGGAGCTGACCTCCCGCTCCATCTCATTTTGAAGGACCTGTTCGATCTCTGTGACCAGTTCCTCCAGAGTATTCACCGAGACAGGGCGCTTCTCACAGGCGCGGATCAGGCCGCTCATCACCTTATTCCGGTCGAAGCTCTGGCGGCTTCCGTCTTTCTTCACCACCACCAGGGGCAGGCTCTCCATCATCTCGTATGTGGTGAACCGCTTGTGGCAGGACAGGCACTCCCGCCGGCGGCGGATGCTGGCCCCCTCATCCGCGGGCCGGGAATCCACCACCTTGCTCTCTAAATACGCACAGTAAGGACATTTCATCGCACGCTTCCTCCAGTCCAAGGATCTGTTATAGCGGTAGTGTACCACATTTTTTCTCCCTGTGGTACCCCAAAATCTGATTTTTTCTCCCTGCCGCCCCGATCTGTGCTATAATGGCCCCATCCAATTCTGAAAGGAAGCTGATCCCATGAATGAGACCCTGACCACCCTGAAAACGCGGCGGAGCATCCGCCGCTACCGCCCGGAGCAGGTCCGTCCAGAGGTACTGGATGCCATTCTGGAGGCGGGGACCTACGCCCCCTCCGGCATGGGGAAGCAGTCCGCCGTGATGGTCGTGGTCCAGGAGCCGGACACCATCGCCCTGCTCTCCCGCCTGAACGCGGAGATCCAGGGCCGCCCCGGCACCGACCCCTTTTACGGCGCCCCCACGGTGGTCGTGGTCCTGGCTGACGGCGAGAATTACAACTGGATGCGGGACGGCGCGCTGGTCATGGGCAATCTGATGAACGCCGCCTGGTCCCTGGGGGTAGGCTCCTGCTGGATCAACCGGGCGCTGGAGCTGTTCGACCGCCCGGAGGGCAAGGAGCTGCTGGCCCGTTGGGGGCTTCCGGCCACCCTTCGCGGCGTGGGCAACTGTATCCTGGGCTATCCGGAGGGGGACGTCCCTACCCCCAAGCCCCGGAAGCCGGACTACATCGTCCGGGTCTGAGTGCTGCCGGCTCCGGGCCGTTCTGATTTTCCCTCCCGCCGCATATCACTGAACCACCGGGCCCTGTCCTCCGGACAGGGCCCGGCTTTCTTTGGAGGTGATATGCTTGTCCCTTCTCGCCCGTGCGGCCGACGCCCTGTGGGACCCCTGGCTGCTGGGGTTCTTTCTCCTCACCGGGCTGCTGCTGTCCCTGGGCTGCGGCTTTTTCCCCCTGTTCCGGGTCCGGCTGTGGCTGTCCGCCACCCTGGGCTCTCTGTTCCGTCCCCGGGACCGCCCGGTCCGGGGGATCTCCTCCCTCCAGGCCCTGAGCACCGCCCTGGCCTCCACCATCGGCACCGGCAGCATCGCCGGGGTGGCCGCGGCCATCTATCTGGGCGGCCCCGGTGCGGTATTCTGGATGTGGGTTTCCGCGCTGCTGGGCATGGCCACCAGCTGTGTGGAGAAGCTGCTGGCCGTCCGCTACCACTGCCCCTCCCCGGACGGAGGGTGGCAGGGCGGACCCATGTACTATCTGCGGGATGGGCTCCATTGCCCCGTCCTGGCCGCCTGGTTCGCCCTGGCCTGCCTCCCCGCCACCCTGGCCGGGGGCAACCTGATCCAGTCCGGCTCCATCGCCTCCGCCCTCCACGCCGCCCTGGGCTGGGACCGGCTGGCGGTGGGACTTGGCACCGCCCTGCTGGCCGGGCTTATCCTGACCGGCGGCATGGGCCGCGTGGCCCGGGTGGCCCAGCGGCTGGTCCCGGCCATGGCCCTGCTCTATCTGGGCAGCGGGCTGGCCGTCCTGCTGCTCCGCCGGGAACAGCTTCCTCACGCCCTGGCCCTGATTTTCTCCAGCGCCCTCTCCCCCTCCGCCGCCCTGGGCGGCGGCGCGGGCTATACCCTGCTCACCGCCCTGCGCCACGGGGTGGCCCGCGGGGTATTCACCAACGAGGCTGGGCTGGGCACCTCCGCCATGGCCCACGGAGCCGCACAGGTGGACCACCCCGCCCGCCAGGGGATGTGGGGGATCTTCGAGGTGTTCTGCTCTACCCTGGTGGTGTGCACCGTCACCGCCCTGGTCATCCTGGTCAGCGGAGCCTACGACCCGGAGGCGGCCCTGGCACAGCTTCAAACAGGGGTGGTCCCAGACGCCGCTATGGGCGTCCCCCTCACCGCCCGGGCTTTCTCCTCCGTCCTGGGGCCCGCCGGGACCTGGGCGGTGTCCCTCAGCCTGATTCTCTTCGCCTTCTCCTCCATTCTGGGCTGGAGCTGCTACGGACAGCAGAGCCTCCGTTTTCTCACTGGAGGGGACCGCCTGCTCCCCACCTACCGGGCGGTGTTCCTTCTGTGCACCGTTCTGGGGGCGGTGGCAGACGTCTCGCCCCTGTGGCAGCTGGTGGACCTGTGCAACGCGCTGATGGCCCTGCCCAATCTGGCCGCCATTCTGCTGCTGGCCCCCAGGGCCCTGTCCTGTCTGGCGGAGTGGGAGCGCGCGCAGACGGCCCCCTGAACAAAAGCGGCCCCCGGACTCCTTGGCGGAGCCCGGGGCCGCTTGCTGCTCTTCTTTGGTCAATCCCGGCGTCTGCCCAGGAACCGGAGCAGGTACAGGAACAGGTTGACGAAATCCAGATAGAGCTGGAGGGCGGCGAAGATGGACGCCTTTTCCAGCATATCGGGGTAGCCGGCGTAGTAGTGGTAAAACGCCCGGATCCGCTGGGTGTCATAGGCGGTATAGCCCAGGAACACTGCGATGCCGATGAGACAGGATATACTGTCAAAGAGGCTCAGCGCAGGGATGAACAGGCTGATCACGCCAAAAATCACCAGAAAGAGCAAACCGGAAAACAGGATCGGACGGATGCCGGAGAGGTCCCGCCCGGTCAGGCGGCCATAGGCCGCCAGTACCCCAAAATAAAGGGCGGTGGCCAGGAAGGCGAACACCAGGCTGGTCAGATCGTAGATCAGCAGATAGATGGACATGGTGAAGCCGAACAGGGCTGAAAAAATCAGGAACATAGTCCGGGCAGCGGCCACGCTCATCCGCCCGATTCTCCTGACCATCACAAAGGACAGGATCAGGGTGGCGATCAGGACGATCACTTGGACCGCGGGGATCAGGATCAGGGCATAGATCGTGGCGTTGGTGAGCCAGCACAGCACCGCCACTCCGAAGGTCACCATCAGCCCCAGGACCATCCAGAGGAAGGTACGGGCAGTGTACTCCCCCTCGCTCAGACCTTGGGCGGAGGAACCATAGCCTCGGTCAAACTCATAGGGGTCAAAACTCATGTGGGTACGCTCCTTTCATACGAGACAGCGTTTCTTACTTTGATTCCGGGTTGGCCCCATTATACTGGAGCGCAGGAAAAAAAGCAACTGTTTTCCCCGCTATCCGCTCAACCTCCAAAGGCCAGGCGGTAAAAATCGCTGTTCAGGATCTTCTCTGTACAGCCCAGCTTGTACTGAACGGTCCGCTTCATGGCGTCCACATAGGCCGCCTGCTCCTCGGGCGTCATAGTTCCCCCCTCCGCCGGGGTGAAGGTCTGGGTGTAGCGGTCATAAAATCCCCGGTCTGTCAGCCAGCTCCGGGAGCTGAAGATCACCAGCCCCGGCGCGTCGGACAGCAGATCCGACCCGGCCAGCATCCGAGAGTCATACTCCAAGCCCAGCAGGTTGGAGACGGTGGGCAGGATGTCCACCTGTCCGCAGGGCTTGTCCACCACCACCGGCTCCTCCATCCCGGCGGCCCACAGGATCAGAGCGCTGCGGTAGACGTCGAAGTTGACGCTCCTCTCATCCAGCCGCTCCATATCCTCCGAACTGCCAAAGCTCTGCCCGGACAGCTCCTCCAGCGTGTCCACATTGAAATAGGGGATGTGGTCGGCACAGGCCACGATCAGGGTATTGTCCAGCTCGCCCGCCTGCTCCAGTCCGTCCAGCAGAGTCTGGAGCATCCGGTCCGCCTCAATGGCAGTGGCCAGATATGCCTTTGTAGTCTCACTGTACGGCAGGGGCTCCACCAGATCCCGGTACTTCGACGCCACCCGGTTGAAGTTGTAGGGCATGTGTCCGCTGATGGTCATGTAGTACACATGGAAGGGGCTGTCCAAAGAGAGATAGTCCTCCATGCTGGTCTTGGCCACATAGACATCGGACTGGGGCCAGGCATAGGTGCTCCCGTCCGCTGTCATCTCCAGCTCCAGCCCCGTCTGGTACTGCTTCCAGGTGTAGCCCAGGTTGGTGTGGGAGGCATACCGCCCGTACATATCCTCATTTCCGTGGTAGCCCAGCACCGTATATCCCAGAGCCCCCAGCTGACGGGCCAGGCTGAAGCGGCAGTCCGTGTGCCGCACCCCGGTCTCCTTCATGGTGATGGGGTTGCCCGCCTTGGGGTACAGACCCAGCAGGTTCTGACACTCCCCGCCGGAGGTGCTGGTATAGTGCAGGGGGGTATAAAAATTGGGGAACACAAAGCCCTCATGGGTCAGCCGGTACAGGGTGGGGGTGAGCTCCGGGTCGATGGCGTAGCCGGAGAAGCCCTCGATGCTCAGCTGGATGACATTGTACCCCCGAAATCGTCCGGTGTATTCATTCTTCTTCGTCGGCGCCACACTGTCAAAGTAACGGGCCAGCCAGGCCGCGTCCTCGCTCTCCGCGCCCGCCGCCAGGGCCTCCAGATCCACCTCCATCACATTAGGGGACCGGTCCGTCTCCTCCGGCTGGGGCTGCGGCTCCTCTCCCTCCGGGGGCTGAAGCTCCGGGCCTTCCAGGCCGGAGAAGTCCTCCCCCAGATCGTTTCGGGCCGGGACCACAGCGTGCTGCACATCCAGCCGGAGCATGGTCCACAGGCCCAGCTGCTCCACCTGGTCCTCGATGTTCACATCCGAGTGATACAGCAGCCTGGGCGTCAGGTCCCCCCGCCAGGGCAGATACAGGGCCCCCACCCCCAGCAGATGGACCGCCGCCGCGCCGCACAGCAGTCCCACCGCCCGGCGGGCCGCCCGCTCCCCATCGGGGAACAGCCGCAGGCGGAAGACCGCCGCCAGGACCGCCGGAAGGAGCATCAGGACCAGGATGGGCAGACTCTGCCAGATCCCACGCCAAGTCGCCCCCCAGTAGTCCATCAGGTCGTTGTTCACTGCCGTGTCCGCCATGCTGAACAGGGGATAGAAAGACTGCATCACCGTTTTGCAAACCAGCTCCCCGCCATAGATCAGCCCCAGCAGGCCGGCCAGCACACAGGCGATCCTCCGCCGCCACTTCCCGGGGAACAGCTCCAGTCCCGCGCCGCACACCAGCCCCGCCGCCAGGGCAAAGGCCGCGGAGATGGGGAGATACCGCAGGCTGTGCCCTGCCGCCAGGCGCAGCACCAGTTCCAGCCACAGGAACACGCCCGGAAAAAACAGCATGGTCCCCCATGCGCTCCCCTCCGCCGGCATGTGGGTCTCCCGCCGCCCGGATACACGCAGCCTGTCTAACATCATCCCGCTCCCTCCCGTACAGGCAGGGCCTTCCGGTCCGACTGTACCCCTTTTTTACAGGATTATAACATACATTTTTCCCGATTACGACATTTCCCCCTGAAATGGGCAAAAAATACCGCCTCGCATCGGACCCGTACAGGGCCCGACACGCGGCAGTATGATCACCGGTATTTCAAATCAGACGGATCACTCCGTCCACCTGGCGAGGGATCAGGTTCATCCGTTGAAGGATGGGGAGCAGAGCCTGGAACAGAAAATACAGCACCGCCGCCTTGGGCAGGATTGTCACCATATTTTTTGCCATGCTTGGGATGAACCAGCCCCAGTAGACTCCACCCCGCACGACCGTGCTCCAAATCGACCCCAGTCCTGCATTCACTAGCAGGTTGACCAGCAGATTCGCCGCCACCAAACGCACCACGGTGATCCGCCGGCGAAAAAAGCACAATGCATAGACCAGTACTCCGACCATAGTTGACAGGGTATAGCCTGGGAAAAAATCCCCGGTTGGGTGGAGGATAAAGCCCAGGATGTCCTCCACAAAGCCAAAGACCAGCCCCATCACCGGACCACACACCAGGGCGCACAGCGACCTTGAAAGGAAACCCCAAGTGAGCTTCGTGTGGGCGATGGGAATGCCAGGAATCATGGAGAGGGCCCGGGTTACCGCCACCATCAGTGCGGCAAAAACCAGCAGCTTTAGGCTGGACATGGCTGCACTGGCCTCCCGCCAGTAGGCGGGGGTAAAGGGCGTACGGTACAGGTTCAGGGGGAGATGGTTGTGTTTCATCAGCAAAAAACCTCCTTCTATGCTGTGGCAGCCCGTGTTCGGGTATGCCGCACAGAAGGAGGATCATCAAATTTTCACCCTGCCATGCGACAGCGGGATGCGGATCACCCACTGCCGCCCCCTCCCCACTGGGAGGGCGCTGTTCGTCCGGCGGACAACTCCCCGTCCCGCCGGCACTGAAGGTCCCACAAAGGGACCTGCACAGGTGACCCTACTCTGCCAGCTGTCAGTTTACTCCTTTCTCCTCCAAAAAGCAAGACAAACGGTATATTTTTTCAAAAAAGTTCCTCTGTCCTTGCCCAACGTCAAAACTTGTGGTATCCTTTTGTGCGGGATTCCGGAAGGAGGTACATCCATGAAACAGCTCCAACCCTCTGAAACGCTTCCAGTCGGCCTTCTGCTGGCTCTGGCCGGCGGTCTGCTGGACGGGTACAGCTATCTCAACCGCGGCCAGGTCTTTGCCACCGCGGAGACCGGCAACATCGTCCTGATGGGGATCAACCTGGCCCAGGGGCAGCTGGACCAAGCCCTGCACTATCTGCTCCCCATTCTGGCCTTCGCCCTGGGGGTTCTGGCGGCGGAGCAGCTCCGGCGCAGATTTGGGGACAGTACCCGCCTCCACTGGCGGCTGCCCCTTCTGCTGGCCGAGTGTGGCGCCATCCTGCTGGTCTCCTGCCTGCCCTGCGGCCCACTGGACCCCCTGGCCAACATCATCATCTCCTTCACCAGCGCCCTCCAGGTGGAGTCCTTCCGAAAGTTTCAGGGCTGCGGCTGCGTCACCACGATGTGTACTGGCAATCTGCGCAGCGGGACGGAGCATCTGTTCCACTGGTTCTTCCACCGGGAGGGGACCGCACTGGAGAAGGTCCGGGTCTACTATGGACTGATTGGTTCCTTCATCGCCGGGGCGGTGCTCAGCGGCCTGCTCACCCCTCTGTTTGCCGGCCGGACCATCCTGGCCGCCCTCGTCCCCCTGCTGTCCGCCTTCCTCATCATGCTCCGTGGGGAAAAACGTGTATAACCCCCCTCCGTCTTCCCATCCAGGTCCCATTTTGATCAGAAAGCGCTGGGCAAAACCGCCCCATTTACGGTTTTGTCCAGCGCTTTTTTCTTCTTTTCCTGTTTGACAGAACTCTGCCCGCCGCCGGAAGCCCCGGGACGCTCCCTTAGCGCGGCGTCAGACCCTCTCCCCCACGATCTTTTGATAGTTGGCCTGGTCGGTGTCCCCCTCCGTGCTGATGCACAGCACCCGGGAGCTCTCGTTCAGCCCCAGGGACCACCGCAGGTCCTCCAGCTTCTCCTCATGCAGAATGGCGGACAGGACACCCACGCCCACCGCCCCCGACTCGCCGGACACCACTGCCGGGTCCCCCGGCTCCGGCCGGCCCAGCAGGCGCATCCCCATGGCGGAGTACTCGTCCGAGCAGGACAGGAAGGCCGCCGCGCCGGGGCTGATGATCTCCCAGCTGATGGTGCACGGCTCGCCGCAGCAGAGCCCGGCCATCATGCTGTTCATCTCCCCGGTGACCGGATGGATCTTCCCATCCGCCGCCCGGGCGCTCCGGTACAGGCAGTCCGCCCGGTCAGGCTCCACGATGCAGGTGATGGGGCAGTCCTTCCCAAGGCGCGCGGCAAAGCTGCCCAGTATGGCCCCCGCGAAGCTGCCCACTCCGGCCTGGAGGAACAGGTGGGTGGGCATCTGTCCGCCCAAGTCCTCCAGCTGCTGGAACAGCTCCCAGGCGATGGTGGTGTAGCCCTCCATGATCCAGGCGGGGATTTCCTCGTAGCCCGGCCAGGCGGTATCCTGCACCAGGATCCAGCCGTGCTCCTTCCCCATCCGGTCAGCCAGCCGCACCGCGTCGTCATAGTTCAGGTCGGTGATCTCCGCCTGGGCCCCCTGGGCCCGGATGTTGTCCAGCCGCTCCCGGGCACTGCCCTTGGGCATATAGACTACCGATTTGTGGCCCAGCTGCCGAGCCGCCCAGGCCACGCCCCTTCCGTGGTTGCCGTCCGTAGCAGTGACAAAGGTGAGCTCTCCCAGCTTCTCCCGGACCTCCGGCGCCATCAGGGCCTCAAAGGTGAGCTTCTCCTCCGGCCAGCCCAGCCGCTGCCCCAGGCAGCGGGCCATGGCATAGCTACCGCCCAGGGCCTTGAAGGCGTTCAGGCCGAACCGCCTGGACTCGTCCTTCACCAGCACCTGAGCCACGCCCAGCCTTTGGGCCAGATGGTCCAGAGAGACCAGGGGCGTAGGCGCATAGCCCGGGATCGTCTGATGAAAGCGGCTGGCCCGCTCCAGCGCCCCGCCGTCGGTCATGGAGAGGGCCGTGTTCGGGATCTCTCCCTTTTGATTGATATAATAGTTCAGTGCCATGCTCATTCCTCCCCGTCCAGGACCGCCACCGCCCGAATGGGGGAGCCGTCCGCATCCTGATACCGCAGGGGCAGGGCAAACAGCGTGAACAGCCCATCTCCGATCTGGTCCAGATTGGCCAGATTCTCCATGACCACCAGGTCGTGATCCTGGAACAGACGCCGGTGGATACTCAGGTAGGCGTCAGCAATGGGGTCCACCCCGATGGTATCCAAGCCCACGCCCTTTTTCCCGCTCTGGAGCAGGTAGTCCACGATCCCCTGATCGATACAGGGATAGTCCCCAAAATAGCGTTCTGTCCCCCAGTACCTGCCCCATCCGGTGTGAAACAGCAGAAATTCCGCCTGGTCTGCCAGGGGGCGCACCCGCTCCACTGCGGAGAAGGGGACGCGCTCTCCCTCCCTCAGCTCTGGACAGTGGATCACCAGCGCCCGTCCGATGAACTGTTCCACCGGAAACTGATCCAGCGTGGTCCGTCCCGCAAACAGATGGGCCGGCGGATCCATGTGGGTCCCGGTGTGGGAGTACATGGTCAGCAGAGTCTCTTGAAAGCCATCCCGCTCATAGGTGTTGGCAGGCTGGAGCCTGGGAGGCTCTGTGCCGGGGTAGACCGGCATTTCCCGGGAAATCAGGTGTGTCAGGTCCATGCATCTCATGGTATCTCCTCCATTTCTTTGCCCGACGCCTCGATTATATCATATCTGCCGCCTGGACACCACCCACTTCACACAAAAATGCTGTGCCGGAGCACAGCATTTTTGTCATCGCATCCATTATTTTACCACTACGTTTTCCCCGCCCAGACGCTCCTTCAGGTCCTCCACCAGGGCGGGATGGATCTGGCACCGGGTGCCCACACGCTTTTTGCAGTCCTCGAAATAGAGCACCGCCTGGCTCTCCCCTGGGAAGAAGGACAGGGCCAGCTTCACCTTCCGCAGCCGCGGGTCCTCCCGGCAGGGCAGGCGGAGGTACAGCCGCTGTCCGGCTGGCTGAGCCTTCCCATCCAGGTCCCCCAGGGGGCGGATGGCGTCCACCATGAGCTGGGGCTCCTTCTCATCCCGCACAGAGATCTTTCCATTGACCAGGATGGCGCTGTTTTCCCGGATGTATCCCCCGCTCTCATTGAGCACCCGGGAGAAGCACAGCAGCTCTATGGAGGCGGTGTCGTCCTCCAGATCCACATAGGCCATGAGGGTGTTGTTCCGGGTGGTGCGGGTCTTGTAGGTAGAGATCACCCCGGCCACGGCGACCTGCTCCCCGTCCCGATAGCGGGCAGGGCCGTCCTCCCGGCTGAAATCGCTCAGAATGGAGCCGATGGTCACCGCTCCCACCGCCCGGGCCGCCTCCCGATAGGCGTCCATGGGGTGGCCAGACAGGTACAGGCCGGTGACCTCCTTTTCCATCGTCATCCGCTCCTGGGGGCTGTACTCCGGAATGTCCGGCAGATGGAGGGCGGGCAGGGCGGCCTGCTCCTCGCCTCCCCCCATCCCGAACAGGTCCAGCTGGCCCTCCAGGTTCCGCTTCCGGCTGGCGGCAAGGCCGTCCAGCACCTGTCCAAAGACCTCCATCAGCTGGGAGCGCCGACAGCCCATCCGGTCGAAGGAACCGGACTTGATCAGGCTCTCCAGCACCCGCCGGTTCAGGTCCCGGTCGAACACCCGGTCGCAGAAGTCCATAAAATCTGTAAAGGGTCCGCCCTTGCTCCGCTCCTCCAGCAGGCCGTTGATCACATTTCGGCCCACCCCTTTCAGGGCCACCAGGCCGAAGCGGATCCCCCCATCTGAGACGGTAAAGTCCGCCTGGGACTCGTTCACGTCCGGCGGCAGCAGCTCAATGCCGCACTCCCTGCATTCGGCGATGTACTCCGCCACCTTCTCGCTGGAGTCCAGCACGGAGGTGAGCAGAGCGGCCATATACTCCTTGGGGTGGTGGTATTTGAACCACGCCGTCTGATAGGCCACCACGGCATAGCACACGGCGTGGGCCTTGTTGAAGGCGTACTCGGCGAAGGCGTCGATCTCCTCATAGATGGCCTTGGCGGCGTCCTCCGGGATGCCGTTGGTGATACAGCCCGCGATCCCCCGGGACGGGTCCCCATAGATGAAAAACTGCCGCTCCCGCTCGATCTCCTTGCGCTTTTTCTTGCTCATGGCCCGGCGGACCATATCGGCCTGTCCCAGGGAGTAGCCGGCCAGCTGCTGGAAAATCTGGAGCACCTGCTCCTGATAGACGATGCACCCATAGGTGTTGGACAGGATGGGCTTGAGGGCCGGGTGCTTATAGGTGATCTTTCCCGGGTTCTGCTTGCAGGCGATGAACCGGGGGATGGAGTCCATGGGGCCTGGGCGGTACAGAGCGATGATGGCGGTGATGTCCTCGATGGTCTGGGGCTTCAGGCCCACACACACGCCGGTCATGCCGGCGGACTCCATCTGGAACACGCCCGAGGTCTTTCCCTCCCCCAGCATGGCCATCACGGCGGGATCATTTTCCTGAATATCAGCAAGGGTAAAGCCAGACTCTTTTTCACGCACCATGCGCACCGCGTCGTCCAGGATGGTCAGGTTCCGCAGGCCCAAGAAGTCCATTTTCAGCAGGCCCAGCTCCTCCAGCGTGGTCATAATGTACTGAGTGACCGGCAGGCCGTCATTGGTCGCCAGGGGCACATAGTCCACCACCGGCCGGTTGGTGATGACCACGCCGGCGGCGTGGGTGGAGGTGTTCCGGGGCATCCCCTCGATGGCCCGGGCGGTGTCGATCAGCTTGCGCACCTGGGGATCCCCGTCATAGGAATCCTTCAGCTGCTTGGACAGCTTCAGGGCATCCTCCAGGGTGATATGGAGGGCCCCCGGCCCGCTGGGGATCTGCTTGGCGATGGCGTCCACATCGGCATAGGGCATATTCAGCACCCGCCCTACGTCCCGCACCGCCCCGCGGGCCGCCATGGTGCCGAAGGTGACGATCTGGGCCACATGGTCGCTGCCGTATTTTCTGTTGACATAGTCAATGACCTCCTGCCGCCTGCGGATGCAGAAGTCGATGTCAATATCAGGCATGGAAACGCGGTCCGGATTGAGGAACCGCTCGAAGTACAGGCCATATTTTATGGGATCCAGGTCGGTGATATTCAAACAGTAGGACACCATGGAACCCGCCGCCGAACCGCGCCCCGGTCCCACCGGGATCCCGTTTCCCTTCGCGTACGCGATGAAGTCAGACACAATGAGGAAGTAGTCCACAAAGCCCATCTTCTTGATCATGCCCATCTCATATTCCAGCTGCTTCCGGTACTGCTCCGGCTGCCCCGGATACCGCCGGGCAAAGCCCTTCCAGCACAGGTCCCGGAAGTAGGCCTCCCCGTCGTCATAGCCCTCCGGCAGCTGGAAGTGGGGCAGATGGTATTTGCCGAACTCAAACTCCACATTGCACAGCTCCGCGATGCGGGCGGTGTTCTCCAGCGCCTCAGGAGCATTGGGGAAGAGCTCCGCCATCTCCGCCTCGCTCTTGACATAGAACTCCTGGGTCTCAAACTTCATCCGCCCGGGATCGTCCAGCGTCTTGCCCATCTGGATGCACATGAGGATGTCCTGCATCTCCGCATCCTCCCGCCGGAGGTAGTGGGCGTCGTTGGTGGCGATTAGGTTGATTCCTGTCTCCTCATGGAGGCGCAGCAGGCCCCCGTTTACCTGCCGCTGGACCGGGATGCCGTGGTCCTGGAGCTCCAGATAGTAGCCGTCCTCCCCAAACAGCTCCCGCATCTCCAGGGCGGCCTCCTTTGCCTTCTCATAGTCCCCCGCCATCAGCAGCTTGGGGACCTCTCCCCCCAGGCAGGCGGAGCAGGCGATCAGTCCGCCGCAGTGCTCCCGCAGCAGGTCCAGGTCGATGCGCGGCTTAATGTAAAAGCCCTCCAGAAACGCCTGGGAGACCATGTAGGACAGATTGCGGTAGCCCTCTTCGTTCCGGCACAGGAGCACCAGGTGGGAGAAGGCGGCGTCAAACTCGTGGACCTTCTGAAAGCGGGTGCGGCCCCGGGGGGCCACATAGACCTCGCAGCCGATGATGGGCTTGATCCCCGCCTCCCGGCAGGCCCTGTAAAAGTCGATTGCCCCGTACATGACGCCGTGATCGGTGATGGCTACCGCGTCCTGCCCCAGCTCCTTCACCCGCTCCACCAGCTTTTTGATCCGGCAGGCTCCGTCCAGAAGGGAAAATTCCGTATGCAGATGTAGATGGACAAAGGACATGGTGCAGTTCTCCTTCCCCCCGCAGCGGCAGACGCCGCCTATCGCTGTAAAGGTATATTCCTGTCTATTGTTTGAGAATCATTTATTTTTCCGTCGTCCGGCCGCCAGCTGGCACAGCCGTACCAGAAGATACCCCAGGGCGGCCCCCAGGAAATTCAAAATGGAGTCGTCCACATCGGCGGCCCCGGTGGCGGTGACCCACTGGAGCCACTCCACCCCCACCGCAGTCAGAGCGCACAGGGGCAGGCAGGCCCAGAAATGCCGCATGGTCCGGAACAGGACAGGCAGCAGCATCCCCAGGGGGACCATGATGACCACGTTGCCCAGCAGATTCATGATGCTCACCGGACTGCCGGTGTTGTGGTAAAACCGCACATAGCTGCGGATGGTGTGGAAGGGCTCCAGATTGACGCTTCCGCCCCACACACGGTCCAGCTGGAACAGCCCTCCGAAGAACAGAAGGACCGAAAGAATGGCCAGATAATAGAGGAATAGGGCCCAAAGTGCCCCCCGCAGATACCGGCCTCTCGCTCCCCGGGGCAGGGACCGGAGCCGCAGGGCCACCCCTATCCCCGCTAAAAGCACGGTGCCCGCCGGGACCGCCGCCTGGAGGAGCATATCCAACTGGCCGCCCAGAAGCAGCCACACCAGATTGACCAGTATCGCCGCTGAATAGCAAAGGATGTAAAGCATCTTCCCTTTATATATCCTCCACCTGACCGCCCAACTCCACCAGCTTCCGCAGCCGGTGGTTCAGGGCAGATTTTGTCACCGGGGGACTGCACTGCTCCGCCAGCTGGGCCAAGGTGTCCTCCGGGTGGGCCGCCCGGAGCCGGGCTGCCTCCTGAAGCTTGTCCGGGAGGGTCTCCAGCCTGCCGGAGCGCTCCAGCCGCCGGATGGCCTCCAGCTGTCCCTGGGCGGCCTCCACCACCTTGTCCAGATTGGCGGCGTCGCAGTTCACCCGGCGGTTCACGCTCCCCCGCAGGTCCTTCTCCAGCTTGGCTGTCATCACGTCCATGGCAGCCACCGGCGCGCCGATGGCGGTAAGAAAGTCCTCGATGTACTCGCTCTGCTTGAAATAGATCACGGAGTTTCCCTTCCGGTCGGCGTCCTTGGGGGCGAACTCCTCCTCCCGCAACAGGGCCAGCATCTCCCGGCTGACGCTGCGGTGGGAGGTGGCCAGCTCCAGGTGGTAGCCCTTCCGGGGGTCGGTCACCGAGCCGCCGGACAGGAAGGCCCCCCGGAAGAAGGCCGCCCGGCAGCAGGGCTCCTCCAGGGCCGCGAAGTTGATATGCAGCGCCAGGGCCTCCGGGTCCACCCCATAGGTCTGGTGGATGAGCCGCAGCTTGTCCGGCGCCTGGATGGAAAACACCCGCTTGCCCTCCCCCTCCGGAAGCCGGTCAAAGGACAGGCGGAACGCCTTTCGGAACAGTGCGGGCAGCCGCTGGGCAAAGGCCTCGTGCTCTGTAACGATGCGTATCTCACTGCCGCAGAAGGTATTGCAGTACAGCAGCACCCCGTATGCCTCCGCCTGGGCACAGCATTTCCGGCTCAGCCCCGCCCGGCACAGCTCATTTTTTACCTCTCCGCCAAAGGTCATGCCCTCACTCCTCAATGATATAGCGCTCCTTCCCCCGGAAGATCCGCACCGCCCGCTGGCGGTAGATCTCCAGCACCGCCGCTGCCAGCTTGTCCGGGTCATGCCGGGCAAAGTTGCCTCCCTCCGAGGCCACCGGCCGCTCCACCAGCTCCAGGCCCATGGCGGCGACCCGCTCCCGGTCCACCGCCAAGGGCACGGCGTCCTCCGCCCGGTACCGCTCCACCAGTCCCGCCTGGACCGGGGCCGAATTGGCCAGGCACAGGTCCACCAAGCCGGGAGCCCCGTGGTTCATCAGCGCCTCCAGGTGGTCGCCGGCGGTGTAGCCCTCCGTCTCTCCGTCCTGGGTCATAATGTTGCATACATAGATCTTCAGGGCGTCCGACTGGGCGATGGCCTCTGGCACCCCCTCCACCAGCAGATTGGGGATCACGCTGGTGTAGAGGCTCCCCGGCCCCAGCAGAATCAGGTCCGCCTCCCGGATGGCCTCCAGCGCGGAGGGCAGGGCCCTGGGCCGCTCCGGGATCAGGGCCACATGGTGGATCCGGCAGTCCTGCTGCTTTTTGAAGTCATAGATCTTGGACTCCCCCACCACCCGGGTGCCGTTCTCAAAGACAGCCTCCAGCTGTACATCGGCGCTGGTCACAGGGATCACCCGGCCGGTGATGGCCAGCACCTGGCTCATCTGAGAGACCGCCTCCTCAAAGGAGCCGGTCACCCCGTTCAGGGCGGCCAGGATCAGGTTGCCGAAGGACTGCCCGGCCAGCGCCCCCTCAGTGAACCGGTAGGTGAGCAGCCGCTGCATGATAGGCTCCACATTGGCCAGGGACTCCATGCAGTGGCGGATGTCCCCCGGAGGGGGCATCCCCATGTCCCGGCGGAGCATCCCGGAGCCGCCTCCGTCATCCGCCACCGTCACCACCGCGGTGAGGTTCCGGGTATAGTTTTTCAGCCCCCGCAGCATGGTGGACAGGCCGGTGCCGCCGCCGATGGCGACGATGCGCGGCCCGCGCTCCCACTGCTGGCTGTTGGGAATGGGTTCCAGCATGGCATTTTCCTCCTCTTGCCGGTCAGATCCGGCCCAGGTCCCGGTGGACCTCCCCCACGGGATAGCCCTCCTGCCGGACGGCCTCCGCCAAGGCGTGGGCCACCGCCACCGAGCGGTGACGCCCCCCGGTGCAGCCCACCGCGATGGTCAGCGAGGTCTTGCCCTCCTCCACATACCGCGGCAGCAGATAGGCGACAAAGTCCATCAGGCGGCGGAGAAACTCCTGGCTCTGAGGGGCAGACAGGGCATAGTCCCGCACCCCGTCATCCAGTCCGGTGCGGGGCCGCAGCTCCGCCACATAGTAGGGGTTTGGCAGAAAGCGCACATCAAAGACCAGGTCAGCCTCCATCGGGATGCCGTGCTTGAAGCCGAAGGAGGTCACCCGCACCTCCATGGACCGCTCCGCCGGCCCCCGGGCAAACAGCTGCAGCAGCTTCGCCCGCAGCCCCCGGGCGGTGAGACCGGAGGTGTCGATGATGTGGGCCGCCCGCTCCCGCAGCGGGGACAGCATCCGCCGCTCCAGGGCGATGGCCTCCTCCAGCGAGTCGCACTCATCCGCCAGAGGATGACTGCGCCGGGTCTCCTTATACCGCTGGATGATGACCTCATCCGTAGCCTCCATAAACAGGATGCTGTACGCGCACTGCATGGCCCGCAGCCCGTCCAGAGCCTGGAACAGGCTGTCGAACCTGGTGCCGCCCCGGATGTCGGTGACCAGCACCACCCGGTCATACTCGCCGTTTCCCGCCATCCCCAGCTCGGCAAACTTAGGGATCAAGGGGGCGGGCAGGTTATCCACACAGAAAAAGCCCATGTCCTCCATGATGGAGGCGGCGCGGCTCTTTCCCGCGCCGGACAGGCCGGATATGATGACAAATTCCATTGGAACCACCTCGTCTGCCGCCCGCGGTGCGCCGGACGGCTTTTCTCTCTCTTGTTCTGCACACCGCAGGACTCACCCCAGAAGCCGCACTTCCCGCTCCAGGGTCACGCCGGTCTCCCGCAGGACCCGCTCCCGCACCTGGTCCACCAGGGCCAGCACATCGGCGCAGGTGGCCCCGCCTCGGTTGATGACAAAGCCCGCGTGCTTCTCCGACACCTGGGCCCCGCCCACGGTCAGTCCCTTCAGGCCGCACTGGTCGATGAGGGCGGCGGCAAAGTGGCCCTCCGGGCGCTTGAACATGGAGCCCGCGCTGGGATACTCCAACGGCTGCTTCTCGCCGCGGCGGCGGGCCAGCTCCTGGATCTTCTCCCGGATCTCCTCCGGGTCCCCCTGGGGCAGAGAGAACTCCGCCTTCAGAATGAGCCAGTCGGGATGCCGGGCAAAGATGCTGCTGCGGTAGCCAAACTCACACCCGGCGGCGGGGATGGTATGCTCCTCCCCCTCCCTGTCCAGATAGGTCACGGCGGTGACTGTCTGGGACAGCTCGCCCCCATAGGCCCCGGCGTTCATCATCACGCCGCCCCCCAGGGTGCCCGGGATCCCGTGGGCAAACTCCAGCCCGGCCAGCCCCCGGCCCAGGGCCGCATTGGCCAGGCGGGCCAGGGAGATACCGCTCTCCGCCCACAGGCGGCGGTTCACTTCCCGGGTCTGATCCAGGCCGCACAGCTTCACCACAAAGCCCCGGTACCCCTCGTCCGGCACCAGCAGATTGGAGCCGTTGCCCAGAAAGAAGGGCCGGATGTCCAGCTCCCGGGCCGCCCTCACCGCCGCCTTTGCCTCCCCCGCCGTCCGGGGCAGTGCCATCAGAGCGGCCGGGCCGCCGATCCGGAAGGTGGTATGCCGGGACATGGGCTCCTCATTCCGCACTTCCAGTGTACCGCACCGCTGGGCCAGCAGGGCGGCCAATGCTTCAAATCGATCCATATTTCCTCCTAATCCTCAGGTCAAATTCTAGGTATCATGTTATTATAGCAAATTCCTGAAAAAAATAGAATAGGGGAAACAGAAAATGTCCGCGGGTCCGCCGCAAAAGAGCTTCCGCCCCATTTGCAGGCCGCACTCCCCGGCGCCCCGCTCCTGTCCCCGGATCGGACAGACTGTGCCCGGCAAAGCCGGCCGTCACAGTGGGCGGCCGGCTTTGCCGGGCACACGAAAATCTTTTGTCACACCATGTCGCACAGCAGGGCGGCCCCCACCACGCCGGCGTCGTTGCCCAGGCTGGCCTTCACCAGCTTGGGCGGATTGTCTTTGTCGAAGCAGCCCCGGTGGAACCGCTCCCGCAGGGGATCCAGCAGCAGATCGTCATCCGCCGCACTGATCCCCCCGCCCAGGCAGATCACCTCTGGGAACAGTACATTGGCCAAGTTGACCAGGCCCACGGAAAGGCCATCCAGATAGCGGTCCAGCCCACGGCAGGCTGCGGCGTCCCCCTGGCGGGCCGCCTGAAACACCATTCGGCCATCCACACGCGCCTTCTCCCCTCCGCACAGCTGCCACAGGGCGCTGTCCGGGCTCTGCTCCATCTCCTCCCGGGCCATGCGGATCAGCGCTGTGGCGGAGCCGTACTGCTCCCAGCAGCCCCGGTTCCCGCAGCCGCAGAGCTGTCCCCCCGGGTGGATCACCATGTGTCCCGCTTCCATGCCTGCGCCGCCGAAGCCGGTGTACAGCTTGCCGCCCCGGACCATGCCGCTGCCGATCCCGGTCCCCAGGGTGACCACCACCGCGGGGTCACAGCCCCGGGCCGAACCGGCCCAGAACTCCCCAATGGCCGCACAGTCAGCGTCGTTGCCCAGATAGAGGGGCAGCTCCAGCTCCCGCTGGAACAGCGCCCGGAGCGGGGTATTCCGGAAGGGCATATTGGGCGTTTTGACCACCACGCCCGCCCGGTTGTCCACCAGGCCGGGCAGGCCCGCCCCCACTGCCTGGAGCTGAGAGACCGGGCAGCCGCCCTCCTCTGCTGCCTGCCGGGCCAGACGGGCCAGACGGGCGGACAGTTCCTCCGCAGTCCAGCTCCGGTCCACCGGACAGGCGGCCTTGTGGAGGATCTTCCCCTCCCGGTCCACCAGTCCGGCCACCAGATTGGTGCCGCCTACGTCAAGTCCGATATACATCCGCCCCGTCCTCCTCTTCCGACAGCTTTTTGAAGTGCTCGTCCATCCGGCGGGTCAGCTCCAGGGCTGCGTTGTGGCCCATCTTCCGGTTCCGGTTGTTGATGGCGGCCACCTCCACGATACTGGCCAGGTTCCGGCCCGGCTTCACCGGGATGGTGATGGAGGGGACCGACACCCCCAGGATCTCCGTCACCGCGCCCTCCAGGCCCAGCCGGTCATAGACCGCGTGGTCATCCCAGGGCTCCAGATTGATGACCATGTCGATCTCCTGAGAGATCTTGATGGCGCTCATACCGAACAGCTGGCGCACATCCACCACGCCGATGCCCCGCAGCTCCATGTAGTGGCGGATCAGCTCCGGGGCGGTGGCCACCAGCGTACCGTGGTTGGTCTGCTTGATCTCCACCGCGTCGTCGGCGATGATGCGGTGGCCCCGCTGGATCAGTTCGATGGCCACCTCGCTTTTGCCCACACCGGACTCCCCCTGGAACAGAACGCCCTCGCCGTAGATCTCCATCATCACACCAGAACGGGTGATCTGTGGCGCCAAATAGTTGTAGAGGCTGCCGATGAGGGCGCTCATAAAGGCGGAGGTATGGGCCTGGGTGCGCAGCACCGTCCGGTCGTGCTTCTCCGCCATCTCCATACACTCCGGGCAGGGCTCCAGGCCTCGGGTCAGGATCAGCGCTGGGACCGAATACTCCAGCATCTGGTCAAAGCGCTCCCGCCGCAGGTCCGCGTCCATCTGCTCCAGAAAGGTGGTCTCCGCCAGCCCGATGACGACCAGGCGGCGGGGATCAAAATGTTCAAAAAAGCCGGTCAGAGGCAGGCCCGGACGGTTCACGTCCAGAGTGGTCAGGGGAATGGATGCGTAATTGGCCCCGGGATGCAGGATCTCCAGGCCGAACTCCTGAATGATCTCCCCCAGCTTCACGCTGTTGCTGTGATCTGACATTGGCGCTCCTCCATTCATCAATAGAAGTAACGAGACTGTGTTCAGTATATCCCATCCCCATCCATTTCGCAAGCGGCGGCGGCCCCAAATTCTTCTTTCCTCCGCCCCCGCCGGCCCGAAATCAGTCCATCAGAAAAAATTTTTGTTATTTTTCAAAAACTCCTTGCTTTTTTCTGAAATATCTGCTATGATGTCAGACGATGCTTCATCGAAAGCGAACTCTCATAGCGAGGAGGTAAGCAACATGGCCAAATGCGAATTCTGCGACAAGGGCGTCACCTTCGGCATCCAGGTCTCCCACTCCCACCGCCGTTCCAACCGTACCTGGAAGCCCAACGTGAAGCGCGTGAAGGCGATCGTGAAGGGTACTCCCACTCACGTGTACGTCTGCACCAGATGCCTCCGTTCCGGTAAGGTCACCCGCGCTGTGTGATCGGTATATGGCAAGATGAAATCCCCTGTGCTGCGGCACAGGGGATTTTCTCATATCTGTGGTCCCTCAGGCGGCTCAGGGCCGCACCACCACCTTGAGCACGCCATCCTCCTTGGCCTCGAAAAGCCGGTAGGCCTCCATCACGTCCGCCAGCGGATAGGTGTGGGTGATCAGCGGCTCCGTATCCAGCTGCCCGGCCGCGATCAGACCCAGGATCTCCCCACAGCGGCAGGCGTCCACGCCGCCGGTCTTGAAGGTCAGATTCTTGCCGTACATCTCGGGCAGAGGCAGGCTCTGGCTCTCTTCGTACATAGCAGCCACCACCACGATGCCGCTGGGCCGGGCCGCCTGCCACGCTGTTTGGAAGGTATCCGGGCCGCCCGCAGCCTCAATGACCACGTCCGCGCCGCGTCCCCCGGTCAGCGCCCGGACCCGTTCCAGGGCCTCCTCCCCCGGCTCCAGGGCCAGGTCCGCCCACCCCCGGGACAGGGCCAGCGCGCGCCGGGCCGGATCGGGCTCCACCGTTATGATGCAGGCAGGCCGGTACAGGCGGGCGCACATCATAGTACACAGGCCGGTAGGGCCGGCGCCCAGAACAGCCACCGTGTCCCCCTCCCGGATCTCACCAAGCTGGGCCGCCCAGAAGCCGGTGGAAAGGATGTCGCCGGTGAACAGGGCCTGGCGGTCGGTGACGCCATCCGGGATTCGGGTCAAACCGTTGTCCGCGTAGGGCACCCGGACATACTCCGCCTGTCCCCCGTCGATGCGGCAGCCCAGAGCCCAGCCTCCGGCGGGACCGGTGCAGTTATTGACCGCCCCCCGCTGGCAGAAGAAGCACGTCCCGCAGAAGGTCTCCACATTGACGGCCACCCGGTCGCCGGGGGCCACTCGGGTCACCTGTGGGCCCACCTGCTCCACAACGCCCACCATCTCATGTCCTACGATGATCCCGGGCTTTGCCCGGGGCACGAAGCCGCCTTTTATATGCAGGTCACTGGAACAGATGGAGGTCAGCGTCACTCGCACCACCGCATCCCTTGGGTCCAGGATCTCCGGGACCGGGCGCTCTTCCAGGGCAAAGCACCCCTTTTCCCGATAGACCACAGCCCGCATCATGTTCTCCATTTCAAACCGCTCCTCTCTTCCCGGTGGGGAGCCATGCGCCGGCACAGCCCCCTGTTTTGTGCAGTGTACCACAACCTGCCGTCTCTGGCAAGCACACCGCTGTCCGCCGATTCTTCCGCCTGGTTTTGTTGATAAAACAGCCGATTTATGGTACAATGACGGAACAGAAAAGACGTTGATCCAGATCCCGCCGCTTTTGGAGGTCCCCATGTTTGTCAAAAACCCGGAATATTTTCTCACCATCGTCAAGGAGCGCAGCATCTCCAGGGCCGCCGACCGCCTCTACCTCTCCCAGCCATACCTCAGCCAGTATCTGGCCAAGCTGGAGGCCAACCTGGGGGTGACTCTGCTGGACCGCTCCCACACCCCGCTCCAGCTCACTGCGGCGGGGGAGCTGTTCCACGCCTATCTGGAGCGTCAGGGCTATCTGGACCGGCAGCTGGAGAGCGACCTGCGGGCCCTCCAGACCCAGAAGCGGCAGCAGCTGCGCATCGGGGTATCCACCTGGCGGGGCTCCACCCTTCTGCCGGACATCCTCCCCACCTTCGTGCGCCAGGATCCGGACGTCCAGGTGGTCCTCCATGAGGCTCCGGTCCCCCAGCTTGGAGACCTGGCCGCCAGCAGCGTCACCGACTTCTGCCTCATGCACATCCCCAGCGACCTGACCAACCTGAGCTATGAGCTGGTGATGCACGAGCGCATCCTTCTCATCAGCCACCGGGACCACCCCCTGGCCCAGGGGCTGGACAGCCCCTGCTCCGCCCCCCTCCCCTTCGGTGACCTGCGCCGCCTGGAGCATGAGCGCATCATCATGCTTCCGGAGGACTGGCGTCTGTCCAAGCTGCTGTACAACACCTTCAGCGTCCAGAGCGTGGAGCCGCTGAATATCCTCACCACCACCAACAACACCACCGCCATCAACCTGGTGGCGGAGAACATGGGCTTCACCTTCCTGCCGGAGAGCGGCATCCACCGTACCCCCTATCTGGACCGGCTCTCCTTCTTTACCGTGGGCACCCCGCCCCTCACCAGCCCCCTGGCGGTGGTCTATAAGAAAAACAGCTTCCTCTCCCCCGCCGCCCGCACCTTCATGGACCTGATCAAGGAGTATTACCGCCAATTTGACCGGGGTTCCGCCCTCTCCGACTCTTGACGGCGGGAAAAAGCTATGCTACACTAAGAGCGATCAAAAGCTATACGACTGACGGAAGTGGAGCGACCACATGGAGTATAGCGGGCGGACCCTCCGCCTTTATGCCGACCGTCTGGGCGCACGGAATCAAACCCGTTGCGCTCTTTTTTTATCAAAGGGGCGCCCAACACTGAAAAGGAGACGTGGCAAAGATGAAAACTGACATTGAAATCGCCCAGAGCACCCAAATGCAGCACATCGCGGACATCGCAAGGACCGCCGGTGTGGACGAGGAGTACCTGGAGTTTTACGGAAAGTACAAGGCCAAGATCGACTACCGCCTGCTCCAGGAGGGCAAGGCCCCCAATGGCAAGCTGATCCTGGTCACCGCCATCAACCCCACCCCCGCCGGAGAGGGCAAGACCACCACCACCGTGGGTCTGGCCGACGGGATGCGCCGCCTGGGCAAGAACGCCCTGGTGGCCCTGCGGGAGCCCTCCCTCGGCCCTGTATTCGGCGTGAAGGGGGGCGCCGCTGGCGGCGGCTACGCCCAGGTCGTCCCTATGGAGGACATCAACCTCCACTTCACCGGCGACTTCCATGCCATCGGTGCGGCCAATAACCTGCTGGCCGCCATGCTGGACAATCACATCCAGCAGGGTAACGCCCTGGGCATCGACGTCAAGCGCATCACCTGGAAGCGGTGCGTGGACATGAACGACCGCCAACTCCGCAACGTGATTGACGGCTTGGGCGGCCGGATGCAGGGCGTCCCCCGGGAGGACGGCTTTGACATCACTGTGGCCAGTGAGGTCATGGCGGTGCTGTGCCTGGCCTCCTCCATCACCGACCTGAAGGAGCGACTGAGCCGCATCATCGTGGGCTACACCTATGACGAAAAGCCGGTCACCGCCGGCGATCTGAAGGCCGCCGGGGCCATGGCCGCCCTGCTGAAGGACGCCCTGAAACCCAACCTGGTCCAGACTCTGGAGGGCACCCCTGCCTTCATCCACGGCGGCCCCTTTGCCAATATCGCCCACGGCTGCAACTCTGTGATGGCCACCCGGATGGCTTTGAAGCTGGGGGACTACGCCGTCACCGAGGCCGGCTTCGGCGCCGACCTGGGCGCTGAGAAGTTCCTGGACATCAAATGCCGCATGGCCGGCCTCACCCCCGACGCGGTGGTGCTGGTAGCCACCGTCCGGGCCCTGAAGCACCACGGGGGCGCATCCAAGGCGGAACTGAACCAGGAGGACCTCGCCGCCCTGGAGCGGGGCCTGCCCAATCTCCTGCGCCATGTGGAGAACATCACCCAGGTGTATGGCCTGCCCTGCGTGGTGGCCATCAACCGCTTCCCCACCGACACTGAGGCCGAGCTGAAGCTGGTGGAGGATCAATGCCGCGCCCTGGGGGTCAATGTGGCCCTGTCCGAGGTGTGGGCCAAGGGCGGCGAGGGCGGCATCGCCCTGGCCGAGGAGGTCATCCGTCTGTGTGAGGCGGAGAACCACTTCCGCTTTGCCTATGAACTGGAGCAGCCCATTGAGGACAAGCTGGCCGCCATCGTGAAAAAGGTCTATCACGGCGACGGCGTGGTCCTCACGCCCGCCGCCAAAAAGCAGGTCAAGCAGCTCACCGAGCTGGGCTGCGGCGATCTGCCCATCTGCATGGCCAAGACGCAGTATTCCTTCTCTGATGACCAGAGCCTTCTGGGCGCCCCTGACGGTTTTACTGTCACAGTCCGGAATATAAAGGTGTCCGCCGGCGCCGGCTTCCTGGTGGCCCTCACTGGGGACATCATGACCATGCCCGGTCTGCCCAAGGTCCCCGCCGCTGAAAAGATCGATGTGGACGAAAACGGCAAGATCACCGGACTGTTCTGACCCTTCCTGATCAATCCCCCGCCCGCACCGGAGAGCCTCCGGTGCGGGCGCTTTCTCTTTTCTCCCGGCGGTGGAAGGCTGATGATCCGGTACAGCAGCCCCAGCTGGGGGCGGCTTTTTCAGCTGTTCGCCTCCGCACACAGCACTCGCTGGACGATGATCCGCCTCCTCCTTGCATTTTTTTGGAATCTCTGATACAATGAACTTACTTAAAATACCGCCTGGAAAGGAGGCGCGTACCATGACTATCCGGCAGTGGGACCGCCGGGAGGCACTGCGGGGGGAACTCCTCGACCTCATCGTGGAGATGATGGCCCTGGGCCGCACCGCCGAGGGGCAGAACACACCGGAGTTCCGGCGGTTGGACCAAGAGCTGACGGAAAAAAACGCCGAGCTGGAGGCGCTCAACGCCCTGTGCAGCGATCCCAACGAGCTCCGGGAGCTGAAATACCGCCGCTCAGTCCGGGAAAGCCATGATTTTCTCCGGGTCATACAAATTTTCCTTATCGTCGCACTGTTCGCCTGCCTGTTTTTTTTATCAGAGGGACTGCGCGGAAGCAGCGAACTGTTGGGCATTGCTGTCTTCGGACTCCTCTACTCCTGTGTCTGCATCGCATGGGTCACCTACATCCTCTGCCGGTACAAGCCGGAATAGGTCCATCCGCCTCCCTTCCGGCAGGACAGCCGCTTTTCATTCTGAGACAAAAACAGGGACCATCCGCTGACGGATGGTCCCTGTTTCCTCATTTCACCTCGGCGAGGATGTCCAGGTTCTTCATAAAATACTCCACGCCGGAGTAGATGGTGGTCAGCACGATGACCGCCACGCAGATGTGGTTGATCCACACCGCGATGGGCAGGAACATCAGCACGATGCACACCATGGTAGAAGCCGTCTTGACCTTGCCGGACCAGCCGGCGGCGATCACGCGCCCCTTGTCCGCCGCCACCATTCTCAGGCCGGACACGCTGAACTCCCGGATGATGACCACCAGCAGGGCCCAGCCGGGCATCTGCCCGATCTCGACGAACCACAGCATAGCGGCCACCACCAGGCACTTGTCCGCCAGGGGGTCCATAAATTTCCCAAAGTCGGTGACCTGGTTGTAGTGGCGGGCGATGTAGCCGTCCAGGGTGTCGGTCAGGCTGGCGGCGATAAAGATGGCCAGCGCCCAGTAGTTGGCTCCGGGCACCTGTAAGTACAGCACCAGCAGGAATACCGGGATCAGAAAGACCCGGAGAATGGTCAGCTTATTGGCAGTGTTCATGGAAAATGGTCAGCTCCTCTTTTTCGACAAAAATCTATTCCTCGATCTCACCGGTCAGCTCTCCGTCAGAAACGCCGGTGATCCGGACGTTGACGAAGCTGCCCGCTGGGACGGCTCCGGCGGCGGTGAACAGGACGCGGCCGTCGATCTCCACCGAGTCGGCGTAGGTCCGTCCGGCAAAGCAGCCCGCCTGGGCGTCAAAGCCCTCGCACAGCACCTCCATCACGGTCCCCAGCCGTGCCTCGTTATACTCGTCCATGATCCGGGACTGAAGATCCACCACCAGCTCTACCCGGCGTGCGGCAGTCTCCGGATCCACCTGGTCCTCCATGGCGGCAGCCAGGGTCCCCTCCTCCGGGGAGAACTGGAACACGCCCACCCGCTGGAGCTTCTGCTCCCTGAGGAACTGGCACAGCTCCTCAAATTCCGCCTCGCCCTCTCCGGGCAGTCCGCAGATCAGCGAGGTGCGGACCACCAGATCCGGGATGGCCCGCCGCAGCCGGTCAAAGAGGTCCTCCAGCTCCGCCCGGGTGTTCCTCCGGCGCATAGCCTTCAGGATCCCGTCGTTACAGTGCTGGATGGGGATGTCCAGATAGTGGACGATCTTCTTCTCCCGGGCAATGGTGTCGATGAGTTCGTCGGTGATGACCTCAGGATACAGGTAGTGCAGGCGGATCCAGTGGAAGTCCAGCTTGCACAGTTCCTTCAGCAGGCCGGCCAGGGAGGTTGGCTCCTCCAGATCCATGCCGTACCGGGTGATGTCCTGGGCGATGACGATGAGCTCCTTCACGCCGCTATCCGCCAGCTGCCTGGCCTCGGCCAGCAGGGCCTCCATGGAGCGGCTGCGGTAGCGGCCCCGGAGCTTGGGAATGATGCAGAAGGCGCAGCCGTTGCTGCACCCCTCGGCGATCTTCAGATAGGCGGTGTAGGGCGGGGTGGTCACCAGGCGCTCCCCGTCCTCAAAGGTGCGGTGGATATTGCCGAAGTGCTCCGCCTTCTCCCCTGCCATCAGCTCCTCCACCGCCGCTGCCACGTCGGTATAGCTGCCGGTGCCCAGCATCCCGTCCACCTCGGGCAGCTCGGTGCGGATGTCGTCGGGGTACCGCTGGGAGAGACAGCCAGTCACCAGCAGCTTTTTCAGCCGCCCGGCCTTTTTCAGTTCCGCCAGCTCCAAAATATTTTCGATGGCTTCGCTCTTGGCGGACTCAATGAAGCCGCAGGTGTTCAGCACCGCCACATCGGCCCCGTCCGGGTCGCCGGTAACAGTGTGCCCCGCCCGGCGGCACAGGGCCATCATCTGCTCGGTGTTCACCAAATTCTTGGCACAGCCGAGGGAAACAAATGCGATTTTATATGGCATCATCATCGCTCCAATATATTGGTTTGACCGGAGGGTCCGGCCTTCTTACTTTCCCCGCCAGGCAGGGTCATCGGTGATCTCCAGCAGATCGTCTGTGGAAACCTGAAAAAATGTGCCAATAGGGCCGGCTTCCTCCAGCAGAGTTTCTATCGAACCTCTGCGGGGCCCTGCGAGGTCTGGAACCGGAAGCCTTCCGCACTGCGCTCAGTTGGGCGACCAGCTGGCTCTCACCCTGCCGGGAGAAAACAGTTACTCCTCCCACTCCGCGCCATAGCGGCGCAGGCCCTCGCTGATGTCGCTCCAGGCGTAGCCCCGCCGGGCCAGGGCGTCCGAGGCCCGCTTCCACGCCCGCCTGTCCTCCGGCGGCGTGTCCCCCAGCTTTTTGGCCAGGAAGGCGTCGATGGCCTCTGCCGGATCCTCCGCCCGTTCCAGGGCCTCGTCCCACAGCTCCCGGGGCACGCCCCGGCGGTACAGCTCATCCCGCAGCTTCCGCAGGCCGTACCCCTTGGCGGAGTAGTGGCGCACCACCTGCTCCGCATAGAGCGCGTCGTTCAGAAAGCCCAGCTCCTCCAGCCGGCCGCAGATGGCGGTCGCCTCCTCCGGAGCAGCCTCCCAGCTCTCCAGCTTCCGCTCCAGCTCCCGGCGGGACATGGGGCGGCCGGCCAGCAGGTTCAGGGCCTTCTCCTTCAGCCCGCCGGTGCGGACAGCGGCCTGGAGGCGCTCCGCCTCCTCCTCCGTCAGCTCCCGGCCGGCGCAGAGGGCGAACTGGATCACCTCGCCCTCCCCCACCCGGAGGAGGGAGCCGTCCTCCAGCACCGCCAGCCAGCGGCCCCGGACCCGCTTGGAGGGCTTCAGCTCCTGAATGACCATTTACGCCTCGCCGTCCTCAAAGTCGTCGGCGGACACGTCCACCGCCCGGCCGGCGGCGCGGGCCGCCGCCTGCCCCTGCTTGGACAGCAGCTTGAAGGCGTTCTGCCGGATCTTGGCCTCCAGCTCGTCCGCCATGTCCGGATTGTCCCGCAAAAACTGCTTGGCCGCGTCCCGGCCCTGGCCCAGGCGCAGCTCGCCCATGGCGAACCAGGAGCCGCTCTTCTGCACCAGGTCCAGCTTGACACCCAGGTCGATGAGCTCGCCCACCTTGGAGATGCCCTCGCCGTACATGATGTCGAACTCCGCCTCCCGGAAGGGGGGCGCCACCTTATTCTTGACGATCTTGGCCCGGGTTCGGTTACCGATGATCTCAGAGCCGCTCTTCAGCGCCTCCACCCGCCGCACGTCGATGCGGACCGAGGAGTAGAATTTCAGCGCCCGGCCGCCGGTGGTGACCTCAGGATTGCCATAGACCACGCCCACCTTCTCACGCAGCTGGTTGATGAAGATCACGATGCAGTTGGTCTTTGCGATGGAGCCGGCCAGCTTCCGCAGAGCCTGACTCATCAGGCGGGCCAGCAGACCCACATGGGAGTCGCCCATGTCCCCCTCGATCTCCGCCCGGGGGGTCAGCGCGGCCACAGAGTCCACCACAACCACGTCAATGGCCCCGGAGCGGACCAGGGCCTCACAGATCTCCAGGCCCTGCTCGCCGGTGTCCGGCTGGGAGATCAGCATGGAGTCGATGTCCACCCCCAGCGCCCGGGCATAGGTGGGGTCCAGGGCATGCTCGGCGTCGATGAAGGCCACCTCGCCCCCCCGCTTCTGGGCCTCGGCCACCACGTGGAGGGCCAGTGTGGTCTTACCGGAGGACTCCGGTCCATAGACCTCAATGATCCGGCCCTTGGGCAGGCCGCCGATCCCCAGCGCCAGGTCCAGGGACAGGGAGCCGGTGGGGATAGACTCCACCATTACCCCCAGGTTCTCCCCCAGCCGCATGATGGAGCCCTTTCCGTAGTTGCGCTCGATCTGCGCCATGGCGGTCTCCAGTGCCTTCTTCTTATCTGCGGCGGGAGCCGCGCTCTCCACCGCCGGTTTCTTTGTTGCCATCTGATCCCATCCTTTCCCACCGGTCCAGAGCCCTCTGGTCCGGCTGTCTGCTTCACAGCTTAACAGATCACAAGTCCCATAAACCGGACATTCTTCCGTCCAGCCTCCGGCCCGGTCTGCAAGCCCTTTGTCTTTCCCGTCTATCCGTTGATGGTCCCCTCCACCACACGCCAGATCCCCTGGGTGTCCGCAGTGGTCTGGATCTGCTCAAAGCCGTTCTGTGCCAGGATCTCCTCCACCTCGGGGGCCTGTCCGATACCCACCTCAAAGAGGAGGGTCCCCCCCAGCCGCAGGGCATTTTTCCACTTGGACGCGATGAAACGGTAGAAATCCAGGCCGTCTGCGCCGCCGTCCAGGGCGATGAGCGGCTCATAGTCCCGCACGGAGGGATCCAGGCCCGGAATGTCTCCAGTGGGGATATAAGGGGGATTGGAGACGATCACATCAAAATCCCACAGCGCGGAGGAAGGGGGCTCCATCGCGTCCACCGACAGACAGGTCACCCGTGCGTTGAGCTCGTTGCGGCGGACGTTCTGCTTGCACACCCGCAGGGCGCCCTCGGCCAGCTCCCCCAGCACCACCCGGCACCCGGGGGCGTTGGCCGCGATGGCCAGACCCACACAGCCGCTTCCGGCGCACAGGTCCAGCACACGGGCTCCCTCCCCGGCGGCCCGCGCCTTGAGGATGCCCCGCTCCGCCAGCACCTCTGTGTCGATCCGGGGGATCAGCACCTCGCTGGACACGTTCAGGGGCAGGCCGTAAAACTCCCACTCCCCCACAATATAGGCCACCGGCTCGCCTCCCAGGCGGCGCTGCACCAGGGCATCCACCCGCTTCTCCAGTTCACCGGAGGCGTAGAGATGCATATCCCGGTAAAACTGCTCCCGGCTCTTATCCGCCGCATAGCAAATCAGTTCCCGGGCCTCCAGCTGGCCCCCCTCGATGCCCGCCTTTTTCAGCCGGGTCCGGGTATCCAGATACAGATTGTTATATGTGGTAGCCATAGGCTCCCCCTCTTGCTTGAATTAGGAATTGCGGTGTGCGCCCCCCGCGCCCATTCCGATCCGTTCAGCGCAGCCGGCTCTGAAAGCCTCCAGCTTCTCATTCCGAACTCTTAATTTTTAATTTATGATTCGGCGTACCGCCGAAGAAGGCTCACCACGCGTCCTCGCCCTTTACCTCGGGCAGAACCAGCTCCAGCGCCTTGATGCCCACCTCGATCATGGAATCGTCCGGCTCAAAGGTGGTGAAATTTTGGAGCCACAATCCGGGGGCGGTGAGCAGCTTTGTGACCGGCCCGTCGTGCCGCCCCGCCCAGCGGTTGAACTCATAGCTGACCCCCACGATGATGGGCAGCATCAGCAGGTGGGCCACAAACCGCCACAGGGCGTTGTGGACCGGCCAGATCCCAAACACAACGGTAGAGACTAGAATGGAGATCGCGATGACCATAAACAGGAAGCTGGTCCCGCACCGGGGATGGTGGCGGGGCTGCTTCCGCACGTTCTCCACCGTCAGGGGGAGCCCCGCCTCATAGCAGAAAATGGTCTTATGCTCCGCGCCGTGGTACTGGAATACCCGGTGGATGTCCTTCATCCGGGAGCAGAGGGCCAGATAGCCCACAAAAATAGCCAGCTTCATCAGGCTCTCCGCCACGTTACGGACCACCATGGAGTCCGTAAAAAATGTCACCACCGAGCCCAGCAGGGTGGGCAGCAGGAAAAACAGTCCGATGGACATCCCGATCCCCAAAATCACCGAGACTGTCACAAAAAATGAGGCCGCCTGGTCGCTGCCCAGGGTACGCTCCAGCCACGCCTCAAAGCGGGAGGACTCCTCCGTCTCCCCTTCCTCCTCCGGAAAGAACTCCGCGGAGTACATCAGGGCCCGGACGCCTTCCACCATGGAGGCCACGAAGGTGACCATCCCCCGGATCAGGGGCAGGCCCAGCACAGGAAAGCGGTCCTTGATGAACCGCAGCTGGCTCTCCCGGATGGCGAGGGTGCCGTCCGGCTTGCGCACCACCACGGCCTGTTTTTTGGGGCCGCGCATCATGATGCCTTCAATCAGCGCCTGGCCTCCGCACATAGTCTTGAACCCGCCGGAGGGGCAGGCACAGGTTTTTTCTCTGTTCTGCATGGGAAACTGTTTCTCCTTTGCGATCAAACGGCAGGCGCGCTTCCGCGCCGTGGGTATTCTACCAAGTTTTCAGAAAAAAAGCAATAGCTGTCGAACTTACGTTTCAATGGGCAGGACGATGGTCACCAGACAGCCGCCTCCCTGGGCGTTTCCGATGTCCAGCCGCCCCTCGTGCCGGGTGACGATCTCCTCGCACACCGCCAGGCCGATGCCGGAGCCCCGGGCCTTGGAGCTCCCCTTGTAGAATTTGTACTTCACATGGGGCAGCTCCTCCTCGGGAATGCCGGGACCGTAGTCCCGGATGCGGATCACCGCCTCCTCCCCCTCCCGGGCGACAGACACATCGATCCGCTTGCCGGAGCCGCCGTGCTTGGCCGCATTGTCCAGCAGATTACAGAACACCTGGCGCAGCCGCTCCGGGTCTCCGCTGATGGGGAGCATCTCCTCCGGGCAGTCCTGATAGGTCAGTTCGATGCCCTCCCGGCGGAAAAACTCCCGATAGGTGTACACCGCGTCCTCCAGCTCCGCCTTCAGATCCAGAGGCTCCACCGACAGGGTGAACCGGCCATCCTCAATGCGGGAGAACTCCAGCAGCTCCTCCACCATGTTGGTCAGCCGCCGCGCCTCGGAGACGATGATGTCCATTCCCTTCCGCACGTCCTGGGGGTCCTTCAGCTCGCCGCCCTGAATGGTTTCCGCCCATCCGGTGATGGCGGTCAGGGGGGTACGCAGCTCATGGGAGACGGAGGAGATGAACTCCGACTGTGTCTTTTCCGACTGCTTGATTTTTAGGGACATATCGTTGATGGTGTCGGTAAGCTCTCCCACCTCGTCGTCAAATTTTTTCTCGATCTGCACCCCGTAGCTTCCATCAGCGATGAGCCGGGCGGTCTCTGTAATACTGGCCAGAGGCTCCACGATGGAGCGGACAAAGTAGAGATTGGAGAAGTAGACCAGGGCCAGGATGGCCGCCCCCAGCAGGCAGGCCAGACCCATAGCCAGGAAAAACTGCCAGTCGATGGCCACCAGAGAGGTCACATAGCGCACCACTGCCACCGTCTGCCCGTGGTAGACGATGGGAGCGGAGGCGGCCACCACCCGCTCGCCGGTATGGGGGTCGGTCCCCTTCCAGGCCACGGCCTCCTGATAGTTCAGCGCGCTCTGAATGTCCTGGGTCCCCGGCGTGGTGCCGGCGGCCAGATCGTTGCTGGAGTACTGCACTGCCCCGGTATCATCCAGAAACTGGAGTTCCAGCTTTGTCTTGTCCTCAAACTTCTGTACCGCGTTCTGGGCGTTGGTCCAGTATTGACTGCGGGTAAAGGAGGCAAAGCCCCCCGCATCGTCCGCCGCCCTCCGTTTCAGGTCGTTCATCGTGCTGGAGTAGTAGTAGCTCCACATGGCGGTGGAAAAGGTCCCCAGCGCCAGGGCCAGCACCAACAGCACCACACCCACGCTGTTGATCAGCCAGCGCCGGCGGATGCCCCGGATTTTCACTTTATCAGTCACAACGACCTTTTTCGCCATTTGAGCGCCTCCCCTCCCAGGTCATGGGCACTTATTCTGCCGCGGACTCCTCCGGCCTCAGCTGCCCCACTTATACCCATAGCCCCACACCGTATTCACATACGTCGGCTTCGTGGGGTTGTTCCCCAGAGGCGCAGCCTCCGGGGGCCCCGGCTTTTTTTACTGCTCGGGCGGAATCAATCCGCCCTCCGCCAAGGTTTTGGTCCTCGGCCAAAACGCTTGTACGCGCTCACGCGCGCCCTGCTCCGCAGGGTGAGGACAACCCCACCGGACTGCTCCGGCCTCAGCTGCCCCACTTATACCCATAGCCCCACACCGTATTCACATACGTCGGCTTCGTGGGGTTGTCCTCAATCTTGATGCGCAGGCGGCGGATGTTCACGTCCACGATCTTCAGCTCGCCAAAATAATCCTTACCCCACACCGCGTCCAGGATCTCCTCCCGGGAGAGGGCTTTCCCCGGGTTCTCCATAAACAGCTTGACGATCCCATACTCCACCTGGGTGAGCTTCACCCGCTGGCCGTTTTTCTCCAGGGTGCGGTTGCGGGTGTTCAGACGGAAGGGAGCCTCCACGATCTCATCCGGAGAGGCCTCCTCCTCCCCGCCGCCGGTACGGCGGAACAGGGCGTCCACCCGGGCGGTCAGCTCCGCGGGAGAGAAGGGCTTGGTCACATAGTCGTCTGCCCCGGTCATCAGGCCGGTGACCTTGTCCATCTCCTGGGTCCGGGCGGTGAGCATGATGATCCCGATCTTGTTGTCCATGGCCCGGATCCGGCGGCAGACCTCAAAGCCGTCGATCCCCGGCAGCATGATGTCCAGCAGTGCCACCTTGATGCTGGGATTTGCTTTCAGCGCGGCCAGAGCCTCCTCACCGGTGCCGGCCTCGATGGTCTCATAGCCCGCACGCTTCAGATTGATGACCACGAAGCTGCGGATATTCTCCTCATCTTCCAATACCAATACTTTTCTCATACCTGTCTCCTTGTCCGCTGTCAATCGGACCAGCTGCTCTGGATCAGGTGGAAGGCAGTCTGAAGGTCCGCGTCGCTCATACCGAGCTCCCAGCCGCTGTCATAGACTGCGGCGGCATACACCGCCCCCTCCTCCTCCCGCAGGATAAAACGGTTGGAGGCGTCCGCCCGGTCGAACTGGCTGGTAAACTTATAGATGACCAGGAAGGGCGTGGGTTCCTCGCCCTCCCCCTCCAGGTGATAAAAGATCACGGAGCGCTGTCCGATGGAGTCCCGCCGCCGAAGAGTGATCTGATCCTTCCACTCCTCCGGCACGATCAGGTACCAGCCGTCGGCCACATTATGATAGGTGGTGCACACCTTCATCTTTTTCCCTGTACTGCTGTACTGGCTCCAGTCGATCAGCCAGAAGTCAGAGGCGGAGGTGTCCCCTCCGTTGGGCAGAGGGACTGGGGTAGGCAGCTCCAGCACACCGTCCCCGTTGACGTCGGTAGGCTCCAGATCCACATAGCGGTCCAGCATCTCCCGGCTGACCCCCGTCTCATCCAGACTCAGATTTTTCAAGTTCCCGTCCTGATAGGCCACCACGTCCACTACATGGTGTCCGTCAGCCAGCTCACTTGAAATGTACAGAGCCCGGACCGGCACGTCTCCGTCCTCCTTGAGGAAGTTGGTCTCCACGCCGTTCTTTTCCACGCTGGAGATCCCCATGGACAGCGGTGCGGAGGCCCGCACCATGAAGGAGCCGTCCCGCCAGCCATACAGGTCCACCGCGCTGTTGGTCCCGGCCTTGTCCACCCGGACCACCGCCAGTTCCGTCCGGGTATCCTGATCCAGATCGTACAGGGCATAGTTGTCGTATACAGTGGTCATCCACTCAGTGGCCCGCAGGGCCTCCCGGTCCGGGAGCCCCTGGGCGGAGGCGCTCCCCGCCGGGGCGCTGGCCGCATACTGAAGACTGCGCACCATCGCTTCCTCCAGGGAGTAGGCCCCCAGCAGATAGACGCCGGTGCTCATCTGCCAGCTGACCACAACTTCCTTACATCCGCTGCCGTTCAGATCCACATAGTCCACCCGGTAGATGGCGGTCCCGTTTCCCTCCACCATCGCGCTGACGGTATAGGTATCCTCCGCCGTCCGGGTAAAAAAGTAGATCTTCAGGGGCTTCTCCGCCTCAGACACCCGGAAGAAGGTCACAGCGGTCTCCCGCTCACCGTCCCGGTCCAGGTCCTGAAGCTGGATCAGGGCGGTATTGTCCCCGCTCATCACCGAGACGTCCTCCACCTCCACCCCGTACTCCTGGGCCAGCGAGTCCTTCACGTTCCGGATGGTCTGGGTCAAGCTGAGGTAGTCCGCCGACTGCTCCGGGCTTTGATACAGGTCCTCCGGCTCCCGAAAGAAGCAGCCGGACAGGGTCAGCAGAAGCAGCAGGAGAAGCGCTCCGCTCAGCCAGTACTTTTTCAAGCCGTCCACTCCTTTCCCAATCAGGGTCCAACAGGATCCCTCTGCCGCCGCTCCAGCACAGAGGGCCCAATCACGCATAGATAATGGTATCATACCATAAAGATGCGGCAAAAGCAAAAAAATCTGGAGTTAATTTTTCAAAAATACGGGCCGCGGCCCATCCCGTTCAGGACAGGCCGCGGCCCGGCAGCAGAGGCGCCAGATTCTGTTTTACGAGGACTGGGGGAGAGTGACAACCGCCTTGAACAGGTCCCCGTCCACCGCCAGCTCAAAGGTCCCACCCTGGAGCTCCGTCAGGCTCCGGGCGATGGACAGCCCCAGGCCGGAGCCCTCGGTGCTCCGGGACTCCTCCCCCCGGACAAAGCGCTCCATCAGCCGCTCCGGCGGCACATTCAGCGCCTCACGGGAGATATTTTTCACCGACAGGCTCACGCTCCCCTTGCCCCGGACCAGCTCGATATAGACCCGGGTGCCCTCCAGGGCATATTTGGCGCAGTTGGACAGCAGGTTGTCAATGACCCGCCACAGGTGCCGTCCGTCGGCATAGACATAGCTCTCCCCCTCCGGCACAGTGCGCACCACGGTCAGATGCTTCTCCTCCAGCTTCTCTTCGTACTCCCCCAGCGCCTGGTCCAGCAGCTGGGCCATCCCGATCTTTTCCCGGTTCACCGCCAGCACCCCTGTGGACGCCTTGCTGGCCTCCACCAGGTCCTCCGTCAGCTTTTTCAGCCGCAGGGATTTCCGGTCCAGCACCTCGATATAGCTCTGGGCCCTGGGGTCGGTCTGGTCGGTGGCTTTCAGAAGGTCGACATAGTTGATGATCGAGGTCAGAGGGGTCTTCAGATCATGGGATACATTGGTGATCAGCTCCGCCTTGAAGCGCTCGCTCTTCATCTGCTCATTCACTGAGGCGGCCAGTCCGTCGGAGATGTTGTTCAGCACCTCGGCGTGGCCCCGCAGGTCCGCCGGGAGGTGGGCCGTCTCGATCTGGTGGTTCAGATTTCCGGCGGCGATGATCTCCGTCCCCTTCCGCACACGGCCAAAGCCGGCGGACCACCAGCACAGGCCCATGAGCACCGCCAGATTGACCACAGCCCCGGGCAGGGGGTACCAATACCGGAAGGGCCACAGGTGGTCCGCAGCGAAAATGGCCGCCAGATACAGCAGAAAGCACAGCAGTGTTTTCCAGGTCAGGGGCAGCTCCTGGAAAAACACAGAGAAGCGCCTCCACAGGAAGCTCACCACCCTGCACAGCAGGGTGGTCCGGGCCAGCGCCCGGACTTTCAGCCGCACCGTGACCGTCCGGAGAAATATGGCCGCCAGCAGCGCCCAGCCTGTAATGGCCGCGGTCCCGGCGATACACAGCGTATCCAGCTGCCCGCTGTCCGCCTGGTACGCCGCCCAGATCCAGCGATTCTCGTACTCGGTCAGCAGCACCAGCAGCAGCGCCGTTCCACCCGCAAGCAGCAGGGTCCACACCTCGGTAAAGATCCGATCCGGCCAGACCAGGACAGCCGCCTCCCCCTCCGGCCTGTGCCCGGAGGCCCACAGCAGGAAGAACAGCAGCCCAGCTGCCGCAGCAGCAAAACTCAGCGCCAGGGTCAGGTAGAAGGCAAAATTCTTCTGACAGCGGGCAAACTCCTGCTCCAGGCTGAGAAACTCGTCCTGGGCCTCCATCTGCTCCGGCTTCAGCACCCCGCAGTGGAGCACGACCATCTCCTCCGCCGCCCCAGCGGCGGGCGTGCTGTAAATCAGGGCTTCCTCCGTCTCCACCGCAGAAAATTCCGGGATCACTTCAGACTCCAGCGCCATCTGGCTCACGCCGGAGGCGCTGAGGCGCAGGTAATAGATCTGAGATACCAGGGCCTCCAGGCCGGATTGTTCCTCCAGATTGCCAAGCAGCACCTGGCTCCCATCCGCGCTCAGGACCTGATAGCGGAAGTTGGTCTGCCCTGGGTCAAGCTGTTCCCCCAGCTGCTCCAACCGCTCCTGACAGGTCTGCCGCGCCACATAATCCAAGGTGTTATCCTTCAGCCGAAGCTGACAGGACAGCAGCTCCAGCACCTGCTGCTCCCGTTCTTCCACCATCTGCGAGAACACACCGGTCTCTCTGGCATCATCCGCTCCCTGGTACTGAATGCCCCGCACGCACTGGAGGCCGAAAAAGGCCGCCCCGCTGACCATGACCAGGAACAAAAGCCACGCTCCCACCCGGATGGGCAGGCTGTTCCGCAGCTTTCTCACTCAGAGTCCCCCCTTCTCCATCTTGTAGCCCAGACCCCACACCACCTTCAGGTACCGGGGGTCCGCGGGGTCGATTTCGATCTTCTCCCGCAGGTGGCGGATATGGACGGCCACCGTGTTCTCCGAGCCATAGGCCGGGTCGTTCCAGACCTGCTCATAGATCTGGGCGGAGGAGAACACCTGTCCCGGATGGGTCATCAGCAGGCGCAGGATGTTGTACTCGATGGGGGTCAGGGCCACCGGCTCCCCGTCCACCGTCACCTGCTTGGCCCCGTCGTCCATGGCGATGGGGCCCACCGTCAGCAGGCCGGGACCCTTCTCCGCGCCCCCCAGGGAGGTGTAGCGCCGCAGCTGGCTCTTCACCCGGGCGATCACCTCCAGGGGGTTGAAGGGCTTGGTGATATAATCGTCCGCGCCGATGTTCAGCCCCAGGATCTTGTCCGCGTCCTCGCTCTTGGCCGTGAGGAGGATGATGGGGATGTTGCTCCCCTCCCGCAGCCGGGCGGTGGCCCGAATCCCGTCCAGCTCGGGCATCATAATATCCATCAGGATCAGGTGGACCTCATTCCGCTCCACAGCCTGGATGGCCTCCAGGCCGTTGTATGCCTTCAGTGTGCGGTAGCCCTCGCTGGCGAGGTAGATGTCCAGCGCGGATACGATGTCCCTGTCATCGTCACAGATCAGGATGGTGTGCATAACCTCTTATCCCCTCTCCTCATTTGGATCTTCTTTTGCTTCTAGCATAGCACAGACTCTTTAAGATGCAAGGGCCAAAATCTTAAGAACTTCTAAATTTTCCCCGGGGGACAGTCTGTCCGGCCGCTGCCTCCCAGCCATCAAAAACGGACGGCTCACGCCGTCCGTTTTTGATGGTGCTCCCCACAGACCGGGGATCAGTCCTTCTTCTGCTCCGCCTTCTCCTGGATCCCCTTGGGGGCGACCATGATCCGGAGGTGAGAGCCCTCGCCGCATTTGACCTTCTCGTCGTTCACCTCGATGTCGAACCACATCTTCCTCCGCTCAATGGAGCGCAGGCGGGCCGTAGCGCTCACCTTCATCCCCACAGGGGTGGGGGCCAAATGGCGGCAGTGGATCTCCGCCCCCACCGTGGTCATCCCTTCGTCCAGATAGGCTTTCGCCAGCTCCAGGGCCGCCGCCTCCATCAACGCCACCATATTGGGGGTGGACAGGATCTTGGAGCCCGCGCTCCCGATGCGCTTGGCGGTCATCTCATCGGTGACCTCCCAGGTCAGCGTATATTCTGTCGGTTTTTCCATCACAGCAGTTCTCCCTTCCGGTCCTGTTCGGATCCTTATGCTCCCCAGTGTACCACACCCCGCCGCCCGCTGTAAAGCAGGAAAGGAAGCCTCTTCCCCAATGTTTTTGTGAGATCTGTCATATTTTATCTTTCAAGCCGCCATCCTCTATGCTATAATGCTCTCATCAAGCATAGGGAGGGAGCGCTGTGCACACACAGCTGAAAGCGGACCTGATGCTGGTCCTGGTCACCTTCTTCTGGGGCATCTCCTATCTCCTCACCGATCTGGCGCTGACGGAGGTGGGGGTGTTCAGCCTCAACGCCATCCGGTTCCTGCTGGCCTTTGGGGTGGGAGGACTGTGCTTTCTCCCCCGGCTGCGCCATCCCAGCGCCGCCACCCTCAAGACTGCCATTGCCACCGGAGCGGCCCTGTTCTGCGTGTACACCGCCACCACCTTCGGGGTCAAGTACACCAGCCTGTCCAACGCCGGCTTTCTGTGCGCCCTGCCGGTGGTCTTCACTCCCCTGCTGGACTTTCTGTTCTTCCGCCGCAGGCCCTCCCGAAAGCTGGCCCTGGTGCTGGTCATGGCGGTGACGGGCATTGCCCTGCTCACCCTGTCCGACGATCTGCGCCCCGCCCTGGGGGACGTCCTGTGCATCCTGTGCGCCCTGTCCAACGCCGTCTATCTCCTCATCACTGAGCGGGCGGTGGCCTGTCCGGAGGTGGACGCCTTTCAGCTGGGGATCTATCAGCAGCTGGTCACCGGCCTGGGGATGCTGGTCCTCAGCGTCTTTCTGGAGGGACCTGACCTCCCCCGGACCCCCGCCGTCTGGGCCTCCGTTCTGGTGCTCTCCCTGTTCTGCACCGGGGCCGCCTTCCTGATCCAGTCGGTGGCCCTCCAGTACACCACCGCCTCCCATGTGGGGGTCATCTTCTGCCTGGAGCCGGTGTTCAACTCCATCTTTGCCTTCTTCGTGGCCCACGAGGTCCTCTCCCCCCGGGCCTATGCGGGCGCCGCCCTGCTGATACTGGGTATTTTGATGATGGAGGCGGATCTGTCCGCCCTGCTCCGCCCCCTCCGGCGGAAAGCGCCCCATTCCTGACCGCTCCCGACACAAAACCGCGCGGGGCGCTGCCAATGGCAGCGCCCCGCGCACCGTTCTATGGGCCTTGGATCAGCCCTTGCTCTTGATGTACGCGTCGATGGACTTGGCCGCGTGCTTGCCCGCGCCCATGGCCAGGATGACGGTGGCGGCTCCGGTGGCGGCGTCGCCTCCGGCGAACACGCCGGGCAGGCTGGTCTGACCGTTCTCATCGGCGGCCACGCAGCCCTTGCGGGTCTTTTCCAGGCCCTCGGTGCCCTTGGTGCTCATGGGGTTGGGAGAGGTGCCCAGCGCCATGATGACCGCGTCGGCCTCCATCTTGAACTCGCTGCCCTCCATGGGGACGGGGCGGCGGCGGCCGGAGGCGTCCGGCTCGCCCAGCTCCATACGGATGCAGGTCATGGACTGGACATGGCCCTTCTCGTCGCCCTCGATAGAAATGGGGTTGGTGAGCAGATCGAAGATGATGCCCTCCTCCTTGGCGTGGTGGACCTCCTCGGCGCGGGCGGGGAGCTCCGCCTCGGAGCGGCGGTAGACGATGTGGACCTCGGCCCCCAGGCGCTTGGCGCACCGGGCGGCGTCCATGGCCACGTTGCCGCCGCCCACCACGGCCACCTTCTTGTTGTGGAGGATGGGAGTCTCGCTGCCCTCCTGATAGGCCTTCATCAGGTTGATGCGGGTGAGGTACTCGTTGGCGGAGTAGACGCCCACCAGTCCCTCGCCGGGGATCTTCATAAACATGGGCAGGCCGGCGCCGGAGGCGACGAACACCGCCTCATAGCCCCGCTCAAACAGCTCGGGGATGGTGAGGACCTTGCCGATGACCATGTTCAGCTCGATGTCCACCCCCATCTTCTCCAGGTTGGACACCTCCCGGGCCACGATGGCCTTGGGCAGACGGAACTCCGGGATGCCGTAGGTCAGCACGCCGCCGGCGGTGTGGAACGCCTCGAACACCGTGACGTCATAGCCCATGCGGGCCAGCTCCCCGGCGCAGGTCAGGCCGGCGGGGCCGGAGCCGATGACCGCCGTCTTGTGGCCGTTCTTGGGGGCGGTGGCCACGTTGGCGATGCCCTGCTGGGCCGCCCAGTCGGCCACGAAGCGCTCCACCCGGCCGATGGCTACGGGCTCGCCCTTCACGCCCCGGACGCACTTGCCCTCGCACTGGTTCTCCTGGGGGCACACGCGGCCGGAGATGGCGGGCAGGGCGTTGGCGTTGGACAGGATCTCATAGGCGGCGGCGATGTCGCCCTCCGCCACCTTGGCCAGGAAGTCCGGGATGGGGATGCCCACGGGACAGCCGCTGACACAGGCAGGGTTCTTGCAGTGGATGCACCGCTGAGCCTCGTTCATGGCCTGCTCCAGGGTATAGCCCTGAGCGACCTCCAGGAAGTTGGCATTGCGGACCTGGGGATCCTGCTCCGGCATGGGAGTCTTGGTCATCTGCATATTAGCCATTGAGGGCACCTCCTCCCAGGCGGCAGAGATGGTCTCTCTTCCGCTCTGCTTCAAACTCGCGGTAGGTGGCGTTGCGGGCGATCACCTCGTCGAAATCCACCTGATGGCCGTCAAAGTCCGGGCCGTCCACGCAGGCGAACTTCACCTCGCCGCCCACAGTGAGGCGGCAGCCGCCGCACATCCCGGTGCCGTCGATCATAATGGGGTTCATGCTGACGGTGGTGGGGATGCTGTACTTCTCTGTCAGCTTACAGGCAAACTTCATCATCATCAGGGGGCCGATGGCAAAGACGTGGTCGAACTTGACCCCGCTCTGGATGAGCTCCTCCAGCTTGCCGGTGACGAAACCGTGATAGCCATAGGTGCCGTCGTCGGTGCAGATATGAAGGTCGGTGCAGGCGTGGGACATCTCCTCCTCCAGGATGACGATGTCCTTCGTCTTAAAGCCGCCGATCAGGTCCACCTGGTTGCCCGCCTCGTGCAGGGCACGGGCCACCGGCAGCGCAATGGCGCAGCCCAGGCCGCCGCCCAGGACGGCCACCCGGCCCAGGTCCTCCACATGGGTGGCTTCACCCAGAGGGCCCACAAAGTCGTGCAGGCAGTCGCCCTCGTTCAGCTGATCCAGGGCCAGGGTCGTGCCGCCCACCTTCTGGAAGATGACGGTGATGGTCCCGTTCTCCTGGTCCGCGCTGGAGATGGTCAGCGGGATGCGCTCTCCATTCTCATCCACACGCAGGATGATGAACTGCCCGGCCTTCGCCTTGGCAGCCACCAGGGGCGCATGGACGGAGATCTGACTGATCTCCGGCGTGAGCACCTTCTTCTTCACAATTTGATACTGCTGTTTCACGGTTTCTCCTCCTCGAATCACATTCAGCCAGCCGCGGCTCTGTAAAAACTGCGGCCGTCCCCCTGCGTTCAAATATCAAACGCGCGGCCCCGCCGCGCAGGGACAACAAATTCAGAACAGCCGGCGGCGGCGGTATCCGCCTCCCCGGCGGCCTCTCCGCCGGGACCGGACAGCCCAGCGCACCAGAAGCACCACTGCCGCCGCGGCCAGCGCCAGCAGGGCCAGCGCGGCAAACCCGATCCAGTTCAGATGCCCCAGCAGCTGCCCAGGGCTCCAGCTGTGGCTCACCTGCTTGCGCCCGTCCCCGCCGGACAGGGCATAGTCATTGGGGACTCCTCTCTCTCCAAAGGAGCGGAGATAGGCCGCCAGGGCGTACCACTCCTTGATCTCATTCCCGTTCCGGTCCCGGAGGATGCGCTGGGAAAAGTCCGTCACAGGCTCCCCATGCTCATCCTTGGGCACGATGGACAGCAGGCCGAAGGAGCGATCCTTCACCGTATCCAGCATCTGGGCGGAGTACATCCCGGTGACCACCCGGTAGAGCCGGTCGTTCTCCAGTTCGTTCTTCCATGTCTCTGTCTCGGTGTGTTTTTCCGCCTGAGCAGCCGTTTTTTCTCCCGTGAGCCACACGCCGGTCACCCGGTTGAAGGGCACCCGGTGGGTATTGAAGGAATAGGACATCCCCGCCGTATACAGCTGGGCCGCCGGCATGAGGGGCGTCACTGAGGCGTCTACCTCAGCCACAGCCCGCAGCTCCTTCCCGGTGAGATAGCAGGACACCAGGGGGAACCCAGCGCTTCCAGCCTCCCCCACTCCCATGGACAGCACATCAAAGGCCATGGAGGTGGTAAGCTCTCCGGCGTACAGCGGCGCGCGGAGCACTCCGTCCGCCGTCACCGCCACAGTGGGCGTCCCGGGCTCCACGCCCGCCAGATGCTCCGCGGCCCACAGATAGGCGTCCGCCGTCAGCTCCCCCAGAGCGCTGCCCGACTGGACCCCGGACTCCGGGGCGGGCAGGTCAAAGCTCAGCCGGGTGAGCCGCTGGTCATAGGTCAGCCCGTAGGGGGCCAGATAGCCGCTGCTCACCTGCCCCTTCCACCCCTCGATCAGGGCGGCGATCTCCGGGTCGCTCTCCCAGGTCCCATCAAGGGGGATCAGACGGTAATCCGTCAGGGTCTTTTCCCCCGCCTCATTCCAGGACAGAGTGACAGACCCCAGATTTTTTCCATACTCCCCGGCGGAGACGATATAGGTCTCACCGGCCAGGATGGGCTCCTCCAGCGCAGTGTGGGTGTGTCCGGAGACGATCAGGTCGATCCCCTCCACCGCCCGGGCCAGTTCCTCATCCTCCGAGGTACCGTCCGGGCTGGTCCCGCCGTGGGACAGGCAGACGATCACTTCAGCTCCCTGCTCTTCCAGCCGCTCCACACACCGGCGGGCGGCCCGGACCGGGTCCTCCAGCACAAAACCGGATGTGGGGGCGCAGGCGTGGGCGTCCCGGCCCATCAGGCCAAAAATTCCATAGGTCACGCCGCCGCGCTCCAGAAGCAGGGACTCCTCCACCCCGTACGCGGCCATGGCCCGCTGGAGGTCCAGGCTGTCCTCCTCAGGCCGGTAGTTGGCCAGAAGCAGGGCCGGGGTCACATCCCCGCTCCGGCGGGCGGCGGTGAGCATCTCGCCAAACCCCGAGCCAGTACCGTCAAATTCGTGGTTTCCCACCGTCACAGCGTCATAGCCCATGGCGCCCATGGTGCGAAGCTCCGCCGCCTGGGTGGTATACAGGGCCTGGATCAGGGAGCCCACAGAGAAATCCCCGCCGTCCACAGTCAGCGCCCCCGGATGGGCGGCCCGCTCCTCCTTCAGTGCGGAGGCCAGCCGGGCATAGCCGCCCGTGGTCCCTCCGCTCCCGTCCTTCCGGGGCAGGAAGCTGGAGTGGAGGTCGTGGGTAAATAAAATGGTGGCGGAACCGGTCTCCCCTTCCGCCGCCCACGCTCCGGGCAGCAGAACACAGCACAGCAGCACCGCCGCGGCCATCAGCCTGATCCAGCGTCTCAACAGATCCACTGCGTCCCCTCCCCGTTTTATCTTCATCCGACAGCCCCTATTCTGCCACAAAATCCTTTATTTCGCAAGAGGGATTTCACCCTCCCGCCCCATTTCGGTCCGTTCCCGCCCGCATCCAGTATAGTGTAGAAATTTCCAATATCATGTCCTTGAAAATTTCGACTGTTTTCCCTATGATTTTCTCAGGGTGCACAGAAAGGGTGATCCGTCATTTATTTTTCTGTATCCCTCCAAATTTCCCCGGAAAGTGAGATGATCCCGCAATGCCGCTGGACCCCACAGACTCTCTCAATCAAAACCTCACCCGGAACCTCCGCCTGGTCTACCAGGCCAGACGCACTACGCTGGAGGAATTCTCCTGTGAACTTGGGATCGGGCACTCCACCCTGAGGAACATCCTGCACGGTCAGGGCAATTCCACCCTGGGTACTGTGGAGCAGATCGCGCAAAACCTGGGCGTCGCGCCTCAGGTCCTGCTGACCGGCCAGCACACAGAGGACCGTCTGCTCTCCGCCCTCCTCCTTTTAGAAGCGGTGGACTGTCTCAAACCCCTTGATCCCGGACAGCAGAGGCAGGCCTCCATCCTGCTGTCCCAGCTGCTGGAGCTTCTCCCGCCGTCCCGCCCCCGGTCCCGGTTCATCGAATGATGTCCCACTGGACCGGCTGGTAGAACAGCCTGCGGACCTCCTCCGAATCCCGGGTCTGTCCCAGGACCCACATCAGCTTGGTGGCCGCCGCCTCCAGAGTCATGTTATATGCCTCCATCAGCTGATATTTCTCCTTCACCTGATAGCCTACCTGATAGACCGCCATATCACTGCCCTCATAGGGCACCTGGGTCATCTTCACAATGGTTTTCCCCGCCCGCAGCCAGTCCTCCATAGCCCGGGCAAAGGGGCCGCTGCCCCCGCCGGGCACACCGCCCACCCCGAAGCTTTGAAGGATCACCGCCTGATAGCTGTCCCGCAGGGCGGAAAGGGCGTCCGCCCCCATCCCCGGGATCAGGGTGAGCAGCAGCACCCGCTCTTCTAAGCGGTGGAAAAACTCCGGGCCGTCCCTGTAGTCCAGCTCGGCCAGATAGCGGATCAGCCGCCCGTCCCGGATGATGGCCAGCTCCGGATAGTCCACGCTGGAGAAGGCGTTGAAGCTCTTGGTCCGCTCCTTCCGGGCCCGGGTGCCGGAGATCACCTTGCCGTCAAAGACCAGACTCACCCCTCTTGACCCCTCCGCCGCCGCGTACAGGAATGCGTTGTAGAGGTTCATCCGGGCGTCGGTGTTTTCCATGCAGATAGACCGCTGAGATCCGGTGAGCACGATGGGCTTGGGGGAGCGCTGGATCAGGTAGGAGAGGGCCGCCGCCGTATAGGCCATGGTGTCCGTGCCGTGGGTCACCACAAAGCCGTCGTAGTCCCGGTAGCGCGCCTCGATGGCCCGGGCCATGCTCAGCCAGTGGGAGGGGCCCACATTGGTGCTGTCCAGATTCATCAGCTGGACGGTCTCCACCCGGCACAGCTCCCCGATCCCAGGCACATAGCCCAGCAGCTCCTCTGAAGTGATGGCCGGGGCCAGGCCCTGTCCACTCTCCCGGGAGGCAATGGTCCCTCCGGTGGCCAGCATCAGGATGCGCTTTTTCATTTTTCCTCCCCCTTCCCTTCGGAACAGCCTGCCGGGACCGTCCTCACACGGTCCCGGCAGGCTTCTTTCCGGTCCCGCCTTTACAGGAACACCTCCACAGGCCGGCGCTCTGAGAACTTCTCCGTCAGCCGGGTGGCGATAGCCGCGGAGTTATAGCCCAGCGCCCCCACCGGGCACCGGGACACACAGGCCATGCAGCTGATGCACTTCTCCATATCCCACAGCAGAGTCTTGGGATCCATGGCCCCGGTGGGGCACACCTGGGCGCAGAAGCCGCAGCCCAGGCAGGTGTCCCAGTCCCGGTCCTTCTTCACCGGGACCGCGGGGTGGGCGGGGGGCTCCGGATCCCCGGGCACCTCCACGCTGCCCGCCGCACCGGAGGCCAGCTTGTCCTTCACGCCCTGGGCAAAGCGGACCAGGACCTCCAGGTCCTCCCCGTCCGGGCGGCCCACCCCCAGGGTCGGGGCAAAGATGTGGGGGGTGATGACCGCGGCCGCCCCCACACAGCGGAAGCCCCGGGCCTCCATCAGCCGCTTCATCTGGGCCAGGGCGTTGTCATAGTGCCGGTTGCCGTAGGTGGCCAGAAGGATGCAGGGGGTGTTGTCTCCCTTCAGGCCGTCCAGCAGACCGGGCACCGCCGGGATCTGTCCGGCGTACACCGGCAGGGCCAGGACCAGCAGCTCCTCCGGGCCGAAGGTTTTCTCCTTCTTGTCCGGGCCGGTGAGCGGTAGGTATTCGCTCTCCCCTCCCAGCAGGCCGCATACGGCCTCCAGGGCGCGCTTGGTGCCCCCCGTAGGGCTGAAATAGGCTCCAAATGTGTGTGTCATAAAATTTACCCCTTTCCTCACAAACGATAAGTGAACAAATCAGATAAAATCACCTGACAAAATCGCCCAAAAATGTTAGATATAACCACAAGCTAATAGGGGTGCCTCATGTATTATTTCATGAACTTTTTGACCATGCTCTCCGATATCCTGCCGGTCCTTGAGCCAGTATTATGTATATTGGGCATCGTTGCACTATACAAGTATATCAAAAATCACTGAGAGGATCTCCTTGCAGGAACTTTACGTTCCGATCCAATGAATTTCAAGGCAGAGAGAGGGGGCCGTTCCGCCCCCCTCTCTCTGCCTTCACTGTGTGGTCACAGGCATTGGAGATACTTGCCGTACAGCGTCATGCTCAGCTCGTCTCCGATCTTGTGGACCTGCTCTGCGGTGACCCAGCCCTCCCGGAGCCCCAGCTCCTCCAGGCAGCCCACATACCGGCCCGTCTGGTCCTGGATCCGCTTGATGGTCTGTCCCGCAATGAGCAGGCTGTCCGCCGTCCCGGCGTCCAGCCAGGTGAAGTCCCGCTCCAGCGGAACCACCCGGAGCTGTCCCCGGCGCAGGTACTCCAGATTCACGTCGGTGATCTCCAGCTCTCCCCGGGCGGAGGGCTTCAGATTGCCGGCGATCTCCATAACCTGGTGGTCATAAAAATACAGGCCGGGAATGATATAGTTGGACTTGGGATGGCGGGGCTTCTCCTCGATGGAGATGGCCCGTCCGTCCGCGCCGAACTCCACCACGCCGAAGGGGCGGGGGTCCTCCACCCAATAGCCGAATACCGTGGCCCCGGAACAGTTGGCCGCCGCGGCCTTCAGAGTCTCGCCCAGGGAGGGGGCATAGAAAATGTTGTCCCCCAGCACCAGGCAGACCCGGTCCTCCCCCACGAACTCCCGTCCGATCAGCAGGGCGTCCGCAATGCCCCGGGCCACCGGCTGCTCGGCGAAGGTGATCTTCAGCCCGTACTGGGCTCCGTCCCCCAGCAGGGCCCGGAAGGTGCCGGTCTCTCCCGGCGGGACGATCACCATGATGTCCGAGATCCCGGCCTGCATCAGGATGGCGATGGGATAATAGATCAACGGCTTGTCATATACCGGCAGCAGCGGCTTGCTCACCGGCTTGGTCATGGGGTAGAGTCGCGTCCCCTTCCCTGCGGCTAATACGATACCTTTCACAGCGTCCTCCTGTGTCTCATCTGTTGTTGGGGCCCGCCTCCGCGGGGCCCGGAATATCAAAACTCATGCGGCGCTCCCGCGCCTGGGTTTGTCTCAGTGTATCATGTTCCACAGGGCTTTTCAAGGGAGTAATGATGAAGAGTTTATGAATCCTGCGCTTTGGAAGCAGCGGCCGTTCACAGCTCCAGGCCAGTCCCTGTGGCAAAGAACCACAGGATCCGGTGGGCCACCCTCCGTCCGGTGATCCGCTCCAGCGCCCGGCTGTACGCCTCCAGCTGGGGGCGGTACTCCTCCCCCCGGGCCGCCTCGCCCCCCGGACGGATGCGGTCGCTCTTGAAGTCCAGCACCGTGATCCCCTCCAGTCCGTCGAACCAGCAGTCCACCACGCCCTGAAGGAGCACCTCCTCCCCCTCCAGCCCGGGCCCATAGTCGGCGGCAGGCATCAAAATGGAGAATTTGAACTCCCGGTGCACCTCCCGGGCGGCCAGCAGCTGCCGCCCCAGTTCTGAGGCAAAGAAGGCCGCCGGGACCTCCGGCGGGACCACTTCCCCCTGCTGGCTGGTCAGGAAGCCCTCCGCTGTCAGGCGGCGCAGCTCCTCCCGGATCGTCTCCGGGCTGTGGTCTCCCTCCAGGGGAAGATACTGCATGGCCAGATGGAGGGCGGTCCCCCGCTGAGCGGCGGTCAGCCCCCGCTCCCGCACCATGAAGTCCGGCCGGGAAAGCCCCTCCGGCTGCCGCTTTTCCCGGCTGCTCCCCAGCTCCGCCCCCTCCTGGGCGGCCTCCTGATCCAGAACACGGCCCTTCAGCTGGGTAGCGGTCAGCTTGGATGGCATGGAAACCGCCGCCTCATAGGGATAGGTCCAGGTCAGGGCGGCAGTCAGGTCCTCCGTCTCTCCGCGCTCCGGCTCCAGGTCCGCAAAGCGGCCGGGGCGCTCCTCCGCACCCGCCTCCAGCTCATCCCCCTGCACCCAGTGGATGTCCCAGGCCGGACCCAGACCGGCCGCAATTTCTTCCGGTCCGCCGGCCAGGGCCCGCAGGCCCTCCGCCTCCGGCCGGACGAGGGCATGAAGGAGCACCCAGGCCCCCACGCTCTGCTGCCGCTCCAGGGCGGCGGCCGGGACGGGGACAGCGGCCTCCTGGGCCAGACGTTCCAGGGCACGCGCCCCCTCCGTCAGGGCCACGGACAGGATCAGCTTCTCCTGGGCCCGGGTCATGGCCACATAGAGCAGCCGCAGCTCCTCCGCCATCATCTCCCGCTCCAGCTGCCGGGACACGGCCCGCCGGGCCAGGGTGGGGTACTCCACCATCCGCTCCCGGTCCAGCCCCTTGGGCCCCACCCCCAGGACCGGGTGGAAGAGCACCGGGCGCATCAGATCATCCCGGTTCAGCCGCCGGGACAGGCCGCACACCAGCACCACCGGCTTTTCCAGCCCCTTGGAGCGGTGGATGGACAGGATGGAGACCCCCTCTCCCTCCCGTCCGGAGCCGGAGGAAGGCAGCTTGGCCCCCGTCTGCCGCAGCCGCTCCAGACGGAGCAGGAACTGAAACAGAGAGCGGCAGCCGCTGTCCTCCATCTGTCCCGCCAGGGCGTACAGGGCCAGCAGGTTGTCCTGCCGCTCCTGCCCGCCGGGCATAGCCCCGAACAGGCCCAGCAGATTGGTCTTTTCATAGATGTGCCAGATCAGCTGCCGGCAGGTGCGCTCGCCCGCGCCGAAGCGCAGCTCCTCCAGCTCGGTCAGGAAGTCCCGGCACGCCTGGTCCCCCCGCCCGGCCGCCTCGGACACCGCGGTATAGAAGTCCCCCTTGGCCCCCGCCCGGAGGAAGGCCAGCTTATCCCCGTCAAAGCCAAACACCGGGGAGCGCAGGGCGGCGATAAGGGGCACATCCTGCCTGGGGTTGTCCACGATCTGGAGCAGCGCCAGGGCCACATTCACCTCTGTGGTGTCAAAGAGGTCCCCGCCGCCGTCGGCGGACCAGGGGATCCCCTCCTCGCTCAGCGCCCGGAGATAGTGGTGCAGCACCACGCCGGGGCTGCGCAGAAGGATCATCACATCAGAGGGGCGCAGAGGCCGCGTCCCATCCCCGTCCTTCACCATCAGGGACTGGTCCAGCAGCGCCCGGATCCGCCGTGCGGCCCACCGGGCCTCCAGGCGGTTCTTGTCCTCCCGCTCTCCCTCCTCCTGCTCCCCCAGGAAGGACAGGTCCAGCACGTCCAGCTCCAGAGCGTCGTCCTCCCCCGGCGGGAAGGCCGCCCCGGGGACCAGGGCCTGGTCATCGGTGTAGTCCACCTCACCGAAATCCCGGGACATCACCGCCCGGAACAGGTCGTTGCAGCCCTCCAGCACCTGGGGGCGGGAGCGGAAGTTCCGGGAGAGCACGCGGCGGCGGGGCTCCCCGGCTCCGGCCTCCTCCCCGTCCCGGAAGCGGCGGTATTTGTCCAGAAAGATGGTGGGGTCGGCCAGTCGGAAGCGGTAGATGGACTGCTTCACATCCCCCACCTGAAAAAGCGTACGCCCCCCGTCTGAGACGGCGGTGAAAATGGCGTTCTGCACCTGGTTGGTGTCCTGATACTCGTCCACCATCACCTCGGCAAAGCGGACCGACCAGCTGGCCGCCAGGGGGGTGGGCCGCCCGGTCTCCGGGTCCAGCAGCAGCCGCACCGCAAAGTGCTCCAGGTCGGAGAAGTCCAGCACCCCCCGGCGCGCCTTCTCCCTCTGATACGCCTCCTGGAACCGGGCCACCAGATCCATCAGCCCCCGCACCGCCGGCCGGGCCTCCGCCAGGTCGGCCAGCAGCTGGCCGCTGTCCCCGTCGAACCGCTCCCCCAGGCGGGTCAGCTGCTCCTTTGCCCCGTCCCGCAGGGCCTTCACCCGCTCCACCGCCCTCTGGGCCCGGGCCTCCTCCATGGGGCTGAGCTCTCTGGTCCGCTTCCGCTTCCGGCCCACCGCCGGGAAGGGGATGGGCAGGCAGGCGTATACCTGGTCCCAGCTGTGCCGGTCCGCGGCGGCGCACAGTGCCTCCACCTGCTCTAACGTGGTCTGAAGAGAAGGTGCGTAGTTCTGCTCCAGCAGCTCGTCCTCTCCGCACAGCCCCACCGCCTGCTCCAGGCGGCGGACGCAGTCCCTCCCCAGCCGGGCGGCATCCTCCAGAAGCAGCGCCCCCCAGGGAGTCTGGCCCACATCGGCGATCCCCTCCAGCTCCCACGCCGCCTTCTGCTCCTCCAGCCAGCGCAGGGGCTCCGGGTGGCTCTGGATCCGCCCAAACACATCCAGCACGATCTGGGCCAGGCGGCTGTCGTCCCGTCCGGCGGAGAGGGTGTCCACCAGAAGGGCAAAGTCCCCCTCTGGGTCGATGCCCTGGTACTGCTCCTCCAACACATCCTCCAGCACCTGGGCCATCATCACATGGCCCTCCCCCTCGTCGCACAGGCGGAAGTCCGGGTCCAGATCCAGCAGGTGCCCGCTCTCCCGAAGGAGGGCTGCACAGAAGGCGTGAATGGTGGAGATCTGCGCCTGATAGACCAGGGCGGTCTGCCGGCGGAGGTGCCGGTCATTGGGGGCCTCCGCCAGCCGGGCAGACAACTCCTGGGCGATGCGGGCCCGCAGCTCCCCCGCGGCCGCCTTGGTGTAGGTGATGACCAGGAACTGGTCCAGGTCCAGCCCCTCCCGGGTCACCCGGTCCATGAGCCGCTCCACCAGCACCCGGGTCTTGCCCGAGCCTGCGGCGGCGGAGACCAGCAGCTCCCCGCCCCGGTCATCCACGATCCGCTTTTGTTCCTCTGTCAGGGGAAAGGCCATGGGCTCCCCCTCCTTTCGTCATGTCAAGCTTCGTTCCGCCGGACGGTGACCGTCCCGTGCAGATCGGTCCGGTACACCTCCGTCCCGGCCGCCAGCAGGCGCTCCACCGTCCCAGGGTCCGGATGGCCGTAGCTGTTGTGCTTTCCCACGGAGATCAGGGCGATTTCCGGGCGGATCCGCTCCAGCAGCTCCTGCCCTGTGGAATACTGGGAACCGTGGTGTCCCACCGCCAGCACCTCCACCCGGGGCAGCTCCGTGCGGGCCAGCAGGGCCCGCTCCACATCCGCGCCCATGTCGCCGGTGATCAACGCGTCAAAGTCCCCCTGAGATGCCAGGACGCTCAGCCCCTCCTCGTTGGTCTCCCCCGCGCCCAGCGGGGCAAACAGGCGGACCGTCCGCTCCACGTCCAGTTCCAGGGCGGTGTCACTGCGGATGAACCGCACCTCAGTGCCTGTGCGCTCCGCCGCGGACAGAAGTTCCTGCCGGATGGGGCTCTCTTGGTCCACATCGGGGAGGGCCAGCAGCCCCACCTCCATCCGTTCCAGCAGGCGGGCCACCCCGTTGGCGTGGTCGTTGTGGAAGTGGGTCACCACCAGCAGATCCAGCCGCCGGACGCCGAAATCCCCCAAATAGCCGGCCACAGTGTCCCCCGCGTTCTCATAGCCGCTCCCGCCGCAGTCCACCAGGGTGAGGAAGCCGCCGCTGCGCACCAAAATACTCTCCCCCTGGCCCACATCCAGGGCGGTGACCGCTCCCGGCCCACGCCAGAAACTCCAGCTGCTGAGCACCATAGCCAGACACAGGGCGGATATGCCGCAGCACACTGACACCGTCCATCGTTTTCTGCCCGGCAGAAGGAAGGCAGACAGGGCCAGCAGATAGACCAGCACGATCCAGGCCCGGTAGTACACCGGCCCCATGGTCACCGAGGAGAAGGGAAATCCCGCCAGCCACTGGATCACGCCGTCCAGATACCGGGCCAGCAGAGCCGCCGGAACCGCCCCCAGGGCGGCCAGCCGGGGCAGGAGCAGTCCCAGGGTCCCCAGGCACAGCCCCGCGCCGAAGAGAAGGCCCACCGCCCACAGGGTCAGCAGGTTGGACAGCGGGGAGATCAGCGGGACCGCGTCAAAGTACAGGGCCACCAGGGGCGTTGTGAGCAGCGAGGCCCCCACAGTGGCCCCACAGGTGGAGGCTGTGAAATACAGGACCCGCCGCCCCGCTCTGGCAAGGAGTCCCTTCCCCGCACCCGGCTTGGGGAGCAGTGCCAGCAGGCCCCGCTGCACCTTGCCGGCACACAGGAGGATGCCCGCCACCGCGGCAAAGGAGAGCTGGAGCCCAATGTGGGCGGCGGAATAGGGGTTCCACAGCAGCAGGAGGAGCAGCGCCGTCCCCAGCGCGGTGCAGTCGTCCCGCTCCCGGCGGAAAAGGGGCGCAAGCTGGAGCAGAACGATCATAATGGCCGCCCGCACCACCGACGGGGTGCACCCCGCCACCAGACAAAACAGGGCGGACATGGGGATGAGCACCAGGGCGGTGAGCCGCCGGCTCGCCCCCAGCAGAAGTGCGACGAGCCCCGCCAGAAAGGCCAGGTGCATCCCGGACACCGCCACCGTGTGGGACAGGCCGGTGCGCTGGAGGGAGGTGGTAAAGGGGTCGGTGAGGCTGTCCCGGTTCCCGGTGACCAGCGCCTTCACCAGCGGGGCCGCGTCCCCGGGGAAGCTCCGGTCGATGCTGTCCTTCAGCGCCCTGGACCACAGGGCGGGCCTGTCCCGAAGCGGGACGGCCTCCGGCCGCTCCCAGCTCAGCAGGCCGTATCTCTGAGCCGTGAGAAGGATCCCCTTTGCGGTGTAGTAGGTGATCTCCTCCCCCGCCCGGCTCCGGTCGGCCAAGGTACAGTGGGCCACGGTCTCTACCCGGTCCCCGGGGCGCAGCTGAGCCGCCTGGCTGTCAGCAAACAGCAGGGTGGGCACCGCAGGCCCCTCCGTCTCCATCCGCACCAGCACAGACCAGCCGTACTCCCGCTCCTGGGGCCACTCCGCCACCGTCCCGGACAGGCGGACAGTCCGGTCATCCAGCGCCTGGGCAGGCCGCCAGAACAGGGCCGTATAGCCCGCCGTCCAGAGGAACCCTGCCGCCAGGCCCATGGCTCCCCACCGCACCGCCAGCCTCGCTTTTTTGCTCCCATGAGGGAGCCCGGTGAGCAGGGCAGCCGCCAGGACCAGCGCGCCCAGCAGCCACAGGGCGCCATCCAGGGGCAGCAGGGCGGCGCACAGAGCCGCTGCCCCAAAGGAAAAGGAGAAGATGGCCAGCCTGCGCACGGTCTCTCCCCCTCTTCTGTCTATTCTGTGGCCTATTATAGCGGATTTTGGCGCAAAGTACAAGCCGGGACTGGGAGCCGCCCTTAAGCTGTTGATTTTCAGCTCTGTCAGCTTCACGATCCATTGAATCAAACAGAAAACTGTGATATAGTGAATCAAAAGGAAAATCAGAAGTTTTAAGGAGGTAAAGCTATGGCTTTTGATTTTAAGAAAGAATATAAAGAATTTTATATGCCGAAGAATAAACCAGAGATTGTAAGTGTGCCGAAAGCAAATTACATTGCAGTCAAAGGAAATGGTGATCCGAACGAAGAAGGCGGAGCATATCAGCAAGCGATCAGTGTATTATATGCTGTCGCATACACCCTAAAAATGAGTTATAAAACAGACCATAAAATTGATGGCTTTTTTGAATATGTAGTTCCTCCACTGGAAGGATTTTGGTGGCAGGAAGATACAGATGGTGTGGATTATACGGACAAGTCCACATTTAACTGGATCTCTGTGATCCGTTTGCCTGATTTCATAACGAAAAAGGACTTTGAATGGGCGGTTGAAACCGCAACCAAAAAGAAAAAGTTAGATTGCTCATCGGCAGAGTTTATGACGATCGATGAGGGTCTGTGCGTTCAGATCATGCACTTAGGGTCATTTGATGATGAACCCAAAACTGTTGCACTTATGGATGCATATTTAGAGCAGAACGGATATGTGAACGATGTGAACAGGGACAGATCACACCATGAGATTTATCTGTCTGATGCAAGAAAAGTTGCTCCAGAAAAGCGGAAAACTGTCATTAGACATCCGATAAAAAAAGCGTGAAATTCCAGCTTATCAAGCAGTTATCATCTGTAAATATACCTCCCTCCATCATTTCGACGGAGGGAGGCTCTTTATCTTCCAAAATCACTCCAAAGGGTAATTGGGAACTGGTCACCGCCCAGTCCGGCAGATCCACAGCACGATGCCGCTGGCCAGGCAGAGCAGCACAGGCCAAAGCAGCAGTGCCACCGCCGATCCCAGGCCGCCATTGCGGTACGCCCCGCCGGGCCAGAACCAGGCAAGCCATACCATGTCGCACAGCAGTTCTGTGAGCAGCCACCCCATCAGGACGGTAAGCACTCCTCTGCCGCTTCGGCTCCGCCGGAAGGAAAAGCAGATCAGGAAATACGCCAGCGAGGTGAGTAAAACAACCTTCATCCACAAATCAGCGCCCGCCACCGAGCCAACGGAATACAGCGCGGTAAGCATGATACACCTTCTTTCTTCATGTTCCGGCGCGTTTCATGGTCACGACCACCAGCTCCGGCCCGTTCCACAGCCGGGGATAGGGGGTGCCGTTGCCCAGCCCCCTGCTGACCACCATCCGGGTCTCCCCCGCCTGGTACACCCCGGCAGTGTGTTTGGGAAACAGGCCCTCGTCCGGGGCGAACACCGGGCCTGCAAGCGGCAGGCGCACCTGTCCCCCGTGGGCGTGTCCGCAGAACACCACGTCAGCGCCGCCCGCCCCGTATTCCTCCAGCAGGCTGGGCCGGTGGGACAGCAGTACATTCAGCGCCCCCTCCCGGCGCAGTGCCCGGACCCGCTCCGGCAGAGCCGCCTGGGCGTGGGCCCATCCCAGAGGATCGTGAGTCACATCCCACAGGCCCATCAGGTTGACCCCCTCCCCCCGGAGGCTCCACAGGACCGCCCGGTCCTCCAGCACCTGCACGCCGGCCTCCTCCAGCCTGTCCCGCAGCTCCGGCCAGCAGGGGTTGTCCCCCTCATGGTTGCCCGGGGCAAAAAAGGCCGGGGCGGTCTCCGCCGCCATCCGGGCCAGGGACAGCGCCCGGCTCAGTTCCCGGTCCTCCCGGTTGACCAGATCTCCGGTCATCACAATCAGATCCGGGGCCGCCGCCGCCAGGGCCGCCCCCAGCGGCCTCTCCAGATCTGCGCTGTGTACGTCGGAGATCTGGGCGATTTTCACTCCGTCCAGTCCCTCCAGCCCTGCGGGGAGGGGGACCTCATACCAGGCGGTGGTCAGCTTCCCCTGCACCGCCCAGGCACAGCCCCCCGCCGCCGCGGCCCCGGCGGCCAGCAGAAGGGCGGCACGCTTCCAGGCGTGTTCCCGTCCACCTCTCATTTCAATCGTCCTCCTGGCGGGACAGCAGCACTGCCGCCCCGTTCACCAGTGCTGTGGTGACCAACAGGAAGCCGGACACGGCGGACACCGCGTCGGCGGTATCCATCCAGGCAGGCCAATCGCCGATCTCCGCAAGATGCGCACTGTACCCGAGCTGAAACCACAGCGCTCCGCCGCAGCACAGTCCGCTCCCCCAGCAGCAAAGTCCAAGTTCTTTCCGGCGTCCTCTCATCCAGCGCTTCAGCCCCCAAACAGGAAGTCCCCATCCCGCTAAGCCCAGCAGAATACTGGCCAAATTCATCCAGCCCATACGATGTTCCTCCATATCATGCTTGTCCCTGCATTTCCGTCCATGTTACTTCTGCTGTTCCAGATCCGCAGTATTCTGCTGTTCATATCCCGTCCCCCCTTGGTCCAGAGGGGTATCCCCGCTCCAGACGGATTCTCTGCTCCGCAGGAGCGGACCAAACCTGATATAGTACACATAGTGCGGGTCCAGAAAGCTCTCATCCTCCTCCACCAGGGTCTGCCCCTGCACCTCCAGCACCCGCTCCGGCGTATGGCTGAACGCCAGCAGAAAGGGGCCGATGGTGACCGAACAGGCCAGCAGCATCAGCAGGGCGATCCCCACCGCCGCCTCATGCCACAGGCGGCCCGCCCGCCTTTCCGCGCCGCAGTGGACCGTCAGAAATGCGCCCGCCATCCCCAGGACCAGGGCAGCCACACCGAAGGCGGTCTGGACCCATCTCCGCCAGGACAGCCCTATCAACCTCAGCAGAGCATCCCCGCCCCACCACAGCAGCAGCACGATCCCCAGGCCCGCGGCGGCATACAGCAAGCGGGTTCTCCGTTTTCCCCGGCAGGTAAGCAGGCAGTTCAGCGCCTCCAGCCCCATCAGCACCACAGCGCCCAGGCCGCCCAGGGTGCCCACGAACATCCATTCCATCATCGCCTAGTTCGCCTCCGTCCAGACCAGACGGCCCCCCTCCAGGGTCACAGTCACCTGGGCCTTTCCCAGTGTCCCACGGCACCAGCCGATGGACCGCCCCTCCGGATCAAAGGCCTCTACCGTCACCGGACCGGGATGCTCCACCCAGAAGCCCAGGGTCTCCCCCCGCTCCAGCGGGCTGCCGTCCGCCAGAGACGCCCCCTGGCACTCTGACGCTCCGGAGAGCTGGACGCTGCTCACCGCCGCCCCGCTGTCATTCCGGAACACCAGGTCGGCCTCCTCCGTCACCAGGCCGTCCGATGCAAAGCAGCCGGTCAGCAGAGCGGCCGCGGCTCCCAGTCCCAGGGTCATCGCCCTTCTGTTCCATTTCTTGCCCACAGCGTTCTTACTCCTTTCCGCTCCGGCGGTCAGTCCCACCACTCATAGATCACTTCGTTCCCCCGGACCAGCAGGTTTCTGTACGGGTACACCTTCTCATGGAATACCCCCACATATTCTGCCACCGCCTTCTGTCCCTCCCACTGGGTCACGCGGTCCCCCAGATCGGTCCACAGCAGCTTCATCCCCGCCAAGCCCACCGCGCTGAAGATGATCAGTCCGGCCCACAGGGCCGAGCACCACCTCTGCCAGTCCCGGCGGGCCGGGTCGTCGATCAGCCTCCCAGCGGTTTTGGCCGCCAGGACGGACGCCGCCCCCAGCAGGCCCAGATCCAGCGCCGACTTGACCCAGCGCCGCCAGCTCAACCCCGCCAGCCCCAGCAGAAGCTGACCGCCAAACCGGAGGATCAGCAGCAGCAGGACCGCCAGCCCCAGCCGCACCAGGGTTTTTTTCTTCCTGTCCCGGCTCTGGGAAACCCAGCCCCCGCAGACCGCCGCGGGGAACACCGCCCACGCCGCCAGGGACAGCACCAGAGCCAGCAGCATCAGCCAGGAGCCAGACACCGCCGCCGCCAGCAGCCACCACAGCGCACCGCCCATCGCTCATTCCTCCTCCGGTACATACTCCAGAATATCCCCCGGCTGACAGTCCAGCGCCTTACAGATGGCCTCCAGGGTGGAAAACCGCACTGCCCGGGCCTTGTTGTTTTTCAAAATGGACAGATTTGCCATGGTGATGTCCACCCGCTGGGCCAGCTCGCCCAGGGACATTTTCCTTTTGGCCATCATCACATCCAGGTTCACCACGATCCCCATGCTCTCCCCCGCTCTCTCAAATGGTCAGGTCCTGATCCTCTTTCAGCTCCGCCGCCTGCCGGAACAGGGCGGACATGACCAGGAACAGCAGGCCGCCCATGAAAAAGGCCGGGATAAACAGCGCGGTATAGGTAAACAGAGGCCTCACGTTTCCCTCGCTCCACAGCCACAGCACCAGCCGCACCAGAGCCGCACCGGAGATCACCCAGCAGCACACCGCCGCTCGCTTCAGCGCCCCGGCGTTGGCCCGCAGGAAAGGTGTCTGGGTCAAAATGGTATCCAGCACTCTCTTGGCCTGCCACAGGATCACTGCGGTACAGCCCCCGCACAGCCAGTAAAACAGGGTCAGCAGTGCGGTGTCCAGCCGGGTCCACACCGCGGGCCAGGCGGCCAGAAAGACCGCCAGCATGGGGAAGTGGGTCTCCGCCTCCCGCCCCTGCCAGGCATTCAGCCAGGCTTGCAGTTCCGCCTGGGCGGCCTGCGCCAGGGCGGCGGGACCGCCGTCGGACACATAGGCCACGATGCCCGGCACCAGCAGCAGGCAGAGGATGTTCATAACCAGCACCGCCAGGATCAGCACCCGAAGGACCCGGGCCAGATGGATCACTGGGATCCTTTTCATGGAAAATTCCCCCTCTCGTCAGCCTCATGCTACCACTGTAAAATCTGAAAGTCAATATATTTTTATTGTTTTTCGATAAAATTAAGAAATCGAACAGCCCGCTCTGCACCGTCACAGAGCGGGCTGTCCCTCATATTCCCGTTATTCCACGATCGCCCGGGCGTATCCCTTCAGCTTCTGCCGCCGCGCCCGCCAGTCGGGCATCCGGGCGTCCATAGCGGCGTAGAAGCCGGAGCCATGGTCATGGTGGAGAAAGTGGACCAGCTCATGGAGGGCCACATAGTCCCGCAGGGGCTCTGGACAGCGGGCCAAGGCGGTGTTCAGGGTAATATACCCCTGCTGGTAATGGCAGTTGCCCCACTGGCTCCTCATGTTCCGCAGCTTGACCTGGGGCAGGGGCACGCCGCTCCCGGCCACCAGGGGATAGACCCGGACCACCGCCTCCCCCAGCAGGCGGGCGCAGGCCGCCCGGTCCGGCTCAGGCAGCAGGGCCGGCCCCTCCTCCTGTGGAAGGTGCCGCCGGATCCATTCCCACTTTTCCAGGATTAGGGCGTCCGCCCGCTCCTCCGGACAGCTGAAGGGCACAGAGAGCAGGATCTGGCCCCGCCGGTCCAGCCGGAGATTCAGATTTTTCACCCGCTTTTTGACCAGCAGGTAGGTCTGTGGACCCTGCGGCGTGTCCACCACGCGGTACTGCTCCATGCGCTCGCCTCCTGTTCCGTATCTCTGGTATTTTACCAGAGTTTTCGCGGAACGGCAAGGCACATCCCTATCCTCTCTGCGCGCTCTGTTCTGCCCAGAGGGCCTGGAGCTGCTGACGGCCCTGGATGAGCCACTCTGGGTCCTCTGCATCCGGCGGAAGGTCTGTACGGCTGTGCGGAACACCTGCGCCTCCGCCGCTGCCATCAGCCAGCTTGATGCCCTCAAACCAGCCGTAGTCCTCTGTGGTCCCTCCTACGATCACATAGTGGAGCGTGTCCTCCTCGTCCCACCAGGTATCCACATAGGGTGTTTTTTCATCTACCTGATCGGTCACATCCAGCCGCTGACCGCGGGCCACCAGCCACAGACGGTCTTGCTCCAGAGACAGAATCACGGGATTGCCCTGTTCGTCATAGCCATCAGACATCTGGACTGTTCCATAACCCGCTCCTATGGTCACTTGCCCTCCATTCAGCAGTTGAATGACCCGCTCCCCATAGGTCCAGCCCACCAGCCCCAGACAGGCGGCCAGCACCGCCGCCGTCAGCAGGACCCGGCGCGTTCTCCCCCGGCGGACCCGGCCCATCACAGCAGCCCTGATCCGCTGGGGATCGACCAGATTTTCCTCCTCCAGCACAAATTCTTCCTCCTCATAGGCGTCCAACATGTGGGCGATCTCAAGCTTCTTCAACATCATATCCCGCCTTTCTCAATGCTTCCTTCAGCCGTTCCCGGCCTCTCCGCAGCCTGCTTTTGGCGGTAGACAGGTTCATCCCCATCTCCTCCGCCGCCCGGGCCACCGTCTGTCCGTAGTAATACCGGCGGACAAACAGCTCCCGGTCCTCCCGCTCCAATGTGGACAGCGCCGTCCGCACCAGACCGGCCGCCTCCCGGGCCTCCAGCTCCTGCTGGGGTCCGTCCCCGCTCAAAACGAGGATGTCCTCCGCCAAGGGCACAGTCTCCCTCCTGCTCCGCAGAAGGTTCAGCGCCCGGTTTCGGGCGGTCACGGACAGCCAGCCCTTCAGCCTGCCCGGCTGGAGCTTTTTCCGCTCCTGCCACGCGGCCCAAAACACATCCGCCGCCACCTCCTCCCACTCCCGGGGACAGCCGGGCAGGATCCGGGCCGCCACCGCGGAGACATAGGGGGTATAGCGGACGATCAGTGCCTCCAGCCCCGCCGGGTCGCCCCGCTGGAGCAGGCGCAGCAGTTCCGATTCCTCCACACCGCATCCTCCTCTCTATATGATCTCTGTTCTGAAATGCGTCTCACCCTATATAACACCTGGAACGGGCATTTGGTTGCAGTTCAGCGCAAAAAAGATCCGGCCCCTCTTTCCGAGGGGCCGGATCTACTTGCGTTACAGCAGTGGGCGGCCTGTCAGGCTCAACCCAGAACCACCAGCAGATCGTCAGTGTTCACAGTAGCGCCCACATTGACAGCCACGGACTTCACAGTGCCGTCCACGGGAGCGGAGACCTCGATCTCCATCTTCATGGCCTCCAGCACGATCAGCACATCGCCGGCCTTCACAGCCTGGCCGGGCTTGCACTCCACCTTGAAGATGTTGCCGGGCATGGGGCTGTTCACCGGGGTCTCACCGGCAGCCACAGCTGCGGGAGCCGCAGCGGGGGTGGGAGCCGCGGGCGCGGCAGCAGCGGCCGGGGCCGCAGCGGGGGCGGGAGCGGCAGCGGGAGCCGGAGCGGCAGCGGGAGCAGCGGCCGGTGCGGCCACAGGGGCGGCGGCAGGAGCCGCAGCGGGGGCGTCAGCCTTCTCCACGGACACCTGGAAGGGCTTCCCGTCGATGGTGACGGTGAAGGTGCCGGTGCAGTTGTCCCGGTTGCCCATCATCAAATGGGGGGGCTGATAGCTGGCGGCGAAGGGCTGGATGGCGCGGGTGGTGTAGCCGGAGCCAGTCACCGCGGGGGTGTTGGTGTAGTACACATGGCCCTGCCAGGCGGGCATGGGGGGCAGATCCTCCGCCTTGGGGGCCTTGGGGGCGGCGGGAGCCGCCTTCTTAGGCTCCTCCTTCTTGGGGAAGCCAGCCTCACGGTCCTTGAAGAACGCAGTGGCCACCTGGGGGAAGGCGATGTAGGACAGCACATCCTCGTCACACTTGGCGGTATCGCCCAGCTCCTTCTTGGTCTTCTCAAACTCAGGCTCCAGAGAGTCGGCAAAGCGGCCCTTCACCAGGGGGGTGTCGCCCAGGATCTTCTTCTGAATCTCCGCGTCGATGGGGGCGGGAGTGCGGCCGTACTCGCCGCGGCAATAGGCCTTGATCTCCTTGCCCACCACCTTGTAGCGCTCGCCGGCCAGCACGTTCTGCACAGCCTGAGAGCCCACCATCTGGCTGGTGGGGGTGACCAGAGGAGGATAGCCCAGGTCGGCGCGGACCTTGGGGGTCTCGGCCAGGGCCTCGTCCAGCTTGTCCATAGCGTTCATCATCTTCAGCTGGGAGATCAGGTTGGACAGCATTCCGCCGGGGATCTGATAGTTCAGGCACTGGGTGTCGGTGGCCATGGAGATGGGATCCAGAGTGCCATCCTTCAGGAAGTCGGCACGGACCCCCTTAAAGAAGTCGGCCATCTTGATCAGGGCCTTGTCGTCCAGGTCCACCTGATAGCCGAGCTGGCGCAGAGCATAGGCCAGGGTCTCGGTGGCGGGCTGGGCGGTGCCGCCGGACATGGGGGAGATGGCGGTATCCAGCACATCGGCGCCGGCCTCCACCGACTTCAGGCAGGTCATAAAGGCCAGGCCGGTGGTGCAGTGGGTGTGGATGACCAGGGGCAGCTCGGGCACCGCGTCCTTGATGGCGGAGACCAGGTCATAGGCGTCCTTGGGCCCCATGATGCCGGCCATGTCCTTGATGCAGATGGAGGAGACACCCATCTTCTTCAGGTCCTTCACCATCTGGACGTTCTTCTCCAGGGTGTGGACCGGGCTGGTGGTGAAGCAGATGGTACCGGAGGCGTGAGCGCCCTGCTTCACGGTCTCATCAATGGCAACCTCCAGATTGCGCACATCGTTCAGCGCGTCAAAGATGCGGATGATGTCGATGCCGTTCTTCACAGAGTACTCCACGAATTTGCGGACCACATCGTCGGGGTAGTGCTTATAGCCCAGGATGTTCTGGCCGCGCAGGAGCATCTGGAGCTTGGTGTTGGGCATCTTGGCGCGGATCTTGCGCAGCCGGTCCCAAGGGTCCTCCCGCAGGTAGCGCAGGCAGACGTCAAAGGTGGCGCCGCCCCACACCTCGGCGGAGTAGAAGCCAGCCTGGTCCATCGTCTCCAGGATGGGCTCGAACTTGTCATAGGGGAGCCGCGTGGCGATCAGCGACTGATTTGCGTCACGCAGTACCGTCTCTGTAAATTGTACCTTTCTCATGTTGAATCGACCTCCAAATATTGCTGTGGGTGCTCTCACAAAAATTCGGATCTGCCTCACTTTCAGCATTCCGGTCCGTGAAGCCGGCTCACTTCGCCGGAAAACTCACTTGTAGCTATTGTAGTATATCTTACGCCGCAACGCAACCCCCTTTGGTAGAAATACTTTGCTTTTTCCAGTCAAAAAACTCCAGATGCCGGAAAGCCTCCCGGTTTTCCGGAAAATATAGAAAAACACCGCAGGCAGTTGGGAAGGTAACTGCTGCGGTGTTCAAGTTCGGGGTAAATCGATCTGTCCGTCCAAACGGCTGCTCACCGTTCGCTGCACGGCTGAGACTTCTCACGATAACCGGAGAACTCCTCTCCGAAGATCAGATCGTCCACGTCCCTGTCTTCCCGTACACGGTTCCAGATGCTGTCTGGCTCACGCTTCATCATCGTCATGCTGATTCACCTCCTGATAGTTTTGATTTGTCCGGACACGGGGCACACAAAAGGCTCCATGTACGCACCGGATCATCCGGCTTCTTGCAGGCAGAACTCCGCCGTCTTTCGACGCCGCCTGTTTAGCTGCTGCGGACCCGCCTACGCTCTCTCCGCCTTCGCTGAGTGGTTCCGGTCCCCGCTCGGCCAGTCACGGCAGCACATTGCCGCTTCTATCGCCCACAGTTTCTGTGTGAAATAGCCGCTCTACTCAACATTTTCTTTCACTTTCAAGATCCTGCACCACCACAGGCTTACGGCCGCCCTTCGCAGATCCTCCTGCCGGACTTGCGCTATTGTAAACCCTCTCTCCAGGTTTGTCAAGAACTTTTTCTCAAAAAATGAAACTCTATATTTTTTATCCTGCATTTTTCCTGCATAAGAGCAGTCTCCCATTCTTCTGGAAGCTGTTGTTCCATCCCCAAAACGCACTTGTGCCCGCCTCCCCTTGGGAAGGCGGGCACCGCGTTATCCCTTGGTCTGCTTCAGCAGCTCCAGCAGCAGTTCCTCGTTTCGGAGGGCCGCTTTGGCCAGCGCCTCCGACTTCTGCCGCAGGCGGACCAGATTGCCCTCATAGTCCGCCATCATGCGGTCGGCACAGGCGATGGCCTCCTCCCGGTCGAATCGTTCCACATGGCCGGCGGAGGGCATATCCAGCTCCTGGAGATAGCTCTCCACCTTTGGGTCGTACACCAGGCCGATGCAGGGTACCGCCATCCGCGCGGCGAAAATCAGGGTGTGCAGGCGCATGGCCACACACAGCTCGGCCTCCCCCAGCACCGCCATCAGCTCCCGGGGGGTGGTGGCCGTATCCAGGAGATAGGAGGGCTCCTCCATGGCCTGGCGCACCAGACCGGTGGTGTTCCGGTCGTGCTTGGGCTGCATCAGAAGAAACAGGATCTCCATCCCATAGGTCCGCCGCAGATGGTCGCACAGGCCGGCCAGCTTTTGGGGAAATTCCTCCGTCCCCGGCCAGTCCCGCACTGAGACCACCGCAAACCTGCTCCCTTGGGGAAGGCGGGCCGCCTGGAGCAGCTCCATCCCCCGTTCCCGGGAAGCGGGGGGCAGATTAAACACCGGATCCGCCGTCACATGGAGGTCGGGGCGTGTCACCCCCATCTCCTGGAGTTCCCGGGCGGAGCTCCCGTCCCGGAGGGTCACCAGGGCGGCCCGCTCCACCGCCCGCCGGACCCGGCGGCGGTTAGACGGCTTCTGCACCGGGCCGATGCCGTTGGCATAGAGCATCACCGGCTTATGGAACAGCTCCGCCGCCTGAATGATAGACAGGTAATACAGCAGGGATCGGGTGGAGGTCCGGTCCTGGAGCAGGCTCCCTCCGCCGGATAGCAGAGCGTCACACCGCCAGAGGGATTTCAGCACCTTCCATACCTGGAAGCGGGGGACCGCCTCCAGACCACACAGGTCCCAGGTCAGCTCCGGGTCGTTGGACAGCACGGTCACCGCCACATCCCGGCTGGCGGCCAGGATCCCCTCATGGATAGACTGGAGGATCGCGTCGTCCCCGGCGTTGGAGAAGCCGTAATAGCCGCTCATCACCACATGATAGCGGCGGCGGTGCACCTGGTCATACACCGCCAGGCAGTCCTCCGCCATGCGGCGCACCGAGTAGTGCTCCTGCACCACCTGCCGGCCATAGCGGCCCAGCGCCCGCTTCTCTTCCTCCGGCAGCGCCAGGGCGGAGGTCACCGCCTCCAGCAGCACCGCCTCCGTGGCGATGGGGTCGGTGCGGCAGCAGAAGTTGGTGTCGATGGCCTTCTCCAGCAGCTCCGGACGGAACAGGCCGGTGTGGCCCTGTGCCCCGGAGAGCACCACAGGCTTCTCCGCCGCCATGGCCTCCAGCGCGGAGCGGGAGACCCCCACGAACAGGTCGCAGGCGGCTGCCACGACGTTGATATCCGTCCTGGGGCCGGTCAGCACCACACAGGGGCGGCCCAGCTTCAGGTTCACCTCCTGGGCCTGCCGGTCCAGCTCCTCAAACACATCCCCGCCGCCGGTGATCAGGATCCGCACCCCGGGCGCCGCCCGGTCAAGCTGGGGCGCCAGCTCAATGAGCTGCCGGGCTGCCAGGGAGCTGGCCTGATCCAGCCGGCTGACATGGCCGATCACCGGGTCATCCCCCAGGCAGAACTCCTCCCGCACCGCCTCCCCGGAGACCCCGGGAGAAAATTTCTCCGTATCGATCCCGTTGATGGTCAGGGTAATGTGTCCAGCAGGGACCCCGTACTCCTGGATCAGATAGTCCCGGATGTCCTCGCTCACCGCCAGAGTGCGCTGCCCCCAGTTGGACAGCAGCTTCAGCATCCCGCTGACCTGGAACACCCCGTGGCAGGAGGTGACGAAGGGGAACCCCAGCTCCCGCTGGAGGGTGCCGCACAGAAAGGCTGGGATCCGGGCGTGGGCGTGGACGATGTCAGGCCGCTCCTCCCGCAGGATCCGCCGGAGCAGGGTCCGGGAGCGGAGCATATCCCCCACGCTGCGCCGGTGCATGGGGACGGCGTAGTGCCGGATCCCCGCCGCCTCTACCTCGGCCACATATACGCCGCCGTTGGAGGCAATGACCACCTCATGTCCCCGGGCCTTCAGCTCCTTGGCCAGCTCCACGATGTGGGTCTCCGCGCCGCCGATGCCCAGCCCCATGGTCGCCATAAAGATCTTCATGGCTCCCTCACTGATCCCCGCCGGGGATCTGGAGGTCCACAATGGTCCCCACAAAATTGGCATACTGGGTATTGAAGTTCCGGTTGGAGTTGACCCCCAGGCTGTAAATACGGTTGAGCATCACACTGCCGTTCCCCTCGATCAGGGCCTCACCCTCAATGGTCAAAAGGATGTTGTAGCAGTCCTCGGCGGGCAGCATGGCCACCGTCCCGTCGTTCAGCTTGCCTTCATAGGTCCCGCCGCTGACCTGAATGTCTGTAATGGTGCCCAGAGAGCCGCCGGTGCTGCGCTCCTTGTCAAACATCTGGTCCCCCACCTGGATGGCGTCCAGCATATACTCCGGCTGGTTCTCCAGCTCCATCTGATAGACCACCGTGGTGGTCCCCACATTGCTCCCCGTCTGAGGCTTATGCGTCTTGACATAGACGGCGGCCACCATCGCCGCCACCACCAGAAGGACGATCACGTCCACGATGCTGATCTTGCCGAACAGCCGTCCGTCCCGATCCATGATCTTCACTGCTCAGCCCCCCTTTCGATCTCAGTCACAGGGCCGCTGCCCATGTAGCCCGGTCCCCGGACATAGGCCAGCTGGCCCACCCGGAAGTCATAGCCGCCGCCAAGCAGCAGGGCTCCTCCGTCTCCGCTGGTGGTGCAGGTGCTCTCCACCGTGACATATACGTCCTCATAGCCCTCCAGCACCGCGTTCACATAGACCTGCCGCTCCTGATCCAGGACCTGGACCTCCGCGGGTCTGGCCTCCACCGAGACCACGCTGCCCATCTGATAGTTTTTCACCGCGTCCTCCAGCTGGTCGCCGGGCTGGATGAGGGCGCTCTCCCCCTCCTTCATCTTCTGAAACAGGACGGTATAGCGCACCGGGGCGGCGGTGGGGGCGGTCTCTCCGCCGGAGCGCAGGCCGATCCAGGCCGCCGCGGCCCCCACCAGCAGGACCGCCACCAGAATGATGGCGTCGAACAGATTCAGCCGCAGCCGAAATTTGTGGTTATTTTGTTCCATGAGATACTCCTTTCAGGATGTCAAGGTAAACTTGTTCCACGTTTTTTGCAAAGATCTCGCCGGTGAACCGCTCCCGGAACACCTCCCGGGCCCGCTCTCCCATGCGCGCCCGCTCCTCCGGGCGGTCCATCAGCCGGGCGATGCAGACGGCCAGGGCCTGGCTGTCCCGGCTGGGGAAGATCAGTCCGTTGTCCCCGTCCTTCACCAGCCAGGGGTTGCCCCCGTAGTCGCTGACGATGGAGGGCAGCCCCAGGCTCATCCCCTCCAGAAGGGCCATACTGGTGGCCTCTGTGCCGTAGGAGGCGTTGAGCTGCACATCCAGAATGGACAGCAGTGCGGCCACATCGGACCGGAAGCCCAGCAGGGACATCACATCCTCCACGCCTTCTTCCGCCACTGCCTTCCGAAGCTCCGCTTCAAAGGCGCCGGTCCCCGCCGCCAGGATGCGGAACTTCCGCCCCTGCTCCTTGAGGATGCGGGCGGCCTGGGCCAGGTACACATGGCCCTTATACTCCTCCAGGCGGGCCAGGATGCCAAGAGTGAATGTGTCCTCATCCAGGCCCAGGGAGGCCCGCAGCCGCGCCCGCTCCTCTGAAGGGGCCGGGACCACCGGAGCTACTCCGTTCATCACAATGGTGATCTTCTTCGGGGAGATCCCGCCGTCCGTCAGATTTTCTGCCGTAGCCGGGCTGACGGCAATGATCCGGTCGGCGTAGTGCTCATTCAGCCACTTGTTGACCCACCGGCCGGGGGGGTACCGCAGCTTGGCGGGTACCGGGAAGGCGGAGTGCCGGCTGTACACCACCGGGACGCCGCACTGCCGGGCGGCGACGCGCCCCGACAGGGCCCCGTGGGTGTGGACCAGATCGGGCCGCTCCCGGCGGAGCAGCTCCTTCAGCGCCTTGACATCCTCCTTGTGGTAGGAGCGGTCCGCCATGCCGTCCACCTCCAGCACCCGGGCCCCCGCCTCCTCCAGCGGCTCCTTCAGCAGGCTGCCTTTTGGAACAGCCACCCAGGTCTCAAACCGGCTGCTGTCGGCATACCGCAGATAGTTGAGGATCACCCGTCCCGCGCCGCCGATGTTGGTATCGCTGATCACATTCAGCACCCGGATCACACCTTCAGCCCCCTCTCCGGAAGCTGGCCCCGCCGGGCCAGCAGCGCCCCCAGGGCCAGCCAGGCCCAGAACAGGAGCAGCACACGGTAATTATAGAAGGAGTAGTCTGTCATCGCCTGGACCAGGAAGCCAGCGATTCCGCTGACTGCCGCCGTCTGATACAGGCGGCTGAAGAGGTCCTTCTCCCGGCAGAAGGCGGCGCACAGGTCCCGGAAATAGTGGAACAGCAGCAGGACGAACACCACCAGGGCCACCACGCCCGCGTCGCACACGATCTGAAGGAACAGATTGTGGGCATGGGGGGCCACGATGCCGCTGTAACTGTACTTGGGATACACCAGATTGAAGGCCGCGTCCCCCGGTCCGATGCCGCACATCCAGTAGTCCTTCAGCATGGCCAGGGTGCCCATCCAGATGTACACCCGGTAGGAGGTGGAGCTGTCCCCCAGGTTTCCGATGCTGGCAAAGCGGTTGATCACCGCGTCCGGCAGAACAAAGTACAGGACCACCAGCAGCAGGGGGGTCAGCAGTAGCAGCCGGGGCTGGAGAAACAGCACAAAGACGAAGCCGGCAAACAGCAGGCCCAGCCATGCCCCCCGGGACAGGGTGAGCAGCATACACACGCACATGATGCCGCAGCAGCAGAAGTAGAACACCCGCATCCCCCAGTCCTTGGCGGCCAGAAGACCCGCCCCGCCCAGGGGGATGGCCAGGATCAGGTACTGTCCCAGCATATTGGGGTTCTCCAAAGTGGAGGGCACCCGGAACACGTCGCCGAACATCTCACTGTCCGCCCAAGCGGCGGACTGATAGCCCCAGCCGAACAGGTACTGGCAGATGCCGTACAGGGCCACCGCCGTCCCCGCCATCACCAGCAGGAGCAGCAGGGTGTCCAGCTGCCGCCGGGTGGTGATGGAATTTTCCAGAATGACGGCGAAGAGGATGAAGGCCACCGTCAGCACGCCGCCCAGCAGACTGCTCGCCCGGGTCACGGAGAACCAGGTCCCAGCCAGATAGATGGCCGCGTACAGCCAGAGATAGCGGTTCATAGGTGCGTAGTACAGCTTCCGCCCGCTGTCCGCCATCAGGTTCAGCAGCAGGGAAAATGCACTGACCAGCACCAGTCCCAGCACCGCCATTGTGGGGATGATGGGGGCCAGCACTGCCGCAGCCCCCGCCCACAGCCAGCATTTTTGAAAAATGCTGCCCTCAAACAGCCTGTCCAGGCGCAGGGCCCGGTACAGGCGGCACAGTCCTCCGTGGATCCACCGCCAGAGCCGGGCAAAGACACTGTGGTCCGACTCCGCCTGCTCCAGCTGGAGCGGGGGGTGGATGAACCACTGAATGAGCCCGCTGCCCCTCCACTGCCCGCCGAACCACAGACACAGGGCCGCCAGCACCCGGTACACGGCGCTGGCCTGCACGATCGTTCGCATTCGTTCCATACCTCAACCTCGTTTCAAGATTCGTTTCATCAGATCCCGGGCCAGCCCCATCTCCTCCAGACGCATCAGGCCGGCCAGCAGGAAATAGACCGCCGCCCCCAGCGCCGCGCAGGCCCCCAGCAGAAGCAGCTCCCCCGCTTTGCCCGCGGGCAGAAGGGCGGACAGGCTGTTCCGGGCCAGCCAGACCACCGCCGCCATCCCCGCCGTGGACGCCAGCATTTTCAAAAAGTCCGCCCCAAAGCCGCCGGAGAGGATCCCCTCTCCCCGCAGCTCCATGGGGACCAGCAGCAGCACGGCATACAGTGTGGAGGACACCGTGGAGGCGATGGCCAGTCCGGCCACGCCCATGGGCTCCGTCAGCACCATGCAGAGAAGGATGTTGGCCAGGATGGACACGCCTCCGGCCACCAGGGGCGTCCGCCCATCCTGCCGGGCGAAATAGGCACGGCTGAGAATGTTCTGAAGCCCGTAGCCCACCATCCCCAGCGAGACCCACACCAGGGCCTCCGAGGTGATGGAGACAGAAAACGCGTCAAACTCCCCGCCCCCGTACAGGAAGGACACCATGGGCCTGGCCAGCACCATCAGACCCGCCGCCATGGGCAGGACAAAAAACAGGCTGCCGTGGACGGTCTGCCGGAGGGTATCCCGGAAGGCCCCCTCCTGGTGCTCCGCCGTCAGGCGGGACAGACGGGGGAAAATCACATTGGTGATAGACAGGATGAACACCCCGGCGATCACCAGATACAGGTTGGTGGAGTACTCCATGGCGGACACCCCCGCGCCCTCGTACAGTCGGGAACCGAACTTGGTGTTGATGGTCAGGTTGATGGGCTGCACCCAGGTGGAGATCATCACCGGCCCCATCAGGGCAAAGGCCTTCCGCATCCCCTCTGAACGGAAGGAGAAGTCCGGCCGGTACCGGAAGTCCAGCTGGCGCAGCGAAGGCGCCTGGACCACCGCCTGGAGCAGCCAGCCCAGCAGATAGGCTCCAGCCAGCCCGTACACCCCAAACCGCTCGTCCAGGAAAAAGAAGTAGCCGATGATCACCAGATTGGACACCGTGCTGATGAGGGCCGGAATATTGAACCGGTCCATGGCCTGGAGGATCCCCACAAAGGAGAAGGCCACCCCGGTGAACAGCACCGTGGGGAACATCACCCGGGTGAGGGAGGCCGCCAGTTCCGCCGTCTGCGGGTCATAGCCGTCCGCGAACAGGGTCACCAGGGGCTGGGCGAACAGGATGCCCAGCACGGTGAGGACTGCGGTGAGCAGAGCCATCACCGACAGGAAGTTGCTTCCAAAGCGGAAGGCCTCCTTTTTCCCTCTCTGGGTGAGATACTCGCTGAACACCGGGATGAAACAGGCCGCGATGGCCGAGGCGAACACCACATCGAAAAACACCCGGGGGATGCGGCTGGCGATATAGAACGCCTTGGCCTCCATGCCGGTGGTCCCGTAGTGCACCGCCATCAGGTGATCCCGGAACAGGCCCAGCACCTTCCCCAGCAGGGTGATGGCCATGACCACGCTGATGGTCCTGGTGGAATGATCCTTGTTTTCTGACAATGTTTCCTCTCCTCTCTCCATACCCCGCCCCCAGTCCGGGGGCGAATCGCTTTATTGTACACCAACCCACCCCCTTTTTCAACCGCTCTCCCACAGTTTCCATCGGGATTCATGGTCTGTTCATACTTTCCACCTGTTTCTTAAATTTTTATTAAAGTTTCCGCTTCTGCCGTTTTTTGGCGGGCTGTCCGCATTGAAATCAAAGATCGTTCCTGCTATAATGAGGTCTATTCCATTTTCGCTTTTCCTCCGGCCCCGTCTGGGGCCCGCCTGTACATATCCATCTCCAGACGAATAAGGAGCGTCAACATGAAGTATCCCAACCTGCACGATCTGTCCAAGCGCGCCGCCGCCCTGGTGCTGACCGCGGCGCTGCTCGTCCCGTCCGCCTTCGCTTCCGCCGGCACGACACGGCTGAGCACCTCCCGCACCCTGGCCGACGGCCTGACGTACATCAATACCATCTCGGAGCACCCCTCCTCCGGCCGGATTGAAAGTTTCTCCTTCCAGCTGGAGCCGGGCAGCGACGTCACCCCCATCATGGTCCAGTCCTCCGGCACCATTTACGGGGCCGCCACCATCAACAAGGCGGTCAGCTATGCAGAGAGTTTGGGATACCATGTGGTGGGCGGCATCAATAGCGACTTTTTCACTATGGGCAGCGGCATCCCCAACGGCATCTCCATCGAGGAGGGGGTATACAAGTCCAGCCCGGAGGGAAACCATGCCATCTCCGTGGTGGACGGCCGTCTGGAGCTGTCCGCCTCCCCACAGGTGGAACTCACCCTGACCAACCGCCGGGATGACAGCTCGGTCTCCCTCACCCACTTCAACAAGTGGCGCAACTCCTCCGGCGGACTCTACCTTTATAATGAGGACTTCTCCTCCGTCTCCACCCGCACCGACTCCGCCGGCGGCCGGATGGTCCGTTTCCAAGTCACAGAGGATGACCGGGACACCCCCCTCACCGTCAACGGCGAGCTTACTTTGGAGGTCACGGAGGTCTTTGAGGCCCAGGACGCCGTCACCATCGGCGAGGACAACTATATCCTCACTGCCGCCTATGAATCCGGCTTTTCCGAGCTGTTCGCCAGCTATCAGGTGGGGGACAAGGTCACCCTGTCCGCCTCCTGCTCTGACCGCGCCATCTCCGACGCCCAGTGGGCGGGGGGCTGCGGCGACATCATGATCGCTGGCGGAAAAATGACGGACAGCTCCACCTGGCACTATGCCACCGGCCAGGCTCCCCGCACCGCAGTGGGGGTGAAGGAGGACGGCACCATGGTGTTCTACGCGGTGGACGGCCGGCAGTCCGGCTACTCCGCCGGTCTGACCCAGAAGGACCTGGCTGACGAGCTGCTCCAGCAGGGCTGTCAGTGGGCAGTGAACCTGGACGGCGGCGGCTCCACAACCCTCAGTGTCCTGCTCCCGGGCAGCAGCGCCCCGGCGGTGGACAACTCCCCCTCCGGCGGCTCTCTCCGGGCCTGCGCCACCTTCATCCTGCTGGTCACCGACGCCCCCACGGACCGGGAGCCGGAGCGCCTGGCCCTTCAGCAGGACGGTCTGACCGTGCTCACCGGTTCCTCCCTGACTCTGGGCGATGTGGCCGCCGTGGACGGCGGCGCCGCCACCGTCTCCAGCCGCGTCTCCGACGCTGAGTTCTCCTCCAAAAATGAGCTGGGCTCTTTCAATGGCAGTATCTACACCGCTGGGGACAGAGCGGGAACGGACGAGATCGCCATCCGTTCCCGGGATCTGGACCTGACAGGCTCCGCCCAGATCCATGTGGTGGATACGCTGACCTCCCTCACCGTCTCCAGGGCGAGCAGCACCTCCCCCCTCACCGCCCTCACGCTGGAGGCCGGGGAGAGCGTCCAGCTGGCCGCCTCCGGCTCCTACTGGTCCCGTGAGGCCCTGCGTCCCGGCTCCGGAGGAGTGACCTGGAGCGTGGAGGGCAATGTGGGCAGCATCACCCAGGACGGCGTGTTTACCTCCGGCGGAACGGGCAGCAGCGGGACCATCACCGCCACTGCCGGCGGGCTCACCAGCAAGGTGACTGTGGGGCTTGAGAACGTCCACAACGATGTGACCCCGGAGCACTGGTCCTATCCGGCGGTGGAATACTGCTATGAGCACGGCATCGTCAGCGGCGTCTCCAGCACGGAGTTCGGCCGGGACCACTCCATCCGCCGTGGCGACTTTGTGCTGATGCTGTATAACGCCCTGGGCAAGCCCGCGGTCACCGGCTCGTCCGGCTTCTCTGACGTTTCCCCCTCCGACTACTACGCCCAGGCCATCACCTGGGCCAGTGCCAACCACCTGGTCTCCGGCGTGGCGGAGGGCCTGTTCGGCCCTACCGACCTGGTCACCCGGGAGCAGGCCTTCACCATCCTGCACCAGGCCATGCCCCTGCTGGGCCTGAGCAGCCCGGAGCCCGACCTCACTGTGCTGGACCGGTTCGCTGACCGGGACCAGATCGCGGAGTACGCCCGGCCCCACGCGGCCGCCCTGGTGTCCCAGGGCCTGGCCAGCGGCGCGGGCGGCGTGCTCAACCCCAAGGGGCAGCTGACCCGGGCGGAGATGGCCGCCCTGCTCTACCAGCTGCTCACCTATGACCCCGCCAGCCAGCCTGAGACTCCCGAGACCCCTGAGTCCCCGGATACCCCCGACGTCCCCCAGGTGGACCCGGACGCCCAGCTGATCCTCAGCCAGACGGAGGGGACCCTGGCTTCGGCGGAGTCCCTCCAGCTCACCGCCCAGCTGTCCATTGGCGAGGGGCCTGTCACCTGGCGCTCCAGCGATCCCTCCGTGGCCGCGGTCTCGCCGGAGGGCGTCGTCACCAATGTCTACGCCGGCAGCGGGAATGCCTCCGTCACCATCACAGCCTCCTGCGGCCCCCTCACCGCGGAGGCAGTCCTCCAGTGTGGTCCCGCCGGGCAGATCGGCCTTGTCACCGCGGAGCCCACCCTCCGGGTGCGCTCCGGCCCCAGCCAGGAGGACCCGGTCATCTCCCGTCTGAACAACGGAAGCCGGGTGGTCCTTCTGGACACCGATACCCCAGGCTGGTATCAGGTCCTCTTTTCCGATGCCGCCGGGCAGGCGGTCACCGGCTGGGCCTCCGCTGATTACATCCTTCTCCACTGACCGGGGCGGTCTTGAAGGATCCCGCCCGGTCTGGTATAATAGGAGGACGGCGGGCCCCGGGCCTTGTCCACCGGAACGGAAGTTCGCCGTGCAGCCAAGGCTGCACGGCGTTTTTTCTCCCGCTTCAGCCTGCCGCAGTCCCGTCCGAACGGCAGGACCACCGCCGGAACGGGAACGCTCCGCAGAGCAGAGGAGGTTATTTCATGGAAATGACAAGCACAAGGACTGTGATCGTAGACGGGAAGGCCCGGGACTACCCCCTGGGCACCCCCTATCAGGCCATCGCCGCTGATGCGCAGGACCGCTATCCCAGCGACATCCTCCTGGTGGACCGGGATGGAAAGCTGTGTGAGCTGAACAAGCCCCTGGACCGGGACTGCACCCTGCGCATGATCACCGCGGTGGACCGGCCGGGACGCCAGACCTATGAGCGCAGCGTAGTCTTTCTGATGCTCGCCGCTTTTTATGACACGGTGGGGACGGAGCGCGTCCAGCGCATCTCGGTGGAGTATTCCATCAGCCGCGCCCTGTTCATCCGAGCCAAGGGAGATTTCATTCTGGATCAGGCCCTGCTGGACCGGGTGGAGGAGCGGATGCGCCAGCTGGTCCGCCAGGCGGTCCCCATTCGGAAAAGCTCCCTCTGCACCGAGGACGCGGTGCAGCTCTTCCGCAGCCGCGGGATGCTGGACAAGGCGCAGCTGCTCCGCTTTCGGATCAGTTCCCGGGTCAACGTCTACTCCTTGGAGGATTTTTCCGACTATTTTTACGGGTACATGGTCCCGGACACCAGCTATCTGAAGTGGTTCGCCCTCCAGATCTTCGAGGACGGCTTCGTCCTGCGGCTGCCCGACCTGCGGGACCCCTGCCGCCTCGGGGCGTTCACGCCCCCCATCAAGGTCTTCCAGGCCCTCCACGACGCCGCCCTCCGTTCGGAGGCACTCCACATCTCCAATGTGGCGGAGATGAATCAGCGGATCTCCCAGGGGGGCGCCACCCAAATGATCCTGTCCCAGGAGGCCCTGATGGAGAAGCAGATCGGAGACATCGCCGAGGAGATCGCCAAACGGCGGGATGTGCGCTTTGTGATGATCGCCGGTCCCTCCTCCTCGGGAAAGACCACCTTCTCCCACCGCCTGTCTACCCAGCTGCTGGCCCGGGGGATGCGCCCCCACGCCATCGCCACCGACAACTACTTCAAAAACCGGGAGGACACCCCCCGGGACGAAAACGGCCAGTACGACTTCGAGGGGCTGGGGGCCATGGATGTGGAGCAGTTCAACCGGGACATGGTGCGGCTCCTGAACGGCGAGACGGTGGAGCTCCCCCACTTCAACTTCAAAAAGGGCGCCCGGGAGTACAACGGCGATCTGCTCATCCTGGGCCCCCAGGACATCCTGGTCATCGAGGGCATCCACTGTCTGAACGACCAGTTCTCCCACGCTCTGCCCAAGGAGAGCAAATACCGCATCTACATCAGCTGTCTGACCACGCTGAATGTGGACGACCACAACCGCATCCCCACCACAGATGCCCGCCTGCTCCGCCGGATCGAGCGGGACGCCCGCACCCGGGGCTATAACGCCCGGGCCACCATCCAGCTGTGGCCCTCCGTCCGCCGTGGGGAGGAGCGGAACATCTTCCCCCACCAGGACAGTGCGGATGTGATCTTCAACTCCGCCCTGCTCTATGAGACCGCCCTGCTGAAGCCCTATGTGGAGCCGCTGCTCTTTGCCGTGCCCAAGGACTGTGAGGAGTACATCGAAGCCAAGCGGCTGCTGAAATTCCTCAGCTATTTCCTGCCCGTCCCTGCCGATGACGTACCCCGCACCTCCCTGCTGCGGGAGTTCATCGGAGGAGGCTGCTATCCGGGGTAACATTCGGCCCCCTTCCTTTTTCTTTAAACTGCAGACAAATGCAGATCCCCCGCACCGGCGTGTGAACCGGCGCGGGGGATCTTCTCGTGTTCGTTTCCTGTTACTGGAAGTATAACTCCGGGCGGCGGTTGTGCAGACCGCCCACCTGCTCCCGGCACTCCCGCTGATACTTCAGATCCAGCACGCCGTAGATGACGCCGGGCCGCCCGCCGGCCACCGCCACCGCGGTGCCCCAGGGATCGGTGATCCGGCTGCGTCCGAAGGGATGCTGGCCGGCTACGGTTCCAAACTGGTTGGCCGCGCATACCCAGGTCTGGTTCAGCAGGGCCATGGAATCGATCAGCAGGTCCCAGTGCTCCGTCCGGACAGGCAGAGGAGCGCCCAGGGGGAAGCAGGCCATGACGCACAGCAGATCCGCCCCCTTCAGCACCTGGGTGCGGGCCAGCTCCGGAAAGCGGCAGTCGTAGCAGATCTGGATGCCCACCCGGCCGATGTCCGTGTCCAGCAGGCAGATCTCATCCCCCGCCTGGACGTGGTCGGATTCCCGGTAGTTCAGGGCGTCAAACAGGTGCATCTTGGAGTACCGCCCCAGGATCTCCCCCTCCCGGTCGATCCAAACCGTGGTATTGCGCACCTTGCCCGACTCCGTCCGCTCCGTGATGCTTCCGGGCACCAGGTTGACGCGGAGCTCCCGGGCCAGGCGGGACATCCGCATGGTATAGGGGCCTGGGATGGGCTGGGCCTGCGCCAGCGCCTCCTCCGGGGAACGGGCCAGAAAGTCCACGCACTCTGGCAGCAGGATGAGGTCCAGGTCCGGCATCCCCCGGGCCGCCTCCCGCACCAGCGCCTCCGCCCGGTCCAGATTCTCCCCGGGGTCGGGTGACTCCGCCCCCAGCTGGCACACCGCCGCGCGGATCCATCGCTTTTCCACCGTCACCCCTCCTCTCTCTCCACCGCCTCGATCCGGCGGATCCGGGCATAGATGTCCTCTCGCTCCTCCGGCAGGGAGAAGGTCACGGTAAATACAAACAGGGTGGGGCCCGCCACTACCTCGCCCAGCACCTGGTACACAGGTTTCTCCGGGTCTGTTCTCTGCTCCAGCTCCTTCCAGCCCCAGTGGGCACTGAACCCAGGCTCCTCCCTGGTCTCTACATCAGAAAAGCCGGCCAGGTCGGCGTTCCACGCCGCCTTCACGTTCTTGCTGCGGTAGCCGCTGACGCGCCAGAGGGGGCTGTCGCTCTCCTCGTCCCACCAGATGCAGCCGCCGCCCCCCCGGCCGTCCTCGTTCCACTCATAGCGGTACACGCCGGGCAGCGGGAAGCGCAGGGTGTCAAAGGACTGGGTCACCTCCCCCTTGTGGTAGCCGGGGGCAAACTCCTCCTCCAGTTCCGGGATGTCCTCCGGCAGGCCGAAGCCCCGGTCGTCCAGGATGCACAGTTCCCGATAGCTCTCCACCGGCAGAGGGAGCTCTGGATCCATTTGAGCCGACTTTTCCAGCTCATCCAGAATCAGGCCGTTGATCTGGGCGTCCTCTCCGCTGCGGTCGGAGGGCGCGAAATAGCAGTCCTCCCACAGCCGCTTCAGGGCGCAGTTGCGGTGGAAGCGGGCGTCGTGCCCCGGCTCGTTCCAGAGGAACAGCCGCTCGCTCAGCTCCCGGAGCGCCCCCCGCTCCAGCCGCTGCCCCAGCCATTGCCGGGAGAAGCGGCCCACCGGCGTCACCACCGTCCCCGGGACCTTCTCCGGCCAGTACTGGTCCTCGTCCCAGAACAGGCGGACCTCCCCCTCCGGATCCCGGTCCAGTTCCTCCAGGGCCTGCTTCAGCTGCTCCGCCAGCCAGGGCTCGAAGGTCTCCCGGCGGAGGGCCTCAAAATCCGGATCCTCCAGATAGTTGGTGCTGTCCTTCCACTCCATATCCTTGATTTCTTTCTCGCCCAGCGCCTGGATCAGCTCCGCCGCCGCCCGGTGAAAGCCGGGGCCCGCGGGCACGCTGACACAGCTGCCGGTGATCTTCCACCGGCCAAAAAAGCTCCGCACCGGGACCCAGCCCAGATCCACGTATCCGGTGGGACACAGCACCACCCGCATCCCCTCCTTCCAGGCGCCCACACGGTAGCCCTTCTCCTTTGCCATCCGCTGCACCGCCCGGACCACGTTGTCCTTGTTGCGGCACTCCCCCTGAAAGACGATCCCAAGCTTCATGCTCCGTCCCTCCCTGTCAGCAGCACTGCTGGATCAGCCACACCCGGTCAAACCGCCGGGCCGCCAGATCCTCGTTCCGAATGTAAAAATAGATGCGCCCGCAGTCACCGAACATCAGCTCGAAGCCGCCGCTCTCCACAGTGTCCAGCTGGAACAGCAGCTGCCACCCCTCCACGCTGGGCTTCCGGAGCTGGTCCCGCTCCTCCAACGGGACACTCTCCCACTTGCCTCCCAGGTAGTGCCCCCGGGAGACCAGTTCACACTCCAGGGTCATGTTGTTCTGGATAATGTCCGGCCAGCCCAGCAGCTTGCTCAGATTCGCCGGATAGTCCAGTCCCAGCTCCCGCCGGGCCGCGTCAAAATAGCGGTAGTCGTTGGCCGTCCAGTCGTACCCCAGGGCGGGACAGGCGTCCTGAAAATCCGGGGCGTCCACGCCGGCGGACAGCTCCGCCGCCAGCTCCGGCAGCCGGAAGTCCTCCGGCAGATCTACCGGGAAACCCGCCGGGGCCAGGGGCGCTCCGTCGAACCAGTAGACCCTGGCGCAGCCCGCGTCTTTGGGGTCATAGCCCCACCGCTGGGAGCCCAGCTCATAGAAGAAGGACAGCAGCCCCGTTTTGGGCAGTAAGCCCTCCCGGTCCAGCGGAGCCAGGCTGGCGCAGTCAAACTGGGCCAGGAACGCCAGGGGGCGGGGCTTGACAGTCTCGTCCTCCGGGACCGCAGTCTCAAAGACAGGCCAGGTAAAGCCGGCGGGCACGTCCGGCTGTCCGCCGAAGCGGCTGGCTCCCACGGGAAGTCCGCTTTCAGCGGGCACAAAGCGGCTCTCAATGCGGCCGCGGCACAGGTCCGGCAAAATGTGTTTCCAATCCATAGCTGGTTCCTTTCCAGGGGACCTCTCCCCCTTGTCAAACTGTTCCTTTTTATCCTACCACAAACCACTCTCTTTGGTCAAACCTTCTAAAATCTCATAACAGGAACAAGGCAAATGCGACAAATCGATTTTGCACATTCTCCGGCATGCGGAACCCCATTCCCGCCCCGGCTTCCACGCAAATTTTGCAATTTTTCCTTCATTTTTCTATTTTTTCAGTCCCGGAATGATTCTAATTTTTCAGTATAATGCCCAATAGATTTCCGTTTCTTCATCCCTTATGATGTATATTATGTGGAGAAGTGTGCCCGGATCTCATCCGGAATTTCAGAACGCGGAGGTGTTTTCCCATGTCCACTGGCATTTCTATGGACCGTGTGGATCAGATCATTGACTCCTACGGCTGCCAGCGCCACCACCTGATCGCCATCATGCAGGACATCCAGGCGGAGTACAAATATCTCAGCCCGGAGGTTCTGGAGCGGATCGCCGAAAAGCTGGATGTCGGCGTGGCCAAGGTATACAGCGTCGCCACCTTCTATGAGAACTTTTCTCTGGAGGCCAAGGGCAAATACATCATCAAGGTGTGTGACGGCACCGCCTGCCACGTGCGGAAGTCCCAGCCCATCTATACCGCCATCCGGGAGTACCTGGAGCTGGAGGGCAAGCAAAAGACCTCCGCCGACGGGCTGTTCACCCTGGAGACCGTGGCCTGCCTGGGCGCCTGCGGGCTGGCCCCAGTGGTCACCGTCAACGACAAAGTCCATTCCAAAATGACCCCCGAGCTGGCCATCGAGCTGCTGGAGGAGTTGAAAAAGGAGGAAGCCGCCCTATGATGACCGCTGGAAAGCTGACCCGCGAGCAGTTCAAGGTCCGTCAGCTGCGGGACAAGCGGGCCCTGGAGGCCCAGAAGAAGCAGGTGCTGATCTGTGCCGGAACCGGCTGCATTGCCGGCGGCTCCCTGGAGATCTATGACTATATCCAGGCGGAGTGCCAGCGCCGTGGGATGGAGGTCCACATCAGCCTGATCCATGAGGGTGAGCCCGAGGCCCCCGATGAGGCCCATGACCTCCATCTGAAAAAAAGCGGCTGCCACGGCTTCTGTGAGATGGGCCCCCTGCTCCAGATCGAGCCGGATGGCATCCTTTATACCCATGTCCACCTGGAGGACTGTGACGAGATCATCGAAAAGACGCTCCTTCAGGGCGAGCTGATCCCCCGCCTGCTCTACCAGCTGGACGGGGTCACCTACGCCAAGCACGAGGAGATCCCCTTCTATCACAAGCAGCAGCGGGTGGTGCTGGAGAACTGCGGCACCACCGATGCGGAGGACATCGACGAGTACATCGCCCGGGACGGCTACTCCGCCTTCGAGCAGGCGCTGTTTGAAATGACCGATGAGGCCATCTGCAAGGAGATCTCCGACTCCGGCCTCCGGGGCCGGGGCGGCGGCGGCTTCCCCGCCGGCCGCAAGTGGGAGAGCGTCCGTCTCCAGCCCACCGGGAAGAAGTATGTGGTGTGCAACGGCGACGAAGGCGACCCAGGCGCCTTTATGGACCGCTCCATCATGGAGGGCAACCCCCACTCCATCATCGAGGGAATGCTCATCGCCGCCGTGGCTGCCGGCAGCGACGAGGGCTATATCTATGTCCGCGCAGAGTACCCGCTGGCGGTCTCCCGCCTGAAAACGGCCATCGCCAAGGCGGAGGAGATGGGCCTGCTGGGCGACAACATCCTGGGCACCGACTTCTGCTTCCACCTCCATGTGAACCGGGGGGCCGGCGCCTTTGTCTGCGGCGAGGGCTCCGCCCTCACCGCCTCCATCGAGGGCAACCGGGGCATGCCGCGGGTCAAGCCTCCCCGCACCGTGGAGCAGGGCCTGTGGGCCCGGCCCACCGTGCTCAACAATGTTGAGACCTTCTCCAACGTCCCCCTCATCATCCGCCGTGGCTCCGCCTGGTACCGCTCCATCGGCACCGAGCGCAGCCACGGGACGAAGGCCTTCGCCCTCACGGGCAACGTGGTCAACACCGGCCTGATCGAGGTCCCCATGGGCACCACCCTGCGCCAGATCATCTTCGAGATCGGCGGCGGCATCAAGGACGGCAAGAAGTTCAAGGCGGTGCAGATCGGCGGCCCCTCCGGCGGCTGTCTCACCGAGGAGCATCTGGATATGCCCCTGGACTTCGACTCTCTAAAAAAAGTGGGGGCCATGATCGGCTCCGGCGGCCTGGTGGTCATGGATGAGGACACCTGCATGGTGGAAGTGGCCCGTTTCTTTATGAACTTCACCCAGAACGAGTCCTGCGGCAAGTGCGTCCCCTGCCGGGAGGGCACCCGCCGGATGCTGGAGATCCTCACCCGCATCGTGAACAACGAGGGCAGCCTGGAGGACCTGGACCTGCTGGAGGACCTGTCCAGCACCATCACAGAGACCGCCCTGTGCGGCCTGGGCCAGTCCGCCTGCAAGCCGGTGCAGAGCACCCTGAAATATTTTCGGGACGAATATCTGGCCCATGTGGTGGAGAAGCACTGCCCTCACTGCAACGGCCGGAAGAAGGAGCTCCACATCGATCCTGAGTTGTGCAAGGGCTGCGGCAAGTGTATGCGGCAGTGCCCTATGGAGGCCATCTCCGGCCAGATCCGGATGCCCCACGTCATCGATACGGAAAAATGCATCAAGTGCGGCGCGTGCTGGGGCTGCTGTCCCTTCGGCGCCATTCGGGAGGAGTGAGCACTATGGCAAAGGGAATCATGTACATCGACGGCCAGCGGGTCCCCTTCGACGGGGAGACCAACGTGCTGTCTGTCATCCGCAAGGCCGGCATCGAGATGCCCACCTTCTGCTATTACTCCGACCTGTCCGTCTACGGGGCCTGCCGGATGTGCGTGGTGGAGGACGAGCGGGGCAAGATCGAGACCTCCTGCTCTATGAAGCCCCGGGATGGGCTGTCCATCCGCACCAACACCGCCCGGCTGCTGAAGCACCGCCGGATGATCCTGGAACTGCTGCTGGCCTCTCACAACTGCTCCTGCACCACCTGCGAGAAGAGCGGCGACTGCCGCCTTCAGGAGCTGGCCATGCGCTTCGGCGTGCGCCGGGTGCGTTTTGGGGACAGCCGGGAGGAGTCCCAGCTGGACGACAGCAGCCCTGCCGTGGTCCGGGACCCCAGCAAGTGCATCCTGTGCGGCGACTGCGTCCGGGTGTGCGGCGAGACCATCGGCATGGGCATCATCGACTTTGCCCAGCGGGGCTATAATATGCGCGTCTCCCCCGCCTTCAACCGCACCCTGTCCGAGACCCACTGCATCAGCTGCGGACAGTGCTCCGCCGTCTGCCCCACCGGCGCCATCACGGTCTATAACCAGATCGGCAAGGCCTGGCGGGCCATCCACGACCCCAAGGTCCGCACCGTGGTCCAGATCGCTCCCGCGGTCCGGGTGGCCGTGGGCGAGGCCTTCGGCCTGCCCGCCGGCTCCAATGCCCTGGACCAACTGGTCACCGCCCTGAAGTACATGGGGGTGGACGAGATCTATGACACCACCTTTGCCGCCGATTTCACCACCATTGAGGAGTCCCGGGAGTTCCTGGCCCGGCTGGAAAACGGCGGCCCCTTCCCCATGTTCACCTCCTGCTGCCCCGCCTGGGTGAAGTATCTGGAGCTGGAGAACCCCAAATACCTCAAGCATATCTCCACCTGCAAATCCCCCATGGAGATGTTCGCCTCCATCGTCCGGGAGCACTATCAGGAGAAGGACGCCCAGGACGGGCGGACCACCTTCCACATCGCCATCATGCCCTGCACCGCCAAGAAAATGGAGGCCGCGCGCCCCCAGTTCCGCCACAACGGAAAGCCCGACGTGGATCTGGTGCTCACCACCCAGGAAATCATCAATATGATCAAGGAGTCCGGCATTCAGCTGCCCCAGATGGAGCTGGAGGCCCCCGACCTCCCCTTCGGACTGGGCTCCGGCTCCGCCACCATCTACGGCACCACGGGCGGTGTGGCCGAGGCCGTGGTGCGCCACTGTATGCCGGACAAATCCCGGAATACCCTGCGCGCCCTGGAATACTCCCCCCTCCGCGGAAACGACTCCATCCGGGAGGCCACCGTTCAGGTGGGCGACCGGGAGATCCATCTGGCTGTGGTCCACGGCCTGATCCATGCCCAGGAGCTGTTAAAGGAGATCGATGCGGGCAACGCTTACTACGACCTGATCGAGGTCATGACCTGCCCCGGCGGCTGCGTGGGCGGCGCGGGCCAGCCCTATGGCCTGAAGCAGAAGAAGCAGGAGCGCACTGCCGGCCTGTATGCCGCCGACCGCTCCGCTCCCTTCAAGCGGGCGGAGTACAACCCGGTGGTCACCTCCATGATGGACGCCTATACCCCGGATCAGCGCCACGACCTACTTCATGTAGACTATACCAAGTAATGCATTGTATCTTCTCCACGCCAGCCGCCTGGATCACCGAGCGGCTGGCGTGTTTTTTGATGGTAAATGACCGTCTTCCAGCTTGCACGATTGTTGATCTCATCAAATATAACCACAAATCAGAATTTTCGCTGTTTTCAATCAAGTTATAAAACAAGATGCATTTTTTACCCCTCTAAAAATATTGTTTGAAGTTTCTCTTGCATATCAGTGCAAGATTCGGTATGATAAAGTAAAATATTCATCCGTCATCCGGCGGATTTTCTTTTTTGGAGGTATCATTCATGGGTACAGGCAGCATTCTTGTCTCCGGCTTTGCGCTGTTCGCTATGTTCTTTGGGGCTGGAAACCTGATCTTTCCTCCCTATCTGGGCATGACCGGCGGAAGCCAGTGGATCGCCGGTTTCCTCAGCTTTTTTCTCGTGGAGATCCTCTCCTGTGTGGGGATTCACGCCATGCTCCACGGCGGCGGCAGCATCCGGGCCATGCAGAAATCGGTGGGCGCCGCTCCCGGCGCGGTGCTGAACACGGCGGCCATTCTGTGCACCGGCGTATTCATCGCGCCCCCCCGTACCGCCGCCACCACCTATGAAATGGCCATCCAGCCGCTGACGGACAAGCTGGACCTGCTCCCCTTCTCCATTCTGTTTTTTGCTGTGGTCTTTCTGCTGACCATCCGCCCCACCCGTGTGGTGGACATTGTGGGCCGGTGCCTGACGCCGGTGCTGATCCTGGGTATTCTGGTGCTGATTCTGGCGGGCATCCTGCACCCCATCGGGCCCATTGAGCCCCCCGTCTCTCCCAACATCGTCCAAGACGGCCTTCTGGCTGGGTATCAGGCCATGGACATCATCTCGGTGGCCGGCTTTGCCGTCATCATCCAAGATACCCTGTCCCAGTCCGGCCTGAGGACTTGGCCCCAGCAGCGCCGCCATGTAGCCGGGACTGCCTGTGTGGCCGGGCTCCTGCTGGCGCTGGTATACAGCGGTCTGACCTATCTGGGCGCCACTGCTGGTGTGTTTCTGGACCAGGGACTGGACCAGGCCGGTCTGATCGTCGCCATCACCCATCAGCTTCTGGGCCGCTTCGGCGTGATCGTCCTGGCCATCGTGGTGGGTTTCGCCTGCCTGACCACCTCCATTGGCCTGTTCGGAGCCACTGCCTCTTATTTCCAGCGGATCACCCACGGCCGTCTCTCCTACCGCGCCGGTATCATGATTCTCAGCGTGATTGGCTGTGCCATCTGCAACCTGGGACTGTCCACCATCATCGAGGCAGCCTCCCCCATCCTGTCGGTCATCTGTCCCCCCTTTATGACTACGGTGGTCCTCCTGTTCTTTCAGGACCATATCCGCCGCCCAGGACTTTACAAGGGGGCGGCTCTGGGCGCTACCGCCGCCAGCCTGCTACTGGCCCTCCACTCCTACTTCAAGCTGTTCCCCCTGGTGTCATGCCTCCCCTTTTATGACTATGGCTTCGGCTGGCTTATCCCCGCGATCGTTGGCGGCGTGCTGGGCTGGCTGCTCTCCAAACCGGACTCCGCTGGGGCGGAACAGTAAGCCCTACCTCCCGACTACCCCAAAAAATATCAAGAGGACCAGGCCCACGGCGGAACCGTGGGCCTGGCCTTTTTCAGCCTTGTACATTTACAGGATGCTGTACAGCAGGACACCTGCCGCGCCGGCGCCCGCCATGATCCAGATTGGGTTCACCTTCCAGCGGCGGAGGATCAGGATGGCCACTGTGAAAATGCCCATGGAGATCCAGTCGACGCCGCTCAGGTCAGCGGGGAGCTCCTGCGCACCATAGAGGGACAAAATCAGCAGGGAGATCCCGGCGGAGGTAATCATAGCAACCACCGCAGGCCGCAGCCCGGACAGGATCCCCTGCACCATAGACAGTCCCTTATACCGGTAATAGAGGTAGGCCAGCGCCATCACAATGATGCAGGAGGGCAGAATACACCCCAGCGTAGCCACCAGCGCCCCTGGCAGTCCAGCCACCTGGATCCCCACAAAGGTGGCAGAATTGATGGCAATGGGGCCGGGGGTCATCTCCGCAATGGTCATAATATCAGCAAACTGAGTCATGGTCAGCCACGGATGGAGGTCCACCACCTGGTGCTGGATCAGCGGCATAGCCGCATAGCCGCCGCCGATGCTGAACAGCCCAATCTGAAAGAAGCTCCACAGCAGTTCCACATAGATCATGTCCCGCCCCCCTCCTTCTTTTTCTTCTCCTGGCAGCAGGTGTCCGCCGCGCCGATGAGGCCGCAGACCAGAATGATCACCATGATGTTCACGCCCCAGAAGCGGGCCGCCGCAAAAGAACCCACCAGAACCAGCACAGGGAGCACCCGTTTCTGCCGGAGCACAGAGCCGCCCATGGTGAGCACCACATCACAGATCACCGCCGCCACACCGGCCAGCATCCCATTCATTGCCATGTTGACAATGGTGTTATCCCGAAAGGCCGCGTAAAACATGGAGATCACCGAAATGATGATCAGCGGCGGCAGGATGGTGCCCAGCACCGTCAGCAGCGCCCCCGGGATCCCTGCCACCCGGTAGCCAACCAGAATGGACGCGTTTACTGCGATGGCCCCCGGCGAGGACTGGGCGATGGCGGTAAGGTCCAGCATCTCCTGTTCGTCGATCCACTTCAGCTTCTCCACAAACTTTTTGCGCATCAGGGGGATGATCACAAAGCCGCCCCCAAAGGTGAACGCGCTGAGCTGGAACGTAGACAGGAACAGGGTCCAGTACTTCTTCTTTTGACTCAAATCCGCTCCCTCCTTCTTTTCCTGAACATTATAAGCCTTGCAAAATAATAAGGGAAATAATATTATGATATTGATTTCATTATAAAATCAATATAAGAGGTGTGGACCATGACCCTGCGGCACATGAAAATCTTTCTCGCCCTCTGCGAGCACGACTATAACACCACTCGGGCGGCGGAGGCCCTGCACATGACCCAGCCCGCGGTAAGCCTGGCCCTCCGGGAACTGGAGGCACACTACGGTGTGGTCCTCTTCGACCGGATCGGCCGGCGGCTGTGCATCACCGCGACCGGGGAGCGCTTCGCCTCCTACGCCTCCCGCATCGCGGCCCTGTTTGACGACATGGAGCGGCAGCTGCACGGTTGGGACCGCTGCGTGCTGCTTCGGGTGGGGGCCAGCATCACCATTGGCTCCCAGTTCCTTCCCGGCTATGTCAAGCGCTTCCGCGCCCTTCATCCCGGGGCGGAGATCCAGGCCACGATGGCCCCCTCTAAGTTGCTGGAGCAGAAACTCATGGACAACCTGCTGGACCTGGCCCTGATGGAAGGGGTGCCCCACGTCCCCGCTCTGCAGTCTGAAGAGTATATGGAGGACCATCTGGTCGTCATTACCCCCACAGACGGCCCCTTCCGCCCTGGTCAGCACTTGTCCCAGACAGAATTCCGTCAGCAGAAGTTCCTGCTTCGGGAGCGGGGCAGCGGCACACGGGAGGAATTTGAGCGGGTAACGGAGCAGGCTGGCTTCACCGTCTCCCCCACCTGGGAGGCCACCAGCACCACCGCACTGGTCAACGCGGTCATCAGCGGCCTGGGCATTGCGGTGCTGCCCTACCGCATGGTGTCCGCCCCTTTGGAGCGCGGGCTGGTGTCCGCCGTTACTGTGGAGGGGCTGGAGTTCCACCGGAAATTCCGGATCGTCTATCACCGGGACAAATTTCTGACCGCACAGGCCCGGGATTTTATTGCCCTGTGCCGCAATTTTGAGGAAACGGCCTCTCAACACCAGTACCCCGGGCTCTGCTGATCCCACCGCTGGCAGGCAAAATCTTTTGAAAGTTCTCGACCGCCGCCGGCTCCTGTGATATAATCCAGGCAGGACCACCCGGCTCCGCTCCGGCAGCCGCAGAAGAAAGGATGAACGCCATGTATCAGATCAACAATTTTACCAACAATGACGACGTCAAGATCCTCGACTCCCTGGGCCCATTTACCGTGATAGAATACCAGAAGGACCTGAGTGTCATGCCTGGCAGCGCCCAGCTGGCCTATTACTGCAACGCCATGAATGTGCGCAAGCGCCAGGTCATCTGTGACCTGAGCAAGGCAAATATCACCCTCCAGGCCGGAGCCATGCAGTGGACGGTGGGCAACGTCAACGCCACCACCGGCGTCAAGGGGGTGGGCGACCTGTTCGGCAAAGCCCTTCGGGGCAGCGTCACCGGTGAGAGCGCCATCAAACCGGAATATACCGGGGACGGCACCCTGGTCCTGGAGCCTACCTATCAGCATATTCTCCTGCTGGATCTGGCCGACTGGAACGGCTCCATCGTTCTGGACGACGGTCTGTTCCTGGCCTGTGACTCCAGACTGAAGCACAAAGCGGTCATGCGGTCCAACTTCTCCTCGGCGGTGGCCGGCAATGAGGGCCTGTTCAACCTGGGCATCGCGGGCAGCGGCGTAGTCTGCCTGGAGTCCCTCTGCCCCAAGGAGGAGCTGGTGGAGATCACCCTTCAGGACGACGTGCTGAAGGTGGATGGCAACATGGCCATCGCCTGGAGCGGCAGCCTGAATTTCACTGTGGAGCGCTCCGGCAAGTCCCTGGTCGGCTCCGCCGCCTCCGGCGAGGGCCTGGTCAACGTCTACCGCGGCACGGGCCGGGTGCTGCTGGCCCCCGTCCTGAACGGCGCGGTCTGATCTGAAACAGAACTTTTACAGCCCTCCGAATGGCTCGGAGGGCTGTTTTGCATCCCGGGCCCTTTCTTCGCACCAGGCCCCTGAACCGGGAATAGGATGGAGCATCGAATAGAAAGGAGGCCGGACCCGCCGCCTCTCGGCGGGCCCGATCCATACCATGTGTCATCTCTCCCAACCCAGCTCCGGCAGATCTTCCGGCGGCGGCGTCCCTGTGATCCCCCTTCCCAACCCAGGCGAGGGAGGCCCGGTGGACTCCGGCAGCGGCGTCCCTGTGATTCCTCTCCCCAACCCGGGCGAGGGAGGCCCGGTGGACTCCGGCGGCGGCGTTCCCGTGATCCCCCTTCCCAACCCGGGCGAGGGAGGCCCGGTGGACTCCGGCGGCGGCGTCCCCGTGATCCCCCTTCCCAACCCCGGTGAGGGAGGGCCTGTCTATCCAGGCGGCCAGGGGAGCGGGATCCCCAGCATCCCTGTATGGCCCGCCGCGGCTCAGGCCCGCTTCCTCAACGCCGCTTACGGCTATCCCTCCTTTCAGATCCTCATCGACGGCGTCCGGGCCGTCCGATTCCTGGGGAGCGGCAGCCTCTCCCCCTACCGCCGTCTGCGGGCCGGGTATCATACCGTGTCAGTGGCCGGTCTGGACGGCTATATTTATCTGCAAAAGAGCATTCCCTTCGACGCTGGGAGCGTCTCAACCCTGGCCGTCATCCTCCGGGCCGGCGGTCTGGATCTGCTCCAGATCTCAGACCGGTGCTGTCCGCCCACCGGCCGCTACTCCAATCTCCGGGTCAGCAATCTGGCCTATTACAGCAACCCTTTGGATGTCCTTCTGGCGGATGGCCGGGTGATCTACACAGACGTCCGGTTTAAGGAGACCACCAGCTATAAACGCATCCGTCCCGGCACATACGAATTCTTCTTTGCCGAGACCAACCTCGCTCCCATCCCCTCCCATGCGGACATCGAGACGCTGGACTCTGCCTTCCTGGGCTCCACTCCCCCTGCCAATGTGGTGGCCTCCGACTATGTTGCTGTCTCCGGCCGCACCAACTATACCATTTTCCTCCTCAGCACAGGGAACACCTCGGACGCAGTACAGGCGCTGACTGCGGCAGACCGGTGACCGGAACGGGATAAAACACTTGACATCCCGTTCCCTTCGTGCCATAATATTTGTGTAATTATCGTGATAAAAACGATAATATCGTTACTCGAGATAAAGGGGTGTGTTCAACTTGAAAACGGTACCTACCATCTATCAGCCCGGTGTCGTCCCAAATGAAATTTACAGTGGTGTCCCCTCCTTTATGGGGATGCCCACCGCCAAAACGGCGGAGGAATTGAAGCAGTATGACTTTGCGGTCATGGGTGTGCCCTTCGAAGGCGGCTGTACCTATGGCGGCTTCTCCTCCTGCGTGGTTGCCCCCAAGACCATCCGCTCCGTCTCCACCCGCTATGTGGGTTATCTCCCCGACTATGACTTCGATACCTTCGACTATATGAGCTGCTGCGACTACGGCGATATCCCCATCCAGAACGGCAGCTATGAGTACAGCTTCGCCTCCATGCGGAAGGGGATCGGCGAGATCCTGGATGCCGGCTGTGTGCCCATCACTTTCGGCGGCGATCACTCCATCTCCTATCCGCTGATCAGTGAGTTGTGCACCCGCCACAAGAAGCGCGTGGGTGTGCTGCACTTTGACGCCCATCTTGACACCATGCCCACCTTCGGCGATGACCTGTACTCCCGCTGCTCTCCCTTCAACCGCCTATATGGGGATGAGAACTTTGACTCCACCAAGATCGTCCACATCGGCATCCGCGGCCCCCGCAACCACCATCAGGAGCGCATCGAGGCCCAGAAGGCCGGCGCCACTGTGATCACCGCCCGGGAGATCAAGCTCAACGGCTGGCAGGCCTCCATTCAGAAGGCCATCGACATCGTCAGCAAGGACACCGACGTGATCTACGTCACCGTCTGCTCTGATGTACTGGATGCCGCCGCCAACCCCCAGGGCCCCTTTGATCCCTGCGGCCCCACCTCTTTCGAGGTTGCCATGATGCTCCACGAGGCCGGTAAGGCCGGTGCGGGCGCCTTCGACTTTGTCGAGATCTATCCGGAGACCTGCGGCGCCCACCAGTCCGCCCACACAGCCTGCTGGATGGCCCTCTATTTTATGAATGGTGTGGCTCAGCACCGCTTTGCCAACAAATGACGCTCATACAGCTTTTCTTCCCTCTCGTCCTATAAAAATATTGGGACCGTCCAGCCGGACGGTCCCAATATTTTTATAGGTGCTTCCATTAGCCGGAGCTATCCAATCACAACAGCTCCTTCCGAACAAATGCGGCAAACTCCCGCATTGGCGGAAGGGCCTGCTGCGCCACCTCCTGCACTACGGAGGAAGAAGCCACGATGCTCACCGTCCCGTACAGACTGCCGTTGCACCGCAGGATGGGCACCGCGATACAACTGATCCCCACCCCGAACTCGTCAAACTCTGTGGAGTAGCCCCGCAGGCGGATCTGCTCCAGGTCCGCCTCCAGTTCCTCCCGGGTGGTCATGGTGTGACGGGTATACTTGTTGGGGGCGAAAGTGCGGTAAAACGCCTCCCGTCTGGGCTGGTCCATGTAATAGAGCACCAGCTTGCCGGAGGCCGTAGCATTCAGGGTAAACACCGCATTGAGGCGGGTCAGGAAAATATAGTGGGAATCGATGGGGTTGACCACCTCCACCGCAAAAATATTGTCGTTGCTGATGATCTGCATCCGGGCTGATACCTGAAAGCGGTCGGCGATCAGCTCCAGGCTCGGACGCACCCGGCTGCGCAGGCGGTCAATGTCGTTGGCCCCGGCCAGATCCGCCTTCGGCAGGAAGGCCAGTCCCAGCATATAGCAGTTCCCATCTGCCACATGCTCCAGGTAGCCGTTGGCCACCAGGGTATTCACCAGCCCCCGGACCGTGTTGATGTTCAGCTCCAGCTTGGCGCTGATCTGCGGCAGCGTCAGCTTCAGCTCGTGCTCATCGAAGCAGTTGATGATATCGATCGCCCGCTGGACAGATTGAATCACCCGTACCTCTTTCTCAGGCATTTCGGATCCCTCGCAATCTCGGTTAGACCCATTGGTAAACCACCAGGTACAGGTCCTTTTTTGTGTATTTTACAATAATTTCTTGCTCACGGCAATAGTTTTTCCAATCTCTTGTTAAGATTCACATTTTTCTTCTTCCTCTCTCTTTTTTTCTTGACAATCTGCCCCCCTCCCATTATAATGATAATATAGTTTTTGAAACGATATTATCGTTTCAAGTGTGAGTGGAAAGAAGCGTGAACAGAGCAGGACCGGGGCCGCCCGGTCAATCAAAAATTAAGGTGGGGATCTCTATGGAAATCAAAGACCGGTACACACTGAAGGACAAGCTGAAGGCAATGGGCCCCGGTATTCTGGTCGTCGGCTCCTTCATTGGTCCAGGTACTGTCACCAGCGCCACAAAAGCCGGTGCGGGCTATGGCTACGCGCTGCTGTGGACAGTGGTATTCTCTGTCATCGCCGTCATCGTCATGCAGGAGATGGCCGCCCGGCTGGGTATCGTAACCCAGAACGGACTGGCTGAGGAGCTGGTCAAGGACCTGTCCGACCGTCCCCCCCTGAAATGGCTCATGGTGGCTCTGGTTGCGGCCGCGATCACGCTGGGCGGATTTGCATACATGGGCGGCGACCTCACCGGCACCGCCATCGGTCTCTCCGCCATCACCGGGATCCCCTCCAACATCATTGCACCCATCTGGGGCTGCTGTATCCTGGTAATCATCAACATTGGCGACGCGGTCAAATCCCTGGAAAAGCTGCTGTCCGTCTGTGTCTCCGTGATGGCCATCGTTTTTGTGGTGACTATGATCGTGGTCAAGCCTGACCTGGGCACGGTATTTTCCGGCGCGCTTCCCTCTGTTCCCGAGGGCTCCATTATGACCTGCGTCTCCCTCATCGGCACCACCGTCGTCCCCTATAATATGTTCATCCACGCCACCTCCTCCCGCAAGACCTGGCACGACCCCAAGCAGCTCCCCCTGGCCCGGTTCGACACCACCGTTTCCATGATCATCGGCGGCCTGATCACCGGCTCTGTGATGATCACCGCCGGTACTGTGATGCGCGGTATGGAGGTCAACTCTGCCATTGACATGGCCGTCCAGCTGGAGCCCACTCTGGGCAGCTTCTCCGTCCCCTTCCTGGCTATGGGCCTGATTGCCGCCGGGATCTCCTCCGCGGTCATCACCCCCCTGGGCGTGTCCTATGTTCTGGCCGGTCTGTTTGGCTGGGAGATGAACAAAAAGGATAAGCGCTTCTTCTGGACGAACATTGCCGTGGTCGTGGCCGGCATCATCGTGGCCGCCACCGGCTTCAACCCCATTTGGATCATCATGACCGCCCAGGCCGTCAACGGCATCTTCCTCCCCATTATCGTGTTTACCCTGGTCTATGTGACCAGCCGCAGCCGCGTTATGGGCCAGTACAAGAACAGCATGATCCAGAATGTGCTGGGCGCCGCGGTGTTCCTGATCTCTCTGGTTATCGGCATCAACAGCCTGACTTCCCTCTTCTGATCCAAGGGAATGGCTTCAAGCGTCCGCCGCTCCCCTGTTCGGGACCGGCGGACGTTTCAATTTTACAGGCATGATGGACAAGCACCCCGACATCGCATATAATAAGAGTGATGAGATTCGCCTGCGGATGCGGCGAAGGTCCGCATCCCACGCCGAAAGGAATGGAATAACATGGAAGAACTGTTGGATGCCCTGCTCAGAGAATGCCAGCCCTACACAGCTCATGGAAAAGTCGCCACCTACATCCCGGAGCTGGCCAAGGGCGACCCCAGCGACCTGGGGATCTACGTCCTGCGCAGCGATGGACGGCACTACCAGGCCGGCTCCTATCGCAAGCACTTTACCATCCAAAGCGTTGTCAAACCGATCCTCCTGCTTCTCGCCCTGTTGGACAACGGCGAGGAGGTAGTCCGCGCCAAAGTGGGCGTGGAGGCCACCGGAAAGCCCTTTGACGCCATCAATGTGACCGACTCTCCCCTGCTCAGCGCCCATCTGAACCCGATGGTCAATATGGGCGCCATCGCCATCTGCACCCTGATCCACGGCTCCAGCTATGAGGAGCGCTTCCAGCGGCTGCTCAATTTCACCCGGCAGCTGGCTGGCAACCCGGAGATCGACCTGGATGAGGCAGTTTACCTCTCCGAAAAGCGCACCGGTAGCAAGAACCGCGCTCTGGCCTTCCTGCTCAAATCCTATGGGATGCTGGAGGACGGTGTGGAGGAGGTGCTGGACTGCTACTTCAAGGCCTGTTCGATCCGGGTCAACAGCAAGGATCTGGCCAATATCGCCTTTGTCCTGGCCAACCACGGCAAGGCCCTTCAGTCGGACGAACAGCTCTTCCCGCCGGAATACGCCCGCTATGTCAACGCCATCATGATGACCTGTGGGATGTATGACGGCTCCGGAGACTTCGCCATCCGGGTGGGCATCCCGGCCAAAAGCGGCGTAGGCGGCGGTATCATGGGGGTCGTCCCAACCCGGATGGGCGTGGGCATCTTTGCTCCGGCCCTGGATGAAAAGGGCAACAGCGTGGCCGGCATCCAGGTCCTGGAGCGCCTGTCCAGAAGAATGTATCTGAGCATTTTCTGATTTGTGCAAAAAAGGCCGGTCATGTAGACCGGCCTTTTTGATGACTCTAAAAAGTATCGGACAGAGCGCACGCTCTGTCCGATATTTTTGTTTGGGAAACAGGATCAGCCACCGAACACCTTGATCATGAAACCGGCCGCGCAGGCGGAACCGATCACGCCGGCCACGTTGGGGCCCATGGCGTGCATGAGCAGGAAGTTGGAGGGATTCTCCTTCTGGCCCTCGACCTGGGAGACACGGGCAGCCATGGGCACAGCGGACACACCGGCAGAGCCAATCAGGGGGTTGACCTTGCCGCCGGTGAGGACGTACATCAGGTCGCCCAGCAGCAGGCCGCCGGCGGTGGACAGCAGGAAGGCGGTCAGGCCCAGCGCCACGATACCCAGAGTCTGGGGAGTCAGGAACTGATCCGCAGTGGCCTTGAAGCCCACGGACAGGCCCAGGGGGATGGTGACGATGTTGATCAGAGCGTTCTGGGCGGTATCGGACAGACGCTCGGTGACACCACACTCACGGAACAGGTTGCCCAGCATGAGCATACCGATCAGAGGAGCGGTATCGGGGATCAGCAGCACCACGAAGATGGTCACAGCGATGGGGAAGATGATCTTCTCGGTCTTGGAGACCACACGCAGCTGGCTCATCTTGACCTGACGCATCTTCTTGGTAGTCATCAGGCGCATCAGAGGAGGCTGGATCAGGGGGATCAGAGCCATGTAGGAGTAAGCCGCAATGGCAATGGCCGGCAGCAGCTCCACAGACAGCTTGGAGGCCGTCAGAATGGCGGTGGGGCCATCCGCGCCGCCGATGACGCCGATGGCAGCGGCGTCAGCGGGAGTAAAGCTGATCACGCCGCCGGTGATGGGGCCCAGGACCAGGGCCATCAGGAACGCGGCGAAGATGCCCAGCTGAGCGGCAGCGCCCAGCATCAGGGACATGGGGTTGGCCAGCAGAGGACCGAAGTCGGTCATAGCGCCAATTCCCATAAAGATGATCGACGGATAGATGGCATACTGGACGCCCTGATAGAGCACCCACATAAAGCCCACCGTACCGCTGTGCGTTACCGGGTCATAGACAGGCTCGGCAAACAGGCCGGTGACAGGCAGATTGGCCAGCAGCATACCGAAGGCGATGGGGACCAGCAGCAGAGGCTCAAAGCCCTTGCCGATGCCCATATACAGCAGGACGCAGGCAACGCCCAACATGATAACGGTCTTGATGTCCAGAGCGGCAAAGCCGGAACCCTGTGCGATTTTGGTAACAACTTCAACTAAGAAATCCATACTTTACCCCTCCTTTCAACCGATGGTGACCAGCAGGTCGTCGGTGTTCACAGTGGCGCCCACATTGACGGCCACAGACTTGACAGTGCCATCCACAGGAGCGGAGACCTCGATCTCCATCTTCATGGCCTCCAGCACGATCAGCACGTCGCCGGCCTTCACAGCCTGGCCGGGCTTGCACTCCACCTTGAAGATGTTGCCGGGCATGGGGCTGTTCACCGCGGTCTCACCGGCGGCCACAGCGGCGGGAGCCGCAGCGGGGGCAGGAGCGGGAGCCGCAGCGGGGGCAGGAGCGGGAGCCGCAGGCGCGGCGGCAGGAGCCGGAGCGGCAGCGGGAGCCGCGGCAGGGGCGGCGGCAGGAGCCGCGCTCACACTGGTAATGCGGAAGGAGTTGGGGGACATCCCGGAGTCCTCAGCGATGGCGGCCATCATCACGGCCACCAGCTCTCCCTCATCCACTGCGGGGGCCGCCGGGGCGGCAGCCGGAGCGGGGGCGGCAGCCTTCTTGGCGGCGGGAGCCGCGGCGGGCTTCTTCCCCTCAAGGGCGGCTACGATCTTGGAAATGACCCAAATAACCGCCATCAGCATGGCCAGCATCACAAAGACCACCAGCAGGCCGGAGGCGGCCACCAGCAGAGCCTCGCCGACGCTCAACGGCTCAAAGGGATTAATAATCGCTTTCTCAACACTTGGCATGGATCATGTCCCCCCTATCAGCCCAGGGTGACCAGCAGATCGTCCGTATTCACAGTGCCGCCCACATTGACGGCCACAGACTTGACGGTGCCGTCCACAGGAGCGGAGACCTCGATCTCCATCTTCATGGCCTCCAGCACGATCAGCACATCGCCGGCCTTCACGCTCTGACCCACAGAGCACTCCACCTTGAAGATGTTACCGGGCATGGGGCTGTTCACCGCGGTCTCACCAGCGGCCACAGCGGCAGGAGCAGCAGCAGGGGCGGGAGCCGCAGCGGGAGCGGGAGCCGCAGTAGGAGCGGGGGCGGCGGCGGGGGCGGGAGCAGCCACAGGCGCGGCAGCTACGGGGGCAGCAACAGCAGCGGGAGCAGCGGCACCGGTCTTCTCCACGGTCACGCTGTACACCTTACCGTTGACGGTCACATTGTAGTTCATAGTTGTTTTCCCCTTTTCTGAAAAATATGGCTTTGTGTCCTTCTGACCTGGTCGGCCACCGGACGTTTGCCACGATTCCCCACCTGTCATTTTGCTCAGGTGGGGAACCGAAATTGGGTTCATTGTATCATTTTTGCAGGATAACTGTCAAGAATCTCCGCAGATTTTTTATCCCGCCGGCCTACCTCTTACAGGACGTCCGCAAACGCCTGGATAGCGGTGCTGGCCTGGCCGAAGTCCCGCATCTGCTGGTCCACACCCAGCTTGATGTGGGGGATCCCGGCGGCGTCCAGCGCCTTCTTCAGGTAGGGATACTCCATCTCCTCGGGGTCGCAGAACTGCTGCATGAACAGCACCAGACCCTGAGCGCCGGACTTCTTGATCTTATCCACCACAAAGTCGGCACGGCGGTTCTGCTCAGAGTGCTCATCATAGAGGAGGATGTCGTAATCCTGGTCGGCAAACTGCTGGGCCAGGGCCATCATGGGATCGCCCTCCTCGCTGGCGTCCACACGGAACGCGCGGCTCTCCTGGGCCACGTCGTCGGCGGCGATGGCGATCTTGTTGTCGTCAAAGATCTGCAGCAGCTTGGGGTTGTCGCAGATGATGCCGGAGGTGACGATCTTCTTGCCCTTCCAGTCGGCGGCGGGCAGCTTGGCCAGCTCGGCGTTCAGGGCCTCCAGCTTCTCCGCATAGGCGGCGGGCTCCATGAACCAGGCGGCGCGCAGCACGGCGGAGCGCTTCACAGCGGAGATCACGTCGCAGTGCTCGTTGGCCAGCTGCACGAAGGCGCGGCGGGCGGCGCGGTTCTTGTTCATCACCTTGATGGCGGCGCGCAGATCGTCATCGGTGATGGTCTTGCCGGCGATCTTCTCCAGCTCAGTCTTGATGTGCTGATACTGGTCCATGGTGAACTGCAGGCCGAAGGCGGGCTTGCGCTGCTGGGGATGGGCCAGGAAGATGCAGGGCAGCTTGCCCTCCATGGCCACGCGGAAGTTCTGGCTCATGGGGCGCAGGGTGTCGCAGATGGTGGGGGTGATGAGGCCGTCCAGCTGATCCAGAGTGCCGTCCAGCAGCATCTCCAGGGCCAGCTGAGCGATGGTGCAGTAGAAGGTGGCGCAGTACTCCTTGGCATGGGCGATGGTCTTCTTGTTGCTGCCCCAGATGCCCATGGGCACCATGCCGGCGGCAACCACCAGCTCCGCGGGAGCGTAGTAGGGCAGCACGCCGATGACCTTCTTACCTTCCTTCTTGTACTGGGAGAGGATCCGGTAAGGATGCTCGGAAATCTCCGCAAACTCGTTCAGAAAAACCTCGGTGCTCATTTCTCAGCGCCCTCCTTCGCAGCTTGATTGGCCTCCATGGCCTCGACCAGACCCTGGACACGGGTCTCATACTGGGCCTCGTTAAAGTTCCGGGGATCGGCCTGGTCGCCGTCGAAACCGGCGCAGGGCACACCCAGATCCTTGGTAAAGCGGCGTTGCATCTCGGCCATATAGCCGGACCAGGGCTTACAGGAGCGGTTGTAGTGGACCAGCACGCCGTCCACCTTGTTGTCCCGGCAGATGCCCTCACGCCAATCCACGCCCTGCTCGATACACACGGAGTTGGGGGCCTTGTAATAGGCACGGGCCATCTCGTCCAGTCCGTTGTACACAAAGCCGAAAGCGGGAGCGTACACCACGGCGGTGACGTTGACGCCGTTGGCCTTCAGAGGCTTAAACAGGTTGGGCAGCTTGGGCCAGCAGGGGATGCCTTCGAACATGACGCGGTACTTCTCGGGGAAGGGCGTGGTGGAGGTGCCTTCCTTGATGGCCTTCTCCAGGTCCTTCTCCAGCAGCTCGAAGGCCTCGGCGGCCTGGGGCTTGGCACGGGCGGTCACGATGTCGGCCATGTGGTTGAACAGGTCGAAGCCGGAGTAGGGAGCGGGCTTGTACTGCAGGTAGTCACAGACGCGCAGCCAGGCACTGGCGGTGCGGTTGGCGTTGGCACAGGCCTGGTCGAACTTCTCCTGGTCGAACTTCTTGCCGGTCAGCTTCTCCAGCTCCTTGATGGCCTGGTCAAACTGGGCGCGGACATAGGCCACGTTGGTGTCGTGGACCTCCACAGTGTTGTTGTAGGGGATGTCGATCATGATCAGGGGGATGTTGCACATACGGGCGATGTTCTCATACCACTTGGTCATGCAGTTGCAGATGTTGTTGCAGCACAGCACGAAGTCGGGCTGGGGGATCCGCATCTGACGGTAGGGCTTGATGGCCTCCCGGCGGAAGTTCTTATAGGCGATCTCCTTCTCGGTGGTCTCGGGCAGAGCCTCGATCTCGAAGATGTCGTCCAGCACGGTATAGGGCACCTGGGTCTTGGGATCCTTCTTGGGCTTGCCGGTCTCAGGGTCGATGACCACGTTGCCGTTCTCGTCCTTCAGGGGCTTACCGCTGTTGGGGTTGATGATATACTCCAGGGTCTCGGGATCGAACTTGCGGGAAGCGCGCTTGCCGGCGGCATAGGCCAGGCTGATGCGGGCGTAGCCGCAGATGTCGTTGTCAAAGCCCAAGTCCTCGGCGGCCTGACACATGATCTCGCCGTCGCGGTTGGCGGCGATGCCGGCGGCCTGGTTCTCAGGGTACATCACGTCCAGATCAAAGGCGGCGGCCAGCTCGCAGGGGAACTTGGAGCTGGACCAGCCCACCAGCTTGCCCTCAGCATGGGCACGGCGGGCGTCGGCATGAACGTCGTCCACGACCTTGCGCAGAGCCTTTACGCCAGGACTTACTTCTTTAGCCATTGTAAATTCCTCCTAACCGAATTTTGTTGTGAGGTTGATTGGATCGTTTTCCACGCGGCCCCTCCCTGCGGAGGGACTGCACTGTGGATCGCTGTGAAACGGGATCTGTTACCCCTTCTGCTCCTTCAGATACTTCTGATAGGCAAACAGGGCGGCGCCCAGAGCGCCGTTATACTGGGTGAGGGGCGAGGTGTGGATGGTGTGCCCCAGCTGCTCCTGAAGGGCGTTGACAATGCCGATGTTCTGGGCAACGCCGCCGGTCATGACCACCTGGTCCCGCACGCCCACCCGGTGGGCCAGACCAGCCACCCGGTTGGCCACGGAGTGGTGGATGCCGTTGATGATGTCGCACTTGTTGGTCTCCATGGACAGCTGACTGATGACCTCGCTCTCGGCGAACACAGTGCAGGTGGAGCTGATGCCCACATACTTGGTGGACTGGGAGCCCAGGGTCCCCAGATCCTCTACCTTCACCTCCAGCACCCGGGCCATCACGTCCAGGAAGCGGCCGGTGCCGGCGGCACACTTGTCGTTCATCACAAAGTTAGTCATCACGCCGTTGTCGATCTGGAGCACCTTCACGTCCTGGCCACCAATGTCGATCACAGTGTGGACGTCTGGGAACAGGAACGTAGCGCCCTTGGCATGGCAGCTCAGCTCGCTCATCTGGTGGTCGGCGATATCCTCCAGGGAGTTCCGGCCATAGCCGGTGGCCAGGGTATAGGCCATGTCCGCCTCGGTCTTGCCGGCCTTTTCCAACACCTCAGCAATGGCCCGCTGAGGACCACTGGTGCCGGCGCCCACCGCGATCAGGGACTTAGCCACGATCTCCTTGCCATCTTTCAGCATCACACACTTGGAGGCGGTAGACCCGATATCAATTCCTAAGGTATAAATACTCATATCTGATGATTCTCCATGCTTTGAAATTTTGTTCGAGGAACCCTCCGCCCCAAAACCGCTATTCTCCGGGCGCGGGAGCAGTGCTCCCGCGCCCGCGTTGAATTCCTTACTTCTTCAGGCTGTCGTAGTCCTTGATGGTGCGGGGCAGCAACATCTGATGGAAGGGGCAGATGCTCTCGGGGTTCTGGTAGCAGGAATCGGTGAAGGCCACGATGTAGTTGCGCATCATAGGCATATCCACGATCTCGTCCACCAGGCCGGCCTGGGCGCAGTACAGGGGCTTGGACTTGACATCATAGTCATCGATCAGAGCGTTCATCTTGTCGATGGTGGGCTGCAGATCCTTGCCCGCCTTCTGATCCTTGGCCAGGCGGCCGGTGTACATGGCGTTGGCAGCGGTCTTGCCGTTCATCACGTTGATCTCAGTGGCGGCAGTGCCCAGAGAGAAGGCGTTGTTGTCGTTGCCCTGAGGGCCGCCCAGGACGTAGTGAGCAGCGGCGGTGCCGCGGCGCAGGGTGATCTCCATCATAGGCAGCTTGCTGTTCTGGATAGAGTAAATCAGGGACTGGCCCAGACCCAGCAGCTCAGCGACCTCGGCGTCATCGCCCACGTCGATGCCGGTGGTATCCTGGATCCAGATCATGGGCAGGCGGTCACGGGCGCACAGGGTAACGAACTCGTTCATCTTGATCAGGCCCTGGCGGTACAGCTTGCCGCCGGCGCCCATGGACTGGCCGTACTTCTCCATCTTGTACTCGGGGTAGTTGGGGAACACGCCCTGCTGGTTGGCCACCACGCCCACCAGAAGGCCGTCCACCTTGGCGATGCCGGTGATCATCTCAGGACCATAGCCCTTCTTGTACTCCATGAACTGGCTGCCGTCAAACAGGCGGGCGATGACGGAGTACATATCATAGGGGCGGTTCTTGTTGTTCAGCACCAGGTCATACAGCTCCACGTCGGAGGCGGCGGGAGACTGGGGCTCATCCACGCGGAAGAACTCCAGATCGTAGGTGGGCAGCATATCCACGTACTTCTTGATGCCGGCGATGACGCCCTCCTGCTCGGTGTACACCTCGCGGAAGAAGCCGGTGACGCCATAGTGGACGGAGACAGATCCGGGAGGATCGGCACGCAGGCCCTTGGTGGCCTCGATCTGGGCCAAGGCAGCCTCCATGTCCACATGGGGCTTGGGGTTCATGCCGCCCACGATGCCGGCGCCGCCCACGGCCATGTTGGCCTTATCATGGGCGATCAGCACGGTGGGAGAAATGGAGTGGTAGCCGCCGCCGGCGGGGTTGGTGCCGTGGATGCCCACGATGACGGGGATGCCCATCTGGTTCAGCTCGGAGTTGCGGTAGAAGGGAGTGCCGCCGCCCCGGCGGTTGGGGTACACCTTCTCCTGCTTGTCCAGCTCCACGCCGGCGCACTCCAGCAGGTAAATCAGGGGGATGCGCAGACGCTTGGCGGTGTCAGATCCGCGGAGCAGGTTGTCCGCCTGGCCGGGCACCCAAGTGCCGGCATGCTTCTTGTTGTCGGAAGCGATGATACAACACCACTTGCCGTTAACACGGCCCAGGCCCTTGACGATGGAGGTGGTGCCGGTCTTGTTGTGCTCCGGGTTGTACAGGCTGTTCAGGGGGCACCAGGTGCCGGGATCCACCAGCAGGGCAATGCGCTGCATGGCAGTAAGCTGGCCCTTGGCGTTCATGGCCTCGTCGGCCTTGCCGTTGTTCAGGCCCTCCACAACGTGGGCGTGGATGTCGTCCTCGATGGCCCGCAGCTCAGCCACATTCTCCGCGTTGGCGCGGACAGGCTTGCCGACGGTGGGCATATTTTGGAAATAGCGGGGCATGGAATAATTACCCATGTTAACTCCTCCTATATACGTTTGATTTCAGCAGGTGCGGCGGCTCGGGCCGCCGCACCTGGGGATCATAAGGTCTTGAATCAGTCCTTGGGGACCTTGATGAAGGCCTGACCGGGATCGATCTCCTCGCGGATCAGCTTGATGATCTCGGGGCCGGGACCCTCCATCAGCTCGGCGCGGGACACGTCCACCTCGAAGCCGGTGTTCTCCTGGACCATCTCGGGGGAGGAGAACGGATAGTAATAGGCCAGATACATCCGCTTGGTCTCCTCGTCGAACTTCATGATGCCCAGATCGGTGACCACCATCTGGGGACCGCGGTTGCCGGGCAGGCCGACCTTCTCACGGCCGCCGGGGCCATCCATCCAGCCGCAGGAGGTGATGTAGTCGATCTTCTCCATAAAGCGGCGCTTCTGGTGCTGCATCATGATGATGGTGTTGCAGTAGGTGGCGATGCCGTTGGCGCCGCCGGAGCCGGTAAAGCGGGTCTGGGGCTTGACATAGTCGCCCTTGCCGTAGATGCAGGTGGAGTTCACGTTGCCGTAGGGGTCGATCTGGGCGCCGCCGATGAAGGCGACCAGGCGGTCCTCGTCGTGCAGCCACTCATTGGCCTCGAAGCCGATGAAGCGGATGTTGGGCCACTGCACAGCGCAGTGGGCCATGAAGCGGTTGTCGCCCACGGAACGGGGGACCTCCACGGGGGAGCAGTCCATCAGGCCGCTCTCCACGATGGGGTGGCAGGAGGGGCAGACCGCCCGCTTAGCCAGGGAGGCGCCGATCAGGGGAAGGCCGGTGCCCACGATGACGATCTGGTTCTCTTTGATGTTCTTAGCAATGGCGTAAGCCTGCATTTCCTGCTTGGTATACTTTGTATAATCAGACATTGTCATAACCTCCCAACTTCAACTTAGTGTCTGGTGGAATAACCCAGGTGGGGCTCGTTCTTCAGGCGCATCAGACGGGAACCGCCCACCTTGTCCAGCAGCTCCTCATTGTCCTTCACGCTGTAAACCCACTTCTCCAGGTAATCCTTGAAGGTCTCAGGGATAGCCACGCCGGCGGCGGCGTCCTCAGCGGCCTTCTTAGCCTTGGCAGCGGCCTCGGCCAGCTTGGCGTCATCGGGCTTGGCGGCGGCGGCCTTCTCCGCCTTGGCAGCGGCCTTGGCCAGCTGGGCCTTGGCGTCCTCGGCGTCCTGATACTTGGAGGCCTTGTCGTACTCCTTCAGGGCGTGGGAGTCGTTGTCATAGTAGTTGTAGCACTGGGAGGGCCAAGCGCCGTAGGGGCAGTGGACCACAGCGCTGACGCACTCGCCGAAGATGCGGGTCAGGGTGGGATCACGGCGGATGTACTCATCGCTCACCAGCTCCTCGCAGGTCACGATGACCTTGCGGGCAGCCACGGCCACATCAACATCGTGGAACTCGTCGCCCTCGATGATGCAGGTGCCGTCGGGGCTGGCCTTCTGCACATGGATGATGGCGGTGTCCAGCTTGGGCACGGGGACCGCGACCACCTTCTCGCCGGGCTTGAAGGGGTTGTCGATCTCGACGCACTTCAGGTCATCCACCTTCTCCAGGGCCTTGCGCTGCTCCTCGCTGATGCCCCAGTACTTCATCAGGCCGGAGCCCTGCATCAGGCGGACGGGCAGGAAGGGCAGGCCCAGGGAGGCGGCATGGAGCTGGAGCATCAGGACATCCTGGGAGTAGTCCTCATAGGTCAGCTCGCCCTTCTCAATAGCGGCGCGGAAGCGGCGGGAGACGTTGGTGTAGCCGGAGTTGGCAGTGTAGCAGTTGATGTACGCCTTGACGCGGCCTTCGCCGATCATCATGTCCCAATCGCCGCCGGCAGGACCGGCCCAGACGGTGAAGTCCGTCTGACCCTGGCGCAGGATCTCGCCCACTGCGGCGTAGGGCTTCCGGTTCGTCGTAAAGCCGCCGAAGCAGATGCAGTCTCCGCTCTCGACGAATTTCGCGACCGCGTCGTGCAAGGTGTATACTTTGTTCATAAATAAAACCCCCATTACACTAATTGTTTTGATGTACTTCCCGCGGCGCTTGTGTCCGCGGCTCTGAAAGAGGTATGCGCGGTTCATCAAGGGCCAGTGTAGCACAAGATATGCAAAAGGTCTTTGGGGAATTTGGCAAAAAGTTTGCATATCTTCGCTTCCTATGCTATAATATCACAGGGAACAAAAACAGGCAAGTGTTTTCAGAATTTTTTGCCCATTTTAAACAGTACATCCATAGGAGGCCCCAGAATGACCAATGTGGATTTCCACCTTCAGCTCAATCACAACGATACCTGGAGCATGAGCCGCCTGCACTTCCATGATTACTGCGAGCTGCTGCTCCCCCTGACCAGCCCGGGCAATATTTTCGTCAATGACCAGGTCTATCCCCTGCGCCGGGGAACGCTCTATCTGATCGGGGAAAATACCCTGCACCGCACCATCGCCACCGGATTTCACGCCCGCTATGTGCTGCATATCGGCCTGAAAGCGCTCACCGCTCTGTCCACCCCACAGACCGATTTCACCCAGATCGGCAACGCCGCCTTCCTCCGGGCCGGGATGACCAATGAGCAGATGATCGGCATCATCGAGCGCTTTCAAGCCCTGGAGCGCAACAAAAATGACGGCAGCTTCGGCAGCGACATCCACCAGACCGTGGCGCTTCTGGACCTTTTGATCCAGGTAGCCCCCCTGCTCAACGCCGCCACCGCCGGAGAGGCCATCCGCAATAAGGATTTTCTCCGCGTCGCTCCCATTCTGGACTATATCCGGGACAATTTGGCCGATCCCCTCACGCTGGACCAGATCGCTGGGAAATTTTTTATCAGCAAGCACTATCTCTGCCGGGTCTTTAAATCAGCCACCGGCTTTTCCGTGATGGAATACATTATATACAGCCGGGTGCTCCGGGCGCGCCAACTGCTCAAAGAGGGAATCAGCGTCCAGCAAGCTGGTGAAATGTCCGGATTTTCCGACAACTCCCACTTCATCCGCACCTTTGGCCACCTCACCGGCACCTCCCCCGGCCGCTATGCCCGGGAATACCTCAACAGCAACGCTCTGGTCCTTCCAGAGGGAGCCAAGCGCTGAGCCCCGCTGTGTCAATATCTGCAAATTTTCGGTCAACATCTGATTTTGTGCAGTTCTCCAGATTTTATCCGCTGCTTCACCACAGAAGAAGCCCGGGCCGCCGGCCCGGGCTCTCTGTCATTTTTATAGATGGTGTGTTCCCTGGATCTGATCCAACAGTCCCTGACACCCCGCCAGGACGTCCCGGTAGGTCTCCTCAAAGTCCCCAGTATACCAGGGATCGGCGATCTCCTCCCCCGAACGCCCGGCGTGGTCCAGCAGCAGGGACAGCTTGCCCTCCGGATCCCCGCCCAGCATCCGCCGCATATTGCACAGATTGGCATGGTCCATCCCCACCAGGAAATCATACTCCTGATAGTCCTCCCGCCGGAGCTGGCGTGCCGTCTTTCCGGCGCAGCTAATCTGGTGCTCCGCCAGCTTGCGCCGGGCCGGCGGATAGACCGGGTTCCCGATCTCCTCTGTGCTGGTGGCGGCGGACGCAATACGCAGAGCCTCCTCCAGCCCCGCCTTGCGGGACAGATCCTTCATCACAAACTCCGCCATGGGGCTTCTGCAAATATTGCCGTGGCAAATAAATAATACTCTAATCATCTTTTTATATCTCCATTTAAGTCTTGTATTTCTTCTCAAACGCTTGATATTTCAGGGTTTTCCGACTTTTGGGTTTTCCTTTCTTTTCAAGGTATCTTCTCAAATCTTCTCATATTTTCTTATGTTTTTCCCTGCAATCTTGGTAAATCCATTGGTAAAGCAAGCGTCCTTACCAACGGGCTTTTTTAACTATTCGCTATCCGATATACTTCTTCCTTTGCATCATCAAAATTCACATGGGTGTAAGTGTTCAAGGTTACACTGATGTCTGCGTGACCCATGATATACTGCAAGGTTTTCGGATTCATCCCGGATTTTGCCATATTAGAGCAAAAGGTGTGCCTGCATACATGAGGGGTAACTTTCGGCATCTGGATACGGTAAATCCTGTTGTATTTCTGAATGATATGCTCCAGATACTTTTCCCAGTGAAGGGCAACCATCGGCATATCGTTTTTATCCAGAAACAAAAATCCTGCATATCCTTCCACCATCGGTTCAACTTTTGGTGTCTTGCGGTTGGCAATGATTCTGCGAAAACACGCTGCGACAGCTTCCGTCATCGGCACATAGCGGATGCCTTTGTCAGTTTTTGGTTCTTCAATTACATACTGCATCTGTGCAGTACGCTGTAACTGATGGTCTACCTTGATACGCATTTCTCCAAACTCGATTTCTGAAACCGTCAGTCCACAGAACTCTGAGATACGAAGCCCTGTGTGAAAAAGAATATAGATTGCATCATAGTATCTGCTAAAATGTTTATCTTCCTGAATAAACTTTAGCAAATCTCTCTGCTGCTTTCGGGTAATCGCTTCTCTGGTAACAGAATCATTGACAATGACGGATGCAAGCTCAAATTCAAATGGATTTTTACGAAGCAAATCATCGTCTACCGCCATCTGAAATGCTGGTCTGAGGACTCCCCGGATAGAATGAATGGAACTGTATCCCCGCCCATCAATTTGTTGGAGCTTAATCAACCATGCCTTGGCGTCTGACAAACGCACCTTATCAATTCGCAGATTCCCAAAACTCTCTTTTTTCAGCATATTGATGACCGTTTTATATCCGGCAACCGTATTGTGACGAACTCCTGTTTTCAATGAAACATACTTTTCTACCAGTTCCAAAACAGTATAGTTGCCACCGTTGGTTACGATACGGTCAAACAAATCCGCTTCAATCTGTTTTTCTTTCTCACGCAGGGAAGGCTCCCGCTTCTTCCCTTTTGGCATTGGATCATTCTCGTCCAAACGCCAACTGTATACATTTTTCTCTTTTCCGTCCTCATCAATATAGCGGAACCGATACCTCCCATCTTTACGCTGGTACTCGCCCTCTCGCAAAATCCGATTACGGTTATCTCGTCTTTTCTCACTCATCGTGAACTCTCCTTTCAAAAAAAGAGAGCCAGACTTGCACTTTTATCATAGCACAAATTCAGCTCTCCGCATAGTTATATCATGTGAAATCGGTAAATCTGTCAGCTCTGTTTACACAGCAGTAGCCTGATCCAGATACCTCTCAAATTTCTCACGCTTAATGAGGGCACGATTGCCGTTCATCACATAAAAATCCTCATTGGGATGTGTGTCAATAAGCGTTCTCAATTTTCCTTCGCCGATATGATAATATCTGGCTGCTTCCTCAATGGTAAGCGTATATCTACGCCACACCGGAATATCCGAGTAATTTTTTCCTTCAATATTCAGCTTATTATTCGCCATAGGCAGTTATCCTCCATGCATGAAAATAGCCAGACAGAGGGTGTCGGCAACGAAGTCCGGCAACGGGCTTCAAAAGACCTTGCAAACAATCTCAATCTGGCGATGGTTACTATTTATACTTTTCTTTTATTTTTCTGTTGTTTTGGTTGTTATAAGGGAGAAAAGCCCGCAGTTATGGGATTTTCCCCGGCAACCGGCTCGGCAACGGGATAGCAACAGGGGGTGCAACGGGCTGTCATTTTCAGAATGGAAGCTCCATCTGTTCTGTGACCTCCACAAAACCGTCCACCGTTTTTTCAGACAGGTTGCTGGAGTCCGTTGCCGGGTTTTCACGCTCCCAGCCCTTTTGTCTGCCATATTCTGAAAACATTCTTGGGTTCGGGAAGTACCGCCAGCGGTCAATGCTCTGGTTCATAATCTCGTTGATTTCCCGGATTTCCCATTGCTTCGGTTCGTCAAAGGCATGGTTCAAGGCTTCCTTGTAGAGCTGCTTGGAACAGACCATGCTCCCGGTGTACTTATCAAGATACGCCTGTATCATTCCGGCCTTGGTGTCCTCCGGCATAAAATCCCGCTGGTGTTCTTTGAGATACCGCTGCATGGCGGGGCTGAAAGCCAGCTTGAACCTGCCGCTTCGGTAAATCTCCATCGCTTCCGCCCACATCTGCTCGATATAGGCTCTGGAAGCAGCTTCGTCCTCCAAAATGTGAACCTCGGCTTGCTCCGGGTACACCATGACGGGGATAAAGCGGCGGTTGCCGGAACGGTCAAGGGGAAGAAAATCAAGGGCATTGGAAGTGCCGCCAAACACGCACTGACGAGGACGGTCTGCCGGGTGGGTTTCATAGGGTATCTTGTAAACCTCTTTCTGCCGGCTTAAAAATGACTTGATTTCCTCAATGCTCTTGGCGTTGGCGGTTGCCATCATTTCCGACATTTCGATAATCCAGTGACCTTGTAGCTTGCGGTACACATTGTCATCGTCCAGCTTCCGCAAATCATCGGAGAACCACTCATCCCGGATTGCCAGCAGACGGAAGAAGGTGGACTTGCCAGCCCCCTGACCGCCTACCAGACAGAGCATGATTTCAAACTTGCACCCCGGCTGAAAGGCTCGTGAGATTGCACCCAGCAGGAACAGCTTCAACGCTTCATAGGTGTAATCGTCTGTGTCAGCCCCCAGAAAATGTCGCAGGCAGAAACGGATTCGTTCTGTCCCGTCCCACACAAGGGTATTGAGATAGTCCCGGATGGGATGGTACTTGTTTTCATTCGCTACAATCCCGATGGCGTTATCAATCTTTTTCTCATTGGTAAGCCCATAGGTTTCTTCCAGATAAAGAAGCAGATACTTCATGTCCGTATCGTTCAGGGCTGTGCTTTCCCTGTGGAAGCCGATGGGCTTTATGATGTCCTTGCGGTCGGTCAGGATGTTGTATGCGATAGCCCCGGAAAGCAGCGGGTCACGCTGGAATACGGTCAGGCAGTTCCGTATGCTCTGACGGACACCGCCTTTCTCGGTAGTTTCCAGTCCCGCCTTGATTTCCTCAACGCTCTGGGGCGGCTGCATGGCGTTCATGGTGTTTTTTAGTTCTTGCTGCGTCTGCGGCTGCAAGCTCTGCCATTCGCTGTTCAATCTGTATCACATCCTTTCCGTAGTCCGTAATCAAAGCCGCTTTTTCCTCTGTCTCCCCGAACAGCATCACATCCAGCAGATATTCCACTTGGTCTTGCTTCTGTAAGGCTTCCACAAACCGGGGATGAAAGGCTTCCTCCGGGGAGTGCGGGGCGTAGTCCGTTCTCCATGCCCGGAGCAGGTGGAGATAATCGGCAAGAATACAAAAGCAGCGGTTCTTTACTTCCTGAAACTGTTCCTCAGGGGATTTCTGCCGGGGCTTGGGCTTTTTTGCCTTTCCCGGCGGTTTCCAGTCCTCATAGGAAAGCCCGAAGTCCTGTGCCAGTTGTATGGCGGCTTCTTTCTTTCCCAGCCCATACAGGGCGGCGGCAAAATCAATCACATCCCCATCCGCACCGCAGCCGAAGCAGTGGTAACGCCGATCCAGCTTCATGCTTGGGGTTTTATCGTTATGGAACGGGCAGCAAGCCATCCCGTTCCGACCTACATGGATTCCATAATGCTCCGCAGCCTGTCTTGTTGTGACGGACTGCTTCACAGCTTCAAATACATTCAAATCTATCCCTCCTTGAAAAAAGAAAAGCACCTGACATTCTCTGATTGAAAATGGCAAGTGCCTGTTAAAGTTCCATATCCTGTTGTCTGTGTTTCGTCTGTTCCTGGGCAGTTCTTTGTGCTTTTTTCTCGTCTGCCTTATCCTGCAAGACTTCCTTGATGGGCTGCTTCTTGGGCGGCTCTTTGCTTTCCTCTGTGCCGGTGGTGGCTTTCTGTACCCAGTAGCGGATATCCCGCAGCTTCTTCAAATCCTCCTGCACCTCTGTCAGCGGTACTTTCAGCTCTGCGATTTCGCTGAGAAGTTTTTCCTGCTCCTGTTGCAGTTCCTTTTGGGTGCTGTCCTTATCGTCCGGGTGCTTGGCAAGGTAGGCGGCGGCCTTCGCATACCGGGCGACCTCCGGGTGTTCCTGTTTGAATTTCTCCTTTGTTTTCTTGAAAAATATCTTCTGGTACTTCTCATAGACAGGCTTACATTCCTTGCAGTCTGTCCGGCTGGCAAGAATCCCGTCAATCACTTTGCTGCGGGCTTCCTTTGGCTTCATCTGACTGCGGTAATCTGCGGCTGATTTCCCGGAAGATTCCAGAAATACTTCTAAGTCCTCCACAGTAGAAAGCCCCTTTTGACGGAGATAGGACAGGGCTTCGCTGACTGCCTTTAAGTCCTGTGAAGTCCCCCGGTTCTGTCCAGCCCTTGTCCAGTCCTTCCGTTCTTCCTTTCGTATCTCCATATACTTCATCAGCAGATTGGGAAGAAGTGTCGCTTCCTCCGCCGCTTTTTGTGCAAGCAGCTCTTTCCGTTTTTCGCCCAGCTCGGTAATCCAGCCTTTGAGGTTTTGGATGAGCTGACGGATAGACTTCATCAGGCGGTTGGCGGCTCTGATTTCCCGGTTCAGGTTGCCGATGTTCGTCTGGATACCCCGCTTTTCCATCTGCCGGACAGCAGCTCCCTCATGGACAGTAGGGATAATATCAAGCCCCTGTCTGGCATAAGAACGCAAGTCCACTCGCTCCGGGCGGTCATTGGCTTCCAGATAGCGGTTCTGGATGACTTCCCACTCATGCCGCCAGATTTCACAATACTTCTGGTCGTTCCAGTCCACCGTATCCTCCTTGTGGCTTTTCCACCTGCCGGATGGCAGCTTTATCCGTTCCCCGTTCTCGTCAAGGTCATAAACCTTGCGGCTCTTGGGAAGCCATTTCCCATGCTCGTCCATTGCCCTCATAGTCAGCAGGACATGGGCGTGGGGATTGTGTCCCGGCGGGTGGGGGTCATGGATTGCAAAATCAGCAATCATGCCTTTGGAAACAAACTGCTGCTCACAAAACTCCCGTACAAGGACAGCGTACTGGTCAGGCGGTATCTCTCTGGGGATGGTAAGCACCCACCGCCTTGCAAGCTGGGAGTTCCATTGCTTCTCCACCGCTTCGGTGGCGTTCCATAGGGTATTGCGGTCTGCATACTCCGGCGGGGCATTTGCCGGGAGCAGGATTTCATTGTGGACGATCCCACGCTTTTCCGGGTAGTGCTTCACTTGCTGGTCGTATTCACAGAACAGCTTTTCGCCGCTTTGGTAAGCAGCGGCGGCAACCGCAGACTGCCGCTGGCTGCGCTGCACAATCGTGATTTCATTGTGTGGACAGGGCATTTCGTGTCCCTCCTTTCTATGCTTGGTGGATGGGGTGGCGTTTTACCACCTCATTTTGGGCAGAAAAAAAGCAGGAGACCTTTTTCAGATTTCCTGCTCGGTGTGCCGCTGTGTGGGCGGCGGGTATTTAGTTATAAAAGTTCGGGGCAAGTTGATCCGATGTGAAGTTGACAAACTGAAATTTATGGTGTTACATCGGTGTTCCTACTTCAATCAAATTACCGTCCAAATCATAAAAACGAATTACTTTTTGTCCCCAACTATGTGTCATAAGTTTATTAACATATTGAATTGAGGGATAAGACCGTTCCAGCTTTTCAACGAATGCTTCTATATCTTGTTCTTCAAAATATAATTCACAAGAATTACTTTTAGGGATAATATCCTTTCCTAAAAACTTTTTCCAAATTTTTTCGTCTTGAAGCACAAGTCCTTCCGTTAAAATCATGTTACCGTCATTGTCAAGTACCAAATCAAGACCGAACAGGTCATTGTAAAATTGTTTTGATTTCTCAATATCTTTAACAACAATTAAAATGTTCTTTAATTTCATTGTCTAACACCTCTAAATAAATTCATATTTGTTGTCATCTTCATTATACTTCACTGCCTATCAAAAAGATAGCATATTTTATGAAACTTGTCGGCTGGGAACAACTTGCAACGCAAGGTGTCCCCAGATGGCAAGTCCACAAAAGGGTAGCTGGCGGCAGCCAGCGCAGGGGAAGCGTAGCGTCCCCTGTTTGATTTGGAACAGACCATGACTGCGGAAAATCACAGCCCTCCGGCGAGGAGCCTTCGGAGAACGCAATGCACCAACCTCTGGGTGGTGTATAATTGCGCCCTTAGTAAACTAAGGGGTCTCCGGCTTCTCCCGTTCCAGCAGTTTTTTCAATAGTTCCTGCGTGTCCTGTCTGTGAAAAATGAGTTTGAGCAACAGCATGACATCATCATCTGTCAGGCGTTCCGGCTCTTGCAGAAAACTTTCCAGCATACCGCCACGGGTACAGAGCCGATGCGTCCGTTCCTTTCGGGTAAGCTGCTTTAACTGGTGCTGCAATGCCTTTTCATCATTGATGGCTTTCCGCAGTTTCTTTTCGCTTTTCTCCAACTCCCAGTTGAGCTTTTCCAGCTTTGAGGTATCAGGCAAGGGCAGCGTCCTCCTTTCCCGGTATCAGCACATAAATCCTGTTTGGTTCTCCAACGCCCTGACGCACCCGCATGATAAGTCCGGCGGTTTCCACTTCATTCAGAGAACGCTTGACCGTCATGGGACTGCGGGACAGGACTGCGGCAATGGCTGTAACAGGGAGGCAGACAAACAGGATTCCGTTCTCATCCTCCTGTCCTTTAGAGAGCATAGCGTCCAGCATCCGGCAGTACATGACCTTTGCGGTGCTGCTAACTGGAAATCCTGTCAACGCTCTGGGAAATGGCATACATGGCGGCAATGGTGTGTCTATCGTCATAAATTCAAAATTCATTCTGTGTGTTCCTCCTTTTTCTTTGCTCGTTTGGATAAATAACGGGGGCAGTCAATCACAACCGCCCGGAAGCTCTGCTTGCACCCATGCTGGCATTTCCGGCATAATTCGTTGTAAGTGACACGCCCCCGGTCATTGAGGTAAAAGGAAAGCTCATACTTCCTCTTTTTGCTCATTCTCGGCATATTGCGCTTCCTCCCGTTTTAGTGTATGGTTTCGGGGCGATTTTCGGCAAAATTACGGTCATAGAGCCGCTTAAAATCTCCCGAAGTATCAGCAATAGGGTAGACTGTCCCCCTATCAGATTGTCGTGTTTCGGTATCATTTCGGTGTCAGTTCGCCAGTTCTCCCCGGTGTCGTTCCTCCCCTGAATCTCACAGCGGCGTATCGCTCCCTTTGGTATGCTCGTTTCGGTCAGGGTTCCTCCACATCCCTGCCAAAAGTCATGGCACTACATCGCTGGGGAAGCATATCCCACACAGGCTGGTCATTCGATTGGAATAATCCATCGATGAACTACCTGTATCATAGAACATTTTTGTGCCCTATGCCGTATGTCCACAAAGTAGGAATTAGGGGTAAAAATCAGAAATTTCCACGATTGCGGAAAGTGTGATATAATCCAGATAAGCGGCAGCAATGAAACCACCGGAAAGGAGCGTGCGCCCATGAAAGGAGCAACAAGCATACAGGAACGCCTTTGGGAACTCCGCAAGGAAAAAGGCTTAAATCTGGAAGAATTATCAGAGTTGACGGGTATTTCCAAATCAGCTCTTGGAAGTTATGAAAAAGAGTATTATAAGGAAATCAATCATGGCAACCTTATCACGCTGGCAGACTTCTATGGAGTTTCCGTTGATTATCTGCTGTGCCGGACAGAGAACAGGGAGCAGATCAACACGCCATTGACGGAGCTGCATTTGAATGATGAGATGGTCGCACTTCTGAAAAGCGGTCGGATTAACAACCGTCTGCTCTGTGAGCTTGCCACACATAAAGATTTTATCAAGTTTCTTGCAGATATTGAGATTTATGTAGACGGGATTGCCACCATGCAGATTCAAAACCTCAATGCACTTGTCGATACCGTTCGGCATGAAATCATTGAACGGTATCGCCCCGGCGAAGATGACCCCCATTTGAAAGTGTTGCAAGCCGCCCATATCAGCGATGATGAATATTTCAGTCAGATGGTTCTGGATGACCTCAACCTCATTATCCGGGATATTCGAGAAGCCCATAAAAAGGACAGTGAGAGTGCGCCCCAGACCACCGTTGCCGATGAATTGAAAGAAAATCTCGAAGCAGTCGAAAATTTCAAGGGTAGCCGGGATGAAAAGCTGGTTGTCCTTTACTGCAAGCAGCTCGGCATCAACTATAAAAATCTGTCAGACGAAGAATTTCGCTGGCTGATTCGGATTCTCAAAAAATCAAAGAAAATGGGAACGCCTATCAGCCAGAGGAAAAAACGGTAACAAAAAACCGCTGTTGCATGGTTTGTTGGCTTCCATGTAGCAGCGGTTTCTGTTGTGGTTATTCGGTTGAATTTTCGAAATGACAAATGGAATTTTATTTTAAGATTTCTATAATAGCATGAACAACTTGATGATCTTCTACTCTATCAATAATAATGTGAAGATTATCTATCTCTAAATCCATTTTAACATTACCATCCTTTGGTACCATGCCAAATTTTTGGAATACAAGTCCAGTAAATGTTTCACATTCTTCTGAAGGGATTGCAACTCCGATTACTTCTTCAATGTCACTTAATCGTGCATTTCCTTTTATTTCCCATTTATTATCACCAATGTTTTCAATGCTCTCCTCCTCACACGACATCACTTCAATATTATTTAAATCACCAACGAGTTCTTCCAAAAGGTCAAAAATAGTCACAATACCTACCATACCACCATACTCATCTAATACAATAGCCATGGATTGTTTTGCTTTCTTCATATTCCTAAAGAGCACATCTGCTTTTGTTGTCTCTATAACAAAATATGGAGAAACTATAGCAGAATTTATAATCGAATCCTTAGACCTATCTTTTAACCTAAAGTAATCCTTAGCATTTAAAACACCAACAACATTATCTATCGAATCCCCACAAATAGGATAAAGTGTATGGCGTGTATTATGGATAATTGTATCCCACTCATTAACATCATCAGACATCCATAATACTGTGACATCCGTTCTATGAGTAGTAATTGTTCCAACTATAATATCATTAAATTCAAATACATTTTGAATAAATTCTTTCTCCTGATGTTCAATAGTGCCTTTTTCACTTCCAGCATCTACAAGCATACGAATTTCTTCTTCGCTTACTTTATCGTCTTCTTCATTTGGATCAATACCCAATACTTTTAAGATGGCATTTGTTGATATAGAAAGAAAAGATACAATCGGCTTAAACAAAATGGAAATTCCACTGACTAATCCTGAAATACTCATTGCGAGTTCTTCTGATTTTTTCATGGCAATTCTCTTCGGAACCAATTCTCCAAACACCAATGTAAAATATGACAAAACCAGAGTAATGCATATAACAGCAATAGCATCCAATGTTGAACGAGGTATATTTACACCCATTCCTAATATCCATTCAACTAATGGTTCTGAAAAGTTATCTGCTGCAAATGCACTTCCTAAAAAACCTGATAATGTAATTGCAACCTGAATTGTGGCAAGAAATCTTGCAGGTTCTTGCGTTAATCGTACTAATCGTTTAGCACGATTATTACCCTGTTCTGCCATTCGTTCTAATTTTGTTTCATTCATTGATAAAACAGCAATCTCTGCACTTGCAAAAATCGCATTTAAAATAATTAACACAATCTGTACAAATAATAAAATAAAAACTGAAGTACTCATAGATAAACCTTTCTACAATAAATTTTTCCAATTATCACAGCTATTTTTGAGTAGCAAAGGGCATGCCCTATGATTTGAATACATAGTTCATGCCCTGTGATATATAAATGAAAATTCTATTGAATTGGTTCGCTTCAGAATCACTATCACTTTCGTCCATACTTAAATATTTCTCCTTTCAAATAATAATTGTTGTAGATTATATCAAATCTCCACTTTATAATCAACCCGAACATAATAAAATTCATGTTAAATTTATGTTAAATATATCTTCTGTTTACATCATGAAATTCCAATTTTCTGTTTCTATTTCTGTCTCATTTTCCTACCCTTCGGACAAGAATCAGCCCTCGCTTTGCTTGGTCAATTCAATTTTTGTAATATTTATTCTACTATATCGTTATGAATAAATCATCTCATATAAAACAATTTCTTCTGCTCGGTTGTGAATGTTATTGCAACGCTGCACCCATTCCATTTGACGGGTACGCTTCAATTCCTCGGTCACGCCTTCGGCTGTTTTCATCTGCTCCATGATGGTGTCTAACCGTTCCTGTGCCTGTTCATTCAGGTCTGCAAGATATGTCCACAATTCTCCGGTCAGTATCAATGTATTCAATCTGGCTGGGTGAACTTCCCTTAAATATTTCCGGTGCATCCGTCCGTACTTTCCGATAGGGCGGTGTTCCTCCGGCAGTTTCAAGTCTGGGATATAGTAATCTCCGACAAGGATATAATCAATTCCGTTTTCTGTTATTCTTGGTTTCAATTCGCTCATATTTTTAATCTCCTCATTCTGGCTTATTTTTTGCAAGTCTGACTCTCCAGAAATATTGGTAAATCATTGGTAAAATTGAGAATGAAACATAAGAACTACTATTTATAGAAGTATTTAAGACGATTTGAGACTTTTTATTCTGAACAGTAAATCCTGCCGTGACACACAAAAAGTATCTTTTTCATCTGACCACACTTCCTTTCCTTATCTGATACTCCTGCTTTCTTCCATCTGTTGATACGTTTTATAATGCTTTAAACTTCCTGCACTGTGCAAAGCCCCATTTTGAAGAAGGTCTGCAGCTGACCGATTTTCCAATCCGCCCCGAAAATTGCGGATATGGGGATTGCGTCAGCGAAAAAAAACGAGTAAAATGAGGAGAAACTGTTGTAAATGAGGTGTAGAATCCATGAATCGAAAAGCCTTGACCGCCGCCTTTCCGGCGACGGTTCCGGTTTTGATGGGGTATCTGGCCATCGGCATGGCCTTCGGTCTGATGCTGGAAACAGCGGGCTACGGCGTGGGTTGGGCTCTGCTGATGAGCATGACCATTTATGCGGGCTCCGGACAGTATCTGGGTGTCTCTCTGCTGGCCACTGGGGCTTCTCTGAGCCAGGCGGCGTTTTTGACGCTGATGATCAATTTCCGCCATCTGGTGTACGGCCTTTCCATGCTGGAAAAGTTCCGGGGAATGGGTGCCCGAAAGTTTTACATGATCTTCTCCCTGACCGACGAGACCTATGCCCTGCTCAGCTCCGCCCGGGCCCCAGCAGGGGTGGAGGAGCATGACTACTACTTTGCCGTGGCCATGCTGGACCACAGCTACTGGATTCTGGGGTCGGTCCTGGGTTCTGTGCTGGGCGCCGCCCTGGGGCTGGACACCACCGGAGTGGACTTCGCCATGACGGCGCTGTTTCTGGTTATCGCTGTGGGCCAGTGGAAAAAGGCCGGGAGCCACCTCCCCGCCCTTCTGGGGGGCGCGGCCACCCTGCTCAGTCTGATGCTGGTGGGGGCAGAGGAGATGCTCCTCCCCGCTCTGGGCATGATTGTTCTGGCGCTGACCGCCCTGCGTCCCAAGCTGGACGACTGCTGTGAGGAGAAAAAGGAGGAAGTACCATGCAGCTGACCGCCGCGGAGGCACTGGCCTCTATCGCCGTCATGTCCGCCGTGACCTTTTTGACCCGGGCCCTGCCCTTTCTGCTGTTCGACCGCGGAGAGCATCCCCCAAAAATCGTGCTGTACCTGGGCAAGGTCCTGCCCCCTGCCATCATCGCCATGCTGATCGTCTACTGCATGAAGGGGGTCACCTTCTCCACCCCGGCGGGGTGGGTCCCCACCCTGCTGGCAGGCGCGGCGGCGGTGCTCCTCCACCTCTGGAAGGGCAACGACCTGATCTCCATTTTTGGGGCTACCGGGCTTTACATGATCCTTGTACAAGGCGTATTCGGATAAAGGAACGCCGTAAAAGAGGCGGAAAGCACACATCGGCCCACCCTTTTGAACCGATTTTCTCACTTTGACCATCAGGAGAGCCCCGGCCATGACCGAGGCTCTCCTGATTCCATACCAGACTCAAATTCTCTTCCAAACCGCTCCGCCGGGCACATCAGTGACCTCGATGCCCTTTGCCTTCAATTCATCCCGGATCCGGTCGGCCTCGGCAAAATTCTTGGCCTTCTTGGCCTCGCCCCGGGCCAGGACCAGGGCGTCGATCTCAGGGTCGCCCTCCCCGGTGACGGTGTAGCCGCCGGAGGTCTGGGCAGCCTTGGCCCTGGACTGCTCCTCCCGCACCTTGGCCGCCTTGGCCAGCAGATCCAGGGACAGCACCTGGTCAAAGCTGTCCAGGATGGCCAGCTTGGTGGCCCCGTTGGTCTTGGCCTTCAAGGCGTCGTACAGGGCGGTCACGCCCATGGAGGTGTTCAGGTCATTGCCCACCTGATTGGCGAATTTTTCCTTGTACTCCGCCAGAACAGCCTCATCCACATCCCCGTCCTTGGGATCCACTGCGGCGATCTTCGCCACCAGCTTCTGATAGGCCCCAGCGGCGTTGTCCAGATTCTCCCAGGAGAACACCAGCCCCTTGCGGTAGTGGCTCTGCAGGCAGAAGAAGCGGTAGGCCAGGGGGTCGTATCCCTTCTCCTCCAGGAGGGAGACTGTCAGGAACTCCCCCTTGGACTTGGACATCTTTCCGGAGTTGGTGTTCAGGTGGTGGACATGGAACCATTGCTTGCACCAGGAGTGGCCCAGATAGCTCTCCGACTGGGCGATCTCGTTGGTGTGGTGGGGGAACGCGTTGTCAATGCCGCCGCAGTGGAGGTCCAGATACTCCCCGTTGTACTTCAGGGAGATGCCGGAGCACTCGATGTGCCAGCCGGGGTAGCCCACGCCCCAGGGGGAATCCCACTTCAGGGCCTGGTCCTCAAACTTGGACTTGGTGAACCAGAGGACAAAGTCGTTTTTATTGCGCTTGTTGGTGTCCTCCTCCACGCCCTCCCGGACGCCCACGGCCAGATCCTCCTCGTCGTGGTCGTTGAACACATAGTACCGCTCCAGCTTGGAGGTATCAAAGTACACGTTGCCCCCCGCCAGATAGGCGTAGCCCTTGTCCAGCAGGCCGGAGACGATTTTGATAAAGTCGTCGATCAGTCCGGTGGCGGGCTGGACCACGTCGGGTGTCTTGATGTTCAGCTTGGAGCAGTCGGAGAAAAAGGCGTCCGTGTAAAACTGGGCGATCTCCATGACGGTCTTGTGCTCCCGGCGGGCGCCCTTGAGCATCTTGTCCTCCCCGGTGTCCGCGTCAGAACTCAAGTGGCCCACGTCGGTGATGTTCATCACCCGGTTCACATCATAGCCCGACCAGCGCAGGAACTTCTCCAGCACATCCTCCATGATATAGGAGCGCAGGTTCCCGATGTGGGCAAAGTGGTACACCGTCGGGCCGCAGGTGTACATCTCCACACGACCCGGGATATGGGTGGTAAAGGTCTCTTTTTTGTGGGTGGCAGAATTATATAACAGCATAACAGAAAACCTCCATTGTTTTTTCTTTCGTATGGGCGGCCTTTGGCCGCCCGCTGTCGTGTTCCCTTTTGTAGGGGCGCACAGTGTGCGCTCCTGCAACATCGCTGACCGCAGGGGCAGTCTCACGATTTCTGCTCCAAAAATTTCTCATCCAGCAGCCGCTCCAGCAGCTCCAGCCGCTGGGAGAGGGCGGCCACACGCTCCAGCATGGGGTCCTCCACACTGGTCTGGTCCACCTCGTCGGCATAGTGGGTCGCATGGCCCGCAATGCGGACGATCTGAGCCGGGATCCCCACGGCGGTAGCGTCCGGCGGGACCTCGCTGAGCACCACCGCGTTGGAGGCGATCCGGGCGTTATCCCCGATCCGAAAGGGACCCAGCACCTTGGCTCCGCAGCTCAAGAGCACATTGTTCCCCACGGTGGGGTGGCGCTTCCCCTGGTCTTTTCCCGTCCCCCCCAGTGTGACGCCGTGGTAGATCAGGCAGTCGTCCCCCACCTCGGCGGTCTCGCCGATGACGATGCCCATGCCGTGGTCGATGACCAGGCGGCGGCCGATCTTCGCCCCGGGGTGGATCTCGATCCCTGTCCAGAAACGGCTCCACTGGGAGACACACCGGGCCAGAAACTTCCGGTTGTGGCAGTACAGCCAGTGGGCCAGCCGGTGGTACAGGGTGGCGTGGACGCCCTGGTACAGCAGGAAGATCTCCAGCTTGGAGCGGGCGGCCGGGTCCCGGCGCTGATAGGCCTCCAGCGTCTCATTCAACGCTTGAAACATGACAGGCAACCTCCCATAATGTGGGTGCTGTGGGCGGCCGGGGAAAAAGAAAAACCCCCTACGCCGTCCACGCGGCATAAGAGGCGATCTCTCGCGGTTCCACTCTCATTTCTCACTTGTCTGACCGGTAACGGGGTCAAGTCGGACGGCATTGCCCGCCGCGCTCCCGGACGCACTTCACACCCTCCGCCGCAGGCCCCCTTTCAGCTGGTGAGGGGCCCTCTCTGTCCTTTGGATCAGACGCTACTTTTCCGTTCTCCGCGCTTTTTGTTTTACAAGACAGTATATTATCATTCCCGCCGCGCCGTGTCAAGCGCGGCGGGATTTTTTCCTTCGTCTGGCTTTAAAAGGGCCGGCCGGCGGACACGGACGCATCCGCCGGCCTCTGAAGCGCCCTTCTCCCCCTCATGCTCAGAGCTTGGAGGCCAGCTCCAGGGCGGTGTCGATGTTGGGACAGAACCACTCCTCCCCTACCGCCTCATAGAAGCCCGACTTGCGCATCACAGACAGGGGCTGCTCATTCACATGGGAGAGGATGAGCTGCACCCTGTGCCGCTGGCACTCCTTCCACAGCCGGGCCAGGCTGTTGAGGGCAGTGATGTCCAGGGCTGGGACACTTCGCATCCGCAGGATCATCACCCGGCGGGTCTCTCTGGGGTCGATGTGGGGGATCTGGTCCGCCGCTCCGAAAAACATGGGGCCGTCGATCTCATAGACCATCACGTGCTCCGGCACATGCCGGAAGCGGCCCTGCGCATCCTCATCCTCCACATACTTCCACTCCTTGATCACCGCCACGTTAGCCATCCGCGTCATGAACAGCAGACAGGCCAGGGACAGGCCCACACCGATGGCCACCACCAGATCGAAGATCACTGTGAGGAAAAAGGTGAGCAGCAGCACCGCCGCATCGCTCTTGGGGGAGCGGCGGACCACCTGAAGAAACGTCCGCCAGCCGCTCATATTATAGGCCACCATCAGCAGAATCGCCGCGATGCAGGGCATCGGGATCAGGGCCGCCAGGGGCATGAGAAACACCAGGGTCACCAGGACCACCACCGCGTGCACCATACCGGCCACCGGAGAATTTCCTCCATTTTTGATGTTGGCCGCTGTCCGGGCGATGGCGCCGGTGGCGGGGATCCCGCCGAACAGGGCCGAGGCGGTATTGCCGATGCCCTGGGCCACCAGCTCCATGTTGGAGTTGTGCCGCCCGCCAATCATCTCATCGGCCACCACACAGGACAGCAGGGACTCGATGGCCGCCAGAATAGCGATGGTGAATGCGTCCGGCAGGACCGCCGCCACCGTCTCATAGGACAGGGCAGGCAGGGCAAACCGGGGCAGGCCGCCGGAGATGGTATACAGGTCCCCAATGGTGTTCACCGGCAGCTTCAGCAGGCCCACCATGGCCGCCGTGGCGATCACCGCCACCAGAGATGCGGGCACCCGCTTAAAAAAGCGGGGCCAGACGATCTGGATCGCCAGGGCGATACAGCCCACCACCAGGGCCCACAGATTGACGGTATCGAAGCAGGAAATAAATTCCTCCATTTTCTCCACAGTCTCGATGGGAGTGTTCCGGAAGGTCACCCCGAAGAAATCCTTCAGCTGCCCCACCACGATGGTCACCGCGATGCCGGAGGTAAAGCCTGTGGTGATGGTATAGGGGATGAACTTGATCATGCTGCCCATGCGGAGCAGTCCCATGAGCACCAGCAGGATCCCAGCCAGAATGGTGGCAACCGCCAGGCCGTCCATCCCGTTTCGGGCCACGATCCCCGCTACGATGGCGGCGAAGGCCGCTGTGGGCCCGGCGATCTGTACCTTGCTCCCGCCCAGGGCGGACACCAGAAAGCCCGCCACGATGGCGGTATACAGGCCCTGTTCCGGGGACACCCCAGAGGCCAGGGCCAGCGCGATAGACAGGGGCAGCGCGATGATCGCCACAATGACGCCGGCGATCAGGTCCTTCATCAGCTTTTCCCTGGAATAGTCCTCCAGGGAGCGCAGCAGCTGCGGACGCAGTTTTTCCACGTTCTCTCTCTCCTTTTTCTTCTCCGGGCAGACCGCAGCCGTGGCGCTCTCCCCGTGGACCGCAGTTTCTTAACGGTCTTTTTACACACATCTCTTATCATACGGGATACGGAGGAGAAAAGCAAGTAAAACTGCAAAATAACCGTTCTTTTCTGCCAGATATGCAGGATGGCCGCCAAATGGCGGCCATCCTGATCAAATCAAAAGCAGACCGCAGCGTCTCCACGGTCTCATCGGACCGTGGGACCCGCCATCGGCGCCTCCCGCCTCCACCGCTGGAGCTGCCGGAGGTAGAAGGCCACCCCCAGGCTGCCTGTGATGACCTCTGAGAGAGGATAGGCAAACCAGGTCGCCTCCAGGCTGATCTTGGAAAAGATCCAGAACAGGGGAATCAGACAGCAGATCTGCCGCACCACAGACAGCAGCAGGCTGGGGCCCGCCGCTCCGATGGCCTGAAAAAACACCGGCGGCATCAGGGAGAGCACAGCGGGAATAAAGCTCAGTCCGATGATACGGAAGGCAGGCACCCCGATGGCCAGCACCGCCGGGTCCTGGGAAAACAGGCCGATCAGGCGGCCCGGGATGCACTCAAAGCTGACCACGCCCACCAGCATAAAGACCAGTGAGATCCCACAGGAGTCGTACAGAATCCGTTTGCACCGATCATAGGCCAGACAGGCGAAGTTATAGCTGAGGATGGGCACGATACAGGTCCGAAGTCCGTTGAGCGGGATGAAGAAAAAGGACTGGAGCTTATAATACAGACCCAACACGGTCACCGCGTCGTCCGAAAACCCGGCCAGGATCATATTCAGAGCCATGATATACACGGTGTACAGCATCTGCATGAAAATAGAGGGATAGCCCAGGCGGTAGATCTGCCGAACATACTTCCGCATCACCACCGGCTTGGGCGGGCGGCGGAAGCCGGAAATCCCCGTAATGACCGCCGCCACACACTGGCCCACCACCGTGGCGATGGCCGCTCCCGCGATCCCCATGCGCGGAACAGGACCCAGCCCAAAAATCAGGATGGGGTCCAGCACGATGTTGGTCAGCGCTCCGGCGATCTGGGCCAGCATGGGCAGACGCATATTGCCGCCCGCCTGGTGTACCTTGGTCCAGATGCTCTCCAGAAAGATCCCCAGGCTCCCCACACACACGATGTTTCCATAGAGCACCGCATCGGCTACCGCACCCGAAGAGGTCGCGGAGGTGCGCACATAGGGCTCCATCAGCAGAAGCGCCGCCGCTGCAAACACTGCCCAGCTGATGACTGCCAGCACCATTCCCGTCCCGGCCGTGCAGTCGGCCGCCCGCTTCTTTCCAAAGGCATACATCCGGGCCATATAGGTGTTCACGCCCACGCCGGTCCCCACCGCAATGGCAGTAATGATCAACTGGACCGGAAAGATCACAGACAGGGCTGTCAGGCCGCTGTTGGAGTACTGCCCCACAAAGTAGCTGTCCACAATATTATAGAGGGCCTGGATCAGCTGGGCCAGCATCACCGGAGGGGCGATGCGCAGCAGGATCTTCCACACACGCTCCGTCTGAAAATAGCGGTCATCCACAGCTGTCTGACTCATATCCGTTCTCCCTTCCTGTCCCATTCAAAGTTCCGGCTCCCACCCGGCTATGAGCCGCAGGAGCCGACACATTATGATACCATTTCGGGAAAGAACTTCAAGGGGCAAAATAGGTAAATCCTGCTGAAATTCCTCTGATTTTATCAGCTTTCTGCCGATTACAGCAGCATTATGTTCTCATTCCGCTCTTATTTTATCACAGAAAAGGACCTCCGGCTATGGCCGGAGGTCCTTTCAGCTCTACGTTCCTATGTTTCGCGCAGAAAGTAGCCTGGGACAGACGGAGCACTCCTCCGCCTTATCCCTTCAACTTGGCGATTGCAGCCTTGGCCGCCATCTGCTCGGCCTCTTTTTTGCTGTGTCCCTTGCCGCGGCCGGCCACTTCCCCGTTCAGATCCACCTCTACAAAGAAGCGCTTGTCATGGTCGGGGCCCTCCTCGCCGGTCAGGCGGTACTTTAAAACCTGGCCGCTCTCCCGCTGCACCAGCTCCTGAAGGGCGGTCTTATAGTCCCGGGGGCTGGTCAGCCCCTCCACCTCCCGGCAGAGGATATACTGCTGTACGATCTTCCGGGCCGAGCCGATCCCGCCGTCCAAATAGACCGCAGCCAGCACCGCCTCCACGGCGTCCGCCTGGATGGAGGGACGCTTCCGGCCGCCGCCGGCCTCCTCCCCCTTGCCCAGGTGCAGATACTCGCCCAGATGCAGCGCCTCCGCCACCTCCACCAGGCTGTCCTCACACACCAGGGCCGCCCGGGTCCGGGTCAGCTCCCCTTCGGGCAGATCCGGGTGGTTGCGGTACAGGTGGTCGGCCACCACCATACCCAAAATCGAATCGCCCAGGAACTCCAGCCGCTCGTTGCTCTGACGCCTGCCCCGGCTCTCATTGGCGCAGGAGCTGTGGGTCAGCGCATTTTCCAGCAGGGCCGGGTCCCGGAATTCATAGCCCAGCTTTTCTTCCAACGTGGTCATCAGAACCACTCCTCATTCTTTGGTTCGACAGGCAAGCAAAACTCCGCCGGTTGGCGGAGTTTTGCGATGTATGTCGTTTGGATCAGTCGATCTTGTTCTGGAGGAACCGGACCAGATCACCCACCGACTTGATGGAGGCAGCTTCCTCCTCGGTCAGTTCGTCAATATCAAATTCCTCCTCCAATGCCATGGACAGATCCACAATGTCCACAGAATCCGCGTTCAGATCATCTTCAAAGGAGGTATCCATGGTAATGGAATCCGCATCCACATTGAACTGCTCCGCGATCAGTGCGCATACCTTTTCAAAAATCATAGCTGACTGCTCCTTTTGCTGTGCTCCAGCATAGTTTCTTTCCCTACTATATGCAGAAACTACCTGCCTGTCAATAGGGAATCGGGAATTTCTGTGTATTCACCGGAAAATTATTATTCTGCCTCCGGGGCGTCCAGCCGCATCAGGTCGATGTTGTCCGAGATATTCCCAATGATCCCGGAGGAGGCAAATTGATTGGCCTGGCGGATGGCGTTTTTGATGGCATAGGCGTCGGAAGAGCCGTGGGCCTTGATCACCGGCTTGGAGATACCCAGCAGGGCGGTCCCGCCCACCTCGCTGGAGCTCATCAGCTTCTTGAACTTCTTCAGCCCGTCGGAGACCAGGGCCGCAGCCAGCTTGGTCATCAGATTTTTCACAAAAATACCCTTGATCTCCTTGGCGAGGAACAGGCCGGTCCCCTCCATGGTTTTCAGAAAAATATTTCCTGAATAGCCGTCGGCCACGATGACATCCACCGCGCCCTCCACCGCTTCCCGGGCCTCGATGTTGCCCACGAAGCAGATGCGGCCCTCCTCCCCCGCCTGTTTCAGCAGAGGGTACACTGTGGTCTGGAGCTCCGTGCCCTTAGAGGGCTCCACCCCGATATTCAGCAGTCCAACCTTGGGCTGAGGACGGCCCAGGACGTGCTCGGCGTAGTAGGAGCCCATATAGGCGAACTGGATCAGATACTCCGGCGGACATTTCACGTTGGCCCCCGCGTCGATCAGCACTGCGCCTCCGTTTCCGGTGGGCACCACCGGGGCCAGCGCGGCCCGACGGATCCCCCGGATCCGCTTGATCAGCAGGGTGGCCGCGCCCAGCAGGGCGCCGGTGGAGCCGGCGGACACAAAAGCGTCCCCCTCCCCCGCCTTGAGCAGGTTCAGCCCCACTGTCAGGGAGGAGTCCTTCTTCTCCCGGAAGGCCGTGGCCGGGTTGTCGCAGATCTCCACCACCTCAGAGGCGTGGGCGATCTCCACCCCGGCGGGCAGCTCCCGGATGCCGTTTTCCTCCAGAACCTTCAGGATGTCCTCGCCCCGGCCCACCAGGGTGATGCCCACCCCATACTCCTTGTTTGCCTGGATGGCGCCCATGACCGGCGCCTGAGGGGCGTTGTCCCCGCCCATGGCGTCCACGATGATTTTCATGTCAAGTTCCTTCTTTCTTCGGCGGTGTCAAAGTCCTGGGCTCGTCGATCAAACCCAGGAGATAGTCCGCTGAGACGTTGTAATGGGTACATATCGAAGCCAAGTTCTCAAACGAAGTCGTCCGACGGCCATTTTCAATATCACTGATCGCCGCCTGCGATACTCCGATGGCCTCTGCTAAATCCTTCTGCTGTTCTTTTGTATTTTTTCGCAGCTTTTTGACCCGCATACAGAAAATATCCTTATGATACATGGGGCCTCCTCTTGACTTAATATTTGTTTTAGCGATATTATATCGCTAATTCAAATATATTGGTGGTGTCAATATGATTCCAGAACTTCAAAACCCTCTATTACTACGAAATCGACCACGCCCACCTGGACTTCGACTCCGACCCGGTCTATCAGGAGAGCATGGCCCGGGTGCTGGCCGAGCTTGGGACCCAGGAGCTCTCCCCCGCCCTCTTTTCCTTGCTGAACACTGCAAACCAGATCTCCTTTACCCACGGCTTTCGCCTTGGGGCTTCACTGATTCAATGGACCCTGCGGGGGTAAGCGCCCCTTTCTGACAGAGGTTTCGCCGCCTGTGGGCGGCTCAGGGACGGCGGGAGGGGCAAGCCCCTCCCCTACGGACCGCAATCAATCCCCCCATACTTAGGTAGGAGAGTCCCTGGAGACTCCACCAGAATTCGCACCAGGAGCCCCAGGCGGCCGCAAGGGCCGTCCCTGCGGCGATACACGCACCGGGCGCGTTCCCCCGGCAAAGCCAGGCGCAGAAGGGAAACCGCACCGTCCGCAATTTTGGGAAAACCAGGCCCCAGTGGGCCGGGAGGAAACGCTGACCATCACTCAGGCTTCGCGCGCCGGAACCATTGTAAAACCTGACAGGTACGCGTCCTCCGTAATGGGGTCCGGGGAAAGCGGTCCTATGGACCTAGACGGAGCAAAGCGGAGCCGTAGTCCATCGGCCGCGTCCCCGGCGATCCTTTGGTTTCTTTCCCATCGCCGGGAAAGAAACTCGCCGCCGGGGCGGCGAAACTCCCCGCCCCAAAGGTCTGGCTCCGCCGGACGCTTGGACGCCGCACGGCGGCGGGGCGCTTACGCGCCCAAAGGCAAGCGGAGCCGCCCGCTCACTCCAGATCCAGCTGTCCCAGGGCCTCCAGGGCCCGCTTGGACAGTTCCGCATTTTTGTTCCGCTTTTCTCCCGGAAGCGTGTGTTCCACGCTTCCGGGGACCCGGTTTCTTCCACATCCTCGGGCGGAGTGAATCCGCCCTCCGGCAAGGTCCGGCTCCGCCGGACGCTTGGACGTCGCACGGCGGCGGGGCGCTTACGCGCCCAAAGGCAAGCGGAGCCGCCCGCTCACTCCAGATCCAGCTGTCCCAGGGCCTCCAGGGCCCGCTTGGACAGTTCCGCATTTTTGTTCCGCTTGCCTTTGACCCGATAGCCCAGCGGGGGGATCAGGCCGAAGTTCACGTTCATCGGTTGAAAGTTTACCACACTTGGGTCGCTGATGTAAAGGGCCAGCGCCCCCATGGCGGTCTCCCGGGGAAAATCGATGGGACTCTTTCCCTCCAGCTCCCGGGCCAGCTCCAGGGCCGCCAGGCAGCCGGAGGCCGTGGACTCCACATAGCCCTCCACCCCGGTGACCTGCCCGGCAAAGCGGATGCGGGGCTCTGTCCGCACCCGGAAATAGCGGTTCAGCAGCCGGGGGGAGTCCAGGAAAGTGTTCCGGTGCATCACCCCATAGCGCACATACTCCGCATTCCGCAGGGCGGGGATCATGGAGAACACCCGCTTCTGCTCCGGCCATTTCAGGTGGGTCTGGAAGCCCACGATGTTGTAAATGGTCCCCTGGGCGTTGTCCTTGCGCAGCTGCACCACGGCAGAGGGCTCCCGTCCGGTCTTGGGGTCCTTCAGTCCCACCGGCTTCAGCGGTCCGTAGCACAGGGTATCCCGCCCCCGGCGGGCCATCACCTCCACAGGCATACAGCCCTCAAAGACCCCGGCGTCCTCAAAGCCATGGACCTCCGCCTCCTGGGCGGTGGTCAGAGCCTCCCAGAAGCTCTGGTACTCCTCCTCCGTCATGGGGCAGTTGATGTAGTCCGGCGTCCCCCGGTCATACCGGGAGGCAAACCAGGCGCTCTCCATGTCCACGCTGTCAAAGGTGACCAGCGGGGCCGCCGCGTCAAAGAAGTGCAGATAGCCGTTCTGAGGATAGCGCCGGGCGATGGCCTCCGCCAGTGGGTCGGAGGTCAGCGGCCCGCTGGCCACGATGACCTGTCCCTCCGCCGGAAGGTCTGTGACCTCCCCCTCCACCACAGTGATCTTGGGGTGGCTCCGGATCTTCTCCGTAATGGCTTCGGAGAAGGCATGGCGGTCCACTGCCAGCGCGCCGCCCGCCTCCACCCGGTGGGCGTCCGCGCAGGCCATGATGAGGGAGCCGCAGCGGCGCAGTTCCTCCTTCAGCAGCCCCACCGCGTTCTCCAGCTGGTCGGAGCGCAGGGAGTTGGAGCACACCAGCTCGCCGAAGGACGGGCTGTGGTGGGCCGGGGTCATCTTTTGGGGTTTCATCTCCCGAAGCGTCACGGGGATCCCCCGCCGGGCCAGCTGCCAGGCGGCCTCGCTGCCCGCCAGGCCCGCTCCGATCACAATTACAGGTTCCATGGGTCCCTCCTGATTCTGATTTTCCTTGTGTGTTTCGCGGCGCGTCACCGCTCGTCTGTCCGCCCCACCAGATAGTCGATGGTGACGCCGTAAAAATCGGCCAGAGCGATCAGCATTTTGATGTTGGGCTCGTTATCCTCGCTCTCATAGAATTGATAGCCCCGAATACTGATCCCCAGATATTCGGCCAACTCCTTTTGGCTCACCTTGCGTTCTTTTCTCAGCACACGCAAACGATCTCCAAGCAATTTACGGCTCACCTCTTGACATGTATAATTTATTCGTGTTATAACATGTATAAATTATACATGTTTGGGGTGGTTCTATGACCCGTCTGTCCAGTGTCCTCTATCAGTACGTCCTGGAGCACTCAGAAGCCTTTCTGGCCCTCATGCCGGAATATCCGGACTGCCGCCGCTTCTCCGACGAGAAGGAGGCCGCCCTGCGGGCCGCCCTCTCCCCGGAAGCCTGCATCATTCTGGATGACCTCCTCCGGGAGCGGGCGCTCCAGCACGGGGCGGAGCGGGAGGCCGTCTTTCAAGCCTCCCTCAGCCTGTGCCGGGAGCTGTACCGGTCCGCCCTGGCGTAGGGCAGGGCGGGTCCACGCTCACGCCTCTCCGTCCGGGCTCTCCCCTTCCGCCTTTTTAGCGGCGGTTTTCTTGGCCGCTGTCTTTTTGGCGGTGGTCTTTTTCGCCGCAGTTTTCTCAGCCGCCGTCTTGGACGCGGCCTTTTTGGCGGTGCTGGTCTTTTTGGCGCCGGTCTTGGAGGCTGCCGTCTTTTTGGCGGCGGTCTTTTTCGCCTCGGGCTGCTTCTCCTCCGGGGCGGTCCCGGACTCGCTGCCCGCCTCCCCGGCGTCATCCGCCGTCTTTCTCTTCCAGCCGCCCCGCTTCTCCTCCGGGGTGAAGTTGGGGCAGCCCTCGTGGATGCAGAAGGGCTTCTTGAAGCCCCGTCCGGACTTCTTGAACATGGTCCAGCCGCACTCCGGGCAGTTGTCCTTCACCGGCACGTCCCAGGTCATAAAGTCGCACTTTCTGGCCTCGTCCTTGCTGTTGAGATGCTCACAGCAGTAATAGGTGTACTGCTTATTGGTCTTTTTGCTCTTCCCCGTGCGCTTGAGCAGGCGGCCGCCGCACTTGGGGCACTTGCCGGGCATCTCCACCACCAGGGGCATGGTGAAGTCGCACTCCGGCCAGCCGGGGCAGGCCAGGAACCGGCCGAACCGGCCGGACTTGATGACCAGATTCCGGCCGCACTGGGGGCAGATCTCCTCCGAGACCTCGTCCGGCACCTTGATGCGCTCCCCGTCCAGCTCCTGCTCCGCCTTGTGGAGCTCCGCCTCAAAGTCCTCATAAAACTCGGACAGCACCCGTTTCCAGTCCACGCTGCCCTCCTCCACCTTGTCCAGCTCTTCCTCCATCTGGGCAGTGAAGGTGGGGTCCACGATGTCCTGGAACTTATCCTTCATCAGGCCGGTGACCACCTCTCCCAGCGGTGTGGGACGGAGGGCCCGGCCCTCCTTCACCACATACTCCCGATTGAGGATGGTGGAGATGGTGGGGGCGTAGGTGGAGGGGCGTCCGATCCCCTTCTCCTCCAGGGCCCGGATCAGGGTGGCCTCGGAGTACCGGGCGGGGGGCTGGGTGAAGTGCTGCTCCTTCCGGGTCTCCTTCAGCTCCAGGGGCTCCCCCTCCCGCAGATCGGGCAGAGGGGACTGGGGAGCCTCCTCCTCGTCGTCCCGCCCCTCCTCATAGACGGCGGTAAAGCCGGAGAACTTCAGTTCCGAGTGGCTGGCCCGGAAGGTATAACCGGCGGACTGCGCCTCGATGGAGACGCTGTCATACACCGCGCTGGCCATCTGACAGGCCAGGAAGCGGCTCCAGATCAGCTTATAGAGGCGGAACTGCTCGCTGGTCAGGTCCTTCTTGATGTCCTCCGGCACCAGGTTCACATCGGAGGGCCGGATGGCCTCGTGGGCGTCCTGGGCGTTGCCCTTGGACTTGTAGTGGCGGGCCTGGGGAGGATAGTACTCCCGGCCGTAGCGGTGCTCGATAAAGCCCTTGGCCGCGGCAATGGCCTCCTCGGACAGGCGGAGGGAGTCGGTACGCATATAGGTGATCAGACCCACCGTTCCCTCTCCAGTGATGTCCACGCCCTCATAGAGCTGCTGGGCGATGGACATGGTGCGGGCGGGGGTCATATTCAGCTTGCGGGAGGCCTCCTGCTGGAGGGTGGAGGTGGTGAAGGGGGGCGCGGGGTTGCGCAGCTTGTCCTGCCGCTTCACCTTGGAGACAGTGAAAGGCTGGCCCGACACCGCCTGGATCACAGCGTCCGCCTCCGCCTCGCTGTGCAGCTCCATCTTCTTCTCCCGACCGTGGAACATGGCCTGGAACCCGCCCAGATTGGGGCGCACCCGGCCCAGATCGGCCTGGATGGACCAGTACTCCTGGGGCTGGAAGGCGCGGATCTCCTCCTCCCGCTCCACGACCAGGCGGGTGGCAACCGACTGCACCCGGCCGGCGGACAGCCCCCGCCGGATCTTCTTCCACAGCAGGGGGGAGAGCTCATAGCCCACGATCCGGTCCAGGATGCGCCGGGCCTGCTGGGCGTCCACCAGGTTCTGGTCGATGGCCCGGGGGCTGGCGATGGACTCGTTGACCACCTTTTTGGTGATCTCATTGAAAGTCACCCGATAGGTCTTGTCATCGGGGATGCCCAGCAGCTCCTTCAAATGCCAGGAAATGGCCTCTCCCTCCCGGTCGGGGTCGGTGGCCAGATAGACCCGGTCGCTCTTTTTGGCCGCCTTTTTCAGGTCGCTGATCACATCCTCCTTCCCTTTGATGGGCTGATAGTTGGGGATGAACCCGCCCTCGATGTCCACGCTCATCTTGCTCTTGGGCAGGTCCCGGACGTGGCCCATAGACGCTTTCACTTCATAGCCCGGACCAAGGTACTTCCCGATGGTCTTTGCCTTGGACGGGGACTCTACGATCACCAGATCAGTTTTTGATGCCATTCTGCAATGACCTCCGAATTAGAAATATGAAACGCGGCGCTGCCGCGTGAAAGAAATAATACTGGGACAGAACTCCGCCTGCCTCTCACTCCTCCAGCTCCACCAGCGGGGAAAACCGCTTCCCGGGGTGCTCCCGGGCGGCTCCGTCTACCTGGAGCATGGTGAGGGCGGACAGCACCCGGCGGGCCGGGATCTGGGTCTCCTCCACCAGCTCATCTGCGGTACTCGTCTTCTTCCGTCCCGCCATGGCCCGGAGCAGGGTCAGCTGGTCGTCTGTAAAGCGGGAGCGCTGCTCCCCCCGCGGGACCCGCTCCAGGTCTGGAGCCCCGTCCTCCGGGGGGCCGCCGGGAGCGGGAGCCTCCTCCCGCTCCTCCTCCGGCCCGGTCTCCTCCGGGCCTTTCCGGCTCCGGAGCTGCTCCAGCCGCTGCTGGGCCGCCTCCGGTGGCAGCGGGGCGGACTGTGCCAGCTTCTGAGGAAAGCGGAGCCAGTACTCCTCCAGGATGTCCTGGGTGCAGGTCACCGGGCGGGCCCCCTGCCGGAGGAGCCAGTTGGGGCCCTCGCTCCTGGGGGCGTCGATATTCCCCGGCACCGCGAAAATATCCCGGTCCTGGTCCATGGCGTGCTCGATGGTCTTCATGGTCCCGCTGAACCGGGCGCACTCCACCGCCACCACCCCCAGGGACAGCCCGCTGATGAGGCGGTTGCGCACTGGGAAGTGCTCCGCCTTGTGGCGTGTGCCGGGCGGGTACTCGCTGATGAGCGCTCCGGCCGCCGCCACATCCTCATACAGAAAGCGGTTCTGGCTGGGGTAGGGCACGTCCACCCCGCCCGCCAGCACAGAGACCACGGGTCCGCCGCCCTTGAGCGCACCCTTCAGGGCGGTAGAGTCGATCCCCTGGGCAATGCCGGAGACCAGCAGGGCCCCGCCTCGGGCCAGCTCCAGGCCCAACTGGGCGGCCACCCGCTCCCCATAGGGTGAGGGATCCCGGCTGCCCACCACGCCGATGGCCGCCTCCTCATCGAAGCGGAACACCCGGCCCCGAATGTACAGCACCGCCGGCGGCGCTGCGATCTCCCGCAGGCGGCCGGGGTAGTCCCCGTCCTGGAGGGTCATCACCCGCAGTCCCAGCCGGTCGCACTCCCCCAGGATCCGGTCTGCCTCGTCCATCCTCTTCTCCCGGAGGGACGCCCGGGCCGCGGCGGGCAGCTCCGGGATCTGATCGTACTGCTCCGAATCGGCGTAAAACGCCCGCTCCGGCGTGCCGAAGTACTCCAGCACCCGGAGCACGCCCCTGGGTCCCAGTGCCTTCCTTGTAGTCAGCCAGATCCAGTCCTGAAGCATGAGGCGCCCTCCTCTCATAGAATATCTTTACAACCGCCGTTGTTCTGTGGTACGCTTAGGGCACGAAATGGGGGGATCTCTGTGAGAATTGCCAGTCACGCACCGTCCCGAAGCGCCGGTCTCCGGGCCTGGGTGGTCTGCCTGGGCTGCGGGCTTGCCCTGTTCACAGTGATGGGACTGGGGGTCAACGCCTTTACGGTCTATCAGCCCTATCTGCTCCGCGTCCACGGCTTCACCAACGCCCAGGGCTCCTGGATCACCACGGTCCGGAGCCTGTTCGCCCTGCTGTCCATGCTCACCGTGGACCGGCTGTGCCGCCGGCTGGGCCTACGGAACACCATGGTCCTGGGAATGGCCTGCTTTGTGGGCTCCTATCTCCTCTTCGGCTTTGCCCGCGGCTTCTCCGCCTACTGCGGCGGGGCGGTCCTGTCCGGCCTTGCCTATGGCTACGGGGGGATGATCCCCCTCACCCTGGTCATCTCCCGCTGGTTCCCCACCGGCCGGGGCTTCGCCCTGGGGATGGCCGCCGCAGGCAGCGGGATCTCCACCATCTTTGCCCCGCCCCTCATCACCGGGGCCATCCAGGCCCTGGGGCTGTCCGCCGCCTTTCTCTGGGAGGCGGCCGCCGGAGTGCTGCTCACCCTGCTGGTGCTTCTTTTGGTGCGGGACTCCCCTGACTGCCCGGAGCTTCAGCGGGCCGGGGACTCCGCACCCGGAGGCCGGGGGGAGGGGCTGAGCCGCCCCCTCCTGGGGATGGTGCTCCTGTCCGCCTTTCTCACCGGCGGTCCCTGCGGACCGGGCTTCTCCCATCTCACAGTGCTGTACACCTCCGCCGGCTTCTCCAGCGGAACGGCGGCCCTGCTCATGTCCTATCTGGGGCTTGTCCTCATCGCCGCCAAGGTGCTCTACGGATGGCTCAGCGACCGCCTGGGCAGCCGGATGGCCAACAGCCTGATCTTCGGCGTCTTTCTGGCCGGCTTCGCCCTGTGCTGTCTGGCTCCCACCCGGAGCCTCCCACTGGCCGCCGCCGCCATCACCCTCACCGGGCTGGGGATGCCTCTCTCCTCGGTCACCCTCTCCGTGTGGGCGGGGGATCTGAGCGCACCGGAGGACTATGACCGGCTGGTCAAGTGGCTGTCCTCCGCCTATATGCTGGGCTCCCTGGTCACAGGGCCGGTCCCCGGCCTGCTGGCCGACCGCTTCGGCGGCAGCTATGTCCCCGCCTATGGGCTGTTCCTGTTCTTCCTGCTGATCTCCATGCTGCTCATCCAGACCGTCTACCGGCGGACTGGGGTGGGCGGCAGGCCCCAGCGCTGAACGCTCCGGCGCATCCGGCTCCCAGAGCCCGGGCGCGCCGTCTGTTTACTCCTCCAGCCCGCCCTGACGGACCATTTCCCATAGGACGACGGAGGCCGCCGCAGCCGCGTTGAGGGACTCACAGCGGCTCCGCATGGGGATGCGGATGGTCTGGCCGCTGCGGTCCAGCAGGCTCTGGGAGACACCCCGGCCCTCGCTGCCGATGATCACCGCGCACCGGCCCAGACCGGCCTGCTCCAGCGAGACCGTATCCGCCCGCAGAGCGGTGGCGTACAGCGGCAGGCCGGACCGCTCCAACAGCGCGCACAGCTCCTCCGGCCCGGCCTCCCACACAGGGAGCCGGAAGCAGGCGCCCATAGAGGCCCGCACCGTCTTAGGCCCGTATGGATCGGCGCAGCCGTTCACCAGCAGAAGGCCGTCCGCCCCGAGGGCGTCGGCGGTGCGCCAGATGGTCCCCACATTTCCCGGGTCCTGCACCCCGTCCAGCACCAGATACCGGCGGCCCTCCAGCCGCTCCGGCAGAGTGGTCTCCGGCAGGCGGGCCAGAAACAGCGCGCCCTGGGGTGTATTCATCGGGGAGATGGTCTCCATCACATCCTGGGGCACCTGGATGGCCCGGACGCCCTGGGGCAGTTCCGGGACCTGCGCTCCCTCGGTCACCACGACCGTGGTGAGCGGGGCCTCCCAGCACAGCGCCTCCTCCAGCAGCTTGACGCCGTCCCCCAGGTACTCCCCAGCCTCCCGGCGGGCCCTGGCACTGCCCGAGGACAGCTTCCTGATTTTCATTAAAAGTGGGTTCTTCCGGCTGGTGATCCGCTCCATTATAACCGCTCCAGTCGCACGTTTTCTGTGGGAGCCCAACTGCCGCGTCGGCCCAGACCATCCGCCCGCCTTCGACTTCTGCGCAGAAAAGCATACCAATGGGAATAATTTCCATTGGTATGCCTTTCCAAATCGTCAGTCCAAGGGTCTCATGTTGGAGATCTCCCGTTTCATTGCGTTCAAATCTAATCTGTCTCCGGACCTGTCCAAACTCAATACAGCTTGGCGCCGGCAGGGATCCGGTCATCCACCATCAGCAGGTTCAGGCCCTCATGGCCGTCCTCCTCATGTACGGCGGAGATCAGCATTCCCTCCGAGGCGATGCCCATCATCTTGCGGGGCGGCAGGTTAACAATGGCGATGGCCGTCTTGCCCACCAGCTCCTCGGGCTCATAATACTCATGGATCCCGCTGAGGATCACGCGGTCCTTTTCGGAACCGTCGTCCAGCACGAACTTCAAAAGCTTCTTGCTCTTGGGCACGGCGGAGCACTCCTTGATCTTCACCGCCCGGAAATCGGACTTGGAGAAGGTCTCAAAATCCACCTCTTCCTCAAACAGAGGCTCGATCTTCACCTTGGAGAAATCGATGGCCGCCTCCTTCTTCTCCTCCTGGGCGGCGGTGGCCTTGGCCTTGGCGGGGACGTCCGTGGGCTTCATGGTGGGGAATAGAATTTCCGGCTTCTGCAAAGTGTTATAAGTTTCTGTATTCTGCATTTTGAGGTGTCCTCTCGAACTTTTGGATTTATAACTTGGTATAAGTTTCTACCGTTTCATCACCAATGGGGGTAAAAATGGGGGTAAATCAACTGATTCGGATTTTGCCCTCCAGATTCGCAAAACTTGCTACTTTCTTTTCCTTGGTTGCCTCATTATAAACATTCATCGTTGTCGTGATATCTGCATGTCCCATAATCTCCTGTATAACTTTCAGGTCACGTTCATTTTCACAGAATCTGGTGCAGAAAGTGTGTCTTAAATTGTGGCAAGAAAAATGTGGCAGCAGTTCTGGATACCGTTTTTCCATTTTGGCCTTTTGCTTTTCCTCGGCATTATAATCCCTGCAGATACGCTCAATCGCTCGGTTAACACAATGTGGGTTAAGTACATCTCCATAGCGTGTCGAGAAAATAAAGCCCGAATAGCCGTCAATGACACAATCATTGAAGCCCTCTTCCATCTGGCGCAACCGTTCCTGCAGGAGCGCGTGCTTTACTTCTGCGAGCATCGGGATTATCCTGATTCCCGCCCTCGTTTTCGGTGTGTTCACATGAAATCCAACTTTTCCGGTGCTTTCCCGTTTGCGGTACACAAGATTGTGGTTAATGGATATAATTCCCTGCGAAAAGTCACAATCCTGCCAGCGCAGCCCCACCACTTCGCCGATCCTGCAGCCTGTCCCCAGCAACACTGTAAATACCGACAGCCAATGCCTGTAAGTCGGCGATGAAGAAACATAACTAATAAAAGCAGATTGTTGCGCTTCTGTCAAGGCTTTTCTTTTCGGCTTCTCCCAGTTATGGGTCCTTTTGATTTCGTTCATTACGCCATCGGTCGGATTCAACCGAATGATGCCGTCTCGAACTGCTGTAGAAAAAACCGGATGAAGAATTGTGTGTATGACTTCCATACTGTTTGGTTTGAATCCCTTGTCGTGAATCAAGGACAAATAAAACTTCTTGATATCACTGTATTTGATATTCGACAACTTCATCTGTCCGATTTCTTCCCGTACATACTTGTCATACATGTATTTATAGTTTTCTCTGGTAGACTCCTTGATCTCAATCTTCTGCGCAATATATCTATCATAATGGTAATTCAGCGTCGTCCGGTCTGCTTCGTGTGTTTTGATTCCATCTTCCAGATCTCTTCGGATTCGCTTTTCCATTGAACGCAGTGATTCAGCGTCTCGTTTCCCAGGCGGGATCCTATCTGTGTCGACCAGTCTCCAACTATATACGCTGTGCCTACCTCCTTTTTCATCATAGTACCTATACTCGTATTTGCCATCCTCTCGTTGTCGTTCCCCTTGTTTCAGGAGACGCCCTTTGGAATCGCGTCTTTTGTCGGACACAATATCCTCCTTCCAAGAGAATGCCCACACACATATATAATAATATGAACATCCCATGTTTTCAATAAGTTTTCTGTAATTTCCCTGTTGCAAAGCCGGGATACAGCATCCGCTGCATCCCGGCTTCCATCCAAAATTGGTTACACTGTATCCACGTCTTCCAAGTATCTCTCGAATTTTTTTCGTTTGATCAACCGCTTAGCCCCGACCCGAATCACAAACTCGCAATCTGGGTTGCTGGTTATCTCCCGCAATTTGTTGGTTCCGATCCCGAAGTAGGCAGCCGCTTCATCTATCGTCAAATTTGCCTTTTCCCAAATGGGAACCTCTTGTTTTTCCATGTTTCATCTCCCTTTCTGTCTGAATCCAAAAAGCAACGGGCGGCGGCTGGCTAAGCCGCTCCGCGAGACTTACTCCCCGAGCTATTGGCACTTCCCGTAACCTGCGGCGGATTGGTTACCGCTCGGATCACAGCCGAAGTGGTGTATCATGATCAACGAATATGGGTCATGGCCTCCAAGCCGCCACAGCTTGTCTGCACACAACATCCGGCTCCCCCCTGCCTCCTTTCCAAATTTGGGATCACGGCCCAGTCTGCTTGTACGGCTCTCCATATTCGCAATGTACCCGTTGCCGCATATGAGGCGCATACCGCCTATTTGTCAAGGTGCAGCAGGATGCCTTCCCTGAAGATCTTGGTGTCTTCTCCTCATTCCCCGTTTCAGAGAAAGAAATTTGCCATAGAAAAAGCCGCCACCAACCTATTTCAAGGTGTGGTGGCGACTCCTATATTTCTCCAGAATGTGCGCGGGCACGATTTCAGTAAACACCGAAACAGAAAGGAAGCCGGTACAGAAGGCCCCCGCACCTGCTTAATCCTCTTTAGAAACAATCACTATAATGCCGATGTCAGTAAAGTTGACTCCGACATTCTGTTCGAAACTTGAAGCATCATTTTTATATCATCGCTTCTGCCCAAGAAAAAACGGGGGATCTGGAGCGTATTCGCTTCACATCCCCCGTTTTCTGGTTGATTGAGATACTGTACTAATCAGGATATAGCCGCCATCTCGTTGCTTGGCAGCACAAGGAACGGGAACGCCTTAAAGGAACCCTCCCGTGAGACTTTCACTTGTCCGTCCAACGAGTCCAGATACTGGGCGCCGCCTTTGGACTTGGAAATGTAGAGGGCGTACCTCATCCGCACAAAGTCAGATGCAGCGCACTGCTCTTCATAGCAAATCGCCAAGACTGGGGTAGCCAGCATCTGCATCGCCTTCTTCCGTACCAGAGAGATAAACATCTGTTTGATAACAGCGGTTTCCGAGTAATTCGCATTCTTGAAGTAGGGACGCTCCAAGAACAGGGTCAGCTGGTCTGCAGGCCGCTCATCCTCATATCGTTTCTCGGGTGGTTTAGTCAGATCGGCGAACTCCAAGGTCGGAGCATCGACATCATCTCGCAGATAATCCCGGCCCTTGGTCAGCCGGATCACAGCCCGCCCTATGACCTTACCATTCTTCTTGGCTAGTAGGATTTTCTTATTTGAGTCAAAACTGGAGAGCAGGCATTCCCGGTATTGACCATCCACATAAGATAAGCATGTGGAGTATGGCAACCTCCCCAGACGCAGGGTAGAGTAGTAATCATCCACTTCCTCCACCAGAATGCCGTAGGTCTCCATAGCGGTGTTCGTCTGCCAAAGCAACTGCTGCTGTTTTGTGGTTGGGAAACTGATTTCCCTATTCAGGTCATTGGGATAGTATTTGAGTGTTTTAAATTCGCCCATCAGTTCTGCCAGGATGATACGGCGGAATGCCTCCTTATTCTCAGTGTACTCATAATAGAGCCGGGTCATCTCCGCCCCCTCCCCCATAATGAAGCGGACGATGTGTTGCTCATTGTCTTGAAGGAATTTCTCGCCAAGTTCCAATTCTTTCGCCAATGCAACCCAGTCTTGATCCACATAAATGAGATCGTTGCGCATCTGAGTCCAGCTCTGATAGCCTCGCATCCGATCTGCGTTCCGGCTGGCAAAGAGTGCATCTTCCCAGGTAAGTAGTTCAGGGATCAATAACTTGATCTTGTCATAGACCAGCAGGACGCGCACAGCGTCAGTGGCGGACAGGCCGGCAATATGGCCCAACTCTTTCTGTCGCCACACACTCAGCGGTTTCTGGGACAGAAGCGCGGCCAGGCCACGCAGGTCCTCATCAGCAATCTGCATGTTCAACAGGTCTCCCTTGAGCAGTTCCCGCATAACAACGAGTTTCCGATCCACGCCGATATCTGCCAGCATCCCATAGAACTGGATGTAGACCGGCTTGGCATAGCACAGCAATTTGAGTTCCTGAAAAGTATACTCCCGCTGTTCCAGCAGATCAAGGTTGTTCCTCTGTCCGGCCTCGCCAGCGCACGCGAGGAAATCCTTGCCGTTCAGCGCGTTCAAATTGCAGCGGGTGTAGAAACTCTCTTCCAGCAGGAAGGATTCCCGACCTAGTTTGCAGAAGTCCTCAAAATGCTCCGAAACCATGTGGAGAAACCGTTTCTTCTTGTGGGCGATGGCGTAGATCAGTACATCGTACTGAATGGGTCTGATGGATGCAAAAGGCACCTCCAAACTCCCGGAATACAGGGCGTTCAAGTATCCGACCCAGGTATCCAGCACCTGATGCTTCTCCTCGTCTGTAAGTGGCTCGCGCCGTTGAGCGAACCACTGCAAATCATGGCGCAGACCGTGGTTAGAGAGCCACCAGTCCAGAAACCGCTCCATCCATCCAGGGTCAGAACCCAGATTGGAGTATGTCTGGCGCACAAGTTCAAGATCCTTAGCCTCCAGATGGGAGAGCGAAGTCAACTCATCCTCTGTGAAACAATGCTCCACTTGTTCGCGGAACAGGAAATCCAGGACCGCCCGCATCGTCTCATTGGAGGAAAGCACAGAGAGGCTGGTTGAAATGGTACATCCGGAAACATCGATGAAAGAGGAAAAATAAGGGAGCTTCAGCATCTCTCGCTGCTGCGGTTTCAAATCAGATAAAGTCACGGCGCTCTGCGCATAGAAAGCGTTCAGGTTATCTACCAATGCGGGCCACAATGCTTCATCCGCTAAGTCGTGTTCGAAATACTTCAGACACTCGTATTGACAGCAGGAGCCGTTGACCCCGGAGCCGTACATTTGAACCATCTGTTCAACGGTATAACGCCCCATCAGAGATTCCCCGAAACGATCCGCAGACTCCAGCCAGTCATTGATGAAATGGTGGGGCACTTTACAATCCACCAGTTTCTTGTAGTAGCCTGCAAATTGTTCGTTGCAGATCAGTTCTTGCTGGATACGTTCGGGCAAAACAGAGGAAAGTAGTCCTGTTAAACCTTGCTCTTCAATCCGGTCGCAGGTTGTGAGCAGTGTGGGAACACTATACTGATGTGTATGCTTTTTGCTCAAGCCACAGGTACTCATGCGCTCCAGCGCTTTAATACGGTTAACAGTTTGTAGCATTTGCACGCTCCTCCTTGATAACAATTTCTATAAGAGAGTACAGCGTTTTTCGTGGGATGGCATCCGTATCAATAGCTCTTCCGCATAAATAGAGCAACACACCGGCCTGCTCTGATGTTATAGGATAACTAAATTGGGAGGCGGCAAGATGCAGGGGCTCATCAATCAGGCTCAAGGCATCTCTGCGATCCTCTACACTGTAATAGCTATCCAAAAAATCCTTCAGCGATTGAACACTCCCATCAAACTTGGCATCCAGTCTCTCCTTTTTTGTGGCAAGCGAGTTAGCCCGGCGCTCCTGTCTGATCCGCTCCCGCTCTGCCTGTTGCTGCTCTTTCTCTGCATCCAGCTCTTCCTGCGTATACAAATCCTGTTTCAAACTGTTCACACTATGAATATTGTAGCGTGTTGCGATCAGGGCTTTCAGAACTTCCCGGAGCGTCTCTTTATCATAGAGTGCGCGGACACAGTCATTCCATAGTGCCGCTTCCACAAAGTTATAGTAACTTTTGGGTTCAAGACAGAATTGTGAGGTATCGATCCACTCAAAAAGTTGACGCTGTTCGTCCGAAGACAGAAAGTCCCGCTTAAAATCCAGTTTGCCGAGATCGCTATAGTAATAGCGGATAGATTTCATATAATCGCGGTGGAAGCCCGAATGACTCTCGAACAGGTCTGGATACTCAGTCACATCGTATGTTTCTAATAACTTCTTATTAAAGTCAAACGCCTTCCTGGTCCGAGAACCAGCGGTATATTCCTGCACATAGCACAACGCCTGTTTGTCTTTCGGCTCCGACTCATAATTGAGGTGTGACTGAAAAAAGGACCATAAATCAATGGTGTCAGTATCCACAAGCAACGCGAAATTCTTGTTATACCAGCCATTCTCTTGTTGAAACGCCTCCATATAGTCCAAGCCTGTCAGTTCCTGATAGCGCTCCATATACCGACGGATTTCCTTTTTGTCGGGCGCCTCCAGACGGTCGACCTGTTCAATGAAGAGATTCCGGTAATCCAGTGGCTCCAACTGTTCTGCTAAGATATCCCATCGCGGATCAAATACATCGAACCGATAAGAGAACTGTAAATTGGCTTTCTGGATCATCCACAATACTGTTTTAGGGTTGGTCGGATTGACCTGTGTGGAGACAGCAGGCCATATCCCCTCATGCCCTTCGTAACGGATGTGAAATTTACAGTACATGGAGTAGAGTCTCTCCATGTGGGTGAAAGCCTCGTCCGGCAGCTCCTCGTCCTGATTGAGTGCAGCGATACAAAATTGGGCAGCCGCCTTCTCAGCAGGAATGCCGTTGGGATTAAGCCCAACTGGATTCTGGCAGGGCCAAATCATCCAGGAGTTGGCATACCTGATCTCCAGCGTACTATATCCTAAGTCGATCAGCGTCTTGTACAGAGCGGAGTCCTCCTTGCAGAACTGGCCGGGCAACTTCAGCAACGCCCGCAGGACTGCATTGTCTTTCTTCCTGCACTCGGCGATGACCGGCTTATAGTTGCATAGAAGCCAGTCCAGCATACGGCCATTGCCAAGCAGCGGTATGGTCCGATCAACGCCCCACAACCGAGCGATCTGGGGGCGCATTGCAGGAAACTCATCTTCCTGAGGGTCAAATAGGGAGAGGACAAACATAGCATCCTCCGTCCGTTGATACGTATCGCCAGCCAGTTGGGACCGTAACTGCTTACGCTCCATCGGGTCGGTGGTCAGGAGGTAGCGGGCTCCCTGCAGATACAGGTCGTTCCCAGCCTCTTTATCCAGCCTACGTATGAAGTCTTCTCGCTGAGTCCCAACAAACATGGAGTCTGTGAGAAATGGCAGGGCAAATCCAAGAGCCAGCGCCAGCGCACGGAATATTTCTGGTCTGGAGCCGATGCGTTCCTCGAATCGCTCCGTAATCTCGCCGATATAGCGAAGTTCATGCTGGGCAAAATAGGCCCCCGGGTCGTTGCACCTGGAAGCCCATAGGGACTTCTGACTGATAAAACGCGAGTACTCCAGCATAGCGTCCTTGTTGTCGGACATCTTGACCACAAGGGCCAGAAGTGCATTAAAAAGATCTAAGTCGAGGATCTTCTCATAGGCGTCGCAGTGGCTTTGTTCCTTGTCATGACTGCTCATAACTATGTTCTCTCCTTTCTCTGTGCCACCGCTGATACGGCGGCCATTTTTGTGTGCGGTACCGGGCAGTCATGCACCGGCGCACCGTGTCTGTACGCTTGTCCTGTTGTGATCATTGACTCCCTCCTTTTTCTTGATTTGTGGTATTCACGCAGTAGATGCCTGCGGTACCTGAGAGAAATATGGTCGCCGCCACATACTGCATGGCGGCAGACAAAGAAAAAAGCGCCTGAAGATGTTCCTCAGACGCAATTTCACGCATTGGTACTGTAACTAGGCTGCGCAGACATATCTTTTTTTGGCAAAACGTAAAAAGCGTCCAAAGGCAACATGCCTTCAGACGCTTTGAAACACAGAATACTGTAATCGCCAGGGCGATTTCGGATACTTTATGTCAGTATTATACCGCACCTACGGATTGTTTGCAAGGGATTTTCGAACTGAGTCACCAACGTAAAATGCCACATGGCCTTTCTTCCTGCTCCACGGCTTGGGAATCGTGAACCCGATATGTTTCAGAACATCAGCTGCCACCGGCGGGTGGTGATTTTTAATGCTTGTTTTTTCTCAAAGGAAACGCTATAATATGCTCACATAGTATCTGCGGCAGCCTAAGGCAGTCTTAGTTTCCGTGTTGCATAGCGTCCAGAGGTCTTTCTGACCTTTGGGCGCTTTTTTGTTTTCTGGACAAACGAATGCCCCTCTTAAACAGATCTCGCCCATCCTGGGCAAAAGCGTGTGGACTATTCTGGGTTCCACACGTTTTTTTATATAGATATCCCTGCAGCGGAACACCGCAAAAATCAAAAAGGAGATGAAAAGTTATGCAATCACTCGAAAGAATCCCGACACGACAGAGAGCATCGAAACACGGTGATCCGGAATGAATACCAATTGGATTGGCGTCGCTTTCGTCAGCGAAGAGGTTCCAAACCGAGAACAAGTTGAGGATCAACTTGCGGAGAGGACAGAGGCTCTACGTCAAGAGGCCCAAACTGCTCTGGATGCCTGGCTCAATGAACAAGGCCTGGAACAGGTAATGGGGGTTATCATCCCGAAAAAAACTATTTAAGTCAATCGAGGAGGAACAAACGTGGCTACTTTAATTATCGAGATGGATGGCGGACTGGTCAACGAGGTCTACTCCACCCTTTTGGAGCCGCTCAACATTCAAGTCTACGACACCGATGATAGGCGAGATCCTGAACACGCCTATCTGTATGCCGCCAGTACCTATGCTTTGCAGTTTGGTGGAATGAGGCCCCAATTCCGGAGGGGCCATGACTACTCTGACCGGATTTGGGGGGCGCTGGAGCGCCGGCCAGAGTCCGCTGCCCTAGTCTCAGACCTGCGGCGGGCCGCTTCCCAGGCAGGGATCCAGGCCCAGGCTCAAGATGCGGCTTTCCTTGCCGGCTATCTGGAGGCATTTGGTGAATTCAAGGAGTTCGTCGACTACCTCAGTGCAGAAAAGAAGGTAAACGCAGAATTCCGGCAACAGATCGACAGACTGCTCGACCGGCAGATGGAGAAGTATTTTACCTTCGCCGAGCAAATTAACACCCCGGAGCGGTACGACGGCGGCCATGATGAGACTGCCATCTCAGGGCGAACTCTGGACTGTGAGGGAGGCGCTAAGGATGGTGTTTGAAAATCAGATTTGTGACCGCTGTCATAGGCCTACAGTCACCCGGATCATGTCCATGTTCAATCTGGATATGATCTGCCCTGCCTGCAAAGAGGACGAGCGGAAGCACCCACTGTATGAGTTGGCTTGCCAGAAAGAGCGAGAGGCGCTTCAACGTGGGGTACGGAACTTTCCTGGCATCGGCTGGCCAGCTGGAGATCACAGCGACCTCGCCGATTCATAACACAACAGCCTCATTCGGATAGACTTCGAAGGAGCCAGCTACAAATATTTTTTACAGGAGGCTTTTATGCTTTGCAAGAAGGATATTGACACGCTCAGCCCGATCTACCCTGATGTGGATTGGAGCAAAACGATTTGGAGTTTCATTCACTACTCCAAAACAGATCCGGACTCGGATCTGCCTGACGATGTGGATGACCTGATCATGATCTCGTTAGAGCACAGCGATGGCGGCTGCCTGTTTGAACTTAGTTTTGAGTGGGTATGGATGAGCGGAGCGGATGTTCCTCGACTCACATGTTTCAACGACGCTCTGCCCGCCTTGCTCACACCTACGCTCATGGAGGTCATCCAAAAACTATGTACTTGGAAGGACACAGAATTCACCCCGGAAATGGTTGTCCGTCTTCTGACAGAAGCCGGCTTCCTTGACCGGTCCCATGATTCTGGCGACAAGCCGACACAGCCGAAAAAAACACGGCCTTAATGGCAGAGGGTACTTTAAGAAAACTTCGTTGCTTCCAGTGTACCCTCCGCCGGTCCATAGGCGGATCGTGCGGAAAATGTCGTTTGCGCCACAGCAAAAGCATCCGCTATATCCCGATCCCAAACGACATCTTCCGCAGAAAGGAATAAATGATGAACATGAATGAAACCCACTCTGCCGTCTGTTACATCTTCCGGGAAGGCGCCTTTTCTCCAGTACGGGAAGCCAAGTCGTTTCAAAACGAGTTTGGCTTGGATCTGTTCCAATACAAGGGAGCTATCTATGAGGGCAGGACAGGTTTGTGCCTTTGTAATTTGCAGCAGTCACAGGACCTATCAGGCTTTATGGAACGGCACGGCGGTCTGGAATCAATCGAAAAACAGATTACAAACAGTTTGGGCCGTACCGGCCTCTCTCCCCGCTACACCCGCCCGAACGAGAAGAAAAAGGATATATTCCCGCCAAAGGAGAGGGATGAAAACCGTGTTTTTTCCAAGGACTTGATGGGTAAAAGGCACTACTACTACCGTTTTTACAATGAAAACGGCATCGAGCTTTACACCTTGGAAAATAAGCGTGATTCATGGCCGACGATCTTTATCCCCTGCGACGGCTTTATGGTGGGCATCGACCAGCGGAGCCGGCTGGCGGAAGTCCTGAAGTGGCTGTCCACGCTGGAACACGGTATCCGGGCTGAGATTGAACGGGTCTTCAACCAGAGTATGGCGGCTCCAGATCGCTGGGCCGATCTTGGCTTTGCCAACCTCTTGGGGCGGCGCGAAGAGGCTGAGGCACACAACGCTCCCATTTGGGCAGAGCGCCAACGGCAAGCCAAACTGCGAGAGGCAGAACTGGAAGCCCAGGCGCGTCAGCGTGAACAAGAGTTACAAGACCGCTATACCTCCGCCATCCGAGAGGCGGAGCAAAACATTTTAGCCGGAAAAGAAGTTGTAAATCAAGATATCAACGGCAAGTCTCTGATCATGCAGCTTTTTCGGGAGCATGGGATTTCAGTTCCTCTAAAAACACAGGGCTGGATTATCAATACGCTACACAGTATTCGATATTCCCCACAGAGTGGTCAATGGAGTTACCGCTACCATAAAGGCAGCCGCAACAGTATGAAACTGCCCGAACTACTTTCCAAGTTGCTGGCTGCAATCCAGAGCAAGCCGCCGCATGTTGGAGATACCGCGGATATTCCAGCCATTCACGCCACTGGCAGCAGTACCCGTTGACCCTAAAGAGGCAACAATAAAATTAGCGAGAGCGAGGTCTAGATAATGCGGACATTACAAAAATTCAAACTCGGCACTTTCGAGGTGACACAGCCTGAATTGATTATTTCCGATCCCTGTTACGCGCCCGGTACCTGGTGTATGGGCATCGTTCCCAATGCCCAGCCGGGGATTTGGGAGGCAGAGATTGGCTTTTTCCATGAAGGGAAGCACGATGCGGCAGTAGCCTATCTGGCCGCGTTCCATCAGCATTGCCCACCCAAAAACCAGTTAATTGCACGGGAGGAACTCTTCAAGGTTGGCGTAGACAGCGGCCAAGCCGGTGTGTTCGACAAGCCGTTCTACCGTGCCGGTGCTGATGCAGGCCAGATACCCAGCGAAGATGCACTGGAAGCGTGGTACAACAGCTGTTGCAACCAGACCTTACATACAGACCACTATGCCGGTGTTATTCCACATGGCGTTGTATCCAATTCCGGGTATGGGGATGGCGGTTATATCTGTTACTCCTACCATCTGTCTAAAACACAGGGGGAGGATATCACATGGGGCGTCATGATCAATTTTGATGTGGTGCGCCTGCCCCAAATCAATAGGCTTCTGCTCCAATAACACTCAGCGGGGAACCACCTAAACGGGCGGTTCCCCGCATTTCCTTTTAGAAGGAGGTATTCCGTTTGAACATTCTAAGCTGTGGTGCGGGGATGCAGAGTACCGCCCTGGCCCTGATCTCCTGCGACCAGACCAGAAATAAGGTCGTATACCCGCAGGTCCCCCGCTATGATGCCATCATCTATTGTGATCTTGGCTGTGAGCCCGCCTGGGTAGCGGATCAAGTGCGTTTCATTGAACGCGCCTGCGTTGATTGCAACATTCCTTTTTACATTCTCCAGAGTAATCTGTACCAGGACTATATGCAGCGGTTCGGGCGGCAGAGGGTTTCAGCCATGCCGTTCTGGACATTAGATGAGCAGGGAAAAGCAGGGCGGATCGCCCGCCGCTCCTGCACCGTGGACTACAAGGTTTTGATGATCCAAAAGTTTGTCCGATATGAACTTCTGGGCTACCGGCCCTATCAGCGGCTTCGCCCAGAGGATATCGGCACCCATGAACTCCACATCGGCTTTTCCAGTGAAGAGGCTCATCGTTCCTTTCCCAGCCGACACGCTATGTTTCAAAACCGATTTCCGCTTATCGAGATGGGTTGGGAACGAAAGGACTGCTACGCCTATAATCTGGATGAGTGGGGCCTGGACAGCAAGGCCAGCGCCTGCCTGATCTGCCCTTTCCACCGCAACTATTTCTTTCATCACATAAAAAACAACTTCCCGGCGGACTATGCCTCAGTAGTCAATTTTGACAATATGCTGGCCAAATGGCAGCCAATGAGCAAAATCAAAAACCGGGTCTTCCTCTCCCGCTCCCGCAAGCGGATCATCGACCTCACTCCCGCTGATTGTGATGACGCACAAACCTTTGAATACTGCGGTCACCAAATCTGGAACGGGTTCTAGGCATTTAGACTGTCTCAACTGTACATATACCGTCTTGGCTAGTTGTTTTGCCTGCTTTGCCGAGAGGGGACAGCATCCGAAGTTCACAACTTCCCCTATAAACAAAAAGACACGCCCCCTCAGGAACGGTGCATTCCTGAGGGGGCGTGTCTTTTTCCCCTTTTTATCTTACCCATGCCGCCCCAATGGTACCAGCCTCAAAACAGTCCCCACCCCATTCAAGGTATGGGGTGGGGACGGTTCTCACAGATTGAATATATCCAGATTTTTGAGCATATCATCCAGATCTTTCTCGCTTGGCCCGCTGGCATCTTCCGGCTGGCCCTGTTCAAGTTGGAGTTTTAGGGTAGTTTTCAGTTTTTCCAACGAGGCGTCTATCATACTTTGGATTTTTGCGAATGTCTGTTCATCTGTGGGCGTTGAATGAACTGAAATCACGATTTTTGCATCTTCCGTCATTACCTCGGGGTGATTCCCAATGTACTCCCAGACAGCTTGGACGACCAGATCACTTTTGCGGTTCTTCAATCTTTCCAGTAAATCTCCGACTGCAATCTTTTCCGCAGTATCCCGGCTCCATCCGAGAGAAAATCGGAACTTATCATCCCTCCGCAAAGAACTCCCCTCCGTGATTCTGCTGTGTCATCCGCCGCAACTGCGCCGTAGCCAGCATTCCATAGCCAATGGCATTGGCTTTAGAATCCAGCACAAAATCCGCCTGAGCCACTTGGGAGGACTCCTCAATGAAGTTTTGGAATAGAATGGACCCGCCTCCGATAAAAATGGCCGGATTGGCTCGTAGGTCTACCTGCAGTTCACGCAGTTTATCCAGAATTCCATTGGCATAACTGCGTACCGTGGCAAATACAACCTCCTGCACCTCAGCGGATAGGGTCGTGGACCGCCCTTGGATGATATCCACGATGTGGTCATCCTCAATCTTCATATCATACATAGCATTCACCCTGCCGATAATATCGTTGGACATATGAATCACTCCCATCTCCAAACTGCGGCAGAACTGCATGTCAGGTACAGAATTGCGAAGCAACATAACGTCTGTGGTAAAGCCTCCAATATCAATAATGAAAGTGCGCGGGATCTCCTTCAGGCGGGCTGCCTGCGGTACGACCGCTGCATAAGCCTGAGGATAGACCAGCACATGCCGGATCACGAGGCAGACCGGTGTTCCGTTAAAGACAAAGTTCACTGTGCCGCGCTTAAAATACTCTGCAAATCGCTGCCGCAGCGCATAATGCTCCGGGGGCAATCCTACGGCCAGATCCGTTTCCACCATTGGGCTCATAGTATCGCTCTTCTGCAGTTCCTTCGCAATGGCAAAAAGGGTCAGGATAAAATATCGGTCATCTTTCGTCTTGTCCCGCATATAAGAGATGCGTTTGCCGGACAGCGTCCAATACTTGCCGCCATATTCCAGAATGTCCGTATCAACGGGTGGACGGATCGGATAATCGGCCAGTCCGGAGGAAAACACGAAATTGACGGTTTTGATAGACGAGTTGCCATGATCAACTGGAAATAGCATGAGAAATCACTCCTTAGTCTTTCTGATATGTTATTACACAAATGAAAATGCGTTTTTACAACAAAATGCGTAAAAACAGCGGGACATGCTGCGCATGTCCCGCTGTCCACTTCTGTTACTTTGGAGGATTGCCCTTATTCATGCAAAACTCCCAGATGTAATCATCCAATCCGTTGTAATCCGGAACCCACAAATAGGTTCCAAATGTGACATTCTGCTTGGCCAACAGTTCAACAAGGTTCTGATAGGCACTTTCCACATGCCAGTTTTTCAGATAGTCCATATCGAAGCAGGTCATGATATGACGGACTCCCATGGGAATCAGATCCCTGAGGGCTGACTCCAAATGTTGCAACGAGGTCACCCCTGGAATAGCCAACATCGTTTGGCCTGTAAAGTGGTTGACGATGTCCGCTTTCATATATCCTTCAATCAGAAGAATCCTCTCTCGAACCGGCCCGACCATATGGCACCAGTTCTCACCCATGGCTCCGTCCAGCTCGTCCCTACTGGAAAAGGTCAGGAACTTACCGCCCTTTTTCATTTTATGATCAAGGCGAATTTGAAAACCTTGTATCTTCCCAAAGTAGGTTCCCGGAATCAGAATCCCCCTACGCCACACAGCCATTGTCCATCGCCCATCCTTGTCCCGATAAAATCCAGGGACGCCAAACAGCGTATATCCCTCGTCCAGCAAGGACTGGGCCAGTGCATGGAACCCCACAACAGGCGTAGACTTATAGCCCAGCCGTTCAATGGCTTCGTCGGTCAAACCGCGGCTGAGGAGATTTTCACGGTGGTCCGGCGCCAGGGTAAGCCGGTTGAGCAAAGCACGATAGACCCGGTCCCGTTCCTCCAGCGGCGCAAGGCTTGCCTGGGGCTTCATCGGCGGAGGCTGCAGTTTCTTTCTGGTAGCCGCTTTCCCTGCGGGATAGCTGATGTCTCTCTGCAGTCTCGCTGTAAGGTCCTCCAAGACCTTCTCCCGCGGGATGCCCATGTAGTAGGCATAGAGATCGAAGACACCCCCCTGGAATTGTCCGCACTTGGGACACCGATACACATTCCGTTTGAGATTGATGTTCAGATGCTTCTCCCTTGAACCTGCACGGTCACATAATGGGCACGGGATATTGTAGGCGCTCTTTCCATTTGGAGGCTGTGGGATTGGGAGCAGCGGCAGAATATCCGTCATTTGATAGCGAAGTTCCATGGAAAGCTCCTCTCCGGGGGACGGTCTGGTGGCGACCGTCCCCCATGTTTATTCAGGCGCTCTCCTCCATGGACTGTTCGCAAATGAGTTTTGCGGCCGCAGAGATCTCAGGATCGCCCTGAAATTTATTCGCTACCCACACGAGGGCTTTTGGATCCTCCCTCAGTACATCCCCAAGCGTCTTGCCGCTGTATTTGCTGATAGGACAGGGTGTACTCATTGCTTTCTCCAATGGATCTACCGGCGTCTGGGCGGCTGGTGTGGGCATCGGCATTGTCATATGCATATTCGCGGAGGCCCCTCCAAGCTCTGGCAAATCCTGCGGAGATTCTTCCCCGCTCCAGACGATGCCGCTCAGTTCATCCACTGCTGGCATATCAAAGGCGTCGCCGGCCGCAGCGAACTGGAGTCCAAAGCCAGCGTACTGCAACGCCCGGCCGATTGCTGCTGTCTGTGCCCATTCCCGTGGGGAAACCGTCGGCTTGTCCGGCAAATAACCTCGTGACGCTGTGGCCTCCGCCAAATACTGATCTGATGGATTGGTATAATTGGCGTAAATCCGTGCTGTGGCTATGAAGCACTCCTTGGCTGGAGTCACCGTGACAGCGACACGGCCTTCCGGATGCTTGAGCCAGAACCACGCGAGTTGTCCCATAACCGGCAGGCGAAGGCGCTTTTCATGGGTATTGAGGTCGGCGTATTCCACTGCCAACGGCGAGGGATCAAAACCATCCACCGCATTGATCTGCTGAATGGCTGCCAGTGCTGCCTGTTTCTCGTCTTTCATGATGCATTACCTTCCTTAGCCTTTTTAATCGGTACGAATGTGTTCCGAAACTGCAGCCATGCCGGCAGCAGTGTTGTAATAACCCGGTTAATTTCTTTCTTGTATGCCATGGCAGCCGTAGGCGAAAACGCTGAAAATCGCTTACGGTAGTCTTGGATCACACGTCCCAGGTTACTCTGAGCGGCTTCCCGCTCTTTCTGTGTATCCGGACCGCGGTCCGGCCCATAGCGACGTTCCAACGCAAGACTCTGCACATAGGCGTCCATCATCTGGTAATGCCCCAGCAGTTCGGGGGTATTCATCGAAACAGGCGCACTGCGCAGGTACATCTGACAGGTCTCCAACACGCCGACCCGGTACACAATTTCGCCGTAGTACCACAGGTCGACTGCGTTAATGGGTGCCTGTGCCATGCGCTGCTCCAGTTCGCCTCGGAGCGCATAGTAATTTTCCAGGACTGTGGCCATCTGTCTGGTCCTCCCTCTATTCTTTTATCAATTCGTTGATCCGTTCAGCCAGTGCCGTATTTCTGCGGTCAGTATCCGTCGTATTGATTGCACGCACAACAGCATCCCAGTCTCCTACAACGATAACGCGGATCTTGGCGCGGGTTTCCGCCGTGTAGAACAACGCACGATTCAGCATTCTCCCGTGTATGTTCTGGACACTGATAAGCACGGAGGAATATTCTGCGCCCTGAGATTTGTGGATGGTGGTGGCATAAGCCAGTTCCAGTTGGCGGAGAGACTCCAAATCCTCATAGGCCACAATACGGTCATCCCCAAAATCCACTTCTACCAAAAAACCGTCTGCATCCCGGACGATGGTTCGGATATATCCGATATCACCATTACTGGCAAAATCCCGGTTTTTCATCTGCATCACTTTGTCACCCACGCGAAAGGTCCTCTGCCCGATTTCCAGTTCCGCCTTTTCCGGTGAGGGTGGGTTGGCAATATCGTGCAGGGCCGCGTTCATACTCTGAACGCCAGTTTCGGACTTTTTACGGAACGGGGTCAAAAGCGCCACATTGTCCACGCCGTGCCGAGCGATCTCATTCATGTAGAGACGCTCCAGCCATTGTGCTGACTGTGACACATCTGCCGAGGCCCAGAACTGAAAATCGTCCCCTAAGTCCAATCGCTCATTGCCGTGCCGGATACGCTGTGCATTCTCCGCTACGATGCTGCCCTCACTCTGGCGAAACACCTTGTCCAGGATGACCGAAGGTAGCTTCCCGCAGCCCAGCAGTTCGTGGAGTACGGCACCCGGCCCGACGGAGGGAAGTTGATCTGCATCTCCCACCAGAATCAAGCGGCAGCCGGGTGGCAGTGCGGCAAATAGGTGCCATGTGGTTATCATATCCATCATGCTGACTTCGTCGACAAGGACCAGATCTGCCTTCAGGGTTTCAGGCTCTCTCAGTTCGTGGATTTCACCCGCCTGTAGGTTCAGCGCCTTATGTACCGTAGATGCTGCAAAGCCAGTGCTCTGTTCCATACGCCGCGCCGCACGCCCGGTCGGTGCACAGCAGACAACAGCGGCATTGGGAAATGCCGCGTGATAGATATTGAGAATTGCCCGCTGGATGGAGGTCTTCCCCGTACCCGGACCTCCGGAAATGATGCAAATCGGCGATGTCAGCGAAGTCTTGATGGCGTTCCTCTGCTCCTGAGCGAAGGTGAACCCCATCTCTTTCTGCTGGGCATCAATCTCGTCATCCAGGTCGCCCATATAGGGCAATTTGTCCCGGCACAGCATCTCGCAGACCTGTACAGCCACATCGTTCTCAGCCTGTGCTATGATAGGGCGATAGATGTGGTCACGATAAATTGCAAGCCGATTGTCTTTGAGCATTTCAAATGCCCGTTGGGCAACAGCCTTCCAGGTCACCGTCGGCGTTCGGAGCAGATTGACCGCCCTCTGCACAAAGCGTTCCTTGTGCATGGACAGGTGCCCGCTGGATTCCGCCAGTTTCAGCGTATAGAGCAGGCCAGCATCCAGCCGCTCCGGTGCATCCATCGGGATCCCGTTGGCCTGCGCCAGCCTGTCTGCTGTTTCAAAATCAATCAGATCACGCTCAAATACCATGTATGGAAACTGAGCCAGTAATGTCTGCGCATCGAGACCCAGTTGCCTCCTCAGATGGATGGCCTGCATCGCGCTGATATCAAAGGGGGCAAGCATATTGATCAATTTGCGGGCGCTGCGGGTTTCCATATAGGCGTCACAGAACTGGTCTCTTTTCTTTTGACTGATGCCGGATACCTCCTCGATCCGTGTAGGATCACGGTCTAATACCTCCAGGGACTGCTCCCCGAAAGTATCGTAGATTCTTTCGGCCAATTTTTTCCCGATGCCAGGTATCATCCCCGACGAGAGGTAGGACACAATCCCGGCCTTACTGGATTCAACCAGTTCCTCATAAGACTCCATCTCAAACTGAAGTCCGTATCTGGCATCTTTCTTCCAATGTCCAGCCATATCGACCTTTACACTAGAAACGGTAGGCAGGTAGTGCCCCACCACCTTGATGCTGGAAAGTCTGTTTCCTTGTGCGTCCAGTACCTTTTCATGGGGCCTGAACAGTGCGATCATATAACTGCCGTCCCGCGCCTCCTCCACTGTCTTCGGGTAGAGCAGGCGGCTGAAACTGCATTTCATGAATTGATTCCTCCTTATAGCGGAATCGGAGTATCTTGAAATCCTCTCACAGAATACCCCGATCCCAAAGACATATTTTGCTCCGTAAAGATGGCCTTGCCCGTTTTTTGTATAAGCGCAGGGCTGCTCTACACATAAGCACACCCTGCGCGGCCCATCGTCATACAGGCTGGATGGTCACCTTGACCTTGCGGCTCTTTGATGCTTTCAGCGCCTCTTGATAGATGTCCGGATGTTCTTTTTTGAGATAGTCCGAGCTCACGCGCTTGGTTACCTCGGTCACAAAATCCACTAACAGCTTATCCGTGGTTGTGGTAAGGATCCCATGCTCATGATTCTTCATCAGTTCTGCAACTCGCACGCTGTGTGCTTTTATAGCCTCCTCATTTTTCTTGATTGCACTTTTTAACTCCACATTTTCCGCTTGAAGACTCGCGATTTTCCGCAGACGTGATTCAAATTTTTGCGGAAATTCAATTGTGGGCAGTCCTTTTTGACTGGCACCGTAAATTCGCGCCAGGGCCTCCATAGCCAGCTTCGGCTTCACATCCTCCATAGTCGGAGGCTGATCATGACGCAAACTCCAGATCCACCGGTCCAACTTCTCAAAAATGATATCCTCTTTGCCCTGTTCCCGCTCGATGTGGGGCATAGCCAAGTCGTGCTCCGGGTTGTTGCCCCAAAGCGCCGCGAAAGCCCCGTGCTTTTCATCCAATACCGCAAGATAGTAGCGAAGCTGAATTTCGTAGTAGATTGGGATAGCTCCGTCAGCCCAGTCTTCTGCCTTGTGATATGTCAGGGATTTGCACTCCAAAACACCGCCTTCGCCGTCATTCTTCCGCGTGTAGCGCCGGTCAATATTGGCGAGAGCGTATTTCAGATAAGCATGCTGATAGAGATAGTTGTCATCCGTGACGACATTGCCCGTCCTCCTGGCGTAAAAGTACGCTGCAATCGGCTCCAACATATGTCCCATAGCCAGTTGGTCGGGGTTCGGGGGCGGCTTCGGCTTCATGCGCCCCTTTTTGATCATCCAAAGTTCCAGGGGTGTCGTCCACGGCGACAAACCGAAGATAACGGCAACATCGCTGCCGCCAACGGTATACTCAATATCTCCCTTAGGACCGTGCGCCCTGCATTCCAGCCATCGCGTTCTCGACATACCTGTGCAGTCGCACAGAATATTAGGTGCAGCCATTACCACTTCACCTCCCGGGCATAGTCATAGTCACGCCACTTGAGCGTGAGTGCCCGGGCCATATTTTCCTGCAGGGCCAACAGTTTGCTCTCCGGCGTCCCCTGGGTCTTGAGGATAAAGGGGATTTCCTGCATGGCTACAAACACATCATGGGCAGTGGCGCTGTCTTCCCCAATCGCCATCTCGAACATGTCGATGGCCTCCATCGCCGCCTTTTTCGGCAGCGCTAGGCGTTTGCAGATGGCCGTCATGGCATTGACCGGGTGATCTAGGTGGATAGACAGCAGGCCGCTCAATCTGGCAACCGAGTCCCCAAACTGAGCGAACAGCATATCAAGGCTCTCCACGAAGTCAGGGACCTTGGACTGCCGGCGGTGTTCCACGGAAATCATACCGCCAATATGGATGGGGTACTGTAACCCCACCAGCAACGCCGAAACCTTTGCCGAGGCCACCCCGGTGTCCGATGTAGAAAAGCGGATACCAGGCATCAACTTGGCGGCCATAGCGGTCTTCCCCTCTGCCGCCAACAATTTTGTGTAGGTATCCAGCAACTCTGTCTTTTGGTCAGGCAGTGTCCATGAGGCGCTTGTAATGGAATGATCTACATAACCGCCGGAAAACTGGTTGCCCGGGAACCGCTCGTCCATCTTGCTCTGTAAGCCGTCCAGTAGCTGATCGATCTCCAACACGGAGTAGTCACGGGTATCTCCGGAATGAGCGGCCGAGACCTTCTCATCGCGGACGAGCAACAGGGCGCTGTCCTTATGGAGCGCCAGGCAGGAATTGATCAGCTCCGCAAGTTTTTCACGCGGGAGTTTGGGTAGTGCAGAACCGCCGACTTTCGCCCGGTCCAGCAGGCTCTTATAAGCGGTATCGCGCAGCGGGAAGAATTTGTCCTTGACTTTGATGGCCAATTTCAGATTCTCTGCCGTGTCCTCGATTGCATCACGGGAGACAGAGGAATCGAAACTGGTCGTGTCGTTGAACAGGGGCGATGCCTTATCCAGCGCCGCCACCTCCAGATTTTTGACCTCGGTGCGCTCCCAGCGGCTGTCAGTTCGGATCTTCTCGTGGTAACTGAGCATGTCCGGGAATGCGCTGAACTGGGTGTGATAGCTGTCACAACAAGATTTCACCATGGTTTTGTTCTCCTTTCTTTTTGTAGCCGGAACTTCCTGATATGCAAAAACAGCGTTCCCTTTTGGGGACGCTGTCTATGCCGATAATGAAATGGCCAAAAAACAAAAAAAGTGCCATCTGCATTTCTGCAAATGGCACTTTGGAACACTGTAAACTATGCACGCCTTCGGCATGGCTCTGATACTGTATAGTTGAATTATATCATTCTCAGACCTTTTCGTCAACACGCTTATAACCACGCCTGCGCATACACTACCCTGTTAAGACTTCTTCGGCTCAGCACTATAGGCTGAAATACCCGTGTCCGGCTTTTGCGCCTCCGCCCAACCAAGAAAATCAGAAAAACTATGGATATTGGCTTGCACCTGCTCAATGTAAGCCGCTGGAACCGACTGACTTTCCAGTGACCTGCGCAGCATATCAAGCCGTTTCCGGCAGTATGCGGCACATGCAGCCAGTTTCTCCGGGCTGCATGTAAGTTCTCCGGACTGGATTGCACGCAGTTCGTCTTTAATCGACAGTTCTCTTTTCATCCGAAGCCTCCTAATGATATCGGCCTTCTGTGACTTAGTTTCATTTTCTCATCTTCATATCTGCCACAATTACAAGGGTATCCTCTCGATTTTGACATCTCTTTGAGCCGCATAGTGTAGGATTTGATCCAAGAGTTCTTCATTGATACAATAGCCGTCAATTAGATGCCCATCAGCGCCAAAAGTAAGGCACTCGTTCAGCGCAAAGTCGAAGATTTCATTTTCCACCCACTTGTTCCCGTCAGAATCAAAGGCAACAAGTTGATTATCCCTTATTTCAATACTGATATCTTCGATTTTCATGCTCATGAAGAGAGAATCCAGCGCATTTGCTTCCTCAATGAGGAGTTCTTCCTTGCTTTTTATTGTGCACCTTCTCCCTGCCGCTTCATCAATAGAGTCTGATCGCCCTGTTGTAGGCGTCTTGTGTGCTAAGTATTTCTGGATGATCTCACGGTTCTGTTCGGTATCCAAGTAAAGCCCATCCGGCACTTGTGGCATCCCGAATATGAGTTTGACCCCGTCACGTTCAGCCAATTTTGTAGCATAACTTTCATCTGCAAATTCTGTCCCTACCAAATCTCTAAACACACAGACATAGAGTGCGTGGGGTATGTGAAATTGCTCGTTTGTATCACAAGTGATTTCATATCCCTTTGTCAGTGGCCGCAGTTCCTGAATCGTGTCTTGAAATTCCGCAAATACAATCGCCATACTCTCGTCTTGCGGCACCCCAGTGTCCATATACTGTCCAATTTTTAGAATGAGATCGTTCACTAACTGTTCGCATCTTTCGAAGTCTAGCGTCCCCATTTGATAGTCGTTGATCAGTTTCCGCCTCACAGGGAAAAAGAGTTTATTTCGCAATTCAAAATACTCCATTGATATAAAACCTCCACTCTTCGTTGTTGTATTTCTGCCGGTTCATGCGTGTTTAACTAAACACCATATGCCACGATCTGCCTTTTCGAAGGTTCGGGGATTGATCTGCAGGGTCTGCCGCACCTTTTCCTTCCACCACTGCTGGCTCTGCGCCCGCTTATGTCCTTCCACACGCCGGTAAATCTCTTCCAGCGGTGCGCGGCCATTGCAATCTTCCAGTATGTCGGCAATGATATCCCGCCATGTGGCGCCGGGCATATCCCGAATATCGCTATTCACACGGTAGGTCATCAAAAATGGGATGACTAGCGGCGTTTCTTTCCGCAGCAGCAGAACATATTCATGGACGATGGGGATGAAACGGCCACCGTAGGTCCTACGGTCGGACACGCAGTTGTGCTGGGCTTTAATAATGATATTTTCCACGCCTGAACAAACCCATCCCAGGTTGGGATCCGAGAGATGTCAAATAGCCTCGGATCATAGCCGTACTGCATCCTCACACTTCCGCAATAGACCGAAAATCGTTTTCTGGATCGCAGTTTAACCTGCTACCATCTGCCATTTGGATATAGCCCTCCACAACTTCCGTTTCCTTGAAAAAGTTGTTGGAGGAGATGCTCCCGTCCTGAAAATCCACAACAACCCCCAAAATGTCGGTGTGGCCGTCTCTATATACCAGCACAAGAGACGCCGGCACATTATCAGGAGCCAGCAATTCATCCTGGGCTACGCGCACACTGACGGAGTCCAAAATGTCATAGTCTTTGGCTTCATCCCGAGTGAAAAATACCTGGATATGCTCAGAAGGCAGGTCATTGATCAGATCCCCCCAGTTATAATCTCTGGATGCACAGCAGTTGCTCCGCCATCCATCCGGGGTCGCCAGCCAGGTTTGGACCCGACTGCGCAGGGTCTGCATCACAAATGTTTCAGTGGAGACAAATTGGGAGTTGCTTTCCTGGAATGCCTCTTTTTCAACGAGGACAAACAGGTTATCGGCCCAGATCTCGTTTTCACAGGGCCGCTCCCGGATCATCGTCAGAACGATGAGCCCCTTTATATCTGCGTCTTCCGGGCTATCTCCAGGCCATTTCCATCCTTCGATGGGACCGGACGTTTCCTTTTGTCCATCTTTCAGCTCATCGTAGACAGCGCCGCAGCCGCAGCACTGAAATGGTCCAAAGGGTGTGTTGCTTTCATAGATGGATGCCTCGGCACCGCCGGGCATATTATCAAGAAATGCACCGGAATCATCCACTAGAATATCCAGATGGCAGACCTGATGGCCTACAAATACCTGCCCATCACAAAATCTACATTTCACAACTGATCTCTCCTTATCTTGTTCTTAGACGGATTGGGCGCAAAGGAAGCCCATTTACGCCCAATCCATAAATTATTTATGCGTAGAAATCGGCCAACTTACAGCGGAGAATACAGTAATCGGTGTGTAGTTCTTCCATGTGGCGGATGATTTGCTCCTTGTCCCAAAATCCTGGGATTTCCAGTATCGGCTTGACAGGATAGCCGTCCTTGTGCTTAACCTTGAAGTACCAATACCCACTCTTTGTCTGGTATACCTTTTTGGCCTGTTTTTGGCCGGGCATGGTCAAGGTCAGATGCAGATCTTCCGCGCCCAGTTCGGCATGAATGAGGGGGAACGCCGCCGCATAGGCATCGCGCTCCTCTTGCTCTACAAAACCGCGCAGGTCGGGGAGACGGGGGCACCGTCCAGAAGTATGGGTAAAATCCCGTCGATTCCTCTGGTACTTTTCACGACACCAGCAGTCTGTGACCTCGCATTGGGAGCAGTCCACCGCACCATTAAGGGGTGGAAAATAATATTGTTTTTCCATGCTCATTCCTCCAGTTATCTTCTATTTATAGACTGACTGCCATGTAGCAAGATTTGCTTGAAGTCATCCTTCAGCATATCGATCAGTCGGTTCAGAGCAAGAATAAAGCCGCTCATTCGCTTACCCCGCTTTCCTTCTTAGGGGCAGAGTGTTCCCAAACGGACGCTGTATCAAAACTCATCTCGTAGCGCCAGCCTTCCCACGTTTTATAGAAGAAAGCAGACTCAATGCCGTCGTCGATCTCCAGAACTTAATACAACGTGGCTGTCACACCGCCAACAGTTCTGCGTCCGTCTCCAAGACAGACCGCTTCAAAAATTCCCGTACGGTCAAATCAGTATCTGCCTCATATTCGCTGTCCGTCGGCATGAGATCTTTTCCATAATCCCGGCACAACCACGCATGGAGCCACCATGCGAGCTCATTCCGAAAGCCATAGATTACCCCGACCCCATGTATGTTTTGATCTGCAAAATAGATTAACCTCTCACGATCTGCTTCCTCCTATGTGATATGGTGACGACTCGGGTTCTCCGTCATCTCGACCACCGCGAGTTCCGGTCTTACCGTTCATCATCTGTCCGGAAGTGTTCTCCGACATCCAGCCATGTTGCCATACACACTCCGCTATTTTCACATCCAAAGATGTCGCAGTATCCTGCTACTTCTGCCGGTGCTTCCCCAGGGCCAGACTCGGCATCCTGGATTCTGTATCTTTTCCCGGCAGTACACATCAGCACACCGTCGACCACCAGATCCGAAATACAGAGATAAAACCCATTTGCGTCATTCTTTTTATTGCGCATAATATCGCTCCATTCTCCTTGATTCCCTGTTACAGCGGCCTATATCAACCGCCGTTTTCCAAATCTTGCGAACCGACCTCAATCGGTTCATCGGACAAAACGTTGACATAACGGCTGAACATCTGGACCAGGCTTTCCTCGGTCAGATCTCGTTCTCTATCTGTGATTTCCCAGGGGTAGCAGGGCTGATAGATGAGATAAGTCGCACCACTGGAATCATCACAGGCAGTCAGACGTAGGCCTTCCGCCTCCTCAATGACCTGCTGTAAAATCGTGGCAAGGCCCAGATAGTAGACCTGGTCAAAATCCATATAGTCATCCCAGTCTGGTTCTGCAATATCTAACTCCGATAACCAGGCACGAATCTTCTGATCCAGTTCCGGCGCCAGTTTCAGCAGCGCCTGCAGCCGCTCTACGTTCTGCTCCTTGATATCGTCCACACGAATCCCGTATCCGTAGTTATGCCATGTACTATAACTCATTTTTGGTCCTCCTTCTGAATGGCTCTTTGTGTTTCTTTGAGTTTCCTGGCGCGCAGTTCCTGCTCACTGAGAAACAGCGTATTATTCTTCCAGATGTATTCCCGCGCATAGTAGGTCAGCGCACCGCCCAGGGCACCCAAGGTCTGCATAGCTGTTAAAGAAGTCTCCAGCGTCTTGTAGGTGCCAAGATGCCAGCCCTTCTGCGGCCCATCCGGGCGGATACGCCCAACAGCATAGCAGTCGAGATAGATCCCCTCATTTCCGCCCCAGTTCACCTGGGCAATGAAATAAAAGTCATCGCAGCTGATCTCCTGCGGAGTATCGTACCGTTCCGGGTTGAAGTAGTCCACAATGGCCTCCGCCGCGGCATAGTGTCCATCGGTCACAACCAACTGGTGGATGTTCTTCATCAGTGTCTCTCTGGTAATGCGGTCAATCTTGAGTTTCAATTCAGGGTCATCCTCCAGATACTCCTTGCAGTACTCGGCTGTTGATGAGCCTTCAAATCTGCGTCGGATTTGTGCGGAAGTATGTCCGCACCCCAGCGTCGGATCGTTGTCGGGTCCAGTAATATCCCGCCACACGCAGCACCAGCACATCGGTTTTTCCTGCTTCACTTTCTTGTGCCTCCTGTCGACTTTTTATTGCAGACTATTCATTTTGAATAGGGAAAGGGAGCAGGGAATCCCCTGCTCCTCTCTCCATGCGGCTATATCAAGCCGTCAGATAGTGAATATTGCGCCCCACCGCACGGGTAATTGTCATGTAATCCGGGACATAATCCTGTTTTTCGGCGTTATCTTCGGGATCATCATGTACGATGATGGCTTCTCCCGGCAATACAGTGGAATTACGGCTGGGGTCATAAATACTCTCCGAAATATCAAATTCAACTTCAACCGCATAGCGCCCTTTCATATCTCGCATATAGACACACTTAGTATCCCTGCTGAACAGGTCAAGGCGCTGATTTTCTGCAGACACAATGCCTCCATCCTTGAGGTAAAGCGTGAGATTATACTGCTCGTCATGGGTGTTGATGATATTCAAGTCCTGAATGGCGGCTTCAAACGACTCACCGGAGCGAAGTTCAAATGCAATGGATCGCAGGCAGTCATAGTTCAGGGAAACTTTGTTGGAGAAACGAATTACCTTCTCAATCTCGTTCTGGTATTGACCGTCTAGTTTATCCGTAAGATACTGCCGGATCTCTTCCCCCGTAGGATAGCCGAAGCGGAAGTGATAATGGAAGCGGCCCGGCCGGTTCACCATATAGTCATTGAGCCCATGCAGGCTGTTGCAGGTGATAATAAAGAGTTTTTTCCCCTGCGATGTGCCGTCAAACAGGCTCAGAAATGTGGATTGTGGATCGGAATCATGATTGCTACCAAAGGTTTTGTCAAACTCGTCAAACAGGAATACAACCTCCTGTTCAATGGACTCAATGTAAGACGCAATGCCCGGGAAAGCCTGATCGACAATGATAACTGGGTATCCCGCCTCCACAGCTTTGGCAGACAGGAGGCGTGCGAAAAGTGATTTGCCGATGCCCTTATCGCCGCTCAGGATCACACCAAGGTTCCGTTGGAATACCTTGAAGGACCGGAGCACTTTCTCCGCTTTTTCCGGGTGAACGCCATAGACCGGTTCCTTGACCACAAGGTCCGGACGCACCTTCAGGAAAAAGCCCGTCATTTGGCTAAAACAGACCGTATAGGTCTGGGCCGGGAGGCTGTCATAGGCCTTGAGTGTGTCATCGTAAATCTCATACCGAGAGCCGATGCTGATTGCTTTCATAACCATTTCTCGCTTTCGTATTCAAAGTTTATTTGCTGCTCATACAGCAATCTCAATTTCCTTTTCCCGCCCCCACTGTTTGAGAAAACGGTATTCCTGAGTGGTGAGCGAACGCCGGTTCATACCTTGAGCCTGGCAAATTTGCTTGCCGCTTAATTGCAGAGTGACTAGCGACTGCTCCGGAATATCGCGGTACCGCAGGAACAGGATATGGCACTCACCATTGGCCACACGGTCGATATACTGTCCGACACAGTGACTTAGATTGATACCTTCTTCTGCCAGTTCCTCAGGTTTAGTGGGAATCACAATACTGTATTTGCTCCCAGTGTAGGCCAGATCCTTGATCGCCTCGCTTTGTTCAGAAAAGTTTTCGCATGTAGCGATCAGTTTCGCCTGATTGACTTTCAGGGCCATAATATCGTGCTCTGTTTTGAAATGCGCCGGGTATTTCTCCTTGACTTTCCCGTAAAAGTCCTGCTGCATCTGCAGATAATCCATATACTCTTTGAAAAACGTGCGTTCCACTGAGGAGTAGCCCTGGGCATACAGATCAAATAGGATATAGTCGATAAACCGGCGCAGGTTAATGTTGTAAGGAGATTCCATGATAGCCTTAAATGATACTATCTCCTTGGATGATATCGCGTTGTTATCATAGTAGTTGGTGTAGTGACTGGAAAAATTCAGTTCTGTAATGCCGGACTGAACCAATTTCTCAGCGAAGTACATCGCCTCGTTCGCGCCGTGATGCCGCTCAATCCAGAAAATGACCGGAATGCTTGGCTGATATTTTTTCCGGTCAGACATATTGGGGAACATGTTATATAGGCGCATGAAAAGCTTGCTGTTCTGCTCCCAAAACGGCACATACCAGTGCGGATAATGTGTACTCACCAGCACATTGTGGCGACACATATCCATCAGTTTCTCATCGGTGATCACATTCATAATGAAGTCTACAGACTCACGGAATACCGTGTGGAGCCAATGCACCTGATGGAGTGTGATACACCTCTCCTTCAGGTCCCGCAGGAAGGAAGACAGGTTGGTCTCTGTAAGCTGGTCAACATGATCGGTTTTGCAATCTTTGATGTAGAAGATGCCTTTGCTGACTAAAACCACCAGTTCACGGTCGGTCTTCAGTGTTCGCCGCTTGACGATGAAATCAGTGTTGTTTTCGAGCACAACCTCATAGTCAATGGTGACTTTCGCTGATACGCTATCCATATCAATGATGTAATCCTTCAGCATCACAGTCTTAGGATTTGTTTCGCTCTTCATTTGAGCAACCTCCTTAATTTAATAATTTTTGATGACAACTACCTCCTGCGGTTCAATAGGCGGCGTAGTCTCCGGGCTATACAACTCGCCGTTGTCGATATGCTCCGTTGTGGCGGCCATGTGCCGAATTCTCTCTAACTCAGTATCCGGGACCCGACAGTAGAGGTTTACCTCGCGGTTATACCGGATATGCGCCACCATAGGCCACTCACTGCCTACTCCCACCCGGTTGCAGACAGTGATCCCATTTCCCATACAGAAAAAGCCAAGATTCCACCGGTCTTTCTCATCTTTTTGCGCCTGGGCTGTGCAGCCGGGACAGGCCTCGCACATACCGGTCGCCTGGGCTGTTTCCACAGCCCAGGCGGGATCATTGACACACCTCCTCACGGTTTATCCTCCTGTTTGTCCTCCTGCCAGAGACCGGCGGCAGCCTCATGCTCATAAAGCCTGCGGCCTGTCAGAGCCAGCAATACGCCGTCAGGATCCATTTGATCATACGCTTCCAACAACACACGAGCTTTCTTCTCATAAGGCCTGTTATCATAGATCGCATGACGCCTGATTTCAAAAATCAACCGCTCTAGGTTAGCGTGTGTTTGCGGGAAGGTCTGGCAGCGGCATTGTTCGGGTGTCTCATAACAAATCTGCCCACGCAGTTTAACCCACACTCCATCAACAAATTGGTGTCGCCAGTAAGTATTGTCTTCACCGATATAGGAAATGCAGCCTTCTTGCGTATAGGGCACAAGCATGTCCAACACATCCATAACCGTACGCTCGTCATAGTTACCGCTATAGGTCATTTCGATGAAGAAATCGTCCGTCTCCATGCCACGCTCAAGTTCGACAAAGCCGACATCGTTCAACACGGTTGTCAGCCACCAAAGCGGATCATCATAGCGTTTCATTTGACATTTTCGCCTTTGATATTCTCCTTGGACACTTTTTGCCATCTGCTCACCACATTGGCTCATTTCCTCGCTACAGAGCTGGTCATATCTGCCCAGCAAATCATCGTATAACTGTCGCCGGGCAGTATCGGAAGGAATCTGCAACATGATAGAGCCCGAACCCGTTGTGTAATAACTCATCTTTCTATACCCTCATCACTGATTGGCTTGTGGTACATACTGCACAGCAAGATAGTAGTCCCGCAGTTTGTCCAGCGCCGTCTGAAAACTGCATTTCTCAGCCCTTCTCACCGGTCTTTTGCCGTCCAGATAGAGAACGATGGCTTGCCGCTCTTGAGGCTCTAGCCGGGACAGCGCCTGCCGCAGGTGCAGTTCACTATCCTGCTGCTCCTCGAAAGATGCCTCTACTAAAGAGAATCCATATTCCTCTGCCAGTTCCAGCGACCAGACACTGGTGCCAAAACGGTCAAACGCAGCTAAGCCATGCGGCTTGTGCCTCTCCTTAATGTCTAAAATAGCGTACTGCAGTTTTGCCCAGATATGGACTTTGATAGAGTTGGACCGACTGGGGTCGAAAGATTCGATGGCCCGCAGTGCGGCAATAGCCAGCTCCTGATAGACATCGTCGCGGTCCAGATGCAGTGCAAACAGCAACAGCCGATGACGGTGCATTGTCCGGTTGATCAGTTCCATATTCTCTATAAAGATGTTATTTCTAGTAATGGCATCCATGTTGACGCTCCTTCCTTAAATGGGCAGGGCAAGGCCTGGAAAGGCCCTGCCCTGCAACTGTTGTAAACAGATTTGATTGTTCCTTGCTATTGGCCGTTTCAGCTGTGTAAATTACGCAGAAATTTGTCCAGTGACCAGCGGAAGATCGCAGAACAGCCAATACAGTTCATCTGCCAGCGCCGGTGTAGACATCCCTTTGTAATACCAAAGCAGCCGCGGATTTTTTCCGTCCAACGCAATCACAACTGGTAGTTTGCTACACGGCTGGTATGGGAGCGGTATCACATCCGCATAGAGTCCGGCACCGTCGAGTGCCGCGTCCAGTAGCGACTTCAAGTATTGTGTGATGCTGCTTGTTTCATCGCTCACCGGCATGCGGCAACAGACTGCGGCGGCCGTGATGGCAGACCTGAATTGATTGCGCATTTCCTTTTCAGCCATCATTTTACTGCACCTCCTGCATAAAGTAAGGTTAAGGAGCGCTACGTTATGCAGCCCACTCCTTACTGTGGTTAAAAGCGGATAAACTGCTTAATGATGCCGGCCAATTTGATCGGCAGTTTTGTGAGGTCGGTGATGTCCAAATAAGCATCGCCGTAGATGCGCTCGATGTTCTCCTTGTCTGCCCCAATGGCCGCCGCAACGAAGATAATCCCTTTGCGCTGGTACTCATGCTTGATCCCGCGCAGATCTTCCTCTGCTGCGGTCCCATAGTAATTATAATCTGCGGGTTGTCCATCAGACACCAACATCAGCAACTTGATATCCTCTGGCCGACGCACTAGTTTTTCCGCCACATAGCGAAGCGCTGCTCCGTCGCGGTTGCTGCCCCGAGCCGAAATATCCATCATCCGGTACCGGTCATCCCGATCAATGGCCTCAAACTCCGCATAGGAGTATAAATCAACGCGGTCGGAGGTGGAATGTCCATACACGGTGATGGGAATGCCCAGTGCCTGACAGAAATCGTACAGAATGATTGCTGTTGATCTGGCATAGGTGGCCCGATCATTCCAGGACATGCTACCAGACTCGTCCAACAGCAGTCCTACGCACAGCGCAGGCATTTCGTTGGGGAGCGCATTTTTATAGAACACACGTGAATCTGTCCGGAACAGTGCGTGAGAGTCCAAACGCCGCCCCATCAGCAAACTTGTCTGTTTTCCCCCACGCCGGCTGTCCTGCATCTGCTGCAAGACGGACTTTTGTAATTGCCTGGAAATGTGCAGCAATTCACCGGCAATGGACTGGTACTTCTCTTTCATGTCATCGCTGACAGAAGCAATGCGGTGTACCGTCTTATTGACGCCATCGTGGATATCCCCATAGGAGATGCTCTGAGCGAGTTCCGTCAGTTCCTCAGTACGCTGGCGCTCTAAGTCAGTGGTAACGCTGTCCTCGGCGATACGGTTGAGCAGCCTCTCAATATCAGCAGCTGCTCCCGTATAGCCAGAATCCTCATAGTCGTCATCCCGCTCTGAGGTACCGCCCTCTGGAGCGGACACCTCGCTGGTTTCCTGTAGAGGGATGCGACCGCCTTCCTGGTCTGATACCTTCTGGTGTGAGGGTGTTGGACCGCCGCCCAACTGTACTGCCGTCTCGTCGCCCGCGCTCTGATCACTGTCGTCTGTTTCCCCTGCTGCGCCGCCGGCCGAAGTCTCTGTTTCCTCCTCGGATTCAGGTTCTTCGCCAGCGCCAGAGCCAGTTTGGGCATCCTCGCCTTCGTTTTCCTCACTGTCGTTGGAACTGGCGGCTAACGCTGCAGTTGCAGCGCGCTGCTGACCAGTCGCTGTTCCGCCAGGACTGGACGATGTGCTGCCAGCATCCACCGGGGCCGTGTCGCCGGATCCCTCCTCACTGCCCCCCATGAGAGAAGAGAGGAGTTTGCTCAGCAGGTTATCAGAATCTCCGGAACCACTGCCGCCAGGCGCGGTGTCTTCTGCCTGGTCCTTACAGAACTCCATGAAGTCCTTGATATAGGACCAGCACCGGATCAGGATCAGATTGGCAGTGCGGCATCTGTCCTTGTAGTCCCGGCTGGCCAAAGCCGTATCCAACTCGCTCAGAAGAGAGAACACCACCTGTATACGCTCATCAGAAAGTGGCGTCCCACCATACTTGAGTTCACCCCAGAGCATATAGGATAACATGGCGTTTCGGATGGTCATCCAGATATGCCCGCCATCCTCCTCGCGGTCGATCATATCCTCAATGGTAGGAAAATTTTCGAGTCTGTTTTTGCGCCACGCCCGCAGACTGCTGCCCAAGATGCCGGGGTAGTCCATCAGCATCCGATTTTCGATATAGCCATCCTCCAGGACGTTCAGGATGTCATGGGATATTCTCCCCAACAGGCCGACATTCTTTGGATCTGCTTTCTGGTAGGCTAACAAATCCGCTTCCGCATCTCGCTCTGCAGCATTTCGCAGGGGCGGATTCTCCGGGAACCACCTGCCGATCTCTTGAAAACTGTGATAGGACTGCGATGCAAGAAAGTCCGTATAGAGTACATGCCCAAGTTCATGGGCGAATAGTCCGCAGACTTGTTCGTACCGCGCCTGCCGCCCCTTCTGCCGTGTCACCTGAGGATTGCCGGCATTGATCTGGATCAGGGCATTATCCGTACAGGCCAGGCTCGGATTCTTGGGCTTCCAGATGATGCTGCACTTTACCCTGCGCCGATAGCCGTACCGCCGTGTCTGTGCGGCGGCAATATCCGCGAAGTGATTGGCCAGGATACGCGAGGTAAAAAACTGGCGGTCAGTGATTTTCGACTGCTTCTGTGCAATCAACTGCTTGATTTTCTTATGACTCACTCTTGCCAAGAGTAGCGGTCCTCCTTTCCTTTTTTCTTTCGATCAAACTGCCTTCTTTTGTTTGGGTGCGAAAATCGGTTCCAACACAGTGGTAAGCAGTGCGGACCGGTCTTCTTCATCCGATGTGGCCTTGCTCACGATGGTATAGAGCGCCGAGGTATAGGGGTCCCCTGTAATCTCTGTACTCATGATCCAGTCGATGAGACTGCGCATACCACAATTGCCGTCTGAGATCCCATTTTTCCGGCAATAGTCGGCCATATCGCATACCACCTGTACCATGCGTCCGACCAGGACATCATCTTCACAGCCGGTAATGCTCATGGCGCGCTGCGCCATGATTTCCGGCTCCGGCAATTCGATATCCTGAGTGAGATTCATGCGGTCAAGAACCGATTGGTTTACGCCGCGGCAGCCCTCGTAACTGACATTGGTAGTCACCACAACCACTGCGTCCGGATGACGATGGATCACCTCGCCGGTTGGCAGGGTAATGGACCCTTTTTGCTCCAAAAGAGAGTTGAGGCCAACCAACACACCAGGCTGAATAATCGTGGTGGGCTCCTGCAGTTCTACTAAATATCCATGCTTGAGCGCACGGATGAAGTCCGTTTCGATGTAGGTAAAGGTCTGCCTACCGTCGGATGACTCCGGCTGCACTTTGCACAGTTGTTGCAGCTTATTGGTGACCATCTCCATAACAAGGCTCATACAATCCTGTGACGTTGCATCGGGCTTTTCCATGCCGGAGAGTTTCTGGTATGTGCCGGCGGGGTCATAGTCCATGTCATCCAAATCGGGCAACCCCATGAGTTTTTTCACATTCTCATAGGTAATTCCGCCCATCTCTTTGAGCTGTTCCCGCTGTTGGTCCAAGTCAGCATCGCCAGTAGAAGGTCCATCTGTGTCAGGAAATACCTGTCCGACAAGGTCAAATATCTCCGTGCCGGCAGAGCAGGTGTACTTCATATACGGCAGGTTCAGCCCGGCCGCAATTGCCCGGGCCCCCTCTGTCTTTCCTGTACCAGCAGGGCCGCGCAGCAGGAAGTTTCGCATGGGCAACGACCGCCCAGTAGATGCTTTCGCGTGTTTACAGATCGTAATGACCTCCTCCGGCAACACATACCAAGGCTCCAAAACAGGTACAAGCGCCTGTTCATGAGGCGTAAGAATGCGTGCCGGATTCAAGACATATTTGCCAATGAAATCGCTGTGCGGCGTGGCCTCCTTAATCTCCAATTTTACGGGAGCACTGGAAGTAGCCAGAATTGTGAACATACCAGCCAGCACGCTGTCCGGCCGGAAGTTCCCCGCATCAATATGAGTAGTGGAAACCCGCATCAGGTTCCCCGACCCGTCGATATTGACCGGCAGATGCGCACCGCAACTGCTATCGCTGACCCGCCGGTAGGCGTTATCACAGAGAATGGCCAGATCATTCGTCGACTGATTGATATCAGGGAATCCCAGTTGATATTGTTTTTCGAGTTCCATCAGGTGCTCTTTGAACTCGTCATCCACCATCAGGGCCGGGAGCATCGCCATGAGAACCGCCGCGCCATCCCGGCCACTATTCCGAATAGCGTAGGTTTCGATCATCTCCGTATCCTTGTTATAGAGACTGGCAAGGACGGAGCCAGAAGCAGGCTCGTAGACGGCCAAATGGTAGTCATCAGGGCCGGAATCAGACTTATATTCCGCCACGCCTTTGGAACCGCAGAGCCCAACGGCGCCGGGTTCTACGCCATACTTACACTTGAAATAGGCCAAGACCGCCTTAGCCACGGTGCAGCAGAGCGTGGACTCCGTCCCATCTCCATACTTGGAGGATACTTTGACCTTCCGCTTGACCTTATCAAATGGCTCGGGTAAGGGTCTGGAAAAGGAAAACAGTTTTGAACTCATTGAGATCACGCTCCTTATTTTATTTTGATTTGTACCTGAATGCCATCCGCCAGAGGCTCAGCTGAGGCAAATCCGTTGCGCAGCAATTCCTTGCAGATGAGCGGCCAACTATCACCGTGGGGCAGTTGACTGGCAAAAATGCGGAAGGTGTCTTTGCCTTGCGCAATTACCTCATTGCACTGTGCATTCAGATTTTGCAGATTTGCGTCCACCCATTCAAATGCTAAGAGTCCATAATCTACAGTTTCCTGCCGTGGCTTCGGCGCATCATCTTCCTCTGATTCCAGTTCTGCCTCAGGTACAGGCGGTGGCGTTTGCTCCGCTGCCGTATAGTCAAGGCCGCAAAACTGCAAGTGGTTTACCAGAACCCTTGCCATTCGATAGCCTCCGGCGCGGTTGAGCAGGATAATCAGTTCTCCGCCCTTTTCAAAACGCTCCCGGGCATCTGCTGCCGCCCAAATCCATTTGGCGTCAGGGTACCGGGCAACGATCTGCTCAGTGATCCGCCTCTGCAGTAGCGAAAATGCGTCGGCCAGTACCGTTTCCTCCGAAACTGGTGCAGGCAGCCCCAAAAGCAGCGGCGACGGCGGTTCGGGTTGCTTTTCCAGATGGAACAGCAGCCATAGCGCATAGGCAAATACGCCGATCATCATCAATAGCAGAATCGGCCACAGCCGGGTGGTAAATATCAGCAGCGCCATCAGCCCTATGATCGTCAGCACCTCATTCCTCTTTTGCTTCTTTTGCTCGCGGGTCATCCCGCATTACCTCCTTCTGTTTTGGCAGATAGAAATATACCGTGCTCTCTATCTTCCCTAGGACTTGCCGACAGACGAGTGTTGCCAGCAGCGCATTTTCAGTGGTCTCTTTGCCATCCAAGAGTGTAAGAACCATCTTTTTCTCCTCAACGTCTTGAGATGGAGCTACCGCACTCCTGAAAGTCTGTTTAGAGGAGCATACCTGCATCTGATACTGCCGTCTGTATCCCAGAACGGACTGCAGCTGCCGTGTCTGCTCCACAGTCATTGTACCGCGGGTCAGCCGGCGCAGAACCATCTCCAGTTTCTTGGCTTTGCTCTTTGCGCTTTTCTTCCGAAATAACCGGTTATTCAGCCCCACCCCTCCTAAAATGCAAAAAAGAGCGCACATGGAGTGGATGGTTCCGACTTCATGTGCGCTCTTTGACGCTTATAGTTATATTTTATTGGCTCTGCCAGTTGCATACTCAGCCTGGGAAATAGGGATTGTTCCCGCCACTGAAACTCTCGTAGCCCGTAAAGCCTTGAGGCATGGCACCAGACGAAGCAGGAGGGGCCGCCGGCGGTTGAGACTGTCCAGTTGCAGGATAGGATGACGGCTGGGACTGCCCAGTTGGGTAGTCCTGCTGCGTGCCTTGTCCGGTTCCATCCTGCGCTCCGCCGTTCTGCCCTTTTTTCTGGCCGCTTCCACTGTAGGAATACTGGATGTCATCCAAATTGATAACCGGACTGGAGCGTTTTTCCTTGCTTTCCTTGTCTGTCCAGCGCTCCTCGTCATAGTCACCAAATATTGTGACGACCGATCCTTCTTTGAGTTTCATCTTTTTGATCCGTTCACAGATCTCACCAAAAGCCTTGATCTTCAGGTTGACCCACCGGTGATTGTTCTCCTCACGGCTATCATATTTGCGGTTTCCGACTTGGAAAACAGCAAACTCGCCGCCGTTCTCGCTATTGAAGAAGCGGATCGCCGGTGCGCCGTCATATCCTTTGGACACAACGGCATCTGAAATAAAGATCTTCATCATGGTGTTTTTTCTCCTTTCCGCAGGTCACGCCCTGCATTCAAACGATTTTATTTCAAACCCGTGTTTTACGGGTAGAAAACAAAAAAGTGCCAAACAGCGCAATCGCGCTATCTGGCACTGTGCAACACGGGAACTTTGATTTCTCAACGAAAACACGGTTACTATTGACTTGATTATATCACGGCAAATAGTAAAGGTCAATATTCTCCCGCGCATGTTCCTCTATCCTGTTTCCAGAATCCATCGAATCTTCACGCCTGTGGGATACTTTTCAGGAGTTCGCCGCGGGCGGTTACGGCAATTCCACCCCAATGGCCGGGCCGATGTGAGCCCATCCCGCAGGAACCCGACTGCCCGCAAACTGCTTCCTGATTCCTGCGGCAGCGTATAGGTCACAAACCGATGGTATCCCATCTCCTTCCCTACACGAATGGTAGCTGCGCAGAGTTTGCTGGCGGCGTGGCGGTACACAGGGTCACAACATATTCGATTCAACTCTAATGTACGTCCATCGTTTAGCGCTCTTGCCTTTGGAATACTGGCAATGGCAACGCCAATTCTCGCTCCGTCGCCGGCAACTAGGCCGATGGAGAATTTATGCCCTTGCGGGGCGGAACAGTGGCGATGGTTCTGGCGAACAAATTCCATCGCTTCCTTGATAGACACCGGAGTAATATCCATCGGGGTAATCAGACTGAACCGATCTCCATCGGCATAGCAAAACCTTGGCCAATCATCGTCAGGCTGGCAAATCAGAAAACGCCCCAGCCTGTGAACCACCGGCCAACTGATTTCCCGCTGCTTATCATATACAGAAGTACGTTTTTCCTGTGGAGAAACCGCTAAAGCCATTGGATCAAGCGAAAGAACCGGCCGCTTGACTACTATCGCATTCGTCAGATCGTAGTATTTTCGGTCAGGACTCCCATAGTGGTATATCTGCATATGGACCGGCAGTTTCCAGTCCAATGCCTCCATGATCCGCTCAAACTGTGCTTCTGAATAGGTGGCGCTATCCCGGTACCACTTCCCCTGGATGCGGTAGTTGAAGATATGATAGATCATACCTGTTACGTCACCTTTCCCCGTATCGCTGGCACAACGGCCAGATAGGAATGCAGCCGATGGATACCACGCCACTCATAAAGCGGCGCGGTATCTGCAATATAAAGAGTTAGTGCATCTCCCTCTCGCACTGAGATATGCCGGTTGCGAAGTACGACCAGCAGAGCTTTCCCCTCGACTTCCATCAACATCGCCTTAGGCCGCAGACGCAACGGCGTACGCTCTAACTTCAACACCGTGCCTTCGAGCACAAGATACTGCCCGCGTCGCCCGATGTTATAAAGTCGGAAGGCACTGAATGCCAGTAAAACCGCACACAACAGGAACGGTACGGAGACTGTTATGGAAAAGAAAAGCATCGCCAGGGCAGCCAACACAAGTGTCAGCACAGAAAGCGCCGCCTGTATCAGCATCTGGTGCTGAAGTGCAAGTGGGATATTACAAGCATCCTGTTTCACACCCATTTCCTCCTCTACACCAAAAAAAGCCTGCCCATGCGCAGGAGACGGAGCAACGACATCACAAGGGCGTCCCGTGCCGGGGACCGTTCCATCTCTGATTCAAGCGTTCCATCCCAGATCAACTCTTTAGAAGAATAGATTTGCTCAGTGAGTTCCTGGCGGCCCTGTTCTCCCAGCAGCGCAGGCACCGGCTTTGTGCCCTGCTCCTCCAGCCGGATCAATTCGCTGGCGGTCAGCCGCAGTCCTGCCTGTTCAATCCAAGTCCAAATGCGACCATCATAACCCGTCTGTACTGGTTTGGTATCCGAATCGAGTTCCGGACAGATAATACAGCCGGACAGGAGCCGGTAATGTGCCAGATCCCCCCGCTCCTTCGTGGTGGCGGCCAAGCCGGACTGCTCCAATCTCCGGATGTAGTTCTCTTTCCCGGCAGGCACCTCCTTGGGTGCCTGCTGGGCATTTGTCCATAGTCTCGCCATCTCCGGCCCCAAAGCAAAAACTTTTCCGCAGTGGGACACTCGAAATTCTTCGGTTGATTTCTGAACGGCTAATCCCTTGGATAAGTACATCATGTTATTCACCCCATCTTTATTTGCGTTTGCCCTATTACACAAGAGTGGGGTCCTTTTTACAACAGTGCCATAAATGCAATGGCCAGCAGGATGACTCCAAGCGCCCCTGCCACCAATAAGATGACCTTCTTAATCAACTCCGGATCCAAACGGTCTCTTTGCTGCCCGGCGTCAATAGGCTTGACATCGTTATAGTACCCATCGTAGTTGATATCCATAGGGTTCTTTTTCCGTTTCGGTGGGTGCTTCGATGCGGGGTGGGAGCCCTGCCGCTTTTCTGCTCCTATAGAGCGATGTTTCCGAAGCGGAGGCGTGGATGCGCTTTTTGCCCCATATACTGGGATTTGTTTACCGCACTCGGCGCAAAAAGAGGCGGCGCCTCCTACAAGGGAAGCGCCGCAATAGGGACAGAATTTCATAATACCGACTCCTTCTTCCAATTTGATTTCCAGCGTAATCGCTGTCCGTCGCTTAACATAGGAGTAGATATTATGATTATAACATCAAAACATCCGCCTGTCACCCGCGCCAGACTTGCCAGTTCCACTGCCATAAATACTGCCAAATACACTCGCAAATCCTACTTGCCGTGCTGGCTGTACCGACTGAGGTGGCTGTGCCGGCGGCACTGGCTGCTCCGGTGGTTTCCTCGATGCAGAGTCTTGTGCTGGCTGCGGCGGTGCCTGTGCTTTTGACCGTCCAGACGACTTTTTCTCTCGCTCATTGATCCGTGGCCCATGGATTGCCCCCCACTCCGCAGTGTATTTGGCAGAGAGCCAGGCGCGGTAGTGCTCCGCCGTGGTCAGCAGCAGTTCGTTGAGCTGGCGCCAACTGAGGATCACAGAAACATGCTGTTCAGGGTTTGCCCCAAACTTGGGGACAATCAGTCCGGTTTTGTTCTCCTCCCCTGGTCCGCTATCCGCAGTGAGAAAGTAGTCGGACTTGCTTGAGATCGTCAGTTTTACGACCCGGGACAGGCTCTTCCCGTCTGACCGAGGTTTGCCGTACTTGGCCAGTTGTTTGGCCGAGGTGCCGCCCAGATGTTCATATAGCGGCTCCTGCTTTTTTTCCTGCTTATATTGCTGCATCCGCATATGCAGGGTGCCGGAGGCAGCCTCCTGAGTCAATGCAAGAAATTCTGGCACATCAATGTAGATATTGATATTACTGGTGTATCGGCTACCTTTCGGCAGTGACGTATCATAGGATACAAATTGCAGATGGACTTTTTCCAGATGGAAACAGTCATTTTTGATCTCCACAAAGCAACCTCTTGCATCTTTTCGAATGATTTGACCCCAATTATCTGCGGACGTGGTTTTGCTGTCATTCTCCATATCAGATCACTCGTTTCCATTTTTTAATAAATCCGGTATTTTCGGTTTGTCGACGGAACTGTCCTCAGTTTCTTCCGCTTCCAAACTCCAAAATTTTCTGCACAGTGCGTTGAGCTGTTCCGCCGCCGATGCAAACTGGGGCATAAACTCTTTTCCCGTGTCATAGTTAACATAAAGAAGGCTAAAGATGATGTTCCACACCATCTCAAGCGTTCTCGATGGAAAATGGAGATTTTCCATTTTATTCACCATCACACTTAGATTTGCGGTTACTACTGTCCATTCAAGGAAAAAATCATCCTCTTCCGGTATCTGAAACCTAGCCAACCAACTGCGGATTGTGTTATGCCTTTTTGCTGACCCACAATTAAAGTCATTGAGCACATAGCGAACCTTGACGCAATCTTTTGTGACCTCCATGTTTTTGTCCAAAACACCTTCAATAGATGCGACACGCCCTACAGGAAACAGTGCGCAGGCTGTAGGCTTGCAGTCATGGACACTGCAGCGTCCATCATCCCGTAGCAATGGACAACGACGTTGCGGGCCAATTGGCACCATATGGACCAGCGGAATCCGGGACGAATATCCAATCGATACCTCTCCGCACTCCTGGATGACATGCTCTGTGGTCTTACCAAGTTTCTTTGCGATATTGTAGATATCTCGGGCAGTAAACAAAACGGTATCTTGGTTTTTACAACACTTGCCGCAATGGCGGCATTTGAAGTCAAATTCCGAGTCCAAATCCAATAGAGACTGCTCCAATTCTTCCAGCGAACTGCCCTGCTTCAACAATGCTCTGATATCCATAGCCATTCTCCTTACTAATAGACTGCGGGAGCATCCGCTACTCGGATACCCCCGCAATGATTGTGCTCTGTATGGTCCCCGACTGTTCGGGCTTCGATGCCGGCATCAGCCAACATCTGTAGGAACTCCTGTTCTGTGCAGGCTTTCCCTGATCCCTCATCAATAGATTTGTGTGTATTGCTCCGCTACCTCAGCGATGCGCTGGAGCGTGGAGCGCCATGCGGCATCTTCAGATACCTTGGCATCATCCTTGTCCAGAATCTCAACCTCGACACCGGCCAAGGATGCACAGGCGTATACTTCTTGGACACGCCCGTCTTCGACCACGACAAAGATAGTTTTATCTGACTGCTTTTTGCCTTTCACTGCGTTCGGCTCAGTTTCCAAATCATTCACCCCCCTCACAAGAAATGAAAAGAGGGACGCACCTCGGCGCCCCTCCTTGTGGCCCGAAGGCCCATATATAAAAAAGCGCCCAAAGGCAAGTCTGCCTTTAGGCGCTTTGAAACACGACTACTGATGACTGTAGATACAGTCAACGGATACTTTATGGCATTATTATACCTGACCACAAGATGAAATGCAAGCCTTATCCGATTACCTCTCCATATCGAGCGAGGATTGCTTTTTGTGCTTGAATGCGTTATATTATAAATATCAGTATCTGTGCCATATGGCAAAGTACACCGTGTTTCATCCATGCCATCACCCTGGGGGGCGATGGCATTTTTGTTTTTTGCCAACACTGGCAACAAAGTGAGCGGGATATCCCTATCCCTGCTCACTTTTTTATATAGATTTGCTTCCGGCTCGGAAGCATTCCCTTTGCTCCAGGCCGCAAGGCCCGTTCATTATAAAAGCCTCGGATCATCTAAAAACGAAAGGACTGGTACCATGAAATATCTCGACTTGGCGCAGATTTTTTCCGCACATGAGGCAAATCATCCACGATATCATCTGGATGGGCTGATCACGTTCTCTGACTTTGGTCCGTTCGAAAATCCCAGTTATACACAACTCGACCGCACCTACGCGGTCAGCAGCAATAACAAAGCCTTCCTGCCCAACCGCCTCGGTTTCTCCATCTTTGGTACATGCCTGAACGGCAAAGATCCCCATGTCAGACTGGAACACTATATGCGTCAGCCGAATGGTTGGGTCCCCGGCGAGTGCTGCCTGATCTTTTATCAGCTGCAATGTGTCAGTGACCGGGAATTCTTACAGTCGTCTCTTTATCCAACCCAGCGGCAGGCCATTGAGTCCATGTTGCAGGACTTATGTACCCATGGCCGCTTGGAGTATGACGATGTGCCGGCCGCCTTTGATAACGGCAACGGTCAAATCAGCAGCAACGAGTTTGAAGCCTCCCGATCCTCTGCCTGGCTCAATGCTGGTTCTGCGGGTAATTGGGACTGGGTGATCCAGCCCATCTACCTCTATGACACGAAAAAACTCGCTGTAGGAGTTCCTTTTCCAACGCCGGAATGCAATCATGGCACCTCCGGTCCTTCTGAAAAGCAGAAAGACAATAAAGGCGGTGTCTAATATGGGTGCAAAAGGGATTCAGAGATTCCACTGTTCAAGGTGCCCGCATCGGTTGACTTATCTCAAGGGCGAACCCCGTCAGGAAGGGTATATCGTGCTGCAGTTTGGTCAGCAGTATTGCACAGCCGGAAAGAAATACCGTATGTTTAAGAAAAAAGATCCCAAAATCTACCCGCCAAATTGGTGTCCAAAACTAAAAAAGCCATGTGAATTTCGTGTTTATGATTTCAAGGACGCAAACACATGGTACTTGCACACCCTACTCAAACGCAAATCGCCTCCCGACGGGTATCAGTACGCCGTGCGGTTATCTGGGACAGTAAACTTGACTCCTTCAGCATTCTTTTCCATGTCGAAGCGAAAAGGTGCATCTGAACTTTTGGGGGTCATGGTCAAAATAGGGGAAATTGTTGAGATCGACGATGGTCTTACCAGCAACTGCTTCTATTTGACGCTGAACGGTGTGAAATATCTGCCTTATTGGGATACGGCCCGTGCGCGAAAAAACGAATACGCTTGCAAAAACAGCGATAACTGACGAAAATACATGCGCACAATCAAAATTGGAGGTTTGATTTATAATGGAAAACATCACAAAAGACCCAAACATTGTATTTTGCAAAATCTGTGGTGCTATGCTAACCTGGGAGTATCCTGAGGGATCTGGTCATTATCAGGCATCCAGTGATTTTATCGGTGGCGATATCTGTCGCAGTTGCTTGGCTGAGCGGCAGGAAATTGGCTGTTCTACGCCTGAATTTCCATATAGCGCGGGCCAGACTGGTGACATTTCTGAATCAGTGGAGCATGTTCAAATCGCGCTTTTCCAGGCACCGTTTGCTTCTCTGCACGAGCACGGGCTACTTATAAAGATGTATGACCGTGAGCAGCCCTTCACCGGTCCTGTCCCGTCACAGTATTATATGCCTGTGTTCAGCGGAGAGATTGAGATCCGCGGTATGCTACCCAAGGAGCCTCAATTGCGCACATCCTATATCTTAGAGCAGTTCTATTGTCTCTATAACCGAGATGACCGCCCAAATCCGATGACCAGCCGCAGTCTGTCCGTGGGTGACGTAGTACAGTTGGAAAACCAATTTTTCCTTTGTTCTGCCGCCAGTTTTATCCCGGTTGCGTTTGAGCCGGTAGCGGAAACAGCCAAGGCCCCCGCAGACACTCTTATCATGCCAAATGGCACTGTACTCCAGGTCAAAATATGCTCTGAGGACGAATACCCCTGCATCAACATTGACCTCGTGCAAGCAGATGGTGAAAACGAGCGAGTCTGCTTCGTTGAACACAATCCTGAAAAAGAACTGGGGCAGGAATTGTGCATCGGCGTCTATTGCTCCACAGAGGAAGACACTGTCTATTACGGCAGTTATAACCAGGGTGATAATCATGCAGAATCTCTATGACCCGCCAGATCTCTGTGGCATAGATACCGAATCAAGTCTGCGCCTCTCATCTATATCCACATTCCATTCTACGAACAAAGAGGTAGAACCATGGGAAAATTCAAGGATCTTACCGGCCAAACATTCGGGAAATTGACAGTTATCAAAAGAGTAGAAGATCAGAAGGCCGGACGCCCAATGTGGCTGTGCCAATGTGAGTGTGGTAATTTGACAACTGTATCATCCACCCGCCTCATGCGGCCTAACGGCACAAGGTCATGTGGCTGTCTCAAACACCAGCCCTCCCCCTCCCTGATTGATCTGACAGGTCAAACTTTTGGACGCCTGAAAGTGCTACGCAGGGATGAAACGGCACCCGGCAGCCGCATAAAATGGATTTGCCAATGTAAATGTGGTAATACGGTTTCTGTTTTATCTTCCAGCCTTCGCAATGGGAAAACAAAGTCCTGCGGTTGCTCTCAGTCTCCAGTCAAGTATGACCTGACTGGTCAGGAATTTGGGTATCTCCTTGTCATCGGGCGTGTGACAAATCCGCACATTCGAAGCCACGATGTCCGGTGGAAGTGCTTGTGTCGGAATTGCGGCCGCATTGTCCAAGTCGATAGTTACTGGCTTAGGACCAGTGACCCATACGGTCACTGTAGATGTACGCGATTCAACAAGCCCCAAAACACTCACGACGGGTCCCAATAAAATTTGTGATACGGGTATTGTGACCGGAATTCCTGCATTTACATTGCATCGGCCTAAATTGCTAAGCGGGGTGCCAGTCGGCCCCCGCTCTTTTTATGTCGCCATGCAGCAAGCATATTTGCATCATTGGGTGGCGAATTTTGTCAAGGATGCCCGTCTCTGTCTGCAACGCCTAACGAGAATCACCACTTTCATTCTTTTCAAATTGTGCTATAATAGTTTCATGTCAATTGGGCGCAGAGAGGAAACCTGCCTGTGAGTTATCTTTCTATCTTCCGTACAAATGAGAATCAAAAGCAGAAATGGGACTCTATTATCTACGAAATCAGTGAATTCGTGTCAGCTTTTTTCTGGGATGAGGCTCCAGATAAATATGGACTGGAAGCCCGGGAAGGCCAGCAGGATATGGCGTTTGCAATTTTGGACGCCGTCCGCGGAAATTACCACTTCGCAGTTGAAGCTGGTGTAGGGATTGGGAAGTCATTCGCGTACCTGGTCCCTTTGCTTCTATATAATAAGAAAACGGGCCTCCCAGTTATCATTGCCACATCTACAATCGCACTGCAGGAACAGTTGATGGATGACATAAAGAGGCTTAGTCCTATGCTCAATGTCACACCCGATGTGCTTTTGGCCAAAGGCCAGACGCACTATGTCTGTCAACTGCGGGCCAACGATTATTTTGCTTCCCCGGAAGGCCAGCAGTTTGCTCGGCTGAAACAGAAGATTGTTGAGGGCTGCCAAGACCGTCGCGCTTTCTCTCCCCCGCTCCCAGCCAATGTCTGGGAGAAAATCAATATTGTACGATACAGCCGCCGTGCCTGTCTTGGTTGCCCGTTCTCATCGCAGTGTCAATATGCCAGACTCCGTGACGAACTGAAATTTACAAACGGTATTATCCTGTGCAATCAGGATTTGTTGACGGCGCACCTATTCAAGCGGAGCCGTGACCAAGGTGGCCTGCTAAGCGATCTGGTTCAGTTTGTGGTGGTCGACGAGGCCCACAATCTGGAGGATAAGGTGCGAAGCGCAACCACAGAGCGGTTTGGGGAGCGCCAGTTGATCCACGCAATCAATTCCGCAGTAAAATCAGTTCGAGGCGAGGAGCGGGAATTTATTCTTGAGGACGCGGATGATGTGGTCCGTTCCGTTCGTGCCCTTTATAGCAACTTGAACTCGCAGATGCGTATGCAGATTACGCAGCCGGCCCGTGACATGAAATATGCCGACCGTTTCTTTTTCCGCGATGAGGATGGTGCAGTTGACTTAATCCGAGCAGTTTCCAGGCAACTGCAAAAATTGTCCAGTTCCGTCCAGGTCTTTGGCAGCAGGGATTATCGCAGAGGTGACAGTTCATCTGGCGCCGACGAGTTGGACGCCGCTGCACAGTCATTCAAAGAACTGGCGTCAGATTTTGACAGGCAGTTATTATGGCTGGAACGCCGAGGCCAGACCGCAGATTTGTCTTTCTGCCCCAAAAACACCAAAGACATTCTGAAAAAACTCTATTTCAGCAGTAAAATCCGAGTCATCCTGACCTCTGCCACACTGACTTCCGCAGTAGGCGGGCCATTAGAAAATCAATACGCCTACTTCCTGCACAACACCGGATTTCCTGTGGGCCGAACTGGTATCTTGTCTGAGCCCCATCCTTCTCCTTACCCCTATGATGAGCATGCCATGATCTATTTCTGCGATGATCTGCCCCACCCAACGCGGGATCATGAGGCGTTCATTGAGAAGGGTGTTGAGCGGCTTATTCAGGTCCTTAATATATCTCAGGGGAAGGCTCTGGTGCTGTTTACCGCCAAGACGGATATGGAAGAAGTCTATGCAGCGCTTCAAAGCAGAAATCTTCCATACAAAATTCTCATTCAGCAAAACGGCGCCTCCCAAGAACGTGTTCTGCAGGCGTTCCGAAATGATGTTAATTCTGTCCTTCTGGGGACTGGGGCCTATTGGGAGGGAATCAGCATTGAGGGCAAGAGTCTATCCAATCTTGTCATCTTCCGCCTGCCATTCCCGGTACCCGATCCTATTATTGAGTATAAGGCCTCCATTGCCAAGGACGCCATGATGGATGTCCGGGTTCCAGAAATGATTATTAAACTCAAGCAGGGAATCGGCAGACTGATCCGTAATTTCAGCGACACCGGGATCGTGTCCATCATCGACAGCCGTCTCAGGGACACCCAGCCGGAGCGATACCACGATATTACTTGGAACTCGCTGCCTATCCATCGCCGCACCACTGATCTCCAAGAGATCGAAGCCTTTTATCATACGGTATGCGATTGAGGCCGGTTTGCAATCATTTGTATTTGCACCAAATGAACGCAAAAATAGCGCGGGGGACCTGTTCGGACCCCCGCGCTATTCCTATTTACGACTCTGGTATCTCCATATCCAACGCCGCCAGAATATCTTCTTCCAGCAGACAGCCAGCGACCAGCGGTAGCCGCTTGGCATACGCTGTGCGCAGCATACGATAGTCCAAACCATTGAACCGAACACGATCCAAACCATCCATATCCTTGCAGATGTAGTATAGGTGAATCACCCGCTCTTTCTCCTTACGTGAGAGTCCAGGCTCAGACATAATCGCCGCAACACCAGTGATGTCATCGTGGCAGTGGTGGGTGATCACCAGTTCCGCGATTCGGTATTCTCTTCGGCTTAACCGGATTCCACGCAAGCGGATTCCCTTTTTGCTGGTCAAAACAACGGACTGTTCCCCATGTCTATCATCCCGGTCATCCGTTGTCCGTCCGATGTCATGGAGTAGGCTGAAATAAATCAGGATTTGCCGGTCCGCCTCGCTCAAAGGATCCCCTGCATTGTGAATGTAAATAAGCGAGAGCAGCAGCACCCGCAGGATATGCTTCAGGCCATGAACTTGGAATAATGCCTCCTCTTGGTAGCCCAGCAACCGTGCCTGCTTTCCATAATACTGAAACTCCGCCAGTGTTGGGGCCAGAATTTGAGGGACAGTCTCTTTTGCGGCAGGGATCATATCTTCATACCCATAGTCCGATATGGTACCCGGCAGAACAACCACCTCATTTTCCATTGAATACCCAGGAAAATAGGCGATAATCTGTTCTGATTTGACATGGGCTACTGCAATGCGGGTCCCCTGCCCAGAACGATTGGCAAACCAGAGTGCATTTCCCGGGTGACTGCTCCAAGAGATCGCCCGCTCGGGCGGCAGAGACTGTGTGCCCATGCCGCGGTAGATTGTGATACGGCCGTCTGCATCAGGCCGAGGCAGCGGAGTGGGCGGTGCGTATTGAAACACATATTCCAACACCTCCGGCGGCCACATATCATTCGCATAGTCAATTCGCTTATAAATATCATGCCAGATGGAAAACACCTGCTCCCGAGGAATATCGCGGTATCTCCGCTGAAAGTCATAAATCAGCATGGCCATCGGTACACATTTCAAGTAAAAACTCTTCCATTCTCCAGCTGCTAGTTCAGGGCAGATCCCACCATACTTGGTCAAGGCGCGCAACTCTGCCTGCCCAGTATCTTGGATGTATTGACGCTGCAGAAAAATAGCTGCATATTTGCCTTGATCGTAGTCTGCGTAATAGGTGTTGAATATTTGTCTTGTTGGGTCATGGACCACCTTCCTGATATCCAGTCCATAGGAGGAAAGCACAGCAGATAATTCTGAGTAGGTTAATCCATCCTCAGACTGTTCTGAAATGAATTCCTCTGTCAAAGGTTCGAACCGAGTCATAACACCTCGTACCTTTTTTAGGATCGTTAATTTTTGCACAGTATCTCTCCTTTTTTCAGTCTAAAGAAATGCCTCCGCGTCGAACATGACAGCGGTTCGTATTAAAGCAGCTTTGCTCACCGGTTCTCTGCACCGCCCTTTCGTACTATCCGGTGTTGGTTTCCAACCGTCACCGATAATGCCGCAAACCATGTTCCGGTGCTTCTCAGTTATACGGACACCTCTTTTGCGGTACGCTGATAGGCGGCCCACCGAATGTTCGGTGGACCGCCCAATTTGTTCTACCGCCAAAATAAGATATGGCCGCCCAGGGATATCAGCAGCTGATAGAAACCCTCGAATTCCATTGCGCTATGAATCCCGAAGCGGAGCCGGCATTTTAACTCCTTGCTGTCTACAGGCACGCAGAAGTTGTATTGGAAATTGCAGATCTGCTGGCCTGTGTAGGGAGTCAGTTGGTCGCTCTCATAGGTCCCAAGATAAACTGGCGTCTCATACGCCTCTGCCATCGCCTGCACCAGTTCTCTGCTTATGTCGTTGATTGGCCTCTGAACGGAGACACAGTGGCCTGCCTCAAACACATATTTATTTACTTCTTCCAAAACAGACTCCAGATGACTCTTTTCCTTCCTGCCCGAGGTGTCCCCCTTTAATTTTGCATGAATTGTCTCTAGTTCTGTAGAGAGGGAAGCATACTGGGTGTTCAGTTCTTGTAAGAGTTGGCCGCACTCCTCACAGTCCAGCAGATGCGCTTCATCCAGCACAAGCTGCTCCATCATATCGCTGGTAACAGCGTCATACGGCAGACAGAGTGTGCCCTCTTGTACGGGCAGGAACACAACGCCCAGATAGCCATTATGGCAGACAGGACAGACCTGACACCGTTCATCGCCAAACTGCTGTCGATACCGTGTCCGAATTAGTTCCAGATCCGTGAAGTCTGCGCCGCCGTTCCGGAGCAGTTCCAGGACCTCCCGGATCGTGGCCAGTTGACCTTGGCGCTCTGTGCCGGAAGACGCACAGCGATTCACTCCGGTGGTGCGTCCGCCTTGGGCCCCATGTTGTTCTGCAAATCGCTTGCTCATTTCCTATTCCCCCTCAACTTTCCTCAATTTTTCGGATATACCGAATGTTAATTCCCAGCCTCTCCGCATGGTGGATTTCTTTTGCCATGCCGTCGCTGATACGTTCTCCGCAGACCCACATCTCGCTGCAGGCCGCCAAAAGGTGATACCCTAATGTGAGACCCAGTTCCCGCTGCTCTGGGATCGTATCGTCAAGTATCTGCGGGTAGATGAGATGGGGGGCGACTGGCGTATAACCCCGTTGGATGGCAAATTGGCAGCACTGAATAGCAAACTGTGTGTTCCCCGCGATGTCCCCGGCATAGGGTGATGCGATATAGATCAATTTGCTCTGCGGTGTATTCCCCAGGATGCCAGATCCTGCATACTGCGCCCCATACTTTTGAGCAACCGCCCTATGCGCGTCAAGTTTATCCCGGGCCTGGACAGCCTCGATGCGCGGTGGCCCGTTCTGAAAGGAAACTTCCAGCCAAAAAACAAGTTCATGCTCCACGCTGGCTCACCTCCTTCCTGAAAAACTGATCCAGTTTCCGGCATTGCGCATACATCGGCTCCGTCAACATTTTGAGTTGTTCATCACTTGGGTTCCTTCTGGTGCCAAAGGACATTGGAGCACGCCATACCCATTTTCTCCAGAGATAGACTGGCGTGTACCAGCGGCTATATTCTTTCATGGAGATGCAATCCCCTTGGACAACAACAGCGGGAATCCCATAGAGCGAAAGGTGGATGTAGGTCATTTGCGCACAGGCAATGTCACAATCAGATGCCTGAATGACAAGCTGCTCGGATGGATTGAGCCCATTTCTTATTGCTTCTTCCACCGCTGCAAGCAACAATATCCCACTACCGCTGTTAGGGTCATTTAGTGTAAAGAACCCCTCAGAGGGCAGTTCATAATGGTTGCCGATGGTTGTGATTTTCGCCAGCAGCCTTGCCACATCCTGCGGAGTGAAATCCTGCTTTAGTGCGCGATTGTCTGCGCCGAACTCACAGTAAGTCGAGCCCAGCAGATCCTCATAGATGCCACCTTCCACATTCCTTACAACAGTGTGAGCGAGTTCCCGAAATGTGTGTGCAAACGCGGTCCGTTCTTCTTCCTTATACCGCTTCAGCAGTTTGTCCAAGGATGTCTTCCGTTCCTGATGTACGTGGTCAGTCTGAACAGAAATGTTTAATGCGCAGTAGTCGATAAAATCCCGATAGACCTCACGCCTGTGGATCCTGCCGCGGGTGATTTCAGCAGTCTGCGCGAGTAGACTGGTAAATTCTTTGTTATGATTCATGGACTCCTCCCTAATAAAAGGCTCGGGACTGGGATGCACTATCACACGCCCAGCCCCAAATATATTTGTTGGATTACATACGGTTTGCTCATCGTTATCAGTTCTGTATCTGGCAATACCGTTGCTGGTATATCCGCGCCATTTCCCGTTTCTCGCCGCCGCTGAGTTGTGCGGCGTAGCCGGGATCACACCCATCCTCCCAGGGATATTTCCCGTCCGGATCGCAGATCAGAACCCGCAGCACACGCTTAAAGTAAGCATCCGGCACTGCGGGACTTGTTTCGAACAGATAGCACGGAAGTGTGAACACATCATCCTCCCGGTCACCAGAATGGTATCGCTTTCCTTTTTCCGCAATCTCTATACCCACCAGATTGAGTATCATGGCCGCTTTTTTCTGCACTACGGGCAAATTAAGTTCCAGTTCCAAACTGCCGTATCGGTTGAGACCATGCGTATGGCTGCTCGGCCTCTCACTGAGAATGTAGTGGATAATCCAATCAGGTTTTATTGTCGTTGCACCTCCCGTTTTCTTCGCCTGTGCTATTATCGGCTACAAGAGCCGGCAATGGCAGGACACCCATTAAAAGGAGCCTGATGGCGGTCTGGTAGCCAATTAAAAAAGCATGGTCCAACTCCTTGGTCATACGGCTGTTTGCAAGGCATTCATACTGGCTGAGCACATCCTGATGTTCCGGCCCCAAAGCCCGCGAGATTTCTTCCTGCAGTTGTAGGATCTGTCTGTCGATTTCTCTCAGATCATCGGAATCATGGGAAGTCGCCTCTTCAAAGGCATCCCAGTACCCATCCATGAAATCATGAAAGAATGCGGCAATTTCCTCTTGATCAGGAGCCTGGCCGCCCACCGTTTGCGCCAGTTGCCGGAGCGCCAACTCCAGCGTAATTCGACGGTTTTCAAGAACAGTTCGCATCGCGTTGTGTGCATTCAGCATTTTCAACATTGTAATACATCTCCTATAAATTTTTCAGTGTTCTGCTTGGGACTATATAAAAACAAACGCATGGATCTGTTCTTGATCCATGCGCTTGGTGCCTGATTGGCCTGATCCATATGGACGGCCTATATATGGCCGAAAACAAAAAACTCCCAAAGATCACATGATCCCTGGGAGTTTTGAAACACGGCTACTATGTTCACCTGTGGTAAACAACGGATACTATATAATTTTATTATAGCCGGATTATCCACCGATTGCAAGAGGGGCCTCCGTTGTCAAATGCTTTTTATTTTCAGCATCGTGGAGGTAAAGTTCCAAAGCCTGCCGGATGATATGTGAATGAGCCCGATGTACAAATCCGTATTCGTCAGAGCAATATCGTTCGAATGTGCGCCCATTCAACTCTTGTTCTTTATTGCGGAATTGGTTGAGACGGACTTGTCCAAGACCAACCGGACAGGCTGCCTCTGCAATGATACGTATGTCTTCTGCTGTGTAGGGTTCCTTCCACCGCCCATCGCGGAAGAAATAGAGAATCGTACTCAATGTGGCGGGGCAGTAACTAGCCGCTTTTAACGAAAAATTATAATCAAAATATTTCTTTGGAATATACTGAACATTTATCGAGTGGCAACACTCAAGCGCAACATGACAAAGCCTCAGTGTGCGTTTTTCCACAGGAATATCGCGCAGACTGCACCGGTTGTTACGGAGCGCGGCTTCTAACAGTTCCTCTGTATGATGGTGAGTAGATACATCCGCAAGGGAATATTGGGAGTAAGTAGTATCTTTCATGGCCTGCAGAGCTTCTTCATAGGTCTGTTGCCATTTGGGGCTGAGAATCATAAAAGATTTCCCTCCTTTTTTCATTGTCAACGGATATCTCTGCGATGGCAGAAAACGCCTATCCAACATTACAATAAATTGGTGACTTTGACGTAGAGGTCGATATGCCGATTGAATTCGCGGTCCTCGGCCTCCTCACGGAGAGCCTCGACAAAATCGTCAAAGTTGTCGTAGGTGGTGGTCAGCTGGCCGATTTTAAGCACATACCTCATCTTCTTTGTTTTCTCGTTGTACATGGTCTGATTTCTCCCAAATCTGGTTATTCGGAATATCCTGAATGCTGTGCGGAGCATGGAGATATCCCTATACTCCGCACAGCACTGGTTGCATCTATGGTCCAAGCAAAAACTGAGTTCTCAATACGCTTTTTCTGCCTGGAGCCATTCAACAGCCTGATTCAGAAGGAGTTTCGAAGTTGTCGCATCGATCTCCACCTCAAGTTCAAAGTCCTGCTCCCCATTCTTTGCGCTGTTATTGACATAGATCATGGACAGACGGACGCTCTGTACCCGGGTGTCGTAAATGCAGTAGAGGTTGATGTAGTCATCATTTTGATCCGTTTCCACATGAATGCCTGCAAAAACGGAATCCACATGGAACCAACAGGGGATATAGAAGGTAATGGTGTGATCATCCACCCACTCCGGATCCTCCAACCGTAATTCCTCGATGGTCAACGGCCGAAGCAGAGCGGTATTCTGGAATGGCTTCACCCTACGGCCTCCATTTCTTCTTGCGGAGGTTTGCCAGTTGTCAGCCAGGCTTCCCAGCACGATTTACAATTGTACTTGTCACATGTGAAATCGCCAGACTCAAGCGGGAACGGCGGACAGGCACCGCAGATCAGCTGTGCCATATGCTCCACCTCCATATTCGGCGACCGGAGCATAACAAGCCCGGGACAGTCTGATGTTGCCGGACATTCTCCCGGCCCCAGCACTAACTCAATGACACGCTCCATCGCCTCGGCAAATGCCTTTCGGGGGATGGAACTGCGATACCGCTCCAGCACGGAACTGGTGATCTGGATGATCTCATTGGACTTATTCATGCCTGTTCACCCCTTCTGTATCCACAGGAACTGTTATGGCCGGTTTGAGCGGCCGCATCTCTTCATAGAGTTCCTGCCGACGCTTTTCTGAAATGAGGCCCAACTGCCGGGCGAGGTCAATAGAGCCGATGTGCGACCAGTACCACGCCAAGCGTGATGCCTCTGAAGCGTCCGGATTTTTGATGCTCCGGCTTGCCTCCTGCTGCATGTCAGCTAAGTGGGTTTCAATATTCGTTCCGTTCTCCGCCCACGCACTGCCGCATGTGGGGCAGTATTGGAACGGCGGCAATGAGGCATTACATACCGGACAGGAGGGCTCACCCTCCTCCAGTTCGTAGAGCACCACAGCATCTCCGGGCCGTTCATCCATCATATCCAGGCAACCGTTACCTCCCATTGTTACCTCTGTACAGTCGAGGAGAAGGGCATAACGGCCACTCCATCGCTGTTGGTCTTCATAATGCAGGATATCGGTAATCTCAGGGATCGTCAGTTTCCCACGCTTTTTTGTGATGACAACACATGGGGTATTATGGTAATCGTAATCACGGGTAACGCTGATTCCACGCTTCATGTGATCCATCCTTTCTACATTGTAAACATTATGTTGCTACCATGTTCGCCTTGGTTTCGCCGCTCCTTTGTCCCTACTCTTTACTTCCAATCGAGGATGGTCCTCTCGGTATCCACGTTGCAAAGAGCGTAATCATATTCTTTATCCCCAGATTCATAATCTTCAGATGGTGTTTCTTTCAAGATCTGATTGGCTTTTTCTATCGCCGCCTCATCATCGTCAGAGTCGAAGAAAACGGCTATGCGCCTGGTCTGCTCCATTGTCATACAGTACTGCATCCTTACTCACCTCCCGATAGACTCCATATAGTCGGCGCGCAGTTGCATCAGCAGGCGTCCCAGATTGTTCCGTCCGCAATTGCCTCCGCACCGGGGCAACTGCAGCATCCCCAATAATTATCATGCCAAGTATTGCCCTCCACCAGCACCGCGCCGCCGGTATCCAGCAGTTTGGGGATCAGTTCAAGGTTTTCGTTGAACTTATGGACGAGCAGGTTGTGCATGATGGTCAGTTTGCGGTCCTCCCAATCTGGACGCATCTTGATCTGACGCCCGCGCCTCTTCGCCTGGTTGGCCGCCAAGTGCAGAAATTGCACCCGGTCGTTGGGGCCGCACACTTTGCCGCTTGGAAAGCGGCTTCTACTGATGGGAAACACATGCCGTAAAACGCCACACGGCAGGGATAGAAATTGCTCAGAAAGAAATATTCGCCGGCAAAGCGATTGATAACTTTGGTTCTGGCAATCAGCAGGACCACATTTACAGTACCGGTCTCTCCGTCCATACCGTATGGCAACTACAATCATGCATTATCCCTGCCCTGTGATCTTCTTCTGCGCCATTTTGAGTCCATGCAGGAGCCTTTTATCTGCCATGATCTGCTCCCATGTGTACCCAAGTGCGTCCAGCGTTTCTTCCACATCCTCGGTATAGTTGTATTCGTGGTTGGCCAACTCGCAGAGGAACATCTGATAGATAAAGCCGTCCCCGGTCTTGTCCTCTGCAATGGCGGCTTCCCGCTCTTCTTTAAGCCTGCAGAAGGTATCACAGACAAGCCGCGCATCAGTTCTCAGATAGAAACCGCCTGTATCTCCAAGCCTGTAAATTTTGTCGAGGTCTTTCTCCGGGTCAAGGCCCCAGTCATTCATCATCTCCCGAAATTGCTGCTCTCCAAACGCATAGCGGATTGGGAGTACGTTGACTTCCTGTTGATGCTTCTGGAGAAGTTCCCTATATTGGTTCATAATCTGGTATCCTCCACATTCAGGTAATATCTCTCGTGTTCCTCAAATCCGACCAGCTTTCCACCCTGTTTCAAACGAAACAGGGTCTTATACGGATAATTTCCTCTGATCTCAAGGGTTACATTAAGCGGCCCTATCACTTTGAAGAACTCCTCAGTGGAAACTCTTTGATACATCTCGCGCTCCACCCTCTTACTGAAATTCTGGCATTGTAGCAATGATCTTCCTGTTCTTCACCTCGCTCACCCGGTAGGGCTTTCTCCTCATGCTGTTGTCCTGCATGATCTGTGCGTAGACTCTGAGGGGCAGTTCAAACAGGGCGGCACAGTCCGGGTAGAGCCGTATGGCCTGCCGGCGAATCTCCATGTCGATTTCGTCACGCCATGTCATGCCGGGATACCTCCTTGGCCATGCACCCGGCCTCCGCCGCGCAGTCCTGGCATTCCTTGACGGCTTCAATGGCCCTGTGGAGCGCCTGCGTATAGAACGCCGGGATCATGCCGCCGTATACGTACTGGCAGGTGGCCCGTTCTTCTTCCAGTTCCGTGAGAATCTTTGCATAGTCGATCACGACTGCATCCCCCCTGCTGGCCTGCGCCTATACAGGTCTTTCTTGGAACGCCGGTTCCTGCTGCAGTTCCAGCAGCAGTCCATATCGCGGCTTGCCGTCTCATTGACGCAGCCTGTACAGCCAACATCAGGGGCGATCAGTTCATAATTGTCGGCCTGCTCCTGGGTAAGAGGCGACTCAAAATCAATATATCCCCATGCCTCCCGGCCGATTTCCTCGCAGAAAGTCTTGGCATCAAAGTTATGGACCTCCAAAACTTTGTTTTCCGGCAATTTCGGGAATGTCCCCGGCCCGACCGGGCGCTGTGTACTGTAATATCTCATGGTTGTTCCTCCAATTCTGTACCAATAAAATAGAGGGGCGAAACATATCCGCCTCTCTATACTTTAAGCCGTCATATAGACGACTTTCCTATCAATGGGCACGGTGTCTCTGTTGCTCAGCGGTTTTCACCTTGCCCCATCTTCGTTGCATACCCTTTTCAGGTATTTGAGACTTGCGTTCATGGTCTTTTTCGTCTTCAGCAGGTAGGTGAAGTAACCATTCCCGCTGTCGTCCACGACCACATCAAGAAATTTCACTTCCGCAACTTCATATGGGCTATCCAGAATCCTGACAATTTCAACAATTGAGTAGGATCTGTTCTTTTCGCCGAAGGAATAGCTGCAGATGTCACCGATGCGGAGTCCCTGTGGGTTTGATGGCTCCAGTACAGGTTGCTCGGTTGTGTGGCTCATAGTAGTGCTCCTTTCCCAGATAACCCAGTTCTATGCTTGCACAGGGCCAGGGGGCGGCAGTTCTTTCTCATATCAAAATACAGAATCTGGCTTATATAAAACTGTCCCCCTCTCGCTTCTTTTTTGAAAACCTCATTTATTGTCCCCCCTTCTTATTTTGCGGCGCCTTCCGCAGGGAAAATGTATATAAAAAGGCACATGGGCTGAAATACCTCATGCGCCTTGTGAACATACTGTCCTCAATCAATCTGCGTTGTTGAAACGCAAAAAAGCACCCAAAAGCCCTTGCGGCTTCCGGGTGCTTTGAAACACGGTTACTGTGCTCGTCTGCGACGAACAACGGATACTGTATGTTTGAATTATATCGGAATACTCCAGAGATTGCAAGCAGAAAGTAGAATCGCTCGCGCACTTCCAATTATCAACGCTGCCATTACTGAATCAGTCCGTCGGGAAGCAGCCGTTTTCTGCCAGATATTTTGAGTATCTGGACTGTATGAGCCGGTTCGCCTCCGCGACCGAACTGCAGGTATGTTCTCCCAACAGTTTACACCATACAGAGGTTTCCTGATATTCAGACTCAACGCGTTCTCTTTGTTCACAGGTGGCCTCACAAGGCTCCAGCCAAAGGAGTTCCGCATCCTCATCCAAAACGAAGTGGATTAACACGCCTGTATCCGGGTGCTGGAAATCCGAAGAATATAGTTTATGACTCATATCCTGATACCCCGCATTTTTCTTTTATTAGAGTGTGAAAATCTGCTTATTGCCTCAAAGGAAATACGCTTACGATCAGCCGCACTGTCGGAGGCTGTATTTGACCCGGTTGCCATACTTTTGAGACTGTAGAAGTCCGAGTTTCTCAAACTTTAAGACGAAACTGAGGATAGTGGCATATGCGGCATTGCCGAAGTCACGCTCCAACTGTTTTGTGGAGAACTCACCATTGCCATAGGCCGAGAGGACAAAATGCCACAGGTCCTTCTCCTTTTCTGTAATACCGCCCCGCTCCAACACAGTTTGAAAGGCACCTATTGCGGAGGCCGAAGACGCCACATCCTCCAACTGATGATAGACATGCTCAATGAAATAGACCAGAAACGGCGTCACATCCAAAACACCACTGATGCGGGCATTCTGCTCCGTGAGTGTGTAGGCATCGTAGTAACCCCTCCTACTCTTTTCCACATATCTGGACAACGGGATGAACAGCGCGGAGGAATACCCCTGTTGGACTAAGTACCACAGGTGCAGCAGCCGCGCCATCCTGCCATTTCCATCAAAGTAAGGATGCAGGTAAGCGATATAGAAGTGAAGCAGCGCCGCTTTCAACAAATCATTGTCTGAGCCTTCTGCATTTGCATAGGCGATCAAATCCGCCATATATTCCGGCAGTTTCTTCCAAGGCAACCCCATATGCTCCACTTTGTCGCCTACGACATAGACGCTGTCGTGACGGTAGTAATTGCCTGGCAACAAACGATCTTCTTCTGCCAGGAAGTCCCCTACCGTCATCTCATACAACTGATGGAGATTTTCCTCCGTAATCCGATGGTTGGGGTCTGCGATAAACTCCACCCCTTTCTTCATTCCATAAATGCGGTTCTCTGTTTCGCTGGCCGGCGCATAGCCAGTGAGTATCCTCCGGACGCTGTCACGTGAGGTGTCGATTTGCTCGATGGTCAAGGTCGATACGATTTCATCCTCCATGGCCTTGATACCATAGTGCTGGCTGCTATTGTGCGGCGTCAGCAAGATCTTGGCGGCCGAAAGGTGGACTTGGGCTACACTCTCCAGATAGACCAGAGGTTCTCCATTGAAGTCCTTCATCGGCAGCGTTGTGTAAAATCCAGTTTTCAACAGGCCGATAAATTCGGCTATATCCGCCTGAGGATATTTATAGCCCAGTTTCTTTAGATCGGTCACGCTCTTGTCCGACATCATCTTCGCAAACAGCGCCGCTTCCATATTGCTCACCTCTGATATTTTTTAGTATCAATTTGTATCAGTATAGCAGAGTATGTCCCGAATTGCAATCCTTGATGCAAGGGTATTGCTATTTAGCGCGATCTGCATTATAATCAAGTCAATCAGTATCAGAAGTTGCTTCCGGCAATTATAGTCATCCGTGTTGCACAGCGTCTAAAGGCGATTGGCCTTTGGGCGCTTTTTGCTTTTTGACCACATGCAATCTGATACTGAAGTCACAAGGCGTCCGAGAGGATTCTTCGGATGCCTTTTTTATATAGATCTCCCCAGACGCATCTGCGGCCGGGGCGTCCCTGTTTTTACGGTACGCCCTGCGGCGCACCGATGATATAAAAAACGACTTTGAAAAGGAGCATTTTTATGATGAACCCAAAAGACACCTTCATTTCCGCATACCAGAAATATATACACAGAACTGGCTCAGACTCGCTGTTGGACCGGCTGCTGGCTACCGATTTCTTCGAGGCGCCTGCCAGCACAAAGTTCCACAACAGTTTCGCCGGCGGCCTTGTGCTACATTCCCTGAATGTTTTCCAGCGCATGTGCCGCAACTGCATGAATGAGTTGGGCACGGACACGCTATTCCCGCCCAAACAGGTGGAATCCGTTGCCATTGTATCCCTGCTGCATGACATCTGCAAGACCCAGTCCTATAAGATGGAGTTCAAAGACCAGAAGGTCTACTCCGATCATGGCACGAAGTTTGATAAACGCGGTGCTTACGACTTGGAATCTGTGCCATTCTACACGGTAGATGAGAAATTTCCCTTTGGTCACGGTGAGAAATCGGTCTTTCTGATCAATGAGCATATGCATCTTACCCGCGATGAGGCGCTGGCCATCCGGTTCCATATGGGCGACTTCACCGACCGCAACACCAGCAAAGTTTATACGATCTGCCCGCTGGCGCTACAACTCCACATTGCCGATCTCCAGGCAACCTACTTAGACGAATTGGCATCAATGGAGGGATAGCAGTGGGGTGCGGGAATTGCTGTGTGTTTGGCCGCTACGAGGGCCTGTACTATATTGACAATGATGATTTCCATGTATTCCGCAGGGCAGACGCCGCGTCGGATGACTGCCCGGAGCCCCGCCTGATGCGGGATCTGGACTATGAAGAATTGACGGATGGCACTTGGCTCTATGATGACCTTGCCACGGAACTGGAAGAGGAGGACATTCTGGAGTGCTTTACGGCGAACTTTCTGCAGATGTTCCCCAGTTTCAAGCGAGTCCGCCCGGAGCGGTGGATCTCCCGCAGCCAGCGGGCCATCCTGGAGAGCCCACTTTTCTATATCTGCCTTGAGGACAACGAGTGGTCGCTGGCGGTGGAACTCATCCAGAAAGAGCCGCCATGGTGTCAAAGTTACGCTGGCCTTCAATCCCGTCACTATCAAGCCTATCTAAAGGGGATTGAAAAATGCCTGCTGGATCGGCTACCAAGCATCGGAACCTACAAAAGCGCATGGACCTCCGGGAGGCTCACAAGGGCGGAACGAAGCGCCTGACCTTTAATCCAAATCCTGCTATGGAGGAAACTGAAATGCCAGAAACCAATGCAATACAGGCTGCATATGAGCGGTTCAAACTCGAATGGATGCTTGCCCACGGGTACACACTCAAAAATCTCATAGACGAACTGGAACAACTCCGAAAAGAGTCGCCGGAGCTGAGTCTGGAGTCCATCTTCCATGACTGGGAGTTTGAGTATGGATTTAACACGGAGATATGGCCCTGCTTTGAGGAATTCCTTGACTGCGAATATAGGGAAATGGAGGACAGTGACGATGGGCAGCAGTAACCCCGACCCCCTGCTCGGGCGTTTCAAAGCGGAAAATGCAGAAAACATCCTCAAGGCATACCGCATTGTCATGGATGTGAAAGAGACTGGGAAATCATATATTCTACAACTCGTTGAATTTGAAAGCCGGTACAGTGCGAGTCATATTTCCCATCTGTTTTCGAAGTCTAAACGGGTTGTCCTCCGCAAAGCAAAGGGCGGCCATGCCATCCGAAAATGGGGAGATGGCACATTCACCTTCTACCCGTTTCAAGCGGGCATCCCATTTTATTTTGAAAAATTAGGCACAGATACACAAGGTAAAGCCACTCCTGAATATGGAGGAGTTGACAACTATGATGTCTGTGAGTCCTGTACCTGTGCCTATAACCGGGATGGAATCTGCAGGTTCTCACTTGTCCATGACCGCCCGCCCAATATCACTGAGGCGGATGGCTGCGCCGAATTTGTGTCCCGGCCATATCAGCCTGAAAAAATGCGATAAGTCGCTGACTACCTGGAAGATGGGAGTTAAGGAAGTCTCCCCCCTAAGATACACACTAAAAAGCCACCCCTGGGGTGGCTTTTCTTTCGATTCTTTAGAAAGTTAATATACTCTTTTATAACCTGAAAATATGCTTTAACTGTATTCTCTGCCTTCCCCTACCCCACAGGCATTAACGGTAATATTTCAATTTTATTTCCCATTCCTTGGAGTCCATACATTAGGATGTTGAGAACCAACGCATCAATTATGTCGCATCTGCTATACCTATTTCACGGATAGCAGGCTGATTATTCAACCCAAGTTGCCTTATGGCGCATGAAATCCCCAGGCCGGATAGATGGAGGGGACACACCATATACCCGGCCCGGGGCTACGGGGATGTTTACTCAGGTTTAAACCGTTCCATGATGCGGGCAATTAGTTTGTTTTGGATGCGCTGCTTTAGTTCTACATCCACACCACAGTAGGACTGGCCATATTCATCGTAAAAGATGCGGGTGGCTTTGTGTGATATGTAGCCGTCAAAGTGCCGCAGCACCTCATCCATTGCCTCCGGGTCACCTCTGGTCGCAGCGCAAATGGTTTCATAGGGCAGGAGTTTTTCTTCTGGGATACTGCTTTTTCTTTTCATCTTACTCCACCATCCGTTTCTTCAACTCATCGAATAGGATCTTTCGGTCCTTCTGTATCTTGGATCTGGAAAGCCCTAGGAGCGAAGCGATCTCCCGGTCTCTGAGCTGAAGGGAGTAGTACAGCAGCAGGATGCTGTATCCCTCATCGCCGAGTGCGAGGAGGATCTCCGCCAGCCGGTCGTTTCTAATCGGAATCCGATGCCCGTAGACATGGAAGATATACTGCTCTGCCGGATCGCTATCAAAGGTGCAGAGACTGGTCAGCACAGCTTCTGGCAAATCTGAAAACGAGGACTCCCACCCCATCTTCTTCATCAGTTTTCGGAGATAATCACACCGCTCTCCGTCGATGACCTTCATGCAGAATATCTCAAATTGGTAACGGACTCTTTTCTGAGTGGCCTGTGTGGTCTCCATCAAATCACCTCCTCCCCTACCCGCGGAGGCGGTTTCTTCGTCCCCTTTCGCTCCTTTCCCCGAAAGTGGGCGCCGATTTTGCCACACAATATAAAAACTGCCAAGCAAAAAATGCTTGACAGTTTGGTGTCGATTATTTGGAACCATGGGTTCATGTCCAACGCAGACAAAGTGCCCACCGGCCAGATCAATCTTTTTCAAATGTCCCGGCCGATATAATATGTCGGGGCAGACTGCTACTCCACCAGCATAGCCAACCTCATTCTCTCTCCACCTTTTCCCCTACTATGAACCATTAGAACTTATTTCTCACTACCAGTAGAGCATTTTATCCGATTCATGCACAACATAGAATGTGATTCGGAGGTGAACCACCGGTGGTAATAAATGATGAATTTAAAGGTTGCAGTACCCAAATGCGGGCGGAGCGTGAACGGCTTGGTTATTCCAGAGAGCAAATTGCCGAGCGCGCCCATATCTCTCCACGGTACTTGGCTGCAATCGAGCTCGGTGAGAAAATCCCTAAGGCCGATGTAATGGTGCGGATTATCCGCGCTATGGGGGCATCTGCCGATGCTATCTTCTATGGGCCGCAACAGGAAGTGGAAAATGAGAGCAAGCATCTGGCACAGATAATCCTGCAGTGTACACCAAAGGAGCGGATGCTCATTGCTGCTATTGTGGATACCATACTTGATGTACGTCAGCGGGAGTGCGGATTGGGCGAAACAGAAGAACTCTAAGGAAAAAGGGCATTGCTTCATTCTGATGAGCAATGCCCCTTTCTACGGATTGATCCGCTTATCCTATGCGCAGGCCCATCATCAGTATTTCTTAATAAGTGGATCCTTCTATTTGGCAAGGGACTCTTCCTTGTTATTTTATGCCTGCGATTTTATATCCGCTTCTTATAAAAGTACCACCGCTTAATCTCAGACAGGATGGTAGAGTAATGGGTCTATTACTTTTTACTGTGTTTCTACGCGGTAGTTAGCGTCTGCTAACTTTTTTAGTATAACATAATTCTGGCAGTACGTCAATACTATGCCGATATCACCAATTCAGATTTGAGCAAAATATACAACAACATCGTGGTGTGAAGTTCTCTTGACCATCAAGAAAAAATCAAGTATTATTAGATTAGCAGGCACTAACTATGGTAGGTTAGAAAGGGGTGGCTTATGCCACATAGTAATCTATATCTTGCTAAACTTTATAATGACTTAATAACCAATACCCCTCAGACAATCACTATGGACATTCCTTCAGAGGTTGGACAAGGCCGGGTTTCTCAAACAAAAATCAAACATGGTGTCATTCTTTCAGACTGGCAGATGAATTATCGCTCTGATATGAATGTGCAGGGACCTGTTAGCAAGGAATATATGCAGATCATATTCTGCCTGAACGATGGAATTTCCTGGGGTATTTTGAATGGGCATCGCTCTATGGCCATTCAGAAAAATGAGTCCTGTATTTATGCCGGACATGATGGCACAGAATATATTTGTTACAAAAGGGACAGCAACTTCTCATTCAAAAGCATTAAAATTCCTATTCCCTACTTTTCACAACTCCTTGCCGATTACTTTGACGGACAGGAAATTGCGGCTTACGAAAAGAAACTCCTAAATGGCATTGCCAAAGTTTCTGTCACCCCTGTTATGGAGCAGGTCCTATCGGAAATAAGCAAATTTTCTCAATATCGCGGCGGTTTAGGCTACCTCTATCTGGACGGCAAACTGTTGGAGCTGCTGTCCATCTACCTGGGGGAAGTGCTGGAATTGGACATTCTGATGGGCAAAAACATTTCCATGTCCCGGACAGAGCGGACCGCCATCATGGAGGCGAAGCGGATCATCGACAGCCAGCTTGCCTTCGCCCCCTCTTGTGAAGAACTGTCTCAACAGGTACATCTGAGCCTTACCAAACTGACGCGTGGATTTTCCTCTTTTTACGGTATGCCGATCCATCAATATATCATTGAGCAACGCCTGATACAGGCGGCTCAACTGCTGCTGGACGGAGATCGGAATGTGGGTGAGGTCGCCACGATTGTCGGTTATGGAAAGCCAAGCAATTTTGCGGCCGCCTTTAAGAAGAAATACGGTGTTGCCCCCAAAAATTACAGGGCATCCCGTTTCAGCAATTCAAAATAGTGACATTCAACTGCTTTTGGGTAAAAACGGGTAGGTTTTGGGTCGAATTAGAAAAGCATAACTGATACAATATGCGTTGAGGTTAGTAATCGCTAACCTCAACGCATATTGTTGTATAGAGGAGGCAAAGCATGAAACAAAAGTTGAATGCGAAAGATTTTATCCTGATTGGCGTCCTGACCGCCCTCATGTGGATCATCTGCATGATTATCAGCACCATTATGAGCGTGGCCGGCCCAGTGACCAATGTGTTCTATCCATCCGTTGTCGCGATCCCCAATGGCATCGTGATGATGCTCTTACTGGCTAAGGTGCCGAAAAAAGGTGTGTTCACTATCTGCTCCGCAATCCAAGCCATCCTGTTCCTGCTGGTGGGCGCTTTCTGGTTTATCCCCATCGGTTTGGTGATCGGCGGCGTGATCTGCGATTTCCTGGTCATGGGCCGGAAGGAAATCACCATGAAGTCCATGACCGTGGCCTACGCCCTGTTCAGCGCCATTTTTGCCTTCAGCGCCATCTGCCCCATCAAGTTCCTCCAGAGCGCCTTTGTGGGAGCCATGGAGAAGAACAACATTGCCCAGGAGTACATAGACGGGATGCTGAACATCACCTCCGTCCCTATGCTGGTGGTCATCGTTGCGGCCGGCCTGGTGGGTGGACTGATCGGCGCCGTGATTGGGCAGAAGGCTTTGAAGAAGCACTTTATCAAAGCCGGACTCGTTTCAGTCAAATAACAAGGCACAGCCCCTCGGCAGTCAATCAGACAAACGCAGGCAAGCGGGCTGCCTGATCTCAGGGCGCGGGGCTGAAAATGGCCCCGCGCTTTGATTTGGATAGGGAGGCATTGGAATGGAAGAATCACAAATCAAACAAATCATTGAACAGCAGCCCCTTCATGGATCGGCACTGTTAGATCCCCGCTGCAAGATTTTACTTTTGGTCTGTATCGGGTTTGTCAGTTACTTTTTGGCCGGGGAGGTGGTCAGCCTCGCGCTCATGCTGGTGTATGGCCTGTTTATTGCCGTGGGGAACGGTGGAAAATGGGCCTTGAAGATGATTGCGGCCTACATCATCGTCGCCTATCTCAACGCCTTACTCCGTTATGTGCAGGTGCCGGTATTGAGCGTAATTATGAGCGTGTTCGGCGTGACACTTATGAAGCTGATCCCCATTGTGATGATGGGCCTTTGGATTTTGCGGACCACCTACATGGACGACCTGATGGTGGCGCTCCAGCGGATGCGGCTTCCCCAGGCGGTGACGATCCCGCTGGTGGTCATGTTCCGCTATATCCCCACCCTACGGATCGAATACCGGCAGATCCGCAGCACCATGGACATCCGGGGGATCAGCGATACCTTGTGGAAACGGGTATCTCATCCTCTTGCCACCATTGAGTATATTTTAATTCCCCTGCTGATGCGGTGCCTGAAGGTCACGGACGAGCTGGCGGCCTCCGGCACTACCCGGGGGCTGGAGCTGGAGTGCAGACGGTACGCCCTGCGCCCCATTCGTTTCTCCTGGCCGGAGATCCTGGTGTCCCTGCTGGGCATCCTTTTCCTGGCGGCGCTGCTGGTCCTGGACCAGACCCGAATCGGGGAAATCATCTTGTGGAGGGTGTGACATGATCTCGTTTCAGAATTTCAGCTTTCGCTATGAGGAGAGCAAGGACTTTACCCTCCGTGGCATTGATATGACGGTGCAGACCGGCGAATTTGTCCTCCTGACCGGGCGAAGCGGCTGTGGCAAGACCACGCTGATCCGCTCCCTCAACGGCCTAATCCCGCACTTTTATCCCGGCGAGATACAGGGCGACCTTGTGATGGACGGGCGCTCCCTGCTGGAAATGAAGCCCGCGCAGCTGGCCGGACAGGTGGGGACGGTATTTCAGGACCCGCGCTCCCAGTTCTTCATGACGGACACCACGCGGGAACTGGCCTTTGGCTGTGAAAATATGGGCCTCCCCCGTGAGGAAACCATTGACCGCATCGCAAAAGCCGCAAAGGATCTGGAACTGACGGACTACCTAAACCGGAGCATCTTTGCCCTGTCCAGCGGAGAAAAGCAGCAGATCGCTGTGGGCTCGGTCTACGCGCTTTCGCCAAAGGTCTATATATTCGACGAGCCCTCCGCAAACCTGGATTATGCGGCCACCAAGCGGCTTGCGGAGATCATGGGAAAATTGAAGCGGAACGGATACACCATCTTTGTGGTGGAGCACCGCTTTTACTATCTGCGTGATTTAATCGACCGGGTATTTCTCATACAAAACGGGAAAATCGAACAGGAATTTACAAGGGAGCAGTTCTGTTCCTTACCGGAGGAAACGCGTATATCCTATGGGCTGCGAACTGCATATCCAGAGCGGGATGCGGAGCATTATCAGGAAAAAGAACGCCGCCCCATGGGGGAACACCTGCTGCGTGTGCAGGGCCTTTCCTTTGCCTATCCCAAAGAGCAGGAGGTCTTTCGGAATGTCAGCTTTGAAGCCCACGCCGGGGATGTGATCGGCATCCTGGGCCACAACGGAGCGGGCAAGACCACCCTCTTGTCCATCCTGACCGGCCTCTTGAAGCAGCGGAACGGCGAGATCACCTTTGACGGCAGGAAGCTCACCCCACGCCAGCGCCGGGCGCTGTCCTATCTGGTCATGCAGGACACGGATTACCAGCTCTTTGCCAGCAGTGTGGAGGAAGAACTCTCCCTGGGGATTCGGGAGGACTGCAAAGAGAAGGTGGACGCCGCGCTGGAGGCACTGGAGCTGTCCGAATACCGGGAGCAGCACCCGGCGGCCCTCTCCGGCGGGCAGAAGCAGCGGGTCACCATTGGCGCGGCCATCGTCAAGGACAGCCCGGTGATCTATTTTGACGAGCCCACCAGCGGCCTGGACTATGACTCCATGGTGCGGGTCAGCCGGCTGATTGAGCAGTTGTCCGCTTCCGGCGTGATCGTGTTTGTGGTTTCCCACGACTTCGAGTTTATCGTCCGGACCTGTACGGAGGTGGTCCAGCTGGACGACCAGGGGGCCGTTCAAAACCACCGGCTCACGCCGCAGATATTGAAAGCTCTGTCGGAACAGTATTTTCATTGATGGGAGGTTGTAAATCATGTTTCAAAAGGTATTTGAATACGCGGGGCCGCATAAAAAGGGCCTCTACGCGGCCACAGCGGTAGTGCTGGTCAGCGTTTTGATGGGCGTCCTGCCCTTTGTGCTGGCCTACCAGGTAATTGCTCCGCTGGTGATGGGAGCGGAACTTGACGCTTCGTTTCTCATCCTGCGGGTGGTTTTGGTGTTGGTGTGCCTGGTCTTGCAGGCTCTTCTCTATGGCTGGGGGCTCAATCTTTCGCACAAGGCCGCCTATGATACGCTGCTCCGGCTGCGGACCGCCCTGCAAAAGCGGTTTGAGAAGCTGCCTCTGGGCGTGATCCAGGACAAGGGCACCGGCACAGTCAAAAAGCTGTTTGTCGATGATGTGGACAGTCTGGAGGTCCTGCTGGCCCACTCCATGCCGGAGGGGATCGCAAACCTGATGGTCCCCATCGCGGTTTATGTGGCTATGTTTTTCGTGGACTGGAAGCTGGCGCTGCTGTCCCTGGCCTCCATCCCTATCAGCCTGATCGCCATGATGACCATGTACTCGGTTGGCATGAAGAAAATGGGGCCCTACTATATGGCCGGCCAGAAGATGAACAACACTATCATTGAGTACATCAACGGCATGGAGGTCGTCAAGGTATTCAACAAGGACGCGGACTCCTATGAGCGGTTTCGCAAGGATGTTTCGGATTACCGGGATTATACTCTGGCCTGGTACAAGGCGGCATGGCCCTGGATGGCAATTTACAGCAGCCTCCTTCCGTGTACTGTGATTTTGACCCTGCCGCTGGGGGCGTGGTTTGTCCTCTCCGGCTGGTCAGCTCTGCCGGATCTGATTTTGGTGCTGTGCCTCTCCCTGAGCATCGGGATGCCGCTCCTCAAATCCCTGGGTTTCCTGCCCACCATGCCCCAGCTCAACTACAAAATTTCTGCGCTGGAACAGGTTTTGGATGCGCCGGAGCTTCAGCAGACGCCGGACAGCTTCCACGGCAAGGACGATACCATCGTTTATGACCATGTTTCCTTTGGCTACACCAAGACACAGCCCGGCCCGGACGGAAAGCCCATGGTGGTGGAGGATGAGGTACTCCACGACATCAGCTTTACGGCCAAGGCCGGACAGAAAACGGCCCTGGTGGGAGAGTCCGGCTCGGGCAAGAGCACTCTGGCAAAACTGCTGATCCACTACTATGACCCGCAGAAAGGCAGCATCTCTATCGGCGGGCAGAAGCTGTGCGACATGAGTCTGGAAGCCCTGAACAGCCGTATTTCCTATGTGGCGCAGGATCAATACCTGTTCAACACCTCTCTACTGGAGAATATCCGCATTGGACGGTTGAACGCTACCGATGAGGAGGTCTTGGAGGCAGCGCGCAAGGCCCAGTGCATGGAGTTTCTGGAGAAGCTGCCCCAAGGAATTCACTCCATGGCGGGCGATGCGGGTAAGATGCTCTCCGGCGGTCAGCGCCAGCGCATATCTCTGGCCCGTGCCATCCTGAAGGACGCCCCTATTGTGGTGCTTGACGAGGCCACCGCCTACGCCGATCCCGAGAACGAGGAAAAGATGGAGGCGGCGATTGCGGAGCTGGTGAAGGGCAAGACTCTGGTGGTCATCGCCCATAAGCTGCCCGCGATTATGAACGCCGATCAGATCTGCGTCGTAGACCACGGCAAACTGGTTGCGGCAGGAAAGCATCAGGATCTGATCCAGTCCTGCCCGGAATATCAAAAGCTGTGGAAGGCGGCCCAGGACAGCGCCGAATGGAAAGTACATACCGCAAAGGAGGGAAACTAAATGTTTGCACTGTTTTCAAGGATTTTGAAACTTTCCGGTCCATATAAAGGGCGTATTCAGGGCGCTTTTGCCTGCGCGTTTGTGGAGTCGATCCTGTCTAAAATGCCGATCTTCCTGGCCTTTTTGGTGTTGAGCGGCTTTGCCGCCGGAACACTGACCGGGCAGACCTGCCTCTATGTGGGCCTTGGCCTCGCGGCGGCCGTGCTGGTGCAGATGCTGGTCCACTATCTCAGCGACAGCCTCCAGAGTGCGGCGGGCTACCTGATGTTTGCCGAGAAGCGCATGGAGCTGGGCGGACACCTGCGGAAACTGCCCATGGGCTACTTTACCTCCGGCAATATCGGCAAAATCAGTTCTGTCCTCAGCACCGATATGGTGTTTATTGAAGAAGTCGCCATGAGCACGCTGGGCAACATGATGAGCTACCTGCTGTCCTCCCTGGTCCTGCTGGCGTTCATGTTCTATCTGAATTGGCAGCTGGGCCTGATCGCGGCCCTTGTGACCATTCTGGCGTGGCTGGCTTCCAGAGGGATGAACAAGGTTTCCCTGCGGGAAGCCGCTGGCCGCCAGGAGCAGAGTGAACGGCTGACGGACGCGGTGCTGTCCTTTGTGGAGGGCATCGGGGTCATCAAGAGCTATAACCTGCTGGGCGAGAAGTCGGAAGAGTTGACCGGCAATTTCAAGCGGTCCAGAAATACATCCCTCGCCTTTGAACGGAAGATGACCCCGTGGACCATGGGGCTGAATATCCTTTATGGAATTGGGATTGCCGCGATTTTTGGCCTGGCGGTCTTTCTGGAGTGGAGCGGCGTTCTTTCTCTGGCCTATGTGCTGGGCGTTCTCCTGTTCGTCTTTGACCTGTTCGGGCCGCTCAAGGCGCTCTATGGCGAGGCGTCCCGCCTGACTGTGATGAACGCCGCCCTGGATCGCATTGAGGCTGTGCTGGAAGAACCGGAACTTTCTGATAGCGGCAAGCAACACATTCCGACCCAGGCGCAGCCCGGCCAGCCGGAGGTGCGGTTTCATGATGTGGCCTTTGCCTACCAGGACAAGGAGGTGCTGCACCACATCAGTTTCTCTATGTCGCCCCATACCATGACCGCTCTTGTGGGTCCCTCCGGCGGCGGGAAGTCCACCATCGCCAATCTGCTGGCCCGGCTGTGGGATGTGAAAAGCGGCAGTGTTGCCATCCGGGGTGTGGATACCCGGCAAGTCCCCCTCGCAGAGTTGATGGATCACATCAGCATGGTCTTCCAGCGCGTGTATCTCTTCCAGGACACGATCTATAACAACATCAGTATGGGAAAACCGGATGCCACGGAAGAAGAAGTCTATGAGGCGGCAAGAAAAGCCCGCTGCTACGATTTCATCATGGCTCTGCCCGATGGGTTTCAGACTGTGGTGGGAGAGGGCGGCGCAACCCTCTCCGGCGGTGAGAAACAGCGTATCTCTATCGCCCGCTGCATTCTGAAAGACGCCCCTATTGTAATTTTGGACGAGGCGACCGCCAGTGTGGACACCGACAATGAGAGCTACATTCAGGAGGCCATTTCCGAGCTTGTAAAAGGTAAGACCCTGCTGGTCATCGCCCACCGTTTGAACACCATCCAGAACGCCGACCAGATTTTGGTCATCAGCGACGGACGGATCTCGCAGCATGGCACTCATGAGGAATTGATGAAACAACCCGGTATTTATCAGGATTTCGTCCGTATCCGCATGAACTCTGCCGGTTGGAGCCTGTCTTGATGGAGAGGAGCTCCCCATGAAGCAATTACACGCATCTGGCGAAGACTATCTGGAAGCAATCCTTGTCCTAAAGAGGAAGAAAGGTATGGTACGCTCCGTAGATGTGGCCCGGCATCTTGATGTATCGAAACCCAGTGTGTGTCATGCGGTCTCTACTTTGAAAGAGGGTGGGTTTCTCATTATGGACGAAGACTCTTTCTTGCACCTGACAGATGTGGGCCGAGAGGTTGCTGAAAAAACCTATGAGAAGCACTGCTTTTTCACCCGCCTGCTGGTGGATGCAGGTGTAGAGCCCAAGACCGCCGAGCAAGATGCCTGCCGCATGGAGCACGCAATCAGCGACGACAGTTTTCAGAAAATAAAATCAGGGCTAAAGGACAAATAAAAGGCGGCCGATCCGTCGAGGCCATTGGGGGTGATAGAGCGGGAAAACTGTTCATATGTACGGTTATGCCCTCCGCCTCCCTGCGGTGCATGGCTTTGTGTATTGATGTTGCGTGCCGTCAAGTGTTCTGGCAGGGTCAATCATAGAGTTGCCCCCTATGGAGTTTGATGTGTTCCATTTGCTTGTCCAGCGGCCCGGACGGGTGTTTTCACAAAGGGAAATCTATGAACTTGTCGATCCTGATTCGTTCGACAGCAGTTGGACGGGTATCTCCAGCATCATTTACGAGTTGCGTCATAAGCTGAACGCTGACTTTATCCAAATCGTGTATGGGTAAGGTTATAAATTTTTGCCGCCGGGACGCCATAATAAAGCCTAACAGGGGGAGCTTCCGATCAAAAGCCCCCCTGTTTTAATATAGTTGCGTGCTTTCTTATACTCCGCACTCTGTATGATGCCGCTTTTTCTTACAAGTTAGAAACTGTCATTTATGTTGATTTGATCAGCTACTAGAACTTACGATGGCATAAAACTTGGGTACATATCAATGTTTTGCTTTAAAGTCTAATAGAATCAATATTAAACCCGTTGCAGCAAGAAGCGCGCTAATGACGTATATCAAAATCGTGATACTTGATGGTTTAGATGTGGCAATGAATCCTAATGTAGCAGTTGCGACAGCAGAAAGCGATGAGCAGATTAGGGAAGCAGAAAATAAAACAGCTGATGCGAGTATGAGCAATGCGCCTACTATTGATTTATTGTTCATAATGATACTCCTCCTTTAGAAACGCCAATTTATAGAATTATTGTACAGACAAACCAAACCGCTGTAAAGCGTTTTTAAGTGGAAACACCATACGCCGTTACAGGCGGCGTCCAGTTTGTAGACCCAGAGCAGGCACCAAAGGATATATCCACAGGTAGGGTTGTCAGAATGTGATAAGTCATGGACGTTCCCCAGTTGGAGCATTGTCGTCGAAACACATAAGTCGCTTGACCTGTGACGAAATTGGTGAAAAATTTACGAGAAGCACTCTTTTTTCACCTGTCTGCTGATAGACTCTGACGCAGAGTACAATACAGCCGAGTGGGATGCCTGTCGAATGGGGCGCGCAATAATCTATCCTTTTTGTATTACTACTGATTATATAATACTGTATATCAGGGGGGCGTGTGGCAATGTACAGTGAGCAGATGTGGCAGAATGCCAAGAAAAAGTGCCGGTTGAACGATGCGGATATCGCCTTGGCCAAGCGTCTGGGGCTGACCTCCCAGAGTCTGATCAAAAATATCCCCAGCAAAAACGAGCCTTGGAACGCCCCGGTTAGTGTATGGCTCTACGAGATGGACGCCAAGCAGCAAAAAAAGACGCCTCAGCGTCAGAAACGCCGAAGCAGACAGGATACAAGCGAGAATTAACGCATCCATTCTGAGAGAGCACCAGGGCGGGTATCTGTACAGATACCCGCCCTGTCTGCTTTTCTGAATAACTTTAGTCGCCCTTATTTCTCAACTGCGATGTAGACGATGTATTCCACCCCTTCATTCTCCAGGGTCCATGTTCCGTCATACTCATCGGCAGGTTCACTACAGCACAATTCAGCACCGTTTTTATCGAAGAGAACCGCCTCCGTCCATGAGGATTCGTCTCGGCAGCCGCAGCACTTCACATCCATTTCTTTCCCATCGGGGAAATGAGCTGTATAGGTGATGGTGTTGTCCTCCCCCTGATAGGCATCCTCTGTATCAGCGTTCAGGTAGTCATTGATCTGATCCATCACGCTGCGCGGAATGGTCAGTACCGTGGCACAGACTATTTTCCCGCTGTACTGGCAAACCTTTTCCTGCCAGATCTGCTTCAGGGTTTCTTCTGCTGCCCGGATGTGATCCAGAACCGGTTGATGCATCCTGACCCCATTATCGTGAAAGTCTACAATCATGTCGCCATGCGCTGTCAGAAGCACATTGGCGAGGACCTCACCCTCTTCATTGTCGTCTGCGCTCTTCCAAGCATCGATGGAAACGGCGGCAAGCAGGTCATGGCCACCATTTGCGCCGTTTTCCACTGCGGGGCCCCAAATATAATCGTGTCTGATTTCTGAAAAATTCATATTCGCATTCCTTCCCTGATGATTCATTATAGGGGATTCTATCAGTTGCAAGGTACAGGCTTGTAACCTGCGGACTCCTTTTGTATGGAAAGCCAACTTCCTGCTCCTGTTGCTCATCACTCTGCTTCCATGAAGCCCAGGATGCGCCACCAACCATCATCGGCTTTAATCAGAACCGCATCGCCCTCCCCACACGCGAGGTTGGCGTGGCAAAATGGGCAGATTTCAATATGCTCTCCACATGGATCATCATTCCAATTCATGACCCAATACTCAGGCTTCTCTATGTGGTTTAGCCAAATCTCCTGATTGGGCGGGAGTCCCTGGCAACGATGAAGGGCCTGTTCCCAGACCATGCAGTATCCATCTGCCAGTTCTTCGCCAAGTCGGCGTCTGTCCGGAGTTCCCGCCAGAATCAGGCGTTCTGGTGGAAGCAGCCTCCATTTTTGAAACATTTGTTCCCGCTTTGCTTGGATATCCAATTCTTTCTGGCACTCAAATAAATCGAATTGTTTCATGTCTCCTCCAGATTTGTTCCAGATATAGTCTGTGCGCATCCGGCCTCACACATAGCATCAGACCAGTGTTCACCAGTATCTCTATCTATCGTCACGTATTCTCTTCTGAATAGTCGTAATCAATGCATCCGTCCGCTTCCGTAATCTGCGGCTCCCGTTCATGAACCAGAACGAACCTGCATTCTCCGTCATGATTGAACTGGCAAGACCGAGATTCGCACTCAAAGCAGCGCTTCCTTAATCCATAGAGCCGCTTTGTCTCCGGTACATAATCCTCGGCACCTCCGTACAGCAGGTAGGCAATGCCCTTGCTATACCGCTGATCAAACCAACTCCATATTTCCTCCCGGTGAATACCGACCCCCCACCCCATGAATGGGGCCTCGATACATTCGGTCTCCGGGTTCATCGGCACATCTCCAAACTCAGCCCAGAGTTTCTCCAGTTCCTCATCCCGGTCGCGCAGAGTCTCTATCTCCTGCAGCCCATCCATCACCGCACAGTAACTACAGTACGGGATGGTCTGATGCAGTTCGTCCATTGTCTCAGTCGCCTGTCTTTTGACTTCATTCATGTTCTTTCTCCTCAAATCCTTTCCTGTTTTAACCCGAAAGCATGGGTTTTGAGATAGCAGATTGCCTCATCTAAAGATGTAAAATCCCGGTGTTCTGAATCCAGAAGAATATATTTACTATCTGCGGGTACACAGTGCTCTGCTTTCTTGAGGTCGATGTGTGTGGAGAACATCATGGAATCCGTTTCGCGGCACAGTCGCCGGAATTCCTCGCTGGACATCTTCATCTTCTCTTCCAATAAAATTGCACGCAGTCTGCTGTTCACAAGGCTGGCACCCAGGCCGATACTGCTGTTGCTGCCGATGCCGTCCTTCTTGGAGTCGATCAGCCATGCCCCGCCGCTCAACCGATTCGAATTAAACCGGATGGTAACATTGATGTGATAGTAGTCCCGCAGGAACTCGGCTTCCCGCATGACAACGGTGTCCAACTCGTTGGAACATCCTCGCCAACCGCCGCCCACAATATAGTTGTGTACAGCAATACCAGGACTGCGGGAAATCTTGGCAAGTCCATCCTTTTGAACAATCTCTGCAGTGCAGCTGGAAACAGCGGGATTCACCTGTTTATTCTCTTTCATACTGTTCACTCCTCCATATAGTCATCGAACACCGGCGCCTCATCGGCTGAAATTGTCTCCCCTTCGCCCTCAACACCGATGAGTTTATCCATGCCGCCATTGCCGACAAAGGCCATGATGCCTCCAAATTTCTTTCCAGCCCTGGCATATATATCCTGCTCGCTAAGTGTTTCATCATCTCTGACTTTGATCCGGACTGAAACTGTAACTTCTGCATGGCCCAACACCCTGATATACTTCGTCTGGTAAGTTCCTCTCGCATGATCGTTTTGCTGGTCCACAGACCGCTGTATGTCCTGATGTTCACCTTTCTGAGCGGTAAGATACTCCCGTACACCATCCGCTTTGATGCGTTCCACAATGGCATCCGGCAAATTGAGGTGCATACAGTCCCATTTGAAATTCGGATTGTCTGCTTTGGTCTCAAGGCTTTCCGCAAGAGATTTCTCCACATCGTCGGGAAAATCTTTCTCCGGGGCTACAAGCCTAAATGCGTGATAAATACCACATTCGCCTTCAAAATATCCGTAGCAAAGTTCAACATTATAAGGCATTCTCATATCTCCTTTTTTGATGTGATCTATATATAATCGGTGTGCCGCAGGGCGCACCGCAGAACAGGGACGCCCCGGCCACAATGACAGCGGGGATCTATATAAAAAAAGCGGCCGATAAACCGATCTATTTCTTGTACAGTGGCCCAGGCTAATCCCGGGCCGGCATCAGGAAACAGAGCAGCATCAGAACCGCTTTGAAAACATATTCGGATGTTCTTTATTTTTCTGTTGACATACAAAAAAGTATGTGTTATACTATACATACAATTTTGTATGTTGGGAGTGCATAGTCATGGACCGAATGATGGACCGAATCAAATACTATCGGCAGCGCAGTGGGCAGACCCAGGCTCAGGTGGCGAACAAACTGGGGATGGCCGTCAGCAATTATCAAAAATATGAGTTAGGAGCGCGGGAGCCATTGGAAAAAAACCTTCCTGCTCTGGCTGATGCACTGGGTTGTTCTGCCTACTCCCTGCAAGAGAGCGACAAGGAGCGATTTATCCGAATATACAATAAATTTGTCCGGGAAGCGGCCATGCATAGATGGGACTCCTATACGTTCAACGCAGAGGAATTTCTGGCGTATGATATCGGTGAAGATATCATGGGATACTTTGTAGAGTATTTTAATCAAATTGAGACAGTAAACCCGGAACTGTATAGAAGATGGCAGTTTGTGACCAACTATCCAGATGCACTGTTTAATGTTTTGGATTTGCTTGAGCAGGCCCAGAAGGCCACTCAACGCGGCGCCTTAGAAGCAGACTTCCGCTCTCTTATCACCAGAGAACACCCGGTATATTTTTGGTACTTCATTATTTTCGGGTATATTTTCCTCGATCTATTCGTCGGTGAAACTTCGTCAGTCAAACTCGCCGCTGATTTTCAGCGGTATATGTGTGAGACCATCAAGGGCTATGAGGAAATCAGTGAGGGCGAGGCTTTTTCCGAGTATATCCACCGGATCTGTATTCCGTTTTTTGACTATGCCTTAACAGCGGTGGAGTATATGGTCGATGAACACGCAACGCTTGAAGTCGCTTTCCAGGAGACTGTTGTAGGCGAACTTTGTGGGGTCGAGATTGCTGATGTAGAACTCTTCCGCCCGGCGCAGCCAGACAGCAGTCCTGTCTGAGACGCAGTTAGGACTATGACGGAGCAACACAGATGCCAGTTTGGTACCCACCACTCCTTTGTATCTGCGCTGCATGTCTGAAAAACAAAAAGTGCCCAAAAGCCAACAGGCTTTCAGACACCGTGTAACACTGTTCACTGTAAACTGCTCAAAGCAATTTCTGAGACTGATTGAAACTATTATACCCTGTGTATGGACAAATGGCAATAGTTTTCCCGCGCCATGACATCCAATTCGATACTTTCCCTCTTGCAATTTCTGATCCATCCCTGTATAATGCAGACATATAGTATCCGTTGTTTGCCCAAAGCAAACAAAGTAACCGTGTTTAAAACTCCCAGAGGTTTATGCCTTTGGGAGTTTTTTTGTTTTCCGGCCCATTGGTGGAACAATTCTAACTTAGGCGGTTCCGTCCACAAGGCACACGAGGCTCTATGCCCGTGTGCCTTTTTATATATAATCCCATAAATGCGAAGAGAGGAGCGGATAAAAACACATAAGAAGAAGTTTTCATCTGAAAATTCACAAAAGAAACGAGGTGCTATGGATGACCCGCGCAAATCTGCTACTGATTCGAGAACTGAATGTCAATGGCGACGGTGACTTTGCTGATGTGATGATTCAGTTGGAGCGCCCCCTCACACCGGAGCAAAAGCGCGCCCTCCGGGTGGAGTTGACCAGGCTCAAGCAAGTTCTGGATGACCCCGACACAGATTCCGTTGTGGAACTTGCTATCCACAATATTTTAGGTTCTGCCGCTGCGCAAAGCGGTTATGACCTCATTGAGTTTTGAAAGAGGTGCTGGAAATGCCCGACGAAAACCAACCCATCGCCATTACGATGGAACGCCTATTGGATTTGACCAACTATATCATCGATCATATGGTCAATGACGCTGGCGGCCATGTCCGCGAGGTGATCGAGACCCTGTCAGACCTTGGTTTTACCGAAGAAGAACTGATTGAGGTATTCCATTTCAGCGAAACAGATGTCAAGGTCTGTCTGGCATACGCTGATAAGGACAAGGAGGTGGAATAGCCGTGACCAAGGATAAACTGCGTCTGCTCCTTTTTGATGACTGCAATCGAAACTGTCCCGGCTGCTGCAACCGGGATTGGGACCTCCAAGCTCTCCCGCTCTGTCAGGACTACACACCATATCGTCTCATCATGCTCACAGGCGGTGAACCTATGCTGTATCCGGAGATTATTCGGGAGGCCATCGCAGCAATCCGGAGGCAGACCAATGTGCCTATCTACCTCTATACGGCTATGCCGGAACAACTGGACGCGCTGATGCCACTGTTGGACGGCGTGACGGTGACGCTTCACACACCGGAGGATATCCCGGTATTCCAGTCTTTTGACCGGACTGCCCAGAACCTTACGGGGAAATCGCTTCGGTTGAATGTATTTGATGAAGTCGGAACTGTCATCTGCCGTCCGGAATGGCAGGTGAAGGACCACATGAGGTGGATTCCCAACTGCCCGCTGCCAGAGGGGGAGGTGCTGATGCGGTACCAGCCGTCAAAAAATCCGTAGCCAAGATGGGGGGATACCCAATGAAGAAAATTCAAGTCACCTATTTTTTCGAGGATTCGGGCTTCTGCAAGGATGTCTTCAAGTCAGTAGATATTCCCCATTACTACTACAATCGTGACACTGCAAGCGGAGTGTGGTACACCTCAACACCGGACTATTATGCAAATGACCGCCGTATCCAGCAGGATGTGATCATTGAGGTTGTTGCCGGAGGTCGGGTCATCGCCTTGGACGGCAACGGAGACTTTGAGGGAAAAAGGCCATTTGTCCCTTTCAATGAGTTTGAAAAGTCTCTTGCAAACTCATTTGCAGGACAGCAGCCGAAACTGCGGAGCTATGAGGAAATGAAAGCGAAACTGCTGTCCCTGCCGGGCGGTGAGGCGTATGCTGATCCGCACCGTTACTGGGAAAATTGGGTCTTCAATCTGGATTTCAGGCATGTGACCGAGCAGATCGTAGGCGCCGCCAGTTGGATGGGTGTTGAGTTCCATATCCTTGCAATCCAATATACGCACATTCCTACTGGCTTTGTATTTACAAATTACCGCTTTCGGCCTGCCTCCCTACCCTCGGGAAGCGACAGCCGTGACCTGTTGCTGTATGACTGGCAGGCCGAGGATTTGTCTGCGGCGCTGCCCGATCAAAGCGGAATAAACAAGAACAAGGAGGAGTAAGAGAATGATCCCTAAAATTACACAGGAGCGGCCCAATGTTGCGCCTAAATACTGGTGTGGGACCTGCGGCCATGCGTTACCACCGCCGAATGGCCCTGAAACATGCCCAAACCCGGTGCCATGGAAGTTCTGTTCCATCTGTGGTGAGCCCATCGAGTATGACAAGGCAGAACCTGTCCGGTGGGTTGAACAGAACTGTGAGCGTTGCGGACGCCCGCTGATCCGTAAATCACCTGCGGATATGGCTCCGCCTGATTTTATCGCTTCCCCCGACTATGTGGGTACCTCATTGTGTCGTAACTGCATGGAGGAACACTGCGTACAGACCAATTGCCTACAGTGCGAGATTGGCCATTGGCCAAACTGCCCCTATACCTATATCAAGCGACTAGGCTTGGAAAAACACGCTGATGGAGCGGCAAACAATGAGTGAGAATCATCCCTCAAAGCCTATCAGAAAAGCCGGCCCCACCACCGGCGAACTGGTTTTAGATCGCGGGCTTGCCCTGCATCTGCTGGATCAGATGGATGTGATCCGCCGCAAGCACTCCGGAAGCCTGCCTCCCCCCTGCGACTATTATATGCGCTCTATGGAGGCGGTCATCGCAAGAGCCGCTGATTATGAAAGCCGTAATGAATGGACGGATGCGCTTAAAGTAGATGAGCAAAGCCGGTATTTCCGAGATCTACAACTCGTGGAAACATGTAGTAATTTTTAATCGGAGAAAGAATGGTCTGTGTCCACACAGCCCGTTCTCCAGAAAGGATTTGGTTTATGGAGTACCACTGGTACGAAGATTACTGGGATATCCCCAGACGTTCTCCAAAGGGACACGTTACTGGCAGCGGGTATTATATTACAGGCCGTCTATTGAAATACAAACAGCCATATATCCACACAGATCAGACCGCCTTTCTCCGCACCGAACTGTTTGACATGGGGTACCGGATTTTTCTGCACTATGCGAACGGGGCGGTCATGGAAATCAAGTTGGGAGATAATCCGCAGCCGGTCGGTCCACTCACGGCCTCCAGTGATCTGCAGAGCATTTTGTTCCCCGATGGACATCTCAAACACCCAGTCATATGTTAAGCAACAGACTGGAGTTGGAAGATTATACTCAATGCCTAAATTCAAGCATTTATCTTAATCTGGCACAGGACTGAACAGCACAAAGCGGAGCACGAGGACAGGGTTACACCACTCATGCTCCGCTTTTCCATTTTCTCAGGCACAGTGCTGCTCAGAGAGGCCCCACTTCAACTCATGAAAAGGAGACGCTTGCGGATGGAATCCATAAATCGTCCTATTTACAGGTTTTTTTCGTTCAGGACCTCCGAGAGGATGGCCAGCGAATATGGACACTGTTCCGGCCAAGTTAATCTTCAGACTGGAGAAATTCTGGCCAATATCTCGTATGGGCTGTTCCATTACCCGGAGACTTATCAGTTGAATCTGGCTGATTCCATCAGCCAATTCCCGCATACGACAAAGGAACTTATAATCTGCGCGGCCAGACACGCCGCGAATGAAGAAGGAGTCAGAGGGATGACAAGACGCAGGGTAATCTTTGTCTGTAAAGATGGCCGCCGATACATCACAGAAGAATATAGCGGAGACAGAAGCGAATATGCTGCCCGTGGCCGCTGTCTGGACAGCTGCGATATGGACTGGCCTGAAATCCGGGACATCTTCCAGGAGCCGGCAACCTATACGCAGTTTATCAAGGCCAATTTAAGGGCACAAGCGGCCTACCACTCTTTTCGCAGCGAGAACGGGAACAGTGGTATCGTGCGCAATCTGCGCAAAGGCCGCGAGGGCCCCTATGCTGACAAAATTCTGTTTGTTTACGCAGCACCATTGGCAACTGGGGGCCGGATTTTTGAAACAAACTACACCTGTTTCACCCCCGTACCGGGTCTCCCCTATCCAGCCTGTACTGGCCAAGGTAAGAAACCATGCTTGGAGTGTCCGCTCCGTCAATCCTTTCAAACCGCCGAGTTGGCTCAGTTGCAGGCGGAGCACAACTGGCCCAGGGCAGTCCACACCGATGGCGATGACGCCTATCTGATCGGCTCCCAGAGCAATCAAGCCGGTCTGGTACCCGTGTATCTGTTCCCGGACTGTCAATGTGCGCTATCTAGCGAGACACTGTATCCGGCAGAGGAATATTACCGACTACGCGAGATTTTGCGGAATGATCCCTCCGCATTTGATGACCAGTGTGATCTATTCCGCTCCTATCCTCTTGACTGGTATAAGGAATTGGCCCTTTACGCTATGAGGTGTGTGGCGCGAACACACGGTTCACCGATGGCAGAATCCGTCCATGACCAAAGTGGACAGACCGCCCACGACATCAGCAAAGCAATCTTCGAGGAGCAGGATCTCTTTGATCCATATACTGATGCGGCGTTTCTGGCCGCCGCCGAGCGAATCCTGCCGTGGTATATCCGCCGCTACGTAAATAGATGAATAGGAGATACTATAATGGGTACAGAATTGATTCGATCCGTAACGGTGCAAAAGAATAATGTCTATCTGACTTCCAAGAGCAATAATGATGACCAGCCATACCGCTTTTGGCACTGCGAAAGTCTCTCAGAGGTCTATCGGAAGGAGGGGCATCCCGGCCTGGACCGCGAGGTAATCCGTATGCTTTGCGAGTATGCACAGTTGGTCGGCAACCATAAAAGCATCGCCCGGTACCGTTCTGCGCTGAGGAGTAAGAAAGCCACCCAAATCCACCAGCAATTCATAGCCAAACTGAACGCTGCTTATTCTTTGCTGAGCGATGAGGATAAGGCTCATCTCTATTTTGCTCAAACTGCGGCCGCTAAACGGTTCAGACAGACGGAGCGAATGTTGCTGGACCAGAAATATACTGCTATGGCGCAACTCTGCAGAAAAGATACAGGTGAGTCGATCCAGGCGCCGATTTCCACAGGCCGAGGTGATTTGGCATGAACAAACAAATCAAGGAAGCCCTCGCTCTGGAGCAGCAGGCACAGCAGTTCCTTTCGGCTCTGAAGAACGAGATTGGAGCGGCCATCGAGGCTACGGATCCGATGCCCGGAGTACAGATCAGCGGGACGCATCCAATCTATGCAGTCGTAAATTTATCGGCTCTCCACCGGCACAGCCTGGCGCCCAATGTTTATATTCCTTCGGCACAGGCGGATGCAGTCCGCAGCAAACTTGCACCAAAGCAGACAGTACAGGGGCTTCTGGAGGCACTGGAAGATATGACCGAGAAGCAGGCTGCCTGTTTCCCCAACAACGGCACCGTCCTGCTCAACGACAAAACAGTCGGTGCGCTGCGCCAATACCTCCATTCCGCTGTTGAGGAGGATGCAGAGCATGGCTAAATTGACAAAAGCCCAGGCCAAACTTCACGAGAAGGCAGTGAAGTTGCTACAGTGCAAGGAATTGAGCGAAGCCGACACACGCTTTGTTTTTAATCACTACCGCGAAGACGCCAACCATATCAATAGTACAGCAGGAGCCTTTTTTACACCATACGGACTGGCCCGTGACTTTAGGCTGCATATCCCGCTCAATTACAAAGATCACGTCAAACTCATCGATCTCTGCGCTGGTATCGGCATACTCAGTTATATGGCGGCACGTGCTTGCGATAATCATAACCAGTGCAGTGTGGAAATCACATGCATTGAAATCAATCAAGATTATGTAGATGTTGGAAAACAACTTCTGCCAGAAGCAACATGGATCTGCAGCGACGCCCTCGATCCGGCTCTGCTCAGTAGTCTTGGGCATTTCGACTGCGCCATCTCAAATCCGCCATTCGGGCGCATCCACTCTCCATACCGTAGGAATTACAGCAGCAGTCAGTTTGAGTATATGGTCATTGAGGCTGCTGCTTCAATTGCCGACGCAGGTGTTTTTATCATCCCCCAGATAAGCGCGCCATTTGTTTACAGTGGCACAAATAATGTGCGCTGGCGGGAGACAGGCCCCGCTCGTCTATTTGAGCAACAGACAGGTATTGAACTGGATTTTAATGTCGGGATCGACACATCACAATACCAGGCTGATTGGCATGGGACATCCCCACACTGCGAAATCGTCTGCTGTGATTTTACCAAGCGTACCGGTCAGTTGACCATGATGCCGCTGAATATAGGAATTGCCTAATTTGTTGTCAAAGATTTCTGAAAGAGCCGGGGACCTTGTTAACGATGTCCCCGGCTCTTTTTTATTTCTGTTTTTTGAGTTTCTTTCCTCCTCGTTTGATTGACCGAAAGGGAAACAAATGGACAGTATAGAGTCCTCAGGAATAACACCTACAATCTCTATAACACACTGTAACTAAAGGAGAATAGTTCTCTAACATTTCTTTCTACGGTCAAAAGTCCGGAAGTCTCTGTCGTTCAAAAGACTTCCGGACTTCGCCATTTTACTTTTTCTTATGCTTCGCTGTTCAGCTTCCACCGGGCACTCTCGCTCTGGAGCTCCACCATGCGGCGGTAGAGGCCGCCGCGCTCCATCAGCTCCGCCGGAGTTCCCTGCTCGGCTACATGACCGTTTTCCAGCACCACGATGTGGTCCGCCCCGGCCACGGTTCGCATCCGGTGGGCGATAACCAACACCGTCTTGCCGGCCAGCAGGCGGGAGAGGGCGCCCTGCACCTTGGTCTCGTTCTCCACATCCAGGCTGGCGGTGGCCTCGTCCAGCAGGACGATGGGGGCGTTCTTCAAAAGCGCCCGGGCAATGGAGATGCGCTGCCGCTCCCCGCCGGAGAGCTTCGCCCCGTTTTCTCCGATGGGGGTGTCATAGCCCTGGGGCAGTCGGCGGATGAACTCCCCGCAGTTAGCGGCCTCCGCTGCGGCCCGCACCTCCTCGTCGGTGGCTCCCCGCTTGCCCAGGCGGATGTTCTCCATCACCGTGTCGTCAAAGAGCACCACATCCTGGAACACCATGGAGTAGTCGGTCAGCAGCGCCTCCGGGTCCACGGTGGAGATGTCCACGCCTCCCACCTTGATGGAGCCCTCGGTGACATCCCACAGCCGGGCGGCCAGCCGGGCGCAGGTGCTCTTGCCGGATCCGGAGGGCCCCACCAGAGCGGTCACTTCACCCTCCCGGGCGGTAAAGCTCACACCGTCCAGTACCTTCTTCTTGTCGTAGGCGAAGTCCACATGGTCGAACACGATGTCGTGGCCCTTGGGCTGGAAACGCTCCGTTCCCTCGGCGATGGGCGTATCATAGATCTCATTCATGCGGTCGGCGGACACCTGGGATACAAACATCTCCGCAATGAGGGCCAGGCTCTGGTCGAAGGGGGCGTACACCCGGGTGATGACCAGCAGGAACAAAAACAGCAGCATAAAGTCGATCTGCCCGGAGAGGATCAGGCTGGCCCCCGCCAGGATGGTGGTGGCTACCCCCAGGCGCATGATGACGCTGGCCGCATTAACAAAGATGCCGGTGCCCAGCTCGCCCTGGATGGTGACCTTCTCATGGTCGTCGATCTTCTGGTTGAGCCCGGCCAGATAGCGCGCCTCCTGGTTGGTGGCGCGGATCTCCCGGACATTTTCCAACGCCTCCTGGATGCCGTCGGAGACACGGACCGCGGCCTTTTTCGTCCGCTCCGAGGCCCGGGCGGAGATCTTCCGGGTGCCGAACAGCAGGCCGAAGGCCACCGGCACCCCCCACAGGCAGGCGATGGTCAGCCGCCAGTCATATACCAGCAGGCACACCGCGATGATGGCCGTGGAGATGTAGGCCCCGTACAGGTATCCCAGCACATGGGACCAGACGTGCTCCATGCGGTTCACATCGCCCATGAGGGTCTCGGTGAGATCCGCCAGATCCCGCTTGCCGAAGTAGCCCAAGGGCAGCTTGCGCAGCCGTTCCGCCAGGCTGAGGCGGGTGGACTTCACCTCGTTGTAGACCAGGCTGTAAGTGGCGTGGTACTGCTGCAGGTGGGTCACAAAGGACAAAATGACGAACGCGATTACCAACCCAAGAAAGAGAGCCGGGCCGGGCAGCGGCGCTCCATCTGTCAGGGTCCCAATCAAAGTATTCATGAACAGGTACAGGATGCCCATGCCGCCCATGACGACCAGATTGACAATGACCGTCCAGAAGGCGCCCTTTTTGGTGTTTTTCACGCCCTGGTCGGTAAGGGCGTATTTGCGTTGAAAGTTTTTGCCGAACATCTTCTTCACCCCTCTCTCACTGTTCGCTGGTGATCTTCCACTGGACCGCCTGGTTGTAATCCGCCCACATCCGGGCATAGAGGCCGCCGGCGGCGGTCAGCTCCTGATGGGAGCCCTGTTCCACGATACGGCCCTCCTCCAGCACCAGGATCTTGTCCGCCCCCACGACCGTGGACAGGCGGTGGGCGATCATGATAACGGTGCGGCCCCGGGTCAGCTCGGAGAACGCCTTTTGGATCAGAGCCTCGTTCTCGGGGTCCGCGAAGGCGGTCGCCTCATCGAGGACCACGATGGGCGCGTCCTTCAGAATGGCCCTGGCCAGGGCGATGCGCTGCTGCTCGCCGCCGGAGAGGTAGGTCCCCTCGGAGCCGATCAGGGTGTCCATGCCCTGGGGCAGCTTCTCCAGAATGTCCCCGCACTGGGCGGCCATCAGCGCCGAGAGCACCTGCTCCCGGGTGGCGTTGGGGCGGGCAGCCCGGACATTTTCAAAGATGGATGCTTTGAACAGGCGGCTGTTCTGGAACACAAAGGCGATCTGATCCATGAGCACATGGGAATCGATCTGCCGTACATCCACGCCGCCCACTTTCACCGCACCGGAGGTGGCGTCCCAGAAGCGGGGGATCAGGCTGGCGGCGGTGGTCTTGCCGCCGCCGGAGGGCCCCACCAGAGCCACGGTCTGCCCCGGCTCCGCTGTGAAGGAGACATGGGAGAGGGCGGGTGTCTCCGCGCCGTCGTAAGTAAAGCTCACATTCTCAAATTCCACACGGCTGTTCTGAGGTTTTTGCGGATGGTCCGGATTTTTCAGTTCAGGAGCGCCCATGACTTGGTCGATGCGGCCCAGGGCGGTGCCGGCCAGCATCATGCCCGATGCGGCGAACATGATCTTGGCAAGGGCTGTGGAGATGATGGCGGAGAACACTGCGTAAAAGGCAAAGTTTGTGACAAATCCTGCGAAGTCGCTGCCGGCCAGGGCACTAGGCGCCAGGAACAGGGCCGCCGGAACCAGGAACACAAAGGCGCCCTCGGTGAAGGTCAGGTTGATGGACTGGGGGACCCGGCAGACCTTGGCCTGAAAATATTCGGATTTGTCACTATAATCCTCGATGGCCTGCTGGAACGCCTTGAAGGAATAGACGGTCTGCTGGAAGATCTTGACCACCGGGACGCCACGGACATACTCGGTGCCTGCCTTGGTCATACGGTCCTGGGCCGCCTGGTATTCCGCCATCAGCTTGGCGTTGTTGCCGCCCATCATGGAGAACATGGCCACAATGGAGATCACCGCCGCCAGCAAGCAGGCCGCGCCCATCCTCCAGTCAAAGACGAACATCATCACCAGCATGGCGATGAACAACGTGATGGTGCCCACGATGTCCGCCAGATTGTGGGCCAGCAGGGTCTCCGTGTCGGCCGCCGCCGCGTCCAGCCGCCCGCGGATGAGGCCGGAGGCGTTGGAGTCGAAAAAGCCCAGCGGGGCCTTCATCACATGGGCCACACCCTGCTTGCGGATATTGGACGCCGTGCGGAAGGCCGCCAGATGGGTACACATCAATCCCGCAAAATACAGGATGATGCCGGCCACCGCAAAGGCGAACGCCAGCCAGCCGTATTGGGCGACGCTCTGCGCCGCCGTCCAGTCCGGCGCCACCGCGATCAGGTCCCGGGCCGCCAGCCAGATGCAGATGTAGGGCGCCATGCTCAGCAGCATGGACACCGCCGACAGGGCCAGCCCCAGGAAGGTCAGCCCTTTGTAGCTGCCCGCGTAGCCGAGCAGGACAGCTACATCACTCTTTTTCTTCTGCTTCATGAAAAGACCTCCTCTTGAAGTTAGCGAAAACTAACCTATTTTCAAAAAGATAGGGGATCATTCCCCCATCAGTTTTGACCAACCAGCCGTATAAAACGTCTGCAGCTGCTCCACATCCCGTAAGGCCTGTTCATAGGGCATATCGTGGATAACCACTTCAAAGATGGCGTTGAACATCCCGCTGGCGATGATATGGCACAGGGATCGGCTCATCTGTGGGATGTCCCGTCCCATGCGGCGCAGCACCCCCATGTACCGGAGGGTGGACTCCACCTCCACTTCCACCATGTTGTGAATGAAGTTTTCATAGCTGGTCCCCTCCGCGCAGCACAGGAGCAGCTTCACCGGCTCCCGGTGCCGGCAGATATAATCCACCATCCAGGCGACATAGTCTCTGGACTCCACGCCCATGTGCTGGGGCTGTTCCTCTTCGGGTAGCTCGGCGAAAGAGGTTTGGGCCCACATGAACTTCCCCATGAGGGCGGTAGCATGTGGTTCTACGATGGCGGTGAACAGGGCTTCCTTGCTGGAAAAGTAGCCGTAAAAGGCACCGGTAGTAACGCCGGCATTTTTTACGATCTGCCGCAGGGAGGCCCCCTGGAAGCCTTTATCCAGAAATTCCGCCATAGCGGCCTCTTGGATCTTTTCCAAGGTAGTGGCGGAATTTTCCTCCATGTTTTGCCTCGCCTCTCTATAACACCGTTATATAACGATGCTATTTTACTCTTTACCTTTGAACTTGTCAACACAAATGTAAATGGATAAGGGCTGCGGCCTATTTCAGAAAATCTCAAGGGCCGCTTGACGCTTTTCTCAGAAAGTTGTATAATTTCTTTTGGTTAGTTATCGCTAACCAAACAAAGCTACGAATGGAGGTATTCTCATGTCCCTGATTCAAAAAGAAATTGCCGATTTCTCTGTCCAGTGCTACCAGAATAACGCCTTTCACGCCGTTACCAAGGCGGATGTACTGGGAAAGTGGAGCGTGTTTTTCTTCTATCCCGCCGACTTCACCTTTGTGTGCCCCACGGAGCTGGAGGACCTGGCAAATAAGTACGCCGAGTTCCAGGCGGCCGGCTGTGAGATCTACGCAGTTTCCTGCGATACCCACTTTGTCCATAAGGCGTGGCATGACGCCTCCGAGCGTATCCAGAAGATCCAGTATCCCATGCTGGCCGATCCCACGCATTGTCTGGCAAAGGATTTTGAGGTCTACATCGAAGCCGACGGCGTGGCAGAGCGGGGCAGCTTCATCGTCAACCCCGAGGGAAAAATTGTGGCCTACGAGGTCAACGCCGGCAATGTGGGCCGGAACGCCGACGAGCTGCTGCGGAAGGTGCAGGCCTGCCAGTTCGTGGCGGAGCACGGAGACGAGGTGTGCCCGGCGAAGTGGCAGCCCGGCGCCGAGACCCTGAAGCCCAGTTTGGACCTGGTGGGACAGCTTTAAGATATGGACCAGATGGCAAACTTCTACGATGTCGTGGTCATCGGCGGTGGTCCAGCGGGACTCACCGCCGCCCTCTACCTGGCCCGGGCCCGCTACCGGGTGGTGGTCGTGGAGAAGGATCACTTCGGCGGGCAGATCACCATTACCTCGGAAGTGGTGAACTATCCCGGCGTGGGCAGGACCAGCGGGACGGAGCTTACCGAGACCATGCGAAAGCAGGCGGAGGGCTTCGGCGCTGAATTTCTGCTGGCCGAGGTCATCGGGCTGGAGCTCTCCGGCGATGTAAAGACCGTCCGCACCAGCCGGGGGGATTTGAAGTGCTTCGACGTTCTCCTGGCCACCGGCGCCCATCCCCGTATGGTGGGCTTCCAGGGTGAGGAGCAATTCCGCGGTCGGGGCGTGGCCTACTGCGCCACCTGTGACGGAGAGTTCTTCACCGGGAAGGAGGTCTTTGTGGTGGGCGGCGGCTTCGCCGCGGCGGAGGAGAGCGTGTTCCTCACCAAATACGCCCGCCAGGTGACCATTCTCATCCGGGGAGACGACTTCACCTGTGCACAGGCGACAGCGGACGCAGCCAGAAACCACGAGAAGATCACCGTCCTCACCAACACGGAGGTGGAGGAGGTGTCCGGAGACACCGCTCTCCGCTATCTCCGGTACCGGAATACCAAAACTGGTCAAGTGACCAAGCACCACGCGGCGAATGGAGAGACCTTCGGCGTGTTCGTCTTTGCCGGTTATGAGCCGGCTACGGAGCTGGTGCGCGGCCTGGCTGAATTGAATGACCAGGGCTATATCCTCACAGACCGGAGCCAAAAAACAACTGCGGACGGCCTGTACGCCGCGGGTGATGTATGCGTCAAGCCTCTGCGTCAGGTCGTCACCGCCGTGGGAGACGGCGCCCTTGCCGCCACGGAGCTGGAACGCCTGTGCGCCGCCATGCAGGAAAAGACTGGCATCCATCCCAATGCTCCAGTGAGCCGGACAGCAGAAACGGCGGCTTCCACCGAAACAAGCAGCACGCTTTTTACGGGGGATATGCTGGCCCAGCTCCATACGGTGTTCGCCCGGATGTCCTCGCCTCTGATCCTGCGGCTGTATCTGGACGAAACGCCTCTTTCGGCTGAACTGAAGCAGTATATGGAAGAACTGGCGACGCAGAGCAGCAAGCTCTCAGTGGAGACAGGGGCGGCCGAAGAGATGGAACACCTGCCCTGTGTCCGGGTCTGCCGGCCGGATGGGAGCTGGACGGGCCTCGCTTTCCATGGGGTCCCCGGCGGCCACGAGTTCACCTCCTTCGTCCTGGGCCTCTACAATGCCGCCGGGCCGGGACAGGCTCTGGATGAAGATACAAGAGCAGCAATCCAGTCCATCCAGAAGCCCATCAAGTTAGAGCTTCTGGTCTCCCTCTCCTGTACCATGTGCCCGGAGCTGGTGACGGCGGCCCAGCGGATCGCCGCGGAAAATCCGCACATCACCGCCCAGGTCTATGACCTGAATCATTTCCCAGACCTGCGGGAGAAATACCAGGTCATGAGCGTCCCCTGCCTGGTCATCAATGATGGGGAGCAGGTATCTTTCGGCAAGAAAAATATCCGGCAGTTGTTGGAACTTTTAGCATAGCAGGGAAGCCGCGTTACGGGCCGTCTGGTCTGTAACGCGGCTTTCTCCATCAAAAAGGGCTTGTGGAACAGAGACTTTTGGAGTATTCTTTAGTTATCAATAACTAACCCGCAAAGAGGCGTATCACTATGAAGAAATCAGACTTGGACTTCTGGCAGGGAATGGCCGCACATTACACCAAATTCATGCGGCGCTCTGCACCGTTATATACAGAAATCTGCAATCACATTCGTCCGCATCTCACACGGGATATGAATGTATTGGAACTGGCCTGCGGCACAGGCCAGCTGTCCTTTTCCCTGTCTCCGTGTGTCCGGCTGTGGGAGGCCACCGATGCCTCTTCCAATATGATCGCGGAAGCCAAGAAGCGGAGCGGATCTTCCCGGCTTCATTTCTCAGTGCGGGATGCCTCCTGTCTGCCGTATGCCTCGGAAACCTTTGACGCGGTGGTGATTGCCAATGCCCTGCATATCTTACCGGAGCCGGAAAAGGTTTTGCGGGAAGCTCGGAGAGTCTTAAAGCCGGGAGGATGGTTATTTGCCCCCACCTTTGTCCACGCCGGTGGAAAATTGGCCAGACTGCGGACCTGGGGTATGGAGCGGACCGGCTTTCGTGTCTACCACGCCTGGAACGCCGGGGAATTCATTGCTTATCTTTCCTCCCACGATTTTTGGGTGACGGAACACACCCTGCTCGGGGGGCGTGTACTGCCTGTGTGCTATGTGGCCGGCAGGAAGTAACTGCCCAGAATGGGGCGAAAGCGGGCCATCGGCATACAGCGCCGATGGCCCGCCCTTGCATTTTGTGACTTCAGTGAGATAAATCGGAGGGCAACAAAGCAAGTCCTTTTCCGGTGCGTCTATGCATCATTGTCTATCGCACCGTGGTTCCACACCTGAACCAAACGGCTGCGTTAGCAGTACTTTCTTCCGCAGAATCGCTTTAGTTGAAGCGTGCTATTCAGACTTTTCCTGTTGCTCTGTATTATGGTGTCTGTGTTTCCCACAACAGTGATGTCCAGCATGTCCTCCACAGCAGCAACCAGCATCTGCCGGATTCAAGTGAAGAAGGTCTACTTTTTCTGTTTCCGTCGACTCTTGGATTTTGGCATTTATTAAAGATTCGAGCATGAGATACACTCCTTATTTCCGAATAATGTCAATGTCCTGTGTGCCAGAGCAGAGGCATTCCGTGCGTTTTTCACATTTTGTAAAGCCCACGCGTACGGCCGCATCCGATACTTCGTTTTTTAATACGCCCATATCCATCCCCTGGAAGTAATACGGCAAATACCCCATTACCATATCCCAGGGGCCGGTGTGGTCAGGCAGGATAGCCTCGCTGATAACCAGCAGCACCCCTCCGGGATTCAGTGCGTCATAGCACTTTTTCAGCAGTTCTTCCATACGGCCTTTGGCAAAGAGCATCACATTGAGGGCCAGGATTAGATCATACCTCTCTCCAATTCTGTCTGCCATAAAGTTGCCGCACATCACTTCCGTGCGGTCAGTGAGTCCCATAAGGGAGATGGATTCTTCCACCACCGCCGGGGGAAAACGGTCAAATAGGACGCCAGTACGATCCGGCCGATCACCGATGACTGCCAGCCCTAAAAGTCCTGTAGCACCGCCTAGGTCCAGCACGCGCCTGATTTGGTCATTTTCCGGCAGAGAACGCACAATCCGCAACAACTCCTGCTGCCGGTAACCTTCCTGTGCCTGTCGCATCCGCTGTGCAAAAGAGGCAAAATCCAACTGCTGCTCCATCGCTTCCTGTTGCTGGGACTGGGGGCCTTTTGTGACCAACAGCTTCACATCCATAGGTGCCATGCCTTCCTGCATATAAAAGGGCAGAAAGCCTCCCAAATATTCATCTTTCCCTTTGACCAGATAGCGGTCAACTTCCGCGGTGTTCTGGTAAGTGCCGTCCGTCTTGTTTAAAAAGCCGATGGATACCAATGCACTGAGCAGGTATTCTGTATTTGCCTTATGCCATCCCATATGAACTGCCAGTGCTTCAGCAGTAACCGGCTGGCAAAGTTGAGAAAATACATCCAGCTCCATGGCCGCATTGAGCAATCTGGAATATAGATTTAAAAATGGAAGCTGGACTAACTGTTCCCAAACACTTACAGACTTGTTGATTGTGAACATTAAAAAACCCCCTTTGTTTTTATATGGTTAGTCATTGCTAACCTCAATTTAATTATACCGGAACCACCGGCTTCTGTCAAGGAAAGGCATAGAGTGCTTCGTTCATCCAGATTATAGGAATATTGGAATGTACGGTACAGCTTTCATCCAAGGAAACGGCCTCGCTGCTACAAGTTAGTCTACCTTACCTGCTTTGAAACCTTTCTTCGGGACACAAAATAAATCACCCCTCTTGAGCGAGTGTTCAGAGGGGTGACTTTTGAATCAGGTTCTTATATGCAGTTGATATGTGTTGCGCCGTCTGCCTTTTTATTTAATTGCGTCCTTTAATACCTTGCCAGCCTTAAAGACTGGCATCTTTCCGGCTGGGATCACAATGGGCTCATTGGTTTTGGGATTCCGGCCCGTACGCTCAGCACGCTCTTTCACTTCAAAGCTGCCGAAGCCGGTGAGCTGGACCTTATCTCCCGCGCACAACGCTTTCTCGACCTGGGATAGGAATGCGTTCAAGACTTTCTCTGCATCCGCTTTGGAAACCCCGCTCTCCTCGGCCATACCAGCAATCAGTTCTCCCTTGTTCATAAAGCAAATTCCTTTCTCTTTCTATTGATTTGGATAAGCACTCTTTACATGATAGCCGCATCAGCGGCTTACCACAGAGATGAAGCCCAAGGCATAACGGCTGAGGGCGTTCCTCCCTCAGCCGCAGCCGCGGTCAGCACATATCCCGTGCCCACTCCCGGACATCTTCCAAAGTCAGCTCAAAGCGGCCGCCTGCCGCAACCGTATTCCTGGACATATCCACGATCATGTAGCCGCCAAGGTTGTCCGCACTGATGGGCGCATGGGATTTCCGCATCATGTAGCCAGCCGCCTTCAGTACACGGCGGAGCGATTGCTCCAGGGAATCCTCTGTACGCATCGAAATACCTCCAATTTGATATTCCGAGCCAAACCACGCCGCGCTCCAACCGTTTTCCTGCTGGTATTATAACAGGGAACTCACGGAAAATGCAACTGTGCGGGCCGGTTTGGATGCTTTTTCCCTTGCGTTTCCAATGCAGGCACTCAAAATTAGCGCAAAGGGCCTCGGACCTCGAAGGGAACATATGTCACTCATGCTTGTAAAAGGCCCCCATCTCTCCAGCATCCTAAAAATCTGAATATTCTGTAATCAGACAGCTGCGGCGCAGGTAATAGAATACCCACACCGCAGCGTTGTCTTTTTCAATCAAAGTGTCCAGCGGCTGGACTCCGTTCGCTCGGAGACGAAATTCCGGTAGATGCCCGCCTGCTGGATCAGTTCGTCGTGGGTACCCTTTTGGACGACGCGGCCCTGGTCTACCACCAGAATCTGATCCGCACCCCGCACCGTCTTGAGCCGGTGGGCGATCATCAGCACGGTCTTCTCCCGCGTCAGGGCCTCCATAGCCTTTTGGAGCTGGTCCTCATTCTCGGGGTCCACATTGGCCGTGGCCTCATCGAAGATGACGATAGGCGCGTCCTTCAGGAGACACCGGGCGATGGAGATGCGCTGCTTCTCCCCGCCGGAAAGCGTGGCTCCTCCCTCGCCAATTACCGTGCCGTATCCATCCGGCAGGGCAGAGATGAAGTCGTGGCAGCACGCCTTTTTTGCGGCCTCCACCACCTGTTCATGGGTAGCGCCCGGGCAGCCGAACTTGATGTTGTTCTCCACCGTGTCGGCAAAGAGGTACACCCGCTGGAACACCATGCTCACCTGCTCCATGAGGGATTCCAGTGTGTACTCCCGCACATCCCGGCCACCAATGGTCACACGGCCGCCGTCCACATCCCAAAACCGGGCGATCAGGTTACAAAGGGTGGTCTTGCCGGAGCCGGAAGGCCCCACAATGGCGGTGGTGGTCCGGTCTGGGATAGTCAGTGACACATCCTTGAGGATGGGGCGGCTTCCATAGGAGAAGTTCACATGGTCGAATACAATCTCGTGGCTCTCCGGGCGGATGGCCGTGCCGCGCTGATCCATCTCCGGGATGTCGTCCACCTGGTTGGCGTGGTCAATGGAGCTGCCCACCAGACGCAGGGCGGACACGCCGCTGCCCGCGGACTGGATCTGGGAAAAAATCAGGAAAGAAACGATGACCGCCATCAGTGCATTGGCGAGGGACATGGCTCCTGTCAGGCACAGCCCCACCGACGCCGCCAGAATTAGAACGCTGAACAGGTGGAGGACCATCTCCTGGCCCCAGATATAGGGAGTGAACAGCTTCTCCACCGCCAGATTGTTCGCCCTGCTGTCCTCCAGCGCCTGCCGCACCCGCTTGTCACCCTTTCCCGTCAGGTTAAAGGACTTGATGACACTCATGCCCTGGAGCTGTTCCAGCACCGCCTCCACCAGCCGGGCCTCATCCCGCTGGCGCTTGGGGGCAATCTTGGCGGACTGCTTCTCCATTCCGGAGAGGAGGGCCAGATATACCAGCATCCCCGCCAGGGCCAGCAGGCCGATCCGCCAGTCCCAGAACAGGACGCACAGCAGCATGACGGCGGAATTGATCAGGCCGCCCAGAATACTGACCAGCACCATGGGGCCGGTGCTCTCCACCTCGTCCAGAACGGTGGTGGTGATGCCGGTGAGTTCTCCCAAACTCTGGTCGTTGAAATAGCCCATGGGGACCCGCTTGAGCTTGTCACCGATGGAAATGCGCTTGTCCGCCACCATAAAGTAGCCGGCGTGGGTCTGCTGGAGCTGGCTGAAGCGGTTGAGGACCGCCCGGCCCAGAATGCTGGCCAGCAGAAGCCCCAGAGCCTGCCATGCCGGGGCGGAGTCTGTGGAGCCGCCCACCAGGGCCAGCACCACCACATAGATGGCCGCGATCTGGAACATGTGGAACACCGCGTAGAAGAAGCCTAAAATCATGGACTTTCGGATATTGCCCTGCTCCTCTCCGGCAAAGTCCCAGATTTTTTTCAAAACACCGATCATGCCTGCTCTCCCTCCTTTGCGCCCATATGCGCCCGCCACATCTCCTGATACAGCGGGCAGTTTTTCAAAAGTTCCCCGTGGGTGCCCACATCCTGGATGCGGCCGCCATTGACTACCACGATCTGATCCGCGCCGGTGATGGTGCTGAGGCGGTGGGCGATGACCAGCACAGTCTTTCCCGCCACCAGCCTGCCCACGGCCTGCTGGACCACGGCCTCGTTCTCGGGGTCTATATAAGCGGTCGCCTCGTCCAGCACCACAATGGGCGCGTCCTTGAGCATGGCCCGGGCGATGGCGATGCGCTGACGCTCGCCTCCGGACAGATGGGCGCCGCCTCCGCCCACCACCGTGTCATAGCCGTGTTCCAGACTGCGGATAAAGGCGTCACACCCGGCGGCTTTTGCCACGGCCTCCACCTCGGCGTCGGTGGCCGCCGGGCGGCCCATGCGGATGTTCTCCCGAATGCTCTCGTCAAAGAGGTAGTTGTCCTGGGATACAAAGGCCACCTGGTCGTAGAGCTGCTTCAGCGGGACCCGCTTCAAGTCCTGCCCGCCCAGAGTAATGGAGCCGGAGGTCACATCCCAGAAGCCGGCGATGAGCTTGGCGATGGTGGACTTGCCGGAGCCGGAGGGCCCCACAAAGGCGGTCATGGTCCCGGCGGGGATGGTGAGAGATACATCGTGGAGCACTTCCTTGTCCGCGTGGTAGCCGAAGGACACATGGGAGAGCCGGATGTCCCGGCCCTGGAACTCCGCCGGCGTTTCCCCGTGGTCCTGCTCCGCTCCGTTCAAAATGGCATCCACCGAGCCCACGATGGTGCCCACCTTAGCGAGACTGTCCACAAAGTCCATGGCGGCCAGCAGGGGCCCGGCAATGCCCAGGGACAGGACGATGGTGGTGATAAAGGTCTCGATGGGCAAGCTCCCTCCGGTATAGAGGAGCCAGCCCACCGGCAGAATGGTGATCATGGTGGTGGGCGAGATGGCACGGGCCAAAGAGACCGGCATCTGGCAGCTCTTCATCCAGTGGTAGAAGTAGGAGGCGTTGGCCTTTACGCTGTCAGAGAAGCGGGCATAGGACTGCTTGCCCTGGTTAAACGCCTTGATGACCTCAATGCCGCCGATGTACTCCACAATGGCGCTGTTCATGGCTTGGGTGGTTTTGACCGAGCTCTCGTACTGCTTTCCGTAGCCGGCCATCACCGCCATCATGAAAGCCATGCCCACCGGGATGGACACCAGGCTCAAAAGGGCCATCCGCCAGTCCAAGACGAACAGATAAATCAGGATGCACACCGGCCCCAGCACATTGGCGGTCATCTCCGGCAGAAGATGGGCCAGAGGCCGCTCCATGCTCTCCACCTGGTCCACGATGACCTGTTTCATCTGGCCGCTGGAGGTGTCCAGAATCGTACCCAGAGGCATCTTCGGCAGTTTCTCCAGCACTTTCTCCCGGATAGATTTCAGGATAGCAAAGGTGGCCTTGTGGGATTGGGACAGGGCCAGGGAATACAGGGTGGCCCGGAGCAAAAAGCCCACAAGCGCCACTGCGCACCATATCAGGTAGTATTGTGTACTCTCCTCCCCTTTCAGCAGGCCCAGGATGATCTGCGCTGCGGCGAAGTAAGGGAGCATCCCAAACAGTACCCCCACCACAGCGGACAGGACCGCCCGCTTCAAGCCGCCCTGCTGTCCCTCTCCCAGCTCCCACAGACGGAGCATGGGACTTTGTTGTTTCATGATATAAATTCCTCCTTTTGGTTAGTAATTGCTAACTTTTGTACAAATGAGAGGGCTGCACCAGAAGGCACAGCCTCTTGTCAAGGTTGAGGGTCAAACACGGTGGAAAATCCCGCCATGTGGTAGCGGTTGAGCATCTTGACATAGCGGTGGGCGGCGGCGCGGTCCATGTTATGCCGCACCACCTCAAACATGCCGTTGAAGTAGGCGGTGACGATGATGTGGATAAACTCCTCCGTCACCAGGCCGGACTTGACGCTCTCGCAGCCGATGACCTCCATGTACTTGTAGGTGTACTCCACCTCGATGTCCACCAGCTCGTCCAGAAAGCAGGAAAACCGGGTGCCGTGGGCCCCGTCCAGCAGCAGACGGAAAACATCAAAGTGGTCGTAGATGTAGTCCAGCATCTCCTCCTGGTGACGGGCGGTGTACTGTCCCATATCCGCACGCTGTTCCTCCTCACTGAGCTGGTGAAAATCCTCCTGCACCCTGCGGAACATAGCCTTGAATTGATCCACCACCGGCTCCGCAATGGCCCGGAACAGCCCCTCCTTGTCTCCAAAACGAGTGTAGATAGAGCCGGTGCTGGTATCTGCCGCCTGAGCTATGGTGCGCAGAGATGCTTCCAGAAACCCCTTGGACAAAAACTCCTCCCTGGCGCATTCCAGCACCCGGTCGTAAACCCCCGCCTTTTGTTTTGCCACTGTCATTCCTCCTTTTTCAAAACATCGTTTTATAACGATGTTTTGAATATAGCACTTTGAGTTTAGCCTGTCAAGAGGGCTGGCAATCAAAAACGACCCTTGCATGAAACAAAGGCCGTTTTCTTGGTTACTTTCTGTTTTATGTTATTCGCACAAGTCGGGATATGCCTGCCGGAGCGCACGGAGGATCAACTCCGCCGAGCCGCCCGTGCCCCACTGGATTTTGTCCGTCATACATGGCTCTCCACACGAATTTTTGTTCAATCAGGGAAGTGCAAGAGGATAACACCTCCCATCAAGCTCCACTCTTGACAAAACCAGTTTTTTCCTTTACACTGCATTATAGTTCTGAATAGAACAATAATGCGCCTGCTGTTTATGTTGCAGGGAAGGAGGGCGAGGATGGAATTCTGGGATCATCTTTTTCTGTTCAAGCGGCTCTATGATCAGACGATGGACCCCATCGCTCAGCAATGGGACCTCACCCGGATGGAGCTGGACATCCTGCTCTTCCTGGCCAACGCGCCGGCCTATGATACCGCCGCCGATATTGTGGAGCGGCGGAGACTTACCAAATCCCATGTGTCCGTCTCGATTCACTCCCTGATCCGCCGGGGGTGGTTGGAGCGGAGCTACCTCCCCGGAAATCGAAAGAGCGCCCACCTCCGCCTTCTGCCTGCCTCCTCGTCTGCCGTAGCCGACGGACAGGCCGCTCAGGCCGCGTTGCGCGTACAGCTTTCCCAGGGGATGACCACAGAGGAGCGGGCCGCCCTGGAATCCGCCTTCACCCGCATCGGCGAAAATCTGCGCCTTGCGTTCAAAGGAGATGCCTAAGCAATGCTCTACACCTTTTTCATCTGCTTCGTGGCCGGGATCGGCGCCGGCCTGGGGACCGGCTTTGCGGGTATGAGCGCTGCGGCCGTCATTTCCCCCATGCTCATCACGTTCCTGGATCTGCCTGCCTATCAGGCGGTGGGGATCGCCTTGGCCAGCGACGTGCTCGCCAGCGCGGTCAGCGCTTATATCTATCACAAAAACAAAAACCTGGACATTAAAAACGGCCTTGTGATGATGGCTGTAGTTCTCCTGTTCACCCTGGTGGGAAGCTGGGTCGCCAGCCTTCTCCCCAACGCGACCATGGGCGGCTTCTCTGTATTTATGACCCTCCTCCTGGGCATCAAGTTCCTCGTCCGGCCTGTGATGACCGCCAAGGAGTCTATGGATGCGGTCAGTCCCCGGAAGCGGTTTTTCCAGTCTGTGGCCTGCGGCGTGATCGTCGGCTTTATCTGCGGCTTCGTGGGCGCGGGCGGCGGCATGATGATGCTGCTCCTGCTGACCAGCGTTTTGGGCTATGAGCTCAAGACCGCCGTGGGCACCAGCGTATTCATTATGACTTTCACCGCGCTCACCGGCGCGGCGAGCCACTTTGCCATTGGCGGTGCTCCGGATATTTGGTGCCTGATATTTTGTGTGCTCTCCACCCTCCTGTGGGCGCGGATAGCGGCCAAATTTGCCAACAAGGCCAGCCCGGCCGTCCTCAACCGGGCTACCGGCGCTATCCTTGCGCTTCTTGGTATCGTCATGCTGGCCGTCAATTATTTGTAATCACGGATTCCGGCACGGGCTTGGTTTCCCTGTGATGAGCGCTGACAATACGATGAGCGCCCCAGGCCGTTCCAACTTTGGACGGCCCAGGGCGCTTTTTATCATACTGAGATGTATTTGCTTTTTAAGCAGCCCGCCAGAAACGCTTCCTACTTTTCCTTGGTTGCCGGGATGATCCAAACATCTAATGCCTCCATAATATCACCCGGTTGGCAATGTAGTTCCTGACAAATTTTCTGGACCGTATTAAACGGCACCTCGTCATGTAACCGCATTGCATTTACGGTATCTTTTGTTAAACCGAAGCGTTTTCCAATCTGTGCGTCTGTCAAGCCACAAAGCTCTTTCCGCTTTAGGAAGGGTTCAAAGGTAATGACAGTATGCCGGACGCCATCCGATCCAATATCCATATGTGTTCATCTCCTCAAATAGTTTGAGCTATTCTCCTGCCTTAAATTCTAAATATATTCCTCCATGATGTCAAGGAGACAGATTGTATTTATCAAACGAAGCTGTGGGCAAAAGGACCATGAAAAGTCAGTACCTCCAGCACCGGATTTCATGCCGTGAGTAATGCTTTGCCCACATGCCCAATACTCCTGTCTTCACGATTCAGGTAATGTACCCGTTTGGACGCATCATGGATTTATTCCAGTTCAAACGCTCCGGTATAGAGCTGGTAGTAGGTGCCCCGTTCCGCGATCAGCCTGTCATGGCTGCCCCGTTCAATGATGCGCCCGTGGTCCAGTACCATGACGTCGGAATTTTGGACCGTGGAAAGGCGGTGCGCGATCACAAACACCGTCTGGCCCTTCATCAGCTTATCCACGCCGTCCTGCACCAGCGCCTCCATGCGGGTGTCGATGGAGCTGGTCGCCTCGTCCAGAATCATGACCGGTGGATTCGACACCGCCGCCCGCGCAATGGAAATCAGCTGCCGTTGTCCCTGGGACAGTCCGCTTCCATCCTCTTTCAAAAACTGTGTCATAGCCCTGGGGCAGCATTCGTATAAAGCCGTCGGCGTTGGCCAGCTTTGCGGCGGCAACGCACTCCTCGTCTGTGGCGTTGGGATTCCCGTAGCGCAGGTTCTCCATGACCGTTCCTGTAAACAGGTTCGCGTCCTGAAGCACCACGCCCAGAGAGCGGCGCAGGTCTGCTTTTTTGATCTTGTTGATGTTGATGCCGTCATAGCGGATCTTGCCGTCCGCAATATCATAAAAGCGGTTGAGCAAATTGGTGATGGTGGTCTTTCCCGCATCGGTGGCCCCTACAAAGGCGATCTCCTGCCATGAACCCCAAATGCCACAACTTCACCGCTGGACCTGTATCTGCGGAACAAGAACAGCCCTTGCCGGTAGCTCTTTAAGCGAACCTTGCACATTCAACACATTATATGCCCTATTGGTGCAAAATCTATGGACAAACCTCTTTTCAGGGTATATTCTGGTGAAAAATCATGGGAACGGAGGGTGTCTGTGGAGATAAAAAAAGAAACCGTTTGTGAAGATACCCTGTATATTTTGCGGGAATATTATCACCTCAATACGGAGCCGCTTTTTTCTGTCCTTGCCGATGACTGCGTGTGGCTCAGTATTGGAAACCTCTTGGTATCGGGCGCAGAGGCGATTAAGGCGCAGTTCAAAAACGGGTTCATTATGCCGCCCTTTGAGCTGGAGGAACCGTCTTTCCGTCAAATCGAAACTGGCAGCGGCGGGCAGCTTATGGTGCTGGGAGAATATACCTTGTACGCTTCGGAGCAGGCTAAAATCATCTGCACTGTAAAACAGCGGGGCACATTTTGTTACAGGCAGGAAAACGAGGGCTACCGGCTGTACCACATGCACGTTTCCAATGAGTATAACGAATTGGTGGGCGACGAAATCTTTCCTGTTCAGGTGAGCAGACAAACCTATCAATATGTGCAGCGTCTATTGCGAGAAAGCGGAAAAAGCAATAACCGCCGTCTGGCGGTCAAAGAAAACGGCTCAGTCAGCTTTATAGAAATGAGTATGATACAGTGCATACAGGCATTGGAACGGGAAAGCGTCCTGCATCTGGTCAATGAGAAACGGCAGGTGCAGACTTCCATTAAGGAACTGGAAGCGGAATTGCCATCCTGCTTTTACCGGCTGCACAGGAGCTATTTTGTGAACTGCAACTATGTGGCAAAGATTGAACGGTATAAATTGACTTTGATTACCGGAGAAGAACTTCCTATACCTAAAATGAGATATATGCAGATACGCAACGACATCACGGAAATGATACAGAGAAAAAGAAAAAAAGGGGGTTGACAAATAATGCTCTTATGGAATAAACTCACGACAGACAGACAGACAGACAGACAGACAGACAGACAGACAGACAGACAGACAGACAGAGGTGAATCTGCCTGTTTTTGTGTTGCCTATATATTGCAATAATCCAGGAAGCAGTTGTCCATTCCGACCGGATGGATGACCGCTTCCTTTTTGCGTTTTTTGATAGGCCAGCACAGGAACAGGAGGATCAAAATGAAACTGATAAGCCGAATTACCGCCCTGCTGATGGCAGGCGCAGTAGTATGTTCCACCCTGCCAGCGAATGCATGGGCGGTAGAAGCGACTGATACAGAAGGTTTGTGCGAACATCACCCGGAGCATACCGCCGAGTGCGGTTATGCTCCCGCCGAACCGGGCCAGCCCTGTACCTTTGTGTGTGAAATCTGCAACTCACAAGAGGGCGGCGAACCGGCGGACAAGCCTCAGCCCGACGAGGACGAATGTGTCTGCACGGAGCTTTGCACGGAGGATCAGGTTAATGCTGACTGCCCGGTGTGCAGCGCGGAAAGTGCAGACTTAAACGCCTGCAAAGGTCAACCAGTACAGGAGGAAGCAGAATGTATCTGCGAGGTGCCTTGCATGGAGGATCAAATCAACGCCGATTGCCCCGTATGCGGAGCGGAAGGCGCGGACCTGGCCGCCTGCAAGGGCGAACCGGCGCAGGAGGAAACCAAATGTATCTGTGCAGTACCCTGCACTGAGGGCGCAATCAATAAGGAGTGCCCGGTATGCGGCAGTGAAAATGCAGATTTGACAAAGTGCGAGGGCAAGGAAGTTGGCGAACAGGTAAAGGCGGTACAGGCACAGATCGACGCCCTGCCCTCTTTGGAAGACATACAGGCCATGTCCCCAGAGGAGCAGCAGAAGGCCCATGAGAAAGTCCAGGCGGCCTATGACGCTTACAATGCCTTGACGGACGAGCAGAAAGCCCAGATCACCGGGGCGGAGATTTTTGAAAGCCTGTTTGCTTTTTTCAATGGGCTGACAAATACCATTGAAACCTTAAATGATGTGAAATATCTGGACGAAAACGGCGAGGAACAGACTGCGGACAATGTCGCCGTGATTGACAACCAGACGGCTGAATGGAGCGGCGGCTGGTATGTGGTCAACAGCGATGTGGAAATTTCCGACCGCATCACCGTCAGCGGCGATGTCCACCTGATTTTGGCGGATGGCAACACCCTTACCGCTGAGAGCGGTATCGGGGTGGCTGGCGAGAGCAACAGTCTGACCATCTACGGCCAAACCGGCGGTACCGGCAAACTGATTGCTACGGGCGCTCGTCGATCAGCAGGCATCGGCGGAAATGAGGAAGAAAATACCGGCAGCATTGTTATCAACGGCGGCACCGTGACCGCAACCGGCGGAAGTTCTGGCGCGGGCATCGGCGGCGGCTACAAGGGCACTGGCGGCACTATCACCATCAACGGCGGCACCATAAATGCAACCGGCGGGAGCGGCGGCGCGGGCATCGGCGGCGGTTACAGGGGCGAGCGCGGCCCCCATGACACCATCACCATCAACGGCGGCACAGTGACTGCAAAGGCGGCTACAAGTGGCTCAGCACAAGGTGCGGGTATCGGCGCAGGTTCGGACGATATTGGCGGCGATATTATCATCACTGGCGGCATTGTGACCGCGACAGGCAACGATGAAGGCGGTGCGGGTATTGGTGCAGGCTCCTGCACTGCTGTTGGTTCTACTAGAAAAGACGGCAAAATCGGCGACATCACCATCACTGGCGGCGTTGTAAATGCGTCTGGCGGACGTAACAGCGCGGGCATTGGCTATGGCAATAACTGCAAAGAAGTCGGCACCATCACCATCAGCGGCGGCGCTGTGACTGCGACCGGCAATAATACGGATGGCATCCGGGGCTATAACGACGAGACTGACTTCAGCACCGGGCAGGACGGCAGTGCCTTAATCCTGGCGTCCAGCATATCCGATAAATTCAGCAGAGAAGATTGGAGCGGCATAATTTTTGAAGGGAACGCGGGCCAGCTCTACGGCAATCCCACCCTGAATATGGACGCGGCGATCCCCAGCGGCAAGATCCTGACCATCCCGGAGAACAGTGTCCTCACCATCGGCAGCGGCAAGACCCTGACCAACAATGGCACGATTGGCGCTTACGGTGAAATCAGCGGAACTCTGACCAACCACGGCACAATCATGGTTGGCCCGGACGGCAGTGTTCCGTCTGGCAGCGGCGGCTCTGTGATTCCATTCCCCTATGATGAGACATACCTGGACGCAAGCGGTACGCCGCAGAATATCCCAACCACCGGCACGAGATATTTACTGCCGGAAATGTCCGTGTTGACCGGCGGCTGGTATGTGGTCCGCGTCGATGTCACATTGCCTGAACGCCTGACCGTCACCGGCGATGTCCACCTGATCCTGATGGACGGCTGCAAGCTGGACGCCCAAGAGGGCATCACCGTAAACGAGAGCGACAGCCTGACCATCTACGCCCAGTCCAACGACGAGGCGCAAATGGGTGTGCTGACCGCCACGTCAAGCGATTTGAATGATGCGGGCATCGGAGGTTCCAGTGGCGCGGGCGGCACTATCACTATCAACGGCGGAAAAATAACCGCGGTCGGCAAAGGCGGCGGCTATTATGGCAGCGCGGGCATCGGCGGCGGGGACAAGGGCGCTGGTGGCACCATCACCATCAACGGCGGCAATGTGACGGCAGTCGGCGGGGAGCATGGCGCAGGCATCGGCGGCGGGGACGGCGGCGCAGGCGGCACCATTCAAATCAACGGCGGTACTGTGACCGCAACCGGCGGAAATGACGGCGGCGCGGGCATCGGTGGCGGGAGAAACGGCGCTGCGGGTACTTTTGCCGCCACCGGCGATGTCTTTATTATCGCGTCCTCCATCAGTGACAACGGCGAGGATGAGAAAGCGAACTGGAGCGGTGTAATCTTCGAGGGGGACGATGGACAGGTTTATGGCGCTCCCACCCTTAAAACGGTCAAGACGATCCCCAGCGGCAAGCGGCTGGAAATCCCGGCGGGTAAAACCCTCACCATCGACAATAATGTGACGCTGACCAACAATGGCGTGATTGGCGTTTACGGTACGATCAGCGGCAGTCTGACCAACAACGGCACAATCATGGTTGGTCCAGACGGTAAGATACCGGAGGGTACCGCCGACATTGTGATCCGGTATCCCAGCAACAGGACATACCTGGACAAAGACGGTGTATCGCAAAATATCCCCGCCAACGCAAAATTTTTACTGCCGGGATCGGCCACGCTGCGCAGCGGCTGGTATGTGGTTTGCGGCAACATCATCTTGCCCGAACGCCCGACTGTCACCGGAGATGTTCACCTGGTTCTGATAGACGGCTGCAAGCTGGACGCTCAAAAGGGCATCGGCGTGAGCGACAGCAATAAACTGACCATTTACGCCCAGTCCAATGGCAGTGATATGGGTGAGTTGACCGCAACGGGAGAAAGAAATCAGGCAGGCATCGGCGGCGGCCCCGATCAAGCAGGCGGCACCATCACCATCAATGGCGGTACGATCACTGCCAGTGGTGGTGAAGCGGGCGCGGGTATCGGCGGCGGTCACCGTGGCGCAGGCGGTACCATCACCATCAATGGCGGTACTGTAACCGCGACCAGTCCCGATGGTGGCGCGGGTATCGGCGGCGGTTATTACCAGGCCGCTGGTGGTATCATCACCATCAATGGCGGCACGATCACTGCCAGTAGTGCTAGCAGTGGTGCGGGTATCGGCGGCGGCGGGAACGGTGGCGCCGGCGGTACTATTACCATCAACGGCGGTACTGTGACCGCAACCAGCAGTGGCGGGATGTTTGTTGGTGCGGGTATCGGCGGCGGTAGTAGTGGTGGCAGCAATGGTACTTTTGCTGCAAACGGCAATGCCTTAATTATCGCGTCGTCCATCAGTGACAACGGTGAGGATAAGAAAGCGAGCTGGAGCGGCGTGATCTTTGAAGGGGACAACGGCCGAGTCTATGGCGATTCCTTCACCCTCACCACCGACGCAGAGATCCCCAGCGGCAAGACCCTGGAAATCGAGGCTGGAAAAACCGTCACCATCGACAGCGGCGTGACCCTGACAAACAACGGCGCGATCACCGGAACAGGGACTTTGACCGGGAGCGGAACGCTCACAGGAAGCGGAACGATTGCGGGGACGATTAACAATACCTTCTTGAAAGAGTCTATGGTAACGGTGAGCTTTGAAGGCGAAGGAGTAAGCGGAGATACTGTAAGCTATGGTTCTTCCATTACCATCAAGGCGACGGTTCAGCAGAAGGTCAATGCGCTCTCTGCACAGCCGAACACAGTGGACTTTTACCTGGGCGACCCGCAATCGGGCGGACAGAAGCTGAATGAAACTCCGATTTCGGTCGAGGGCAACACAGCGACACTGAACGATGTGAAGATTACAGGCGACGCGTGGAATTTCAATACATATACCGTTTATGCCGTGTATGGCGGAAAAAATATGCTCTTGAAGCCGGAAACCGGCAGCGCCCAGTTTACAGTAAAGGGCGATCTGAAAAATGCTGCTGTGACGGTGAACGGCGAGTATGTTTATACCGGCTCCCCCATCACCCCCGATGTCAGCGTGACATGGAACGGGACAACGCTGACCAATGGCACAGATTACACCCTCAACTATGAAAACAGCAACGGTGGCAGAGGGAATCTTATCAACGCTGGTACGGTCACAGTGACCGCCGCCGGAACAGGCAATTATACTGGAACAGCAACCGGAACCTTTACCATTGCCCCGGCCTCTTATAAGATTACGCTTACCGGGCAGGCGGACAGCCCCACGAAGATTACTTTGAATGAGGCTGTGGTAGAACCCGGCGATACTGGCGCAGCGATTACTTACGGATACAACACCTTGAATGAAGCTCCTGACAACTGGCAGACAGGGCGTGAGTTTTCTGGTCTGGCCGCCAATACGACCTACTACTTCTTTGCAAAGGCGGAGGCCAGCGGCAACTATGCGAAAACCATCAGCCAGGGAGTAGCGATCACCACCCCCGAAAAAGCTGTGAGCAGAATCAAGATTACTGCCCAGCCCGCCAACCTGTCCTACACCAGCGGGCAGGCACTGGATTTGAGCGGTCTGTCGGTACAGGTGTACTACAACGACAACACAAATGAAACCCTCACATGGGCCAGCGGCAAGCTGACCGCCGCCCCTGCTCAGGGAACAGTGCTGACGGTCGCAGAACATAATGGCAAGACAGTCACGATCAGCTACGGCGGAAAAACAGCCCAAACCGATGTACTTACTGTGGGCAAGGCAGCGCAGGCGGCTCTTTTCATCACCGGCGCACCCAGCCCCATCTACGAAGGAAGCAGCTTTACGCTGCAAACCTCTGGCGGCTCCGGCACAGGAGCAGTCACCTGGTCGGTAGTCAGCGGTCCCGCAACGGTGGATGCAAACGGCAGCGTGACGGTAACAGGCACAGGCGACTTCCATATTAAAGCGGTCAAGGCCGCAGATGTGGAATACAATCAGGCCGAGACGGTCATTACGCTGACAGCTACGAAGAAGCCCAGCGGCGGAGGCCACAGCACCTCTACTTACCGTCCCGACGTAGAGAAGCCTGAGCATGGCGAGGTGTCCGTAACACCTAAAAACCCGGAGAAAGGCGACAAGGTGACGATCCAACCGACGCCGGACGAGGGCTACGAAGTAGATCATGTGGCCGTCACAGACAAAAACGGCAAGCCTGTTGAGGTGGAGCAGAACAAGGACGGGACTTGGAGCTTCAAGCAGCCCAGCGGCAAAGTGACCGTTGAAGTGACCTTCAAGCCCATTGAGACGAAGTGGCGTAACCCGTTCCTGGATATCTCCGAAGGCGACTGGTTCTATGATGCTGTGCGTTATGTCTATGAAAAGGGCCTGATGGCTGGAACCAGTGAAAACACGTTCGGCCCGAATGTCATAACTAATCGGGGGATGATTGTGACCATCCTCTACCGGCTGGCAGGGTCCCCTGATATTGAGGACGAGAATTGGGGCTACCCCTACGTTGACGTAGACGCGAACGCATATTACGGTACGGCGGTCTACTGGGCGCGTCTGAATGGTATCGCCAGCGGGTACAGCGACGAACGGTTTGGACCGGATGATGCTATCACCCGTGAACAGCTTGCGGTCATGCTCTACCGTTTTGCCAAGGCGCAGGGTCATGACGTAACCGCACAGGCCGACCTGAGCGGCTATACCGATGCGGACCAGATTAGCGGCTTTGCGCGGGAGGCTATGAGCTGGGCCAGCGCCGAGGGCCTGATAAATGGCACCAGCGGCTCTACCTTGTCCCCTGACAGTTCTGCTACACGGGCGCAGGTGGCCGTGATCCTCATGCGATTCGCTTCCATCATAACAGAATAAGTAACTGCAACGCGGACGAAGGTCTGCAATAAGGGCGGAGGGGTCCACCCTCCGCCCTCATTTTATCCTTTGTGCAGGAAAATTTTGTATTTTTAGGGCGTATCTATCCGACCACCTTCCCAAAAGAGGTGATTACGTGACACATTGGCCCTTTTGATTTTTCCCGACAAAAGCCACAGATATGCTAATCATGTCTTTGGTAGACGAGAGGACGGCACCCCGTTTATGAAGTGTTCCAACCGCTCCATAGACATTATGGGGGCCGTCTTCACTTGTATCGGACTCAAATCAAAGAGAGCCAGGCCATCTTCGGCCTGGCTCTCATATGAATTACTGTTTCATCAAATTGATTTCTTAGATTTTTTCCCAAAAGCAATTCCAATTAACAGGCCAATCGCAGAGGAGACAAGACCAGTAAGAAAATCAAAAAATTCAGGGACAGACATAACCTTGGCAAGAAGGTATTGGCTAAGTGAGAGGGTAAGTAGCCCGTAGAGTAGATATGCAACAGAAAAACAAACCGGCATCAACCAAACATATTTAGTTGGCAAATGCGCTCTGCCTACAAAAATAGACGAGATAAGAGTCACAACTGGCATAACCACATATTGGACTACAATAACATGAAGCATCGCCATTTGAGAATTTTTGTAGAACAGCCAGAAGGTAATTGCTGACAAGACCCATATTATACCGTATAACCCTACAGCTATACGCAAATGGCGATTAGCTTTCATATCTTACCACCCTTTATTCTACATCCCTGTAGGTAAGTTTGGAACTGCTTGCAAGCTCATCCGGCATATAAAGATGGTTGGGAATGGTGCTGCCATTCAAGTTAATGCCTTCACTATAATACGCAGCCCATACCAACTCGGAGCAGTACCAATTGGGATTGTCCTCGTCGGCATTTAATTTAGACACTATAGTGTTTCCAATCACACTAATGATGATCTTATTTGCGGTTGCAATAATGACACCAGCTACATACAAACGCAAAATATATTTGGGCTTACTCCGGGTGTGGTGCAGCCCTTCTACTATCATAAACAAAAACAGTGGTGCGGCAATCCGCCCGATAATGCGCAAAACATAAAAAGCAAAACAAAGACAGCCTCGATTCGAGCCCGACTTTGTTTTCCGCTCTATTTTATCAGCACAAGTCCAGATATACCTGCCGGAGTGCACGGAGGATCAACTCCACCGAGCCGTCCGTACCCCACTGGGAAACATTGAGGCACAGATCATAATTCTGTGCGGCGCCCCATTTCTGTTCCGTATTAAAATTATAATAGGCGCTCCGGGCCTTGTCCATGCTCCTGATCCGGTCACGGGCCTCATCCTCTGTTATACCGTCGCGTTTGACCACACGCTGAATGCGGAAGTCCATACCGGCGGAAACAAAGACACGGAACAGGCGGGTTTCGTTCCGCAGGATGTAGTCCGCACCACGTCCCACGATGACGCAGCTCCCCTGGCCGGCGACATGAAGCACAGCCTCCCGCTGGGCCTTGGACGCCATACGCTCCACCGAAATATTGCAGTTCCCCAGCACCAGATTGGGCCGCCCCACACAAAGAGAGTAAAGTAAGCTGTGCGGATGCTTTTCATCCATGTCCTGGAGGAAGTCCAGCGCAAGCCCGCTCTCCCTTGCGGCTACGGCCAGCAGTTTCTTGTCATAGTAAGGGATCTCCAGCTCCCGGGCGATTTTCTTGCCAATCTCACGGCCGCCGCTCCCAAATTGGCGTCCAATCGTAATCATGATTTTATCCATAAGGCGATCCTTTCAAAAGTCTGTTTCTGTACTTTTTAGTTCAGTATAAAAGAAGCGGCCTCAAAAGTCAAGCGCATGAATTTCATGTGTATCCCAGCAAAAAATCAAGCGGGACAAAGTCCACAAAGTTGAGTTACCGCTATCCAACCGATAAGAGAGGGCTTGACAATCTGTTTGTTTCCATTTTATAATTAGTCCTGATTTAGACTAATTATAAGGAGACGGCCTATGGATCAACTGCATCAGCTCAGTGCTCAATATAATGCCCTGTGGATTGAAACCAACCAGCTCTATGAAACCTGGGCCCGGCAGCGGGGAATGTCCCTTCATGAATTGCTGGTGATCCTTTCGATTGTCGAGGCTGACGGCACGGTGCTCCAAAAAGACATCTGCCAGCGGTTTGTGATCCCCAAGCAGACCGTCAATGCGATTATCAAAACGCTGACAGACAAGGGATGGCTGGAGCTCAAGGTCTCGGAGCAGGACCGCAGAAGCAGGAATCTTTGCCTGACTCCCGTTGGGAGCGCACAGGCGGCGCAGATTGCACGGGCGCTCCAGGAGCACGAGGCGCAAGTCTGGCTCCGGCTGGGGCTGGACCGGGCGGAACAGTTGATTGAGCACACCGCCCTCTATAACCGGCATTTCAGGGAGGTAAGCGGCTGACATGCACATTCGCAAAGAGTTTTTCCGGTTTGTCATCCCATCCATGCTGGCCTTTGCGCTGTCCGGCATCTACGCGATTGCCGATGGGTTCTTTGTGGGAAACGCGCTGGGTGACGATGCCCTGGCCGCGGTCAACATCGCCTATCCGCTGACGGCCTTTCTGCAGGCGGTAGGCACCGGCGTCGGCATGGGCGGCGCAATCGAGTACGCCATCAATGCCGGAAATCAAAATGAAAACCGCGGCAGGCAGTACATGGGTATGGCGATCCTCCTGCTGGGCGGCTTCAGCCTTCTCTTTACCGCCCTGTTCCTGTTCGCCGGCCCCCAGATCCTAGGCCTGTTCGGCGCGTCCGGCGAGATACTGGAGTACAGCAGCGAGTACCTGCGCTTTGTCAGCTATGGGGCGGTATTCCAGATTGCGGGGACTGGTCTGGTTCCGTTCATCCGCAACATGGGCGGAGCGGTCACCGCAATGGCGGCCATGGTGACAGGCTTTATCACGAACATTGTCCTGGACTACCTGTTCGTATGGGTGCTGCCCTGGGGGATGATGGGGGCCGCCATTGCAACGGCAATCGGCCAGGCGATGACCCTTCTGGTCTGCCTTGTATTCTTTGCCCTCAAAAAGCACGCGCCCTCATTTCAGTTTGACGGAGAGGGGGGATATCTTGCGTCCCGCATTCTGGGAGTGGGCCTTTCTCCCTTTGGCCTGACCTATTCGCCCAATATCACCCTAATTCTGCTCAATAAAAGCGCCGTGATTTTCGGCGGGAATATCGCTGTGACCTGCTATGCGCCGATCAGCTATATTTCCGCCGTGGTCATGCTGCTGATGCAGGGCGTCAGCGACGGGAGTCAGCCGCTCATCAGCCTGGCCTATGGGGAGGGCAAGCATGATACCACAAAAGCGGTGCGCGATCTGGCGTATCGGTTTGCCTTCGGGGTAGCGGCCATCTGCTCGGTCATCCTTTTCCTGCTGCGGGGCAGCGCGGCCTATCTGTTCGGCGCCTCCGAACAGGTGGCGGTGCTTGTGGCGCAGATCCTGCCGATCTTCATTATCGGTTTTGTCTTTGTCAGCGTGTCCAGGGTGACCACCGCCTATTTCTATGCGACGGGGAAAAATCTTTGGGCCTACATTTTGATTTATGGGGAGCCGCTGACGCTCTGCGTCCTGCTCCTGATCCTCCCAAATGCCATGGGGAGTGTGAATGGAACCTGGGTTTCTGTTCCCTTGTCCCAAATCATTGCCATGCTGCTCAGTTTGCTTCTAATCCATAAAAACAGAACGCTGGAACATCAGCTTCCCTTATGAGTAAAGTATCACTTGACAATTCTGATAGGTGGATGCTATCATAAAAACCGCTTGACATCGTGGTTGTATGATAACAATTCCAAGGGCTATATATTTTCCTGTTTCTGATTACAAACAGGAAAATATATGGCCTTTTAACATGGGGAGGCTGTTCTGCATTGATAAACACCAAAAATCTAATGGGGACAAAACCGATTTTGCCACTGTTGGTGAGCATGTCGGTGCCGTCTATTCTGTCCATGCTCATCCAATCTCTATACAATGTAGTAGACAGCATATTTGTGGCCTGGCTCAGCAATGATGCACTTACCGCGGTTTCTTTGGCTTATCCCCTGCAAAATCTTGTGTTGGCGGTCGCTGTTGGCTTTGGCGTAGGAATCAACGCCTATATCGCTCGCAACCTGGGGGAGGGAAACCAGTATAAGGTGGATCAGGCCGCTTCCATGGGGGTCATCTTCACCACTATCCATGCTGTCATTTTCATATTGGTTGGGCTTTTCGGCAGCGAGCCATTTTTACGCATGTTTACCGATGATCCAGAGATCCTGCAAATGAGTGTCAACTACACCCGCATTGTGATCTGCCTGTCCTTTGGTAGCCTGTATCATATATTTATCGAAAAACTGTTCCAAGCGGTTGGGAACATGGTCGTACCGATGATTTTGCAAGGCGTAGGGGCGATTGTAAACATCATTCTCGACCCGATTCTGATCTTCGGCATGTTCGGACTGCCCGCTATGGGAGTTACCGGCGCTGCTGTCGCTACGGTAACTGGACAGATGACAGCCTGTGGTTTGGCGGTGTTCTGCTTCCTTCGGACCCGAACGGGAATTCGTATTACCCGAAAAGATATGAAGATCGACGCCGGAATCGCCAAAAGGATTTACGCGGTGGGAGTCCCCTCCGGGTTGATGACCGCGATGCCCAGTCTGCTGGTGAGTATCCTGAACGCACTGCTGGTGGGTCTCCACGCATTGGCCGTGGCAGCATTTGGATTGTACTTCAAGCTGCAAACCTTTGTGTATATGCCCGCCAATGGTCTGATTCAGGGTATGAGGCCCATTGTGAGTTATAACTACGGAGCGGGCCAAGGACGGAGACTTCATCTTGTCATCCGATGGAGCCTCGCTTTGACCGCCATCATTATGGCATTGGGCACCCTGATCGCTTGGGGTGTCCCACGGCAGATTATGGGCCTTTTCGATGCGGATGAAGCCATGATAGCTGTCGGGGTGCCTATGCTGCGTATTACAAGCCTGGGCTTTTTGGTATCCACCCTGGGGACGGTAATGGCCGGCTGTTTTGAGGCTCTTGGGAAAGGGCTGTATTCCTTGAGCATTTCTCTGCTTCGTCAGCTCCTTGTGATCCCACCTCTGGCTATGGTATTTTCTTTGTCCTGGGGTCTGAATGGTGTGTGGGCGGCGTTTCCTGTAGCGGAGACGCTGGCGGCTCTGGTTGCAGTTTTGTTATACCGTAAAGTCATGCGGCAGACAGATCGGCAACTGCAAAATAGTGAGGTTGATTGTGCTGGGGGGAAATGCCCAGGCAGCCGCAATTCCTGACAGTATCATACTGGTACTTTCAGTTCAAAATAAGTTGTTAAAGCAGGCCTGCGGACGGTCGTTTTCACAGGCAGCCATGGCTACTACACAAAAAGTACCGAACTCCGCCTGATGATCAGGGTGGATTCGGTACTTTATAGCGTCATGGCAATATCCGAAATAAATTTGCGGATCACTTCAAGCTGATACTCATTGCACTGTCCCAAAAGTCCGTCAATGTCCTCCCGTACTCGGCCGTTGTCCTGTATTTGATAGTCCAGTACCACGACGCTCTCAATAGGGATCTGGTAAACCTCGCATACCTGGAGCAGTTTGGGCAGGCTGATTGGCTGCTCACCTCGCTCGATCAGCCCCCAGTAATCGCTGTTCTCACCCAAGGGCTCACAGAATTTTTCGCGGGTCAGCCCTTTCAGCTCTCTGATTTTGCGCAGCTTGCGGGCAATCCGCTTTGCCCGTTCATCCACTCTGTATTCCAAGGCGTCAAATCCTTCCCGCGTGTATTTGTTTTATTTTATCGAAAATGTCGGCCTTCATACAGTGTGATAAATATAGTATTACCATTGACTTTTATATATGTTTGTGATTATACTTTCTTTGCAAGAAGTATTTTCCATGTGCGGCGGAATACAAAGGAGTGGAATCATGAGGCGGCTGAATGTCACCCACCCGCAAATCAGCCTGGAGGATTTCATCTATTACTATCACATTGCGCACAAGCGGAAAAATATCCGTGCGCTTAATCAGCTCTGCCATCTGTATCCTGAGCTATCCGTTATGGCGTTTCAAAACGATTCCCTGTCAAAGCGGTATGACCCATCAGAATACGATTACTACCGCTGGCACCCGATTACATTGGGAAGCGCCTATATGACAGAGCGGCGCATCATGGATATGGTGGCTTATCTGTTTTCTCGGGATAGAGCGCCCAAGGGATATAAACACAGACTCCGCACGGCTGCCTTGTCCTACCGGCTGATGTTCAATTATTCCTTGGACCGCTATCAGAAGGACTATGACAGGCAAGAACTGTGGTCGAATTTTTTCTTGCGACTGCCAGATCTCCGACACAAAATTGAGAGGTATCGCATCCACAGTTTGATGGAATTGGAATATCGGGCAGCGGAGTATTTTATGGATACCGATTGAGCCCAAAATAAGAAATAGAAAATCCCCGCAGATTCGGCAAATCTGCAGGGATTTTTCATTTTATTATTGAGAGGTTCTCAAACCTATAGACGCTGTCAGGGACAGTGCGGACGGGGTTGTTTGGTTCTATCTTCTGGCGGAGCTGGCTGATAATGTTGATCATCGTCAGGAGTACGTTTTACCTGTGCTTGGGTACCGTCTTCCCACTCCTTGCATCCCTTGCCGCCTTTCAAGATTCAGCCACAGTATAATCTCGGTCTCCGACTCATCCTATCTCTGTATCCCCTTGAATGGTCGGATAGATTATCTGCCACGCCGGGAGAAAGTCCAATTGGACCAGTGCGTTGCGGAAGGCTCTTGATAAGGGGTCCACAAATTCCCTTCGGCTGTGAAGCAGCTCCACGATATAAAGCTCCCATGTGTAGTGGGGTCCCCGCTGCTCCTTCCATAATGGATAATACGCCCTCTCTGCCCGGAACATCAGAAACTCCACGATTGAGATGCAGTTCTCGAAGGAATAGAGCTTTGCCATATGGAGCATCCCGGCGCTGTCATAACGCGTTACGGGAAAGTCCACTTCCGCTTCTTCCAATGTAAAGTCAAATGCGGAGACAGGGAACGCCATCACGGTGCTGAGCAGCACCCTTTGGGCCGCCAAAAGCAATGTTTTTTCCCGCTGCAAAAAGGCAATATATTCCTCCCATGTGAGGTCGGCCCAAAAACCGTCCGCATCGCTTTCCTTTTTCCAGGTGAACAGCGTGTCCTCCACCCGGTAGGTTAAATAGGTCAGGTACCCGTATGTTGTTTCTTTATCATACAGATTTGCGTACATGCCGGTGCGAAGGATTTGCTTCGCCAGTTCTTCATTTTGTTCCAAGTTCATTGTCTCACCTGATCTGGCCATTGTCGGCCCAATTAAAAATTCAGGAAATCAAGCCCGGCGGCTTTTGACATTGCAATTACCTTGCTCGGGTCGTTCTGCAATTCCATCTCCGCCCCCAGTGCGTTCATCAGCAGGCCGAAGGTATCGTGCATCCCCATCTGATTCTGTATATTGTATGTGGCGGCGTACTCCGGGAAATAGGTCCAGATATAGTTCATCAATGCGGGGTAGTTGATTAGACCGCCGGCCCTTAACTCCTCGTACTGCCCCCATAGTTCAAACAAGGCGAGGCTGCTGGCCCACTTGGAAAAGAACAGATACCCCAAGGTGCTGTCAATTCCTTCCCGCACATCCTCTTCGGTCTGCTCCGATTGCTTTAATACGGTTTCTGAGAAGTCGCAGTTCCAAATAGGATAGCAGACAGCGAGGACTTCCTCTCCTGTGCCTGTTTCGATCCAGAAGACGCCGTTCATCAGCGGCTTGTAGCGTGCGGTACGGCCCCGCGGCGTGGCAAGGGGCGCTGGATAAGTTCCAAAGTATTCCGGATGATACTCCATATTGTAAAAAGCAATATCACGAAGCGAGGTCTGTCCGTCTGCATATATTCCGTGCCTGACCTGATACCGATAGATCTCATACTCAATGATTTTATATCCCCGCCGCTCTTCCGCAAACGAATAGAGCAGCACACGGGAGTCCTCTTCAGGCATCCTCCCATATACCATGGCCTCTTTTGATATGGCTGGCGAGGATTTTTCCACCACATAGTATTCATCTGCCAAAAACTTGCCGTCCTGTTTCCTGGCTGCGATATAGTAGACGCCGGGGCACTCCTGGCTTGCCCTTACGATTTCACCAACTGTGTCGTCCAAGCAGAACGGCAGTCTCTCCGGAGGCGATTCTTTCTCTCTATCCATATGTCTCTCTCTTTTCCTGTGTGGTATTTTATCAATTTATCACGCTATAAAAGTGATATTGCATAAAAGAAACACACCACTCCCACCCTAATATCACACCATGAAAGTGTATTATGGGGAAAATGGTGGTGGAGGAATCATATGGAGATGGAATTTATCAGAAACCGTATCACAGAATTGCGGTTAAAAAAGGGAGTTTCAGAATACCAATTAAGTTATGATTTAGGGCATAGCAAGAACTATATTCATAACATTGTCACCGGGTATTCCCAGCCATCTGTGAAAGAATTGCTCTATTTGATTGACACGCTCGGTATCACGCCCCGTTTGTTTTTCGATGAGGAAGCGGAATACCGAAATCCAATTTTGGTTCAGGAGATCATAAATGGCATCAAGTCGATGAACGATCAGGATTTGGAAGCTGTTTTGTTGATGGTCAGGCGCTTGAATGAGAAGAATTAACAAGTATGAAATCGTGTAATTAAGATATTATACCCGATATACCGGGAATATTCAAGAGGCAGCATGTCAAATATAATAGAAATCACAAAGGGGTGGTTTCTATTATTACTTACGACCCGCTCTGGGACACCATGCGTCGAAAGGGAATTACAACTTATTCTCTAATAAAGGACTATTCCTTCAGCAAGGGAACATTGGATTCTTTGAAGCAAAACCGGAATATTTCAACCGCAACGCTGAATGACCTTTGCAACATTCTTTCTTGCAGGGTAGAAGATGTTCTTCGTCACATCCCAGATAAAGCATAAACGGCACTTTGAGGGCATTACAGCTCACACCAAAGCGCCGTTTTTATTTTGTATCTGCCTGCATAAAAAACGCAGTTACCCGTCAAGGATACCTGCGTTTTTTGCGAAAAAGGCTTATCAGGTTACAGGAGTCAGTTCGAACTTATAACTGCTGTAGGGGGCAGTGCGGATGGGGTTTCCCGGTTCCATCTTCCGGCAGAACTGACTGATGATATTGACTACGTTCGCGCCGCAGCCCTTCGGAAACTCGTGCCATACAGCCTCGTAGATCTGTTCCTGCGTGAAGAGCCAGCCAGGGTGCTGGGCCACATCCACGGACCGTACCATTCCTTTTTCCTTTTGGAGTACTAGCACGGCCTCCAGATAATCTTCGCCCGACGCATGGAGTTTTTTCATAGGCGCGACCTCTTCTCTATACAGTGATTTTCTGTTCTGCGTTCCACATGGCCGCATATTTTCCGTTCTCGGCCAGCAGCTCCTCGTGGGTGCCAGACTCCTTGATTGTTCCGTCCGCCACTACCAGGATCTGATCCGCGTTCTTGACGATGGAAAGGGTATGGGCGATCATCACCACGGTCTTTTTCTCCTTGAGCAGATTGGCGATGGCCTGTTTGACCGCCAACTCGTTCTCGATGTCCAGGGATGCGGTGGCCTCGTCCAGCAATAGGATGGGACTGTTTTTCAGAATGGCCCTGGCGATAGAAAGCCGCTGCCGCTCTCCTCCGGAGAGCAGGCTGCCGTTTTCTCCAATCCCAGTGTCATAGCTCTTTTCCAGTTTCTCCACAAAGCCGTCACATCCGGCGTCCCTGCAGGCTGCCTCCACCTCCCGGTCAGTGACCGTGGGCCGGGCGTGGCGGATATTCTCCCGCACAGTATCGTCAAAGAGGAACACCTGCTGGTCCACCATAGAGAGCTGTGCCAGCACCCGCTCTGCGGAGACATGCTGGATGGATCGACCTCCGATAGCGATGGTCCCACTCTGCGGCTCATAGAATTTGGCGATCAGATTCAAAATCGTGGATTTGCCTGAGCCGGAGTCTCCCACGATGGCGGTGAGTTTCCCGTCCGGGACGGTGAAGGACACCCTCTTCAGGACCGGCTCTCCCGGTACATAGGAGAACGACACATCCCGGAAGGTGATGTCGTGCCGCTCCGGGGCAAAGGGTGCGCTCTCTCCGGCCTCTTCCGGCTCCTGAATCAGATTCTCAATATTCCTTTTGGAGACCATCAGGTGCTTCCACTCAAAGAGATCAATGGCAATGCTGGCGGTGAGTTTGGTCAGCAGAATGGGAAGCATGGACAGCATCAGATAATCCACGCCGTTCAGCGTTCCCGCCGCCCATGGCCCGGCGGCCAGCATCATGATGAGCGGCACGCTGCCCCAGCTGATGATATTGTAGCCGAATCCGATGGGGATTCCCTTGGCTTCGTACTGGTAGCACACCCGGCTGAACTCCTCCATGGCCTGGGTGACGGTCCTGTTTTTCACGCCGCCCATGTTGTACGCCCGGAACATCTGAATGCCGTCAATGTACTCCACAATGCCGCTCACCGTCTCGGCGCTGACCTTGTTTTTCGCCACGCCGTACACCTTTACCACCCGGAAGGACAGCCACAGGTCGGGAATCAGCAGCGCGACAACCGCCAGCAGGATCAGCCCCGCCGGCAGCCAGACGGTGCATACAAAGCCAACCAGCACCGCGGAAAGCGCAGCGTTTTTGATAATGTTCCCACTGGAATGGGTCAGGATTTTCTCATAGCTGCCCACATCGCTGGTCATGGTGTTCACATACTGCCCAACCTGCCCCTGGGTGAAGCGGGCCAGGGGGATCTTCTTGAGCTTATCCCCCAGAAGCAGCCGCAGGCGCTTGGACACCGCCGCCCCGCCGATCTGGACCTGGGTGTACCCGGTGCTGTAAATGACCAGCCGCAGCAGGAAAATGACAGCGAGCCCCGCGGTGACCGCTCCCACCATTCCGGCGGTAATCGTTCCTGAAGCCAGAGCGGTGAGGACGATGTAGACAGACAGATAACTGCACCCGGAGAGGATGCCCTCCAATACGGTCAGCACTACACCAATATAAAAAGCCCTGTTTTTGCGGAACGGAGATTCATTTGTCATCGTCTTGCCCTCCTTTCACGGAATAGGTGATGGACCTGGCCGCCCGGTAGTCGGCCCAGGCTTTGCGGTAATAAGAATTCTGTTCCAGCACCTCCGCATGAGTTCCGCAGCAGGTGATGGTGTGGTCCTCCACCACCGCCACCTTGTCGCACATCTTTACCGCTCCCAGCCGGTGAGCCACGATGAGTACGGTCTTACCACGGCAGAGGTTTTCAATGGCCCGGTCAATCTCCACCTGATTCTCCGGGTCGGCGGCGGAGGTCGCCTCGTCCAGAATGAGGATGGGGGCGTCCTTCAAAATAGCGCGGGCAATGGCAATGCGCTGGCGCTCCCCACCGGAGAAGCGTGAGCCCATAGCTCCAACCTTGGTGTCGTATCCCTGGGGCAGCGACAGGATGAAGTCGTCGATCTGTGCCAGACGGGCGGCCTCCCGCACCTGTTCCAGCGTGGCCTGCGTGCCCATACGGATGTTCTCCAGCACACTGTCCCGGGTGAGGAAGGTCTTTTGAAACACGATGGAGATGTGGGCGAGCAGGTCCTCGTAGCGGATGTCCCTGACATTCCGGCCGCCGATGCGGACCTCGCCCTTTGTTGTATCGTAAAACCGGGAGATCAGCTGGATGATAGTGCTCTTGCCCGCGCCGGACACCCCCACCAGGGCCACCTTTTCCCCCTGCTTTACCGACAGAGAGCAATCCCGCAGCACATCCGTCTTCCCGTCATAGGAGAAGGTCACATGGTCCAGTTCAATGCCGTGGTCCTCCGGGAATGGCCCGCCTCCTTCAAAGACCGGAAGCTCCAGGATCTCCCGCACCTTTCCCACACCGCTGAGAGCCTGGGCAAAGGTGGTGGACATCTTCTGGAGCGGCAGGATCTCCGTCAAATACATGCCGCCCACATAGGCAAAGAGCAGAAACACGCTGGCGCTCACCGAGCCCCGGAGGAACATAAGCCCCCCGGCCGGGATCATCAGGAGCATACCGCACTCCACCAGCAGCAGGAAAGCCGCATAGGGCGGCGCGGTTTTATGGGTCACCAGATTCCAGATCCGGTTTTCCTCCGAAATGGCGTGGGAAAACTTCTGAAACGACCGGCTCCCCATGTTGTACGCCTTGATGAGCCGCATCCCGGAGACATACTCGATCATTACCGAGTTGAAGCTCACCAGGGAGCGGTTGGCGTCCTCCAGAATCCCCTTCATGCGGCCAAAGATCACCCCCATCACAATTCCCGCCAGCGGCAGGGGGAGCAGCGAGACCAGCGCCAATGGGACATTCACCGACAGCAGATAGAGGAAGATCACCACCGGGCCGGTGAGATAGGCCACGAACTCCGGCAGGTTATGGGCCAGAAACAGCTCCAGCTTCTCAATGTCCTCGTTGAGCACGGTCTTGACCGCTCCCGTGCTCCGCTCATCCAACGCGCCCAGGGGCACCTTCGCCAGATGCTCCGTGACCATGCACCGCACCCGGAACAGGGCGCCGTAGGCCCCCTTGTGGGACAGTACCCCGGAGGCCCCCAGCAGCACCATCCGCCCCACGGTGCCCGCCATCACGAACACGGCGCAGTCCGCGATCACCGCCGGGGTGCAGGCGCCGGACAGCACCGCGTCCATCAGCCGGTACAGCCCCAGGTAAGCGGTGATCGCCAGCAGCCCGCTCCCAAAGGCGCACAGTACCGACCCGATCAGCCATTTCTTCTCTGGCCCTGCCCACCGGAGCAAAAGCCTGACTGGGCTTATCTCTTTCTGTTTCATATTGCACTCCTCCTTTACCAGCCTTGACGGAACAGGCCGGATATGATATTTTAGTTAGTAGATACTAACCAAATAACAGCATACTCCCTGTCTGTCACAGATACAAGGCGTGCCACGCTCATGCGGCTGATCGGGGTATGGATTCGGCCGATTGAGGTGGAGGAGGCGTGTCAGAATGTATAGCTGCAATGTGTTGGATGAGCAATATGCCGGGGCCATGGCAGAGCATGGCTTTGTGCCGGAGCCGGACAACCGGAGGTATGGAAGCATGGGCCTGTGCTGGCGGCAGGCCGGCCCCGGTGGAAGCGGCTATTTCTGGACCTATGGGCAGCAGGACCTCTATATGCTCAAAATCCACGATTTCTATTTTCACGAGGATCAGCTTCTGGAGTTTTGCTGGCCGGAGAGCCTGAGCGTCACCTGGTACGAGTCCATCTCCGGGGAGGAGTTCTCTCCCTGCCGCCGGCTGGTGTCCGGCTGTGTCAAGAGCTTCATCGGCGGGCGGGAGCCCTACCGGGCGCTCATCCACCGCCGGGTCCCCATCGTATCCATCGGCATTGAGATCACTCCGGCCTACTATCAGGACTACCTCCGCCGCCAGTTTCCGGAGGAGTTTCAAAGCCTGTTGGAATCCTTTCAATCTCTGGACCAGACCGACCACTTCCCGGAGATGGTCCGCCTGCTGAAAGAGGTCCGTGACTACCGGGGCGAGGGGCTGGCCGCCAAACTCTTTTACGACGGCAAGGTGGCGGAAGCCGTAGCGCTGGTGGTGGAACGGCACCGGGCCCACCCAGCTCCCAGGCGAACACTGACGCAGGAGGATGAGCGGATGCTGGCGGATGTGGCGGCCTACATCACCGCCCACTGCGCGGACCGGCTGCCTCTGGAGCGCCTGGCCCGCATCGGCTGCATGGGCGTCTCCAAGCTGAAGGATGCCTTTCACGCCCGATACGGCTGCACCATCACTCAGTATATTCAGGGGCAGCGGATGGAGCGTGCGGAGCAGCTGCTGGCAAATACCGACCTGCCCGTGGGCCAGATCGCTCAAATTGTGGGCTATCAGAATCCCAGCCGTTTCGCGCAGCTCTTCCGCCGCAGCACCGGGCAGAGCCCGGCAGCGTTCCGGGCGTTCTCCCACCCACGGGAAGCAGAGTGAGAGAACACGCCGGACCGAAAAAGCCAGGAGGCAGGAAGAAAGACAGCCGCCAGCTCTCGGCTTGCTCCTAAGCCTGAAGGAACCGGTGAATGATTTGCAATCTCATTGCGCCCGATATCTATGGTAATAGAAAAATCTATATGAGGACGCTACAATAGTATCAAGGAGATTATGAATTTGAGCCATCCTTCATCTTGGTACGAATCGTCTGCTGCGCTCCCAGCATGGAACATACCGCTCTTGTTGCTTGATCGAGAGTAAGGGCAATCCATGCTCCGTATAATCCCAGACCAAGTTCATAAACCAGAAAGAAGGTAAGGATCGGCCGCACCACCGCGATACTGATGAGAGAATAGAGGGCCACAAAACTGGTATGCCCCAAGCCACGGAGCAGCCCCGCATGGACCATAGCCCATGCCTCCGGAATGTTGACAGCAGCCACAAAGATCATGATCTCACAGCCCAGAGCCAGGTCATTGCCCTCCAAGTGGTAGAACCGAAGCAAGGGCGACCGGAGCAGCAAATAGATCAGCGTGGCCGCACCCCCAGTCCACAGCGCCGCCCGGCGGGACACCGCCCCGATCCGTTTCAGATTGCACGTCCGTCCAGAGCCCAACGCCTGGCCTGCCTGAACCAAGCTGGCCTTCCCAAGCCCCTGGGAGAAGCTATAGTAAATGTCGCACAGGCTCCCGCAGATGTTGTGGACGCTTAGCGCCACTGTGCCCAGATCCGCCACCAGGCTGGAGAATGTGAACATCCCGAACCGTTCCGCCGCCTGCTCCAGGAACGTGCCCGCGGCAAGGGGAGCCAGGGAGCGGAGGTATTCCCGTCCCGGCAGCCAGTCCCCTCTGCCCCGCAGAGTGGCCGGATGCCGCCGCCGTAAGAAAAGCGCCAGCGTATAGGCCAGCGTAGCGCCAGCACCGATAGCGGTTCCAAGCCCGGCGCCAAAAACTCCCAATTTGGGGAATGGACCAAGGCCGTAGATCAGCAGCGCATTGAAGACGACATTGACTCCGTTGCCCAGCACATTGGACACAAGCACGCTTTTGGTATCGCCAAGCCCCGCCAAGATGCCGTGAAGGACAATAGCCGGCCCGGAGAATGCCAGACTCACCAGGGCGGGAAAGGCATACCGCAACGCCAAGCTGATATAGTCATCCTGTGCACCGGCCAGTTGTAGAAGCGGGCCGGCTCCAATCCAGGTCCCGACCAGGAGCAGTATCGAGAGACCGCACCCCAGCATGAGCGAAGCGCGGGAACAGGCGGTCAGGGACTCATCCGGATCCTCGCCGCGCCGGCGGGCAACATAGGCGCTCAGTGCAACAGAGTAGGAGCGGGTTACGCAGAGGATCACCATACGGGGTTGGGAAAAAAAACTGACCGCCGCCACCGCTGTGTTTCCCAGAGAGGAAACCATCAGCAGGTCGGCGGCGGTGAGCAGCATCAGCAACAGTCCCTCTGCCGCGGCGGGCCAGGCCAGCCGCCAGAATTCCTTACGGATGGCCATATGCGATCAGCGGATCTCCCGCCCGGACGCCCAGGGCGATTGTGTAGTAAAGGACAATGCCGTCAAACTCGGCCCGAACCTCTTGTAAGCGGTGGCCGGACAGCGTCTCCAGATGTCCGAGCAGTTCTCCCCTTCGGACCTGTTGGTCTAAACCTACTGCCGGGTACCAAAATCCCTCCGACTCAGCTTCCGCATAGAAGGTTTCTGTGATTTCCAGCTGATCCCGCGGCGGGTTCCCTCCGGGCATAATCTCCAGATGTCGCAGCAGGGAGCGGACATCCTCACAGCAGGCGTCCACCTCCTGTTCAGACCACAGCCCCTGACCGCCCCGCTCAATCAGCAGGGCGGGAACGCCCCTCTGCACCGCCCAACTGTAAAGTCCGTTCTTCGCAGTGGAACGTACCCGGTAGGGTACAGTCAGGACCTTGGCGGCGGCCAGGGAGACTTGGTTGACCATTTCCTCCCCCGCTGTGGGGAAGAACACCAATGGATGAAGCGCCTCGTTGCAGTCTCCGCTGTGGAGATCAGCCAGCAAATCGGCTTCCGGGTACAAAGCCGTTTCCAGAGCAAAGGCCAATCGAGCGGAAAGGCTGCCCGCAGAATCGCCGGGGAAGGCTCGGTTCAAATTGACGCCGTCCTCTGGCACCACCTGTTTGGCTCCGGCATAGAATGCTCATGTACGGTAAGGAAGCAAGCAACCGAAAACAAGAGATAGACCGCCAGCACTACACTATTCCGAACCAAAGACCAAAAGATAAGCATTGTGGGAAAATCTAAACTTTTGGATTTTCCTACAATGCCAACTACGGCGGAATCCCTCCCACTCCTTATATCTTTCTGTATACATTGAATTTGTATTTAGTAAAATGCAGACAACACCACGGATCGGCTTTTGGTTGGACAATTCCAACCAAACACCACAGCAGACAGCAGAAAACATTCTGAACGCTAGGAAGCCGGTATGATTGTTACATATAAGGGGAAGAAAAATTTCTTTTAGGTACTTGCTTTCCTAAAACTGATGTGATACAATGATTTAATCCAGAAAAGGAGTAAAAAATATGCGGCAAGGTATTCTTAAATAAAACTATAATCAAATAGTGGGAACAAAGGATTATGATAGCTCCTTTTGTAGGGGCTTAGTTTTTTGTACCCAATTTAAGAATACTTTTGCCTTATCAATTTTGACATATCCCCAAAAACAGCAATCACAAACAGGTGTATGCTGTATATGTGTATGTCCGCAACTTATAATCCCCAGTGGTAAAAGTATTTTACTGCTGGGGATTTTTATGCCCTTTGGGGCTGTAAAGGGAGGACAATCACATGAAAATAATCAATATTGGAATTCTTGCCCATGTAGACGCTGGAAAGACGACCTTGACGGAGAGCCTGCTATATGCCAGCGGAGCCATTTCAGAACCGGGGAGCGTCGAAAAAGGGACAACGAGGACGGACACCATGTTTTTGGAGCGGCAGCGTGGGATTACCATTCAAGCGGCAGTCACTTCCTTCCAGTGGCACAGATGTAAAGTTAACATTGTGGATACGCCCGGCCACATGGATTTTTTGGCGGAGGTGTACCGCTCTTTGGCTGTTTTAGATGGGGCCATCTTGGTGATCTCCGCTAAAGATGGCGTGCAGGCCCAGACCCGTATTCTGTTCCATGCCCTGCGGAAAATGAACATTCCCACCGTTATCTTTATCAACAAGATCGACCAGGCTGGCGTTGATTTGCAGAGCGTGGTTCAGTCTGTTCGGGATAAGCTCTCCGCCGATATTATCATCAAGCAGACGGTGTCGCTGTCCCCGGAAATAGTCCTGGAGGAAAATACCGACATAGAAGCATGGGATGCGGTCATCGAAAATAACGATGAATTATTGGAAAAGTATATCGCAGGAGAACCAATCAGCCGGGAAAAACTTGCGCGGGAGGAACAGCAGCGGGTTCAAGACGCCTCCCTGTTCCCAGTCTATCATGGCAGCGCCAAAAATGGCCTTGGCATTCAACCGTTGATGGATGCGGTGACAGGGCTGTTCCAACCGATTGGGGAACAGGGGGGCGCCGCCCTATGCGGCAGCGTTTTCAAGGTTGAGTACACCGATTGCGGCCAGCGGCGTGTCTATCTACGGTTATACAGCGGAACGCTGCGCCTGCGGGATACGGTGGCCCTGGCCGGGAGAGAAAAGCTGAAAATCACAGAGATGCGTATTCCATCCAAAGGGGAAATTGTTCGGACAGACACCGCTTATCAGGGTGAAATTGTTATCCTTCCCAGCGACAGCGTGAGGTTAAACGATGTATTAGGGGACCAAACCCGGCTCCCTCGTAAAAGGTGGCGCGAGGACCCCCTCCCCATGCTGCGGACGACGATTGCGCCGAAAACGGCAGCGCAAAGAGAACGGCTGCTGGACGCTCTTACGCAACTTGCGGATACTGACCCGCTTTTGCGTTGCGAAGTGGATTCCATCACCCATGAGATCATTCTTTCTTTTTTGGGCCGGGTGCAGTTGGAGGTTGTTTCCGCTTTGCTGTCGGAAAAATACAAGCTTGAAACAGTGGTAAAGGAACCCTCCGTCATTTATATGGAGCGGCCGCTCAAAGCAGCCAGCCACACCATCCATATCGAGGTGCCGCCCAACCCGTTTTGGGCATCCATAGGACTGTCTGTTACACCACTCTCGCTTGGCTCCGGTGTACAATACGAGAGCCGGGTTTCGCTGGGATACTTGAACCAGAGTTTTCAAAACGCTGTCAGGGATGGTATCCGTTACGGGCTGGAGCAGGGCTTGTTCGGCTGGAACGTAACGGACTGTAAGATTTGCTTTGAATACGGGCTTTATTACAGTCCGGTCAGCACGCCGGCGGACTTCCGCTCATTGGCCCCGATTGTATTGGAACAGGCATTGAAGGAATCGGGGACGCAGCTGCTGGAACCTTATCTCTCCTTCATCCTCTATGCGCCCCAGGAATACCTTTCCAGGGCTTATCATGATGCACCGAAATACTGTGCCACCATCGAAACGGCCCAGGTAAAAAAGGATGAAGTTGTCTTTACTGGCGAGATTCCCGCCCGCTGTATACAGGCATACCGTACTGATCTGGCCTTTTACACCAACGGGCGGAGCGTATGCCTTACAGAGCTGAAAGGATATCAGGCCGCTGTCGGTCAGCCGGTCATCCAGCCCCGCCGTCCAAACAGCCGCCTGGACAAGGTGCGCCATATGTTTCAGAAGGTAATGTAAAGATACATAATCGTCAAGACGGCAACAATCAGAAGTTATGGAGGGTAACAATGGAATATAGTAAGGAAGATTTAATGGAAGCAAAAAAGCAAATTTGGGGAGTGGGAGAGAACATGGGAACAGAGGAAAGTAAAAAAATCTGGGAGGAGAACGCACAATTTTGGGATAATGCAATGGGTGACGAATCTAATGAATTTCACAGAGAGGTAGTGCGTCCCAAAGTAACGGAACTTCTATCTCCTAATCCTGCGGATTACATTTTGGATATTGCGTGTGGCAATGGAAATTATTCTTCGTATCTTGCACAAAGAGGCGCTTCGGTTGTCGCTTTTGATTACAGCAAAAAAATGATAGAATTGGCTAAAAGACGGCAATCACAATATGCAAAACAAATTGAATTTTGTGTGGCGGATGCGACCGATAGAAAAAGTATATTAGAATTAAAAAGAAATCGAGCCTTTACGAAAGCAGTTTCTAATATGGCAATTATGGATATTACGGATATTGAACCACTTCTTATGGCTGTTTATGAACTGTTGCAGGAAAGCGGAATTTTTGTCTTTGCAACGCAACACCCTTGTTTTGTCACGTTGACTGAAAAATATATGACACCGCACAGTTACTATGATATAGCGATTGAAGGGCAACCGAAAGAGCAGATTTATTATCATCGTTCCATACAAGATATTTTTAACCTTTGTTTTAGAGCTGGATTTGTCATTGATGGATTTTATGAAGAATGTTTTAAAACCAACAAAGAAATTCCTATGGTAATGATAGTAAGGCTTAAGAAGGTAAAACGTGATAGCTTAAAATAAATTCAAGTTTGTCGGGTAAATAGCAAACCCAGCCGAGCCAGTCAACGGTCAAGATGAACGGCGCATATGCGCAGCCGTTGACAGCCCCGCCCGCCTTTGCTGGTAGGCAATCAAGGGGCGACAGCAAGAAGTGCCACCGCCCCGCACTATTATTCAGAAAGGGGAATTTCCATGACCGACCAGATAGCCTATCAAGAATATATCCAGCGCAGGTACAACGCCTTTTGCAAGACTGTTATCCGCTGTGCCGCCTTGGACAAGATTTTGAAGCTTAAACGGCAATGGGAACGGCAAGTTTCCCTTGACTATCTGATGAACGAGAAGTTTGTCCAGTTTGCCGCGTCGGAGCCGGACGAGGAATACCCATTTACCGTCTGCGGTCAGACCGTCCTGCTCTGCAACGCCGCCCTTGCCGACGCGATCTCTGTTTTGCCGGAGCAGACGCGGGAAGAAATCCTGCGCTATTACTTTCTGCGCCAGCCGCAGCGCGTGATCGGCGCGTGTATTGGCCGGTCACGCAGCACAGCGGGGCGGCATATCCAGCTTGCCTTGCAGCGGCTACGCGAAGAAATGGGGGTGAGCCGGTATGAGTAGACTTCTCCCCTATGAAACAATCCTCAAAGCCCGTGAGGGCGACCCAGAAGCCGTGAACGCTGTCCTGCTCCACTACGCCGGATATATCCGCTATTTCTCAAAAGTGAACGGGCAGGTCAACGCCGAGGTGGAGGACTATGTAAAGCAGCGGTTAATTGACTGTCAATTCAAGTTCCGGCTTGACGAACCACCGGACAAGTCATAAAAACTGAATACCAGCCGCCACCGACGCGGCCAGCGAAAGCAGTAAGTCTTGAAAAAGATTTACTGCTTTTTTTGTTGTCCGGCTCCGCTCCCGGCCATTTTGCCCCCTGCCGGTTGTAGTAGTAAGCGAGGAGGGAATTTTTCTGCCCTGGTGTTTGGCATTTGGAGCATTTACCCGTAGTAGAGGGCAAAGAGAAAGGATTTCTCCAACACCGGGTAGAAACCACTGCGTCCGGTGTCATTTTAGCGAAAGCGGGCAGGAATGCCCTTTACAGGATTAGTAGTAGCAGAAAAAGAGAAACAAACTTTTGTGGTTGCAGTTTTCCAAAAAAGTGGCGGACGGAAGTGAGAGAAAGTTTGCAGTCACGGAGAGCAAGTTTCTACCACGGTGCCAAAATCCGCAATTCTGCAGTTTTGCCCCTCGCGGGAAACTTGTTGGGGAGTGCCTTCCCCAAACCCTGCTCATGCGCCCTTACGGGCGAGAAAGGAGGTCACACCATGCGAAAGAAATACAACACGCCCCACCGCAGCCGCGTTGTGAAAACCCGGCTGTCCGAAGATGAGTATGCCGACTTCACAGCGCGGCTTGCGCCCTATGGTATCAGCCAGTCCGAATTTCTCCGGCAGGCGATACGGCGGGCGACCATACGCCCGGTTGTCCATGTGTCGTCGGTCAATGACGAGTTGCTTTCCGCTGTCGGGAAGCTGACAGCCGAGTACGGCAGGATCGGCGGCAACCTCAATCAGATTGCCCGGTATCTGAACGAATACGGCGTACCCTACAACACCCTTTCCGGCGAGGTACGCGCCGCCATATCCGACCTTGCCGTCCTCAAGTATGAAGTCCTCAAGAAAGTAGGTGACGCGGTTGGCAACACTCAAGCATATCAACTCTAAAAACGCCGACTACGGAGCCGCCGAGCAATATCTTCTCTTTGAGCATGACGAGTTTACCATGAAGCCCGTCCTTGATGAAACCGGCAGGCTTATCCCCCGCGAGGACTACCGGCTGTCCACGCTGAACTGCGACGGGGAGGATTTTGCCGTTGCGTGTATGCGGGCCAATCTCCGCTATCAGAAAAACCAGCGGCGGGAAGATGTGAAAAGCCACCACTACATCATCAGCTTTGACCCGCGGGACGGGCCGGACAACGGCCTGACCGTAGACCGGGCGCAGGCGTTGGGGGAACAATTCTGTAAAGAGCATTTTCCCGGCCACCAGGCCCTTGTCTGCACCCACCCGGACGGGCATAACCACAGCGGCAACATTCATGTGCATATCGTCATAAACAGCCTGCGGATTGAGGAAGTGCCGTTCCTGCCCTACATGGACAGGCCGGCCGATACGAAAGTCGGCTGCAAGCACCGATGTACCGACGCTGCCCTGCGCTACTTCAAATCCGAAGTCATGGAGATGTGCCACCGGGAGGGGCTTTATCAAATCGACCTCTTGAACGGCAGCAAGAACCGCGTCACCGACCGGGAGTATTGGGCGCAGAAAAAGGGACAGGCCGCGCTGGACAAGCAGAACGCCCCCATGATTGCCGATAGTATCACGCCCCGGCAGACCAAGTTTGAAACGAACAAGGAGAAGCTGCGGCAGACCCTACGGAAAGCCCTTGCCACCGCCGCCAGCTTTGACGAGTTTTCCTCTCTGTTGCTGCAGGAGGGTGTGACCGTCAAGGAGAGCCGGGGGCGGCTTTCCTACCTCACGCCGGACAGGACAAAGCCAATTACCGCCCGGAAGCTGGGCGACGATTTTGACCGCGCCGCTGTCTTTGCCGTTTTAGAGCAAAACGCCGCCAGAGCAGCCGAAGCGCCAGCCAGATCCCCCGATCCCCCACGCACCATAAAAGACCGCTTGCAGGTTGCCAGAGCCGAGATAGCCGCCCCGAAACAGGACGGAGTGCAGCGGCTTGTGGACATTGAGCAGAAAATGGCCGAGGGCAAAGGCCGGGGCTATGAACGCTGGGCGAAGATACACAATCTGAAGCAGGCCGCCAAAACGCTGTCCGTCTACCAGCAATACGGCTTTACTTCCCCGGAGCAGTTAGAAGCCGCCGTTGACACCGCCTATCAGAAAATGCGCCAGACCAGCGGCGAACTGAAAGCACTGGAAACGAAGCTGCAAGGGAAAAAGAAGTTGCAGCGGCAGGTGTTGGCCTACGCCCAGACCAAGGCCGCCCGCGACGGGCTGCGGGCACAGAAATCCGAGAAAGCCCGCGCCGCATACCGGCAGGCCCATGAGAGCGATTTTATCATAGCCGACGCAGCAGCCCGGTATTTCAAGGCGCATGGCATTACCAAGCTGCCCGCCCGGAAAGCGTTGCAGGCCGAGATCGAGCAGCTTATCTCCGAGAAAGACGGCCTGTATAACACCTATCACGAACAGAAACAGCGGTTCAAGGAGTTGCAGACCGTCAAGCGGAACATCGACCAGATTTTGCGCCGGGACGAGCCGCACCGCAGAAAGGAGCAGAGCCATGAGCGATAACCTGCCCCACATGGACTACCGCCAGCACCGGCGGGCGCGGCGGCTGGTACATGAGTGCTGTAACTACGATGAGGGGAACTGCCTGCTATTGGACGACGGGGAGCCTTGCGTGTGCGTCCAGAGCATTTCCTTTTCCCTCATGTGCCACTGGTTCCGTGTGGCTGTCCTGCCCCTTGACGGGGAGCTGGCCGCAGCCCTCTTGTGCCGGGGAAGCCGGAAACGGTGTGCCGTCTGCGGGGCGGCCTTTGTCCCCAAATCCAACCGGGGAAAATACTGCCCCGACTGCGCCGGGCGCATGAAGAAAATCAAAGCCGCCGAGAGAAAGCGGAAACAAAGGCAGAGATGTCACGCTTTAGAGCCTTTCAAACCCGCATAAATCAAGGCTTTTTTCGTGGGTGTCAAAGGGTACGCGATACATTTATCCTTTTCCCCCGGAAACGGCGTTTTAATGCGTGACAATACGCCAAAATCAACCCGAACACAGGGAGGTGATCCTATCGCTGATTATATCAGGGCAGACACGCGGCTGCCCGCCTATCTGCCGTATCCCCGTTTCCTGCTGAAAATGGAGATTTCACAGACCGCCAAGCTGCTGTATTCGCTGCTGTTAGACCGTTCCACCCTCTCCCAGAAAAACAAGTGGCTGGACGACGAGGGCAGGATTTATATTATCTATCCCATCGCGGAGATAGCAGAAATACTGGATAAAGGCAGCACCACCATCAAGGGGGCGCTTAATGAACTGGACACGGCGGGGCTGTTGGAACGGGAACGGGGCGGCTTCTCCGCACCGAACCGGCTTTATGTCAAAGTACCGCCAGTGCCACAGGTACAGTTTTCAGACCAACTGATGGCCGGAAGTCCGCCCCTCATAGAGCCGGAAAACCGTCCTACTGATGGTCAGAAAACCGACCTTATGATGGTCGGAAAACCGTCCCCTAACCAAACTACTATAAACAACCTTACAGAGAGCCAAACAAAGGGAGTGAGTGGGGGGCCGTCCGCGCCCTATGGCCGATATGGAAATATTTTTCTGTCACAGACCGAATACGACGAGTTGCAGGCAGAGTACCCTGACAGGCTGGAACGGTTCATCGAGGAAATGAGCCGCTACCTTGCCGCCAACGGGAAAAGCTACCAGAACTATGCCGCCGCCCTGCGGATATGGGCGGGGAACGACAAAAAGGAAGCCCCTAAAAAGGGCATACCAGACTACTCATGCAAGGAGGGCGAGAGTTTATGAAGAATGAAATCAACGCGGTTTTGGAGAATATGACGACCACCATCCCGGAGCCGGAGGACTACACCGGCGAGGACGGTTTACTGTACTGCGGCAAGTGCCGCAAGCCGAAAGAAGCCTATTTTGCGCCGGATAAGGCCGCTATCTTCGGGCGCGACCGCCACCCGGCAGAGTGCGACTGCCAGAGAACCGCCCGCGAGGAACGGGAAGCCGCCGAAAAGCGGCGCAGACACCTTGACACCGTGGAAGAACTGAAACGCCGGGGCTTTACCGACCCCACCATGCGGGACTGGACTTTCGAGAACGACAACGGCAGGAACCCGCAGACCGGGCTTGCCCGCCGGTATGTGGAGCATTGGGAAGATATGCGGACAGACAATATCGGCTGCCTGTTCTGGGGCGGCGTAGGCACCGGCAAAAGCTACCTTGCAGGCTGTATCGCAAACGCCCTCATGGAGAAAGAAATCCCCGTCCGCATGACGAACTTTGCTCTTATCCTCAATGACCTTGCCGCCAGCTTTGAGGGGCGCAACGAGTACATTTCCCGCCTTTGTCGTTATCCGCTGCTGATCCTTGACGACTTCGGCATGGAACGCGGGACGGAATACGGGCTGGAACAGGTGTTCAATGTGATTGACAGCCGTTACCGCAGCGGCAAGCCGCTGATCGTCACGACCAACCTTACGCTGGACGACCTGCACAACCCGGAGGACACCGCCCATTCCCGGATTTATGACCGCCTGCTTTCCATGTGCGTCCCGGTACGCTTTACCGGCGACAACTTCCGGCAGGAAACCGCCAAGCGGAAAATGGAGAGCATGAAGAAACTGATTACCGACTGAAAGGAGTATTGCCTATGGCAGATAACAAGCAGCACGACACCCGCACCACCCGCCGCCCTGACTGTGTGACGGAAATCCGCATGGGCAATTCCGTCCTTGTCGTGTCCGGCTATTTCAAGAAAGACACCACAACCACAGCCGCCGACAAAATGGCGCGGGTACTGGAAGCGGAAGCCGCTGCTACACAGGAGCCGACTTATCCGGCGTGAACCGGGGCATGGAAAAGCGGCCATGCCAGGGAGCATGACCGCTGGAACGAAAATCGGAAGTGCTTTAGCAATTCTTAATCTCATTCTCTATAAAATAATTTGCAATTTCAAAGGCTTTTATTCTTCTCTTTGCCAATGTGATTTGTGATTTATAACGCTCGGAATTATCCTTTGATTCAAATGTTTTTACTGTTTCTCTTAGCTTGTGCAGAGTTGAATCAATTTGCCTTTTGGCCGCGGTTAATTCATCTATTGTATACTTCATGTTTTCTCCTTTAACTTCTGATTTTTTTGTTAAATCAGAGTATACCACGGAGTTATGAACTTTTCTACTGCAAATATGGGACGACAACCCATACCATAAAAATCGGAAAATTGAAAAGCTGTAAAGAAGCAAATTTAACGCTTTTGCCGCTGTACAGCCCCCGCCGTTCCGTGGTACAATGAAACCACGGAATAGTGGGGCTGGCTGTCGGAAACGGAGGATTTTATGTTAAGACAAGCCACCCAAAACCTCATTACCGCCCTTTATCCGAGATTGTCCCACGAGGATGAATTGCAAGGCGAGAGTAATTCCATATCGAACCAAAAAAGGATACTCGAAACCTACGCAAAACAGAACGGCTTTACCAATCTGCGCTGGTACACCGACGACGGTTTTTCCGGCGCGAACTTCCAGCGGCCCGGATTTCAAGCCATGCTTGCGGACATTGAAGCCGGGAAAGTGGGTACGGTCATCGTCAAGGACATGAGCCGGTTAGGGCGAAACTACTTGCAGGTAGGGTTTTACACGGAAATGCTGTTCCCTCAAAAGGGTGTGCGTTTTATCGCTGTCAACGATAATGTGGACAGTGCCAGCGAGGGCATGGACAACGATTTTACCCCGCTGCGAAATCTGTTCAATGAATGGCTGGTGAGAGATACGAGCAAGAAAATCAAGGCAGTGAAAAAGTCAAAAGGCATGAGCGGCAAGCCTGTTACCAGCAAGCCGGTTTACGGCTATGTGATGGACGAGGACGAGAATTTTATTATAGACGAGGAAGCCGCCCCGGTGGTGCAGCAGATTTACCAGCTTTGCCTTGCCGGGAACGGCCCGACCAAGATTGCCCGTATGCTGACGGAGCAGCAAATCCCCACGCCGGGGACGCTGGAATATCAGCGGACAGGCAGCACCCGCCGTTATCACCCAGGCTATGAGTGCAAATGGGCGACCAACACCGTCGTTCATATCCTCGAAAACCGAGAGTACACCGGATGTCTGGTGAACTTCAAAACGGAAAAGCCTTCTTATAAGGTCAAGCACAGCATAGAGAACCCCGTCGAGAAGCAGGCCATTTTCGAGAACCACCATGAGCCGATCATCGACAAGGAAACATGGGAACGGGTGCAGGAGTTACGCAAACAGCGCAAACGCCCGAACCGCTACGATGAAGTGGGGCTGTTCTCCGGGATTTTGTTCTGCGCCGACTGCGGCCATGTGCTGTATCAGCAGCGGTATCAGAACAAAGACCGCAAACAGGACTGCTACATCTGCGGCAGCTACAAGAAGCGCACCCGCAACTGTACGGCGCACTTTATCCGCACCGATCTGTTGACCGCTGGTGTCCTGGCAAATCTCCGGCAAGTGACCGAATACGCAGCCAAGCATGAGAGCCGGTTTGTGAAACTACTTGTCCAGCAGAACGAGATCGGCGGCAAGCGAAAGACCGCCGCAGCCATCAAGCAGCTTGAACAGGCGCAGGAACGCATTTCTGAAATCAGCCGCATTATCAAGCGGCTGTATGAGGACAATGTAAACGGCAAAATCAGCGATGAGCGTTTCATGGAACTGTCGGCTGACTACGAAGCCGAGCAAGCGGAGCTGAAAAAGAGAGCCGCCGCCCTGCAAGCCGAACTGGACAAGTCACAGGCAGCTACCGTCAACGCCGAGAAATTTATGGGCATTGTCCGCAAGCACCTTGCCTTTGAAGAACTGACCCCCACTCTCTTGCGGGAAATGATCGAGAAAATTGTGGTGCATGAGTGCAGCTATGATGAGAACGGCACCCGCAGGCAGGACATTGAGATTTATTACAGCTTTGTCGGCAAGATTGACTTGCCCGAATAACCGCCCGACCTATCCGACACAATGGCCAAGTGTCGGATAGGAACGGCAAAATTTTTTGCACTTCTATTGCTTCTTTATCACACATAAGCAAAGGCGCTGGGATTTGCCAGCGGCAGGAGGATGACGTTCCCCGACAGTCTCGCCGGGTCCAGTTCTCCAGCCAGGCGGCGCAGTGCCTGGGGCCCCACATATTCGCACCCATGGACCCCGCCTGTGACAACCAGTGTTCTGCCCCGTGCGGCGCCGCACAGGCAGATTGCATTCAGAGGCGGAGCATCCGGTACCGGGAGCGGTACGTTTTTCCGCTCACCCGGCAAAAGTGTTGTCCCACAAAAAATCATACGGCCACCTCCGAAGTCTCGGTGTCAAATACCACAATGGACTCCAGCAGCCGCCGGGCGTACTCATCCTTGGTCTCGCTGATGCGGCTGACGGGCAGATATTCAGTTACACGGCCCTGATAAAGGAACAGCACATCGTCACAGAGATAAGTGATAGAGGTCAGGTCGTGGGTGATAAATACATAGGTCAGTCCCAGTTTTTCCTTCAGGTCCTGCAGCAGATCCATCACCTGGACCTGGGTATGCGCATCCAAGGAGGAGATCGCCTCATCAAAGAGGATGACCTCTGGCTTACAGGCCACCGCCCTGGCGATGCACACCCGCTGAAGCTGGCCACCGGAGAGTTCGTGGGGAAATCTGTCCGCAAAATCAGCAGGAAGTCCCACCAGCTCCAGAAGGGCGGCTGTTTCTTTGTTTCGCTCCAGCCGTCCCCTCTCCCGGCGTTCCCGAACGGTCAGGCCCTCGCCAATGATGTCTTTGACACGGAAGCGGGGATTAGCAGAGGTTGTGTAGTCTTGAAACACCACACTGAGCTTGTTTTGCAGGTTCCTCCGGCCCGCCCGGGAGGCGTAGACCGACACACCGTCCAGAATCGCCTCCCCGCTGTCTGGCTTCAGGAGCCCACACAGCACCCGGCCCATAGTGGATTTTCCGCTGCCGGACTCTCCCAAAATACCGAGGCAAGTCCCTCTTTTTACGTTCAGGGACACATCAAAGAGCACCTGCTGACGGGTATGTCCGAACACCTTGTCCTGACGCTCACTTCGGAAACTGACGCAGATATTTTTCAGTTCAAGCATAGGCGCACTCCTTTCCTCCCAGTACCTGGCTGTACCGGCGCATCACATCCGTCCGCTTCTCCACCAGCAGCTTGGTATAGGAATCGGTCGCGTGATGGAGAATATGATGGAAATCCCCTTGATCCACCACAAGCCCCTGATTGAGGACTACGATCCGGTCTGCCACCCGGGAAATAGCGTTCAAGTCATGAGAGATAAAGACCATTGCCGTCTGGTGTTCCTGCTTGATCCGCAGCAATTCGTCCAGAATCTCAAATTGAGTGATGGCGTCAATGGCTGTGGTGGGTTCGTCCGCGATCAGGAGGGCCGGCTCCATAGCGGTTGCGATACCAATCATGATCCGTTGAAGCATTCCGCCGGAGAGCTGATGCGGGTACTTCTCCAACACCTCTTCCGGATTACGAATCCGCATTTTCCCCAGCATCTCCAGAGATCGCTGGAGGATATCCTCCTTGCTCCAGTTATTGTGGGCCGCAAAGGTTTCGGCAATCTGGGCTCCGATCCGGTAGAGGGGGTCAAAACAGGTCATCGGGTTTTGGAGAATGATGCCTACCTGGCCGCCCCTCAGACGGCGCAGCTCTTCATCACTTTTCCCCAGCAGTTCTTCTCCCTGGAATTTGGCGCTTCCAAGCACGTGGAATCCATGATCCAAAAGGCCCATCGCCGCTTTCATAGACATGGATTTTCCACTTCCGGACTCCCCAAGGATTCCAAGACACTCTCCAGGATATACCGAGAAGGAAACTCCCTTCACCAACTCCACCCCCTGATGCCGACGTGCGCAGAGCAGGACATGGAGATCTTGTAATTCCAGAACCGGGGTCATTTCTCCACCTCCTTGGGGTCCAGCACGTCCCGCAGGGCGTCACCCATCAGATTAAAGCAGCACACCAGAACCACGATAGCAATACCAGGCGCGATCATCTGGGTGGGATTACTGGTGAGTACATCCTTCGCCTCGTTGAGCATGGCTCCCCATTCCGGGGTGGGGGCCTGCACGCCGAGTCCCAGGAAGGACAGGGTAGAGATATTGATAATGGCCCAGCCCACATCCAGAGAAGCCAGCACCGCAAGATCAGAGGTGATGGATGGCAAAAGGTGGCGGAACAGGATGAACCGCTCCGGCATCCCCACTCACCGGGAGAACTGGACAAAGTTCCGGTCCCGGTACTGCATAACGCCGGTTCGGATCATACGGGCATACCAGGCCCATTTGATGAACACATTGGCAATGATGACATTTTGGACATTGATCCCCAGAAGGCCCACCACGGCGAACACCATGATCTGACTGGGGAAGGAGAGCATCACGTCCACCACCCGCATGATGATTTCTTCCACCACGCCCCGGAAGTAGCCGGCCATAACGCCCAGCAGCGCGCCCAGCGCGATGGTCCCCAGCATGGTCAGAAGGGCAAGTCCCAGTGTTGGACGGATACCATAAATCAGGCGGGAGAGCACACACCGCCCCAGGTGATCAGTCCCCAGCGGATATTCCAGGCTGTACGGCGCGAATTTGTCGAGGATGTCCGTAACATAGGGATCGTGCGGCGCCAGGAGCGGGGCAAGAATGCCGATCAGCGCGATCAGGAGGACAAAAGCCACCGTTACCACAGCGGCACGGTTGTGCAGAAAGCGTTTTCCCATAGCTCAGCTCTCCTTTCTCAGCCTGGGATCGGATACAGTCTGAAGGATGTCGAACACTAGATTAAATACCACGAACAATACACCGATGAACAGCACATAAGTCTGGATGACCGGCAAATCACGATTAAAGATAGAACTGATGCACAGCGTTCCCAGCCCCGGCCAGGAAAACACGTTTTCCACCACGATGGTGCCGGCAATCATCTGAGGGATGCTCATGCCCATGGCGACAATGCAGGTGTGCATGGAATTTTTCAGGATATGCTTGACCAGGATAGACCGCTGAGGCAATCCCCGGACATTGGCATAGAGTACATAATCCTGCTTCATATTCTCCAGCATATTGTTGCGGATGAGCCGGATATAGGTAGAGATGTAGCTGAGCGCCACGGTAAAGGCGGGCAGTATCATATGTTGCCAAGTACCGTTTCCGTTGGTCGGTAGAAGCCCCATTTTGACACTGATCCCCCACATCAGGAGTAACCCGACCCAATAGGCAGGCATGGCGGTGGAGATGAAGACCAACCCCCGCATAATCTTATCGAACCAGCCGTCCTTATACACAGCGCAGAGGAAGCCGATAGGGATGCTCAGCACCAGCACGATCACAAACGAGGCCGCCGCCAACTGCAGTGTGGCTGGCAGGCAGCGGGCCAGTTCTCCGGCTACTGTGCGGGCGGGATTGACATAACTGATACCGAAATCTCCCTGAAGACAGCCCAGGACCCAGTCAAAATACCGCACCAGAAACGGTTTGTTCAGGCCCAGCGCCTCCTCCATCTCCGCAATCGCCTCCTCTGTGATAATGGGCGTCTGCTGAATTCGGAGGACGACCTCCGCCGGATTTGAGGGGATCATATTGATGAATACAAAACAGACAAAGGAAATCGCCAGCAGCAGGGGGATTGCCATCAGCAGCCGGCGGATCACATAGCGCTTCATAGATGCCCCTTTCTTTTTTACATATTTGCAAAATTGTGATTTTCTTCTGTGGAAGCCTCGCAAACGTGTTTCTTGTGTGCTTCACGCCTGGGGAAAACGTGAGCAAATCCCGCGAGCGAAAGCAATTCATCATAAGGGCCGCTTCAAAAGAAGCGGCCCTTATGCCATCGACGATTACTCGAAGTACATGCTTGCGAAATCCACATCATACTGGTCGGTGCCGAAGTGGACCCCCTTCAGTTCCGAGGTATAAAGGGCCTTGTTGGTTTCATAGGTCAAGGGGATGTAGACGGCGTCCTCATGGAGCCGGGTCAGAACAAAGTCATATAGTTCCTGACGCTCTGTCTCATCGGTGGAGGTGAGGATATCCGTGATGGCCTGATCGATCTCCGCCTTGTCCTCCAGTCCCTGCTGTGCAGCGTAGTCGCCATACACCGGGGCCCGCATAGCAGCCAGAGAGGACTGGGGATCATAAGGCATACCCCAGCAGATGTTGAACACCATATCGAAATTACCGGCTTTCATGTTATCACGATAAGACTGTTCTTCCTCACCGTGGATGTTCAGGGAGATGCCCAATTTCAGATACTCGCTCTGAAGATACTCGGAAATGGTCTTCTCAGTAACGCTGTCGCTGTTGTAGAGGAGGTCCAGTTCCAGTTTCTGTCCATTCTTGGCGCGGACCCCGTCGCTTCCCATAACCCAGCCGGCCTCGTCCAGAAGGCGGGCCGCCTCATCGGTGTCGTAAGCATAAGGCTCCAAATCCACGTCACAGTAGGGGACGGTTGGGGAATAAAGGGTATCCGCTGCCGGCTCCAGGCCGTAGAAAATGCCCTCGGAGATGGCCTGCCGGTTTGTGGCGTGCTGGAGCGCCTTTCGCACCGCCACGTCTCCCAAAATATCGTGGGTGGTGTTCAGCACAATATGCCGGGTGGAGGTGGGGTCAGACAAGCTTACGGTGAACCGGTCACTGTCCACATACTGGCTGATGGCATCAGCGTCCAGCATGTTCTTGCCGAAAATCAGGTCGATCTCCTCATTCTCCAGGGCCATAATGCGTGTCTGGTTGTCGGGGATGACCTTGACAGTGATCTTCTGAATTGCGGGCGCCTCACCCCAATAATTCTCATTGCGCTCAAAAACAGCATACTCATCGGTAACAAAGTCTGTGAGTACATAAGGACCTGTCCCGATATAGCCGTTGACGCCGTTCATCGTGCTGCCGTCGATCATGCAGTTAGGGGAAATCATTGCGAACGGGCGGATGCAAGCCAGCTCGGTGAGCATGGGGTAGTACGGCTCGCTCATCTCAATGACAAAAGTATCGCTGTCCGGCGCCGAAACGCTCACCAGCAGGTTCATCATCTCCAGCCAGGTGTGCCGCTCCCGGTTTTCCAGAATCGCGTTGAAGTTGGCCAGAATGGCGTTGGCGTCGCAGGGTGTTCCGTCGGAGAAGGTTACGCCGTCCCGGATATTGAAGGTATAGATCCGGCCATCATCGCTGATGGTCCAGTCCTCTGCCAGACAACCCACATAACCATCTTCCGTATTGCTCACCAGTGTATCGTAAAGGATACTCTGGGCGTACATCTCACCGGCGTACAGGTGGGGGTTCAGGTCCCGGATATCCCGATAGTTGACAAATATCAGCTCGTCCCGCGTAGCGGTTTCACTCTCTGCGTCGGACGGGCTTCCGCTTGGATCTGCTTCGCCCCCTTGCCCGCAGCCGGCGAGCGCCGTCAGCAACAGAGCGCTGCTCAACAGCACAGAAAAAATCCTTCTTTTCATAAATGCCTCCAGTCTTAAATATTGTAGTCTTGTACTACGGTCTGTAATTTTACAGCAGTTAGTCAAGACTTACCAGAGGCCAGTTTTTCATGGAATTCCATAACTATTTGTTATGCCCTTACAGCATTTCCCTGAACCGCTCTATCAGCCAGGAGGCCTGCGGCGAGAGCGGGCGCTCTGGGTCCAGCACATAGCCGATTTGGAGAAACGGCTCGCATCCGTTGATGGACAACGGTTTGATATCATATTGTTCATAGGGGCGGTGCATAAAATTCAGGCCTAGACTGCAAACATCCGTGTGGAGCAGAAAATTGATGATCGAGTGGTCACTGTCGCTGTATATCACGTGCTTCATAACGCTTTGGTCAATGACTCCCATGCTCACCGTTTCAAGATGATGTTCCATGGAAAAGAAATCCCGTACTCCCCGCATGAATTTCAGATTTGGCAGTTCTGAAAAGTCCACACTCTCCGCATGATACAGTGGGTGCTGAGGTCCTACATAGACGCAGATGCTCTTTTCACTCTGAGGAACAAATTCCAATTTCTTGTGGAAAAGAATGTGTTGGAATGTAGGAGTCTGCTTTTGCGCCACATATACGATCCCGACTTCGGAGATCCCCTGGTGGACATGGTTGGTGATCTCCTCCACGGTGCCCTCATGGTGCTCAATATGGATTCGAGGTCCCCAGGTTTTGTAGAAGTCTACCAACAGGCGTGACACCATGTTGCTAGGATATGTGGACAGCCGCAGACCGTCCTGCTCATCCGGCACGGCTAAAGAGGAGATCGTAGCCGTTGCCCTCAGAATCAGCTTCGCATACTCCAGTACGGTCTTCCCATAAACCGTAGGCTGTACGCCCTTCCCGCTCCGGACCAGAAGGGGCCGTCCCAGTTCATGCTCCAATGTACGGATGGTTTTGCTGACGTTTGGCTGCGTGGTATACATGCAAGCCGCAGCTTGTGAAATGCTTCCGCGTTCGCAGGCGGTCACAAAGCTCTCCAGTTGTTTCATTTCCATTGCGCGTTCCTCCATGCCATCAGTTTGCGTATGCTAACCACAATATACTATATCAGGCGCTTACGGACAAGTAATATATTCTCATTCAGGATGATATAAACTTGAAAATAGCCGAAATATCAGGTACAGTTTATTCTGGTGAATTATAGGCTGGGTTCCTCCTGAATGGCTGATTGTCAATATGTCCAAGCAGCAGACCTGGCAGGCGGTAAGCGGCCAGAGGCCGCCGGCATCATGCCGGCGGCCTCTGGCCTTTCTGCAACCTTCCAGAACGACGCCTAAAAAACCGGTTATTCCAGCCGCCAGCCCTCGGCCTGCTCCCGGACCTGAACAAACCGGCGGTAGAGGCCGTCCTGAGCCATCAGCGCATCGTGAGTCCCCTGCTGAACGATCCGTCCCTGGTCCACCACCACGATCTGATCCGCGTCCCGGACGGTGGAGAGCCGGTGGGCGATGGAAATGAGCGTTTTGCCCGCCGTCAGCTCCCGGATGGCGGCCAAAAGCAGATGCTCGTTCTCCGGGTCCACACTGGAAGTCGCCTCATCCAGAATCACGATGGGGGCGTCCTTCAGAATGGCGCGGGCAATGGAGACCCGCTGCTTCTCGCCGCCGGAGAGGGTGGAGCCGCCCTCTCCCACCATCGTATGATAGCCGTCGGGCAGCGCCATGATGAAGTCGTGGCATTGGGCGCGCCTGGCCGCCTCCACCACCTGCTCGTGAGTGGCGTTGGGATTGCCGAATTTGATGTTGTTCTCAATGGAGTCGTGGAAGAGATACACATTTTGGAAGACCATGGAGAGGTTTTTCAGCAGGCTGTCGGCGGTGCAGTCCTTCACATCCGTGCCGCCCACGCAGACACTTCCCTCCTGCACATCCCAAAAACGGGCGATCAGGCTGCATAAGGTGGTCTTTCCAGAGCCGGACGGTCCCACCACGGCGCAGGTAGTCCCCTGGGGGATTTTGAGAGAAACATGGTCGATGACCTTCCGGCCTCCTCCATAGGAGAAGGATACATCCTTCAGCTCGATGTCGAAGCGGCCGGGAGCGAGGGCCTTGTCCGTCCGGTCCAGGGAGGGGATGTTGGTCACCGCCTCCAGCCGGTCCAGCTCGGTGGCGATCTTCTTGTCCAGGAAGGAGCCGTCCCCCATGACCTCCATCTCGGAGTAGAGGATAAAGGACGCCACCAGGAACAAAAAGCAATAGGTCAGGGAGATGGCCCCCTGCAGGTAGAGGAAGGTGGACAGGAACATGAGGGCGCAGCCGGTGAGCTTGAACACCAGAATATAGAGCCGCAGGGCGGGCAGGGCTGCCTTCTCCTGATCCAGCGCCGCCTTCTGCCGCCGGCGGAAGGACTGATACGCTGCGCCGTCCTGCCCTACCGTCTGGGAGAAGGAGCGCAGCACCGCGATGCCCCGGATGTACTCCAGCGACTGGGTGACCAGCTCCTCCTGCGCCTCCTGCACCTTTGGGGTGTGCTCCGCTGCGGCTTTCTGCACCATTCCCAGCACATAGAGGCCCACCAGCAGGCCCGCCAGGGACAGCAGGGAGAACCAGGGGCTGAAAAACAGCATCATTACAATGATGATGACCGACATGGACACGCCGCCGGTGATGTCCGTGATAAACAGCATGGAATACTGCTCCAGCTCCACCACTGTGGAGGTGAGGGTGGTCTGGATGGTGCCCAGGCGCTGGTCGGAGAAGTAGCCCATGGGGGCGCTTTTCATCTTCTCGCCGATAGCCAGCCGGTAGTCCCGGAAGATGTCGAAGCCCTTGGCGCTCATGGAGATGTCCTCCAGCCACTGGAACAGGAAACGGCCGAACACGCTGGCGATCAGGATGCCGAGGCCCTGTCCGATCACCTCGGCGGTGAGGCTGTCCAGATGGGAGATCACCACATAGACCGCCATGAGCATCATGGCCATGGAAAAGGTTTTCAGGATGTTGCAGACAATGCCCGCATAGATGTATTTTTTCTGGTCTCCGGCAATATCCAGAATCCGTTTGATGGTATGGAACATTCAGTTGACCTCCTTTCCGGCAAAAGCCGCCGTGCTTTGATACTGCTCCCACATGGTCCGGTACAGGGGGCAGGTGTTAAGCAGCTCCTCCTGCCGGCCGCAGGCGGCAAGCCGCCCCTGGTCGATCACCAGAATTTGATCCGCGTTCTGGATGGTGTTCAGCCGGTGGGCCACCACGATCAGGGTCTTGCCCCGCACCAGGCGGGAGATGGCCTGTTGGATCTGCGCCTCGCTCTCGGGGTCAGCGAAGGCGGTTGCCTCGTCCAGGATGATGACGGACGCCTTTTTGAGCATGGCCCGGGCGATGGTAATGCGCTGGCGCTCTCCGCCGGAGAGCCGGTCCCCGGCGTCTCCGGCCAGGGTATCGTACCCCTGCTCCAGATTCATGATAAAGTCATGGCAGTTGGCGGCCCTGGCCGCAGCTTCCACCTCCGCGTCGGTGGCACTGGGATCACCCATGCGGATATTCTCCCGGATGGACCTGTCAAAGAGGAAGTTGTCCTGGGCCACATAGCTGATCTCCCCCATGAGCTGGTCAAAGGGAATATTTTGGATGTCCTGCCCGCCGAAGGAGACCGTCCCGCCTGTGGCGTCCCAGAAGCCGGCCATCAGCTTGGCAATGGTGGATTTTCCGGAGCCGGAGGGCCCCACAATGGCGGTGATCTGCCCGGTGCGGGCGGTAAAGCTCACATCGTGGAGGACCTCCTTCTTCCCATCATAGGAGAAGCACACCCGGTCAAAACGGAAGGAACGCTCTCCCAGCTTCACCGGCTTTTCAGGCCGGCGCTGCTCCGGCGTGGCGAGAAAGTCCTGAATGGGGTCCAGGTTGGGAGCCATGTAGGAGAGCTGGCCCAGGGCAAAACCGAATTTGATGAGCCCGGCCATAAAACCGAAGGGGATGATGATGCAGGCCAGGAACAGGGGCAGCTCCAGCGTGCCCTGCATATAGAGCCACGCCCCCACGGGCAGCGTGCCCAGTAAAGTGGAGGGGAGCACTGCCTTGAAGCCCGCCATCCAAAACCAGCTCTGCCGCCACCAGGCCAGGGTGCTGTCGTGGAAAAAGTTGACCGACCGGGAGAACTCCCCGAAGCTCTTGCTCCCCTGCCCGAACGCCTTGATGACCTGGATGCCGCCCACATACTCCACCAGGGCGGCGTTCATCTCGTTGCCCGAGCGCAGGTAGACGGCCATCTTCTCCTTGTACCCCCGCATCATGCACACGGCGAACACCAGGCTCAGGGGGACGGTAATGAAGGCGGCCAGCCCCATCCGCCAGTCCAGAACGAACACCAGGATGATACTGAAAACCGGTCCGGCCAGGTTGGAGGGAAGCTCCGGCACCATGTGGGCGATGATGTCCTCCAGCCGCCCCACATTGTCCACCATCAAAGTCTTGAAGGTGCCGGAGGGGGTCTCCAGCATGACGCCCATGGGGACCTTCGCCATTTTATCCGCCAGAGCGCACCGGATGTTCTTCAGGATGGTGAAGGAAACTGTATGGCTGCGCATGGAGGACAGGCCGGTAAGCCACGCCCGCAGGCACATGCACACCGCCGCCGTCACCGCCATGACCGCCGCACGTTCCACCGTGGCAGTGCCCTCATACAGCTCCTTCGCCAGCAGGGTCACCACAAAATAGGGGGCCATGCCGAACATCTCTCCGATAAAGGCCAGGATCACCGAGCCAGTCATTTTTCCCCTGGCCTCTCCAGAGAAGGAAAAGAGGACTTTCAGGGGATTTTCCCGTTTTGTTTTCATTCTGCACTTCCTTTCCGCCGTATTCCGATACGGCTCATGCTTTTCTGATATGGATTCGGGCCTGACCGCGTTTCCAAAGCGGGCTCCCAAGCCATGCGCCGATGGCGGCGCCCACGATGATGGCCGCCAGCATCAGGACCAGCATCCCCGGCGTGGCAAGCCCCTCCACCGCCGCGGCATAGGCTGGGGACATCTCTTCCGCGGCGCTGGCTGCCGTCCGGGCCGGGTCGATCCAAATGTAGAGTGGACTCCCGCTGGAGCTGAAGGCCAGCGGGAGAAAGCTCCAGCGGGCGGCCCGCAGGCTCTCATACCCGCCCAGCCGCCGCACCAGCTCCGCCAGCACCGCTCCGGCCGCCAGCGTCACCGCCATCCAGCCGGACAGCTCACCCGCCGCCAGGAACAGCAGAAGCACCACTAAGTTCATGAGTACCGGTACCCCAAACCGGGGCGTTCGGGCCGCCAGATACAGATACAGCCACCCCGATGCGGCGGCGGTGATGGCCGGGAGAAAGACCCAGAACAAGGGGGAAAATGACCCACACATCATCACCAGCACCGTGATCAGGAAATAGAGCAGGGACCCGCCGAGCACGGCAGCAAGGCTCCTGGCCGTCCATACACGCTTCATTTACATACGCACCTCCTGTTGTGGATTTTAGTTAGTTTTCGCTAACTCAAATGTAGAAAAAAGGGGCTGTTCAAAGCCCCAGGATGGCCCGCCAGCCGGGAATGAAGAACTGGTGCATCGTATCCAGGTAGTGCAGGGCCTCCTCCTTGGTGAAGTCATGGACTACCACTTCAAAGAGGGCGTTGGTATAGGCGGTCATAAGCAGATGGAGTTCTTTGGGGTCCACTTCTTTTACCGGGACGCCATGCTTCTTCGCTTCCTCCATGTAGGCCAGCGTCTCCTGCTGCTCCATAACCACAATATCGTGGAGAAACCAGGCGTACTTGGTCCCGGCAGAACAGCAAAGCAGCAGCTTGAACTCGTTGAAATGGGAATAGATCTGTTCCACCACCAGGCCCAAATCATTGCCTGAATCCCACATGGCATCCAGGTCGCCCTGCTCCAGAAAGTCATAGTCCACCTGCCGCGTCCGCTCACACCACTTCTGAAGTTCAGAGAGTACCGGCTCCACCAGGGCGGCGAACATGGCCTCCTTGTCTACAAAGTGGCGGTACAGTCCGGCGGCGGTGATGCCCGCCTCCTCCGCGATCTCCCGCATGGTGGCCTTTTCAAAGCCTTTTTCCAGAAAGATCTTCATGGCGGCCGGTATGATCCGTTCGTGGGTTTCCGTCTTGTCCTTCGGCATACTTGCCTCCTTTCTTTGTTATCGTTGTTCGCTAACGATGTTTACAATATAGCACGCAGTGTTCAGCCTGTCAAGCGTCTTGTTCTCATCGCCATACACAGACAGATAGACCCGATGAAAAAAACCGCAGGCACCCATTTAGGGCAACTGCGGTTTTTAAGAAGAAATACTATTACAGCAATCCATCATCAATCAGAAGGACCTGTTTCCACATCAAATTTCCCCCTCGTCCTCTATTGACCTTGCATTTGAAGGTCTCCTCTGATACAGGTTGGCCAATTTCTGAAAACTGTCCTCGCTGATCACATGCTCTATTCGGCAAGCTTCCTGTTCCGCTATTTCTGGCTCCACGCCAGCCTCCATCAGCAGATGGGTGAAGAAGCAGTGCTTTTCATAGGTCTGCTCTGCTACCTCTCGGCCTATATCGGTCAAGCGGAGAAAGAGGTCCTCATCCATAGTGAGAAAACCGCCCTTTTTCAAGGTAACTACCGCATGGCATACGCTGGGTTTGGAGACTCCCATATGCCGGGCCACATCCACAGAGCGCACCATACCTTTTTCTTTTTGGAGCACCAATACAGCCTCCAAATAGTCCTCTCCAGACGCTGTGGCAGATCTTTTTTTCTCCATGTAGTCCTCCTTGAAAATGCTATGCAAGCGTAACGACATCATCGCAGCAACGGTGCATCAGTTCCCTGTCATGGGTAATCACAAGAATTGTTTTTCCGGCTTCCGCTTCTGTACGGAACACATCTGCGACAATCCCCATATTGCCGCCATCAAGCCCGCTGGTTGGCTCATCGAAGATAAGAATACCACGATCCGACAAAATGCCGCAGGCGATGGAGAGCCGCTGTTTCTGACCGCCGGAAAGAGCGGCTGGGTGTGTGTCCTTGTACGCATACAAGCCCAGCTTTTTCAGCAATGTTCTGGCCCGCTCCAGCCGTTCCGGAGCGTAGTCTGAATAAAGCAGCAGTTCTTCCGTGACGCTGTTTGTAAAAAATTGCGTGCCCGTATCGTTGGAGTTGTACCATACGGCTCTGCGGCGCTTTCCTGCCGCAAGGCGTTTCCCCTCGATTTGGATTTCTCCAGAGCTCTGTTTCCAAAGTCCCGTCAGCACCATGGCCAAGCTGGTCTTCCCTGCGCCATTTTTCCCATTCAAAGCAGTGATTTGTCCGCTGTACAGTGAAAAATTCAGCTCTGAAAAAATCCAGTTTTTCTTCCGCCTGCAGGACAGGCGGAGCGCCGAGAGCATAGGATTCTGCTCCGGTTTTACAGGTACAGGCGGTGTCCACTTTCCTTCGGTGCTCTCCCGCAACCCATAGGTTTGGCGTTCTTCCCAGGTAAGCGCCTGCATCTGCGCCGCAGTCTTTTCCCACTGGATCGCACCATCGGAAATGTAGATATATCGGTCGGTAATCCCCTGAAGCCAAGCCAGACGATGTTCAGCAATCACGAGCGTATTGCCCTCCGTCTTCAACTTCCTCAGGATTTCCGCAAGCTGTGTAGTCCCCTCATTGTCTAAATTCGCCGTGGGCTCGTCGCAGACATAAACGCGAGGCCGCAAGGCGTAAACAGACGCAATCGCCGTCCGCTGCTTCTCCCCGCTGGACAGAACGTCCAGTGGCCGCTCCCGCAGCCGTTCCAGTCCAAGCGCAACAATGGCTTCATCGGTGCGCCGCCGTATTTCTTCCGTGGACATACCGCAGTTCTCGCAGGCAAAGGCAACCTCTCCCGCCAGTTCTGAGGAGAAAAACTGGCTTTTCGGGTCCTGAAACACGCTTCCTATTTCCTGCCCTATGCGCCAGCTTGGCATTGTGGTGAGCTCTGTTTCATCAAGCCGGAGGCTTCCGGTCAGCTTCCCCGGATAATAGGCGGGAGCAAGGCCGTTGATCAGTCTGGTCAGCGTTGTCTTTCCTCCACCGGAGGGACCGGTCAATACAACACATTCCCCGTCGCGGATGGTGAGGTCTATATTCCTTACCCCCTCCTCGCAGCCCGCATATTGAAAGGTCACATTCCCCAGACTTATCATATGCGAACACCCCCTACAGCGAGAAACACGGTGGTTGCGGCCGTCCAAACGCCAGACCAAATATAGTCGGGCGCTCCGAGTCTTTTCCCATAATAACTGCCCCGCTTGCCCGGATACTCCGCGCCCCTGGCCACGGCAGAAACCGCCAACTGGTCGGCAATCTGCAGGCATCGCAAAAGTAGGGGGACAAGCACATACTCACAGGATACCGCCGGATGGCGTACAAGCTGCGCCGGAGCCGTCAGCCCACGGTTGCGCATGGAGCGCCCCACGCTTTTTACTTCACTCCTCATGGTAGGAAAAAAACGGAATACGACTAAGAGTCCAAGGATCACAGGCGTGGGCATATGAATGCGGGAGAAAAACGCCGCGAGCTCACCGGGGGGCGTGGTAATGAGATCCCAGGCCGCAAGGAAAACCGGAGACAGGTTCCAGAGCATCAGCACATAGAATTCCGAGAAGATCGCCATATGGAATCCGTGGAAACGAATTAGATACAAGAGAACTGCCAACAGGAGATAAAACACCCCAAAAGAACGCAGAAGCCGCCAATTTCGCTGAAACCCCAGGTATGTAAAACCGAGCAGGGTCAAGGTACAGGTCAGTACAGCGTTGGAGGTCAGAGATACTCCAACAGTCACACAGAGTAGCGCCCATAATTTCGTCAGGACGGCAAGGTGGCTGCGCCGCATCAGAGTACGCCCGCCTTTTTGAAGTGCTTCTGAATCAATTTGCCGCCAATCATACTGCCGAGGAAGCCGCAGATAACCGTGAAGAGAATGATCGCCGCAAGCCATCCCGCTGAGGTGTAATAGCGGACAAAGGAATCAATGTAACTTTGCTCCATGCCGCTGGAGAGGGCGAAGGCTTCATAAGTGTCCCAGAAGAACCAGATGGGCAGAAGATTGACTCCATTGTACAGAAGGCTTGAGATCGTCCATGCAGCCGTCATTTTCCCCTTCGACTCCCAGCCGTTTTTCCAAAGGATCGCCTCGCAGATGAGGCCGACGACGATGTAATAGGGCAGCAGATACCAGTTGCCCATGATTAGGAATACGCAGCCTAGGATCGTCATGTAGATCAAGGAAACAAAACGCTTATGGATCCGGCTGACCATCAGGAAATAAACCGGTGCGCAGAGCAGCATTGTGAAGCCCACCGACAGTACCATGCTGACGAAATCATTTACCATGCAGACCATGTTGACGACCATCTGGATGACAATGAGCAGTACGGTCAGCAGCACCGTTGTGATTACATCCTTGACCGTCCATTTATTTGCCTGTTTCATTTTGAAGGCCCTCCTTTTTCTCGTTATAAAAGCAGAAATTGCATACCTTATCTCCTCCGCCGATGGTCTGGTCCCTGCCCCATCGAACACCGGGGATGTTCCCATACATTACATCATCACTTTCGCAGAAAATGGGTGCCAGCTCCGGCACACTGTATCGGCGAAACACATCGACATACAGGCAGGAGCGGCAGTCCCATTCGATTGCATACGCATCATTCCGTTTCCACTCAAATACCCATCCTTTCGGGCCAAAGCTGTGTTTCGTGGAAATAGAGCACATGATACGGAAAATTGAGAAAAAGAAAGGCAGTCTTCCCATCCCCTGAAAAATATTTGCCATGGGTTTGGCAGTTTTCAATACCGCAGCACGAATTGCCATGAGGGAGGCAGATTGGGTATATCCATATTCTTGCAGACAGCGGTGGAATGCAACGGCCGGAAGAATGGAAGTCCTGAGATGCCCGGCCAGCATTGGATCAGACAGATCGTTTTCTCCTAACAGCCTCCCATACTCTATAGCAATCGCCCTCCTCAGTTCTGGAGAAGGAAGCATCGCATACGCTGAGGCCAGTTTGCTTTTCTTCAGCAACTTTTCTATACTTTTGTCATCCATACAGTTTCCTCCATCCGCCAGCCAAATGCCTAATCCGTATTTTTTGTATGCTCTGCTGGTCGCTTTGTCCCTGCATCAGAACTGTGATTGGGTTCGTATTTCGGCTGCGGGAGATAATATGGGTATTCATAACAACTCCTCTTCAAAGGTTAGTTATCGCTAACTTTTCTGTAAAAAGTTAAGGCTCATTTGAGCCTTAACAGGCCGCTCCAGCCACAGTTAAAAAAGACTGCCAGTTCATTGACATACCCTATTGCCTGTTCCCGGCTCATGTCGTGGACGACTGTTTCAAAAACAGCCGTAAAATAGGCACTGGTAATCATGTGATGCAGATCGTGATTGACTACGCCTTCTACCTTGCCGAGCTGCCGGAGCTGCTGATAATACTTTTCCGTCTGGGAAACTTCAAGTTCCACAAGTTCATGTACATAGTTGCTGTATCGAGTCCCTTCAGAACAGCATATCACCAGTTTGAATGCATCGAAATTGTCATAAATGTAATTGATAAAATAATTCAGATAATCGGTCGACAGTTCCTGGCTCTGCGCTGTTTTTTCCTCTGTAATCAGATCATAATGCGCCCGCTGGGCCGCCTTGAACTGTTCCATCAGCGTATCTGCGGCCTCGGACACCAACGCATCAAAGAGAGCCGCCTTGTCTGGATAGTAGCCGTAAAATGCACCTTGGGTAAAACCGGCCGCCTTGACAATTCCACGAAGAGAGGCATCTTTGAAGCCTTTCGCTAAAAATTCTTCTTTTCCTACTTCAAGGATTTTGCGTTGTGTTTCTGTGTACTTAGTCATATTGAAACCAACTCTTTTCAATATATCGCCGCTATATATCATTGATATATTATCATAAAGTATGTAGTTTGTCAATGCGGCTCTGTAGATGCTTTTGGCTATGGCGGCTCGTCTTACCAAGTAAAGCCATATGTCCTTCACTTAATAAAATTGCCCTGCCTTGGCAGGACAATTTTATTTCTACAGATATTTTTATTCTTATAGCCGCCAGATGCCAGCCCGGCTCTGTTCCGCCCAGAGATTCGCATAAATGCCGCCCCGGGCCAGAAGCTGTTCATGAGTTCCCGACTCGGCCACCCAGCCGTCCTCCAGCACAATGATGTTGTCCGCGCTCATAATGGACTGAAGCCGGTGGGCAATGACGATGACCGTCTTTTCCGCTACCAGAGCGGAGATCGCCTGCTGGATCAATACCTCATTCTCAGGGTCGAGGGATGCGGTTGCCTCGTCCAGCAGGACGATGGGCGCATCCTTCAAAAGCGCCCTTGCAATCGAAATGCGTTGCTTCTCACCGCCGGAGAGTGTAGAGCCGCCCTCTCCCACGATGGTTTGGTAGCCATCGGGCAAAGCCATGATGAAGTCGTGGCAGGCCGCCGCTTTCGCCGCTTCCATGATCTCCTCCATGGTGGCATCCGGCTTTCCCATACGGATGTTGGCCTCTATTGAATCGTGAAAGAGGTAGACATCCTGAAAGACCACGCTGATCCGTCCCAGTATCTCGTCCGTTCTCATATCCCGCACATCCACGCCGCCCAGCCGCACAGCGCCCCCGGTCACATCCCAGAATCGGGCGGCCAGCCGGGTGACAGTGGACTTGCCGGAGCCGGAGGGCCCCACCAGGGCAGTAACGCTCCGGGCCGGGAACTGGAGGGAAATGTCATGGAGCACTTCTTTTTCCCCGTAGGCAAATGAGACATGCTCGAAGGTAATATCCGTCCCCTGTGGGGTCTGGCTGACCTCCGGCTCCGGCAGAGGCCTCTCCTGGAACAGCGCCTGGATGCGCTCCCCGCTGCGGCGGGTGCGGGAGAAGTCCGCAATAAAGGTAAACAGGGTCAGCACCGGCTCGTAGATAGTGAGTGTCAGGATCAAAAACGCCAGATAATAGAAGGGCTCCAACTCCCCGCGGGTCAGCAGAAACGCCCCCGTCAGCATCACGAGGCCGATACCGCAACTGAGGACAAACCGACCCAGCATACTCACCGGAGCCGCCGCCCCTGTCTCCATGTGGATGGCTGCGCTGCGCTCCCGCTCAAAGGAACGCTTCAGGCTCTGGAACTGGGCGCCCGCCATATGGAAGGCCCGCAGGGTCTGGATGCCGCTGACATATTCCAGGATTCCGGACGCCACTTCCCGCTGGGCATTTTGCAGATCCGCGCTGATTCGTCCCATCCGGCGCAGGCTCAGGAACGCGAACGGGAGCGCCAGCGGGATGACCAGAAAGACGGCCAGCGTCATCCGCCAGTCAAACGCCGCCAACAGCACAGCGGCCAGAACGAAGCGGATCAGGATGACCGCCACCTGGGGGAGCATCTGCTGGGACAGGTCTCCCACCGTCTGATAGTCCCGCAGCAGGACAGTGGACAGGTCTCCTGCGTCACGGGCGGAGTAAAAGCCCATGGAGAGCTGCCGCAGGTGTTCGCCCAGGGTGATCTGAGAGTCCTTGATGATGCCGGCATAGCCGGTGCTGGCGTCGATGTAGGTTTTCTGCCGGATAAAGAAGTAGGCGATCAACTGGGCCAGGAAACCTCCCACCGAAAGCCAGAGGGCGGTTGTCGGAAGAGCCGTCCCCGGCTGGGCCAGGGGGGCCAGCAGATAGTAGACCGCCCCCAGCATCAGGCCGTAGGGAATGGACATCACAATACTGTCAAACAGACACCAGAGCATGAGCCGCAGATATTTATACGGCTGGCCCAGGGTCATCATCTGAAACCATTCTTTGATTTTCATGCCCGTACCACTCCTTTCCCGATACTCCAGCGGTCCCGCCGCTGATTGGCCTCCACCAGCTTTTGATAGGTCGCACAGGAATCCAACAGTTTTTCGTGGGTGCCGGCGCCCACCAGCCGCCCCCGCTCCATGACCAGGAGCTGATCCGCCCGCTCCACGGTTTTCAGCCGGTGTGCAATCATCAGTACGGTCTTGTTCCGCGCCAACTTTGCAAAGGCGGCCTGGATCTTGGCCTCGTTCTCAGCGTCGGCGTAGGCGGTTGCCTCGTCCAGAATGACAATGGGCGCGTCCTTCAGAAAGACCCGGGCGATGGCAAGGCGCTGCTTCTCTCCGCCGGAGAGATAGGCGTTGTCCCGGCCCACCACAGTCTGATAGCCTTTGGGAAGCGCCTGGATCACCTCGTGGATGCCTGCGTTCTTTGCCGCCTGTTCTACCTCCGCCATGGTGGCTGCGGTGTTGCCCATACGGATATTGTTCTCAATGGTGTCGGTGAACAGCACGGAGTCCTGAAACACATAGGCCACCAGGTCGGCCAGCCGGTCCGGTGGGATGTCCCGGATGTCCACCCCTCCGATTCGGATGCTTCCCGCCTGGGGCTCATAAAAGCGCAGAAGAAGCTGGGCGAGAGTGGACTTCCCGCCGCCGGAGGGGCCGACCAACCCTGTCACCGTTCCTTGGGGGAGACGGAAAGAGACATGATCCACCACCGGGATGCCTTTGGTATAGGCAAACTCCACATTGGAAAATTCCACATCGAAGGCAGTTGGATTTCCGGTTCCCTCCTGATCCGGCTCCGGCTGACGGAGGATGTTGTCCATGCGGCGGACGCCCTCCAGGATGCGGCTGGAGAGGATCACCATCTGCATCATGTTTTCCAGCGGCTCCTTCAATCCGCCGCCCACCAGAAAGAACAGCAGAATGACGGGCAGGAAATCCAGATAGCTGTCTGCCGTGGGGATGAGCAGCAGGGCCGCCGGAAGCAGGAACAAAAGCTGCGCCCCGAAAAAGGCATAATAGGCGCCCATGGGCCTGGCGTTGGCCCGTGCCGTCCGCTCCACCACATCGGTGAAGTGATTCAGGTCGCCCTCGTACCGGCGGAAGGCGCTGAGGGTCCGGTTGAACACCTTCACCACACTCATGCCGTGGATGTACTCTACCACGGTGCCCTGCATCCGCTCCTGGGCATCGTGAAGTTCTGCTTGAAGGGCCGCCTTGTCCGGCTGTCTGAGACAGGAGGACAGCATCCAGAGGGAGATGCAGATGGGCAGCAGCGTCACCAGCGCCAGCCTCCAATCCATGAAAAACAGGTACAGCAGGGTGAACACCGGCGTGGCTATCGCCGCGGCGATCTCGCATAGATGGTGGGCCAGGAACGCTTCAATCTGGTCGGAGTCATCGGAGACAATCTTTTTGATGGCCCCCTGGGTGGTGCCGGTAAAGTAGCCGGAGGAGATACGGGAGAGCTTTTCCATCAGCTGGAGGCGCAGTTCATAAATGATCTCATAGGCCGCCGTATGGGAAATTGCTGAGGAAGCGTAAGCGCAGACGCCATAGACCAGCGCCGCGCCGAAGGTAATGGCACAGAGGGCAAGAATTTTCCCTTGGTCTGCCTCCGCCGGAGCCGTGTAATGGGCCAGCAGCTCCACCACCACGCCGTAGATGGTGAAAAACGGCACAATCCGCGCCGCGGAGGAGAGGACAGACAAAAGGCAGGCCAGCGTCAGCTTGTTTTTCCGCGCACCGGCCAGCTCAAACAGGCGGGCATGGCCCTGTTTTTCTTTTTTCGTTTTTTCTTTCATATGGGTCGCTCCTCGATTAGCAATAACTAACTTCCGCTGAAAAAGAAAGACGCGCTCAGGCGTCCTCCTTGAAAATCAAAGAAAACAACAGTTCGTAGATCCGCTCCAGCGTGCGGTCCAGGGCGTCGGTGTGCAGGGACTCCCGGTTGACCTTAGCCATAGCCATGATTTTGATGAGATTGGCTGCTACATGGAGGTCCACATCCTGCCGCACTCCCTCCATGTGATCCAGCAGGCCGTGCAGGATTTGGGCCTCCCGCTGGTCATAGTCGGCATCATCCGGGGTCACGCATTCCGGTGAGGATGCACGGCGGAGTTTTTCCATATCCTCCACAGTTAGGTACTGGTAGATACTGTTTTGGCTGAACACAATCAGTTTCAGATACTCTTTTCCCTCGGCGGCGGTCATCTTTTCCCGGCCGTTCAGAAGGGTTTCAAAATGCTGCTTCACCCGGTCCCGTTGGTACTCCATGATGCCGGTGACAAATTCCTCCTTGGAGGAAAAGAAGTTGTAAAAGGTGCTCTTGCCCAGCCCGGCGGCTTGGGTGATCTTCTCCACCGAGGCGTGGGTCATGCCATACTGCTTGATAAGCTCGAAGCCCGCGTCCAGCATTTTGACACGCAGCTCCTCCCTATCGGTGATACTGAAAATTTTAGGTGACATTGTGCCCCTCCTTTGCGACTGTTATTTTATATTTGGTCGCAAAACAAGAATAGCAGACATGGATGCAGTTGTCAACAGAATAAAGAATATTTTTCTGAAAATGGTCTTTATTTTATAAACCTCATGCCTGATATACATAAAAAACCGCAGCCATCTGAGACAGCCGCGGTTTTATAAATCAGCCGTTATTGTAACAACCGGTTATTCCAATTCAGGATCAGGTCTAGGATATATTGAGGATTTCCCATATTGCAGTGGGCTTGGCCGTGGATGGCTGCGCCGGGCACTGCGAACTCCAGTGTGCGAGCGCTTTTCAGCAGGTCAATTTCTTCTTTATAGAGATCAAAGCCAACCATCAGATCTTCTCTGGCGCTAATGAGCAATACATCCTGTGTAATCTGGTCGGCCACAGGCTCAATGGTAAATGCCTTAGCCCTTTGCAAATACTCGTAGACATCCGCCGTCCCGTAGGCATAGTTCGCGTGCTGGATAGACCAGCGGAAGAGTGGATTTTGCTCGGAGAGCCCTGTATAAAGGGCAAGGACCTTCTCACGCTGTTTTTCAGACAGCAACTGTTCCAGTGTTGTACGGATTTCTGCCGGCTTGTCCGCCATCAGCGCTCCATAGATGCTGGGCAGGACGCACCAGGCAACAACTCTCCGGATACGCGGTTCCATAGCAGCCGCCCGCATGGCGAGTTCGCCGCCTAGGGAGACGCCCACAATGGTGACATCCTCCGCACCGTAAAAGTCCAATACCGCGCCCACCGGCTTCTCCCACTCCGGCGTAAAAGTCAAACCGGACTTCCGCAGTGCAGCCCCCTGTCCGGGGCCCTCAAAGGCCAGAATTTCATAGCCACCCCGGGCCAGATAGAGCAGGAGGTCTGTGAATTCCTCCAGAAGCGAGTCGTTGCCGCCGTGGAACAGGATAGTCCCCCGCTTGTCTCCGGAGGGCGTGATCCGCCAGCATGGGAGTGTGCCGCTTTCATAGGGAACCTCATCCCGGTGAATGGGGCCGCCCTGGGGGCTGAAAAGGTGGGCAAAATTGGCATAGAACAGTTCCTGGGCCCGGTCATAGACATCTCGGCTCTCCGGCGTGTCCGGCACCATAAAAAACTCTGCCATACGGAGGTAACCCGCCGCCGCGGCCCAGTCCTTCCGCCGTTCTGCCTGATAGGATAACTCCTTTAACACTCGCTCCCAGGATGCAAAATCTGTGATCTCCTTTCCCCTGGCCGCCACCTCTGCCGGATCTCCGTGGTTCCACAGGACAACCCGATTGAGTTGAAAGTTATAGAGCGGACTGTTATTGAACTGATAACTGCCGCTGAGGAATTCGTTTGACATGAAAATACCCCTTTCTTGGATCAGATGGGGGCATTGTATCACAGCAGGTCCGCAGGGTACTTCTGTCTATCTGCTGTTTTGTGGTCCAGGGTATCGTAGGAGCCCGAAACAATCTCCTTTACATAGGACATGGAGAGCCCCAGCAGATTTTGACTGGTATCTGCCATGTGGGAAGGTGTGGCAAAGCCCGCGGCCATGCAGGCTTCTGTGAGGGTCATCCCCTCCTGCATCCGGTAAAAAGCCCGTTCCAGTTTCAGGTTTGCCAGATAGAGTCGCGGGGAGATCCCGGTCTCCTGGTGAAACAGATGAGTCAGACGGCTGGGTGACAGATGAACAGCTTGAGCCACCTCCTGGATAGTTACCGCCTCCAGTGCCTGAGCCCGTTTCATATAGGCGGCGGCAGCCAGCACTCGGCTGTCCTCCTCTGGCGGCACCAGTTTCTCCAGACCCAGCAGATTCCCGGTACCCTTCGCCGCCCGTACAGCCTCCTCCTCTGTGCGGACATTCTGCCATAAACCGCTGACTGCAGCCGCAGTTTCCTTTCCCAAGGAACGGCAAGACATTCCCTGCAGGAGCACGTACTTGACGAATCGGGCCATGGGGGTCAGTTCATCGATGAAAATCACAAGGAGGTCGGCGTCTGTACGGACTGTATGGACGACATTGGAGGCAATGGCAATGCCTGTGGCCTGCATGTGTTTTCCGTCTATCTCGGTGATGAAAGGCCCATCCAGCCCGATCAAAACATGGGCGGCGAAGTGCCGGTGCGGACGGGGATTTTGATAGGCGGCCCGAATATAATAGCAGTCCTGTATGCAAAAAACAAATGGAGGCATGGTGTCCCTTCTCAGCGCAATAGCCCTATAATTTCTTCGCGGGCCTGACGCCCCTCTGGAAACCACTCCACCATTGCATAGCAGTGGCACATTCCCGGGGCGATGGTCATGGTGTAGGGGACATTCGCCGCTTTGCAGGCATCGGCAAAAGACTCCGCCACTACAGAGAGAACTTCATCCCCACCATAGTAGAAGTGAACCGGCGGCAAGCCGGTAAAATCCCCCTTGGGACCAGAGAGCATATAGACAGGTACCGGCTGTCCCTTTGTCATAATCTTCCGATCCGTCTCCATAAAGGCGGCATCCACCATCACGTCGCGGCTGTTCAACGCCTGCATCTCCGCCCGCTCCTTTTGAGAACTGGGAATACTGCCGGGCGACACCGCGATAACCTGTCGGGGCATCCCCGTCGGCCTGTTCAGCGCATTGAGGTGAAGCGGAAGCCCGACAGCCAGTGCGCCGCCGGAGGAAAAGCCCACCAGCGAGATGTGCTCCGCCCCGTAGCACTCTGCCATCTCCCGGTAGCATTGAAGCACCATCTCATAGGTTTCTGTGATACAGTGGTCTGTACAGAGCGGATAGTATGGGAACCAGCAGTCGGAGCCGCTACGGACAGCAAAATCCCGCGCTGTCTTAATATCGCCCTGGTCAGGACCGACGATCATCCCACCTCCGAACAAGTACAGGATCGCCTTTTTTGTCCTCTTTTGTCCCAATTGAATGGTAAGGCAGTGATATTGCCCCAGGATCAATCGATCACCGTAGACTGCTTTATGATCTTTTGGCATCTGGAACTGCCGTCTGCGGTTCATCCCGCGCACTTTCTCCAGCAGTTCTTCCTCCGGCAGCGCGAACAGCTTTTTCGTCCCGGCGGCCCGGAGCGCTGCAGAAGCCAGTTTGTATCGAATGCTCATATCAACTTTCTCTCCTTTTATACATTGTCCGACTGGAGCAATTCCGCCATCAATCTGTCCGTGATTGCGGGAGATGCGTGTTCTTCCCCCTCCAGTTTGATGATGCGGGCATGGGGAAGCCTTTTGACGGTCTCCACCATGGCGCCATAAGGCACCTCGGAATCAGCTGTCCCGTGTAGTAATACTACCGGACATCGCACCTCAGATAACTCAAATCCCCAAGGTGCTTCCTGTAGTTTAGCTTCCTGACCGATATTCCGGAGATCGCCGCCCATAGAGTCCCGGAAGTCTCGCCCTTGCAAGGCCGCCTCGGGAAAGAGGGGAAGATAACTGTCATATAAAGCCTGCCCCACCTCTTGCCGTGACATGCCGCGGAACGCATGATAGAGCGCCGCCTCCTGAGCCGGATATTGCGCCAGAATATTTGGGAAGCAGACCGCAGGTATGCCGCTGTTGATATAGACAGTACCGATTCGATCAGGGTAGAGGGCCGCCAGACTATACGCATAAGGTGCGCCGGCGGAGATGCCCACGATGTCAAAGCTCTGGAGACCCAGGTGATCCCAAAATTCAGTCAGCAGCCGGCCCCAGTCGGCTACGCAGTCCATATCGAAGTAGTCGGAGTCTCCATAACCAGGGCGGGCAAGAGCGATTACCCTCATGGGCAGTCCGCAAAGAGACCCCTCCATTCCCTCTGAACATATGCTTCCCACCAAGCCGTGAAGCAAGAGTACCGGCTTGCCCGTTGATGTCCCATATTCCGCATAGGACAGACTTGCATCATTGGGAAGCTGAAAAGAGCCTAAACGCATATCGTTCCTCCATTTCCCTGATTGTAAATTAGCGCTTCTATGTAGTTTGCTATGGCTAACCGAAGTATAACACGCAAACTGTGGAGCGTCAATCACATACCTTTCCTTTTTATCTGCTGTAAATCTCTGCCCGCTCAAAAACGCAATTACCCATCAAAGATAACTGCGTTTTTTGCGGAAGGGTTTCTTGGGTGCATGAGGCAACTCGAACTTACCATATTTTGAGGAAATTTGATTGACAAAGGATCTTTGCCGCATTATCATAAACATATCTTCTGATCACGAAAGGATGTACCTCTTATGGCTGCTCGTACTGTAGAAGAACGCATCGCAATCATCGATGAAAAAATCTCCAAAAAGAAAGCTGATATTAAAGTTCTGGAGGCCCAAAAGCAAAAGTTGCTCCATCCTGTTACCATGAAAACTGTAATGGAAAAAGCAAAAGCCTCCGGCCTCTCTCCAGAGGAGATCGCAGAAAAACTCGGTCTTGAAATGTGATCCGAAAATATTGAACGGCTGACGCCTTCTCCGCGTCAGCCGTTTATGTATATGTAGGTGCCAGATATGTGTCCATATTAGTGTCAAGCCGGTGGATATAAAAATCCAGCAGGGGCTTCCCCTTGCTGGATCTCTTGTTTCAGTCAATGGCTCAGTCCGCTTCGCATACGGTGTCCCGCTCCCTCTCTTTTGATGGAAAAATAATCACAGCTACTCACAGAGCATTAAAAAGTCCTCTGCGACCATAGCTTGTACAATCTCGTGGAAACGCTGATCCCCCCATTCGTTGGAGAGAACCGGCCGGCCGAGCTTCTCTTGGACATATGCTTCTATCAAATCCATGTCACACATCCGGATGCCGGTATATGCAGAAACGATTACGCGCTCTTTTGTTGTCATAAACGGCTCTCACTCCCCGCTCAGTCACAAATCTCTAATCATTTTTGGGAACTAGTAGCCCCGGATGCTCACTTTGATATTCCAGCACCTGCTCCGTGTAGTCGGCCAGTACCAGCTTCAAATAGTCCTCGTCTGTTTCCCAGGAGTCGTTATTCAAAATGACTTCCAAAGCACCCTTTTCCGCTGCCTCCCGCTCCTCAGCGGTGCAGGATTCCAACGTCTGGCCTTCCAGCCGATCCAACAGCTCTTGTTCATAGGTCTTTCGACAGCCGATCAGAACGTCGTTTACAAAGTGCAGATCAAGCTGGACGCCCCCATACACAAAACTGAGCTGCCGGTCCGTGATCCCGGCGCTGGTCGCGGTGATCCCGTCCACATATCCGGTCTCCGAATTGTATTTGACCACATGGAGCTCTAAATTATCGGGATTGGAGCCGCCCTGCTGTTCTTCCGATTTCGCATCAATCATGGCCTGCTCAATGAGGTCGATATATACGCCGTCGTAAGTCAGGTCTGCGTTCACCACTGTAAATGGTTCGGCTGGATCCGGAGTCAGGTCCGCCACAGCCCTCCAATACACAAATGTTCCGCCAGCCACTACGATAAGCAGAAAAAGCGCCACGGCAAGCAGAAAAAGCGCCACGGCCAACAAGATTTTTTCTTTTTTCATAAAGGTCTCCTTATCCACTTGAAAATTCTAATAGATGGATTATAGCATCGCTGTGCAAAATACGTCCAATAAATTTCCTTCATAAAAGATTCCATTTATGCCATGGGTTCACACCGCCTCTTGACAGGTGTCCGGGAGCCTCTTACATGCACGAGATGCAAGAAAAAATTGCGGTGGACACGTTGAGCAGGAAGAAATCTTGATTTTCTGCCGGTCTTTCTATATAATCGCATCGGTGATTGTCATGTACAGGATGAGCCTGAAATGCTGCCCGAAGTGCAAGAAGGTTTTTATTGCGGAGCCTTATCAGAAGATCTGTGGGGAGTGCAAGGAGCAAAGACGAATAAAGCAATATCTCAGGACGCATAAGCAGCTGGCTCCATTTGAAGATTATACAAAGCCGCTGCTCAAAATCCAATGTATCATCTGCGAAACAGAAACGCCGCTCCGTAAGTCGCGCTGCAGGTTGTACTGCAGGAAATGCGGAGCGCTCATCTATGATCCCGCTATCGATAAGGTTCCGGTTTAGATGTTTCCAGTTTTGTTTTCAGGATGCCAGGGTGAAAGATTGATGGGAGGAGTGCAGGTGTCTGATGGACGGGTTTTTCTCAGAGCAGCCGTGCTACCGTATTGAAATATTGGAATGGATCAATGAAGAGGATATTACCGACGAATGGCGTTATATCTGGAAGCATGACCCGCCTGAGCCGGTCTATGAAGTTATGATGGGCGGCTTTGTTGAGTCCCTAAATCTCGCCTTTGTGTACGAATCAATATATACCAGATCCGAGTATGAACAGATCCGGCAAAGCGGTTTCGATTACCAACCGCTGTTGTGGAGAACCCATATTCTCACGGACTGCCCAGACGATGATGCTAACTATGAAAAGGACGAGAACGCGGGAACTGGAGTTGCGGCCAAGCGGCTATCTAAATTTACGCTTTTTCCACGGTTGTGGAGGTAGCAGTCGGGGCGCTCATGCAGACGGAACCATAACCCAACTCCTGCCAGAGATAGGTACAAAATGAGCCCGAATAAACTGTTGTCCGGGTAAATTGGTTATGAAAAAAGCAGGCATGGAAGATCTCCCCCGTAGTATTTTCCGTGCCTGCCTTTATCATTTATATTTACATTCACATCTGACTCGCCATTTTCAAATATATAGGCTAAGAATCGGTTTCCCGGTCAATAGTAGCGTGTCCCGGGGCTGCCAGCAGAGCGGCAAGTCATCATCAATCAGCAGGATCTGTTTTCGCATGAAACTGCCTCCCATCCCCGGTTGGATCTGTATTTGGGTGGGCCTTCTGGTACAATTCGGCCAACTTCTGAAAACTTTCTGGGCTGATCACATGCTCCATGCGGCAGGCGTCCTGTTCCGCTGTTTTGGGATCGACACCTGCCTCTACCAGTAGGCGTGTGAAGAAGCAGTGCTTCTCATAGGTCTGCTCGGCTACCTCCCGGCCCACATCGGTCAGGCGGAGAAAGAAGTCTCCGTCCATGGTGAGAAATCCGCCCTCTTTCAAGGTAGATACCGCGTGACACACGCTTGGTTTAGATACCCCCATGTGCCGGGCCACATCCACAGAGCGCACCATGCCTTTTTCCTTTTGGAGTACCAGCACGGCCTCCAGATAATCCTCGCCCGACGCATGGAGTTTCATTTTACCGCCTACTTCCTATTCCATATCGTTCAGGAAAAATTCCAGCAGATGTTCTCTACCCTCCGGCTTACAGAGGGAGTAACTTTCCTGAATCTCGCCGTGCTCCATGTGGATAACAAAGTTACAGCACCGCAAAATAAATTCCGGGTCGTGCGTCACCACAACTACTGTTCTCCCATGCTCCGCAACTCTGTTCACCACCTCCGCCACCTGCCTCATATGAAACAGGTCCAGCCCGCTGGTTGGCTCATCAAATACGATCAGCGGCCGTTCCGATGCAATCGCGGAGGCGACGGCCACCCGCTGCTTTTGTCCCCCGGACAGCCCCATGGGATGGCGCTCCCGATATGGGAGCAGGTCCATCTCAGCCAGTACGGCCTCCGCCTTTGCCTGATCTTCTGTACTCATACTCAGGAATAGTTCATCCAGCACGCTTTCTGTGAAAAGCTGGTGGTTTACATCCTGCATCACCATATAACAGAGCTTCAGCCGTTCTCTTCTGGAATAGATCTTATCCTGATTCCGCACAATGCCGCCACACCGCTTTTCCAGCCCGCACAGGCAGCGGGACAGGGTGGATTTTCCCGCTCCGTTATGCCCAATGATTGCGGTTGCACCGCCAAAGGGGAATACAGCCTCGTCAATGTGCAGGGTTTCCGGCTGATGCTTGTATGCAAAGAAAAACTGACGGATGTTCCATTCGGAGTCCCCGCCCCTGTCACAAGGCGCCGCTATGTTCCTTAAAGAGTTTAACTCCAGCGGCCGCAGCCCCATCTGATCCCGCTGCTCTGCGGGCAGGCTTTGGAATTCCTCGGCGGTGTAGTCGCCCCGGATCTCTCCATTTTTCATATAGAGGACACGGTCGGCCAGGTCGCGTAAATAATAGAGCCGGTGTTCTGATATGACAATGGTTTTCCCCTGGGCCTTTAAGAGCATGAGCAGTTTTCGGAAATCCGCAATCGCGTAAGTGTCCAGATTGGAGGACGGTTCATCCAGGACATAAATATCCGGCTCGATTGCTGCCGCTGACCCGCAGGCGATTTTCTGCTTCTCCCCGCCGGAGAGGGAGAAGATGCTTCGCTCAAGCAGAGATTCCAACTTCAGCTGCTCCGCCACCCGGCGGACCCGCTCGCGGACGGCCTTCTCGGGCAATCCGTGATTTTCCGGGCCAAAGGCCAGTTCGCTGGTCGTGTCCACATTGAAAAACTGGGAGCGTGGATTTTGGAATACAGAGCCTACTTTTTGAGAAATCTCAAAGAGCGACAGTTCGCGGGTATCTTTCCCATCCAGATAGACCGAGCCTGTAAAAGTCCCCTCGTGGTAATGGGGGATCAGGCCGTTCAGCAGACGGGTCAAGGTTGTCTTGCCGCAGCCGGAGGCCCCGCAGAGAAGAACAAAGGAGCCGTCCTCAATCGTACAGGTGATATGCTTCAGTGCCCCTTCCGTCAGGCATTTCCCATCCACAGGGCCGCTTGCCGGATAGGAAAACGACACATCTCTGCACTCAATCATGGCATTCACCCCCTTGCAGCCCACACATAGACTTGCGCGGCAAATGCCCCAAGGCAGATCAGGAGCAACACAATATCCTGTGCGCGAAACCCGATTTTACAGATGTTGGTCCGCTTGACCGGTCCGCCCAGGCCGCGGGTCAGTGCCGCCGCACTCAACTCTTCTCCAATCTTGACGGAGCAGATCATCATGGGAACCATGCGGTATTCCAGAATAGAGCCGGCCTTTCCACCGCCAAAGCGGACGCCGCGCATCCGCATGGCGTCCCCAATGGCGCTCCATTCTTCCGCCACCGTCGGGAAAAAGCGGAACATGACCGACATGGGGATCGTGATCTGCTGCGGCAGGTGAAGCCGCTCCATAGCGGCCACGAATTCGCTGACGGTTGTGGTCGTGACTACGAAGTACCCCATGACAATTCCCGGCGTAAACCGGAGGAACAGCCCCACAATGGCAACCGCGATAAAATTTGCAACCCCGGTCAGATAGGATAGTCCAAACAGTTCCAAGCAGAGGCTTCCCCCAAAAATCAGGAGATAGAGAACAGCGCCTTTCCATTTTCCTGCCAAGAGCAGAAGCAGCAGGGGGATCGCCGCCAGCACAATGATGTAATACTGCATGACGCCTTCATACGAGCCGCCCAAAATGAAAACGGCTATGGTGGTCAGCACCGCCAATTTTGTGCGGGGATCTAAAACAATCCCACTGTGGTTTTTCTGACTGGCAAGAAGCTCGCGGCTCATTATACAATTCCCGCCCGTTCAAAGTGCTTTTTGAAAATTTTGCGTCCAATCAGGCCGCCCACCAGCCCGCTGACAAAGGCCGCCACCAGAAGCATCGGCAAAATCCAGTCCGGCATATAGGCCATGAGCGTGTCTGCATATTCCTGTCCATAGCCGGGAAGGAGATTTTGATAGTAAGCGTCCCGTGTCACAACAATAGGGATGAACGCGCCGATCACCCACATGGAGAAAACGCCGTGGATCAAGACTTCGCGCTTGGCGTTTTTGTAGCCGCAGCCCTTCATCATGAAATCAGAGATCAATCCAAAAATCAGGCCGGTTGGGATGCACCAGTAGCCCATTCCGGTAAGCAGCATAATAATACCGAGCAGCAGGCCGCAGATAGTCAGCATACCAAACTTTTTAATTTTGGAGAAAAACAGCATCATGGGGATGCCGCCGACCAGCGGAACGATCACACTGATGAGCGGGATGAAAATAGGGATAAAGCCAATAGATGCCGCGGCAAAGATCACGATAAAGTAGATCGCCGTAAAAATACCGATGTTGATTAAGTCTTTCCCTTGAAGCCTGTTCATTGAGAATCCTCCTACACATGATTGATTTTCGGATTAGACAACGCTAACCGTCGTAATAGTAGCACAGATCAAATCACGCTTCTATGCACATACCGACAGTTTAGGCCCGAATAGCAAGGAGTTTTCTCTTTCCCGTTGTTTGATGATTGACCCCTAAAAGGGGACGGCCTATAATAAACTCAATCATTTTGCCGCGAAAGGGGGAAAATTTGTTGCGCGACATGATGGAAAGCATCCTGAAAAACAGTGATACCGTTTTGGGCGTAGAGTGGAAAAGCGGCCCAAATAGCAGCGAACTTCTTTTGGAGCAGGAGGACGGCCGCGGAAGGATGGTCTTCCACCCGCTCTTTCCCGGTGTGACCCTGGCGTTTATTCAGGTAAACGCGTCAAACTGGCCGGAGTCCGAGGCCAATGCCGAGCTGCGGCCCCTGCTGATCAATTACTGCGTTGCAGGAAGAAGTGAGCTTCTTCTGGATGACGGAGCCTACATATACCTGAAGGAAAATGATTTTGCCGTCAGTGAGCAGACGGCCCAGGACGGCTATATTTTCCCAACAAGGCTTTATCAGGGCATTAAAATCTATTTTGATATAGAACAGCTCTCTCATCACGCCCAGGAACTGATGTCCGCTTTTGAGCTGGATTTTACTCTGCTGCGTGAGAACTATTGCCGCAGACAAAAGACCTATATCAACGAGGCGGACAGCACACTTACCGCCATTTTCCACAAACTCTGGGCACTGTCGGAGCAGCCGTCTCTCTTTTATCTGCGCATCTATACGCTGGAACTGATTTACGAACTGCTCCATACAGAGCCGCGCCCTTCAAAAACCTGCGGCTTTTATACGGAACTTCAGGTGGGGATCGCCAAAAAAGCAGAACAAATCCTCACCGCAGATCTCCGGAAACATATCCCCGTGCGTCTGCTGGCGGAAAAATTCTCCGTTGGAGAAACCAGCTTGAAAAACTACTTCCGTGGGGTGTACGGCCAGAACATCTCCACCTATCTGCGGGAGGCCCGTATGAAAGCCGCCGCTGAATTTTTAGAGGACACCAGCCGCCCCATTGCGGAAATCGCGGAGCAGATTGGCTATTCCAATCAGGGAAAGTTTGCAGCGGTATTCAAGAAGCAATTCGGCATGTCCCCGTTGGAGTACCGGCGCGCACAGAAGCTGTCCACACTTTAGGCGCCGCTTCCCATAAAATAAGCGCAGACCCTTGAAAGGCCGCCCGCATCCATAGGATATTGGCCGGCAATGTTTCCCTGGGCGAAATGGATGATGTCCGTGCAGCAGTCCAGCAGCAGTTCCAGATCGTGTGTGATCACATAAACAGTGACGCCTTCCGTGCTGAGCTGCCGCAAAACAGCGGCGACCTCTTTCATGTGCCGGTAATCAAGGCCGCTGGTGGGTTCGTCAAAAAAGAGAATAGACCGCTTTGACGCAATGGCGGATGCGATGGCCACCCTCTGTTTCTGCCCGCTGGAAAGCGACATGGGGTGCCTGTCTCTGAACGGGAGGAGATCCAGCCGGGACAGGATTTCCTCTGCCTGTTTTGTATCCGGCTCCTCCATGCTGATCAACACTTCGTCCAGGACTGTTTCTGTAAAGAGCTGATGGTTTACCTCTTGCATGACCATATAGCAGGTGTTCAGCCGATCTTTCGGACGGTATCGCTTGCCGTTCCAGATTACCTCGCCGCATTGCTTCTCCAGCCCGCAGAAGCACCGGGAAAAGGTGGACTTGCCAGCCCCGTTATTACCAATGATGCCTACAATGCGGCCGGCCGGAATAGTGCAATCCTGTATGTGCAGGATTGCCGATCCATGGGGATACGCAAAGCGGAACTGCTTCAGCTCCAGTTCCGTCCCTGTGCATTGCGGTGTTTGCGGCGGTTGTAATTGTTCCAGGGCGAAAGTGCGTAGCCCCATTTCCGTCCGGGCTTGCTCCGACAGGCCTTTAAATTCCTCCGAAGTATATTCCCGTGTGATTTTGCCGCCCTTCATATAAATAAAACGATCCGCCAGACCACGGAGATAATAGAGCCTGTGTTCCGATACGACGATGGTTTTCCCTTGGCCTTTCCAGAAAGCCAGGGTTTTCCGCAGGTCGGAAATGGATGCCGCATCCAGATTGGAGGATGGCTCATCCAGTACCAGTACCTCCGGCTCCATGATCGAAACGCCGGCGCAGGCAACTTTTTGTTTCTCTCCTCCGGAGAGGTGGAAGATATTCCGGTCCATCAGCTTTTCCAATCGGAAATCACGGACCGTCCTCTCCAGCCGCGCCCGGATTGTTTCTGCCGGCTGGCCCAGATTTTCACAGCCAAAGGTGATCTCGCTGGTTGTATCTACATTAAAAAACTGGGAACGCGGGTTTTGGAACACGCTGCCCACGATTTTCGCCGTATCATAGAGCGGTTGTTTTGACACTTCAGCCCCGTTGACCCACACGCCGCCGCTCATCTTCCCTTCGTAATAATGGGGGATCAGGCCGTTGATCAAGCGTGTGATCGTGGTTTTTCCGCAGCCGCTCTCGCCGCAGAGCACGGCAAACTCGCCGCGCTTGATCTGAAGCTCAATGTCCCGAACACCACCGGTATGCTCCGTTTCTTCTCCATAAGAGAAGGTCACATGGTCAATCTGAATCATCCTCTGACACCTCCCCAAAAAGCGATCTGCGGCCGGAGCAGAAACAGAGCGAAGCAGGCGACGCAGAACAGCGCCGCCATAAGATCCTGTACATGAAACCCAATCCGGCACAAGTTGGTACGCCTTCCTGGAGCCCCAAGACCCCGCGTTAAGGCGGCAGCGGAAAGTTCATCCCCGATTTTGACCACGGATACAATAAGCGGTACCAGCCGGTACTCGACCATTAGGAACGGATTCTTTCCTCCGAAGCGTATCCCGCGCATCTTCATAGCGTCCCGGATGGCCTGATACTCCTCGCTGACGGTGGGAAAGAAGCGGAAAATCACCGACAGCGGGATCACGATCTTCTCCGTCAGGTGCATCCGCTCCATGGCTCCAATGAATTCGCTCACCGATGTGGACGCAATCAGATAGGCGCCCATCATGATACCGGGTGCAAAGCGGGTCATGATGGATGTGACCGCCAGCAGGACAAAGGAGAAAAGCCCGCTCGCCCAGATCAGGGCCACACGCTCCAGCGCAAAACAGGCCGCATACAAAATCAGGTACTTTGCCGCCGTCTGAAAGCGTCGCTCGGAGAGGATCAGGATAAATGGGACGAGGCTCAAAAGTGGCTTTATCAAATTCATGATCCCCTCGTTGCTGGTACTGAACATCAGGGTGGTGATGGTCAGCAGAAGAAGCAGCTTGGTGCGCGGGTCCAGTTGGATGCTTTTCTTGCTTGCTGTTACTGTGGGGTATGATGCGCTGCTCATTACGCAATGCCCGCCTTGGCAAAGTGCTTTTTCAAGAGAGCCTTGCCCAGCAGTCCACCGAAAATGGCGAACACAAAGATTCCTGCAATTACCAGGATTATACTCCACATCGGCATGACAGCCATTACCTGATCCGCATATTCCGCTCCGAAGCTGGCCGCAAAACTCGCCCAGGAGTCTTCCACCATAAAATACATGGGGATATAGGTACCCACCATCCAGAGGCTGAACACCGCATACCCCAGCAGGCTCTTCTTGGCGCTCTTATAGCCGCCGGATTTCAAAATCAAATCACCCAGCAGTCCAAAAACAGCCCCCAGGGGGACGCCCCAGAAGCCCATGCCGGTCAACCCCATCAGCAGGCCGCTCAAAATGCCCATAATGGTGACCATCCCGAACTTTTTCACCCTTGTCAGGAACAGCATGAATGGGATGCCGGTGATCAGTGCCCATAGCGCCCCCAGGACGGGAAGGAAAATTGGCACAAACCCGATGGGGATTGCGACACAGCAGCCGATGACAAAATACAGGACCGTAAACAGTCCAAGGCTGATCAAGTCTTTTGCCTGAAGTTTGTTACTCATAAGTACACCTCCGCACTTTTTGGTTAGCGTATTCTAACCTCGTTATAGAATACCACACCCAGATTGGTGTTTCTACAACCGAACAACTTTTTAGCTCCAATCAACATCGAGTTTTTAGGTTGACGAATGAGAAATTCCAAGCCTATAATGGATAAAAAACATTCCGTTTCTTGAGTATCCAAGAGGAAAGTGTGTACCTATGAACATTGATGAAATCATCCGAAAATGCGTTGAAGTTCCCGGAATATCTATCGAACGGAGAGAATACAGCGCGGGACTTTTTCTAAATGGGAAGGATGGAAAAGGCTCTGTGACATTTTTCCCGCTTTTCTCGGGATTGACGCTGGCCTATATCTCAGTAAACGCTCCGCTCTGGACAGCACCGGATCTGTGCGGAGAGGGCTCCGAGGAAAAAGGGCCGCTGCTTCTGAACTACTGCGTTACTGGGCGCTGTGAGATCATTCTGAACAACGGAAATTTTGTGTATGTGACGGATGGGGATCTATCCCTGACAGAGCATTTTGCTCAAAGGCAGTATGTCTATCCACGCCGCATCTACGAGGGGCTGGAGTTCTTTATAGAGCTTGATACGCTTGCAGCGCAGAGCGCATGGCTTCTGGAGGAATTCGGACTTGACTTTCACTGCGTTGTGGAGCGGTACTGCCGGAATGGAAGCACCTACATCTCCAAGGCTGTCCCCGACGCGGAAGAATTGTTGAAAAAACTATGGTCACTGTATCATGAGCCTATGCCCTTTGCTGTAATGCAGATGAAGATCTATTCCCTGGCGCTGTTTTCGCTGTTGATGGCGCAGAAGGAAATCCCTCCGTCCCAAGTCTGCGCCTATTTTACAGAAACGCAGGTGAGCATTGCAAAACAGGTGGAACAGATCATCACAGCCGACCTGCGGCAGTATCATCCGGCATGGGAACTGGCCGCGAGGTTTTCTATCAGCGAAACCAGTATGAAGAATTATTTTCGCGGCGTCTTCGGGCAAAACATATCGGCGTATCTCCGGGAGGTCAGAATGAGAAAATCCGCGGAATTGTTGACGGGCAGCCGACTTTCGGTATCTGAGGTGGCGGAACGGGTCGGATACATCAACCAGAGCAAATTTGCATCCGTTTTCAAAAAGCAATTCGGCATGTCCCCGCTGGAGTACCGGCGCATGAAACATTTAGAGCGTCTCCGCCTTGATACGCCTTAGCCGCTGTTCAGAGTAACGGCATCTTGTGAATTTTGCGGTTACTGTGTATAATATTTTCAAAGCAGTAAACGGAGGTGTATGTCCGGGTGGCAGTTGACACAAAGGAACTGATTGCAGAGGCCGTGAAGCGGCTTCTGATGCAAAAGAAGGTCAAAAAACTGACGGTGAAAGACATCGTGGATGAATGCAGCATCACCCGGCAGACCTTTTACTATCATTTTGAAGATATTCCAGACCTGTTGAAATGGGTCCTGGAGCGCGGCACGGATAAGATGGTCGAGGAAACGCTTACCCAAGGGAACGCAGAAAAGGGGCTGCGCTGCCTGTTCCTGCTGGCACTGAACGCCCGCCCCTATGTGGAGCACGGCCTTCAAACCAACTACCGGGATGAGATTGAGCGGATGGTGGAGGAACAACTTTTCACATTTTTCCTGCGGGTGGTGGAAAAACGCGGCCTGTACGCTCAATGCAGCCATGCGGACTTGAAACTTGTGATGCGCTACCACAGTCAGGCGGTCCTCGGCCTCCTCAAAAACTGGACCGAGGCTGACAGCGGCGATTTAGACCACATCGTTCATATTGTCCATCAGCTTGTTGCGGGGGAGATCTCCCCCAGACAATAACCCTCTCTTTTTATAGAAATGCCGGAGTGTAAAAAAGTTTTACACTCCGGCATTTCTGTCAATACACACTTCATTTTCTGGCTATTGTTCCAGCCCCCCGCCCTGATTAAAATAAAAGCATGAAAAGGGAAAAGAGGTGCGGATCATGTCACATGAAATTCTGTCCGCGAAACTGTATGAACTGGACCGGGAGTTCGGGCTGCTCCACGGGAGCATCCAGCTCAGCGAAACGGCAAGCCGCGAACAACTCGGCCAGGAGTTGGCCCGCCTGCGGCAGAAAAATGAAGCGGACCGTCTGGCGTTCCAGACAAAGTTGAAGTTCAGCCGCTCTCCCATGGTCGGGAAACTGGCGTCCTCCTATGAGACGATAGAGGCGTTCATCGACCGGGAGCGTGCGGAGCAGGACGGCCCGTTCTCCGAAGTCTGGCGCCGGGGGCTGTCCGCAGAGGAGGCCCTACTGCTGGCGGAATACTCACTGGATTTCGCGGCGCAGGCCGCCAATCACGCCCTGCTTCTCTCCCTGGAAGCAGTCAGCGCGCAGGATATACCGCGGGGAAAGGAAACGGAGGTTGAGCAAAATGAGGCGTCGCTCTAAATTTGGATGGATGGAACTGATGATCGGCATTCTGCTGATCGTGCTGGGCATCTTCACTTTTCTGAGGCCGGGCAGCGTGCTGACCGGCGCCGTGCTGGTCTACGGCGTGTTCGCCCTTATCACAGGGATTGCGGATATTGTGTTCTATGTGAAGATGGAGCGTCATACCGGCTTCGGGCCGGTAGTAGCTCTGGTCAGCGGCATTTTGAGCGTGATCGCGGGTTTGCTGGTGATGGTCTATCCCGGCGCCGCGGCCTGGGCGCTGACGATCTTCTTCCCCCTATGGTTCATCATGCACTGCATCTCCCGCCTGACCCACTTGGGGATCATCCGGTATGTGGCCGGCAGCGGGTACTACTATTTCAGCCTGATCCTGAACATCATCGGGCTGGTGCTCGGCTTCCTCATGCTGCTCCAGCCGGCCCTCGCGTTCCTGTCCATGGGCTTTGTCATCGGGGCCTATCTGATCCTGCTGGGGATCGACAGCCTTGTGCTGGCGTTCAGCGATGTGGGCTATAAATGGTAAAACGCCCTGACGGTAAAACAGGGCGGTCCATCAAGACTCAAAAATTGGAGGGTTTCTTTTATGTGTACTGCAATCAATTTCTTAAATCAGCAGCATGAAAATGTGTTTGGCCGGACAATGGATTTCCACTACATTCTGGACCCGCGCCTTGCGGTCTTTCCCGCCGGCTCCACCTGGGAAAACACGCTGGGCAGGCAGCTCACTGACCGGTACGCGGTCGCGGGGATCAGCCGCCACTTCAAAAATCTCTATGTCCTGTTTGATGGCGTCAATGAAAAGGGGCTTGCGGGCGGCGCGCTGTACTTTAAGGGATATGCCGACTTCCCGCCGTTCTCCCAACAGAGCGGCAAGGCGCAGGTCCCAGCCCTGGACTTTTTGCACTATGTCCTCGGCCTCTGCGCCTCTCTGGACGACCTCCGGGAGCTTCTGGCCGACATCACCCTGGTGGGGCTTCAGGACAAACTGACCGGGACCGTCGCGCCGCTGCACTGGATCTTCACCGACCTGTCCGGCAAAAGCCTCGTGGTGGAGCAGACCAAACAGGGGCTGAACGCCTATGAAAACCCGGTGGGCGTTCTGACCAACAGCCCGGATTTCCCCTGGCAGATGACGAATTTACGCAGCTACATTGGAGCCGCGCCGGAGCAGACGGAGCAGGCGGATTGGGGTGGTTTCCGGATGGAGCCTTTTGGGCAGGCCGCCGGAACGAGCGTCCTGCCCGGGGGCTACACACCACCCGCCCGTTTCGTCAGGACCGCGTTCCAGAAGCTCCATATGGTGCAGCCGGAGACCATGCAGGAAGCCGTTATTGCAGGCTTTCACATCCTGGAGGGCGTCACCCTGCCCAACGGCGTGGTAAAGACGGCCAACGGGACCTTTGACTACACCCAGTACACTTCCATGATCGACCTTCCGAACAAGGTCTACTATTTCAAGACCTATGAAAATCCCCAAATCATCCGGGTGGACCTGAAGCCGGTCTGGGCGTCCGGGGAACAGACGGTGCGGGATCTGGGCAGCATCCATGTGCCGATCCGCTACGGAACGATGGAGTGAATAAAAGCCCTCCGCTCTGTTAAAGCTGATTTCTCCACACACTTTATTTATGATAGCAAGGGAATGGCGATGGAATTACGGATACCTACATCGGAACAACTCAAGTCTGTTTATGAGGGGCAGCTGAAACAGGCGTTTCCCGCCTCAGAGCTGAAGCCCCTGCAATCCATAGAGGAACTGTGGCGGGATGGGCTCTACCGCCCCTGGTGCCTGTTTGACGGCGATGAGATTGTTGGTGCCTGTTTTCTGTGGCTGGGGCGGCCGGGCTGGGCCCTGCTGGATTACCTGTGCGTCTCCGCGGATCATCGAAACAGGGGGATCGGGGCGCTGCTCCTGTCCATGCTGCTGGAACAGGAGCCGGATCTGACTATTTTCGGGGAAAGCGAGCTTCCCTCCCACGCTCCCGATCCCGTAATGGCGGAGCATCGCCTGGGCTTCTATGCCCGTAATGGCGCAAAAACCGCCGGGTATGAGACCGCTTTATTCGGGGTGCCCTACAAGACGCTCTACTGGTCCAAAAAGCCGGTGGACGACAGCGTGCTGATGGAACAGCACCGGCACATTTATGAAAGCCGCTTCTCTCCGGAAAAGCTCGACCGCTTTATCCGAATTCCCTATGACCCAGCGGAGCCGTTAGTGGCAACACCCTGGGAGGAGTAAGGAACAGCCGTACTTTGTAGTGAATGCAGAGAAGGCTGGATTTATCTGGTGACTGCTATCACAAACTGATTTTCATCCGCTATGTGAGCAACAGAGTTTAACAACAAGAAGGGACTGCCACACAGATCATTTAGTGCGGCAGTCCCTTTCAAATTTTATAACTCCTCAAATTTTGATTTGCCATTCTGTACTTATCATTCTACCACAATTCCGAAAGTGTAGAAACAGGGAGTTTTCCAGGAGGATTTCCTGCCTTCCGGATATACCATAGAGAAACAGCAAGGGGAAATTGGTGATTTTCCCTTGCTGTTTCTTTACTCTTTTTCACTATCAAATCGGTACCCGATTCCGCGAACGGTCTGAATATAACTGCCTCTTGTTCTGGTCAGTTTCTTTCGCAGACTCTTGATTTGAAACCGTACTGCTTCATCTACGCCGAACTCTGTGTCAGCATTCCAGATATGGCTGTAGAGCTGCTCTCGTGAAAATACTTGTCCAGGACGGCTGGCCAGCAGGTACAGCAGATCAAACTCTCTCCGAGTAAGCTGTATCGCCCTTTCTTTCAAATGTACCTGACGATGCAAAGGGTTAATAACCAATTCTGTCCCAAAGGTCAAGGTATAATATTGCTTCTCTGTATGTTCCGACTCCATATAGAGGCGGATGAGTGCATGAGCCTGAGCAGTACAGCGGCGCAGGTCAATCGGCTTTGAGTTACAGACTGTTGCTCCTAATGAAAGAAGTTCAATTTCATCTTCCAATGATAGTATACCGGTGAGCACCAGAATCGGGACCACCTTGGCCTGACGCATGGTCCGAAGCAGTTCCCGGCCATCCATATCTTCCAGCGCCGGGTCTATGATAACCAGACAATACCGGTGCCGCATAAAACTGTCCAGGGCCTCCGCTGTGTCAATGAAATACCGGACCTCTGTGGTATCGTCCTGCAGAGCCTCCCGGAGTTTCCGGCAAAGGGGCAGGTCATCATCAATCAGCAGGATCTGTTTTCGCATCAAACCGCCTCCCATTCTCGGTCGGCTCTGTACTTGGATGGCTTTTCTGGTACAACTCCGTCAGTTTCTGAAAACTGGCTGAGCTGATCACATGCTCCATGCGGCAGGCGTCTCGTTCAGCAGCCTTGGGCTCGACACCAGCCTCCACTAACAGGCGTGTGAAAAAGCAATGTTTTTCATAGGTCTGCTCGGCTACCTCCCTGCCCACATCGGTCAGGCGGAGGAAGAAGTCCCCGTCCATGGTGAGGAAGCCTCCTTCTTTTAGGGTAGCTACCGCGTGGCACACGCTGGGCTTGGAGACTCCCATGTGCCGGGCAACATCCACAGAGCGTACCATGCCCTTTTCCTTTTGGAGCACCAGCACGGCCTCCAGATAGTCTTCGCCGGAGGCATGAAGTGATGTGCCGTGTTGTCGTTTCACTCTTTTCTTCACGCCAATCTCCAGCCCTCGGCCTGTTCCCGAATCTCAATAAACCGCCGGTACAAGCCGCCCTGGGCCATCAGTTCCGCATGAGTACCCCGCTGGGCGATACGGCCATCCTCCACCACCAGGATCTGATCCGCGTGCTGGATGGTAGCCAGCCGGTGGGCGATGGTGAGGATGGTTTTCCCCTTTGTCAAAGCGGACAGAGCCTGTTGGATCAGGTGTTCATTCTCCGGGTCTACGCTGGCAGTTGCTTCATCAAGGATGACGATAGGAGCGTCCTTCAAAATGGCCCGGGCGATGGAGATGCGCTGCTTCTCTCCTCCAGAGAGGGTGGAGCCGCCCTCTCCAATCACGGTGTCATAGCCGTTCGGCAGGGCCGAGATGAAGTCATGGCAGCACGCAGCTTTGGCGGCAGCCACCACCTGCTCATGGGTGGCATCCGGGCAACCGAATTTGATATTGTTCTCCACACTGTCCTGGAAGAGATACACATTCTGAAAGACCATGGAGATATTTCGCAGCAGGCTTTCACAGGTGAATTCTTTCACATCGTGGCCGCCCACCGACACGGAGCCGCGGTCCGCGTCATAGAAGCGGGCCACCAGATTGCATATCGTGCTCTTGCCGGAGCCGGACGGCCCCACAATGGCGGTAGTGGTCCCCTGGGGCGCGGTAAAAGTCACATCGTGGAGCACCTCGCGGCTCCCATACCCGAAGGATACATGGGAGAGGGACACATCGAACTGCTCTGGGGTTATCTCCCTGCCGTCCTTGTCGATGAAGTCGGTGCGCTCCAGTTCCTCCAGCCGGTCCAGCACCGAATCTGTCACCGACAGGATGTGGGCCGCGTCATTGATGGCCTCCACACTGCCGAAAATGGTGAAGGAAAACAGGGCAATCATCAGGAAATACGGGAGCGGTAAAGTTCCCACCAAAGCCTGCTGGCCCGCGGTGAGCACCAGCCCCACGGATGCCGCCCGCAGAGCGAACAGATGCAGGCAGTTCCAGGGGACGAACCCAAACTCGTTTTTAATGCGGATGGCCTTATTATCCCGGCAGGCATCCCGGAATCGCTGAACAGAAACCCCGTCCTGCCCAAAGGACTTCACTACCGGCAGGCCGTGGATGTATTCGACGGCCGCGCCGGACAATGCCTCCTGAGCCCGGTGGCCCACAGGAGCGGTGCGGGCGCTCTGACGGCCAATGCCCCGCAGGGCAAAGGCGGACACCAGCACACCGATCAGCGCCACCAGCGCGGCAGGCGGGCAGAAAATCGCCACGCACAGCAGGATCACGGCTACCTGAATATAACCGTTTACCACCGCGTCCACCATCTTCATGCTCTGGAGTTCCAGCGTGCTCAGTTCCGTGGTGAGCGCCGCCAAAATGTCCCCCAGATTGTTTTTGGCAAAGTACCCAAGGGACACCCGTTTCAGCACATCTCCCAGTTCCATCCGCTGCTCTGCCGCCCGTTCCGTTCCGATGCTCTCCTGAAGCCGGTTTTTCCAATAGGTGAAGAAAAACCGCAGCAGGATGAGAACGACGATGCCAGATAAGCACAGCCATGGGAGAGAGCCGGAAAGCTCATTCTCCCCCCAGGCGTTCCCGATCATCCGCCCCAGGGCCCAGGCCGCCAGCATCACCGGCCCTGCGGTACACCATGTTGCGAAAAACGAGCACACAAAACCCAGAATCATTCGCTTTCGATAGTTCTTTGCCCATCCCATAATGCGTCCTACGCTGTGAAACATCTCAATTCCCCTCCTTTTTGCCGGATGTGACCGCCCAGTTTCGTGCCCCCACATGGGCCGCCCAAAGGGTCTGATACAGCGGGCAGCGGCCCAACAGTTCTTCCTGTGTGCCACAGTCTGCAACGCTCCCTTTCTCCAGCACCACGATCTGATCCGCGTTCTGGATGGTGGAGAGCCGGTGGGCGATAACCAGCAGCGTTTTCCCCCTGGAAAGCGCCATAATGGAGCGTTGGATCTTGTCCTCATTCTCGGGATCAGTGAAGGCGGTCGCCTCGTCCAAAATCACAATGGGGGCGTCCTTCAAAATGGCGCGGGCGATGGCGATGCGCTGACGCTCCCCGCCGGAGAGCTGCTTGCCCGCGTCTCCGGCCGTCGTATCCCAGCCATGCTCCAGCCGGCCGATGAATTCTTCGCACTGGGCCGCCTGAGCAGCCGCCAGCACTTCCTCGTCCGAGGCCCCCGGACGCCCCAGCCGGATGTTCTCTTTCAGGGGACAGTCAAAGAGGAAGTTGTCCTGCGTGACGAAACTGATGGACTGGGAGAGCTGCTTCAGCGGGAGCTTGCGGATGTCCTGTCCGCCCAGGGTGATGGAGCCTCCCGTCACATCCCAAAACCGGGCGGTCAGCCGGGCGATGGTGGACTTTCCGCCGCCTGACGGCCCCACCAGGGCGGTGAATTTTCCCTGTGGGATGGTCAAGTTCAGATGGCGAAGCACCTCCTTGCCCTCCGTCCCGCCATAGGAAAAAGATACATCCCGCATCTGGATGCTGCTGCCTTCCAGATGGACATTCTGCTCCGCTTGCACAAGCTGGGGCAAATTCAGCAGTTCACGGGTGTCCTTTACTGCAAACTGCATACTTTTCATGGAGTTGATGAAGGCGGTGGCGCTCATCAGGGGGGACACAATTCCCAGGGCCAGCATCAGGCAGAGCGTCACCTGGGCCGGGTCCAGTATCCCCGCCTGATAGAGCGCGACGCCCGCCGGCAGGGTCCCCAGCAGGGTGGTCGGCAAAATGGACAGGCACAGATTCATGGAAGCCCAGGTGCAGCGGAACCATCCCATGGTGAAGTCCCGGAAGGAGGCCACCGCTTGGGCGAATTTCTGATAGGACCGCTCCCCCTGGCTGAACGCCTTCACCACCTGAATGCCCTCTACATATTCCACGATCACGCTGTTCACATGGGCGTTGGCCTCCATGTAGGCGGCGTAATTCTTGTTATAGGTCCGCATCCCGAAGGTCATGGGAATGAGCGCCACCGGGATGGTCACCAGCAGGGCAAGGCCCATCCGCCAGTCGATGGCGAACATGGCGATGACCACGACCAGAGGCAGCAGAAGATTGGAACTGAGTTCCGGGATCATGTGAGCCAGAGGCGGCTCCACGTCTTCAATACGGTCCACAATGGTGCTTTTCATGGAGCCAATGGGCCGGCTTTCCACCTCGCCCAGCGGCGCCCCCATCAGCCGGTCCGCCACCTGAAGGCGCAGGCCCTCCAAAATTGTGTAGGCGGATACATGGGCCAGCATGGTGGACAGGGCATATCCCGCCACCTTGACGGCATAGCCGGCCAGACACACGCCGCACCAAAATACAATGCCCTCCCAGTCCGCCTGACGCTCCAGAAAGAGTCGGATGATCTGATAAACGCCGAGATACGGTACGAAGCCCCCGGCCACACTGAGAATAGCCAGTACCACAGACCCGGCCATCTTCCCCCGGCAGGGTGCGGCGAAGGAGAGCAGGATACCGAGCCAAGTTCGTTCCTTCATGTGCAATACTCCTCTCAAAGAAAAATCGTTGTAGTTTGCTTGCGCTAACTACAACGATTATAAGAAATTCTTCTTCCTCTGTCCGCTCCGTCCTGCCGGTCTGGTCCCGTTTGGACGGAAAAATTTATTGGCTTTCCCGCCGGTACTCCAGAGGCGTCTTGCCCTTGACTTCCTTGAATGCGGCGGCAAATTTGCTGGAGCTGTCATAACCTACCCGTCCGGCGATCTCTGCCACTCCCATTTGAGGCTCCTGCTGGAGCAGAAGCGCGGCCTGGTCCATGCGGAAATTACGCATATAGGTGTTGATGGGCTGCCCATAAATCGACTTGAAGCACTCCTTCAGCGCCGTAGCCGGGACAGAAAACCGTTCGGACAATTCCGCAATCGTATAGTGGCGTTCCAGCTCCCCCGTCAATAACCGATGGATAGCCTTCACTTTTTCCACCTGGGATTTATAGAAGTAAGGCTTTTCCGCATCCTTTGGCAGCTCCAGCGCGTCCAGATACAGGAGCAATTCCAGCACCTTGATGCGGAAATAAGGGAGCTTGATCTGCTCCGGCACCGCGTAGAGCTCCTGAAAAATGTGATCAATAGAGGGCGCCCCATGGAGCACCTTGGGATGGCGGCTGGAGCAGAATTTATTCTGGAGCCGGGCCAGATCCACCGGAAATTCCCGTATCCACTCCTTCAGCGATTGGGCGGCCTGGGGGAGCGCAAAGCCAACGGTGATCCCGTGATAGTGGGCAAGAGGGAAGGTAAAATGGCCCTGGTGCTCCAGCCGCCGGTCCAGCTTCAGGTCGCCCGCCTCCACATAGGAGTACGCATCCGGGCCGGCAGGGTACTCCATGCGCCCCTGGCGGCAGTAATCGATGCACAGCAGATCCTCCGTTGTACGGAACGCGGAATCATAGCTCTCCATATGGAAATCGTTGTACATCAGGGATACGCCGGGGAACAGGTCGTATTGTGTCATGATCCCCTCCCCGGTACCGCTGTGAAACTGAAAGACCCGGCAGTTTCCACCCTCCACCAGCGGGACAGGGAATCCGTTGTCTGCCATTACTTGCTCCAGCATGAAATTTCTCCTTTTACAATCGCAGCACCCGGTCACAGGCTCTCTGCATGAATTCCTGGTCATGGGTGACCACCAGAACGATCCGCTCATGCCTTGCCAGACTGCGGATCACCCCAGACACCTCCACCATGCGGGCATAGTCCAAACCGCTGGTGGGCTCGTCAAAAATCAGCACCGGTTTCTCCGACAGCAGCGCCGTAGCCACTGCCAGCCTCTGCTTCTGCCCCCCGGAGAGAGACATCGGATGCCGCTCCCGAAACGGCAGCAGGTGGAGGCTGTCCAGCACCTCCGAAATCTGATCGTCAGATGCCTCCGGCGCGGACATCCGGCACTCTCCCCACACGCTGTCGGAGAACAGTTGATGGTTTACATCCTGCATGACACAGAAAGCCGACCGCTGGCGGCCTTTTCGATCCAGAGGCTTTCCATTCAGCAGAATTTGTCCCGCTTGTTCTTTCAGCAGCCCGCAAAGGCAGCGGGAAAGGGTGGTCTTGCCCACGCCGTTGGGTCCGGTGATCGCCACCACCTCGCCGGGGCGGGCGGAAAAGGACAGGTCTCGGAATACAGGTGCTTCCTTGCGGAAAGCACAGGCCAGCCCCTCAATAGATAAACCTTCTTTGGTACCGGCCGATTCCACAGAGGGGAGCGTGCATACCGCCGGGGTCAGAGTACGCAGCCCCAGGGCCTCCCGCTCCGGGTCTGGCAGGCTGCGAAACTGCTCCCCGGTGAAGACGCGCTCCAGCACCCCGCTCCGAAGATAAAACGCCCGGTCGATGAGATCGGTGAGAAAGTACAGGCGGTGCTCCGCCACCACGATTGTGCAGCCCTGCCGCTTCAAAGCGGCGAGCTGGTCGTGGAGGCGGGCAATGGCCTCCTGATCCAGATTGGCCGTCGGCTCGTCCAGCACATAGATTTCGGGGCCCATGGCATAGACGGAGCCAAAGGCCAGAAGCTGTTTTTGCCCGCCGGACAGAGAAAAGATGTTTTTTCCCCGCAGGTCCTGGAGATGCAGCGTTTCCGCGACCTGCTCCACGCGGCGGCGGATCTCTTCCGGCGGACGGCCCTCATTTTCCAGCCCAAAGGCCAGTTCGCTGTCGGTGTCCAGATTAAAAAACTGGGACTTTGGATTTTGAAACACAGAGCCTACCCGCTGGGCCAGTTCATACATGGGTGTTTCCCGCGGCGCAAGCCCGTTTACCATCACCTGTCCTTCCAGACGGCATCCGGGAGTAAAAGCCGGGATCAGGCCGTTGATCAGCTTCGTCACTGTGGTCTTTCCGCAGCCGGAGGCCCCGCACAGCAGGACGCACTCTCCGCGGGCAACAGTGGCGCTGACATGGGAAAGCGTTTCCTGTTTTTCTCCATAGCCAAAGGAAACCTGTTCCAACCCTATCATTGTCACTCCCCCTTATTGTACCACAAATGAGCCTATCAGCAAGGCCAGGACCAACAGCATCCCCGTCAGGTCTGCCGGCATTAGGCGCAGAGACACAGCGCTGGTCTTTCGGGCTGGATTTTCGATTCCTCGGGTCACGGCCGCCGCAGAGAGCTCCTCTGCCGTCTCCGTAGCGGACACCATGAGGGGCATCACCGTACACTCCAAACGGCTGAGTCCCCGGATATTCCGCAGCTTCATCGCGTCCCGGATGTGGCCGATCTCCTCCCGGATAGCGGGGAAGTACCGCAGCGTCACGGATATAGCCACGATCAGCTTCTGGGGAATATGTAACTGCCGCAGCCCTACAATCAGGTAGCGCAGAGGAGTGCATTTCAACATCAGCGATCCAGTCATCAGGCAGGGGAACATCCGGCGGGTATAGGTGGCAAAGATGGTAAAGCTGGTGGCGATGATCATAGGCGATGCCGGCAGGATCACCTGTTGAAAGACCAGCAGGGCGCAATACCCAACAGCCCATTTAACTGCCATTGTAAATCTTCTGTGGACGATCATCAACGCCAGCAGCAGAGCGATCAGTGCCAGTTCCACCCACAGAGTATGGTCGCTGAACGCGATGATATTGGCGGCGATCAGTATCCACAGTCCGGCTCTCGGGTCAAAGATCGATTTCTTTCCGTTCCCCATCTTACACCAGGCCAGCCTTTTCAAAGTGCTTGCGGAACATGGCGCGGGCAAGGATGCCGCCAATGATTGCGCCCACAACAGGGGCCAGGAACAGAACAATCAGCATCCCATTGGAGGAAAGGGCCGCCAGAGTATTCACATAGTCCGCCGGCATCCCCTGTTCTGTGATCTGCCGCAGGAAGTCTTCCCGCATCAGCCAGATCGGGAGCGGAGAGCCCACCATGCCCACAGAGAACAGCACAAAGGATACCAGGTTGCCGGCCATGCTCCGGTAGTGGGTGATGACACGGGTAATTTCAGCCAAGCCGCAGGCCAGAACGAAGGATACCAGGATCACGACGGTGAATTGCCCGGTGACATAGTAAATGAGGCCCGTGATGAGCCCCATCAACAGGACGGAGCCCACCTTCTGCACCTTGGCGCACATCATGAGATATGGAATGCCGGTAAACAGAGCGATAAAGCCCGGCATCAAGATCCAAAGCAGCGGGTGCAGCCCGCCCAGAAGCATAAAGGCAAAGTTGATGACAAAGTAAATGGCGGAGAAAATCCCCACGGTAATGACATCTTTGCCGCTCATCCCGCGGCTCTTGACTGGTTCAGACATAATGTTCTCTCCTTTTTGGTTAGATTATGCTAACTTCGTTCGTGAAAAATAGGACGCCGGGCGTCCATCTCACATGATGTATTTTACCGAGGACTTCCCTGCCTGTCTATTCCGTTTAGACGACTTTATTCCGTTTGGTTGGAGTTATTGATGTTTTCCTATCCGCACAAATCGAAAACGGCCCTTGCTATAAACAAAGGCCGTTTTCTTGTTCCCTTACTTTTCAAAGCGATAACCATATCCGTGTACAGTTTGAATCACATTGATATTTAGTTTTTCCGTATCTTGTAGATCCTGTTGGTAACACTTTCAAGGCCGGAAGCAAAATCATCGGACATTGCATACTGGTAAAGCTGCTCCCGGGTAAAAGTCCAGCCGGGGGTGCAAAGCCAGATAATATAGAATATTGAACTCCATCGTGGTCAACTTCACAGCTCGCCCGCTCACAAAGACCCTACGCTGGTTTGGGTCAATACACAGATTATCATATTGTAGAACAGCCTGCCCAGTCAATGCTTCTCCCCCAAAGTTATACTGTCCAGCCAAGGCTTTCCTGCTGAATATGGAACAGCTTGTGGTACAATCCGTTCTTTTTCATCAGCGCATCGTGTGTCCCATGTTCTACCAGTCGGCCATTGTCAAGAACGAGGATCTGATCCGAGTCTACAACTGTACGGAGGCGGTGGGCGATCATAATAACCGTCTTGCCTTCCACCAGTTTGGCAATCGCCTTTTGAACCAGAATTTCATTCTCCGGGTCAAGGGATGCTGTTGCTTCGTCAAGCAGAATAATGGGCGCATTTTTCAGCAAGGCGCGGGCGATGGAAATACGCTGGCACTCACCACCGGAAAGCGTACTGCCATTTTCACCGAGGACCGTCTGATACCCGTCCGGCATCTCCCGGACAAATTCATCACAATAGGCGGCTTTGGCAGCAGCAATTACCTGATCGTCTGTTGCGTTTGGATTGCCAAGACGGATATTATTCATAACCGTATCATTGAACAGGGTCACATCCTGGAACACGAATGACATATAAGACATGAGGCTTTCCGGCTCCATACTCTTGATGTCTTTTCCTCCCACGGTGATCTTGCCCTGCTGGACATCCCAAAACCGGGCAATCAGTTTGGAAATCGTGCTTTTACCGGAACCGGACGGGCCAACGAGGGCAGTCACGCTCCCCTGGGGGATTTTGCAGGAAACATCTTTAATGACATCTTCCCGATTGTAGGCAAAGGTCACATGGGATAGCTCAATGTCGCAGTTCGGGACCGTTTTCTCGTTGCCGTTCATTGCGGGAGTAGTGAACAGGGTACGCATACGGCTTGTGACCACATTCAAATTCAGTAATGAGGAAAGATTTGCCAAGATTGACAAGATTGGGCCGTAAATCCGTGTTACCATCAGAAGGAACATAAGCAGCGGAAGAAGCTCAATCTGCCCATTCGTCAAAAGGATAGCGCCGACAAAGATTGTGATACCAATGCCTGCCTGCAAAATCATACTGGCACTGGACATGAACACGCCGACAGCCATTTCTACCTTGATGGCGATTTTTTTCATCGCCACTAGAGCTTTATCCAACGCGCTGAAATGAGAGCCGGACAGCCTGCAGGACTTGATGATCTTCATGCCTTCCAGGTATTCCTGTACCTGGTCAGAAGCAGCCAGCTTTGCGTCAACCTGCTTTTCAAACAGTTTCTTTTGCTGGTTCCGGCTGAGCCAGATAATGAGGAAGGCAATCGGAACCGTGATGAATACGCACAGAGCAAGCCGCCAATCAAAGAAGGCCATCAGGATGCAGGTTAGGGTCACCGTAATACCGTTTGCAATCAGCGGAGGAATCGTGCTACTGAGCAGGGACTCCATGCTGCTGCAATCTGCCATCATATTCGTGGTCAGTTCGGAAAGGTCCTTGGTGTTAAAGAAATTCATAGGGAGTTTCCGAAGATGCTCCGCAATCCGCAGCCGTGTCGTGTTTGACTCCTTATACGAGGCAATATAGGTTTTGCGGTAATCGTTTTTGGCGGCCAGAAATACCAGGATGGCCGAAATAATACCCGCGCCCCACAGCATCCAGATATGGTTCCACTGGATGGAGCCACCACTGACAAAGGGCGTCAGGATTTCACTGAAGATCATAACAGTTACACAGAACGGCAGAAGCATAGCGAGGTTCGTCAATGTGCAGGCGAAGATTGCTTTTTTCAGATCTGTGTAACCCTTGTCTGACAAAAAGAGAGCTTTTTGTAATCTGCTCATAGTTACACCACCTTTCCGCTGATTTTCCAGCCAATCGCTTCTGTATAGTGGTTCCACATCTGTGCATAGCGCCCGCCTGTAGCCACCAGCTCGTCATGATTTCCTTCTTCAATGAGATGGCCTTTTTCCACGACGATAATCTTATCCGCATTGCGGATCGTGGAGAGGCGGTGTGCGATGATAATAACTGTCTTATCCTGCATCAGCTTTTCAAATGCTTTCTGGATTAGGTATTCATTCTCCGGGTCGCTGAAGGCCGTTGCCTCATCCAACACGATAATGGGAGCATCTTTGATGATAGCCCGCGCAATCGCAATCCGCTGACGCTCACCGCCAGAGAGATGGATACCTTTGGAGCCAACCACTGTATGATACCCATCCGGCAGTTTGGAGATAAACTCGTGGCATTGCGCCGCTTTCGCCGCTGCGATTACTTGTTCCTCACTGGCCGAAGGGTTGCCCATACGGATATTATCCAAGACGCTCTGCTTGAACAGGAAAATATCCTGAAACACAAAGCTGACTTGGCGCATCAGATCGTCTTCTGCCACATCACGCACATCTACACCGCCAATGGTAATGCTGCCAGAGGACACATCCCAAAAGCGGGAAATCAGATTGGCAATCGTACTCTTGCCGCCGCCGGACGGGCCGACAATGGCTGTGATCTGTCCCTGCTTTGCTGAAAAAGATACATTTTCCAGTGCTTTCTCGGAATTATCCCCAGTGTAGGAAAAGCTGACATCATGGAAAACAACATCGTCTCCGACAGGTTTCTTAGGATGAGCCGTTTCCGGCATTTCTGGAATGTTCAATATCTCGTCCATCCTGGCCACATTCCCGTTGATCTGCATGAACGACTCTGAAATATACATGATTTTGTTCAGCACACCGGAAATTGCTGGTATAAAAAGCAGATAAAAGATAAAGGTCATCGCAAATCCGGCAAAATCATCTGTTCTGGTGCCAATCAGGATGCCCACAGGGACAAGGATCAGGTAAACATTATTGATGATTGTGGTAAAGGCAGGCATACAATTCTGCCAGCCCAGGGAAAACTTGAGAACCCATTCCGTATAGCCGGTGATTGCCTCTTTGAGTTTTTTGAACGAAGATGCCGTCTGGTTGAACGCCTTTACAACCGACATTCCCCGGACATACTCCACAGAAGCGTTGTTCATTTCCTCCAGGGCTTTTTGATACTTGCCCATGTTCTCTTTCATCTCGCGGCTACCAAAGCCAATGAACTCCGCAATAAACGCCAGAATGATACCGACCAGAGATGCAAGACCGAACCGCCAGTCAACAGCCAGCAGGATGATAACCATGACAATAGGGGCGGTAATAGAAGCAACAAAGTCAGGAAACTGGTGAGCAATAAAACCCTCCACGCTTTCAATATTTTCATCCATGATCTTGCGTAGGCGGCCGCTACCAATTGTCAAGTGATACCCAAGTGGGATTTTGGTAATATGGTCTGCAAAGAGAACTTTCAGCTCGTACAGTGTTCCAAATGCCGCCATGTGAGAGCTGAAAATAGCCAGAAAATACAACAGGATATTCGCCACGATTCCGGTAAGCGCCAACCAGCCATAATTCATGACCATTCCCATATCCAACTGGTCAAGATTCGGGAAAACACCGATAATTGAGCGGATCATGAAATAAATCGCTATGTACGGGATGAACGAAGCAATGGCCGCCAGTGACGAAAGAACCGCAGCTAAAAATACAAGGCTCTTTCTGTCAGAAGCCAATTCCATACATCGTGCCAAACCCGTCTTTGGCTTTGCCTGTTTCGACTTTGCATTTGACATAGCATGAACCCTCCTTAAATTGAAAAACGGCGAGGTTAGTAAATGCTAACCTCGCCGTTCATTCTACCAATCCTTGAAAGTATCTGCTACTCCATATCTCCGCGTTTAGACTTAAAATAGCCCAAAGATACCTACAAGTTCATGGATGCTACTTTGTCTTAAACAATGTCTGCCTTTGACTAGCTGTTTTTTCGATAGTCCTTTGGCAATATTCCATATACTGATTGGAACGCTTTCGCAAATTTACTTGCATTGCTATATCCCAGTTCCAAAGCAATATCACCGATTTTCATCTTATTTTCCGAAAGCCACTGGGCCGCTAAATTCATTTTATATTTTTTGAGGTATGCGTATGGAGTGTCCCCATATATATGGGAAAATATCAAGTGGAAAACCGATAGGTTCAAGTGTACCTCTTTCGCCAGCTGCTCCAGAGAAACTTTTTCATCCAGATGGGAAATGAGATATTCCCGGATCACTTTTGTCGCTTGTATCTGCTTCTTATCAAAATACTTTGAGTCGCACCCGTTAACCCGGGTAAGCTGTTCCATGTGGTACAGCAGTTCCAGGGCCTTAATTTTAAAATAGCCGGTTGTCTCCGCTTCGACGGCTGTATATAATTCTAAAAACAAGTGTTGCAATTGTGGTGGAGTATCGCTGACATACCATCGTGTTTCAAGTCCAAGTGTTGCGCCTATTTTATCAAGGTTGATGGGAATTGTCTGCATGATCCGGCGTGTTTCCTCCGAAAGCGCCTGACGGTCTATGACAAGACTGACGCCATAATACTTCCCCAAGGGAAAAGAAAATGAAGCCGGTAAATACGCTGTTGCTGCAATGCTAAAATAGCCCTTCGGTAAATATGCCACAGTATGATTGGTAAATTCACATTCGTACCGTCCGGTCTGGCAGTGAGTAACCTGGATAATATCTGGGTTGAACTTCTGGGCTTTCATAGATTCATCTGTTTCAAAATCGAGAAAGCAAAGTTGTATGCCATCAAACAATTTATAACTTTTAACGATACCACGACCATTACAGCCATAATCTACAACCATCTGATCTTCATTGCTCGTCAGCACTTTCGCCTGTGCGCCGTACCATTCTGGATTAAAATCGGTCCTCCCCATTATCATCACTCCGCAAAGTTAGTTTTGTCTTGCCCCGTATTATGGTAACATAAACTACCATATTCTTCAATAAAACCATCTCTTTTCTATTTATGATACAGCAAAATCTGCGGTATGTCCCCTTATTAGGAATATACCACAGATTTCTATTAGCGACAATTTCTTCGACCGATAATATGAACAATTTCCCTATTATATCACCCTCAATGGTCTCGAAGGATAGGCCGCCTTTTACTTGTTCTGTAACCCCGCCTTCATTTTCTGAAAACTGTTGTCGCTGATAGCGTGCTCCATGCGGCAAGCGTCCTGCTCGGCGGTCTTTGGCTCTACGCCTGCGTCTATCAGCAGGTGGGTGAAAAAGCAGTGCTTCTCATAGGTCTTTTCAGCAACATCTCGCCCCACATCTGTCAAGTGGAGAAAGCGATCCTCGTCCATCACAAGGAAGCCTCCATCTTTCAGGCTATTGACTGCATGGCACACGCTTGGTTTAGATACCCCCATGTGCCGGGCCACATCCACGGAGCGCACCATTTCTTTTTCCTTTTGAAGCAGTAATATGGCCTCCAGGTAGTCCTCGCCGGACTGGTGCAACGCCAAACAAATCCGCCCCTTTCCTTTGGAAACATTTCCTTTGACAAGGAGCCGGTCTTAGCAGGCCGGCTCCTTGTTGTATATTCAGTTACCCCAATAATGGATGCCGCAATCCGTTACTCTGCGGGCTGGATCAGCCGCGCATCAAAGAACATGGGCGTGCTGGAGAAATCATAGCCTGCGATTTTGTCCGTATTGTAGACAATCATATCCTTGACGAACAGCAGGGGCAGATCCAGCACATTGTCGTTGTCGAAGTTTAGCAGTTCATCGAAAATCTCCTGGACCCTGGCGCTGTCATCCGTAGTCTGGAACTCCTCAATCAGAGCCAGGAACTCGTCGCTACCTTCCACAGCGGGGAGGCTGGGCACATGGGGAGAGCGGGACAGCATGGGAATGAAGTAGTTGTGGGGACTGGTATAGGGCTGCTCGGTGTTCCACATGATGAGGTCATAGTTGCCGGCAACACCCTCCTGCCACCAAGTCATCATCTCTTGTCCTTCTGTCTCTACATTGATACCTACCGCCGCCAGCTGGCTCTTCACCGCTGTGGCCAGAGACTTGTTCAGAGCGTCTCCGGAGTCATAGGTGTATTTCAGGGACAGCGCCTGCCCATCCTTTTCCCGGATGCCGGTGGACTCATTCAGCACCCATCCAGCTTCATCCAGAAGCGTGTTGGCTTTTTCAGGGTCATAGGTACGGACCACATTCAACTCTACATCCGTATAGGGGATGCCGTCGGGGAACAGATGGTCGGCGGGAGTTTCCTCGCCGTAGGTCAGCCCTTCAGAGAGGGTCTCCTTGTCGATGGCGTAGGCCACGGCCTCGCGCACCTTCAAGTCGGACAGAACGCCGGAGGCATTGAGTACCAAATTGCGGGTCTTTGAGTCGCTCTCCGCCACCGCGCCAGCGATATTGGGGAGGGAGGTAGCCTGCTGGTAGTCGTCCCAGGTCAGAAGCGCGCTGCCGTAGATCAGGTCGATCTCACCGCTCTGGAGCGCCTGAAGCCGTGCGGAGGCGTCGGGAATGTACTTAACAATGACCTCATCATAGTAGGGCTGCTCTCCCCAGTAGTTTTCGTTGCGGACAAAGCGGACATAGTCGCCGTCCACGATCTCTTCATACACATAGGGGCCGGTACCCACCACGCCGTTCATGGACTGGTAGTTTCCCTCCTCCAGTACAGCAGGAGATACCAGGACCATAACCTCCGGATAGCAGAAGTCCATCAGGTAGGCGAAGTAGGCATTGGGATAATGGAATGTCACCGTGTACTCGTCCACAACCTCAATGCTCTCCACATTGGCGACGGCGGAGATGTTGCTGAAATTGGGATTGGGGTGCGCAAACTCAAAGTCTGTCTTGACCGCCTCCGCATTGAACGGCGTCCCGTCGTGGAAAGTGACTCCCTCCTTCAGATGGAAAGTCAGGGCCTTTCCGCCATCGGAGAACTCCCAGCTCTCCGCCAGACAGGGAACGATCTCCCCGTTCTCATAGTTGACAAGGCCCTCATAGCACAGCTTTGTGCCGATATTGTTCTGCACATCCATGTTGAGGGGATAAAGGGTGTTCAGTTCCGCGCTGACCGCCGTGGTCAGGATCTTGGGTTCCTCCGCCGTCTGGCTGGAGGACGGTTCCTGCGAGGTGGAGGGCGTCTCATTTCCACCGCAGCCTGCCAGTGCGCCGCAGAGCAGTGCGCCACAAAGGGCAAGAGATAGAAGTCTCTTTTTCATGGGTTTCTTCCTTTCGTTACTGTTTTATGCCAACACGGACAATCTGCCCGGCTTGCATCGTGAGAATGGTGTCGGACAGGCGGTAGGCGCTGTCCATATCGTGAGTGATAAGCAGAAAAGCACAGTCAAACTCCCGGTGATATTGTTCCAGAACACGCATGACGGCATCGGCGGAAATCAGATCCAAGCCACTGAGCACTTCATCCAGAACGAGGTACTTGGGGCGGATGGACATGGCCCGCACCAGGGAGAGCCGCCGCTGTTCCCCTCCGGATAGCTGCCGGGCGGGAACTTCCAAAAGCCGTTCCTCCATGTGGGTCAGCTCCATGAGCTCACCAATGCGCTCCCGGCGCTGCCGCTTTGAGAGGGAGGTAAGGTTGACCATCGCCTCCTCCACATTGCTGCGGACAGAACGCATGGGATTCAGCGTCCCACTGGCATCCTGAAAGACCGCCTGGAGTTTTGTACGCCGTTTTCGCCAGTCCTCGGTGCTCCAGCCGGAGGTGTCCTCTCCATCCAGAGAGATCGTCCCCTGATCTGGGGGCTCCAGGCCGACCAACAGGCGGGCCAGGGTGCTTTTCCCGGAGCCGGACTCTCCCACCAGGGAGGTGAAGGAGCCGGGCTCCAGGTGAATGGACACATCCCGGAGCGCGGCAAAAGAGAGCCCATGTGCGCCAACGTAAGTTTTGCTAATATGTTCGGCAATCAGTCCGTCCATGTCCATCCCTCCCTGCTCGCCGGGCGGTTTGCTGCGGCATATTCCTTGGTCCACGCCTGTTTTGGGTGTTCCAGAAGCTCCTGCATTGTTCCCTGTTCGGTCAGCATTCCATGCTCCATCACATAGACCGTCCCGCAGAGGGCGCGGAGTGCGGCAACATCGTGGGAGATAAACAGGATGCCGGCGGTTTCCCGCTGCTTCTCCAGAAGCTCCAGCAAAAGCGTTCGATTTTCCGCGTCCAGCGCAGAGGTGGGCTCATCGGCTAAAATGTACTTGGGATGCAGGGCCATCAGCAAAGCGGCCGCAGCCCGCTGGAGCATCCCGCCGGAGAGCTGGGCGGGATAACTGTCCAGCACCCGCCGGGGCTGGGACAGGCCCAGTTCCGCCAGAAGCGCCTCCGCCTGCTCCACCGCCTCTTTTCCGGAAACGCCTGTTCTCAGCCGCAGGGTTTCCTCCATTTGCCGCCCCAGTTTGAGTCTGGGGTCAAAGGCAGTCATTGGATTTTGCGGGATAAAGCCCAGGGTCGTTCCGCACAGTTCCCGGCGCTTCCGAGGGGACAAGGCCCACAGAGATTGTCCATCCACCTGGATCGTGCCGCCGCTGACCTGACAGCCGCCGCTTAAAATGCCAAGCAGGGCTTTGAGCAGCGTGGTCTTGCCCGCTCCGCTCTGCCCGGTCAGGCCCACAGCCTCTCCGATCTCGATTTGAAAAGAGATCTGCTTCAAAAGCTGGGTGCCGTTCCGGGCTGTCACAGATAAGTTTTGTACCTCAAGCATGAGCGGACACCCTCCTTTCAATCCAGCGTCCCAGCGTATGGAATGCCATGGTACACACCACAATCATCAAAACCGGGTACAGCGTAAGGCCGGGATAAGAGAGCAGATAGTGGTGCGTCTCCGATACCATGCTGCCCCAGTCTACTACATTGTCGCCCATGCCCAGGCCGATGAAGGAAAAGCTGACGATGGACAGCGTCATATCCGCGCAGGAGAGGCAGATAAAGTGGAGGACATCCCAGACCAGATTGGGGAGGATATGGACAAACAGGATGCGGCGCGGCCTCGCACCGGAGGCCACCGCGCACATCACATAGGCTTTCCCTTGTTCGATCTCAGTCCGTGTCTGAACCAGCTTGATGACCCGCAGAAGCAGGGAGGCCGACACCGCCACTACCATAGTGAACACGCTGTTGCCCCAGGCAGCAATGAAGATAATCAGGTAGGCGATAGGCGGAATTGCGGTGACCGCATTCAGCACTCCCTCCAAAATCAGATTTTTGCCGTTCTTTCCGCCGCCCATGAGCAGGCCGATCAGCGTTCCCAGCACGGAGACTGTGACAGAGCCCACCAGGACGATCCCCAGTGTGGTCCGTCCGCCATAGAGCAGGCGGGACAGCACACAGCGCCCCAGGTTGTCCGTGCCAAGAGGGAACTGCGAACAAGGGGATAGAAATTTCTTGGTCAAATCCACCAGATCGGGATCATTGGGGGCGAGCAGGAATCCAAAAGCACAAACGCAGAGCACCAGAAGCGGCAGAATCAGCCCAGCCTTTGCTACAAAAGAATGTTTTCTCATGCCCGGCCTCCCACGGCCCGCATATCGCTTCTCAGGCCATATTGTAAAAGCTCCGCCGCTGTGTCCAAAAGTACCAGTGTCAGCGCCAACACCAGAACTGCGGCGTGGATCACCGGCGAGTCCCGCTTCACCACCGCGTCAATAATCAGGTAGCCCAGCCCAGACAGGGAGAACACCCGCTCCACAATGGCCGCATTGGCAAGGCACAGCCCCAGCATCTGGGCGAAGCTGGGTAAGAGGTCCACCACGGCGTGGGGAAAGGCATGGAACAGAAGGATGCGGCCCTCCCGCAACCCGCGGCACCGCAAGTACATGGCATAGTCCTGCTCCATTTCTCGTTCCAAAGAGGCCGCCAGCATCTGCCCATAGAAGCAGATCCCCAGGACCGACAGGCAGAGCGCCACCGGAAAGTAGCGGGTAAAGCCGCTGTTCCCCGAGACACTGATCCAGCCCAGCCGCACCGCAAACAGGTCAATAAAGGCGGTGCCCAGGTAGAAACCGGGCACGGAAATGCCGATCATGGTCAGGAATGAGAGAATCATGCCTCCGGCCTTCTGCCGCCAGAGATACCCCAGCATCCCCACCCCCAGGACCCCAAGGGACATGATTACGGCGGAATACGCCACCACCGTTAGGGTAACCGGCACCGTTTTCGCCAATTCCTCTGTCACCGGGTTTCCCGTCCCCAGAGAAATCCCGAAGTCCATGTGGAGCGCGTCCACCACCCAATCGAAATACTGCACCGGCAGCGGCTTGTCCAGGCCCAGCATGACGCGGGCCTCGTCGATCTGCTCCTGGGTCACAATGGCGGAGTTGCGCTTCACATACGCTGTGGCCGGATCAATGGGAGAGAGGCGCATCAGCAGGAAAGAAAGAAGCGTGACCACAAACAAAGTCAGCAGGACAACAACAACCCTCCGAATGAGATAGCGCCTGGTCCGTTGTACCATAGTATCACCTCCGAAAAGTTAGTTATTGCTAATCATCCGTCAAGGAAAAAGCGCACCGAACTCGATGCGCTTTCTGGCAGATGCCCCCGCGTACAAGGATATCATAGCCGATTTTCAGTTGTTTCACCACTCCCGCAGGACGCTGTCTGCTCCTATAAGACAAAAAGTTTTTCGGTATTCCGTTGGGGTGTGTCCTGTGTGCTGTCGGAACACCTCGGAAAACTTGCTGGCGTTCTGGTATCCCACCCGGCCGGCAATCTCCGTCACATCCAGTTTCGTCTCCCGCAGAAGCCCCGCGGCTGTGTGCATACGGTAGGCTTGCAGATAAGCATTGATGGTGGTTCCGTACACCTCCTTGAAGCACTTTTTCATAGAGGTCAATGGAAAGGAAAAGGTCTGGGAGAGCATCTGCAGGGTAATGCGGCGATCCAGGTGCTCTACCAGATACTGCCGGACTGATTTGATTTGTTCTACCTGGGCCCGGTCTACATACGGGCGTTCTTCTCCGTGTGCCGTGATCTCCGGGGAGCCGAGGAAGAGGAATAACTCCATCACCTTGAGTTTGAAATAACCTGCCCGCAGATCCTCCGGCGCGTGGTAAAGCTCGGAGAAGATGTGCTGGATGGACTCAGTGGCCCGCATGATGAAGCAGGAGTCACAGGCACACAGACGGTCCCGCATAGCAAAGAGGTCACAGTACAGCCCTTCTCCCAGCGCCTCCGATACCTGACGCAGCACCCTGTCCGCCACCGGAATATCCACCGCGATGGTGATGCCGTGGTAGTGGGACAGGGGAAACCAGGTCTCACGGGTCCGGTTGGTCATGACATTGACGGCCAGATCACCCTCTCCCAGATAGACCGCGCTCCCGTCTGAAAATTCGCACTCAAACCGACCAAGCCGGCAGTGATTGATCTCCAACAGGTCGGCCCGGGGGTCCTCCCGGTGCGCCACCCCGCAGGACATATGAATATCGTCATAGAGCAGTTCAATCCCAGGGAACACCGGGTATCGGGTGATGACGCCCTCTCCGGTCTCGTTTTCCATCTTGTAGACAGAACAATTCTTCCCCTGAATGATAGTCTGAGCCGCCTCCCCCTGCAGGACCTGGGTTTTAATCAGCTCCTCGTCCGCAAAGCGGACATGACTCAAGCTGTCTTGTTTCTCTTGGCTGTTGTACTCAATCAACCACACCACCTCCTCTAACGCGCTGCGAAAATATGCCTCGGTGCTCCTGGGTTAAGTTCGCTTGGGGTTTTGGGGAAACCATCCCCGCTCTACCCGCCGCGCCTGTTCTTTCAGCTCCCGGATGCTCCAGAGAAAGGCCACGCCCACAAGTCCCAAAAGGATAGAGAGCAGTCCCTGCACAAACAGCGCCAAGCCCAGGCAGATCAGCCCGCACAGGAGAAACAGCGGCCAAATCTTTTGAGAAAAGTGGTATTCACACCAGATTACCAGCGGATGAAAGGCCCCAATCACCAGCAGAGAGGCCCCTCCAACTGCAATCCCTTCCAAATTCAATTCCATAGAAGTCCCTCCCCAGCCCATGATACAACGGAGTCCGGCAGGCGGACAAGCCGCTGTATCAAGCCTCCAGCTTCCAGCTGTTGGCCTGGGCCCGGACATGAACGAAGTCAGCATACAGGCCCGGCTGGGCAATCAGTTCCTCATGAGTGCCCCGCTGGACAATGTGCCCGCCGTTCAGGACCAGGATCTGGTCGGCATTGCGCACCGTTTTCAGCCGGTGGGCAATCAGGATCAGAGTTTTTCCCTTTGTCAGAGAGGAAATCGCGGCCTGGAGTTCCGCCTCGTTTTCCGGGTCCACGCTGGCCGTTGCCTCGTCCAAAATCACGATGGGCGCGTCTTTGAGCATGGCCCGGGCGATGGAGAGGCGCTGCTTCTCGCCCCCGGAGAGGGAGCCGCCGCCCTCTCCCAAAACCGTGTCGTAGCCGTCCGGCAGGGCTGTAATGAAATCGTGACAGCAGGCGGCTTTGGCGGCAGCCACCACCTGCTCATGGGTGGCGTCCGGGCGGCCGAACTTGATGTTGTTCTCCACCGTGTCGTTGAAGAGATACACCGACTGAAACACCATGGAGATGTTCTTCATCAGGCTGTCCAGCTTGTACTCCCGCACATCATGTCCGCCTACGGTGATCCTGCCGCCCTGGACATCCCAAAAGCGGGCGATGAGATTGCACAGAGTGGTCTTTCCGCCGCCGGAGGGCCCCACTACGGCGGTGGTGCTGCCGGCGGGGACGGTAAGACTCACATGATCCAGAATGGTCCGCTCCCCATAGGAGAAAGAGACATCCTCAAACCGGACAGAGGCATCCTCCGGTTGGAGTTCCGCCCCGTCAATATCCATCACCGGCGTGTCGTCGATAGAGTTGGCCTTGTCCATGGAGGCGCCCAGCATCTGGAGATTATCCGCCATATTGCCAGCGCTCTCCAGCTCCGCATAGAGCATGAAAGAGGCTACGAGCATCAGCAGGCACCGGGTCAGGGGCAGGCTCCCACCGGAATAGAGCGCCAAAGCGCATACGGCCAGCGCCACGGCAAACAACCGCACCGTAATCTGCCGCAGGCCCATCCATGGGGCTACGGAGTGCTCCAGTCCCAGAGCCTTTTCACAGCTTTCATCCACAGTTTTCTGCACGGCCTGGCCGCTGTCCTTGTCCAGTCCATAGGCCTTGACCACGCTCATACCCTGGATGTACTCCAGCACTGCCTCCACCAGCTTCATCTGAGCGTGCTGGCGGGCAGGGCCGGTCTTGAGCAGGGACCGCTGGCTCAACTCCGTAACCAGCAGATAGGCCAGGATGCCCGCGATAGCCAGCAGACCGAGCCTCCAGTCCACAAGCAGGATCGCCAGACACATAGCCAGGGTGTTGAGGAAACCGCCGATGACGCTGACCAGGCAGCGGGCGGCGTTGTTCTCCACATCCCCCAGTGTGGTGGTAACTACGGCGGTAATGTTGCCCAAGGAGTTGTCGTTGAAGTAGCCCATGGGGATGTAGCGCAGCCGGTCCCCGATATGGACCCGCTTTTCCGCCACCATGAAATAGCCCGTCTCCGTCTCTGCGTTGGTGGACCAGTACGAGCAGGCGGTCCGCCCCGCCACGGAAACCAGCATGATGCCGATCACGGGCCATATGCTCAAGTTCGCGCCGCCCACCAGAATCTCCAGGGTCAGCATCAGGGCCCAAAACTGGAATGCGGTGAACACAGCCCCCAGGAAAGCCACCAGCATGGATTTTTTCAAAAGCCCCCTGCGGTTGCCCGCAAAGGCGGAAATTTTCCGAAGTACACTGAACATCTCTTATTCCTCCTCTCCGTCCCGAACACCCAGATAGGACTGCCACATCTGCCGGTACAGCGGGCAGGAGGCCAGCAGCTCCTCCTGCTTCCCCTGGGCGGCGATCCGGCCGCCTTCCACCACAACAATGTTGTCCGCGCCGGCCACCGTGCCCAGCCGGTGGGCAATGACAATCAGGGTCTTGCCCTTCGTCAGACGGGAGATGGCCTGCTGGATGACCGCTTCATTCTCCGGGTCGATGCTTGCGGTAGCCTCGTCGAGAATGACGATGGGCGCATCCTTCAGCATGGCGCGGGCGATGGAGATACGCTGCTTTTCACCCCCGGACAGGTGGCCGCCGCCCCCGCCGCAGATGGTGTCGTAGCCCTGATCCAGCTGGCGGATGAAATCATCGCACCCGGCAGCCCTGGCTACCGCCTCGACTTCCGCATCGGTGGCGTTCAGACGGCCCATGCGGATGTTGTCCCGCACCGTGCGGTCAAAGAGGTAGTTGTCCTGAGATACATAGGCGATCTGGCGGTTGAGCTGTTCCAGCGGGATTTTCCGCAGGTCCACACCGCCCAAGGCGACAGAGCCGCCCGTCACATCCCAGAAGCCGGCGATGAGCTTGGCAATGGTACTCTTACCGGAGCCGGAGGGCCCCACAAGAGCGGTCACTGTCCCCGGCCGGATGTCCAGGTTTACATCGTGGAGCACTTTACCGTCCTCCTGCTTGTAGGCAAAGGACACATGATCCAGCCGGATACCCAGCCCATTCAGCTTCATCTCTGCCGTGGGTCGCTTCAACTCTGGGGCGTCCAGAATGGCGGAAATCTCGCCCACATTGGTTCCCACCACCGCCAGTTCATCCACAAAGGTCATGGCCGATACCAGCGGCCCGGTAAGCCCCAGGGACAGCACGACGATGGTGAGGAATACAGCTGTGCTCAGGCTTCCGCCGCCCCACAGCAGCAGACCCACCAGCAGGACGGGCAGCAGCACCGAGGGGATGACCGCCTGCATGACCGCCATATACTTCTGGTTATCCGCCATCCAGTCCACATAGTATTGGGCGTTTTCCGTCACGGCATCGGAGTACCGCTTGTAGGACCCGGCGGACTGGCTGAACGCCTTGACCACCTGGATGCCTCCCACATACTCCACGATGGCATTTGCCATACGGCGGCCTACCTCCACGGCGCCCTGCCAGCGGGCGGCGTAAGTCTTGCCGCTCTGGGAGGCTACTGCGAACCCGATCACTGTGGTTACCAGGGAGGCAAGCCCCATTCGCCAATCCAGGACGAAGATATAGACCGCGATGCTCACCGGCACCAGCAGATTGGAGGTCATCTCCGGCAGCAGATGAGCCAGGGTGGGCTCCATCCCTTCCACCCGGTCCACAATGGTGGTTTTGTACTGGCCGGAGGGCGTGTCCAGGATCGTCCCCATGGGCACCCGGCTCAGTTTGGAGAGCAGATTTTGCCGCACCCGGCGCAGCGTGTGATAGGTGGCCGTGTGGGACAGGCTGGTAGACCATGTGGAAAACAGCGCCTTTCCCCCATAGCCCGCCAGAGCCAGGCCGCACCAGGGCAGACAATCCGCAAGGCCGCCCCCTTCCAACAGCAGCCCAATCATAGCGGCTACGCAGAAGTAGGGCACCATGCCGCAGGCCACCCCCAGCACCGCCAGGGCTACCGAAGCATAAAATCCACCGTGCTCACCACTTGCCCAGCCCCACAGCACGGCAAAAGGTGAGGGCGCTTTCTTTTGATCCATAACCTAAAACCCCTTTCTTTTGGTTAGTAATTGCTAACTTATAGTCAAAAGGAAAACCCTTTATTCAAAGGGAATTCCAAGGAGACGGAACCAGCCCGCGGAGTAAAAATTCCGCAGATCATCCATATAAACCATCGCTTTTTCCCGCGGCATATCATGGCGGATCGTCTCAAACATCCCATTGAAAAGCGCGGTGGACATGATGTGGATCAGCTCATCATCCAGACGCCGGATGGGATAGCCGGCGTCCACCATTCGATCCACCAACAGCCGTCCGGAGTGATCCTCGATTTCCGCCAGGGTATCCAGATAATGCTCGTATTTTGTCCCGGAGGAACAGCAGGCGATGAGCTTGAATGCGTCAAAGTGGTCGTAAAGAAAGTCCATCATCCAGGAGGCTTCCTTGTCCGGCACCTCCGGGAGCTTTTGAAGTTGCTCCTCCAAGTTTCTTCCAGCAAAGGTCTGTTGAAGGGTCCGATACCGCTCCACCAGTTCTTGGGCAGGCTCTCTCACCAGTCCGTCAAACAATGCCTCCTTGTCCGTATAGTAGCGGTAAATCGCCCCAGTCGTTACTCCAAGAGAAGCCGCGATGCTTTTTAAGGATGCTCCCCTGAAGCCGTTTTCCATAAATTCCCGCTTCCCAGCCTCCAGCAGATCCGCCCGCAGCTTTTCGTTTACAGGGCGCATATTGTTCACCTCTTTCGATAACTATATTATTTAATAACGATATTATCTTAAAACGAGCATCTGTATTTGTCAAGTCCCTATCATAAAATCATGACAATATACGGATGGATTTGTTCATCAGATAATAAATCCGCAACTATCTTGGATGGCAGTTACGGTTCATTTAACTGAAGATGTGTAACTGTGTCAATAAAAATCTTTGAAAGCAAGGGGCAGGCTATACCAGTCCTTAAAGATCCCTTCTTCCCTTCTCCGGAAGTTTATGTTATTGAGTTTGGAATACTGTGTGTGAAATTATAATTTGAGGGCATAGTTATCAGCGTGATGTTCCTTGTGATGATTGAGGCATCTTGCCCCTTAGTGATCTGGTTTGAGTACCACTTCACATAGGGAGGGTGGCTGGTATTTTTGATTGCCGGTCTACTCTACCTGTTCACCGCACTTTTCGGTCAGGGCTCTTTCTCTATTCTTCCGAGACCGTTGGGCGTTACCTGCATATGGCGAATCTGGGAGTTGAAAGAGCAAACCCGCAGGGTGGAACGGGGTTGGTTTCCCAAAAAACAAAGCGAAAATAGAAACTGGGGGAGTTTTTATCCCTGTCTCAACCTGTCCTCTTGACAGAGTACGTGTAGTTTTATATAATTATCCTGCGGTTAGTTATGGCTAACCACAAGATGCATCCTGCTATGTTCGCAAAAACCGCAACTAGAAAAGAGGGCAATTATGTTCAATTACCTGGAAATCCTTGGATCACAGAACCTCCCCATTAAAGCTGATCTTTCCCATTTATCCCCCACAGCCCTAGACGGTGGATGCCATTTGCAGAAAAGGCAGTGGCAGACACTGGTGTGGGCGGTACAGCCACGTTTAAAAACAAACGTAGATTTAAGGCCGTTCTGATCCTATGGAAACACTGGTTATCTATGGCCTGCTGATTCCCTTTGTGGGCACCTCGCTAGGGTCTGCCTGCGTCTTTTTCCTGAAGAAAGGTTTGGGGGATCGGGTGCAACGGGGGTTGACCGGCTTTGCTTCTGGTGTCATGGTTGCTGCGTCTATCTGGAGCCTGCTGATTCCTGCTATGGATCAATCCTCCGGGGCGGGTTCTTTGGCCTTTCTGCCAGCGGTCATTGGCTTTTGGGCTGGCATCCTCTTTCTGCTGGGGTTAGATCATCTGATTCCACACCTCCATCAAAAGAGTCACCACGCAGAAGGGCCTCATACGCGGTTGCGGCGCTCTACCATGATGGTGCTGGCTGTCACCCTTCATAACATTCCGGAGGGAATGGCTGTAGGCGTGGTCTATGCAGGCTACCTAGCCGGAGACGGTCAAATCACCATGATGGGCGCTCTGGCCTTGTCTTTGGGCATCGCCATCCAGAACTTCCCCGAGGGAGCTATTATCTCCATGCCCCTGCGAGCGGAGGGAATGAGTAAACCCCGAGCCTTTGCGGGAGGCGTACTCTCCGGTGCAGTAGAACCCCTGGGCGCTCTATTGACGATTCTGGCTGCTGGACTGGTGGTCCCGGCTCTTCCTTACCTGCTGAGTTTTGCTGCTGGTGCTATGATTTATGTGGTAGTGGAAGAACTGATCCCAGAAATGTCCCAGGGAAAGCACTCAGATATTGGTGCGCTGTCCTTCGCTGTGGGGTTCACTCTGATGATGGCACTTGATGTGGCGCTGGGATAGAGGAACCTGAATATTTTGCGGCGAATTCAGGAATAGCTCTCACAGACAACACAGGTATATTTAGCGTCAATCGGGAACGCTGCAAATGCAATAAGCTTCTGGCCCCCAAAAAGCCGGGGAGTAAAAAAGAACGCTAGGATATCTTTACTGTCTAAGAAAAATATTTCTGCCCGATGCAATAAAACACTTTGTCTGCGCGTTATATAGATGAACAGCAAAAAAACAGCCCCCCGAAATTGCTGGAACAACAACTTTAGGAGGACTTTATGATGAAAAAGAATTTTCCTAAGATCCTGGCAGGCTGCACCGCTATGGTGCTCATGACCGGAGCACTGCTCGTTCCCTCAATGGCGGTGAACGCCTCCGCCCATCAGGCGGTTCCCCATCTCCAACAGGCGTCCTATATCGGCGAGGCCAAAGCGAAGGAGATTGCCCTGAATCACGCTGGGGTGGATGCTTCCAAGGTGTCCTGGATCTTCGCCAAGCAGGACTATGACCACGGCCGGATGGAATACGATGTGGAATTTCTGTTTGGGAACAAGGAGTACGACTACAAAATCGACGCATCTACCGGCACTATTCTCGGCTTCGATTATGATATTGAATGGCACATGGCCGGTTCCGACACGGTGTCTCAGTCCAGTACCGATATTGGTGCGGAGAAGGCCAAATCCATCGCTTTGAAGCACGCAGGCTTGGCCGCCTCGGATACTGCGTTTATCTATGCCAACCTGGACTATGAGAACGGCCTCCGGGTGTATGATGTGGAGTTTTTCTCCGGCAATAAGGAGTATGACTACAAGATCAATGCCGCCACCGGGGATATCGTGAGCTTCGATCAGGATATTGAATGGTATGCGGCGGGCGGTTACCAGGCCCAGGCCAATACCGATATTGGCGCGGAGAAGGCCAAGTCCATCGCCCTGGAACACGCGGGCGTGGCTGCGGCGGACACGGTATTCATCAATGTCGAGCTGGACTATGACGACGGCATGAGAGTGTACGACGTGGAATTCTTCTCTGGGAACAAGGAATATGACTACAAAATCGACGCCGCCAGCGGCGCGATCCTGGGCTTTGACTTTGATGTGGAGTGGTACACGGTTTCCAGCAAGGCCAGCGACTACATTGGCGAGGCGAAAGCGAAGCAGATCGTGGAGCAGGCCGCCGGTACCACGGGAGTTTACACCGAGTTCAAGCTGGAGGTGGATGACGGCCGTGTGCTTTACGAGGGCGAGATGCGCAGCGGCTGGATGGAATATGAGTTTGAAATCGATGCCGTGACCGGCGCGATCCTGGATTGGGACGCCGACTGGGATTGACCGCCACCTTCCAGATCAGATTCACTAACTTCTTGCAATCTGTCAAATGAGATGGCAAAATAAAACCAAGCGAGCGGTGCCCTGCACGTAACTGGTCTTACGTGCAGGGCACTATTTTTCTTTACATAGGAGTTGTATTTGCTATTCCAAGGACAGAATTTCAAAATTTCCAGTGCCCCCTGCACATTCAAAATGAGAAAAATTTGTAATCGCGTTAATAGGGCGAATTCAAAATCATTTAATGATGCATAAGAAGATTATCATGCCTTTCATTGGTCTGCTGCTATTCAGTCCGAGAAGCGAGTTAGTGATTTCAGAGCCAAAAAACTTTCGGCACTGATCGCATGTTCCATCTTGCATGCATCGCTGGAAGCAATGTTTTCGTCAACACCAAGACTAACCAGCAGATTGAACAGGACGTTGTGTTTTTCCATCATCTCTTTGGCGATTTTTAACCCTTTTCTGGTCAGGTGGATTTCTTTCCTATCGTCCACGCAGACAAATCCCTCTTCGACAAGTGACCTGACAGTAGTGGATACGGTAGGGCGCGAAACAGATAAATAATCAGCCAGCTGATAAGGACGGACCTCCCCCCAGCGCGACAAGCTATAAATCGCTTTTACGTAGTTTTCCATTGTCTCTTTCAAGACCATAGAGCAGCGTCGTCCTTCCTAGCGTTTTACAAGGCAACGGGAATCATAGCATACGTGTAGAAAAAGGTTGCGGCTTTCCAACAGAAAAGCCGCAACCTTCTCTTTCACATATCAGTTGTGACCCTTACCGCAGCTGCAGTGGGAACTATCTTTCTTGGAACCACAGGAGCAGCCATCCGGGCATCCAATGCACTTTTTACCGCTCTTTTTCGCTTTGTAGACATAGAAAGCGGCAGCCGCAACAATGACCACAAGAACTGCAACTACAATGAAATCAATCATCAGGACTTCGCCCCACTTAACGCATACTCACTCTTGAGATCCTTCTGGGTTCTCATGCACAGGTAGACAAGGATCGCCGCAAAGACAACCACCGCGATGAGGCCGGGGGCAAAGCCCGCGCCCAGAGAGCCGGTGGTGATCAGCGTGCCGATCTGGTAAACCAGGTAGCCCACCGTGTAGCCGGTGCCCAGCTGCAGGCCGATGCCGGCCCACAGCCACTTCCCGCTCTTCATCTCAGAGTTCATAGCGCCAATAGCGGCAAAGCAGGGCGGCGTGTACAGATTGAACATCAGGTAGGCCAGAGCAGCTACCTTGGTGATGGCGATGACACCCGCCACCTCGGCGCCTGCGCCTTCCATCATCTCCAGCGCATCGGTATCGATCAGGTTCTCCAGGCCCACGAAGCAGACGGCCAGGGTACCCACCACGTTCTCCTTGGCAATAAAGCCGGTAACAGCGGCGGCGGCCAGCTGCCAGCTGAGCACACCCACGATGGGGACCAGCAGGTACGCAAAGGGTCCAGCGATGGAGGCAAGGATGGAGCTGTCGGCAGTCTCGGCCACCTGGAAGCTCCAGGTGAAGGTCTGCATGATCTGCACGGCGGTGTTGCACAGCAGGATGATCGTGGCAGCCTTCACGATGTAGGCCCAGCCCCGGGCGCACATGGCCTTGAAGGCAAACACCAGGGAAGGCACTTTGTATTCGGGCAGCTCGATGATGAAGAAGGATTTCCGGTTCTTGTATCCGGCGATCTTGTTTACCAGCAAGGCGCCCAGGAAAATAAGTATGATACCGGTGAAATACATGAGGAAGCTCACCCAGCCCGCGTCGTCAAAGAAGGCGCCGGCAAACAGGGCGATGACGGGGATCTTGGCGCCGCACGGCATGAACGGGGTCAACATGGCGGTCGCCCGGCGTTCGCGCTCGTTGCGGATGGTGCGGCTGGCCATAACACCGGGGATGGCGCAGCCAGTGCCGATGACAAAGGGGATCACGGATTTGCCGGAAAGACCCACTTTCTTGAAAATGGGGTCCAGCACCACGGAGACACGAGACATATAGCCGCAGTCTTCCAACAGGGCGATGAGGAAGTACATGATCATGACCAGAGGCAGGAAGCCAACCACAGCGCCCACGCCGCCGATAATACCGTCAGCCAGCAGAGCGGTCAGCAGGGGGTTGGCGTCGGCCAGAAGTTCACCAACATATCCCTGGAATGTCTCGATCCACGCTACCAGCGTGTCTGCAATCAGGGGCCCGACCCAGACCTGGGAAATCTGGAACACCAGGAACATCACCACCGCAAAGATGGGAATACCCAGGAACTTGTTGGTAAGGATGTTGTCAATGGCGTCCCCGGTGCCCTTCTCACGGGTAAGGACCTTCCGCTTCTCCACCTTAGACACGATTTGGTTGACAAAGGCAAAACGCTTACGGTCCGCCTCTTCCACAACATGCTTGTCGGTCAGGTCAATGTCACCCTGGGTGTAAGGGGCTTTCTGCCCCTTGCCGTTCAAGGCGACCGCCGCATCCACCACCGCTTTCAAGCCCTCGGAGGAGATGGATACCGTCTCCACAACGGGGCAGCCCAGCTTAGCGGAAAGATCGGCAACATCAATGGTGGTCTGCTTTTTTGCGTTGATGTCGCTCTTGTTCAGGGCGACCACAACGGGAATGCCCAGTTCCAACAGCTGCGTGGTGAAAAACAGGCTGCGGCTGAGGTTTGTGGCGTCCACAATGTTGATGATGGCGTCGGGGTGCTCATGCCGCACATAAGAACTGGTGATGCTCTCCTCTGACGTAAAAGGCGACATGGAATAAGCACCGGGTAGATCTACGGCGATGAGTTCTTCTGTCCCACTGTAGTAGGCCTTCTTGATGGGGTGTTCTTTCTTTTCCACCGTCACGCCGGCCCAGTTGCCCACCTTTTCATTCCGTCCAGTAAGAGCGTTGTACATGGTGGTTTTGCCGGAGTTCGGGTTGCCTGTTAAGGCAATGCGCATGGGTATCTTCCTCCTCTTTCTGATGTTCTCTATATTACAACACACATCGGTTGCTATTCGCTAACCGTTATGTATAGTAAACCCCTATTTCGTGCCGCTGATCCCCCCTTGTCGGCATCAGCGGCACAGATCAGATCCATCAAATCAAAATTGCATCTGCCAACTGGTTATCAATGTTATACCGGCCGTCCTTGATGGAAACGACACAACTGTCCTTCAAATGAGAAACCACTGTAATGGGTTCCCCCTCATAACACCCAAGAGAAAATAGAAAGGTTTTCAACTCCTCGTCATCGGTGTCAATTTGCCGGACAATGTATTCCTTTTCTTCTACGGCATCTTTCAAAGTCATTTCGTTCACCTATTCTCCCATTTTATATTTCAGTCAGCAAAAGCTGGCGACGACTCACGAAATAAGTTAGCATTTTCTAACCGGCTACATAATATATCGCAAACCATCGTTTTTGTCAAGAGTCATATTTACAGATTGTTCACTTTTGAATGGCAACTCTTATCCATCTCGAAAATCAAAACGATTGTAAAACTGCTACGATTTATGATATAATTGAAAAAACTAAACTAATGGAGGTCACTATGTCGATTTATGAATCCGGCCAGATGTATCTGGAGACGATCTATATACTCTCTCAGAAAAAGAGCCACGTGCGTGCAATCGACGTAGGCGAGCAGATGGGATACTCCAAGCCCAGTGTCAGCCGCGCTCTGTCAATTTTGAAACGGGATGACTATGTTTCTGTGGATGACACCGGTGGAATCTCTTTGACAGCGAAGGGTATGGAAGTTGCCAAAACAATGTACACTCGTCACACTGTTCTATCTCAACTACTCATGAGGTTGGGAGTGGATGAAAAGACCGCTACAGAAGATGCCTGTAAAATTGAACATGTTATTAGCGAAAAATCTTTTGCGGCAATACAAAAATACTGGATGTAAATTTCTAATCACTTTGGGGCAAAATTTCATCCATGTGATATCAAGCATCACGCAAAAACAATTCTCCCTCTTTGGGATGAGCCATCGGACGATTTTCTTCTCTCTATATTGAGGAATCACCAGAGTATTTGCGCTATACTGGTACTGGAAAGTAAGTCGAAAGAAAGTCGTGTCTACAGCACAAGTGAAAGGACCTATATCTGCTGTGATCTGAAAAGTCTTTATATTAGTATGGGTGTATTGCGTACAGTCTGGGCCCCATTGGCCACCAATCTCACAGTCGCGTATCTGAGCCGCACAGAAAAGGCCATCGTCCTAACAGTTATTTCTTTCCGCATAAATCTAATTGAACAATAATCAAATTTTTACACCCCTACACTATAAGGAGAGATGAAAATCATGAAAACCATTCGCCTGCTCTATCCAGATCACTTGAGCGGCGGTCTGGATACCTATTACTTTGGCGCCAACCTGCTGGCCCATATCCTGCCCGCCAACGAGAATCAGCCTCTATTGCGGGTGGAAATCGCACCACCCGACGGAAAAGAGAGGGCGGTGACGGATGGTATCCGCGCCCGTGAGGAAGTGACCGAGGGCATCTGTCGGGCGGCACAGGTGATCGAGGCGGCCCAGCCGGACAAGATTATCACCATTGGCGGAAACTGCATCGTGTCTCAGGCTCCCTTTGACTATCTGCACGGGCGCTACAGCAATGTGGGCATCGTCTGGATCGACGCCCATCCGGATGTTTCCACGCCAGCAGACGGATACCCCCATGCTCACGCTATGGTGCTGGGGTCCCTAATGGGGCACGGTGACAAAGAACTCTCCACACTGATGAAGCACCCCAAGTTCCAGGCCGACGAGATCTTATATGTCGGGCTACAGGGCCTCCACGACTATCAGGAACGTTTTCTGAACGAGAGCGGAGTTGCCTATAAGGTGCAGACAGAGGACTTTATTTCAGATGAGGAGATTCAATCCTTCCTGCAGCGTTTCGACCATATCCTGGTCCACTTGGACATCGACGTACTGGATCCCTGGCTGTTCCACTCCACCTATTTTGCCAATCCGTCTCTGACTGGGGATGGTAGCAGTGGAGGCCAGATGACAATGGAGCAACTCTCCCATATGCTGCACACTATCACCAGCCAGTCCGATGTGGTGGGCCTGACCATCGCAGAATATCTCCCCTTTGACGAAGAGAAGTTACACAATGTTTTTTCGGATCTCCCTCTGTTTAGGGAATAACACGTGATGCCAAAGCACAAAAACACCCGCAGTTTTTTAAATCTGCGGGTGTTTCTGTTTCCTTTGTGGTGTGCATTAGATCGAAGAAATCACATAGATAAAAGCACAATCGCTTGACGTATGACAAGCAACTGAAGCCTTTATGAGATTCCGTCTGAAAAATCCCACTCGACGTTATACTTTAGATCTTCACATAAAATTGTGTCCAAGAATTCATCAATATATTCCTCCGCATCGCGGTCCTCCGGAATGGGAATAATCATCTCAATTTCTGGAGTAAAACAACTGGGCTTCATCCAAATCGTTCTTTTTTCCATTGCTGCCTCCAACTTCTACCGCAATCCTGCCTTCAAACTGGCGCTGATTGCTTCTTCAACTGCCAAGTCAAGCATCTGCGTCCCGCAAATCAAGGATTTCTATCCATTGTTATTTATCACTCTTTCTAAGTGAATTTGTCATTCTTCCTTTGCAGAATATAGTACCACATATCCATCTGCCTTTGAACCGAGGATGCTGATCTCGGCAGCCTTCCACTGCCTTGCCGGCTGGTAAAACAGTGTAATATGCTCCCCTAAGAATTCCTCCAGTTGTGGCGCGTCTGCAGATGTCAGTACGAGTTGCACCAAACCCTCATCAATAGAGTAAGCGCGAATACATGGCATGTCATTCAACGCGCTTTTGTAAAGTTCGCATTCCAGTGTCACGGATCCTACGGCATATGCCGCATGTAAGCGAAGTAATTCTGCGTAAGATGGACAGACAGGATAAAAGCCCTCGATTGCGCTTTTGTCGTATACCAAGCCCCTGCGGCCGGAATAAATCTCAGCAATATCCCCTTGCGTTAAATGGAGCGCGCTGAAGATGTAGTCATCAGCATCTTTCCAATCCCTGTTCCTGAAATCGGAGGAAGCGCGCACCTCCTTACGTAGAAGTTCCAATACTTCGTAAAATAAATCTTTTTCGCGCTGCGTCATGTACTCCCTCCTCCACATGAGACCTGAGATACTTTCTTTTCCGGCAACTGACGGGGTTCATAGCGGCGTTCTTTGCGGGCGTTGGGTCCAATTTTTTGGAACAGGCGTGCTGTCGCCAACATGGGCGTGTCTTCACAAATATCAAACTGCCATTGATTCTGCTGCACATCCCAAATGCCCCATTTCTTGCCGCAGAGTCCCTGATAATAAACACTTTGTTTCATATCAGCAAAACCTTTCTTTGTAATTGAAATCTATGATTGTTCTGCAATACCTGCGGTGGCTGCTTTCTGCCTTTTTAGCGTTATACTCGATCCACGCAATGTATCTGCGATGATGTTCGTCTTCTCCGCTCTTAGGGTATCATGATGATGTCTTCTGCCCGGATCAGCCTTGCCATCAAGTCACTGCTTGGATATTGCTGATAAATCCGATCCACCATCATATTGTAGGTGGAGGGGTTCATCGGCCGCTTTTGATCCAGTTCTCTACAGTGTTGATGCAGATGTTCAGACTGTAGGTGGCCGAGTGAGATTACCCGCATCTCTTTTAGTTCCCCACTTGCAGTATCCACCGCGCAGATGAGCATGGGCGCACCTTTCCCCTCCGGGATGTTTGTCTGGTAATCCAACTGGTTCATTTTAAACCGCGGTTCATAAGGTGCGTCAAACCAGGGATTGTTTCCGGCTTTGAGGAGAAAGAACAAACTGTCATTTATCCTGACAAAACCAAGCCGCAGCGGGCCACGGGTAATATCAGAAATTTCCTGCTCCGTTATGCCCGGATACCCCACCACGATCTGCCACCATGGGTCCAAGTAATCCGCTTGAACATACTCCTGGCCTGTCCTCCACTCGGAACGGAAATCTCCCGCTTTATAATGTAAGAACTCCAAAACGAATCCATCCTTTCCTTGTTGTCTGCTCCATGTTTCTGTATCAGCTATCCGATAACACTGTTTTGCAAGAGGGAATCACTTCGGCGTAACCCGCGCAATCAGATATGCCTCTGGATTTGCCTTGATACATGCCGCGGTATGCTCATCCACTATTGTCCTGAAAAATGGGTACCCAAACTCATTCTCCACATATACCGCATGGTCGGCAAAATCATACCACATGTCATCCAGTTCACGAGTTGCGCACACAAGTTGGTATGTCATGTCGGTATCCATCGGCAGTTCATCTTCTGGCGGAAGATGTCCCGCTCCTATACCGGGACACATGTTTTTGATCGCCCGCAAAAATTCGACTCTGATTTCGCGGTTCCATGCATCCAAACGCTCCAAAACTTTCTCTGGTTCATACAATCCAAAAATAATGTTTTCTGGCGCAACCGTCTCGTACAAATATGCATCAGGATCAGAAGCCGTATTGCAGTAAGCATCCTGAAGCGCCTTGAGGACAGATTGGAAGTCCCCCTGTCTGAGCTGCGAAGCCTCTTTTGGCAAATTGCCAGGCTCCAAATTCAATGCGGTGAAAGAAGTAATAATTTCCATAACCGTTCTCCCTTATATCTGTTTTCTGGCCGCAAGAGTTTCCGGACATTGATAGTCGCAAGATTCTTATCGGGAAAAGAGTCCATACCCCACTTTACCGATGTGTCGGCCCTTATCATCAGCACCGCAAAATTGCAAATTGGGAATGTCATCATCTTTTATTTCCAGTTTCAATGATGGATCGGCCTTCTGCAAAAGAAAAATCCACAGTCGGGCCATCTCTGGCACATTGACAATGCCTTCTCCCATCCCGGAACTGTTTTCAAACTGGAACCCCATATCTTTTAGAACTTGGACTGTTTCTGCGTCAATTTCATCTTCTCCGTATTCCGAGCAGATGCTTTCAATATCAACCTCTGTAACTTCTGGGATCTTATAATGTGCTTCGCGCACTGTTTCCACAGGCGCATTAGACGCTACGGTGAAATCTTCGGATCGGCCATGACCATCACCGCTCCAGTCCCCAATGGATAAGTGAAACTGATACATATTTTGTCAACTCCTATTGAATTTGATTGTTTGTTTCCATCTTTTCAGGTAGCAAGTTGAGCGTGCGATATTGCTTCCGCTATACAGCAGGCCCTGCCATATTTGGCGTATCAAGCATGGCAGTCCAGCGATAACAACAGCGTATCGTCCGGGAGCGCATCAATGAAGCGATCAACTTTCTTGCGCCAGTTTTCCTCATCTGAAACTTCGGTGTCACTGTCGGACCAATCATCGCTGTAGTTGATCCAACCATTTTCATCTACGCAGGCATGGGGCTCCATTTGGCACAGGTAATGCATATCAGAGCCGAACTGCTCCAGCGTTTCGCACCCTTGGAAGCATCCCCTGCCCCACTTTTTGATTGGGCCCTCATCCATTTGTACAAGCCGGCATTCCGCTGGGCCTCCTCCCTGCGCGCACCATGCCCCATATTGATGAAACTGCTCAACTGGCACTTTCTCACGGTACTTTTTTAGAGCATCCCAGGCGATATTCCTCTTTTTTGCTCCGGCTACCCAACGATATCCTTCTGGTGTGTAGGTCTGCTCATCGTGCTGATACTCAAAAACACCATAAGAGCCTGTGACCGCAAATGGGCAATCGACGGGGACCAGGAATTGATTTCGATATCGCCCTCCGACCACAAATGAATTCCAGTAGCCCTGTGGATTGTAAAAGTAACCGCTCCGCCAATTAAGGAATTCGTTTCCGACGTATTGCAGGACATAGTCCACGAATGCGGGATAGACTTTCTTGAAAGGACAGTCGAGAAGCAACTGCATCTTCTTGGCCTTTTTCGTTCGCTTTTCCCGCTGCAGCGGGCCAAACCTCCGTTTGCAGATTAGCCCGTCTTTCACGACATAGTCTTTAGAGAATCCATAATCGTATATAGGCACAATCCGGCCATTCAACAGCCGCACAAAGTCATCCCTTTTCGTCTCATATTCGCGTATGGCCGCCTCCGTTTCATCCTCAAACTCTTTCGGAGTTTGTTCGTTCGGAATCATACTATATGGGGCCATGATCTGATCGGATAGGGCCTCGGCCAAGCCCTCATAGCGATGTTGATCCGTGATAACAATATTTTCTAGGTCGAGATGTTGGTTCTGTACTTGCGAATAGTAGAGGCAGTGTTCCATAACCATTCCTTGCTTGATCACCTCATCCGGGATAGACCTAGCGGCCTCTTCAAGGTTCTCAGGTAATGCGATGGCTGCGATGACAGAAATGTGACTCATATTATCAATATCCTCCCTTTTGATCTTCATCGTTTTGCGTTCAATTTGCACGGTTCCTCCCGTCTTCAATGGACGCTGGAACAATGGTATGATCTGCTGTAACCCAGAGGGGCTCATAGCAGGTGCTCAAATTCCAGTGCCAAGAAATCAGGCATGTGGTTGCCATCCAGTGCTGCCATTGTGGTTCTGAATTACATATTGTTCGCACCTCATTTCTGTTTAGGATAGAAAAGATATATAAAAAGCACATGGATACGGCTTGAATCGATCCATGTGCTCTGTGGCCCGGTTATTATGTTTTTGATCTTTATAAAAAGAAACAGCGTCCAAGGGCTCTCTGGCCTTCGGACGCTGTGCAACACTGAAACTATGCTACCACATGTTTGGTAAGCAGCAGATACTATGTGAGTTTATTATATATATTTTCCCGATGCATTGCAAGAGAAAATCCAAGGAATGGTTCACTTCATCAATTCTATTAAGAAATTGGTTGCTCCCCTCTTTACACTATAGTATTGTTGCTTTGATCGAATAGATGGGATTTTAGAGAGGTTAAATATCGACTGGTCCGAGAGTCGCTGCAAGACACCTCTGTTATGGTTTTTCTATTTGCTCAGATAGTAGAGGAAAGAATTGAGCCTGGACCATGCGTTCTCATCCCAGTCGTAATCCATGGCCAGATGGAAGTGCGGTACACTGTCCAGCACACCGGTCATCTCCAGGATCGTAGCGGTATTTTCATACCTGGGTGCCATGGTCAGCACCCCGGCGCACCGTCCGCCCAGCTCCAGCCCCTTGACCAGCCGGTACCGGCCATTGGCTCCGGCAAATCCGGGCAGAAGGCGGTCTGCGGAGGAGCGCAGAGACTCCAGTTCAGGGGAAAAACTGCTGCGGGGGCCCAGCAGACGGCCGAGTGCTTCTATGCGGCCCGCCCACTCCCGGCAAGCCAGGCTTCCCGCATCCCGCCAGAGAAACCACAGATATTCGCTCAGCGGCGCCCGGAGCAGCCGCCAGCCCTCCTGTTCCAGCGTATCGGGGACGCCGTCATGAAGGTTGAAGAGGGTGAACGGTTCGCCCACGATCCCCAGCGGCCGTCCCTCCGCCGGAATGGCGCAGATGTGCACTGCGAGGGCTTCCAGCTCCGCCCAACTCGGCACACCCGCCGGAGCCAGTGCGTCCCGCTGTTCCGGCGGAGCGCATAGCAGAAGATCTCCGGTGAGGAGTGCCCGGAACAGCTGATCCGGCTCCGGGCAGCGCTCCGGAATCGTCTCCAGCTCCGGCGCGATGACCTTCACACGGCAAAGCCCCCGGCGTTCCAATACCGTCTCCACGCCCCAGGGGTATTGCCCGTCTACCTCCGCGCCCTGGGTGGAGGGGAGAAGCACCTGAAACGGGCCGCTCTCCGCTTCCGCCGCCGTCAGGACGCCGCCCAGCAGGGCCGGGAACGGTAAATACTCCTTGGAGCTGGTTTCCGCCCTCCCCAGCGGCAGGGTGGTACTGTCGAGCCGCAGGGTGCGCGTCTCCGTTTTCCAGGCCGCCTCACAATATGCGCGGAGATAAGCGGTAAACGGCGGAAGGTCTGGCACGAGCAGCGGCCCTCCGGTTCTCTCCGGCACGGCAGCCACCGCAGTAGGGCGGCGCACTACTGCGGCGAGGGAAAAGCCCGCCGGAAGCGGCTGGGCAGGGCGGCCCTCCAGGCTCTGGAGGAACGCCTCGATCCGTGTGATCACGCCCACGGGAGAGAAATGCTCGTCCACTTCGATCTGCAGATAAGGCTTGTCCCCCATCTCCTTCCGAAACAGATAGGAGAGCATGGTGTCCGGGCCGCAGCCGTGATTGGTCAGGTAGACGGCATACAGGTTTGGATGGTGGGCCACGAGCTTGGCCCCGGACAGGATGTGCTGGCCAAAGGGCCAGTACAGATTGGGGTAGTCCTCCGACAGATCCAGGTCGTGGGCGGGCAGGTGGGACAGGGTGATGACCTTATGCCCACGCTCCAGCAGCAGCCGTGGAATTCCCATGTTGAGCACCGGGTCGGAAAGGCCATAGTTCCGGGTAATGAGCACCAGCACCTTGTCGTCCGGCCTGAGGGATGCCAGCAGTTCCCGCCCCTGCTTCTCCACTGCCGCGGTATGCCGCCGCACCGCCTTGGCCCCGGATAGCAGGGCGGGCAGGCAGCGCGGCTTTGGTATTCCCAGCTGCTTCCCAACGCCCAGCATGGCGGAGGCCATGGCCTCCTGCCCGAAGTCCAGGTCAAACACCGGGTTGAGCAGGGTGATCCCCCGCCGCTCCAGATCCAGGGCATTGGCCGCCAGCCGGGGCGCAGTCTGCATATAGACGCAGCCATAATTGTGCTCCACATGGGAGGACTCGTGCCTCATGGTGTGAACAGAGGGCATGAAGATATAGTCCACGCCCTGTTCCGCCAGCCATGCCATGTGGCCGTGGAGCAGCTTCACCGGGTAACAGGTTTCCGCCTGGGCAGTCTGCTGGGCCAGCCGGATGATCTCCTCATTCGTGGGCGGGGAGAGCAGGACATTGAATCCCAAGTTCCGGAAAAACGCATTTGCCATGGGGAAGAATTTGTGGATCACCAGCGCATAGGGGACACCCACCGTCTTTTTCCCTGGGACCCGGATGGGGTCATACCCCTCCAGCAGCAGCGCCCCCGCCCGCTGGTAGAAGGCGATGTTCTCCGCCACCCCTGGGCCGGCGGCGTGTTCCGCCCCGGTCGCTGTGTCAAATCCGTGGAAGCAGGACGGGCCGCGGACCGACTCCAGCGCCAGCAGGGCCGCTCCATAGGCGCCGCTGATGGGGAAACAGGGCGAAACCGTGAGCCGCTCCCCCAACTCCTGCTGAAACGCAGCCACAATCCCGGGATTGTAGGCGACGCCGCCCTGAAGCACCACGCGGCTCCCGACGGGCTTGGCCCCAACGACCTTGTGGAGGTAGTTGCGGACAATGGACCGGCACAGGCCAGCCGCCACCTCCGCCTGGGAGGCGCCACGAGAGAGCGCAGACTGGATGGCTGTCTCGATAAATACCGTACACCGCTCTCCCAGCTCCACCGCGCTGGGCGCGCTGAGGGCCAGGGGACCGAACTCCGCCAATGGGATGCCCATGCGCGCTGCCTGCTCTTCTACAAAGGAGCCGGTCCCGGCGGCGCAGATCCTGTTCATCTGAAAGTCGGCCACCTGTCCGCCCCGTAGGGAGATATACTTGGAGTCCTGCCCTCCAATCTCAAAGACCGTATCTACATCCGGCGACCAATGGACAGCCGCCCGGGCCTGGGCGGTGATCTCATCCCGCACGGCGTCCGCCCCGATAAGACGGCCGATGCGCTCCCGGCCGGAGCCAGTGACGCCCACTGCCAGGAAGGACACCGGCCCAAAGCGTTCATGGATGGCGTCCAGGCCCCGGCGCACCGCCCCCTCCGGGTCCCCGGCTGTGCGGAGATACTGGTAGTCGATCAGCGTGCCGTCCCGGCCGGTGAGCACCAGATCCGTGCTGGTGGAGCCCACATCAATCCCCAGGACGCACCCATCCGGCGGGATGGTACCGGTGGCTGCAGGGACAGACGGAAGTGTACCGGGAAGTACACGCAGCGCCGGCTGACGGCACATCTGGTTCCCACCTTCCAGCGCCCCGCCGCATAAACTGGCCAGCAGTTCCCCCATAGAGCAGGTGGCGGTCTCCATGGCTGCCTCCGCGGCTCCAACGGCGCCGGCGTAAGGGAATTTCTCCGGCAAGATCAGCTCTGCTTCTGACAATCCGAAGACCTCCCGCACAGCCTGGATCACACCCTGATTATGCCCGATGCCGCCGCACAGGGCCACAGGCTTTTCCACGGGAAGCCCCCGGACGATCACCGCCTTGTAGTTGCGCACCATGGCGTAGCAAAGGCCCAGGAGGATGTCCGGTGTGGGCACCCCCTCCTGCTGCCGGTGGATGATGTCCGTTTTGGCGAAGACCGCGCAGCGGCCGGAGAGCCTGGGGATGGAGCGGGCCTGCCCCACCAGGCGGGAGTAGTCCTCCAGTTTTAGTCCCAGCCGGGACATCTGATCCTCAAAAAAGGAGCCGGTACCTCCGGCGCAGTGTTCATTTACCGCAAACCGGGGCGGGGTGTTCTGATCCAAGCCGGTGAGGAAGCGGGCGCTCTGGCTGCCGATCTCAATGGCGGAGCGGGCTTCCGGGGCCAACAGCCGAACGCCGAGGTGGATGGCTGGGATCTCCCCCAGCACGGCCAGGGCATTGCACCCCGCTTTCAGCCGGTCGCCCGCGTTTCCGGTGATGACCACCGGGCAGCCGCAGGCCCCCGGGTCCGCGGCTAAAAGCTCCCCCAGCAGACGGCGGGCGCTCTGAACCACCGCTCCATAGTGGGAAGCCGTTTTTTCCCAAAGGAACGTTCCCTCTGGAGAAAGCAGGACGAGTTTCAATGTGGCGTTTCCACAATCCAATCCGATTCCGTTCATCGTCATCCTCCCATTCCGCGCTCGTTGACATTTGCCAGACAAAGCGCTATAATGCGGTTAGCATTTACTAACCATAGCAGTTTACAGCGCAGTTGTCGATTGCCACGGCAACATGGAGGTATCTCATGGACCCGATTACTACGGTGATGCGTCAGTGCCGCCTGTTTGACGGCATCCCGGAAGAGAAATATCAAAATGTACTGGCCTGCCTTCGGGGAGAAACCAAATCGTTTCGTAAGGATGCAATCCTCCTCCAGATCGGCGAGTGTCAGAAGCGGCCCGGCGTTGTGATGGATGGGACGCTGCGGATCTCCCTGTATAGTGAGGACGGCAATTTGGTCACCATCGAACGGCTGGGGCGGGGGCAGGTATTTGGGGAGACTCTGGTGTGCTCCATGGCGGAGGACAGTCCCATCCAGATCGACGCGCTGACTGATGTGCAGGTGCTCTATCTGGATTTTGACCCGCTGCTTCTTCAGCAGGAATGCGCCTGTCCGCACAAAGCCCAGGTCACCGCCAACCTGCTCCGTGAAATGGGGCGGGGCGCCCTTTTTCTCAATCAGAAAATGCGGATCTTGGCCCAGAACCGGCTCCGAAACCGGATCAAGCTCTATCTCCAGATGCTCCCCGCCAAGCCCGGCGGCGAACTCCATCTGGACATGGGGCGGGGTGAACTGGCCGACTATCTGTGTGTAGACCGCAGCGCCCTCTCCCGGGAACTGGGGCGTATGCAGAAAGAGGGAATTCTCGCCTTTCAGGGCCAACAGGTGCGTATTCTGGATCAGAGCTTTCTCAGCGTATAAATTTTGCCTGCCCGTTGCCATGGCAACGGACAGGCTTTTTTGCGGGTGCTATTATATCGCTGCAATAGGTTAGTTATTGCTAACCAAAAATTCTTGAAAGGAGAGTCGCACATGAAACGCGCTCTTGCATCCCTGGCAGCATCCGCGATGCTGTTGTTTGCCCTGGCTGGCTGCTCCAACGGAAATGGTCCGGCCGAAAATCCCTCCGCATCCCCCACATCCCCGCCGGCCAGTTCCACGCAGGCCGCCGAGCCGGTGACCATCTCAGTGGGTGTACCTACCGCGCCCCCGGCACTTCCCGTCCTGCACATGATGGAGGCTGGACTGCTGGGAGAGAATGTGACTATCGACCTGAATGTGTGGAACTCCCCCGAGGAGCTGCTGGCCATGGTCCAGGGCGGGGAGCACGACCTGTACGCTTTCCCACTCACTGTGGTTTCCACACTCTACAACAAGGGCCTGGATGTGCGCCTGATGAATGTGAATACCTGGGGCGTCACCTATTTCATGACCACGGACCCTGCGTTTGAAACCTGGGCCGATCTGGCCGGCAAGACCGTCTATATCCCCCTCCAGTCCTCTCCTCCGGACGCTCTGACCCAGTATTTCCTGAATGAAGCCGGGCTGACGGTGGGTGAGGATGTGGAAATCGTCTACGCCAGCACCGCCGAGGTGGCCGCCCTGCTGGCCTCCGGCGAGGCGGAATATGCCACCCTGATCGAGCCACAGGTCACATCCGCGATGAACCAGAACAGCGAAGTACGCCGGGCGCTCAGCTTTGAAGAGGAGTGGCAGCGGGTCACCGGCACCGACACCATGATCCCCAACGCCGGCTTCGGCACCACCCAGAGTTTCATCGACGAAAATCCGGAGCTGACAGAGCAATTCCAGGCCGCCTACGCTGAGAGCGTCCAGTGGGTGCTGGACCACCCCGCCGAGGCCGCCGCTCTGGCCGAGGAGCACCTGGGCATGAAGGCCGCTGTGGTAGAGGCCGCGATCCCCAATATGGGCCTGACCTTCAAGAGCGCCCAGGACGCCCGGGGAGAACTGGATACATTCTATAATCTGCTCAACGACTTTGACCCCTCGATGATCGGCGGAAAACTCCCCGACGACGGGTTATACTATGCGGGGTAAGGCGGCCCTCTGGCTCCGCCGCGCCCTGGGCGTGGGCCTGCTGCTGGGTATCTGGCAGCTGGCCTCGCTCTGTTTCTCCCCTCTGGTGCTCCCTTCTGTCCCACAGGTGACGGGTACGCTGGCAGGACTGTTCCGGGAGCCGGATTTCTGGCCCACCATCGGCACTACTCTGCTGCGTCTGGCGCTTGGCCTGGGAATCGGGGTTGCGGTGGGCACGGTGCTGGGACTGCTGTTCGGGCTGTGCCCCAAACTGGAAGATGTGGGGATGCCGTTCATCCATGTGCTCCAGTCGGTACCTCCGGTATGCTGGGTCGTGCTGGCCCTGGTATGGTTTGGGTTCAATGGCTGGCCCTGTGTATTCATTGTGGCGACATCCACCATTCCAACGGTGGTGATCAATCTGAGCCATGGCGTGCGGAGTGTAGACCCGGAGCTTCTGGAGATGGCGAGGCTCTACCGCTTTTCCCGCAGGAAGATCCTGCTCCATGTGACGCTGCCCTCCATCCGCCCTTATTTCTTCTCCGCACTGGAGATCGTCGTGGGCGGCGGGTGGAAACTGGCGGTGATGGGAGAGGTCCTCACCACGAACAGTGGGATCGGCGGCGCCATCACCACCGCGAGGCTGAATATCCAGCCCGACGCGATCATCGCGTGGGCATTCCTGCTGGTGGCAGGATGCTTTATTACGCAGAAGCTGGTGTGCCTGCTTCTGTCCAGGAGAGGGGGAGCCCCATGCTGAGACTGAGCGGGCTCTGCAAGCGCTTTGAGGATCTGCCCGTACTCTCAAACCTGTCCCTCACCCTGTCCCGGGGCGAGATTGTCGCCTTGATCGGCCCCTCCGGCTGCGGGAAAACCACGCTGCTGAACATCATTTCCGGCCTGACGGCGCCGGATGCCGGTACGGTGGAGGGTGCGGATGGCAGGCTGAGCTATATGTTTCAGAGCGCCCGGCTGCTGCCCTGGCGCACGGTGGAGGAAAACATCCGGCTGGTGCGGGAGGACGCGCCCGCCGAGGAAGTGCGCTCCCTCATCACTGCTGTGGGGCTGGAGGGGTTTGAACGCTATTATCCCGGCCAACTCTCCGGCGGCATGGCCCGCCGGTGCGCCCTGGCCCGGGCATTCCACTTCGGCGGTGAGATTTTCCTGATGGACGAGCCATTTCAGGGGCTGGACTACGGAATCCGCATGGAGATGCTGTCCATGCTGTTATCCATCTGGCAGCGGGAGCGGCCCGGGGTGCTTTTTGTTACACATGAGATCGACGAAGCGCTCACTGTGGCGACCCGCATCGCCGTGCTCGCTCCGCGCCCCACTGCAATCTGCCAGTGGTTTGACCTCCCCGGCCCGGAGGGGCGGGACGCCTCCGCCCCTGAACTGGCCCGGCTGCGCCAAGAGATCATCCGGCGAATCACTGGTTATAACCAGTCTGGTTGCCACGGCAATGGCGGCCCACAAGAAAAGGTGATATACTAACTTTTAAGACACGGAAGGAGGCTCGGAAATGGACATTCTCCGCAATCTGCCGGTTCAGCAGCCGGCGGCTCTGAGCGAACTCATCTCCATCCAGCCGGGGCGCGTGGTGAGCATGGCCCTTTCCCGCAGCGAGCACTGCCAAATGACGCTGCTGGCTTTTGGGGACGGAGAGAGTATCAGTGAGGAGCGCTACTTCGGCGACACGGTCTATTATGTGCTGGAGGGTGATATGCCTCTGCGCCTGGAGGGGCACGAGGTCCGTCTGGGCGCAGGGGATTGTCTGGCTGTGCCAGCGCAGACCACCCACGCTATTGGCGGGAACGGCCCCTTCAAACTGCTGCAAATTACCATCCAATCAAACTGAGGAGGATCTGTATGGAACCGTTGATCAAAAACCTGCCCCATGCCCAGCCCTTTCCCCTGAAGGATCAGGTCGGGTACGAGCCCGGTAAAGTTGTCAGCCTGACCCTGGCCCAGCGGCCTGGTGTGGGGATGACGCTGTTCGCCTTTGATGCGGGCGAGGCCATCAGTACCCACGCCGCCCCCGGGGACGCCATGGCCACCATCCTGGAGGGCACCGCTCAAATCACCATTGACGGTGTCCCACACACGCTGAACGCCGGGGAGGCTGTCATCATGCCGGCCGGCATCCCCCACGCGGTCCAGGCCGTGACCCCATTCAAAATGTACCTGGTGGTTGCGAAGGAGTGACCCTTTCCCATCCAATGCTCTGTGGACAGACCCAGGTGGGGACATGACAAATCACAGCATAAAACACAGCCCCGTCTGACCGTATGAACAAGGTCAGATGGGGCTGTGTTCATGCTTTTGCTGGCGGCAACAGATTGGTCATGCTGCGCAGGCTGATGCCCAGAGTGGACAGGTTGTGGAGCGTGGCAGAGGTGGCTGGCGCTAGGATGCCCAGGGCTCCCAAGGCGATGAGTCCGCCATTGAAGCCGATGACAAAGCGGTAGTTAGACTGGATGCGGTTCATCAGGGCCACGGACAGCCGCCGCAGCTGCACCAGTTCGAACAGGTCGTTTGCCGCGATGGTGATGTCCGCGATCTCCCGGGCGATGGCGGCGCCATCGCTGATTGCGATGCCCACATTGGCAGCGGACAGAGCCGGGGAGTCGTTGATTCCATCGCCGATCATGACCACCGTGCGGCCCTGTGCGCGCTCGGCCTGCACAAAACGGGCCTTGTCCTCCGGCAGCACCTCAGCCCGGTACTCGTCCACTCCCACCTGGGCGGCGATGGCTGCCGCAGTGCGCTCACTGTCGCCAGTGAGCATGACGATCTTGCCCACCCCCAGGTCATGGAGGGCAGCTACCGCATCCACCGCCTCGACGCGCAAGGGGTCAGAGATACAGATAACTGCGGCCAGTACGCCGCCGACCGCCAGATACAGGTGGCTGTACTGCTTAGGCAGGGCGTCGAAGGCGTCCTGCTCTCCCGGCGGGACAGTGCAGCCCTCATCCTCAAAGACGAAGTGGGCACTGCCAATGATGACCCGCCTGCCGTCTACCGTGCTGGCGATGCCGTGGGCCACCAGGTACTCCACCTGGGAGTGCATCTCCTCGTGGGCAAGCCCCCGCTCCCGGGCGGCCTGGACCACGGCGTTGGCCATGGAGTGCGGGAAGTGTTCCTCCAGGCACGCGGCCAGACGGAGCATTTCCGGCTCCTTGTTCCCACCAAAGGGGATCACCTGGGCCACCACGGGGCTGGCATGGGTCAAGGTACCAGTCTTGTCAAAGACGATGGTGTCCGCCTGGGCCACGGCCTCCAGGTACTTTCCGCCCTTCACGGTCACATGGAAGCGGCTGGTCTCGCTCATGGCGGAGAGAACCGCCAGAGGCATGGACAGTTTCAAAGCGCAGGAGAAGTCCACCATCAGCACAGACAGAGCACGGGTGACATTGCGGGTGAGCAGATAGACCAGTGCGCTCCCTGCCAGCGTGTAAGGCACCAACTGGTCGGCCAGATGTGCCGCGTGATTCTCCGCCGCGGACTTGAGCTGCTCCGACTCCTCGATCATGGCTACGATCTTGTCATAGCGGCCCTCGCCGGACTGCTGGGTGACCGTGAGGACGCATTCGCCCTCCTCCACCACCGTGCCGGCATAGACGCTACTCCCGGGCCGTTTGGGGACAGGAATGGATTCTCCGGTGAGGGACGCCTGATTGACCATGACCTCGCCCTCCACGATGGTGCCGTCTAGTGGGATCATGCCGCCCATGCGGACAACTACCTGATCCCCGGCCTGCACCTGATGGAGCGGGAGCAGTTCCTCTCCTTTTTCGGTTTTCATCCAGACCCGGTCGATGTTCAGAGACATACTCCGAGCTAGGTTTTCCACAGACTTTTTGTGGGTCCACTCCTCCAGCAACTCGCCAAGCCGTAGCAGGAACATCACAGAACTGGCTGTGTCGAAGTCCCGCCGCGCCATGGACAAGCAGATAGAAATCCCGTCCAGCAATTCTACATGGAGCTGTCTTCGCAACAGACACCGGAGTGCTCGGAACAGGTATGGAACAGCTTTCACAACAGCGTAGGCTGTCCGCAGCGGTGCCGGAAAAAACATGGAGCGGACTGCCTTAAACGCGACCATACCCACCAGCTTTTCCTCATAGGCACGATTGAGCGCCCGGCTGCTGTGGAGCGGGACCAATTCCGCCAGCGCATGATTCTGATAAGAGAAACCGGCGAGGGCCCTCAGTAAATCCTGCCGATCTCCCTGATACTCAATCACCGCGCAGCGGGTCCGCTCATGGACAGACGCCCGCTCCACCTGCGGCAGAGTCAGCAGCCATGCCTCCAGCATGTCAGCCTGTTCCAGCGTCATGCGCTGCTGCACGGCCTGAACGCGGATTCGTCCGCGGCATTCGTGTTTAATTTGAAATTTCATGATTGCCTCCACAGAACGAGAGGGACCGCCTCCCGGCGGCCCCTCCCTCGTTTCTTACGCATTACGCTTCAGAACACTCTACGCTGGCAGCCTCCTCCGCCTTCGCACGCTGCTCATTGATTTCCTTGGCGGAGGCCAAGATATCAGCGGCATTTTCCTGGACAGAGGTGACCGTCTCCATCACGGACTCCTTTACCCGCAGAGCCGCGGCAGTGGCGTGTGTATAGGCTTTCTTCGCGTCCTTGCTGGACAGCAGCTTGAAGCCAGCAGAGCCGAACAGCACGCCGCTGGCGAACAGACCTACTCCCTTATAGATATTCATATTGCTCACCTCGCATTCAGCGGTGCCGGTATCCGGTAATGATGGCCATGACCATGCAGACGACAGCGCCCCAAGCCCAGAAACGGTGGTGTTTCATTGGATAGTCCCTCCCTCGCCAGACATGGCACCTTATTTGAGCACACATAATAACATACGAATCTTAGACTTTTCTATCCGTTTCGGACGAAAACCGTTGCAAATGGATTTTTATTTGCATTCCGTCGAAATTGGGAGGGAGGCATATGGTAGCGCTGCTTGAACGCGATGCCGAACTGGCTGACGCTGGAATATCCTACTGCTGTAGAGATCTGGAGCACGCTCTGGGTCGTAGTAGTGAGGAGTTCCGCGGCCTGGGCCATGCGCTGTTCCAGGAGATACTGGTGAATCGGGACTCCATACACCTGACGGAAACAGGACTTCAACGCTGTGCCGGAGATTCGAAACTGTTGGGACAGCATCTGAATCGTCAGTCGCTCATCCAGGTGCCCCACCAAGTATTTCTGAATCTCGCGTATGGTTTCAATCTGACTATGTGTATGGTAATCACACTGCGGAGGTAAGGCCAGCCCCTCTCGCTGTGCATGGAGCAGGAACAAAACCTCCAGCGCCTTGATGACATAGTAATCTCCGATATGTCCCGGCTGCATATAGTCCAGGGCAGAAAACAGAGCTTCGCTCCAGAGTGCTGCCTTCAGCATACAAGGATCATTCCAGGCACGGGAGATGGACTCTCCCAAGTCGGAGTGCATAGCACGCAGGGCCGACCACGCGGCTTTCGCTTCCATCCGAACAAGGGTACCATAGAATGACTCCGAAGCAAACTGGCCCCGATACGCTTCTGTACGGACTGGGAGAAACAATACCTGATCGGCGCTGAGGCTAAGACGCCGGTGGCCGGCCCATTCCAAAATAAGCCCGCCTTTGCGGCAAAATAGGATCTCCAGAGCCTCCGACTCCTGGATAAACGGGAACTCTTCCGAGGGGGGTGCTCCCTCCAGTCGGAAGATAGCCGCCTGCTCCGCGGGCAACTGGGTGACGGTCCAGCCGTCCCAGGATAAAAGTGCATCCAGCATGGCGCTTACTTTCGGAAGGAGAAGAGGCCCTTCTTCTCATAGGGGGCCGACTGGATGGAAAGGACCTGATAGCCTGTGGCGGAGATCGCACTGCGCAGGGCGTCCTCATCTAATCTGTTCTCACACAGGATCTGCGTCTGCCCTTTGCTGTGGGACGAAGTGACCTTTTTAATGGGAAATGCCTTGCGGACTGCGTCGTTGACATGAGCTTCGCACATGGAACAGGCCATTCCTTCCACTGCGATGGTGTATTGGAGCATTACAGTTTCCCTCTCATCTTGTTAGTTTTTGCTAACTATTCAGTACAAATAAAATACCAGAACCGCAGTTTGCCAGATACTTTTGCTTATCTGCACTCCTACCCCTGGCATTCAATAGTTAGCATTTACTAACTAATAATACCACAAATTTTAATGCCCTGCAAGTCCCTTGAAAAAAAGAGTATTGTGTCACGTAGAAAATATCCATACGGTACGATATTTTTGTCAAGGAGTCCGCCTGTCACAGTCGATGGATATTCTCTTTTCACATGATACCGCTCCCACGGCTCCGAAAAGAGGTTGAGGGCACAGATGCTTGGGGCTTCCGTGCAATCCACTTGGTGGCGATCACCAATTAAGAGAAATCTAATTCTCTTTATCAAATAACCCCTCATAGCCTTGGCGGGCCTATATGTGGGTTCACTCATTCTGCTTCTATGGTCTTCTGAATGGTCGGGTATATCATCTGACACTCAAAAAGAAAATCCAACTAGATCAATGCGTCGTGGAAAACTCTTGACAGTGGGATCTATCATTTGCCACCAAAAGTGCAACTTTATCCGATCTTCACAGCCCGGTTTGCAGTTGCCGTGACCTCAAAAACATGATATGATGCTTGAAAAGGGGGAATTGACTTGGCACAGAAAGGACTCAGCCATGATGTTATGGAGGCGGCCGCACCATTCACGGATCTGCAGAACTGTCTGGCGAGGAAAACTATCCCCCAATTGCGCCGCCTCGCGGCAAATCTCCATTTAAATGGTACCTCTAAATTGCGAAAAAATGAATTGATCGGCGTAATCCGCAACGACTTACTGCGGCCCGAGCGGTTAGAAGCGGTCCTGTACGGCTTAGAAGAACCAGAGTGGATACTTTTTCAAAAATGCGCGGCAGCCGATGCCTACCCACTAAAAACGGCTGCACAGGGGATGGAAGGCATTCTACCCTTCCTAGGATATCTTCAGGCCTTTCAGCATGAGAATCGTCAATTTTACGTTGTACCGAAGGATGTGCGTGCAATCTACCAGGAATTGGCTACCGCCAGTTTCCTGGCACGCAAGAAACGCGACAACCTGATCCATTCCTACGCCATGGCGGCGGTTAATCTGTATGGCGTGATCCGCCAGGATGACCTGATCACCATTTTCAACAGCCAGAACAGTAAGAAACTCGCGGAGGCGGAACTTTTCCCCACCCTGCTCCGGCACATCGCCTCAATGTGCGGTTATGTGCTATGGGAGGAATACTTAGTCCATCACGGCTTCGTGGAAAATGAATTCCGTGATGTTGCGGACCTTTTGACCAGGATTGGAAGCAAGCCGCGATACATTCCCCCGAAGCCCGAGTTCCTCAAGTATGCAGATATCGACTACTATGAGGAAACCGCCGCCACACTGCTGATGGAGCAATACCTCCGACGTGATATGGGATTGAGCCACGAGGATGTGAATGCGGTCATGTCGGAACTCCACTTCGCCATGCTTCTGGAGGTACGCCCTGTTGAGTATCTGAATATTCTCCGTGACTGCAAGATATTTATTCCCCGGAAAGACCTGCAAATCGTTCTGGATATTCTGTCGGAAATGGCGAACAGCACACGGCTCTGGTCAAACAACGGGAGAACTCCGAACGAAATTTTTGAGTTGTACGAGCGGCCACGCCTTAATAAGCTGCCATCCAAAACAGCGAAAACCGGGCGTAACGATCTCTGTCCCTGTGGGAGTGGAAAGAAATATAAAAAGTGCTGCGGCAGATAGTCTATTGCAGCATGAAACGAGGAATCCCCGCAGCAGATGTCATCATAGACTATATGATCCTGCAGGTATGCTGGCCCTCGTTGTCAAAGAAAGAGCGCATCGTCTTTGCAAAGAGTAGCCGGGCTCTAATTCCATACAGTTCCCTGTGGCTGCCCGCGGAAGAAGGCAATTCAGACGCCCCAGCTGGCTAGACAGATAAACTCAATCATTCGTACCAGACAAGCAAAAACGGGCCCGCGGAAGCATTGCTCCCGCGGGCCCGTTTTTTCATGCTCGCAGCACGTTCATCAACTGATGCATAGACAGCCGAAAGCAGGACATGCTTCAGCCCTTGTCTACCGGAACAGAGTCTAAAACAGCGTGCCATCCCTTTGGTGCAAATCAGGAAAGCGCCCCCGAATACTCATAGTCTCTCTGCCGTTTTAGGACCTTCCTCGCCTTAGCAACCCACGCTGTAACATAGTTGGCCGGTACGCCAAACTGTTCTCCAATCTCACGGTTGCTGTATCCTTCAGCGAGCAGCCGGATGGCCCGCATCCCTTTTGCAGTCACTCCAGTGGCGTCTGCCTCGGCTCGATCCAAAAAGTGAAGGAGACTGAGGCTTGCCTCCCGCTGTTCTGTGGTCTCATCGTCCAGTACCGAACACGGCATCTCATCTGGATCGGTGGCCACTTCCCTGCCCCGGCGTGTTGCGTACTCCAACTGTGTATAGATCTCATTGCGGATCAGGCGGTAGGCATAGGTCGAAAAGGCCACATTATACCCTGGCTGGTCCGTCTGGGCGGCTTTACATAGGCCAATGCATCCAATCTGGAACAGGTCGTCATAGTCATAGATGCAGCCCGCGCCCAATGTATGCACACAGTCCTGGATCACCTTCCCCACCAAGCCCATATTCTCCTCCACCTTGATTTGCTGCTCATTCGTCAACGGCTTCAACATTTCATTCACCTCCAGATACCTTTCCTAACCGCTCCTTCTGTTCCATCCGTTCCTGATACAGTTTCCTGCTCTCCCGGATGACCACCTGACAGTAATACTCTCCCAGATGCCCAATGTGGGCGTGGGCCATAGGCGCCTGCACGATCATGCCCAGCCACTGATAAGCATCACGCTTACTCATGATCCCCGACTGGTACAGACGGTTGAATTCCTTATGGGCGTTATATCGTAGCCGCCTCAGTTCCGGTCCCGCCAAACTGCCCATCGGCTTCAATGTCTTTGCATGCGCCATCACAAAGGAATCACAATCCGGATATCTGGAACAGACATAGGCCATCGCTCCCTCCTGGTGTACCCTGCATAAACCCTCCGCGCTGCGCAGAACCGCAGGGCTGCCGCAGTGGCAACGTAGGCGCCCACTACCCGGCAGTACACTATCCTTGCTGCGGTTTGATTTTCTCTTCATGCTAAAATCCTCCTCTCGAAGTAATGACATATGACAGACTCGCATCAGCCTGAGCGGAACCGGGAAAAACGAAAAAGACCGGAAGACCGCTGAAAAAAGACAATGCAGAGCCAAGCGCTGGAATAGTGGTGTCGCATCCAGCCATTGACTCTGCACTGTATTTCAGCGGCCTTCCGGCCACATTCTTTTCAGACAAGACCTGCGCGTTGTGGGGCCGCGGGACAGCGGCTCCGTAACGATTCCCCGCACCATTTCAGCAGGTCTGACGCCATGGCGCCCCGGCGTATCGAAAGCCTCTACGCAGTATCTTGCTATATTGGAATTATAGCAGAATCCATCCAAAAAGTCAATAAAAATCACAAAAAACACAGTGATTTTCGCAAAAATCCCACTCATTCCAGTCTGGGAGTATCCATCTCAGTCTGGGACAATTTCAGGGCTCAGTATTCGTCATCGTCCCCATCCTCCCAGTTATCACAAACCGACTGCTGGCGCCGTTTGGCAATGTAGAGCGCGGCCAGACCCGCCCCAGCGAGGGCCAAGCCGGTCAGGAACAGGATCAGCGTGCCGACTGGGATGCCGCCTGAGTTTGCATCAGGTTCTTCCTGCTGCGCCACATCCGCAGCGGCGTCTTGTGACGGCTCAGCCGGCTCCTGTACAGCCTGGCCTTGCCCCGTGAGCGGATCTGGGATAGGTACCGTGGAATTGAGGCAGCTGAGGGTATAGGTCTTGCTGCCGCCCAAATCCATGGTCAGTACTCCGCTGCTGTCTACAACAATGGGGGCCGGGAATACTCCGGCGTCAGTGCGTAGTTCAAACTCTACACCCGCCCAGCGCGTTCCAAGTTGCAGAATCAGTTGATCTGGCTGCTGTGTCAGTTGTGGTTCTGTGCCATCGGTATCGGCCAAAGCCGCTGGACACAACACTGACATCAACATCACAATCACCAACAGAGACAGGCAGGCCCGTCCCGTTTTCTTTCTCGTTCTATTCATCTTAGTTCATCTCCTCTTCGCAGAAAATGAATCAGGGTGAACGCACCTCATGCGTTCACCCTGATTCCAAGTGCTATCCAAATTCTACTGTGTTTCACCATCCAGCAGGAAATCCAGCGCATTCACGATCTTAATCCCGTTGATGTCGGTATCCAGCGGCTGATCCATCGTAATGACGACTTTCTCGTAGTTGTCCTGTACCGCCATCAGAGGCGCCAGTTCCCGTTTCCGTGTTTCAGAATCACTCATGGTTTCGGTCACTTGGATATATCTTTTGGGGCCGTTGCTGGTTGCGATAAAATCGATCTCCTTATCGTCCAGTTTCCCAATCGCCACATCGTATCCACGCCGGAACAGTTCCAAATATATGATATTCTCCAGCAGATGGCCGGTGTCACCGCCCCGGTCACCCAGCAGGTAATTGCGAAGGCCAGTATCCACGATATAATACTTGCCCAGTGTCCGCAGATAGTCCTTTCCCTTGATGTCAAACCGCTTGACCTCATAGAAGATATAGGACTCCAGCAGGGCGTCTATATAGGCCGAGATGGTCTGCACGGCTGGCTTGCTCTTACGGTTCCCCTCCTCCAGGAGGCCCTCCGTCACAAGCGTGTTGCCGATGGAGCGGATCGAGGTGTTGTTCCCAATGTTGTCGGACAGAAAGAGGATGATCTTCCGCAAAAGCAGTGCGTCTGTAATGGCCCGCTGTTCCTTCCGGCGGCCGCGCTCCAGGATGTCCCGCACTACCACAGCAGAGTAAATGCCATCCAGCAGCATATGGACCTTTTTTTGATCAAGCCCGGTTTCCGAAATGGCTGGCATCCCGCCGAAGCGGATGTATGCCTGAAACAGTTCCCGCAAATCCATCATTTGTCCCTGTTTGTCAATGGCCCGCTTCCGTTGGCCGCCTGCGGGAGATTGATATGACTCCACTGTGTACCCTTGAAAATCAAGGAATTCCGCAAAGGAGAGGGGCAGCATCTTCACTTCCACATATCGGCCGGACAGGTAGGTGGACAACTCGGATGAGAGCAAAAAAGCATTGGAGCCGGTTACATAGATGTCGCAGTCTAGGTCGATCCGAAAGGAGTTGACCGCATTCTGCCACTGGGGGACCTTTTGAACCTCATCAAAAAAGAGGTAAAGCCTCTTCCCCGCCAGTTTCCGCTCCATTACCGCTTGGTAGAGAGCCTTGCTATCCATATCGGCGTACTGCATAGACTCAAAATTCATAGAGACGATCTGCTCCGCTGCCACACCGTTTTCCCTAAGGTGCTCTTCCATCAGTTCCAGCAGGCTGGACTTCCCACAACGCCGGATACCGGTGACCACTTTTATGAGGTCTGTGTCCTGGAACGAAATCAATTGCTTTAAATACCGAGTACGGTTCCTGAGTTCCATGAACTCACCTCCCAGTCATCATCTTATCACATCCCTTCTAAATTGTAAAGTTGATAATATCAATGTGACAAATTTCGATTTTTATTTTTTTTGTCACATCAAAAGCATTATCGAGTTGTAGACATATGTGTGATCACACCCCAGATCCGGTTGTTCTCGTGGTTGATACCGAGGATGCGCACAGTCGCCCTGGCGCCCCGTGGCGGCCGGCCGCGCTTGGGATAGGTACATAGGCAGTCGACGCCTCCGTCCAGGGATACGAACACGCCGTTGAGGTCCACCATGCTGACGGTGCCCACGTAGCGGTTGCCCACCACATATTTCTTCAAGGCCTTTTCGTAGGGGTTTTCCATCGCCTGCTTTACCGATGCGGACACCCGAGGGTGGCTGCGGTCGCTGCGGTCCACCTCCAGGACCTTGACCAGCACGCGCTGGCCAGGCTGATAGTGCTGTGCGGCATCCACCCACCGCTGATAGGAAAGTTCCCGCAGCGGGATGTAGCACTCCGCGCCGAACAGATCAATAAAGATGCCGGCCCGGATAACGGAGATAACCCGGGCCTCTGCACGGATTCCTTCATAGATCTGATAGTTGCCGTCCCGGTCGGTACGGAAATAATACTCCCGCCGCTTGAGTGCCATAGCCTCCAGACGGCTGGCAGCCACTACATTGTTTTCCTGGTCGACGCCCTTGACAATGTAGTCCACCTCCGCACCCAGTCTCTTATTGAGCAGATAGTGGAGTACATCACCCCGAGGCTGCCCGCGATAATCCTCCGGCTCCTCAATAGCCTCCAACACCGGAATAATCACTTTGAAGTCACCATGGTAGATGACCGCATAGGACATCTCCGGGTTGTCTGCCAGCCGCTCCACACCCTGGATTGTGCCGGTGAGGATCTTCTTACTTTTAAGGGATTCCACCAGATCCAGCAGATCGCTGCGCAGCCGGTCTGTATCTGTCTGCACGGTACGCTCGGCGTCAATGGAGACGACCCTCTGGCGGCGCCGGCCAGGCATCCGGAGTTTTTGGGACTGCCCTGTATTGGTTTCCTCCTCATCGGAGGCCTCAGCGTCAGAAGCATCGGATTTGGGTTCCGCCTCAGATACCTTCTTGCGGGTGCTCCTGCGGCGCCTTGCGGGTGGCGCGCCGGCCTCCGCATCCTGAACTGATTCCGAGTTAGTCTGGGGCGTATCGTCATTTTCACCAGGCTGAAGCCGCTCATCGCAATCTCCTCCCGAATCAGACTCGGTCTGGGAATCGGAGGCACCTTCGCCAGGTTCGGTACCTGGTTGCCCGCCAGGCTGAGACAGCTCATCCTGAAAATTATACTCAGTCTGGGGAACGTCATCAGGTTCCAAACTGGATTCTGTTTCAGTCTGGGAACCAGAGTCGCCTTCACCAGGTTCAGCACCAGGCTGAAGCGATTCATCTTGGGATGCATCCCCATCATTCTCAGTCTGGGGATGCGGTGCCTGGCCATCCGCAGCTTCGCCCAAATTCTCGTCAGTCTGGGAGGCATCCGGGTCCAATGTAGTCGCACTTGCCAGTTCCAGATCGATCATGCCCGCAGGCGGGCTCCCATCTGGGTACAATTCCGAATCGGTCAGGCCGGCAGTAATGCCATCCTGCTTTTCTTCAGAGTTCTGTTCCTGAATCTCTTTCTTGGTTTTTGCCATGGTATTGAGTCCTCCTTTGTTTTTTCATCGTGCTTTAATTACTCAAAAATCCGCCGGCGGCCTAGCGCTCTCATAGAGGGTCTTGGGCCGTTTGGCGGGTTTTGACGGTTGTTCTGGCGGCGCAGCAGCCGGGGGCGCGCTAGTTTGAGCTGGAGCAGCAGGCTTCTCGCCCTGTTTTGCTGCAGACGCTCCGCGACCTGCTGTTTTCTCTTTTGCCGTCTTCTTTTTTTCCGGTGGTGGAGTTTCCTCCGCTTGTGGGTGGACCATCACCGGAGCGGGCTTCTCCTCAGGATGTGCAGGCTTGTAGTCCCGGATATGGGCCTTCACGCATTCTTTGGCATACGGGTGTTCCGTAAAGTCAAACTTCTTGGCCCGCAGAACCTTCTGTCCGCGGATGATGATGAGCAGTTCATCGTTTGGCAGGCGCAGCACCTCATCTGGAGTCAGTACGCGGCGGCGGCCGATTCCCTCTGTGTAGCGGTATTGAGGAATAACCTGCGCAAGGGCGATACTTTGTCGTGTGGTCATGGTGGAGTTGACTTCCACTGTCATGTCTCCGCTGCGGGCACTGAAGTATTGCGCCGACACATCATCAGTGGCTCCCAACATAACCTGCGTATCCGCGTTGCCTAATAGTTCCGCCCACAGATTATCGGGATACCGGTTCTGAAGCTGAGGCAGGCTCTGGCAGACCATCAAAATCTGCAGGGCCCTTGAGCGTACTGTGCTGAGTCGCCGGCCAAAGTCAGGGATCACGCCAATGTTGTTCATCTCATCCAATATGATATTGACCGGCACCTTGCATCGCTGCTCCGGCATACTGTCCGCATAGCGCACCAACTTAATGAACAAAAATACAAAGAAAAGAGACGACAAAAACTCAAGAGATGAGTTCTGGTCGTCCAAGATGATAAAGTATGCGCATTTTTGTTTGCCCGGCAGTGACAAATCAATATCCGAGCGACGGGTAATCTGACGCACGGCTTCGCTTTGCAACACCTGAAGCCTGGTTCCAAGGCCAAGCACAATGCCAGCCCGTACTGCATCACTGCCTTGACTGAACAGGCTGTATGGAGCCTTAGCCGGATGGTCCAGCGGCAGCCGATCAAAAATCATAGTCAGTTCTTTTTCTGTGTTCTGGGTGATCATTTGATAGACGGCCGGCAGGTTTTTCTCCTCCGGTTTGCGGGTAGAGTCCATATCCACATAAAGGATCAGGCTTTTGAGCAGATTTGCCTCGCCATTATCCCAGAAATGATCACTCTCACCATCTCCCTTCGTGTTGGCGATGATGACATCGGTAAGCACCTGTGCCATGAGGGTGTCCCCGCCCAGGTCGAACATACAGTTCCAGGAGTCGCCAAGTTCCGGCTGTAACAGATTGTAGACCCGAACTAGATAGCCGTGCTTGCGAAACAGTTCTGCCGTGTCCGCATACATTTCGGATTTTGGATCTGAAATCACCACGGATTCCCCGCGCCGGATACTCTGGAACAGCGCCGGGCGGATGATTCCGCGGGATTTCATTGTTCCGCTTGCGCCGAAGACGGCAATGTGCTTATTGAGCCGGGTATCCTCCGGCAGACAAATGACGGCTCCTTTCTCCGTCTTGCCTAAGATAATCCCCTTCGCATGGCCGGGGCTGCTGATCTCCAGGATGGCACGCATCTCCTTGTCGCTCATCCACCCCGCTGTGCCATAGGTCCCCCGCTTACTGCGGGAGAAATTGCGAGGATCATAGTCGCCATTGCCAAATCGATCTTGGAAATGGATGAAAAGATATACACCACTGCCGATGACTGCCACAAGGGCAACGCATTTCAGACCGCTTGCGGTCATGGCGCTCCGCCAGCAGCACACCGGCGAAAAACAGATCGCGTCCATTGTGGCTTTGCCAGTGATCCCGCCCTCTGCAAGCCACTTCTGATAATTGAGGTTGAATTGGTTGACCAACCCACCTATGTAAAAAATCGCCGCCATACTCAGTATGACGGCGAGTACAATTCCTATTGTGCGAATATACTTCGACTGCATGGCAGTCCCCCCTTCCAGTCAGATCTCATCTGCCTGAGGTCCGATCCCCAGCGCCGCCTCCAAGTCAGTCATGCTGATTTCACGCAGCTGTGCCCGAGGGCCGATATACCCGTGCAGGAATGGGCATTGCCAGGGGAAACACATGATCTCATATGGGACCTTGCTGTGCTCCAGCGCCTGCCGCACCCGCACAAGCCGTGCGATGTCGCCGTCCAAGTGGGAGAGAATCAGGGTATTCCCGTTTTGAGCGTCATACTCCATCACGCCCGGTCCCACTGTACGCATCTGCTCCGGAAAGACAACTGACAGGACCCGCTCTTTCCAGTCTGGGAGCGTTAGGAGCCTCAGCAGTCGGATTCCCTGCTCTGTCATTGGGATAAAATGTACGTGTGGATAGATACGGTCAAAACGCAGTTCTATGCGGCCGCTTTTATCCGACTCCAGCAAGGTCTGCAGGGCCAAATCCATATTCTCTCCCAACAGAAGTGCATGGTCTGCCCGGGCGGGGCCTGCATTCATACGGGATAATTCTTCCAAATGCCGTGCTGTCTTGAACTCGCCCATACCGCTCCACTTCATCACTGCATTGCGCGTGTTATAGACAGCATAACAGTAACCAGGGCTGAAGAGCGCGCCCGTGAGCCGTGTGAAAATCGTCTTGTTCATTTCCGCATGGTCCAGCCGCTTCACGGATTTTGCCGTGTAAAAACTCGCCCCATCCAGTACAACCTGCTGAATTGCCCGCCTTTGGAGAACAGGCAGTAGAAAAGGACGTGTCTCCACGTCCGCAACCAAGCACATCGCCACCGTCTCTGCGACTCGGTGGTTGCGCTCGATATGTTCCGCACTCCCAGAAAAACGATGATTTCGAGTGATGTCTAAATAGTGTGCGAGGGCTGCCGGATGGAGGGTCTGCAGGAGGGGGAGCGCACTCTTATACAGCCGGATTGTCCGCCGCTCGCCCCTCCCACTTGTGGTAATCATTTTACAGGAGCCAAGGTCTGCCCCAGTGGAGGTGCGGAAGTCCTGCACATGCTCCAGCCGGTGGACAAGGTCCTCCAGCGTCCGGCTGCTGCCTAACAGATGCAGAGAGCGCATGGGGTATTCCCCAGCAATGGCCAGTAAAAGCAGCAGGCGGTAAACATGACTGCCCGGTCGCAGTGTGATCATTGGGACTGCCCGGTCGTGTCTGATTTTAAGGCATGGCTTTTCCTCTCTTTGCCGCAAAACGCCTCCCTGTCACCTTGGGAAACCCTTGATTTTTCAGGTATTTTCCTGCGTTTCGGATTTACGTGGAAAAATGGGGTGAAACTGGGCCTCAAATCCCGTACTTTTTTAGTCCCAAATTTCGCTCGTTTCATACAGTCTTTCCTCCTCCAAATCATTCGCCTGTTCTGCCGCCAGCCATGTGGGGAACCGGCTGGTTGGGATTACATAGACCTCCGTCTGATCCTCTGCCCCGGCGGCGCTGCAATAGTAGTGGGCGCATCGCCGCGGCGCATCATCCGGAAGCAGGTACAGCGTGATGATGTCTGTCACCATGTTGACCTCAATGTTATCGTGGTCCCGATAGGCACGCTCCGGACGTTCCCGACAGTACACATGGCGGTAGGCCAGCACGCAATTTTGATAGAGAGCCGGCGGCTTTCCAGCAAAATAGCGCCGCAGCGCCGGGTAGAGATACTGCTGGATGTAGATGGGGGAGCCGGACTCCTTCTTCGGCAGCAGTGCAGGGATCTGCAAACGAAACCACCCACGCTTTGCATATCCCATCTCCACGGGGATCGTGTCCATCAGCATCTGCTCCTTCAGTTCCGCTGCCTTGGGATGTCCGGTATAGGCTGGCAGGACACGCGCAAGAAGCGCGAGTTTCTCTACCTCCGCGGAAAATGCGAATGCCGCCCCGAACGCACCGGCCATGTCCTCCCGCTCCAGCAAACGGCGAGTACGGGCTAGTTCCACCGCCGCTCGTCCCGCCCGATGCTCCGCTGCGCCAAGCGCCCGCTCAAACTCAGACCGCGGCATAGGTGTCCCCCTCGCTTTCCGTAAAGAACCGTACATCCGGCGTCTCCTGTCCGTTGTAATCCACAGTCGCAAACAGGTGAGGCGCAGATGGCAAGACCAGCTCTTGCGCCATGTTGATATGTGGCAGGACAAGGATATACCGCAGATCCTCCTGAGGCTGAAGCAGTCTGGTCAGATGCTGTTCGCCATCGTAGAGGACAACAATCTCATATCCAATATCTTCTTTGAGGAAGAAAATCTGGGACGGATAAGTAGCGGGATAGTGAGCCATAGGGTCCACCCTGTCAATGAACTGCAGCAACACCCATACGGCAAGGATCATGCGCTGATCCGGCTGGCACATGGGGTCCACCCCCAGATAGTACCCGCCGGAGATTTCGTGGAGCATGACCTCGTTCTTGAGCGCACGAATAATCTTTTCTGCCGTCTTAGGCGGTTTGTCCTTCAGCATTCGGACAATTTGCGCTTTAGGCAGCGGCCCATACTCTGTCAGCCAATGGATGATATACTGTTCTTCCTGTAACAGCATAGTTTTGTTTCCCTCCTTCCTCTATGTGTATAAATGGGAGAAATACGTATTTTGCAGGTTATACGTGTACTGTCCCGATATAGGGCCAATACCTGTGGAAGATTGTCCAGCAGCAGTCTGACAATGGCACCATCCAATTTCACGCCAGCGCACGATTTTAGGTAATCGCTGACTCGACGGATATCCCACGGACGCTTATAAGGGCGAGGCGAGATCAGGGCATCGAAAACGTCTGCCACTGCTACTATTTTTGCATGAGGGTGAATTTCAGCATCTTGCAGCCCCAAATAGCCGCTGCCGTCCAGCCGTTCATGGTGCTGCAAGGCCACAACAGAAGATGTCCCCAGCATCGTTCCGGTTTGTAGCAGCAGAAAATGTCCAATTGACGTATGTTTCTGCATTGATGACCGTTCTACTTCTGATAAACTGCCCGATTTACAACGGATGCGCACCGGGATCATTGTTTTCCCAATATCGTGAAGCAATGCCGCCTGATACACTTCGTGTACTTCAGCCGAGTCATAATCCGCATGTTCAGCCAGTATTCTGCTGATCTCCGCAGTCCGCTTGCTGTGTGCGATCTCCTCCTCTGTCAACGAGGTGAAAATATCCATTTCTGCAACTCCTCTCTTCTAAATTCTTTTTTGAATTTGATGCATTCCAAACCATACCCATCGCATCCAGTTTTGCGATCTGTTCCTGGGTGATAAACCCACTAGACGCAGTGCCCGCACGAATTGCTCTCATTCGCTGAATGAATTTCCCAAGTTTGCATCCATTCTCCGGCACAATATAGTTCCCAGGCACCCTAATATGCCCCTCCCTCCGATAGTATCGGAGCAGCTCCTCATAGTAAGTATCAAATGGCAATGGAGATGCCTGGACTTGCCAAACCATCCCTAAGTCATTGAGCATCTCAATTTGCCGGTCTGTCAGAACAATATCATGGCCCGTTCCCCTCTTTGCCTGCCTTACACAATTGATAAAGTTGCCCAAATGGCAACCAGTATCAGGATCAATAAACCTTGTGGGAACTTTGATGTGGCCTTCTCGGCGGTAAAACTTTATCAGTTGCTGGTAATAATAATCGAAGTCCCGATATGGGTGCTCTCTTTTCACCCACTTCATGCCAAGAGCATTCAGTCTATTGATCTGGTCCTGCGATAAATGTCCCCTATCGGTCTTTTTTCTAATGTTGCGTAAACGTGTCAGATAAAGGCCCAGTTTACATCCTGTCGATGGATTTATGTATGATTGTGGAATATCAATGTGCCCTTCTCTCTCAAAGTAAACGAGCAATTCTTTATAGTAGTCATCGAATGTACGTCTGGTTGGTTGTCGTTCAATCAGAAAAGTCGACCAGCCAGGTAGCATCTCCAGCCTTTCCTTTCGGGCTGCTGATAGACTGTTGTGCTGGATATATAGGATTTGTTCCGATAGCCACCTCCCTATTTTGATGCCTCGGTAACATGTGCGGCTATGCGGATATTGGCCGTATTCGTGGTAAAATTCCTGGAGGATGGAGTAGCAAAAATCCCATCGTCCCGCCCGCGTAAATAGATGATCGAACTTCTCAAGGATGGCTTCGAATTGTGTGGGGACCCCAGACATGTAAAAGGGTATAGGCGTGTTCTTCCCTTTCCCACTGCTGGGATGGTGGGAAAACTCAATATTGAATACACGCTGACCAGACTCTTCAACACGTGCAGACTCATAGTTGTTGACCAAATCAAAAATTACCGGGGATGTACTACCATCCGAACTGCAGGCGAGACAGCGTCCAATCTGCTGTAAATAGACAATCGGGCTTATCGTAGGGCGTAACATGACAACCCCATCCACATCCTTGATGTGGATACCCTCATTCAGCATATCCACGCAGTAGAGCAACCGTATTGCATTCCTTTCATTATCCCCAGCAAAGGCGTTGAGTTCAATATCAGCGGCCTTTTCATCTGAACGGCAAACATACTCCCTGATTTTCTTACCTGGTCCCAGCCAACGGTGCATGTCTTCCCGACATTGCGCAATATGTTCAAGATTCCGGCAGAATACGATCAACTTTGCAAATCTATTGGGCATATGGCACTTAAATATTTCGTCAATTCCTTGCGCTTCTGCCATATTTCTTTTAAGGCTTTCTAACAATGAATAACCAGCAGTACGAGCCCTCCCATAAGAGGCAACCTGCGTTAATGCGGTTTCCAGAGAAGAGACCCTTTCGTTCATCAGGATATCTCCCAATACATAGTGCGGCACTGGCAGGACCTTATCATTGATTGCATCTTGAAGGGTATAATAACTTGCAATACTTCCGTGAAAAAGTTCCTCGGACATATCGCGTGTGCCGGCCTTATCCAGATACCGGACTGGGGTAGCTGTAAATCCAATTAAGAAGCATTCAACATACAAAGCGAGAAGATGGTCAACCGCACTTCCCCAGTCATCCGCCCCACAGCGGTGAAATTCATCAAGGATAATGTAGTCCGGCTCCAGTTTCCCAAGTTCGTCCTCGTGAAGCAGGCAAAGTTTCTGATATGTCATCATGGTTGTATGGAGAAGCACATCTGTATGCCCAGCATGATGTTTCAGTTGATTGAAGATATGCGTAGATGGTGCGAGATACAAAAACGAGTTATTCGGCCGGCGTTCTATAAAAGCCAGCGCAACAAAACTCTTCCCAGTTCCAGTAGGCTGGATAACCGCAGCACGGCGTGTATACTTGAGGGCCTCCTCCAAATGGTTGAGTGCAGCTTGGTTATGTGGGTAAAGTTCAATCTTCGGCATCTTTTCCCTCCATTCCACCAGTCAAACCCGCAGAAGAACCATTGCTTCCGCTTTCCGCAATATCGGCTACCGCCTTTAATTCGTTGAGCATAGCCTCCAGTTCAGCCCGGTCGGTAGTGATCATCTGCTGCTCCTCCCGGGATGCCTTGATAATGACCGGCACTTTGTTGCTGTTGCTGGAGATCAGCGCCTCACCGCGCTCAAACTGTGTGATGCTGCGGATCTCAGTTCGAGTTAATTTCAAGACATCTTTCACATATTCTGCCTCGTCCGGCTCCAAGTTGAGGATGATTTTCGTCTTGGAATTATTCAGAATTGCTCTGCCATAACGGCCGTCCTCTAAGCCAAAAAAATCGGAGAGGTCCTGCGTTGCCGCAAGGGCGCCTCCTCCGTAGCCTCGAATAATTTTGAATATTTCCAGACAAAACTCCGCAGCCTGTTTGTTGGCCGCGCCGCCAATCAGTTTCCAGATCTCGTCGATAAACACCATTTTGCGTCTGGTACGGTCTGCCTTCACCTGGTCCCACACATAGTCCAACGCAATCATCATACCTACCGGCAACAGTTTGCCCTTGAGTTCCGAGATGTCCAGCACAACATACTTATTGTCTAGGTTTACATTGGTCTGGCGGTTAAAACTCTGGGCGCTGCCTGTAACAAAGCGGCTGACTATGGTGGCCAGCCGGGTAGTCAGTGGATTTTCCTTGAGTATCTCATAGAGATCTCCCAGGATTGGCATAGTCTTGATCTCTCCCCTGCTCTGGTCAACATAGATAGAATTGTTATCGTGGGTAATCCCGAACTTGGCGTAGGTCTTGACCAGGGCCTCGTCCAGCATCTGCTCCTCTTCATTATTCATATCGGGGATCAGAAGGGAGAAGAAAATCATCAACTGCTGGATCTTTTTTGCCAGCATGGAGTCGATGTCGTTGTAATCCAATTCGTCGATCAGTTCCATTTCCGGTGTGAGTGTAGGACGAATCTCCATGACGTTGATGCAGGCGCTGGAACCCGGGGCCAGTTTGATATAGGTACCGCCAATTTTGTGGCAGGCACGCTTGAACTCATGGCCTTTGAGCGGAGCAATAATATAGCACTGGACGCCGCGCATCCGAAGCCTGAGCGCCATCACCTGCATGGTAAAGGTCTTACCGGCGCCAGATGTCCCGCAGATAGTAAAATTGGCATTCTTATTGACTTTTGTATTAAATGGATCGACAATACACAGCGAATTGTTATGCCGGTTAAGACCCAAGAGAATGCCATTGTCATCAGACAGTTCAAAACTGGTGAACATATAGGTCGAGGCCGCGCCTGAAGTAAGCACATTTCGTTTGGACTTGCGCTCCAGACCAGGATCGAGGTAGAGAAATGGCATGGTGGATCGCAGTGCCGCCTCCTGTTGAAACAGGCAGTCACCTACTTGGATGTCCATGGACTTCATCAAGTCACTCATCTGCTGCTTACGCCACTGCAGTTCTTCGTAGGTAGGGGCAGATATCGTAATGAGCACCGACATATAGAACAGGTCCTCATTCCGGCTGGAGAGTCCCTGCTTGATGTAGTAACCGGCCTGGATAGAGCCAGCCAGTTCCTCATAGTCAGTGGAGGTGTCCTGCAGTTCTCGCAGTTTGGTGCGGTTGAGCCGGATGCGCTGGGCCACTCGATCAATGGTCTTACCACGGATCTCGCGGTGCAGATGCAGATCCACATCTACGCCCTCGCCTGCATTGATGAGTGAAGACATCCAACCTCCCCGCACCTGCTGAGGAAATCCGTTTTTGCGAATATATAAGTAGGTATAGTAGGTCCCATCCATGATAATGTAGCCAGCATGACTCAAGTCAAGGCCGCGAGGGGCCACAAAGTTGGATGTCCGGATCTTCGGGACTGGATCGATGCCGACAACTCGCCTTTTTGCCGCCATCGCATCCACCACCACGCGGTTGAGCCGACTCTGGAAAGGGTCCTCCACGCAGGAACGGCGATTGAAGTACATATACAGGATTTCAGCTACAAATGCGTCTTCATCTTTTGGCTGTACAATACTGTTGCCGCATTGGGCGAAATAGGTCTTGGCATTCTGCGTCACCGTCTGCAACGCTGCGTAGATCTCACCATAATCGTTATCGGACTGGCGGCGCACCGCCTCGTATTGAAAAATCAGGAAAAACCGGCGGGACAACGCCTCACGGCTACCTTCCTCCCGGATGAACTGGATAGTACCACGCCCCAATTCCCGGCAGGCCGTTACGTCCTCGCTCTCAATGTCCGCCTCCAGCCCCGCCACATACTTGTCAGAATCCGCTTTGCGGGTTACGGACTTAAACTGCAGGCGCATGGGCGAAATTTTAAGCCAGCTGGCAAACGTAGAGATAATGCCCCACTGCTCCTCATTGGAGCGAAGCAAAAAGTTGATGGGTTCAATTTCCAGGATTTTGAGGTACCGGCCATCTGTAGTTTCAACGATCCCATTTCTGATCTCTTTGAGGGGAATGTAGTCCTGTACGAACTCCAGACGGGCGGCTGCTTTTTGCCGACGGCCTGGGCTTTTGTGCCGACGGGCGTTTCCTGTGTGTGACTGTCGTGCCATAGTGGTATCCTATCCTCCTGTAATGCAATCGGCGGCGCCGTACCCAAAACAGAACCATATTGGTGACAAACCGGAGCAGAGAGTCCCCGCCAATGCCCATCAGGGCGAAGACGCCCAGTGGCAACAGCGTCACGGTCATCACAACAACTTTTGCAGTAGCTGGAAGATGCATCCACATCAATTCCGGATAGCCCACAAGCAAAAGCAGAATGCATGCCTCTACTGTATTTCGTGTCTCCAGTAGACCGCCCAGCAATTTTCCAGAATCAGTGTAGTTTGGCGGGATAGTATAGACATTGCTGAACTCTCGATCATCCGCCATATCCAATCTCCTCCGTGATGTCTGCCAAGGGCAGATCTCCTTCTAAATCAATATCATTCCTGCGTCGGTATTGGGTCACATAGTCTGGGGAGTTCAGCACCACGCCAGTGCCGCTGGCACAGTGGACCCATAGTTTGGTTCCGTCGGCATCCTCTCCCGCGTAGAGCAGTACATGGTTGACTGGGACTGTACCGGGCACCGCCATGAAGCCGAGGTCGCCGGGCAGCAGTTCGTCTTCTGAAATGGCATGCGTGGCATCCCACTGGTTCCAGGACCCATCATACAGTGTCACGCCTAACGCTGTCTGATAGACCCATTCCGTGAATCCGGAACAATCGAGTCCATAGGGGCGGATCGTTCCTGTGCTGCTGGACCCCGCCGCAGTGACCAGTTTGGGGGTGTTCCACTCCTCATTCCAACCTGGCGCGCTCTTCCCGCCCCAGAAATATGGGACGCGGCCCACCAGTGAGAGGGCACAGCGCATCAGTTCCTTGCGTTTCCCGCTGCAGTCCAGGCTGGCCAGAAACAAGTTCAGTTCCGCGTCGCTGATAGGCGGCACGCTCCCGTTACTGGCGGTCCCATACATAGTCATCTTCAGCGCATTAGACATATTGAGGATCGCATCCCCATAGGAGATCTGGAACTGATCGTATGTAGCATCCACGTCCACGTCAAAGGCCTTCAGGATAATCGACTGGTCAAATGGGTGGATCGTACAGGCCACATACTGCACCGTTTCCTGCGTCTCCCCATCGCCCCCTTCATTCTCTACCGGGACTTGGGTACTCTTCACCTCATAAGTGACGGTATACATTTGGTCGGTGACGGCGTTGAGTTTACTCTGCAGATCTGCCTTAGTCGTTCCGCGCTGGCCCATGGAGGCAGAGTAGGCAGCCAGGATATAGCAGGTATCGTAGTCCATAGATACTAAGGCATTATTGACCAATGCCTCCATGGACAGGTCATAGTCATAGCCCCCATCGGCTATAATCTCATCTACCTCCGCCAAGGCGGCATCATACCCAGCCTGAATACAATCGGCCACAGTAGCGGAGAGGTCATCGAAGATGGCTGTCATCTCAGTTGGGCCATTTGGATCAACGGTAGTCGGGTCAGTGTGGAAGATATTATTGAATACGATGGACGGCAGGGACACTACGGTAATGATAATGAACAGCAGGAACAAGCAGAGAAACACCAAGACCTTAAAGAGCGTGTGGCGGAGAGACCACGCCGCTGAGAGTACGGCGCCCCACGGCCCGCCAGCAGCCGTTCCGACGGCGATCTCTGACGCCGCTTTGCCAGTCTCCATACCGGCTTGCACTGTAGCTGCGGCCGCGTTGGCCGTTGCTTCGCCAGCCGCTGTGCCAACTGAACCGGCGGCGGAACCGGCTTGTTTAGCCGCCTCTGCCGCACTGCGTATCCCCTGCAGGTAGTTGTCATGCCCTTCGCCAAACTGTCGGTCATCAGACATAGAGATCACCTCGCTTGTACCGAAATGCGAAGGCAGGCATACCCGTTCCCAGGTATGCCCGCCCGATGGTCAATGTTTTTTCCTGTTTGGCGGCTTACGCTCTGTGACTGGTCTCTTTTTCGGCTCGGAATACCGGGCAGGAGTAGACTTGTAGCGTACCGTCTCCACTGTGAATGTTTGAAGTTTGTCATTTTCATAGAGCGGTTTCCCGTCCTCATAGACGGGCCGACGCTCCACGGCAGGAGTGCCATGAATGGCATACCACTGGCTGCCACCGCTGTCTTCGTACACATGGTAGTCGCCGCGTGGAGCCTGATAAACAGCGCGGTCATAGAATGCGGTACCGCTTCCGTCCTCATGCCGCACCTCTAGAATACCATCCCCAACTCTGGAACTATCCACAGACACCACTGGCTGGTCAAAACCAGGCATAAACTGGCCAAAGAGCGCCTGGTTGTACCGCTCCGCCGCTCCGCTTCCACCATCTGGTACCGGCTCAAATTGCGGCACAGATGCTGCAGGAGTCATCGCATACCAACTCAAACCGTCGGCGCCCTGGATTGTTTCATGGGGCGCATCCGGCTCCTGGAAATAGGCGCTGTTGTACCAGAGACTATTGCCGCCATCCGGGTAAATGGCCTCCAGCGTACTCTCATCAACCTGCCGCAGCAGAGTGCCGTCCGGTGCGCTTGGGAACGCTTCAGACACCTGCGCCGCCTCGGATACATTTCCGGTGAATGCGGGGGTGGCATAGAACGCACCCATTCCCTCCCCAGAGGCCACCTGATACCATTGGCTCCCATCTGCAGCAGTAACAACGGTGTGGGGGGTGGTGGGCACATCATGCTGGGCCGTGTTGTAAAAGTCCACCTTGGCCTGCCGCCCATCCGGTCCTACTGCATTGGTGCTGATGTGGCCGCCAGTAATCTCTGTATCAGCGTAGGTCATCCCGGCGGCTTTGCCGCTTGTCAGGTGCGGCATATAACTGTTGAGGCTACGATTGGCAATGTCCCCTGCAATTGTTCCGGATACGTTGGGCATCCGTGTTGCCACTGATGACACCGACTCCGGGGTCAATGTTGCACCATTTCGGGCTGCCATTCCTCCGAACACCCGGCCAACAAAGCCGACACCGCCACCAACTCCCATGCGTTTTCCGCCGTCCACAACGGCATCACGCACAAAACTGTTGGGCTTCACGTGGCTCATAAAGCCGGACAAAATACCGCCTGTGGTGACACCGCCAGCCGCACCGGCGGCAGCCCCGGCCCCGCTCTTCGCCGCGCCTCCAAACACGGAGGCAGCGCTGCTGCCGCCTTTGGAGAAACCAGTCAGCGCCCGGGCAGCCATCAGCATCTCTATTCCCATACTGCTACCCGTCTGTGCCACAGATAGGCCCATAGCCGCCAGATAACTGTCGCATCTCTGGGCGATTTTCAGAAGTGCCAGCGCGCAGAAAAGCCACAAGAAGACGCTGCCTTGACCACTGCTCAAAGCACCACCATTCGCAATGAATTGGCCAACGGACGAGTCAAATGCCCGTAGGAACCACACATTCAGAACCAGCAGTAGAAGTTGAGAGCCAACCATTCGGCACCAACTTTGAAAGACCCGGGAAGTCGCCTTAGAAGCCCCCATCGAATATGCCAGCGGAGATGTATAGCAAAGGACGCCTACCAGGACATATCGCTCCACGGTTTCCAACAGCAGTTTAAAGTAGTTCCATGCCAATGCGATCATGAAAATGATCAACAAAATCAGTCCTACCACCGTGGCTACAGATACGATGGTAGCCAACCCATTGGTAAGAGTCTGCTGGATTCCCGCAAATGTAAAGTCGCCCGGGTCCATAGTCTCTTCCATGAGCGCTGTATAAGGCGCTCGTGCAATGTCCAGAACGAGACTGAAAATGGGCTTTGCATATCCAATCAGGATCGCAAAGATTGCACCTCGGGCCAGCAGAGCGAGCGGCTCCTCTGTTTCGGACAGGGGACCGCTGAACGCACGGAATAACTGCCATACCACCACCAGAAAAAGCACTGCCCACGCTGTGTATTGGATAACCGTATAAGCACTGACGGCAAACGGGAAGTACTCTTCCATTGCGGTCATATCGGTGCCAAGCGCGTCAAGAAACACCCCGGATATAGCATCCATGATCTGTGTCATCACACTGGCCACCCAGTTCGCTATCCCCTCAAAAATCCAATCTAACATGCTTTTGTAACCTCAAAAGGGGTGGGGGCGGCCCATCGGCCGCCCCCATCAAAGTCGGATACCATCAATAGCCTGTCCTGGGCAGAGTGGGGACAGGACCGCCGCGGTAGATGATAGTCACCCAGCGGTCGGTCGCCTGCACCCACTGGTTTTGCCACATGCCGCCCACATCGCATTTGTTGGCAAACCGGTATTCGTGAGATAGACTGGACAGGACATCGCAGTAAATATAGGGCGTCTCCACCTGTTTGAAGCCGCCCGGGACACGCCCGAACAGGAAGGTGACCTGAGTCACATACTCATTGGAGGCAAGTCCTAGAGCCGCAGGAGAGGCGTCCAGCGTATAGTTCTTTTGTGTGTTCAGGTTGTCGGCCAGTACGCGCTGCGTATCGTTCAAATTGGTTTGGAACACGACTTTGTAGTTCAGCCGGGCCGAGTAGGTGCCAGTGATGATCTTATCCAACCGGACGGCGTCTGTGGGCAGCGTATCACGCCAATAAAAGCTGTCCAGCGGGACTGTGGAGTTGTTCCCGATATCCTTGAAGGTATAGCGGATCTCCTGGCCAGGTACGACCTGTGTGTAGCCGCTCTTGCTGATAGACACATTGGTATAAACGCTCTCATTCAGGTACTCAACCTGCACGATTTGGCCTTCATGCTCCAGATAGACCGTCACCTCTTCATCGCTGACCGAGTAGAACTGGGGGCTGGAAATCTCTTTCACGGTATAGCGGCCCAAAGGCAGCGGCTTTGAAACCGCCAGGCCCCGGCTGTCGCTCTCAACGGTGTCTACAAGGGCATTGGCCTTGTTATAGATTCCAAATACCGCACCCTCCAACGGAGTACCGGCAGGGAAACCGTTGATCGGATTATCGTCAGCAGACTTCTTCCAAATCTGGATCTGTCCAGTGATCGCCGTATTGACCCACTCGATTTCCGCCGTGCGGCCTGGGCGCACATAGACGGTCTTATACTCCTCGTCTAAGATGTAGCCCTCCGCAGCCTCCAGTTCACGCAGATAAAACCGGCCACTGGTGTTGGCACCATCCGGCAGGTCGTCGGCTGTGATATAGACCCACCCCTCGTCATCAGAGGTAAATTCCCCAATGGGATTACGGTCTTCGTCGTAGAGCAGGAACTTGACGCCATAGATTCCCTCGCCGGAGGTGTCCACCTTATGGATCAAAATACCGGAATTGGCCTCATTTTTGATTCGCAGGGTGGTCACTTCCCCGTTTTTGACCTCGAAGTAATGAGGGGTATCATCCAATACGAAGTCCGGATTGGCCTCGACTTCAAGCGCGTAATAGGAGCCGTCCTCCAGGGAGAGATAGGCCCTGCCGTTCCGGTCTGTGGTGATGGTATCCACCAGAGCGTCATCCATGCGGCGGATCTCAAAGGTGGTATCGGGAATTCTTTCGGATGTCTTGCTTGCGTTGACCTTGATAATTTCAATGCCGCCTATAGGGTTGTTGTAAAAATACAACTCCTGTGTATCATTGGGATTGATCACCACGGTTTGGGACTGCGTATTGGGGTCAATCGTATAGCCCGGGATGCTTTCCACCTCCGTTACCACCACTGTGCCTGTGAGGCCGGAAAGAATAATCTGACCTGCCGAGTTGCTCCAATACAGGCCGTTGCTGGAAAGCTGCCCGCTGTCGGCATCCACAAAACTTCCGTCGGAGTATGTGATTTTGAACTGTACCCCTTCAAGCGGCGTTTTCCTGTCATCACCAGAGAGCTTGTGGATAATGAGCTGTCCTGTGGGTTGATTCCGGAATTCGAGGGTAACAGTTTGGCCGGCCTTAATTTGGGCAGTCTGGGGTGTGTCGTCCAGAAGGAACCCATCTTTCGCCCGGGTTTCTTTGACCACGAGTGTGGTGCCGGGGTCGATACCCTCAATGAGGATGGTCCCCGCGGAATCGGTAGTGAAATAGCCGTTGCTGTCACCCACCACCGTTCCGTCGCTTTCGGTCACAAAGAACTGAACATCAGAAATCGGAGAGTTGTCGGCACTGGACACCTTTTTGATCAGCAGCGAGCCCTTGGGACTGTTGCCAAAATAGACCTGAACAACCTCCTGATCTTCGCCGGAGAGGTACACCGTCTGAGGCGGGGTGTCGATCACATGAGAGCCATCACTGGAGAGCTCTTCGATGATGTAAGTGCCGGCCTTGCAGCCCGTGACGGTGAAAGAGCCGTTTACCGAAGTGCGGTAGGTACCGATGACCGTTCCGCCGGTGCCGGAGGTGTTGCCGGAGAGATACCGGACCTGGAACACAGCCCCCTCAATAGCGGCCCCGGTCTCACTGTCATATTTCCATACGGAAATGGCCGAGAGAGGCCGGTTGCTAAAGCGGAATGTGTGCCCCTCGCCTGCGGCGATAAACGCCTCCTGCGTGTCCGGGTCCGCCAGAGCAAATCCCGGCGCCGGCTCCAGCTCCTTTACCCGAAACCAACCATCACGGAGGGAGAGGTCCGGGTCGGAGAGCACGATACGACCCTCTTCATCGGTGTAGAAAACGCCCAGGTCGTTGTACTCTCCGGTAGCAGTGTTGTTGGAGGCATACCAGACCTGGAACGGCACATTTTCGATTCGATCATGTGTGATTGAATTTTCCTTGATGATCTCGATGGTGGGGCGCTTATAATTTTGGAAATAGACATCCCGATCCCGGTTGGGGAACAGTGTCACCATCTGAGAATCCTCGGCCAGCAGGTAGGGCTCCGGGACTGACTTTTCGATGACCTCCACGACGCCGGGCAGCAAGTTCTCCACCACAGCGACGCCGTTTTCGTCCGTCTCCACTTCCGCAATGGAGTGGCCGTCTGCACCTTTCACCAGATAGACCGTGTGCTCAATAGGCTCCCCGGTGTCGGCGTCGGTTTTATGGATATAGAGGTTGGGGCGCTTGTCGTTAGTCAGAGTGATCGTGCTGGTCTGGCCGGGAAACAGCTCTACATGGTGCTCGGTATCGTCCGGGATGTGGTCCTGCACAGAGGACAATTCACGCACAGAATAAACGCCAGGCTCCAAATCGGATACCAGGATCTCACCTGTGGAACTGGTGGTGCGGTCCAGGTAGTGGCTGCCATCCTCGATCTTGGCGATGCGGAACGTGACACCGGCCAGCCGGGAGCCATCGCTGCTCAGCTTGATGAGCTGCAAAGAGGGCTTGATATGATTGGTGAAAACGAACTGGGCGTCTTCATTGGGCTTCAGCTCGATGATACGCTGGGCCTCGTCGATCACATAGCCATCGCAGGATTTTTCAGTCACTACATAGGAGCCAGGGGGGAGCATGGAAAGGTCGATCTCTCCATTTTCGTCCGTCCGGAACTCCTGAGGGCCATAGGTCCCCTCCACCGATTTGATCTCGAATACAGCGTTTGGGATGACCTTGGAGGGGTCATCTGAATCCACCTTCACCAGCCGCAATCCGGGCTTGACATCGTTGAAGAACAACAGCTCCTTAATGCCGTCCCCAGCATGGAGTTCCACCTCCTGGGGGGTGGTGTCCAGAATGTGCCCTTCATCGCCGGTATCTACCTCAAACGCCCGGTAAGTCCCCGGCTCTGCATCGGCAATCAAGATTTCACCAAATTGATCTGTCTTGAAATTGCCTAAAAATTCGCCGTCCCGATAGACGGCGAAGGTGACATTGGGCATGGCGACCATATTTTTTCGATCATACTTGATGATCCGCAATCCCGGTAACTCCTCGTTAATGATAGGGATTGTAGTGGTCTCGCCAGCAACCACCGTGGCGGTGTAGACGGTATCATCCAACTGCCAGCCCACCGGGGCAGTCTTCTCCTGAATCCGGTATGCACCCAAGGGAATCTCATCGAAAATAGCAACGCCTGCACTTGATGTCGTAGCGGTAAAGGTCTGTCCCGACTCAATATGCTCGACGGTGATGACTGCCCCCGGCAGGTTCATGCCGGTGTTGGATTTTTTCTCAATACGCAGAGTACCGTAGGGGTCATTAAAAAATGTCACCTCGGCTACTTCATCGTAGACGACGGTGACATTCTGGGCAGGCTCCTCGCTGATCATATAATGCTGTGGAGCTTCCCGTTCAATTACGGTATAATTCCCGCTTTTGCTAAGGGGGATCTCGATGCGGCCGTCCCCATTGGTCACAAAAGTACCGACGGAATCGCCGTCAGGACCAACGACTTCGAAACGAGCACCACTAATCGGGATTTCCGTCCCCGTTTCATACTTGATGATCCGCAACCCGGTATCGTATTCCTCTACCGGCTGGTCGGCGTAGTTGCTGAAAGTGGAGAGGTCCATTTCCGTGGTCGGGTCCGTATCGACTACATAATTTTGGAGTTCACCGTATTCATCCTTCTCTTGGCAAATTGCATAAAATACGGCGTATTTATAGACATCTGTACGGAAAGAGAGTTGGACGCTGCCGGTTTCTCCTTCAACGCTCTCTAGCGGATACAGGACCTTGAATTTGCCCGCATAGCCATCACCAGTACCCTCAGTGGTAATTGTGGTGATGTCCCGGTTGTTCATATCCACGATACGGGTGCCCCGGGGAACAGAACCGGGGTCAGTAAAGGAAACCTCAACTGCATAATCACACACCCAGGTTTTTGACCAGAATGTAAAAACCTGCTGTTTGTACTGCTTGCCGTCGATAGTGACCTCGTAGGCAGTATCCCGATCCGGCGTACAGGTCACTTCAGGGGACAGGACTTCATTCCATGCTGTGCCGCGGGCATAGATGTCCTTTGCCGCAGCGAGCATCTTCTGTGCGCGCTGCAGTTCCACGCCACTGAGCGCCGAATTGACCTTGAGGTTGTTGATATCCCAATTACTGAGGAGATAACACCACAACGCCATTTTAGTCGCGTAATAGCCTTGGTATTTATTCTCAAGGCCCAGTTCTTCCAGCGAACGAGTCGGATATCCATTGGCCACAATGCCAAGTACTTTCGGATCCGACGTTTTCTCCTCAGCCAAGTATTCGATGCTCTCCCCAACGTCAACCGTTTGCGGCACACCGGTAGTATTGGGATTGACGCAGTAGGCCGGAATCTCTTTAATTTCTCCTTTGGCGTTGACGTAGTTATAGTAGGTATAGATCAGGGTTCGGACGCGGCCATTGATCATCAGGTAGGAAAGTTCCTGCCCGCCGTTATAGATATCGATCTCTCCGAGGGCTTCCTCAACCGAACCCGCCGCCAGCGATGCCGTCGGCAAAATTGAAAAAGCCATGACCATGGCCAACAGAATACTTAGAAATCGTTTTTTCATGTTGTTCCTCCAAAAATGGGCAGAAAAAAACCGCGCCCCCGGCTCAATGGCATTCGGGTTCACGGCATTCTTCTTTGATTTATTTTGGAAATTAAAAAAGCGGTATACTCACGTATACCGCTTGGCCGCTGTAATCTTGGTTACAGCGGCCTATCTTACATGGATGTTGTACTCCGTCCGCTGGAAGATGCCGTCCTTGTAGACATCCCACGCCTCCATGCGGTATGTTCCCGGCGGACAGGAGTTGAACAGGTCAATGATTTGATTTGCGCGCCATGGCCAGAACACTCGCGGGTTCAGTCCATCGTCAATACTCAGATAGATTTGTACCTTTGGGGCCCCACTTGGGTGGGACACGGGCGCACCGTTCTGCCATGTCTCTGGATTATCCCCAATGGCGTTATAAAGCGTGTAAAGCATTCGTCGGGTCTCATAGAGATTTCGCACGAAAAGGTACTCATGATCATTGATGGAATAATGCCGGGCCTCTGGTGCCGGCAACTCAACCTGGGGCATCAAAGACCAATCACAGGTCGGCTCAGGCAACTCGCCCACTGGTCCGGAAGCAAACATATTTTTGTCCCACCGGCTTACATCGGTGATGGTGTAATTGGTACCATCGTCGCAGCGGATCACATCGCCTTCCTGAGGCACATATTGAGAGCCGTCTGCTGGCAAATTGATGGAGCCATCTGTGTTCCTGCTGATTGTTCCCTCCGGTTCTTCCGTAACGGTACTACCTTCAAAATCGGTATTGCCCAGCGCCCGATAGAGCATGATTGCCAAATCGCCGCGGGTAATCTCAGTTTTAGCCACAGCCTCCGCTGTGGTCAGCCCTTGGTCAAGAGCCGTCTGGCAGGCGGTGTTGTAATCCCATTGAATATCTGGAAGATCCATGTACCGTAGAACAACCGTACAAGCCGCAGCAGGGGTCACGCCGTCATCAGCGCCAAAGCCCCCAGTATCGTAGCCGACCATCAGGCTGTTGAAATAGCAATAGCCTACATAGAGTCTGGCCCATGCCGGGACATCCAGGAACTTGCACTGGCTGATGTAAAATTCCTGTTCCGCCTGCACATGTTCCTGATTCCCATTTAGTCGCGTCAGGACTGCGGCCAACTGCGCCCGGGTCAGACCGGACGCGAGGTTCATGTCTCCGTTTTGGTCTCCTTCCAGAATCCCCTGTTCTTTCAGATATTCCGCTGCGATTTCCTCTTCTGAGGACGTTGCCAGGGCCGGACAGGCGAGTACCACGGCCAAGGTGATGCTTAGAGCCACCAAACATAGTTTTTTCATACTGACTGCCTCCTCTCATGTATCTTTGCTTATATTCTACCGGACAGAGAGGAATTTTACAACAAAAGTTTGGTAGTCAGGTGATTTCCCGGGCCTGGACACACCAGCGCATCTCCGGCACATTCCGAACGCAAGTAATCAGTGTGATCATATTTTCGCTTGTCCGACCGAGTCTTGAAAAGTCTGTTTCCTCGATCTGCCCCACAAAAAATACCTCGTAGGTCCTGGTGCCCAGTTTGGTGGTATAGGTGATTTTGTCACCGTTCTCCAAAGTATGGATCTTTCCGAAATGGTTTGCCACACCGCGATTATGACCAGCAAGCCCCACATTTCCATCCCAGCAGGAAGTAGACTTAAAGTGGCCGGCCCCTTTGGCGAGGTTCTCAAGACTCTCATTCTCATAAACTTTGACGGACAACCCCAAAACAGGGATTTTTAGCCGACCAATGCTCCCATCTGTATAGTAGAGCCCATCAGGAAGCGTAAATTTGGTGCTGCTCAGGCTCGTGTCCTCTGTGGGAGTACCATCCACATAAGATGCAGGGGGAAGGTAGACTGTATCACTGCCACCCGTGTTCCCTGTTGCCGTGGATGCCTGTGGGATCAGAACCGTACCAGCTCCGGGCTGGTAGGATTCCGGGCTGCCAAAAGGCGGCGCGATGATAGCAGTGTTCTTGCTGCGGTCAATATTGCTGCTCTCAGTCACCCCTCCACCGACCACGATCACTTGGTCAACTGAGGTGGGAGGTGCGTACATGCCGCCGTCCGGTGCATCAAACTCATAATCCGCCGCTAGTGCCGGCGTCATCATCATCGCCGTGATGCCCAGCAACAGCGCCATTGTTCTCACCCAGTTCTTCATACATTTTTCGCTCCTTCCGCTTCATAAAGAAATATGCTCCGCCTGCGCCAATGCCGAGAGCACCCAGTGCCGGCAGTAACACCATCAGCCAACTTGTTATTTCCCCAGCATCCTGCGTTTCTTCTGATAAAACCGGCTCAATCGGAGTACCTGTGAAAATAACCGTATAACGGATTACCGTGACGCCAGTGCGGTAAACCTCGCCCGTATAGTCAGCCGTTGTGGTATAGCCGGTCACATAGCTGACTGTTTTGCTGCCGCCATAGGTACAAACCGCAGTAAAGCGGTCGCCAATCTCATAGTCGTCGGCGTTATAGGTGTTATCCGTTTGCCATTGGACATCTTGCAGATTGAGCGTTCTGCCCCCCTCCGTAATGCTCTTTGGCAGGTGGTTGAGATCTTGGCTTGCCAAGTTTGGATAGGTGCGCGTAGCGGTCACCGGCTTGGTAGAACTTCCATATCCGGCTGGCTCAGTTTTGATACTGTCCAAATCCAGGTGCAGAGTCCCGGAAAAGCCCTCCTCTGTGGTAACTTCCTTTTCCTGTGGCAGAAGCGATAAAATCGTCTCCATATCTTTCTTGTCGCTTTCCACCGTTTCCGTCTGCGTAATCACCTGCGTTTCGCTGCCGATGATGACCTCACGCAACACATCTGTGCATTCATAGAGGAGGCCATCCCTTTCAAACTGCTGCATAGGCAATGTGGACGGATCGGTATTGGGGGAGAGATCGTACACTTTCCTGATTTCCCGATTATCTTGGTCAAGGATGATATCGACCGGTAGCATGGCATCCGGGTCTGTGACATCCACATTGGCAGCACCGGCAGGAATGGTCAACATGGTCAAAAGCAGAAGTGATGCAGAGATGGAAAAGATTTTTTTCTTCATTGACAGGTCCTCCTCAATCGGTTTGATGTAGCGCTGGTTTAGGTGTTCAGTGACAAAAAATAGGTACACTGATTGCCTCAAATATGCAGGCTTTATTACAAAATTTATATACACTGCGCCTGTTTCTGAGGCTTGGTAAAGATGGGTGCTTCTTCTGTCCGTGTGGTAAACTTACAAAATTACTGTACACTGAGTTTCTATGATAAATCATAAAAATTCCCCTTTCCATAAAAAAGCAACCGATGCACTGTCGATTGCTTTTCACAAAATATCTCGTCAATGACCAGCAAGCCGAGTCCATGATTCCACGCGATTTGTGCCATTCGCAGCATCATGGAATCCACGGTGGTTCGTGCAGCTTGGAATTTTGAGGAGCATAATTTTGTCTATTGTACAGTAATTTTGTCACTTATCATTAGGTGGGGGTATACTGTCCGCCCTGGATCAGCGGCTGCAGATAAGCGACGATGAATCCCAGAGTATTCAGCACAATCCATGTCACAACAATCCGCTTCAGCCAACTTGTCGCCTCCGCAACAGCCCGCTCATTGCGGGAGATCATACGCACCAGCAGGGCTACCGCGGCTGCCGTAACGGCGACAATGGTGGATATGCCCAGCAACTCGCCATAAACATCTGCTATGATGTTTGAAAACCTCGTCCACATATCATCTGCCGCTGCAGCAGGCTGCACGAACAGCACAGCCATATAGCAGGCAATCACCGCTACGTGGACCCAGCCTCCCAAACGATGGGCTATCCCGTCCCTTTGATCTTGTTTTTTCTCGTCGTTCGCCATTTGCGTACCTCCTCATTTTTTGTTTTGACAGCAAAAAAGCCGCCTCAAAGCGACCAGTAAAATCACTTCAAGGCGGCTTCTTGCCGTCAGGTCCAGTTTTGGACGATATCAGGATAGCACATTTGTACTCCTCCTGTCAGCCGCACCGACCTTGCCATTTTTCCGCCACTTTTCTGCCATCGTTCCTGCCATCAGCCCTCCAAGAGTGTCAGGATCTCAAACCAGGCGTCTAGGCACCCCTGTGGAGCTGTCCACAGGCGTATGGAGAGGATATTCACTGCCTGCTGGCGCAGGCGGTAGTAGTGACGTTCAGAGATATCCAATCGATACAGAATTTCCGAGTGACTAGGCTTGTCCGGCGTTATAAAGGTCTGGAAAATGATATTGTACAGCATTTCTCCGTTTCCAGGCTTATGGCGCAGCACCGTCAGCGCTTCGTTGATTCGGTCCAGAAGCAGCCGTGACTTACGGATGCTGAGCAGGCGGTGCTCCAGTTTTGCATTTCCCATAGCAATCTGAGCGTCTACCGCACTGAGAAGCGCATCCACATCCTTCAAAGGCTGTTCCAGTTCCTGGGCAATCTCACCGGGAAAGCATTCCAGCGCCCAAACGATATCACGATAGTTTTTAAGCATAACCTGCGTGTTGTGGTACATATTCCGGCGCAGTTCCTTTTCAGCTACCCGCGCTTTCTCATTTCTGATGCTGGAGTCTTCTATAAGCCCTCTGCGTTCCAAAAGGTCGCGCAGCAGTTTTTGAGAAGGGCCTTGTCCCTGATCTGACATTTCACCACAAGGGGATGCCTTCAAATCTGTCATGTTCAATACCTCCGTTATCCTGATCCACAGGTCCGGCCCGAGGCAAAACACTGTGGAAAAATTCAAATCGCGCCATGCATGAAGTGACACCTTGGCAGTCCTCCCATACATACTCTAAAATCTTACACGGAGAAAAATACGCACGCGTATTATTACAGTCCGAATGTGCAACACGGCCCTCCACCGCTGATGCTTGGCCAGTTTTTGTCTGCTCCTGCTGCAAAATGGTACGGCTATACCACGCAACCAGTTTGCAGAGTTGGGCATGGTCGCTTGATGTTTTGTTGCGCGCATTTCTGCCCAAAATACGTATTTCACTCAAAATACGTTCTATTTGATCCATGGCGGGCTGCGGTATTCTTTCACCGGTGGGATAAGCGGCATTGAAGACCAGACATCCAAAGGAACCTGGCAGCTTATACAGCGGGAAGGCATCCGCGTGTTTTCTGAAAAAGCGCCAGACCTTCGTCTTTTCCCATCTCCAACGCCTGCCAAGGAACTCCAAGGTCAAAACCGCACCGTACTGCCCAAATTGGACTGACGGCGCCATATGAGAGAACACATTGCTCGGCTCCTGCCATACCGTGTGGCACCAAAGGTCCAGCCATGCGTCTGACTCATCAAATGAATAGCCTTGCTCTACAAGGCGCTGTGTGACGTTTCTGGGCATGCATAGGAAACCATACCCCTCTGTCACGTAAACGGCCTCACGGCCCGTACAGGGCTCTCCAGAGCACCTTACAACCCAATCTGTGATCTTGTATGTAAGTTTCTTCGATTTTGGATCCAGTGTGTACCCAATATAGGAAAGATCTGCGAGACGGTCCATCATCTCCAAAGCCTGCTGCCGCCGCTTCATCCCCATGATGCTTTTAAGGCCTACAATACCGCCAGCCCAGGTTCCAACCGTCACTTCGTTGATATAGCCGCAGTAGGTTGCCTTCCCACTTCGGAAGGCGGCCCTGGAAGCCAGGCGAGCCCATATGCCCATGATGCCCTTTCCGGGCGGTAGTTGATTACGGGGGAGTTTGATCCACTGATATTTGAGCAAGCATTTCATCGCACCGGCCTCCTTCCTGTCTAAATTGAAAAAAGCCTCGCTCCGTGCTATACTTTAGTCACGAAAGCGAGGCTTGATATGGATGATTTATGCGTGTGATAATTGCCATTATCTCTTTTCTGAAACAAATGTGGTGGCCTGTCCTGATTGCGGGAAGACTATGGTCCGTCCAGCAACACCGGCAGAACAAGAAGATTTCGAAAACCGCTCAAACGAGAATCTATGGATGGACGAAACATAGGCGCAGTTTTAATATCCGCGATGTCGCTCATGTTGAATACTTATACGCAATTCCTAAAAAAATGCCCATGACTCAATCGTCATGGGCATTTCTCATGTGGCATTCTCTTCAATTAGTTTGGGGGTAAATTCTGGGGGTAAAACCGCCCCCTCTTTTCAGTCAATGGGGGTAAAACGGGGGTAAAACCGGCCTTCCTTGTGTTGAAAAAGCCTGCAACCCCTTGCGCTGCAAGGGTTTCTCAATCGAGGGGCTTCATCGTGGGGAACTTCACACCGTATACTTCATCATTGTTCATCATGTGTGATTTCCGCCTTTCAGACACGAAATCAAGAACTTTTCTCAGTATTTTGAGTTCGTCTTGTTGCGTCTTGTGTTAAGCAAATGTGGTAGAATTTGTGGTAATCTGGATACCGCAGCGCAAAAAGCCTATGCCATATAATAATAGCCACATCTTTTGCCATTATATATCACACGGCCTGCTCTGTCAAATCCACAGCGTAAAAATGTGGGGAGAGTTTTAAGCCCCTCCCCTATTCATTATACACCGTATCCACGAATATCTTCAATAAACGAATGGTTCCTTAAATGATTTTCATATGCCTCTCTGATAATTCTAATAGCAATGTCAACCTCTCCATTCGTCATACCATTTGCACTGATAATCGCCTCATACTCTTCGTACAGCTTAAAGATACGATTGAACTGTTCTTTCGTCACTGGCTTTGTTTCATCAATAACCATAGACGCAAAACTAATAATCGCATTACGTTTATTGTCAACGAGGATGGAAAGCGTGTCGCTATTGTTTTTGTCCAGCTTTCTATCAAGTTCGGCCATGCTTGCATCATATTGGTCAAGCTTAGAATTTACCCTCTTGATCCACTCGTCGCGCATCTGAATATTATCCGTACTGTAATGCTGATTGAGTTCGTCCATGGTGGCCTGCACCCGATCAAGAGTCTTTTCCATTTTCTGCATCATCTCTCGCTCTTTTTTACGACGAGTAAAGATTTTGCGTACTTTGACAAACTCAGGTACAACCTTCCCTTTGAACTCTAAAATCTCCCCTACCAACTGCATAATAAGAAAGGCACCAATCAGAACGATTGCCACCTTTACTGGAATGTTCAAATATTCAATGTAATCAAGCATTCTTGAACACCCAACCTTTATTCAGTAGGTGTTTCAGTTGGGGCTTCTGAGTTATTTACAACCTTACTCATGTCACATAGACTATCAATTAACTGACTGATTGCTTCGATGTCAATATCGTAGTTAATACTATCCGCAGATCCTTTAACCATAGCAAGCACCCATTCTTTTCGATCTGCGCCCTTTTCAAACATACCCTCAGCTGTTTGCATCAAGTCCATGACCATATCGAGCATCTTATTCCAATTCTTTTCTTTTACTGCCTTTTGCACATATTCCACAAGCTTTACAACCAGCGGAATAGCTGCGGCAAGTCCAGTAAGAATGGAGATTACAATCTCTACCCAATTCAACTCCATAACCTTTTCCTCCTTATAAAATAAAGAGCAACAGCATCCGGCAGAATACTGTTGCTTATATCAAATGGAAGGACTATCTACGCTTCCCAAATCAGATGTATTTGCGACAAAGCGATTTGCTTTTGCTGCCGCATATTTTATTCCTTCACCGTCTGCGCTCGTATTTTCAGCACGGCTCTTATCTACAATCCGAGCTAAAACAATGCTACACGCAGTTCCAATCGGTGTGAAAACTACAGTCCAACATGTAAGCGCTCCTGTGTACCCTGTTGCGATGCTTTTCACCGCAAGATAAAAGCCGCCGGCCAAACCAGCGGCAAGAAATACCATGATGTAGAGAGCAAGGCGATTTGTGGACCCAAGGTTTTTTAGATGGGCAAACAACCCCTTTTTCTCTTTTCGTCTAACTCTTCTCCCCCTGGTGCTCGAAACCGCCATACCAACACCACCTTTTCAGATTACGCCAATCCGTTCTTCTGAGCAAAGTTATAGAACAACTGCGCGGCCTGCTCACGGGTCAGCATATCAGCCCACATATAATTTGGTGTTCCATCTGGCAGATTGCCACTACCAGCAAATAGCCCAGTAGATGTTGCCCAATCACGAGCAGCTTTGCTCCAATCTCCGCAATCGTTGTCTCTCAGTTCTGCACGATACTCATTCATCAATTTCTTAAATGTATCCAAAGTCATATCTTCATCATCCTCCGTTACTGGTGTCGTGGATGCGATCTTCTCTGTCCATTCAAGAGAAACCCATCCGGTTCCTGTAAAGCCCCATCCAGATTGCTCCTTAGAAATATTCAAGATGGTTCCTTTTTCATAGGCCATAATGACGGTTCCGTTAATAGGGGCGGTTCTACAATTTAGTCCGGCATCGGCTGTAACTTTTACCTGGTAGCTTACAGCTGTGCCAGTGTCTACGCTTCCGCCTGCCAAGCGTCTGTTTACCTCTGCTACAATTTGCGGATGCAAATTATAGAGGTAATTACCTGGGCAAGCTTTATTTGCAAACCATCTATGTACGGTCAAAACCATCTCATTTGATTTAGGCGTGTAATTCAAAGTGGTATTTTTATCGCCAAACCAGACTACTTTGTTTTTACCGTTACGCTTACAAATATCTGTCACCAAATTCAGTAGTCCAGCATAAGCGGCTTCGGTTACTGCGTATGGGTCAGTAGTGTCGCTTGCCACTTCGATAGTAACAGCTCTATTGTCATTTGCCGCTGAAGAAGTACACCATGAGCGGTCTTTCTCTTCTACATACATGCCAACTCTTCCGTCATATCCAATGCCATAGTTTGAAGAAGCTTGCCTTGAAGACGGAGCAAAAATACTTCCAAGAGACTGAATACTACACTGACCAACTACGCAGTGAATTGAAATTCTGTCAATCGCATTCTTTCTTGGAGATGATCTGTTTGGTGAAATTCTTGTGTATTCTACAAGTGGACTGTTGCTCATTCCAACACTCCCTCCTTCCTGGGCTGCGCCCGCAAATTGGTTGTAATAGTTCTGGCCGTAAGAAGCTCGTTTGTTCTGTACAGATACACTTTGATCAGCTGGCCTCTCAAATTGCAGCAGTACAGAATTAGAAGCCTGCAACACAGAGGTCGCAGACTTCAATGTAGACAAAACACTCTTATATCCAGAACTTAGCTCTTGAAATAAAAATTCCAGCTGCATTGTGAGATCCCCAATAGATCTTCCAGTGGATTTTGCATAGTCGTAAAGACCTTGCTTTCTGCTCCAGAAAGTCCATTGCGCAAGACCATATCCGGCGCTATCGTGAACAAAATTTCCATAGCGTCCAGCGTCAACATCAGCCGTATACTCATCGTCCGTCATGCCGAACTTATTGTTATATGTGTTCTGAAGATTTGTTGGAGAAAGACCAGACTCAGCATATAAATTGCCCATAAGCCCAGCAACCCCATAATCATTCAGACCTTGCGATTTCAAGAACTCCCAAATTGTTTTATCGTTTGCCATTTTTGCACCTCCCGATAAAAACAAAGGTTATTCAAATTCATCCTCATCGCCGCCCTTACCATCACCCTCGCAAAATTTTGCAATGGTATCCTCATCTACAACGTCTCCCTCTTCGTCGTAGATAAATCCGGTCTCTTCATCGTAATCAAGATGACCAACATAGGGTAGATCATCATCAATTTCTTTGTTGTAATAACGCATGTTCAGCGCAGGTTTTGTTTTGTTATCCATAAAGAAATCCTCCTGTTACACAAATTTGTAATGCGGCTTTTCTTCATTGAAAATCCAATATCTTAAATAATCATCGAGAATAATCGCTAAGCATGAAATGATTATCCATAGGAGTGAAAAAGGTAAACAGATTTGTCCAAGGATATTAAAAGGGAGTGTAGAATAATCCCACACTCCCAAACCAAGCCAGATATTCACAATGACACCAGTGATAAATTCACAGACAGTTATAATGACAGATCCGATTAAAGATTGCCATAATAAACCAAAATCCCATGGAAACACTTCATTGATTAGCCCGATGACCACGAAGCAAATCCCGCCAAGAATAAACATAGAAATATGGCTATGCCCTCTCCATATCAATTCAATAATTACATAGGTAATCCCTCCGATAATAGCGAGGATCGCTTCTTTAATGGCAAATCGAGCACTCATAAGCTATCACGCTTGATTGGTTGCTGCGGCCTGCTGCATTCTGCCTACAATCGCCTGCATCTGTTGCTGTGCCACAGACAGTTTCTCATTCATCTCTGTCAGGTACGGCTCTGGCAATGTCATGCCATATTGAACAGCAGATACCTCTTCTACATCCGTCAGTGTCTGAACATACTGCTTCAGTTCATTGTGATAGGTAGTCTGAGTTGTAATAAGCGTCTGTGCCGCAATATAAATAGCTGAAATCTCAGCAGCGGTATAAATACGGCAAACGCCTCCATCGGCCTGATAAGGGAACTCTGTACCACCCAGCTCAACGACGCGGAATAGGTTATTGATATTGCTCTGATCCTCAATGCTCAAGTTAAAATGAACCGTCTCTTCTCCGAACTTGATGTCTACGCCATTCACGATAACTGCATTGCAAGCATTAGAAATCTCAGACAGTTTTGCGGACATCACAACAGACAGTGCGTTGTCCTCGCCTACGATTTCAATAACATCCGCAATCGTAATCCAATTCTTTGCAACTGCATTCAAAAGGGCTGTAGTATCAATCAAACTTTCCTCATACATATTTCTTAGCTTTTCTTTCATTAGTTTTGCACCCCCAATGCAGAAAGAATAAGATCATCTACAAGACCACCTTGCTTTGCCAGAACAGCGCCCCCGTCGATCTCAGAGACAACGACTGTATCAGCTCCCTCAATCTTGTCGTGACCGATTAGATTATATGGAACACAGTTATAGGCCACACCAATAGCCTCGTCCTGGGCAGCAGGTACAAAACACCCGCTTTTCCCATACCGGATAAATTCGATGGTATCAGTTACACCAATCTCCGTACCATCTGACACTTTAATAATTCGATACATCAACGCCCCTCCTTTGCACCAATCAGATTTGCAATATACTTCAAGTCTTCGATATCAGCATTGTAGAAATCGTGGTTCCAAAGCCAATAGTCCTCGTGCTCAGGTTTCTTATACTTCTGGCAAAGCGTATCCTCCCACACTTTGTCCCAACGGCTCTGATAGTTAGAATCCCTACGCTCAAGCGTGTTCTTGATTGCTCTCACAAGATTTCCGCGCCGAACTCCGTTCCCATCGTCATTCTGAGAAAAGTAGGTGTGTGCATTGTTGCTGGTAACAGAGCAAATCGGTCTTCCCTGATAATAGAGAAATCTTCCCTCCACGGATACCTCTGTACCATATGGGAGATTGACATACCCGCCAATGCCCTGAACCTTAGCGCGTCTGTTTGTGATATAAGTTTTATGTTCCACTAAAAACCCTCCAAAATAGAGAAAACACCCAAAGCATAAAACTCTGAGTGTTTCCAAAATTTAATATGAAATTAGGTTAATTATAACCTGCCTCAGTCGGTAGGTATAATGTAGAAGCCTTATCCCGCCATCTTCAGCGGAGCAGCTTCACGGTATTTGTTGAAAATAGCGTAGTGCATTCTTCTCAACCGTAGGAGTCTCCCATGGTCATCAAAGGTGCGATAATACGCAGTTTGAGACTCCATAAACTGATCGATTTCTTGAAGCGTTCTCTTTCCTTCAAGGAATTGACGATGGAACAACTTCAATTTTCTACGCGCCCTCTTCACACCATCTCTGCATCCGTTGACTTTGATTTTACCAGTTTCGGTCAAAGTAAATCTCGCCTTACAGAACCTAAACGGCTTTGTCAGAGGAATGATTTTACACTTCCTCTTATTGACCATAATGCCGGCCATCTCAAAGCGCTTAATAATAATTCTGGCAATTCTTTTAAGCTCTTCGACATCCTGTAGGATGATGTAGTAATCGTCCATATAGTGGCCGACACAATGAATCCCAAGCTGGCATTTGATGAAGTTATCAATGTCACTGGGTAGAAATACCATCTCCTGCTGACTTGGCTCAACTCCAAGCGGCATTCCCCTACCAGGAGCAGTACACGGCGATTCCGTAACGATCAGATCCGCAAGCGCTCTCAACCTATCATCCATGATAAACTTCTTATGCCGTTGATAGATTAGGCTGCGGTTGGCATTTGGGAAGAACCCTTTGAGATCGAGTAAGAATACAGCCCCTTCCCTACCATACCTGCGGTAATGCCAAGAAAGCTGTTTCTTCAGCCGTTTGAAATGCCAGTGTAATCCTTTGCCCTTTTGACTTGCTCCATTATCATAAATCATACTTGGGGCATACAGCGGGGACAAAACCTTATTATTCTCCAGCTTATGGATTTGCCGGTCTTCAATATGCGGTGCGTCGATTGGTCTGATCTTACCACGCTCATGTAGTGTAAAATGAGCGCATTTTCTTGGCTTCCACTTTCCCTCTAAAATAAGCCGTCTTCTTTTTGCTGTTCCAGAAAGCAAGTGAAGCTCAAAATTTTGAGTTGATTGCTTCCACCTTACACCGTTGCAGCACTTCTTACCCCAATAAAACATATCGCGGTAATTAAATACTTCTTCAAGTGTCCCAACAGCTTGGCTTCGCATCCATCGTTTCATTTGTCGCTTTCGTTTTCTGCGACGGTAACGCGCCTCGTGGCGCTCTTCGCTTGTCATAATAAGTTTTCGCCTTTCGCATAGTTGTTTTGTAGGTGCGCATCTAAACTACTTTGATCCCACACATGAAACGAAGGTAGCGCAATTCTTCGCCATGCAAGCAGCGTCCGTGTGTGATCGTCGTAAGGCAGTTTTAAGGACTTTCACCCAGGGAAGTACGTCTCCTTTTGCGAAGGTCTTCGTTCACCTTACGGTTACTACATGTGACCTCGCATCGCAAAATCCGGGCAGCAACGCATACGACCAGTTAGCATTGTTATTGTTGGCCGAGCCATCCGTGTTGACATTGCAGAAATTGTTGTTATTGTTGTAATTGGCGGAGCGGAGCCACCAGTAAGCCTACAGTCGAGCGTCAACAAGAGACAGTCTCCTTTACAGACATACACCCAATAATTTAGTTATTGCTTTGCTTTTGATTGTCCAACAGACTTGATATTGCCCTTGATCAGCTCGTCCTCATGGTCAATCATCTCACCAAGATTTGCCGCCATGCGGTCAAGCTTTTCAATGGCCTGTTTCGAGCCTACCTGCCTACCACTGCTTGTTGTAAAACACCCTTCTGGATTTTGCATCATCACGGTATAGCAGTGGGTAAGCCTCACATCCAGCGCTTTCAGAGATGCTCTTGCCTCTAACAAATGTGCCTTTCTTAAATTGATACGCTGCTCATCAGACGGAAAGATGCTGTTGGCCTTTTCACAGTGGTCAACTACCTCGCCGGCCAATTTAGCAACTGGTTCAGCCAGAAGCCGGGCATACCTGGCAGACATTCTCGTTAGAAAGTTGAGTGTTTCAACATAAATCTGATTTGCCGTATTGACAAATTCAGCTTTACTAACCGTTCTCTTTGCTTTTAGTACAGACAATATTTCACCTCTTTTAATTGCTGGATTTACGCTTATTCAGATTTTCTTCCTCGATATGATCCGCCCCTTCTTTCTCGACTTCCTCCAAATGCTTGAGAAGGACATACTCGATGTAATTTGTCATGGAGCGGTGTTCACGAGCCGCAAGCGCCCCTATTTTATCGAAAACTTCATCTGAAAGACGCAGCGTAAATACTCGTTTGTTTGTTGGCATATTGGAACCTCCATCTCTATGACTTGCTATTATTTTAGGATTATTATTAGCTTTTGTATGCAGTCATAAACCTGTCAAGTGATAGCACTTTAGAGAATAGAGGAAAATTATAAAAAATCGCGGCGGCGCTTCGCGCCGCCGTTTATATCCTGTCTCTTCCGTTGGCTCTCCTATCGGAGAACCCGCCCACTGTCGTGGGCGGGATAGATCCTGGATACACTGCGGTGGATTAGGCGGCAAAGCCGGGCAGCAACGCATACGACCAGCAAGCATAGTAAGTGTTGGCCGAGCCATCCGTGCCGACACGGCAGAAACGGTTGCTACTGTTGCAAAGGGCGGAGCGGAGCCACCAGTAAGCCGTGCTGCCGGTAGCGTTGTGTCTATACGCAACCTTGCTGTTACCAGACTTGTAATACTGGTATTGCGCCTGATAGTTCTGTTCGTAAGAGTTGGCATAGGTACGAGCGCCTTGCACCTCGAACTCTGCAAGTAGCCATAGATAATCCGTAGTCGCTGTCACATAAGAACTCTGGTTTCCGCCACCGTTAGCAGTATTGTCCGTATACTTGGTTACGGACTTCATAACCGCTCTCAAATCGGCTGGCAGAGCCGCCATGAGGCTATTTGCCAACGGATTTGTCGGAGTATTGGTATTGCCCAAAATGGTTCTACGCATATAGCTGTTGTTCCAACCACCAGAGTTTGTGCTACTGGTGTTCATACAGAAGTTTCCGTTTGAATAGCTGTTGTTATATCTGCTATCAACCAGGCCAACCATCTTTCCGCCAATCTTGCCGAGCTGGAAGTGAATACGATTGTTACCCTCTCTTGACGCATTGTGATGGAAACCAATAATGAAAGCATCGATGGACAAATTGCTAAATGTTGTGGCACCAACCTTACCGTTGATCACGATGGTTTTTGTATCACCAACATCCCAGTAATTATCTCCCTGCCCACTATCAGAAACAGCCTTGATAACCGCCCAGGAGTTCTCGTTCAGAATATCACTGACGAACTCTGCGTTGACCGTAACAGTCTTATTTGCAGGGGCAGTATAGTTTGTACCAGCGGCCACCTTAACCGTAATAGTGGTGTCACCACTTGTCTGATTGACATTGTTCACGGTGATAACATTCCCGCTTACGCTGACCGTAACGATACCAGTGTTATTTGACACTGCGGTAATCGCGCCATTACCAGGCCGTGTAACGGTAATCTGAGCAGTTGGGTGTTCCATGTCCAATGTGACCGTTTGCGGACTCACACTCAAGCTGCCTGCGGCCTTATTGATCGTCCAGTTGACAGTCTTTGCAGCCGTAGTCTCGTCACTCCACATATAGTCATCCTTTGGAGTAAAGGAGGCGTTATAAGTGCCGGCATTGGTTTGCCCAGTGACGCTCAAAGTCATCTTGTTTGTGTCATAGTTGCTAAATGTAGGAGTCTGGGCACTCCCGTTATAAGTAAGAGATTCACTTTGAGAAGGAACCGTAGCGATCACCATGCGGTTAGCTTCTCCAGTGATTCTATTACTTGCGTTTACATTTACCACACCATCCGTAGATACCGGGAAGAAAGACACATAATAGGTCGTGCCGTTTGTAAGCCCTGTCACGGTCAGCGGAGCGCTTGCATGGGCGTTCCGTGTGGTACTGGTGTAACTATATGCCGCATCCTCATCGTCTGGAGAAGTGGCGTAGCCGCCCTCCTTGACCACAACAACGGTCTTCTCCCAGGTTGCCAGGGTAAGCCCATCGTCTACGATGGTAGCTGCTGGATCAGTCCACTTGATTGCAAGCTTTCCATTACCAGCAGGGGTTGCGCTCATACCGGACACATTGCCCATTGTTGGGGCGTTAGGAGTCGCAGTAAACTCACAATCCTCGTTCTCGGTATAAGTATTTGTCGTTGTATATGGGAAGAATTTGTAGTAGTAGACCGTGCCATCGGTCAAACCGCTATCGCAAAAATACTGGTTCTGATACTGATTGCGTACCTTGCTGTCCACGACTACCGTGCCGTCACGTCTGCTGACAGGCATAGAGCCGGCCTTACGAACAAGCAGAGTGCCCGCCCATTCAGCAAGGGTAGATTCAGCAACAACCAGGTCTTCAGGATCAGTCCACTTTACATATACCTTCCCATGCGAAACCTTAGTGACGATGCCAGAGACAGCGGCCAGTTGAAGTCCACCGCCGCCACTTCCGCCACCAGATGGAAAGTTAGAAATAATAGGCATTTAGATGTCCCTCCTTTTATCCTAATAGAATCACTACAATCGGGATGTCTACGTCTGGCATTTCACCATCAGCGGCGATAGTAAGCTGTCCTTCGCTCTGTCCAATGACAGAAAGCATCGCCATACGTGCTGCGTCCCGTTGTTCAATCGTTGCATTTTGCGCCACCGAAATATTTCCGTTTTGATCTGCGCCAAGCCCCTCTACGGCCAAAGTCTGCGTGAACGGAGAATCAATCCCGCTCCATGCAGATGCAAGTAGAGTCCCAGTCGCCTTTCCGCTTTTCTGAGCCATCGTCCCAAGAGCAGTGTCGATCTTGACCATATTGGAATTGTCAGTTCCATTGATTTTTTCGCGCCAATCCTGGAATCGTGCAGAAGCATCGTCTTCCAAATAAAGCCCATAATTAGGGGTCTCACTCATTGGTCAACACCCCTTTCTCAATGAAGCAAAATTACTACGATTGGAATATCACAAGTCGGTACATCACCAAATGCCGCAATCGTCAATGTGCCATCGCCCTGACCACATACATAGAGTTCAGCGCTCTTTACAGCTTCCAACTCCGCGTCGGAAATCAGCTGGCTAATGCCAACAACACCGTCTGTATCTGCGGTCATGCCCTCAATCGCCACAGTCTGTTGGCCGGCACTCCATGCAGACGCAAGCAGAGTAGCGGAAACATCCGAGCTACCGCCTCCTGTGTTTGGGTTGATGCGATGTCTCTTCTGCTCCCCGTTATCCTCAGAGTCGATATAAAAGCCTCCATCGTCTGGGGTAAAATACGCCCACCCGTCATGGAAAGGCGTTACATCTGTTGAGATACGGGAGCTGTCGCCTTTCAAAATCTTAAAAAGAGCCATTCTTTTTCCTTACCTCCGTTCTACAGAGAAATGAAAAGAGGGCGGGTGTTACCCCGCCCCCAAATATGGGAAATCTGAAATTGTCTATCTGCGATTAGAAGCTACCCCAGGTCAAAGCAGTATCGGTGTACTCCTTGGCATCTGCAAGAGCACCAGCGGCAGAACCAGCGGCATCATAGTTGGAAGCCAGGCCATCGGCATAGTCCTTAGCGTTCTGCTCCATGGCATCCCACTTCGCCTTGTCGCCGTCAGCGATCTTGTCAAGCTCGGTAGCATTTGCGTGAACGTGCTTCTTAGCCACAGCATCAGCCAGGTTAGCCTCAGTCTGGGTGTAGGTATCCAGCAGAGCCTTGTTTGCATGGGTGTGACTTGCGCCCTCCAGGGTAGTCACACGGCCAGCCAAAGCAGTCAGCTGAGCGGCAGTGGCGTAGTCACCAATGTTCAGGGCGGCAATCGCATCGGTCACATAAGCAACCACAGTGGCTTTCTCGCCAGAGTCGGTATCACCGATACCATCCAAAATGTTCTGCAATGCCACAATAGCAGAGTTCATTTCGGCAGCATCCTGACCGTGAGTTGCGATCCAGTCAGACAGCTCCTTCAGAGTGTCAAAGGACTCAGGAGCGCCGGCAACCACCTTGGCGATCTCGTCGGCAACGGTCTTCTTCACGGAACCCTCGACGGTTGCCTCGCCATTCAGCACACCGATTGCATCAGTGTTGGCCTGAACTTTGCTCTTGATCTCGGTATCATCATAGGTAGCGGCCTCTTGAGCCTCTTCAATCATCTGAACGACGGTCTTGCTCTCGGGAACAGTACCAACTTTGGCCTCCAGCGCGTCAACCTCAGTCTGTACAGCAGCCGCCTTTTCATCGGCGTACTTCTTAGCACCCTTTAGGGTATCCATGTCAGAAGTATCATCAGCAGTACCAACATTGGCCTTTCCGTTAATCTTGGTCGCAAGAGTGGCCTCCAGATCAGACTCAGCAACCTTGTCCTTTGAGGCCAGAGCGCCCAGCCCCTCGATAGAGCCAGCCACCACATCGGCAATCTTAGTATCCACATAGTCTTTCACATTGGCATAAGGGGTATCGCCCTCCTTATTACCCAGCTCACCGATAGCCAAGCCAATAGCGGAATCCACATCGTCAGCAGTGGTGTAAGTAGCGCCCTTGGTCAAAGTGATCTTTCGAGTAGCAGGGTCGTAAGAAGCGGCAGTCACGGCATTGCCGTCGCCAACAACCTCAATGCTGGTAGCACCAGTGTCAAGGTTGATCTGTACATAGCTTGTACCGTTCCACTTTGCCAGCACATTCAGCTCGGTAATGTAGTACAGAGCGGTTGTGCTGGGATTGGTGTTGGCCTGAAGAGCTTGCAGGGTTGCGAACTCCTGAAAGTCTCCAATACGGATGCGGGTAGAGCCGTCAACATCCAAATAAATAGCCCGCTCATCAGTAGTTACATAGAAAGTACCCTCTGCATAAGTGGAGGGCAAAGCAGCCAATAGACCTTTCTTAAAAGCAACAGTAGCCATTATTTAATCACTCCTTTTTTTTCATATCAAAATTTACATTGTTCCCCATTCAAGGCTTTCAGAAATGCTCTCAATCTTCTCTGGATCAATAGAGTCAAGCTTTTGTTTGTCTGCAAGAGACATCAAGCCGGCAGCAGACTTTCCATCTGCTCCATATCCAGCTCCAATCAAAGTAAGAACTCCATGCTGGACATTGGGGGAATATGTCCCGTCTTCCTGTTTCGTAAAAATACGGATCTCTGCGGTATTAGTGGTTTCAGTGCGTTGTACATTTACAATTTCACTGAGGATTTCATCTGGCATAGAGTCGATAACTTCCTGCACCCCAGATACATCAGGGATATCCCCGATAGTTGCAATCTCATGCTCAGGATCATCAGCCACATAATCAGCGGATGCCTTGTCCTCCGCATTATGATAGAAAATACCCTTCTGATACACATTGATACGAGAGCCAATCCAGTTGCCATCTACATTCTTATCAGCATAAATCTGGGCAACCATACCGTTCTCGCCGCCATCGTTTACTCCAACAAATGACTCTGTGCCATCAGTATGATGGAATTTTGCACCGCCGCCAGTAGGCTCGTTCTGGATAATTGCTTCTCCATTCTGGCTTTCAATTACCTGAACCACAAAATCGCTGGTGTCAATCAAGCCTTTAGCTGGAATATAAATGTGAGAAGACGCGCTATCATTCAGCTGCAAGTCAATATAGGTATCCCCAACTTCAGCCCCTTCATATGGCTGATCTGCTTCAGTTACTGTTTTGACTGAACCACTTTGCACAACCAAATCTTTTGGGATGTTGATTGAGTCGCCAACATATGTGGTTTCATCTCCCAAAGTTCTCTTTAGACGATAAGTTGCAGCGTATCCTTCTGTTGCTTCTCCTTGCTTCTCAATCGCAAACTCTGGGGCTTGAGTGCCTGCGGCAAACAAACCGTCAGTTTTCAGTACAATGCTATTGCCAGCTTCTTTAGATAGCTGTACGCCGATTGTCTTTCCGTCTTCACCATCAGCAATAATGACTGACGCATCTACTGGAGTAAGCCCAGTCAATGTACCAGGAGAAAGACTGTCAAGCTTAATTTTGTCATCAGCAGACATCAGGCCGGCAGCGGTTTCAGATGCTGTCTTACCAGTAGCAAACAGAAGATTGCCCTTGTAGAGTTCCTGCACATCTTCCAGCCAGTACAAAGTATTTGTGTCTTTCTGCTCCAGCGCATCAAAGAGCGCCTTTGTACCGACCTTAAAAATTACATTAGCCAATTCGATTTCCCTCCTTTACAATAGAATCAAAATATATAAACACTCTCTAAGAGTTTATATAGCGTTACATTTTCTCCCACACATAGTCAGAAACAATCTCACTGTCATCAATATCAGACCACTCATCATGCGGGTTAAGATCAACTGGGTCTGGCACATCACCAGGCTCATCTTCAATTGTAAAGCTTAGGATTTTTTGCTCCGAAATATGTGGGACGTATACAGCACCATCTTCTCCGGCGACACTTCCGATGTTCTTTTCTGTTCCATCACTCATCTTCAAAATCATGTCGCCATTTTCTGCAAGCTCAGCATCTACAACTGGATTTCCAGAAATAATGCCTCCGCCGCCTCCAAAAGAAGAGTTGCCGAAGAACGGCAAATCGGCCATTGAAAAGCACCTCCTTAATACATGTAGTAGATGTTCACTGACTTCTCTTCTTTGAACACGAGACTTGTAATATCCACTTGACCAAAACCAAGCTCGAATACTCCAGACACAATAGGGATCTCGCATCCATTGATAATTACTTCCGTTCCCGCCTCACATTGAATTCCAATCTTTTTGATTACCATATGATCGGTAAACGCAAGTGTACTATTTTCATGTGCCGCCATCTCATTTTGCTTAAAAATATCAAGCATATTTACATTGGCAGTAGTAGTACCATTAAAACTACCAAGAGTACCTTTTGACATATCGAAAACTCCTTTCTTCTTTCGTCACGCCAAAATCACATAGTCTAATTCTTCTAATGTAATATCGTCATGCTCAGACAGTGTTAAGTTATCCATTTCAGAAAGCAACCTATGTCTTTTCATTCCGATGTTTAGTTCGGAAGATAGAAGAGATCCGCTCTCATCCGGGAAGATAAAACACTGCAAAATATTCCCTATCTCCAAAACAAGATTGAGGAAGCTTTCATACGTCATAAACTTTTTAGATTGCACACCGCTATTCTCAACCGTCAAGCACATCGAACTATCGCCTGTCCCAAGCGTATACCACATCTCAAAGTCAGCAGAGAAAAGCAAATTCATCATTGCTTCTCCTTCTACAGACAGCATGTAGAAGATATCAAAATCGTTTGTAGTCAGAACCATATCGGTCTCTGCTTCACCATGGGTAATAGCGGAGGTAGAAGCGTCAGAGTCTAAGAGCATAGTGTTCTTAAACTTCTCTAACGCTTCTTTCAAAGTAGACGCTGGAGCTGTCCTTAGCTCCATTTCCGTTGATCCAGACCCAAGAGATTTTGCGATATCGTACTTCAGTGTGTTTGTCAAAAGCTGTGTGACATTTTGGAATGTGTTAAAGCTTTCTTCACCAATATTGGCTTTACCTGTAGTTAAAACCAGCTCTGTTGAACCGCCAGTTGGTTTTGCTGCGAACAACTCAAGTTCTGCACCAAGTTCCATCCCGCTTGAAAAGATATTGAAGACTCGTTCTAACAAATTATCAATTTCTGATACAAGCTTCGTATCCGTATCGCCAACAATAAACTTTTGCAAATATAGATAGTTCACCATTGCGTCAAGATACATGCGGTTGTAAATCACGAGGCCGTCACGATATGGCAAATTCCTAATAATCAGGTCAAATTCAGTTAGTCTTTTTCGGAGATAAATGTTGTATGTTTGCGCCATCTCTCCACCGCCTAACTAATCGTAATTAAGCTGGGTTGCTCAAAGTCAAAGTCAGGCTGTTTGCCTTAATCGTTACGATAGTTGCGGCCTCAACATTACGAGGGGTGGATAGGGTGTCATACATAAGTAGATTTCCGGCCTCCAGCGCATCATAAATAACAAAGTGGGACATTGTTCCCCAGTTTGCAGTTGACTCATCAAAAGAAATGGCCTGCTCATTTGTAATTACACCATCTGCCGGCTCACTCAAATTCTCAAGCTTCACTCTTTTATATCCAGAGTTTGAAAGAGGCTCTGTGACATTACCGCCACTGATATTTGGAGCGGTAGAACTTAGGCCAATGTAATACTCGCTTGGAAGTGCAGGAGTTTCCTTTGTCTTAAACAAATTTCCCATCACTTGATTCAGAAAGTATGTAGTGTTCATTTCATATCCTCCTTGCAAATAGATTAACTTATTCCTAATAAATTAACGAATCACCGATTTATCAATGTTATTGGTGATTCCCAAAATACCCTGGCTTGGGATATCCGTTTCCCCAGACATGTCTTGGATCGTAATCTGGTAGATGTACTTCCCGTACAAATCGACAGTCTCTTTTGGGAGCAGTGTAACGGCAAGAATACTTTCAATTCCATCATCATCGGCTATAACACTCATTGCTTTTGATAGCACTGGTGCTCCTGTTCGATTTACCGAATACACAATTGAGAATGTCGCTTTTGCGCCAGAGGCATTAAAAACTCTGCCTGTGTCCGTAAACAAATGAAAGCGCAGATCATGTGTCTCTCCGCCAACAAATGAAATCTCAGGCAGATTATAAACTTTACTAATCATTTTGCTTATCCTCCTACGCTAACCGGGAATTCACATGTGATTTCAAGCTTACAATCGCCAACAACTTCTAATGAATTGTCTCCGCAAATAAGTTTGAAAAATTCAAAATTGAAATATGGATATAAATTAAGATCCATATTATTTGTGATAACCCCATTTTCATTATCCACTTCTATTTCCAAGAAATAGGATTGAGGAAGTCCTGTAAATTCAAAAGTTCTATCATTGTCTGAATGGTTAATAATTTTGATACTATCTGTACCATTCGTTGTGATTTTGAGCTTTGGTTGATATCCTCCCCTATAACTACCAAGATTCCTAAGCAAAATATTGGTGTTGCCCTGGCATGTATAGGAGTATGTCACTGGATACTGATATGCAAACGGGGAATCACATCTCACAGTGCAAGAAAAAGCAATGGGCAGATTGCCAATCTCCACCATCTCTAACTCTTCGATGATGCAACGATAGCGAACCTGCTCCATGTCATCCTGTTCAATTTCAAGCCATTTGTATCCATCCAATGGCGATAACCATGAGCTGATTGCTTCTCTATCCCAAGCGTCAAAAAAACCTCCGCTGTTCGCAAGCTCTTTGTCGGCTCCAAAAACCATCTTAAACGAAAGAGGTTCATTTTGTGTAACACCATAAAACAACGGGCGGTATCTGCTTGAAACTCTGTCCTCGGAAATATCGGAGGCCACAGAGAACTTCGCCTCCCCAGGCGTAACGCCATTCACCTCATAAAGCCTTAGGCCAAACTCCGTACATGGTATCCCATCATAGACGAAATAATCACCCCAAAAAGCCATTGCACCACCTCCTGAGGATATATATTATTCTTTTTCTTCTCCTTCAGCATTTTCCTTATTGAGCGTCGCCTCAATATCCATCTTCTGAAGATCTACGATAACACTCTCCAGAAGGTCGATGACCCCACCCATATTCAACAAATTTTGCTTCTGTTTAACCTCGATATTATTTAAGACGCGGACAGCAGCATCAATTTTCTTAATGATTTCTTTCATACGACCTCCATATTATTTTGCAAGTAAATCTTCAATGACGCTTCCCAAATTCACATAATCTCCATTTACCATGATATGAACATCGTCTGGAATCCAGATACCATTCCCGGCTCTAAGCGCCATACCTTCATCTGCAACAATCGCAATTCCTCTTGTAGACTCAATGTACACCAAATCCGTTCTGCTCACACCGTCGCTACCATATCCATCATAGATAACTCCATAATCTCCAAACAAAAAGTCGCAACCCTGAATCGTTCCGCCCTGAATATATGCGCCTTTAATATTGGGAGCTGACACAAGCTCGTCTGTGATCACTGTGGACGAAATATTTCTAATTTCTCTTTCAGTCCACATATTCTCTGAAAGCCAATCAATCTCTTCATATACGCCGTCGAGCTGCGTATTGATCCGCGTTAGGCGGTAATCCATATCGTCTTCCAGATTTGAAATCTGCGGATTAGTGCCAAGCTGCGTGACCGTATTCCAGTTAATACGAGAGCCAGAGCCAAGTGTGATATTTCCATCCATTGTAATATTGCCGGCGCTATCAATGACAAGGGTATTCTTGCTGCCATTGCTGATAGTAAGCCCCCTTAGCTCCAGGTATGTAGGAGAGAATTTATAGCTTGAAGTCAGCATACTTCTGCCATTCAAATCCTGGTAATCAGAAGCCTGTACAACACCTTTGAAACGGCCACTTGCAGCAACAAGCTCACCGCTGAACTTTCCATCACACCCCTCAAGTGTTCCTTTGATATGAACATTTCCATTGATATCTACCCAGAAGCTTGCATTATCTTCATCAATTGTATACTCGTCTCCTGAGTACAGTGGGTACTTACCAATCGCAAATCCTGAATATGGGTTTAGAGTGATCTGCACTTGATTGCCATTGTAAATATCAAAAATAGCATTGTGCAAAGACGCACCGTTCCCATCCACGCGGAACACAGAAATGTCGCCGTCTTTTTTTGCGCTTTCGATGATGAGACTGCTTCCAGCCAATAATTTACCAATCAAACTGTCTGCAATTACACCGCTCATAATCCCGCCGTCTTCTGTTTTCATTTGACCAATAGCGAGATTAGCGGTTGCCCAGTTATCTGTTGTAAACATGATTTGGCCGTTATTCATCCAGATCTCATAAGGCTCATATTCTTCTGGATTGTTCTCTTTTCTTTTGCGTAACCGTAAGCCAGATTCACTCCAGGAAATATCTTGACCAGAAGAAGACAGAATGTTATTCTTGGCAATATCAAGCGCCTCTTTTGTAAATTTGCTGAGGCTTGTTTCCGCACCACTATTTACAAACTGGCTATATGTCCATTTGCCACTATCCAATGTTTTCCCTGCGGTATTGCTGTCTTCAATCAGATCGATGTAGTTAAACCCATCCCCATTTGCATAATACTTACTTGACAGCTCAACCTCAAAACCCGTCAAATCTTCAAACGGGATTCTTACAGAAATCAAATATGGACGCATAACCTCTCCACTTGATTTCTGCCAGTACAATCTACTGCCTAAGATAAGGTTGTTTTTGAATGGTTCAAACTCTGACATCGCAAGAAAATTCGCCAGATCCAGACTGCATGTATAGGATGGATAAGACACTCTTTCCATCAGCTCCACACCATAGTCCAGCAAATCCCACTCAACAGCTCGTTTTTCATATTCCGTTGTGCTTCGAGTGAAGTATAGATCCGCATCGCCAATCTTAAAGGAGATAGTGCTTCCCTCTTCGATTGCGCCACCGACACTGGAATCTGGTACGACATTTGATGTAACAGTGCTACCAGTTCCTGCAACAGAGACACAGCCGCTTGGGAATGTTTCTCCATTTAATGTACCAGCTGACAGTCTTGCAGTGAAAAGTAGATCGTGGTTTTCATCAAAATCAAGTGACGCTCGAATGATATCCGCATTCAATACAAATCCAGAAGTCGAGCATCCGATCTTGCCTCCAACAATAGAGTAAATATCTTTTCCAGCTTCATTTGTTACCTTAGTAACTGTAGCGTCCATAATATTGAAGATTGAACCAGTTGCAGGAATGCTTTCTCCAGCGCTATCAAATGAATCGACTTCAATGGCGACAAAAGAGTCTTCAGAAATAGAATCCTCTTTCAAGTACCGATCAATGATTTTATACTCGTCTTCTGTGAAAAATGCGCTCAGTTTTGTCTTTTCATTGATATCCTGCATCTTTTCATCAAGCTCGTCTACCTCTGCCCGAATATCTTCGAGCTTATTCTGTTTTGCAGTAATTTCACTCTTCTTAGCGGAGATATCCTGATTCACCTTGTTCAGATCGCTTTGACTTTTCATTCCTTGGGCAATTGCTTGGATTGTTGTCGCCTGGATATTCTCAAGGCTTTTCAGCTCTCCTTCAAGCGTTGTAATAGCGGCCTGTTCCGTGAGTAGTTGAGCAGTCTTCAACGCCTCTTCTACAGTAAGATTAAAATAAGACCTCTGATATGATTGAAATGTCTCTTTCCAATCGTCATACTTATTGATAATATCCTGTGAGAAGTAATCATGCGTCATAAAATAATCCAGGTTAATTAAGCTTGTTGTACCCATTGGGTTGACGCTTCTAATATCAACATTGTCCGCCCCGTACACACTCAGCTGCGTAACGATGCTCTCTGTGTCTTCCTCAACAGAGACTTCTTTAATGAGATTGTCCATTGAGAATAACACCGGCGTTGTCTCTGGCTCATTCGCAATATCACGAACATAGATCAGACGATTATATGTGTCAAAGTCAAAGACACAACCATAGGATTCTTGCAAATCTGACTTAATGAAGTTATATATATTCTGGTCTCCGCTATCGTCAAATGTGCGGTATTTATCGATTAGTGTTGCATCTACTTGACCAATTTTCCACGATGGCATAAGGTCAAGTATCATTCCAATAATCGTATCATTTGGCGCAATCGGGTTCCATAGGTTATATGTGCCGGCTGTAAGCACAAGTTTCTTGAAAGTAAACTCATACTCCAAAGAATAAGCGGTGCAGCTCTTAACCTCTCGAACTCCATCGCTCTCTGTTTTAGGATCTACCAGAAGGAATCTTCCGTAGTCCTTTAGATCAATGATTCTCATTCCAACCACTTTTTCGTAGTTTGGAGTTTGTTTGCCGTCCACATAACCAGGAAGCTCAAACGATAGCGTTGACACCTCGTTATAGCAAAGATCTGCTTCCACATTAAAAGCATACTTCAGAACACCAATCGGCGTATCATCCATGTTTTGCAAAATAAGTAGAGGCTGCTCTTTTACATTGACCTTTGCAAAATCAACAACCATGTCTAAAGCCTCCTTCTTTTATAAAATAAGCGGCCACCGTAATTGGTGGCCGCATTAACTTATCGGAGCATGTGACTTCCAATACTATTCTTCATGCCCTTTCGCTTTGCAGCGGTCATAAGCTTATCAATAGTGCGATCAGAATAATATTCTGCAAGCTCCCTTGCCGATTTCTCATCCGCATTCTTAACCTCGAAGTGGTTTTCAATACGGATCTCTCCCATAGAATTGTCTGTGTTCTCATTGTTGGTTACAGACTGAATTGCAGCCGCTGTGGTATCTTTTGCTGTTGCAAGACTACGCACAACGGAATCTACAACACCAGTAATCGTATCACCAATCTGACTAAACAGATTTTTATATTGCTTACTGGTAAACACAGCCTCTCCCTTTTGCAACTTGGCAAAAACTTCGTTGCTCTTCAATGAGTCTTCTCCGACAATTCCTCCATCGTGATAAATGTACTGTCTATATTTTTGGAATAGTTGCTCTCCACCAACGCGATCTACATACCATACACCGTCATCACCACGGACTGCGTTAATACCATACGGGGCAAGCAATCTGCCAAGCCGTAGGTTTTCGTCAGCGAGGCGTTGCTTCTCTTCATCAGAGGCAGACCCCCACGCCTGACCATTTGCATACATCTCAGACATAATTGCACTGATTTCAGCGTCTTCCCGCTGTTGATCCAAGATACCTTGCTGCTCATTGGCGATATCATTATTGATACCATTTAGAGCGGATACAATATCTCCATACTCTTGAGCTGCCTGCATAGCAGTCTGCCAAGCAGATGTAATTGAATCTTCCCCATCGATCATATCTCCATACTGTCTATTCCAAGCAATCAAATCTTGGTATAGCTGATCCCAGTCTGCATTGATACGGTCAATAGCGGCTCTATACACCTCTTCCTCAGTGTCAACGCTGGCCTCTACCTTGGCGATTTCGTTGTCCTTGGTTTCTTCAAACTTGTCAGCTTCCTTATCCAAAGCATCGACCTGTGCATCATACGCATAGTCTGCCTGGTAATCGGCAAGATCATTTTGAAGTTCGGCAAGCTCCTGTTCCAACTGCTGTCGCTCTGCATTAGCCTCACGACTATCATCGCGACTCAGCTGATTGATCTTTTCCTGCACCTTTGCAATTTCGGCAACGCGCTCTGCAACCTCACGCTCATAGTCCTCTTCATCTCTGGCTACTTCAAGAGACTCCTTCTTCAAATCAATGATTTTCTGGTAGTCATCAATCTGTTCTTCCAGAGCGTCGATTTTATCTTCGGCTTCCTGACGCACCAGCTCCATTGTCTTTTCAATGATTTCTGTAATAGCGTCTTTCTGCTCATTATAAATATCGAGTTGAGTTTCGCGCAAAAGCTCCGTGTACTCCCTTAGAGTTAGAACGCCCTGTTCAAGCAACCGATTCAGTGCGGTGATCTTTTGCCTTAGGTAATCTACTTTTGTGAAATCAAACCGATCCCAAAGGTCAAAGTCATCCGCATATTCGATAAACTCATCAAACGGTTCAAGGACATTATCAACGATAGATTCATTGATTTCCTTGATATCGTCTTCAGCATCCCACCATGCGTCAATACACTCCTGAATTGCCTCATCGTTCTCGTCCACACCAAGCGCTCTTAACCGCTGTGCTTCCTCATGGGCAAGCTCCTGGATTCTCAGTTGCTCTTGACGCTGCCGTTCCAGATTGGTAGCCATATCACGATAATTTTTGCTATCGCTTAGGCCATCATACTGGTGCTGCAAAAGTTCAATGGTATTTTCATGCGCTTCAACAGCGTCAGAATAAATACCATGCAAGATTTCATCGATCTCGTCCTGATACTCCCACCATTGCTTCCCAAGCTCTTGGATGTAGTCATTATTCTCGTCCAATCCCATAGAACGGTATTTCTCCGCATACTGGTGAACGGTGTCCTGCATCCTTTTGTATACAGCAATGATTTCTTCTGGAGTACCGTCGTTTCTTTCCAGCATAAAGATGTCGTGCTCATAGTTTCCAAGGATTTCGTCAAGCTCATCCTGGATTTCCTTAATGGCATCTTCCATCTCTTCTGAAAGCTGCTCATCGTCAACCTCAGCCTCCACCGTAACGGTAGCAGTTGTGGTTGGCGTATATGGTGTGCCTGTTGAACCAGTCTTATCCGTCTCAACACGCAGACCGCTTGTGGTAATACGTCCACTTGCATATGCTGGGATTGTGCCGGTAATACGCTTACCAGAACGGCTTAGAATCCGTTTCGTTTCAGACGCAGTATAAACCTGGTCTCCAGCATTTAAGTTGGCAATTTCCGGGCCGTTCAGACCGGCGAGGTATGCTCGACCATCCGACACAACCAATTCTGGTTTTGGAGATCCATCTGGAGAGTATTCATCACCAAGGAGCGCTTCGCCAGCCGGCGCACTCGATGTACCTTTTGCAAACCCAAGCAAATTACCAATTGTTCCAAGAAGTCCGCCCTTACGCTGCACATTATAATATACTGTAGCGGTTCTTCCGTTTACACTGTCAATAGCTGTCCCGATGCTGTAAACCTTAGTCGCAGCATCTTCGGCGGCAGAGCCAATACCATCAATCTCTGAAACAGCGTTGTCTGTTGTAGAATTATCTACATCATCAATTGCCGTTTCAACTCCATTGATGGAGGTTGTAACATTGGTGAAGGTAATAGTATCGATATAAGCAAGAGCATCGCTGACATCTTTAACCTCACCATCTGCATTTGCCAGGGTGATGCCGTCTGCTTCACCAAGTTTGGTGATCAGTCCCTCGGCCTCTTCCTTGGTGTAACCAAGGTTGGCGAGCAGATCTCCAAGTCCCTCATAATTGATGGTGATAGTATAATCGTCGCTGGTAGCAAGACCAAGGTTTTGCAAACTGGTGGTAACTGCGTCAATATCACCTGACACACTGAACAACTGTACGCCATCAAGTCCTTGTAGAGCAGACAAAACATCATAGATTTCCTTATCCGTTTTGCCCAGCGTCATCAACTGCTCAGTTAGGCGATCCACATTGATTGCCTTACCAGCCGCCGTCTCAGCAGAAAGGCCGATTTCGTCAATAACCTCTGATACTTCGGTCAGGTCATAGAAGTCAATGTCTCCCCACATAGATAGGGCTTCAAAGCAGGCGATAACCGCCTCTTCTGTAATACCCATCTTCTCTGCAATCTCTTCAAGATTTTCTGGGTCAACATCAAAATCATATGCACCACTGGCATCCCTACTGATCTCGATGAGCTTTTCGCCCTCGTCATTGACCAACTGGCCTGCCTCTGACATCTCATAGAGCCGCTCAATAAACCCAGCGCCTGCACTCTCAGCGTCCTCAAAGACACCTTTATTGCGCTGCATTGCGTCGTAGATTTCATCAAGACCGTCGCTCCAGCCCCATGTGTTCAACTGTTCGCTACCGAATAGGAATTCAGCAGCAGCCCAGAACGCATTACTGTTGGTGGTGCCGGCCTCGAACTGAGCGTTCAGCTCTTCAAACGCCTCTGCATAAGAACGGAAGTCGGTGTCCTTCTCTTCCACAGCCATGGCCGCATCATAGCGAGATTTTGCGTCCGTCACCTGGTCGAACTTGTCCACCATTCCATCCAGAGCGTCATTCAGTTTCAAAGCCTCAGCGGTGACAAGGGACACGCCATCCCCGCCCTCGGCCATATTCTGTAGGATTTGGGATAGGAACTGAGCGTTCATCCCGTCCTCTTCCAAAATACTTGCAAGGACGCTGCTCTCAGAAGCAAGCTCTTCGATATTCCGTGGGGTAATGCCGTCCACCGCCTGGGACATTGCAATCAGCTCTTCTTTGGTATCGGAGAAATCTTCCGAATCCCACATACCACGAATGCTGCGCTGTAAGTTCTCAGCATTTCTTGTTGCTACGGCCTGCTCGCTATTGTATTCTTCAATAGCGGCAGTAATGTCTTCCCAGGTGGTTGCGCCCTCATTGATAACCGCATTGTATGCGATTTCAAATTCCTCATCGGAAAGGGCTTCCAACTTGTCCTTAACGCCCTCTACCTCAGCGCTCCACGCATCCAGTGCATGGAAGTGTGCGGAAGTGCCTGGGGTAAGTTCCTCATATGTTTTTGGAACAAGCTTTTCTGCGATTTCTCGCATCTTCTCATTGACGGCTTCGGCAGAAGCTTCCCTCTCCTGCAATTCTGCAAGAAGATCAGCATAGCGCTCATCTGAACCAAGAACATTATCTGCCAACTGCTCAGCAGTATATGTACCGTCATCATCAAAACCAGATGTGTTTTCAATATTCTGAATCATCTGGCTTCTGAACTCTTCAAACTCTTCAACCGTGGTAGGTTGATCAAGCGCTTGTGCAGCCAGAAGAGCGTCTTGCGCAATCATCTGGTTCGCATTATCAATCTGCTCGATAGCGTCTTTTAATGCTTCGTCATAAGTATTGAAAGCGTCGGCCAGAATTGTGAAGACGGGGTTTTCAGAACCATATTCGTCTCTCACCGCATTCATCGCGTCTTCGAGATAACGATAGTTCTCCATCAACTGGTCAAAGGTTATGTCGCTGAACAAATCCGTGGTTGTACTATTTGGAAGTACAAGAGTTCCACCCTTTGTACCAGTATCTATACCTGAAAAACCAAGGCTGTCGAGATAATCAAAAGCCTCTTTTGCTCCCTCTTTAGCAGATGAATACAGACTGTTTCCGCCAAGCCATGTTTCAAGCTCTCCGATTGCATCTTCTTTCGCAATATCAGCAGCGCGAATACCTTGGGAAATATTTGTGCGCATCTGCTCCCTTGCGGCTTCAACAATAGACTGTCTTAGAGTATCGTAATCGCCAGAAAGGTTCTGTACTGCAATACCTTGTGTTTCCAGATAAGCAACAAGCTCATCCTGAATGCTCATCAAATCCTCTTGGGATGCGGTTCCAGCCTCAACAGCATAGCTCATCTCAAGATAAGAGGATGCCAGATCATACAATTCGGTTGAACTCTGAACTGCGGCAGATCCAGCTTCCAAAGCTGCTTCACGAGCCTCTTTTGATTTGTTGACAAGAGAAGTGATACCAGAAATAATTGCGTTAATAGCAAGACCAATACCAAGACCGATCAGCGCATTAAGCGCTGTATTAAGTACCTGAACACCAATTGCAGCGGCCTTAGACTTAACACCCATAAGGGTAGTCTTTATGCTTGCCTGCTCCATTGAAGAGGCATATGCCTTAGAAGACACCGCCGCATCGTCAGAAACCTTTACGGCACTGCGCAGCCTATCACTGCCTTTTCCAATTGTATCATTCCATACAATTTGCCGTTGAGTTAGATCTCCCGTAGATGTTCCGAGATTTGCAATCTTACTATTATATTCATCCAAAAGCTTAATATCGTTATCAAGTTCAAGCTTTTGGGCGTTCCATGCAAACGCAATGCCTGTTCCAGAGCCGCCCCAGTTTTTCTGATCTGTTGTTCGGAACAAATTGAGCTTATCCAAAAATGGCATTACAGTAGCGAAAACGGCGGGTAATGCGCCAACCGTATCTACCAATGTCGTAAGCCACCCAAGCAAACCAGTACCAGCGTCAAAGACACCTTTGATCAAATCACTGCTCAAAATAGTGTTTGCAAACACCTCATATTGAGCCTGGAACTGTTGCTGCTTGGCCTGAATGCTGTCCATCCATTTCTCATGCTCTCTAACGGCAGACCCCTCAGCATTCAGCGAGGTGTCCATAACCTTAACAGCGTCGCCCATATTGGTAATGGCCGCAGCCAGGGCGTTACCTTGCCGCTTACCAGCCAATAGCTCCAGCAAAGCAGCCTGGTCGATATCGCTCATATCTTCCCAAACTTCGCTGATCCCAAGCATGATATCATAGGTGCTCTTGAACGTCTCTTCGTCCAGCATGATATCAAATCCACCGCCGCCGTCAACATTGGTCAGTCCAAGGATCTTTTTGCGCAGCGAAGCGGTTGTTTCAGCCATATACTCCGTTTCAAGGCCGGCTTCTTCAAGCTCCGTCTTCGCACCACGAATACGCATAGAAACCGTCTTCCACATTGTACCAACAACATCCGGGTCTTGGATAACATTGTTGGCGGCTACGATCAGAGCGATTGACTCGTCGATGGTGTTGTTTGCCTCTGCCATAGCGGATGCGCTTCGCATCATGGCCTCGCCAATGCCGCCAGACGAAATGGCAAATCGGTTGCCCACCTCGTTGAACTTATCAACGATACTCATAGTGTCGTCAACCTCAATACCAAACGCTTTCATAGTAGAAATGATAGAGTTGGTAGCACCTTCAATGCCATCTACCTCATCGCCTACTACAGCATAGATATTGGCAACCTCAGAAAGCTGAGAGGCATCTTCCATATTATATCCGAGACGTGCAAATGATGCTGTAGAGTCTACAAAATCGGCATATGTAGTACCAATCTGTACCGCCTTGTCAGCAGCGTCGGACAAAAATGCTTCGTATGAAGCGTCGGTTTCATCCGTTACTTTCATCAGCTCTGTCATAGCACTGTCAAGCTGAACCACTGCGTCATACAGGCCGGTTACACCGCGCATAACGCCGGCGATTACGCCGCCCAGCACCATCCATGAACCCATCTTTGCGGCATTTGCCTTTAGGTCATCCCAAAGCGATCTGCTGTGTTTACCGGCGCTGATCAGCTCTTGCTCAAACAGACGAATTTTAGCGTTAAGATTTGTCAGCTCTTTACTGCTGCTGATCATCTTTGATTCGTCAAAGAGCTGTTGCCATTTTGCCAACAGATTTGGATCATTTACAAATGAGCTATAAGTATTCTTCAGATTCTGAATACGCAACTGCGCAGTCTGAATATTTGAAGTCAGCCTATCTGCGTCAAGGATTTTACCAGACGCAGTATTTTGAAGCTTCATCTGCTTAAATTGCTGATTCAGCAACGACAACTGGTGTCTGTACGCATCAAGATCGGTTGGATCGAGCGCCTCGTCAAGCATTCGCTTCGCATCGTTTACAGCCGCCTTGAAATCAGCGCCGAACAAACCAGAGTTTTGCCAACGCTGGATGTCAGTTTGCAAGGCAGCTTGAAGTTCGGCCTTTTTATTTGTAAATGTGGCTGCATTCAAATCGGTTGCCGCATACGCAGAGGTTTGAAGTTCCCGTGCGTATCTTTGCAAATCAGCCACCATAGAATTGATTTCTCGTTTATGATCCGCAGACAACGTAGTATTCGCCTTACGGAGTTCATCAATTCTACTTTTTACTTGTGTCAGCTTTGTTTGATACTGATTATACTGCTCCATATCGGCAAGCAGTGGCTTTGCCGTATTGGAGAGAGTCCTACTGGTAATATCCGCAATCTTGTTATCAATTCGGTTCAGATAATCAAGTGTTTTCTGAAGATTTGTACCAGCATTTTTATCAGACAAAATAGAGTTTTCCTGCACAAAGCCGCTGTATGTCCTTGAGCCATGACGAATTTTAGAAAGGTTAAAATTAAATCTTTCTACAACTCCATCAGCCTTAGTCACACTTGCGGTAAAACTCTGAATATCGCCCTGTGCGTCCTTAAACACATTGACAACATCTACACTGCCAAGCTTACTGAATTGTTTTTGGACACGAGAAACAATATCTCTTACACCAGTAAAATATCTCTGACCGTCCGCCTGTAATTGCGCAGCGTCAAAGACTTTGAGTTGTACCTGTCTCCCGCTATTTCCAGCAGAAGAAACCTGCTTAGCGATTGATTGTAGCTGGCTCTGCGTGGTTCTGATGGAAGTCTCATCAACGGCTACTTTCAGCTTTACTTCGTGCGATGCGCTCAGAGATTTAACAATATTGGACAACTGAGAGTCAAGCGATGTGACGCTATCGCCATCAATGATCGCTTTCAGCAGAATTTGCAGTTCATCCACGCACAATCACCTCACTTAAAAGTAAATTAACTTATTCCTTTTGAAATTTATCGCACTTTAATTCCGTGCTTTCTTAACCCGTTTTTCAAAGAAATCACATGCGCCCCAGACGCATCCAGACGATCAATTGTAGTTGCTGTAAACCGTCTTGGTTTTCCAGCCCAATAATCATACCCTGGATCTCCAGGTTGACCAATTCCATACTCAATAACATATGGCAAGCTTTTATTTACAGTAGCCCTTGCCCCACTTCTACCATTCAAATATGGGTTCGGATCTGTTTCGTTTACAACAGCCATAATGCCATTCTTTGCGGCTCCGCCCTTTATCACGATATTATCTGGATCTCCAATACCCTCATAATCGTATCTTCTTTGGTAGTATCCAGATGTCGGCATACTGTAAACGACATCATCAACCGCCTGTACTTCCTCTTGTTGTATAACCGGGAACACATCTTCTGTAAGAACTCTGTCTACAGTTTTTTGTAGATACGCCACAAGCTCTTTTGTGCTTTTGAATTTTGGCATAATCCCACCTCGCAAAATAATAAAAGGCGGGATTCCGCCTTTCAGTTAAAAGTATTTCAAATTATCTGCGTGTTCGCTGATCCATCCTCGATAATTCTTCTTCAGCTCGCACACAGCACATCTGTCGTCTTCTGCAAACCATTTCATGTATCGTACAAAGCCCGTGCGCTCTGGATTTTTGTATAGGTCAATCTGACCATCATGCCCAATCACAATTACCTTACAATTATCGTGGATTCGAGTTAAAACTTTCATCAGTTCGTCAAAATAATAATTCTGAGCCTCATCGATTATGATCACTTTATTCTCAAAGTTGACCCCACGCAAAAATGTGTGCGTTAAGCATCTGATATAAGCTGTCCCATTCTTCTCATTAAGAATGTTATCAAAAAGTACCGTATTCAGATTAACGCCAATCTTTTGTAAAGCCTCATAAAATGGCTCAAAATATGGCTCTGACTTCTCTTCGATAGATCCTGCAAGATAACCCTGCTTTTGCTCTTGTGTCGGGGAAGCGATATAGATGATTCCATCATAAAGCCCATATTCACAGAGCAAGTTTGCAGTCGCGGTGGCAATCGTTGTTTTTCCAGTTCCGGCTTTCGCATTACAAAACACAATCAGCTTTTCTGGGTTCCAAATTGCATCACGAAACTGCTTTTGATATTCGTCGCACTGAATACCATAGAATGGGTTATCATCCAGGGTAGTTGGCGGCTGTGGCTTAATTGGATATGAAATAGTATTCTTTCGCGCCATGAAGTGGCCTCCTAAATAATTTCGTCAAGATCTGTAACAATTTTATCTGCAACCCCATACTTGATTGCTTCATCGCTGAACATAAACCAATCTCTACGATAGTTGCGATCAATTAGGTCTTCTGGAATATTTGTGTGCGTCAAAATAAACTGCCGCACTTTTGCCTCGAACTCTTTTGTAAATTCCAGGTTGTCCAACACCTTGCCCGTATCACCTACCGCTCCAGTCGAGCCATCGTGAATCAAAATAGAGGTTGAGTCAAAGATATATCTCTTATGGCCTGCCATGAGCAAAAGCCCACCGCTGCTGTAAGCTCTTCCCATTCCGATAGTAATAACTGGTGTTTTGGAGAGTGAAATAACATTCGCTGTATACAAAGTCACATTTGCAGCTCCGCCATCAGAATTGATATAGATTTTGATTGGCTTTCGCTTTTCAACTGGCAATCCAGAATCCTCCTTATTCCATTTCAAAATATACATAGGAATGTCGATCATGCCATCGTCGATTAAGTCATTCCACAAAATCTCACGATCTTTTAATCTCCTATAATACTCAAGTAATGTAGGGGGGGGTAGTGTTGTCTCCATCAGATCTTCAACATCCATAAATTCATCTTCAAGAAATGCTTTCTTCATAAGCGCCTCCAAGTGTTTTAGTCTTCTTTACTGTTTCTGCTCTCCAAAAACGCACTCGCTAAGCTTTGAGCAGAGATCTCAGTATTTTGTGCCATTTTGCTTACGCTGGTCATAAACCCATCCATCTGCTCTGGATCAATGCCGTCAAACAATGAAGACATCTTAGAAACAAATTCAGAAACATCCTCAGTAATCTTCCGAACATTGCTTTGCTGCTCTGCGATCATCTTCTGCTCTTCAAATGCAATCCGCTCATCAATTGACCGCTGGATCATAGTAAACTGATCAATGTCGATATTGTCCAAAATTGCATTGATAATTCCAGTCGATGCCATAACCAGGTCATAGGTTTTGCTTTGCGACTCCGGCATAGTAAAGTTTGCGTAATATGTCATCAGGTTCTTTTTTGTGATAAAATCGCGGGCAATTGGCACAATCAGCATGTCATCTGGCATGATGCACTCCCGCACGACCTCTTCAATAAACCTCACTGACTCATCCATGGTCAAAAGTGGCTTTACTGTAAAAGTAAACACTTCATCTTCCCCATAATGGATCTCAATATCCTGCGGCTCTGTATTGAATTGTCCGCAGTATTTTTCCAATGCGTTAATGGAAATCTTATTGTTTTTCTTTGACATGAAGCGTCTTCCCTTCTATCTCAAAATGATTTACGGCATAATGGCCGATACATATAGCGTCAGACAAGTTATCGTTGTCTGTATCTATATGGAATTTTTCTTTTACAAACTGGATCGATAAAATTTTAGATTCTTTCTTGCCAGCATTTTCGAGGGTCTTTATTTTTTCTTTTACTTCCTTTGAAGTCCTACCACGTGCTTTACAATAATTCTGCCACTGCGTAGGAGCAACAAAGCTATACAGGTATTCGTTTTTCTCAAATAGATTAACGAGGACGCCCTGTAGCTGAGCAAGTTTTTTGAACGACTGAACATTTACACGCAATTGAATATCCTCGATAAACACAGCGGATATATCATGCTCTTTTATCAGTTCGTCAACTAATGTTTCTATGGCAAGAATCGCCTTTGCGTAAGTGTATTTCTTGTTTCCAAACGAAAATGTCCCATATGTTTCAAGTTCTTTTGTGTCGTAGTTAAATATCGCCCACGCTCCATTTCTTGCCTGGTCAATAGCCAGGATTTTAATAAAAACCATCCTCCGTTCCAAACAAAGAAAAAGGAGAGGTTATTCCTCCCCTTTCTCGTCTTCTTCATCAATAGGAGTCTCTACACAGACTTGCGGCTGATGCGCTTTTGAGATACGAACCTTTTTGCCCTTAATCTCATAATACACCTCTTCTCCAATGTACTTTTCGATTCCGCAATCTTTAGGAAGACAAATTTGAGTGTCTTTACCATTCAGAATGGCAATTACAACACATAGACCGCTATCAGTGGAAAGAACATCTTTCACATAAATCTTATATCTCATTGCCATACCTCCAAACCATTTTCAAAGAATAAGGGAGAGCTTTCGCCCTCCCTATATTCAAATCTATAACTCTTAATACTTCACCATTTGAATCATGGTGCCAGTATCAGAGTCGCGCATGATCTCGCATTCAAATGTGGTGGTAGAAGGATCGCCCTCGGCAGCAAAACCAAGCTCAAGGTTAGAGGTAAACTTCAGGTTCGGAATAGTAACCTGGAATGCCTCATCCTTACCGGTCTTCTGGTTGCGGAGCACGGTATCTCCAACAAGCTTGTATGTACCGCTGAAATGCTCTGCGTCGATCACATAGGTCTCGGCGGTCTCTTCACTGTCATAGTCGTAGTACACTACAACACGCTGATCCTTAGCCGCAGTAACCGTAAGCTCCTTGCCTGAAAGCTGAGCGCCCTCCATGTCGTACAGGGCAGTCTCTTCGCAGTCAGAATCATAAGGGTACACCAAGATCTTATCTGCTGTGGTGTTAGGCTCAAATGCCAGAGTAATCTTACCGGTGGAATCAGCCTTCAGCGGATACATGCTGCCCTTATTTACGCCGTTCTCATCATACTCTGTAGTCTGTCTCATACGAATGGTCTGTACGCCAACCTTACGAGCAATGCCAGAGATAAGTTCCAGGGACTTCGGAGAAATCAGAGCGTCCTCAATGGTCAGAGTGGCCTCCTTATTGATTTCCCATGTAATCAGCTTAGGGTTGCCCTTACCGCCTCTTGCGTATACTTTCTCAGAAGTTACGCTAATTGAAGAAGTCTTCAAGCTGTCAAACTGGATAACAGGCTTGTTTGTCTCCATATCATAGAGCACAACGTCCATGACTTCTTTTGCGCCAAATTTTGCGTTAGACATTTACAATACCTCCTTAAAAAAAACTAAACAGCCTGGTTTCCCAGACTGTTCCAAACTACTCTTCTTCGCGCTTGATCTTGGTGATCCAGTGCGTGAGTTTTACATCTTCTTTTTTAGCGCCATGTAAAAGCGCTTGGACATTAACTTCATAATCCTCCATGATTTTCAGACGATTGAACTGATCATTGAATTGGTACAAATCATACTCCATGATTTCATCCATCGTCATTCCCATTCCACTTGCCAATATACTGACCAGATCAGCAAGCGTCAAAGAGGATTCATCTCCGCCGCTCTTTGCTTTCCGCCTTTTCAATCGCTCTTCTTTTCTCCGCTGCAAGACCCTACGAGCAGCCTCGTTATCTGGATTTTCTTCCTCTTCTTCTATCCCTTGTAAGCCATTTCTGAGTCTAACAATAGATTGGATTTCATCAAAATTATCTTTTGTGATCTCGAACCCATCTCCGACAAAAGAAAGCCTCTTCCCAGAAAAGGTAATCTTACTATGTGTGATTTTGGAAAGCCAAAACAACATCATTTGCATAGTCTCTTTATCATGAATCGCATTGCCGACCAGATAATTAAATGAGCCTATATCGGATATGTCCCTGCCAAGCAAAGCGCCGATATCGCTTTCATTCAAAGACATAAAGCGGATATCAGTATTGTACTTTGTATAGCCAATACGAGAAATTTCCTTAATTGAAATTGGGTAGATAGGAACTCCGTCAACAAAAATAGGATCTTTTGCGCACAATCTCAGATCAAGATCTCTTGATTCCAATGTTATTTCCTATTGAAATCCACTGTGCGATACACAAGTGTTCTCCCATGAAAATCCTCAGCCGGCGTAAATCTATCCCACGATTTAAGCTCCACACGACCAAGGCCGAACCCATTGCTCCCGTTAATCAGCTTGTCAACCTCAGTTGTCAGTAGGTCTGTCACAAGACCTTTCGGGGTTCTCATAGTCCTTTCATGGGCAATAATCCAAATATAGATATTGAAATCTGAGAATGAGCGATTGATAATTCTTGGGGCGATAACATCAAAGCAAATATAAGTTCCAACTTCAGATGTCTTCCCCACAATGAAATCATAAGGGAAAATATATTTGTAGGCCATTTCCTTTGCACTCATCTCTGGGGCTTCAGTTGGCCGAATCAAATCAATTATGGCATCGCACTTACAAATGCTCTCCATGATGGTATCTCTGTATTCAGGGACTTGTTCAAAATACATCAATACCACCCCCTAACCGTAAATACTGTTTTGCTCGATGCTTCGCATTCAGAGCTTGTGATTTCAACTGTAATCTCTTGTCCAATAAAATCACGGTTGTTCAGCGCATACAGCACAAAGCCATTTTGATCAACAGACTGAATTGTTCCAAACTCTGCGCCATCGGTGATTGTTACATCAAATGGCAATCCGCTCTGAGCTACACCGTCTTTGCAAATAATAACGGAAGATTTTAGTGTTTCTCCAAATATGATAGATGCGTCTCCACCATCTGGATTAACGCGAATTGAATAACCAATCTCTGACGGTTGTTCTGGCTTAGACAACTCCGATTTGCCAAAATAGTCAGCCACCATCAATTCTTTGCTATCCGTCTTCTCGTCAAATTGGCTTTCAACAATTGTCCATTGAATCAGGCCGTCATCTTTCCCACAGGAATATCCGCCAGGGTCAACCTGCGCCAGACGATATGCAGTTGGGTTATCACGGTTTTTATCAATGAGGAACCTAAACCCACTGTCAAGCTTTATCGTCTCTTCGTTATATGGGATGTAAATTAAGTGCTGCGATGTGCCAAGCGTCAAATGGTCTTCAGATGTTTCACCAGAGCCATACTGCGTACTATTGATATCATAAACAGGATACTCAACAATTTCTCCGCTGGTCGGTGAAACAAACTTGATTGAATATTTGCACTGCCAAGCAATCGCTTTTTCGTACATCTTATTGTTATCAGGGAGCGAATAAACAAGCCACATTTGGCCTCTTGCCTTGATATACTGTCCGCTCCGAAGTGTCCCAATCTTACAAAGAAATTGACGCATCACACTATTGTTATAATTGTCCGCTGTCACACCTTGTATAATCGCACGTGCAGAAACCGGAGTAGCAGACAGAGTTTTCTCATAAATCTCTATTTCATCCGCAAGGGGAGAATCCAAAATTTCTTCAAATCCCCCTTGTGCAAATGCAGAGAATTCATCGCCCTCAAAACCGCTGTTAAACAAAGGTTGGGACATTAAATACCATGATTCTGGCATTGCAACCCCTCCTTAATCAAAGCAGTTATTTTTGAGTTTATGAAGCATTGTGTTCACTCTGCTAAGCTCACTATCAAGCTCTTGCTTCGTCACCCGCTTTGTTCCGTCTGCTCCAGTAACCTGAATATCTTTGGCATAAATACCGTTGAGAGCCATAACGCGGCTAAGTTCTCTTTGAAGGTAACTGACATACATCATCAAAGCAAGAATGCGAACTGTAGGGCGATCAAGCTTATTTGCAAACGACCCGCTTTCACTGTCGTATTCAAGCACAGTGCTTAGATCGAGTTCGTAATCTGCAATCGCAGTTTCTAACCACTGTTTCTCCAGGCCAGGATCGATCCTATATTTCGTTAGAGGCATGGAGTGAAAACTTGTTTCAATATCCGTAAAAGTAGTAGGCTGATCCATACCTCATCCTCCTTACTTAAATGGTGTTTGTGTCGGCAAGCTCGTTAATTGCAGCCATCTTCCATGCGGCTACATCGTCTCCGCCGCACTCCTTTGCAATCTGGACAATCATCTTCTTTTCTGCCGGCGTGGTTACAAGCTCATTCAGCTTTGCATGAAATGCGTCTTTCCCACGAATCGCCAGAAGAGCCTTTACAGATTCCTCGTTGAGAACAACCGCATCCTGGGCAGACTCTTCTCCATATCCAAGAAGCTCCTTACGCTGCTTATCGTCCACGATAAACAAACGAGCGTGATCCCCCTGATTGGATCTGCCATCCCCTACAAACAGAGGATTGCCGCGCTGAATCTGCATCTGAACCTCAGCTACATCCAACTGGGAAAAATTCTTTGCATTTGCGGGGATGCGGATATCACCCACTCCATTTTCACGCTTAAAATAAAGCGCCCAGCTACACAGATTGTTGATTGCAACCTTATCTGTTAATTCCATATTTTCTTTCGCTCCTTATAAAAAGATTAAGGGGAGAGTATTTCCCTCCCCTTTTAGATAACTTAACTAATTCCTATTAAAGAGTAGGAACCTCGAAATTGGTATCAGACAGAAGACCAATCTGATCCTCCATGCCCTCTGCTACGCCGGCACCAATCTCCATATCGAAACGGGTCAGGTGCTGACGGGTTACGATATCGTCACCAGTCATAGTGGTCAGTCCGCCACGACGGAAGATCTGGAGAGGTGCGATGTTGCCCTGAGGAATGAAGAACAGCAAACCTTGAGGCATATAAAGCTCATAGGAAGTCTTGTCCTCATTCAAACGGGTGTAGTCAAGAGCGTTTGGCAGCTCCACCACATTAGAACCGTTGTAGAAGCTGAGCAAACCGGTCTTACGAATCTCTTCGGCAACCGCATCAGCGCCAAACGGAATGGTGGAAGCACCGAAAGTCTTATAACCAGCGAAATCATTCAACTGAGAAACTACAGCGTAATCGCCGCAGATATTGGTCTTGCCGTACCGACGCATTACCTTCAGCATATCGTCAACGGCAGTCTGGGTAATACCAGAACTCTCAGCGAAGTGCTTTACGCCTTTTGCGTTCTTCAGCGCATCATAAAGCTTTGCGATAACATAGTACACAGCCTTATTCTGCATGTCAGTCTGTACCTGAGCCATACCCTCAGCAACAGTTCCGTCAAAGTTTCCGCTCTGCAACTCACGATAGTCCACCGCATAACCGGCAGAAATGGTCTGTGTTGCAATTGGGTACTCACGGAAGCTGTGGGTAGCGAAAGGCACATCGCCGCTTGAAGCCTGGAAGCGAGAATCAATGCTCTCATACTTATAGGTCTTCATCATAGGCACGGTGTCGTAAGGAAGGGATCTGTATGTACCCATGAAGTTAAAAATCTTGATAGCCTCGATCAGCTTAGGCTCAATGGTAAAACGCTGAATTGCGTTCAGCTCAGATACTGCCTGATGATCGCCGTCGATTGCGCGGCCAGCCAACTCCTTGATATAGGCAACAGCCTTATCTACTACCTTACCGTCAACAGCGGGGTTTTTACCCTGTGCCAGAGCAGAGAACACCTCTACGATTGGAGAAGTGGCCTTTACCTTGGAACCAACAACAGAGTCTTTCACATTGTTGACTGTGTTAAGCTCAAAAATCTTATCCATTATCTTCTATCCTCCTTTTAGAAACAAAAATTCTTACTGAGCAACGATTTCAGCAAGAATGCCATCATCCATATATGCGGTCTTAGCAATTACCTTAAAGGAAACTGCATAGCCAGTTGCGTCAGCAACCTTCTTCACCAGGCCAGATGTGGTAAATACCAAAGCATCGCCAGCGACCAGGCCATCAGTCCCACCGTCAATCTCAAACGCAGCGAACTCAATCTCAAGTCCGTTCACGGTTCTCAGATCATCAGCGCGTACATACTCGCCGGCGTTCACCACATAAGTCTCAGGGCTGTTGTGAAGCTCAGGCTTATCATTGATGTTGGTGACAATGTGAACAATAGCCTTTGCAGCGGTATCATCCTCTGCCAAAGATGCGGTCTTTGCGGCGCGGTCAAGCACAACGCCCATACCTACTTTCATATCCTCAGTTGCCTTGCAATATGGGATATTCTGCACATTCTTAAATGCACCAATAGTCTTGTATTTCATTCCTTTAACCCTCCTTAATTAGCCAAAAATGTCTACATCGCCGTCATCTTCAGGGGAGTTCACACCGCCGAAAATGTCGGGAGCAGAGTTGTTCAATTCGACTGTGCGTGTCTCTTTGTTCTTACGAACCATCTCCACGCAAATCTTGCTTGTGATGCTGTTAATCTCAACTGACATAGGATCGGCCTTAAATGCCTCGATCTCAGCCTTGGCAAGATCCTGCTCTTCCTGGCTAAACTCCGCCAGAGCAGAATTCAGCTCAGCAATCTTCTTTTCTTTCTCCAGCGCGGCATTGGCCTCTTTCAGACTATTCAGCTCATTGGTCTGGCTCTCAATAGCCTGGTCTTTCTCAGCAACAGACGCATTGGCAGTGTTCAACTTCTCGTTCAGCTCTGCAATCTCAGCGTCTTTTGCGGCCACCGCATCGTTCAGCTCAGCAATCTTCTTCTCATACTCGCCACTCTTATTATTCAACTCGTTAATGGTCTGAGTTACAGAAGACTTGATAAGCTCAACTGCCTGGCTCATCATCTTCTCATCCATACCTGTTTCCTCCTTATGTTCTTGTGATTTATTATTTAACTCCATGACGATTGCCGTATCATCTGCCGGTCTGATACCAAGAATGGCATACCCGCTATAATCATAGATTTGCGGGATTCTTCCTTTCTCTTTGTAACCGCCATCGTAAATAATACGATTTTCATTTTCTGGTCTACCTACAATTTCCACAGAACCTTTGACCGTTCCATGTTCAAGCCGATCTTTCAACCATGCTACAAACTTAGGGTATCTCATTTCATCAACATATCCATCTGCAACCAAAACCCTTTTTGTAACACCGTCAATTTCGATATCGTCAATATAACCGCGCTCGAAGTGTCCAACGACAGTCGCATCTTCCATATAAGGCATATCGGCAATCTCAGTTAGCCCATGCCCATATGGTAGCGTCCTGTCTTCGCTGATAAATTCAACACACAAAGACATATTAGAAACGGAGTCAATCGTCTGCTGTGTATAGGTCTCATCCCAGGAAATACCGTTCTCCTGCCACTCATCATGGTTAGAGAAAATCTCGTGAAGAACTACCTTGATTTTTCTTCTTCCCGTGATCTGGCGTTCATTAGAGAGTTCAAAAATTCTACCAGTCGGAATACATCTATTCATTTTCTCACCCCCTTACCCCGTTGACGGCTTCGGCATATTGTTACCACCGTTTGTCTTTTGCTGCACGGCAGCAGGATCTTCGCTATTAGTTGGTGGTCTGCCGCCTTTGTTGTGATCCTCAAATTCAGGATCATCTTTACCGGTCACGGTGAAAGAAGTCCTATGCACTGGGTACTTATTCTCAAAGTCTTCATCCAGCTCATAGTCCATCAACGCAACATAGTTGTCCGGGTTAATTCCAGTAGACGCAATCCATGCGTATAGGCTTCCCTTTCCTCTTGCATAGAGATCAGACATATACCCTACCATCTGATCACGATTTACCATCGTAATTGGCAGGATATAAAACTCGACTCTGCAACTTGGATCTTTAATGATATTTTTATTGATGCACTTATTCAGCTCGTCCACAATATCCTCAATCCAGGAATACACATTTGCTGCGACAAGCTCTAAATTCAATGTCGCTGTAGAGTAGTTCCCAGTGCTGCTGCCGTCAAGAGCGCTGGCGCTCACACTGATATCCTTGTTTACAGAATCTACAATCGAATTTTCGTTCTTTTCATCAAGCAAAGAAACATCCAACGAAATCTTGTCAAGCTTTGTCCCACTCGCAAGAGAGAAAAATGATGTACTGCTGCCGTTTCTGCTCTTGCTGGAAAGTGCGTTCTTGACCAAATCATGCTGCTGTCTCTGCTGTTTTTCGCTCAGAGCAGATGTCCCCTTATCTTTGCCCTCAGGGAATGTCTCATACACAATTTGGTTGTTTACAGAGTCCAGAACATTTCGCTTCGTATCAATAAAATATTGAGCGTAGCTAATATCGTCGAGAGCCGCAATAGAAAATGGGATTCCGTATGGTTCAGAAATCTCGCTCTTGATTTTCGTTACAATTGTCTTTGTATTATCAAGAACAAGCCAATCTGCGTTCAGCTCCCCATTCATCTTTTTCAGCCATCCATCCTGGATCTCTTTTGGAAAGCCGGCAAGCTTTTTCTTCCTTGCATCCTCCGTGAAATAATCAAAATACTTCAAATCAAATGCGACAACATAACTGTTGTTCTTTCTTCCAATGATCCGCACATATTCAACAGGAAGAGGGATTACCATTGCATTGATTCCAAGCGCATTGATTTCCGTTATATTCTGGATTTCATAATCAGTCAGCGCCATTCTATAGTCTGGTGTGGTCGCAGCAGTTTCAAAGTAAGCGACATACATACCATCATTGGCATTCTTGAAAATACCATCGCGGATAATTTGCTTGTATCGAATGGTGCTTAGTGTACCTTCCATTTTTGCTTTATTGGAACGATAATTTCTTGGCTTTCTGCCATCTGGCCGGCGTGACTTAGAAACAATAACACCATCTAATGTGTGCATTGACTTCATATAGTCGATTGCGCCAGACACAACGCCATTCGTTCGGTAAGCCCACTTTGCCATTCTGCGCAGCTCCGTAATATGGTTCATTGGGTTTTTCGTAAAAGCACGGATCTCCTGAATGGTATATGGAGATTCGCTTGACCCGCAAAGCATATTGATATATGCGCTTCCAATACTTGTATTGAACTCGTGGGTATGATCTTCAGCCTTAACGACAGCATTTTCCTCGTACACACGGTCTCGTTTCCAGAACTGATACCATTTCTTTTCACTCTGCAACTTCATCACCTCCTTCAGTTAAATAGTGGAACATATTCGTACTCCGCCGTATCGGACAACAAATCATGTTCAAGCATTTGGGCAAAATAATTACCGTAAGAAACAGAGGTGTATCTGTCCTTACGGTCATTGTTGTTCATAATTTTAATCAACCCAGTCTGATCGCCTCGCTCATATTCAAGATTGATCATCTCATTGATTAAAGCAACCGTTTCTATATAGGGTCTTTCAAAGAATAGCTGCGCTTCAACATCAGCAGTCGCATATTCTGGGATAAAATTAGAAATCTCATCAACCGCCTCAGTATTGCTGATCAGCAAGTCGATCATCCCAGAATTCAGAGCATTACGCATGGACTCAGCAATATTGCTGTTCGTTTCGAGTTGTGCCTTAATGACATATACATTCTCTTCAGCGCCGGCAATCTGAATTCTGTTCGCAACCTTTTCGTCGTTCATACATTTCCATGGTTTGTATTCAATGTTTCTCTCTTCATCAAACAAAACCTTTGCGAGCATGTCATAAACGGAAATACCGGCGTTACGTCCGTCGAGAACGCAATAGTCGGCGTTAAAATCCGTATACAATTGTTTGATGCGGATAGCCTGCTTAGTGGTCTCCCCTCCATGAATAGACTCCATATAGACAACCTGACGGCGATATCCTCTTTTAACCGTAATATGCTCGCCGGCTGTGTCCATCACCTTATGCTCCTGGCTTTCTGGCAAAAGTCTGATGCAGGAGAAGATAGAGTTATCCGTATCGTTTCCGCCCTCCATTGCAATATCACAAGACAATACTCTGATTTCCCCCACCTGTTTTGGAATATCGTATTTGTTCTTTTGCTTCAAAAGAGCTTCATCATTTCTGCGCGGATAAAACGCCCGCTTTAGTCTTCTGTTTCGGTTCAACTGATCATAGTTAAAGAAAGACCTGGCATTTTCCGCAATCATCTGGTTCTCGTACTCAATTGCCCAGGACATCGGATCGAGTTTCTTTCGCTCTTTAATTAGGAAGTTCCTGGTTTTAATGTTGTGTTTCAAAGCAATGCTGTAGTCCATCGCAATAACACACGATGTACCACCAGACAGCATATCCTTTGTAAATGTCTGAATTAGATTCCACATCCAGTGGTTCTGATACCATGCGGAGCTGATATACACTTCCTTAGGCTCTTCCTGCATCCCGGCATACTCTTCTTGCTTCAAATAGTCTGCTTGCCGAACAAATAGGAACGGAGAAAGAACACTGTCAATGATATTCTTCGCAATCATACGGAACTCTTCGTAGATCATAACGGTCGCACGATAACCACGAGCGTTCTCATTAGCGGCAACAACTACAATAGAACTTCCGTTCTTAAAAATAACCTCAATCTCATTCTGGTTGTCCTTAAAACTGTCTATCTCCGCTTCAAGCAGCGGCGACTTTGGCAAAAGCTCCTTTTTTATCTTTTCTGACACGATGAGTCTCGCCTGTTTCTTGGTAGCCGATGCCACAACGATCCTTGCCCCAGGCCGTAGGATTGCCTCTTTACAGGCGAACACGGCAATAAGGAAAGACTTTGCTGCGGAACGGGCGGCTACAATGCAGAAGCTTGGAAAATACTCCATCAGATAAAGAATGATATGCTGATATAGATGAAGAACAATCCCAAAGTAGTGCTCTACAAACCTCGATGGGTTTCTCCTATAAAAAGTGAGCCACAAAAGTACACGCTGAACATTTTCTACTTTGTGCAAATAGTGCGTAGACGGGAAATGTTCGTGCAAATGCTTTTGCCGCTCATCCATTAAAACATCATAGTTCATCACATCATTCCTCCTGGGAAAGCTTGTATTCCTTATCAAGCTCTTTTGATCCGGTCAGGAGGTTTTTCAGAGGTCTAAAAATAAAGCGAGAACAATAACTTCCTATATCATCAAAGTCCTTAAACAACTTTTTGTCCTTGTAGAATTCCGCCGGGGTATACTTTTCAATATCCCTTGCCCATAGGCCAAGAGGATTCAACTGGACGGACTCTTCCTTCTTCTGCCGGCGATCCTCCAGCTCAGTCGTCGCCGCATTGATGTATTCTTTGTAGGTCTTTGCCAATGCTCCAATTCCAGAGTCTCCATTCTGCACGGACTTCTGCAACTGTAATTTCAAATAGCAAAGGCTCTTATATAGCTCATCCTGACGCTTATCCTCAGGATCACCGTATTTCTTTACCCAATCATCGTACTCATATTGTAGCGTTTCATAATCCTGGTCGCTGAATCCAAGACCGAACAATTGGATGGTCTCAATCGGAGTCATAATTTTGGGATTATCTTTTACCGCTTGAATTGTCTCTGCGTTTTCGACTTTATTTGCTCTGCGGTAAAGAATTGTATCTGCATAAGACGCTCCCTTTGTCTGCGCCAAATTCAACTTGGAAAAATATTGGCTTACCTTACTTCTGTTTGGAGACGGGTGCTTTTTGGCATTTGCCCATGCTCCTTCATCAAAGCAGGTGTTAATCGTCGCGCACAAAAGCTCCATCGCTTTATCCTGGTCTCCGTCAAACACCTCATCACGATAGTATTCAAAGGATTTATCCAGGCACCTTCTGCAAATCGTAAGATAACCGCCATTACCTGCATAATAAGGAGACGGGGTGACATTAAAATTATCCTTCTGTCGCATATATCCCTTACCACATGCGCTGCAATGATACGGGTATTTGTCGTCGTTCTCCAAATTCATTCGTTCAGGGCGCTGCGTTTTTGCTGCGGCTCCCTTTTTCAAATCATTTGCCACTCCATTTCCTCCTTTCGGCAATAATAAAAAAGCGACACACAAAAAGTGTGTCGTAGAATGGTGCGCTCAGCGGGACTCGAACCCACGACTCGCTGCTTAAAAGGCAGCTACTCTACCAACTGAGTTATGAGCGCATATTAAGTTTACCCGGTTTGCACGGTTGCCCCACTTATTTAACGCCAGTTGGTGACTCCCTTTAGGCACAAGACATGCGCACACGGCAATGTGCTTTTATGTAGCCATAGATAAAATTGCTGTTCATGTCTTTTTTATTATGGTGGAACGAGATGGTAACGATCCATCATCCTGCGGTTTTTCAAACCGCCGCTCAGACCTCGTAAGCTATCGTTCCATATAAGAGGGAAATCGCCATACGATTTCCCTGGCTCCAATATACAACATGGTATATGGAGTATGGCGGCGGAAGTAGGACTCGAACCCACGGGAGTAGTTAGCTCACATCAGTTTTCAAGACTGCGCCGTTATGACCACTTCGGTATTCCGCCGTATGTTAAGAAGCTCTACGATACACCCTCGCAGAATTCTTATTTCTGGATTTATATGTAGGAAGCTGACTATCGCAATTAGGGCAAATCAGTCTCAAATTATTTCTAAAATTATTTGATGCGTCCCCGTCTATATGGTCTAAAATAAAATTCAAACGCTCTCCATTCCAAAAATTATCTATACCACATATAGCACATCTACCATTCTGATCGTCCAGAATATATTGTCTGATACACCCTCTTAATGTTGTTGATACACCTATGTTTGCATCTCCTATTTTAAGCCATCTTTCTATCTTTTCTCTTTTTCTTTTGGCTCTAAGACAATCGATACAATATCCAGATGTGTTTTCTCTGCAAATTTTACACCCACAATTCACACAATATCTTTCTATACCTAATCCTCCATAATCTCAATTGGTAGGGGAGGTGGGAGTCGAACCCACTCAGCTCGAAAGCAACAGTTTTACAGACTGCCCCAGCTCTCCGACTCTGGCGCTCCCCTATGTGTTAGCGCCGAACACCCTATTAAATCGCTTTCATTATGCGGGGCTTCTATTGTTTATTTGCCGGTAGAATTTTAGCCATTAACCGTGGCGCATGGTGCCGGTAGTAGGAGTCGAACCTGCAACCTGCCGCTTATCTGGCGCTACGGGGCATAAATCCGCTGCTCTGCCAATTGAGCTATACCGGCATGGAAAGCCATAACAAGACACAATAGAGAAAGGGAGGTAGAAAGAAAGGAGATGGTTTGAAAGAATACTTAAAATATGTGATATTGCTGTATGTGTCTTTATTGGCAGGGGCTGAAGGACTCGAACCCTCATCAACGGTTTTGGAGACCGTCATGCTACCATTGCACCAAACCCCTATATTGGCGACTCCAACGGGACTTGAACCCGTGACCTCCGGCGTGACAGGCCGGCGTTCTACTCTTCTGAACTATGGAGCCATACTGGTGCCGTCAATGGGACTTGAACCCATACGAGATTACTTCCACCAGCCCCTCAAGCTGGCGTGTCTGCCATTCCACCATAACGGCATTCATTACTTGTCCCAAGGGATTTTATCATATAGATCATACGGTGAATCCCCTGTGGCAATCTTCTCAAATCCACCAGGAACAATTTTCCATAGCGTATGTTTTCTCTTTTCGTTGTTCTGGCTAATCTGAAATTCTTGTCCGCATTTTGTCGTACAATGTACGCCCAATCCGTTTTCTGAGGACGGAATTTTTCGTACTATTCTCTGTTTACTTCCTACATTTTCTGTCAAATATTTTCTTGGCACAAATATCTCCCTTTCTTCATGGTGATGCCGGCGGGGATTGAACCCGCAAACTCCGGCTTGAGAGGCCAGCCTCCTATTCCGATTAGAGGATGGGAGCATTTATAGTTTTAACTTGGTGTGACATCTATTTTACACAAAACAGAACCAGCGTCTTATGATAGTTGGCTGGGGTAGCTGGACTCGAACCAGCGAATACGGGAGTCAAAGTCCCGTGCCTTACCACTTGGCGATACCCCAATATTTTCTTATTGGATGTTGCATTCTGTATCAAAGTATGGTATAAATGTAATAACCAAATCGATTGGAGGCAATGTATTAGGCTGAAGAAAAAGCAAAACGCACTCGTCGCACTGTGGAAGACAGAATTGCAGAAATCGACGCAAAGATTGCAGCTCTTGAAGCAAAGAAGCAAGAACTTCTTCGCCCCGCTAAGATGAAAAAGATTATCGAAGAAGCTTCTGCCAACATGACTCCAGAAGAAATGGCTGAAAAACTTGGCATTAAACTTTGATCCGCTTGCCCCGCCGAAAGGCGGGGTTTTATTTTTCCGTGCCTGCACTCCCGATTCTCCAAACAGGATCTCTCGCTGACCAGGCCATACCATCCAGCCCTTTATGGCAGAAACAAACGAGCGTAGTTATTTTATTGATCGTACTTTTACTACCACACGGATGGTACGCCAGAGAGGAATCGAACCCCCAGCCTTAGGATTAGAAGTCCTATGCTCTATCCAATTGAGCTACTGGCGCATATGGAGATACCGATAGGACTCGAACCTATGATCCTGGGGTTGCAGCCCAGTGCCTTACCACCTGGCTACGGTATCATAGTTGGTGCTGGCGGTGGGACTTGAACCCACACGGTATCGCTACCAGCGGATTTTGAATCCGCCGCGTCTGCCATTCCACCACGCCAGCTAATTTTCACAGAGCACCTTGTTTGGTTTGATCAGTTAAAAGTTGATTCCATATATAAAATTGCTGTATGTGCTCTTTATGGTACGGGTAACAGGGGTCGAACCTGCACAGGATAGCCCACCAGATCCTAAGTCTGGCGCGTCTGCCAATTCCGCCATACCCGCATATAAACCTGGCATAGCGTTAGGCCGTCGCCCGCAGCCACTTCTAAAGCGTCCAATAGAAATGCCAGGGTATATCCCACTTGGCTCTACATCACTAACGGGCTGTGGGCTACCGAGGGATTCACCAACTCCCCAAAGGCTCGACTATTATTTTTATAGATGCCCGCGATCAAAGCATCTTTGGCAACAACCTGTCAAGTAGATAGTCACAAGTGCGCCTAATGGAGTAGATAGCGGGATTTGAACCCGCCCCCTCGGTTTGGAAGACCGATATGCTACCGCTAACACTATACCTACATGTGGTGCTCGATGACGGGATCGAACCGCCGACCTCATCCTTGTAAGGGACGCGCTCTCCCTGCTGAGCTAATCGAGCATACTGACCGATTCAAGGTATCGGCCATACCTTCAGATATTCGCTATCCAAATGCGGCGGTTTCATCAAAAACCTGCTGAACTTCATTGCTGCCAGATGCAAAGGTTTCAATTCCCAATTCCGTTTATAGTCTCTGCTCTATTCGTTGGGCGGGCATGGTTGCGGGGACAGGACTCGAACCTGTGATCTTCAGCTCATGAGGCTGACGAGATAGCCGCTTCTCTACCCCGCAATATATGGATAGTTCCAAAAATAGCAGTTCGCCAAGACACTTTAATACATTCATAAGCCCAAATTATGTGTAGTAAAGTTGCTGTGAGTGTCCTTCTGCGATCACGCTATAAAAGCTCTCTATCCTGCTTTTTAGTCTGGCTGGCACGGCGGGACTCGAACCGCCAACCCTCCGGTTAACAGCCGGATGCTCTACCAATTGAGCTACGAACCAATATCACACCGCGAGACGCATCATTCAAAAAATCTAAGCTTTCACTTATTGAAGATAAATCCAAATCATCTTTTGTATTTATTTGATTGAGTATGTTGCTGTAAGCGTCTCAACTTCCAAGGCACATCTTATCTTCTTAAAAATGGCAAGAATACAAGAATTGTTGCTGTTAGCGCCTTAAATGGTCTGAGTGGTGGGACTCGAACCCACAGCCTCGTGACCCCAAATCACGCCGTCTACCAATTGGCGTACACCCAGATATATGGTGGAGCAGGCGGGAATCGAACCCGCGTCCGAAATTCCTACATGAGCAAAACATTCTTACGCAATAGCCGGCTTTTAAGCGTTTGCTTGTCGGCGGGTGCCACGATGTCGGCTTATCTTACCCAGGGCGTACCGGATCGGTATCGCCTCCACCACCTTGTTTGTGTAAGGGGAACAAGGAAACCAAATGACCTCTTCTTTTACCCTCAAGCGCTTACCAGGCCAAGTGCGCCGTTTTGGATGCTTAAATTAGTTCAAGCAGCAACCCGATTTGCCACGAAAGCGGCAATAGCAGGGTGAATCATTACAACAGTATCGTCGTTTAATTTTGTTTCGACCCTTTAGGCGGTATCATTCCTGCGTGTTTTGCACTCTCAAAACCCCGTCGAACCCATTACTGCCCCATATTAAATTGTGGTCGAGACAGAAAGAATTGAACTTTCGACCTCACGATTATCAGTCGTGCGCTCTACCAACTGAGCTATGTCTCGAAATTACTGTGCGTCCGAAGAACCTCGTCCATGGCCGATAGGTTTTTGACTGGGATAGCAGTCAAGTAATGAACTGAACCACTCAAGCGTCAACATAACCAACACAGATTACTGGTGGAACTGATGGGAGTTGAACCCACGACCCCCTGCTTGCAAGGCAGGTGCTCTCCCAGCTGAGCTACAGCCCCATGTTGCTCCGCCCCTTTCGAGGCGGAAGCAAATTAGATAAAAGATTAGCAACTAAAGCCGGGCAGCAACGCACACGACCAGTAAGCATCGCTAGCGGTGGCCGAGCCATCCGTGCCGACACGGCAGAAACCGTTGTAACCGTTGTAACTGGCGGAGCGGAGCCACTGACACACACGGTCTCCATTTTCGTCAAGTGCAAAATACGGAACATCCTCCTGACGATAATACTCATACCAGTGTCCCTCCCCTGGTGCAGAGTAAACACAACGGCCAAACAGTTCCTTTTCGCTCTTCAGCCACAGCTTACAGATACTCTTGACAATATCCTTACTGCAACTGCCTGCACTCGTCAACTTGATAACAGGCTTTACAATAGCTTGTAGCTCATCAGAACAAAGAGACAACAGTTCTCCATCCATCCGCTTTCTTGCCTTGCACTGATCCCAGCCACCTGCATTTGTGGCCTCGTCATTCATAGCCCACTCATCTTTGTAAGCCCTAACCATATCCCACGAAATCGGTGCCTTGCCGCTCCCGTCTGCCAGATCGTCATGGTCAAATCCAATGATTTTCCATTCCGCATCATAGCCGTTTTTCATATGGTCTTTCTTTGTGGCACCAAGCGCAAATGTCTCACGAGCCTTCCCCGCAGCACCAATCGCCTCAATCTCACTCCATGTAAGATGGTTAAGATCCTTCAGCGGATACGCCATTGGAACTGGGATAATCGGCCTACTATTTACCATAGGCACCCCACCATTGGCGCAATCAAAGTTGAGAACAATCACGCCATCCTTGCATGATACATCGATATCCTTAATCATACCAATGTCTTTCTCTCTGATACTGATCTTCATAGAACCGCTCTCCCTTAAAATTGATTAACTAATTCCTTGAAAAAATCAATAGCTCAATCATACCTATCACTGGGTCTTCACCCTACCTCCATTGTCTTCTTACAATATTCTGCCACCAGGAAGATAAGTCTGAGCTTCGGGGAGCGACCCCTAACTTCTTACCCCAGTATCGCAACAGGCTAAGCCATATTGCGTACATAAACCTGTGCGGGAATGCTTACCCGCAAATTTCACCGTTCTTTCAGAAATTTTCTTTTACAAAATCCATATTTGATATAGAAAAGATCATCTTCAAACCCGTCATACGGCTACTTTAACCGGCGACTTTCGTTATAGCAGAATTTCTTCTGCTTCAAGACGGAGCGTATTGTTGGCCTACCTCTGTCATTATGGTTGCCACGCCATAACCCCTTAGGCTTATTCTCCCACTGGGAGCGTCTATTGTTACGCCCGAAAGTTCCGTGCATTTTGCAGCGACAACTCTTGGCAACACACATTTTTGTTGGTGGTTTCCGCCTCCCTACAGTATATCACTATACCATAGCCGCGCAATCGAACAGGTATCCCTATTCAACCAAACGGAAATTACTGTGCGTCTCAGAGCGCTGACACGCTTTGTTCACTGAGTTAATAATAAGCATGATTCAGATATTGATTTATCAAGGTTCATTCATTGTGGAGCTGGCGGACGGACTTGAACCCCCGACCTGCTGATTACAAATCAGCTGCTCTACCAACTGAGCTACGCCAGCAGATTGAGATTGATTAGCTATCTCCTGTTGACATGTATTACTATACCAGACAGAAACGCATTTGTCAATAGGAATTAGCAAAATTATTTTATTTTTTTTGGTGGCTGAGATTGGAGTCGAACCAATGTCTCCTGCTTATGAGGCAGGCAAGAATACCACCTTCTCTACTCAGCCATATGATATCGGGGGATATAGCTCCCCCGATTTTATGGTTTCTCTCTAACAGCGCGGATCAGCTCGTCACCAGGCCGAAAGACTACATTCTTAAAGTTATCTACAGTAATCTTCTCCTTTGTACCTGGATGTACAGATGGATGCCCTTTGAAAGTCTTTGGCTCAAAAGTACCAAATCCTCTAATAGACACCTTATCACCGTCTACAAGGCGCTCTGCGATCTCTGCAAAAATATCATCAATCGCATTTTTAATTGCATATTTCTTGTACGACTTTTTCTCAGCAAGCGCGTTAATTAAATCAGTTTTGTTAATGTTCAAGCCGCGATATCGCTCCTTTGATGACGATATATACTGGTATCAAAATCGATATCGTAATAAGCCTTAATCCCTGTATATGTACAGACGCATACCAACTGTTGCTGTGACCCATAGATCCTTTTCCCAACGCAATAGTCATCCATACCAAGAAAGCTACCGGCCATTACTGTTTTTACTCCCTGGACATTATCAATTTTGTTGTGATGAAGATGCCCAGACAAAATAGCATAAACTGGTCTCTGCGCCATGGTTTGCAGTGACTGCACTTTACTTGCAGAGCCATCATAATCTCCATGTACACCGAGATAGTCTTTTCCTCGAATATTTACCAGATACATCGTATCGTCAATTTTCTCGTAATTATCAAAGACAATGTTTTTGAAGTTTTGTAACCTTGCCTTTAGATACCACTCTACTAAGTCATCAAGCCTCTCATGTGGAGACGCAAGATCTTTCTCTTCCAACCTTGAATGATTTCCGGCAACAGAAGAAAAATAGATATTTTTGAAGTGCGGGCTTAACTCGGATAAGAATTCAGAAATCAACTCCGAGACACCTACAATTTGCTCAATTACATTCTCTCTATTTGAAACAGCAATAGACTTGTGAATATTACCGCTTATTAGATCTCCATTAGCCCACACATAGCAATTCTCAACACCGTGCAAGTCTGCAATATCTATAATCTCTTTAAGATAGTCTTGCAGCATCATTCTACACACATCGGAATTGTAATAATTCCAATAGTTATCTACATACGCCCCAAAGTGAAGGTCGTTTAAGCTAACAAGCAAGTCCTGCTCCGCAGGCTGAACTTGATTTGGAGTGTATGTAAGTTGTGGCAAAACCCCGTTTTCAATTGCGCGTTCAAGAATTTCCTGGTTCTCATCATGTCGCGCCATGTTACGCACTATCTTATTGAGTGCTGTTCTTTGGTCAAAAAATCTTTGTCGTTCTTTTTGGAACTCAAGCATCTTCTGATCCAGCTCTCCAAGATATGACTCTTCACCAGAACCCCTTGCGTACTTCTCCTTAAAATACTTCATAACACGATAGCCGCAATAAGGAGTTACATTCGCTGCTTTTCTCAGACTATCGTAATGAATATCAAGACCAAGTAGATCAACAATATCTGACCACTCCAAATCAGGGGGGTTTTGCTCGATCTTTGTCTCAATTAGTCTTAGGCCATACTCATATGAATCTTCATTCTCCAGCTGGTTATACTTCGGATTCAAGCATCATCCCTCCCATCAGGTGGTAAAGGGACTTTTCTCTCTATGGTAAGAGCAATTCCGATCACACCATCCCACCTTTTCAATAAACTCATAAGGTCGTAGCACCGTGTTTCACTATCTGTAAACTCGGTGATAGTAAGATCCTTCATGTCTATTACAGCGTTTTCAAAACGCTCTCTGCGTTCAAAATCAGCCATGTTTAACCTTGGCGCTCCAAACGCTTTCTACGGATGGCTCTCTCTTTATCAATCCTTGCCACAATTTCCGCAGCGGCATAGTTTGTACTCGCAATCGCCCTCATCATACCTTCATGCTCTGTCGCATAGTAATGATGCCGCTTTGAATCCTGAACCATCGTCCGTGTTACCTTGTACTCTGGGTAAAGCTCCCGGAGCAACTTTGCCTCTTCCTTCGTTACTGGAATCATACAGTATATCAATCCTTTTCATAAAAATGTCCCAGGCCGTGAGTAATCCCCACGGCCATGCGGACAGGAGACACCGAATAACTTAATAAATACGGTTTTCTTCCCTTAAAGGCATTTATCTCCTTTGGAGAGGATAACAGCGTTGATGAACGGCTATAACAAGCATGAAATTTATTATTTTTGCACTATCAGTTAGCCGTAATAGGCGTTGAACAACGGCTTTGTGATTATTGATATCAAAATAAAAACCGTCTTAATTCTTATGGGATTGGTAATATCTTGCGTTCCTTTCTGCTCTTTTTTTCTTATCCCATATATCTTGACACGCATCACATCGCTTCTTATTCTTCACAATACCATCCACTTCAAAAAATTGCCCGCAATCAATACACTGGATAGTCTTTTTACAAATGGGTTGATAAGTGGAACACTTACTACAAAGCTTCTGTCTGGCAACCTCAGGGACAAATCGCTCTCCGCACATCCTACACTGAATAGAACCAGCCGGCAAATTTTTCTGCAAGTTGGATAGAACTATATCCCCAAAGCACATCCAAAATATGTTCTTCCTTTTGCTCTGTCTCATATGGAATAGATATTTCACAAGTATGTCACAACATTCTACACGATCAGTTTTGAGTTCGTTAAATCTTTCCAAAATAGAGTCCCTAATATATGAGTAGTTCACGCTATCATCGTAAAAGTTGATTGAATAACGATATTGTTTCTCCACTTCGTTATAGAGGTCTATCACTTCTTGTTTGATAACCACATTCTTTTTTGGTTTGCTCAACATATTCTGATAATGGAACACACCGATGTTTTTAGCAGCAAAAGACATTCTCTTATTTGGGACAATCTTATCGAGTCTATTTACAACACTCGCGTTTTTCTTTTGTACCTGGTGAGCCGTCTTCCCTTTTGCATATATAAAGAAATGTGGCGCTTTCATGCCTGTTATCTGTGAAAGCTTTGCATTGATACGGTCTGGCCTCGTTGGTTTATATAGCGTCTTTGCGTAATCAATGCAGAAATTATTCTCCATACAAAGTATCTTAATCGCGTCAATATCGACATCATCGCTATTCCAGATCTTCGTAATATCATTGCTGATTACTCCGATATTTCCACCAGTCCAGGCCGCTCTTAATCCATGGAAAATCTCTTCCGGCGTTACAATGACCGCGCCGGCCTTTGCCATCTCATAGTACAGTGGAACAATATCTTTCATGTTCCTCTCTGCGATTTCAATGATAAGCGGATCTGCGCACACAAGGCTCTTGTCTCCGTCACAATCAAACTGCAAAATCTTTGAAATAAGATCGTGGCAGCTCGTATAAATTGCGTTAGGAGTAAACCACCTTTTTGTTTTGGCGTTCACCACATTATTTCTCACAGCATGTTCGCGGTATAAATGAGGGGAGCGCAAACAATCGAGCTTCCCATACGCACGATACAAAAAGCTTGACACCTCACCATCCTTTAACAAACCGCATGGGTCTTTGTCTCCCAAAAAGAGCCATTGACAAAAGGCATATAAATCTGGAATCAAGAACATGTATTTGGCTGACAGGTCAAGCTTGGCAGACCTTCCCTCTTTTACAAGGTTCTTTTTTATTTGCCGTAACATCTCTTTGGTATACGGGTCTGAAAGTAGCTCAGGATAGATAGAAAGGCATTCCTGGAAAGCATTTTTATTCTTGTACTGCGATGATGCTCCAAATACTTCAAGCATAGTCTCCCGATCAGACGCAACATTTTGAATTTTCTCTACGGATCGATTCGCAAGCCTTTCAATTTCATCCTCTGAAATATCAGTAAGCGTCTGCAACATCTGATAATTCAGTTTAGCGTCCGGCAAAAAAGATTCCTCTTCATTGCATTTTCCAGCGGTACAACCATACTTTTGGTACATAGCAATGTACTCTTCCCAGCTGGAATAGTATTTGTACATCTTGAACTGACTCTTGGTGAAAATAACTTGGATATCTTCCTTCAGCACATCATGCTCCACACCATATATGTCCTTCACAACTCCATGCTGGACACTTGGATCTTGCTTGTCAGCCTCTCGGATAAATCGGTCAAAAGGAAATACCGCCAACAACCCCTTCACCCAAGGCAAACGAACCATTGTGTTTTTGGCATTGCACGACGGAAGAACCATTCCGCAGCCATCAGTATGTGTAATTGGGATATCCATTACCTTTCTCTCCGTGGTATATGTCCTATGGTCAATGAAATCAACCGTACCACGAACCATCGTCTCCATGTCATCAACGACAATTGACTTGGTAATGTCAAACTTTTCCCACGGATCTGTTGCGCTATTGCAGAGTGCAAGATAGGCGAGGTATTTATTGATATTGATTCCGCCGCGCTCGTTAATGGAATCGACTGTTAATCCACACATGAGCGTTTTCTGATTTTCTTTCCACACTCGCTCCTTAATGAACACGGTCTTTTTTGTCCTGATCTGGCCGGCGGATGCAGTAAAGCAAACATACCTCTCTCCGTTATAGATATACCCATTCAAAATCAGATCTTCTATAACATCGAAATAATAAGTACGAATCACCATAAAGTCATCATACAGATTGCCCGTCTTCATTCCCAGCGTCCGTGTCAACATGGACTCAAATACCGAAATCACATTTTTATCAACGACATACTCGCCGCGTAGCTCTCTGGTTGCTCTGTGCGTTTGCAGTAACTTGAGTAATTCACCTTTCAAAAGTTTAATACTGCTGTTGTGATTTTTGATTTCCTTATTGATTTGACGAATCCTATCTTTGTCACCGATATCAATAGGCTCGTCTTTTTTTACTCTATATAGCTGACGGTACTTAGCCTGTGCTTTTTCGAGAGATAGGCCATTATAGTAATACTCCGACAAGATATCTTTTTCTGCTTTCAGCCTATTCTTCGACAGGCAGCGGTTGTTAATCGAAGTCTCAAGCTGTTTCTCTTCATCTGTATAAAAAGCGCTTGTATCAAAGCTATAAATATGGATCTGCTTATCGAGGCTTATACCTATCTCCCCCTATTCTTCAAACCCTAATTAAGTCTCCGCTCCAAAATAGCCATCCAGTAGGATCTTCCTTTAGTGCAAAAAGATTGCCGTACTTCCCAACGCCGTTATCCATAACGGCTGTAAACACATCGTCCTGATGGGATTCAACAAATTCCTTGTACAAGCCAGATAGCCGATCATAGTCAGGATGGTTCTTGATAGACGATACATCTATCCTAACCTTATCTCCGTCCATTATCGTTTCAGTTGATTTCTTGACTTTTTGTAGTCCAATAAACACATCAACCATATGCCCATCTATGCCACGGCTTTCCGCCTTTCTTTTTACTGCTCTTTTCTGTTCTCTATTCATCACACCACCGCATTCTCGCTCTTTACTGCAAGATACTCACTGAGAAGAGAAAGAATTTCCTCAAGGAACTCTCTCCAATACGCCTCGATCTGGATAGATGACTTATTCGATTCATAGTAGGAGACAGCATTCCCGCCCATGACATATGACATGGCCTGCCAGTCACACACCATTTCGAGATATGCACAAATTTTATTGTCCACGCTATAAGAAGAAATAAAATCCCCATCCTCATCTACCCAGTATTGCCAGTGATGATCATTTCGTCTGTAATGGGTTCTCCAAGCCATATCAAACGCAGCAGGATCAACATCCTCACCATCCACAGGATAAAAATGCTGGCGATACGGGACAAATTCTTCCTCTGAAAATTTACTGTCATCATGGTTCTTGATGCGCCAGTTCATCTCATCGAGAATAGCCGGCCTCTGGAGCAGTGAAATCCCGATGGTAGCATTTCGGATCTCATCCCATGCCTTTTGAATGTTCTTTTTATGCTCAGAGATATAATCCATATATTCGCTTGTCTTTTGCAAAAGGTCTGTCTTACTCACCATTGATCTAATCACTTCCTAAACATTTCTCTTATCTTACGGACACAGCAAAATAGCTTTACTGAGGCCAAATTGATTTCATCAATCGTTGTTGTATGCCCAAATGAGATACGTACCGTGGATCTTGCCTTATCATCCGTAAACCCACATGCAGTAAGTACATGGCTTGGAGATTTTGAACCAGACGAACACGCCGATGCAGCCGATATACAAAGCCTGTCTGCATCGCACATCCGCAGAAGAAGTTCCGATTCAACGCCAGGAAAATATAGGCTTAAAATATTTCCAACCCTATTTTGATTTTCAAAATTCACTTGGAAATCGCATCCGTAGGTGTGCAAATGCTTGATAAACATTTTCGACATCAACTCGTATTGCGCTATCTCTTCTCTCATACAACCCATCAATGTGTGTGCGGCAGCTCCAAGCCCAACTATCCCCGCGACATTCTCTGTCCCAGGCCGAAGTCCAAACTCCTGTCCTCCGCCATATGAGATAGGAGAAATCATATCTCTTACTCTCTTTGATATGTACAAAGCTCCTATCCCATCTGGAGCGCCAAATTTGTGGCCGCTTAACGATAGCAGATCAATACCGACCTCTGAAACATTGATTTCCATATGACCAATTGCCTGAACTGCGTCCGTATGGAAAATGGCACCATACTTTCTGCAAAGATCCGCAATCTCATTGATTGGCTGCTTAACGCCAGTTTCATTATTAACTGCCATAATACTGACCAGGCCAACATCAAATCTATTAAGGCGATCCTCAATCCAGCCAAGATCCACAACTCCATTTGAGCAAACCGGCGCTTTTTGAATGGGCAAATCTATATGGGGAATCTGATTCAAAATCGCATGGTGCTCCATTTCACTGGTAAGGATTACTCTTTTCCCAGACTGGATAAGGAACGGAGCCATCCCAGACAGAGCCATGTTATCGGACTCCGTTCCTCCAGAAGTGAATATAATATCGTTTGCGTGTTCTGCTCCGATCAAACCAGAGACATAAGCTCTCGCTTGGTTGATTGCAGCTCTGGCTTGCTTACCAGCACTATGTAATGAGCTTGCATTCCCCGTATTACAGCTAAGCCACGGCAACATACATTCCATTGCTTCTTTTCTCACTGGTGTTGTTGCTGCATGATCAAAATAAATCATATATCCTACCTGCCCGCAAATTATGATTGCTGTTCCACTACAATAGATTGATATTCTTCTAAATTTTCCTTCAAAATGCCAGCATAGTATTCCTCGTCTAAACTGTCATCCAACGGCGTAAACTCATCGCAAATTTCTGCGCCACAACAATTCTCGTACCAATAGCAGCTGACGCACATTTTTTTATTATTGCTCATCTTTTCTGCTCCTTTCCAGACCTACATGCGCATCATCTCCTATCATACTCAATCGTTTTTGCCTACCTCTTTCAAGACGCGCTTTAGAAGCTTCTATTTGTTCATCTGTCAAAACTACTTTCTTTTTTGGTTTAATCTTCATCCATGAAGCTGGGATATGCACTATCAAACTTCCATCATCGTTTACATGCCTGATATCTACCTCGTCGGGGCGCGACTCTTTAAGCTTATAAATATAATTGATCCACTTTCTCTCGCTTGTAAAAAGTGTCGCATAGTCCTCGCCAGAAACATGGTCAATAGATGTTTCTCTGATATCATTCATCTTCAGACTCGATCTCCTGGGATAAAAATGATAGTACCTTATCCAAGCATTGTTCTCTCGCGGTTTTATGAAACCCACTCATAGCTGTACATTCCTTACCTCTACATACAATATCGCATGGAGATAATATCGCACGATCACAAACAAACTGAGCCATATTTTCCATGGACGAAGAAAGATATTCAAATAGCGTCATGTGACCACCTCACTATTTGATACTCGCTCAAAGTCAATAACCCATACCGTTGGGTTGCTGCTCCAGGAGTATCTTTCTTTTTTACGGGGACTCAATGACTCATTCCACATTGCAGCAAACTCATTTTGTGGATCTAAAGTGCCTGGGAACCAAACGCCCTCTTTTTCCATATCTTCAGATGAAATATCCTGCAATTTTTCTTTTCTTACACTCACTACCCGCAAAAACAGCCTAACTGCGTCATCCGGCATTCTGGTTGACTGAACCCATAGAGCATTTGAATAGTTGTTGTCGTAATCGGCCTTATAAATATACTTCCCGTCTTTTACAGCCCATGTCTCTTTTACGGCAATAACATCTCCAGCCTCATATTGATCTGCCAGATCTTCATCTTGACTATTTGCTTGTTTCACAAGAACTCGAATTTGAGTTTTATCTCCGCTTAAAATCATGCGAACAATGTCGCAGTTCAACTTCAAATACTTTAGGTCGATATCAAAACACCCCCTACCATCTATTCCTTTTAACAAATGTAAGCTCGTGTCAAACATGCGTCCACACAGCTCCGCTTACAATCTTTGAAATCAAATTTGGAGAAACACCAAACATTTCCGCAATCTCTTTTCGATTGCATTTCTGTCCTTTGGCCTTTGGAACATATGCCTCGCGGATAAACCGTACATTGTCTTCTGTCAATTTCGCCATTCCATTGCTACTACCTGAATAAGCTCCAAGATGAGAAAGATACCCGATCCGATATGGTATGTCGTAATCAATCAGCTCCATATCTACAGCATGAAAGTAGTTCTCTTTTCTGGTACACCATTCGAGATTCCACACATCATTGTGCTGTTTGCAGCCATCCATATGGTTCACGATCTCATACCCACATTCGTTTGGTAGAAAAGTTTCTGCCACACACCGATGTACATGTACATTAAGCCGCTTACCATTGATAGACACACAAGCTTGTAGATATCCGCCATCACCGTAACCAAATGAGTAAATATGCTTTGTCTTTGCGTTCCGCAACCTACCAAATGTAGACACCTCAAAACGCCAGCTATAATCTACTCCCTGGTATATAGCACCAAACCATTCTTCAATAGCGCCATTGGGAATCATTCAAGCCTCCCAATATATCCACACTGAAAAATCCTGATTTGCTCTTTCCGCTTCAAGTCCTCATCCATAGGGATTCTTCTATTGCATTCTGAACCGGCCTTACAGCCTCTAAGCCGTCCAGTCAAAAGACTGTAGTTGCAAGCCTGGCAGATCCCAATCCATCTCCAATAGTGACATCCATTGCACGGATGATTTTTATCCGGCTTTTCAATGGTAAGCATTTCTATTACCTCCAGATTTGATTAACTAATTCCTTTTGATTATTTTGTCAGCGACACATTCATAATGCCGTCGCCAAATAGCGTCTAACAGCTGCATCCGTCTTTCATCGGTATCTGCCTGCCTCAACTCTAATATGAACGAGCTGAGCGCTTCATCCGTTTTATCTACGATCTTATATACCTTACTAATTTCTATTGCTAAGGCATCGCCAAATTCTACACGAAGCGCATGAGGCATAAACGCCTCTTGCGTGGCTTGCTTAATCTGGTTGCCCATTCATCACATCACCATCCTTTGGTGTGAACCCATTACAGTTTAACAGCCATGCTGGATCAAAATTTACAGGCCACATAAACCACCCATTTTCAAATCCGTATCGATCAGCTTTGATTCCAAGCTTTATCATCTGAATCAAATTGTCTTGATCAAACATTGCAAATAGGTTCGTATCGTTTCCAGGATATCGGCAACAGCTATGCGCATCGCCTGGTACATTGCCACGATATTTGCATTTATAGCAATTTGGCCTATCCAATCAACCACCTCCCTGTCGCAGAGCATCCAAGGCCATACCATACGCTTTCTGAAAATCACTGCCGTCTCCATTTTTCTCAATCCATTCAATCGGCATCATAAATGCCACCTGCATCAAGTGAGACAGCAAAATTCTTTCTGCCTGCTCATTAGTCATACTATCACGACTGTATGGTTCGATCCGTCTGCCACATACTGGGCAAAATTTGAACTGCTCTTCTTGCGGATATCTTCCAAACCCTCCGGCAAAACAGATGGCTGCTCCGTACTTATCAACTTTCGCAGTAGCAGTTCCAAAGTCAAATTTCTTGCAAAATTCGCACATGTTGATTAACTAATTCCTTTCTTATATACTAATCTCATTTACCCAATTTGTCAAGAGGTTTCGCATTCTTTTGCTTGGAATATAGATATTTATTTCGTGTCCGTCACGAATTGCGGATCGCCAAATCCACTGAATCATTTCGCTGAGCGCATACTTATCTTCGTCAACAACGCACCCATGTTCCTCAAAGTATCGCTTTAAGAACGGATTGAAGAAGATATTCACGCAATACGCTAAGTTTTTCTTCTCCCGGTACTCATTTGTTGCCCGGCAGCTACACGAAACAAAGCAATTCTTGAACCCATTCGGAGTAAGCCTGTCTTTTTGCGCCTTAAATGAAGTCCACATGCTGTTGCTGCCCTTTCCAGAGAAGTAGTGACGTAGGACATTGTATATTCCGTCACGCATTTTGGCGCACGAAACAGGATTTCTAAAATGTCTCTCAGACCATGAAGACGATAGGGCGAATTTATCATCTCCAACACTGTTCAGCTTCTTGTTATCGAAAATATGCACCTTTTCCTTTAGGCCAGCGATCTTAGTAAACTGATTTCCCGTTTCTGAAAAGTAGAAACTGCCCCCGCGCTGCTCCACACCAATGTACCGATAAGAGAACCCATTGATATCAAAGTAATACTTCTGAAGCTGCGCATCAAACAAATAGGTCAAGACAATCACTTCATCAAAAGCCTGGAACACCTCTGGCGGAAACATCCAAAACAAGAAGGTGTCGTTATAGTACAGCAGAGTGCCGGCCTTAGCTCTCAGCATAAGATCCTGGAAAGTTGTTCCGACATAGTTATCATTGAGCCACTTAACCCGGCAAGTGTCCTTATCGATTTCAATGTACCCATTCGCAAGGAGATCCATCACATCGCCTTTCGAGACGTTGATCTCCTTTACAATTTCAAACACCTCGTCCATGATAAGCGTATAATGCCCTTCTCTGATCAGCCGAATGGTTTCATCCGTATAGCTGGCAAAGAGAGCATGTGTGCTGGAGATGTTGAATCCTCTCTCCAATAGGAAGTGGAGGTTGAGCAGCTTACTCCTTGGCTTATCCTTTGGCGATTTGAAATTTTTAATGGGGCAGTTATCAATGATTCTGTCGCACTCTTTGAGATACGGCGTAATGAAGATGAATTTCCCAGGAGAGTCATTCATGTAGTTGATAGCGGCGCTGGTCTTCCCCGCCCCCATGATTGCGTCGCAGATTTTGATGTCCAATGGTATCTCGCTCCTTTGATTTTAGACCTTACAAGCAGGTGATTATGTAAACTTTGCTGGAAATCACTCAGCAAAACGCCATGAAAAAACAGCAGAAAAGGCCGTTGGTGAATGGGTTTTGAAAAGTGGCTCCCTTTTAGATGGGTGGGGGATACATGTATTCTTTCCTCTGTCTCAAAACATCCTTGTCTCACCCTAATGTCTTGAGCAAACCATGGTCTTCAAATCCTTTGTCTGAAACAACATGAATACACATGTTTCGATACAAGGCTTTGTCTTCTTCATCCGTGATACCAAGATATCTAAGGGTGACTTCCGGCGAACTGTGCCCAAATGCCCGCTGGAGCATAGAAATATCCAAGTTCGCCTTATCGGAGTTGTATTTATACTGATGCCATCCCCATGTCTTACGGCAGGTGTGGGTTCCAACATTCTGTTTCACTCCACAAGCACAAGCTGCCTCTTTTAGAACCTTACGAAAAGTACCTACCTGGATAGATCCACCTTCCCTACTTGGAAAAAGATATCCATCACAATGTAAATAACCCCCTCCCTCTGGGAAACACCACTCCAGAGCATCCTTACAAGCTTCGTTAAGGAATACAGTTCTAAACTTCTTTGTCTTACTCTGAAGGATCTCAATTCCATCGGAAGTGTCCTCCAGATCATTGTTCATCCTTACAGAGCCATCAGGCCAAAAGACCTGATTCATCTTCAGAGACAAAAGCTCATTGGCTCTGAGTCCGAGGTTGATACCAAGCGTAAAGGCCAGAACATATTTCCGACCCTTGTGTTCAAGAAGCCAATTCGCCATAGCGATAATCTCTTCCTGTTTCTTGATTGGGTAAACAGTTTGTCTCTCGTTCTTCTTGTAGTTATGAGGTTTCTGATGCTTAAAGAACTGCTCCAGGCCAGGGTGTAAGGCAACCGTAACAATCGTATTCTCGGTAAAACCATCCATAGTATAACCTCCGTATAGAATAGATTAGCTAATTTCTTTTTATGAGAAAATACCGTTGGCCTACGGCTCAAATGCAAGGTATCTCTACACTATGTATTATAGCAGAATGGGGTGTCTTTGTCAATGAAATCTGGTCAAAAAGTTGATTATTTTATTCCTTATAAGGATAGGATAAAGATTCCGTGCGATAATCAACGGCGATTTCCTTGCCAAATCCACCTGTTAAAATATAGGCTGGTTAATCTGAGATCCAAAGAAAAGTACGATGGTCAACATACAAAAGCCGAGTATAGAGTCGAGAAATCATAAAACAAAAGATTAGTACGATGACCAAGGGTGTGATGTAAGGATTTTGGGTGGGTGAAAAGTTTAGAGGTGTGGAGAAAGGGGTACAAGGCGGATTTTTCGCCGTGGCGGTGGCGCTCAAAATGTAAAGTATCCCCCTTGCCTTTCCTCCCTTGGGATAGCGTGGGCGGCGTTGGTCAAGGGCAGTTCTGCATACTCCACAAAAGCGGAATTGAATTCCATGGCGCTGGGCGCTCTCCAGGGCTGGCCGTCTGGCCTGGGATGCTGGGACGGCTGGCGGCATGGGTGGAGCGCCTGGGCGGTGGCCTCATCGGGTGCAGGTGGTGGGCGGCGCTCTTATGCTGTGATTTTCTGTGCGCTCCCTCTCTCTTCTCCCCTCTCCCCCTCTCTCCCTCTCCAGATCGTCGGCTTCCTGGGTGCAGGCGGTGGGGCTGGCTCTGGTGTTTGGCTGGGCGCTGGCTCTGCATGGGCGCAGGCGTTCCCGGTTCCCTGGGCTGGGTAGGGCTGGCGCTTCCTGCTGGCCTTGCATCCTCTCCGCCTCTGCTGGGTGCTGGCCTTGCCTTGTGTCCTCTGGTGCTGGCTCTCTCCTGGTTCCTGCTGGCCTCTGCTGGGCGTTGACTGCCTGGGGGCTGCTGGGTTCTGGCTCTGGCTCCGCCTGGGCTTCCCTGGCTCCAGGCTCTCCGCCTTGGTGCAGGTCTGGCGGGTGTCCAGGCCGTGCCAGTGGTGGTGGCTGGGCTGGGTGATGGGCAGGCGGTGGGCGTGGTGGCTGGCGTATCCCGTTCGTCAAATTGCACAGATCAAGCCTTGCAGGTTTGGTTATTATTCAAGGGAAAAGCGATAAATTTTGAGCGGTTTTTTCTTGACTTCGCCCATAAAGTGCGGTATAATAGTACCAGAGTTAAGGAGGTAGTAAATCAACTCCGGTTCGCCGCTTCCCCTCTGGTGGACGGCGGGCGGAATCCCCAAAAGGGATTAGTTAAGCAATCTTGAAAGGAGATCGACACCATGAAACTGAAAGACCTTATTCCCCTGAAAAGCAAGATCACCGTCTATGTGCCTGCTACGGTCGATGTAAACAAGGAGATCGACAACTCCGCCCAGGTTGAGCGCGTGGCGCGCCTGCTGTCTGAGTGCTTCGGCGGTGCTACTGCTTCCCCTGTCCGTGGGTATTGGGTGGCTGAGAATGGCGCTCTGGTGGCTGAGAAAACAACGATGGTTTTCGCATTCTGTGACACGGCGGCGGCTGAAAAGTACATTGACGATGTTGTTACCCTCTGCAATGAACTGAAGCACGAGATGGGGCAAGAGGCCGTGGCGCTTGAGTACAACGGCAGCATGTACTTCATCTAAGGAAATAGTTAAGCAATCCAGGCGGCGGGGACTTCTCCCCGCTGGCCTGGGACTTCAAGAAAGGAGCTAAACAGCATGGCAAGATTGAATGAGCGGAACGACTGGTTCGACCTCTGGTTTGAGGATAAACAGGCGATGATGGGCACGATGATGCGGAACATGGCGGCGGACTTGGCCGCTGGATACAACTACTTTGGTGTAAGCATTGCCAAACAGCGCGGCGAGATCGAGCGGTACAAGGCGCAGTTTGATGAAGAGATGGAAGCGTTCAAGGGAATGGATGAACCGGCTGTGAACCGCTGGTGCTTCTACGACTTGAAAAAGCGGGGCGCGATTGAGTAACCCACCTGATGATGGAAAGCTGGGGACTTTCCGAAACCGCCTGCGGGCGGTCGTGGGAACCCAAAAGAAAGGACAAACAGCGGCGCAAACCGCCTGATGATTTGAAAGGAGCTTTTACCATGAAATACAATCTGCATGAAGTCATGAGCAAGGCGTGGGAGATTTACCACGCGAACAAGCAGCCCGGCGGCCTGCGCCCTGTGTTCTCCATCTGTCTGGAAATGGCGTGGGAACACGTCAAGAACTCCAACATCCTGAACCAGTGGCAGGCGATGAGCGAGCAGCAGCAGATCAACATGCTGACGGCTTGCGTCAAGCGGGCGGCAAAGAACGAGATCGGCTACAGCACGGAAGATCACTATCTCCAGTATAACGAGACTGTAGCGTGGTTCCTGGGATACCATGGCCTTGATGGGCTGGTGAATGAGGCGTGGCTGAAGCTGGCGGACCGGCTGGACGCTGACTATCTGGAAGCGCTGAACGCAAAGCGGGCGGCGACTGGCAAGGTCAATATCTCTCTCACCTCTCTGGTGTATCGCTCCGCAAAAGACGCTATCCGCAAGGTTTACAACGACGATATCAAGCGCGGGCGCGGTCGTGTGGATACCATCACCGACAAGAACGGCGAACAGGTGGACGCGCTGGAAACCGTAGCGACGAACCGCAAGGACAACACGGAACCCGCCGTCGTTTCCCGGCTGGCGCTGGATGAATTCGTGAACGGACGGGACGAAAAAGACCGCATGATTATTGAGGGAATCCGGGACGGCTATTTGAGCAAGGAAATTGCGGCCATGATCGGAATCTCTGAGGCGGCGGTGTGCAAGCGACTGAAGAAGATCCGCGCTGACCTGGTGGCCTCTGGCATGGTGGCAGCGTAAGGAATAAGTTAATCAATCCGAAAGCCCTGGCGCTGGATGAGCGCCGGCGCTGGGGCGGATGGATTGAAAAAGTGAAATTTCCGGTTAATTTCAAGAACAGAACAGCGGAAAACATAATGGAGGGCTTTAGCATGTTGTATTTCAGAATCGGCTTTGAAAATGGCGATAGCCTGGAAACCGGCTTCAATGGAACGCTGGAAGAGGCGAAAGCCTACTACCTGGGGCGTGTGTTCAACCTGGGCGCGGTGGATGACGATATGCAGCGCTGTAACAGTGTGGAACAGCTTCCCACGCTGGAAATGGTGCTGGCGGCGTGGATTGCGTCCGGTGGCCTGGTGGTTATCACGGACGGCACCGTTTCCCGTCAAGTCGTTTCCGTCCTGGTGGATGGGCTGGACTTTCGCCTGGTGGTGGATGGCTGGAAGAATCCCGTTTACCTGCCCATGGTGGATGCCTACCACCTGGAGGGCTGGAAGGTCGAGCATAGCGGAAGCAGCCTTTATATCATGCCTGATGGTGTGAATCTCTTTTAATAAGTAGAACAGACGGAGGGAACAGAAAATGGAAAATACACGGATGATGCGGCGGAAAACACGGGAACAGCGGCGGAAGCTGATGCGGAAACAGAAACTTTATGGGCTGGTTTTCGTGCTTCTCTCCATCCTGATTTGCCTGGTGTGTGCTACTGGAAAGACCCCGGAAGATAGGGATGCAACGGCGGTTGTTCTTCTCCTGCCTTTTGGACTGTACTTAATTTTCACCAAAGAAATTTGTATCAGTGGTTAATTCCCCTTGATGAACGGCGGAAGATATAACAGAAGGAGATGTTACCATGACAACCAAAACCGATTTTCACTCCATCATGGAGCTAAAGGAAAACTTCAAACCGAAAGAGCGTGGCTGGATTGACCAGGAAGAGGCGGCGCAAGTCAAGAAAGTGCTGGAGCTGGATGGCCGGACGGACATTGAGCTGCAAAACATCCGTGATATGGCCGTGATGCTGTATGGGCAGTGGTCGAGCAGCAGCCGGGCGGATGGCAAGTATGAGGAAATGGATGCCTATATGGACGCAATGAGCGCGATCTGTGCCGTTGTGGACGGCATGAAGATGCGGCGTGGCCTGGAGGTGTAATGAATGGAAAAGCTGACGAAAACGGAAATCACCTGGACGGTGAGCGCTCTGGAGCTGACCATCAACTACTATGAGCAGGTGGCACGGCGCAGCACGAACCAGATGGAGCGCGGCATGGCAAAGCTCCAGGCGGAAAACCTGGGCAGTGTAAAAAGCAAGCTGGAGCATGTTCTTTCCGGCGATTGCAAGCGGATCGCCGTTGAATAAAGAATAGGAGGATTTTATCATGGCAAAAATCACGAGGGCGCAGATCGAAAAGTGGAACGGGCAACTGAGCGGCGGCTTTAAGCTGGATGTGATGCACTTTGTCACCTGGGGCGAAAAGCAGGCCATTCGAGATATCAAGCTGGAAGATGGGCGGATTCTCCGCGTCACGGTTGGATATCATGATGTGGTGGAAAACTTTCGGACGGTGGCGCAGCAGCCCTCTATTCATGTGCAGGTGTATGAACCGATTGAGGGAACGGATATGATGCGCGGCAACGGCCTGGGCTATCGTGTGGATAGCGGGGCGCAGCAGCCCAAGAAGAATTACAAGGTGCTTTGTCAAATCGCTTCCACGGTGGACGATGCCAAGGCGCTGGCTCTGATGAAAGAGGGGCGCGACAAGCTGAACAGCCCATTCATCATGTAACAGACTGGCGGGGATGAAAAATTCCCCGCCTTTTTTATTTTTCCGGTTAATTTTTGTCGTTCTGGACTGTGTGATATAACAGAAACCAAAATTTAATGGATTGGAGCGGTTGAAATGATTGGAATGAATGAAGCGCTGATTCTTGAAAAGCGGAAAGATATTCTGGATGAAATTCTCCTGGCGCTGGAGGCGTTTACGGATGACATTCTCCCTGCGATTGGTGAAAACACCTTTACCATCACTCCATCTATCGCTGACAACTATCCCAATAAGCTGGTGCTGACCTGGGAGTGGAAGCGTCTGCAAAGGCGGATTGAAAAGGAGTTTATCTTCCATGTGGTGGACACAAAAGAGGGCTTTATCAACGAGATAAAAGCCTATCTGTTTGACCTCACCATTTCCATCATAAATCTTTGATGGATGGTAAATTATCTCCGTTTTAACCTGGTAGGTATAATAGGAGGGATAAAACCATGGAGCGAATTACAAAATCTCAATACCTTGCAATCCCGAAAGCGTATCGCGGAACCTTTGAAGATGTTCGCGGCGATCATCCTGAGTGGAAAGGCAGGCGCACCGCTTTTCTACCAGGCCATGGAACCGTCCTCTTTATCGAGGGCGTTTCCTTTGAGATCGTGGACGATGTGAAGCACTATGCCGTATGTATCAGCGATGCGGACGGCGGAAGCGGTGAGATGAAATGCCCCGCAAAGAATAAGACGGAAGCCCGGCAGCGTGGCCGTGAGTATATTAGGGCATGGAAGCTGCGTGGCGCAAAAATCGAATACATTAGGGAAATGGATGCTCAGGAGGTGCAGGAGTATGAAGCTAAAAGCTGAGCTGGACGGCGTTCAAGCTGTCTTTCAAAAGAATATTGACCAGATTAAAGCCTATGCGCCCAGGCTCAAGGCAAGCGGGCGGTATAAGGTATTTGAAAACCGGCTGGCCTGGGATTGTTTGAGGGCGTTTGTCGGCACGGAGGTGCTTTGCTCCTGGTATGATAAATACGGATGCCACGATGTTCATATTGAAACCGTTGGACGAGCCGCCCTGAAAAACCTTGGTGTGATTTAAGATTGATTTATCGTCGTGGGGGTGATAGAATGGTGCTATCACCTACCACGATTGGAGGGCGGAAAGATGAAGAAGTGCTGTCTTTTTATTTCTGTCATGCTGATGTGTTTTCTGTGCGCCTGCTCTGTAACAGAACAGAAAGAGCGGACTACAATGTATGATATCATTGAGTCTGGAAGCGCAGAAGAAATTGCAGCAGCGGCGGAAGCTGCGGTTGAAAAGCATGATGAGCTGTTCAATCTGGCGATGGATGAGATGTCCGCCTGGAATTCCTATGCGGATGGGACGGGTGCGGAAGATGCGCTGAAGTCTGCCCAGGATGCGATGGTGGATTTTTTCGTAGAAGAGGGTTTTTCTGCGGATGAGTTTGGCGGAACCGTGGAAGAGGCGCACAATCTTCTGACCGCTACCAGGGAAAGTCTTTCGGATGAATATATCGCTATCAGCACCCACTATTCTGAGATTTTGAAAGATGAAGCCGTGGAAAATTTTAAGGATGCCATTCTCTCCGGCGAATAAGAAAACTGAATAGGAATACATATGCGACGCAGATTTTCTGCGTCGTTTTTTTATTTTACTGGTTAATTTTTGCCGTTGTCGTGCGTTAGATGTAATAGGAAGCCAAAAAGATATGGAGGTTTGTATCATGGTCGAGATGTATGTTTCAGATAGCCTTTATCTTAATGCGGAGGTGCTGGACGAAAAGCACTGGATGATTCATTTAAGCAACGGCGCTGAGATCCCCGTAGAGAAAGACCCTGAGCATTATGGAAGCAGATGGGGATGGAAGATTGGGAACCAGATTTTCAGCGATGACAAAACCGCCCTGCGGTATCTGGAGCGGCTGGTTACTGAAAAGCTGACCGGCAAGCGCATTGTTCTTCACGCAAAGGGAGAAGTCCCTGAGATTTGCGGCGTGAATGGTGCGGCCTGCCGCGCCCCTGGTGAATGCAATCGAGCGCTGTGCAGCCGTTGTCCGGTGGCCGAAAAGTTTTTCGCTGACCGTGACGGCGTAGAGCTTGTGTATGCTGTGGATTGAAATAAAAAACGGGGATGACTCCCCGTTTTTTTTATTTTCAAGGTTAAGATTTTCGTCACTGGTCTGGCAGATATAATAGGAGGTGGTTGCAATGTTGAATATGAAGACTGCGAAATGCAGTTGCAATGTTATGAACCCAATTTCTGAGCGGCAGCAGTATGAAATCAACCTGGTTGTCCATCAGGATGAAATCTTCCGCTATCAACTGTTGTCCAGGATGAAGATGGACTGCGAGTATTTCCTGGGCTTTGGCAATATGGTTGAGAAATACCTGTGGGCTGGAAGTGTGCAGCTTCAGATCGCCTACATGAAAGCAATCTGGAATAGCTTCCCCAAGGATGGAAAGCCAGAGTGGTTGACCATGCGGCAGATCGAGCGGTACGAAAGGAGGATGGCGCAATGATTGTTTCCTTTTCTTCTCCCACGGACAGAGACAAAAAAGAATACGTTCTTATCGGGATGCGTCCATCGTGTCTGGATGATAAGGTAAAAATCACGGCCATTGATGATGATTTTCATGTTGGCGTTCTCTTTATGGGACTTGATACCTATATGCGCCTGGGTGAAGACTACATAAGAGAAAATGTCAAGCTTCAGCACTATTCCTCTATGGATATGTGGTGCCTGGAAGTGTCGCAAAACAATTATTACAATGACCAGGCCAGAAACCCGGACAAAATTATCCCAGTCAAGTTTGTTGAGGTTGAGATGGGAACCGGGCGGCAGGTGTATCGCGGTGAGGATGGCCGCTATTATCTGCGCGAGGTGTCCAGGCGTGAACCGTTTGCAAAGTGGTATATATGCGGAAAGCGCCGGGTATTTGAAGACGGCAGCGAGCCGAGAGCTAACCTGATTTTTGAGTGCGGCGGACAAAAGGAAAAAGTGCGCTACGATGACTGGAATGGCGTTGCCGCATACTCTGATACATTCAACCAAAATTTTCATAAGGAGATGTAACCATGTATTTGAAAAAGGAAACGCTGGAGCAGATTAAAAGAAAGTATTCCGATTTGATTGTTTCCGATGATGACGTTGTGGATGCGTTCAATCTGGTGAATGACATCATGACGGCGGAGGCGGACGCAATCAAGGAGCGGGAGTCGACCGCCACGGCCTCTATCAGCCGCCTGGAGTCTGCCGCCTATGAGGTGTTCAGCATCGGCGGAGATATTGAAAACGAAAATTTTTCTGAGGGTGAGTAAATTCTCACCTGGATTCGGCGGTAGATATAATAGGAGGTGAAATTTCATGGTTTCCTACCAGGACAGCGCCGTGGATATTGAAACAAGATATACCGTCGAGTTCGTGAATAACAAAAAGGATTGGGACTACATCTGCAAGGGGATCTTCAACCATGGTGAGCCGTGGGAGCGCTATCAATCCCGCAAGTATTCCAGCCTGGACGATGCAATCACTTTTTACCTTGTGCATTATTTCTCAGACGCTACATACGATGTTAGGCTGTTTGAAGAAATTTTGCTGGATGGCAAAGTCGTTCGGGAAACATATTTTGATTCATCTTCATTAGGCCACTACATCAGAAGCAATATCAATAAGGCCATGGAGGATGAAATTCTCAAGTTAAGGGAGGGCAGTCGAGATACCCAGGAGTTAATCTCCAAGTATGATGCGTTTATCGAGAGATACAACGCAAAGAAAACCTTTAAGGAATTCTGTGAATCAATGGGCGATGCCCATGAATAATAAGGAGGAACTGAATATGAATAGCAATCCGAAGAAGTCTGGCCTGGGAAAATATGCCGGTGTGCATGGCGTGGTTTTCAAAAACGATGTGATGCCCGCCGCTCCTGCCAAGGGAGTTATCGGCAAGGCTGGCGGAAAAACCTGCAACATGCCGATGGATTCCGATGCGGAATTTGAGAAGCGCGTCAAGCGGTATGACCGGCAGCGTCAGGCTGCGGCTGAAGCCGCTGAAAAGGCACGGCTCAGCGCTGTAAAGAATGAGACGGAGGTGGAAGCTGTGCCGGCCTGATATGATACGGTTTTGGAGGGTTCCGTTCAAAAACCCTACCCCATATTTCACCGCTTATTTTTTATAAGCGGTTTATTTTTGCGCATTTATAGCGGTAGATATAATAGGAGGTGCTTTTCAAATGAAGATTAAGATTTGTGCTGTGTGCGGCCGCGTTATCAATGAGGATGAAGATACCGTTTATACCATCAACGAGGGGACTGACCGCGAATATATCGAGTGTGAGCAGTGCCACGATCAAGAGTGGGAAGTAAATGCCATTACCAATTGCGAGGGCTGCGGTCGCTGGTTCTCCACCGACATTTTGCAGTCAGAAGAGGTTGCCCCCGGCCATACCTTCTGCCCCTGCCCTGTTTGTGGCAAGGATGTAGTGGACGGCCTGACGAAAGAGGAATTCATGGAGGATGTTTATATCCCGAAATTCTCCGTCGTTGTCCGCTTTTGCAATCAGTCGCGTGGCTATATCGTATCCGCAAATTCCAGGCAGGAGGCCATGAAAAAGCTGGTTGATAAAATCGATATGACCGGTGTGGATTCCATCAATATTGCGGAGATTCTGCTGGATGAGGATGTGTTCTGATGATTACTCTGCGAAAGAAAATTGAAGAAAGCAAGACGTGGTATCTCCAGCGCTATGGCGTATTGGATTGGCAATGGGAGGATGAAGGTCTCCCCTATGCTATCATGGACTACCATAGCAGCGTCGGCTCCACCCTGGACTTTTCGGAGGACGATTGGAAAGCCTGCGAAGAGAATGGCTGGAGCAAGGATGAAGTCTTGATTCTGTGCGATGAAAAATAAATTTTAGCAGTTGGTTTATTTTTTCCGCGCTCAAGCGGTAGATGTAATAGGAAGACAAATTCACCTACAACCTACAACCAAAATACTTAGGAGGTAATTCAAATGGCAGCAAATGTTGAGACTATGTTTTATGTTCGTGAGAAGCCGTGGCACGGCCTTGGGACTTGCGTTGAGGAAGCGCCCACCAGTGCTGATGCGCTCCGTCTGGCTGGCCTGGACTGGGAGGTAAAGCAGAGAAGCATTCAGGTGTGCGGCGGTGCGAAAATCGAGAACTTCAAGGCCAATGTCCGTAGCTCTGACGGCGCTGTGCTGGGGGTCGTATCTGACCGCTACCAGATCGTGCAGAATGCGGAGGCGTTCAGCTTTACCGACGAGCTGATTGGCGGCGATGTCCGCTATGAAACCGCTGGCAGTCTTCAGAATGGCAAAAAAATCTGGTTGCTGGCACGGATGCCCGCTCAGAAGATTGTGGGTGATGATGTGGAGCCGTATCTTTGCTTCTCCAATACCCATGATGGTTCCGGTGCTATCCGCGTGTGCATGACCCCCATCCGCGTGGTGTGCAACAATACCCTGAACCTGGCGCTGAATACTGCTTCCCGTAGCTGGTCTACCAAGCATGTTGGAGATATCGACCACAAGATGCAGGAGGCGCGGATGTGCCTGGAGATGGCGGATTCCTACATGGGCGAGCTGGCCGAGTATGCCGACCGGCTGGCGAATACCAAGGTCACGGATGACGAGCTGAACAAGCTGCTGGACGAGATGTTCCCTGTGGATGAGAACGATTCTGACCGCAAGAAGAACAGCGTTCAGAAAGCCAAGGATGAGTTCATGATTTGTTACCTGCGCCCGGATATCGCCCAGTTCCTGAACACCGGCTGGGGTGTAGTAAACGCAATGAGCGACATGGTTTCCCACTCCGCTCCCCGTCGCGCCTCCAAGAGCTATCAGGAAAACAACTGGGGGCGTATCATGGACGGCCACAAGCTGCTGGATCGCATGACCAGCCTGGTTGGTGTTCGATAATGACCCGTGCGTATACTGTAAGCAAAGATCCCAAGTCTGGTATGTGGTATGCTCATGCAAAAGGGTATCCGTGCATACCAGTCTGCGGGAGCATATCAAAAGCCAAGTCTGAAGCTTTAGAATATGCAAAGATGATGAACTTTCTTCCTAACCGCGTGGAGGAAATAGAACAGAAGAGAAAGAAAGAGTTTGAAGCCCTCATGAAAATTTGAGGGCTTCCTCTTCTCTTATGAGTTTAATAATAGAGGTGCTGAAGATGAAAATTTATTTACTGGTTCATGTGATGGACTGCGATAGCTGGGGCGTATACATGGATGCTTTTCTGAGCAAGGAGGAAGCGCAGAAATCCATGCGTAATTTCTGGCAGGCCGCGCTCAAGGAATGGGGCATTGATGCCGGAAGCGAACAGAACGACGAACAGAGCTGGGAATGCAGCGATATCAGCGCAAGCATTAGCGACTACTGCAAGAACGAGTTCGAGCATTGGGAAATTCATGAGAAGAACATGGATGTCCAGGTCGCAATCAAGGTGCATGAAGGAATGGTTCAGTCCGTCATCTCCAACGCTGGCGTTGATGTGGATGTGTATGATCTGGACGTTTCCGATTACCCGGACGAGGGCGAACAGGATGAGGCCGATAAGCTGGAGAAAGAATTTAATGAGCTGTCCAATCAGCCTGGCTGGGGCGATGTTTGGTAAGCCGCACTGATGAGTCGTAAACGACGAAACCGCCGCAAGGCGGTCTGCGGATAATTTAATTATCTGGTTAAGAATTCCCCGTGTTCGGCGGATGATATAATAGAAGGAGGTATTTCAGATGGCAACTGCAAACTACATGACGATGGAAAGCTTTCCTCTCTTTGCAAGGGAGTTTACTTCCGAAATTAAATGCTGCAAGCATTGCGGATTATACCAGGATAGCGACAACGATGTGTGCGAAGAGTGCGGCGGAGAGCTTGAGGAAGAAATATTCGTTGACGAGATCGAGGTTCAGGAAACCGTTTCGGATATTGAATCCCGTCTTGATGATGATGTCAACGAAAGTCTGGTTTTCCACAAGATTTCCGTTTTGCCTGGGCATTATTATGGTGTCCAGTTTTATGTGGAAACCACAGATGACCCAACGGAGATGGACAACGAGGACTGCCGATATTACTTTGATATGTACCGCAGCGTAGCGATTCGCCGATACAATAGCGAGGTCAATAAGGTGTGTCGGATTCTGCGGAAGCTGGCAAAGGAATACGGATTTGACGAGCTGTATCTAAGGGCGCGGTTTGGCAACGGAGCCGCTCTGTATGGACAGGTGGAAAACACAAACCGCTCCAGACTTTTGCAGGCCGTCGCTCCCAGAAGATAAGCAGTTGTGGATTCAATAAGTTTTTGATATAATATGGAGGCAATATGGTAAACAGCAAGGTGATTGACATGTCGGATGTATTCAACGGCGGCGGTATGGCCGCTCGTATCGCCCAGGCCAAGGAAAAGGCGGAGGCGGATTATCAGGAAAAAGTAAAGCAATCCCGTGAGGCGGATGTGGATGTCCGGGATTTCTTTTCAGACGAAGAGCTGGACAGGATTCTAACCGACAATGAGTTTTTCAATGGCCGCGTAGCCGATTTAAGCAAGGTGCAGCGACACGAAAAAGTTTCCATGGCGGCGCGGTGGATGAAAGCCCATAGCATGGAAGTCGTGGACATTGATATAGAGCCGGTGTCCAGTTCTCATCCCAATGCCATTATCACGATGGAGATTCGCCGTCTGGCTTCTCTTCGTGGACAGGAGCTAAAGGTGTTCACTGCCATGTGCGCAATGGCGGATAGCGTTTTTATGTCCGGTATCAAGGATAGCATCATCAGATTCACGTTCGGCATTGAGGGAGTGTGGAATGAATGATTTATAACAATACCATTTCTGATATCAGAAGCAATATCTTGGAACCGTGGAGAATGTGCGGTGAATACGAAGACGGGTTCGATGTCACAGTTGGCGGAGGCAGTGAAGAAGACTGTATGAATCTCCTGGCCGACCTTGAATCAAAACATGGAAAGCTGACCTGGTATTCCGGTTACAGTGATGAAGACTATGAGGCTGGAGAGTACATCGGAAGAGAAAACTTCATATATGATTGACCAGTTCCAAAAAGACGCTGAAAAATCTCAGCGTCTTTTTTATTTTAAGGTTAAGATTTTTAGTAGATGAGCGGTAGATATAATGAAGGGAGGCATTCAAATGATTATCAATCACGATCACTCTTATGTCAATGCACTGGACAATGAATTTGTTGCCCGTGGTTATGCGGAGGATGACCTCTTCTCCATCCGCCTGACTTATGAATACACGCAGGAGCAGAAAGAGGAAAACAAGCGCATTGCAGATTCCTCTACCAGAGAGCAGTGGAATGCGTATTGCATAGAGGGCGCTGTCATGCGTTCTAACTACATGAGGCCGGTAATTGAAAAGCTTGCCGATGCGTTTGTCCTATACCAGTTTTCTGATTGCGGTGTCCCATATGACAGCGACAAGTGGGACTTGTTTTTCTGGTGCAACGACTTCAATACCACATGCCGCACTTCTGACTTGACTGGAAGAGACTATTCCTACATGACGCTGAACTTCAATAAGAAGTGTTCTGCGGCGCAGCATGTGGAACTATGCAACAAGGTTCTTGAACTTCTCAAAGAGAATTTCTCCGGCCTGGAAAACCTGTGCGTTTCCATTCAGTATGATACCAGGTGTTTCACCGATAAAATCCATGAAGATGCCCAAAAAGTTGCGGATGGCATGGTAGGCCGCAAATATAATCGGAATGGATACGATGGCCGCTTGGTGAAGTACAATGGGCAAATCTACTGGATGAAGAAGTACGCAAAAAATCGCGGCTATCTCATGTCGGATGCCGAAATCCTTAGGATGAGCTGGGGAAATCAATGATATAAGCAGGTGATAAATATGCCTTACGTCATATTCAATAAACAGACCAACAAATATATCAAGCACCCATCCACATGGGTTGGCCGTCTCAGCAAAGCGACAAAGTTTAAGACGGAAGAGAACGCTTCAAATTTTCTGAGCTGCCCTCCCCGCGCACTGGCGCTTCCTCCTATTGAAGCGCTTGCTATTCTGTCAACGGACAACCTGACAGATATTTACAACACGAGCTATTCATTCACGGAAGAGACGGCGCAGCAGGAGTTTGAAGAGCTGAAGTCGTTCTTGTCCGCCACTCTGTCCTCGTTTGATAAGCTTGCATCGCTGCCGAGATACTACGGTGCAGAGGTGTCGAAGTGTGACCAGGAGACATTGGATGTTCTTCACAAGATTGAATTCTGCAATGTCAGCGCGTCGGATGGCTATAAGCTCTATAAACAGCTTCAGGAAATCCGTATCCGCCGCAGGAACGCAAAAGACCACCTCGAAATTGCAAGTCTGGTGTTATCGACTGGGCTGCTGGCAAGCATGAAAACCCTGGACAGCGAGATCAAGGCAGTGGAAACCAATATGGCGGATAGAAAGTATAAGCCGCGTGTTCTGGTTGGGCTTTTCGATGACTCTGGCATAACAGAAATCGAAGAAGAAAGCGAAGAAGATGTCACGACAGAAACAGAAAGAGAGGAAACAGCATGAGATACTATAGTACCCAGCGCCCCATTACTCCCGGCGCTTACCCGAAAGAGAATGTCATCAGCATCAAAAATTTTCATGACAAAAAATATGTCTCCGAAATCGGCGGAGATGCCTGGGGATATGTGGAGTATGACTGCGAGCTTCCAGAAGAGAAAGTGCGGGCATATGAATTCACTCCGGTCAATCCCATGCACTGTACTGCCAAGCAGTTGGCCGCAATGAAGAGAATCCTGTCCCGTGGACAGAAAGCGATGAATGCCGCGCATGTTTCTGGATCGAGCTTCCTGGTCAGTGGTCAGCAATTCTGCGAACATGGATATGCAATCACTGACGGCGGCGTAACAGCGTTTCTCCCCGCCTATGCGCCTGGAATCCCATATGCTACGAGATACGAAGCAGATGCCGTATATCGTGTGTTTCTGGATGAGGTTGGTAACGGCGATTATTTCTCCGTTGATCTGGACGATGTTCGGTATGATACACCAGACCTTTCCTACATCAAAGAACAGATTGCCAAGCACAAGGAAGAGGGAAAGAACAGCCGGACGCTGGCCTACAATCCGAGATGCGAGGTCATGTTTAAGGCGGTTCGTCTGGATGGTTCGGAAATCGTCGGTGTGTTCGATGCCCAGTTGGTTCGTGATGCGCTGGAGTGTGTGGGCAAGCACCCTGTCTGCTATCTTGGATTCAACCGGAATAAGAGCCGGCCATTCCCTTTCCTGATGGTTGGAAGCGACGATACCCTTTGGGACTTTTCCTTTGGGGTTCATGCGCTGGTGATGCCGCTTGCAAAACATAGAATTTAATGGAGGTGTCGATATGCTTACAATTATGATTATCCTGATGTTTTTGAAGCTTCTGTACGATGGAATCGGCGCATTCTATTCGCAGGCTATTGTGTCTGCAAAGAATCCATATGCCGCATATCGTGAGGCGCTGGCCGCTGCTGCGCACAACAAGGAAGAGAATGGGAATAACAATGATGGAGGTGATACGGATGAATTTGCTCGATAAGTTTTCAGCCGTGGAAGTAAAAGCGGAATCCAGAATTTCAAAAAGCGATAAGCACTATTGCGAGGTGCAGCAGGCCGCTTATGACCATGGACGTAAGGCGCTCAAGGACATGATTAAGGTGGCCGAGCGCTTCATCAAAGAACAGAACGACATTCTGGAATCGGTAGACAGAGAGGTATATACCAATTATGTCTACGACGGACGGGGCGGCGTAAGCCTGACCAGTCTCCACGATTTACTGCGGAAGAGCCACGCCACATTCATTGCCAAAATCGTCTCCTACTTCTGCAAGACTTACCATGTGGATTTGGACAATGGAGTTGTCATCGAACACCTTATCCCGAAAGAACCGCGCTACTCCAGCAAGGACGATGCGAAAGAGTATACGGAGCAGATTGAGAGCCTTGAAATCTCCTATAAGCAGGTGCTTGACGAGATTTTTGTCCAGCTTGGAGGTTTCTCATTCCAGGAAAAAGCGCTCAATGAACTGAAGGAAAAGTGCCATAAAGAGGCGTGGAACTCCTACACTGGAAAGAGAGACTTTGAACAGAAGAAAGCAGTCTTGTCTTTCACTCGCTATGCCTGTTCTTTTGATAGCTGGCATGAACAGTGGCACAAGGGCGAGTATGAAATCAAGCTGGCGGATGGCATGAAAAATGTGCTCCGCGCCATTGCCTACTTTGAGTATGGGCAGATCGACTATATCCCAGCCGCTTTCCACGACCTTCTTGGATGGTCTTGGACTACCACGGAGACGGAGCGCAAGTGTTTCATGGAAAAGGTGAAGAGCATCAAGTGTTTCAAGAATGGCCGCGTGGATGTGCGTTTCACCAGCGAAGAGTATGCCCGTATGTTTGCGGATGAGTTTCTTGGGACGGAGGTATAACTGGATGACGAAGCGGGAGAAGTGTGTCGTATCCGCATACACCGGTGTTCTCATGTGTGACTTTGCCGATCTGCACCAGTATCTTGAACAGCTTTTGGGCAGGCCGGTATGGACGCATGAGCTTGCGTTTTCGGATGTGTGGAAAGAAATCAAGGAAAAAACAAAGCCGGAATTTTTAGAGCTTTGTAGGAATTAGTTAAGCAATCCGGTTTATTTCTTTCCTATTTCTCTGGTAGATATAACAGAGACGGTTCTTGGAGGTCTCCGTAAAAGCCTCCATCCATATAACAAAATCCAGGAGTTGAGCATATGAAGTACCAGATTATGAACCAGTCGATTCCTCAAGCCAGCCGGCAGGAATTAAACGACAAGATTTTATATCTGATCGACAATGATCTTGCGGAATCCTCTGGAATTACACGCGAGGATATCTACAATGCCTATACCGGCGACGGTGGACTGCATGGCCTGAAGTATTCTGACTTTGACAGCTACTATGAATACTCCAGCGCAAAGAAAGAGATTGAGAACGGCCAATTTTTCACCCCCGCCAAGGTGTGCAAGTTCATCATGGACTGCCTCAACCCCGGCGACACGGATATCATTGCGGATCTCACCTGTGGAATGGGCAGCTTTTTCAATTTTGCTCCGATGGAAAGCAACCTGTATGGGTGCGAGCTGGATATCAAGGCGTATAAGGTGGCGAGATATCTCTATCCCAAGGCAAACCTGACCTATGGGGATATCAGAAGCTATTCGCCCAATATCAAGTTTGATTATGTGGTTGGCAACCCGCCGTTCAACCTCTATTGGTGGGTGGATGAGAACCAGATTTTATCTCAGCTCTATTACTGTCAAAAGGCTGCGGAGCTGATGAAGCCTATGGGTATCATGGCGCTTGTTGTCCCATCCTCTTTCCTGGCGGATGACTTTTCTGACGGCAATATGATTAAGGAGCTGGAACGGAACTTCAGTTTCCTTGGTCAGTTCAAGTTGGACAAGGGCACCTTCTCTTCCATTGGAGTCAATGGATATGAAACAAAGGTGCAGTTCTGGCAGCGCAACAGCAACCAGGACGGATGGACTGCATCTCCATACTCCACTCAAATGTTTGCAGATGGCGTGTCCTTGAACAGCGCAGGCGTGGAGCAGGTTCGCGGCTCATTTTTGGATGGCGCACAAACTTTGTTTCGTAAAAATCGTTCTCATATTTTACTGGAGTTATCTCAGCAAAACAGCGTTTCAAGCGACTTCATGTACCAGGTAAAGAAATACCTGTATGCAATCAAATCCCATCCAGCTTTGCAGGAAAAGTATGTGAAATGTTGTGAGTATATCAACAAGTATTACACGCAGAAGCAGCCCGCAGATATGTCCTACAAAGAGTGGTGCCGCGTCAGAATCACTGAGGCAAAAGTGCTTGCCTATCTTCGGAATACGGTGCGTAAACAGAACGCAAAGAAACCTCAAGATGTGATCCGCATGGTGAACTATGGATATTCTATCGGCTACAAGGCGTACAGCCAGAAGATGTCCCGCAGTATGTCGGAGCAGATGAAACAGCCGATCCCCATTTATCAGATCGTATATGACCAAATGGATGCGGCAGAGTTTGGATGCTTTGCAAAGATGATCCGCCGCCGTCAGAAGGAATACCAGATTGAACAGCAGCCCTTGTCCTCCATGGTGATGGATGAGAATATTGGGCGATTTCTGGCTGAGTTCACTGTATACGACAGCGAGAACGACGAACAGATTTATCTCAACGATATCCAAAAGCATGACCTAAATCTTGTCCTGCAAAAAAGAAATATGCTTCTTCAGTGGGAGCAAGGCTCCGGCAAAACCCTCGCTGGGATTGCGTCTGGATTGTATCGGATGGAGCGGCAGAACGCATTTTGTACCTGGGTAGTGTCTTCTGCGATCTCTATCAAGAACAACTGGGATGTGGTGTTGCAAAGCTACCATCTCCCCTATGTGATGGTAAATCGTATTAAAGACCTGGAGCGTATTCAGCGCGGAGATTTTGTCATTATCACCTTAAACATGCTGTCCAAGTATCAGCGGCAAATTAAGTCCTGGGTAAAAGCCCATGGTGGGAAAATCGCCCTCTGTTTTGATGAGAGCGACGAAATGACAAACCCATCCAGCAAACGGGCAAAGGCGGTGCTGAATGTGTTTCGTCGTTGTAGGTTCAAACTTCTGATGACCGGAACCAGCACCAGAAATAATATCGCTGAATTTTTCCCTCAGCTTGAATTGGCCTATAACAATTCGGTGAATATGATCTCCTGGTGCCAGTCGGTGTATCGCTATGACCGATATAGCAAGAAGGACGGGATTGAGGAAGGGCTTCACGAATACCCGAACGAAAATTATGGAATGCCCATTCCGCCGTACAGCAAGGGGTTCAAGCTGTTTTCGGAAAGCCATCTTCCTGAGAAGATCACGGTGTTTGGTGTCGCCCAGCGCAATCAGGATATCTTCAATGCGGATGAACTGAAAAAGATTCTGGATCGTTTTGTTATCACCAGGACTTTTAAGGAGGTGTCTGGAAAAGACATCAAGAAGATACACCAGGTTGCAGTGCGGTTCTCCGATGCGGAGCGCGAGGTATACAAAACTGCGATTGAATTTTTTGAACGGATGCGCAGAAGGTATTTTGCATCTACTGGGAACCTGCGTAAAGACGCTATGATGCGCCTGATCCAGCAAATTACTTTGCTCCTTAGAATCAGCGCTGCCCCAAACACGGTGGAGGAATACCACGGCGGATTGCCTACAAAAATTGCCAAGGTAATGGACATGCTGGATGACGCAAAGGACGAGATTGTGGCTATCGGTGTGCGTCATAAGAACGTGGTCAACGCATATGCGGATGCCATTCGTGACCGCTTTCCAAATAGACCGCTGTTTGTGGTCACGGGATCGACTACGACTCTTGCGGCCAGGCGGAAGCTTCGGAAAACGCTGAAAGAAAGCGGGAACGGAATTCTACTCTGCACCCAGCAAAGTCTCCCCTCTTCTGTAAACTTTGAGTTTGTGGATACTGTAATCATTCCTGAGCTGCATTACAACAACTCTCGGATGAGCCAGTTCTATATGCGGTTTATTCGGTACAACTCCACCCGGATGAAGAACATTTATTTTGTCACCTATCTTGGAAGCATTGAGTCAAACCAGATGCAGATGGTGTTGGCAAAGGAAAAGCTCAACCTCTTCATGCGCGGGCAGGACACAGATTTGGATGAAATCTATGAGCGGTTCGGTGTGGACTACGATCTCCTGTCTGTACTTATGTCCCGCGAAATGGATGAGAATGGAAAAATGTATCTCAAATGGGGCGAACAAAATATAGCGTGATGGTTAATTTACACCGTTGATAAACGGTAGATGTAATAGGAGGTGTTTGAAATGCTTTACAACCTTGTGAATCGCGGCGGGCACATTGAAGTGCTGGATGATTGCGGGCGGTTCGTTCTCTCCGCTGACACTATTGGTGAGGCTAACCGGGAGTTAAACGAGCTGGAGAAAAGAACAAGCTCCCCTTAATTGGGGAGCTGTCAGGAACATGATAAAACATATGGATGTGCAGGAGAAATTAGTGTGGATGAGTTCGTAATGATGAAGAAGATGAACGGCACAGAAACCAGGACAAAGGATTTGTGGGGCGTTCAAATTCTGGACGGCAAGTATTACATATACTGCAACCGAAAGCCGATCTGTTATGGAACCATGCAGAACGGCCTAACGCCGGCTGAGATATTGAAACGGCACTGCGGCGCAAAATTTGTCAGGGTAATATGATCCCCTTTTGCATGGCAACCCGCTTCATGTCATTCTCCCATGCGGTTTTTCTCCGATACCGCAACCACTTGATGTATTCGTCCCATCTGTGGTTGGATGCCTCGTTGGAAACGCCAAACACTCTTTGGATATCCAGTGGGGATTTGATTTCAAGCATAGCAAACAGCGGCATTGGACAAAGCAGGGTGGCCGCAAACTGATCGGCTTCAATCTCAAAATCGGATGTCTCCATCGGGCAAAATCCGTGCTCAGCAAGCATAGGTTCTGCGACCAATGGAAGATGTTTCAGAACCACATGCCCAAGCTCGTGGGCTTTCGTCCATCTCTTTCTTCCAGAAACATTGTTGTCGGCGTTGTCTGAGTTCCATAAAATCAGATATCGATTGTTCGCCACATCATAGTGGGTACATCCCGATTTGCTTTCACATAGCAAGATAACGTCCCGAATAGAACAGCCGTTTGTTTGAGCAAATTGCTGATAGGTTCTAATACGGCAGTTTGAAAATCTTGAAATGATGTTGTCTGGCTCAATCGGGAATCTAATCTGTTCCATGTCTCTGTATATCTGCAACACCTGATTATAGATAAACGGATATCGGATCATTGATACACCTCCATCCAGGTACTCATTGCAACTATATCAAATCATGTGTCCGATAAACAGGACTTATTGCTCTTCGTCCTTGAAAGCCTCGTGGAATCCAAGGCGCAGCATACCCATCATACGTTCCTTGTCCTGCGGAGACATCCTGGACTTGGCTCTTTGCAGAGATACAAAGTCTTCGTCTCCGACCAGCTTTTCTGCGGAGTCTTGGATGTCGGACAGGCCGATCAGGTAGTCAGCAGATACACCAAAATATTCAGCAATCATTTTGACTTTATCGACGGAAGGTGATGTTGTTGTTTTCCATTTACGGATCAGAGAGGCGGCGATGCCAAGATCCTCTGAGAGTTTTGTCATCGAAATGCCTCTGTTTTCACAAAGCTCTTTTATCCTGGTATAAAGCACGGACTCCATTCTGCGTCCCTCCAAAAGATAATATTTTATCGTTTCGCTGTTGACATGGCTAATATTTTCTGATATAGTGAAAGGCGCAGCGACACTTTATTATCGCTTGTGGAATTATTATAGCTCATATTTTCCCGTAAGTCAATCAAAAAGTTTTGGAGGAAAAGTAGTAATGGTAGTACGAAACGGCGTAGAATCCAAGCGGATGACCAGTGGTGATTTCGATTTAACAAGTGTATCCTCCAGCCGTGTGCTGCTTCCCTGCCGCCCATGGGGAGAAATGCGGCTGGAGATGATGAACGCAGCGTATGGCATGATGACACAGCAGGAGCTACATAAAGTCAAGGATGCCCCCTATGAAGAAGTGATCCAAAATGAGCAGTTGAACATGATGTTCAATATCCAGCGCAGCCAGGTTCGTTTGACGGCACACGCATCTGGTGATGTAGTGTACGGGAAGAAATTGAATGCTCGTATTCCGGTTTTGGCAGATCGGGACGAGGTGGAAGAGGTGCTAAGCGCATTCTTTGCCAACGGGTGCTCTGGCCTAAGTCAAGAGTACGCACAATATTATAGCAGTGTTTTCGCTTCCTGGAAAAAGCAAAAATAATTTTGCTATTTCCTATTGACAAACGGCGGATCATCTGCTATATTAACATTCGTAAGGAGTAAACTAATCTACTCCATAGTGGCAATCAGAAATAGGAGGATGGCACGTGGATAACAGTAGTTACCGTAGCCAGTACATCCAGTCTGGTAATGAGAATTTCTCGGAGCAGTCTGTATCGGTGTACGATGCTTTCTGGAAGAGACTTGAAAAAGCAGAGAGATCTATCGGAAAGTCATTGGAGGATGGCTACACAACAGAAGAGTACGCAATACTGATCGGCAAGATGAATGTCTCAAACCTAAATGCTTTTGCCACATACAAAAGCAGAGTCAACCGGTATATCAAGTGGTTGAACGAAAGGGGTTTGATTAACCAGCCGTATTTGGATAACCTAAAAAATGTGACCTATGATATGATTCCATCGAACCATGTCTACGACACAAGGTACTTCAAGGACTTCTCTTCCCTCCAGCAATCAATCAGCGACACCCTATGGGTTGCTGAGCGGATTGACGACAGAATATTCAGCACACAAATCACGGCAATCTATTTGGCCTGGTGTGGCTTTTCCGCTGAGGAAGCTGTTGCGATGAAAAAGGCAGAAGTCCTGGACGACTGCATTGAGTTTCAAGGCCGCAGATATTTCCCGAACAAAACCATCATGGACTATATCAAGGAGTATCGAGACTCCACCAGTTATGAATCCCAGGGCAGAGGCGTAATCACACTCAAGTATGTGTATTCCGATTTTCTTTTGCGCACATGCCGTGCGGATCGAGTTGATACAAAAACGCTACGTATTTTGATTCGCAACTTTGGAAAGAGCGGCGGAGAAGAAATCAACCTCTTTGCCTATGACAAGGTTTACTGGTCTGGAATCTTTAACCGGGCATACACATACGAGCTGGAAAACGGAGAGATTCAGAGCGGTGATATTGAGACGATTGAAAGGGTCTTCCATCAAACATATCCGTCCGTATCCGTTGCAAATAAGAAGCTTCGTGATTATCATAAGTTCAGAGAATACTTCTTCCCAGATACAAAAGGATGATTTCACATTGACTTGGAGGGGCGACCCTTTAAGTCATATATAAGGAATTAGTTAATCAATTTTATATCCGAACAGTTCCAGGTGGAACACCTTTTATGGGAGGGCAGGATCGATACCTGAACGGATAATTAGAGCTGGTTCCAAAATAGATGATTGGAGTGGTGTAATTTGATTGTATGTACCTACTGTCGTAAGGAGAGGCCGTTTTGGGCTGTGGATAAAACAGACGGCACCGTCGACTACTCCGCACACATTATCTCAGGTACAAACACTTTTGTGGACACATCTGGGAAAGAAATTCACTTTCGGTTTTGTCCAATGTGCGGAAGACCTATGGACGATCCTCCTGACGATAGTGGCGGACGGGTGATCGGCCTGATTCCAAGGCTGATAAATCGCAGTTTAACAAGAAGGAGTGTATGACATATGGGCAAGGCCAGAAGTGACAGCGGCTATTATTGGGTAGACCGGAAGCTCACCTGCAATGGCTGCAAATATCTGAACTTTTACAAGTGCGGATGTCGGAGAAATCAACCGAACGGGCAGGTTCGTCCTCTCTCTTCCTACATAAACGGAGACGACTACATCGCCATTCTGAAGCCGCCCGACTGCGACTATGAAAAAGAGAAAAAGTCTGCCGAACAGGTAGACACGGAGGAATAACATGCCAGTCTTTATATTGCTCCTGTTTCTCGGCGTTGCAGTGTTATGGCTTTTACTTTCCTTTTGCTTTATCCCTATCGGGAAGTTCGTTTCCCGATTGATAAAGGACGCAAAAACTTCCATGTCAAAAGATGACTACAAAGAAAAAACTGAAGAAGAAAAGGATGGTACAGAACAGAATGGTTAAAAAGGGTTTTATCGGCGCAATTGTGCTTGCCGTGATTCTTTTCGGCGGTGTGATCCTGGGTCTTATGTGTACCGAGCGAATCCCAGCCGGCTATGTCGGTGTCGTGTATAACATGAACGGCGGCGTGGACGGCGAGGTTCTACAGCAGGGATGGCACCTTGTCTCTCCCACCAAGAAGGTAACGACATACTCCATCGGCATTGAGCAGTCCTATCTTACTGCTGAGAGCAAAGGAGATTCCCCTAACGATGAGAGCTTCAACATCCCGACCTCTGACGGGAAGACGGTTCGTGTTAATCTGGAGTTCTCCTATCGCTTTGACGAAGACCGTGTAGCGGAAACCTTTACCCTGTTTAAGGGTAAGTCCGGCGAGGAAATCAAGAATACATTTATCAAACCCAAGATTATTGCCTGGACGCAAGAGGTATCTGCAAATTATCCTGTAACGGATATTTTTGGCGACAAACGAACCGAAATCAATGCGGAGCTTGATGTATACCTGCGTGATAAGTTTGATAAATACGGCATCATCATTGACACCGTAAACTTTACGGATATTTCTGTGGATGCAGAGACCGCAGCGGCGATCCAGAAGAAGGTAAATGCTCAGCAGGAACTTGAGCTTGCAAATATTGAAGCGCAGACTGCCAAGGTGCAGGCTGAGAAGGATAAAGAGGTTGCCCAGATTGCGGCGGAAAAGGCAATCATCGAGGCGGAGGCAAAGGCTGAAGCAACCAGAATTGCTGCTGAGGCCGAGGCTGATGCAAATGCTCAGATTGCAGCTTCTCTTACACCTGAGCTAATTGATAAGATTATGTATGAGAAGTGGAACGGCGAGCTTCCCACTGTTTCCGGTTCCAATGCAATCGTGAGTATGGAAGGGTTGAAGTGATGCTGATGAAGAAAATCTATGTTGATATCATCTCTGAGAAAGAGAGAAAGCTTCATCAGCTCCAGGCGGATGCGGAGAGTGCCGTTGACATCGTAACGCGGGCAATCTCTGGCCTGGAATTGGTAAACCAGGAGATTGAAGATACTAAGTCCGAGATTGACGAGTACATCTCCCGGCTTACGGAGCAGCGTGACACGCTGGTTCATAACCAGAAGCGCAACTGCGTTGTGATCAAGAATTTCTCCAAGCTCCTGGCCGTTGATGAAGCGGAGGAAGAGAGCGAAACAGCATCCTGATCGGATGCCGGTAGTTACGACACTAACAGCAATTTTGTATGTATGAAAATTTGAAAACATATCATGTGTCGTGTTGTGGGTGAAGATAATTTAAGGCGCATACAGCAATCTAACACAAAATTGAACTTGAAATTCAACATAAAAAGCGCCTTGTTTGTTTTGGGGCAGTAATCCTAACTGGTAAGGAAGTGGTTTGCTAAACCACCAGTAATCCGAAAGGATGTGCAGGTTCGAGTCCTGTCTGCCCCGCCAATCTGCTGGTGTGATGGAACAGGCAGACAGACGGGACTTAAAATCCCGTGGGGATACCCCGTGCGGGTTCGATCCCCGCCACCAGCACCAAATGGGAGCGTCCGGTGACAGCATCAATGTGTATAGGGCGGCGAGCACTTACAGCAATTTTCTTTGAAGTTCTGCAAAAACTTTGCGTTCGGTTCGACTCCGAAGCTCCCAAAGCCGTCACAAAAAATAATGTCCAGTGCGGTTAATTTTATCGAGTCTGGATTGTTAGATATAATAGAACATGCGGGAGTAGCTCAGATGGTAGAGCAACGGACAAAATAGTTTGTGCTTTGCAAAAGCGCGTACAGCAACATCAAAATAGGAATCTGTTTGTCGGAGGTTCAAGTCCTCCCTCCCGCACCGCCTCCTTTCTTTATTTGGTTGGTTGTAGGAACATCTAAAATATGATCACAGTTAGGTAAGGGTCACGCTTCAATGGTTGTACCAGAACCGAAGAAGTGCTCCAGTGCAATTCTGGTGAGCCTAACACTAATATCTATGCGTAACGCCGGCAGAAGTACAATGCGGGTGCGATTGGTAGATTGTCAGTTCGATTCTGACCGCATAGGCCATATGCCAGGATAGCTCAGCGGTAGAGCACGTAATATCACCCCATGCGAATTGTATGATCCGCACACAACAACTTTCTGATTTGCCTGTTAAGCACGTGGTCGCGGGTTCAAGTCCCGCTCCTGGCACCGGAGGAAGAGCTGCTTAAACCATTCTAAACCAACCTCATAAATGGGCAGAAATGGTGACAGTCTGGAAAGACAGACATTTACGCAGTAGTGGTCAAGTGGTAAGACAGCGGCTATAAAAAGTGTGTGCTTTTGGTACACGAACAGCAATATTCAAAAAGGCCAGCCGCCATCGCAGGTTCGATTCCTGCCTGCTGCACCAGGGGTAAGAGTTGACTTCACCATTCAAACAGTCCCTAAAAAGTTGGCAGCAATGGTTCGGTTCTGGGAAGTTTCCGAAAAAAGCTCCCATGATAAGAGGCGCACAGCAAAACACTGGTTAAAGTTTTTAGACTCATAATCTGAAACGATAAGGTTCAAATCCTTTCCGCCTCTTGCCTCCTTTAAGGCACAAGCAGCAACACAATGGACATAAGTGCCTTGAAGTTTTCTGTTAGGATTTAGTTAATCAATCTAAGGAGGAATCTAAAATGAGCAACAATTTCATGTCCGCAATGAAGAACACGCTGAACGACGAGTACAATGTCTCTGTTACGGAAAACGGCGCTGTTGGCTACCGTACCTCCGGTAAGGAGCTGCTCGATCTGAACTTTGCCGTGTCTTCTCTCCGCAGAGCAACCCCGGCAGACATCGCAGCCAGGTTCACAAGGGCTTTCTTCGAGGATCAGGTCACGGCGATGAAGTGGCTGTTCTTCGCCCGCGATATTCGAGGTGGCCTGGGAGAGCGCCGTCTGTTCCGCGTTGTGCTGGAGTATATGGCAAAGAACTCTCCTGAGTATGTCAAGCCGGTGATTCGCCTGGTGCCTGAGTATGGCCGCTGGGACGATCTCTGGTGTCTGTTTGATACCGATTTGCAGGGCGATGTACTGGATGTGGTGTGCGCCCAGCTCAAGGAAGACATTGCCAACATGAACAGCGGCAACAGCGTTTCCCTGCTGGCAAAGTGGCTCCCCTCTCTGCACTCTTCCTCTGCTGATAAGCGCCGCTATGCAAAGCTGATTTGCGGTTACATCGGCATTCAGGAGTGGGACTACCGCCGTGCGCTTTCCGCTCTGCGCACGAAGCTGGATATCGTGGAGAAGAAGATGTCCGCAAAGGAGTGGGACGAGATCAAGTATGAGGCCGTCCCGTCCCGCGCCAATCTGATTTACAACAGCGCGTTCCTGCGTCATGACGAAGAGCGCCGCCGCGACTTCCTCTCCAAGCTGGAAAAGGGCGAGACTAAGATCAACGCCTCCACCCTCTTCCCCCACGACATCGTACATCGGTACACCAATGGTGGATGGGGTACGACCGTTAAGGCTCTGGATCAGACGCTGGAGGCTCTTTGGAAGTCCCTTCCCGATACCGTGAACGGATGCGGTAATACCATCGTTGTCGCAGACGGAAGTGGCAGTATGACCAGCAGAGTCGGAGGCGGTAATGTGACCGCTCTGGATGTGGCAAACGCACTGGCGATCTATTTCGCTGAGCGCTCTTCCGGCCAATTCAAGGACAACTATATCACCTTCTCCGAGAATCCTCGGCTGGTTGATTTCAGCCACGGCAAGACTCTGCGGGATAAGATCAGGATTGCGCTGAGCCATAACGAGATGGCGAACACCAATATCGAGGCCGTGTTTGATCTGATTTTGGACACCGCTATCAAGAACAACATGTCTCAGAGCGACATTCCTCACAACATCCTCATCATTTCCGACATGGAGTTTGACGGATGCGCCGTGACAAACACCCACCGGAGAGGGTACAGATGCGTCGATGCCCGGCTGTTTACGGTTCTCGCTCAGCGCTATGCGGATGCTGGATACCAGCTCCCACGCCTTGTGTTCTGGAATGTGAACAGCAGAACCGGTACGATTCCTGTCAAGGAAAACGACCTTGGCGTTGCCCTGGTCAGCGGGTTCAGCACGAACATCGTGAAGATGGTTATGAGCGGACAGACCGATCCTTACGAGTGCTTGCTTGAGACCTTGAACACCGAGCGCTATGCGCCCGTTGAAGAGGCTCTGAGAGGACTGTAATCGTTTTAGGAGAGGTGGGGGTTCCACCTCTCCTTTGATTTTACCAGGAGGAATGTGCTATGGAAGCAGTTACCGAATACATCAAAAGAAATTCCAACGGCAGAAAGCAGCCTATTCGCGGCTCCACAATTGCCTCTGCGTTCGGCGTGTCTGGCGTAAGGGTTAGAAACATGGTGAACTCTGCGAGATGCAAGGGCGATCCGATCTGTTCCAATGGGAACGGCTACTACATTGCGAGAGACAAGTCCGAGATTGAGAATACGATTGCGTCCATGAAAGGGCGAATTAGCGTGATGAACAACGCTGTGGACGGCCTGGAAAAATACTTACATCAAATGGGGTGATTGGTTCAGATGGTGACTTCGCAGCAAATTTTATCGGCTAAAAAATGCGGAGACATTTTTTCTTCTGACTGCAAACAAGATGTGATTGCGGAATATCGGGAAATCGCAAGGGTGTATCACCCCGATATTAGCACAGATCCAAAAGCAAACGAGGTCATGGCAAAGGTAAACCAGCTTTATGAGGAAGCTCTCAGGTTGATTGATGCCGGCACCTGGGAGGTCAGTAACCAGATCATTCTAAAAGATAAGTCTGGAAAGAAGTATGTAGGGAGATATCTGAAGCAAGTCCCATTTGAGCTTGGCGAAGCATATATCGCAAATTCGTCCGTTACATATCTGTTTGCGCAGAAAAATAAAAAGTTTTTTGATAACGCAATGGAGCAAATCAAAGGACTAAGGTATGCAAATAGAAAAATGGAGGATGAGATATCCAGATTCATGCCGCAGATATTGTATGCGCTTTCTCTGGAAGATGGACGGTACTGCATTGTGCTGAAAAAGCCAGAAGATGTTTTCCTGCTCTCCGATGTAGCAGATTTCTTTGGCGGTTCTATCCCTGATCGTCATGTGGCCTGGATTATGAGCCGGCTTTCCAATCTATGCTGTTATTTCAGCTATGTAGGAATTGCTCATAACGGGCTTACCATACAGAACTGTTTTATCACTCCGTCCAAACACGCCGTTCTTCCGCTCGGAGGCTGGTGGTATACACAAAAGCTTGGAGCAAAGATGATTGGAGTCCCGCGTGTTATTTACGATGTGATGCCGCTCAAGGCAAAGAGTGAAAAGAAATCCGATGCCATGACGGACTTGGAATCCGCAAAGCTGATTGGTCGGCAGATATCGGATTTGTCCTCTCTCCCAGAAGCATTTCGCCAGTTTCTGAATACAGGGTCGGCGCATGATGCGGTGGAGGAATTTAGTCGATGGAACAAAACACTGGATAAATCTTACGGAGAACGTAAGTTTGTCAATATGCAAGTAACAAAATCAGACATTTACAAGTAGGAGGAATGAAGTATGGGTTGTGGAAGTTGGACTCCCCACGATTGGGACAGTTATTCCAAGAGTTCTATCGCTGGAAAGAGCGCCGCTGGTATTTACACCAGCAAAATGATGAAAGCAGAATTTGATCCGAAAGATATCCCGGTCAGAGAAAGCCGGGACAGCGCAGACCATCCGAGCAGCAATGCGATTATCATTGGCCTGGATGTAACAGGTTCCATGAGCGACATTCTGGAGGGTGTAGCAAAGAAACTGAATGTGCTGGTATCTGAGATTCTGGATCGCAAGCCGGTCACTGATCCCCAGATTATGTTCAACGCCATTGGGGATGCCATGTGCGACACCACTCCGTTTCAGGCTACGCAGTTCGAGTCCGATATCCGCATTGCGGAGCAGTTGACGCAGCTCTACTTTGAGCGCGGCGGTGGTGGAAACGGGTTTGAGAGCTATCCTCTCGCCTGGTACTTTGCCGCCATGCACACGGACATTGATTGTCTGAACAAGAGAAATCAAAAGGGTTTCCTTTTCACCATGGGTGACGACTGTTATCCCACTAAGCTGAGTGCGCGGGAAATCAAGCAAATCTTTGGCGACACCGTTGAGCGTGATATCCCTGTAGATGAACTTCTCAACCTGGTCAATCGCAAGTACGAGGTGTTCCATCTGGTTCTGGATCGTTACGGGGACAGCAGCCGAATTGCCAAGTGGCGGTCTTTGATGGGCGAGCGCGTTATCAAGGTCAGCGACTACACCAAGGTGCCGGAGATCATCGTGTCCATTCTGGAAACCATGGGCGGCAAGGATGTAGACGAGGTTGCCGCAAGCTGGGACGGCTCCACCTCCATTGTGGTGAAGAGCGCCCTGGACGGTCTAAAGAGTGTAACCGCCAAGAGCGATGTAGTCGAGTTCTAAAAATAAAATAAGATGAAATGCCAGAAAGGGGTATTGGTATGAATAAGCAGGTAAAGGTTGTGATCGGCGCAAACTTTGGCGACGAGGGCAAGGGATTGATGACCGATTGCTTCTGTAGCAAGTTGTCAAAGAACGGGAGTGTGTTAAACATCCGGTTCAATGGCGGCGCACAGGCCGGACATACCGTTGTGGTTCCTGCATATGGAAATCCAAAGCGTCATGTGTTCAGTCACTTTGGTGCTGGGAGTTTCGTGAGGAATACCGATACTTACCTTTCTGGCGATTTTATTTTGAACCCCATGTTGTTCTGCAAGGAGCTTGATAATCTTCGCAGAGAATGGTGGTTGCAGCCCAAGGTATATATCAACCACAACTGTAAAATTACAACTCCCTACGACATGCTGGTAAACCAAATTGTTGAGAGAGCAAGGGGTGATCAGAGGCATGGAAGCTGCGGGATTGGCATTAACGAAACGGTTCTGCGGTATCGCAATCACGGCGTTGGGTATACAATCACCCCTGGCTGTGTTGGTTCGGTAGATCTAAAGCATTCTCTTCAGATGCAGCGCGACTACTACCTCCCGAAAAGGCTAAAAGATCTCGGCGTATCGTCTGTTTCTCTTGCGGATTTGAATGTGATCCTCAGTGAAAATGTGATCGACAACTGGATTCTGCAAGTCAATGAGATGATGCGGTATTGCACTGTGACCGATGATAATATCGTACACGAGTATGGCGGCATTGTGTTTGAGGGCGCACAAGGTCTGTTGCTGGATGAGTTCTATGAAGAGTTTGCTCCCCATCTCACCACTTCCCGCACTGGGCTCTCTGGTGTCAACAAAATTCTCTATAATAGCGGGCTTTCAAAATCTGCTGATTTGGAGGTTTGTTTTGTTACAAGAACTTACTTTACGCGGCACGGCGCTGGTCTTTTCCCTACAGAATGCACTTCTGAAGAGCTGTTTGGAGAAGAGCGGAGTGACGACACCAATGTGTGGAATGAGTTTCAGGGCAGTTTCCGGTACGGCAGATTTGAAGAGCGTCGATTTCATGAGGCTGTGGGTAATGAACTGAAAAAGGTTTCCAAGATGTATCCGAAAGCCAATCGCACATTTGCATTTACCCACGCAGATGAGACATCGAACCTGGTTCTTACCGAAAATGGAAAGAAAGAAATCTATGAAGTGATTCGCCAATTCAACCCGGACGGCTTCTATCGTTCCATTGGGAACACAAGGCAAAATGTAATCGCTACCAACCTGAAAATACACAAATAATCTCAATAAAAACCGGTGAAAAACAACCGCAAAAGAGGAAGGGAGTATCAATTTATATGCTCAAAAAGATAGACCGTAAAAACCGCTTTGTTTCCATGTTTGATCCGAAGACGGGGTTCTATGCCAGAAGCGGAGTGATCGATGAAAACGGGAAGGGCACCGGCGTTGACCCGTTTATGACATCTTACCCGGAGCTGATTGATGTCGGCGTGATGGGACATTGTGTGCATGGTGCCAGCGGTCTTTGTCTCAAGTCAGGCGTTCAGTGTTATCAAAATGGCCTTAAAACGCACCATCCAAATATGTCCCTTGAAAATTTCAAGCGCATTGTAGACGAGTGCAAAGGCAAGACGTTCCAGCTTGCGCTTGGTGGGCGCGGCGATGTTGACCAGCATGAAAACTTTGCGGAGATTCTTCAGTATTGTCGAGAGAACAACATCGTCCCCAACTTCACCAGCTCCGGCCTTGGCTTTACAGACGAGATCGTTTCCCTGTGCAAAGAGTATTGCGGAGCGGTGGCAATTTCCTGGTATCGTCAACCGCATACCCTCCGCGCCATTCAAATGCTGCTTGATGCCGGAATCAAAACGAACATTCATTATGTTCTCGGTCAGAACTCCATTGACGAGGCTATCGAGCGGCTGAGCAATCATGATTTTCCGAACGGGATTAACGCAGTGATTTTCCTGCTCCATAAGCCAGTTGGCCTGGGTAGTGAGGAAAATGTGCTCCATGCCGGCGATCCAAAGGTGCAGAAATTCTTTGACACCATCGACCACATGGATGCGCCGTTCAAAGTTGGGTTTGACTCCTGTTCCATCCCGGCTATTCTCAATTATACGCACAATATCGATCCTAACAGTATCGACACATGCGAGGGTGGGCGATGGAGTATGTATATCACTTCTGACATGAAAGCCCTCCCCTGCTCATTTGACAATCAGGATCTTCGCTGGGCTTACGATATTTCCAACGACACCATTCAAAACGCCTGGAACAGCAGCCAATTTGAGGATTTTAGAAACCACTTCCGAACCTCCTGCCCAGGATGTAAGAAGCGATCAGCCTGCATGGGCGGCTGTCCTATTCGTCCTCAGATTGTGATTTGCAGCAGTACGGAGAAGACGGTGTAACCATGAGAGATATAAAAAGAATTCGCAAATTCTGCAATCAGCTTGCGGATATATGGGAAATGTATCCTGATTTGAGGTTTTGCCAATTGCTTATTTGCTCTTCTCTGTTTCGGGATCGAGACCCATTTTATATAGAAGATGAAGAGGCAATTCAAATTATCAAAAGTAACATGAATGGAGTGACTACAAGTGAAAAATAAAACCACTTGGATTGTGGTGGGAATCGTCCTTGCCATTATCCTTTTGATCGGCGGTCTGTTCATCAGCTCCAACAACAAGGCGATCTTTTTGGAGGAACAGATCAACGCAGCCCAGGCCGATATCAATGTTGCGGAAAAGCGCCGCTATGACCTTGTGTTCAATCTGGTCGATGCCGTGCAGTCCTACCAGGATTATGAGGGTGAGACGATGGAGAGTATCGTCTCCGCCAGAAACAGCATGGAACACGGCGATGTAGAGGGCGCTCAAATGGAAATTACCGCTGTTGCGGAGGCTTATCCTGAGTTAAAGGCCAATGAAAACTACAAACAGTTGATGAATGAGCTTGCCTTGACCGAAAACCAGATCGCGCAGTATCGCAACAATTACAACGAGCAGGTTCGCTCCTATAACAAGATGGTGCGTTCTTTCCCCAACAACATTATTCTGAATATCCTGGGATATGAGGCGATTGATACGACCTATACGGACTATGATGCGCCGGTAGACGCACCGCAGGACTTGTTTGCCGATGAGAATTAAAAAGAGAGAGGTTCTTTTCAGTGTCATCATTGTCCTTGTGATGATTTTCATTGGCATTTTTGTCAGCGACGCAATCTTGCAAGGAGCAGTTTCAAAAAGCGAGTCATATCGCACCGCTACAGTTATCGAGAATACAGACCAGTTCTATTATGGGATGGACACCAATTTTGGAAATGTCCTTGTATATGGCGATGTATCATCCAATTCGTCTGTAACCTATGATGAAATTGGCGGCGGATTTATCTACATTGAAAAGAACAAAGAGGAATACACCAGGCACACCAGAACCGTTACCAAAACGGATAGCAACGGAAAGAAACGCACCGAGACTGAGGTTTATTACACATGGGATCATGTTTGGAGTGATCGTAGGCATGTAGAGGAAATCACATTCCAGGGGCGCACATTTCCATATAAGTCAATCGAACTTCCTGCCGAGCGCCTTAATCTTGATTCTGTCGGGGTAGATAACCGCATGAATTATATTTATGTGGGTTCCGATGATCGCTACTATTACAATGTCGTTCCGATGCCGATGACAGGTACGATTTACACATCTCTGCAAAACGGTACGATCAACGATTCGTCTGCCCTGTTTCGTGATATGACCCCAGAGCAGGTGATTGCCCATATGGAACAGAACGAAACTATTTATACCGTAGTCTTCTGGGTGATATGGGTGCTACTCACATGTGGAGCTGTATGCGCTTTCTTGTACCTGGAAAACAAATGGCTTGATTAAGGAGTAGTATTTTGAAGTATAGAAAGGACTTTGTAACTAACAGCAGTTCCAGCAGTTTTTTGATTACAAACCATTCTGATAAGACAATGACTGCAAGGGATGTCGTTTTATCTTTGGTCTCTAAGATTCTGGATGACGCAGAAGACCGATTTATTCTGGAGCCTGGAGAGTCTATTCGATATGAATGTGGCGACGGGGATAACGACGGTGCTTTTGAAAACTTTATCCATAACGGGTTTAGCGGATGGGGATTATCAGATAGATACGGAAATTGGGATGTCTCTATTGATTTCCTGGAAAGTCATCATTAAAGAGGTGAGAAGATGAAAATTCGTAGCGATTTTGTGACGAACAGTAGCTCCAGTAGCTTTATTTGCTGCTTTGCCCGCATCGCAGATCCTATCAAGGCGCAGGCCATTCTTGAAAAGCACAAAGATCGTATTGAGGTTTATACATCGGAAGAGATTCTGGAGAATATCAAGAACGACCGATGGGGCAGATGGTTAGAGGCGGACTGGGCAGGTGTCGATGTTACTCCGAAAGAGGATTACATCAAGGAACACGCTGGTGATCAGTTCGTCGTGTCGGAGGATCGGCAGGATATCGATGAGGACGAGGACGGCTACCCGGACTACGATGTTGACTACTCTTATTTTAACACCGCTGCAATTGACGATATCACTGAGGAAAATGGTTTTGCGGAAATCGATTGCCAGTGGGGAGCCGGCAGAGACGGCTAAGGAGGGTACATGAAAGTAAGACAAGATTTTGTAACCAATAGTTCTTCCAGCAGTTTTATCCTTGCGTTTGAGAGCAAAGAAGACGGCGCAGAGCAGATTTCCGCCATGGCAAGGCGATACGGTAGTGACTATGTAACGCAGCTTCTAAATGATTTCATGGAGGCAACGCCGATCCAGAAAGAAATGTTTGAGAGCTTAGTCATGGATGAAGTTCGTGATGACGCAGAATTTCTTACGGATTACGGCGAGGGAGGTTGGTGGTCTTCTGATAAGCCCACATTTGAAAAGAAGTGGAGAGAAGAGCACCCGGACAGCGAGTATATTGACTACTTCGATTCCCCAGAGCGAGCGGCGGAGGTAGAGCGCCATACAAAAGAACTTCTCTCAAAAATCAAAGAGGATATTGGCGATAAGGAATACCTGGTAGAGCTGGAGTATGAAGATCATACAGATGTCGGCTCTGAGCTTGAGCATCACATTCTCCCTGAGCAAGAATTTACAGTGAGAAGATTTAATCACCATTGAGGAAAAATCTTATGCTGAAGATTTACAACTCTTATTATATGTATCAACTCGACCATGGAGAGTGGAACAGGTTTGGATATACGGGTTGGTTTTGCAAAGAGGAAAGCGATGTAACTGACTTAAAAATAATTCTAAAAGATGCAACCTTTGAACAGGCGTTTGAGCGCTTTGAGAAAAAACCAGATCACAGCATATTTTCTTCCCGCACATTTATTTTACACCGTCCGTATTTACATTTGTGTAAAGAGTGGCTTGCTGAACCTATAGATTTGTTTCAAAAGGACTTTTCTTCAATTTCTATTATTGAAATCAATGAAGAAAAGAAAGATGTCACACTTGAATGGATTATGGGGCATCTTTCCGCTGACAAGGCAATCCAATTTCTAAAAGAGCGGGGCATGGCAGTATGCCCGATTAAGCAGTAAAAGAGGTGTCATATGAAATTCAGAAAAGATTTTGTGACCAATTCCAGCAGCTCCAGTTTTGTTTGCGATATTTGCGGCAATGTCGAGAGCGGATGGGATATGTCGCTACAAGAGGCAGAGATGGTCGAGTGCGTAAACGGCCATACCATTTGCCAGGATGAGATGCTGAGCGCACCCAGAGAAGTAATGCTTCGTCTGATCCAGGAGGAAATGCAGCAATCCTGGTCTCGCTTTAATGGTATGACCGATACGGAGCTGAACGAGAAGACCGATGAAGAGCTGGAAGAGATGATGCTGGAGCGCGATGATGGGTATTATAGCATCCCGGAAGAGTGCTGCCCCATCTGCCAGTTTATCGAGTATTCCAACAAAGATCTGGCAAAGTATCTGGAAAGAGAATATAAAGTCTCTCGTGATGAAGTTTTCGATAAGGTAAAACAGCTCAATAAGAGACGCAAGAAACTTTATGACAGCGAGTATGTGACCGAGGTGTGTTCCAGATTCCATCTGAACCCCGCTGAAATCGTCGCCAGTCTGAAAGATCGGTTCGGCACATACAGACGTTTCTATGATTATATCCACAAGGGGTGAACCATGAAAGTAAGAACTGATTTTGTTACAAATAGCAGTAGCTCAAGTTTCATAATTGCGTATAAAGCTAATCCCGATATCCCCTCTGATGTCGCAGAGAAATATCCTGAGATCAAATATTTTTACGGGATCGTCGAAATGCTTCTGCTCTCTGACGCTGGGTATGAAACGACGGCTGGGGAACGATGCACTACAAAAGAGGAGCTGGACTCCTGTATTTTGGATAACGAATCCTGCGGCGAAATTGATACCATTGAAAAGATTATCTCTGAGGGATGGTTTTCAAAAGAGCTGTATGATGAGTGTACGAATCTGATCGAAGACGGATATACGATTCTGTTCAAGAATATTGGCTATGGCGATGAAACGCTCTATTCCGTGTTGAAGGAGATTGGAGATAAAGGTGTCGGTATCAAGATCCTTGACAGCGATTAAGTTAGGAATTAGTTAATCTATTTGAGGTGATGCAATGTATAACGCTTTTGTAACCAGGATTAAAAACCTGCGTAAGCACTCCAATGCAGATCGCCTGCTCTGCGGCGAGTGTTTCGGTAATACGGTAATCGTTGGGCTTGATACGCAGCCTGACGAGCTGGGTGTCTACTTCCCCGTTGACGGCCAACTTGGTGTTGAGTTCGCCCAGAAGAACGACCTTCTGCGCAGAAAAGATGAGAACGGGAGCCCCGCTGGTGGCTATCTCGATCCAGAGAAGAGGAATATCAAGGCGCTGAAGCTTCGCGGCGAGAAGAGCGACGGCCTGTTCATGCCCCTGTCATCCCTTGCGGATTTCACGGATATCTCTCAGCTCAAAGAGGGCGACACTATTACGCAGCTCAACGGCGTTACGATCTGTGAAAAGTATATCCCAGTTCGTAAAAAGGGAAATTCTGTTGGTGCCGGCAATCGTACCAGAAAGCGCAAAGACCCCATCTCTCCCCTGTTCATGGAACATGCGGACACGGAACAGCTTCCTTATAACCTCAGCGCTTTCCACCAGGGAGATCTTGTTGAGATCACGCTGAAGATGCACGGTACATCCCAGCGAACCGGCTACCTCCCCGTGCTGTCTGGTTATAAAAAGTCCTTTATGGACAAGCTGCTGCGCCGGCCTGGGAAACCGATCTATGACTGGGGCTATGTCACGGGAACCCGCCGCGTTGTTCTCGACACCTTTGACGGCGGCTTTTATGGAAGCAACGCATTTCGGGAGCAACACGCCAAGGTGTTCGAGGGCAAGCTTCATAAGGGCGAAACCGTTTACTATGAGGTGGTCGGATTTACCGACGACGGTACGCCGATCATGGCCTCCTGCGACAACAAGAAGGTCGGAGATAAGGAGTTTGTGAAGCAGTACGGCAAGCAGACTGTATTCAGTTTTGGATGTGATCCGAATGGTGTAGACGCTCCGAAGTCTGCCTTTTATGTGTATCGCATGACCACGACCAATGAAGATGGGGATGTTGTGGAGTACCCGCCTTTCTTCATGCGCTATCGGTGTGAACAGATGGGCGTGAACTGCGTCCCGCTCCTGTGGTCTGGGTTTGTGCCTGAGTCTGATAGTCCCGGTGAGTGGGTAAAAACCGTAGCCGAGTGTTACTACGACGGTGCTGATCCCATCGGCAAGTCCCATGTGCGCGAGGGCGTTGTCTGCCGCATCGTGAACCGCCCAAAGTTCACCGCTTACAAGCACAAGAACTTTGCGTTCAAGGTGCTGGAGGGCATTATCAAAGAGGTGGCCTCTGCTCCTGATATGGAAGAGTCCCAGGAAGTAGCAGATGCCGCATGACAAACAAGGAAATGATCGAACCCTGGCGGCAATATGGTGTCCGTCTTGAGAAAGAAGACACCGTAGACGGGGTAACACACCTTTATATCTCTGTCCCAAAGATGTCGGATTTTTTCGATGATAACGGAAATGAGTTATCCGGTGCTCTGCTTGCCAAGCGTGTAAAACGGAGTATTTCAGATCCAATTGTCCTGCGAAGCAGAACCAGAAATGAGCGCTGGACAAAGAACATGTCCTACAACATCGATTACAAACCGGACAAAAAGAACGAGCAGAGGTCAAACCATATCCCAAAAACAGGCGACGATGATCTGTCTGATATTTTTGATATCTTCTTTGGATATGGGAACAAAAATCCATTCACTTAATGAAAGGAGTGTTTGAGATAGAAGAGCGGAGCCATGATGAAAAAATCATGCGCCGGCTTTCAGAACATTTAGACGCTGTAAAGGAAAAGCACCCGGAATGGGTCGGCATTTTCCTGCAAGGGTCGCAAAATTATAAGCTCGACTACGAGGGGAGCGATGTAGATTCAAAGCTCATCGTCCTCCCCTCTTTCGAGGATTTTGTATTGAACCGAAAGCCGTATAGTTACACGCACATCATGGAAAATGATGAGCATGTTGATGTGAAAGACATCCGCCTGATGTTTGATTGCTTCAGAAAACAGAACATCAATTTTGTTGAGATCCTTTTCACGAAATACAGAATTCTTAATCCGAAGTATGCGTCTCTTTTTCAGCCGGTCTTGGACTCCCGCGAGTTGATCGGGAGATACAACGACTTTGCATCTCTGAATTGTATGGTTGGCACCGCAATGGAGAAGCAAAAGGCGCTCTGCCACCCATATCCTGCAACAATAGATAAGATTGAACGGTTCGGGTACGACCCAAAGCAATTGCACCATATTTTAAGGCTTGACGAATTCATGACAAGGTGGCTTGCAGGTGAGGCATATGAAGATTGCCTGCTCTCCAAGAAAGCAGATTATCTCAAACAAATTAAATTTGGGTGCCTGAGTAAAGATGACGCTGTTAATATGGCGGAAGTCTACACATCAAAGATGAAAGAGACAAAGGCAAAATATATGGAAGAGCATACGCCAACCGTTAATCGAGCCGTTGACTATGTATTAAACCAGACGCTGATTGATCTGTTTAAGTACAATTTCAAAAGCGAGATCGGCTGTGCTGCTTGAGTATATGGAGGGACAATATGAAACCGATGTTTATGATGATGGTCGGGCTTCCTTACAGCGGGAAGTCCTGCTATGCGGAAAAGCTGAAAGAAGAGTTTAATGCTGTGGTTCATTCCAGCGACGCAATCCGCGAAGAGATCCTTGGGGATGTCCAGGATCAGAACAATAATGGTAAGGTGTTTGATGTGCTTCACCGCCGTGTGATCGAGGATTTGAGCAACGGCAGAAATGTCATTTACGACGCAACGAATATCAACTATAAGCGCCGTATGGACACCATTCAGCGGCTGAGCAAAGTCCCGTGCGAAAAAGTGTGCGAATTCATGGCAACTCCTTTTGCCGATTGCGTGGAGCGCAGCAAGCATCGGGATCGCGTTGTCCCCTATGAAGTCCTGGAGCGGATGTATAAGTCCATTTGGATTCCCCAGTATTATGAGGGATGGGACAAGATTCATGTGATTTACCCGGATGGTTTTAAGACGCTGGATGTGAAAGAGCTTTTCTGGGGCGAAAATGGCTTGGCCTGGCTGGATCAGGATAATCCCCATCATGATCTAACGGTTGGCGCTCATTGCATCGCTACATATGCGAATATCCACAATGGTTCCCCTGAGCTGTATGAGGCGGCAATGTTGCATGATATCGGCAAGGCTTTTACTAAGGCATTCAAAAACAGCAAGGGTGAAGATACCGACATTGCTCATTACTATGAGCACCATCATGTCTCCGCATATGACAGCCTCTTTTACACCCAGCCTGCTCTTGATGTTCTTTATGTGGCCGGATTGATTCAGTGGCACATGCGCCCCTTTGAATTGGAGCGTGTTCCCCATGCTGAAAAAGCCGCCGCAAAGTTCAAGCGGCTGATTGGCGATAAAATGTACGCAGATGTCATGGCGCTTCATGAGGCGGACATTAAGGCAAAAATGGCACCTGCGGAGGAAACAAAATGAAGTGCTCCATATGCGGCAAAGAAGTCCAAACTACCAATCCATGCCCATACAACAAGGAGTACGGCTTTGTGTGCGAGAGCTGCTGTGAAAAGTGCTTTCAGACAGAGCCGTTCCCCTGTTGGGAGTACATTGAAAGAATGGGCAACCGTTATAGAGAGGGGATGTTTTTATATACACAAAAGAAGATTTAGAGACCATGCAATCCTGGAGCTTGGATAAGAAAATCCAAGTTACAACCGCTCGCATTATAGAATGGTACGGACATTATAATGGATTGGTCTATGTCGCATTTTCTGGTGGGAAAGATTCTACCGTCCTTCTCGATTTGGTGCGCAAAATATATCCAGATGTGCCGGCTGTATTTTGTGATACTGGTCTTGAATTTCCTGAAGTCCGGCAGTTTGCAATGAACACAGAAAATGTAGTTGTTTTGCGCCCAGAAATGAACTTCAGAAAGGTAATTGAGACATACGGTTATCCAATCGTATCAAAGCGAGTTGCCGACACTGTGGAATACGGCCATAAGCCTGGATCTTTTCGCTGGAAAGAGCTTCACGGGGAAATCGTAAGAAGTAACGGGACAAAATCAGAGTTCAATTGTGAAAAGTGGTGCTATCTGTTGGACGCGCCATTCAAGGTTTCTTCACGGTGCTGTAATGTCATGAAGAAAAAGCCTATGAAGAAGTATTCAAAAGAAACTGGTAGAGTCCCCATTATTGCTACCATGGCTAACGAAAGCAGATCCAGGCGATCTACATGGATGTCAACGGGATGTAATGCGTTCAACAAGAAATCTCCATCCTCTCAGCCTATGTCTTTTTGGACTGAAGACGATGTGCTCCAGTACCTCCATACCTACAATGTCCCCTACGCCTCTGTATATGGCGACATTGTACCCTGTGGGGGGGGGTGGACGACGACAGGAGAACGCCGTACCGGATGTGTATTTTGTGCTTTCGGAGCACATCTTGAGAAAACCCCAAACCGTTTTCAGCGCTTGAAGCAAACCCATCCAAAACTATGGGATTACTGTATGAGATCGTGGGAGGATCACGGTCTCGGTATGCGAAAGGTATTGGAGTATATTGGGGTATCGTGTGATTGAAAGGAGTGTTTTTATCAAGTTCATCAGTAAAATTTTATCTTCCTGTGTAATAGCTGCCCTGCTGGTCTTCCCAGCACAAGCCGCAAGTTCTGAAGAGATCCAACAGCAAATTGACAGCGCAATCGAAAAGCAGAATATGGCGCATCAAATTGCGGAGTATGTAAGGAGTTTTGGAGAAAGTGAAAGCCACCCGGCAATTCTTTTTGCCCAGGAGAAATGGTGGGAGCAGCAGCGCATTCTCACAAATCTCTACCAACAGTACGACCAGGCCGTTCAAGAGGAAAATAGCAAAGGGAAATATATCGGCACATTCCGTATCTCCCATTATTGCCCGTGCTCGACCTGTAATGGAGGATATTCTGGAACCGCATCCGGCGCTCCCCTTACCCCATGGGTATCAATAGCCGTTGATCCGTCCGTCATCCCTCTTGGCAGTACGGTTTACATAGACGGATATGGAGAGTTTAAGGCACATGATACGGGCGGCGCAATTAAGGGAAACAGAATTGATGTATGTGTTGGGAGCCATTCAGAAGCGTACCGTCTTGGTGTCGTATATCGTGATGTGTATGTGAAGTAGGTGCTGATATGAATAACTGCTTTTTACTTCTGCTTATGATCTTTCTCCATATTGTGGACGATTACTATTTACAAGGGATTCTCGCCTCAATGAAGCAAAAGGAGTGGTGGAACAAGGCCGCTCCAGAGAAAATGTATCGGTACGATTATATCGTAGCCCTAATTATGCACGGATTTAGTTGGGCATTTATGATTATGCTACCAATCGCCATCAGTATGGAATTTCAATGTCCTATCGGATTTATTTTTGCTTTCTTGGTGAATTTTATCGTCCATGCGCTGGTAGATAATATGAAAGCAAATGAAAGGAGGATAAATCTGATATGCGACCAGTCGATCCATATCGCGCAAATCATTTTAACATTCTTGGCATTTACATGAAGAGCAAAAAAGAAAGGAGCTAATACCAATCCTGGTAAACCATGTTCTCAGAAGATTGATAAGTCTGAGGTAAAATTGTTTGTTACTGCGTGAAAGCCTTATGGCAAGTAATATGGGAGGATTAAACAGTTGACCGCATCCAGTTTGGTTTGTGGTCGGTATGAAGCACATTGCAAGTGTCAGCTTCGGCAAGGATTCTCTTGCCATGCTGCTCCGTCTCGTGGAAGAGAATTGGCCGTTAGACTATGTTGTATTTTACAACACTGGAATGGATTTTGACTGCATCTACAACATTCGGGATAAGGTCAAACCCATGTTGCAGGAAAGAGGGGTTTCTTATGTCGAGTTAAATCCGAAGCGTCCATTTTTATACTCTATGCTTGAGAAAAAAGTGTGCAGCAAGCAAAAGGGCGTTCACTTGGGATATGGTTGGTGTGGAGGCTTGTGCCGCTGGGGAACATCCGAAAAATTACAGTCTATCAGAGAATTCAAAAGAAGCCTGAATGATTTGGTAATCGACTATGTAGGTATCGCAGCGGATGAGCAAGGCAGATTTGAAAAGGCGAGTCAGGATGGTAAAGTTATGCCGTTGGTACAGTGGGGCATGAGAGAATCAGACTGCCTAAAATATTGTCATGACCATGGATTTTACTGGGTTGAAAAAGTGTCAAACGCCGGCGTAGAGTATATGGATCTCTATGATATCCTGGATCGTATTTCGTGTTGGTGTTGCTGTAACAAAAACCTAAAAGAATTGAGAAATATCTATCGGTATTTGCCGCAGTATTGGCGCAAGTTACGCGATCTGCAAAACCAAATTGAACGCCCATTCAAAGGGTATTACAAAGGTCAGGCCAAAGGCATCTTTGAGCTTGAAGAAAGGTTTTCAAAAGAAATTAGTTAATCTAATTTAAGGAGGAATCATTACGAACTACAAAACTGCCCTATTCTGCGAGTTCGATAAGTATGCCGCAGAGAGCTATTGCGCAGTCCATGGCATCGATCCGTCGCTGAATATCGGCGATATCACAAAGGCAGATGAGAAATCTGTCCCTGATTTCAATACGATGTTTGGCGGAAGCCCTTGCCAAGACTTCTCAATCGCGGGCAAGCAGGGGGGGGCTGCATGGACATGTAAAAGCTGCGGCCATACATACAATCCCTTAGAAGCCCACTACACTATGCGGGACAAATGCCCCAAGTGTGGATCAACAGAGATTGAAAAGACGAGATCCTCTCTCTTGGTAGAGTGGCTCAGATTTTTGAGGGAAAAGAAACCTCGATTTGCCATTTATGAGAATGTCAAAAACATCGTAGGCGCTCGTTTTAAGGCGACCTTTGACCTCTTTGTAAAGGAGCTGGAGGACTACGGCTACAATGTTTATTGGCAAGTTTTGAATGCAAAGAACTATGGTATTCCTCAAAACCGCGAGCGCGTCTACTGCGTAATCATTCGTAAAGACCTTGACAATGGGAAATTCAACTTCCCCTCCCCTATCCCTCTAAAACACTCTCTCAGTGATATGCTGGAGCAGAATGTTGACGGGAAGTATTATCTCAGCGATGAAAAAGTCGCTGGCATGATTGCCCCCCCCCCCGCTGCGTGAAATCAGCAGAACCGTCCGAACAAGCGGACGAAGTTCAACAGACAGACACACATGGGATCTGCTGCCAGCAGATTGGTGCGAAGCTGGGTCAAAAAGGAACATCGTTTGAAGGATATAGCGATGTCGCCATGACTTTGCTTGCGCGTGATTATAAGGGGTTTGGAAATCAGCCAATGACGGGGGTTATAGAAGTTGATTGATAAAATACTGCAAGTTGGCAATTGGACAAAAGGCTCAAAGATAGATAATCCGCAGCGTGGCCGTGTATACGACCCCAGCGGTATATCTCCCGCCTTAACCTGTATGGGGGGGGTAATTTGGAGCCACACATTATAATTTACGATGATTACAATAGGAGGATCAAGTCAGATCAGACTTGTATAGGGACTGTTATGCCAAATTTCAAAAATGATGCTCCCGGCAATGGGACAAAACTAATTGAGACATACGATGACATTACAATGCTTGGCGGTCTGCAAAAGCACCAAACCCCGCGATCCGATGGCATTTGCCCATGCGTAAACAGTGCCGCTGGAATGGGCGGAGGGCAAACGCCAATCGCAATCCGTCCTGGTTTCCGTGTGCGAAAGCTCACCCCAAAGGAGTGTTGGCGGCTTATGGGATTTGAAGACCATGATTTTGAAAGTGCCAAATCCAGAATGAACGAAAATCTTTATAACGGGAAAGACCGTTCTTCTTCCCAGCTCTACAAACAGGCCGGCAACAGCATCGTGGTAGATGTGCTGCTCCACATTATGGAGAACCTGTACGATGCGATGCCATATCTTTTCGATGATATGGTTGTCGGTTCTTTCTTCTCAGGTATCGGCGCATTTGAAAAAGCTCTTACGAAACTGGACATGCACAGAAGCGCCGGGTCTCCCTCGCCCATCGGGGAGGAACCTGATCTCCAGCAGGTTGGATATATTAACGACTACAATGGTGATGCCAATAGGGTTTACGACGGAAGCGGCATTTCCCGCACTCTGAAAGCAGACGCTGGTGGGGGGGGTGCAAAGACAGGATGGTACAGAGTGGAGTGATTGTTGACGACACAATGGGTTTCGATGATAAAATCAGACTTTATGACGGGTTTTGTCCAAGCATTAGAGCAAGTAGACAAGGACTAAAAGCAATTATTCCCGAAAATATTACGAGTGGTTCAAAATGAATAAACTACAAAGTATGACCAGTGGGCAAGAGTGTTTAATCGGACTAATTGATCCACAGGGACGAAAAAGTAAGAGATGTATTATTGTAAATATCTGTCCAACGCTTCGCGCACAAATACACGGAAATCCCCCTTGTGCGGTCTATGAGGTGAGAGAACAAGTTGGAGAACATTGTAAGAATCAAGCAGGCAACGAAAAAAGGTTTTATTGAATGTGTTGTGGGGGGGGCTGTGGATCTGTCCTATCTAAACAGTAAAACCAGACGAGGCAGAGTCCAGGACGGCGGAAGAATTTGCCCCACAATTACAGCTCAAACAACTGGGATTTGCGTGATAGAAAAATCCCCAAACCCAGAAAAACCTCTTGACATTTTAGGAAAACCTGTTATACTGTAATAGGAATTAGTTAAGCAATTCTGACACATAGCCAGAATTTTAAGTCCATCCAAAGGAATTAGTTAATCAATCTAAAAAGGAGTAAAAGTTATGACTAAAATGGATCTGATCCGAAATCTGGCCGAGGATTTTAACTTTGGAGAGCTGCACATTGCCCCTGTAGAGGCGGTGAAGACGGTTCCCTGCACCCTGATTCCGATGCCGACTCAGGTTATCTTCAATCCTCCTGCCACCATTGTGTACTGGGAGGACGGCGATAAGACAGTCGTGCGCTGCGACAACGATGTGTTCTCCGAGGAATTCGGCTACGCTATGGCCTGCATGAGAAAGGCTTATGGTTCCCGTGCGAACTTCAAGGCGCAGTTCAAGAACGCATTCCGCCCTCAGCAGAAGCCGAAGAAGCAGAAGAAGGCCAAGGAGGTTGATCAGCAAGAGCCTGCTGCCGCTCTCCCCTCCCCCGCTCACAATGTTATTGGGCTTGACAAGATGATCAAGCAGCTCGCCGGTGACGACAGCATGGGTGTCCGCGTGGGCTACCGGGTAAAAGAGAACGAGTAATTTCGTATGTGTAGAGTGTGGCTGTGTGTTTCAAAATCCAAAAAACTATGTTGAGACACACGGCCTTGACACTCCGCCCTATGAGCATTTCACTGGATGTCCCGTGTGCGGTGGGAACTATGTTCCATATAAACAGTGTGACTACTGCGGGAATCCCATATTGGATGGCTATGTGGTAATAAAATCCGGTGAAGTGTATTGCGAGAATTGTTACAAACAAAAGAATATCGAAGATTTATGGGAGTGATAAGCCCTGGTAAATGAGGATCTAAAACAGAGATATCTTTCCATTTGTAGGGAGAATATTTCACGAGATGGCATTGAGGATTTGCTGGCCTGGATCGAAACCACAGACTTTTACTATGCCCCGGCCAGCACCAGATTCCATGGCAATCATGAGGGCGGTCTTCTGGAACATTCGCTGAATGTTTACGATGCCTTAAAGGATTTAGTTAAGCAATTTCCTGAGATTGCGGTATCAGAAGAAACCATTGCAATTTCAGCCCTATTTCATGATTTGTGCAAGGCAAATTATTATGCGGTAGGCACCAAAAATGTCAAGGATGAGGCAACTGGTCAATGGCATAAAGAGCCGTTTTATAAGGCATAAGACCAATTCCCTGTTGGACATGGCGAGAAGTCCGTTATTATCCTTCTTCGTCACATGAAGTTGACAGACGAAGAGATTTATGCAATCCGTTGGCATATGTCCGGGTTTGACAGCGCTGTAAAAGGCGGGGATTTTGGTTGCAGCAAGGCTTATGATGTTTGCCCGTTTGCCGTTCTGCTTCACCTTGCGGATATGGAAGCAACCTATTTGATGGAGGAACGAAGTGTCTGAAAACAATGCGACAATGAACTTGAACCGAAAGCTCTTTGAGCTTCGCAAGTATGTAGATGTGGTGAAGAAGAGCAAGAAAGGCTACGGTTATACCTATGCGTCTATCGTAGAAATTCTTGCCAAGCTGAAAGCCGGCATGGATAAGTATGGCTTGCTGCTTGAGGAAGAGTGCGTCCACGGCTCGCAGAAGATCGTGATTGACCACTATGAAAAGCAAAAGGCGACGAAAAACGGCGATGTGATCCAAGAGGTCGTCCATGAGTTCGTCGTGTCCCAGGATATCATTTTTACCTGGATCGATGTGGACAGTGGGGAGTCGAGGCGGGTTCCCTGGACATGCTGCGGAGAGCAGGCAGATCCGTCCCAGGCGCAGGGCGGCGGTTTTACCTATGCTCAGCGTCAATTCCTGACTCAGTATTTCCAGATCGCTACCCCTGAGGATGACCCAGACTATTACCGCAGCCAAAAGGAAGAGGCAGAGGTCGAGGCAAATATGGCAGTGACAAAGCAGATTGTCACCAAAATCGATGCCCACGTCCATAGCTATTTGGACGCAAATGATAACTCTGAAGCCGCCCGCAAGACGCTTACGGAGCTGGTAAAGAAGCATGTGCGCAATGGCAATAAGCCGACTGCCGACTACATGAATTATCTGACCGACCCGCAGGTTGCGGCGCGTCTCTACGAAGAGCTGCAACAGCAATGCCCAATTAAGGATGGAGGTAGTAAGTAATGGGGTTTCATACAGGTGCTTATGCGACCGTGTGGGAGATTACGGAGACTGGCAGCAAGTTCTCCAAAATCCGTATCTCCACCAGCCGCAAGGATAAGGAATCGGATGAGTATGTCACCGATTTCAACGGCTTTGTCTCCATGGTTGGCGACGCAAACAAAAACATCAATCTGATCTCCGATGCGCTGGAGGGTGGTGGCCGCTGCCGCATCAAGATCGGTTCCTGTGATGTGTCAAACCGCTATGACAAGGAGGCTGGCCGCGAGTATACCAATTTTGCCATGTTCGACTTCGAGATGGCCGATGGCTCCAAGGACAGCGGCAAGTCCGCTGGAAAGCCTGCCAAGAAAAAGCAGCAGAAGAGCAAGCCGGCCTCTCCACTGGCAGATGAAGAGTCGGACGATGACGACGAGAATCTGCCGTTCTAAGTGAATAAGTCGGCGGTGATGCTCTATTCGATATGATTTAACGATATCAGATATGGTATGGAGCTATTCTCGCCTTACTTCATTCGAGGAATGCCCATACAGATGGTTTCTTAGCTACCTGTATCGGGACGAGTACGGTAGGCCGCTGAAAAAGAAGAGTGGGTTTTTTGCAGAGTTTGGTAGTTACATACACCTGATTATGCAAATGTACTTAGATGGTATATTGAAGAAGAATGAGCTTTCAACCTTCTATGTAGCCCACTTTTCTTCCAATGTAAGATCAAAAGCTCCAAACCAAAAAATCTACCACAACTATTTTGAGCAGGGATTTCATTACCTTGATAATCTATCTTTCCCCAAAAGGACGGTTCTGGGCGTAGAGCAAAATGTGAACTTCTCCTTCGCTGGAAAGCCATGGACTGGGTTTATAGATTTGGTCAGTGAAGACAATGGGAAACTTATCATCACCGATCATAAATCAAGATTACTCAAGCCTCGCTCACACCGTTCTTCTCCTACAAAATCGGATTTGGAACTGGATAGCTACCTACGGCAGTTATATGTTTACTCTGCATCTATCAAAGAATTGTACGGCAAATATCCAGATGCGCTTGAATTTAACTGTTTCCGATCTCAGACAATGATTCAAGACCCGTTCCGTATAGATACAATGCGAAAGATTGAGTTGTGGTCGAAAGAAGAAATTGAAAAAATCACAGTAAATGATAACTGGAATGCCAACCCAGATTATTGGCGGTGCCATTATCTCTGCGATGTATGTGCAGACTGTGAATACAAACAGATGTCCTGAAGAGAGGGGTGACGGGATCTGCAAATTGATCGAGATACGATCCTTGAAGCGAAAGAAAGGCTCGGAGACGATAACGCTAAAATTATTGTCCAGGAGTTGGGGATTCAGGATTTTGATGAACAGAATTTGAGGTGTTGTTGCCCCTTCCATCAGGAAGACCACGCATCTTTTATATATAATCGGAAAACATTTTCTTTCCATTGTTTCGGCGCTTGCGCCAGAAACTATGACATCCTTGATGTATTTATTTACAAGGGGATGACCTACCTTCAGGCTTGTCAAAAACTGTTCGATCTCGCTGGGATCAAGTACAGCTTTGGTGAGCTTGGAGTAAAAACAAAACACCAGTATAGATATCCAAAAGAAGTGCCGCTTGGCGATAAAAGCAAGGTGTATGAATACTTCAAGCGGCGCTGTATCAGCCCTCAAACCCTCGACTATGCGGATGTCCGCCAGGACGAAGAGGGCAACATCGTCTGGAACTACTACGACACCAATGATGTTTTAACCATGGTGAAGTATCGCCCATCCAGAAAGGTACATAAAGGGGAAAACAAGTGCTGGTGCCAGAAAAACGCAGATACCAGTAATTTGCTTTTTAACATGAACCGCATCAATGTAACCGCTCCGCTTTTAATCTGCGAGGGCGAGCCTGACTGTCTATCCGCAATTGAGTCGGGCTTCACCAACGCTGTTTCCGTCCCGCTCGGCAGCGGAAACTTCCACTGGATCGAAGAGTGCTGGGACTGGCTTGAACAGTTTGACAGCATTATCGTGTGTGCGGACAACGATGAAGCCGGACAAAAAATGCAGAAAGAGGTCGTATACCGCCTCGGCAGTTGGCGCACCAAGGTTGCCGAAGTGCCACCGATTTATGAGGCGGAGAACGGCAAAAAGTACAGCGTCAACGATCTGAACGAAGCTCTCTATTATCTTGGCAAGGAAAAGGTTCTTGAGATCATCTTGAACGCCAAGGATAGTCCTGTCCCTGGTGTGATTGACTTCTCCGACATCCAGGATGTGGACTTAGACCAGATCGACGGTATCACAACCGGCATCCGTCCCCTTGACCGATATCTGATGAAGCTATTCCAGGGGACGCTCAATATCATCACCGGCATCAACGGAGCTGGCAAAAGCTCGTTTATCAATCAAATCATTTGCCAATCGCTGGAGCAGGATAAAAATGTATTCCTCTTCTCTGGTGAGCTGCCAAACTTCCAGACAAAAAACTGGCTCAACTCTGTGCTTGCAGGCCAGCGACACATCGAAGAGCGACACTGGCAGGACGCGACCTACTATAAGGTTTCTCCAGAGGCAAAACGGGAAATTGATGAGTTTTATCGTGGCCGTTTGTATATCTACGAGGACGGACGATCCAACCGTATGACGGATCTGCTGAAGACTATGGAGGATTCCGTCAGAAAGTACGGGACAAAGCTGTTGATTCTCGACAACCTAACCGCTATCAATTTGGAGTGCAGCGACGACAACAAATATAATAAGCAGTCTGAATTGATTATGAATCTGATTGCATTTGCAGTCAAATTCAATGTCATTGTTCTGCTGGTCGTGCATCCACACAAAATTGATACCATGCGCCGGTTAAACAAGATGGATGTGCAGGGCATCTCCGCCATTATCGACCTGGCGCACCGCATCATTAGCCTATACCGCGTCTCTGATAAGGATAAGCAGGGCGAACCAAAGCTAAATGGTTCTGGTTGGCGTGTAAAGCCAATCAAAGAAGATGTTCTGATCGACATTCTGAAAGACAGAATGCTTGGTTATGAGGGGCGCAGCGTTGGTGTCTATTACGATCAGCCCTCCAGACGCTTCTTTACATCGGAAGAAGACCTGGATCGCCGCTACTCCTGGGATAAACACCCTTATGTTGGCGGTCTCCCCTATCCTCCAGAGCAATTGAATGATGAAGAGGATGAGGTGTTTGGCACGGTAGACGGACATTAGTAGGGAGGCGAGTCTTCTGAGTAAAAACTATACTGCTTATCATGTTCACTCTGAGCTGTCTTTGCTGGACAGCGCAACAAAATTCCAGGACTACATTGATCGTGCCGTCCAGCTCGGCCAAACCGCAATTGCGTTTACAGAGCATGGCAATATCTATCAGTGGGTTGCAAAAAAGATGGCTTGCGATAAGGCTGGTCTAAAGTATATCCATGGTGTGGAGTGTTATTTGACAGAAGATCTGTTTTTACCACCTGATCCAAAGGAAGTACAAAAACAGGTCATGGAAGAAATGGCGAAAAGAGATAAAGAAATGGAGTCGCTGTCCAAGAGGTTGCTTGACGAGATGAGCAAGTCAAACTACAAAGAAGAGCCAGACCCTAATTCTTTTATTGAAGATGAGTCAGAAATTGAGCCTGATGACTTTGCAAAATTGCGATTTGATGAGTTGATGGAGGCTGGCAGACATAAAGTTCGTGACAACTACCACACAATTCTAATCGCAAAGAATTACGACGGGATTCTTGAAATCAATAATTTGGTGAGCCTGTCAAACCGTGACGACCATTTTTATTACAAGCCAAGAATTACTTTTGAAGATTTCCTTGGCATCTCAAACAATGTAATTAAAATTAGCGCCTGCCTCGCCTCCCCGCTCAATAAAATGAGTGTTCGTCATCCTATGTATGAAAAGTTACTGAAGCATTACGACTATTTGGAAGTGCAGGCTCATAATTTTGGGGAGCAGATTTCATACAATTGCCACCTCGCAGAGATGTCGAAAAAATACGGTATTCCTTTGATTGCCGGAACAGACACCCACAGCATCGATGCGTATAAGGCAGAGTGCAGAAGTATCATGCAGCTCGCAAAGCACATCGAGTTTGCGGACGAGGACAGTTTTGATTTAACCTACAAGACTTACGATGAACTGGTTGAGATGTTCCGAATTCAGGGCGCATTACCAGAGCAAGTATTTCTTGAAGCGATAGAAAACACAAACCGTATGGCCGACTCTGTTGAGCCATTTGAACTGGATATCAGCTTCAAGTACCCGAAGCTATACGGGAATGCCGCAGAAGATAAGGCCGTATTTGAAGATACCATTCGCAAAAACTTCCAGTCAAAAATTGATGAGGGTGCAATCACCCCAGAGCAAATCCAGAATTTCAAGGACGCTATCAAAGAAGAGTGCCGCGTTTTTGACAAGATCGATATGTCTGGATTTATGTTATTCATGTCTGAGCTTGTTACCTGGTGCAAGTCAAACGGTATTCCTATTGGCTTCAATCGTGGCTCTTGCGGCGGCTCTCGTGTAGCCTATGTCACAAATACTACGGACTTAAATCCTGAAACCTGGCATACGGTTTTCAGCCGTTTTTGTAACGAAGACCGTAAAGAAATCGGCGATATCGATATTGACGTGTCCCCATCTGACCGCGACAAAGTGTATGAGTACATCATCAATCGGTTTGGTCAGGAAAAAACCGCATTTATCCTGGCGATTGGCACGATCAAATCGAAAGGCTGTATCGATGAGATTTGCCGTGCGTTGAGCGTAAAGTGGAACAAGGAGCACCAGAGAGACGAAAAAGGCTTTCGTAAGGTGTTGGAAGTGCTAAAGGATAGTAGCGTTCCAGTTCGTTTTGGCAACCACCCTGACGGGTGTGAGCTTTACCACTTTGATGAAAACGGAGCACTAATTATCTCAAAGCAATTTGAGCATATCCCAGGGATTGAACTAATCAAACAGTTCACCAAAGAGTATTCAAAGCTGAAAGAAGAAAACGAAAAAATCTTTCAGAAAAACCCATGGGTTGGTAAGGTGAACACTGAAATCAAGGATCTGTTTGAGCTTGATGAGGAAAAGGCCAGGAGCCAATATCCAGAAGTGTTTTACTACTACGATGGACTGCTGGATGTCGCAATTTCCCAGTCGATGCACCCAGCGGGCATCGTGGCAAGCCCTATTACGCTGCGGGATCACTACGGAACATTTTTGTCCGAGGGAAAAGAGATCCTACAGATTGATATGGAGTGCGTTCATGAAGCCGGCTTGGTGAAGTATGATATCCTCGGCCTGAAAAATATCGAGATTATCAAAGACACCTATGCGCTTATCGGGAAGCCATACCCCAAGTCTCACGAAATCAATTGGAATGATGACGCTGTTTGGAATGACATGCTGCGCTCCCCCATCGGTATTTTCCAGTTCGAGTCTGCATTTGCATTTGACAGTCTGAGAAAGTTTAAGACGCACAGCATTTATGATATGTCGCTGGTCACAGCCTGCATCAGACCGTCTGGCGCTTCTTATCGGGACGAACTGCTTCAGAGAAAGCCGCATCACAACCCGTCTCCTATCATTGACGACCTTCTGAAAGACAACCTCGGTTACCTGATCTACCAGGAGGACACGATTAAGTTCCTTCAGCAAATCTGTGGACTTTCCGGCAGCGAAGCTGATAATGTGCGCCGCGCCATTGGCCGTAAGCAAAAGGACAGACTGGAAGCCGCTCTGCCCGATATTCTGGAGGGGTACTGCTCCAAATCCTCCCAGCCAAGAAACATTGCTGAGGAAGAGGCCAAAGAGTTCTTGCAGATCATTGAAGACAGCGCATCTTACCAGTTTGGGTATAACCACTCCATTGGGTACTGTATGATCGGATATTTGTGTGCGTACCTGCGCTACTACTATCCGGCAGAGTTCATTACCGCATATCTGAACAACGCCAATAACGAGGACGATATCAAAAACGGCAGCGCACTTGCTGAGCTATACGGGATTCAAATTGTCCCGCCTCGATACGGCATTTCCAAAGACCGATATGTGTACGATAAAGACCGCAATGTAATTGCAAAAGGGATCAACTCTATCAAGTACATGAACAGCACTGTTGCGAACGAGCTATACGATCTTGCAAAACGCAGCGATCCAAAAACCTTTATGTCGCTTCTCACCCTAATGAACAATGAGACATCTATTGATACCAGGCAGAGGGATATCCTGATCAAAATTGATTTTTTTGTTGATTTCGGGAATGTGACGGAATTATCCAGAATCGCATCTATATTTGTGTTCTTCAAAAATGGCACTGCGAAAAAGGTGCAAAAGGATAAGATCAGCGGGCAGATGCTTGATGTTGTATCGAAATATGCGACAGACAAGAACAAAAACGGGACAGAGGCTAAGTCATTTACCATCACGGATATGGCCGGCCTGCTGAATGAATGCGAAAGCGTAATCAAATCGCTTCACCTGCCAGACCTGGACTTGAAATGCAAAATCCAGAATCAGATTGAGCTTATGGGATATATCGATCTGACGACAAACAAGAAAGAGGATCGACGAAAGCTGTTGATAACAGATGTATTCCCATTGTCCAGCAAAAAAGACAACACGATTTGGGGTTATGCGGCACAAACCAGATCGATTGGGAGCGGCAAGGTGTCCAGACTCACCATCAGGTCTTCCGTGTACGCAAAAACACCAGTCAAACGATTCGACATAATCTACGCAAAGGAATTGGAAAAGAATAGGAGTGGTTATTGGTATTTGCTCGATTATGATTTGATCGCATAAAGCAAGAAAGGATATAACGGAAATGACACATAAACATAATTTTATCTTTAAGGCCGCATCGGTTCTCTGCATGGCTTTGGTGATTGTTCTTCTCTCATCTTTTGTATATCCAGTCGCCAATGAAGTATCTGCAAAGGAAGCAACCTCTACCACCGTAATTATTCCGCCTCCATATTTGGCGAGTGCTCCGGCAGTTACAGAAGGAACCGAGATCCAGCCTGAAGAAGAGAGTGTAGATGTGAGCGCTCCCGTCGTTCCATATACAGAGGAAGACCTGGATTTGCTCGCAAGACTGATTACCGCAGAAATGGGAGCAAGCTGGGTGTCGGATGAAATGCAGCTCTATGTAGGCAGCGTTGTGCTCAATAGAATGCAGCACCCGCTCTTCCCCGATACTTTATACGATGTAATCTACGCAAAAGGCCAGTATTCTCCAACATGGACTGGCGCAATCAATAACACGCCAGACGAAAGAACTATCGAAAACGCACGTCAGCTCTTGGAGCAAGGCAGCGTTCTCCCAGAAAATGTTGTGTTCCAGGCAAACTTTCCCCAGGGCGACGGAGTGTATTACGAATACTATGATGAAGTGCTTGGAACCACAACTTATTTCTGCTACCTAAGCAATTAGTTAATCTATTTTATGGAGGTTATGCGATGAAAGTCATTAAACCAAGTTTTGAGATTATCACGCCGATTGATTCAGAACAGATTCTGAAGACGATTGAGGCGGTGGGAAGAACCTGCTATAAGAGCGAAGACAAGATTACAGATACATCCTGTGAATCTTTTGTCAGAGGCATTATCAAGAGAGGGCATGAGGCGGTTATCGAGCATTACAACATCACTGTCCGTCTGATCAATGACCGTGGCGTTTCTCACGAGGAAGTCCGCCACCGCATTGCAAGCTATGCCCAGGAGAGCACAAGGTACTGCAACTATTCCAAGGACAAGTTTGGAAATGAAGTGACCTATATCGATCTCAAGGGCGGCATGGAGCTTGATCCAAAGATGAAAAATCTCGACGCTGAGACCACCGCCGCTATTTACAATGAGTGGCTTATGGGCTGCGCCGATGCGGAACGCCATTACAACCGTATGATTGAGTTGGGTGCGTCTCCCCAGATTGCAAGATCGGTTCTGAATAACTCAACCAAAACTGAGATCTGTATCACCATGAATATGCGTGAATGGCGGCATTTCTTCAAACTTAGAACGCCTGTTGCGGCTCACCCCCAGATGAGAGAGATCGCTATGATGTTGCTCCAGGAGTTCAAAAATAAGATCCCCGTGCTTTTTGACGACATTGAATGCGAGGTTGCCTAAATGAAAGTAGTTTGTATTTCCGGTAAGGCACAGCATGGTAAGGACACAACTGCCGGCATGATGAAGACTGTGCTGGAGGACATGGGGTACTCTGTTCTGATTGCCCATTATGGAGACCTTCTAAAATATGTGTGCAAGACCTTCTTCAACTGGAACGGAGAAAAGGACGATTACGGAAGAAGTCTGCTCCAAAAAGTAGGCACAGATATCATTCGCACCCAGCGCCCAAATTACTGGGTTGACTTCATCAAGGATATGCTTACCATGTTCCATTCTGAGTGGGATTTTGTACTGATTCCAGACAGCAGATTTCCAAACGAAATTGACTCTCTAAAGCAGGCTGGGCTTGATGTGATCCACATCAGAATTAGACGGGAGAATTTTGAAAGCCCGTTGACTGCGGAGCAGCAGAGCCACCCGTCCGAGACTGCTCTTGACCATGTTATCCCAGATTTTCTAATTGTGAACGACGGCACATTAGAGGATCTTTACAATAAGGTTTGCGGCCTGATCGCAAATAGATACGGAGTGTGTGCATGAAGAAACTGACCATATTGGTTGATATGGACGATGTTTTGGAAAACCTGGTAGAGTGCTGGGTAAACGAGTTAAACAAAAAGTGCGGCTCGTCCCTGCGGGAAGAAGATATTACCGATTGGAGAATCGCAAAATTCTTCCCGCAGCTCACCAAGGATGACCTCTTCTCTCCGCTGAATACAACCGAGTTTTGGGAGAAAATCTCCCCCATGCAGAACGCTCAGGAGGTATTGAAAAGGCTGATTGACGACGGGCATACCATTCGCATTGTAACTGCATCGTATTACGCGACCGTACCAGCAAAGATCAAACGACTACTGGAAATGTACCCGTATCTAAAATGGGAAGATGTGATTGTTGCAAGCGATAAAAGCCTTGTCAACGGGGATATCATGATCGACGATGGGACGCACAACCTTGAAACAACCTCATGCGATCTGCCTATTCTGTTTGACCGTCCGCACAACCGCAGCTACAACGATTTAGCGGCTGGCATGGTTCGCGTAGAAACCTGGGATGAAATTTACGAAGTCGTTTCTGATTTTGCGGAGCTTCTTTCCGCAGACGATGAAATCGACAGAGTTTTGAAAGGAGTAGATGTAGAAAGCGTATGATTGTACTTTATTCAACAGGTTGTCCCAAGTGTGGAATTTTGGAAAGAAAATTAAATGAGAAAAATATCTCATTTACAAAGTGTACTGATGTAGATGAAATGCTTGCTCTTGGAATTATGTCTGTTCCAGTTCTGAGTGTAGACGGGGATATGATGGATTTTTCAAAGGCAGTTCAGTGGGTAAACGAACAGGGGGAGTGATGACATATGGATATTACGCTAAAGCTTTCTAAGGATTTTGAGCGCTGCTTAGAAGACCTAAAGAAAAAGTACGGTGAGGATTTTGAATATATCAATGGAGTCCACCCCAGTCAGCTCGACTTCAGCGAGTTCATTGACAATTTTGTTGATAAGGACACCCTGGCCGATGCGTCCATTGATCCGAATGCGAATGCAAACCACAAGGACATCCGCAGCTTCATGACTGAGAAGGCGAAGAGCGAAGATAAGCTGTTCGGCCTGAACAAGATTTTCCTCACTATCAAGAAGCAGTGGGGCTTGCGCACCGCTAAGCAGTGGCTGGAGCAGGAATTCAGCAAGGGGTTTTATTTGAACGATTCCACAACCGCGAGTTATTTCCCCTATTGCTGGGCAAACGACCTGACCAGATTGGCAACGGAGGGATTGTTCTTCCTCGACCACTATAATCACCAGGCACCGAAGCACCTCACCACCTATTTTGACGATGTGATCGAGTTTGTATCTTTCCTGTCCAACCGTCAGTCCGGCGCAGTTGGCCTCCCGAATGTGTTGATCTGGGCGTGGTATTTCTGGAAGAAGGATGTGGATGGCGGGTACTACATGAAAAACCCAAGCTATTATGCTCGCCAGCAGTTCCAGAAATTCATCTACCGTTTGAACCAGCCGTTCTTACGGATTGATCAGTCCGCCTTTACCAACGTCTCCATCTTTGACCGTCCGTATCTGGAATCGCTGTTCGGCGGAGTGGAGTTCCCGGACGGACAGCTCGCCATTGACCACATTGAGGACTTTATTGAGTTCCAAAAGGTGTTCATGGAGGTCGTGAGTGAAATTCGGGAAGAGAATATGTTCACCTACCCCGTTCTCACCTATTCTCTCTACTACAAAGATGGGAAGTTCCAGGACGAAGAGTTCGCCCGCTGGTGCAGTAACCATAATATCAAGTGGTCTGACTCCAATTTCTTCGTCAGCGATAACATCGGTATTTTGAGTAACTGTTGTCGGCTGCTCAGCGATACCAAGAAGCTGGATGCCTTTATCAATTCCATCGGCGGCACTGCTCTGAGTGTAGGCTCCTGCCGCGTCAGCACCATTAACCTGGTGCGCATCGCCTATGAAAGCAAGCTCAACAAGAAGAAATACCTTGACATCCTTAGAGATCGTGTGCTGCTTGACTGTAAGGCTCTGTACTCCATGCGCCATGTGATCAAGCGCAACATCGAAAAGGGGCTTTTGCCCAATTATCAGGACGGGGCTGTGGAGCTGGATAAACAGTTCTGTACTATCGGCGGTATCGGAATGTATGAGGTTATGGATTTGTTTAGTCTGATTGACGAGGACGAAATGGGAAACAAATCGTATTCTGATGAGGCCGTTGAGTTCGCCGCTGAGATTCTTGATACGATCAACGAGGTAAAGGACAACTTTGAGTGTGATTTCACATTCAATTTGGAGATGATTCCGGCTGAAAACTGTGCCGGTGTCATTTGTGCAGCAGACAATCTTCTCTTTGAGCAGAACAAGTATTTTATCTACAGCAACCAGTGGATTCCACTGATGGAGAAATGCACAATCCAAGAGAAATGCCGGCTTGGAAGTCTGTTCGACAAGAAATGCGGTGGTGGCTGCATTGCTCATATTGATATTGAGAGCCGGTTCCCGAATGAGGAAGCTGCATGGGATATGCTCAACTATGTGGCAAGCCAGGGTGTAATTTATTTCGCGTTCACCACAAAGATTTCCGTGTGTGCTGACAAACACGCTTTTATGGGGACTAAGACCTGTCCCATTTGCGGAAAGCCGATTGCAGATACCTACGCTCGCGTCGTGGGCTTCTATACCCCTGTGAGCAGCTACCAGAAGATCCGCAAGCAGGAGTTCAACCAGCGCAAGTGGTACGATGTTCTTACAAAAAGCGAGGTCATGTGATGCGGGTAAAAGGGATTATTGAAGAGGATTTCACCAACTTCAAACTCCCCGCCATGTTTATTAACACCTCTTTTTGTGACTTTAAGTGCTGTACTGAGTCGAACCTGGGTATTGAGGTGTGCCAAAACGCACCTCTTGCCCAGGCACCATCAAAGGATATTCCTAACTCAGTCATTTATCAGCATTTTGCAAACAATCCAATCACCAAAGCGGTTGTCATTGGCGGTATGGAACCTTTCTTGCAGATTGATGAAGTTGAGGATTTGATCAAGCTGTTTCGTTCAAATGGCGATGTCTCCCCCGTCGTCATTTACACGGGCTACTATCCTAACGAGGTACGATCCTCGCTTGAACGTCTGGAGAAATATGAAAATATCATTGTTAAGTTTGGCCGGTTTATCCCCGACAAACCGCATAGATACGATGATGTGCTTGGTATCACTCTTTCCTCAGATAATCAGTATGCAGAGCAGCTTTCATAAGGGAGTTACGCATGATCATTAAAATAAATCCAGACAAAGAGTACGTCAAAGAAATGAGAGCAAAGCTAAAAGAAAACGATGGGTATTGTCCATGTGTACTTGTCAAAACACCAGATACAAAGTGCATGTGCAAAGAGTTTCTGGAGATGGACGAGGGCAAGTGCCATTGCGGGCTATACACCAAAATTAAGGAGGCAGACGACAACAAATGAATCGAGTAGCAAAATTCAGCAAGGTGTCTTTTGACCAATTCTACAACGATTTTTGTGACACATTTTTTGAGAACTGCGATAAGCCGTCCAAGGAATGTGTTAAGGGGATTTATGATGAAATCAAAGTCCCCACAAGGGCAACGGTCGGATCTGCTGGGTATGACTTCTATGCTCCAATTGATATGAGTCTTGTCCCTGGCGTAGAAATGAAAGTCCCTACTGGCATCCGTGTCGAGATTGATCCTGGCTGGTGGTTGGCCTGTATGCCGAAAAGCGGACTTGGTTTCAAGTATCGGCTCCAGTTAAACAACACCGTTGGTGTAATTGACTCCGATTATTTCCACTCCGATAACGAGGGACACATTTTCGCAAAAGTGATCAACGACAGCCGGCAGGATAAAAATGTCTTCATCACAAAGGGAGACAGCTTTATTCAGGGCATCCTTCTCCCCTACGGTATTTCTTATGACGACGCAGCCGATGGAATCCGCAACGGAGGTTTCGGTTCTACCAGCGTACCGAATGTCGTTGAGTTTGGTGCTAAAAACTAAATAAGATTGTGGCAGTCCAGTGATTTGCTTACAAAAGAAATGAACAGAAGGGAATGATTGAAATGCCGGAAAACTGCTACGATGGTGCGTGTGGAGGGACAATTACTGAGCGCTGGTATGGGGACATGCAGGATGTGAGCTGCAACCGTGGGTATGGGATGCAGACCGAGGGTGGCTCGTACCCTGAGGAATTATGCAGAGGATGCCCCATGGCAGAAAACAACTTCCCAAACTATATGTGAGTCCTTTGTGACTGGAGCAGGGTAGGATGTTCAAAGTAATTGTTGCTGGCGGGAGAGACTTTAATAACTATGAAGGTCTGTCTAAAAGCTTAGATTATCTCCTAAAAAACATCAACGACGATATCCAAGTTGTGTGCGGCATGGCTCGCGGCGCAGATCGGCTTGGCGAGCAATATGCAAAAGAGCATGGGTATCAAGTCATTTATTTTCCAGCCGATTGGGATTTAGACGGCAAATCAGCCGGCTTTAAGCGAAATGTAAAAATGGCGGAGTACGCAGACGCTTTGGTTGCGTTTTGGGACGGCAGCTCCAGAGGAACCAAACATATGATAGACACCGCCAAAGAAAAAGGGCTTGATATCCGCATCAAACGATACCATACAAGGAGACGCGAATGAACCGATACATCAGCGATTTACATTTCGGACATGCCAATATCATCCGATTTGATGGCCGTCCATTTGCCGATACAAAGCAGATGGAGGAAACTCTGATCAATAATTGGAATGGCGTTGTCACCGAAAAGGACACGACCTTTATCCTTGGCGACTTCTGCTGGGGGACGGAGCCTGAGTGGAAACGGATCGTCCCCCAGTTAAACGGGGATAAGGTTCTGATTCGTGGGAACCACGATTTGAAGAGTATGTCTTCTGGGCTGAAGAAGATGTTCCAGGATATTAAGGAGTATAAGGAGATCACGGACGATGGAAAGCATGTGATTATGTGTCACTACCCTATCCTTCTCTATAAATCCTCTTATAATCCAGACTGTTATATGCTCTGCGGCCATGTTCATACCACACGGGAAAATGACTTTCTCAATAAGTGGCGGGAAGAGCTGAAGAGAAGCAGAACGATGAATAGCCATAATTGTGGGAACATCATCAATGTCGGCTGTATGATGCCGTATATGGGATATACGCCAAGGACACTACAGGAACTTATTAAAGCAAATAGTTAATCAATCCAGAGGTGGTTTATGAATACAGAGGCCATGTTTTCTTCCAAGAAAATGGACTGGGCAACGCCGCAGGACTTCTATGACAAGCTGAATTCAGAGTTCCACTTTACCCTCGACCCCTGTGCAGACGAGTCCAACCATAAATGTGACCGCTATTATACAGAGCGGGACAACGGACTTGAACAATGCTGGGGGGGGGCAGACCGTGTTTTGTAATCCTCCATACGGGAGAGCGATCAAGGACTGGGTGAAGAAGTGCTCAGAAGAGGCCAAAAGGCCAGATACAACGGTTGTCATGTTGATTCCGGCGCGTACAGACACGGCATATTTTCATGATTACATTTACAAAAAGCCCAATGTTGAGATCCGCTTTCTCCGTGGGAGATTAAAGTTCGGAGACGGAAAGAACTCAGCCCCGTTTCCGAGCATGGTAGTTATTTTTAGATAGATAAGGTGGTGTGAAATGGTCAAAATTGTTGTCGGTGATTTGTTGAACGCAGCAGAAGACATTATTGTTCAGCAGGTAAATTGCAGAAGTGCAATGGGTTCCGGTTTGGCAAAGGCGATCTATACGCGGTGGCCTGAGGTAAAAACGGCGTACCATGAATTCTGCCGCAAATCCACTCCGTTTGACTTGCTTGGCAAGGTGCAGTTCATTCCAGTTGTGCCTAACAAGATAATTGCAAATGTGTTTGGGCAACTTGATTATGGGCGAACCGCTGGTAAAACCTTTACCAACTATACGGCACTTACAAAGGCTTTCAACCAAATCAGAACCCAGTACCACGATAAATCTTTGGCGTTTCCATATAAATTCGGATGTGGTCTTGCAAAAGGCAACTGGAAAATCGTCTACAATATGATTTGCACATACTTTGACGATATGGATGTAACAATCTACAAGCTCCCAGAGACAGAAGAGAGTGAGGCTGCGGCATGACATTATTTTTTCAGGGTAGCAATGGCAAGATGCGTGAGGTTGCAAAAATCAGCGATAACCTTTCCGTAAAAGAAGCTCGCAAAGAAGCTATGGGACATATCAAAAAGTTCTGCGACGAACGCAATTTCCACATCTATTATGTGCGAAACTGGAATACAAAGGTTGGTGAAACGCCAATGACCTGTTTTGATGTAGGGAGTCATACAGAGTTCTTCTATACAGATCGGCTGGTGATGGATTCATGATCCTGATCCCGAATATCGACGGCTGCACGATCATCACAGACAATGGGTTCTGCTCTATTTTGGGGCATCCATTTGATATTGTGCCAAGCCTATTTGTAAAGAGAGACAAAATTGACGATACAACAACCTTGATTTCAAAAACCGTAAAAGAAGTCTCCGTTTTAGAGGGGAACTTTCATTCAGAATATTATATTGAGCTTTTGAAGAATCTCGGTATTGATGTAAAAGTCATTCCCCAAAAACATCCAAGTAAAATTTTCAAAGAGGTGAGATAATGGATCGGCTGGTGGCGATTGGAGATATTCATGGGTGCTTACATACACTGAAAGACCTGCTCCGCATGGTGTCCTACTCAAGTCAAACTGATACGCTTGTGTTTGTTGGCGACTATATTGATCGCGGCAGATTCAGTTGCGAAGTAGTAAATATGTTGATGAAATTACAGCAGCAGCTTGGCAAGGATAAAGTGGTCTGTCTGCGAGGAAACCATGAGCAGATGGCGATTGATGCTTACCGCCATGGAGAATACCCATTGTGGTACAGAAATGGCGGAAGATTTACAGAGTTCAGTTTTGAGCAGAATGGTGAAGACATCGGCAATGCGATCTCCTGGTTTGAAACCTTGCCTTTGGTGTACGACACACCAGAAATCATCTTCTGTCACGCCGGCCTTACCTATCCCCTATTGAAAGATAACTCCCCAGACGATCTACTTTGGGGAAGAGATTGGATCGCAACTGATACAGAGGAACGAGAAAAGCAAGTTGTATTCGGCCATACTCCAAGTAAGACTGGTAGGGCGTATACCGTTGATACTGGCGACATCTGCATTGACGCAGCTTGTGTGTACGGCGGACGGCTTTGTGCTCTCGTGATCCAGGACGACGGAAACAGTCTCTGTATGTATGTCAAAAAGAACGAAGAAGATGATTTCTAAGGGCTTAGTTAATCAACTTGGAGGTGATTCATATAGGATTCAAAATCTTAGTCTTTTATAAAACAGACGATGCGTTGGAGCAATATATTAAGCGTTTTCGCTTCGTTTCGCCAGAGAGTTTAGTGTACTCAAGAAAAAATGACCGGTTGTACCTTGGTGATGGAGTCCAGGTTCTCTGTATTAGAGGGTTGGACGAAAACACACATGGTAGACGAGCTGATTTTGTAGCTGTCCAAGAAGAATTGACTTGGAGAGACGCATGGATAGAAATTCGGGACGACATTCTCTATCCTATGCTATGCAGTCCAATCCCAATTCAGATTTTTGATGGGATTTCCTATTCAACAGGTTAATTTCAAGCCTACTCGACTGGAAGAAGTGGTAGGAGGGAATGTATGAACGCAACAAAGCAATTTTCTAATATAAAGACAAGCGAAAAAATAGCGGTAAATACGAATGATCTTCAGGCCATGCTTGGGTGTGGCCGAAGATCTGCCGTGCAAATCGGTGAGCTGGCAGAAGCCCGTATCCAGTTTGGCAAGCGGGTATTCTGGAATGTAGAGAAAGTGAGGGCATATGTAAATGCAATCTCAGGTTGAAGATACCATTCTCGCCTGCCCGGTTTGTGGAAGAACACCAGCCGTGTCTCTCAAAGGTATTGCGGGACACGGTTGTTGGGCTACCATAAAGTGCAAGCCAATTTTCGGCAGGTCGCATCTGAAAGTAGTTGAGGGAAAGGCTCTCCCAGACCGTGCGCTGAAATGCGCAATTGAAACTTGGAACAAAGCTGTTTTGGAGGATGAAGATTATGTTGATGCGTGAACTACCTTGTCTCCCGCTCATTGCAGAGCGGCATATCAACGCCGTAAAGTCTCTTGGGGTTGATTACAAATATACAGACCTTTCGCTACGGGTTTTCCCTCAAGTATGGGGTAGCACAGCTCTTGGGTTTGGCGGGATTGGCGGGCAGGCAATGACAGCGGCCTACACCACTGTTGTCGAGGACGCTTATGAGGGATTCTACAGCGTGTTCTTTGGAGAGCGCCTTGCCTACCTGATTCAAAATCCATCCGATGTTTTCTTCGAGGACATGTATAAATGTAACATGAAGCCTATTTCTCAGGCTGGCGTTTATAAGAGAGGTGAGAAATCATGATTATGGTTGAAACATGCCCAAAGTGCGGAGCGCCGTTGATGAACAGTGTTATTTGCACTTTTCCGCCAATCTCCCGTAAGGATTGCCCGTTGTGCGGATGGAGCTGGGAAAGTAATCCAGAGCGGATCGTCTACCGCCCATTTGTACCAGAAGATGATACGGCAATAACGGAGGTTCAAAATGGAAGTAAGACCGATTGACGGCAATGAGCTGTTCGGGATTATAAAGCTGATCGATACGGACATTATCAGAGGCAGTAAGACGGCCTCCTGGCTGTTAGACCAGGTTTTATTTGATATCTCGTCTATGAAAACACTCTCAAACCGAGATGAGCCAATGAGTCCATATCCAGACGGCGATACTTCCATCATTGCCTGCCCATGCTGCGGAAGCGGTGAGTTTCTTCATAATGAAGATGGGAATGAGATGAACTTCTGCGGACAATGCGGACAAAGGATCGATTGGGAACAGCGAGAGGATGATTGACATGGATTGCTACAGCAATTGCCCATTTCGTGTAAATGAAACAAGCAACCCGCACCGCTGTGAGTGTGTGGCTTGCCCAAATCGCTGCGATAATTATTTTGTGTTCGCATCAAACAAGACGCTTACAGATCAAGAAATATCGGAACTAAAAAGAAATTACTGGAGGACATATGGACATTTACCTAACAATCATGGTGACGATCCTGGTAATTACTCAGGTGGTCAGGATTACTCAAAATACAATTCAGCTCCATAGGCAAAATATTCTTTTCAAAGAGCAGCTATCCCAACTCAAGGATGTGACTCAAGAAGATTTTGACAAACAGAAAAAGGCGTATAGTCTTGCCATCGAATATTTTGAAAGCAAGCTCAATGAAGAAGTTCAGTAACAAGTGGAGCATCATCTTCTTTTGTATAAGGCACAAACATCCAGACTGGAGTAACAAGCGAATTGCTTGCTGTACGAGGTATGCTTATAGGAAACGGGTGAGATAAAATGGGGACTTGTGGAGTTTGTAAGTTCTGGGATGACAACCAATGGATTATGAACAAATATGGGGAGGGCTGTGGACGATGCACATTGGATGGGCAGATAAGATTTTGTGAGCATAAATGCCCATTCGCAACCACATTTGAGGTCGATACAGATCAATGAATTCTGTGTTTTAAGCGAAAGATGGTGATATCATAAATCCATGTGTTGATTATTGCTGGCTTAGGTTTAGGAAGCACTATACCAAGAATTGTGATCATAGCTGCGACTATGCCAAGTCGGTTAAAGAAAACAAAGATCTGAAATCCAAAATTGATGAATTATGCCATACAGTTCCAGAATACGAACAATTGGAGCAGATGTGGCCTGGCTGTGAATTATGCAAAGGAAAGGCTTTGAATGGGCTATCCATTAGTAAGGACTCTACTTTCGGCCTATCTTTAAGCAGATGGGCGTATGGTGAAAAGCCAGAAATACCATACTGCCCAAACTGCTCCAGGCCACTTACCAAAGAAGCGTGGCAGGACTTGAGAAATAAAATTGGAATGTTGGTTAAGGGGGCTTTGAACACGAATGAAACCGATTGATGCTGGTGCCTTAAAGGATAACCTAACAGATATATACGGGAATGAAAACAGGCTCGTTTGTCTAAAAGATGTACTCGATCTAATAGGTGAGCAACCCGATGTTGTTCGTCCTAAAGAGATGATGTCTTGCGAAGTGAGTGAGTACATCAAACGGGATGTCGCTATTTCTGCGATAAAAAATGTAATTGGCAATCTGGATCACGAGTGCAAGTCCATGATGGATTTTTACAGTGCGCTGTGGGATACCCCTACCTCCGATGTGGTGGAGGTGAGGCATGGGAGGTGGGAACCAGGGAACCCAATTTGTCCTATATGTGGTGAAGATAAATTCAAGGGGTTAGACGCGGATATATGGAGTGATTGGGAGCCGAAACATTGCCCTAACTGCGGTGCAAAGATGGACAAGGAGTGATGGCTTTGGCACAACTTTATAAAATGACATTGTATGTATGTGATCTGGAAGAAAACCTTTCCTTGGAGGAAATCAAGAGACTTATCAAAGATGATGCTCTTGATGGCATTTCTACCAGTTGCGTTACCCACTTTGCCAATGAAAAAGTCGGTGCTCATGTAGACTGGGATAACGATATCGACATCAATTATACAAGCTCTACTACGGATCAATGGGAGAAGTATTTTGACAATGGTGCGCAGCGTATTTTGTGTGACAAAGGCAAGGGCGTATGCTCAAACTGTCACCGGCTTGATAACATAGACCCGCTTGCACGATACTGTAGATATTGCGGTGCAAAACTGGCTCAGGAGGACAGCCATGAAGTTCATTAACAAAGAAGGAAAGGTATTTGATACCATCAAGGTTGCAGATGATGACTACACATTTACCGTCAAGCTTTGTGACAATGAAATTGATGACGATAACGAGCGGTTCTCTTCTCAGTGCCTTGAACAAATGGCAGAAATGTTCGTTGGGAAGTATGGTTGTATTGGGGAAACCAGAATCGCAAAAATTGTTTCAACTGAGATTGTTACAGATGAAAATAAGTGGGCAACATTCCACGAGCGTTATCAATGGTTAAAAGCAACCGTCATAATCCCAAGGTCAAATGAAACAGAGCAACTAATTGAACAAATCGAGCATGGAGAAAAGCCAGAAATCAGCGTTGCGTGTTCTGTTAATACAAGCGCCTGCTCAATCTGCGGAAAAACAAACAGAAGTTGCACTCATAAACCAGGAGAATACTACGGCGGTAAATTGTGTTATATGACGCTATATTATCCGCGAGAAGTTTTTGAATGGGCTTTCGTAGAACCTGCAAAATCAGTTGAAAAGAAAAGACTTGTTGAACACCAGGATGAAGAAACTGGGGATCTGTACTATACAGTAGAAAAGGAGACAAACATGGATAATCATATTGATGATACCATCGAAATGACGCGTCCTCGCATCTGTGAAGTGCTTGGGGTTGAGGTTGGAGAGTGGTTTACTTACCCTGGAATGAGTGCATCTTTTCAAGTGACGGAGAACGGTTTTTTGAAGTGCTCCGATGGAGATTTGAAAATGTGCGTCCCTACCCTTATTAACCACCCAGATTGTATCATTCATAAGCCTCACTTTGCAGAATATGAAATCGTACAAGCAGAAAACCTGCTCGATGTTCTCGGTGACGGCGAACTAAAGCGTGTTGGTGACATGACCACTCTTAGAGTAGACGGCAAAATCATCTATCTGAAGAAAGACGCATTCCCCTCTCTAAAGCCAGAGCAGTCTATCAAGCTTTCGGAACTTGCTGATTTAGCGCTATGAAATTCAATGCAAACAAACTGCGCTCCTGGGGGTTACGCTATCTGGCCTGCGACGAATCAGGCCAAGTCTGGGCATATGAAAAACTTCCAGTCCGAGTACAACCGTCCTATGTTGCCGTCCATTGGCGGGTTGCCGATTGTTTCTTAGCTCCAGAGATACACTTCAATTCCTCAGAGGAAGAATGGCAAAGGTATAAAGACCACTGGGCAAAAATGACGCACTACAATCTAAATGGCCGGCCAATATGTACCCCCATTTCAGATTGCCCAATCCAAATCTCATGGGAAAACGAGCCATACGACATGGTTGAGCATGGCTTATTCCCCATGTCCGACTTAAAAGTATTCCACGAAAGAGAGATCCTGTTATGACACTTCAAGAGGTTGATAAGCAAATCTCCGAACTTCAAATTCTCCGTAAATCACTTGAAAAAGAAGAAATTAAAAAGTTTCAGGAAGAGGCAAAGAAAAATGTAGGTCGCTGCTTTATCCTAAATGGCAACTATCTACGGATCATTGATATCCCCCGTGAGCAATACGATCTATCAGGCCATTGTCACTTCAATCCTTACCAGTACCCCGCTCTTTACCTTGGGCACGACTGCGACAACGATGATATTTTCCCTTTCTATTGTGACACGGTGTTTTCCAGCATCCTGGGCGAAGCAAGGAACACTCGGAACATGAGTTTCAGAGAGATATCAGAAAAAGAATTTGTGGCTGAGTTTGACCGTTGTGTGAAAGAACTGAAGGGTGCTCTGTTTATTGGCAACGATGCTACGGAGGAAAATAAATGAACCAACGTCGAAAACTAACCAAAGATGAGCGCATGGCAGTCTACAGAAAAACAAACGGACGCTGCGCTTATTGTGGGTGTGTATTGGAGTACAAGGATATGCAGGTTGACCACATTATCCCTATCAATGGTTGGTCAGAGCAGGGAGAAGATACGATGGACAATATGCTTCCCGCCTGTAGAAGCTGCAACCACTACAAAAGCAGATCCACCTTAGAAGGATTCCGCAAAATGGTAGAGAATATGCCGGCCGCTCTCATGCGCGACAGCGTTACATATAAAAACGCTGTTCGCTTTGGCCTGGTCACTCCCACTCCACACCCAGTCAAATTCTATTTTGAGCAGATAGGACGGTGATAACAAAGTGGCAAAATACAAAATCGGGATAACCGAGGCCGGCGATGCAGGACTTGACCTTTCCTGGGTAGACAAAATGAGCCAAGTTGACGGTGCAATCCTAATAACAAAATGTGTATCGCCAGACTTTTATGACGCAGCACTCAAATATAAGGACAGTGTAATCATTCACACAACATTTACTGGATTTGGTCATTCTGTCTTAGAACCATTTGTTCCAGCGCCGTATGATGAATTTGATGCGATAACCACACTGGTCGATAGAGGTTTTCCAAAGAACAAAATTGTTGTAAGGATTGATCCAATCATTCCCACAAAGAAAGGCATAGAGACTGCGTATAATGTTTTCTTGACATTTATCGATCATGGGTTTAATCGATTCAGAATCAGCCTAATTGATATGTACCCTCATGTCAGAAGAAGATTTAAGAGCGCTGGCTTACCTCTTCCCTACGGAGAAAATGGCTTTACTCCAGACAAACAGCAGATTGCTCATGTTAATCAGATGATACGAGATGTAAAATCTTACTTTTCTAATTCAAGACAGTCAGATGGCATTAGGATTGAGTCGTGCGCTGAACCTGGATTAACAGAGGCTATTCAATGCGGTTGTATTTCTTCTTATGACTTAGCGCTACTTGGTTTACATGATGATAATGCAAATCAATACGGATTCCAAAGAAAAAACTGTATGTGTTATTCTGGGAAAATGGAACTGCTCAATCAAAAACATCCATGCGCTCACCAGTGCCTATATTGCTATTGGAGATATCCAGGACGGCAAGAAAGCCACAGTAGAGATATCGCAGATATGTGAGGTAATGCAAATGCCTTGTTATAAATCCGGTGGTTGCGGAGCATACGAAATGCGCTCATGCAGAGAGTGTCCGGCCAGCAAACCTGAATACCTTTTAAGAAGCAAACACCCATGCGATGGGTGCGATCATGGTTGGGGAACTGCAAACGAAAATGGAGTTGAAGTTTGCAACGATACCTGTAAAGAGTTCAAAGATTGGAGTGAACAACAGGCAATGGCAAAGCTTTGTGGTCAATGTAATAAAACAGACGGTATGTGCTATACCAGCAATCCGCCAAAGGTAAAATGCACTGTGACCGGAGAATTTCATCTATACGATGACAAGTGCAATATTAAGTCGCCAAGAATTTGTGATGTTCTTGGAGTTGAGCAGGGAGAGAAATTTTGCATCACATATACATCTCATGCCACAAGAATAACACGAACCTGCCGCATAGATGAAAATGGCGATATTGTAAGCGACGAAGGTAGACTCCCAGCAGAGGCTTTAAGCCAGATTATTAACTACCCAGAGCGTATTGTAAAAACGACTCCGCTTTCTGGTAAGGAAATTGAAGCTATTAAAGCAATCAAGAACCTATTCCCAACTGCGGAATATGTAGAACACATCAAGAACAGCGATATTGTAGGCATTGGCAATAGTGAAAATGGTTGGATTGCCGACATCAACAACGCCCTCTTCCCTTCTCTAAAGCCTGGAGATCACATTGATATCGATGCTGCTTGTAGGAGGTTTGGGATATGAGTAAAGCCTTTATCGTTCTCTGGATGATTTTCTTCCACATCGTTGATGACTACTATCTCCAAGGGTGGTTAGCCTCTGCAAAACAAAAGCAATGGTGGAAAGAAAATGCGCCGCAGCCTCTATACAAATACGACTACATCTGGGCGCTCCTAATGCACAGTTTCAGTTGGGCATTTATGATTATGCTCCCTATCGCTGTTGCTATGTCGTTCAACATCTCCTGGTTTTTCCTGGTATACTTCTTGCTCAATGTTTTCGTCCATGCTTTAGTAGACGATTTGAAAGCAAACCGGAAAAAGATAAATCTATGGCAAGACCAGCTTATTCATATGTGGCAAATAGCCGTCACTGCCATTGTTATGTTGTTCTAAAAGATAAATGAAAGGTAATTTTATGAGGCACATCAAATGTCCATGCGGATTGTCAGATAGTAATGACGATAAAGTAATTTCCTGCACAATCGAAAATATTAGCTACGACAGGAACGAAATTGTTGCACGGGAAATACGACAATGCGATATCTGCAACAGAAAGTATAAGGTATTTCTGCATTATCGCCTTTCGTATGAAGAAATGAGAGTTTAATTTTGTTTTCAGTCAGAAGAGGTGATGCCTGTTGATCCCCATTGGCAATATAAATTTCCTATGCGACGAATGTCCACTCGGAAAAGATAATGTCCAGAGCAGATATGAACGGCTTCGCAAGTACGGAGACTGGCAACCTGAATACTGCGGATGCGATAAAATTGGTGAAGAACATTTCTGGATCGGCGGATATTGTGAAGATGCACATGAATATCCCAAGCCAGCAAAGAAGGTCGGCAAGAGGAAAACAGGGCGGGCATACCGTAGAGCTATGAATCGCCACAAGGATAATCGTCTGCGAAAAATACTGACATACGGCTATCATCCAGAAGCCGGCTATGTAGACTGGGACTGGGTTGACGGGATTTTCCAACCCGTAGGGAACCACATCAAATATCCCAAAAATTCAAACAGGCAAGTGTATTGGAAAACTCATTCTAATAGGGTTGTAAGAAGATATCGAGGGTATTTGCCCAAAGGCAATGGCCATCGCAAGCTCTTTGAATATGTGTATACAATCTACTAAAAAAACGGGGTGCGCTGCACCCCGTTTATAAAGCTTTAGAACTCGAACATATGTTTTATATCTCTTCCCCGGTTTCTTTGTTGATGAATTTACTTTCATATCGGTATCCAAGTGCCTCAGCGATCTCCACCAATTCCTTTTCGCTGAAGTTGTCCCGCTTGAACTTTCCACTCAGATTTTGAGAGGTACAGCCTATGGCGGTAGCAAGGTCTTTGACGCTCTTATTCTGCTTGATTAAGGCAATGCGGATCTTCTCTGTCATCATGGGATTCCCCTCCCCTATTATCTTAATTGTAAACTAACGCACGAATAAAATCAACGCTAAATTTCAAAAGTAACTTTTCAGTGATTTTATCCCTTGACGAATTTCGCTTTTTGATTTATCATGTAATTGCAGAGTGAATTTATTTTCTTAAATCTTACGAAAGGAGAGAATGTCATGGCCGGCCAAAAACGAACCGACAATAAAGGCCGTATCCTTAAAGACGGTGAAACTCAGCGCAAAGATGGCACCTATCGTTTCACATACACAGACGCAGACGGCAACCGGCACGATGTATACAGTAGGCGGCTTGTGCCTACTGACCGCCTCCCTCCTGGTTGTAAGGACGATCTAAGCCTTAGAGAAAAGGAACGGAAAATCATCCGTGACCTTGAAGATGGTATCAAAGCCACCGTAGAAAACAGGGCTACTTTGAATGACCTCTTCAATCTCTATATCTCTAATAAGCCAGAGCTGAAACAATCCACCCGCGCCAACTATCTCTATATGTACAAGAAGTACGTCCAGGACGATATTGGCAAAAAGAAAATCTCAAGCATCAAGTATTCAGATGTCAAGGCTTATTATAACCGCCTTATCCGAGAGCAGGGATTTAAGCCAAACTCCATGGAAATCATTCATACCATCATCCACCCCGTCTTTACGATGGCCGTGCGTGATGGTTATATCCGCATCAATCCAGCCACCGGCGCTATGGCAGAAATCAAGAAAAGTAACAACTGGGAAAAGCCAAAGCGACACGCTCTGACCAAAGCAGAGCAGGCAGCTTTTATCGACTATATCAAAAACAGCAAGATTTATAACCACTGGCTCCCGCTCTTTACTGTTCTCCTGGGGACTGGTTGCCGTATCGGGGAAGTCATTGGCCTGCGCTGGGAAGATTGCGACTTTGAAGATGGGATTATTAGTATCAACCACAACATGGTATATCGTAAGTATGAGGGAGATCCAAAAGCCCGTTTCCATATCGAAACGCCGAAAACAGAAGCCGGAATTCGCATTGTCCCAATGCTGGCAGAAGTCAAAGAGGCGTTGCGTACAGAATGGGCAAAACAAGAAATCATAGGCTTTAATGAGTCTATTATAGACGGCTATACGGGATTTATCTTTCAAAATCGGTATGGCGATCCACTATCCCCTCACAGCGTCAACCGAGCCATTGACCGCATTTGTGCTGCCTATATTGAAGACGAAACTATTCAGGCCGATAAGGATGGCCGCGATCCCGTTCTGATCCGCCACTTCTCTGCCCATAATCTCCGTCACACATTCTGCACCAGGTATTGCGAGGTTGAGAAAAATATCAAAGCCATTCAGGAGATCATGGGACACGCCGACATTGAAACCACCATGAACATCTACGCTGAAGCCACAAAGGAGGTAAAGAAACAATCCTTTGCGAATCTCGAAGGTAAAATCAAGATATCTTGATGGGAGGGATTTTTGTGGGCAAACTCGTTGACTTATCTGGTAGGACATTTGGCCTGCTTACTGTTTTGCAGAGAGTAGAAGACCGCAAGCCAGGTCGCCCCATGTGGCTTTGTCAATGCGAGTGTGGGAATACCGTCGTTGTATCGTCTACTAATTTACTCAAAGAAAATGGAACAAAGTCATGTGGGTGCCTACGACACAAGCAATCTCCCACCCTCATTGATTTAACTGGTGAAGTCTTTGGAAAACTCACTGTAATCCAGAAAGATATTGCCACTGAAAGCGGAAAGGCAAGGTGGATTTGCAAGTGTGAATGTGGCAACACGGTATCCGTTCTATCAGACAGTCTTAGAAAAGGTAAAACAAGATCCTGTGGTTGCTCCCAGTTCCAACTCCAGCATGACCTTACAGGCCAGACTTTTGGCTATCTCAAAGTAATCGAGCCAGTGCAGAATGAACGGATCGCCGGCAATGAAACCAGATGGAAATGTCTCTGCCAAAACTGTGGTCGTACAGTGGAAGTCGGTAGCTATTGGCTGCGACACGGCGATCCATACGGTCATTGTAAATGCACCAGATTTAACAAACCTCGATAAAAGCCCGCAGACGGCTCTCAGAGCGTTCAATCCCTTTACAGGTGAAACTACACTCCAAAATCCTAATCGTCGCTCCTGGGCTATCCTGGGCGACAACACGAGAAAAAAAATAGGGTACAGATCTCCGAATTGGATTTCTGTACCCTTTAATCTTTCTCTGACAAAAAAATAGGGAGCCAGCACAAGGCCAGCTCCCTAAATTCAGTCGGATTTTGCTTTTCGGTTCTACCACATTTTCATGTGGTATTTTCGGCAAATGTGGTAACGCTGTGGTAAGATAAAAACACGATCCAGCAAAAGCACAATATATAGTGTTTGTTTTAATCAAAATCACTCTATATCGTGTGTTTTGAGCGAATTAGTCACCCAAAGGCTTCATCGTGGGGAAGAGGATGACCTCCCGGATACTGTCCGAGTTGGTCAGCATCATCACGCACCGGTCGATACCGATACCCAGGCCGCCCGTGGGGGGCAGGCCGTACTCCAGGGCTGTGATGAAGTCATCGTCCATCATGCCGGCCTCGTCGTCGCCCTTGTCCCGCAGCTCCACCTGCTTCTGGAAGCGCTCTCTCTGGTCGATGGGGTCGTTGAGCTCAGAGAAGGCGTTGCCCATCTCACTGTGGCAGATGAACAGCTCGAACCGCTCGGTGAGGCGGGGATCCTTGGGGGAGCGCTTGGCCAGGGGGGACACATCCACCGGGTGCATGGTGATAAAGGTGGGCTGGATCAGCTTCTCCTCCACCTTCTGGTCGAAGCACTCGTACAGGGCGTTGCCCCAGGTCTTTTCCGCCGTCTCGGGCAGATCCACGCCAATGGACTTGGCGGCCGCCACGGCCTCCTCGTCGGAGGTGATGGCCATAAAGTCGATGCCGCAGTACTGCTTCACCGCCTCGTGCATGGGCAGGCGGGGCCAGCCGGGGGTCAGATCCAGCTTCTCACCCTGCCACTCCAGCTGATAGGTGCCCAGCAGCTTCTGGGCGGCGGAGGTGAGCAGATCCTCAAACAGGTCCATCATATCGTTGAAATCGGCATAGGCCTGATACAGCTCGATGGTGGTGAACTCCGGGTTGTGCTTGGGGTCCATACCCTCGTTGCGGAAGATGCGGCCGATCTCATACACCCGGTCCATGCCGCCCACAATGAGCCGCTTCAGGGGCAGCTCAGTGGCGATGCGCATATACATATCGATATCCAGGGTGTTGTGGTGGGTGATGAAGGGGCGGGCGGTGGCGCCGCCGGAGATGGTGTTGAGAACGGGGGTCTCCACCTCCATAAAGCCCCGGTTGTCCATGAACTCCCGGACGTGCTTGATAAACTGGGAGCGGATGACAAAGTTCCGCTTCACCTCGGGATTGACAATCAGGTCCACATACCGCTGGCGGTAGCGCAGCTCCGTGTTGGTCAGGCCGTGGAACTTCTCCGGCAGGGGCAGCAGGGACTTGCTCAGCAGGGTCACCCGCTCCACCCGGACGGACATCTCGCCCCGCTGGGTGCGGAACACCACGCCCTTGACGCCTACGATGTCGCCAATGTCAAACTTCTTGAATCGGGCGTACTCCGCCTCGTCCATCTCATCCCGGCGGGCATACAGCTGGATGCGCCCGGACTTGTCCTGCAAATCGCAGAAGGACACCTTACCCATGCCCCGCTTGGACATGAGCCGCCCGGCCACGGACACAGCCTGCCCCTCCAGGGCGTCAAAATTCGCCTTGATGTTGGCGCTGTCGTTGTCCATCTCATACCGGGTGATCTGGAAGGGGTCGTTCCCGCTCTCCTGAAGCTCCTTCAGCTTATCCCGTCGGATCTGGAGCAGCTGAGACAGGTTCTCCTCCTGGGGGACCCCCTGATTCTTCTTGTCGGCCATTGCTTCCACTCCTATCTTTCTTCCGGCGACGGCCGGTTTTGATCGTTTCTGCTGCGGTTCAGCGCTCTACCTTGAGGATCTTGTACTCCACAGGGCCGGCGGGGGCGTCCACCGTCACCTCGTCCCCGGCGTTCTTACCCAGCAGGGCCTTTCCGAAGGGGGAATCCTCCGAGATCACGCCGTTCATGGGGTCGGCCTCCTGGGAGCCCACGATCTTATACACCTCAGTCTCGTCGAACTCCTTGTCCAGCACGGTGACCGTAGAGCCGATGCGGACGTACTCGCCGCCGTCATCGCTGTCCTCGATGACCACACAGTTGCCCAAAATCTCCTCCACCTCGGCAATACGGGAGTAGAGCTTGCCCTGTTCCGTCTTGGCCTCGTCATACTCGCTGTTCTCGCTCAGATCGCCGAAGGAACGGGCCTCCTTGATCAGCTCGGCGACCTCCTTCTCCCGGACTGTCTTGAGGTAGGTCAGTTCATCCTGAAGCTCCTTCAGCCGCTCCAGGGTCAGTTTATATTCTTTCGCCATAAAGCCTTGCACACCTTTCCAAAGGGAGGCCGGGAGCCCGCGCCCCCGGTCCCGAATGATATACCTTATAATATAAAAATGGGCGCTATCACGCAGTATGTGTTATTATAGAGACTTTATTTCCGGCTGTCAAGTAAATTCTAGGCCCAACCGCTCCCCCCGTCCAGCCTCCCAGAGCGCGGCCATCAGGGGGAGTTTTTCCCTGTCCTCCGGCTCCAGAGCAGCGGCCCTCAGACGGATCCCGGCCAGCTCGGGCTCCGTCCCGAACAGAGACAGCACCCGCCGCCCCTCCAGCGCGCCTGTCCCGTCAAAGCGCACCGCTGCCGGGATCTCTCCGCTGTCCGGCCGGATGGGCGCGCCGAACTCCCGACGCAGCCAGGCGGCCAGCTCCCCGCCGCCCACCGGCGCGGAGACCGCCACGTCCCGCACCCTGGAGCACAAAAACTCCGCCGCCCGGACCATATCCCGGTCCACCCGCCGGCCCCGTAGGGCCACCGTCCCCTGATGGGGTGGGATCCCCTCCCGGCGGAGAGCTGCCAGGGCCAGCCCGCCGGCACAGGCCCGGAAGAAGGGTACTGGATCCACCGGCCCCAGCCCCCACCGGCACAGCAGTTCCCAGCGGCAAAACTCCTCCGGAACCAGCACCCGGCATACCCCGAGCCGGGCCAGACGCCGGGCCGCCCGCTTCAGCCGGCCTGCTTCCCCCCAGCCGCCGGGCCGCACCTCCGCCCGCAGCACCGTCAGCCCGTACCGCTCCTGCCGCCGGGGCTGCCCGTCCCCGTCGGCACAGTATACCAGCTCTCCCAGCATCCTTCCACCCCCTCTCCTGGCAGGATATGCCGGAGCCCCCTCCGGTATCCGCCTTTTCACATCTGAACACACAGGAGCGGCCGTCCCACGGGCGGCCGCTCCTGCAATCATATTTACTTGATCCGGACCCCGGAAATGGTGAGGGGCAGGCTTTGGAAGTAGTTGATGGGGTCCCGGCGGCTTCCGTTCACCCGGATCTCCAGGTGGAGGTGATTGCCGGTGGAGGAGCCCGTGGTCCCCACATAGCCGATGACCTGTCCCTGGGAGACGGTCTGCCCCTTGGAAGCGTTGCGGCGGCTCATGTGGGCATACAGGGTGGAAGTGCCGTCGCTGTGGCTGACCACCACATAGTTGCCATACGAGTTATTGTAAGTAGAGGTGGTGACCACGCCGCTCTTGCACGCCAGAATGGAGGTGCCAGAGGGGGCGGGGACGTCGATGCCGGTGTGGTTGTTGGCCTTTCCGGTCACCGGATGCTTCCGGCTCCCGTACAGGGAGGACAGGTTGTACCGGCCGGGCAGGGGCCACAGGAAGCCCGACTCGCTGGGCACGTTGGCGATCTGGCTGGCCAGTTCCTTCTCCGCCGCCCGGATCTCCGCGTCCGCCGCGTTGGCCGCCGCCTGGAGCTTGGCCTCCGCCGCCTTCACCTGGCTCTCCTGGCCGCTGATCTCCGTGATCAGGGCGTCCACCTGGGACTGCTGGGACTTCAGCTCCGCCTTGGCCGCCTCCTGCTCTGCCTTGGCGTCCTTCTGCTCCTGGCGGGCAGTCTCCAAGGCCGTTTTGTCGGCCTCGATCTGCTCCCGGATGGCAATGAGCTCATTCATCACCTGGTTGTCATAGTCCATGATCTCTTCCACCATCATGGCGTTGTCCAGCAGGTCGGAAAAATCGTCGGAGCTGAACAGGATGGACCAGTAGGAGACCTCCCCCTGCTCCTCCATCTCCCGCACCCGCTTGCAGAACAGCTCGTACTGGGCCCGTTCCTTCTCCTCCGTCGCCGCCAGCTCTGTCTCCTTCTGGGCGATGAGCTGGTCATACTGGGTGATCTGGGCCGCAATGTTGTTGATCTCCGCCTGGGTCGCATTGATCTGCTGCTCCAGTAAGGCCTTCTGGTCCAGGGCCTTGCTCTTGTCCGCCTGGATCGCCTTCAGCTGCTTTTGCAGCTCCGCCCGCTGTTTCTTCAGGGCGGCGGCATCCTCCTTCATCTGGTTGATCTCCGCCTGGGTCACGGCGGAGGCCGGAAGGACCACTGCGTTAGGCAGGACGGGCAGCACCATCAGCGCCACCAGGGCCGCGGAGCACAGCCGGATGAGCCAGCGCCGGGCCCGCCCCTTCTCTCGCTTTTCCATGGCCGCCACCTCAGCGCACAAAGATATTGGCGATCATGGGCAGGATCATCAGTGCCGCCATGATCCCCGCCATCAGGGCCATCAGCTTTTTCCGTCTCTTGGGTCCCATCATAAGCTCCTTTCCCGCTTATACCTGTAAAAACTTCCGAATGGCCAGCACCGAGCCCACTACGCCGATAAACAGGCCAGCACCGATAAATACCGGCAGGATGTGGACGATCATGCTCTGGAAGGGCAGGATGGTCAGCAGGGACAGCCCGTTGGACTGGATCACGGCCCGTCCCACCAGCTCATACACCGCCCACTGGAGCAGGAAGGCCACCAGCGCCCCGGTCAGACCCAGCAGCATCCCCTCCACGATGAAGGGCCAGCGAATGAAGGAGTTGGTCGCCCCGCACATCTTCATAATGGCGATCTCCTCCCGGCGGTAGAAGAAAGCCAGCTTGATGGTGTTGGCGATGATAAACAGGGACACCACAGCCAGCATGGCCACCAGCACCGCCGCCACACCGGTGGCGATATTGCGCACCAGGACAAAGCCCTGGGCGATGTCATAGGCAGCGTTTACGTCGGCCACGCCGGTGATCTTCTGTACCTGCTCTGAGGTTGCCTTCAACTGCTTGATGTCCTGCACATGGATACGGAACCGGTCCCGAAGCACCTCGTCGGGCAGGTCGGCCAGCAGCTCGTTGTTCTCCCGGCCCGCCCGGAAGTCATCCATCGCCTCCGCCCGGGTGACAAAAGTCACCTGCGATACGTTGGGGATGGCTTCGATCTGGCTTTTGATGTCCCGGGCCTGTTCCTCGGTGTAACTCTCATCCACATAGGCCAGGAACTCGTTCTCCGCCTCCAGATCCCCCAGCATATTGTCCAGATTGACCGCAACCAGAGTAAAGGAGCCCATGATGAGCAAACAGGCCACGATCATGCACACGGCGGCAAAGGACATGAAGCCATGTGTAAAAATAGAGTGAAATCCTTCGCTGAAATAGTACTGTATATCAAATTTTTTCGCCATTGTAATACCCGCCTGTCTCGTCGCTGATGATACGTCCTTCCTCGATGGCCACCACCCGCTTGGCAAAGCGGTTGACCAGATTCTTCTCGTGGGTCACCACCAGCACGGTGGTGCCCAGCTCGTTGATCCGCTCCAGCAGCATCATGATCTCCAGAGAGCGGCTGGGGTCCAGGTTCCCGGTGGGCTCGTCGGCGATGATCATATTGGGGTTGTTCACCAGCGCCCGGGCAATGGCCACGCGCTGCTGCTCCCCGCCGGAGAGCTGGCCGGGATAGCGGTCCGCCTTCTGATCCAGCCCCACCAGCTGGAGGACATAGGGGATGCGCCGCTTCAGGTCCCGGCTGGAGGCCCCGATGGCCCGCATGGCGAAGGCCAGATTTTCGTACACAGTTTTCTTGTCAATCAGGCGGAAATCCTGAAAGATGATCCCCAGCGTCCGGCGCATCAGGGGCACCTGGCGGGGGCTGATATTGTTCAGACTGTACCCGTTGACCATCAGCTTTCCCTGGGTCAGGGCGATCTCGCCGGTGATCAGCTTGATGATGGTGGACTTTCCAGACCCGGATGGACCCACCAGAAAGACAAATTCCCCGTCATCGATACGCAGATCAATCCCCTTCAGGGCCTTGGTTCCGTTATCATACTCTTTATAAACATCGATAAATCGTATCATGTATGTATATCCTCACCCGTTTCTTTCTTCCTGAGATGTACGGGAAGTACCGCCGCTCCCAGTAGGATTTCCCCGGAAATATGTTTAGTATTAGGTTACACCCGTAACTTATCCTTGTCAATGGAAATTTGCGGTTTTATGTCACCTTTTTTCGCAGCCGGCAGGGAGGGCCGCCGGCAGTGAAAAAAGCTGGCATAAGACAGGAAAAGAGCCTCCGTCCGCCTTTCGGCAGACGGAGGCCCCGTATCTCGTCCGCTCAGGATTCGATTCCCCGGGAGATCAGGTACTTTTTGACCATCAGCGCCACCTTAAAGGTAATGGCGTCGTCAAACTCCCGCAGGTCCAGTCCGGTGAGCTTTTTGATCTTCTCCAGCCGGTAGACCAGGGTGTTCCGGTGGACAAACAGCTTGCGCGCCGTCTCAGAAACGTTCAGGTTGTTCTCAAAGAACTTGTTGATGGTGAGCAGGGTCTCCTGATCCAGGGCGTCGATGGGGTTCTTCTTAAAGACCTCCTGAAGGAACATCTGGCACAGGATGGTGGGCAGCTGATAGATCAGGCGGCCAATGCCCAGATTTTCATAGTTGATAACCGTCTTTTCTGTATCAAACACCTTGCCCACATCGATGGCCACCCCAGCCTCCTTGTAGGCCCGCGCCAGATCCCGGATGTGGTTGACCACCGTACCGATGCCGATAACCACCTTGATCCCAAGTTCCTGGGTGACAGCGGTGGCAATCTGCTTGGCGATCCGCTGGAGCTCCTTGGCGTCCGCACCCTCGGGCAGCTGCTTGATGAGGGCCACATCGGTCTCATTGATGGAGATGACAAAGTCCATCTGCTTGTCCGGGAAAAGGTTCTGAATCACATCGATGGTACTCACATCGGCAGGGCCCAACTGCCGTACCAGGAAAGCGGCCCGGGGAGCCTCAGAGAGGAAGTGCAGCTCCTTGGCCTGGGTATAGATGTCCCCCAGCAGGATGTTGTCCGAAATAATATTCTTCACAAAGGTAGCCTTGTCGTGCTTCTCCTCATAATAGGCCTTGGCTCCGTTGAAGGCCACCACCGCCATAGAACACAGGGCTGCGGCAGTCTCATCCTCGCCCTGAACAAAGGCGGCGTAATCGAACTGGGCGCCCCAGCCCGCCAGGGGCCGGAAAGTCTTATCCTCAAAATGAGCGGCGGCATGATCCGCAGAATTGACAGCGGCGACAGCCCCGGACCAGTGCTCGCCAATGCACGTCAGCTCGCTGCATGCCACCACGATCCCGTCCGCGTCGATCACTCCTACTGTACGGTCGATACTGTCCTTCATTTGGAGTACAACTCCCTGAAACATCCTGCTGGACACGTTTGATCCCTCCCAAGTTATTTCTCACATCTGAATCCACATTTTCTGCTTATCGTGCGGGGCGCCGCCCCGGTCTCTCATGCTTCTCGCCCGGACGGTCCCATTCAGGCGCATCCGTCCGGCGGCACGCAATACACTATTGACATTATAACGGGTCACCCTCCGGTTTGGCAAGAGGGTTTTTGAATTTTTTTGTGGAAAACGCCCAAATACAGGGTCATTTCTTACCCAAACCTGCTCAGAGACAGCACTTCCTCCCGGGTAAGGGGACGCCACTCACCTGGAGCGAGTGCCGCGTCCAGCCGCAGCGGGCCCATGGAGAGCCGCTTGAGATAGGTCACCGGCTTCCCCCGGGCAGCCATCATCCGCTTCACCTGGTGGTACTTCCCCTCCCGCAGAGTGACCAGGCAGACCCGGCCATCCTCCAGCGGCTCCAGCCCGGCGGGCAGGCAGTGCAGTCCGTCTCCCAGCACCATGCCCCGGGCCAGGGCCTCCACGTCGCTCTGATCCACCACACCGTCCACACGGGCCAGATACACCTTGTCCACATGGCGTTTGGGGGAGAGCAGCGCGTGCCCCAGCGGACCGTCATCAGTGAGCAGGAGCAGCCCCTCGGTGTCCTTGTCCAGCCGCCCCACCGGAAACAGGCCCCGGCGGCGCAGGTGCTCCGGCAGAAGATCCAGCACCGTCCGCTGATCCCGGTCCTCCGTGGCGGACAGCAGACCCGCCGGCTTATGGAGCATGAGATAGACGAAGGGGGCGCAGTCCACCCTCTGACCATCCACCGTCAGTTCAGTCTCCGTTGGTTCCCATTTCTCCTCCGAACGGAGCACAGGACGGCCATTGACCAGGACCCTGCCCTGCCGGACCAGGTCCTTGACCTCCTTCCGGGACCAGCGCCCGGTGGAGGCCAGCAGCTTATCCAGACGTTCCAGGGCCACCCCGCTCAGCTCCTCTCCTTCGGGCGCTTCCGATCACTACCCGGTTTTTTCGCACATTTGCTCATTGTACCAAAAACTCCGGGCAAGTTCAACACTTTTTTGTGCCGCCCTTTTTCCTCCTCTGTTCTGCCCCTTCCTCCAGGCATATCCCTGTCCCAGCCCACATAGAGATAGAACAGCCAGGAACGGAAGGAGAAATGTCCTGTGTTGATCGTCACTGCCAAGCTGCCCAGACGTAAGCTGGCCTTTGGCGCGGCCGCTGCCGCGCTGCTGTGCTGCGCCGCTCTGGTGCTGAACCTGGTCCCCGCCGGCTATCGGGCGGCGGCCGCCCCTGCCAATATCCCCAGCTCCAGGGGGATCCGGACCAACACGGACCGTGTGGCCTATCTCAACGGCTGCGGCTGGCAGGTCATGGAGGAGCCGCTTGCCGTGGAGGAGATCCGCATCCCGGAGGAGATGGACGAGAGCTACCGCCGCTATCTGGAGCTCCAGGCCGCCCAGGGCTTTGACTTGGAGCGGTACGCTGGCCGGCGGATCAGGCGCTACACCTATGAGGTCACCAATTATCCCACCGGGGAGTCCGGCGTACAGGCCAACCTGATGCTCTACCGCACCACCGTGGTGGGAGGCGAGGTCCTCTCCCCCCGCATGGACGGCTTCGTCCACGGCCTGATCGATTGCTCCTCTGATGCACAAAGCACATCGTAAGCGAACCGCTTGGACATAGTTTACCCGTTTTCAACGGAGCAAGCCGGGGATGGAAGTTCATTTGAGCTTCCGTCCCCGGCCTTTTTATGTCCCGGAAAACAGGCGCGCCTCCAACTCCGGAGGGAGCTGCTCCAGGCTGTCCACCCAGCTGCCGCACAGGCGGCGCAGCTCCTCCTCCCGGCCGGCGTACAGGGGATCCCGCACCCCTGCCACATAGAAGCCCGCCTCCCCCGCCGCAGCGCAGTAGCCGGGCGAATCCTCAAACAGGACGCAGTCCTTGGGCGGGACCCCCCACTGCGCCGCCGCCAGACGGTACAGCGCCGGGTCCCGCTTCTCCAATCCCGTCTCCTGGGTGGTGACCACCCCCCGGAACCAATCCGCGATCCCATGCCGCTCCAGAGCCGCCCGGCACAGCTCCGGCATACAGGAGGTGAGCACCGCCATGTCCCACCCCCGCCGCCGGCAGCGCTCCAGCAGGGCACGGGCTCCCGGCTTCAGCTCCAGCTTCCCGGCGTAGGCCGCCCGGGCCATCTGGAGCCACGTCTGCCGGATCTCCTCCGCTGTCTCCGACAGTCCGAAGCGCGTCCGGGTGTACCGGGCCGCGTCCAGCGGACTGTGGTGGGTCACATACTCCGTGTAGTCCTCCGGCACCGGAGCGATCCCATGCCGCCCCAGAAATTCAATATCGATGTCCAGCCAGATCCCGTTGGAGTCCAGCAGGGTTCCGTCCAGATCAAAAAACAGCATGGTCCTCCCCCTCCTCCGGCTGGAACCAAAAGCGCCAGGGAAACTCCGCCGCCTCCTGAGCGTAGTCGATCCCGATCCTCGGTCCGGTTCGGATCCGCTCCGGCGCGGGTCCCGGTCCCGGGCAGACATAGAGGGGCGGCTCCAGCAGATCCAGCCCGTTCTCCGCCCGGGTTAGGGCCAGTCCCCGGCACAGCTTGCCAGGCCCGTTGAGAAAATTCCGGCGCTGGGCCGCGGTCAGTTCTTTTTCCTTGCGGCCAAAACGGTTCTCTGCTATAATATCTCCGTTTTCCACAGGGACCGCCCCCCGGATCAGCACCGCGCAGGGCTCCCCCTCCGCCTCGGTGACAAAGTTGAGGCAGTGGTACATCCCATAGATCAAATAGAGATAGGCGGTCCCGGGGCGGGCAAACAAAGTCTCTGTCCGGGCGGTCCGCTTGTACTGATAGGCGTGGCACGCCTTGTCCATCCGGCCGATGTACGCCTCCGTCTCTGTGATGCGGCACACCAGCCTCCCCCGGCCGGTCTCCCGGACCAGGTATTGTCCCAACAGGTCCCGGGCCACCGCCAGGGTATCCCGGTCATAAAAGCTTCTGGGCAGCGGCTGCAAGGCCCCTCTCCCCTCTCCTGATCGTGTGCTCCGTCCTCTGGGTACAGCCCGGGCCGGAACCACCGGTATCATATCACACTTTCCCTCCCGGCGCAATCCGCACAGCCGGGGCGCGCCGCCGGAGGGCCGCCCTTGAACGAACATAGGAGCTGATCGAACATGGATCCCGTTTTGATGTGCAGGCTGTCCAAGCCGCTTCTGTTTTTGGCCGCATTCATTTGGGGAACCTCCTTCTTTATTATGAAGAACACCCTGGACGCGGTCCCGGTGCTGTGGCTGCTCACCTTCCGCTTCACCACCGGCGCCGTCCTGGTGGGGCTGCTCTGCGGCAGGAAGTGGCACACCCGCTTCACCCCGGACTATGTGTGGCGGGGAGCGGTTCTGGGCTCCCTGCTCTTTGCCGCCTATGCGGTACAGACCTTCGGCCTGGTGGGGACCACCCCTTCCAAGAACGCCTTTCTCACCGCCACCTACTGTGTGCTGGTCCCCTTCCTTCACTGGGCGGTCTCCCGCCAGCGGCCTGACCGCTTCCATCTGCTGGCCGCCTTCCTGTGCATCACCGGCGTGGGCCTGGTCTCCCTCAATGGGTCCCTCACCATCACCTGGGGCGACCTGCTCAGCCTGGGCAGCGCTCTGTTCTACGCCCTGCACATCGTAGCAGTCAACAAGCTGTCCGACCGGCGGGACATCTATCTGCTGACCTCCCTCCAGTTCGCCTTCACCGCCCTGCTGGCGGTCATCGGCGGCCTGCTTCTCCAGCCCTTCCCCGCCCAGGCTCTCTCTCAGCCCGGCGTATTCTGGCCCTTGGCTTACCTGTGTGTGGTGTCCACCACCGTCGCTCTGCTCTGCCAGAACGTGGGGCAAGTGTGGTCCGATCCCTCCTCCGCCTCGGTGATCCTGTCTCTGGAGTCGGTGTTCGGCGTACTGTTCTCCGTGCTGTTCTATGGAGATCCCGTCACGCCCCGGCTGCTGGCCGGCTTCGGGCTGATTTTCATTGCGGTGCTGTGCTCTGAGACCAAGTTTGCCTTCCTCCGCCGAAATTCCCCCTCTCCCCGCCTCTGAGCCCGCTTTCCGGTTGAAAGTCCCCCTCCGGTATGCTACAATAGTACCATCATCATCAAAAAAGGAGCGTGACAAAATGGCCCTCCATGAATCCGGCGAGGACTATTTGGAGGCGGTCCTGGTGCTCCGGCAGGAGCGCGGGATCGTCCGTTCCATTGACGTAGCGCAGCATCTGGGCTTCTCCAAGCCCTCTGTCAGCCGTGCGGTCTCCATTCTGAAGGCCAGCGGCTACCTTACCATGGAGAAGGACGGCCGGCTGGAGCTGACCCCGGAGGGTGAGCAAAACGCCCAGCGGGTCTATGAGCGTCACCGGATGCTCACCGACTGGCTGATCCGGCTGGGCGTCTCCCCTGAGGTCGCCGCTGCGGACGCCTGCCGCATGGAGCACGATATGAGTACCGAGACCTTCGCCTGCCTCAAGCGCCACGCCAGTCAAAAGGACACATAGCCACGGCGCGGACGCCGGTCCAGGCGCCTGCACCCACTGTGGGCGGAGCCGTTTCAGCGGCCCCGCCCTTCCGCTGTCCACCTCCCCCATCAGTTCAAGAAAGGAGATCCCCCATGTCCATCGACGCCATTTTATCCCAGGTCACCGGCGGCCTGAACTGGAGCTCCCTATCCTGGGAGATCCTGCTCCGGGCCCTTCTCATCCTGCTGGTTGGGATCATTTTCAACAAGCTGCTGCTGCGGACGGTGGACCGCCTGCTGCTGCGCAGCGCCTCTCTGGCTCCCATCCAGCGCTACCTCCGCTCCGCCCTGTCTGTCCTGCTCTGGCTGGTGCTCATTCTGGTGGTGCTGGGCTCTGTGGGCGTGGAGATGACCTCCATCATCGCTCTGCTCAGCGTTGCCGGCCTGGCCGTCTCCCTGGCCCTTCAGAACACCCTGTCCAATCTAGCGGGCGGGATCACCCTGCTGGCCTCCAAGCCCTTCACCGTGGGGGACTATGTGGAGATCGGCTCCGTATCCGGCACAGTATCCCTGGTGGGACTGGCCTATACCACGCTGGTCACCGTGGAAAACAAGGAGATCTACATCCCCAACAGCCAGCTCTCCTCCGCCACCATTATCAACTACACCCGGCTGGGCCGCCGGCGGATGGAGATCACGATCTCCGCCTCCTATGACGCGCCCACAGATGCGGTGAAGGCCGCCCTGCACGAGGCTGTCTCCCAGTTCCCCCAGATCCTCCCCGACCCCGCGCCGGAGATCCGCCTGTCCGGCTATGGCGCAAGCGGCATCGACTATCTCCTGCGGGCCTGGACCACCTCCGGGGACTACTGGGATGTATATTACCGCCTGCTGGAGGCCATCCGTCCCGCCTTTGCCCGCCACGGGGTGGAGATGCCATACAGTCAGCTGGACGTCCATCTGATCCCCCGCTCCCCCAAAAACTGAGCCGGAGCTCCAGTCAAATTTCCGCTTGACAAACCCGGGCTTCTCCGCTACAATAGCAACCAATAAAAGCGACGACGGGAAAAAAGACAGGCTGAGTCCCCCTCAGAGAGCCGGTGGTTGGTGCGAATCGGTGTGCGGCCTCCCTGTGGATAACTGGTCCCCGAGCTGCCTGGCCGAAGGCATAAAGTAGGTCAGGACGTCTGGCCCCGTTACCGGCCGCGGCCTTGTTGGAGGCTATGAGGGCTGTCCGGGTGACCGGTTGCCGAACCAGGGTGGTACCGCGTGAACGCTTCACGCCCCTGACTTGAGAAAGTCAGGGGCGTTTTTTCATTCCCCTGATTCGATCCGGCCCGCCGCCAACCTCGGCGGAGCAAGTCATTTTAGGAGGACGACGACCATGAATCCAGGCTACAAAAAATACATTCCCTTCCAGCCCCAGAAGATCGTGGGCCGCACCTGGCCCGACAAGGTCATCTCCAAGGCTCCCGTGTGGTGCTCTGTGGACCTGCGGGACGGCAACCAGGCCCTGGTGGACCCCATGAATCTTCAGGAGAAGCTGGAATACTTCCACACCCTGGTGGATGTGGGCATCAAGGAGATCGAGATCGGCTTCCCCTCCGCCAGTGAGACGGAGTACGAGATCTGCCGGGAGCTCATCGAGGGGGGGCACATCCCCGATGACGTGACCATCCAGGTGCTGGTCCAGGCCCGGGAGCATCTCATCAAAAAGACCTTCGAGGCCATCCGGGGCGCCAAGAACGTCATTCTCCACTTCTACAACTCCACCTCCACCCTCCAGCGGAAGGTGGTGTTCCACATGGACACCGCCGGCATCACCAAGATCGCCACCGATGCCGCCGACCTGATCTATGAGATGTCCCAGCCCCTCATTCAGGAGGGGATGAACCTGCGCTTTGAGTACTCCCCTGAGTCCTTCATGGGCACCGAGATGGACTATGCGGTGGAGATCTGCCAGGCGGTACTGGAGCACCTCCACGCCGACCCGGAGCACAAGGTCATTCTGAACCTGCCCACCACGGTGGAAAACTGTATGCCCAACCAGTTCGCCGATATGCTGGAGTACTTCTGCAAAAAGATCCCCGGCCGGGACAGCGCCATCATCTCCCTGCACCCCCACAACGACCGGGGCTGCGGCGTGGCCACTGCTGAAATGGGCCTGTTGGCCGGCGCGGACCGGGTGGAGGCCACCCTGTTCGGCAACGGCGAGCGCACCGGAAACGTGGACATCGTCACCCTGGCCATGAATATGTACACCCAGGGGGTGGACCCCCGGCTTGACTTTTCCGACATCAATAAGATCCGCGAGATGTTCGAGCGGTGTACCAAGATGCCTGTGGGCGACCGGCAGCCCTACGCCGGAAAGCTGGTATTCACCGCTTTCTCCGGCAGCCATCAGGACGCCATCAACAAGGGCACCCAGTACATGAAGGAGTCCAACTCCGATTTCTGGGAGATCCCCTATCTGCCCATTGACCCCGCCGACGTGGGCCGGGAGTACGAGCCCATCATCCGCATCAACTCCCAGTCGGGCAAGGGAGGCGCGGCCTATATCATGGACCACAACTTCGGCTTTAACCTGCCCAAGGAGATGCACCCGGAGTTCGGCGCCATCGTTCAGCGGGAGACCGACGCCGTGGGCACCGAAATCACCCCGGAGCGGATCAACGAGCTCTTCCACCAGGAGTATGTGGACGTGAAGGAGCCCTACAAGCTGCTCAAGCACGCCTTCCAGGAGAGTGTGGACGCAGACGGCCACTCCCACGTCACCTTCTGGGGCACCCTTCAGCACACCGACACCATCTTTAAGGTCTCTGGTGACGGAAACGGCCCCATCGACGCCTTCTTCAACGCCATTAAAGGGGAGAAAATGGCCCGTTTCTCCTTCCTGGACTACTCCTCCCACGCCATCACCGATGGCTCCGACTCCCAGGGCGTGGCCTACATCCTCCTCCGGGACCAGCGGGACGGCAGGGAGTACTGGGGCGTGGGCCTGTCTCACAACATCAACCTGGCCCCCCTGCGGGCCATCCTCTCCGCCATCAACCGCGCCAAGCGGAAGTGACGGCCTCTCCCCTGTGCCGCGCCGGGTCCTCCCAGGACTCCGGCGCGGCATTTTGCGGTTTTACCCCCATTAGGGCCCCGTTCCAGCCTCTTCCTCCCGCTCTTTTTCTCTCCTTTCTGTCCCCGATCCGTGTTTACCTCCGGCATAGCTGATTTTTTCGCTTTGTTTCGGAAACAGCCCGGAACCGGATTGACTTTTTTCAGCTTTACGCTATACTTAATTCATCACTGAACAATGTCTGCCAAGGAGGTATCACCCCATGCCAAAAGCCGCCGAACCCGTCAAGCCCTCCCCTAAGGCGCCGGCTCGAATGTCCAAAAAGGACCCCCTGACCCGGGAACAGGTCAAGACCATTGACGCCTATTGGCGTGCCGCCAACTATCTGTCCGCCTGCCAGCTCTATCTGCTGGACAATCCCCTGCTGCGGGAGCCGCTGAAGGAGGAACATCTGAAGCGCACCATCGTGGGGCATTGGGGCACCTGCCCGGGCCAAAACTTCATTTATACCCATCTCAACCGGGCCATCGTCAAATATGACCTGGATATGATCTATCTCTCCGGCCCCGGACACGGTGGAAACGCCGTGGTGGCCCAGGACTATCTGGACGGCTCGTACAGCGAGGTCTATCCCAACATCAGCCAGGATGCCGCCGGTATGAAGCGGCTGTTCCGGCAGTTCTCCTTCCCCGGCGGGATCCCCAGCCAGACCGCCCCCAACACCCCCGGCTCCATCAACGAGGGGGGAGAACTGGGCTACTCCCTGGCCCACGCCTTCGGGGCGGTCATGGACAACCCCGGCCTCATCGCCGCCTGTGTGGTGGGAGACGGCGAAGCGGAGACCGCCCCCCTGACCGCCGCCTGGCACTCCAACAAGTTCCTCAACCCCATCACGGACGGCGCGGTGCTGCCCATTCTCCACCTCAACGGCTTCAAGCTCTCCAACCCCACCCTGTTCTCCCGCATCTCCCACGAGGAGACCGAGATGTTCTTCAAGGGCTGCGGCTGGGAGCCCCGCTTTGTAGAGGGGGACGAGCCCCAGCAGATGCACCAGAAGATGGCCGCCGCCCTGGACTGGGCGGTGCGGGAGATCCAGCGGATCCAGGAGTACGCCCGTACCTCCGAAGACGCCGCCCGCCCCCGCTGGCCCATGATCGTATTCCGCTCCCCCAAGGGCTGGACTGGCCCCAAGGAGGTGGACGGGAAGCCGGTGGAGGGCAGCTGGCGCTCCCACCAGATCCCCATTCCCGTCCACGACGGCAAGCCCGGCCGCATCCAGGAGCTGGAGCGCTGGCTGCGCAGCTACCGGCCGGAGGAGCTGTTTGACGAAAACGGGACCCTGATCCCCGCCCTGCGGGAGCTGGCCCCCAAGGGGGAGCGGCGCATGGGAGCCAATCCTCATGCCAACGGCGGGCTGCTGCTCCGGGATCTGCGCACCCCAGACTTCCGGGAGTACCGGGTGGAGGTGCCCCAGCCCGGCGCGGTAGAGGCCCAGGACACCGGCGTGCTGGGGAGCTATGTGCGGGATCTCATCACCCTCAACCGGGAGTCCCGGAATTTCCGGGTCTTTGGACCGGACGAGACCGCCTCCAACGCCCTCTCCGCCGTGTTTGAGGCAAGCGGCCGGCGATGGATGGACCCCATCGATCCCGTCCGGGACGCGGAGCTGGAGCCGGACGGCCGGGTGATGGACGCTATGCTGTCTGAGCATCTGTGCCAGGGCTGGCTGGAGGGCTACCTCCTCACCGGGCGGCACGGCCTGTTCAACAGCTATGAGGCCTTTATCCGCATCGTGGACTCTATGGTCTCCCAGCACGCCAAGTGGCTGAAGGTCTGCCGGCAGCTGCCCTGGCGGCAGAAGATCGCCTCCCTCAACTACATCCTCTCCTCCAACGTCTGGCAGCAGGACCACAACGGCTTCACCCATCAGGACCCCGGCTTCCTGGACCATGTGGCCAACAAAAAGGCGGATGTGGTGCGGCTCTACCTGCCCCCGGACGCCAACTGCCTGCTCAGCTGCTTTGACCACTGCGTCAAGAGCCGGGACTATATCAATGTGCTGGTGACCTCCAAGCACGCCCGCCCCCAGTGGCTCACCATGGACCAGGCGGTAAAGCACTGCACCCAGGGCATCGGCATCTGGCAGTGGGCCTCCAACGACCGGGGCGTGGAGCCCGATGTAGTTATGGCCTGCTGCGGCGATACCCCCACCCTAGAGACCCTGGCCGCTGTCACTATCCTCCACCACCACCTCCCGGAGCTGAAGATCCGCGTGGTCAACGTGGTGGACCTGATGAAGCTCCAGCCTCACGGGGAACACCCCCACGGCCTGACCGACGAGGACTACGACTCCCTGTTCACCAAGGACAAGCCCATCATTTTCGCTTTCCACGGTTATCCCACCCTGGTCCATGAGTTGACCTACCGCCGGCACAACAAAAATCTCCACGTCCGGGGGTACAAGGAGGAGGGGACCATCACCACCCCCTTCGATATGCGGGTACAGAACAACATCGACCGCTTCGACCTGGTCATCGACACGGTCAAGCGGCTGCCCCAGCTGGGCAACACCGCCTCCTACCTCATCCAGGAGATGCAGGACAAGCTGGTGGAGCACCACCAGTATATCACCACCCACGGCCAGGACCTGCCGGAGGTCCGGAACTGGACCTGGAACGAGGGACGCGGAAACGCTGGAGTCTCCCCTTGACCGCACCCCGGTTCTGTGGTATCTTAATGGTAACCGCTGGCTGAAGCCGGCACTCCGTTCCCTTCTGTTATGCAATCAATACCGCGAAGGTATGTTCCGCCCAGCAGGGCGCGCCGCCTTCGCGGTGTTTTTATGTCATTATGTCAATCAAAAGGAGAGATCATTTGTGACCCGAACCAACCGTCCCGTTCAAAACCTGGTAGTAGCCGCCCTGATGCTGGCCTTGGCTTACGTACTGCCCTTTTTCACCGGAAATATCCCGCAGATCGGCTCCATGCTGCTGCCCATGCACCTGCCCACCCTCCTGTGCGGCTTCCTCTGCGGCGGCCCCTGGGGGGCGGCAGTGGGCTTCCTGGCCCCGCTGATGCGCTCCGCCATTCTGGGGATGCCTCCCCCCTTCCCCACCGCCGTGGCCATGGCCGTGGAGATGGCCGTCTACGGACTGGTCTCCGGACTGCTCTACGCCCGCCGGCCCAAGAACCTTGGCGGGATCTACACCGCTCTGATCTCCGCCATGGCTGCCGGCCGTCTGGCCTGGGGCGCGGTCATGGTCATCCTGACCATGGGCAGCGGGAATGCCTTCACGCTGGCAGCCTTCTGGGCCGGCGCGGTGGCTAACGCCATCCCCGGCATTATCCTGCAGCTGGCGGCCGTCCCCGCCCTGGTGATGGCGGTCCAGCACGTCCGTCAGCCGGTCCCTCAGGAAGGCTGACCTATGGAACATCTGGCGCAGCTCCTGCAGGAGCACTTCCGTAACCACCCGGGCATGGAGCTTCGGGACGCCATCAAATTTCTCTACCAGAGCTCCATGGGGGGCGGTCACCTGATCGCCGATCCCAGCGGGGCTCTGGCCCGTCTGGAGGAGGAGTGGGAGCAGACCGGCAGCGACCCGGCATCCCCACCCACAGAGCCTCTTGGAGGCGGCCTGTGCCGTCTCTCTTTGGCCGCCTGTAAAGGGCTGGGGCTCGCCCCCTCCACCGTTCTCGCCCTGTTCCTTCGGGGGGCGGAGGAGTGCGTCCGGCAGCCGGAGCTGCTGGACCGGAGCCTGGAACTTCTGTACCGTCTTCCCTTTCCCCCAGAGGAGATCGAGTCAGCCATCCATCAGTACCGCGCCGCCGGCCTGCCGATGGTGGGGCACAGCGCGGCTTACCGTCAAGCCTTCTCCCCCGCCTACCGGGTAGTCCTCCAATCGGACGCAGCGCTGCTCCCCTTCCTGTCCGCCATCGACCGCAGCTGCCGGAAGCATCCCCGGACTCTGGCCGCTATTGACGGCCCCTGTGCCACTGGAAAATCCACCCTGGGCGCACGGCTGTCCCAGCTCTACAGCTGTCCCCTGTTCCACATGGATGACTTTTTCCTCCCACCGGAGCGCAAAACGCCGGAGCGGCTGGCCCAGCCGGGTGGGAATGTGGACTATGAGCGCTTTTTTGCCCAGGTCCTCTCCCCTCTCTCCCGCGGAGAGCCCGTCCTCTATCAGCCCTACCGCTGTCATTCCGGAACTCTGGAAGCGGCCCGCACCATCCCCCCCGCCCCTCTGGCTGTGGTGGAAGGAGTTTACTCCCTGCGCCCGGAGTTCCAGTCCCTGTACCAGGTCAAGTGCTTCCTCACTGCCCCCTGGCCAGTTCGTGAGGCCCGCCTGCTGGACCGGTGCGGCCCGGACGGGCTGGAGCGCTTCCGGACTCTCTGGATCCCACTGGAGGATCAGTATTTTCAGGTGTTTTCTATTTCCGGCTCCTGTGATGTGCACCTGGAGACCGGCTCAGGTCAGGGCGGGGCACCGCGTACCCCCGCGGACTGAACCATAAGACGTCCGTCCAGGAGGCCACTGAAACAATAGACCGCCTGCAAAAAAAGCTGCTGAGAACGTCCTCAGCAGCTTTTCCTTGTCCAGATTGGAAAAGACGCACCCCGCACGGTCCGATCCAGCCATGTGTCAGGCACACAGGGTATGAAACTCATCATTCTATGGCAATACCCCCCTGGTCCAGACAATCTTCTGAACCAGGGGGGGCTTTGACAGGGTCCATTTTACCGGACCTGTTTGAAATGTGCTTGTTATAAGCGGAGAGAAATCAGTGGATCATGCTGGCGACCTCAGCGGCGAAGTCGTCCTCCTTCTTCTCGATGCCCTCGCCGGTAGCGAAGCGGGTGAAGGCCTTGACGGTGATCTGACCGCCCAGTTCCTTAGCAACGGCGGCCACATGCTTCTCCACAGAGATCTTGTTCTCCTTGACGAAGGCCTGCTGCAACAGGCAGTTCTCCTCGTAGTACTTGCCCAGCTTGCCCATCACGATGCCTTCCTTGACCTTCTCAGGCTTGGCGGCCATCTTGGGATCGTTGGCCATCATGGCCAGCTGGATCTCCTTCTCCTTGTCCAGGGTCTCCTGGGAGACGTCGGACTTGTCCAGGAAAGCGGGGTTCATGGCCGCGATCTGCATGGCCACGTCCTTGCCCAGCTCGATGACCTTGCCGGCCTCGATGCCCTCGACGGCCAGGTTCACCAGCACGCCGATCTTGCCGCCCATGTGGATATAGGGAACATTCACGCCCTCGGCATAGCGGACAAAGCGGCGGATCTGGATGTTCTCGCCGATGGCCAGCACCTTGTCGGCGGTGACGTCGGCCACGGTGCGGTCAGTGCCGGGGTAAGTGCAGGCCTTCAGAGCCTCCACATCGGCGGGGTTCTCGTTGGCCACGATGCCGGCCAGGGTCTTGACGAAGTCCTGGAACACCTCGTTCTTAGCAACGAAGTCGGTCTGGGAGTTGACCTCAATGACCACGCCAACGCCGTTGTCGGCCACGATGGCGTAGGACACGCCCTCGGCGGCCACCTTGCCGGCCTTCTTAGTCTGGGCAGCCAGGCCCTTCTCACGCAGCCACTCGATGGCCTTGTCGAAATCGCCCTCGGCCTCGGTGAGCGCCTTCTTACAGTCCATCATGCCAACGCCGGTCATCTCGCGCAGCTTCTGTACGTCCTTAGCAGTAATCGCCATGGTGCATTACCTCCATATAGTCGTAGTAAATGACGCCCGCGCATGGCGGGAGCCAGAATCAAATTTTTCAAAAAGCGCCCGCCCTTCGGCGGGCGCTTTCAGAACGCGGGTCGAATCTTACTGGGCGGTAGCCTCAGTCTCGGCGGCGGGGGCCTCATCCTGGCCCTGCTTGCCCTCCTGAATGGCGTTGGCCATCACACCGGAGATCAGCTTGATGGCACGGATAGCGTCATCGTTGCCGGGGATGACGTAGTCGATCTCGTCGGGATCACAGTTGGTGTCCACGATGGCGACGATGGGGATGTGCAGCTTGCGGGCCTCGTTGATGGCGTTGCGCTCCTTGCGGGGATCCACCACGAACAGGGCGCCGGGGAGCTTCTTCATCTCGGTGACGCCGCCCAGGTACTTCTCCAGCTTGGCGATCTCGCCCATGTGCTTCATGACTTCCTTCTTGGGAAGCATATCAAAGGTGCCGTCCTCCTGCATCCGCTTGAGCTGGTTCAGACGGTCCACACGGCCGCGCATGGTCTTGAAGTTGGTGAGCATACCGCCCAGCCAACGGGCGTTCACATAGTACATGCCAACGCGGGAAGCCTCTTCCTTGATGGCCTCCTGAGCCTGCTTCTTGGTGCCGACGAAGAGGATGGTCTCGCCCTTCTCGCCCAGGGAACGGACGAAGTTATAGGCCTCCTCCAGCTTCTTCACGGTCTTCTGCAGGTCGATGATATAAATCCCGTTGCGCTCGGTATAAATGTAGGTGGCCATCTTGGGGTTCCACCGACGGGTCTGGTGGCCGAAGTGCACGCCGGCCTCCAGCAGCTGCTTCATAGATACGACTGCCATGATTGTTTCCTCCTAAAATTCAGTTTGATCTTTCCGGGCGCTTCATATCCCCCGCCAACCGAAAAATCTTTCCGGCACTGGGCGGAAAATCAGCGTTCCCAGGCATAATGCCCTGGTAGTATAGCACAGACAACAAAAAGATGCAAGTGATTTCCGAAAATTAGGCAGATAGAATTGTAGGAGTACAATACATATTGGACAGTTGAATAAAAAAGGATGAAGGATAAGGCCTCAGCGGTTATAGTTGAAGTTGTGAGCAACAACTGAACGAGAGGGGGCTATATCCTTCATGAGCAAGAGTATAACACAAGACATGGCATATCGGCAATCCCTGATGAAGTATGCGGCGTGAGCCGTGCCAGCCGGAAGTACAACAAGAGCCGCTCGTACATCTACTTCTGGAAGGCCCGCTGGGACGGAACGGCGGGCTCTATGGCCTGTCAGTCCCGGCGTCCCCACAGCCATCCAAATCAGCACACAGAAGCAGAACTCAAACTCATCCGGGATCTGCGCCGCCGAAATCCCAGCCTCGGCATGGTGGAACTGTGGCATCGGCTGCGGCTGCGGGGTTATACACGTCGTCCGGAGAGCCTGTTCCGGGTGATGCGGAAGCTGGGGATGTTTCCTGCAGCTGAGAAAAAACCAGCGTATAAGCCCAAGCCCTACGAGCAGATGACCTATCCAGGCCAGCGGGTCCAGGTGGATGTGAAAGTCGTACCCCGCAGGTGTATTGCAGACTCGGAGCTGCGCTTGTTCCAGTACACTGCCATAGATGAATTCACTCGCCTGCGCTTCCTGGCCGCCTATCCCGAGCAGAGCACCTACTCTTCTGCTGGCTTTCTGAAGCGGTTGTTCAAGTGGTATGCCCGCCGGGGCATCCGGGTGGAGTGTGTCCAGACGGACAACGGATTTGAGTTCACCAATCGTTTCTCCAACAGCAAACATGACCTGCCCACCCTGTTTGAGGCTACCGCTGCACAGCTCGGTATACACCACAAGCTCATCCGTCCCTACACGCCCCGCCACAACGGCAAGGTGGAGCGCAGCCACAGGGAGGACCAGAAACGCTTCTATGCCTGCCACAGTTTTTATTCTCTGGACGATTTTGATAAGCAGCTCGCCGTCCATAACCGCCGCTCCAATAACTTTCCCATGAGGCCCCTCGCATGGCGTTCGCCACGTGAGTTCACTGTCCAATATGTTTGACAAACCTACATTTCCGAAAATTAGGCAGATAGAAGATATTGATTTTAATACTTCGAGCACGCTTGCTAATTACCTCCAAAATATACTATAATTGACGGGAATCTCCCTTATGTTTTTAGATTCGTGGAAATTACAAGGTATCTCTTGGGAGAGCATACTTCCCATATAGAATAGAACGGAGGAATACATCATGAATCCAAATGAAACTCAGAAACGCAGGCTCCCAGATTATCTCAAGCGCCTTTTCACGATCAAAGCCATGTCAGTCATCCTCATCATCGCCCTGCTTATATTTGGCGTGATCGGCTGGAACAAGTACCTCTCACTCGACAACAAAACAACCTCGCTCGGCTTTGAAAACATCGGCGAGTTCGCAACGCAGGCCGCCTATTGTACCACAGTCAACACGGAAGAGGCCGCTCAGAATATCTGGGGCATCGAAATCCCCTTTACTCAGAGCAAATACACATACAGCTATGATTCTATCATCAAGGCAGGCTTTGATTTTTCTCAAATCACTTGGAGCGTTAACGAGGAAAAACAAATAATCCGTGTCACACTCCCCCCAGTAAGGATTTTAAGTCACGAGATCGATCTTGACTCCTTTAAGCTATATCACGAAGCAGAAAGTATCTTCCGTCAGGTCACTCTGGACGAACATAATGCCGCCCTGACACAGATGAAAAAGACCGCTGAACAATCGGCTATCAACAATGGTCTATTCGAAGACGCCATTCAAAATGCCAAAACACTTCTATACGGATTTTTCTCCCAACAATATGATCTGAGCCAGTATCAGCTTGAATTTTCTGAACAGTAAACAGGAAGGTGTTTTATGAAAAAGAAAATTTTTATCATTCTTGGCATCATTGTAGCCGCAATCTTTCTCTTCTACTTTGCACTGTTTTTGACAGCATAACTCAAAGAGGATTTTCTATTGATAACGCCATAATTCTAAAAAAGCCATGTGGAATCGCCGAACAAGCAATTTCACATGGCTTTTCCGTTCAATAGGGCGTAGATGCTTCTGTATGGCGCATCTGCCGCTCCAACAGCTCCACATTTTCCCGCAATCTCCGGTCCTTCGGCGACAGGGCCAGCGCCCGGCGCGCCTCCTCCAGGGCCAGTATGGGCCGCCCCGTGTGGTAAAAGGCCTGACAGCGCAGATCATGGGGCAGGCTGCCCCACGCCTCCGGCTCGCAGATGTAGGTGCGGGGTCGCTCTTGGACCGCCAGCGCCTGACCGGCGGCATACAGCACACCGTCCCACTCCTCCCGCTGGTACAGCAGACGGGCCAGCTCCACCCATGGTTCCCGAAGATAGGGGGCCTCCGCCGCGGCCCGGAGATACCACTCCAGCGCCTCGTTCTGACGGCCCAGCGCAAGGCAGGCCCGGGCCAAAAACCGCATGGATGCCGCCCGCTCATCCCGCCACACCGCCTGCGGCATGGCCAGGTGGCGCTTCAGGATGCGGATACTATCCTCCCACCGTCCCCGAAACAGGTACTCCCGGCCCAGATAGTGCATATTCCGGTCGTCCTCCGGGTCCTCCTCCACAGACAGCTCCAGCAGGTTCAGGTACTGTCCCCGGGATTTTTCCGGATCCGGGTGATGGTCCAGCTGGACCCCTTCCGCCGCCGCCGTAGGCCCCGGAGCGCCCTCCCCCACCCACTGGAGCACCTCATGCACCGGATGGACCCACCGGTAGCCCCGGCGGGCGTGGATCTTATCGCTCCAGAACACCACACCCTCTGAGCCGTCCGGCTGGAAGCTCCAGGTATAGCGGTAGGAGACCCGTCCGCAGTCAGGCCTCCAGGCCTGCTCCAGCGCCTCCCGCCATCCCGGGCGGAACACTTCATCCAAGTCCGTGCAGACACACAGGTCCACGTCCTCCGGAACCAGCTCCAGAGACCGGTTGCGGGCCGCGTCGAACCGCCAGGGGAGGATCTGTTCCACCGTGACCTGCGCGCCCCGCGCCCTCAGCCGTTCCGCCGTACCATCCTCTGATCCGGTGTCCAGCACCACCACCAGGTCGGCCTCCCCCATGGAGTCCATCCATCGGTCTGCAAATTTCTCCTCATTCTTACAAATCGCATACACACATACCTTGTAAGTGCCCATTCTGTCCACCTCCTGCTCCTTATCTCTCCCACTTTCTTCCGCACACAGGGGCGGCGCCCAATGCGAGCGCCGCCCCTGTGCTGGGATCTTGCTCCGCTGTGTCCGTCAGGGGGCCAGCAGACGGGCCTCCCGCATATTCGCCAGCAGCTGGTTCAGCTTGGTGACCGCATCCTCCGTTCCGGTGGCATCTGCCACTGCGGCAACCACAGGCACTGCGGTCTCCGGACCGGCAGGGCCAGTGGGACCGATGGGGCCGGTGGGGCCGGTAGGACCAATGGGACCCTGTGCGCCCGTGGCTCCGACAGGACCGGCGGGGCCGGTGGGGCCCTGCGCGCCAGCCGCACCCGTGGCTCCGACAGGACCGGCGGGGCCGGTGGGACCCTGTGCGCCAGCCGCGCCCGTGGCTCCGACAGGACCGGCGGGGCCGGTGGGGCCCTGCGCGCCAGCCGCACCCGTGGCTCCGACAGGACCGGCGGGGCCGGTGGGACCCTGTGCGCCAGCCGCGCCCGTGGCTCCAACAGGACCGGCAGGGCCGGTGGGACCCTGCGCGCCAGCCGCACCCGTGGCTCCAACAGGACCGGCAGGGCCGGTGGGACCCTGCGCGCCAGCCGCACCCGTGGCTCCAACAGGACCGGCAGGGCCGGTGGGACCCTGCGCGCCAGCCGCGCCTGTGGCTCCGACAGGGCCGGCGGGGCCGGTGGGTCCCTGTGCGCCAGCCGCACCCGTGGCCCCAACAGGACCGGCGGGGCCGGTGGGACCCTGTGCGCCAGCCGCGCCCGTGGCTCCGACAGGACCGGCGGGGCCGGTGGGGCCCTGCGCGCCAGCCGCACCCGTGGCTCCGACAGGACCGGCGGGGCCGGTGGGACCCTGTGCGCCAGCCGCGCCCGTGGCTCCGACAGGACCGGCGGGGCCGGTGGGGCCCTGCGCGCCAGCCGCACCCGTGGCTCCGACAGGACCGGCGGGGCCGGTTGGACCCTGTGCGCCAGCCGCGCCCGTGGCTCCAACAGGACCGGCAGGGCCGGTGGGACCCTGCGCGCCAGCCGCGCCTGTGGCTCCGACAGGGCCGGCGGGGCCGGTGGGTCCCTGTGCGCCAGCCGCACCCGTGGCCCCAACAGGACCGGCGGGGCCGGTGGGACCCTGTGCGCCAGCCGCGCCCGTGGCTCCGACAGGACCGGCGGGGCCGGTGGGGCCCTGCGCGCCCGTCGCGCCTGTGGCTCCGACAGGACCGGCGGGGCCGGTGGGGCCCTGCGCGCCAGCGGGGCCAGGGATCCCCTGGGGACCGGTGGGGCCGGTGGCGCCGTCAGGACCGGGGTAACCCTGCGGCCCAGTGGGGCCGATCGGTCCGGGAATAACCGGCCCCGGGGGACAGGGCAGAGGACAGGGCGGAGGGCAGCAGGATGGTACGCAGGGCTGGGAGCAGGAGGTGGTGAGATAGGCAGTCACGCCTTCCCGCTGCCTCCAGTCCCGGTCTGCGGGCAGATAACGATTCATCATACGATACGCTCCTTATTCTGGGATCGTTCTGTGTGGCGTCCGCCACATCCCAGCCTATGCGCCTGGATGAGAAATGGTCCCACTCCCCCTTGCCCACAGCCTGGGATTGTGGTACAGTTTCCTTATCTGAATTTTTTGTCGCAGGAGGGCGTTGTTGATGCACGCATTTGAATTTTCCATTCCCACCCGGATCGTCTTTGGACCGGGGACGGAGTCCCGGACTGGGGAACTGGCCGCCGGTCTGGACGCCCACCGGGTCCTGCTGGTCTGCGGCGGCCAGAGTGCCCGGCGCAGCGGACTACTGGACCGGGTGGAGCAGTCTTTGATTCAGGCCGGACTCGCCTGCCGCGTCTTTGCGGGGATCCACCCCAACCCCCGCCTGTTCCAGGTCCGTGAGGGCGTTCAGACGGCGCTGGAATTTGGGGCGGACCTGATCCTTGCCGTCGGCGGCGGCAGCGTCATCGACGCCGCCAAGGCCATCGCCCTGGGCGCGGCGGAGCCCGAGACCGACCTGTGGGACTTCTGGCTGGGCAAGCGCCCGGTGGAGCGCACCCTTCCAGTGGGGGCGGTGCTCACCATCTCCGCCGCCGGGAGCGAGACCAGCTCCTCCGCCGTGCTCACCCGGGACGATACTTTGGAGAAGCGGGGCCTGACCTCAGAGCAGATCCGCCCCCGCTTTGCGGTGATGGATCCGGAACTGACCTGCTCCCTCCCCCCCTACCAGATCGCCTGCGGCGTGGTGGATATCATGATGCACACTCTGGACCGCTATTTCACCTGTGTCACCGGTAATCTGCTCACCGACGAGATCGCCCAGGGGCTGCTGCGCACGGTGATCCGCTGCGGCGCCCGGGCCCTGGCAGATCCCTGCGACCTCCAGGCCATGAGCGAGCTGATGTGGGCGGGCAGTCTCTCCCACAACGGGCTCACCGGCCTGGGCGCGCCCAAGGATTTTGCCGTCCACCAGCTGGGCCATGAGCTCAGCGCCCGCTTCGACTTCGCCCATGGGGCCACCCTCTCCGCTGTATGGGGCAGCTGGGCGGAGTACTGCGTGGAGACCGATCCCGCCCGCTTTGCCCAGTACGGGGTGAGCGTCTGGGGTCTGGACCCCGCCGGAGGCAGCCAGGAGGAGCTGGCCCGGCAGGCCATTGCCCGCACCGTGGACTACTTCCGCTCCCTGGGGATGCCCACCTGCCTGACCGAACTGGGCTGCGGACTCCAGAGCGAGGAGGAGCTGAAGGAACTGGCCCGCCGCTGCACCTTCTACGGGGCCCGGACCATCGGCGCCTTCCGGGTGCTGGGCGAGGCGGACATCCTGGCCATTTACCGGGCGGCCAACCGCTGAGCCAGGCGACGTCTCCCTTGTTTTTCATCCATATCCCGGCGGCTTCGCCGCCAGAGAGGAGTGATCCCTGTGAAGCGATATATCGCCGCCCTGGATCAGGGCACCACCAGCAGCCGGTGTATCCTGTTTGACCAGGACCAGAACATCCTGGGCACCGCCCAGCGGGAGCTGACCCAGATCTATCCCCAGCCCGGCTGGGTGGAGCAGGACCCCATGGAGATCTGGTCCACCCAGTACTCTGTCCTCACCGAGGTGCTGGCCCAGACGGGCATCTCCCCCCATGAATTGGCCGCCATCGGCATCACCAACCAGCGGGAGACCACCATTGTCTGGGACAAAGTCACCGGGCGGCCTATTTACAACGCCATCGTGTGGCAGTGCCGCCGCACTGCGCCGCTGTGCGAGCAGCTCAAGGAGGACCGGGCCTTTACTGATTACGTCCAGGAGCACACCGGCCTGCTCATCGACGCCTACTTCTCCGCCACCAAGCTCAGCTGGATCCTGGACCATGTGGAGGGGGCCCGGGCCCGGGCGGAGGCCGGAGAGCTTCTGTTCGGCACCGTGGACTCCTGGCTGGTGTGGAAGCTCACCGGCGGAAAGGTCCATATCACCGACTGCACCAACGCCAGCCGCACGATGCTCTTTGATATCCAGTCACTGTGCTGGGACCCCCATATCTGCGGCCGCCTGGGCATCCCCATGTCCATGTTGCCCCAGGTGCGGGACTCCAGCGGGATCTACGGCTCTGTAGAACTCCAGGGTGCGCAGATCCCCATCGCCGGCATCGCCGGCGACCAGCAGGCCGCTCTGTTCGGCCAGGCCTGCTTCTCTCCCGGCGAGGCCAAAAACACCTACGGCACCGGCTGTTTCCTGCTGATGAACACCGGCGAGCGGCTCTACCGCAGCAACAACGGCCTGCTGTCCACCATTGCAATCAGCCTGGACGGGAAGGTGCAGTACGCCCTGGAGGGCTCCGTCTTTGTGGGGGGCGCGGTGATCCAGTGGGTCCGGGACGAGCTGCGCTTCATCGGTGAGGCCAGGGACGCGGAGTATTACGCCTCCAAGGTGCCGGACACCGGCGGCGTCTATCTGGTCCCCGCCTTCACCGGCCTTGGGGCCCCCTACTGGGATATGTACGCCCGGGGCGCTCTGGTGGGACTGACCCGGGGCACCGGCCGGGACCACATCATCCGGGCCGCCCAGGAGTCCATCGCCTATCAGAGCTGGGATCTGGTCCACGCCATGGAGAAGGACACCGGGATCTCGCTCACCCAGCTGAAGGTGGACGGCGGGGCCAGCCGGGACCGCTTCCTGATGCAGTTCCAGGCGGACATTCTGGACAAGCCGGTCCGCCGCCCTGTGATTCGGGAGACCACCGCCCTGGGCGCGGCCTATCTGGCCGGTCTGGCGGTCGGGATGTGGAGCGGCCTGGAGGAGATCCGCGCCCAGTGGCGGCTGGACCGTCTCTATGAGCCGGACATGGGCACAGACGACCGGGCCCGCCTGCTGGCCGGCTGGCACAAGGCGGTGGGCCGCGCCCTCCGCTGGGCTGAGCCGGAGCCGTGACCGCCGGAGGAAAGGAGCCTGACAAAATGGAAGAAGAACAGATCTGCCGGGAGATCTGGACGCGCTGGGTCCCGAAGCGGGGACAGTCCACCGTCCTCCAGGGGGAGCTGCTGCGGCAGATCGAGCGGCTCCGACACGAGGCCCAGGCCAACGGGAACCGGAACTGGTGCCGGGACCATGCCTTTTTCTGTGCTTTTCTGGACCACACCCTGCTGGACTCCGGTGTGCTCTCTCCGGAGGAGGGGGAGCGGCTTCACGGCGTCCTGGTCCACCTCCGCTCCTGCGGCGAGGTGGCCCACCGGTACCACCGGGGAGAGCTCACAGAGCGGGAGCTGGAGGAGGACTATCACGGGGAGACCGCCTGTACAGACGACGCCCCTTACGATCTGGTGCGCGGGGCCGTCGTCCGCTTCTGCCAGGCCCACCCGGCCCCCATCCCCTATCAGCCCCGGCCGGACATCCGGCACTGAGCCGCCCTTCGGCGGAAACATCACAACAGGAGTGACCCCTATGTTGAGTCCCATCGAGATCCCCACCATGCTGTTCTGGGAAAATGGAAACACCTGGTACGGCAGCAAGGGAGAAGCCCGCTTTTTTATCCACCCCTCCTCCCACGAGGACGGGGAGGCCCCCGCCCGCACCACGCTGGATGCAGAGCTGTGGAAGGGCCCCCTCAGCCGCGCCCTGAGCCAGGTCCTGGCTGAGGCCTCCTTTCCCCTCAGCGAGGATGGCCTGGTCCAGCTGACCGCCTGGCTGGAGGAGCAGGCCGCCGTTCTGAACGCTCCGGAGACCTGAGCCCTGTGAAAAAACCGCCCCGCCGCCGTTTTGAAAACGGCGGCGGGGCGGTTTGCTTCTGTCCGAGGGTCAATGGGGTCAGACGCGCCTCCGCTCCCGGCTCCGGGCGGCCAGCCACAGGGCACACAGGGCGCACAGGCTGCCGATCAGAGCCCCGGCCAGGACATCACTGGGGTAGTGGACGCCAACATAGAGCCGGGACAGTCCCATGCACACTGCCTGGATCACTGCGGCAGTCCGGGCCCAGCGCCAGGGCAGCGCTCCGGCCCAGGCCATCCCCGCGGCAAAGGCGGCGCAGGTGTGGCCCGACGGGAAGGAGTTTGGGTCGGCGGAGGTCAGCAGGGGAATCAGGCCCTCCACCATCACATAGGGGCGGGGGCGGAGCACGAGCTGCTTCAAGACCACATTGGTACACAGCATCCCCAGCGCCATAGCCAACAGGGCGATCCCCCCCGCCCGCCGGGTCGGCTTCCAGCACAGCATCCCCAGGGAGAGCACGATCCACATCACCCCCGTGTTGCCCAGCGACGTAAAGGCCTCCACAAGGGGATCCAGGAACGGGACGCGCACAGCATCCTGGATCCAGAGCAGTGCGCTCTCATCCAGTATTTGTATCATTTCCAGCATTGTTTTCCTGCCTTTCTTCCCTTGACCGGCCCCTCTGAGGCCGGTATAATGGAACCAGTGAAATGGACAGGGGAAGTCCGGCGTTTCAGCCGCTCCGCTGTCAGACTGATTTATTATACTTGCTTTCCCTGGCCCATGCAAGGGCACGCGGCGTTTTCACAGGAGGCCCATTTTGAAGCAGATCATCTGTCTGTCCAACGAGGCCTGGAGCCACTCCCCCGGACGCACCCAGCAGCTCATCACCCGGCTGAAGCACACCCAGGTCCTCTTTTTTTCTCCCTCCGGCAGCTGGCGGGAGATTCGATTCCGCGCCAAGGGGCGGGCCGTCAAGCCCAACATCACAGTGTACCCCCTGCCCCCCATTCTGCTCCCCGCGGACGAGCGGTACGGGCCGCTGTTCCGTCTGGAACAGCTCCGGCTGGCCCGCTTCATCGCCGGGCGCATGGAGGAGCACCGCTTCCGCTCCCCCCTGCTCTGGTGTGCCTGCCCGGAGCAGGTCCACCTGCTGGACCGTCTGGACTACGACGGTCTGATCTACGACTGCGACCGGGAGTGGGACGACCTGCCCCCGGCCTGGGAAGGCTCTCTGGCCTCTGCCGCCGACGTGGTGTTCGCCGCCTCCCCGGAGCTGGCAGAGCGCCTCTCCCCGTGCAGCGGCAACATCGCCCTGCTGCCCAACGGGGTGACCTATCCCCTGTTCTCCCGGATCGCCGCTCCCAGCCGTCCCCGTCCGGAGGACCCTGTGCTGGGCTGGGCCGGCACCATCCACGGGGATCTGGACCTGTCCCCCCTGCTCTATGCCGCCCAGGCGCGGCCCCGCTGGACCTTCCTCCTCCTGGGACGCCGGGAACAAAATCCACTCCTGCACCGGCTGGCCCGGCTCCCCAATGTACATTTTCTCCCCCCCTGCCCCCTGATGGAGGTGCCGGAGCATCTGTCCCGGTGCCGGGTGCTGCTGAACTTCCTGCGGGAGGACCAGCCGGACTGCGACGTGATCCCCACCCGGATCTATGAGTATCTCTCCACCGGGCGGCCCATCGTCTCCATGCTCTGGCCCGACCAGGTGGAGCACTTCCCAGACGTGGTATACGGGGCCCACTCCCACCAGGAGTTCCTCACCCTGTGCGAGCACGCCCTGGAGGAGCCCCCTGCCTGGGTCTCCCAGCGCCGTCTGTCCCACGGGGCGGCGGCGGCCTGGTCCCTCCGTGCCGGACAGGTCTCCCGGATCCTGGGCACCGCCGGTCTGCTGTGAGGTCATTCTGTCCCGGCCCCACAAGTTTCTAGCGCTTTCCCCGGCGTCTCATTGTACAAGCCTACGAATTTAAGTCCCCCCCTTGCAAATCCCGGCTGTTTTCGATAAAATGAAAGCCTAATCAGGGCAAGGAGGTTCTTCCCATGGGATATGCGTGTCTGTTTCGCCATTCTGTTCAGCGCCGCTTTCACCAGGGCCCCAATCTGCCCATTCCTACAACCGCATCCTAAATTTTCAGGCCCCCTGTCACCCGCAGGCGGCCTGAACTTTTTTGAGCTGGAAGGAGAGATCGATCTATGAGCAAGAAAGTAGCGGTCATCATGGGCTCAGACAGCGACTGGCCTGTTGTCAAGGCGGCCTGCGCCCAGCTGACGGAGTTCGGCATTCCCTATGAGGCCCACATCCTCAGCGCCCACCGCACCCCTGCCGCCGCCGCGGAGTTCGCCCGGGACGCCCGGAAGAACGGCTTCGGCGTGCTGATCTGCGCCGCCGGCATGGCGGCCCATCTGGCCGGCGCCTTTGCCGGAAACTCCACCCTGCCGGTCATCGGCATCCCCATGAAGGGGGGCGCCATGGACGGGCTGGACGCCCTGCTTGCCACTGTGCAGATGCCCAGCGGCATCCCCGTGGCCACCGTGGCCATCAACGGAGCCAAAAACGCCGCCGTTCTGGCCGCCCAGATCCTGTCCGTTTCTGACGATGCCCTGGCCGCCAAGCTGGATGCCGCCCGGGAGAAAATGGCCGCCCAGATCGCCGAAAAGGAGCAGAAGCTCCAGGCCGAACTGGCCCAGTGATCCGCTCCTGACACAGCCATCTCTTTGCAAAACCCTCAAAATTATTTATTATAAACGGAGGAATCCCACCATGGAAAAGAAGCTTGTTTACACTGGTAAGACCAAAGATGTGTTCGCTCTGGATAACGGCAACTACCTGCTGAAGTTCAAGGATGACTGCACCGGCAAGGACGGTGTTTTCGATCCCGGCGAGAACTCCGTGGGTCTGACCATCGACGGCGTGGGCGATGTAAACCTGCGGATGTCCATCTACTTCTTTGAGAAGATCAACGCCGCCGGCATCAAGACCCACTTTGTCTCCGCCAACCTGGCCGACACCACCATGGAGGTCCTTCCCGCCAAGGTATTTGGACACGGCCTGGAGGTCATCTGCCGCCATAAGGCGGTGGGCAGCTTCATCCGCCGGTACGGCGAGTACATCGCCGAGGGCGCTGACCTGCCCGCCTATGTGGAGACCACCTTCAAGAACGATGAGAAGGGGGATCCCCTGGTGACCAAGGACGCCCTGGTCGCTCTGGGCGTGATGACCGACGCGCAGTACGACGACATCAAGGACATGACCCAGAAGATCACCCAGATCGTGGCCGACGACCTGAAGGAGAAGGGCATGGTCCTGTATGACATCAAGTTCGAGTTCGGCTATGACGCTGACGGCAAGGTCATGCTCATCGACGAGGTGGCCTCCGGCAATATGCGGGTATACAAGGACGGGCAGTATGTGGATCCCATGACCCTGTCCAAGCTGTTTTTCGCCCAGAAGTAACCGCACTGTCCCCAAATCCCGGAGGTGTTCCGGATGGCACACTTGCATAAATGAGATGGCCTGGAAAAGGGGCGGAGCTGTTCAGTTTCCGCCGCTTTTCCACTCCATCCTCCACTTTACCATTTGTATCATTGAGGAGGACATCATGGGCGGCTTTTTTGGCGCAGTGTCCCACGAGGATGTGACACTGGATATTTTCTTCGGAGTGGACTACCACTCCCACCTGGGCACCCGCCGGGGCGGTATGCTCATCCACGATCAGGAGGACGGGTTCCAGCGGCAGATCCACTCCATCGAAAACACCCCGTTCCGCACAAAATTTGAAAAGGATCTTACCGACTTTCACGGATGCAGCGGCATCGGCTGCATCAGCGACACCGATCCCCAGCCTCTGCTGGTCCGATCCCACCTGGGGCTGTACGCCATCACCACGGTGGGCATCATCAACAATTCGGAGGAGCTGATCCAGCGGTACTTCTCCGACCACGGCCACCAGTTCATGGCCATGAGCTCCGGCAAGGTCAACTCCACCGAGCTGGCCGCCGCCCTCATCAACCAAAAGGACGATCTGGTCTCCGGCATCCTCCACGCGCAGGAGGAGATCCGCGGCTCCCTCACCCTGCTGATCCTGACCAGCCAGGGAGAGATCATCGCCGCCCGGGACCGGGTGGGCCGGCTTCCGGTTCTGATCGGGAAAAAGGAGGGGGCCCACTGCGTCTCCTTCGAGTCCTTTGCCTACCACAAGCTGGGCTATACCGACGCCTATGAGCTGGGCCCCCGGGAAATCGTCCGCATCACTGCCGACGGCATCGAGACCCTCTCTCCCGCCGGCAAGGAGATGAAGATCTGCGCCTTCCTGTGGACCTACTACGGCTATCCCAACTCCAACTACGAGGGGATGAATGTAGAGGTCATGCGCTACCGCAACGGCGAGATCATGGCCCGGGACGAGGTGGCCCGGGGCCAGCTGCCCAAGGTGGACTATGTGGCCGGCGTCCCCGACTCCGGCGTCCCCCACGCCATCGGCTTTGCCAACCGCAGCGGCAAGCCCTTCGCCCGCCCCTTCGTCAAATACACCCCCACCTGGCCCCGCTCCTTCATGCCCACCAACCAGGAGGTGCGCAATCAGGTGGCCAAAATGAAGCAGATCCCCGTGCCTGAGCTCATCGAGGGCAAAAAGCTTCTCTTTGTGGACGACTCCATCGTCCGGGGCACCCAGCTGCGGGAGACTGTGGAATTCCTCTATGAATCCGGGGCCGAGGAGGTCCATATGCGTTCCGCCTGTCCCCCCATCATGTACAGCTGCAAGTATCTGAACTTCTCCCGGGGCAACTCCGATATGGACCTGCTGGCCCGCCGCATGGTCCAGGAGCTGGAGGGGGATGAGGGACAGCAGCACCTGGAGGAGTACGCCGACGCCAACTCCCAGCGGGGGCAGTGTATGCTGAAAACCATCTGCGAAAAATTCGGCTTTAATTCCCTGGGCTATCAGTCCCTGGACGGACTGCTGGAGGCCATCGGCCTGGACCGGGACAAGGTATGCACCTACTGCTGGAGCGGCAAAGAATAACGGCTGCACCGTTGTTCTTTGCAATTAGGAATGAGGAATTATGGCTTCCGGCTCCGCCGGACTAAATTCCCATCGCGCGCCTGGGGCGCGCTCCACAACTCCTAATTCCTAACTCCTAATTCCTAATTTTAAAACGGAGGTTTTGGTATGAAGAACTCTCACTCTGAGTCCTACGCCGCCGCCGGCGTGGACGTCACCGCCGGATATGAGGCGGTCGAGCGCATCAAGCCCATGGTAGAGTCCACCTACATCCCCGGCGTCATGGGCACTCTGGGCGGCTTCGGCGGTATGTTTGCCCCCGATCTGGCCGGCATGAAAAAGCCGGTGCTGGTCTCCGGCACCGACGGTGTGGGCACCAAGCTGAAGCTGGCCTTCCTGATGGACAAGCACGACACCGTGGGCATCGACTGTGTGGCCATGTGCGTCAACGACATTGTGTGCGGCGGCGCCGCCCCCATGTTCTTCCTGGACTATATCGCCTGCGGCAAGAACCACCCCGCCCGCATCGCTGACATCGTCTCCGGCATCACCGAGGGCTGCCGCCAGGCCGAGTGCGCCCTGGTGGGCGGCGAGACCGCCGAGATGCCCGGCTTCTATCCCGTGGACGAGTACGATCTGGCCGGCTTCTCTGTGGGCATCGTGGATGAGGAAAAGATCATTGACGGCAAAAAGCTGGCCGCCGGCGACGTACTGGTGGGACTGGCCTCCTCCGGCGTCCACTCCAACGGCTTCTCCCTGGTGCGCAAGGTGCTGGACGTGGAGCACGCCGACCTCAAGACTCCCCGGGAGGATCTGAACGGCAAGAGCCTGGGCGAGGCCCTGCTGGCCCCCACCCGCATCTATGTCAAGGCGGTGAAGGCCCTGCTGAAGGCCGGTGTGGACGTCCACGCCGTCAGCCACATCACCGGCGGCGGCTTCTATGAGAACGTCCCCCGCATGATGACCGAGGGGCTCACCGCCCGGATCGATCTGAGCACCTTCCCCCGCCTGCCCATTTTCGACCTGATCCAAAAGACCGGCGGCATCCCGGAGCGGGATATGTACAACACCTTCAACATGGGCATCGGCATGATCCTGGCCCTCCCCGCCGCACAGGCTGAGCAGGCTCTGTCCGTTCTGAAGGATGCCGGTGAGACCGCCTATCAGATCGGCTCTGTCATCCCCGGCGAGGCCGGCGTAGAGCTGGTTTAATCAAATTAGGAATGAGGAGTTAGGAATTGTAGCGCCCGGATCCGTCGGACCGCTCTCACATCGTGCGACCAGGCTCACTCCTAACTCCTAATTCCTAACTCACTTGGAGGTTCGCTATGTCCAAACATATCGCCGTGCTGGTCTCCGGCGGCGGCACCAATCTTCAGGCCCTGATCGACGCCCAGGCCCGGGGAGAGCTGATCAACGGTGAAATCACCGCCGTCATCTCCTCCAATCCCGGCGCCTACGCACTGGAGCGGGCCGCAAAGGCGGGGATCCCCGGCTATGTGGTGGCCCGGAAGGAATTTCCCTCCAGTCAGGCCATGACCGCCGCCCTGGTGGAGCAGCTGCGGGCGCTGGACATCGACCTGGTGGTCCTGGCCGGCTTCATGGTCATCCTCACCGGTGAGATGGTCCGCGCCTTCCCCAACGCCATCCTCAACGTCCACCCCGCCCTGATCCCCTCCTTCGCGGGACCGGGCTGTTACGGCCTTCACGTCCATGAGAAGGCCCTGGAGTACGGGGTCAAGCTGTCCGGCGCCACCGTCCACTTCGTCAGCGAGGAGTGCGACGGCGGCCCCATCGTCTTGCAAAAGGCGGTGGAGGTCCTTCCGGACGACACCCCGGAGGTCCTTCAGCGGCGGATCATGGAGCAGTGTGAGTGGAAGCTCCTGCCCCAAGCGGTCTCCCTGTTCTGTCAGGGCCGCCTGAAGGTGGAGGGGCGCCTGGTCCGGGTACTGGACCGCCCGGAATGAATTTGCTTTTGAACCCCAGCTATGATACAATGTGAAGTGTGCGATATGACTGACGGTAAGTGGAAATGACCACGGGGAGTATCGCCCTGAATATGCCGACCGTCTGGGCGCACCGTTTCAAAAAATCGGTGCGCCCTTTTTTCCTGACACAGCTGTGGAAAGGAGCGTTTTATGTCCATACCGACCATCCTGGCCACCGGATTTTTGTTCCTGGGCGGCATCCTGCTGCAGCTCGTCAATATGCTGCGTTACAGCGACTGGCGCGCGATCATCGGCCCGCTTTTGATGCTGATCGGGGCTTTTCCCCTGATCCTCCACTTGGCGCAGGTCTGGCTGTCCTGGCATCAAACGCCTTCTCCCCCCACTTTTGACCAACTCGCGAAGGAGGACTCCCATGAAACCCAGAACTGAATTGCTGCTGTGCAGCGGCTTCTTCTTCCTGGGCGGCCTGCTGCTGTACCCGATCGTCCAGTCAGACGAAGTCCTTGCACCCATCAGTATCCTGCTCGGCCTTCTGGGAGGCGCCGGTCTGCTCATTTCTTATTTCTCCGCTGTCAGGCGGCTGCTATTCGAAGAGTCCTGTAAAAATCCCAATTCTGACCATCACAAGGAGGATTCCCATGAAAACACTTGATCTCAATGAACTCTTACAGAACCACCCCTACCCCGGCCGGGGCATCGTCCTGGGCCGCTCCGCCGACGACAAGAAGGCCGTCATCGCCTATTTCATTATGGGCCGCAGCGAGAACAGCCGCAACCGGGTCTTTGAGACCACCGAGGACGGCATCCGCACCCGTGCCTATGATGAGAGCAAGATGGTGGACCCCTCCCTCATCATCTACCACCCCGTCCGCATCGTGGGGGACGACACCGTGGTCACCAACGGCGACCAGACTGACACCATCCGGGACGGGCTGCTGGAGGGCAAGGTCTTTTCCCAGTCCCTGCGCACCCGGGAGTTTGAGCCCGACCCCGACAACTACACCCCCCGCATCTCCGGCCTGCTCCACAAGGACGGCAGCTACGCCCTGTCCATCCTGAAGAGCAACGACGGCGACCCCTCCTGCTGTTGCCGCTATTTCTTCAGCTATGACCACCCCAAGGCCGGCGAGGGCCGCTTCATCCACACCTATCAGGAGAATCTGGATCCCCTCCCCTCCTTTGAGGGCGAGCCCCGGAAGGTGGCCGTCACCGCCCCCGACGCCAAGACCCTGGCCGACGAGCTGTGGGCCAGCCTGAATGAGGACAACAAGGTCTCCCTGTTCGTCCAGTATGTGGACCTGGCCTCCGGCGAGCGGGACACCGTGATCATCAACAAGCACCAGTAAGCTGCATCCCCCTGTCAAAAGGAGTGTTCTCATGGCATTGACCGACCCGATCATCCAATTTCAAAAGGAGCGGGCCTCCGTTCCCTTCCAGCCCCCCACCCTGTGTACCGCCGAGACCTTTCCTCTTCTGCTGGCCGGGGTTCCCGCCCTGCGTAAGATCCCCGGCCTTGCCGCTCTGGAGGACGCGGGAGAGGCCTATTTCACCTCCGTCCCCTTCTGCCTGAGCCGGGAGGACCGCCAGGCCGCTCGGGACCATCTGGAGCAGGTCTACGGCATCACCAACAGGGACAGCATGGTAGCCTTCTGCAAGGAGGCCCTGCTGACCAACCACGAATATCTGGACTTCGAATCCTTCTGGGAGGGCCGCCCCAGCTTCTCCCTGGAGGACCTGTCTCCCGACGCCCGCCCCGTCTTTCAGCGGCTGTCCGACTTCGCCCGGCAGTTTCAGCCCCTGGTGGGCCGCCGTGGCTTCCTGGCCTGGGACATCAGCGAGACGCTGGGCCACCTGCGGACCGCCTGCGCCTGCGATTTGATCTCCCCCGAGGAATATAAAGAGCTCTCCCAGCACTGGGTGGAGCAGGCCGCCGCCTTCCACAGCTGGGAGGAGTACGCCGTGGGCCTGGTGTGCGGGGCCGCCTATTGGGCCTTCCGCATGGGAGGCGACCGCGGCCAGCAGGACGCCGCCGCCTATCTGGAGCTGAACCTGAGGCTGGTGCGCCAGCTGCTGGACAGCAAGCAGGCCTGGGCGGGCCGGATGTGGTACCGTATTCCCCAGGAAAAGCCCTTCCTGCTCTCCGCCCCGGAGCTGCGGATGCTCCTGCCCGGCTGGGAGGGCCCCAACGGCTGCCTGGCCACCGACCACATCACCGTTCTGGGCAGGCAGGTAGGCTGGTGCTACCGGGAGCGGCCTGACAGCCAGTACCCCGACAGCGGCTGGCGCTTCTTCTCCGGCGAGGAGGATGAGGCTTATATCAATAACGTCAGCCATACGGGAGTCTACGACCTGAACACCATCTGCAACTACGACCCGGACATCATCCCCCTGCTCAGCGCTCCCTTTGGTACCGCCTATGCCCGGGGGGAGGACGGGAAATTCCACGCGGAGCCCTTTGAAGCGCCGGAGGAACCCTGAACATTCTGCGCATACAAACGCAGGGCCGCACACTGTGCGCCCCTGCATCCCCCGCCCGACCACGCCATCAAATACAGAAAGGATGACCTTCCATGACCGAACTGGAACTGAAATACGGCTGCAACCCCAACCAGAAACCCGCCCGCATCTTTATGGAGGAGGGCGAGCTGCCCCTGAAGGTGCTCAACGGCAGGCCCGGGTACATCAACTTCATGGACGCGCTGAACTCCTGGCAGCTGGTGAAGGCCCTGAAAAAGGCCACCGGCCTGCCCGCCGCCGCCTCCTTCAAGCACGTCTCCCCCGCCGGGGCCGCCCTGGGCCTGCCCCTCACCGATGTGGAGCGGCACATCTACTTTGCCCCGGAGGGGGAACTGTCCCCCATCGCCTGCGCCTATATCCGGGCCAGGGGCGCAGACCGGCTGTGCTCCTTCGGTGACTGGGCCGCCCTGTCCGATGTGTGTGACGGCGACACCGCCCGCTTTCTGGCCGCCGAGGTGTCCGACGGCATCATCGCCCCCGGCTACACCGACGAGGCTCTGGCGATCCTGAAGGGCAAGCGCAAGGGCGGCTACAACGTGGTGGAGATCGACCCCGGCTACACCCCCTCCCCCATCGAGCGCCGGAACATCTTCGGCATCACCTTTGAGCAGGGCTACAACGACCTGGACATCCGCGAGGAAATGCTCCAGAACGTGGTCACCGAGAACAAGGAGCTGTCCCAGCAGGCCAAGAACGATATGCTCCTCTCCCTCATCACCCTGAAATACACCCAGTCCAACTCTGTCTGCTATGTCAAAAACGGCATGACCATCGGTGTGGGGGCCGGCCAGCAGAGCCGCATCCACTGCACCCGTCTGGCCGGCAACAAGGCGGACATCTGGTGGCTGCGCCAGCATCCCAAGGTCCTGGGCCTCCAGTTCGTGGACAACATCCGCCGCCCCGACCGGGACAACGCCATCGACATCTATATCTCCGACGAGCATGACGACGTGCTGGCCGAGGGCGTGTGGCAGAACACCTTCAAGGTGAAGCCCGAGGTGCTCACCTCTGAGGAGAAGGCCGCCTGGATCGCCCGGATGTCCGGCGTCACCGTGGGCTCTGATGCCTTCTTCCCCTTTGGCGACAACGTGGAGCGCGCCCGGAAGTCCGGCGTGCAGTACATCGCCCAGCCCGGCGGCTCCATCCGGGACGATCAGGTCATCGCCACCGCGGACAAGTACGGCATGGTCATGGCGTTTACCGGGATCCGGCTGTTCCATCATTAAATAACACAACGGGCAGGCCGTCCCCCTGTCTGTAGGGGCCGATGTCCCCATCGGCCCGCGGGCGGGTGAGAACACCCGCCCCTATACGGACTCCGGGGACCTTGTGATATGATCCGTGGTCACACCCTGCAACGTATCTGAAGCTATTTTTCAGGGCGTGAGATGGTGAATTGCCCCACAGGGGCAAGAGAAGCTGGCCCGGGCCGCGGCCTGCAATACATCCCACCTATTTTGTAGGGGCGGCCGTCGCCGCCCATATTGAGAGGAGCATAATATATAATATGAAAGTATTAGTCGTCGGCGGAGGCGGGCGTGAGCACGCCATCTGCTGGAAGCTGGCCCAGAGCCCCAAAGTTTCTGAGCTGTACTGCGCCCCCGGCAACGGGGGCATCGCCCAGGTGGCCCAGTGTGTGCCCATCAAGGCCACCGATGTGGAGGACATGGTGGCCTGGGCCAAGGACAACGCCATGGACTTTGTCATGGTGGCCCCGGACGATCCCCTGGCTTTGGGCATGGTGGACGCCCTGGAGGCGGCGGGCATCCCCGCCTTCGGCCCCCGGGCCAACGCCGCCATTCTGGAGGCCAGCAAGGCGTTCTCCAAGGAGCTGATGAAAAAGTACCACATCCCCACCGCCCAGTATGAGACCTTCACCGACATGGAGCAGGCCCTGGCCTACATCCACCGGCAGGGTGCTCCCATCGTAGTCAAGGCGGACGGTTTGGCTCTGGGCAAGGGTGTGGTGGTAGCCTCCACCGTGGAAGAGGCCGAGGAGGCCGTGCGCTCCATGATGCAGGACCACAAGTTCGGCAAGAGCGGCTCCACCGTGGTCATCGAGGAGTGTATGGTAGGCCCCGAGGTCACCGTGCTGGCCTTCTGCGACGGGGAGCACCTGGTCCCCATGCTGTCCTCCCAGGACCACAAGCGGGCCTATGACGGCAATCAGGGCCCCAACACCGGCGGTATGGGCGCCTTCTGCCCCTCCCCCAACTACACCCCCGCCATCGCCGCGGAGTGCATGGAAAAGATCTTCCTGCCCACGGTGAAGGCCATGCAGGCGGAGGGACGCCCCTTCCAGGGTGTGCTCTACTTCGGTCTGATGCTCACCCAGGACGGCCCCAAGGTGGTGGAGTACAACGCCCGCTTCGGCGACCCGGAAACCCAGCCCATCCTGTCCATGCTGGACACCGACCTGATGGATGTTTTCCAGGCCTGCGTCAACGGCACCCTGGATCAGGTGGACATCCGGTGGAAGGAGGGAGCGGCCTGCTGCATCGTCCTGGCCTCCGGCGGCTACCCCGTCCAGTATCAGAGCGGCTACCCCATCTCCGGTCTGGAAGAGGCCGGAAAGCTGGCCACCGTGTTCCACGCGGGCACCAAGCGGGACGGGGACGGCCGGATCCTCACCGCAGGCGGCCGGGTGCTGGGCGTCACCGCCGTGGGCGGCAGCCTGGAGGAGGCCATTGAACAGGCTTACGCCGCCTGTAAGCCCATCTCCTTCCAGGATATGCACTTCCGCACGGACATCGGTAAGGTATGAGCCGCTTCGACCTGGAGGGCGTGGTCTTTGACGTGGACGGGGTCCTGTTCGACACAGAGCGCCTGTCCCAGGAGACCTGGAACGCCGTCAGCACGGAGCTGAACTGGCCCCAGGTAGGGCGGGCCTATTTAGAATTCGTGGGGCAGAACCGGGCCGACATCCTCCAAAAGATGCTGGACCTGTTTGGGCCGGATTTTCCCCGGGAGACCTTTCTGCTCACCTGCTCCGCCCGCTCTCAGGCGCGGATGGAGCAGGAGGGCGTCCCGCTCAAGCCGGGCGTCCGGGAGATCCTGGAGTTTCTGACCGCCCGCGGGATCCCAGCTGCCCTGGCCACCTCCACCAATCGGGAGCGCACCCATCGGCGCATGGAGATGACCGGTCTGGGGCCCTGCTTCTCCGCCGTGGTCACCGGCGACCAGGTGGAGCACAGCAAGCCGGACCCGGAGATCTATCAGCTGGCCTGCCGCGCCCTGGGGACCGCTCCGTCCCGCACGCTGGCCATCGAGGACTCCCGCAACGGGATCCTCTCCGCCCACGCCGCCGGGATGCCGGTGGTCATGGTCCCCGACCTGATCCCGCCCGCCCCGGAGCTGGAGCGTCTGCTGTTCCGGCGCTGCACCTCTCTTCTGGAGGTGCGGGAGCTGCTGGACCATCTCCTTACAACATAACACAAAACGGGCGTCCCAGCCGGGACGCCCGTTTCCGTTCTTTGTCTTGTTTCCCTGTCACATTCCCTCCGGCGTGGGATCCCCCGCCAGGGAAAAGAGGTACTCATAATAGGGCTTCAAAAAGCGGAAGCCCTGGATCACCTGCTCCGCCAGCTCCGGCTGAAAGAGAAGGCCGCCGCAGTTCTCATCCCGGGAGATAGCGATGCTCTTCCGGTTGTACCAGGGGGCCAGCAGCCCGCCCGGGTCCCCCTTGGTCCGCTTGTACTCCGCCCCCTCCAGCCGGAACTCCGACCTTTCCAGCCGGCGGGCCAGCCGCTCCAGGGGCTTGGGGTCCCGGTCGATCCGGGCCCGCAGCTTGGCCATGGTCAGGGGCGTGGCGTCGTACCAGCCCATCCCCATGCTGTAATACTCCGGGGCCAGCTCAAAATAGAACGCCGGCTGGCTGACCCACTCCTCCTTTGGCCGCCGCAGAGTGAACCACAAGTGGTCCTTATAGGGGCCGCGCCCGTGGAGCCGCCGGGCGTCACGATAGATCCGGGAGACGTGGAGGTTCAGCCCGAGTTTGGAAAACTCCTCCTCCACCGCGGCGTGGACCTGTTCCCCCAGCTCCCGCATAGGCCCGGCCACCAGGGTCAGGTACTCTTCTTTATGGGCCTCGAACCAGCCGCGCTCATTGTTGAAGCGGATGCCCCACAAAAAGTCCACCGCCTCCTGGGAAAATCCCTGAAACATACCTTGTCACCTTCTTTGCGTGTCAAACGGCCTGAGCCGGATCGTCCACCGCCAGATCCTGGGCCGGAGGCTCCTCCGCGGGAGGGAGCTCCTGTCCGCCGCCGGACCCTGCCGGGGCCTCTGTCCCCGGATCCTCCAGCGGCGTCTCTGCCCCCGCGTTTTCCGCAGGCGTCTCCGGTACGGTCTCCGCCGGAGGGACCTCCGGGACCGGCGGGACGCCATTGGGCCAGGTGGCGGGGTCTCCGTCGGCGGGGTTATACAGGATGGTCTTGGGCCGCATTTTGTACACGCTCTTCCCCATATCCTGCTTTTCCAGCAGGTTCCCGTCCCGGTCATAGACATACCGGTAGGTCTGGGCCGACTTTCCGGTGTAGGGGTTCTGCTTGCTGTCCACCTTTGTGGTCCCCCGGGGGATGGATTCATCCGCCTTATACTGGGTGGTGGGAGTCACTGTCTCATAGACCGTGCTCTTGGGCTCGGCCCGGACGCCGTCCACATTGGTCCCATAGATCTTGACGTTCAGCTTCCGCTTGCCCCCCTGGTCATAGCTGGAGGTAACGATCTTGATGGGGTAGTCCGTGCTGTTCTCAAAGCGGAAGTCCGTCTGACCATAGTACACCGTGGCGTCCATGCCCTCCGGCACATAGCCGGTGTTGAAGCGGTGGGCCCGGCGCTCCACGATCTTCAGGTTTGTATGGAGCACCGCGTAGTAGATGGTAGAGGAGGTCTGGCAGATGCCGCCGCCCACCTCGTCCACCGAAGCGTCGCCGGAGTACACCGGCGCGGCCAGATAGCCCTTGGAGGCGGAGCGGCTGCCGGTGGTGTTGTTATAGGAGAACACCTCCCCGGGCATCAGGATCACCCCGTTGCAGGCCTGAGCCGAGAGCTTTACATTGTGCTTCCGGCTGGAGGAGCCGCCCACATTGGTGGTCCCCTCCCCCAGCAGATCCAGGAACAGCTTGGCCTCCAGGCTCTGCTTCGTCTCCTCCGGCTGGGTCAGGGTCACCGGGATGGAGAAGGTCTCCCCCTCTCCCGCCTGCTCATAGGCGGCCTTCAGCGCCTCCACATCAAAGTCCACGCCCACCACATGGTCGGTGACCGCCCCGGTCTCCCGGTCGTACTGGGCGCTCTGGGGCTCCACCGCCACCGCGCCGTGGATGGCCTGGAAGTCCGGCTCCTGGGGCGGTGTCTCCTGGGGCATGAGAGGATTTTCCACCTCCACGGCCCCTTCCGCGCCGCCGAACTTCTGCTCCATGGCCTCCTCCACCGCGGACCAGAGGCTGTCTCGGACCTGGCTGCGGTCGATGGCCTGGCCGGTCCTGCCCTTTGTCATCACCAGGGCATCGCCCTCCAGCTGATAGGACGCCTCGGTCACGCTGCCCCCTGTCTCGGCCTCCACCCGGTCCACGGTCTCATCCAGGGCCGTGCAGTCCCATCTCGGGGCGGAGATCCGGTGCTCCCGGCCCAGCAGCTGGGTCAGATAGACGCCGCCGCCGGTGAGGAAGTTTTCCCGGCCCACCGCGCCCGCGGCCTCGGCCGGAAAGGACCAGCCATATCCCATCTTATCCGCCGCAATGGACCACAGCTGACCGTCATAGGACACCAGGCCAATGATCTGGCCGCCGTACTCCTCCATGGCCCGGTCCAGGGCGGTCTGTGCCTCCTCCACGGTCATGCCGGACACATCCAGGCCGGCCACCGATACATTGGGAAGGATCCGGTCGGTCCCGTTCACCCAGGCACACAGCCCCAGGTAGCCTCCTAGCAGCACTGCCGCGGCAGTTCCTGAGATGACCCATATTTTTTTGTTTTTCTTCCTGCCCTGCTCGCCCGAAGGCTCTCTGGCAAGCTCTCGTTTTCCCATAATCCAGCTCCTCCACACCGGTACGCCCGAACCGACAAGGCCCCGCGCCGCCGGCAGTGATGTACCGCTCCATGTTCGGCCGGTCCCGGCCTGAAGCGTCTCTATGTACCAGGTGCTATTATAAATGCGTACGGATCCAAGCCACAAGCATGGAACGCCAGGTCTGATCAGGCAAATTGGATCTGTTCCCCTGCAAGCGTTTTGGGCCACCCAGTCCAAACCCTTTTCACCCTCCACGGGAACACAGAGTATTCCTGCGGCACGACGCGTTGCAGCAAGGTCCGAACTCCATAAATCGGTCCCTTTGAGCCGTTTTATGAAGCTGCGCGGCTGCCTCCGCGCGGATCAGCCGATTTCCGGTCGATTCAGCAGACATTATTATAGCATCGGCGTTCCTCCCTTACAATTACAGAACAGTTACAGTCCGCTGAATTTTCCGGGAGAAGCGTTTACTTTTCCGCTTTCATGCGGTATAATCGTCTCACGCAGCCCGGGGGAGGGCGTGCCTCCCGGAGTTTCTTCATGGAATTTTAAGAGAAACTCAATCTCTTTTTTGCTTCTCTCTGATATGATATTCTTATCTTGAGTTTTCATTCTGTTCGGCTGGAGGTCAATAATTATGGAGCAGCATTCCTATCAAAACAGCGCATCCGGCAGCCCGTCCCGCCGGAACCGGGGCTCCGGCGACCGTGGTTTCTGGCTCGCCGCAGTCCTCTGCCTGTTCTTCTTCCCCCCTGTGGGCATCCTGATGATCGTTGTCAAGGTGCTCGGCGGAGGCCGCAAAAAGCCCAACGTCCGGGGACAGCACCCCTACTATACCCAGCAACACGGCTCAGTGGGGGCCCGCACGGTCCAGAACGGGGCCGCCCAGAATCAGACGCCTTCGGCCCCCGTCTCCGTTCAGGTCCTCACCCGGCTGTCCGTCCAGGCCAGACGCCTCACCGTGGTGGGCGGGATCCTGAGCCTGATCTTCGGCTTCACCTCTGTCTCCGCCCTGGCCGGCAGTCTGTGGATGCTCCCAGATGTGGCCTGGTATCTGGAGGCCACGCTTCCCTTCCTATGCTTCTTCTTTGGCAGCCTGGGCTGTCTGTGGGTCGGCCTGCGGAAGCGGAACAAGGTCCGCCGCTGCCGGAAATATCTGGCTATGCTGGGCTCCCGCACTGTGATCTCGGTCAGCGCCCTCTCCGCTGCGCTGGGAACCGCCCCTGCCAAGGTTCGGGATGAGCTGTCCGATATGCTGGATGACGGTCTCTTCCCCATGGGCTATCTGGACTATGGAAACGACCGCCTGGTGCTCTCCGGCGAGGGGCTGTCCGATCCTCCCCCCGCGCAGCCTGAACCTCCCAAAGAGGCTCCCCCCGAGGAGGATCCCCAGGGCGCTGTGCTTCAAGAGATCCGCGCCATCAACGACCAGATCGACAATCCCAAGCTCAGCCAGCAGATCGACCGCATCGGCGTCATCACCGCCAAGGTGTTTGAGTACCAGCGCAGCCATCCTCAGAAATCGCCGCAGCTCCACAGCTTTTTGAGCTATTACCTCCCCACCACCCTGAAGATCCTCCGTTCCTATGCCCAGTTGGAGGATCAGGAGGTGGATGGCCAGAACATCTCCGCCGCTATGGAGCGCATCGAAAATATGATGGACAAGGTGGTAGAGGGCTTTGAGAAGCAGCTGGACCAGCTGTTCCAGGGGGATGCGCTGGACATCACCACCGACGTGGAGGTGCTGGAGCGGATGCTGGCCAAGGACGGCCTCTCCAGTCAGGGCGGCCTGCATCTGGGCGGCTGAGCCCCACCGTTTCATACCCTCCGAATGGCAGCAGAACGGAATCACCAAATAGTTCAGGAGGATACAGCCATGGATGATCTGATCGCTTACTGCGGGCTGAACTGTGCCTCATGCGACGCATACCTTGCAACGCTCCATAACGACCAGGCCCTGCGGGAAAGGACCGCAAAACTGTGGGCTGAATTGAATAACGCCCCCATCCTGCCGGAACATATCAACTGCCAGGGCTGCTGCACCGAGGGGGTCAAAACCGTATTCTGTGACCATCTCTGCGGCATCCGCCAGTGCGCCTTAAAGCGGGGCGCCGCCACTTGCGGCAACTGCCCGGAGCTGGAGACCTGTCCAACGGTGGGCGCGATCCTGTCAAACCGCCCGGAAGCACTGGAAAATCTCAAAAAACAGGCCATATTTTGAAATACCGTGCGGCCAGCGTCTACAAACGCTGGCCGCACGGTGTTTTTTCTGAAGCAAGTTTCTCCGCTCATAGTTATGATGTCTCCCCACTCGCCGGGGCGACCGTCAACGTATCCGCCGGTAGCGCACATAGTGGAAGAACAGGCCATCCTGCTCCAGGGGCGGCTCCTCCTCCGCCAGTTCCCAATCGGGATCCCGGTCCAGATTGGGGAACACGACGTCCGCCGGAAAGGCGGCGTGGATCCTGGTGACGTACGCCGTATCGCACCAGGGCAGCAGCTGCTCGTATACCGAGGCGCCGCCGATAACAAAGGCGTCCTCCGATACAGCGGACCGCAACGCCTCCAGATCCCGAAATACCTCCGCACCCTCCTGGGCAAAGGCCGGGTCCCGGGACAGGATCAGATTTCTCCGCCCCTTCAGCGGGCGGCCGCCGGGAAAGGTGGCCAGCGTTTTGCGGCCCAGGATCACCGGATGGCCGGTGGTCAGCGCCTTGAACCGCTTCAGGTCCTGGGACAGATACACCAGCTGGTCCCCGTCCTTTCCGATGCCCCAATTTTCGTCCACTGCTACGATCACATTCATGGCGTTCTCTCCTCGCTCCGTCTCCCGCATGGGCGCAAATTCCTAATTCCTAATTCCTAATTCCTAATTCCTAATTCAAACAGCCACCGGGATCTTCGCCTCCAGCAGATGGGCCTGATAGCCCTCCAGCCGGAAGCTGTCCCGGGTGAAGGCATAGAAGTCCGTGACGCTCCGGTCCATCCAGAATGCTGGCGCGTCATAGGGCGTCCGGGCAATCAGCTCCTCCACAATGGGGACATGGCGGTCATAGATGTGGGCATCCGCGATGACATGGATCAGCTCCCCCGCCTCCAGACCGGACACCTGGGCCATCATGTGAAGCAGCACCGCGTACTGCATCACATTCCAGCCGTTGGCAGTGAGCATATCCTGAGATCTCTGGTTCAGGATCCCGTTCAGGGTGTTCCCACTGACATTGAATGTCATGGAGTAGGCGCAGGGGTACAGGGCCATCTCGCTCAGGTCGTGGTGGTTGTACAGGCTGGTGAGGATCCGGCGGGAGGCGGGGTCGTGCTTCAGATCCCACAGCACCTTGTCCACCTGGTCCATGTCCCCCTGGGGATAGTGGTGCTTCACCCCCAGCTGATAGCCGTATGCCTTTCCGATGGAGCCCGTCTCATCCGCCCAGGCGTCCCAGATATGGCTGTTCAGGTCATGGACATTGTTGGACTTCTTCTGCCAGATCCACAGCAGCTCGTCCACCGCGGATCTCAGATACTGCTTCCGCACGGTGATGACCGGGAACTCCTCCCGCAGGTCATAGCGGTTGACTACCCCAAAGAGCTTCACCGTGTGGGCGGGCGTCCCATCCTCCCAGCGGGGCCGGACCTCCCGGTCCGTGTCCCAGACGCCCCTGCTCAGGATCGCTCTGCAATTCTCAATAAAAACCTGATCGGCATAACTCATTTATGATCTTCCTCCATTTTTCATGCTCTCTGTTCCTGTTTTCTGATATTATCCTCATTATACAACAGAGAAGGGCGGGGCACAAGCCCCGCCCTCAGGCTGTCAAGAAGCCCGGTCTACCCTTCCTGGCGTATATAGGCCAAAGCAGGATCAGGACGAACGGATCAAGCTTCTCCATCCATGCGGTACTGAGCTGTCTATCCCTACGATTTCTATCATATCTCATTCCATTTCCCAATGTTCCAGCATCCCCCATCACTCCCTCCTTCTCCTCATTTTCCCTCATATAAATGAAAAAGCCCAGCTTCTGCTGGACTTTTTCGACAGACTGAAGCGTCCCTGCCCATGGGGCAGGAACGCTTTTTTGATCCTGTGCGGCTATGGCTGAGCTCTCTCCTTAACCAATCACAAAGCCCAGGACCAGATAGGCCGCCGCCGCCAGTGCGCCGCAGGTCAGGGCGTAGGGCAGCTGGGTGCGCACATGGTCCAGGTGGTCCGAGGCGGAGCCCATGGAGGATAGGATGGTGGTATCGGACAGGGGGGAGCAGTGGTCCCCGAACACGCCGCCGCCAGCCACCGCGGCAAACACCGCCACCACCAGCTGGGTCACCTCACCGCCGCTCATGCTGAAGGCCAGGGGCAGGGCGATGGGCATACAGATTGCGAAGGTCCCCCAGGAGGAGCCGGTGGCAAAGGCCATCACCGCCGCCACCATGAAAATGACGCAGGGCAGCAGATGGGGGGTCAGCAGCCCCTGGGTGAGGGAAATGATGTAGTTGGCCGTGCCCATGGTCTGCGACAGGCCGTTCACCGAATAGGCCAGGGCCAGCAGGATCACGGCGGGCAGCGCGCCTTTGATGCCGTTGGTCAGGGTGTCCATGACCTCCTTAAAGGGGATGCCCTGGAGCATCATGCTCACCGTCATAAAGATGACCACCAGCAGGAAGGCCTCCATGGTCTTGGCGGACTTATAGACCACATAAGTACTCACCGCCACCGTCACGATCATCAGAACGGGCAGAAGGAAGTTGAGGAACACCCGGGGCTTGAAGCCTGGGTAGGGCTCCATGCCGGTCAGCTCCTTGCCTACCAGGGGCTGTGCACCGTCAGCCAGCACCTTGCCGGTCTCCATGGCCCGCTGCTCCGCCCGCTTCATAGGACCATAGTCCTTCACGATGCCGGAGCCGATCAGCCCCACCAGGATCACCGCGAAGATGGGATAAAAGTTGAAGGGAATGGCCCGCAGGAACAAGGCGGAGCCTTCCTCCTGGGTGGCGATGCAACCCACACCCACCGCCAGACCGCTGAGATAGGCTGCCCAGCCAGTGATGGGGACCAGCACGCTCACCGGTGCGGAGGTGGAGTCGGCGATGTAGGCCAGCTTCTCCCGGGAGATCCGGGCCTTGTCCGTGATGCTGCGCATGGTGCAGCCCACAAACAGGGGGCTGAAGGAGTCGCTGAAATAAACGAACATCCCCAGCACCCAGGCCGCCAGCTGGGCCCCTCTGCGGCTGAGGTGCTTGTCATGGACCCATTGGGAGAAACCCTGGATGGCGCCGGTCTTTTGGAAATAGGCCACCAGGATGCCGATGAAGGTGTTCAGCAGCATGACCCAGGAGAAGCTGGTATTGCCCAGATTCTCCTTCAGCAGCGTGGGGAAGCCCAGCAGAAGGGTCTCCAGCAGGTTCGTACCCTGGGCCAGGCCGGTCAGGGTCGTGCCGGTGATACAGGCGATGGCCAGGGCCACAATGGTGTTCTTGGTCGCAAAGGACAGTACGATCGCCAGGATTGCGGGGATCACAGAGATGAACCCCAGGCTTGCCAATTCTTCCATAAATGTCTCCTCTCTTTCGTTCAGGACGCCCGGGCGGAGTCACACACACAACGATCCGCCCGGGCCGGAGGGGTCACAGCTTCACCTGCTCCAGGGGCAGATAGTTGTCCGAGCGGGTGACGGTGGCGGGAGGCGCGGGGTCCAGCTGCCGGTCCGCGATACCCAGGATGTCCTCCGGGCGCACCCAGGGGCGGCCCTGGAGGGCGCTGGTCTCCTCATGGGTGAGGTAGCCCCGGTAGGCGGTGAGGGCCCGGCGGAGGAAGCCGTCTCGCACGCAGGCCTCGGCCACGCCGTGGTTCAGAATAGCCCGGAAGTGGGGGATGACAGAGGCGGCGTAGGCAATGGAGGTGGAGTTGGCGATGGCGCCAGGGATGTTGCTGACACAGTAGTGGACCACGCCCTCCTCAATATAGCGGGGATTCTCATGGGTGGTCTCATGGAAGGACTCGATGGCCCCGTTGTCATCATTGCTGATGTCCACGATGACAGAGCCCTTCCCCATCAGCTTCAGCATGGACCGGTCGATGAGGAAGTCGTTGCAGCCCTTGGGCCATTTGACGCAGTTGAGCACCATATCCGTATCCGGCAGCAGCTGGGCGATGTTCTCCTTGGTACACAGCATGGTGTCGATGTGCTCCTGGTACTGCCGCTTCAGCGTGCGCAGGATCCCGATGTTGATGTCCATGACCGTGACCCTGGCCCCCAAGGCATACAGGACGGACAGAGCGGCCTGGCCCACCGTGCCGCCGCCCAGAATCAGCACCCTCATGGCTGGCGCGCCGCCCAGTCCGCTGACGAACTTGCCCTTGCCGCCGTTGATGGACAGCATGGACTCCAGGCCCATCAGGGCGCCCTGCTTGCCGGCGGCCTCACAGTTGGGGGAGCCGTACCGGTGGCAGTCCTCCGCGGTGAAGGCGATGCAGCCGCTGTCCAGGATGGCCTGGACCTCCTGGGGGTGGGCGGCGGGATGGATGCAGGTGAAGATGATCTGTCCCTTCCGCAGCAGCGGGAATTCACAGGGCTCCAGCTCCTTCACCTTGGTGACAAAGTCGGCCTGGCCGTAGATGTCCTCCATGGTGTCCACCAGGCGCGCCCCGGCCTTCTCATACTCCTGATCCTCGAAGCCAGCCTTCTCTCCCGCGCCCCTCTGCACCAAGGCGGTGTGTCCGTCCGCCACAATGGTGGCGATTTCCGCCGGGGTGGCAATGGTGCGGTACTCCCCGTTTTTGATGTCTTTCAGCAATCCAAATACCATGTTCGATTCCTCCAGATCTGTTCCCGCTCCCGCGGGCACTGTATTCGGGCAATGAAAAAGGTCCCGGAGCAAAAGGCTCCGGGACCCCGCTCCGCCGGCGGCGGCAGCCTCCAGCGGTTGTCCTTGTCTTTCGCCCAGCATGAACAGCGCCTTTTCCCCGGATGGCGTCCGGAAAAAACAGTCTTGCGCTTCTTCAGCGCAAGCCCAGGCGGAGAGGTTCTTTCTCCCCACCTTCGGCGGATTGCCCTTTCCCCAAACGGTATCCGGGTACTTTTGCGCTCCGCGCCTCTGGATCATGCCACGGCTATTCTATAATGTTGGGATCTTTTTGTCAATCTTACAGGGAAAATCTGTGCAAAATGGGAGATTCAATGGAAAAACACATGAATTACCATGTGTTTTTATCCATTTTATCCCCTGTTCCACATTCCTCCGGCCTCACACATAGCCATACATTCCCCGGACGGACACCTCGCCGGCGGACAGGGCGGCCCGCCGGCCGTCCGGATACTCCACCACCAGCCGGAACTGGTCGTCGATCTCCAGGGCAAAGGCCTCCTCCCGGGAGACGGGGGTAATCAGCTGCACCTGGTTGCCCGGGGTCAGGCAGTCCGCCCGGTACCGGGCCAGATACTCCGCTTTGTTGTCCGGAAATCCGGCGTACATCCGGTCCAGTGCCCGAATGATCTCCACCGCCAGCTCCGCCCGGCGCACCGGACGGCCCAGCTCCTGGGCCAGCGAGACGGCGATGGGACGCACCTCTGGAAGAAAATCCTCCGTCCGCTGGTTCACATTCACACCAATGCCGGTGATGAGGTAGTCCAGGGCGTTGCTCTCGCCCTCCAGGCCCAGCTCTGTGAGGATGCCGCACAGCTTCCGCCCTCCCAGCACGATGTCGTTGGTCCACTTGATCCTGGGCCGCACACCGCAGGCCGCCTGGATGCCGTCGCACACCGCCACCGCCACCCAGGCGGTGAAGTCCACCACCTCCTGGGGCGGGAGGGAGGGCCGCAGCAGGGCGGAGAGGTACAGCCCCGTGCCACGGGGAGACTGGAAGGAGCGGCCCAGACGCCCCCGGCCGCCGGTCTGCTCTTCACTGAGGATGACCAGCCCATCGGAGGCCCCGGCCATGGCCTGGCGCTTGGCCTCCGTATTGGTGGAGTCGATGACATCCAGGCATATCAGCCGGCTTCCCACATGGCAGCCCGACAGCGGTCCGGCCAGTTCCCCCTCCCGGACCCGGTCAGGGGCACGCTCCAGCCGATAGCCCCGCTTGGTGGCGGACTGGATCTCATACCCCTCCTGCCGCAGGGCCTCAATGGCCTTCCACACCGCCGCCCGGCTGATGCCCAGCGTCCGGCTCATGGCCTCTCCTGACACATAAGAATCCCCCTGTTCCAGCAGAAGGGACAGTATTTTTTCCCGGCTCATTCCACGCCGCCTCCCGGTCCTCGTTTTTCTCCATTATAATGCGTACTGAACAAATCCACAAGCATTGAAAGCCAAGTCTTATCAGGCAAATTGGCTTTGTTCAAGTGCAAGGGTTTCGGGCAATACACCCCAAAATTCCTGCACCTTCCACTGGAACGCTTTGCGTTCCAATGGAACTTCGTATTGTAACACGGTCTGAACTCCATAAAAAAGCCCCTCCGAGCCGTTTTTATGGAATTGCCCGGCTGACGCCGCGGGAATAAACCGATTTACGGTTTATTCAGTAAACATCATTATAAGAAAAACTTTCCCTCCCGTCAACCTGTGCCATCCCGCCCTTTGCTTTTCCACCGGAGGTGCGCTATAATGGGGGCACAAGCTTCCAAAAGGAGGAACTGTCCATGGACCGTCTCCTGACCTCCCCCTCCGGCCCGCCCCGTCGGATGGCCGAGCTGGACCTGCTCCGCTGCCTGGCCATCCTGATGGTGGTCACCCTCCACGCCGCCGCCCCCCTGCTCTCTGACCCGTCCCTGTTAGGGACGCCCGCCTGGTACTTCTGCCTGCTGCTGGACCCCTTCAGCCGCACCGGCGTCCCCATCTTCTTCATGCTCAGCGGCTTCCTGCTCCTGCGGGACCCCCGCACCCTTCAGGTGGGTCCCTTCTACCGCCGTCGTCTCCCCCGCCTGGCGGTCCCCCTGGTCCTGTGGAACCTGATCTATGCCCTGGCGGATGCATGGAGTGCCCGCCGCCCCTTCTCCCCTCTGGAGTATCTGGAGGGCCTGCTGGACCGGGGCTGTTATTACCACATCTGGTTCATCTATCTGCTGGTGGGGCTCTATCTGCTCGCCCCCTTCCTGAAACGGATCGTGGACCACGCCAGCGGGCGCGAGGTGCTGGTCCTCATTGGGATCATCCTGCTGCCCACCACCCTGCTCCCCCTGCTGGAGGGGCTCTCCCCCATCCCGGTCCGCCCCATCCCCGCCATGCTGGAGGGCCTGACGGGATACTTCCTGCTGGGCTGGCTGCTGGGGAGCCAGCCGCCCCGCCCCACTCTGCGCCCTCTGATCTATCTGGGCGGCGTGCTGGGCTGGGCCTGGGACGTGTGGGGCAACTGGGCCTGCGCCTCTCCGGCGGAGGTCCCCCTCCCCTCTGCCAGCGGCTACCGCCTGAGCCACTACCTGTGCGCCGCCGCCCTGTTCGTCTGGCTCCGGGCCCGCTATGAGCGCCGCCCGGTCCCCGCCGCCCCCCTCTGGGCCCGGCTCTCCCCCCTGGTATTCGGCGTCTACTGGGCCCACCCCCTGATCCTGGCCGGGACTGCCCGGCTGACCGGGACGGACTGGACGCCGGGACAGTGCCTGCTGCTTCAGCTCCCCGCCACCCTGCTGCTCTCTCTGCTGGCCGCCTGGCTCCTGTCCCGGACCCCGGTGCTGCGGCGGATCCTGATGTAGCCCAGCGCTAATTCTTCCCAAACAGAAATGCAGAGCGGCTCCCCCCGGGGAGCCGCTCTGCGCAGCTTGTCAAAAAACGCGCCTCTGCCACGTTTCCACCGTTTCAGCGGGCGGGACGGTAGACCGTGACGCCGTCCTGGGTCTCCATGACCAGGTCCCCCCGGTCCACCAGGAACTCGATGAAAAAGCGGATGTTCCGCTCGAACCGCAGAGCGCGGCGGGGCTTTCCGGAGAGCAGCTTGTAGAACAGGCAGACCCGGCGGACGATGTCGCTGGCGGCCATGGGCCGGTCGATCAGGGCCAGGATCTCCCCGGCCCGCCGCAGGGCCAGGGCCTGGTTGGCGTCGATAAGCCCTTCCAGCTCCTCCCGCCGGGCGATCCCCCGGTGAGCCATAACTACAAGGTCACAGTCCAGCCCCCGCAGCTTCTCCCGGCTCTCCATCCCCATCCGGTGGGACAGGCAGTAGGGCAGCTTGGCGTCCAGCTGCTCCCTGGAGAGAAGGGCGTCCCCCACATAGCACACCCTGTCCGGGGTGAGGGTGGAAATATGCCCAACGGAGTGTCCCGGGGTCTGGAGGATCTGGAACTCCGCCCCGGCGAAGGAGAAGGGGCCGTCCCCATCTGGGATGAGCACGTCCGGCGTATGGACCAGTCCGGCGGCGTCCTGCTCCACCATGTCCGGGGAGAGGAGCAGAAAATAGCACTTCAGGCTCAGCAGGCTGGCGCACATCCCAGCCTCCCGGGAGGTGAGGGCCACGGGGATGTGGTATTTCTCCTGAAAATAGCGGTTGTTCCCCCCGTGGTCCACATGAGCGTGGGAGCACAGGATGCCCGCCGGAGTGAGGCCGTGGTCCAGCAGGGCCTGCTCCAGCTCCTCCCGCTCCTGAGCCAGTCCGGTGTCCAGCAGGACGCAGCGGCCGCCGTCCAGCCGGTAGAGGGGGATAAACTCCAGCCCCTCCAGCACCCAGGTATTTCCTTTGACTTGTCGCAGATTCATGGGGCACCTCACTCCGATTCCTTCCAGCGGACCGCAGCAAATCCATCTTCCCAGCTGATCCGGTCCACCGTTGTCTTATGGATCTCAAAACAACTCAGGGGGCGATCCCGAAATCCTTCCTTATCTTTTAAATGTTCGATCGCTCCCTGTGCATTGGCCTCCGAGGAAAAAATACCGATCAGTTTTTCCTCGTCATGGACGCCAAAGTCATCTTTTTGCTCATATATGTGATACAGCATAAAAACATCCATAGATTGTCCTCACAGATCAACCGCCGCCATTTTGCTTCAAATACACCATCAGCACCGCCACATCCGCCGGGGACACCCCGGACACCCGGCTGGCCTGTCCCAGGTTCTTGGGGCGGATGCGGTCCAGCTTCTGCCGGGCCTCCAGCCGCAGGCCCTGGATGGCGCTGTACTCCAGCCCCTCCGGGAGCGGGGTGCGCTCCAGCCGCTTCATCTCCTCCACCTGGCGGAGCTGGCGGCTGATATAGCCCTGATATTTCACGGTGATCTCCACCGCCTCCTGCACGGCCGGCGGGAGCTCCGGCCGGGCCGGATCCAGGGCGGCCAGCTCCCTGTACCGAATGGGGGGGCGTCGGAGCAGGTCGGCCAGCCGGGCCCCGTTGGGAGCGGCGGGCTCTCCGCGGCTGCGGAGGAACTCCTCCAGCGCGGGGCTGGGGGCCACGCCGGCGTGCTCCAGCCGCCTGCACTCCCGGTCCACCGCGGCATATTTGGCCTCCACCGCCTCCAGCTGTGCCTGGGGTACCAGCCCCAGTTTGCAGCCGATGGCGGTCAGCCGCTGGTCCGCATTGTCCTGACGGTGGAGCAGGCGGTACTCCGTCCGGGAGGTCATCATCCGGTAGGGCTCATTGGTCCCCTTGGTGACCAGGTCGTCGATGAGCACCCCAATATACCCCTGGTCCCGGCGGAGGATCAGAGGCTCCTTCCCCTGGAGTTTCAACGCGGCGTTCACACCGGCAATGAAACCCTGGGCGGCGGCCTCCTCATAGCCGGAGGAGCCGTTGAACTGCCCTGCCCCGTACAGTCCGGCGATCTTCTTCGTCTCCAGGGTGGGCTCCAGCTCGGTGGGGTCCACGCAGTCGTACTCGATGGCATAGGCGCACCGGGTCATTTCCGCCCGCTCCAGCCCGGGAATGGTGTGGAGCATCTTCATCTGCACCTCCTCCGGAAGGGAGGAGGAGAACCCCTGGATGTACAGCTCCTCTGTATCCAGGCCCATAGGCTCGACAAACAGCAGATGCCGCTCCTTGTCGGCAAAGCGGACCACCTTGTCCTCAATGGAGGGGCAGTACCGGGGCCCCACCCCCTCGATGACCCCGGAGAACAGGGGGGAGCGGTCCAGATTGGCCCGGATGACGGCGTGGGTCTCCGGCGTGGTGGAGGTGAGCCAGCACACAGCCCGGTTGGCCGGCTGCTCCCGGGTAGAAAAGGAGAAGGGCTGGGCGTCCTCGTCCCCCGGCTGGACCTCCAGTTTGGAGAAATCCACGCTACGGGCGTTTACCCGGGGGGGCGTCCCCGTCTTGAAGCGGCGGATGGACAGACCCAGATCCACCAGGCACCGGGTCAGGGGCAGGGCGGCAGCCAGGCCGTCTGGCCCGGAGTCCCGGACCACCTCGCCCACGATGGTGCGTCCCCCCAGATAGGTGCCGGTGGCCACGACAGCCGCCTTCACACGATAAACAGCTCCAGTGTGGGTGACCACGCCGGACACTCCACCGCCTTCCGTGAGGATCTCCACCACCTCGGCCTGCTTTACCCACAGGTTTTCCTGAAGTTCTAGGGTGTGTTTCATCACCTTCTGGTACTCCCGCCGATCCGCCTGGGCCCGCAAAGACCACACAGCGGGCCCCTTCCCTCGGTTCAGAATGCGGTACTGGATACAGGCCCGGTCAGCGGCCCGGCCCATCTCACCACCGAGGGCGTCCAGTTCCCGGACCAAGTGACCTTTTCCAGTGCCGCCGATGGCCGGGTTGCAGGGCATATTACCCACTGCATCTAAGTTGACAGTAAAGCACAGGGTGCGCAGCCCCATCCGCGCGGCAGCCAAGGCAGCCTCGATGCCCGCATGGCCCGCACCGATGACTGCGATGTCAAATTCTCCTGCGTCGTAGCGAATCATAGCATATTCCTCTTTGCTTCCGATCTGGTCCCGGGCGTCCGCCGCCTGGGAACCGGGATATTGTATCACAGTTTGACCATAAGGACAAGAGGAGTCCAGGCCGCCCCGGCCTCTTTTCCTCCTCCGGCCCGGCACAGGGGAAAAGCTGGAATATCCCGGGGACAGGCGGGACAGAATAACAGCAGATCATGGGAGCAGGGCGCGCCGCAGCTCCTAGAAAGGACGTGACATACATGGTAAAGGGCATCACCCGCCAGGTCATCCTGGTCAAATCCCCCGACCCAAAGCTGTTTGAAGAGGCGATCTTCATCGTGAAGGAGGAGGCGCTGGCCCGGGAGGGGGTCAGCGCCGACCAGGTGCTCCGCCAGGCCAGGCAGGCGGCGGACGGATATTTGAAAGGGAGCCGGGCCTGGGACCGGAGGCTGGGCCGGTTCGCCGGGCTGGCCGGTCCCTTCTGGGGGGCGGCGGGGGCCCTGCTGGCCTCCGGCGTCTGGTGCGCCTGGCTGTTTTTATAAAGAATAAAAGACAGGAGACCATGCAAAAGGCCGGGGCTTTCACGGAGGCCCCGGCCTTGTCTTACCCTTTTTTCAGCGGCATCCATAGAATTTTTTCATATTTCTATGGGAGGACGGAGAAAAACGTGATATAATTGTAGCGCGACAAGATTTTTGAGAAACTCGGACAGGATACTTGAGAAAAAAGCGCCTGTTCTTAGAAACATTTCCGAGGCCCGCTCGCTTGCGTCAGCCGCCCCAAAAACGGCGGGGCGACCCACGCAAGAGGGCGGGCTTTTTAGACTCCGAGAGGGGCGGCTTTTGCCGCCCCTCTCTTTGCCTTTTCGCCCTCCTGGTGAAGTTACTCTCCCGGCTCTCCGTCCGGGTCTCCTGCGGGCTCCTGGGCGGCTTCACTGGCCGCTGCGGGCTCGACGTACTCCGTCCACCCGTAGACCCCAGGCTCCCACACGTTGCCGTCAGAGTCGGACGTCCACTTCTTGCCGTTGTGCGATACCTTCGCGCCCTTGCTGTATGCGTCATGCGCTCCGAGGGGTTGTATCCACTCGGGGAACTCCTCGAGGGGGTTCCCGATCCGTGTCCACACGGAAGGGTTCTCCGAGGGTTTCCGGTTCTGCCCGGCGTCGGTGACGTCGTGGATGGAGCGGTAGAGCTGCCCCTCATCCCGAACAATGTCGCCCGCCTTCCCCCTCCAATTCTCGTCCCACTGGACAAAGAGCTCGGGGAACTCCGCGACGGTGGTGTCGTCGAGCTGCTGCTCCTGGGCCATCTTGACGAACATGATCTCGGCGACCGCCTGGGCGGAGCTGCTACGCAACGCCGCTTCGTTGATGTCCTTGATGGACGCTTTGGGTGTCAAATACTGCATCATTCGTAAGCACCTCCAAACCCAGAGATCGAGACCTCCTCCTCATAGCCCTCGTTCTTCGTGATGGTGAAGCGGACATCCACGCCCCACTTTTCGGCGGTTTTGGACTCGTTGAGGAAATTGTAGACTCGATTGATTGCGACCTGCGCCGTGATGTCCTCCCAGGCCGGGGAGTCGTCGAAGGCGTTGTTGCACGCCTCGACCTTAGCGACCGATCCTTCAATGTGCCATGTGGGAGTGATGAGGATCTTCGTCGCCCGGGCGTCGGTTTCCTCCGGCTTGGCGAACTGGAAGGCGATGACCGTCTCCTTCTTGGAGAAGTTCCAAACCCTCACGCTCGTCGCGAAGTTGCCGTCCACGGCCTCGACGCGGAGCTGGTGCGCCCCGTTCGTGAGGGTGAGCCAATTCTCGCGGGAGAGCTCGATCGTCTCCTCCTGGCCGAGTGTCGCTTGATAGCTGCGGATCTGCTTGTCGTCGATGAACTCGGTGACGACCACGTTGTCGCCCTCGACGTCGGTGACGGTGTACTTCTCGGCGAAGCTGCCCGTCTGCTGGCCGAGATCTTCGTCCTGTCCAGAGATAGCCGGGGCCGAGTTCGTCCGCTTGAAGGTGAGGCGGCGGTAGGTCGTGCCGCCCTGGCCGTCGCTGGCCGAGATGACGAGATTGTTGACCGTATTGAGGCCCAGGGCGTAGAGCTTTTCCGAAGTGATAGAGACGGAGAGCTGCTCGCCCTTGGGGGCATTGTTGACGGTGCGAAGAACCTCGTCGTTCAGCTTTTCGACGACCGTGACTTCGTCGCCGTCCGCGTCGTCGACGGTGTAGTTGTAGGTGAAGCCGACGTTCTTGTCTCCGAGGTTGGTGTCCGAGCCGGAAATGGTCGGGGCGGAGTTGACTCGGGTGAATGTCCATGTCCGGGTAGCGGTGCCGCCCTGGCCGTCCGTTACGACGACCTTGACCGTGTGGCTCCCGAGGGAGTGCTCTCGGATGTTGATCGAGATGGTGTTTTTTGCTTTTCGCGTCGGGGCGAACGACTTCGTCGTTCGCCCATCAATCGACTCCGTCGCCGCGAGGACGTCGCCGGAGTCGGCGTCGTCGACCGTGTACTCGATCGTGAAGTTCTGGTTCTTATCTCCGAGATTGCGGTCACTGTCAGAGATCAGAGGGTCAGTGTTCAGAATTTCAAGGACGGGGCGGAAACCGAGGTCCGCGCCCCGATAGGACGAGACGTTCCAACCCCAGAAGCGGGCCGAATTGCACCCACGGGACGCGCGGCTCGACGCCCCTCCCGTGTAGGTCTCTTGGCACCAGGAATACACATAGTACCAGTTCCAAAACTTGTTGTGTGCGCTGTTTAGGTCGGTCGCGTTGGTGTTGCTGTCCAGGTCGGAGGAGACCGGAGCAGGGAGGCCGGAGATGACTTCCTCGCGGGTGATGAACCTGTCCCATTCGTTATTGGTAGGAGTTCCGCCCGCATAAGTGTCTCCGTTCCGGTAGTTGCTGCCGCCAGTGAGGAGGCGGCACTTGTATTTTGCCCCGTCAATGGTGACGGTCTTGCCGGTGACGTAGCCCTGCCCGTTCAAGTCGTCCCACGAGACATTGACCAGGATGACGCGGTCGCAAATGAGCAGGGTCTTGTCTCCGTCCTTGATCTTGACCCATTGGAGCTTGTTCGCGTCTGCGCTGGGGGTGTCCCCGAAGGTATAGTTCGCCATGCTGCCGGACATCGAGGGGATGTCGCCAGCAGCAGACGCGCCGGACGGTGTCGTATCATTACGCCACGGCCTTGTGGGCCGCTTGAGGATTGCGCCGTTGTTGTAGAAGCCGCCGAGCTTGACGGTTCCGAGATATTGCGCCATAAGGGATCGCTCCTTCCGTTTTAATGAAGCGGTAGGGCGCGAATATCTTCTTCGCGAGGTTGTAGGCGCTGGCCCACCGAGCGAACCCGAGCCACGAGTTGACCGCCTGGACGACCGCCGCCCGCGTGATCTTGCCTTCCCTCAACTTCCGAACCATCGCTTTAATACGCCGCTTCTCCCGTCGCTTGGACTCGGTGCGGAGCATTAAATGGGTGGCCTTGATTTTGAAGCCGTAGGCGTTCACGCCCTGCCGCATATAGAAAACCTTTGTCTTTTTGTTGGTGTCAAGGTGTAACCTCACGCGGAGGAACTCCTTGATCTTCGCCAGCCACTCCCGGGCGATCTCCTTGCTCGGTGCAATAATGACAATGTCGTCCATGTACCGGGTATAGAGCTTCGCGCCGAGGAAGCGGACGCAAAATTGATCGAGCTCGTTGAGGTAGATGTTCGCGAAGTCCTGGGAGCTGACATTCCCGAGTGGGATGCCTCTCTCGCCTTCCGGTGAGCTGTCAATCACTTTGCAAAGAAGCCGGTAAAACCGAAGGAGATCCCCGTACATGTCGGGGCGCTTCTTCTTGAGCTTCTTGAACCGCTTCGCAAGGATTTTCTTGAGCAGGTCGCGGTCGATGGAATAGAAGAACTTCCGGGCGTCGATCTTGATGACGGCCACGTCGTCGCCCCATTTCATACGGGCGACCCTCATGTCGTGCTGCACTTTGAAGGCGGCGCGGATCGGGCCCCTCCCGTACTGGCAAGCAAACGAGCCATTGATGAACACGGGCCGGAACATGTTTTGCAGCTCCTCGTGGATGACGAGCTGCACCACCTTGTCGCGGAGCTTCGGGATGGAGAGGTCTCTCCGTTTTGGCTCCGTGATGACGGTGAAGTGATACGGGCCCGGCGTGTACTTTGAGCTCTTGAGCTCGCGCCAGAGGTCGACGTTGTTCTTCTCCCGGAAAAGATCGTACTTGACGGCCTCCCGGGTGTACTTTCTTTGCCCTCTTAGGGCTTGCTTGTAGCCGACCTTTATCCTCTCGTAGCCGACCGCCTCCTCATAGGTGGCAAGTGGCATGATCGGTGGGATCGGCGGGTGTTTAATGTTCTGCGCGGTTTTAATAAATAAGGGGAATTTCGTCATCGTGGCATCCTTTCCTTTTCAGAAACGGCTTGGCACCTATGACGCGGGTTTATACCCACATTGTAGACTTGCCCCGGCCTCCCAATACGAGAGGGCGGGCCGGAGGTTCGTCACTGTTTTTGCGCCGTCAGAGACAAGGCGAAGGATTACCTCTCCCTTGAAGTATAACAAGGACACGCACTCGAAGCCGTAGCCGCGAATGACGTAATAACCTACAAGGCGGGGCGGAAACCGAGGTTCGCGTTCCGATTGGACGAGTCGTTCCAATTCCAGTTGCGGGCCGAATTGTACCCACGGTTCGCGCGGTTCGACGCCATACAGAGATAACCCTAAGTAGGTGCGGTTTACTTTTTTATCGGTTGTTGATGAAGTGCTTTTGCAAGCCTCCAATAATGCGCCCCAGCTCGTTGAGTTTCGTTTGCAGCTCGTGGACTTTCTTCTCGGTGATGTACTTCTGCGTCCGGGCGACTCCAAACAGCACGAGGAGGAGCGTCTTCTCGGCGTCCGCCTCGTCCAGCCATTCGAGCCGCTTCTTGACGACGGTGAGGTTGTTCGCCATGACCGCCGCGCGGATCAGCCGGAAGCATGATTGCTTGATCTCCTGCGACAAACTAAACTTTTCGGCCTGGGGGAAGTTCTTGAGCAAGGGGTAGACATCCCGTTCGAGTAGGATTTCAGCCTTCTTTTGAAGTATTGACGGTTCCAATGTAGCAGCACCTCGCATTTCTAATGCGGGCGATCTCGGTGATGTCCCCGAAGAACTCGAAGCCGTAGTCGGTGAGCTTTACCTTTGCGGGCTCCCCTGTGATGGAGCTGTGTCCCTCAATAACAAGGACGTCCTTCCCTTCGAGAGTGAGACCGCTCGCGGTCATAAGGACGAGCTCGTTGTCCGAGAGTTCTCGACACCTTTCACATACCGGGCAAAGCTCGCCGAAAAAGTTCCCGAGTATGCAGCTTGTTTCTTTGAGGGTGCAAGCGACCCTATACATAGAGCTTTCTCGCCACGGGGTCATAGATGCCGGAGGTGATCGCGACGGAGTTCACGGAGTCAAAATTGATGAGAAAGACGTTGTTCGTCATGTTGTTGAGGGTGGCGTCTTTCAGCACTTTGATCTCTTTCTGCGCGTCGGCGATCTGGGCCTCGTGGAGAATGACGGCTTCGCGGTTCTCGAAGATGCCGTCGTCCATGTGGTTCATGTTCGTCTGACTAACCGGCGTTCCTTCCTGGATGACCTCGCCCGTCTCGACATCTTCGACGTGGTCGAGCCATCCGATTTTTTGATAGCTATTCACTTTCGATCTGTACCTCCGTTTCTTTTTCAATGATGGTGTATTTGAAGGCCACATAAAGACCCTTGCTCGGCGGTTTCTCGAACTCCCGGTCGGACTGTGCGACGATGTCTCCGTCCGTGTCTACGAGCTGCACGTTCGCCACGTTTCCGGTGACGGTGTCGTCGAAATAGATATAGATCTTCACGGTGTCCGCCGTGACGAGCTTGCGGAACGGCTCGACCGTCTTCGGCGCTCCGTTCAGCGTATAGGCCGCGTGGTCAATCGAGTCGGCGAAGCGCCGCCCGATTTTCTCAATCCCGACCGATGTGATTGTCTTCGGCATGGTTTTCTCCTCCTTCCGTCATAAATGTCACCCCGGAGCAGCGAAGCACCGGAGAACAAACGGGGTAGATCTTCGCGCCGGTGCTTGCCTTCGAGCCCACCTCCATATTAGAGGAGAGGCCCTCATACATAACAAAGGCGCACGGTTGATAGAACTTTTCGGAGGCCGCGATCGTTCCCACCTTCGGGAACTCGACCTCACCGGAGCCCGGAGAGCTGCTCGCGTGAACTTCGGACGCCAGAAGGTGCCCGACACTGACCACCCGGGGCCAGACGCCGCAAACAATTTCCCCGCAACGTGGATACCTCGAGAAGCCGGAAAAGGTCTTCGAGTGGATCTCAATGCCTCCCCCGGACTCCGCTCCGTATGCAGGTTTTGAGCTGCCTTCCTTGACCTTCCGAACCTCGGCGTCAATGACTGCGAGGTTGTTGACGCCGCTTTGCTTCGAGCCCTTGAGGAATACGATGAACTCGGCCCACCTCTCGGGGTCTTGATAGGAGAACGGCTCGATCGTGCTCTGCTCGTATCCGAGAGAGGTCAACGCATAGAGGATGCCGCTCTTTGTTCCGCCCCATTCAGAGATGATCCCCTTCATGGATAGGCGGGCCCGATAGTTTTCAATGCTCTCGCCCTCAAGCCTCGGCATGTCCCGATCCTGTCCGTGTACCGGAAGCATGACCGGGCTCGCGGTCGCGACATTGAGCTCATCCCGAAGCCGGAAGGCGTCCTTCTTCATGCCGTCGAAAATGCGTCCGATGACCTTGAAGAAGATGAAGAACTGATTCGCCGCCCGCTTCCCTCGTTTCAACGGGGCAAAGAGAAGGTCGAACATATACGCGCCGAAGGTGTCGAACCGTTTCATCCGATCACTCCCTTCTCACTGTCACAGAGACGGAGCCGAGAGTGATGACCTTGTCCTTCTCGAGCACCACGTCCTCGGCGGGGGTGATGATCTCCGCGTTCGTGGCGGCGCTGTAGTTGCTGCGGATTGCGAAGTTGATGTCGGAGCGCCGGAGCTCGTTGAACCTCCGGCCCTTTCGGACGGCGAGCAGCTCGGCAAGGATCGCGGAGACCCTGTTCTTGATGTCCTCGTCCTCCGACACGTCAGAGGTCGAGACCGTGACCTCGATGTCCTGGGAAACCGTTGTAGAAGACTTCACAAGAACATTATCGTATGGCCCGGCAATCTTGTCAACGGCATCCCGAACTTCGTCGAGAAGTCCTTCCGTCGCCTCTCCCGCCGTCCCTGTTACAATCACGTCGACCGTCCCTTGCCCTCTCGGGTGGTCACAGTCAGCCTGTGCAAATAGGACGCCCTGGACGGCCTCCGCTGCATTGATGAATGTGTCCTCAATAGACCGGGCCGCGAGCTCCGACCAGGATCGGAGCGCCCGCGTTCGGAGCCCCTCGTCGTCCTCGGTGTCGCTTCCTTCCCGGACGATCCAGTCCTCGCCGTTTGTGATGCCGTCGATCCCATTGAGGAACGTGAGGCTCCGGGTGATCTGTCCTTCCGGCACATTGTACCGAGAGCCCTCTTTCTCCGCTTCTACCAGGACATCCACCGACCGGCTCCCTTTTTGCAGAACCGCCGCCTCTATGGCAAAGAAGCGAAGCTCCTCTCCGTTGATGTCCTTTTGCGTCTTGAAGATGTGGCCCTTCTCGATCTTCACGGCCTCGCCCTGGTCGTTCGTCCTGGACAGTGTGACGAGGCCCTGCGCCTTCTGGGCCTTCTTGCGCTTCTTCCCGTAGTCTGCCGCCTTAATGTCGAGCCATGCGCCGGTGGAGTGTGTGAGGGTCATATTGTTCAGAATGGCCCGTAGTAACTCCGTGAACTCGATCTTAATGCGGAGGACTATCAAGAGCAGCGTATAGAAGACGCCGCCCGAATGGAAGTTCGTGATTGCGAAGCCTTCTTCTTTCAGCTCGGCGATCTTCTCCTCTTTGAGCGTTTCAAGCTCGGGAACCGGGAGAACTTCGTCGAGTATTGCTTTGTCGATCATGTTGTTATCACCTCCACGCCGACCGCACTAATGACGACATTGAGCTCCCGGGGCTCCTCCTCGTCCGCAAACTGGAAGGAGCAGCGGAGCCGGAAGGTGTCGTCCGAAAATCCGACGTCGATCTCTATGCTCTCGGGCACGATGACCTCCCGCTTTTGAAGGCCCAGCCGCGCCCGCTGCGCGATTTCAAGCCGCACAAGATCGTCGTCTTCGGATTGAATGAAGTCGTATAGCCCCCAGCCGAACGAAGCGTCATAAAAGAGATCCCCGGGCTGTGTGAGCGCTTCGAGGATGATGTTCTGATATAGACATTCAAGCCCCGAACAGAGGGGCGCGTCTCCGTCTGCCGCTTGCGTGAGGGCCCATTCATCATTGAGTCGGATGTCGGTGTCGTGTAACCCTGTCATAGCTGCACCTCCCCAATGATCGCCGGGCTGTCCCCGTATGCCATCGCAACGGCCACGAAGGCCCCGGCCTTATATTGTCCTTTGGATCTGACGCCAGGGAGAGGAGGGAAGCTCTCGTCCTCGTTCCCCCAGCGATCGACGACGGTGAGGGTGTATTCGTTCCAATGCGCCGTTATGTGGCCCTTGAAGCTGCTCCCGGTCTCGTCGTTATGAATGACAAGATCCTCGAGATCGAACGTCTCGCCGAGCTGCGTCGCCTTGCTGACGGTGGCGTAGACCACGGCGGGGCTCTTTGCGTGGGGGTACTCCTGCGCGATGATCTTCCTCGCGACCGCCCTCATCATCTGCTCAAGCATTTCCCGCCCCTCCTTTCTTAGAAATAAATCTTCGTGCGGATGAAGCCGTTCTCGCTTGTAGACGAGACGACCTTCGAGACCTCGAACTCTCCGCTCACTTTAGGATGCTTCACGCTGATTTTGTGGGAGTGTCGGACAAAGGGGGCCGAGACCGTCTCGAGCTCCCACGAGCCGCCGCTCCTGGTGAGGGCGATGATGTTGACGCCATACTCGAAGATGTAGGTCTTGTCCTGCTCCGGCTTCTCTCCCCAATAGAACACGCCCCCGGAGAAGAAAAACGGCTGTTTGATGTTCCATGCTGCATGTACGGCATTGATCGCCTCGATGACGTTCATCTGCCGAATGGGAAGCCGTTTCCGTTCCGGGTATCCCTTGGAGGAGAGCTTCATCTTCGAGAGCCCGGCCTTCCCGAGAAAGTAGGCGATCATCTCCTGCGGAGTTGTGTCGAGGAATGTGTTGTTGATCTGCGTCTCCTCGAGGAGAAGCATCTCGTCCTTGAGAGTCACTTCGTCGGTGAAGCCTCCTCCGTTGTACGGCTTGGAGACGTAGCCGGTGAAGACCTCCTCAAAGACATTGTTATACCCGAGCTCAATCGCCGCCGGGTCTTTCCGGGCGAGTGAGATCTTCGGTTGAAACTGCTCCGTGAAGCGGATCTTCGCCCAATCAAAATAAGAAGACTTCGAGGAGTAGACCTCGATCTCTATGCCCTTGTCGAAGGTATAGGGGCCAGCGCGGGCCGCGATTTGAGGGTAGAATAATTCGAGCGTTTCCATCCTGTTCCTCCTCTCGGGTTAGTACGGCATCTGTGAGACCTTGTCGAGAGCTGCCGCCGTGCTTGCATCGTCGACGGCTGGGGACTTCCCTCGGCTCGTCTGCAAGTATTTTTGATAGTCAGAAGACAAGGTCGTTTGCTGCTGGGTTCCGCCGGAGCTCCCGCCAGAGGAGCCGCCGCCGGACGAAGATCCCGACGAGCTGCTCGTCGTCTGTATGGTCTGCGGGACGTACTCCCAGAACTCAAGGGAGACGGTGAGCTGCTCCTTCTTGTTCTCCATTTTGTGAGTGAGCCCCTTGAATAGAACCTTGTCGACGCCGTGCGCTGCCGTGTCTTCGCTGACAATAGAGAGCGGCTTCGGGACTGACTGGCCGGGCGTTCGGAAGATCGCCCGAAGCGTCTCGAGCCGCTGGTACTTCGTTTGCGTTGGTGTGTCGTCGAGAATGAGTTCGATATTGACCTTCGCGTCCTCGTAGCCCGTCGCCTGTTTGGGCTTTGTGGCGCTGCCCTCGACCTCTTGCTCGTCGATCTGGGCCGACTCCTTGACCTCGATACTCTTAACAAGGCCAGGGAGGACGACCCCGTTCACCTTGACGATCTGGTCTTCGGTGTAAATCATTGTCGTCTCTCCCTCCTTGTTATGCCGGTGCCGGTTCGGCGTCTTGATCGTCTGCGGGTTCCTCGCTGCCGTTGGCCTCGGCGTAGTCCTCGACCTCCTTGAGCATCGCGAGGAGCTGCTCGAGGTCTTTGATCTTCTTGAGGTCGACCGGAATGAGCAGCTTTTGAATGATGACTTGCTTGCCGGAGCTGCCCTCGCCGGAGCCTCCGCTCTCGGAGCCTTCCTTCTTGCCGCCTCCGCTTGCGAGGTCGACCTTCTGGACGGGCTCGCGTTCGAGCGTAGCCTTCGCGCCGTCGAGCCCCTTCTCGATTGCCTGGGCGGGTGCATCCTGCGCCAGCTCGAGGCCGTGGGCGTAGGTTGTCATCGTGCGTTGTCCCGAGAGGGTCAGCGTCGAGAGAGGGCCTTCTTTCGCGTCGGAGAAGGGGAGCATATTTCGGATGCGCTGCAAGCCGCCCTTTACCGCGTCGACCGCGCCCGTGAACGCTGATTTGATACCGTTCGCGAATGTGGTGACGACGCGCTTGCCCGACTCAAAGAACCACGTCACGGCTCCCGTGACCGTGTTCTTGATCGCGGTGATTCCATTCGAGAACGCCGTCTTGACGGCTGTGAACCGTTCGGACACGCCCGAGGCTATGTTCGTCACGAAGCCGACAAACTTGTCACGGATCGCCGAGAGCCGCCCGCCGGTGAGATTATCCAGGAAGGTAAAGCCCGCCGTATAGATGCCCTTGACGCCCTCGACCGCTGCCGCTGCTGCACCACGGATTCCCCCGCCGTGCGCCTCGTATGCGGATCGCATGTTGTCGAGGTTCTGGGAGACCGTCGCCTTCGCTGCGTTCATGACGGAGCCGATGACGTTGCCGATGCCGGAGAAGATCGCCGACGCGACCTCAAGAGCTGCGCCGAGCTTCTCCTTGAAAAAGTCGATGATTGCGTTGACCGCGTTTCGGAACCACTCGCACTTGTTGTAGAGCAGCACCAGGGCCGCGATGAGGGCCACGATGCCGATCACGATCCAGGTGACAGGGTTCGCCAGGAGTGCCGCCGTAAAGCTCCACACGCTCGATATGAGCGGCGTGAGCGCTCCCTTCGCTAATAGGAACCCGGCCTTGAGGAGCTTGAACCCGGAGATTACCTTCGTGATAATCAAGCCCACGCCGGAGACGACGGCGATGACTGTGCCCGCTATGGTGAGGAAGCCGCCGATCGCCAGGACGACGAGCATGATGACCCGGACGAGCTCCTGGTTCTCCTCGACCCACGAGCCGACCTTTGTGAGCACCTGCTCGCCGGTCGACATGAGATCGTTGATTGTCGGGAGTAAGCTATTCCCGATCGACTCCTTCACGTTCTGGATGCGCTGCGTGAGCCGTTCAAACCGTTCGGGCTCCGTTTCGTTGATTGCGTTCGCCATCTCCGTGGCGACGCCGGTGCCGGAGCCGAGAGCGTCGTACATGGTGAGGATGTTCCCTTGCAGGTCTCCGCACTTGTTGTAGAGCAGGTCGATGAGGTCGACGGCCTCGTCCGTTCCGAAGGCTTCGGCGATCTCCTGCTTCTCCATCGCGTCGATGGTCTCGCCGTATTTGCCCCGGAGCTGGTCGAGGATCTCCGGCATACTCTTTAGTTGGTTGTTGGCGTCCAGGAACGACAAGCCCAGGGCGTCGCCGCCCTTCGCTGCCGCGCCCAGGAACGCCGCGTACTTCGTGCCCGCCTCCGAGCCGCTCATGGTGCCTTGCAGCATACCGAGGATGGTGAGCTGCTCCTCGAGGGGGACGTTCGCGTTTGTTGCCGACGCGCCCAGGCTCTCGATGCTCGAGGCCATTTCCGAGCCCGTTGTCTTGAACTGCTGCACCGACTTCGCGATACCCGCCGAGAACATCTCGCCGAACTCGATGTCGCTCATGTCGTCGTAGTAGTTCTTATAGATGCCGTAGCCCGTGGCAAACAATGACGTCATCTCGCCGACCGTCGACTTTGTGGCCTTTGCCGTTAGGCCCGCGAGACTGGTGAACTCCGCGACGCCCTCGTCCGAGAGCGTCGCGATGCCGCTCTTGATGTCGTAGGCTGCCGCGATGAAGTCGGCCTTCGTCGTTCCGGCCCATTGGTCGGAGAACTGCCGGGCGGCGTCTTCCACGACGCCGAGATCCTTCACGCCCAGGGAGGCGAGCTCACCGATCGCTCTCCGGGTTTCAAATGTAGCCTCGACCGGGGACAGCACCGCCCCCGTGATCTGCGAGCCGACCTCCTGCATGACGGCCCCCGTCTTTGCCATATTGCCGAGCGCTGCGTTTGCCTTTTGCAGCTTTGAGACGGTGCCGTTGACGCTTGATGTGACTCCGGCCATAGGCCCGGTGAGGTTGTCGATCATGTTCATTATGAGGGACAGCCGGAACACGGACTCTAAGCTCATGCTTTGCCTTTCACCTCCTAACAAAACGATGGAGGCGACCTTGTGCTCTTAAAAGAGGCGACCGATGCCGCCCGGCTAATCCGACGCGAACACGTCCGCGATCGCCTGGGCGACGATCCTCTCCTCGAGCTCCTGGATGTACCTCGCTTTCGCGACGTACCGGAGGAACTCGTCGAGGCCGATCTCCTCAATGTCGAAGTCCTCTAAAAGAGCCGGAGGGAGGAAGCGGTAGATTTCCAGGAGACCGGACTCCACCACGTTCCCCCTCACCTCCGAGAGCTGCTCTTTTAGAGCATCTTCAAATTTGTCTGTTTGGAGAGGCCCAGCATCCCGAGCAGCTTCTCACCGATGGAGAGCGCCAGGGCCGGGAACTCCTCAAGGTTCGCCTCGAGAGACGCCCGGCTCTCCTCGACCACGTTGTCAAAGAGGAACACCTTGAGCGCCTTCGTCGCGCCCTGGGCGGTGGTCTTAACATATCTGTCATAGCTCGCCGTGGAGGGGCGCTTGAAGAAGAACTCGACATTCTTCTCGGTCTCGTCATCGACCTCGATCGTCGCGCCGACGCGGTAGACCTTGCCGTATTTCTCCTTGAGCTCCTCCGTCTGGGACTTCTGCGCGGTGTCTTTCTTGATTTCTTCCATGGTTTCGTGTCCTCCTATTCTCGATTATCTTGAGATGGTTTTTACTTCGTGGGCTCGACGCCGTCCTCCACAATGCCGCCGACGATCATGAGGTCGATGTCGACAGTGAGGGACTTGTCGCCCTGTGCTGCCTTGTGGCTGCGCTTGATCGGGACGACCTTCTTCAGCTCGTCGATGCGGGTGCGCTCGCCTTCGTTGGCGTAGGAGACGACCACGGAAGGCCACTCGAGGCCATAGAAGGGGACGCCCTTCGCCTTGCAATAGGCAAGGACGTCGTCGTAGTCATCCCGGAGCATAGACATTTTACCGGACGCTTTATAGTTGCCCTTGCCATAGCCCCGGGGACGGTTGCCCTTGCCGTAGCTTTCTTCCATGTCCTGCTCGTCGTCGTAGCTGATTTCCTGCACGACCAGGACGAGGCCCGGGATCTTGACGTCAACGTCGCCCCAGCTATAGGTCTGACCGTTTACTTTAAGGGACATAACTCTTTAACCTCCTTCCCTTATTCGCTGGGCTGTGCCCTGCCGAGGTCGACCTCGACCTCGCGGATATAGCCCCGGGAGACATAGCGGATCTTGACCCGCATAGTCTCGTCCTCGAGGATGGTCTCCGCCTGTCCTTCCGGGACGGTGATCTCGGCGGAGCTGATCTCCTTCGCGTCGATCATCCGCTGCAAGGGGACGAACATGAACTTCGCCCGGGTCTCAAGCTCGCCCTGCACGTCCTCGAGGTCGATGTCATCGTTCAGCAGGAGGAGTCCTTCCTTCCGGGTCTCCCGGATGATCTTGTTCTTGACGCGGACGTCCTCGGCATAGCGGAAGTCGCTCCCGTCCGGGCTCATCATCTTCGTATGGTAGACATAGAAGTCGTCGAGCCCGTCGTATTCCCGGAACGTCAGATAGCCCGCGAGATCCAGGAGCTCGATGATGGAGTTGTCCATCTCGGCGGGGAGCAGCTCGAGGAGCTTCGTCTTCGGGATGCCGAAGCCCGCCTCCGTCCTGGTCTTGCCGATGGACTCCTGCACCGCTGCCTTTGCGTAGAGGCCACACACAAGGCCCGCGAGGTTGGTGATCTGGGTCGAGCCGTCCAGCTTGACCAGACGCCCCCAGGCGGTGACGACCTGGATGTCGTAGTTCTTGACCTTCTTCCGCTTGGCCTCCATCTCGAGGGCCCAGTCAGTGAGATCCCCGCCTCCCATCATGTCGGGCTCGTCCTCCTCGTCGCCGGTCGTGGGATACTTGGCCTCGAATACCACGAACACGGGCTTGTGGTAGACGTCGCGGAGCTCGATTTGCGCCTCGCTCACCGCCTGCCAGAGATCGAGGTCACTCTCGCCGACGATGTGGATGAACTCATACTCCTCGGCGAATTTCTGGAGCTTCTTGAACGCCGCCAGGACGTCGCCGTTCGTCATGGTGGGCGCGGTGGTGGTGAAGCTGTAGGAGTCGTTCACAAGGAACGAGCTCGGCTTCTGGTCTTCCTCGGTCGCCTCGGTGAACTTGAGCTTGAGGCCGGTTCCGGTGATCTCATACTCGCCATTGACGGGGACGGTGATCTCGTCCGTGAAGGTGTTTCCCCCGTCGATAGAGTACACAAAGGCGGCGGTGTTGAGCTGCCCTTGCGCGGTGAACTTAACCACCACGGAGAAGGCGTTCGTCGGAGAGCCGTCGACGGTAACGGAGCCGCCGCCGTCGCCGGTCTTAGAAACGATTCCCAGCTCGCCCGCCGTAGTAGCGGAGACCGGGAGACAGTAGATCCGGGACGCGCCGAACTGCACGGAGTCCATGACAGCGTCAGCCAGAGGAGACAGGCCGAGGCGATCCTTGATTTTGGTCGCGTCCATGTCTCCGGTGATGATGATCGGGGTGTCCGACACAATGGGGGAGACGCCGATCTTGAGGCTCTTACCGTCTCCCGTCGCGGTGGCGAAGCCGAGAAGGCCGTCCGTTACGGTATGCTTAACGTCTCGAAGCATTACTTCTTGACCTCCTTCTTCCCGGAGCCGCCCCTCATAGGAGCGTTCTCAAATTTCTTGACCGCCTCGAGGAACTCCTCCTCGGTGACGGCTTTGCCGGGCTTCCAGCCCTGGGCGCTGCATACGCCCGCAAACACGGCCCGCCCGACTTTGTGCTTGCTGCGAAGCTCCCCGACGTCATAGAGCGCCGGGGCCTTCTTGTTCTGTTCCCCCGTTGCGGTGGGGGTCGATGCCGCTTTAGTTGCCATCTGCAATCTCCTTTCCGTCGTTCTTTGCTATGGACTCGACCTCGACGTCCGTGACCTTTGCGAAGTTCGTGTCCCTATAGAGTCCGCCGTCAAACCGTATCCGAATTTGAACGGCGACTTGTGCTTTGAGAATAGAGTCGTCCTTGTCGACCCAATCGGCCCCCTCGACCTCGATCGGAACATAATCGCCGTTGACGTATATGCCCCGATCGAGGCTCGAGAGGAACGCCCCGAACATACTCTCGACGGCCTCGTCGGTGTAGTCTCCGATTATCACAGTGAAGGTGAGAGCCCGGTCGAAGACCTTTCTCCTCTTTTTCTGCGCTCCCTCTTGGTCTCTATATCGTGTTTTGGAGCCGTTTCGGAGAAGGGTCTCCGACTCGAACAGCACCGCGCCGATGTGACTCTCTTGACTCTTTTCGAGACCCTTTTGAGTTGTGTACGGTTTAGACTTTAGGCCCGCCGTCTTGAGCTTTTCGAGGAGGTATTCCTTGCTTTGTTTGTAGAGCATTTAGTCGTCCCTCCCGATGAACTCCTCGGTCGTCGCCTTGATCTCCTGCATGTCCTCGTCCGATAGGCCGAGAAACGGGCGGGCGGGGATGTTGACTTTGACCTGCTTCTTGCTGACCCACTGGCCGCCCACCTGGAAGCGGAGGTTCTTCGCCTTCCGGGCCCGGATGGTGCGCCCCTGGTCTCCAAATTGGTGTGTCGCTGCGTGCTTTGCGTTCGTGCCGACCGCGAACCCCGAGGCGTCCGCCGTCACTTGGATCGAGTTGCGGAGCTGCGAGGAGTCGATGAGGGTCTTCCCCCCGGTGGTCGCCGCCCGGATGGAGGTCTTCCACCTCCTGCCGTCCGGCGCTCGTCCCTCCTTGAAACGCTCAAGGGTGGACTCTCGGACGCCTTCGCCGAGGGCCATGTTGAGGCTCCTTCGGTCTATTTCCGAGTATCGCCGCATTTTTCGGAGGAGTGCGGCGGTCTCTCCTTCAAGGCGGATACTATACACGAACTACATCCCCCTCATCTTCGCCCGCGTGAATAGACGGGGGTTTGACTTTGCCGAAAATCCGGTAGCTGCCGCGCTCGCCGGATCTTCGGTCTCGGTGCCGATCGAGACCTTCCCCTCTGCGACGAGGGTGAGGAACTTGATCGCCGCGTTGTATCGGTTGAGATAGGTCTTTTGGTCGGTGCTCTCGTCGATGCCGATACGGGAAAACAGGTTATAGACCGCGATGTCCTTCGAGAACTTGTTCAGAACCCGAGGGGCCGGGGAGATCGGGACGGTGTACCTCTTAGCGAGATAGCCGTCGATCTCCGCGTCGGCGTCGGCGATCGCCGCTTCGATGAGCGGCTCAACGAGCTCCTCACGCTCGGCGGGGTCTTCGATGAAGGTGTCGCCGATGATCGCGTTGAGGGCGTCGTCCTTGAGCATCTCCCGGACTTCTTCCTTTGTGCTATAGCTCACGGCGCTCCCTCCTTGCTCTCGCTGCCTCGGTTTTACTCGGCGGTGCCGTCGCCGCCGTATGCCATCTGCCAGAAGCCGAAACCGGCGTTGCCGCGATAGTCCGCGCCATAGAGGAAGGTCTTCCGCATGAAGACGTTGTCGTCGGTCTCGGCGGTCTTGGAGACGAACTTCGGCTTCTTGCGCTGCTGCCAAATAAGGGGACGGATAGGACGGGAAGCGCACAGCAGATACCATGCGGAGTCATGCCCGGCGAGCTGGGGGACGACGAGAGGCTTCGCGGTGCCCTGCATGGTGTTCTTGGTGCCGTTGATGTAGTCGGCGACCAGGATGTCGCGGGCGGCGGCTTCCAGGGCAGGGGGAACGACGAGCAGGTTCGGGACGAGGTTCAGCGCCCGGCCCTTGGAGTTGGTCAAGCTCATCATGGAAGCGCGGGCCGCGATGTAGGACTCCATGGAGAGCTTGGCGGTGGTCTTGTTGGAGACGGTCTTCTTGCCGACCTTGTGGGCGTCAGAGAAAAAGGGCTGTCCGTCGTAGCACTTTTCCGAGAAGCCGCCCGCCAGCAGGGCGAAGATGAGCTCGTCGGGGTGAGCTGCTGCGGACTGGCCGAGCATCTGGATAGAAGGGTTATAAAGGCCGATCTTGTCGTCCTCGATCGCGTTGCGGTCGACGCCGACGGTGAGCTCGAAGTCCTTGTTCTTGATGGTGTAGTCGCTCGCGGTGAGGTTCTGGATCTCGCGGTCGCCGATCCACTCCCTCATGCCCGGAATGTCGCCGAGCCATGCGTAGGTTTCCGAGTCCGTAGTGGACGGAGTAACGGTCGCGACCTCGGTGTAGAGCGGGGCCACTTCCTCAAACGCCTTGTTAAACAAGGTGTTGAAGCCGACGTAAATCCCTCTAAGGGACTGCTGATTGACAATCATGTTCTGTTTCCTCCTTGTCAGTATGAATTAAGCGCCAGCGCCAGCCGTCGCCGGGGTGTAGCCGAAGCCCATCTCGACGGCGACACCTTCGTCGTCGACGCGAATGACAAGACCGGCGACCGAGGCGCTCGTCGCGGTCTTCGTGACGGTCTGGTCGTCCTCGATGTAGCACGGGCCCAGGACTTCGGCGGCGGTGATCTTGCCGCTGGTGGAGTTCTCGAAGATGAAGACGCCGCGAGCGACGCGGATGACGGCCTCGCCGTCGCCTCCCTTGTTCTCCACGGTCTCCTCGGCCCGGCCCGCTGCCTTGAGGCCGGTCGCCTTCTTGCCGGGGATCGCGTAGCCGGTGGCGTCAACCGCCACGATGGAACCCTGATAGATGGTGGTCGCGCCCTTGACGGGGAGGGCGATGTACTTCCCGCCGAGCTCGGACGTGTCTCTCACGTTGGTCAATGCTGCCATGGTCTTATTCCTCCTTCATGCCGTATTTCTGGACATCTTCGGCGCTGACGCCGAGCTGCTTACAGACGAGCATCGTCGCCTCGTCGGGCTTGTCGCCCTTGAGGGCCAGCGCGTCGCCCCCGGCGATCTCGGACATGGGGACGGCCTGGGGGGCTTTCTCAAGGAACTCCTTGAAGCCGTCGGGGCTCTTGAGGGCGTACCCCTTGGCCCATCCTCTCTGTGCCGGGGTGATCTTCCCGCTCTTGAGGGCCAGCTCCACGGCCTCCTCGGCGTCGCGGTCGGCGAGCTTCTCCTCGAGGGCCTTGACGCGCCCATCGACGCCGCCCTTGAGGGCCATGATGGAAGCGGCGACGTCAGCGGTCGAGGCTCCGGCCTTGAGGCCCAGGAGCTCACAGACGGACTTGTTCGCGACGATGCCGTCGTCCTGGTCTTCGGGCTTGCCGTCCTCGCCGGGCTTCTTGCCGGGGGCCTTGCCGCCCTCCGCCGCCTCCTTGAGCGCCTTGTTCTCCTCGACGCAAGCCGAGAGCGCCGTGAGGATCTGCTCCTCGTCCGCGTCTTCGCCCAGGCCGAGCGCTGCCGCGATCTTCTTGATGAGTTCGTTCATGTTGGTTTCTCCTCCTTGAAATGTGGATGAATTGACAATCGGGGTCATGCCCGCGATCGCTGGGGTGTTGGTGAGGGCGAGGGAGTGGAGGCCCGTCGCCTTGTTGTCCGACTTGCGGACGGTGATGACCGGGGAGAGGTAGCGGTATTCCTTGTTCTCAAGGTACTGCTTCGCGGGAATTGTCCACTCGACCCGGGCCTTGATGTGCCCGTCTTCGGCAAACAATTCCTTGACCCACCCGGCGGCGGGGGCTCGTTCTCCCGTGAGTGTCTGGTGCTCATAGTCGACAACGAGGTCGACGCCTCGCTGCGCGATCTGTTCCTTCATCGCCGCGAGGCTCTCCTCGTCGACGTCGAACTCTCCCTTCTGACTCACGACATGACCGAAGGGCAGGACGGAGATGACCTCCGGCGCTCCTCCGACATCCACTTCGCCCCCTTTGAGGGTGAGAAAGTCGTTCATTTTCTGGTGTCTCCTTTGGTGTGGTGCTCACAATCGTCTATAACGCCGTTATCTCGCGTTATAACGGTGCCTTCCTGGTAGGCCCCGGGAATTTCACCCCCGTCCCGTTCGCCCCTTCCTGGGGCCTCTACGGGGCTATAAAGAGGGGTTCTCTTTTTCTCGCTTTTGGTACGCCTTCACGAGTGCCTCGGGGTAGTCCTTGAGATCCGGCGTGAAGCGTACCTTCGCGGGGTTGGTGGAGAAGTGCGGGTCGGGCATGACCCCGCCCGGCGCTGATTGCTCCACTTTGAGCCCCCGGGCTTCGACCTGCCGCTTTGATAGGGTCTTGACGGTGCATCGGCACCGGAACCCGTTCGGAGGGAACCAGGAGTCCCACACGGCGCTGTCCGCCGGGAATACCCTGCCGTCCATCGCGAGGTGGCTCGGTCGTGTGTGGGCGTCGTTGACGGCGTCGTACTGCCAATAGGGGCGGAGCTTCATGACGCCCGGGTCTGTCATTTGCTCATAGTGGCCCACGTTGTAGGCCGTTTGGATGTTGGTGCGGAAGATGAGGTCGGCTTGCAGCGGGTCGAGTCCCTCATACCCTTCGGAGGTGAGGAACTCGTTCATCCGGGAGCGGAACTCCGAGAGGGTGTTCCCGTCTTCCAGGGCTGCGAGGATCTCATCATAGAACCGCTTGAGGATCTGGGCCTTCGTGTAGCCGCCGACGGTGAAGGCAAGCCCCCGGTATTTCTCCGCGATACGGTAGAACACGGAGGCGGACACGGGGACGCGCTCCTTGAAATACTTGACGGCCTCCTCGAAGGTCATGTCCTTCCGGTTGAATACGGCCTCAATCTCGTCCATCTTCGAGCGACCTCCCCTCGAGGTCTGCGTAGAGCATGACCTTTTGAAGCAGCTCCTCCACGTCGGAGATGTCCATCTCGCCGAACAGGGAGGCGACGGCCTTCTCGTCTTCCATCATGTCGCGGAGCTCCTCAAGGCTCTCGGCTTTCTCAATAATCTTGAGAACAGGGCCGAACGCCTTCTTGAACGCTCCGGCGCTTTTTTTGGTGGCTGCTGCCGCAAGTTGGTCGATGCGTTCCTGCGTCCCGTGGCCCGCTGCGCCCCCGGCCTTGAGCGCGATCGGCGTCTCCGGCGCGGTTGCTTTGAAGGAGAAGGGGCCGATCCCTGCGCCCTGTGCCTGGGTTGCCGGTGTGGCGATCTCCTCGTCTCCCTCCGGTTTCGGGATGGAGAACTTCTTGTAGATGTAGGAGGTCGGAACCTTGAGACCGGCCTCCCGGATGAGCGTCCCGATCACGGTCGCCGTCTGGGTGAGGTCTTCCGACTCCTCGGCGTCGAACCGTAGATAGGGGATGCGCTTGTCCTCCCCGAAGTTATAGAGCACCAGGGGGCGGATGAGGTCGCGCCGGAGTGTGGCCGCGAGTGCCTTGCAGTCTGCGACGGTGAGGTCATGTCGGACGTCGTTGTGCGTCTTGCTTTGTGCGTAGCTGCCGCCCCCGGAGTCCGAGGTCAAAGTCTGACCGAGGATCGCCTTCGAGACCTGCTCGTCACAATAACGGGCGAGCCGTTCATAGAGGTCGGTCGAGCTGGTCTTTTCGGTGTTGACGAACTCGATCGTCGTGCCGTCCGGGAATATGCCCGCCGCGTCGGCTCCGATAGCGACGAGCGCTTGCATGAGCGCCCGCTTGTCCTCCTCGCTTGCGCCCGGCTGATACTTGCCCAGCCGGAGCGGCATCCCGAACACTTCACAGAACGCGACCCAGTCCTTGAGGGTGTAGTTCTTGAATAGGTACATCCAGGAGACCACACGAAGAACGCCAGCTCGCGAAGGGTGGCCGCTGCGGGCTTTGTACTTGTGTACTATGAACTTGTTCTTAGGAAGAAGGATTCCCTCCGGCGCGTCCTGCGTCCGAACCTTGAAGGAGTCGTCGACGGTGTCCCAGAAGAACCGCTTTTGATGCCGCGAGCGAATGTCCCCGACAACGACGTGCCCTTCGTCATAGCTCCACATAATTTCAGAGACCGCGAAGCCCTTGCCGATTGCGTCCAGGAGGTCGAGCATGACATCCTCAAACCCCTCGATCCCGCCGATCTGCGCTTCTACGAACTCGGCGATCTCCTTGTCTCTCGGGTCGTCCGAGTCGAACGGGATGACCTCGTAGTCGAGGCCCGTGACTGCGTTCTTTCTCGTTTGGAGCTGGGAAAAGAGGTGCGGGTCTTTCTCCTCCATCTCCTCAAAAAGCTCGGCTTGCCGGAGCACATCTCCCGCGTCGGCCTCCTTGAAGATCTCCGCCAGACGGACGGGGGTGAGCCCGTCCGAGGGGTACTCGCTGTACTTGTCCGTCACCTGGGAGACTGCGACCTCTCGCGTCTCCGGCCTCGGTGTCTGCGTAGACCTCAAGAGCCGCCGCCACGGGAACCACTTATTTTTGCTTTGGTCGGCCAAACCGTCCCACCTCCTTTTAGTAGGCCCCGCGTCGGAACTTGATCGCACGGCCTAAAACTGATTTGTAATCCGGTCGACGCCCGACCTTGACCGAGAGGGCCAGGGCGACGGCCATTTGCAGGGCGTCGGGGGCGTCGTCATTCTTTCCCATAGGGTACTTGAGCATCTGGTCAAGGAGCGCCTTGTGCCGCTTCGAGAACTTGAGGTAGCCGTTCTTGACGAAGGGCTGCAAGGACTGGATGCGGGCGTCCTTGTTCTGGACGCTGTTGATCTCCTCGATAGGGAGGTACTCGCCGATCTCGGCGGACTTCTGCCGCATGATCTCGGCAAAATAATATTGGAACTGAACCGTCTCGACGCCGAACTTGTAGAGGGGCTTCTTGTATTCACGCTTGAGCCGACGAGACGCCTCGATCGCGTCCTCAATAATCTTGTCCGGCTTCCGCTTGGCGATGTCAGCGATGACGACGTACATGTAGCCCGTCGAGGTGTCCTTTGCTATGCCGATGATCGCCGAGGTGTCGCTCTTTCGGTTCTTTCCGAGGGAGGGGTCATTCGCCGCCACAAAGAGGAACTTCGGGTCGGAGAAGTCCGGGGGGAGCTGCCCGTCGTCGTAGAAGTCGAACCACTCCTCGGCGAACGCGCAATTCTCCGGGTCTATGGGTTCGTTCTGGATCTCCGACGAGAAGCTCGCCTCGCCCTCGGATACCCTCATAACCATGAGGGCATAGTAGGGGAGCTTTTCTTCCCAGAGGACGGCGGTGCCTTCCAGCATTTCGGCCTCGTTGGCCTTGAAGAAGTCCTCGGCGTCCTCCTTGTGCTTCGGGTTTTCGAGGTCGGTGAAGATCCGCTCCCAGGCGTCCCACAAGGCCGTGTTCGTCGCGAACGAGATGACGCCCTTGTAGCGGACGGCCTCATACTCGGGGTTCTTGGCGACGTTGGCGAGGAGGGCGTCATAGTGGAGCAGCGTCCCGATGTAGACGATGTCCGTGTAGGTGTCGCCCGCCTTCGAGACCGCCTTGTAGAACCAGTCCCGGAGCTTCTTCCGCTGCTCCGGGGTGTTGACGTTCTCGTCGTTCTCAAGGTCGTCGCAAAGAATGAGGTCGGGTCTCCATTGTTTGTGCCGTCTGCCTCGGATCTTCTTCCCAGCGCCCAGGGCCTCGATCTTCACCCCGTTCGATAGGAGGATGACCGACGCCTTCCAGACGCGCCCCTCAAGCTCTCCGAAGTCTTCACGGAGCGCTGCGTTCTCCTCGAGCTCGGTCTTGATGTCGGAGAGGAAGCCTTCCGCCTGTTCCGAGCTGTCCGAGAGGATGATCTCGTAGTGCTTGTAGGCGTACACCGCCGAGTGTATGGAGTCCTTGAAGGTGAAGTTCGTCGACTTGGCATGTCCACGCGGGGCCTCGACTGCCCTCCGGCATCCGTTGGCCCGGCTGATTTGCTTCGCGTCTGTGCTGGGGTTCATGCCCTTCATAACGCCCTCCCGGAAGATCCGGTCGAGCTCCTCGTGGAAGGGAGGCGAGGGTCTGACGAAGTAGTGCGGGAGGTAGGCCCGGCCAAAATAGCCCAGGTCGAACGCTCCGAGCTTCCGGCGTAGACCCTGGGGGCCCGTGAGATCGGCCCCGTCCTGGTACTCCTTGAGGAGCTGCGCCCGGAGCTCGGGGAAGTTGTCCCCCTTCTGGACGTACTGCTCAAACAGTTCCTTTTGATACTCGCGGCTCGCGACGGCCTCCCGGTCTTCCGGCTCCTCGAGTCTCTCGAGGTAGTCCTTGAGGTCAATCTTCGCCATCGTCGAGCACCTTCTCCCTCGCCCTCGAGAGGACGTCGTGCAGCTCCCCGGCGAGTTCCGGGTGCTGCTTGATTGCTGCCATAAGCTCGGCCTCGAGCTGGTCGAAGGCAAGCTCGGCCTTCTTCTTCATGTCCTGCCGGACGCGCTTCTCATAGGTTGCGTTCCGGGCGAGGCTTGCGATGAGACGCCCCGCCTTGTCGAGAGGCATCTCGGCGAAGTCGTCTTCCGCCGTGCTGACTCGCTGCATGAGGCCGTCCATGAGAACCATCGAAGCGGCCTTCGTGTAGTCGAGGTCGGGGTGGGCTTCGACGGCCTGGGCGATCGCTTGCGTCCGCTGCAAGGTCTCGGCGACGCGCTGCGCCGCCTGTGTGCTGCGGATCGCATAGCGCCCGATCGCCGACTTGCTGATCTCGTAGCCCTCCGCCTTGAGCCACGCGGAGAGGTCTTCGTAGGTGTTGGCCGTGTCCGCGAGCCGGACGTCGAGCTCCGTCTTGATGTCGTCCGGGAGCTTGTCGATCGTCGAGCTGATCCGCGTCCTCCGGCGTTCGCCCTTAGACATCTACGCCGGGGTCTTCCCTCGTGCCTTCCACGAGGTCGACGCCCGCCTTCGTGAGCTGGATGACGGCGTCCCGGCGGTATGCGTTGTAGGCCGTCGCCCTCTTGTCCGTGAACTCGATGTAGCCGCCGTCCTCCAAATAGGAGAGCTGCTTCGAGATGTCCGGGACGGTGATGAGGTTGTCGGCGAGAAGCGCGTTCGTCACCTGCCGCACGAGCAGCGAGTTCTGGTTGCCTTTCGCCAGGGCCCGGACGATGTAGCCCCGGATCGCCTTGTTCTGCCGGATCTCCTGCTCCGTCATGTCGTCAAAAAAAGCCATGGTCTTTTATCCCTCCTTTGCCGGGCTCCTGTATAGGAGCTTGTCGAGCTTCTGGTCGATGTTGTTCGAGACCCGGATGAAGTCCTCCCGGGTCGTGTAGATGAGGGGGAGGTCGGCTTTGAGGTCGCCGAGCTCCCCTCGAACGGCGGCGATGTCCTCGGCGTTCTTCTTGTCCGCCGCCTCGAGCTTCGTGATCGCCGACTTCATCTCGCCGATCGCGTTCTTGACTCCCCAGGAGGCGACGCCGATGATCGCCGTGATGACCGTCTGAAAGACGAACATCGCAATCGTTGCTCCGTCCATGCGTCCCCCTCCTTACCGCTGGGAGACCCCGTCCTCCGCGCCGCCGATGGTGACGCCGTCAAGCAGCTCCCCGGACAGGGTGAGATAGGGGTCTTCGTTCTTGATGTGAAGGACGGCGTCCTCGATGACGGCGGTGAGGTACTTGTCGAAGCTGCCCAGGTTGTCGGTGATGACCTGCTGCGCCTCGGGTGCGATTGCCGCCTTCACCTCGTCAAAGACCTGCTTGCCCAGGGCGAGCAGCTCCTCACGGCTTGCCGTGCCGTTCTTGACCGCGTCGCGGAGCGCCTTCGCGGTGGTCTGCTCCATCGCGCCGACGGAGACCGTCGCAAGGTTGACCACGTCGTCAAGGGCGTCCTCGAGCACCTTCCGGCCCGCCTCGTCCTTGATCTGTGCTGTCTGCTCCTTGAGCTTGGCCGCGCCCAGCCGGATATAGTAGACCCCGTAGGCCCCGGCGAGGGCGATGATCGCGAGGACGACGTTGACGAGAGCGTCGCTCGCTGCGCTGGTGATGAGTTCCATGTTCATGTGTGTTTTTGCCTCCTTCTCTAAGCATAAAAAATAAGACTACAAGCACAGCTTGTAGTCTTATTTTAGGGTCGTTTTATGGAATTTGATATACGAAGCGCTTCTAAGAATTACAAGGCCCCTCGTCCTCGTATTCGTCCCCAGGGTCTTCCAGGTAGTCGAAGATCCCGATCTGCCCTTCCGCTTGCCCGGGGCCGCAAATGCGCCGAACCCATCTCTCGGTGACGCCGTACTTCCGGGCGAGTTCCTGGTGGTTGTAGCCGGTGAACTCTTTCTTGATGCGGGCGTCGCGGACGGGGCGGGTGAGGCTCTCGGGCTTCGGGATATAGATCGTAGTGCCTCCGACGATCTCGGCCAGCTTGTAGAAGTTATCCGTCCCGATTGCCTCGGCGATCATCCGATAGAGACCTTCGGAAATCATGTCCAGGGTCAAGTCCTTTACGAGCTCATCCATGTCCTGTGCCCTCCTTTCCGGTTACATTCTGCCGATGATCGCCAGGATCTCGCCGACCATGATCGGCTGATTGAAGCGAGCCTTCCACACGTCGGGGGAGTTGATGATCCCGCGTTTCACCAGGATCTCGAAGCCCTCCTTCTGCCATGCGGGCGTTCCCTCCGGGTATCCGTCTCCCGGGTCTTTGTAGGCGAGGATCTGGCCGAGCAGCTTCACGATGTTCGCGCCATATCCCGCGCCGGGCACAGCCCACCCGCGCCCCTGGGGATTGTCCGCCGCGCCCAGCCATTCCACATAGGGCGCGACGCCACGGACGACCAGGGAGAAGCGAGGATCGACGCACTCGTTCACCAGGGCCTCGGTGGAGGCATACGCCTTGAGGTGCTGGATCTGCGCCCGGACGCCGGTGCGCGGGTCGGGGAAGCTCGCCGCCTGTCCTGCGGCGTTCCCATTGAGGGCTCCGATCCCGGCATAGTTATTTTGAGACGGAAGGACGATCCCGCCGAACTTAAAATAGCCGGTTTCGTGGAGGCTCTGTGCGAAGGCCACGTCGCCCCGGACGCCCTCGGCCTCGCCCTCCTCGATGAACATGCGGGCCAGCTCCTCCACGGTGCAGCTCGGGAGCTGCGGGGAGGCGTTCTTGCTCAAGCAGAACGCGGCCATCTGCGACGCGGTGGCCTGGGCCTTGCCCATGATCGCTGTCTTCTCGGTTTCGGTGGAGCTCTCCATCCCGAAGAACTCCGCCAGGATGTCAGCCTCGGCGACGGCCAGCTTGTCCAGGTTGGCGTCCTCGGAGAGCCATTTCGTCGCCTTCGTGTTTGTGTGGAAGCTGTGCTCGATGAGCATGTAGTAGGGCGTCCCGACCGCCCGAGCACCACGGAGGACGCCGTAGTATTCGCCGCCGGAGCTGTTCTTCCGGGTGGCCGTCCGCCCGGCCTGGGTGGTTCCCATAAGCTCGCCGACCTTCTTCGCCAGCTTGAGGGCCAGGGTGTCGACGTTGTTCTTGTTGTCGTAGGCCCGGTAGACGACGGGGTAGTCGACGCTCTCCGTGCCGCAAGCGTTGGAGTGGAGAGAGATGAAGACGTCGCACCCCTTCGAGGCCGTTCCGCGCTCGTAGACGCCGAGGTCGGTGTCGATGCTCGCCCGCGTGGTGACGACCTGGAAGCCCCGGGCCTCGAGCTGGGCCTTGAGCTTGAGATGCAGCGCCCAAACCATCGCGCTTTCGTAGTAGGTCTTCACGACGGGGCTCTGGTTGTATTTGCTGCCGACATGCCCGGCGTCGAGACAAATCTTCTTACTCATGATCCTCACCCTCCTCCTCGTCGGCGTGGAAGATGGGCTCCCCGTCCGCTTCGTTGATCTCCGGCTCCTGTGCCGGTCTGGTGTTGATGTTGTCGTTCATAGTGTGTTGTTTACCTCCTTATAGTTTCCAAACGGGGAAGAAGACCTCGTCGAACAGTTCCCCGATTGTGTATTGTTTTCGGCCCTCCGCTTCCAGGCGTCGAAGGAACTTGTCGAGCTCGATCGCGATCTTGAGGGTCTTGAAGACGCCGATCTGCTCCGGCGTGATCTTCGGCACTTCTGGGCCCGCCACGAACTCGACGGCCCGAAGAAGGCGAACCTCCGCGAGAATGGGGTCTCTCTCGAAGAACTCCTTCCACTCTGCCCAGGTTTCCCGGGCGAACTTCTTCCGGTTGAGGCGCGGCTTGTCCGGCGGAAGGACTCCTTCCGCTTGGAGCTCCTTCTTCATCTTCGCCCTCTCGGCCTTCTCGCGCTGTGTGAGGCGTTTCTTCTTCGTCGGCATACCGTTCCCCCTTTAACACGCAAGCGGCCCGCCTGGGGGCTGCTGCGCGGCCTTCTGCTGCTCTATGAGGGCCCGCGTGAACTCCGCCGTCTCCACCTGCTGCCGGAGATGCACGGCGGAGGCGAGCACCTGGGCCGTCGAGGTGAGCTCGGAGGCCGTGAGCTTGAGCAGCTCCTCGCGGTCTTCCTTGCTGGTGTGCTCTCCCAGGAAGCGCCGGGAGCGGACGATCTCGTTCACGGCCAGGGCGGCGGCGAGCCTCTCGACAAGCCCCATCGCCCCAGCCTTCCGCCCGCTCACGCCTCCACCTCCGACTCGAGCGGGCCGTAGCCCAGCCGCTCCCGGTAGACATTCGCCGCCCGGATGACCTGGGCGACGGCTGCGTCGCTCGCCAGTCGGTCGCCCAGGCTTCGCCGCTGCTCCGGCGTCGCGCCATTCTCCCGGATGACCTCCGACACCTCCGCCACGTCCCGGGGCGAGATCTCCGTCAGACGGCGGGCCACTCCGGGCGGGAGCCGCTGATAGTGCAAGCGGAGGAAGATGATCCCGGTCTCCACCACCATGTCCAGCTCCGTGTCCCGGATGCTCTCTTGCATCCGGTGGATGCCTTCCAGCGCGGCCAGGACATCGAGCTCCCGCTGGTTCTCGTTATCCATCCCGCCCGGCCCCCTTCCGCTGCTCTCTGGCAAGGATCGCCTTGAGGCCCTCGATGACCTTCTCACACTGGGCCGTGTTCAGCCACTCGAGCCGGTCGATGCCGGTCATCCGCTTCACAAAGCCCTCGATCCGGCGCTTGTCGTTGTTCCACCCCAGGGCCTCGGTGAGCGCGTAGATCTTCCGGCGCTGCCGTTCGGTGGTGGGGTTGCCGCCCTCGTCCGTCCGTTTGTCGCCGATACTCCGGGCGGCGCTGTCCTTCATGTTTTGCAGGACGCGGGCGACGTCGGTGATCTCGCCCTGCGTCAGCTTCTTCATGCTCTCCTTGCCGGTCTCCCGGTACACGACCCCGTGAAGGTCTTCGTCCGAGAGCCGGAGCTCGGGCGACTTCGCGATCGCCCATAGTGTGCGGATGGAGGGGAGCTTCCTTCCGCTGCGTGTTGCTGCCATGATTTACACCTCGTTTCCCCAACAGTCCCAGCCGTGGAACCTTTTCCGGGCAAAGAGTTCGATCCGGGGGACGTCCCCGAACAGCTCCTCGATGCGGCGGCGGACTTCCTCCGGCTTCTCGCTGTGCCGCGTTCTCACGGCCTCCACGAGCTGCGGGATGTTGTTCTTCTGCTTGTACTGAACCATCCGGCCCCGCGTCCCCATGAGGCAAAGCTCACAGTTTTTGAGCGTCCAGGGCGCGAGGTTCGAGACGGTCTTCCCGTTGACGGTCTTCTTCGACCACACAAAGGCGACGGTCACATACCGGAACCCCCACGCCCGATAGAGCTCGAGGGCGTCCGGGATGTGGGCGTCGGTGGCCCACATAAAGAGCGCCGCGTCTCGGTGGGCGATGCGCCCGACGTCGAGCTCCTTGAGGGCCTCGGTGGTCATGGTCGGATAGACCGCTTCGAGGGGTTTATAGGTGGTAGAAATTACCCCCCCCCCGCGTTTTTCCAGTTGCTTCCTTGCTGCTGAACTTCCATGGAGGGTCGGCGTAGATGACCCGGTACTTCTTTCTCGTGGTGGTGATGTCGACCCGCATGAAGCCCGCCCCCTTACATGCCGCTCTTGACCTGTTCCAGCTTCGCGAAGTCCAGCTCGTAGCCGAAGACGTCTTGCTGCTTCCAGGTAGCGCCGACCGCGTTGACGGTGTCCTCGCCGTACTTCTTGAGGGCCTCCTTCGAGACGTCCTCCTTGACGACGATGCAGTCCATCATCTGCCGGTTCTTGAGGCGGCGGATGATCTCCTCGATCTTCTCCTTCGCCCTGGGGAGGGACACGGAGGTCGAGAGCCGGAAGCCGACCTCGCCGAAGGTGAGGATCTTCGACTTCGCCTTCCCCATGTCCGCCCGGTGTTCGGTGACGAAGTCCTTGAGCTCGCGCTCGAGCTTGGCGATCCTGTCCTTGTGGGGCTTGCTCTGCTCCTCTGCGGCCTTCTTGGCCCCGAGGATCTGCTTGTTCATCTCGCCCTCAATGTCCTGGACGGCGAGCTGCGCTTCTGCAATCTGACGGAGGGCGTCGTTCGCGTCCTCCCAGGTCTTGACCCCGGAGGGTTCGACCACTCTTTTCCTTGCCATGTGTAGGCTCCTTCCTTTCTGTGCTTGTTGATATATGCCCGGGGAGTTGCCTCCCCGCTGCGGCTTGCTTCGGTGGCCTCCTTCGGCTCCTTGTCTTCGTATAGGATGTAGGTCTTAGAGAGGAGCATATAGAGGCCGAGCGGCCCGGTGAGGAGAGCGGCGGTCGCGTCGCTGTCCTCCGGCGTCTTCCCGCCTCGGGCCATGACCAGGATGAGGGCGGTGATCGCCAGCATAGCGAGACCCATGAGACGCTGCTTTCTCATTTTCATTGTCCCGGCCCCCTTCCGTGTTAGAGCATCATGAGGCTCGAGGCTTGCTCGATGATCTTCACGGTGACGACTCTCTCGCCGCGCTCCTCAAGGATGCGGGTGACGTTGGAGAGGGTTCGGTCGAGGAGTCGGAAGCATCCGGTCTGCATGTTGCAGGCCCGGGCCTTGAGCTCGACCATCGCGTCGGGATCTACCTCGAAGCCCTCGAGGTAGCCCTCCACCTCCGAGGGGTCGAGCCCCTTGAGGGAGACATAGAAGTCGACCCGGTTCGCCATGCGGGCGAGGTAGGTCTTGATCTGCGCTTCGAGCTTCGGCTCTCCGGCGATGACGAGCCCCACGTCGGATTGGTCGAAGATCGCCCGGAGGATCTCCATCTTCTTTTGGGTGTACTTCGAGACGAGCTTGTCCGCCTCGTCGATGATGAGGAGGTATCCCTTGTTCGTGTTGAAGAAGTCCCGGATGCCGTTGACCCTGCGCCAGATAGTGCCGTAGCCGCTGGGGATGCCGAGGGACTTCTCGATCGCCTCCACAAGATCGCGGCTGCTCATGGTGTCGTCGCACTCAATGTAGGCGACCCGGGGGAGCTTCGCGTACTGCCGGAGGGAGTAGGTCTTGCCGTAGCCGCTGCGGGCGACCACGATGCCGAGGCCGATGTACTCTTGACAGCTTTGACACACGCCGAGCACCTTGAGGGCGTCCCGGCTCTCATAGAAGACGGGCTTCCGTCCGGTCTTGCGCCCCGGCTCCGGGAGCGCCACGGCCTCGCCGGTGTGCTGGGCCAGCCAGTCCGCGAGGAGCTTCTCGATGGTGGAGATGTCCCCCTCGTACTTGCCGGAGAGGTAGCGGGAGATCGTCGGGCGGGAATAGCCCGGGATCTCGCTCGCCAGGGTGGCGATGCTGGTCTTCGAGACTGCGAGGTAGTCGTTGATCTGCTCGGCAAGGGTCTTGCCGGTGGTGTAGGTTGTGGCCTGGGCCGCTGCTGCTGTGATTTCCATGTTGTTCCTCCTATTCGTTCATAGCCCTCAAGCGAGCGAGGGCGTCGTCTGCCTTTTTCCCGAGGAACTCGTCCCCGGATGCCTTCTTCCCGGTCTTTCGGTTCGTGGCCATCTCCGCCCGGAACTCCTTGTCGTTCGGGAGGGAGATGAGCTTCGAGGGCCGATCCGCCTTGATGGTCAAGTCGATCATGCCGACCGCCTCGGAGGGCCGTCCGCCCTCCTGGACGCGGAGCTCGTAGGGCCGCGTCATGCTGTCCAGGATCTCCCGCATTTCCTTCTCCTGCCGCTTCTGGTCGCGGAGGTGGCGCTCGAGCGCCGCTTGCGAACAGTGGGGCCCGAAGGCCAGCAGCTCGGCGGAGACGGCTTCGCATATCTTCCGGCCCTCCTGGTCGAAGACGTAGAGCTTCGTGACGTCGTCGATGTCCCACTTGATGCCGACATGCTTGCCGACGTAGTGACAAAGCTCGTAGTCCGTGTAGAGGGTGCCGAACTTGTTGATCCCCTGGTTCGTCACGCGGGCGGTGTCGGCCTTCATGAGCAGCATCGCCGCATACTCGCGGGGCGGAGCTGCCTTCTCATAGCGCTCGCCGTTCTCAAAGAGGGAGATCGGCGTGATCCACTTCTCGCCCGCGTCCTTGAGGCCCCGGTGCTCCCGGGTGTGGTACTTCTCGTTCTTCCACTTCGTCCACGCCTCGAAGAACTCCTCCATCGTCAGCAGCTCGCCGCGCTCGAGCATACCGTCGACGTCCTTCTGCCGTTTGGCGTAGGTCTTGGAGCCGGTGAGGGTGCCCGTGTAGCTCTCGAACCATTTCGAGAACTTGGAGCACACGGTCGAGAAGAAGCGCTCGATCGGCTTGTCCCACGGCTGATAGGGGAGCGACCGCCCGACCTCCTCGATGCCGATACTCTGGTAGAAGCCCACGGTCTCGGCGTCGAACTCGAAGTCGATGTTCCGCTTCTTGCGGCTCTGGCCGGTCATGGTCTTCGCCGTGTAGTCCTTGCCGTTGTCGACGTGGAGGATGTGGGGGACGCCGCCCGGGTGGGAGTAGAGCATCTTGACGAGGCTCTCCTTGAGGGTCTGGTTGTTGGCGTCCACACAAGCCACGTCGCCCACGATCGCCCGGCTCCGCATGTCCATCCATGCGACGAGCTTCGGGCGGACGGCCTTGATCTTCCCGTTCGGGGCGACCCACTGAACCCAAAAGTCGAAGGTGTGCTCGTCGCCGACGACGTACTCCATGACCTTGAGGCTCGTCGCGTCGCGCTTGCCCTTGAGCATCTTCTTGTTCTTCCACTCCCGGGAGCCGTTGGCCGCGAGGTAGCGGGCCGACTCTCCGCCCCGGCTGTCCATGAGGTGCTTGATGTACCGGGCGACCGTCTTGATGCTGGGGTAGTTCTCCCAGCCCCGGCCCTCGGCGACCTCCTCGAACTTCTCGTAGAGCATTTCGATCGTTCCCAGGTTGGCCGCGAAGCGCCGGTCGAACCATATATTTTGAATGAGCGCCTTTTGCTCATCCGTGAGACTCGGGAAGGTGGCGGTCGCCTTCGGCTTCCGACACAAGGACAGCGCCCGGAAATAGTCCCGGCTCTGGCCGTCCTCCTTCTCCATCTTGAGGGCCCAGGCGTTCGCCTTGAGGATGTTGTCGACGTAGCGGTAGAGGGTCGGGAGACTCACTCCCAGGCCCAGCGCGTACCGCTCGGCGTAGGCCGTGCGGTCGGGGCCGTCGTAGTCGATGAAGTCTTGCACCCTCGCCGCCAGCTCGACGGCCTCGTAGAACGCCTTCTTGTGCTGCTCGGTGTAGTGGTTGAGGTCGACGCCCACATACCAGGGCGCGGACTCTGTTCGCTTCTCTATGACGACATCCCTCCCGTCTATCTTCTGTGCCGCCCGCCACGCCTTCCGGCCCTTGGCTGTGAGGGAGTCGACGGAGACAAGGACTTGCTCGCGTCCGCCCGCCTCGCTGGGCTGCATTTTGGTCTTGTACTGCTGGGGGTTTCTCTGAACCCGCTTTTTAATGGTGTCGTAGCTGATACCCTCGAAGGCTGCGGCCTCCTTGAGCCCGATGAATACGTCCGGCACTCCTGTCCCTCCCTTCCTGGTGTTACGCTGCCGTTACCTTCTCGACCTTCCGGGGGTCGAGGTTGAGGGCCGCGATGATCGCCGGGAGGTACTTCTCGCCCGACCGGACGCCGTAGAGAATGTAGCTTAGATACTGCGGCGACGTGCCGATCTCGGCGGCGAGCTGCGTCTTCGTCTTGTCCTGGTCGGTGAGCGCCTTGACGACGAGCTTCCCCAGGGGGCAAAGTTTACCGTTGCTTTTCACCGCTGTCCTCCTTCCTGTGTAGTCGTTCTTAGATTTACTTCCGCTTCTGCCGGTGCAGGTTGACCGCTGCCATAAACCCCAGGCCCAGCAGCGCCGCCGCACGGGTGAAGCTGTCCGGCGCTCCTGCCACGACACACGCGGCGGCGAGCCCCAGGCCCCCGAGGGCCATGAGGCCCAGGCCGACGACGAAGTCGAGGATCGCGTCCAGCGTGGGGAAGACCCGCCTCGCACACTCTCGGGCCGCTTCCTTCTCAAGCAATTTGAGAATATAGCCCAGGGTCTCGGCCTCCTGTGACGCGGCGGCGAAGGTCAGCTCCGCGCCATACCGGGGGCGGAATGGGTTCCGGGGGTCTCCCGAGAGCCGCTTCCGAGACAGGGCCTCGCGCCGCTGGAAGGCGACGAGGTCGGCGGCTCGCTTGAGCTCCGCTCTCATTTCGCCCCGCCTCCCTTCCGGTACTGCTCGACGGCGTAGTTGTCTTCCATCATCTCCGCCAGCTCCCCGACTCGTTCCCGGAGTTCCTTCCGCAAGGCCAGCGCCGGAGCGCCGTCGGCGTCCAGGTTGTCCAGGGCTGCGTCCAGCTCCCGGGCCGCGTTGAAGATGTTGAGGTACACCCGGCAATCGTTGGGCGGGCATTTCTCCGCCAGCGCCAGCCCCAGGGCGTAGATCTTCGCCGTCTCCCGGTGCCGCTTGAGTTCCGGGTGAAGGTGCTCGAAGGTCGTCCGCTCCGCCGGAGCCGTCCGGGCCTTGACCGCGTCCTCAATGGCTGCGGCGAAGGACTCCCGCTCTCGCTCCGTGATGACCTGGACAGTCGCCAGCGCCCGGAGATAGGCCCGGGCCTCTGCGCCGACCCGGTCGGCCTCGACGCTGCTCTCTCGGTCTCGGATACGGTCGACGAGCCCATAGAGCGCCCCGAGGGCTTTCTCCCGAGCCCGGAGATCTCGCCCGTCGGCCTCGTTCGCCAGCCGCTCGAGGGAGCACTTCTCACAAACCGCGTCGAGCTCCTCTTGCGGCATCTCCGGGCGGCGGTGCCGACAAAGCTCGTCGCACACATAGGCGAGGAGCTCCTCCGGCTTCTTGGGGAGCGGCCCCGGGGCCTCCCCGAAGGTGTCCGGGAGGACGTAGCAGTCTTCCCGATCCAGAAGGCCCAGGTCGCGGAGGGCGACCTTGTAGCCGTAAAGCTCATGCGCTGCCGTGCGCTCGTCCACGTCCTTATAGTGGGCGCTCGCGACCTGCCCCCGGAGGACGTTCTCCCATCCGGCGATCATCTGCTGCGCGTCGACTTCCTCCTCCTCGGTGGTCTCGTCGGTCTCCTTGACGATCGTGACCTTGACCTCGGGCTCCTCGGCGTCGAGCTCCGACTCGAGGCCCCGGGCCAGCTCCACGGCCTCCTCCATGCTGCCCGCGTTGTCGTACTCCATCGCGCCCCGGTCGACGTCCAGGATGCCGGTGTAGAGCTCGGCGTCGATGACGCCATACTCGCCGAGGGCCGTCCCCTCGTACTCCCGGAGCTCCCGGGCGTTGAACTTGACGACGAGGTAGCCGTTGATCTTCTTCATCTTTCTCATGCTGCTGTTCCTTCCTTTCTGTGTGTGGGGGTCACTGTCCCAGGGGAGGGACGACCCGGATCGTGTCCGTGTGCTTGTGGAGGATGACGAGCTCCCCGTTCTGCTTCTGCTTCACGACGAGCCAGTTCTCCGGCGAGAGGCCCGCTTGTCCGAGCCGGATCTTCTGCTTCCTGGTTGGCTTCTTGCCGCGTCTCAAAGAGATCGCCTCCTTTGCGTTTCGGTGCGGTATATGGTAGAGTAAAAGCGAACGGCGAGGGCCGACTTGTATGAAACTTAGAATGACTTCCTCTAACCGGGCCGGGGGCGTTGCAGCGCCCGCCGACCCGAACCGCGCGAGCTCTCTCGACTTCTTTCGCTATGCTTCGCTCTGTAGAGTATCGAAGCATCGGTGCTGCTCTTGCGGCGCTCCCATCCGGCGGCGAGGCGTCCGCCGTGTGGTGCTGTGTCCAGTTTGTGACGCCGGAAACGAATTGAAGTAAAGGGGGTGAAGGCCCTCGCCGCTCGCTTTTACTCTACCGCCGCCTCCTTTTCTCTTTCTTTTTGGGTGGTGGTGTGCTATGCTGTCTTTGCTTAATTTTTTAATCTAATGTCATTATAGTAGCCTATTCACTATTTGTCAATAGGGAAATAGCCCATCCACTAAGAAAAAGGAGTTTATTCACTATGTCCATCTTTGAACGAGTTCACGAACTCATAAAAGAGCAAGGCTTGAATGTCAAGCAACTTGAGCGGGAATGTGGCCTCGCAAACGCTACTATTCGCCGCTGGGAAACGCAAACCCCCAATATTGAAAGCGTTCGCAAAGTAGCCCATAGGCTAAATGTAACTATCGACTATCTTGTAAACGGGGGTAGCCCAAACGCTCCCGCCGCGCCGAGCTGCGACGGCGTCCCGCTGTCCTCGATGGAGGCCGACCTCGTTGCCATGTTCCGGCTTTTGCCCGAGGAGGCAAAGAAGGAGATCTTCGACTTGACGCACTTCAAATACACGCGCCTCGGCGACGGGGAAAAAGAGTCTATCTTCTGGACATATTTCGACGGGAGCGACGACGAAAAAAGCGGCCCCGCCGAGAGCCGTGAAGCTCGCGACGGAACCACCTGATTTTTTGCCCTGCTATGATTAAAAAATAAATCAAAATACTGTCCCTTTGCTTCCGGGGCCGGAGAAGGGGCTCGCCCCCTGGAAAACCCGCGTATTCCGGGCAAAGGGACACGTCCCCGCGCTTTTGCCGAAAATGTCCCTTTGTATTCTGGCCTTTTGCCCCTGGTTCCGCCCCGTCGCCGCCTCGGGAGTAACGCCCCGTTTAACGGCTCGTAACGCCCCGGCCCCGCCGATCTGCGCCCGCGCCGCCGTGTTTTTGGGCCCTGTCGTTAATTTCTGCACGGATTAACGCCCTGTTTGCACGGCTCGCCTGCTTGCCTTCCGGGGCCTCGTCTGCTATACTATCCTCAAGGGCCGCGAAGCCCGTCCTCTTTGTCTGCTGCTGTGACTTCCGGGACGGGCCGAGCGGCCCTTCTTGCGCCCGAAAACGGCCTTGTATCAAGGTTTTTCGCCCTCGGCGGGTTGATATGCGCCCGACGCGCCGCCGCCGTTGTAGGGCCTCCCAGGGCCTCCCAGGGCATGAAAAAAGGACGCCGACCGCGTCGACGCCCTCGTCTCAAGTTGTCTGATAGAGCCGGGCCGGATCAATGCCCTGTCCCGGGTGAAAATGCCCTGTTTCCCGCACAAATAGCGGGTTTTCTCGCGGTCTCCCGTCCTGTCCCGGTTTATCCCGTGTTTCTCAAATACGTTGTCTCCGTACAATAATTTAGCCAAACAGACGAGAGGGAGGGATCCGGCATGGAGCAGGAGAAGCGCCGCCTGCGGAGGCGGGCCGCCCGGTGGGAGCGGCGTCTGCTCACCGCCCTGGCCACGGCGCTGAGCGCCGAGCTGTTCGTCAACGTGTGGGTGGACAACTTCCGGGTATCAGGGGCGGTGGTGCTCTACCCGGTGCTGCTGGTGACCCTGATGCAGGACAGCCGGAAACCGGACACCGGGGTGCTCACCAGCTGCATGGTACTTCTGGTGCGGTGCCTTCTGGGGATGCTGGGGGGCGCGGGGGCGGCGGAGATCCTGCTGCGTGAGTACCCGGGCGCCATCTTCTACCTCTGCTATGAGGGGCTGTTCTGTCTGGTCCTGCGGGACAGGGCGCAGGCATCTCTTCCCCAGCTGTGGCGGAGCTTCTGGCTATGCGATACCCTCTCCAACGTCATCAACCTCACCCTGTCCAAGGGCTCGCTCCCGGACCTGACCTCTCTGTCCGGCCTGGTGCTGCTGGGGCTGGCCCGGTCCCTGCTGGCTGCAGGGGTGCTGTGGGGGATCCGCCGATCCCGCCGGCTCCTGCTGGTGGAGGAGCACGAGCGCCGCTATCAGCGGCTGTTCCTCATGACTGCCAACCTGAAAAACGAGCTCTATTTTTTGAAAAAGGACGCGGAGAACATTGAGGGCATCATGACCCGGGCCTACCGGCTGTATGAGCAGCTGGGAGAGCAGAGCTGCCCGGAGGAGCTGCGGCAGCTGGCCCTATCCATCGCCCGGGACGTCCACGAGGTCAAAAAGGACAACCTGAGCATCATCCGGGGCATCGAGGGCGAGGTGGCCGGCACCGGGACCGACAACGACGAGCAGATGTGGATCTCCGACCTGTTCCACATCCTCCAGGATACCATGGGACACATCCTGGGAGAAGAGCGGGAAAAGATCGCCATTCAATGCCACTATGAGACCGACTTCGCCACCGAGGAGCACTACCGCCTCATGTCCATCCTGAAAAATCTGGTGATGAACGCCGCCGAGGCTATCCAGAGCGGCCGGGGCACCGGAGCCATCTGGGTGGAGGAGCATCTGGTTGGGGAGGATCTGGTGTTCACCGTTCAGGACAACGGCCCCGGCATCTCCCCCCGTGCCATGCAGAACCTGTTCCGGGTGGGCTACTCCACCAAGTTCAACCCGGAGACGGGGAATATTAGCCGGGGGATCGGCCTGCCCGCTGTGGAGTTCATGGTCCAAGAGCTGGGCGGAACCATTCAGGTAGACAGCGGGCCGGGTACAGTCCCCGGCGGAACAGACGCCACAGGGGCCTGTTTTCGGGTGACCATCCCGAGGACGGCCATGGAGAAGGGAGCAGTATGAGGATCTATATTGTAGAGGACGACACCTCCGTGATCGGGATCCTGGAGGACATTGTGGAGGGAAACGAACTGGGCGTCGTGTGCGGTGACAGCGGCGGGGAACCGGCGAATCTGGGACAGATCCTGGCCCTGGACCCCGACCTGGTCCTGGTGGACCTGCTGATGCCGCAAAAGGACGGCATCCAGGTGGTGCGGGAGCTGAAGGAGCAGGGCTGCCGGGCTAAGTTCATCATGATCTCTCAGGTAAGCAATAAGGAGATGGTGGCCAAGGCCTATCTGGCCGGGGTGGACTTTTTCATCAACAAGCCCATCAACCTCATTGAGGTTCGCCAGGTCATCCTAAATGTGCGCCGCCAGCTGGAAAATGAGCGGGACCTCCACACCATTCAGAGCGTCTTTGCAGAAAAGGCCGCTCCGGTGGGACGGCGCAGCCGCCTGGAAGCCCAGCGCAAGCGGATCCAGACCACCCTGAGCCAACTGGGGATGGCAGGAGAAAAGGGCGCCCGGGACATCGTGGAGCTGTGTATGCTTCTTCTGGAGCAGGGGCAGCAGGTCAGTCAGGTGGGGGTCGGCGCCCTGTGCGCCCAGCTCAGCGACAGCCCCAAATCCATGGAGCAGAGGGCCAGGCGGGCGGTGGAGCGGGGACTGCACCACCTGGCCAGTTTGGGGCTGGAGGACTACGGCAACGAGATCTTCACCCTGTACGCCTCCCGCCTGTTCCCCTTTCAGGAGGTGCGGGCCGAGATGGCCTGCATCCAGGGCCGCGGGCCCAAGGGAAAGGCCAATCTCAAGCGTTTTCTGGACGGGATGCTGGTGCTGGTCGAAGAGGACTGAGCGCTGTTTCAGCCGCTGCTGCCAGCTGGATCCCTAGGTCTATAAAAAGAACCTGCCGCAGGCTTCTGGAGCCTGCGGCAGGTTCTTTTCTCTCTAACTCATATCTGAATCGGGATCTCAATCTGGGTAATATATTCGTCAAAACCATTGATAACACTTTCATTGATCCCTGTCTCATAAGAATATCCGTACAGTTCCAGACCATGCGCCCTGGCATAGGCGAGGATCTCCTCATAGCGGCCCGGGAGATTATCCCAGCTTCCCTTGCAAAAAGCCCTGAGATACTGACCGCCAGGGCGGATGTGCAGCCCTTTTTGAGTACTGAGGCGGGGCAATTCCACATACAGCGCTTCATACCGGTCATAACTCCCCTGGTGCAGCTGATCCACCGCGATCATGGAGCCATACACCGCATCGTGGAGGCGCTGCAAGCTGTACCGCTTTACCGCCCCGATCACCTGCTCCACATCAGCTGCCGTGGGTAACTCCTGCTCTACTGGTACCACAGCCAGGCAGCTTTTTTCCTTCTGAACCACACTGATTTCAGAAAGATCCAGGTGCAGCAATGCCATCATGTCCTGGTGGCGGCTCACCAGGGTCTTTTTCATTGTCCGCAGATGGGAGAGCCGCTCATCCAGTTCCCGGATCTGGGCGGACAGCAGTTTCTCCATACCAGAGGCAGAACGATGCTCCATAAACCCCTTGATCTCCGGGATGGAGACATTCAGCTCCCGGAGCATGAGGACCGTCTCCAGGGTGGAGCTCTGCTGATAGGTGTAGTAGCGGTACCCGTTTTCCCCGATCACGGCGGGGGTCACCAGCCCCATCTCATCATACCACATCAGTGTCTTTTTCGTCACGCCGTGGATGGCCGCAAACCGGCCGATGGTGAACAGCTTCTGCCGCTGATCCAGCACAAAAATCCCCCCTTAACCGTCCTGTTACAGGATGGTTTATGATGGTACCAGTGTAACACGGGCGTCCCGGAGCTGTAAAGGCTCCCCGCGCCCCATACGGCAAAAAAGGCGTCAGGCCGGGGCCGTCTAATCCCATCATTCCACATCAAGGAGGCAAACAAACACCCTATGAAAACGATCTTCTCCAAGGTAACGCTGAGCGGAAGGCAAGTTGCCGGGCTGTCGGTCCTGGTGCTGCTGTCCGCTATCGGGCAGATGATGCTGCCCGCTCTTTTGGCCCGGATGATCAACAGCGGGGTGGCGGTGCAGTCCCGCTCCACGATTGGAGTCCTCGCCGTCATCATGGCAGTCATCACGGTGTTCTCCTGTCTTATCAATCTGGGTTCTGTCCGGCTGGCCTCCGGCATCTCCACCCAGTTTGCTTCCCAGCTCCGTGAGCGTGTGTTCGACAAGGTGCAGACCTTCTCCTCCGCTGAGATGGACCGCTTCGGGACGGCCAGCCTGGTCACCCGGAGCACCTCGGACATCACCAATGTGCAGAATTTTCTCTCCATGCTGCTGCGCATCGGCATCCTGGCTCCCATGATGGCGGTGGCCGGGCTGGTGTTCTCCTCCGCCACTGGGGGAAAGGTCAGCTCCGTACTGGCCATCGCCGTCCCAGTCCTGATCGCCGCCCTGTCTGCCATCGTGGTCCTGGCCTCCCGCTATTCCGTCAAGCTCCGCCGGAAGCTGGACAGGATCAACCGACTCTTCCTGGAGTCCCTGGAGGGAGTGCGGGTCATCCGGGCCTTCAACCAGCAGGAGACGGAGCGCGGCCGCTTCCGGCAGGCCAATCGGGACTACGCCCTGACCGCCATGGCGGCTGGGAGGATCACCAGCCTGCTCCTCCCCGCCATCAATGTGATCTTCGGCGTAACCACAGCGGCCATCCTGGGGCTTGGGGCCCACTATGTGGACACCGGGGCCATGGAGGTGGGCTCTCTGGTGGCCAACAGCCAGTATATCAGCATGGTGCTGACCTCTGTGATCATGCTGTCCCTGGTCATTATGATGTTTCCTACCACCTACGCCTGTGCCGCCCGCATCGCGGAGGTCCTGGAGACAGAGACCGGCATCCGGGACGGGGACTACCCCTTTAAGCAGCGCCCCCTGCGCTCCACGCTGGAGTTCCGCCATGTGACCTTCGCCTACCCCGGCGCGGACGAGCCGATCCTCAAGGACATCAGCTTTTCCGCCCACCCCGGCGAGGTCACCGCCATCATAGGCGGGACGGGGCGGGGCAAATCCAGCATTTTGAAGCTGATCCCCCGGCTCTATGATCCCCTCTTCGGGGAGATCCTGGTGGACGGCGTCAACATCCGGCGGTACCGCGTGGACGATCTGCGCTCCATCATCGGGTATGTGCCCCAGAAAAACGTCCTCTTCTCCGGCGACATCGCCTCCAACCTGAACTTTGGGAAGGAGGACGGCACGGAAAAGGACTGGGCCCGCGCCGCCGGGATCGCCTGTGCGGCGGAATTCATCGCCAAAAAACAGGGCGGCTACCACGACCCCATCGCCCAGGGGGGCTCCAACCTGTCCGGCGGCCAGCGTCAGCGCATGGCCATCGCCCGGGCTCTGATAAAGCGCCCAGAGATCTACGTCTTTGACGACAGCTTCTCCGCCCTGGACATGAAAACCGACCAGACCCTGCGCCAAAATCTGAAGGAGAGCATGGGGGAGGCCGCCGTCATCCTGGTGGCCCAGCGGGTCAGCACGATCCTGGACGCGGACCGCATCCTTGTGGTGGATGACGGCCGGATCGTGGGCCAGGGGACCCACGGGGAGCTGCTGCGCACCTGTCCCCTGTACCGGGAGATCGCGGAGATCCAGCTGGGAAAGGAGGCTGTCTGACATGAGCCGCCGAGCCATATTCCAGCGCCTGCTGGGTTATTTGAAGGAGCACCGCCTGTCTCTGTTCCTCTGTATGCTGTCCGCCGTGATCAGCACGGCCTTTCTGGTCCTGGCCCCCTTCCTCGTCGGGCGGGTGACCACCGCGCTGTTCGCCAGCATCGCGGACGGCGTCTTTTACTGGGATACCATTCTCTGTCTGCTGGCCGCATTGGTAGCCCTGTACCTGATTTCTCAGCTGTTCACCTTCCTCCAGGGCTTCGGCATGGCCCGGATCACCGCCCATGTGATGCAGAAGCTCCGGAGCGACATCGACGGGAAGATGCACCGGCTGAAGCTGGATTATTACGACACCCACACCCACGGCGATATTCTCAGCGTCATTACCAACGATGTGGACACCATCAACAATGCCATCAGCCAGAACCTCACCTCTGTGGTGACCCAGATCACCACCGCCGTGGGCGTGCTGGTGATGATGCTGGCCATCAGCCCCGCACTGACTGTCATCCCGGTGGTCATGGTCCCCCTGTCCCTGCTGAGCGCCGCAGGGATGATGAAGGCCAGCGAAACATACTACGGGCAGCAGCAGGGTCTGCTGGGCGCTCTGAACGGATATGTGGAGGAGATGTACAACGGTCAGCAGGTGGTCCAGGCCTTCAACCACCAGAAGCAGGCCAAGGCGGAGTTCCGGGCGCTGAACGAGGCCCTGCGGGACAGTGCCCGAAAGGCCGAGGTGACCGCAGGCTCCGTCAGCCCCATCACCACCCTGGTCAACGACATGGGATATGTGGTCTGCGCCGCCATCGGCTGCCTCTGGGCCATTGCGGGGAAGCTCGCTGTTGGCAGCGTCCAGGCCATGCTGGAGTACACCTGGCGGTTTGCCGAGCCCTTCTCTTCTCTGGCGGGCATGGTGGGCAGCTTCGGCACGGCTATGGCGGCGGGCGGGCACATCTTTGCCCTTCTGGACGCCGAGGAGGAGGTCCCGGATCCCCAGTCCCCAGCCGTCCCCAGGGAGCACAGCGGCCGCGTGGTCTTTCACCAGGTCCAATTCGGCTATACCCCGGACCGCCTGCTGATGAAGGGGGTGGACCTGGCGGTGGAGCCCGGCCAGAAGGTGGCCATCGTGGGCCCCACCGGCGCAGGAAAAACCACGCTGATCAATCTGCTCATGCGGTTCTATGAGCTCAGCGGCGGCTCCATCCAGGTGGACGGCGTTGACATCCGGCAGATGTCCCGGGCGGAGCTGCGGGACCGCTTCGGCATGGTCCTTCAGGACACCTGGCTGTTTGAGGGCGCCATCGCCGACAACATCGCCTATGGGGAGCCGGATATGGACCGGGAGAAGGTGATCGCCTCGGCCCGCTCCGCCTGCGCCCACAGCTTCATCAAAACCCTTCCCGGCGGCTATGACATGGTGCTGAGCAAGGGGGCGGAGAACATCTCCCAGGGGGAGCGCCAGCTCATCACCATCGCACGGGCCATCGCCTCCGACCCCGAGATCCTGATCCTGGACGAGGCCACCAGCAATGTGGACGTCCACACGGAGGTCCTGATCCAAAAGGCCATGGCGGAGCTGATGAAGGGGCGCACCAGCTTTGTCATCGCCCACCGGCTGTCCACCATCCGGGACGCGGAAATGATCCTGTATATGGAGGACGGCGACATCCAGGAGATGGGCGGTCACGAGGAGCTGTTGGCCCGTCAGGGCAGGTATGCCGCGCTCTATCACAGCCAGTTCGGCTGACCCACTCTGTCCCCAGCGCCGTACAGCACAAAGCCTGTGGAGCATGCGGCCCCGCCGCGTGCTCCACAGGCTGATTTGTTACGGCCTCCCCCGCCCTCAGGACAGCAGGATGCGGTCGTTATCCAGATTTTTCCCGGCTCCTGCCCGGAAGCGCTCCAGCAGGCCGGACACGGTCAGTCCGGACCGCTCCTCCCCCCGGACGTCCAGAATGATGTTCCCGGAGTCCATCATCAGGGTGCGGTTGCCCAGCTCCAGAGCCTGGTGCATATTGTGGGTGACCATAAGGGTGGTGATCCGGTGCTCCGCTACCACCTCCCGGGTGATCCGCAGCACCTTTTCGGCGGTGCCGGGGTCCAGGGCGGCGGTGTGCTCGTCCAGCAGCAGCAGCTTTGGGGGGACCAGCGTAGCCATGAGCAGGGTGAGGGCCTGCCGCTGCCCGCCGGACAGCAGCCCCACCGGCTGCCCCATCCGGTCCTCCAGGCCCATCTCCAGTCTGGCCAGCTGGTCCCGGAACAGGGCCCGGTCCGCCTTGCTGGTGCGGCTGAAGAAGGCGTGCTGGTGCTTGGCAGTGCGGAGATAGGCCAGGGCCAGATTCTCCTCGATGGTCATGTGGGGGGCGGTCCCCCGCATGGGGTCCTGGAACAGGCGGCCCAGCACCCGGCTGCGCCGGTACTCCGGCTGGAAGGTGATGTCCTCCCCCGCCAGGGTGATGGAGCCCTCATCCACATAGAAGCCCCCGGCGATAGCGTTGAACAGGGTGCTCTTGCCCGCGCCGTTGGAGCCCACGATGGTGACGAAGTCCCCGGGCTCCAGGTGGAGGGACAGGCCGCTGAGGGCCTTCTTCTCATTGACCGTGCCGGGGTTGAAGGTCTTGGAGATATGTTCCAGCTTCAGCATGTTACATTCCTCCCCTCTCCGCTCTGGCGGCGGCCTTGCGCCGCTGGAAGGCGGCCCACCGCCGGACCTCCGGGGCCGCGATGGCCGCGGCGACGATGACGGCGGACACCAGCTTCATATAGTCGGCGGGGACTTGGCAGCGCAGGGCGGCGGCGTAGAGCAGGCGGTAGATGATGCTTCCCAGGATCACCCCCGCCACCCGGCGGACCATCCCCCCCTTACCGATGAGGGTCTCGCCAATGACCAGAGCGGCCAGGGCCAGCACCACCATGCCGGTGCCGCCGTTCACATCGGCGAAGGTGTTGTACTGGGCCGCCATGGCCCCGGCCAGGCCGGTCATAGCATTGGCCAGGCACAGGCCCACGGTGATGGTGAAGTTTGTGTTGATGGAGGATGCCCGCACCATATCCATATTGTCCCCTGTGGCCCGGACAGACAGGCCCAGCCGGGTGCCCAGAAACAGCACCAGCGCGGCGGCCAGGGCCAGCACGATGAGGGCGGTCACCGCCAGCTTATACCAGCTCCCGGCAAACCCGGCTCCCTTGGCCAGGGTGTAGATGGTGTCCGTCTGGAACAGGGACTGGTTGCTCTTGCCCATGACCATCAGGTTGACGCTGTACAGGCCGATGTTGGTGATGATGCCCGCCAGGATGGAGGGGACGGACAGCTTGGTCTGCAAAAACGCGGTGATGAAGCCGGCGGCCGCCGCCGCCAGCATCCCCGCCGGAAGGGCCAGCACCGGGTGTCCGGACAGGCACATCATGGCGGACACGGCACTGCCCAAAACAAACGCACCGTCCGTTGTCATATCGGCGATATTTAAGATGGAAAAGCTGAGAAACAGGGCCATGGCGACGGGGGCGTAGAGAAAGCCCGCCTCCAGAGCGGCCCGGATGATGGTCAGCACGATGAATCGCTCCTCTCACATACATCAGGCCATCCCCTCCGCCCAAGAGGCGGAGGGGATGGCGCGGGTCACAGGCATGGAAAGCCTCAGTCCTGGGTGGTCTGGACCTCCACCAGCTGAGAGCCCATATCGGCAAATTTGGAGTAGTCCGCGCCCAGGGCAGCGGCGGTCTCAGTGTTGACAGTGATAATGTCCCCGGCCACGGTGACATACTCCGGGATCTGGCCGGTGGTGAGCACCTCCACCGCCAGGTCCGCAGTCTGGCTGCCCAGGTCGGTGTAGTTCACGCCGCAGGTGGCGAAGGCCCCGTTGCGGACAAAGGAGTCCGCGCCGGCGTAGTGGGGGATGCCAGCATCCGCCAGGGTGGGGGCGATGGCCAGCTCAGCGGCCTGGACCACGTTGTCGGTGGGGGTGAACACTGCGTCCACCTGGCCCGTCATGGAGCTGACGGCGGCGATGATCTCGTCAGAGGTGTTCCCTGTCTTTTCCAGATAGCCGATTCCCTTGCTGTCCAGGTACGCCTTGGCGTCCTCGATGGCGGGAGCGCTGTTCACCTCAGAGGTGGAGTAGAGCAGGCCCACCGTCTGGATGTCGGGGTCCTGGGCCAGCATCATATCCAGCAGCAGCTCCACGTTCAGTGCGTCGCTGGTCCCGGTGACATAGGGGATGCCGGTGAGCTTGGCTACCTCAGGATAGCTGACGGTGCCGTACACCACCGGGGTCTGGGTGGGCTCCGCCGTGGCTACCATCTGCTGGGCGGCGGTGGTGCCGATGGGGATGATGACGTCATAGCCGTCGGCGATGATCTGGGCGCCGATCTGGGACAGGGTGGAGGGGTCGTTGTTGCCGTTAAAGTCCTCGTAGTCGATGGTCACGTTCAGCTCCGCCTCCCGGGCGTCCAGCTGGGCGATGATGGCGTCCCGGATCTCATTCATGGATGCGTGGTCCAGCTGCCGCACGATGGCTACCTGATAGACGCCGTCGGCCGGGGCGGAGGAGCCGGAGCCGGAACCGTTGGAAGCAGCGCTGCCGGAGCCGCCGGAGCAGGCGGCCAGGGACAGGGCCAGGGACAGGGAGAGCGCCGCGGTCAGAAGCTTCTTCATGGTGTTGTTTTTCATTACAATGACCTCCATATTGCCCGGTTTCGGGCTGAAATTGGTTCGGGTGGGCGATGGAGGGGCCGCTGCCAACGGCCTGTGCCGGAGTATAAAAAAACAGCCCCTTATCCCATCCATGGGACAAGAGCTGCACTCCTGCGATACCACCCAAATTGACGTTTTGCAACGTCCGCTCGCTTCACGCGCCATCACGCGTGCCCGGTGGATAACGGGTGGGTCCCCGTCGGCATCTACTTAGGCTCCCATCCTGGTCCCCCGTTCAAGCCGCCCTCGAAAGTCCATTCGCCCGGCCGCGCCCCGCCCCGATCTCACCACCCGGGACTCTCTTTGGGTTTGCCGCACCGGCTACTCCTCTTTCTCAAAGGTTTGCACATCATTGACTTGTTTGGTGCCATTATATGCACCCCGGTCCCGCTTGTCAAGTCTTTTTTTCTGAAAATCAAAACTTTCCGGGGAGGGGGCCGGCCGCCCCCTCCCCGTGCCGGTCAGCCCCGGTACAGCCCGGCCCGCTCCAGCCTGCCCCGGAGCATAGGCCCAAAGGTCATGGCCAGCAGCATCTTGACCGCATCTCCGGGGATGAAGGGGAACACGCACAGGCCCAGTGCGGCGGACACCGTGCTGTCCATGGAGAGGCAGAACCACGCCGTACCGAAGGCGTAGCACACCGCCGTGGCTGCGGCCATTCCCACGAACTGGACCGCCCGGTTCCGGGAGTGGTCGATCACCAGTCCAGCCAGCACCGCCATGGGCACAAAGCCGATGATGTAGCCGCCGGTGGGGCCCGCCAGCTTTCCCAGCCCCCCAGTAAAACCGGAGAATACTGGCACCCCCACCATGCCGATGAGCATATAGACCACATAGCTGGCCGTCCCCCACTTCCAGCCCAGCAGGTACAGGGAGAGGTAAATCGCCAGGTTGGTCAGGGAGATGGGCACCGGCCCGATGGGGATGGCCATGGGGGCCAGCACACAGGTCACCGCCGCCATCAGGGCGGTCATCGCCAGGGCATACGTCTTGTTCTTCTGTCCAGCCGCGCCGGAGGTCATCTGATCCTGCATCATAGTTTCTCCTTCTCTCCGGTTTGTCACAGCTGATAGCCCAGGGCCCGGAACATGGCCGCGTCCCCCGCCATGCTGGTCCCGGTGGTGGTGAGCATATCCCCGGTGATGGCCGCGTTGGCCCCGGAGCGGAACAGCTCCGCCCCGCCGCCGGAAAACTGGCCCCGTCCGGCGGCCATCCGGATCCAGGCGGTGGGATTGAGGTAGCGGAAGATGGCGACCGCCCGGAGGACCTCCTCGTTGGTGATGGGCTCCAGATCCCCGAAGGGGGTGCCGGGGATGGGCCGCAGGATGTTCAGCGGGATGGAGCCGATCCCCAGCGCCGCCAGGTCCAATGCCATGTCGATCCGGTCTTCCCAGGTCTCCCCCATCCCCAGGATCCCGCCGGAGCACACATCCAGCCCCGCCGCCTGGGCCCGCCGGATGTTGTCCACCTTGTCCTGATAGGTGTGGGTGGTGCAGATGTGGGGGAAATAGCGGCGGGAGGTCTCCAAATTGGCGTGGATGCGGTCCACGCCCGCCGCCTTCATCCGCTCAAACTCCTCCTGCGTCTGAAGGCCGTGGGAGGCGCACAGCTCCACCCCGGTCTCCCGGCGCAGCCGCCGGTAGGCGGACAGGGCCCGCTCCAGGTCCTCCCCCTTCAGGCTCCGCCCCGCGGTGACGATGGAGAAGCGGCGGGCCCCTGCCGCCTCATCCCGGCGGCAGGCCGCCAGGATCTCATCTTCCGCCAGGAAGGGGTATTCCTCCGCCTGGGTGCGGTAGTGGCAGGACTGGGCGCAAAATTTGCAGTCCTCTCCGCACTGGCCGCTGCGCCCGTTGACAATGGTGCACAGGTCGGCCCGGCTGCCGCACAGGGCGGACCGGATCCGGTCCGCCCCCCGGCACAGCGCCTCCAGCTCCGCCTCCACCAGGGGGAGGGCCTCCTCCCGGCTGCCCAGCCGCCGGCCCGCAATAATTTCTTCTGCCAAACTGTTCACAGGAACTCCTCCATATCGTAAACCTTATTCTATTTGCAGTATACTTTTTTTCTCTCTCATTGTCAACTATAATATTCTTTAGTTTACAAATATCTTCCACTCCCTGGTTTCGAGCCGTATTTCTTGCATTTTGTTCCCCCCTCCGCTATAATAGAAAGCCTGAGGCGGGCCACACAGCCCTGCCCATTCCCACTTGAGAGGAGCATATTCATGCGACGACTTTGCTTCAGACGCGGCCTGTCCGCCGCGGTCCTGCTTACCATGACCCTGTCCCTGGCCCTCCCCGCCTCCGCCGCCGACCCCCTGGCCTCCGGCGGCTTTGCGGAGGTGCTCATCTCCGCCCAGGATACAGACGTCCCCCAGACCACCCTTCAGCTGTCCCTGTACGAGCGGAACAAGGATGGCCGTTTCCAGGCAGTGGACACGCTGGACTTTGACACTCCGGTCAACCGCGTGACCAAGGACGCGGAGTTCCACCTGATTCCCCAGACCGCCCAGGTCACCCTGACGGTGGACTACCTCACTGACCTGAACGGGGACGGGCTGTATGAGCTGCTCAGCAGCCAGGAGGCCCCGGTGTGTGACGTGCTCACCTCTTCCGGCGTGCTCACCGCCGCCAGCAGCGGCGTCTCCACCACTCTAACAGCTGGAACGACCTACACCCTTACCGCCGCCAGCCTGCTCAAGCGGGGCCAGGCCGCCATTCAAGACCGCACCGCCAGCGGCAGCGCCAGCCACCTCTCCGGCATGACCGGAGGCCAGACCGCCGCCGACTCCATCCTCTATATGATCACTGTGAACTACCACTCCGCCCGCGACAACGCGGACTATGAGCTGTGCTACTACCTCAATCTGTTCGACCAGCTTCCCGCCCCCTCCGCCGCCGATTATCAGGATGTCCCGCCCGGCGCATGGTATTACGGCGCGGTGGACTATGTGGTTTCTCAGGGCCTGCTCTCCGGCTCCAGCCGCAGCCACTTCTCTCCGGAGCAGCCCCTGAACCGAGCCATGCTGGCTCAGGTCCTGTTCCAGCTGGCCGGACAGCCGGACGGCGGCCTGACGCACTTTACCGATGTGCCTGACACCGCTTGGTGCTATTCCGCCGTCTCCTGGGCCGTCTCCCGGGACATTATGAGCGGTGTGGACGGCGAGACCTTCGCCCCCGAGCGCCCGCCCACCCGGCAGGAGCTTGCCCTCACCCTCTTCCGCTATGCCAAGGAGGCCGGACTGGATACCAAAAAGCGCGCCGAACTGACCCCCTACTCCGACGCCGACCAGGTGGCCGGCTGGGCCCGGGAGGCCGTGGAGTGGGCAGTGGCCCAGGGCCTGCTGGCCGGCCGCAGCGCCGGAGGTGTCCAGACCCTCGCCCCGCTGGGCACTGTCACCCGGGCGGAATTCTCCGCCGTGCTCAAGACTCTGTGTGAGACCGTCCTGCCCAAGCAGTGACCGCCCCCCTCATCCCCGCGGTTTCGGCCGCGGGGATATTTTTTCTCCCGCCGTCTCCTTTTGGGGTTAAAGTTTGGAATATTTGTCCAAACTATTCATACCCTCAGGATACAGAGGCTCCCGCGCCCCCTCCGCTCCGGCGCGGCCCCGAGAAAGGAGACGCCCATGACCCACGCCCTGTTTTCCCCCCGCCGCCGAGAGCACGCTGCCCGGGAGGCGGAGCGCCAGGAGCTGCTGGCCTCTCTGGCCAGCACCCGCACCCTGATCCAGCAGGCCTATGGCGGCTTCAACACCGTCAGCGACAGCGACCTCATCGAGTCCTATGTCTTTGAGATCAAGGCCCTCCAGTCCCGGTACGACTATCTGCTCCGCCGGGTCAAAGAGCTGGAGTGCGCCCCGTGACCGGGGCCTCCACCCCTTGGCTGGCGCTGGGGCTGCTCCTGCTGGCCGGGCTGGCCCTGCTCCGCCGCCCCCTGGGCCAGTTGCTCCGGCTGGCGGTGCGCTCCTCCGTGGGGCTGGCCGTTCTGGCCTTGTTCAGCCAAGTAAGTCCCCTCATCGGCGTCAGTCTGGGAGTCAACCCGATCAACGCCCTGGTGCTTGGGGTCCTGGGGGCCCCCGGCTTCGGCCTTCTGCTGATGCTCCAGTGGGCCCTGCGCTAGTCCTTTGCTTTTTCTCAGCCTCCATGCTATAATGGCCGTCGGCGGGTGTTCTGACGCCTGTTAAGGAGCGCGAGAGAAGGAGAGGACGATCCCTATGAAGCTGGAAAACGATCTGCGCAGCGACCCCATCCGGCCGCTGGTCCTGCGCATCGCCATCCCCAGTATGCTGGCCCAGTTCGTCAGCGTGCTGTACAGCGTGGTGGACCGGATGTACATTGGAAACATCGCCCAGGTGGGCAGCCTGGCTCTGGCGGGGGCCGGCGTGTGCGGACCCATCGTCACTATGCTCGGCTCGGTGGCCTTCTGGGTGGGGGTGGGCGGCTCCCCCCTCATCAGCATCCGCATGGGTGAGGGGCGGCAGGAGGAGGCCCGGCGCGTCCTGGCCAACTGCTTCCTGCTCCTCACCTGCCTGGCCCTGGCGCTGACAGGGCTGGCCTATGCCACCCGGCGCCCCGCCCTTCTGCTGTTCGGCGCCAGCCCGGAGACCCTGCCCTATGCCATGGACTACTACTCCTATTACCTCACCGGCACGGTATTTGCCCTGCTGTCCACCGGGATGAACCAATTCATCATCTGCCAGGGTTTTGCCAAGAAGGGAATGCAGTCGGTGATGCTGGGGGCGGTGCTCAATATCATTCTGGACCCGGTCTTTATCTTCCTGCTGGACCTGGGCGTCAAGGGGGCGGCCATCGCCACCGTGCTCAGCCAGCTGGCAAGCTGTCTGTTTGTGCTTCGTTTTCTGTTCGGTCCGATTCCGCCGTTGCGCATCACCTTCGGCGGATACAGCCTGCGGACCATGCTGCGTATCCTGCTCACCGGCCTGACCCCCTTTGTCATCATTGCGGTGGATAATATGATGATCATCGCCCTCAACGCGGTGCTCCAGCGGTACGGCGGCCCGGAGCAAGGGGACCTGCTGGTAGCCGCGGCCACCGTCGCCCAGAGCTTCATGCTGGTGGTCACTATGCCTCTGGACGGCATCGCTGCCGGGACGGCCTCTATCCTGGGGTACAACCTGGGGGCCGGCCAGCCCAAACGCATCCTGGAGGCCCAGAAGTACACCCTGCTCCTCTCCCTGGCCTATACCACCACTCTGTGCCTGATGGGGCTTCTGCTGGCCGCCCCCTTCACCCATATTTTTACACCGGATCCTCAGATTTCTGCCCTGGCCGTGACTGTCATCCGCATCTTTTCCATCGGTGTGATCCCACTGGCGGTGCAGTACACCATTGTAGAAGGACTGAACGGCATGGGGATGATGCAGTTTTCCCTCCCCCTGTCCTTCTTCCGAAAGGCTGTCTATTTCGCGGCCCTGTTCACTCTGCCCGCCACCTTCGGTGCGGCGTCCACCTTCTGGGCGGAACCCATCTCCGACCTGATACCACCTCTGGTCACCGCGCTTTTTTACTGGCGGAAGCTGGGCTGGATCCAGGAACAGGCCCTGAGCCACCGGACGGCCCAGGATTCCAGCAATGTTTCCATCACGCACTGAACCGGACGCTCCACGGGATGTCCGGTTCCATTTTTGTATGAAAAACCGGGGTACGTTCCTACTGGGAACGCACCCCGCTCAGCTTGTCAAAGAACGCCAGTTCTCAAAACACGAGGACTGGCGTTTTATCATTAAACGGAGCAAAAATCATGATATAGGAAGCAAAATTAGAAGCATTCCACTTCCCAATAGCAATCTTTTTGAGGTTCATGGCAGCATATTTAAGCCTCACCCAAGCAGAAACCCGGGCCAGACCTCGGTGGTGCGTATAACGCATGGCGTGCTTTTCTTTTGCATCAGCAAAAACACGCTCTATGGTCTCTTTTCTCATGGCATAGAGTTCCTTGCCACGTTCGGTTTTTCTCAAATGTTCGACCAAATCGAGATATTCCTGCCAGATATGAGTTGTGAGTATCCGCTGTCCGCTTTCATTTGCGCCACAAACAGTTCTGCAGGGACAGTCTTTGCAGATTTTGGGTGAACTGCGGTAAGTCCGTTTCCCTTCTTTGCTTGTGGTCGTATGCCGCAGTTCATGTCCTCTGGGACAGGTAAAACTGTCTGTTGCTGCATCATAAGTAAAATCCCAAGGCTTAAATTTATCGTTCTTTCCCTTGTATCGGGTATAGGGAAGGATGGGAATTCTGCTGTGTTCCAGAACTTTCTTTGCAATCCAAAGTGTTTTGTATCCGGCATCCATCGTTACAAACTTAACTTCGGGAAAACTGTTCGTTACCTGGTCGTATGCTGCGTCCCATGCAGCACTATCGCTTACATTTCCAGCGGTTACCTCAACACCCAACACAAAGCCGTACTTATCACAGGCAGTATGTGCTTCGTACGCAAACTGCCGCTCATGTGCCCCTTTTACAAACATTCCGCAGTCCGGGTCGGTTTTGGACACCGTTTTCTCAACCGTTCCTCCTCCGGAACTTCCTTTATTTTCGTCATCATCGTCATCGTTGACTTTCTTACCCAGTTTTTTTCGTTCCTCGGCGACCTCTTTACGAAGCTGCTCCTCGTACACCTTCGCGGCTTTGGCGACCTGTTCCTTCTGGAACTTCTTTTTATTCGCGGATGCTTTAATATGTGTTCCGTCGATAAAAATCATGCTTGGGTCTACCATCCGGTTGTTCAGTGCTTTGTTCAAAATATGTGCAAAAATTTCTTCACTCAGCTCCGGGGGAAAGCGTTTGCAAAAGGCATAACTTACCGTTGCGAAATGAGGGATCTCGTCCAGTAGACTGTATCCCAAGAACCAACGGTATGCTATATTTACTTGTATCTCCCGGTGAGTCTGACGTAAAGACGCGATCCCAAACAAATGCTGAATTAGAACCATCTTGATCAACACTACAGGATCCGTTCCTGGACGCCCGTTGTCTGCGCAATAATATGGACTTAACCGCTCATATAGCCAGTCATAAGCTCACGCCCCGGATGCTCAACGAGTTGGTTGAGAAAATCGAAGTTTACAATGCCGAGAAAATTGATGGGGCGTGGGAGCAGCGGCTTCGCATCCATTATAACTGCGTGGGAGAAATCACAATCCCTAAAATGCTGCCGCTGCCAATTCCTGATGTGACCGTCAATACCCGGAAGGGTGTGTTCGTCAACTACGCCCCAGCAGAGATCGCCGGATAAAAACAAAAAAAAGACGAGCGTTCTTACAGCTTTTCAAATGCTATAAGAACACTCGTCATGGTACGGCTGAAGGGATTCGAACCCCCGACCTTTTGGTTCGTAGCCAAACACTCTATCCAACTGAGCTACAGCCGCATCTGCAATTTTGAACCCGTCTCCCTGACGGCTTGATTAGTATAGCATAGGAGACTGGGTTTGGCAAGCTTTTTTTGAAAAAATTCAAAAAATTTTTGTAAGGCAGAAAATGTGCTCCAAATCGGCTTTTTTCGCGAGTCAGTTGGGAAAAAAGGATTTTTTTGTGCAGAGAAAAGAAAAGTCGTTGACCGGATGGGGCAGGGCTGGTAAAATGAAAGCCATGCGGTCCCGGCATAGGCGGAGCCCGGCCTGTGGAGAGACCGTGGGATGACAAGGAGGTTTTGTGTGTGGAGAAACGAGAGAGCTTTTCCTCCCGGCTGGGTTTTCTGCTGATCTCAGCAGGCTGCGCCATCGGGCTTGGAAACGTATGGAGATTTCCGTATATCACGGGTAAATATGGCGGTGCGGCCTTTGTGCTGGTCTACTTGCTGTTTCTGGTGATCATGGGCCTGCCGGTCATGGTAATGGAGTTCGCGGTGGGCCGGGCCAGCCAGCGGAGCATTGCCCTGTCCTTCCAGACGCTGGAGCCCAAGGGCAGCAGATGGCACCTGTACAGCTGGGTTGGTATTGCGGGCAACTATCTGCTGATGATGTTTTATACCACGGTGGCCGGCTGGCTGCTCCTCTACTTTGCCAAGATGGCAAAGGGGGATTTTGCCGGGCTGGATTCTGTGGGGGTAGCCAACGAGTACTCCTCTTTGATGCAGGAGCCTGGACTGATGACCGTATTCATGGTGGTCGTGGTGCTGCTGTGTATGCTGGTCTGCTCCCGGGGACTTCAGAACGGAGTGGAAAAGGTCAACAAGGCCATGATGCTCTGCCTGCTGTTGGTGATGGTGGTGCTGGCCTTCCGCTCGGTGACCTTGGACGGCGCTGCCGAGGGCCTGAAATTCTATCTCAAGCCCGACTTTCACAATCTGATGTATGATGCCAATGGAAACATGATTCTGGGCGAGGCCATCTTTGCCGCCATGGGTCAGGCGTTCTTCACCCTCTCCCTGGGCATTGGCGCCCTGGCCATCTTTGGCAGCTACATTGGGAAGGACCACTCCCTGGCCGGCGAGGCCGTCCGGGTGGGTGTGCTGGATACCTTTGTGGCCTTTACGGCGGGCCTGATCATTTTCCCGGCCTGCTTTGCCTTTGACGTGGCCCCCGATGCGGGCCCCAACCTGATTTTCATCACCCTGCCCAACGTCTTTAACGAGATGCCCATGGGCCGGCTGTGGGGCTCCCTGTTTTTCGTGTTCATGTCCTTTGCGGCTCTGACCACGGTGATCGCGGTCTTTGAGAACATCCTGTCCTTCTCTATTGAGAAATGGGGCTGGAGCCGGAAGAAAGCGGTGCTGGTCAACCTGGTCGCCATTCTGATCCTGTCCATGCCCTGTGTGCTGGGCTTTAACGTCCTCTCCGGGATCCAACCCTTCGGCGAGGGATCTGTCATTATGGACCTGGAGGACTTTATTGTCAGCAACAATATCCTGCCTCTGGGATCTCTGGTCTATCTGCTGTTCTGCGTCTCCCGCCGCGGCTGGGGCTGGGAAAGCTTCCTGGCGGAGGCCAACACAGGCAGCGGATTGAAATTCCCCAGAGGGGTGCGGTTTTATGTGACCTATGTTCTGCCCCTGATCGTGTTGTTCATCTTTGTGATGGGCTATTGGGACAAGTTCTTTTGAGTAGAGCTTTGTCCGGCCATCTGGAAGTGCCCCGCCGGTTCTGTTGGATCGGCGGGGCGCTGTCATGTCCGCCTGCGGCGGGCCGGACGGGGCTCCTGCTCCACCAGAATGATGTCCTCCCCGAACCGGCGGACCCGGTCCCAGGGGATATAGCGGTCCTCCTCCCGGCCCAGCAGGCCGAACAGCCGCCGCCGCCCGGGCAGCACCAGAGCCCGGACCTGGCCGCTCTCCAGATCCACTTCCAGGTCCTCCACATAGCCGAAGCGGCTTCCGTTTTGTACGTCCACCACTTCCTTCCAGCGCAGCTCAGCGATCCTCGTCCGCATTCCCTCACCCCCCTGAGGATAGATATGCCGCCCCGGGGCTGTCTTATGACGTCGGGCGGGCCTTCTATCCGGGGATACAACGGCATATAGTAGCACAGCAGACCCAAAATGCGGGGGAGTTGTTGCTGTGTGAAAGGAAATATGGAAGAGCGGGCCTGTCAGCTGGCCCTTTACATCATAGAAAACAAGGCGACAGTGCGTGCCGCAGCCCAGAAATTCAAGATCAGCAAGAGTACGGTGCACAAGGATCTGTCAGAACGTCTCCCGGCGTTCAACCGGCCCCTGTACCTCCAGGCCAAGCAGGTTTTGGAGGAAAACAAGGCGGAGCGGCACATCCGGGGCGGGCTGGCAACGAGAAAGAAATATAAAGGAGAGTAAGGGACTGTGCCGCAAGTGGCTTCTCCACTTGCGGCACAGTCAGCTTTTTGCCGGAAGAAGCACTCAGACCTTTTCCGACAGGTTGGGGGCAGGACTTGTGCCCCGCCTTCAGCCTGTCGAAAGAGTCCGGAAGAAGCTGGGCTTTTTCATTTATATGGGGTAAAATAAGGAGGAGGGAGTGATGGGAGAAGCTGAAACATTGACCTGCCACACTACCAACCGGGACGGATACTGGGAATATAAAATTGATCTCAAGATTTGTGCCGACTGTTCCACCCGCCATCTGTGCACCCATTCCAAAGACTGCGCAAAGACTGTACAGAGGTCTGTCCCAGGTATCCAACCGGGTGAAGATTAAATTTGCTGCCATGAATCTGAAAAAACTGGCCATTTGGCTATGGATGGAGAAGCTTGCTCCGTTCGTCCGGATCCTGCTTCGGCCTATATATGCCAGAAACCCAGTCTACGCACGAAGGGTAGACCGGGTTTTTTGACAGGCTGAGCGTTCCTGCCCATTGGACAGGAGAGCGTTTCTTTGATTGGAGCCGAATCAGCCCCCGGCCTGGGCCGCCCGCCGGGCGGCCTTTTTTCGTTTGGCGGCCAGATAGCGGTCCTCCTCGCTGAAGATGCAGCCGCAGTATTTCTGCATATAGAAGCCGTGCTCCCGGGCGAATTCCTGTCCCGCCTGGAACAGGGGGCGGAAATCCCGGTCAAGGAATTCCACGCCGTAGCGCGCCCCCATGGCCTGGGCGGTGGCCCGGATGGCCTCGTGGTTCTGATAGGGGGAGATGAGCAGGGAGGTGGTGAAGCTGTCAAAGCCATGCTCGGCGGCATAGCGGGCGGTCTCCTCCATCCGCACCTGATAGCAGTAGGCGCACCGCCCGTCGATGTTGTCCGCCACATGAGTGATGAAGCCGCGCAGGTCATAGGTCCCGCCGATGACCAGTTTCATAGCGATCTCCTTGGCATATTCCTCCAGGGTGTGCTTCCGAGCCTGGTACTCGGTATAGGGGTGGATATTGGGGTTGAACCAGAAGGCGGTGACCCCGATCCCCTCCTCACGGAGGGCGGCGATGGGCCGGTTGGCACAGGGGGCACAGCAGATATGCATCAATGTATTCATGGGAAAACTCTCCTTATACCGGATCCAGGATGGTAACCGCCAGTCCCTTCCGCAGGGCATAGGCCAGAGTCTGGGCGGTGCCTCCCTTGGGTACCCCGTCATACACGGCCAGCAGCCGGGCGGAGCGGTCCACCATATAACGGTTGCGGCGCATCATGCACCAGCGGTCGTACTGGTGCTGGACCAGGGTCTCATAATCGCACCGCTCCAAAATGCTCTGATACCGCCGCTGCTCCTCCTGTGGCCAGCGGCTGGCCTGGCTCTCACAGGGGCGGGCGGCCTCCAGGGTGACGCCGGAGCGGCGCTCCCGCAGGGCGAGCACGGCCTCGGCGAAGTACAGGTCGGCCCCCCGGGCCATACCGCAGATGAAGTGGCGGGTCCCCGCGTCGTACTCCGCCTCCAGGGCGGCGGCCAGGCGGGCCTTCAGGTCTGTGCAGCGGGGGTCGTCCTCCCGGACGCCCCAGGGCAGCTTGTCCGACCGGTGTCCGGTGAAGCAGCAGGTCTCAGCTTGTTCCAAGGCTCCCGCCTCCTCTCACAGTGACGTACGGCGGGGCTTCCCCCGTCTGACGGTAGTTATTCTATCGGAAAAACTGGGAGAAGTCAACTGGAGTCCCGGTGGAGAAGAGGCTTGCCAAGGGGGGGCGTGAGGTGGTATACTGAGGAAGAATCAAACATCTGTACCAGAGGAGGGGAGCCCATGACACTGATCCTGTGTGTGGATGACCGGGGAGGACTGTCGTTCAACGGGCGGCGGCAGAGCCAGGACCGGAGGGTCCGGGAGGACCTGCTGACCATGGCCGCCGGCGGGGCGCTGTGGATGGACGATTACTCCCGCCGGCAGTTCACAGAGCCGGAGGCTGCCGCCATCCGGGTGGACCGGGACCCCGCCGCCCGGGCGGCGGAGGGGGACGGGCTGTGCCTGCTGGAGCTCCAGGACCCGGAGGCGGCTCTGGAGCGGGCAGACCGGCTGGTCCTGTACCGCTGGGGACGGCACTATCCAGCGGACCGGAGGCTGGATCTGCCGCCGGCGGGCTGGCGGCTGGAGGGACAGACGGAGTTCCCCGGCCGCTCCCACGATATGATTACAAAGGAGATCTACGTCAAATGAAACGAATCAAGCAAGCCGCCTTATCTCTGCTTCTGCTGCTGTGCCTGCTGCTGTCCGCCTGCGGGACGGCCGCTCCCGCCCCGTCCTTCGACCTGGAGGACATCCCGGAATTTTCCGGCGAGCCCTATGTGGTGCTGGAGGACAACCGGCCAAATTTTCCGGAGGAGGAGTGGGCGGCGGAGCCCTTTGAGGAGTACAGCCCCCTGGACAGCCTGGGCCGGTGCGGGCCGGCCTATGCCTGTGTGGGTCTGGAGACCATGCCCACCGAGGAGCGGGGCTCCATCGGACAGGTGAAGCCCTCTGGCTGGAAAACCGCCAAGTACGACAATGTGGACGGGAAGTACCTGTATAACCGCTGCCACCTGCTGGGCTTTCAGCTCACTGGGGAGAACGCCAACGAGGAGAACCTGATCACCGGCACCCGCTACCTCAATGTGGAGGGGATGCTCCCTTTTGAAAACCTGGTGGCCGACTATGTGAAGGAGACGGAGAACCATGTCCTCTACCGGGTGACTCCGGTGTTTCAGGGGGAGGAACTGGTGGCCCGGGGAGTAGAGATGGAGGCCTTCTCTGTGGAGGACCAGGGGGAGGGCGTATATTTCCACGTCTACTGCTATAACAACCAGCCGGGGGTCTCCATCGACTATGCCACTGGGGAGAGCCGCCTGGCCTCGGAGCCGGCGGGAGAGGACGGGTCCGGGACCGCGGAGACCTACATCCTGAACACCAAGTCCAAAAAGTTCCATCTGCCCGGCTGCTCCGGCGCGTCGGATATGAGCCCGTCCAACCGGGAGGAGTTTGCCGGAGACAGGCAGGCGCTGCTGGATCAGGGCTATACACCCTGCGGCATCTGCAAGCCATAAAACCGCGTAACCTGGCGGCCCCATAGCGGGGCCGCCAAATTTCTTTCCGAAACCTTTCAAAGGTGAAAGATTTCAGAAAGGGTCTAGAAAGATTCCTGTGGTATCATAGCGTCAGACGGGGCAGCCCGGGCTGTCCCGCCGCCAGACCCAGAGAAAGGAACGATCGATATGACGGTGTTGGAGACACGGGATCTGAAAAAATATTACGGAGCGGGGGACACCCTGGTCAAGGCCCTGGATGGGGTGGATCTCCAGGTGGAAAACGGGGAGTTCGTGGCCATTGTCGGCACTTCAGGGAGCGGGAAATCCACCCTGCTCCACATCCTGGGCGGGCTGGACCGCCCCACCGGTGGCTCTGTGCTGGTGGATGGGAAGGACATTTTCTCTCTGAAGGACGAGGAACTGACCATCTTCCGGCGGAGGAAGATCGGGTTTGTGTTCCAGGCCTATAACCTGGTGCCAGTGCTCAGCGCCTATGAAAATATCATCCTGCCCATCCAGCTGGACGGGGGCCGGGTGGACAAGGACTATGTGGGCCGAGTCATCGAGGCCCTGGGGCTGGAGCAGCGGCTGAACAGCCTGCCCAGCCAGCTCTCCGGCGGCCAGCAGCAGCGGGTGGCCATCGCCCGGGCCCTGGCGGCCAAGCCGGCCATTATCCTGGCCGACGAGCCCACGGGAAACCTGGACTCCAAGACCAGCCAGGATGTGCTCTCCCTGATGAAGATCACCAGCCAGAAATTTGCCCAGACCATGGTGATGATCACCCACAACGAGGAGATCGCCCAGACGGCCGACCGCATCGTCCGGATCGAGGACGGGCGGATCGTGGAGCGGTAAGGGGGCCCCGGCATGAATGTGGCAAACAGAAAGTGGATCCGCCGCCTCAGCTGGAAGAGTCTTCGGGCGGCCAGGACCCGGAACCTCGTTGCCGTGCTGGCCATCGCCCTGACCACGGTGCTCTTCACCGCCCTGTTCACCATCGCCCTGTCCATCAACGATGGATTCCAGCAGGCCAACTTCCGCCAGGTGGGAGGCTGGTCCCACGGCGGCTTCAAATACCTGACGGAGGAGCAGTTCCTCCAGCTGCGGGACGATCCCCTCATCCAGGAGTGGGGGCTGCGGCGCTTTGTGGGGATGCCTGTGGAGGTCCCCTTCAACAAGTCCCATGTAGAGGTGGGCTACTCCGACCCCAACCAGGCCCACTGGATGTACTGCGACCCGGTGGTGGGCCGCCTGCCGGAGGAGGGGACGGACGAGGCCGCCACCGACACCCGGGTGCTGGAGCTGCTGGGGATCACGCCGCAGCTGGGGGCGGAGTTCACTCTCACCTTTGAGGTGGACGGCCATGAGACGACCCAGGCCTTCACCCTGTGCGGCTGGTGGGAGTATGACGAGGCCGTCACCGCCAGCCACGTCCTCATTCCCCAGAGCCGTGTGGAGGCTGTCCTGTCGGAGACAGGGGTCACCCCGCCGGGGGCGGACGGCATGACCGCGACCTGGAACATGGATGTGATGCTGAAGAGCGGCTCCCGCCAGATCGCCCAGGACCTGGAACAGATTTTGGAGCATCACGGCTATCAAAACGAGAGCCGGACAGCGGGGGATAACTACATCGACACCGGCGTCAACTGGGGCTATACCGGGGCTCAGCTCTCTGAAAACCTGGATCTGCCCACCTTGCTGGCGGTGGCTGCCCTGGCTCTGCTCATCGGCTTTACCGGCTACCTCATCATCTACAATGTGTTTCAGATCTCGGTCACCAATGACATCCGCTTTTATGGGCTGCTCAAGACCATCGGCACCACCCCGCGCCAGCTGCGGCGCATCATCCGCCATCAGGCCCTGGCCCTGTCCCTGGCGGGGATCCCCCTGGGGCTGGCGGCTGGCTGGCTGGTGGGTGGACAGCTGACTCCGGTGGTCATCGCCCAGCTGGACGGTGTGGTGAGCGTGGTGTCCGTGGATCCGGTCATCTTCCTGCTGGCCGCCCTGTTCTCTCTGGTGACGGTGTTCTTCTCCTGCCGGAAGCCGGGCCGCGTGGCCGGACGGGTGTCTCCGGTGGAGGCGGTGCGCTACACAGAGGGGGGAACAGGAAGGAAAACGCGGGCCCGCCGGACCTCCGGCGGGGTGTCCCTGCTCTCTATGGCCCGGGCCAATCTGGGCCGCAGCCGGGGCAAGACTGCCGTCACCATCACCTCCCTGGCTCTGGCGGTGGTGCTGCTGAATGTGACCGCCACCTTTGCCAACAGCTTTGATATGGATAAGTATATCGCCAGCTTTACCGCCAGCGATTTCATCGTGGCGGACGCGGGCCAGTTCCAGACCGGAGGCGACTTCTTCAACGGTGAAATGGCCCTGCCCCAGACGCTTGTCGATGAGATCAACGCCCAGGGCGGCATCATGGAGGGCGGAAAGATCTACGGCAAGACCAGCCCGGTGGAGGAGTTCGTCACCGAGGAGTATTACCGCGCCAGCAAGGGCTGGTGGTACGACGCGGAGCAGTTGGACGGCATGGTCCACTTCAAGGACCGGAATGAGGCGGGGCTGCTGGCGGATACCGCACAGATCTACGGCATGGAGTCCTTTGCCCTGAACCACCTGAAGGTACTGGAGGGGGACCTCTCCAAGCTGTATGAACCGGGCGGAAACTATGTGGCCGCCGTGTACAGCGACAATGACTACGGGGAGGCGGAGATGAACAGCCACTGGGCCAAGCTGGGGAGCACGGTCACCCTGCGCTATGTGGAGGAGTATGAGTACTATGATCCTGACACCGGCGAGGTCTACCCGGAGGACCTGGACCTGAGCCAGGTGAATTGGGTGGCCCGAGCCGTGAAGTACCGGGATGTAGAGTATGAGGTGGCCGCCCTGGTGACGGTGCCCTCCGCCCTGAGCTACCGCTACTACGGCGCGGACGAGTTCGTGATGAACGACCAGACCTTTATCCGGGACACGGGGACGGACAGCGTCATGTACTATGCCTTCGATACCACAAGCGAGGCCAACGCCGCCATGGAGGCATTTCTGGCCGATTACACGGAAAATGCAAATCCCCAGTTCGACTATGAGAGCAAGGCCACCTACGCTGCGGAATTTGAGAGCTTCCGCTCCATGTTCCTGCTGCTGGGCGGGGTGCTGAGCCTGATCGTGGGGCTGGTGGGGGTGCTGAATTTCTTCAACGCCATCCTCACCGGGATCATTACCCGGAAGCGGGAGTTCGCCGTCCTCCAGTCTATCGGCATGACAGGGCGGCAGCTCAAGACTACACTGGTGTATGAGGGTCTGCTCTACGCCCTGGGGGCGGTGGCCGCGGCGCTGGTCCTGACTGTGGGGCTCTCCCCCTTGCTTGGGAAGGCGCTGGGCAGTATGTTCTGGTTTCTCACCTACCGCTTTACCGCGGTCCCTATCCTGCTGGTGGCCCCGGCCTTTGCCCTGCTGGGTGTGCTGGTGCCTCTGGGCGTGTACCGCTCCGCAGCGCGGCGGACCGTTGTAGAGCGTCTGCGGGAGGCGGAACAGGGAGGGTGACGTCTTTCACACGCGCTGTTGGCCCGCAGCCCGTAAACGGGCGGCCGCTGTTCTGCTGAGGGCTTTTGAGCGCTGATTTCTTGCGGCTTGCGTTACGCCACTCAAAACATAACCAATGCGAATAGCCCCCTCTGAAATCGAGTCTTTCAGAGGGGGCGTGTGTTGTAAAGGCGGTTAAAACTGATATTGGACGCTATTCTATAGGGATGGAAAACCGGCCTTCTGGCCAGCGGCGCTGACGCGCCGTACAAGCATTTTCACCCACAGAGAAAGCCTTAGCAGAGGGGCAATTCACTTGCCCTGAGCATTTAAAATGCCGAAACCCCAAAAGAAAGACACGACTTATGCCGTGTCTTTCTTTTTGGTCCGAGTGTCATCAAAGGATTGTGAAGACCCGGTAATATCAACGATTTCAAGCAGCCAGCAGGATGCTTTATACACTCAAACCATATAGTCGGAAACATCCCCCACCTTTTTCTATTTTCCAATGCATCAAACTGTGCCTTAATCTCCTCATTCACAACAGCATGCATTCCATCTGGAAGCAGATGCAGGTCTTCTTCTTGAATTGCTATTGTTGCAATATCATCCTTTTCACCGTATTGAGGAAAATTGACAAGCCAACCGTTCTCAATATTGCGTTCATCGCAAATCCACCCCTGCATACCTTTATGAACACCCTTACTGGCATACTTGTTCTTTCCGTGCTTATAGTAATTTCTGGGATCAAATAAGTATGGATCGAATTTACTGTAATCGCTATATGATGTTGTATCCATCAAAACCACTGCATAGGAAATTGGCTCTAATGTGCAGTGGCGGTATGGATGGTGCGGACAAGGCGGAGCTTTTTCTTTTTGAAACCAACAACCATCCGACCTCAAGCATTCCACACAGTGAGTTTTGCCTTCTGAATGATGCGTCTATTTGACCCAGCTTGGTAGTCCTGCACCCTTTTGTATTGTACTGAAACATCGCTTATAGTACAATAGTTATTCCCCTTTAAAAGAACAAGAAAATCATTCTTCATAAATAGGGGAAAATAGGCCAAAAGTTGCACGTTTTTGTAAAACTATTACAGAACAATTTCATAATAAAAAATCGGAGTATCCCAAAGGATACTCCGATGGTGCGCGAGGCGGGAGTCGAACCCGCACGCCCTTGCGAGCACTGGCACCTGAAGCCAGCGAGTCTACCAATTCCACCACTCGCGCAAGCGGTTGAACTGCGCTGTTTCTCAGCGACTTGGTTATATTACCACACTGCCGCCCGGATGTCAACCTTTTTTTGCTGGTTTTTTCGCACAATGCTTCCGCCGGATGGTTCTAGGCCTTCCGCCGGATCGTTCCAAGCCGCCCTTGACAAGCGGATAAATTATGATAGAATATCTCTGTTAAACGCGCAGATGGAGCAAATTGCCGCAAGCGGCCCGCAGCGAGGGGGGAGGGTGAGAGCCCCCGGCAGGCGAACGGCACAGGCCACTCCGGAGCGGCCCGGGACGACCGGGACGGCCCATCCCCGTTACCTGGGATGACAACGAGGGATCCCCCATGGGGATCATCAGGGTGGTACCGTGGAAGAAATTCTTTCGCCCCTGAGCCGGCTTCCTGCATCGGGAACCGGCTCAGGGGCGCTTTTTTCAGCAAGGAGGTCTGTGCAGCGATGAAACAATATGTGGTGGACGCCTTTGCCGACCGGGTCTTTGAGGGAAACCCGGCCGCGGTGTGTCTGCCGGAGACCTGGCCCGGCGGCCAGCAGATGCTGTCCATTGCCCGGGAAAACCGCCTGCCGGAGACGGCCTTCGCCGTCCGGAAGGGGGCGGACTGGCATCTGCGGTGGTTCGCCCCCAGCGGTGAGGTATCCCTGTGCGGACACGCCACCCTGGCGGCCGCCTATGCCATCTGCCGGTTTGTGGAGCCGGAGGCGGAGGCGCTCCACTTCCAGACGCTCAGCGGCCCCCTCACCGTCCGGAGGCGGGGCGAGCTGTTTGAACTGGATCTTCCCGCCTACCCCCTCAAGCAGCTGGAGGTCACCGACCAGATCGTTGACGCCCTGGGGGCCCGCCCCCGGGAGGTCTGGCGGGCACGGGACCTGGTGTGCGTCTTTGACGACCCGCGCACGGTGATGGAGCTGAAGCCCGACCTGGACAAGGTGAAGGCACTGAAGGGCGCCCTGATGCAGGTCACCGCCCCCGGCACCGGGACGGCGTACGACTGTGTCTCCCGCACCTTTGCCCCCAAGATGGGTCTTCCCGAGGACCCGGTGTGCGGCTCCGGCCACTGCCACATCGTCCCCTACTGGGCGCAGCGGCTGGGAAAGCGGGAGCTGACCGCCCGGCAGGCCTCTCCCCGGGGCGGCACGCTGTACTGCCGCCTGGAGGGGGACCGGGTCCTGTTGGCTGGGCGGGCCGCCCTGTTTTCCACGGCAGAGCTGATGCTGGAAGGAGGAGAACCATGAGAAAAAAGCGTTGGGCCGCAGCCTTGGCTGCCGCCCTGTGTGTGCTGATGCTGGCTGGCTGTAAGGGGAAACCGCTCCCGGATGGAATGGAGGAGGATGCCGTCCTAGCCGCCGGCGAGGCAGTCGTGCAGCAGCTGACCGACGGGGATTACTCCGCCGTGCTGGCGCAGTTCCGGTCAGATATTCGGGAGGGGTTGACGGCCGAACAGATCCAGACCCAGGTGGAGACCGCCACAGAGAAGGCGGGCCAGTACCGCAAGCTGGACGACACCCTGGTCACCGGCAGCCAGGAGCCTGAGCCCCACGGCATCGCCGTCATCTACTGCAAATACACCAAGGACAGCGTCATGTTCCGGGTGGCCTTTGACCCGGAGATGGAGCTGATCGGCCTGGAGGTCTCCAAGCGCTGATCCCCGGCATATCCACGCGAAGCAAATCCAAGTTCAATTCACACTTTACTTGATATGGAGGTAATACCCATGCGCGATCCCAAACCCTTTGGACTGAACGAGTTACGGGAGATGTTCCTGGCTTTCTTTGAGAGCAAGGAGCACCTCCGCCTGCCCAGCTTCTCCCTGGTGCCCCAGGACGACGCCTCTCTGCTGCTCATCAACAGCGGCATGGCCCCCATGAAGCCCTACTTCACCGGCGAGAAGGAGCCCCCCCGCCACCGGGTCTGCACCTGCCAGAAGTGCATCCGCACCGGCGACATCGAAAACATCGGCAAGACCGCCCGCCACGGCACTTATTTTGAGATGCTGGGCAACTTCTCCTTCGGCGACTACTTCAAAAGGGACGCCATCCACTGGGCCTGGGAATTTTTGACCAGCCCGGAGTGGGTGGGCCTGGACCCGGAGCGGCTCTACCCCTCCGTCTTTGCCGGCAATGAGACCACCCCCGCCGATGACGAGGCCTTCCGGGTCTGGAACGAGGAGATCGGCATCCCCGCCCAGCGCATCTTCAAGTTCGGCAAGGAGGACAACTTCTGGGAGCACGGCTCCGGTCCCTGCGGCCCATGCTCCGAGATCTACTATGACCGCGGTCCCCAGTATGGCTGCGGCAAGCCCGGCTGCACCGTGGGCTGCGACTGCGACCGCTATATGGAGGTCTGGAACGTGGTGTTCTCCCAGTTCGACAACGACGGGGAAAACCACTACACTGAGCTGAAGCAGAAAAACATCGACACCGGCATGGGCCTGGAGCGCCTGGCCGCCGTGTGCCAGGGCGTCCCCTCCCTGTTCGATGTGGACACCGTGATGAACATCACTGCAAAAGTCACTGAGATCACCGGGGCCAGCTACGGCCAGAGCCATGCCACCGACGTCTCCCTCCGGGTCATCACCGACCACATCCGCTCCGCCACCTTTATGATCTGCGACGGAGTCCTCCCCTCCAACGAGGGTCGGGGCTACGTCCTGCGCCGCCTGCTCCGCCGGGCCGCCCGCCATGGCAAGCTGCTGGGGGTCAACGAGCCCTTCCTGTACAAGGTGTGTGACACCGTCGTCCACGAGAACGAGGGCCACTACCCCGAGCTGCGGGAGCGCCAGGACTATATCACCAAGGTCATCCGGGTGGAGGAGGAGAACTTCGCCAAGACCATCGACGGCGGTCTGAAGATCTTCCACGATATGCTGGAGGAGCACAAGTCCAAAGGGGAAAAGACCTTCTCCGGTGCGGACGCCTTCAAGCTGTACGACACTTACGGCTTCCCCATGGACCTGACCCTGGAGATGGTGGAGGAACAGGGCATGGCGCTGGACGAGGCTGAGTTCCACAAGCAGATGGACGAGCAGCGCCAGCGGGCCCGGAAGGCCCGTGAGGCCCTGGGCGATCTGGGCTGGGCCGGCGTGGAGTTCGGTAAGGAGGTCCCCGAGACCCAGTTTATGGGCTATGACACGCTGACCGTCTCCGACGCCAAGGTCGTGGCCATCGTGGTGGAAAATGAGCAGGCCGAGGAGCTGATGCCCGGCGTGGAGGCCATCGTCGTGCTGGACAAGACCCCCTTCTATGCCGAGATGGGCGGCCAGACCGCCGACCACGGCACGCTGTGCATGGGCGGCGTAACCTTCCAGGTCACTGACGTGCAGAAGAACAAGGGCGGCAAGTATATGCACTCCGGCAAGCTGGCCGGAGGCGTGCTCAAGCTGGGAGACACCGTCCAGGCTCAGGTGGACGCCGACCGCCGTCAGGCCATCATGCGTGCCCACTCCGCCACCCACCTGCTGGACGCCGCCCTGCGCAAGGTCCTGGGCGACCATGTCCACCAGGCCGGCTCCCTGGTGGAGCCCGACCGGCTCCGCTTCGACTTCACCCACTTCTCCGCCCTGACCGCTGAGGAGCTCTCCCAGGTCAGCGCCATGGTCAATGAGGCTGTCCTGTCCGGCTATGACGTGGTCACCGAGGAGATGCCCATTGAGCAGGCCAAGCAGCGGGGCGCCATCGCCCTGTTCGGCGAGAAGTACGGAGACACGGTCCGGGTGGTGGACATGGGTAAGGGCTACTCTGTGGAGTTCTGCGGCGGCACCCACCTGGACAACACCGCCAAGGTGGGCGTGTTCCACATCAGCAGCGAGTTCTCCGTAGCCTCTGGCGTGCGCCGCATCGAGGCGACCACCGGCCGGGCCTCTCTGGCTGTGATGAACCGGAATCAGGAGATGCTGTTCCAGGCCGCCGCCGTCTTGAAGGCCAAGCCCGGCGAGCTGCGGGAGAAGGCGGAGCAGGTCATGTCCGAAATGAAGAACCTGAACCACACTCTGGAGAAATTCCGGGCCCGCGAGGCCGCCAACGAAGCTGAGCGCTTCCTCTTTGCCGCCCATGAGGTGGGCGGTCTGAAGGTGCTCACCGCCACCGTTCCTGACGCCGACGCCGGGAAACTGCGCAAGATGGGCGACCTGCTCCGGGATAAGGAGCCCAGCGTGGTGGGCGTGCTGGCCGCCGTCAGCGGGGATAAGATTACCTTCCTGGCCGTCTGCGGCAAGGAGGCCGTCAAGGTCGGCGTAAAGGCGGGGGACATCGTCAAGCAGGTGTCCGCCATCGCCGGCGGCTCCGGCGGCGGCAAGCCCGACTCCGCGATGGGCGGCGGCAAGGACCCCCTGATGCTGGACAACGCTCTGGCCATGGTGGACAACGTCGTCTCCATGAAGCTGGGACTGTAAAAAGAACGCGAGACGATCCGCGGCGCGCTGCAAGCCTATCTTGCAGCGCGCCCCTGCATCTCAAAATTTTTTAAAAAAACGCAAAATATAGGGTTGACATTTTCATCTCTCTCTGCTAAAATAAACCCTGTTGTTCGCCAGGTTCGCCAACGAACAATAGAGTTGGGGGTATAGCTCAGCTGGGAGAGCGCTTGAATGGCATTCAAGAGGTCAGCGGTTCGATCCCGCTTATCTCCACCAGAAAACAGTCGTCTGAACAGACGGCTGTTTTTCTTTTTCCTGAAAAGCCGGGCGAACCGCTGACCTCATGCCATCCGATCTGTCAGCGGCAGACGCCAACGGGCCTCGTGCCCGTTGGCGGTTCGATCCCGCTGATCCCGCCAGCAGAGCGGTGTTCTAGGTGACCGGCAAGAAACCGCCGGGAATATTTTCCTGTTTCCGGCAGCTTCCTATTCCCTTTGCCAGCACCTCCCCTATCACAGAAGTTCCGCCAGATGGGCCAGGGCCTCCGGCAGGCGGGCCAGTTCGATCCCGGGGTAGCTGACCACCAGAACGTGGGACTCGCCGCCGCCGTAGTCAGACAGGAAGGACAGCCGGATCTGCCGCTCTTCCGCCGCCCGGGCCAGGCTGCGGTCGTCTCGCTCCGTCTCCAGCCGGAGGAGGAAGTGGAGCCCCGCATCCTCTCCCCGCACCTGATACCACCCAGCCAGGGGACTTCGTGACAGGGCGTCCAGCACCTGGTCCCGCCGCCCCCGGTAGAAGCCCCGCATCCGGTTGACATGGGTCTCGAAGTACCCCTCGGAGAGGAACCGGGCCAGGGTATACTGCTCCATGGCAGGCACAGTGCAGGAGTAAAACCCCAACGTCCTCTGGTACCGCTCCAGCAGCGCGGGGGGAAGCACCATATAGCTGATGCGCAGCGAGGGGGCCAGGGAGCGTGAAAATGTGTTCATATAGATCACCCGCCCCGCCCGGTCGATGTTCTGAAGGGGCGGGATCGGCCGCCCGGTGAAGCGGAACTCACTGTCGTAGTCATCTTCAATGAGATACCGCCCCGGTTCCTCCTCCGCCCAGCGCAGAAGGCTCTGCCGCCGGGCGATGGGCATGACCACGCCGCTGGGGAACTGGTGGGATGGGGACAGATGGACCACCTGGACCCCGGAGCGCTCCACCGCCTCTACCGGGACGCCGCTCTCGTCCAGGGCAAGGGGGACACACCGCGCCCCGTGGAGCCCGTAGACCTTCCCCGCCTTGGGGTACCCCGGGTCCTCCACCCCATAGCTCAGATCCCGGCCCAGCAGCTGGACGATCAGCCCATACAGGTACTCCGTCCCGGCCCCCACCACCACCTGCTCCGGCGACACCGTGATCCCCCGGAACTGGTGCAGGCAGCTGGCCACCGCCCGGCGCAGCTCCTCCACCCCGTTGTGGGGGGAGGAGCGCAGCAGCTGCTCCCCCCGGTCGGTGAGCACCCGGCGCATCAGCCGGGCCCAGACGGTGAAGGGAAATCCCTCGGTGCCCGCTCCGCCGCTGGTCAGGTCCAGCAGCCAATCCCGCTGCGGCATGGGGAGGGCGCAGGCCGGGCCGGAGGCGTGAACGGCCTCCGCCGGGCGCGGCCGGTCCCCGGTTTCCAGGGGACTGACAAAATAGCCCCGCTTCTCCTCGGCGTAGAGATAGCCCTCCGCCACCAGCTGGCTGTACGCGTTCTCCACGGTGGCCACCGCCACTTCCAGATGGCGGGCCAGGGCCCGCTTGGAGGGCAGCTTCTCCCCCGGTCCCAGGGCCCCGTTCCAAATATCCTCCTTGATACAGCGGCACAGATAATCATATAGCGGCAGGCGGCCCCGCCGCTCCATATCATAGGTCAGCATTTTATCCTCCCCGATCTGATCTGGTAAAAATAGATCAATTTGAATCTTTCTTTCATGCCAGTTTCGATTAAACTATAAGTCAGGCAGAAATGCAAGAACTTTTTGATCGTGGTCCGGACCCGCGTCAAAGCGAGGAGTGGAAAAACATGACTGATAAAAAACTGCACCGGCTGGTTTTGGCCGCACTGTTCACCGCCCTGACCACGGTGATGACCATGGTGATCCAGGTCCCATCCCCCATGCAGGGCTACGTCAATCTGGGGGACTGCGGCGTACTGCTGTCCGCCTGGGTCCTGGGCCCCGCGTGGGGCGGAGCGGCGGCCGGGATCGGCTCCATGCTGGCCGACCTGCTCTCCGGCTATGCCCACTACGCCCCGGGCACCCTGGTGATCAAGACCTGCATGGCGGTGGCAGCCGCCCTGATCCTCCGGGCCTTCCAGCGGGGGGACCGCCCCTCTCTGGCGGGACAGCTGGCCGGGGGTGCGGCGGCCGGGACCATCCTGGTGGCAGGCTATTTCGGCTATGCCTGTCTGCTGCTGGGCAAGGGTCTGGCGGCAGCGGCCTCCATCCCGGGAAATATCGTCCAGGCGGTCTTTGGGCTGGCGGCGGCAGTCGCGGTGATGCAGGTGCTGATCCGCAGCGGGAGCCTGGCCCGGGCGCGGAACGCCTGATCCCACTTTTCAATCATAGCGCAGAGCCCCGGACCGTTTCCCGGTCCGGGGCTCTCAGACTGTTTTATTGTCGTTTGGGGCGGACAGAAGGGACATTCATCCCGTCACTTTGAAAACTGCACCGCTTTGATGGAGATGTGCATATCCTCAATGGCCTCATAGTATCCCACCGCCACCAGCAGCTTGGGACTGGTGAGCGCGTTGGGATCCTTCTCGAACTTGACGGTACGGGTCACCGTCTGCCCTGCGGGGATGTGGGTATAGATCTCGTCACTGCCCTGATTATAGGCACGGCCCAGGGTGAACAGCAGGGGATAGCTGTTGTGGTTGGTCACCGTGACGCTGCAATACTCGCCGTTGCCCACCGACATCGGGACGGCGTTTTCATAGCCCTCCTGAGAGGTATAGTCCGTGGGGGCGATCGCATAGGAAATACCCCGATCCATGTCGTCGGTGGGGATGGGCTCCACTTCCTGGAAGGGGGCGGCCACACTGCCGACGGCCTTCAGGGGCAGGTCGGTCAGGCCCGCGGAGGGATTGTCGGTCTCCTCAAACCCAATGCCGCCGCTCCCGGGCTTTCCGTCCCCGGGAAGGGCGGCGCTGTACCCCAGCTTCACCGTCTTGCTGGCCTGATCCCAGCCCACCGGGGTATCCAGCAGGCGGGACAGATAGGACAGGGGCACATAGGTCGTGTCGCCCCCGGTTTCGTCTGTATAGGTGATGCTGGACGGGATGGCCTGTCCCGCGTCTGTGCGCAGCTCTTCACCCTGTGCAAACACTTCCTCACTGTTCAGCCTGACATTGACCCGGCCAAAGGACATGTTCCCGGTGGCGGCCAGGGCAGTCGTCGCCAGCCCCAGCACCAGGGTGCAGCTTACCACACCGCTGAGAAAGGAAGTGATCTTTTCCTTCTTCATAATTTGGAACCTCCATCATAAAATATCTGTTTTCCTGCGGACCCGGCCACAGGGCCGGGTCCGCCACTGTTCAATCACCCGACATACTTGAACTGACGGGCCGCAAATTCAAAATACATCACATGATGGTCATAGGAAGATACATTGACCTCAATGTGGTTATTCATGTCGCCATTGTTGCTGTTGTAGATCCGATATGTTTTCTGCTCGCCCTGGGGCAGCTTCAGGCGGGAATCGGCCACCTCATCCCCATCGATGTAAAAGACAGGAACAAGATCTCCGTTACCCTTCGTGTTATTGATCCACACGTTGACGGAATTTCCTTCTCCCTTCACACAATCAAACTCTTCAATAAACTCATCCTCGCCCTCATACCAATAGGCAGAAACCAGAACCTTCTCGCGAGTCATAAACTCCTCAGGGCTACCAGGAAGAATCTCAATCGTGTACTCACCGACCTGAATCGTATCAATCACAGGATCAGCCGCCGCACTGGCAGAAATGCACAGGGAAAGAGCCATCGCCATCGCAAGAACCACAGACATCAGTTTACGCTTCGTGGTTTTATCTTCCTTGTATTATAGAGTAGTAGTTATTAAAGCCCCTCTCCAAGGGCTGTGCTACACTGTAAGGGATGCTGTGGATCGGTGTAATCCCCCTACCACAAGATGGTTCAAGAAAGGTTCCAACCACAGCCCCTTACAATTTTGTTGATCAGTTAAATACCGCCAGACGGTTTATATGGAACAAGGCTACAAAAGTAAGGAGCACTGTGGATGCAGCATCACATATTTATCGTTGGAGGTATTTGTTATGGTGGTTTCTGTTGGCATCGATGTCTCAAAAGATAAGCACGATTGCTTTATTGTCAGCTCTGATGGTGAAGTCCTGGCGGATGTGTTCACAATTTCCAATACCTTGGATGGGTTCCACGGCCTGTTGCAGCGAATCCAGGAATGTAGCGCACCGCAGGACAAAATAAGAGTAGGGCTTGAGGCTACCGGACATTACAGCTACAATCTGCTCGGGTTTCTCCTTGACAACGGTCTGGCCACCTATGTCCTGAACCCCTTGCGCACAAATCTTTACCGAAAGAGCCTCAGCCTGCGAAAGACCAAGACTGACCGGGTGGATGCGCGAACGATTGCTTCTATGCTGTTATCCGATGCGGGCCTCAAACCCTACACTGATACAGCATACCACAACGAAGAATTAAAGTCACTGACCAGATACCGTTTCGACAAGGTAAAAGAGCGTGCCAAACTGAAAAGTTCCATTGCCCGGCTTGTCTGTATCCTGTTCCCAGAACTGGAAAAGCTGGTTCCATCTCTGCACATTGCCTCTGTCTACGCTTTGCTGGAAGAGTTCCCCGGCGTTAAACAGGTTGCTGCAGCCCATTTGGCAAGGCTGAAAGCACTGCTCGAAACCGCCTCCAATGGTCACTACAAACGGGATATGGCTCTTGAAATACGAGATACCGCCAAAAACTCTATTGGCTCTCAGATGCCTGCCAAGTCCCTTGAATTGCAGCACACCATCCGGCTCATCCGTGAACTGAATCGTGAAATTGATGAAATCGAAGAGCAAATCCAATCCATTATGGATGAGCTTCATTCTCCTATCACCACTATCCCAGGGCTGGGGTTCCGCATGGCTGCCATGATCCTGGCTGAAGTCGGCGACTTCACCCGCTTTGACTCCCCGGACAAGCTGTTGGCTTATGCCGGGATGTCCCCCTCCACTTACCAATCCGGACAGCTCAAAAATTGCTACCCGCACATGGAAAAGCGTGGCTCCCGATACTTACGCTACGCACTTTACAACGCAACCAAGTATGTCTGCCACTGGGACTCGGCTTTTGCTGATTATCTCGCCAAGAAGCGGGCGGAGGGAAAACACTACAATATTGCCATCTCTCACGCTGCCAAAAAGTTGATTCGTTTGATATTTGCCATGGAGAAATCCAGGCAGCCATATTGCTCAGCGGCTTAAGCGCAGCTACTTGAATAGCCAGCAGGGGTCTGACAAGACCTCAGCTTTGCTATACCTTTCTTGAGCCATCTCTTTTTCACCACCACCATTCATTTTTGGGGTTGATTTTTAATAGTTAATCTTTCTTTTGATTTGGGAGGAACTACGAACTTCGCGCAACACACCGGCCCACTGGAATCACCCCTCTCAAAATTTGCTTCTACTGATATATGTCGTGAGGAAGGCGTTTTGTGGCACATGAAAGAAATATTTTTTCTGCATAGATTAAAATTTTTCTATTTCATCTTCCCTGTTTGGCAAAATGTGCTATGATGTAAAAAACACAAGCTGGAACGAGGTGAGCCGCAATTTGGACGGAGACAACGAATTGATCCACACGCTGTATCTCCAGCTGTATGAAAAGCTGTTCCGGGTGGCCTACCGCATGATGGGCAGTTCGGAGAGCGCGGAGGACCTGGTCCAGCAGACCTTTCTTCTGGCCCTCTTTCAAGGGGAGGCGCTGCGGGCCCACCCGTGCCCGGAGGGCTGGCTGATGAAGGCCCTGCACAACCTGGCGATCAATGAGCGGCGGCGCACGGCCCGGCGGCAAGAGATCCCACTGGACACCCTGTTTGACCAGGCGGCCGGAGAGGCCAGCCCGCCGCTGGCGGAGACGCTGCCCCGGCAGCTCTCTCCCCAGGACCGGGAGGTCCTCCTGTGGCGGTTCGAGCAGGGGCTGGACTATGACGAGATCGCCAACCTCCTTGGCATCTCAGAGGTCGGCGGCCGCAGCCGGGTATCCCGGGCTGTCCGGCGGTTCCGGGCGCTCTGGGACGGAAGCCCGCGGAAGCCTGAGCCAAAACAAACGTGAGATCTCCAATTTTTGCACTTTCCCACTCTGGGGGCAGAAAAAACCCTCGTCCGGGAACGCGGCATAAAATTGGGATTTATTTTTTTGACCGACCTGCAACAATTTCCCCGGTTTATGACATATATATGATAGAAGGGGAGGAAAGGGGGCAGCTATGGATTCTCCTTTGAAGCACCATTTTGATCCGGCCGAACGGCCTGACTGCCTGGACGTCTCACCCGAGCGGCTGAATCCCATGACGGCCGCCCAGTTGGAGCGGGAACTGGAGGCCGCCCTGGAGGCCATGACGGAGGCGGAATACGACCCCGCCGTAATCGACGCGTATCTGGACGCCCTGGACCGAAAGGCGCCCATGCCGGACCACCCGGACGCCGGGACCGCCTATGCCGGGTTCCAGGCCAGGGTACAGCGGGCCGCCGGACAGGTCTCCGGCAGGCGCGCCTCCCGGCGGAGCAGGGTCCGCCTGCGCACACTGCTCCGGGTCGCCGCGGCGGCGGCCCTGCTGACCACGTTTCTGTTCAGCTCCATGGTCGTGGCCCAGGCGTCCGGCGTGGATGTGTTCGGCGCCATCGCCCGCTGGACGGACAGCGCGTTCAGCTTCGGCGCGCTGCCCGGGGAGGATGCGTCCGGCTCTGTCCAGGCCGCCGCCCCGGCGGCGCAGGACAGTCAAACAGACAGGAGGGATGTCCCGGAAGAATATCACGAAATATATAACAAGTTAAAAGGCGTTGGTTGTTCCACATTCATGTTTCCAGCTTACATTCCAGACGGTTTCCAAGTAACTGAAACGAAGCTACACTCTAATGCAAATGACGAAAACGTTAAATTTGTCATGTTATATGAGGATGGCACAGATTATCTTATCTTTCAAGTCTCTCACGGTGGAGACAGTTCTTTTCCTATCTACGAAAAAGATTCTCAATCTGTTGAAATATATAACCAAAACGATATTGATTACTATATATTCACAAATTTAGCTAGCTTGGTATCTGTCTGGAGCAAAGACCACACAGAGTATTCTGTAAGCACTACACTTTCACTCCCTGCATTAAAAGAAATCATTGACTCTGTTTTCGAGGAGGTCATTGAACAATGAAACGGAAAAAACTGTACGCATTGATTCTTACCATTGTCTGTCTGTTGGCCTTTGCCATTCCATCTTTCGCATCTGAACCTTATGCAAGCCAACAAATCATGTCTTATTCCATCTCCGCATCTTCTTCTAATAACTACATAGATGTCGAGTTTGATGTTACTGGTGCAGGGAGAATGGAAAAAATCGGATGTGAAAGCATCTATATTTATCGACAATCAGGGAGTCGTTGGATTTTAGATGACAGCTTTACCGAAAATGATTCTGGAATGATCGCCAGTAATACAGTGTCCCACAGTAATGTCATTTCAAGTAGTTGCAGTTCCGAAAGTAAGTACAAGGTCGTTGTAACGATCTTCGCGGAAAACAGCGCGGGCCGGGACACCAGGACCCAGACAAAATATGTGACCGGGGCATAAGCCCCAACTCCGCAGAAACATCCAGTCCGGCCGGCAGCACCGCTGCCGGCCGTTTTTTACAGCAAAAGAGGACAGCTTCTCAGCTGTCCTCTCTGTCCTCTTTGCATCCCCCCGCCCGGTCCGGCAGACGGCCGAAGGGGCGGTATACCGTCCAATACATGGTGATGATACAGGCCAGCCCCCCCACCAGCTGGGACACCGCCTCCGCCACGAACACCCCGTCCGTCCCCATCCAGACCGGAAGCAGAACTGTCAGGGGGGCGTTGATCACCGCCTTGCGCAGCAGAGAGAAGAAGATCGCCTGCCGGGAGCGGCCCAGGCTGACGAACACCCCCTGCCCCGCCATCTGGAGCGACATGGGAATGAACAGACAGAAGTAGATCCGCATGGCCGGGACACCGGCTGCCAGCATCTCCGCGTCCCCATTGAAGATCCGGATCAGCGCCCCCGGGAACACCATGGCCGCCGCCCAGAACAGGGCGGCGCAGCCCACCGTCCCCGCCACGCTGAAGCGAATGGACTGCCGCACCCGGCTGTACAGCCCCGCCCCGTAGTTATAGCCCGTCACCGGCTGGGCCCCGTTGGACAGCCCGTGAATGGGCATCATAAACACCTCCCGCAGGGAGTTGATAATGGTCATCACGCCCACATACAGGTCGCCGCCGTAGACCTGGAGGGTGGCGTTGCACACCACCTGGACCAGGCTGTTGGTCAGGTTCATAAAAAAGCCGGACAGGCCCAGGGAGACGATCTTCCGCACCCGGGCAGGCTTCAGCACCATGTACCTGGGCCGCAGGCGGAGGGCCGCCTTCCGCCCGGTGAGAAAGACCAGCACCCACACGGCGGAGCAGCCCTGAGCGATCACGGTGGCCCAGGCCGCCCCCTGCACCCCCAGGTCCAGCCAGAAGATGAAAATGGGGTCCAGCACGATGTTCACCACCGCCCCAAGCCCCACCGTCATCATCCCCACCCGGCCGAAGCCCTGGGCGTTGATGAACGGGTTCATGCCCAACCCGATCATCACGAATACCGTCCCCAGAAGATAGACGGTCATATAGGCGTCTGCATAGGGATAGGTGGCGTCGCTGGCCCCAAACAGGTAGAGGATGGGCCGTTTGAAGATCAGGAACAGGGCGGTCACCGCCCCGCCGAAGATCAGCAGAAGAGTAAATGCGTTGCCCATCACCCGCTCCGCCTCCTCCTGGTCCCCCCTGCCCCGGCAGATGGAACACAGGGGCGCGCCGCCAGTGCCGCACAGGTTGGCAAAGCCCATGATAATGGACACGATGGGGATGGTGAGCCCCAGCCCCGTCAGCGCCAAGTGCCCCGGCAGCCGCCCCAGATACATCCGGTCCACCACACTGTACAGCACGTTGATCAGCTGGGCCGCCGTCATGGGGACGGCCAGGGACATGATATTCTTTGCGATGCTCCCCTGTGAAAAATCATACTCCTGCTGCGCCAAGCCACGTCTCCCCCATCCGTTTTCTATTCAGTGTACACCTCCTCCGCCCTCCGCACAAGCCCTTTTTCCAAATTCCAGCCCACGGTCAGGGGAGGCGCAGGCCGCGCCTCCGTTACAAAACGATACGGCGCCGGAGGCATCCGCCTCCGGCGCCGCCGTGTCTCTATTTTCTTGCCGCCTTCAGCCGGGCCATGGCCCGGGCCAGCGCGGCCTTGGAGTTGTAATATTCCTGAATACTCAGCTTCTGGCGCAGACGCTCCTCGGCCCGCTCCTTGGCGGCCTCCGCCCGCTTCCAGTCGATCTCCTCCGGCCGCTCGGCCGAGGTGGTCAGCACCATCACCCGGTCGGGCATGATCTCGGCCAGACCCTGGCTGACCACCGCGTGGGTCCAGGCCCCCTCGCTGCGGTACTTCAGCTCGCCGGGGACCACGGCGGTGACCACCGGCTCATGGCCGGCCTCCACCCCCATGTAGCCATCGATGGCGGGCAGGACCAGGGAATCCGCGTCCCCAATATAGAACTGCCGGTCAGGCGTCACCACCTCCAGGTGGAAGCACTTTCCCTCCGCCATCTCACAGCGCCCCCATATCCCGGGCCTTCTTCCGCACCTCGTCCACATCGCCGGTCATGCTGAAGGCGGCCTCGGGCAGATGGTCCAGCTCGCCGCCCAAAATGGCCTCAAAGCTGCGCAGCGTGTCCTCCAGCTTCACAAAGCGGCCCTCCAGGCCGGTGAAGGTCTGGGCCACCGAGAAGGGCTGGGAGAAGAACTGCTGGATGCGGCGGGCCCGCTCCACGGCAACCTTGTCCTCCTCGCTGAGCTCCTCCATGCCCAGGATGGCAATGATGTCCTGAAGCTCCCGGTACCGCTGGAGCAGCTCCTGCACCGCCCGGGCCACCTTATAGTGGCGCTCTCCCACCACGTCAGGCTCCAAAATGCGGGAGGTGGACTCCAGCGGATCCACCGCCGGATAGATGCCCTGCTCCACGATCTTCCGGGACAGCACGGTGGTGGCGTCCAGATGGGTGAAGGTGGTGGCGGGGGCGGGGTCGGTGAGGTCGTCCGCCGGGACGTATACCGCCTGCACAGAGGTGATGGCCCCGCTCCGGGTGGAGGTGATCCGCTCCTGAAGCGCGCCCATCTCGTTGGCCAGGGTGGGCTGATAGCCCACGGCGGAGGGCATCCGCCCCATCAGAGCGGACACCTCGGAGCCCGCCTGGACATAGCGGAAGATGTTGTCGATGAAGAGCAGCACATCCTGGTGCTGCTGATCCCGGAAGTACTCCGCCATGGTCAGCCCGGTGAGGGCCACCCGCATCCGGGCCCCGGGGGACTCGTTCATCTGTCCAAACACCAGGGCCGTCTTTTCAATGACCCCGGACTCGGTCATCTCCCGCCACAGGTCGCTGCCCTCCCGGGTACGCTCCCCCACGCCGGTAAAAATGGAGTATCCGCCGTGCTGCGTGGCGATATTATGGATCAGCTCCTGGATCAGCACCGTTTTGCCCACGCCAGCGCCGCCAAACAGGCCGATCTTGCCGCCCCGGGCATAGGGGGCCAGCAGGTCGATGACCTTGATCCCTGTCTCAAACAGGTCCACCACCGGGCGCTGGTCGGCAAAGCTGGGGGGCTGGCGGTGGATGGACCAGTGCTCCTGGGCGGATACTGCTCCCTTGCCGTCGATGGGATCCCCCAGCACATTGAACATCCGGCCCAACACGCCCTCCCCCACCGGGACGGAGATGGGCCCGCCCCAGGGCTTCACCTCCATGCCCCGGCCGATCCCCTCGCTGGGGGAGAGCATAAAGCAGCGGACGGTGTCCCCGCCGATGTGCTGGGCCACCTCCATAACACGCTTTTGACCGCCCACCTCCAGCCACAGGGCGTCCTTGATGGAGGGCATCTCATCCCGGGCGAACTGGACGTCCACCACAGGTCCCTGGACCTGTGCCACCGTCCCTTTATATTCCTTCATACCTGCACACACCTTTCCGGTGACGTTTCACCTAGCGCTCTCCCTGGACCTGGGCCCCGCTGGCGATCTCTGTGATCTCCTGGGTGATGGCCGACTGTCTGGCCCGGTTATAGGTCAGAGACAGGGATCTGAGCATCTCCTTGGCGTTGTCGCTGGCCGCTTCCATGGCGGTCATGCGGGCGCTCTGTTCCGAAGAGAAGGACTCCACCAGCGCCCCGAACACCATCCCCCGGATATAGCCGCTGGGGATGATGTTGTCCAGCACCGCCTCCGGCGATGGGACATAGGTCACCTCCTGGGGCGCGCCCTGCCCCGCCGGAGGCTCCCAATGGAAGTTGGCCCGGTCCAGGGGCAGCAGGGTGCGCTCACGCACCTCCAGCTTCAGGGGGGAGACCATCTCGGTGTACAAAATGTGCACCTCGTCCAGGCTCCGGTCCAGAAACCGCCGGACCACCTCGTCGCCGATCTCCCGGGCCCGCCGCATGGTGGGGTTCTGCACCACATGGGAGAACTCCTCCACGATGGGGATGCCCCGGCCCTGAAAGTAGACCCGGCCCACGATCCCCACCACAAAGAGGCTGGGGTGGGGCGACTGGCGCACATACTCCTCCGCGCGGCGCAGCACGTTGTGGTTATAGGCCCCGGCCAGCCCCTTGTCTCCGCTGACCACGATATAGCCCACCTTCCGCTCCTGCTCCGGCACGTCGGTCCGCGGGTCGAAGAACTTGTGCTCCAGCTCCGGGGAGCGGTGGAGAATGTCCGCGATGGTGGCGTCGATCTTCGTAAAGTAGGGGGCCGCCCTGTCCAGCTGCCCCTTGGCCTTCCGCAGGTTGGCCGAGGAGATCAGATACATGGCGCTGGTGATCTTCAGGGTCTGCTGCACACTTTTGATCCGGGTCCGGATCTCCTTGGTACCGGCCATTTTCTCTCCCTCCCTCTCGCCGGCGTGGTCAGGCCACCGTCAGCTTCTCCTTCTTATAGTTCTCCAGGTCCGCCCGGATGGTCTCGATGGCCACGGCGGACAGGTTGCCCGTCCGCTGGACCTCCAGCGCCAGCTCCCGGTGCTCCAGCTCGATGCGGTCGGCAAAGCCCGAGGCAAATTCCCGGACCTGCTCCACCGGCACGTCATCCAGCAGCCCGTTGGTCCCGATGTACAGCAAAACGGCCTGCCGACTGACTGACATGGGCTGATAGAGGGGCTGCTTGAGCAGTTCCAGCAGATGCTTGCCGTGATCCAGCGTCTTTTGGGTCGCCTGATCTAGGTCCGAGGAGAACTGGGTAAAGATCTCCAGCTCCCGGAAGCGGGCCAGGTCGATGCGCATAGTGCCCGCGGTGCGCTTGATGGCCCGGGTCTGGGCCGCTCCGCCCACACGGGACACCGACAGGCCCACATTCACCGCCGGCCGCTGCCCGGCAAAGAACAGGTCGGTCTCCAGATAGATCTGTCCGTCGGTGATGGAGATGACGTTGGTGGGGATATAGGCGGACACGTCCCCCGCCTGGGTCTCGATGATGGGGATGGCCGTCATGGAACCCCCGCCGTACTCCTGGGTCAGGCGGCAGGCCCGCTCCAGCAGGCGGGAGTGGAGATAGAACACGTCGCCCGGGTAGGCCTCCCGCCCGGGGGAGCGCTTGAGCAGCAGGGACAGGGCCCGGTAGGCCACCGCGTGCTTGCTCAGATCGTCATAGACGATGAGCACATCCTTTCCCTGGGACATAAAGTACTCCCCCATGGCCGCGCCGGCGTAAGGCGCAATGTATTGCAGGGGAGCCGGGTCGCTGGCGGTAGCCGACACGATGATGGAGTAGTCCATCGCCCCGTGCTTTTGGAGGGTATCCCGCACCCGGGCCACCGAGGACGCCTTCTGTCCAATGGCCACATAGATGCAGATCACGTCCTCCCCCTTCTGGTTCAGGATGGTATCCACCGCGATGGCCGTCTTGCCCGTCTGGCGGTCGCCGATGAGCAGCTCACGCTGTCCCCGTCCAATGGGGATCATGGCGTCGATGGCCAGGATCCCGGTCTGAAGCGGAGCGTTCACCGGCTCCCGGGAGATCACGCCGCTGGCCTCATGCTCGATGGGCCTGGTCTCTGTGGTGCGGATGGGTCCCATTCCGTCCAAAGGCTGTCCCAGGGCGTCCACCACCCGGCCCAGCATGGCCTCGCCCACCGGCACATCGGCAGGCCGGCCCGTTCGGGTCACGATGCTGCCCTCCCGCAGGCCGGCCTCCTGTCCCAGCAGGACACAGCCCACGCTGTTCCGGGACAGGTCCATGACCATGCCCTGAACACCGGTCTCAAACTCCACCAGTTCGCCGTAGACTGCCCGGTCCAGACCCTGGATCTGGGCGATTCCGTCACCTACACTGAGGATCCGGCCGATCTCCTGGACCTCGCCCACGGACTGGAAATCCTGGATCCGTGTCTTGAGGTTCTGGACCAGGCTGCCCATGTCGCTGCCGTCCTCCACCTCAAAGCCCTGGATCTTGGATTTCAGGCCCTCTACCAGACCCTCCAGCTCCTCGCTGTCCGCGTCAAAATCGCCCTTTAGGCCCTGGGCCAGACGCTCCAGACGCCCCCGGACGCTGCGGTCATAGACCACACCCTGGACCTCCAGGCGAAAGCCGCCCAGAATGGCTGGGTCGATCTTGATTTGAAGGATCACACGCTCCAGTCCCCGCAGGCGGCACACCGCCCGGCGCAGATCCTCCAGGGTGGCCTCATCCGGCTGCCGGGCGCAGGTGACCACGCACACCGCGCCCCCCTGGGCCGCCAGTTCCAGCTGCCGCAGCTCCCGCAGGATGGCCGGCAAACTGTCCAGCGTCCCCTGCTCCAGCAGCAGGAGGACAAAGGCGGTCAGCTGCTCCTTCCCCGCCAGCATGGGCGCCGTGCGGATCAGTTCCTCCTTCTCCTCTCTGGTTGCCCCGGTCCCATTCAGCGCCGGCCACAGCATGGTGTCCGACACCAGGGCCTGGGCGGACTCCTTCAGCCCCGGCGTCTCCTCCTCCATCTGATAGAGGACCGCGGCGCTGCGCTGGATCGAATCGCTCATTTCCGCTCACCCGCCTCCGACAAAAACTGCTCCGCCATGGCCCGGTCCGAATCCTGGTCCAGGGCCTGTCCCGTCACCTTGGCCGCCGCCAGCACGGCCAGCTGGGCCACCTCCTGCCGGGCGCTGCGCATCAGCTTCTCCCGGTCGGCCCGGTTCTTGGCCTGGGCCTGCTCCTGCATCCGGCGGGTATCCTCCTGGGCCTGGTCCAGGATCGCCTGGTACTCCTGCTCGCCCCGCGCCTTGGCCTGATCCACGATCTTGGCCGCCTGGGCATGGGCCTGGGCGAGCTGGTCCTCATACTCCTTCCGCATTTCCTCCGCCTGGGCCTTCTGACGCTCGGCGCTGGAAAGTTCCTTCTCCACCAGGGCAGCCCGCTCCTCCAGGATGCGGTTGACCCGCCCGAACAGGAGCTTTCTCAGCACCACATACAGGATCAGCAGGTTCAGGACGGTAAAGATCACGGTGGATAACTGAAAATCCAACATCGTGCCTTCCCCCTTACTTCATAAACAGGATCAGCAGCGCGGTGATGAAGCCGAAGATGGCGGTGCCCTCTGCCAAAGCGCAGCCGATCAGCAGGGTGCTGTTGATCTTACCGGCGGCCTCCGGCTGGCGGGCGATGGCCTCGCTGGCCTTTCCGGTTGCGATGCCGATGCCGATGCCGGCTCCGATGCCGGTGAAAACAGCCAGTCCGATTGCAAGCATTCCGATCTCCATGATAGTATGTCCTCCTTCATTTCAGCCCAGGGGCCGATCTCTGATTTATTCTTCCTCTTTGATCCCCTCGCCCACAAACAGGGCTGTGAGGAATACGAATACCACCGCCTGGATCCCGCCGTCAAACAGGTCAAAGTAGATGCTGAACGGGACGGGAACCACCGCCGGGGCCATCATCTTGATCAGTTCCATGATGATAAACGCCCCCAGGATATTGCCGAACAGCCGCATACACAGGGCCAGGGGCCGGATCACGACCTCCATCAGGTTGATGGGCAGCAGCAGGGGCATGGGCTCCATAAATTTTTTCAGCCCGCCCCGCAGCCCGTGGTACCGAAACTGTGCCCCATAGATCAGCACCGCGCTCATGATGGCCAGTGCCGCCGTGACGTTCAGGTCCTTGGTGGGGGGGACCAGCCCGAAGATCCCGATGATGTTGCACAGCAGGATGTACAGGGAGATGGTCCCCAGGTAGGGGGCAAAATCCGGTCCATGGGCCCCCATGTTGTTTTTGGTGAAGCCGTTGAGGAACTCCACCGCCATCTCCAGGCACAGCTGCGGCTTGCCGGGATCGCGGAGCTTCAACCGCCGGGTCCCCAGCGCCGCCGCCAGGATCAGCGCCCCCATCACCAGCCAGGACACCACCACAGACAGGGTGACCGGGATCCCCCCGAAGAGCGGGATTGTGAAGGCCACGGGCGTCTGGAGCTCCTCCATCAGACGCACTTTGATCTGTTCCAAAAAACCGCCTCCCATCGACTTCCGACATACGGCACACACGGGCCGCCGTCCGGTTTGACGTCCCTCATTGTACGGCAGATCCCGCGGTTTGGATAGCCTTTTGTAAGTAAAAAAAGTGCGTTTCCACAATTTTGCCTCTCTCCCCTTCAAATGTTTGACACATCTTAACAACCTCCTTATAATAAAGCTAAACCGGTGCCGCACCGGCTGTCTATTTTCCACCTGTCTCTGATTCTGAGGAGGGAACCTGGATGAAAGCACACTCACCCATATCGATCCGCCATAAGCTGCAATCCCTCAGCCTGTTCCTGGTCCTGACCACCTCTATCCTGGGCATGGCCACCACCCTGCTGTTCTCCCTGCGCATGGAGTATCAGAACCTGGACCGCAACCTGATGAATTCCGCCCAGGTGCTGGCCCAGTCGCCGGATGTGGCCGATTTTCTGGCCCACCGGGCGGACAGCTCTGTGCTCACCCACTACCTGAACGGGACCATCTCCCGGGTCCAGGACATTGACGCCATCGTGGTGGCCGACCACAACGGCGTCATCCGGTACTGCCCGGACCCCGCCTTTGTGGGGACGGTCTACCCGGATGTGGATACGCTCACGGTCCTGCGGGGGGAGCTGACCGAGGTGGACACAGGCGCCGGCATCTCCGGCGCGGAGCACCGCGCCCTCGCCGCGGTCCATGATCTGGACGGCTCCCTGCTGGGCTTTGTATCCGTGGGCATCGGGGTGCGCAGCGTCCACCAGATCGTGCTGGACACCGTGGGTTGCTTCGCCATCCTGACTTTCCTGGCCGCCGGCGTCGCCCTGGTGCTGTCCCGCAATCTGTCCAGCTCCATCAAGGAGGCCCTGCTGGGCTATGAGCCGGACGCCTTCCGCCAGATGTTCCACCAGCGCGAGGACATTTTGGAGACCCTGAAGGAGGGCGTCATCGCCATCGACAAGGACACAAATGTGATCTATGTCAACTCCGCGGGCCTGCGCCTTCTCAACGCGCAACAGCCCTCCGACGTACTGGGCCGGCCGCTGAAGGAGCTCTATCCCGATACCCTGCTGCCCCGCCTGCTCACCACCGGAAAGCCGGAATACAACGTCCACCTCCAGCACGTTCCCGGCAGCAAGGCCGCCCTGTCCGACCGGATGCCCATCTGGGAGGACGACAAGATCGTGGGCGCGGTGGCCATCTTCCAGGACCGCACCGAGGCCACCGCCATGGCGGAGGAGCTCACCGGCGTGCGCCATCTGGTGGAGGCCATGCGGGCCTATACCCACGAGTTCATCAACAAGCTCCACATCATCCTGGGTATGATCCAGCTGGGGCAGGTGGAGCAGGCGGAGCAGTACATCCTGGACATCTCCCAGATCCACCACCAGTCGGTCAGCCGGGTCATGAGCCAGATCGAGGACACCGCTGTGGCCGCCCTTCTGGTGGGCAAGACCAGCCGCGCCGCGGAGCTGGGCATCAACCTGCACCTGGATCCCAGAAGCACCCTGTCCGCCGATGGCCGCTTCCTCCCCTCCGGGGTGCTGGTCACCATTTTGGGCAACCTCATCGAAAACGCCACCGAATCCCTGGACCGCTCCACCTGGAAGCAGAAGGAGATCGCCGTCTCCATCCGGGAGAAGCCAGACAGCCTGCTCCTCTGCGTGGAGGACACCGGCCCGGGCATCCTGCCTGAGCTGCTCCCCTTCATTTTTGAACCCAACGTCTCCACCAAGGGAGACGGGCACGGCATTGGCCTGTCCCGGATCCGGGAGCTGGTCAACCTGTACCACGGCCAGATCCGGGTGGAGAGCGAGCCAAAATCCGGGACCGCCTTCTTCCTCTCCTTCCAGACGCCGGAGGAGGAGCAGACAGAAGAGGAACCGTCCCCCAACGCGTAAAGGAGAGCGCCATGCAGGAAACTTATCAGGCCGTGATCGTGGAGGACGACCCCATGATCGCCTCCATCGATCAGAACTTTCTGGAGCGGGATCCCCGCTTCCGTCTGGCCGCCAGCTTCCGCAGCGGCCAGGACGCGCTTCCCTGGCTGCTGCGCCACCCGGCGGATCTGCTGATCCTGGACGTCTATATGCCCCGGATGACCGGGCTGGAGCTTCTGCGGGAGCTGCGCTCTTTCGGAATCACCAGCGACGCGGTGATGGTCACCGCCGCCAATGACAGCAAGACCGTGGACGCCCTGCTGAAGCTGGGTGTGGCGGACTATCTGGTCAAGCCCTTTACCGCCCGCCGCTTCCAGCAGGCACTGGATAAGTTCTGCCGCCAGCGCTCCGCCATCGCCACCCACAGCAGCGTCAGCCAGGAGGAGCTGGACGCCCTGTTCTCCGGCTCCTCCGGCCCTGAGGACGTCCCAAAGGGGCTCCAATCCCGCACCCTGGAGCGGATCCGGACCCATCTGGCCCAGGCCCCGGAGGAGGGCTGCACCTGTGAGTCCCTGGCCGCCCAGGCCGGGCTCTCCTCCGTCACCGTCCGACGGTACCTCACCTACCTGACCCAGCAGGGCGAGGTGGTCAGCCGGGTCAACTATGACACCGGCGGCCGCCCCTCTCTCCTCTATTACCTGCCCAACGGCCGCCCCTGAGGGCGGCCCCAGACTCTGCCTGTCAGACAGCTCTCCCGCTGATCTGGCAGGCTCTTTTTTCTTTTATTTCCAATGTGGAAATTTTCCCCGGTTCGACCTGAAATTTTGTTGGGCTTCGACTTGCATTTTTCCTCAGCATCCTGTATAATGTACCCATTAAGCGAACAAGTGTCCACACAAAGCAGACACTTTTCGTCAACCCAACTCAAGCAAATCGAGAGGAGAATGAACATGAAAAAGTTCCTTGCGTCCGCACTTTCCGCAGCGCTGCTCCTGTCCGCTCTGGCCGGCTGCTCCGGTTCCGGCTCTGGATCCGCTTCCGGCTCCGCTCCTGCCGGCTCCGGCGCCTCTAACGGCGACAAGGTTGTTAAGATCGGCGTATTTGAGCCCGCCTCCGGCGACTCCGCCTCCGGCGGCAAGAAGGAAATGCTGGGGATGCAGTTCGCCAACTCTGAGACCCCCACTGTGGAGCTGGGCGGTGAGACCTACCAGGTCGAGCTGGTCTATGCCGACAACGGCTCCTCCACTGATAAGGCCCCCTCCGCCGCCTCCCAGCTGGTCAGCGAGGGTGTGAGCGTCGTTCTGGGCTCCTACGGCTCCGGCGTCTCCATCGCCGCCGGTCCCATTTTCCGTGACGCCGGCATCCCCGCCATGGGCGTCACCTGCACCAATCCCAACGTCACCGCCGGCAACGACCACTACTTCCGCATCTGCTTCCTGGATCCCTTCCAGGGCACCGTGCTGGCCAACTTCGCCACCGAGAAGTTCAGCGCCAAGAAGGCCTATCTGCTGGGCGAGCAGGGCAACGAATACGACCAGGGCCTGATCGCCTTCTTTGAGCAGGCCTTCACCGCCGCCGGCGGCACCGTGATCAAGGACAGCTTCCCCAAGAACAACTCCGACTTCACCTCTTACCTGAACAAGGCCAAGAGCGAGGGCGCTGAGGTCATCTTCACCCCCGTCTCCATCGCCTACGCCACCCAGATCATCACCCAGGCCGCCAAGCTGGGCATTGACATTCCCTTCCTGGGTTCCGACACCCTGGACGACAACAAGGTCCTGGAGGCCGCCAAGGGCACTAACGTACATCTGTATGTCTCCACCTTCTATCAGGAGGGCGGCAACCCTGAGTTTGACGAGGGCATCAAGAACTACATCAATTCCAATGCCGACGCCAAGACCGCCAACGGCGGCGACGACACTATCGCCGCTGTCACCGCCATGGGCTATGACGCCTACTATGTGGCCCTGGAGGCCCTGAAGGCCGCCGGCTCCCCCAAGTCCTCTGATGTACAGCAGGCCCTGTGGGACGTGGAGTATGACGGCGTTTCCGGCCACATCGCCTTTGATGACACCAACGGCGACGCCATCCGCGACACCGCCTATATCAAGGTGTGTGACACCGCCGCCGGCGCATGGACTCTGGAGAAGTCCCAGACCGCCTAAAATATGCTGTGTGTCTGTTTGGCGGGGGCACGGCCCCCGCCAAACAGCTATTTCCGGCTCTGCCCCTGATTCTGGGCCGTCCTGAAAGGGACAGCGGGAGGGTCCTTTTCAAGACCGCCCAAATCTGAAAACAAGGGAGGAAACCTTTGTGGAATACGCTATTTCCGTACTGCTCTCCGGCATCTCCGTGGGAGGTCAGTACGCCCTGATCGCCATTGGCTACACCATGGTATACGGTATCCTGCGCCTGATCAACTTCGCCCACGGCGACGTGTTCATGGTCTCCGGCCTGATCGCCATCTACCTGACCACCATGGGACTGCCTCTGCCTGTCACCCTGGCGCTGGCCGTCCTTATCACTGTCCTGCTGGGCTTTTTGATCGAGCGGGTGGCCTATAAGCCTCTGCGTTCCGCCCCAAGAATGTCCGTGATGATCTCCGCCATCGGCGTAAGCTATCTCCTGCAAAACACCGCCACCTTCGTCACCGGCGGTCAGCCCATGAACTACCCCACCATCCCCGCCCTGTCCAAAATGGTCACCATCGGCGGGGCCTCCACCACGCTGGTGACCGTCGTCACCCCTGTTCTGGTGATCGCCCTTGTATTCGGTCTGGTACAGCTCATCAACCACACCAAGATCGGTATGGCCATGCGGGCGGTGGCCAAAGACTTTGAGACCAGCCAGCTCATGGGGATCAAGATCAACCGGGTGATCTCCACCACCTTCATCATCGGCTCCGCCCTGGCAGCTCTGGGCTCCATTCTGTACTTCACCAACTACCCCTACATCACCCCCACCGCCGGCGCCATGCCCGGTCTGAAGGCCTTCGTGGCGGCGGTATTCGGCGGGATCGGCTCCATCCCCGGGGCGGTCATCGGGGCATTCCTGATCGGCATCTGCGAAAACATCATCAAGGCCCTCCCCTTCGAGGGGGCCACCACCTTTGTGGACGCCTTCACCTTTGCCCTGCTGATCATCGTGCTGGTCTTTAAGCCCACCGGCCTGTTCGGGGAAAAGGCCACCGAAAAAGTGTAAGGGGGCGGGAATATGTTAGAGAAAAAACGAGTCAACACCGGCGCGCTGCTCAGCCTGTTCGGGGCCGTGGCCGCACTGGCCCTGGTGATCCTTCTGGAAAACACCATCGGTCCCACCGGCCAGCTGTTCACCGTGCTGAAAAAGGGCGCGGTCTATGCCCTGGTCGCCGTGTCCATGAATTTGCTCAACGGCTTCACCGGACTGTTCTCCCTGGGACAGGCGGGCTTCATGCTCCTGGGCGCGTACACCTATGCCATCCTGACGGTCCCCGTGGCCGCCAAGGATACGGTCTATTACCTCTACGGAGGCTCGGCGGTGAAGTTCTCCCTGCCGGACCTGTTTGCCGGGATCTTCGGTGACGGAATGCTCAGCCTGACTCTGGGGGTCCTGGTGGCCATCGTTCTGGGCGGCCTGGTGGCAGCCTTCTTTGCCTGGCTCATCGGTCTGCCTGTGCTGCGCCTGAAAAGCGACTACCTGGCCATCGCCACCCTGGGCTTCGCGGAGATCATCCGCGCGGTGTTCCAGTGGCAGGCCCTGGGCCCCATCACCAACGGCGCCAACATGATCACCCAGATCCCCACCTTCTCCAGCTTCAACATCAAGACGGAGAGCGGCACCATCTATCTCTCCTCCGCCTTCCCCATGCTCATTATGATCCTGTGTCTGGCGGTCATCGTCATGCTCATCAACTCCTCCTACGGCCGGGCCTTCAAGGCCATCCGGGAGGACGAGATCGCCGCTGAGGCCATGGGCATCAACCTGCCCCACCACAAGATGCTCTCCTTCTGCATCAGTTCCTTCTTCGCCGGCGTGGGGGGCGCTCTGTTCGCCATGTACGCCAGCAACGCCCAGGCCATGGTGTACACCTCCACCATGACCTATGAGATCCTGCTCATCGTCGTCATCGGCGGCATCGGCTCCATCTCCGGCAGCGTGATCGCCACCTTCCTGTATGTGGCCTGCTCCGAGTGGTGGCTGCGCGGCCTGGACTCCGGTTCCTTCCTTGGCATCCAGTCCGACCTGTTCCGCAACGGCTTCCGCATGGTGGTCTTCTCCGTGGTCATTATGATCGTGGTGCTGTTCTTCCGCCGGGGCATCATGGGCGACCGGGAGATCACCGATCTGTTCAAGAAACGGCCCCGCAAGGCCGCAAAGGAGGCCGTAAAATGAGCCAGAACATTCTCCATGTCGAAAACATCACCATGCAGTTTGGCGGCGTGGTAGCCGTCAACAACCTCTCGGTGGACGTCAACGCGGGGGAGATCGTGGCCTTGATCGGCCCCAACGGCGCCGGCAAGACCACCGCCTTCAACTGCATCACTGGAGTGTATGAGCCCACCAACGGCCGGGTGGACTTTCTGGGGCAGCCCATGATCCGCAACCACCCCCAGGGCAAGATGGTCAAGAGCTACTCCGGACAGAACGCCGCCCTCTACACCGCCCACCCCGATCTGGACGACCCGGAGGCCCTGGCCGCCATCCAGGCCGCCGGGGATGAGGAGACGCGCAGCTCGCTTCAGGCGGCATACGACAAGGCGCAGGCCGCCCGGACCGAGGCCCTGCGGACCGCCGATCCCCACGCCTTCTCCGACCATGTGCTCCGGCCCTCGCCCGACCGGATCACCCACCTGGGCGTCGCCCGGACCTTCCAGAATATCCGTCTGTTCTCCGCCCTGACGGTGTTTGAAAATGTACTCATCGCCAAGCACATGAGGGCCAAGCAGAACGTATTTTCCGCCACCTTCCGCTTTAACCGCGCGGAAGAAAAGCGGATGCGTGAGGAGGCCATGGCCCTTCTGGAGGAGCAGGACCTGGCCCATCTGAAGGACGAGGTGGCCGGTTCCCTGCCATACGGCCTCCAGCGCCGGCTGGAGATCGCCCGGGCCCTGGCTACCCAGCCCAAGCTGCTGCTTCTGGACGAGCCGGCCGCCGGCATGAATCCCCAGGAGACCCAGGAGCTCACCAACTTCATCCATAAAATCCGCGACGAGTACGACCTGTCCATTCTGATGATCGAGCATCACATGGACTTGGTCATGCGGATCTCCGACCACATCTATGTCCTGGACTTCGGCAAGCTGATCGCCCAGGGCACTCCGGCGGAGGTCCAGAACAATCCTCGGGTCATCGAGGCATATTTGGGGGTGGCAGACGATGTTGAAGATTGATGAACTGAAGGTCAGCTACGGCGGCATTGAAGCCGTCAAGGGCATCACCTTCGAAGTGCCGGAACGGAAGATCGTCACCCTGATCGGCGCAAACGGCGCAGGCAAGTCCACTACCCTGCGCACCATCGCTGGGTTGGTCAAGCCCGCCCACGGATGCATCCACCTCCAGGGGGAGGACATCACCAGCCTCTCCCCTGACCGCATCGTCTCCAAGGGCCTCACCCTGGTCCCGGAGGGCCGGCGGGTCTTCCCGGACCTGACGGTGCTGGAGAACCTGAAGATCGGGGCCTATCTCCGAACAGACAGCCTGGAGGACGATTTGAACTGGGTGTATGACCTGTTCCCCCGTCTGAAGGAGCGGTCCTGGCAGGCCGCGGGCACCCTGTCCGGCGGCGAGCAGCAGATGCTGGCCGTGGGCCGCGCCCTAATGTCCCGCCCCAAGATCATTATGATGGATGAGCCCTCCCTGGGCCTGGCCCCCATCGTGGTCAAGGGCATCTTCGACATCATCCAGGAGATCAACCGGCAAGGGGTCACCGTTCTGCTCATCGAGCAGAACGCCAACATGGCGCTGAAGATTGCCGATGTGGGCTATGTGCTGGAGACCGGCCGGATCAGTCTGACCGGCTCCGGCCGGGAACTTCTGGCCAACGAGGCCGTCAAAAAAGCGTATCTGGGCAGCTGACTATACCTTCACTTTGGGCGCTCTGGAAACAGAGCGCCCAATTTTTTTGTCTTTGTTGTACGCTTCCCAGCAACAAACCGCCTGTTCTCCGCCTGGAATAGGGGGAATGTTTCCCCACCATTCACAGAAAGGAGAGAACACAGCATGAGTCTCTATGGAAACCGGTGCAGCATTGGAGGGTTATCCTGCGGGATGGTCCTGCGGGGCGCGGCCAATGGGGAGTACCGTGCGGTATTTGAGCGGGAGTCTGCCTCCCTGGAAGAGATCGAGGGCATCCGGTGGGACCGCCCCCAGATCCAGGGGGAGTGCATCCTGCCCACCGGGTACGGCTTCACAGTGCGGGACATCCAGTACAGCGCGCCCGCCCGGAGCTACACCGTAGTCCTTCAGGTGGCGGAGCAGTATCTGGGGGATGTGGTTGGGTACCAGAGCCAGGTGGCCGAGCTGGAGGAGGGCCTGGCCCGGAAGGACCGAGAGCTGGAGGAAACAGAGGCCAGTCTGGCGGAGAAGGAATCTGCCATCGCTCAGCAGCGGGAGACCATCGCCCAGCAGGCGGAGGCGCTGGCCGAGCTGGAGGCGGCGGGAACCGCGGCCCAGGTGGACGCCCAGCTGAGGGCGGCCTATCAGGAAGGAGTGGAGCAGAATGGCTGAGATCAGGACCATTGCGCTGGAAGCAGTCCGCCAGCGGGGTCAGGCGGACGCCCAGACGTTGGCAGAGCGGGCGGTGGCCGGAGAGGCGGACGGCACCGAGCTCACCGCCAGTCAGGACATCATCCCCACCTGGCGTCAGCGGGACTTTTCCGCGGTCCCCATTGGCACCCCCTATCAGTGGAAGGGGCTCGTCTACAAGCTGTGGCAGCAGCACGACGCTACTGTGCAGCCGGACTGGTCGCCCGATCTGGCAGTGAGTCTTTGGGACCTGTGCCACACCACGGATCCCAGACTGGCCGCCCCTTATGCCCAGGCTCAGGGGAGCCGGGGGATGTACCAGCCCGGCGAGGTCTGCACAGAGAGCGGCCATGTGTGGCGGTGCACCCAGTCCAACACGGTCTATCCACCCTCTCAGCTGCCCGGCTCCTGGACAGACCTGGGGACCGTGGAGGAGGTACAGGGCTGATGGAGTGGACGACCCTGGCCGTGGCCGGGATGAGCCTGATCGGAACCCTGGCAGGGACCTTCGGAGGCATCCTGGTTGCCAACAAGCTGACCACCTACCGCATCGAGCAGTTGGAGCGGAAGGTCAGCGAGCACAACAAGGTGGTGGAGCGCACCTACAAGCTGGAGGGGCGCATGACCGAGGCGGAGCACGACATCCGGGACCTGAAGGGGGCCGCATAAGCGCTCCCACATGGAAAACCAGAGACAGGAGGAATGGATATGGAACAGCTCTATGGACGGCTGGCCGCCCTTCTGGCGGTGAAAAGCCTGGTGACGCTGGCGCTGACGGCGGTATTCGTCTGTCTGGCCCTCCGCGGGACGGTGTCCGGCGGTGATTTTCTCACGGTGTTTCTCATGGTGATCTCCTTTTATTTCGGGACGCAGAACCAGCGTCGGAGCGGAGAGAAGCCATGAACCGCCGCCCGATCGCCTATCTCCAGACCGACCCCCGCTGGGCCGCGCTCCCCTACCGGGTCCCCGGGGAGCGCGCCACCATCGGCGGTTCCGGCTGCGGGCCCACGGCGGCGGCCATGCTCATTGAGACACTCACAGGAAAGACCTTCACTCCGGTGGACGCCTGCGCCTGGTCGGTGGAGCACGGGTACAAGGCCCTGAACCAGGGGACCTATTACAGCTACTTCGTCCCCCAGTTCGCCGAATTTGGCATCCCCTGCGGCCAGCTGAGCTGGGTCAACACCTACGGAAAGCCGGACCATGAGAATCACAGGAAGGCCGCCGTCCTGCTGCGGCAGGGCTATTACCTCATTGCTCTGATGGGCCGGGGACTGTGGACCCGCTCCGGCCACTTCGTGGTGGTCTGGTGGGAGGACGGCCTAGTCCGGATCTGCGACCCGGCCTCCACCCAATATGAGCGGATGAACGGAGATCCGGTCCTTTTCCGCAGTCAGGTAAAATATTACTGGTGGGTGGACGCCAGACCGTTCCAAAAGGAGGAGGACGACATGACACAGGAGGAATTTCAGCGCCTGGCCGGGGAGTATCTGGAGCAGCTGGGCCGCCGGGAGCCCGACCCCGCCTGGGGCGCGGAGGCCCGGGCCTGGGCCCTGGAGCAGGGACTCATTGCCGGCGATGAGCACGGAGCGCCCCGCTGGGAGGCCCCGGTGACCCGCAACCAGCTGGTCACCGTGCTCTACCGGCTGTGGGGTGGAAGTACGCAGGAAGAATAAGCGCATAAAAAACGCAAAATGCTCCTCCTGGAGCGGCAGTACATTCGGATCTGCCGCTCCAGGAGGAGCTTCTCTTTTCTGCTCAGTATTTATTCAGTGGGATCTCACCGTCATCCGTCCCCTTCTCAATGGCCCGGATGACCACGTCATAGCCATAGCTCTCATTGACCTGGATGTGGACCCGGTCGCCCACCCGCCGGCCCAGCAGCCGCCGCCCCACCGGCGACTCCTTGCTGATGAGTCCCTTGAGCACATCCTGCCGCATGGTAGTGACGATCTGATAGACCTCCGTCTCGTCATCGTCCTCCATGTACACCGTCACCCGGTCATAGAGCCCCACCTGGTCCGCTCCGGAGTGGTCTGAAATGACCACGGCGGTCTTGATCATGTTCTCCAGAAATCGGATGCGGCTCTCGTTGCGGTTCTTCTCCTGCTTGGCGGCCTTGTACTCAAAATTTTCACTCAGGTCCCCGAAGGCCCGGGCCTCCTTCACCGCCTCCAGCAGCTGGGGCCGCAGGATGACCCTGCGGTGGTCCAACTCCTCCCGCATCATCCGCAGGTCCTGTTCCGTCAATTCGTTGTGCATGGTCTTTGACTTCCTCTCAAAAGCCGGGCGGCGCTGTCGCGCCGCCCGGTCTTGTTTTTAGCCGCGTTCCGTTTTAAACGTAACAGAGACGCTTCTGCTGCTGGTCAAGTATACCATAGTGGCATAGCACAAGTCAAATTCCAGGATATCCCCCACCCGGACGGGGTGGGCCGTGTTCTGCACGTCCACAATGGTGTGGTCGGAGGAAGCACCCAGGATCTTCACCCCCGGCTCCCGGGGGATCAGGTCCTCGCACTCGCCGTAGTCCACCCGGCCCATGGCCAGGAGCGCCCGGCGGCGGCGGCCCCGATCCACATAGGTACGGGTGCGTCCAAAGGCGTCCACCGACAGCTCGCCCACCGGATAGGACGGCTTTACCTTACTCTCAATCACCTCCGCCCGCAGCGTAAAAATGTGCTTGTGCATGAAGTCCATGTCACAGCCCCAGATCCGTCCAAAGAGGATCCCCTCCCCGACGCGCAGATGGTTGATCCGCGGAGGCATCGTGCCGTCCAGCACCATATGAATGGAGGAGGACGCGCCGCCGGAGATGATGTCCAGCTTGCGGCCGATGGCGGCCTCCACCCGCTCAGCGGCAGCCACCAGCTGGTTCATTTTCTCCGGAGTTGCCTGGACCGTGCCATAGCACCCCAGGTTGGTACCCACTCCGGCCAGCTCCAGGTGGGGCATCTCACGCTCCACCTCCAGGGCGGTCTGCACCAGTTCATCCTGGTCCCAGAAGCCCTCCCGCAGGTCGCCCAGATCCACCATGAGGATCACCTTGTGGCGGCGCTTGCCTGCGGCGGCCTTCACCGCCTGCTCCATGGCCCGGAGGACCGCCGGCTCGCTGTGGAGGCTGATGTCCGTCCAGCGGGCCGTCTCCTCCACCTCGGACAGCATGGGGATCCGGATCAGCATCAGGGGGACGGCGATGCCGTTCATTCTCAGGTGGTGCAGCTGCTCCAGACGGGAGGAGGCGATGCTGGAGTACCCTGCCTTCTCATAGATCCGGGCCGCCCAGGGCAGGCCGTTGAAGCCCTTGACCACGCCGGCCAGTTGGATCCCGCTGGCATCCATCCGGCTTTTCAGCGCCCGGAGGTTGTCCTCCAGCTTGTCCAGATCGACCTCGATCTGGGGGTAATGCGGTTCCTTGTATTCCATAGTTTTCCCTTTCTCATTCAAAAAGCTGGCAGCGCCACAGGAGCGCTGCCAGCTTTTTTCCTGGTTTGAGACCGTGTCCGCGCGTGGGGCACGGCGTTGAAGAAAGTCAGACCGTTTCCTTACTTGGCGGCAGCCTGCTTCTTATAGGGCTTGTTGTCCAGGTCCTTCAGGGTGATGCCGATGTAAGCGCACGTAGCGTTGACGACGGGCATCAGCCAGTTGAAGATGGCGTAGATGCCGTACTGGGCCACACCAACACCTAAGGTGTCGGAGATGAACACACCGCAGGTATTCCAGGGAACCAGAGCAGAGGTCACGGTGCCGGCGCCCTCAAGGGCGGAGGACAGGACACTGGGATGCAGGCCCATCTTGCGGTACTCCTCGGCATACATACGACCGGGGACCACGATGGAGATGTACTGCTCGGGCATGGTCATGTTGGAGATGACGCAGGTAATCTCGGTGAGGGTGACCAGGCCGGCAGGACCCTTGGCCAGCTTCTTGATCTTGTCGACAACGACCTCCAGCTGGTGAGTGCCCTCCATGATGCCGCCGAACATCATCGCGATGATGGTCATGGCCACGGAGTTCATCATGCCGAGGATACCGCCGCTCTCCAGCAGCCGGGTCATGGTGTAGTGCGTATCAGCGGACAGAGTGGTCTCCAGCATAGCGGAAACTTCATCGCTGAAGTAGTAACCATTCATGCCGTAGTCAAACAGAGTGCCCAGGTTACAGGCATTGGACTGGAAGATCAAGCCCAGAATGGCGCCAGAGAAAATACCCAGGGTGATGCCGGGGATAGCGGGCATCTTCATGGCCACCGCTACGATGACGATGACAGGGGGCAGAAGCAGGATGGGGTTGATGTTGAACACACCGCCCTCCGCGGCGTTCAGCGCGGCGGCAAACTCAATCACGCGGCTCATATCGGACTCGCCGCCATGATACTGCATGGCGCCAAACACGCCGAACACGACCAGGGTGATCGCATAAGTAACAATGGTGGGAATCATCATCGCCTTGACGTGTGTAATGACGTCGGTACCAGCCATAGCGGGGGCCAGGTTGGTGGTGTCGGACAGGGGAGACATCTTATCGCCGAAGTACGCGCCGGACAGGATGGCGCCGGCGGTCATAGCCGGGTTCATGCCAAGGCCAAAGCCGATGCCCATCAGGGCCACGCCCATGGTGCCCATGGTGCCCCAGGAGGTACCGGTGGCCAGAGAGGTGATGGAACAAATCAGAACGGCGGCGATGAAGAAGATGGCGGGATGCATGATCTTCAGTCCGTAGTAGATCATGGTGGGAACGACACCGGCATTGATCCACACGCCGATCAGGACGCCCACGATGATCAGGATGCAGATGGACTGAAGGGCCTTATAGATGCCGTCCATCATCATCTTCTCAATGCTCTCCCACTTGTGGCCCAGATACAGGGCCATCAGGGCCGCCACACAGACGCCCACAAACATAGGAACATGGACGTCCGTTCCATAAATCACGATACCGATGGACAGTATCCCAATCAGTGCTGCCAGGGTAATGCAGGACTCCCATACCTTCGGCATTCTGGGTTCTCTATTGGATTTATTCGCCTCACTCATGGATTTTTACCAACCTTTCTTTCATTACTTTGCAATAATTGCGTTTCTGATTCAGCGTTGGATTCCCGGTTTTTACCTTGACCTCTGTGAGGTCCATTCCTCCTCTCTCTCCTTTTACACGCTACACACAGTCAGCGCGGTCCCCGGCGCCCGGGGCGTGGGAGCACGCCCTGGGACGCGGGAACGCACTGAAAACGTGTCACAGTTCAGGGGCGCGGCAGTCAGACGCCCAGCTCGGTCATGGCCTCGTCCAGGGCCTTCACCACCACATCGATCTCCGCCTCAGTGGCGATCAGCGGGGGGATGAAACGCAGGACGTTGCCGGCAGTGCAGTTGATGAGGACCTTCTTCTCAAAGCACTTGTTCACGATCTGGGGGCCGATCTCGTTGTTAGCCAGCTCGGCGCCATTGATCATACCCATGCCGCGGACCTCAGTAATGATGGCGTGCTTCTCCTGGAGCTTACGCAGCTCTGCGCGGAAGTACTCGCCCACCTTAACGGCGTTCTCCATCACGCCGCCGTTGATCATGGTGTCCAAAGTAGCTTCCGCCAGGCCGCAGGCCAGAGGGCCGCCGGCGAAGGTGGAGCCGTGGGTGCCGGGAGTCAGGGTCTTGGCAGCGTCGCCGCGGGCGCAGACCGCACCGATGGGCACGCCGGAGCCCAGAGCCTTAGCCATGGAGCAGGTATCGGGCTCCACACCGTAGTTCTGATGGGCAAACAGCTTGCCGGTACGGCCGGAGCCGACCTGGACCTCGTCGAACATCAGCAGGATACCCTTCTCGTCGCACAGATCGCGCAGGCCCTGGAGGAACTCCTTGCTGGCGGGACGGACGCCGCCCTCGCCCTGGACGGGCTCGGTGAGGATGGCGCACACATCGTCGCCCATCTGCTCCTTCACGGACTCCAGGTTGTTGAACTCAGCATAGCGGAAGCCCTCGGGCAGGGGGGAGAACCACTTGGGATTGTGGACGATCTCCTGGCCGGTGGCGGTGGCAGTAGCCAGAGTACGGCCGTGGAAGGACTTCAGCATGGAGATGACCACATAGCGCTCGGGATGGCCGTGGTCCACCGCGTACTTACGGGCCAGCTTGATCTGACCCTCGTTGGCCTCGGCGCCGGAGTTGGCGAAGAGGACCTTCTCGAAGCAGCTGTTCTCACAGATCAGCTTACAGACCTGAACGGCGGGCTCATTATAGTAGTAGTTGGAGCAGTGCATCATGTCCTTGGCGCGGTCCAGCGCCTCCACAATGGCGGGATGGTGGTGGCCCAGTCCGTTGACAGCGATGCCGCCCACGAAGTCCAGGTACTTATTGTTATCCAGGTCCCAGACCCAGCATCCCTCGCCGCGGTCCATCACGATGGGCATTCTGGCGTGGTTGCCATACAGATATTTATCCGCAGTAGCGATGGCTTCGGCATTGCTCTTGAACTTCTCAATCATAGGGATTTCCTCCTCATATTTTAGTTCGTTGATGCCCTCTCAGGCTTACTTCCACTTAATGCCCACGCTGGGTGCGTCCCGGCCCACAGTGGTCCCAATGCCCTCATCGGTGAAGGCCTCATAGAGGATGCTGTGGGGCTTTCTGCCGTCGATGATATGGACGTTGGTGACGCCCTCCTCAATGGCCTGCACACAGCAGTCCACCTTGGGGATCATGCCGCCGGCGATGGTGCCCTGATCCTTCAGGCCCTGCACGTCGGCGATGTTCAAATAGCTGATCACATCCCGCAGCTTGATGTCGTTACACAGGCCCTCGATGTCGGTGAGAAGCATCAGCTTCTCCGCTCCCAGGGCGCTGGCCAGCTTACCGGCTGCGGTGTCGCCGTTGATGTTGAAGCTGCTGCCCTTCCCGTCGGTACCCACGGGGGCCACCACGGGGATGTACCCGGCGTCCAGCATGGCCTGGACGGGTGCGGCGTTCACTTCCACCACATCGCCCACGAAGCCCAGCTCCTCGCTGCGCTGTACGCACTTGTAGATGTTGGCGCTGATGCCGGACAGACCAACCGCCTCGCCGCCGATGGCGTTGATGCGGCCCACCAGCTCACTGTTCACCTGGCCGATGAGCACCGCCTCCACCACCCGCATGATATCCTCGGAGGTGTAGCGCAGGCCGTTGATGAACTGCACAGGAATCTCCAGCTTCTCCAGCATCTTGTTGATGCCCGGTCCGCCGCCGTGGCTGAGGACCGGCTTCATGCCCAGCAGCTTAAGCATGACCACGTCCTGGAGGACGGCGGCCTTCAGCTCCTCGTTGATCATGGCGTTTCCGCCGTACTTGATCACGATCACCTTGCCGGCATATTTCTTCAAATAGGGCATGGCCTCCATCAGCGTGGCGACCTTATTCGCTACGTCGTTCACAGCGCGCCCTCCTTTTTAAGAACGGTAGTCGCCGTTGATCTTCACATAGTCATAGGTCAGGTCGCAGCCAAACGCCTTGGCCTCGCCGTCGCCGCTGTGGAAGTTCACGATGACCGTCACGTCGTGCTCGGTGAGCACCTTCTTGGCCAGCTCCTCACTGAAATCAGTGCCGAAGCCGTTTTCCATCACCACCACCTCGCCGGCGGCGCTCTTCAGGATGCAGTCGGCCTTGGTGGGATCCACGTCGGCTCCGGAGTAGCCGGCGGCGGCCATGATGCGGCCCCAGTTGGCGTCCTTGCCGAACAGGGCGGCCTTGAACAGGGTGGACCCGGCGATGGAGCGGGCCACCAGCTTGGCGTCCTTCTCGGTGGGCAGGCCATAGGCCTCCACCACCATCAGGTGGGTGGCGCCCTCGCCGTCAGAGGCGATGCGCAGGGCCATGTCCATGCAGATGCTGTCCAGCAGCTCGGCAAAGGCGGCCTTGTCCTCCTCCGTCTCGATGGCCACGCCGGAAGCGCCGTTGGCCAGCAGGAACAGGGAGTCGTTGGTGCTGGTATCGCCGTCCACGGTCATCATGTTGAAGCTCTTGTCGGTGCTCTTCTTCAGCATCCCCTGGAGCACAGAGGCATCCACCTTGGCGTCGGTGGTGATGTAAGCCAGCATGGTGGCCATGTTGGGATGGATCATACCGGAGCCCTTGGCCATGGCGCCGATGCGGACAGTGCCGCCGGACAGCTCCATCTCATAGGCCACTTCCTTGCGGACCGTGTCAGTGGTCATGATGGCCCACGCGGCGTCCGTGCCCTTGTCCTTGCTCAGCTCAGGGACGATGCGGCGCACGCCGTCCAGGACCTTCTCCACAGGGAGCTTCTGGCCGATAACGCCGGTGGAGCAGACAAAGACCTCGTCCTCGCCCAGGTTCAGCAGCTTCTCCGCCTCGGTCTCCACCCGCTTGGCATCCTCGATACCCTGGGTGCCAGTGGCGGCGTTGGCGTTGCCGCTGTTGATGACCACGGCGCGGGCCTTACCCTTCTTCAGGATCTCACGGTCCAGAATGACCGGAGCGGCGCAGAATTTATTGGTGGTGAACATGGCCGCGCAGGAAGCGGGCTGCTCAGAATAAATGATGGCCACGTCAGGCTTCTCACTCTTCCGGCTCTTTACGCCCACATAGCAGGCTCCTGCCAGAAAGCCCTGGGGTGTGGTAACGCCGCCGCCCTCGATCAGTTTATATGCCATAAATGTCCTTCCTTTCTTCCGTCCAGACCGGACGGGCAGTTCTCACAGGGTGACTGAAATCCTCCCGGAGGGATCAGGGATACATGGGGGCGATCTTCAGGCCGGTGGTCTCATCCAGGCCGAAGATGATGTTCAGGTTCTGGATGGCCTGACCGGCGGCGCCCTTACCGATGTTGTCGATGACAGAACTGACCAGCAGGCGCTTGGTGCGGGCGTCGTAGGTGGGCGTCATGCAGCACAGGTTGGTGCCGGCGGTCCACTTGGTCTGGACGGGCTTGCTGGCGGGGAACACGCGGACAAAGTACTCGTCCTTGTAGTAGCGCTGATAGATCTCGTACAGCTCGTCGTTGGTGACGTCCTTGTTCAGGGTGGCATAGATGGTGACCTCAATACCGCGGATCTGGGGAGTCAGGTGGGGCTGGAAGTTGATGAACTGCCAGGTCTCGGACTTCATCAGATCCTTGCCGGTGAGGTAGGCGATGTTCTGCTCGATCTCGGGGGTGTGGCGGTGGCTGCCGCCCAGAGCATAGGCGCAGAAGCTGTTGCTGGCCTCAGCCAGGAGCTTGTTGGGGGCGGGACGGCGGCCGGCGCCGGTGTAGCCGCTCTTGGCGTCCACGACGATGGTGTTCTCCACCACCAGCCCCTCCTTCAGGGCGGGGTACAGGCCCAGAGTGGTGGCGGTGGGATAGCAGCCGGGGTTGGAGATCAGGCTCTTGCCCTTGGCCAGATCGCGCTGGATCTCGGGGATGCAGTAGACAGCCTCCTTGGTCATCTCATAGTTGGGGTGATCCAGATGGTACCACTTCTCCCACACCTTCGCGTCACGGAAGCGGATATCCGCGCCAAAGTCGATGAACTTCTTTCCGCCGGCCAGGACCTTCTCCGCAATGCCGCACACGGTACCAGCGTCCACAGCGGTAAAGACCACGTCGCTGTCCTCTACGATCTGGGCGATGGTCTCGTCGTTGAGGGGCAGGATCTCCTGATCGTAGAAGCCCATCAGCGCGGGATGCTCATCCTGAATCCTGCGGCCGGCGGCGAAGCTGTCGGCCAGGTGGGCGACCTGGGTCTCGGGATGGTTCACCATAAGGCGGAGCAGTTCACCACAGGCATAGCTGGCGGCACCACAGATGGAAAAACGGATCATGACACGATTCCTCCTTTTTGTTATTGGCCTATACTACTTGCGCGAGATTCCATTCCAGCAATCTACATCGGAATTCTAAAACTTTTTTGAATATCCGGTATGGATTCTGTTGAATTTTCTTGAGTCATATTATATAATCAATAGGCAGATTGTACAAGAAATTCTTTTTTCTGCTTCTCATTCCATTCCGGAATGTTCTGTTCCTGTCCATCCTATCACACAAGGAGATTTGTTATCACTATGAGCATCCGAAAATACATCGCCTATCTCAAAACCATTGAGACCGGAAGCATCACCCACGCCGCCTCTCAGCTTGGCTACACCCAGTCCGCCATCAGCCGGATGATTGCCGATCTGGAGGACTCCTGGGGGGTCACGCTGCTGACCCGAAACCGCTCCGGGATCGAGATCAGCTCCGAGGGCCTCACCATTCTCCCCAAGCTACAGGCCATCTGCAAGGACTACGAGGATCTCAACTACGCCATCTCAGAGCTCCACGGACTCAGCTCCGGCTCCATCCGGGTAGGGGCCTTCTCCAGCATCTCCAGCGGCCGCCTGCCCCAGATGATCAAAGCCTTCCATGAACAGTACCCCCACATCGACTTTCAGCTCATCAACGGGGAGTACAACCAGATCACCAACTGGCTGAGGCGGGGCCTGGTGGACTGCGGTTTTGTCAGCCTGCCGGCCGCCAACGACCTGGACGCCTCCTTCCTGCTTCAAGACACCCTGGTAGCCATCCTTCCGGAGGACCACCCGCTGGCCGACGCCCCGGTCTATCCCATTGAGCGGTTGTCCAGCGAGGACTTCATCAACCTGAAGGAGGAGCAGGACTATGAGATCACCAAGTTCCTGGACCATCTTCAGCAGAAACCCAACATCCGGTATGAGGTCAGCAACGATTATGCCATCCTGTCCATGGTGGAGTGCGGACTGGGGATCAGCGTGGTCCATGAGCTGATGCTCCACCCAAACCGCTATCACATCTGCCCCAAAAAATTCGACATCCCGCAGGTGCGGGACATTGGGATCGCAGTCAAGAAAGACGTTCCGCCCTCGACTATTACACGGTTATTCGTTGAACACGCCAAGCAGTGGGCCAGGGAAAACCTTCCATGCAAGGGGGGAATCAGCGCCTCATTTTGAGCATCATGTCACAACTGCACAGAAGCCTTCCGACTTTCTTTGTTTCGTTTAGCCAATCATACCATAAAATTGAAAAAAAAGAAAGGGAAAATTGCAAAAAATTTTGTTGCAAAATTATTAATAATTTTAGCATAATTATTCATTTTTCCTGTCCAGCCCTATATCTGCTATCCTCCGGCCGGTCCCCGGCTCCTGTTCCTTCCGGGCCCGCCGCCCCTCTGCCGCCGGACCTACTCCCTCAAAACCGCCCACCTGCGGACCGGAACCGCTGTTCTGTGGTCAAAAAACATTTTTCCTATTCAACGTTCAAAAGAGCGCGGTCCTGTTTTTGCAGGGGCCGCGCTCCTTTTATTCATATTATCCAATTTCCTCTTCTGTGTGGCAGGCAGCTCTTTTATTTTTTCTCCCATTCTTCTGGCCGGAAGCCCACCAGAACCCGGTCCCCGTCCACCAGGACCGGCCGCTTGACCAGCATCCCGTCCGTGGCCAGCAGGGTCAGCTGCTCCTCCTCCGTCATATCTTTCAAGCGGTCCTTCAGTCCCAGGGACTTATACAGCTGCCCGGAGGTATTGAAAAACTTTTTCAGCGGCAGTCCGCTGGCCTTCCACCACGCGCTCAGCTCTTCCCGGGTGGGGCGGTCCTCCTTGATGTCCCTCAGCGTGTAGGACACCCCCTGCTGATCCAGCCACTTTCTGGCCTTCTGGCAGGTGGTGCATTTGGGGTAACAGATAAACAGCATATTTGTCTCCTCCTGTCAAAAAGGGCTCCGGCAACACGCCGGAGCCCGGGTCGGATCAGTAATTCATCTGCTTGCGCCGGGACAGGTTCATAGTCCCGTCCTGCATCTGGTCCAGGCTGTCCAGGCTCTTGCCGGTACCCTCGGCCACACAGGAGATGGCGTCTTCCGCCACATGGGTCTCAATTCCGGTGTGGGACTCGATCAGCTTGTCAAAGCCCCACAGCAGAGAACCGCCGCCCGTCATCACGATGCCGTTGGTGGAGATGTCGGCCACCAGCTCCGGGGGCGTGCGCTCCAGCACCCCGTGGATGGCCTCCAGGATCCGGCTGGAGACCTCTTCAAAGGCCTCGATCATTTCACTGGAGGAGACAGAGAACACCCGGGGCAGGCCGGTCATCAGGCAGCGGCCCTTGATCTCCATGGTGACCTCCTCCGGCCGGGGGAACACGCAGCCGATGGACATCTTCAGCTCCTCAGCAGTGCGGTCGCCGATGAGGACATTGTGCTTTTTGCGGATATACTTGACCACAGCCTCGTCAAACTTGTCGCCGGCGATCTTGATGGAGGCGGACTCCACCACGCCGCCCAGGGAGATCACCGCGATGTCGGCGGTGCCGCCGCCGATGTCCACCACCATGTGTCCGTCCGGCTTGGTGATGTCGATGCCGGCGCCAATGGCGGCGGCCACGGGCTCCTCGATCAGATAGGCCCGGCGGGCGCCCGCCTGGATGCCGGCGTCCACCACAGCGCGCTCCTCTACCTCGGTGATGCCGGAGGGCACGCAGATGAGCAGGCGGGGCTTAAACAGAGAGAAGGTAGTCACCTTCTTAATAAACTCCTTCAGCATCCGCTCCGTCATGTCATAGTCGGAGATCACACCCTCCCGCAGAGGGCGCATGGCCACGATATTCCCAGGGGTGCGGCCCAGCATTGCCTGGGCGTCGGTGCCTACCTTCAGCAGCTTGCCGGTATTCTTATCCATAGCCACCACCGAGGGTTCCCGCAGGACCACGCCCTTGCCTTTGATGTATACCAGAACGGAAGCAGTACCCAGATCGATCCCAATGTCCTTACTGAACAGATTAAACATAGCCTTCCACCTTATCTATTTTCATTCCCGGCCTGGTGATCCCGGGCCGGTCCCTTGTTATATCGCTGCTATTTTTCATTATAACGGCTCATGCGGCGGTTTTCAACTATTATTTCGCCGTATTTCTTCCTATTTACGCCAAAGCTGTATTTCATTTTTTCCTGCTGTGCCCTTCCGATAGACGTAGCATGTCTTTTTGTAGTATAGCACAGGACCCAGCAGGTCAATGTTAAGTTTTCCTTAATATTTCCCTGGCTATCCCGCAAGCCACCCTTTGGCCCGGATCCTGGGGCGCAAAAATACCCTGACTGTCTTGGTGCTGGAGTCTGTGGCCCGGTAGACAAGGTTCCTGCAATGAGAGAGCGCCGATGATACAATGGGTGCAACAAGAAATTCTTTGAAGGAAGACAGCAAGGGTGAATAAAAACGAAAGTGGCAGAGGGCTTTCAGCGAGCATCAGCGGAAAGCCTGGGAAGACCCTTAACAGAGAAGGAAAAGAAGGGACCGAACAAGTTCGTGGAACGCTTTTTGCTGCTTCTAAATGACACGGAGGAGTAAACCCGTCTTTCGGCGCCAATTCCATGCACTCCTGGGCCAAGGGCCACACGACGGAACCGGCCAAAGGCAGTGCAGCCGATACAGAGCAGCAGACAGCGGCCCACGGCGTATCTGTGGCGTATCTGTTGGGTCGCTCCATCACCATTTCGACTTGGCAGCCGCCACCGAAGAAAGCGTCTGGCAGGAAATCTTTCACGCCCCTGAGGGCAGAACCGTGTTCCGGGGTACCCAGTCCTGCGTCCGCTGTATGTACGGTTGAAAACGCTGCCCCAGTCTATACCTTGCTGGCGATGGCCTGCGGAGTATTTTACCAGGAATTCACCAAATGGCATTTACCGGGAAAACCGCCCTCTCCGCAGCCCACATCCACTATTCCCTCATAAAGATGGTTCTGTGCCTCCTGCTGCTCCTGCTGGAGAAGCACTTTGCCTTTGCTGGGAGGAGGCAGGCCGGATCCTGGCCGTTTACGGACCTGTGGGATGCTTGTGGTCCCAGGGTGACCCAGGTCCTGCCCCCTGTCCTCCCCTTACAGCATCTGCGCCAGCCTGACCTACATTATGGATCAGGCTGGCGCTTTTCCCTCTGTATTGGACTGCATCCGGCCCTCAGCCCTGTCCAAGAAGAACCAGAATCAGTCCATAAATCACGCTGGCGCTGATGCCGAACACCAGCACCGGCCCGGCCACCACGAACAGCTTGGCCGCCGTTCCGGTGATGAGTCCCTCGCTTTTGAATTCCAGCGCCGGCGAGACCATAGCGTTTGCAAAGCCAGTGATGGGCACCAGCGTGCCTGCCCCCGCCCGCTTGGCCACCTTGTCAAACAGCCCCAGGCCGGTGAGCAGCGCCGCCGCCAGGACCAGCGTCACTGAGACAGCAGTCCCTGCCTGCTCCTGCTCTAATCCCAGGCTCTGGTACCACTCCATCAGCCCCTGCCCTACAACGCAGATCCCACCCCCCACGCAAAAGGCCCACGCCAGGTCCTTCCACAGAGGAGAGGGCTTCGCCTTGCTGCGCACCAGTGCGTCATACTCCTGATTACTCAGATCCATTTCCGGTTCCCCCATTCCCGCCTCAGGCGGAGTGATGCTCTCCAGTATGCCCAATTCCGAAAAAATCATGCGCGCCGCATGACCTGGACAGACCCGGCATACAGTGGAACAGGCTGGACAGACCTCCGGCCCAGCCGGAAAGGTGTGGATATGAAATGGTATATGAAAAAAAGCAGCTGATCCCGGTTTTCTGCCTGACGCTGCTGGCCGGGATAGGCCTGCACGCCCTGTACAGGCTCTGCCCCAACGCCCTCACCGCCCTGTTCTCCCCCGTGCGGGAGAGCCTGTGGGAGCATATCAAACTCCTCTTCTGGCCCTATCTGGCCGCCGCGCTTTGGATCTGCCGGGGCCGCCCCACCGCCCTGCGCGCCTGGCTGCTGTCCCTTCTGCTGATGTGCGGACTGCTGCTCTCCCTGGGCTATGTCTACCACATCGCTCTGGGGGGCGAAAGCCTGACCTTTGATCTGGCCCTCCACCTCCTGACCCTGCTGCTGGGCTTCGGACTGCCTCTGCGCTTCTCCGGGCCGTTCCGCGGCCTGCGGTGGCAACTCCCTCTGGCCGCCGCCGCAGGCCTGGGCCTCCTGCTGGCAGTGTTCACCCTGTATCCCCCGGACGCCCCCCTCTTTTGGGACCTGTCCGGCGTCCGTACCTGGATCTCCCATCCCCTTTGACCCCTTCCCTTTCCGTTCCGCCTCTGCTATACTGGAGGCACAGATCAGAGAGGAGGATGCGTATGGTCCTGTTCGGTTTCCGGGAGCTCACCCACCGGGACCAGGCCCGGCAGCTGCTGGCCTGGTCAGTCCGGCGGCACTGGGGGCTGGCCCCCCTGCCGGAGCTGACCCTGTGGGAGCGGGGCAAGCCCTATTTTTCCCATCTCCCCCGCCGTCAATTCAATCTGTCCCACAGCGGTACCCTGGCCCTGTGCGCCCTCTCAGACCGCCCTGTGGGGGTGGACATCCAGGTGGTCCGCCCCGCCTGGCGGGACAGCCTGATGGACCGGTCCTGCACCCCCGGGGAGCGGGCCTGGCTGCGCTCCCGTCAGGACCGCCTGGAGGAATTTGCCGCCCTGTGGGCCGCCAAGGAGTGCCTGGGCAAGCAGAGCGGCGGCGGCCTGCCCTATCCCCCTGCCCGGCTAGCTGTCCCGCTGCCCCCGCCGGGCGCCCCCTTCGACCCAGGGGAGGTCTACCTCTCCCAGGGGCGGTTCCTCCGCTTCTACTTCGGCGACGGCTGGGTGGGAGCCGCCTGCGGCCTGGAACTTCCGCCCCCGGATATTGTTTGGATCGAGGCAGATGCTCTGAACGAAAACAGATAGCCGCCGGCTCAGCCGGCGGCTATCTGTTCGTTTCACCATCTTAATTTATTCCAATTCAAATGACCCCGGCCAGCACCAGCGCGAAGGCCACAAAGGTGGCCAGCAGCGCCAGGGCAAACAGCAGAAACCCGGCGTTGAGGGTCTTGCCCTGCCCGCTCTGAGAGGGAGGCACTACGCCGGCCCGGCGCAGCGCGCCCACCACCGGAGGATAGAGCAGCAGGGTGGCCGCCATGTTCATCCCTCCCTTAGCCAGGTTGAAGGGGAGAAACAGGGTGGGCAGAAGGGCAGCCACATCCGCCCGGGAGAAGTTGGTCATGTACAGGGGGGTAATGAGGTAGTTCCACAGCAGCATCACTGCAACCAGACACACCACGCCGCAGGCCAGACCCAGCACCGCGCCCTTCTTGGTGTGCATTTTTTTGTAGAGGTAGGAGGCGGTGCAGCAGAAGGCGCAGGTGGCCAGGGCGTTCATAATGAAGCCGATGGGGCCGGTGGTGCTGATGGTGATCATCTCAATAAATGCCACCAGAATGGAGATGACCGCGGCAGCCAGGGGGCCGAAGGTAAAGCCGCCGATGCAGATCACCACATCCTTGAAATCAAAGTCCAGGAACATCACGCTGGGCATCAGCTTGGACACCAGCATCACGATATAGGCGATCCCGGTGAGCATGGCCATACTGACCAGAGTTTTGGTGTCCCAGGCGCTGCGGGCCTTGGACCGGACGGCAGGGGAATTTGACATAGACATAAAAAACACTCCTTTTGTTTTGGTACACCAGAAAGCACAAGTCTTCCAGGTGCAAAACAATAAGGAGGTGCGCTGAACGCCTGCGGGTCCCGCAGCCGTTCCATTGTTTTCACACATCTTCTTCCATCCGGACTATTACCGTTGGTCCCGGAGTTTCACCGGGTCAGCGGGCACAATATCAACTTGCTGAAATCGCGCCCGGTCGCGGACTATACCGCCAGTGGGGAATCACACCCCGCCCTGAAGACCGTTCATTCAGTTGTCCAATCCCTATTATACTCAGATCCGCCCAAATTGCAACCCCGAATTGCAGCTATCCCCTTGAACCAGCCAGTGGAAGCACATGGAAAAATAACGGAAACAGGAAATCCGCCCCGGGTATAGAAGGCTCCGCCCGGACGCAAGATAGCTGCGGATGTTCCATCCAAGACGATCATCCAAAGCAAACAGAAAAAAACAAAACAAAAAGGAGAGACAACAAAATGTCCAGTAACAGCAATAGCAGCAACAAGCTGGTCGTGCCCAGCGCCCGCGAGGCCATGAACAAGTTCAAGATGGAGGCCGCCAATGAGGTAGGCGTCAACCTGAAGCAGGGCTACAACGGTGACCTGACCAGCAAGCAGGCCGGCTCTGTGGGCGGCCAGATGGTCAAGAAGATGATCGAGTCCTACGAGAACGGCCTGAAGTAACCTGTCCCAACGCATTTGGCCTTTTCTGAGTAGGTAGCCGCAGCCGGGTATTCCATCCCCCATGGGAGGGAGCGCTGTCAGTTGGAGCCGGAGCAGACTCCAGCGCCCGTGACAGTTTTCCTTCCCCAGGGGGTGGCAATACCCGGCTCTTTCTGCTAAAATAGGGGAGTTGCCTCACTCGTGGGATACGGACCGTCTTTTTTAGCTGTTCCCACAAAAATAGATCTTCTAATTTAGTAAAAATAGAAAAATGTAAGGGAGAGAAAAATATTTCTTTACAATATTACATTAGCGTGCTAAAATACGAAAGTACCAGGGGGTGCGGTTTGGATGGCCGTGCCGCCGGAATGGAGGTAACTGAATGATGAAAAAGATGTTTGCAACGATGCTTGCCCTCTCCATGTGCCTGTCTCTGGCCGCCTGCGGCCCCAAGGGCAGCGCCAGCACTTCCGGCTCTTCTGCCGGGACTTCCGGTTCTTCCGCCTCCGGCAGCCAGGCGGCCGCCAGCGATGTGGACTATGTGAAGGAAAAGGGGACCCTGGTCGTCGGCATGACCGACTTCGCCCCCATGGACTACAAGGCGGAGGGCAGCGACGAGTGGATCGGCTTTGACGCCGACATGGCCAAGGCCTTTGCCGAGAGCTTGGGCGTGGAGGTCGAGTTCCTGGAGATCAACTGGGACAACAAGGCCCTGGAGCTGGAGAACAAGGGCGTGGACGCCGTGTGGAACGGCATGACCCTCACAGACGACGTCAAGGCCCTGATGGCCACCTCCGAGCCCTACTGCCTGAATGGCCAGGTTGTGGTTCTGGCCGCCGACGTGGCCGACCAGTATCAGACCGTGGAGAGCCTGTCCGGGTTGAGCTTCGCGGTGGAGAACGGCTCCGCCGGCATGGAGCAGGCCGAGGCCGCCGGCCTGGACTATGTGGCCATGGACACCCAGGCCAAGGCCCTGATGGAGGTCGCCTCCGGCACCTCTGACGCCGCCATCATCGATCTGCTCATGGCGGGCGCCATGATCGGCGAGGGCACCAGCTATCCCGACCTGACCTATACGGTGCAGCTCAACAGCGAGGAGTACGGCGTGGGCTTCCGCAAGGGCTCCGACCTGGCAGAGGCCTTCAACAACTTCTGGAAAGAGGCCTATGACGCCGGTACTGTGATGGAGACTGCCAAGACCTACGGCGTCCAGGAGTCCGTGATTGAGAAGTGATCTCCCGCACCAAATCCCATTCCATTTCTGACAGGGCAGAGGGCCGGAAGCGCCCTCTGCCCTGCACTGACCAAAATTTCCGTTGAGGTGAACCTGCGATGTATTCATTCTGGGACGTAAATGTCGCCATGCTGGAGGGCTCGGTGACCACACTGCAGATGTTCGTTCTGACGCTGCTCTTCGCTCTGCCTCTGGGCCTGATCATCTCCTTCGGGTCTATGAGCCGTTTCTCCCCCCTCCGGTGGCTGACCAAGACCTTTGTGTGGATCATCCGCGGCTCACCGCTGATGCTCCAGATCCTCATTGTGTTTTACGGCCCCGGCCTGCTGTTCGGCTGGAAGGCCCTGCCCCGCTTCACGGCGGCCCTGGTGACCTTTGTGATCAACTACGCCTGCTATTTCTCCGAGATCTACCGGGGCGGCATCCAGGGCGTGCCCAAGGGCCAGCAGGAGGCCGGCCAGGTGCTAGGCATGACCAAAAGTCAGATCTTCTTCAAGGTCACCCTGCTCCAGGTTGTCAAGCGCATCGTCCCCCCCATGGGCAACGAGTTCATCACTCTGGTGAAGGACACCTCCCTGGTGCGGGTCATCTCCGTGTATGAGATCATCTGGGTGGGCGAGTCCTTCATCAAGAAGGGCATGATCTGGCCCCTCTTCTACTGCATGGTGTTCTACTTACTGTTCAGCGGCGCGCTCACCCTGGCCCTGGGGTGGTTCGAGCGGAAGCTGAGCTACTTCAAATAAGGAGGCGGCGAAATGTCTATTTTACAGGTCCAACACATTGAGAAGCATTTCGGCGACACCCGGGTGCTGGAGGACATCAGCTTTGAGCTGGAGCAGGGGCAGGCCCTGGCCATCATCGGCTCCTCCGGCAGCGGAAAGACGACGCTGCTGCGCTGCCTGAACTTTTTGGAGACCCCCGACCGGGGCCGGATCCTGGTCCGGGACAAGGTCCTCTTTGACGCGGGCGACCCCGCAACCCAGCGGGAGAGCGAGATCCGCAAAAAGCGTCTCCACTTTGGCATGGTGTTCCAGTCCTTCAACCTGTTCCCCCAGTACACGGCGCTGAAAAATGTCACCCTGGCCAAGGAGCTTCTGGCCCAGGAGCGGCCCGATTTCAAGCAGAACAAAAAGGCGATCCTGGAGGGGATCGAGGCGGAGGGGCGCGCGCTACTGTCCAAAATGGGGCTGGCAGAGCGGGCGGGACACTACCCCCACCAGCTCTCCGGCGGCCAGCAGCAGCGGGTCGCCATCGCCCGGGCCCTGGCCCTGTCCCCGGACATCCTCTGCTTTGATGAGCCCACCTCCGCCCTGGACCCGGAGCTCACCGGCGAGGTGCTCAAGGTCATCCGGGGTCTGGCGGAGCAAAAGACCACCATGATCATTGTCACCCACGAGATGGCCTTCGCCCGGGATGTGGCCGATCAGGTCATCTTCATGGACGGCGGCATCATCGTGGAGCAGGGAGACGCCCGCCAGGTCATCGAGCATCCCCGGGAGGAGCGCACCCGGCAGTTCCTCTCCCGCTATGAGGAGAGTTCTGTCAGCGGGCAGTGAGTTATGACCAAATCATCCCATACAGGAACGGAGCCGGCCCCGCGGGGCCGGCTCCGTTCTTATTCTATTACGATGCAGTTCAAGTCTCATCCTCGATCAGGCCATAGCCGCCGTCGTTGCGGCGGTAGACCACGGCAAAGGCGCCGCCGGCGTCCTCGTTCTTAAAGGCGAAGAAGCTGTGGTTCAGCAGGTTCATCTGGAGAATGGCCTCGTCCCGGGTCATGGGCTTGATGGCGAAGGTCTTGGTGCGGACCACCTTGTACTCCCCCTCCTCCGGCTCGTCGGGGACGAAGGAGGAGATCTCCGCGGCGGCGTCCACCGTGCGCTCGAAAGCGCCCTGGCGCAGCCGCTTCTCCAGGCGGGTCTTATTCTTCCGAATCTGACGCTCCAGAGAGGCCACGGCGGCATCGATGGAGGCGCGCATATCGGCGGTGCTCTCAGAGACGCGGAAGATGGTCCCGCTGGACCGGATGGTGACCTCCACCTGGTTCCGGTCCTTTTCTATACTAAAGGTGAGCGCAGCGGTGGCGTCCTCCTTAAAGAAACGGTCTAACTTGCCAACCTTCTTCTCCGCATAGTTGTGGATGTAGTTGGGCAGGTTCACCTTTTTGTCTGTAAACACAAACTTCATAACTGTCGCTCCTTTCGCCCCCGAGGGGGCATGAGTGGGAGGGAGCCAGACATATCTGGGAGAGGCCGTCCCCCTCCGATGGTTTTATTATACCACAACTCTTGAAAATATCCACTGTTTTTTGTGAAAATTTTATAAACGGCACAAAATGCTGTTTACAGGCTGCTGACGACCACCTTGCCGTCCATCACCACAAGCCGGACGCGGCTCAGCCAGTTCAGGGGGTGGCTGCTGGTGACGGTGAGGTCCGCGTCCTTCCCCGGGGCCAGGGACCCCACCCTGTGGGCCACCCCGGCCAGCTCCGCGGCCCGGATGGTGATGCAGGCCAGCGCGCTCTCCGGGTCCATCCCACCCCGGACGGCCATAGCGGCACACAGGGGGAGGTACTGGATGGGGGTCTCCGGATGGTCGGTGCAGATGGCCGTTTTGACGCCGTGGCGCTGGAGGATGGCGGGGGTCTCCAAAGACTGGTTGGCCAGCTCCGGCTTGGAGCGGTCCCCCAAACAGGGGCCGGTGATGACTCCCGCCCCCTCCTCCGCCAGAAGATCCGGGATCAGGTGCCCCTCTGTGCCGTGGACGATCACATAGCGCAGGTGAAACTCCTTGCAGATCCGTATCCCGGTGACGATGTCGTCCGCCCGGTGGGCGTGGATGTGGACGGGAAGTTCCCCCCGAAGGACAGGGAGCAGCGCCTCCAGCTTGGCGTCATATTCGGGCTTCTCCTCCTCCTCGTCCTCCAGGGCCCGCTCCAGCTTCTCCCGGTACTCCTCCGCCTTGGCCAGATTCTCCCGGATCACCGCGGCGGTGGCCATGCGGGTGGTGGGGGTCTCCCGGCGCTCGTGGTAGGTAAGCTTGGGGTTCTCCCCCAGGGCCAGCTTCATGGCAGCCGGCGCCTGAAGCACCATGGCGTCCACCCAGCGACCGTTGGTCTTGATGGCGGCAAACTGGCCGCTGATGGGGTTGGCGCTGCCCGGGCCGGTGAGAACGGTGGTCACCCCCGCCTCCCGGGCCTCCTGAAAGCAGCGGTCCATGGGGTTGATGGCGTCCACCGCCCGCAGATGGGGGGTGCAGGGATCAGTGGCCTCGTTGCCGTCATCCCCCTCCACACCCACTGCATCCCCGAACATCCCCAGATGGCAGTGGGCGTCCACAAAGCCGGGCTGGATGTGCCCGCCCTGGGCGTCGAACACCTCTCCCTCCCATTGCTTGGGACACTCCTCCATGGGCCCGAAGCCGGCGATCTTGTTCCCCCGGATCTCCACATATCCTCCAGGGATGGTGAGGCCCTCCATGGTATGGACCGTTCCGTTGATAATCAACATTTCATTTCCTTTCCCGGAAAGGCCGGATCCGACAAAACTTTCCGTTGACGCAACTGTTATTTTATGGTATTCTGCACTTGCAGCTCAACCAGTATCCTGCGCCGCAGGCACCCGTGGCCTGGCGGCGGTGCGCCCCTAAGGGGCGCTTTTTTTATGCTGGGAGCCGATATGAGACAAAAGGCCGTGGGGCAGAGCCCCACGGCCTTGGAACGGATCCGTCCAATCAGGAGCGGCGACCGCCGCCCCGGCGGTTCCCGCCCTTCTTCTCCAGATAACGGAGCTCAGAGAGCTTGCTGTCGGATGCCTGCATGAACTGGCGGAGACGGTCCTCAAAGTCCGCCGGCTCCTTGGCTGCAGGCCGGGGCGCAAATCCGCCGGAACGTGGGCCGCCTGTGCGGGGACCGCCACCGGAGCGGGGCGCCCCTCCCTGACGGGGCGGACGGCTGCCCTGAAAGCCGCCTTGGGGCCGCTGAGGGGGATCGTTCACCTTTTTGATGGACAAATTGATCCGGTTGGTCTGATCGATCCCAATGACCTTGACCTTGACCTCCTGCCCCTCCTTGAGGTAATCGGAAACCTCGTTGACATAGGAATAGGCGATCTCCGAAATGTGGACCAGACCGGAGCGCCCCTCCGGAAGCGCCACAAACGCGCCGAACTTTGTGATTCCCGTTACCTTACCGTCCAAAATGGACCCAACACCAAACTCCATAATCTCCTAAAATATCCTCCTTGTAAATTTCCCCTCGAAGCCGCGCCCGCTCATGCCGGGCATGGACCGGGGCCCCGCAGCCCCAATGGAGGCAGTCAGCCCGCCACGTCGATGTACAGAGTCTCTCCCTGCTTGACATACCCCTTCTCCCGGGCGACCCGCTCCAGCGTGTCAGGATCGTCGCTGTTTTCGATGGCGTCCCGCAGCTCCTGATTGGCCAGGCGCTGCTGTTCTACCTGAATGGCCAGCTCCTCTCTCTGACTCTGGGCAGACTGGATCTGCCCCCACAGATCCAGAAGGGAGGTGGCCATATAGATCAGAAGCACCGTAATCACCAGCTTTGTCAACAGACTGGCTCGTTTCAGACGCATTGGCCCCTCCCCCTCTCTCCCGGTCCGCGCGACGGCGGGCCGTGGACTCCATTTCTTGAGTTATCTGATTTATTCTATACCATTTCCCAGAAGAAAGGAAGATATTTTTTGCAAGTTTTTTGAGTTTTTTGAACAGCCGATTTAGTGCAAACAACGGAAGGGCCAGAATCCCCAGCAAAAAGGTGGTCAAATCGGCGATACGGTAGCCCAAAAACAGCATCCACCGGCTGAACAGCCGGAAGTAGATCACCCCGCCCAGAAAGAGAAACACCACCCCGTACAGCCGCACCGGGCCGCCCCAGGCCCACTGGGACCAGAGGAACAGCACCCCGGTCAGCACCAGCCAGAACAGCAGGTCCAGCGCCGGGCCCAGCAGGGGAAGACGCACCCGGCAGCGCAGGATGCGGAACAGGTCGTACAGCAGTCCGGCGGCCAGGCCCAGGACCGCCGCCTGGAGCAGCGCCGCCTGCTGGGCGGCGATGTCCACCGTCATCCGCCGAACAGGCGGGAGAGCAGTCCGCCCCGCCCCCCGCGGTCATCTTCATAGGAGAGGGCGTCCACCGCCCCCTCCACCTTCAGATCTCCGCCGTCCAGGGACAGCTTTTCAATGTGCAGGTCCTCTCCCCGCACCACCAGCGTCCCCTTGGCGGTCACCATCACGATGGTGTTCTCGTCGAAGCTCTCCACCTCCTCCACACCGGAGACGGTGAGCTGCTCCCGCCCCTCCAGCAGTATGTGGTGCGCCGCCTCCGGCGTCAGGCGGCCTTCATCATATCCCATGGACCCCACTCCTTTGTTTTTTCCCATTGTATGGGACAGGGGGCGGGGATATGACAGGAGGCGTTCACCCCGTCAGCCACCGGCCCACCCCCGGAATACGGGCGATCAGCCAGGCAAAGGGGAGGGACAGCAGAAAATAGATCCCGGCAAATACCGGCACAGAGAGGGCCGCCCCGAAGGCCAGAGGCGACACTCCGAACCACCGGAACACCAGGACCCAGAGCTGGTGGATCAGATAGATGCCGAATACACACTCCCCCAGGGCGTACACCGCGCTGCGGCGGGAGCGCTCCTCGCTGACTCCCAGGACATAGCGGAACAGGACGCACAGCGCCACGGCGGTGCAGGCCACGCCGGGGGCGGTATAGCTGTACCACAGCTCCCGCCCGCCGCCGATAAGCCTGGGGCCCGCCAGGGTGAGGACCACGCCAAGGATCCCCAGAAGGTAGATCAAAAACTCCGGGATACGTCCGATCATATAGTGGTGCAGGTACCAGCCCGCCAGGTAATAGCCCACCCATCCCAGTACAGCGTGGATCTGAAAGCGGTCCAGCAGGACCACAAGGGCGTGGTTGGGGTGGAAGGCGGCCCACAGGGGCAGCAGGCTGGCCATGAGGAACGAGAGCCCCAGCAGGTACAGCACCTCGTTCCGGCTGGCGGAGGCGGTGAACCGGGCCAGCAGAGGCTGGATGAGATACAGGCCCACCAGGGGGTACAGCGGCCAGAGGTGAAAATAGGTGTCCCCCCGGGCGGCGGACAGCAGGGCGGAGCCGATCCCGCTCCAGCTCAGCGCCCCGCCGCCCAGCAGATGGGCCGCCACTGCATAGGCCGCCCCCCAGAACACCAGCATACAGAAGGCAGGCAGGACCCGCCCCAGCAGAGCGCCGGACAGCCCGCCCCGGCCGCCGCCCTCCAGAGTGGACATCCCCCACAGGAGGAACAGGGCGGGGATGGACCAGCGGGTCAGCCCTTCATAGACGGAAAGGACCTGCCACGCCCCACTGGTGGGAGGGACCAGCTCCTGGGCGCCCTGGGCCAGGAGCAGCATCAGGGCCGCAAAAACGGCAAAGACCCGGAAAAATCCGGGCCAGCTGCCGCTGTGTCCGCCGGCCATCAGTCCTTCACCGGCACGATCTCGATCCAGTAGCCATCCGGATCGGAGATGAAATAGATCCCCATGGCGGGATTTTCAAAGCACACGCAGCCCATCTCCTTGTGCTTGGCATAGAGGGCGTCGTACTGGTCTGTGACAAAAGCCAGGTGGAACTCACACTCCCCCAGATCGTAGGGCTTTGCGCCCCGATCCCGCAGCCAGGTCAGCTCCAGCTGAAAATCGGTCTCTCCATCTCCCAGGTACACCAGCTGGAAGGAGCCATCTGACGCGGTCTTGCGCCGCACCGGCTCCAGGCCCAGGGCATCCCGGTAGAAGGTCAGGCTCCGGTCCAGGTCCACGACATTGAAGTTAAAATGGTTAAAACGGATCATAGCGGTTCGCTCTCCTTTGCGCGCCTCCGCCGAAGCGGAGAAAATTTACCTTATTTTATCAGGCGGAAGGATAAATTTCAAGAGCAGAGCAGCGGGATTCACTTCTCCCATAAACTTGATGTGTCCCTTCTCTGCCGTTCCGCAGAGAAGGGACACACGCCCAATGCTTCACGCTATCCCGTCACGATCTCACAGGATCACGGGGCCAATCAACGAGTACGCCGCAACAAACACCCACGCAAAGGCCACACTGACCCAGCAGGCCTGAAGGGCCTCCTTAGTATTCTCGCACTGTGCAGTACCCAGCTGGCCAGCAAAATTTGTGGTGGGATACATGGATCCAGTCAGACGAGTCGCCGCCAGGATGGACACCGCAAAGCACCCCATGGGCAGACCCACCTCGGCAGCAAGACCTCCGAACATCTCCGCAATGATCTTGATCTCAGCCACAGCGGCCGCCTCAATGCCAAATCCGCCTACGATAGAGGCCGCCAGCATCACACCGGTGGCTCCTCCGCCCTTGGCTAGACCGCCCAGCAGATTGGAGATCGCATCAAAACCGCCGCCCAAGGTGACCAGATTCAGCAGAACATCAATGGTAATGAAGATCAGGAACATATTCGCCTGAGAGGCCACACCCTTGGTCACACAGGAAACCGCTGTATCGATGTCCGTCCAGGAGAATAGCGTCACCACAACCGCCAATGCGATCATCACGATCAAGGCGTAAGAGGTGCCCTGCTTTGTCAGGATCCCGTACACCACCAGCAGCACGAAGGCCACCAGGAACGCGGCCGTTGTTCTCTTCTGCCTGGGTGTGATCACGATAGAATCCAAATGCTTGATGTCGTCGTCCACGGAATAGGATTCTTTCCCCAGGGTACGCTTCTGTGCCCGGTTGCATCCGATCCAAGCGCCCACCAGCCAAAAGCAGCTGAAGGGCAAGACCGCCTGGAGCATCAGCTGGCCATAAGACAGGCCAGTCACTTCCATGGTGATCAGTGTCACACCGGTCAGAGGGCCTACCATCAGACCGATCTCACCGGCCACCTTGAAGAGCGTGGCCACCACGGTAGGGGTAACACCCAAAGACGCCAAAATTGGAAGCATAATGGGGGCAATGACTGCATTTCCGCCGCCTAAAGTACCCAGCAGGCCGCAGATCAGGATGGAGCAGACTACCAATGCCAGCTTACCTTTTGTCGGAGTATTGACACCGATTCGCTTGACGATCCAATAGACCAGCGTGTGAGTCACGCCAGTCTCTGTCATCAAAACACCCAGGCCAGCTCCCGTCATAATAATAACACCAATCAGAGCTGTGGTAGATCCCAGGGATGCAGAAAACGCTTTCGCCAACGCACCAAGATCCTGGCCCATCATCAGTGCGCCCAGGATGATGCCAACCATCATGCCAGAAACATTGCTCTTTCCACGGAATACCAACACGATCATAACGATCAGCGGAATGAGTGCCAGCAGTGACGGTGCAGTAATCAAAGACCAACTACCAAGTTCCATACTTGTTTTCTCCCTTCTGTATTTGGATCACATTTGATCTCCCAAACAGGTCCGCCTTACCTTTTTTCAGCACACCTCCCGTTCTACTTCCTGTTGAAATTCCATTCTGCAAAACCACATTGCCTCCCACCAGTACATAGCGGATTCCCTCTGGCTTCTTCACTGAATCCGTAAATTCAGAACAGTCCCGTATGGCCTCAGGATCGAACACAGTAATATCAGCTACCGCGCCCTCCCTCAGAATCCCCCGATCTGTCAGGCCCAGAATCTGAGCCGGCAGTCCGGTAATCTTATACACAGCATCCTCCAGCGGCATCAGTTCATGCTCCCGCACCAGTCGGAGGAATCTCGGGAAGGTGCCAAAGCTGCGCGGGTGTGGATCTGTACAGGTAATGGTTCGGTCATAGGAAAAGTTGTAGCCATCACTCCCCACGCAGATATTCATATCCGACATGATGCGGAGCATATCTGCCTCATTGATACAAAAATAGATGCAGGCTACTGAACTGTCGCACTGCTCCAAAACCTGGATCACAGTATCCACTGGATCCATCTGAAATTCCTGAGACAACTGCTCCACTGTTTTACCTTCCCATTCCGGATGATATCCGTGGGTACTGGAGACCAGGATGCTGGCAGGACCTCCCCGGTTTTCCATTTCTTCTCCGGTCTCATCCTTCAACTTCTGGGTCGGCTCCTTCAGCCGCTGAATCAGCGCCGGAACACCGCCGTCATGGGCCCAGTGCGGCAGCAGTGCCGTCATAGAGGTCGAAGTCGCTGTGTAGGGATACTGATCACAGGTGATGGTCAGTCCCTCATCCCGGGCCGCCTGGATCTTTGCCAGCAGTTCATCTGCACGCCCCCATTGCGGCTTACCCATCAGCTTCAAGTGGGAAATCTGAAGATGGACCCCGGAACGCCGTGTGATCTCCAGCATCTCATCCACCGCCTGGAATACTCTCGGCCCTTCACTTCTCATATGTACCGTCAGCAGCGCATCATATTCCTTTAAGACCTTGGCCAGTTCCACCAGTTCCTCGGTTTTACAGAAAGAACTCGGCGGATAAATCAGTCCCAGAGACATTCCAAAGGCGCCCGCCTCCAGTTCCCGACGCAGAAGGGCCTTCAGCCGCTCCATTTCCTCCGGCGTGGGATCCCGATCCACAAACCCCATCACTGCGCCTCTCAATGTACCGTGTCCAATCAGCTGCCCATAGTTTCCTATACAGCCGTGAGCCGTCACCGCACTAGAATAATCGTTCAAATCATAAAGCCCCTCCAGCGACAGATCACCCGTGGGCAGTTCCAGCTGATTGAAAAAATACTCCTGATTGGACCTCCAGCCCTCCGGTGTATTGGGTAGAATGGAAATACCGCAATTTCCTGTGATTTCAGTGGTAATACCTTGATACAGCTTGCTCTCCACAGGATAATCCACCAGAGGACAGGCATCTGAGTGGCTGTGTATATCAATAAACCCTGGCGCTACCACTAAGCCCGCCACATCCAGCACTGTGTTTGCCGTCTCGTCCAGCTGCCTGGTAATCTTGGCAACGCAGCCGTTTTGAATGCAGACGTCCGCCCGGTAAGGCTTTGCCCGGCTCCCATCTGCCACAAGGCCGTTTTTCAGAATCAGATCATACATTGTTACAGCAGCCTCCTTTTTGAATTGTCATAAAAAAAGGCACTGCATCCCGCCGGATCCTACGATCCGTCAAGATCAGTGCATCTTACTACTAAATAAGTCAAAAGGACAAGTCAACTTTCAACCTCATAGCAAACTACTGATGTTCATTTTTCCTGTTTTCGAGACAGTCCAACAGCTTCATTCGTGCTGATCTGGCTGCCATCACCACCGTCTTGGCCGAGGCTCCAAAATAATTTTCCTGGATGCTCTCCCTAATTTCTTCAATGTCGCGAATCAGATTTTTCCCCTCAAATACAGACTTGATAAATTCACGCGTCAGGGAGCAGACCATATTGATGTCGCATCCCACAATCACCCCAGTCTCCCGTTCCACCACAAGGATCAACACGATCAGCTCATGGGTCAGATAGATTGGATTCCGCTGTTCCGGTCTGGCCGTCCCGACGACACAAATATGCTTGCCCGGAAGCCATTGTCCCACACTGTCTCCCCTCTCTTTCTGTTTCAATTTGAATATAATGTACTATATACCTTGCAGATTGTCAAGAAAAACATTGTGGGATCCACAGTTTTTTAGTTGTTGTTCGGCTATTTTTCACCAATTAATCGGCTGTATAAATATTTTCTCCATGATTTTTAAAGGAAATATGTGCAGTTATCCCAGTCCCGAGTTTCCTCTCCTGACAGATCAATTCTAAGAAACATGCAAAATCACTCTCTCCCATCTCACCCAGCAGTCGTTGGTATCCCCCGCCGAAAAGCCGGGCAGACTATGGTGGAAGGGAGCGTGTAAATGATGATCGACGTGAGAAAGGCAGCCATTATCGGCTGCGGCTTTGTGGGGGCCTCCATCGCCTTCAGCCTGATGCAGCGCGGACTATACTCCGAGCTGGTACTCATCGACTCTGACCGGGAGAAGGCCGCGGGGGAAGCCATGGACCTGAGCCACGGCCTCCCATACGCCGCCTCCATGCAGATTTATGCCGGGACCTATGACGATACAGCCGACTGCTCCATGGTCATCCTCGCTGCCGGAGCCAGCCAGAAACCGGGCGAGACCCGCTTGGATCTCATCGGGCGGAACACCGCCATTCTCAGGCGCATCCTGCCCGAGCTCACCGGCCGTGGATTTCAAGGCATCCTTCTGGTGGTATCCAATCCGGTGGATGTGCTCACCTACGCCGCCTGGCGGCTGTCCGGACTTCCGGCCGGACAGGTGTTCGGCTCCGGCACGGTGCTGGATACCGCCCGCCTGAAATATCTGCTGGGACAGGAGCTGGGCGTGGACAGCCGCAACGTCCACGCCGCCATTCTCGGTGAACACGGAGATAGTGAGCTGGCGGTATGGAGCAGCGCCAACATCTCCAGCATCGATCTGGACCGCTTCTGCCAGCTGCGGGGCCGTCCGGACCGGGCTGGGCTGGACCGCATCTACCGCGAGGTGCGGGACAGCGCCTATGAGATCATCCGCCGTAAGGGGGCCACCTACTACGGGATCGCCATGGCTGTGGCCCGAATCGCCGAGTGCATCGTCCGGGATGAGCGGGCCATGCTCCCCGTCTCTGTCCTGCTCCAGGGCCAGTACGGGCTGGACGGTCTCTGTCTCAGCATCCCCGCCATCGTGGGCCGGAACGGGGTGGAGTCGGTGCTGGAGATCCCTCTGGACCCCGGAGAGCGCCAGGCGCTGCTGGACTCCGCAGCCCGTCTGAAGGCGGTCATCCGGGACGCCGGCCTTTGATCCGGCTCCGATCCTCCAGAAGAATGTGCAGGCCCCCCGGTGCGGATCCAGATCCGCACCGGGGGGCCGTTCATACCATCATTCCGCAGTCTTACTCCTCGTAATCCTCATACTCCGAGGCGCAGGCCTTCTGCTGGAGCCGGGCCTTGGCACAGCCCCCCAGCTCGCTCAACTTATCCCAATAGGCGATCACAGCACACACCGCAGCCGCAGCCGCCAGAGACAGGGCCACGATCTTCAGCACAAAACGCGCAACTTTCATAGATGGAACCTCCTTCATCTTCTTCGGTTGTCCATAGTGTACATGATTTTATTTAAAATTACAATCATTTTATGGGATTATCCACATCCGCTCTGCGGGGAATTGACGCGCCAAAAGGCGCGGGTCGCTTTGCTCCCATGTGGTCCAGGCGGATGACTTTCCGTTCACCGACAGGGAACAAACCCCTTACACATTGAAGCGGAACAGGATAATATCGCCATCCTGGACCACATATTCCTTACCCTCGGAGCGGATCAGGCCCTTTTCCCGGGCTGCGGCCATGGTGCCGCAGGCCATCAGATCCTCATAGGACACCACCTCGGCCCGGATAAAGCCCCGCTCAAAGTCGGAGTGGATCTTCCCGGCGGCCTGCGGGGCCTTGGTCCCCTTTTTGATGGTCCAGGCCCGGCACTCGTCCTCGCCGGAGGTGAGGTAGGAGATCAGGCCCAGCAGGGTATAGCTGGCCTTCACCAGCCGGTCCAGACCGGATTCGGCTACTCCCAAATCGTCCAGGAACATCTTCTTCTCCTCGCCGTCCAGCTCGGCGATCTCTGCCTCCAGCTTGGCGCACACAGGGATGACCTGGGCGCCCTGCTCTTTGGCCCGCTGCTCCACCTGACAGTAGTAGGACACACTCTCCGGGTTGGAGAACCCATCCTCGTCCAGATTGGCGGCGTAGATCACCGGCTTGAGGGACAGCAGTTCGCAGTCCGGGTACTCCGCGGCGATGTCCACGTCCTCATAGGAGCGGGCAGATTTTCCGTCGTTGAGCCAATCCCGCAGTCCCTCAAAGTCGGCGGCCTCCTGAAGGAACTTCTTGTCCCCCTTGGCGGCCTTCTTCGCCTTGTCGATGCGGCGCTCCACCATCTCCAGGTCGGCCATGACCAGTTCCAGGTCGATGGTGTCCATGTCCCGGACAGGATCGGTGGAGCCCTCCACATGGATCACGTTGTCATCGTCAAAGCAGCGCACCACATGGACGATGGCGTCGGTCATGCGGATGTTGCCCAAAAACTTGTTGCCCAGGCCCTCGCCCCTGCTGGCTCCCTTCACCAGACCGGCAATATCCACAAACTCAATGACCGCCGGAGTGGTTTTTTTCGGGTGGTACATCTCAGCAAGCTTGTCCAGCCGGTGGTCGGGGACGGCCACCATACCCACATTAGGGTCGATGGTGCAGAAGGGATAGTTGGCGCTCTCCGCGCCGGCGTTGGTGATGGCGTTGAACAGGGTGCTCTTGCCCACATTGGGCAGACCCACGATTCCTAATTTCATAGTTTCCTATATCTCCTTTATTTTCAAGGGTTTCCGGCTTTCCGCCAATTCAGTGGGCTTAATCAACCCAAGCCTTGCTGCTCCGCCGTCTGCCAGCCCCCAGCCCATTTCTCGGCATGGGCTTATACAGTAAACCACATTGTAACATAGCCCTTCTTGTTTCTCAAGGGTGCAGTCTCATCAAATCCGCAATTTGTTTTGGGATCCCCCGCTCCAGTCTACACCTCCCCCACCATCCGGATCAGCGCGTCCACATAGTGGGCGACGGGCTCCCCTTTTCGGAGGCAGGCGTAAAAGTGCCTGCGGTTCTCATAGCCCTCCAGGGGATAAAAGCACACTCCGTTGGGCAGATAGCTGTCCGCGCACACTATATAATAGCCGCACCGGACCGCGATCTGCCGGGCCGCCTCCATGATGTCCGTCTCCAGAAAGACCTGTGGGTGCAGACCCTGCTCCCGGAACAGACGCTCCTGGACGATCCGGGCGCTGTGTCCTGACCGCAGCGTCACAAAGGGCGCGTCCATGGCCTCGGACAGGGGAATGCTGGACCCGGACGGGACCCTCTGTGCCAGAGGGCTGCCCGGCCCGGTGAGGATCCCGATGCGCTCCCGGTGGATCAGCCGGTACTCCAGCTGCGGACTGGCCGGCTCCACTGAGGCCAAGGCCAGATCCACCTGTCCGCTCTGGACCATCTGTTCCAGATGGGCGCTTCCCGCCTCACGGAGGCGGAACTCCACCTTGGGATACAGCCGGGTAAACTCCGGCAGGACCTTTGGCAGCAGCTGGATGGACCGCTGTACGCTGATCCCCAGACGCAGCCTGCCCCGCTCCTCCCCACGGATCTCCCGCAGCTCGTTCTCCAAAATCTCATTGGTGTTCAGGATCACCTCCGCTGCATGGAGATAGCGCTCGCCGGCGTAAGTGGGATGAAACACCTGGGTCCCGCGCTCAAACAGCGGCGTGCCGGCCTCCTCCTCGATCTGGCGCAGCATCTGGCTCAGGGAGGGCTGGGAGATGTGGAGTTTTTTTGCTGCCGCGGTCACCCCCTTCTCCTCCGCAATGGTTCGAATATACAGCGCCTGTCTCACATTCACCGCCGACCGCCTCCGTTCGATCTATCCATTTCCCGCCTCCGCCGTGCCATTTTCTTATTCATACCGCACAACCACAGCCCCAGCATACAAGATCCGCCCAATTCCCCTCTCTGTTTCTCACAAATTTTTATTCACACTTTTATCCATTTCGACCATTCGTCCCACTTCCATCTCCATAAGGTTTTTCAGCAGGTGTATGAACTGCACGGTATACTCCGGAAGCTGCCTGCCCCGCCGGTAGGCAGCGGAGAAATCAGCCGCCAGCTGGCGTTCACCTACAGAGAAGCGGTAGGGCGGCTGAATGAACATCATATGCCGGAAATAGCTCTCGAGGCAGAAGGACACCCCCAGCCCATTGGCAGCCATCTGTGCCGCAGTCTCGATGTTCCGGATCTGGGTGATCCGCTGGGGAGACAGTCCCGCCTCCTCCAGCAGCTGATCGGAGTACTGGCGCAGGCTTTGGCCCTGGTGCTGCAAAATAAAAATTTCCTGTTCAAACTCCCGCAAATCGATCCAGGGATGGTAAAATGTATCCCGGTACCGGGCATACCGGCAGCAGGGATGTGCGCTCTGGACCAAAAAGATCACCGGATCCCAGCAGAGATGCTCATACTCCAGCTCGCCCTCCTGGTTGACTAGGTTGCACAGCATCAGGTCCAGCTGATCCTCCCGAAGCATCTCAGTCATGGCCCGCTGATTGCCCTCCTGAACGACCACCTCCACATTGGGGAAGCGGCTGCGGAAGATCTTCAGCGCGGAGGGGATCAGGTGGGGCGAGCGGCGGATCGGGATCCCCACCCGGATCCGGCCCTGATAGCCGTGGAGGACCTGTTCCCGCTGCTGCTGGAACTCCTCCCCCAGCGCCAGGATCTTTCTGGCCTTCTCCAGATAGAGCTCGCCCAAATAGGTTGGGCGCAGCGCCTTTCCCGTCCGCTCAAACAGGGGATAGCCCAGGCTGTTCTCCACCCCGGCCAGATAGGAGGATAGGGCTGGCTGTGTGATGTTCAGCTTTTTGGCCGCCTGGGTCATGCTTCCGCAGCCGGCCAGGGTCACGATATACTGCTGTTCCTTCAGATTCATGGGTCATCTCCCCTCGCGTATCCATAAGTTTTTCTTATATCATTTCTAACATGCCTCAATTTTACTTTCCCATTGTCCTCCATTATACTAAACCACAGACAAGCCGGCAAGCCCCCTGCTCCCGATCCAGGCTGCAGCCGGAGCGGGCATACTTGACCGGGGAGGTCCGCAGCAGCCATCCGGCCCTGCTGCGGGCGATCCAAAACAAGAGGAGGAACCAACTGATGGGAGAGGCAAAAGAACTGACCAAAAAGAAAGCGTTTAAAATGCCGCATACACTGGTCATTATTTTTATGATCATTTTTGCGGCGGTCCTGTTTACCTGGGTCGTGCCGTCCGGCGCCTATGTGCGTTTTGAGGACGCAGTCACCGGACGGAATCTGATCGATCCGGAGAGCTTCCACTATGTCGAAAACACGCCAGTCAACCCCCTGAAGATTATGAACTATGTCATCGACGGCTTCATGGACGCCGCTGACCTGATTTTCATGCTGATGTTCGCGGGCGGCGCATTCCACCTGATTACCGAGAGCGGCGCCCTCCAGGCGTCCATCGCCAAGGTGGCCCGGAAATTCTCCAACCGCTTCTATATCTTCATCCCCATGCTCACCCTGATCTTTACTCTGATCGCCACCAATCAGGGCGTGAACCTGTTTATCCCCTTCGTCCCCATCACCGTCATGCTGTCCTTCGCCCTGGGGCTTGACTCCCTGGTGGGTGTGTCCATCATTCTGCTGGGCGGCGCTGTGGGCTTTTCGACCGGCACGCTGCAGACCAGCACCACCCTGCTGGCCCAGGAGATCGCGGGTCTGGTCCCCTTCTCCGGGATCTGGTACCGCGCCATCTGCCTGGTGGTGTTCTGGGTTGTCACCAACCTGTTCCTCATCCGCTACGCCATGAAGATCAAGAAAAATCCACAGCTCAGCCCCATGTACGATCTGGATCTTCAAAGCGAGATGAAGGCTTCCACCACCGACCTGTCCTCCTTCGGCGAGCTGACCGGACGCCGGATCGCCATCCTGGCCGCCCTGGTCATCACCTTGAGCATCATTGTCTATGGCGGATTGAAGCTGGACTGGGATATGGCGGAATTCGCGGCCATGTTCCTGTGGCTGGGCATCGTAGTGGGCCTGCTGGCCGGCAAAAGCTTCTCTGACATCGCCAAGGGCATCGTGGCCGGCAGCAAAACTATGCTGGGCGCGGTCATGATCGTGGGCTCCGCCCGTTCCATCGCCCTGATCCTGACGGACGGCGGCGTCATGGACACCATTGTCCATGTGCTGGCCGGCGGTCTGGATCTGGTCCCCACCGTGCTGCAGGCTCCGGCTATGTTCCTGATCTGCACTGTGTTCAACGTCTTTATGGCTTCCGGCTCTGGGCAGGCCGCTGTGATGATGCCCCTGCTCCTGCCTGTGGCCGATCTGGTTGGCATGACCCGTCAGACCGTCATCCTGGCCTTCAACTTCGGCGACGGCTTCGGCAACTATATCTTCCCCACCTCTACCGCGCTGATGGGCCTGATCGGTGCAGCCAACATCCCTTATGACCGCTGGATGCGCTTCATCGGAAAGATCTTCCTGGTCTGGGTCTTGATTGGCTGTATCCTGGTCGCCATTGCCCAGTTCATCCACCTGGCCTGACCCTGTTCCACACATCCAACTCCCTCCGCCCCGCCCCGGGGCGGAGGACTATTATAAGGAGGAATCCCTTTGAAAGAGCATCTGTTCCAAGCTGTGGAAGCACAGCGCACCACGCTGACCGCTATGGCGGACAGTATTTTCGACGACCCCGAGCTGGGCTTTCAGGAGTTCCACGCCCAGAAAAAACTGACCGACTACCTGACCCAGAGCGGCTTCCAGGTGGAGACCGGCACCGGCGGGGTGGAGACCGCCTTCCGGGCCGAGTTCCGCAACGGCCAGGGCGGCCCCCGCATCGGTCTTCTGTGTGAATATGACGCCCTGGAGGGCCTGGGCCACGCCTGCGGCCACCATATGCAGGGTCCCGCCATCGTTGGGGCCGCCAAGGCGCTGAAGGACTGTGCCGGAGACCGCCCCTTCTCCGTTGTAGTGTACGGCACCCCCGCGGAGGAGACCGCCCACGGCAAGCTGCGGATGCTGGAAAAGGGCTGCTTCCAGGACATCGACGTGGCTCTGATGATGCACGGCTCCCCCACCACCACCGTAGATGTCAAGTCCATGGCCATGTCCAAATTTACCGTCACCTTCCACGGAAAGAAGTCCCATGCCGCCCTGAAGCCGGAGGCCGGCCGCAGCGCCCTGGACGCCCTGCTCCTGGCCTTCCAGGCGGTGGAGTTCCTCCGGGAGCATGTGCCCGAGGATACCCGGATGCACTACACCATCTCCCAGTCCCCTGGCCCGGTCAACGTGGTGCCTGACACCGCCGTGGGCGTCTTTTCCCTGCGTTCCTACTCCCGGCAGAAGCTGGACGGCGTGGTGGAGCGCTTCCTGAAGATCATCCAGGGCGCGGCTCTGATGTCCGACGTGACCTTTGACATCAAGGAGGGGGACCGTCTGGCCAACAAGATCCCCGTGCTGAAGCTCAACGACCTGCTGATGGAGAACGCCCGCCTGGTGGGCGCCCCCCGCATCAGCCCTCCCCGGGAAAAGACCGGCTCCAGCGACTTCAGCAACGTGATGTACCAGCTGCCCGGCAGCTGCATCCGGGTGGCTATGGTCCCCGCCGGGACCTCCTCCCACTCCATCGAGTTCCTCAATGCCGGCAAGACCGACGAGGCTCACGAGGCGGTCATGGTGGCCGCCAAGGTACTGGCCGGAACCGGCCTGGACCTGATCGAGGACGAGGCCAAGCTGGCCGCGATCCAGGAGGAGTTCCATCAGAATCAGGCTGTTCATAACTAACGAACGCTCCTACCCCTGGGGAAGCAGGCTGTGCTTCTCCAGGGGCGTCTTTTCATCTCATAACTTTTTACTTATGTTTTATATAAAATAAATTGTATTTGACCTATATTAAATCCTGTGATAAGGTTCTCATCAGAAGCATACTGCCGATCGACAAAAGGAGGAGTTTACATGGAGATCCAAAAAGCTGCCGTGGCAGGCACTCTGGAATCCAGCGACGCCCAGGTGACGGTAGAGCCTGGGGCCGGCGGGGTCCAGCTGGAGCTGAGCAGCAGCGTGATGAACCAGTACGGCCGCCAGATCCGGGCCACGGTGCTGGAGACGCTGGAGCGGCTGGGCGTCACCGACGCCCAGGTGACCGTGGTGGACAAGGGGGCCCTGGACTGCACCCTGAAGGCCCGTGTGGAGTGCGCGGTGTTCCGCTCCTGCGGGCAGTCCGCCCAAAATATTCCCTGGGGAGGTGTGGTGCGATGATCCCTCGTCCCAGACCGGAACGGTTCCGGCTGCGCCGGACCATGATGTTTATGAATGCCCAGAAGCCGGGCCTGATCAAGGACGCCTATATCTACGGCTGCGACTCCATTATGCTGGACCTGGAGGACGCGGTGGCGGAGAACCAGAAGGACGCCGCCCGCTTCTCCCTGTACCACGCTCTGAAGACCATCGACTACGGCGACACCGAGGTCATCGTGCGCATCAATGGCCTGGACACCCCCCACTGGCAGGAGGACGTCCGGGTGTGCGTGGCCGGCGGAGCCGACGGCATCCGCATCGCCAAGTGCGAGAGCGCCCGGGACGTGCTGACCGTGGAGCGCGCTGTGGAGGCCGCCGAGGAGGAGTTCGGCGTGGAGCAGGGCCGCACCCTGCTCATGGCCGCCCTGGAGAGCCCCAAGGGCATTTTGAACGCCTATGAGATCTGTGCGGCCTCGGACCGGATGTTCGGCGTGGCCATCTCCGGCGGCGACTTCCGCAAGTGTATGCAGACCGTGCCCCAGCCTGACGGCGTGGATATGCTGGCCGCCCGTGGACAGATGCTGCTGGCCGCCCGGGCCGCCGGGATCCAGTGCTTTGACACGGTGTTCACCAACCTGGACGATGAGGAGGGCTTCCGGGCCGAGGTCCTGCAAAACAAGGCCATGGGCTTTGACGGCAAGAGCCTCATCAACCCCAAGCAGATCCGCTTCGTCCACCAGGTATTCGCCCCCACGGAGAAGGAGGTCCGCCAGGCGGAGAAGATCATCCGGGCCTACCGGGAGCAGTCCGCCGCCGGTGTGGGCGTGTTCACCGTGGACGGCAAGATGATCGACATCGCATTCATTCCCGGGGCGGAGCGCACCCTGAAGCTGGCCCGGGCCTGCGGTATGTACGAGGGGGATTTGGTATGAAAAACGCAGTAGGACGTGAGATCCCGGATTACCTCCTGACCGAAGGCCGGGAGGTCTATCAGGGCAAAAACTATATGGACGGCAAATATATTCAGAAGGCCTCTCCCCGCACCCGGCGGTATGAAAAGCCCCAGGAGAGCAAGCTGGTGGACAGTCTGGCGCAGGCCCTGCGCCAGTGCGGCGCCCGGAGCGGCATGACCTTCTCCTTCCACCACCACCTGCGCGACGGGGACTATGTGGTCAACCTGGTGATGGCCGCCGCCATCGAGGAGCTGGGCCTGAAAGATTTGACCATCGCGGCCACCAGCCTGGGCTCCGCCCACGACCCCATCGCCGACTACATCGAGCAGGGCAAGGTGGTCGGCATCCAGACCTCGGGCATCCGGGGCAGAATGGGCGAGGTGGTGTCCGCGGGCAAGCTCAAGACCCCCGCCGTCATCCGCAGCCACGGCGGACGCCCCCGGGCCATTGAGGCCGGAGAGGTCCACATCGACATCGCTTTCGTGGCCGCCCCCACCAGCGACTGCGTAGGCAACTGCCGGGGCGTGGGCGGCAAGAGCGACTGCGGCTCCCTGGGCTACGCCATGACCGACGCCAAGTACGCCGACCATGTGGTGGTGGTCACCGACTGCCTGGTGGACTTTCCCAACTTCCCGGCCAGCGTAGAGGCCATCGACGTGGACGCCGTGGTGGTGGTGGACTCCATCGGCAATCCCAAGAAGATCGCATCCGCCGCCGCCCGCATCTCCCAGAATCCCCGGGATCTGATGATGGCGGAGAACGTGGCCAAGGTCATCGCCTCCACCCCCTATTTCAAGGACGGCTTCTCCTTCCAGACCGGCGTGGGAGGCCCCTCCCTGGCCGCCAACCTGTTCCTGGAGCAGTATATGGATGAGCGGAACATCAAAATGGGCTGGGCCATCGGCGGCATCTGCGGCCCCATGGTGGAACTGCTGAAAAAGGGCAAGGTGGGCAAGGTCATCGATGTGCAGGACTTTGACCTGGACGCGGTGAACTCCATCCACCAGACCCCCAACCACTTTGAAATGAGCGCCAGCCAGTACGCCAATCCCGCCAACAAGGGGGCGTTTGTCAACAAGCTGGACTTTGTGGTGCTGGCCGCCCTGGAGGTGGACACGGACTTCAATGTCAACGTGCTCACCGGCTCGGACGGCGTCCTGCGGGGCGCGCCCGGCGGACACCCGGACACGGCGGCAGGCAGCAAGTGCTGCATCATCGTCACCCCCCTGACCCGCGGCCGGATGGCCACCGTGTGCGAGCACGTGGTCACCGTCACCACCCCCGGCGACTGCGTGGATGTGCTGGTCACTGACTACGGCATCGCGGTCAATCCCCTGCGTCCTGACCTGATCGCCTGCCTGGATCAGGCCGGCATCCCCCATGTGCCCATCGAGACACTGAAGGAGAAGGCCTACTCCCTGGTGGGCCGCCCGGAGGATTTGCAGTGGGAGGACCAGGTGGTCGCCGTGCTGGAGGCCCGGGACGGCACCATCCTGGACGTGGTGCGAAAAATCAAGCCCTACGATCCGGAAAACAGCTGATTTTGTTTCCTATTTGCTCTCATCTGTGATACCATAGCGTCAACGGGGCCGCCGCGGCTGCGGCGGCCCCTGACTGTATTTTGGAGGTACCCCCATGTCCTACACCCTGTCTGAGATCCATCCGGACGACCACCGCGGTATGGCCCAAGTCCGCAACCTGCTGGAGCAGGAGGGCATCCGCCGGGACGGGAACCTGGACTATACCTGCGGCATCTTTAACGATGACTGGGAGTTGGCCGCCACCGGGAGCTGCTTCGGCAATACCATCCGCTGTCTGGCCGTCTCCGGCCGCCACCGGGGGGAGGGGCTGCTCAATCAGATCGTCAGCCACCTGGTGGAGGTGCAGCTGGCCCGGGGCAGCGCCCACCTGTTCCTCTATACCAAGCCGGACAGCGCCCAATACCTGTCCGACCTGGGCTTTTATGAGATCGTCCGTGTGCCCGGCTCCCTGGTGTTCATGGAGAACCGGCGGGGCGGCTTTGACCGGTACTGCGCGTCCCTGTCCCCAAAGCCCCAGGAGGGGCAGTCCACCGCCGGCGTGGTGATGAACGCCAACCCCTTCACCCTGGGGCACCGGCATCTGGTGGAGCGGGCGGCCCGTGAAAACGACGTTGTCCACCTCTTCGTTCTCTCCGAGGAGGCCGGTCCCATCCCCTCCGCCGTCCGGCGTGAGCTGGTGGAACAGGGCGTTCGGGACCTGCCCAACGTGTTCTGCCACGCCACCGGCCCCTACCTCATCAGCTCCGCCACCTTCCCCAGCTACTTTCTGAAGGACTCCGATACGGTCATTCGGACCCAGGCGGAGCTGGACCTGCGGATCTTCTGTCAGATCGCCCGGCGGCTGGGGATCCAAAGGCGCTATGTGGGGCAGGAGCGCAGCAGCCATGTCACCCGTCTCTATAACGAGGTCATGTGCCAAAAGCTGCCTGAAGCGGGGATCCAGTGCGTCGAGATCCCCCGCCTGACCCGGGACGGGGCCGCCATCAGCGCCAGCGCGGTGCGCCAGGCCATCCACGACGGCCAGCCGGAGCGCATCCGGGACTGGGTGCCCGCAAGCACCTATGACTTCTTCACCGGCCCCCGGGGCGCGTCCGTCTGCGCCGCTATCCAGCGGGAGGCAGAGGTGATCCACTATTGAAACGGAGGTGCTTCCCGCCATGGAGCAGGAGGTCACGTTGATGGAGATGCTGGAGGCCCGGGAGGCCAGAGCCCGCCGCCAGCGGGAGCTGCTGGACTGCCTGAGCTGTCCAGTGGTCTCCTTCACCATGAATATCCCAGGCCCGGTGAAAAACGGACCGGTGATCCGGCGCGCCTTCCGGGAGGGACTGCTCCGCCTGGACGCCGCCCTGGACGCCCCCGGCCTGGGCGTCGTCTCCCGGGAAGAGATCGACCTCCCCACGGGCTGCGAAGCCCTGTGGGCCGTCCGGGGCCCCGGGCGTCAGATCAAGGAGCTGTGCGCCGCCATCGAGGACCGGGATCCCCTTGGGCGGCTGTTCGACCTGGATGTGCTGGACCCGGAGCAGGGCGGGTGGAGCCGGGAGGACCTGGGGCTGTCTCCCCGGCGCTGCCTGGTCTGCGGCAGGGAGGGAAAAGGCTGCGCCTCCCGGCGGCTCCACTCGGTGGAGGAGCTCCAGGAGAAGACCCGTGAGATTTTAACGGGCTTCTTTGCCCGGCAGGACCGGGAGGCCCTGGCCGGACAGGCCGCCCGCGCCCTGATGTACGAGGTGTGCACCACCCCCAAGCCCGGGCTGGTGGACCGGCACAACAACGGCAGCCACAGGGATATGGACCTGTTCACCTTCCTGGACAGCACCACCGCCCTGCTCCCCTATTGGCATCAGGCGGTCTCCATCGGCCAGGAGACCGCCGGCCTCCTCCCGGAGGAAACCTTTGCCCGCCTCCGGGAGGCCGGGCTGGCGGCGGAGCGGGCCATGTTCCGTGCCACCGGCGGGGTAAACACCCACAAGGGGGCCGTTTTCTCTCTGGGCTGCGTCCTGGGGGCCGCCGGGCGGCTGTGGACCCCGGAGGGGCCCTGCCGGGACGCCGCGCGCCTGCTGGCGGAGTGCGCCCTGATGTCCGCCAGTGCAGCAGAGGAAGCCTTCTCCGCCCTCACCCCGGAAACCGCCCGCACCTTCGGGGCCCGGCTGTATCTGGAAACCGGACTGCGGGGGATCCGGGGCGAGGTGGCCGGCGGCTTCCCCTCCGTCCTGGAAACCGGTCTGCCCACCCTCCGCGCCCTGCTGCGGGAGGGCGTCAGCCTGGAGCGGGCCGGTATCTCCGTCCTCCTGGCCCTGATGGCCCGGACGTCGGATACCAACCTCATCGCCCGGGGCGGGCCGGAGGGACAGCGCTGGGCCGCGGCACAGGCGGCGGAGCTGCTGGCCCAGAGCCCCCTCCCCGCTCTGGAGGCGGTGGAGGCCCTGGACCGGGAGATGATCCGAAGGAACCTCTCCCCCGGCGGATGCGCCGACCTGCTGGCTGTCACCTATTTTCTCCATTTCTTGTCCCAAAACAGTGCTATGTGAACGGTAACACCCAAACGACGATAAAACTCCTGGCAACTGCGACCCAAAGCTCAATGGTCACACTGCCAGGAGTTCTTGCATCTGAAACAGGTAAAACTGGGCGGAACTATTTTATCAGAAATCGATCCCTTAAATGACAAACTGATACCCCACTCCGCGAATCGTCCTCAAATAATTCGGTCGTGTGGCGTCCGCTTCGATTTTGACCCGCAGGTGCCGAATATGTACCATAATCGTGTTGTCGTCCACCACATCGTTTCCCCATACATTGCGATAAATTTGTTCTTTACTCAAGATCTTGTTGGGGTTGTTGAAAAAATACTTGATGAGCAGGCTCTCTTTGCTGGACAGGGGGATCTCCGTGCCCTCTCGGAACAGCCGCATTTCGTCGCAGACGTAGCGGAACGGCCCCAGCGAGAGAATACTCTCTCTCTGCCGGCTGGACAACCCCATACGCCGCAGGCAGGCCTTTACCTTGGCGCACAGCACTGTGGTGGAAAAAGGCTTTGTGATGTAGTCGTCGGCGCCGATGCCAAGCGCCAGGATCTTGTCGTTATCCGCCTGCCGCCCGCTGAGCACAAAGACGGGCAGCAGAATCCCCAGGTCACGGAGAGTCCGAATAACCTGGAACCCGTCCATGCCATCCATGACGATGTCCAGAAGCATCAGGTCGAAGGACTGTTCCTGGGCCATACGAAGGGCGTCCGGACCGTTTGACGCTTCAAAGGTAGCAAATCCCTCGCTGGACAAGACCCTGGAAATCGTCCTGCGCACAAATTTTTCATCATCCACAATCAATATTTTCGCTGCGTCCAAAGTGGTCGCCTCCGTCAGAAAATTCATTTTCTATTTGATGTCGCTGGGAAAGAGAGAAAAACACTTTTTATTATATCATATATTGTCAAATAGCACAAAAACTTTTTAGGAGTCTTACGAAATTTTAAGGGAAACCGCCACCTTCAGTTAAGGAGCCTTTGGTACAATATGAGAGAAGAGAAATGGGGGCAGATACGAAAGGAGGGATATCTTTGCGGCAGAAAAAGAGGTTCACCGAACATGAGTGGATCCTGTTGGAGGAAAAATTCAACGATCTGCTGCCCCCCATTCTGGGATATGCGGAATTTTTACAGATGCAGCTGGGTCCGGAAAGTGAACTGAGCCAGGATGCGCATGAAATTGAACTTGCCGCCGGTCAGCTTCAGGCATTATTTCAGGAGATTTTCTCCCATCACGGACCCGTCGGCGGCAAGGACCGCGCAGCAACCAACGTACGCCAAGGCGATCTCCCCTCCAAACTGCCGGAGAAATTTGGGGAAAGGTGAGATCCAGCCAAATCATAAGCCCGGTTTCCAAACTCCATCTGCCTGTTTTGTCCGCCCTCCGCAGACGATGCCCCGACCAAGAGAACCCCTGCGAAAGAGAGCGGATCTGTCCGACACGGTAATATCAAATGAATACTCAGTGCAAGCGGAACCGGGAAACTCCGGTCCCGCTTGCATCACAATAAAAAAGCTGTTTTTTTCTTCACGCCAGCGTGGTATGATATTTTGAGAGGAGGGCAGAGTATGACGAGATTCAAATGGGGAAAAGCCATGAAAATGCTGATTGCGGCTCTGATGGTCTGCCTGCTGATCGTTCTGTCTTTTGCGGTATACAATACCTATGACGCCTACACGCAGATGATGATTGCCCAACAGCAGCAGCACCTCCTGATCACCGCCCGGGCAGCTTCTCAAAATCTGTCCCTCTATCTCTCAGAGCAGATCCGGAACGTGGAGATTTTGACCCAGACTCCCGGGTTTCTGAATCAGTTCCACACATACTATGTGAGTGGGGAGCAAAAGGGGCTGAAGGAGCACATACTGTCCTATATGCTCTCCCAAAATCAGGGGATCTCCCGGATCTATCTACTGGATCAAAACGGAAATGAGGTCTTTCGCTATAACCAGTACCCCTTCCTGGAAGCCTTTGACGAGTCGGTTCTTCATCTGGACCGTCTGGTGGAGGACCGCCAGACGGGACTTGGCTCCGCATTCCGAATCAGCCCACAGCACTATGGACTCACTCTGGTCAACAGCATTACGGACGGAAACGATTATCTGGGGGCTGTCGTCTCCGTGTTAGACATGGAGGCCCTTTACCAGCAGTATATGGTCCCGCTCCAGCTGCAGGGAACGGTGGATCTCATTGTCAAAAATGAGCGGGGGACCATCATCATGCACCCAGAGTCGGAGATGCTCGCGTTCAATTACTTTGGGGACATTCCAGATCTAGACACCCTGCCGGAATATGAGAGCCTTTGGAATATGCTCCAGCTCCAATATAGCCAGGAGGAGGGCGTTGCAATCTACCGCTCCTACTCCAGCGGTATTCTTCCGGAGCGGGAGGAGATATCCGCCTTCTCCCGGATGAACTTAAACGGGACCTCCTGGTATATTTCCGCGGTCATGCCCTATTCCCAGGTGGTCCAGATGGTCAATGAAAACCTGAACCGCTTCGCATTTTTGGTTACGGTTATCTTTATCTTGATCGCGTCAAGCATTCTGATTATATACGGACTTCAGAAAAACCGGCAGAAACTGAAAATCGAAGCGCGCTATCTTCGGGATATGAACCGCACGTTAGAGGAACTCCATGAGAGCCGGGAGCAGGTGCGCCACTACCAGAAGCTGCAGACCATTGGCGCCCTGGCTGGAGGAATCGTCCACGAATTTAACAACCTGCTGACTCCGATCATGGGCTACTCGGAGTTTTTGAAGCATCAGCTGGGCCCGGAAAACGAGTACTATGAGGATATTGACGAGATCTATAAGGCGGGCAGCCGGGCCAAGGAGATCGTGGATCAGATCCTCCCCTTCAGCCGGCGGGAGACCGATTCTTCCCAGTACAATGTGGTCAACCTCAACGCCGTCATCTGGGATGCCCTGAAAATGGTGCGGATGCTGCTCACCTCCAGTGTCCGGCTGGTGGTAAAGCCCTACAACGGCCCCATCAATGTTTACGGCAGCGCCACTCAGATCCATCAGATACTGCTGAACCTATGCACCAATGCGTGCCAAGCCATGGAGCCTGCGGGGGGAACGCTCACCGTCGCCACCCGGCGGATCTCCCAGGATCAGCTGCCGCAGCAGTTCCACCCCGTGTCAGAAGGAGAATTTGTTCAGATCGAGGTATCGGATACTGGCTGTGGGATTCCTTCCGAGATGCTCTCCCAGATTTTCGACCCATTTTTCACCACCAAGGCGGCGGGAGACGGTACGGGGTTAGGCCTGTCTGTAGTACAAAACATTTTGATCAGCCACGGCGGCTTCATCGAGGCGAAAAGCACATTGGGCCAGGGCAGCCGTTTTCTGGTCTATCTCCCCATCACCAATCAGCTGCCCAACGTAAGCATCCAAGAGGGAAAAAAGAGCGGCCGCACAGGAATGGGTTCCATTTTATTAGTAGACGATGAACTTCGGGTGGTCCGATATTTCAAACGCAGGCTGCTCCATCTGGGGTATCAAGTGGACGCGTTTACCGACCCGGAGGAGGCGCTGAACACATTTAAGCGGACGCCGGAGCATTGGGACCTGCTAATTGTGGATGAGGCCATGCCAAAGCTGAGAGGGACGGCACTCCTGCAGTACATGAAGCAGCACAACCACGACCTGCGTGTCATCCTTGTGACTGGATTGGTGGGAGACAGCGCCATACGCCTGCATGCGGAGCGGCAGATTGATGAAATTCTGACGAAACCTGTAGAGTTTGAGGCCTTGTCCGGGACGATCGTCCGTCTGCTGTCCGAAGAAACATCAGATAAGTGAGGTTGTGCCTATGATTCGCGGAAAATATCTGATCCTGCTTGCCTCTGCACTGGTCCTGTCCCTCAATTCAGGCTGCAGCCAACGTCAGGCGAAGTCTGCGGAAGCGGTATCCCCTTATCCCAGGCAGTCGGTAGAGTTGATCGCCCCCGCCGGAGTACGCAGCGGCTCCGACCTGACGCTCCGCTCCGTGGCCCAGTGCCTGCGGGATGCAGGCCTTGTTGATGTACCGTTACCTGTCACAAACCGGCCCGGAAATGGCGGAGGACTCGCGTTGGATTATTTGAATGAGCATATTGGTGCGGACGATGCGCTGGCCGTTTTCTCGCCGCCGGTCTGCCTGATCCATCTGAACGGCAGCACTCCTTTGAGCTATCATGAGAATACCACGCCCATCGCCAAGCTGGTCACCGACTACGGCTGCTTCGCTGTGGCGTCCAACTCCCCCTATCAGAATTTGAATCAGGTAATGGAGGCGCTGCGGGAAGATCCAGGTTCTGTGCGCGTGGGTGGAACATCTTCGGTAGGCTCCATGGATCACGTTCAATTTCTCAAGGTGGCTCAGGCCGCTGGGATCGAAGCCTTGGATCAGCTCTCCTACACCGGATTTGAGGACGGCCGGGTACTGGCCCAGCTTCTGGGGGGACATGTTGACATTGTCTCGGCAGGGATCGGCGATGTGGTCGGCCTGGTTGAGAGCGGCGACGTGCGCGTACTGGGGATCACGGCGGAACAGCGGGTCGGCAGCGGTATCGTGGCGGAGATGCCCACCTGTATCGAGCAGGGGATCGACGCGACCTTCTATAACTGGAGAGGTATCTTCGGTCCGAAGGATATGCCGGAGGAGGCTCTGGAGTTCTGGGAGAGCACGTTGTCCGATTTGGTCCAGACCCAGGAGTGGACAGATACCTGCAAACGATACGGCTGGGACATGGACTATCTGGGGCGTGAGGAGTTTGAGTCGTTCCTTGCCGATGTGAATGAGGAATACGCGGTTCTGCTGGAAGAAGTGGGGCTTTTGGAATCGGAATGATCCTTTTGCGAAAGAATGGAATTACCTAAGTATTCAAGAGAATGCAGGCGGCTCCTGGTTTTCCAGGAGCCGCCCAATTTATTAAGCCAAGAGGGACTTTTGTCTATTGTCCGCTTTTAAGCAGGATATAAGACGATATTTATTTACCTCTCAACGAAACGCAGCTGCACCCGTACTTTTGCTCCACTAGATCCCACTTCACCACGTTCCACCAATCGTTGATATAGTCCACTCTCTTGTTATAGTGTTTTAAATAATAGGCGTGTTCCCACACATCTAAATTAAGAAGCGGCATTACAACACCCGCCGGAGTTTCCTGATTGGCGGTGGTCACGAGACAAAGCCCTTGCTTGCCATTGAACAGCCAAACATACCCCGAGCCGAAAACGGACAACGCCATTTCTGTAAATTTCTCCCGAAAAGCGTTCAGGGAACCAAACCGGCGGTTGATGTCCACCGCTAAAGCGCCCGAGGGCGCTTTTTTTCCATCCGGGCACATGCCATTGAAAAAGAACTGGTGATTGTATACTCCACCGGCATTACGGGCAATGGCTATGCAGTCCCTTTCTGGAACTTGCCTAGCAAAGGGGGTTTTGTCATTTGCATCGCCGTAGGCTTTTTTGAACCACTCGCCTAGTAAGTGGTTTTGGATGACAATAATCCGCTGGAATCAGGTGATTCCAGCGGATTTCTGGTTGCGGGAGGAGGACTCGAACCTCCGACCTCCGGGTTATGAGCTGCGGCCTGGATGGACTTTCCGCTCCTTTGAGGGCTTTTGCGCCCTTTCTGTCGGGGACTAAAATACGATTTGAGCCTCTTTGCTCCGTTGGTTCCGTCCAGTCCGAACCCCGTATGGGTCACGGTTTGGGTCAGACATTAGTTGTCCTGATAGAATAGAGAAGTACGGAATAACCGATTGAAAAATCTTAGATATATTCTTTTGAGGGTGGTTCTAACAGTTGCACGGCCAGCCAAACGGTTTTCTCTTCGCACCCAAACCTAGGAAAAATACCTGTGCCGTGCGAGTTGGAACTACACATATAATGCCTCCGCACATAACTTTTTTAACAGGGAAGCCTACTTTACAAAAAATTTCTAATTAATTATACACCGCAAATTGCAAGTGCAAGTTGGACACCTGCACGGTAGAACTTAGTGAATCAGAGCGACGGTCAGGATGGAAGCCGCTGGCTTCCGTCCTGGGCGATGCTGCCGCAGCCTTCGGCTGCGTAAACAGAGTCGAGGAACTCGTCAAACAGTTCCTCCGGGGTGCGGTAGCCAAGCTTCTTGCGAGGCCGTCCGTTCAATTCATCAGCTGCAGCCAAGATATACTCAGCAGAGAAAGCCTCAATGGACACGCCCTTCGGAACAAAGGTTCGAAACAGCCCGTTGTGGCGTTCGTTTTGGGGACGTTCCCATGAGGTGTAGGGATGCGCAAAGTAGACTGCACAGCCCCAGTTCTCGACCTGACTGAACGCAGAGAACTCCGAGCCGTTGTCCACGGTAATGGTCTTGAAGACCTGTGAGAACTTGTCTCCGAATTCTCCCCTGAGTGACTGCATGGCGTTCAGAACGGAGTCTGCATCCTTGCCGGGAATCCGGATGGCAATATAGTTCTCCGTTTTCTTCTCCAACAGGGAAAGGACAACAGCCTCTTTACCGCCCCTCTTGCCGACCACGGTGTCACCTTCCCAATGACCTTCCTCGATGCGCAGAGCTGCGATCTCAGGCCTCTGAGAAATGTCTGTGCCGAAGCTCTTCTTGTGTTCACGGGGCTTGGAGTCCTTGTGCTGCTTGCGTTTCATGGTTTCGGGCAGTTCTGTCACAGACAAGTCAAGGCTGCCTGCCCAGACCTCATTGTAAAGCGTGTGGGTGCAGACCATCTCCTCTGCTGAAAACAGCCTGTGCAGACGAGCATAGCCGACGCAGGCATCCAAAGACCACTTGTGTTCTTTGACCTGTTCAATTATCCAGCGAATAAAGCGAGTGCAGTGACAGATTCGGTGTGGTTTCCGAGAACGCTTTCTGTTCGCCTTGTAGACCGCTTCTCCACGCCTTGCCGAGTATCCGGGTTTCCTGCCCTTGCTGCTCTTTCGGGGCGGTGTGCCGCGCTTTAGCTCGTTCCCAACGGTGGTTGGTGAACATCCGATTGCTCTGGCAATGGCTCTGTTCGTGTAGCCGGCGTTCTTGAGATGCTGGATTGCGCCTCGTTCCTCTCGCTGTAAGTGCTGTCCCTTCTTGCGTTCTACCGATTCTGTGATATAATCTTGGCAGTCCATAGTGATTGCCCTCCCTTGGAAGAAGTTGTGTGCAAACTTCATTCTACCATGTGGGGAAAATCACTATGGATTTTTTCTTAGGTGTCCAACTTCATTTTACAATCGACCATTAATTATACACTCCATATGCCATAAAAATGGCGTTAATATAGCCTCCCTAAACTGGACTTGGCAACTAGGTCTGTGCAGAAGTATAGTGGGTAATGATGTAGTCAATAGTAATGCATTTTTAACGTATGTAATGTTCCTAATATTTCAGACAATGGAAATTTTAGTCGGCTTTTTAATGAGTCGGCAAAGTCTACACCATTATTTTTTAACAGCAGAGAGTTTAGCCTCCGGTTTCCAGGTAGCGCATGAGTTCTTCGCGGTTCATGCCGGCAATACCAAGCTCCTCCATTGTGCGAGCCTCTTTGTAGAAGTCGCGTGCGCAAACAGCGCACAGGACATCCACAAGCGCCTTGTGAACGGTGTAAGGGAAGCCGAACTGCTTAAAAAATTCCACACTGGGAATCAGGCCGTACGGCACATCTTCTGTAACATAACGGTAGTCCATGGTCTTAGGCATAGGACTGTAACCAAAGTGTTCCAGAGATTTTTGAATTTCGGACACAGTCTCTCCTTTGGCCCCCTGATGTTCATACCACTCGAGAACGATATTGTTTAGGTGGCGGACTTCGGTATTCTCCAGAACATTAATGTTACGGCGTTCCACATCCAACGCATCCAGAAGATTGTCCAAGGACTTAGTGCAGCATTCGCGATAAAACAGACGGTCTTCTTCATTATCAATATTCGCGGCGTTCAGGAGCATAAGGGAAGTGTGCAAGGTGGTATTAATATTCGATAGTGCAGTCTCAAGAATATTATTATATTTGATCAGGTAGGGATAAAGAACTTTTAATTTTGCGACTACCTCATCAGTATGTGCAGCAGGGAAACAGGCTACGCCCATGTTGTGCTTATATCCTCTTACCCAAACAGAACTGGGAGATTTCTTCCGGCAGGCATACATCATGCAGGAAAACTCAGCTAACGTGACCTGTGCAGTGCAGCCCTGCTGTTTCATCACATTGTGAAAATAGAGAGAACCGCCAAAGTTCGCGGGAGTCAATACAACAATTTGTCCGTCTCTCAGGTGCGGAGCACACATAGAGGCAATGGTATTCATGGAGTAAGCGGGGACCACCACGAAAATAATGTCAGATTCTGCAATGGCTTCGGAAATATTAGTGGTAATTTTATGAAGCTTGGCAAAGCCTCCCTGGAGGCCGTTATTTGCATAGGCTTCCATATCGATGCCGCCGCGTTTAATCACTTCGGACAGCCCACTGGAAAACTGAGGCAGTTCAAACAGTGTTACCTGATGACCGCGGATGGTAAGATCCGCTGCGGTTGCAAATCCGCCGTTTCCACCGCCAATAACAGTTACTTTTTCCATAATGTAAAACCTCCATTAACATCAAAATTTGTTTGCTCAAATATTGGGAAGACTGGTATATAAAATCTATAGATATAGATTTTATATTGTCTGTACGCCTCTTCCTGTATACTCGGTTTTTTATGTGGATTTATAAAGCTAGTAAATTGTTAGATAGTCAGCGATTAAAAAATAATTGGGCCAACAAAAGCCATGATAACTAAGTAGATCACTAAAAATCCAACACCAAACCAAAGTGCCTGAAGTACCTCTTTGGTATTGGAGCATTGGCTAATGCCCATTTGTACCACAAAGTTGGTGGTAGGATAGGTGTTGCCAGTCAAACGGGTAGAAGCCAGGAGAATCAAAGCCATACATCCTGCTGGCAGACCTACTTCCGCAGCCATTCCACCGAACATGGAAGCAATCAGCTGAATTTCAGCAACTACGGAAGATTCGATACCGAAACCGCCGACCAAAGAAGCGATTAGCATAACACCGGCAGGACCTCCGCTGGTAGCAAGGCCTTCAATTAAGGAGGTAAACGCCTCAAAGCCACCGGCAGCAGTGACTTGCATCAGTAGAACATTAATACACAGAGCAATAAACAGCACCTGGGTCTGTTTTTTAGCTCCTTTTACTACACAGGAAACAGCGGCCTCCAACTTAGTTCCGGAAAAAAATGCCAGTACAGCGGCTAGGAGTACCATGACTACCAGTACATAGTTGCTCCCTTGCTTTGTAATAATGCCGTAGGCAATTAATACAACGAACAGCAATAAGAAAGCAATAGTAGCGCGAACCTGTTTCGGAGTAATCGATTCTCTCGATATGTCTTTGAGTCCTTCCCCTACATCATAGCTCTCATACCCTTCGGTTCGTTTTTGGGCGCGGATACAGCCGATCCATGTGCCAATTAACCAGACCGTTGCGAAGGGAATCCCTGCCTGAAGCATATAGGTTGCATAAGAGAGCCCCGTCACCTCCAATGTCATTAGAGTAACACCGGTGATGGGCCCCAAAATCAAACCAATCTCACCGGCAGCCTTAAACAGTGCGGCAACTACAGTTGGAGTAACGCCAAGGGTAGCCATAATGGGAATCATGATGGGGGCAATCACTGCGTTTCCGCCAGAGGAAGTTCCCAGCAGTCCGCTAACCAAAATGGAGCAGACGCACAGGGATATCTTCGCTTTTGTGCGGCTGTTTACACCAATACGATCGACAATAAAATAAACCAATGCGTTGGAAACCTTGGTCTCTGACATCAGCGCGCCAATTCCTGCACCCATCATCATGATTAACGCAATCAAGGCAGGGGAGGAACTGAGGGACTCTTCGAAGGCCTCTGCCAGCATTCCTGGGTCCCACCCCAAAAGAATGGAGCCTAGAGCAACGCTGATAATCAGTGCGCTTAAATTTTCAACTCCTCGCAGTGCAAGAACGATAAACAGGAGAAGAGGCAATAAACCTAAAATAGAAGGGGCAGAAATCAACGCCCAAGAACCCAATTCCATGTAGTCAACTCCCTTTTAAAACGATTTCGTTATTCTGTACAAGTTTTGTTTAATTTTCTCAGCTAGTTTGATTTTGTTGTCGGTTTGATTCTTGTGAGAGGCAGGAACTTGCAGAAAACCTTTCATAAACAATAGAACTGGCGCTGCACCCCCCCTTAACATCTATGTTTGTGTGTCCTAGCCTTTGATGCAAGCACCGATTACAAACCGCACACAGCATATTAGATAAAGCGGTTAGTTATAGTATCCATTTGTAATGTCGCTGGAAGGAGAGAATGTTTGCTAACTGCTCCAAGATACTGGTGAATAAATCATAAACAGACTAAACAAGATGGAAATAATTCTCTTTTTCATATTGTCCTCCTAATAATGCATAGTTTGATGTTGTGAAACATCTGCAATATAGACTCAGCAATTTTGATGCCAGAATGAATAAAGTTTTAAAGAGCTAGGTAAAAAAATTAATTACAACGAAATTAAAAGGCAAACGTCTTCAAGATAAAGACAAGTTTTCCCCGCTTGATCGTATATTGAAGACATATTTATGTATTTGAGTAACGATTAAAACATAGTATGTTGGTTAATGAAAGAAACTATATTGCAAAACTTTGACAAGATGGTAATTCGTCTTGTTAAAGTGTCTATTTTTTTAGAATTAATCTATAAATATTTACACACTCTACCTTTTATGTTAAACTGTATATGCCAATACAATTGGAAGGGAAGAAAGAAACCTATGTATAAGATTGCTGTCGTAGGTTCTGACCGCTTTAAAGAATACACGCAACAGATAAAAGAGACGCAACTTTTTCCTCAGGTACAGTTGTTCTATATATCAAATAATGGGACATCGGATGAAATGATTCGTGCAGCAAAACATATCATTCGGAAGGAAAAAATAGAATGCCTGGTTCTGGGGCCATTTGATCATGAGATAATTTCCCCCCATGTGAACATACTATGTTACGCCATACATCCAAGTATTCGAGACTTTCTTCTGATCCATAACCAAATTATTGATTATAGTAAGACCGCAGTGGTTTTGTCCCGAAAAGATGCCATTGATTTTGGTGTGCTGGAAAGTTGCCTTAAAATCAAATATAACACTTTTTACTACGATAAGATTGAGAAAGTAACTGCACTGATTGAGAAACTAATTGCACTGGGCTATCAAGAGGTCATATCCAACCGAGTTGTTGTTGCACAAGCAAAGCAATATGGAATTAAGGGTTATTACTTTTACGGGCAAAAAACAGTTGAGGAAGGCATTGGCAATGCTATCCAGTTAATTCGAAATTTTAAACGTGAGCAGAATCACATCAATGAAATAACGACGCTGTTGGAAAACACATTATGCGGCGTTATTTATACAAGTGGAAGTGATTTTCTAATTAAATATATAAATAACACGGCTCTTGCATTTTTAGAGCGAAAAACGAGCGAACTGCTGCAGCAACCGCTAAAAAATGTGTTCCCTCAAAAACTGATCCAACAGACCATAGAGCGTAATACCCCGGAAGTTCAAATCCAATTTACCTTGTGCGGCGTTGATGTAATTGGAAATATAATTCCTCTAAGTATAAGTAATAATACGCCTGGAATTTGCCTGATGTTTGAGAAATCCTCAAATATTTTGGAATACGAAGCCATGATTCAGCGGGAGTATAAACGAAAAAAGTTTCATACACGATATTCCTTTTATGATATTATTGGAAAAGATACAGAACTACTTAAGACGATCGACAAAGCCAAGCGTTTTGCAGCCAGCAATTCAACTGTATTGATTTCAGCAGAGACTGGGAGCGGAAAAGAATTATTTGCACAGAGCATTCACAATCATTCGTCGCGGAGTCAATATCCATTTGTGGCAATCAATTGTGCCTCTATTCCCGACACCCTAATCGAAAGTGAACTGTTTGGCCATATGCCAAATTCCTTTACAGGGGCATCAAGTAAGGGGAAAAGTGGCCTGATTGAGCGAGCCAATCACGGAACAGTTTTTTTAGATGATGTGGATGCACTTTCAACCAACTTTCAATCGAAGTTGCTGCGCGTTATGCAGGAGCACGAAATTATTCGGATTGGTGGCGAGGCACCGATTCCCGTTGATGTAAGATTTATTGTAGCTACCAATCGAAACCTTAGAAAAATGGTGGAAGAAGGGACGTTCCGCAACGACCTGTATTTTCGTGTCAATATCTTGAACCTTTTGATACCGCCCCTTCGCAATCGAGCAAGTGATATTCCTCTGTTGTACGAATACTATATTAAAAAGTACAGTCCGGCTCTTTTTGAACAAATTTCACCACATTTTTTATCCGCATTTTCTCCCGCATTTGCATACACTTACCCGGGCAATGTCCGAGAACTGGTCAGTATTGTGGAGCGATTTTGTACGTTATTTGAACCGGAATACGCAAAGGATGAAAATTATTTAAGGGCGTTGGTTTGTGAATGTATTGGCACTGAAAGTTTATCTGTTTCGTCGAAAGAACAATGTTCTTTTGAGATTAGCGGTAATTATTTGGCTGATGTCCATAGTGCGGAGATGAGGATTCTGGATTATTATCAGAAATTGCACAGCTGCAGTGTCGCCGAACTTGCTAGAATTCTTGGAGTGAGCCGCGCGACCTTATACAATAAGCTATCCAAAAGATCGAACTAGCTGTTTCAGCATATTAAAAGTAGAATAATCAATTCATACTGTCTGCTTATCTCAGAACATAACAATACGAAAGAATAGAGTATGTCACCAATATTTACCCAATAACAAGAAAAAAATTGGATGCAATTACTCTTCGAAGTAACGATCAGAGTGTTAAGTTTGAAACGGTGCCTACCAAATATTTTTGTGGTTAGAAACCTGCATCTACTTTTTATGAAAAGCGCGGAAAAGAAGAAAACAGGCATATCAAAAACTAACGGTCGATTGTAAAATGAAGTTGGACACCTAAGAAAAAATCCATAGTGATTTTCCCCACATGGTAGAATGAAGTTTGCACACAACTTCTTCCAAGGGAGGGCAATCACTATGGACTGCCAAGATTATATCACAGAATCGGTAGAACGCAAGAAGGGACAGCACTTACAGCGAGAGGAACGAGGCGCAATCCAGCATCTCAAGAACGCCGGCTACACGAACAGAGCCATTGCCAGAGCAATCGGATGTTCACCAACCACCGTTGGGAACGAGCTAAAGCGCGGCACACCGCCCCGAAAGAGCAGCAAGGGCAGGAAACCCGGATACTCGGCAAGGCGTGGAGAAGCGGTCTACAAGGCGAACAGAAAGCGTTCTCGGAAACCACACCGAATCTGTCACTGCACTCGCTTCATTCGCTGGATAATTGAACAGGTCAAAGAACACAAGTGGTCTTTGGATGCCTGCGTCGGCTATGCTCGTCTGCACAGGCTGTTTTCAGCAGAGGAGATGGTCTGCACCCACACGCTTTACAATGAGGTCTGGGCAGGCAGCCTTGACTTGTCTGTGACAGAACTGCCCGAAACCATGAAACGCAAGCAGCACAAGGACTCCAAGCCCCGTGAACACAAGAAGAGCTTCGGCACAGACATTTCTCAGAGGCCTGAGATCGCAGCTCTGCGCATCGAGGAAGGTCATTGGGAAGGTGACACCGTGGTCGGCAAGAGGGGCGGTAAAGAGGCTGTTGTCCTCTCCCTGTTGGAGAAGAAAACGGAGAACTATATTGCCATCCGGATTCCCGGCAAGGATGCAGACTCCGTTCTGAACGCCATGCAGTCACTCAGGGGAGAATTCGGAGACAAGTTCTCACAGGTCTTCAAGACCATTACCGTGGACAACGGCTCGGAGTTCTCTGCGTTCAGTCAGGTCGAGAACTGGGGCTGTGCAGTCTACTTTGCGCATCCCTACACCTCATGGGAACGTCCCCAAAACGAACGCCACAACGGGCTGTTTCGAACCTTTGTTCCGAAGGGCGTGTCCATTGAGGCTTTCTCTGCTGAGTATATCTTGGCTGCAGCTGATGAATTGAACGGACGGCCTCGCAAGAAGCTTGGCTACCGCACCCCGGAGGAACTGTTTGACGAGTTCCTCGACTCTGTTTACGCAGCCGAAGGCTGCGGCAGCATCGCCCAGGACGGAAGCCAGCGGCTTCCATCCTGACCGTCGCTCTGATTCACTAAGTTCTACCGTGCAGGTGTCCAACTTGCACTTGCAATTTGCGATCAAAAACTAACACGCTATACAAAGAAAAAGGCAGCAGAGGCAGTATCCCCGCTGTGAGCCCCTGTGTGGCCGCTTTGAAGGCTGGGTAGAGTAGCTGCCCCAACAAGGGTTTTCGAGGCAAATTGAGGCCGGCGGTGGGAGACAAGAGGGCTCCCGCCGAAGCCCAGCGGAAGCGGGTTCGGTGGGAAGAGTCGGAGCAGCGGAATGAGCGAGGTTTCGCCTATTTGGGCGGAAACGAGGGATGTGGCGCTTGCGAAGACGAGGCGCAGGGCCGGTGTGAAAAAAAGCAGGAGAAAGAGCCGGGGTCGTAAACGCCCCCGGCTCGTCCACTTCTGCCCGCAGTGCGGGCAGTTTCAGGCCCTGCGGGGCGGGGTCGTAAAGGACAAAATTTTGCTCTTCCGGGGTCGTAATTCCCTGCGTCCTTAGTGTCAGGGGGATTTGCTCCGGGGTTGGTGCGGAGAGACCTCAAAAATTGCGCCGCAAAACAAAAGAAAAGGGCCGTAGAAAATAGTACGGTGTTAACAATGATAAGGCGCAGGGCGAATTGTTAAGGTTCTGATAACTCTGCTCGTTTGCCCTGGCTATTGTCTGCTGGTTAGGGTATTGTGTGTTGCTGAAAAGGAGGCGACACACAATGAATGACTACATGACCGCTCTGCACCAGCGGTTCTACCGGGAGCCAGACTTCTCAGAACTGGAGGAGGAAATCGAGCAGACTCATCAGGAGGTACGGGATTGCCTGGATAAGATGCAGCGGCGCAGACTGATGCACCTGGTGGATACCCAAAACCTGCTGCGGGAGGAAACCTCTCTGGCCAGCTTTACAGCCGGGTTCAAGCTGGCCTGGGGGATTGCCAGGGAACTGGAAGCGGATGGTCTGTATTCCTTCCAAAAGGAGGAAGAGCAGCGAGCCTGTGAGATTATGGAACGGGAGGTGAATGGGGATGGCTAAGAAACGAGCCAACGGCGAAGGGAGTATCCGAAAACGAAAGGACGGCCGCTGGGAGGGACGGTACACGGCAGGGCATGATCCGGAGACCGGCAAGGCCATTTACAAAAATGTGCTGGGCAGGACCCAGGCTGAGGTCAAGGAGAAACTAAAGGCTACCATTAAGGAAACCCAATCTCTGGATCAGACCAAGGTCGGGAAGTATACCGTAGGAGAGTGGATGGAGGTATGGTTTGAGGACTACGCCAAAATAAAGGTCCGGCCCTCCTCCCACCAAACCTACCGAGGCTACATCGACAACCACATCAATCCAAATATCGGAGACATCCCGCTGGAAAAGATCACCTCTCTGGAATTGCAGAAGCTCTACAAGAAACTGCTGACCAAAGGCCGGGTAGACCGGCTGGAGGCCAAAGGACAGCCCAAAGGCCTGAGTGCCAAGACAGTGCGGAACATCCATCAAATTCTATCCTCTGCCCTAAAGCTAGCCCAGGAGCAGCGGATCCTCCATACCAACCCTGCCGAGGGCTGTGCCCTGCCGAAAGTGGAACACAGAGAAATAAAGACCCTGCCAGTGGAGCAGTTCCAATCCTTCCTGCGGGAAGCCAGGGAGAGCGGCGTATTTGAACTCTACTACCTGGAGCTGGCCACTGGACTGAGAAGGGGAGAGCTTCTGGGCCTCAAATGGGAGGACATTGATTTGGAACGGGGCGACCTCCGGGTTCGGCGGCAGATATCTCGAATCAATGGAGAGGTAGTGGAGGCCCCCCTGAAAACAAAGAACGCCTACCGTACCCTGCCGCTGGCAGAAGATACGGTAAGCGTTCTGTTAGAACAGAAGAAAAAAGTTGGGAGCAGCCCGTGGGTCTTTCCTTCACCCAACGGCGGGCCAATCTCGCCGGACAGTGTCCTCCACATGCTCCACCGGGTACTGAAGCGGGCGGGACTCCCTAAGGTTAGGTTTCATGACCTCCGGCATACCTTTGCCACCCTGGCCCTGCAAAACGGAGTGGACATCAAGACGGTGTCCGGGATGCTGGGCCACTTCTCGGCTGGGTTCACCCTAGACACCTACGCCCATGTGACCAGCGCCGCTCAGAGACAAGCGGCACAGACGATGGGGAACGTACTCTCCGGCAGTCTCTGATCCTCTCTGAAATGCTCCAGCCCTTTCCGCTGAAATTTCCCGTATGGGTCGGCGTATGGGTCAAACAGCAGGTACAAGAATAAACTAAACAGAAAAGTAATGGAAAATGAAGGAAGCCGCTGAAATCATGCGATTTCAGCGGCTTGTTGGAGTGTAAGACCAATTGAGATATTTGCGGAAATCCATGATTTTCAAGGCTTTGCGGGTCTTCACCCATTATTTTTTTGCCGTTTTCGCTGCGATGGCTGCGGATTTTCCACCCGAGGGTCAATTTTAGTGTTCGACCAAAAAAGATGTCCGCTTTATCCATGCCAAAAGATTGACTGAGGGAAGCGCCTGCTTCATCGGACACATCATCCAAGGAGTTCGTCCAGTAAGTAGTTGTATTCCGGCAGCTGATCCGTGTACTCTTTCATCCATTCCCGCATAGCTCGCTTTTCCAGATTGGTGGCTTCCGTGTAATCCTCGCTGTGCCCTTCCTGCTCCATAAAGTCGTATGCGAGATTCTGATAGATCTCTTTCACCAATGTTTCGGGATCTTCCAGTCGTGTTACATCGGAGTCATCAATGGAATCCGCCGCAGGCAGGCCAAGCAGAACATACCCGAACTTTTTCGAATAGACCACATCGAGCAGTTCAGAGCCTTCAATGTAGTTCTGGAATACCCCAAGGCCCCTCTCAATCTCTCTTTTCTTTTCCTCGAATGAGCTCATGGCAACATCTCCTTCCTGCCGGAATGACCGACTTTCCCGGTCTGGTGTATATGGTTCCTTTATTATACCGCATTTTCTTTGGCCGTGGAAGAGCGGTGGGACGGGAACTTTTCCCAATCACATAGTCTGTTCCATCGTCGCCACCCGGAAATAACCATGAGAATATGCGGGGGCCAGATCAACTTCGCCATCTGGGCAATAGACCCGGACTCCTGCTGCGGTCAATTTTTCTCCAATCGCCGCCAAACCTTCGGCGTCACGAGCCAGACGGTCGCCGTTCATCACCAGTACCCGGCCATAGACTCCATGTCGTGCATCACGGATCAGCGTTCGAATGCTCTGGCGGTTTGCGTCCAAGCCGCTCTCATATTGGAGCATCTCGGTGGAAATCGAAAAGCCAAGCTGTCTGGCGAGGCTTCGGAGTACGGTGAGCTGCTGGTTTATGGCGAGACGGTTGCTTTCCGTAGACGTTCCATCTACCCGGCAGTATAGGCAGCACTTAGACATCTGATTTGACCTCCTTGAACGAATTTGGGAAGACGCTACCACTCAGCCCTGACATTCATCCCGGATGAAATCATACAGGGCTTCCGGTTCCGTCAGGCACCACTTAGTTTTTTCATCATCGGTCCAGACTTCATAGTCTGGGGTGGCATCGTACAGCCACCAGCTGATATAGTCGTACTGGTCGTTGACTGCTTCCTTCAGTACATCCAGCAAGGCGGCAAGAAGCGGCGCTCCGCCCTCAAATACGAAATGTCCGTCTCCCATCAGAGTGAGTGCCTTACTGAACTGTTCATCCCGATCCTTTTGCGCTTGGATCTTTCGCAGGGCTTCGCAGAAGGTTTCCTTGGATAGCATTAAAGTCCCCCTCCCAGATTCTCCCCCTCCGCTTCCTGTTCGGCTTTCCATTTCAGAAGCAAGGAGATGGCCAACTCCTGAGTAGCGGGATCGACGCAGAACTCGAAGAACTTCACAGCCAACATTTCTGGCGTCAGCCCCATCGGGGCGATTACCGCTTCCAGTTGCTCCAGAAGCTCCGCATCTACTTGGATTTCCACGAGCTCATATCGCTTTTCATCCATGGTGCGTTTCCTCTCCTTCCGGAGATTCCTGCCGCAACTCGTCCAGTCGCTGCCGAAACAGCTCCTGGAGCTCCTTCCAGACCTGCGGCTGCTTGAGGGTCACTATCGGCTGGTTCAGTTCCCGCTCCAGATCGGCGACAGCCACCGAAAGCGTCTTTTCATCGAACAGCTGGTAGTGGCGGCGAAGATACTGGACAACCGCCGCACTCTCCTCATCTTCATTGCGCATGGCATAGTGGAGGGCGCTGTTGATGACACAGGAAAAGTCATCCACATAGTCAAGATTGAACCAGGAGGATGGGCAGAGAACCAGGTCATCTTTGCCTTTCTCGGTGATCACCAGCCCGATGTTCTCGCGGCTTATCCTTTCCAACACGGTGTCCAGGTCATCTGCCAGTGCCTGGCGTGAGATGCGTTCCATGCTTTCCAGAGGTTGTAAAATCGGCATCCTTTTCTTCCTCCTATCGTCTTCTTTAATCTTGCCAGATGTTAGCGTCCGGCTCAGGCTATACCACACTCGGGGATATGGCTCCTGTTCACCATATCGGTTCAAATGTGCGCTGATCTCTGCCACAGCTGCTGAACGGGTAGCTTCGTCCAGACGGCGCAGGTTCCGGCAGGTGAATTCCGCGACTATGGTGGGCATATAGGTGTGCCGCCCCAGACTGTACTGGATCGATGCCAGAACGATATGCCGCAGACCTCCATCCAAAATGGGAGCGAGGATTCTCACGGAGAACAGCAGCCCGGTGCTTCCTTTTTGGGACTGGAGAGAGAGGCCGTTTCGCTTGGCTCGTTCCATCATGTGCCTCCAGTCCTGCCGTGCGATGGAACCGGCTACAGGAGCTGCCTCATAAAAGCCTCTTTTATGTCTCACGGCTGCACCTCAAGCCCAGATTTTGACTGACCTTTATACAGAAGATTGTTGGCCTCCATCTCCTCAAAGGTGACCGGCTCGAAGTGATTGACATCCACTCCGGCATTCAGCATTCTCTCGTTTGCCTGGATGAGCGGCCAGTAATCCGCGTCGGTGTTGCCGTGGATGTGGCCAAAGACCATGTAGCAGCGCATGATGTGAGGCCAAGACATCATGGGGTAGTGGCAGAGTGTGTACTGCCGCTTCCCATCTGCGACATACAATAGGTTATTGACACTTTCAAAGAACTGTTCCGTCTGACAACTCCTGATCCATCCCCTGTCATGATTCCCAAGGATGAGATGTTTCTTCCCCCGCAGCCGCCGCAGGTATTCCTCCGGCGGCTTTTGGCTGCGGTAGATCAGGTCGCCAAGGATATAGACGGTATCCTTCCCTGTAACCTTGTGGTTTCAGTTTTCGATGAGGGTTTCGTCCATCTCCTCGATACTGGAAAAGGGCCGGTTGCAAAGGCGGATGCAGTTTTCGTGACCGAGATGCAGGTCAGAGGTAAAGAAGATCATGGGGTTTCACCTTCTTTCTTCATCCTTGGAACCGGGATTGGCTGCCATCGGCAGTATTTTGCAAGCTCATCCTGATGTTCCCGAGGCAGATTCATAAAATCGACAATGTCCTCTCCCGGAAACCTGGCGTGGCAGTAAGCAGGAAAGACTCCCTCCGGCACGATGCCGATGGACTCCGCTCCGGTCAGGCGGGCCTTCAGTTTCTCTGCGTTTCGGATGCATACGGGAACGCCTGCCCGATGAAGTGCCAGGAAGAAACGGACCGCCTCAATCGTCCGGGTCTCCGCAAGATCGGCCACCACCAGATAGTAGCCATGTGCATCCCGGTGTACGATGCAGTTGATGTGGGTGCTGTTGCCGCCCCTGCATACCTCCCAGGGGTGACCGGTGCGGGGACGCTCTTTCAGCCACCGAGCAAAGGCTTCGGGGGAATCTCCGTCCAGCTTGGACAGTCCCTCGTCCCGCCCATCGGCGTGGAGGGCGTACTGCTCTTTTTCCGATTTCTCCGTTCCGGTGTAACCCATAGCCCGATAGCCCAGGGCACAGAAGCGATAGAAGTCGTTTGCGGTCATGGATGGAAGCCGCTTGTTTTTTTCCAAAGGATACCCCACCGCCGAGGTGAGAAACTCCTCCATCTCCTGCTGGGAGAAGTCCTGGAAGAACTCCTCTTTCCACTGAGGGAATACCCTCCACAGATCCCGGCGCAGGATGGTTCCGGTTCGATGCCAGATGGGCAGCTCCCGCTCCACCAGTCCCTGATAAGAGCCGGTCTCCACCATCTGAACGGCGTCCCGTACCGCCTCCTCCAGCCAAGCGGTGAATTTGGAGATGTCGTTGGGGAAGGAACGTTCTCTGCGGCCATCTACTTCCAGCACATGCCGATGCCCCAAGAATATTGCCCGATACCCGATCTCCTGATCCTCGCCGGCGGCAAAGTGGAACCACGCTGCCTCCTCCGGGAACTCGGAATGCCACCAGGTTTCAAACTCCTCAACGTTCTCCACCTGGCCGTCCTCCCGCAGCTCCTCAAAGCTGCCGAAGTCTTCGATGGTACCTCGCTCCGCACGGAGCCATAGTTCCCAGCTTGTGTTCTCCGGGCCTGGCTCCAGCCGGTGGAGAAGGCTGAAGATCCGGTCGATGGCCGCATAGGATGTCTCGTCATAGGTGAAGGAGCAGTTGATGTTTCGGTATTCCACCCGACCCAGCCAGTTGATGTAGTGCTTGATCTCCGGCGCTTTCATGTTTTCACCTCCTCCGTATCCGTATCCCCATCCTCCGTTTCCTCAAACTGGAGCTGGAAGAGGGCAGTGTGCTCTCCCACAAGAGCGGGGTATTTGTAATAGACATGGCGGCATAGGGTTTTGTACAGTTCAAGGAGCCTCGGATCATCTCCGAAGTCCACAAGCCCGTCCATGATTCGCTCGATCTCCCGCTCCTCAGTGATACTGCCGTTCAACACCTGCTCTACCAAACGGCTGTATTGCTGATATGCGGCGTCCATTAGGCGGGAAATCTCCTGGACGATCTCACGGATTGCGGCAAAGCACGCCTCCTGCTCCTTGGCCTCCGGTCTTTCTTCCTCTGTCATAATGTGTCCCCTCCCGTCAAGAGCTGCGGCGCAGCCTCCACGCTGTGGAAGAGAAAGTGCATCCGGTCGATATGCTTGTCGATATGCCAGTGCCCACAGAACCAGTGGCCGTATTTGAGTTTCCGCTCGATCTCCTCCAGCCATTTCTCGGTAGAGTCGTCCACGGTACTCTGGTCGATCATCGGAAGAAAGGCTTCCCGCGGCTCATACGGATAGGGACAGGTGTGGGAGAGGACGGTATCTACCTGCCACCCGCAGGTATCCAGTGTCTGGACAACCTTGTCCTTGATCTTCTGGGAAGGCTGCTCATCCGGCCACCAGCCGCAACCTCTGGCCAGCCGGTAGAATTTGTCCACGCTGTAAGCTCCGCCGATGACCAAGTGTCGGAGACCTTCCAGATTAAAGATCTCACCATCCATAGCAAACAGCAGACGGGGAAAGGCTTCCTCTACCCAGACTGTCCCGCCGTTCCACTGCTTCGTCCGATAGGAAGGGAGGCTGGCCGGTCGGATCTCATGGTTGCCGTGGATGCAGAGCATCGTCGGCTTTACGGCGGTAAGAACTTTCTTCATCTCTGTGTCTCGCCGGTTTCGGTAGTAGTTCGCTCCTACATCTCCAAGCAGAACCAGAGTATCCTGCTCTGTCAGCTTCTTGCTGTCGCAAAACTGTATGACCTCATAGGGGTCTCAGTGGATATCACCTGTGTAATAGATCATTGGTCATTCCACCTTTCTTTTTCATTATACCAACTCGGAAGACCCATATCCGGGACTTTCCAAAAACATATCCACTGTTCCAAAAATATATCCAGCTTTACTGGCATAGATCGACTGGCAGTCAATGCTCGTGACTTCCGGTTGATTGCTTTCTCAGGTTCAGACGGTAAAATCAAAGTTGTCCGGTTTACCGTATCTGCCTTGATGCTCTTTCAAGGAAGCTTTCAACGATTTTATAACATCCAGGAGAATCAGCATCTCATAGGTACTGCAATCCGAAAGGAGTAGAGTGATTTCTTCGCTGGCGCACCGTTCAGTGCTGGTGACTTGCTCCATCAAAAGCCGGTCGGGAGATACTCCCAAGGCATTGGCGATAAGCACAAAGGTGTCAAGGCTCATGCTCTTGATTCCGCTCTCTATGTAGCTGATGTAAGATGGCGTTTTATCCACCAGTTCAGAGAGCATCGCTTGCGAAAGGTGGTTGCGCTGGCGGACTTCACGGATGTGTTTTCCAATGACTTTGTAGTTCAGGCTCATAATAAGACCTCCAAAAAATTTTGCAGTCTTATTATAGTGTTTAGATTATATCATCAACTCGGCCTTATATCAATTTCACCTCAAGTTGATATACTCTTAGAAATAGATAATCTGGAGAATATATTTGAGGGGGGAAGCCGATGACGGAACATGATTTGACCGAGAGCCAGTTAGTCGGCTCCCGTATTCGAGATGCGCGGATCAATCGCCGGATGAGCCAGGCCGATCTTGCAGCGAAGGCCAATATCTCGCTGCCGCATATCAGCAATATCGAAAAAGGCAAGACGAGCATGAAGTTGGAAACTTTTATCCGAATCATCGAAGCCCTGCAAGTATCTGCTGATTCCCTCCTTCGGCCCGATGTGCCGGAGGTGAGAAGCCTATACCAGAGCGAGTTTGACGAGCTGCTGGCCGACTGCTCTCCCAAGGAGCTGGATTCCATCCTGAAGATTGTTCGTGAGTTGAAATCCACTATGGCCAGACGGGATGACAATACCTGAAAAATTGCGAGCTGGAATTGCCGGCTCGCTTCTTTTTTTCTCATCTATCGACCAGAAGTCAAGGTGTTGACTTCTGGTCGATTTTGTTATTAGTCTGCAGATTATATAATGGCCTGGAAGAGAAATAACACAGGGGGAGCAAATATGTCAGATCTGACCATTCAAAATAGAGAGTCAGAGCAGGAAGTTATGCCCTCATTTGATTTCCTGCTGGAGAGGGAAACGGAACGAAACATCCTTTTAGCGGAACATCGTGCCTGGTTAAAGGAAATCAAGCGGGAACGCCCGCTTCCCAAAACACATTACCGTGTGGCGGTATACATCCGCTACTTTAACCAGACCCGCTATGAGGACTATCTCTCAGCTCATAAAAAGCAATTTCTTGACACACTGGCTCTCTGCCCAAACTGGATGTTTGTCGGTTTCTATGTGGACGAGGGCAGCACTGCGCCCAATATGGAGAGCGCCCCGGAGTGGTCAAGGCTTCTTCAAGACTGCTACGATGAAAAGGTCGATCTGATCATTACCCAGAAAGCAAGCAATATCTCGAAGAAACTCTCCGAACTCTCTTTCTGTACGCGCCTCTTGGCAGCACTCCCAAAGCCAGTGGGCGTTTACTTCGTTTCGGAGGATATTTATACGCTGGCTTCCTATTATCAAGAGGATCTGCACGACCTGTACTTTTTGCCAAATCCCGGTTGGAAGATACTCCCTGATGACGAACCCCGGAGGGAAATGCTGCATGATTGACAAGTCCACACGAAAACAGCTTGCGGAGCGAAAAGAACGGGTCCGCCGGCGCATCAACACAAAAGTTGACCCGGAGAACTATGAATTCATTCCGGCCAAAAAGCCTATTGACTATTACGACAATGATATAAGGCAGCGGGTCGCCGTGTATGCCCGTGTCTCCACGGACAATGTCCAGCAGACGTCCTCCTATGAGCTGCAAAAGAAATACTATGAGGATTTTGTTGTGCATCATCCCAACTGGACATTGGTCAAAATCTATGCAGATGAGGGAATCAGCGGGACTTCTCTGGCTCATCGGGACGAGTTCAACAGCATGATCGCCGATTGCCGCAGCGGGAAAATCGATATGATCATTACCAAAAGCGTGTCTCGCTTTGCCCGGAATGTGGTGGACTGTATCAGCATGGTGCGAATGCTTGCGGAGCTACCCAGTCCTGTCGGGGTGTTCTTTGAGAGCGAATGTATCTTCTCCCTCAAAGACGATTCCCAGATGGCGCTTTCGTTTCAAGCCACCATGGCTCAGGAGGAGTCTCATATCCGCAGCCGGAGCATGGAGACCTCCTTGCGGATGCGGCTGGACGGAGGTCTGCCGTTGACGCCCAAGCTGCTGGGGTATTCTCACGATGCGGATGGAAACCTGGTCGTCAACCCGGATGAAGCTCCCACGGTAAAACTCATCTTCTATATGTATCTGTACGGATATTCCACCTCCGACATTGCGGCGGCGCTCACCGAGCTGGGCAGGAAGACTTATCTGGGGAACGTCAAGTGGACATCCAACTCCATTGTCCAGGTCCTTCGCAATGAGCGGCATTGCGGGGATGTGCTGACCCGGAAGACATTCACCCCCAACTATCTGAACCACAAGGCCAGGAAGAATCGGGGGGACAGGCCCCAGAGCCTTTACCGGAACCACCACGAGGGCATTGTTTCCAGAGATGATTTCATTGCGGTTCAGCATCTTCTGAACAACTCCAAGTATGGCAACCGCTCCATCCTCCCGGAGCTGCGGGTAATCGACAGCGGTCTGCTCAGAGGGTTTGTGACCATCAATCCCCGCTGGGCTGGATTCAAGCCGTCGGATTATTACCAAGCGTCCGCCAGTATCCATCCACCCGATGAGCAGCAGGCGGATGCATCCCTGCCCTCGAGCATCACATTGGTTCCGGGAGATTTTGATATGAGAGGCTTTGAAATCGCCCGCAGTGAATTCTTTGATAATTATCACCGTCCCTATGTACTGTTTCAAGATAAGAGGATCAAGTTCAGCACCACATGTGTTCGGTCTTTTGGGAAAGACAACCATGTGGAGCTGCTGGTCAACCCTGTGGAGATGAAGTTCGCCGTCCGTACAGTGGCGAAAAGCAGCCGCAACGCAGTCGTGTTTTCCAAGCTGTCAGACGGAAAGTATCAGCCCAGGGATATTGCCGGTGCGGCCTATGTAGAAACGCTTTTTCAGTTATTCGGCTGGAGTCCGGATTTAAAATACCGGATCGCCGGAGCGCTATTTCAAACCGAAACTGAATCTGCGTATATTTTTGATGTCAATGATGCGGAAGCGTTTATTAAATCGTACCTGCTTTCCGGCCCAAAAAGCACGGAGCAGGCGAAGGAACCTGTACAGCCCCTTTCTGTCTCCGGCAAACGGGTGCGGGCTGTCCCGGAGGAGTGGATCGGCTCTTTTGGCAAGCAATATTACCTCCACCAACAGTCTTTCCCGCCCGTTTGCGATCAGAGTGAGGAAGACTGGAAAATCCGCATGGAGGGCCAACTGTATGAAACCGGGCAGAAACTCCGCGTGACAGGATTTGATGTGCTGCGTGATTACATCTGTCAGGAACTCGGTCAGCACGGGAAGGAGGAATCCTAAATGTCCGAAGAAAGTCGGGAAAATGCCGGCGGCGTAATCGCCGGAATGCTTCGTTCCCTGGAGGACAGGCATTTGGATATTGTTCCGTCTGCTGAATTAGAAAAAGCGGAACCGGCAGTTTCTCCTGCAAACAGCAGTAGTGATGAGGTCCTGGAGATGGCCGGTGACTTTAACTACGATGGCTACCAAGTAGTACGCCGTGAGTTCTTCGCCCATATTAATGAGCCGTCTGTAACTTTTAACAATTACAAATTTTATGTAAATACCGCCTGCCTAAACCGCTTCCCACAGGTTGATTATGTGCAGGTACTGGTCAATCAAGAGGGCAGGATCTTGGCGATCCGTCCCTGCCGGGCGGAAGATCGGGATGCCTGCGCCTGGTGCACCAACGGCTCCGGCAGACGTAAACCGAAACAGATCACCTGCAAGATTTTTTTCGCCAAAGTGTTTTCACTGATGGGCTGGAATCTGGACTATCGATATAAACTCCTCGGGCGGATAATCCACGCCAAGGATGAGTGGCTCATCGCATTTGATCTCACAGCGACCGAAGTGTATCAGCGGGTGCAAAAAGACGGCCAGAAGCCCAAGTCTTCTCGAACTCCCGTGTTTCCGGAGGGCTGGAAGACGCAGTTTGGACTCCCGTTCCGGGAACACCAGAAATCTATGCAGGTTGACATTTCTGAAGGATATGCTGTATATGGGTTGCGCGATAACATCGCTCCTGCTGCATCAGAGCAGTCAGACGAGGCTGCCTCTGATACTGATCGTAAGTCCGTTTTGGGAGGACAAGGACATGAATCATGAAAATCAATTGCAGGCTTACTTAACGCTGGACCCTGCGCGAAACCGGATTCGAATCCACAGGCAAACGATTCGTCTCTTGAAGAATCCTGCGTATGTGCAATTCCTGGTAAACCCTGAAGAACTGTATATCGCCGTTCTCGGATCGGATAAACCTATTTCAGGCGGGACCGCAAACAAGGTTCGGATGTCAAGCACATCCCAGCAGTCTATAGAATTCTATAGTACGATCCTTATAAAAAACTTTTCCGAACTGCTCGGTGGCTTTGACCTGAGATTTAATTACCAGCTGACCGGTGAGATCGATCAAATCAACCGGGTCGCATATTTTTCCCTCAAAACCGTCAAACAGCTGGAACGCAGGAGGCTACATGACAGAGAAAGCATTTAGGCAGCTTAACATCGATCCGGAATTCAAAAACTTGATTCGTCCACTTCGCCGGGAGGAATACCGGCAACTAGAGCTGAATCTGGTCATGGAAGGATGCCGAGAAGATATCATTGCATGGAATGATACCATTCTCGACGGTCATAATCGCTATGAAATATGCAATAAAATGCGCATTCCTTATGGAGTCAGGGAGCTGGATTTTCCAAGCAGAGATGCTGCCATCGCCTGGATCTGTGCGAACCAACTTGGGCGCCGCAACATCTCAGAAGAAACCAGGAAATATCTGATTGGGAAACAATATGAAGCGGAAAAGAAAGTACAGCGAAGTAGGAATGGCTATAATCAGTACCGTCCGAATCCCAACATCACTGTGGGGAGAGGCCGCCCAATAGATGAAGAGAGTGGCCGGCGAACAGCAGCCCGGCTGGGAAGGAAGTATCATGTGGCCGGCGCAACCGTACAGAAATATGCGAAATACAGTGCAGCATTAGATGCCATTGAACAAAATGCTCCTGAACTTGTTCCGCACATTCTTTCCGGGGCATATAAGATTTCTTTCCGCAAATTGCAAGTGCAAGTTGGACACCTGCACGGTAGAACTTAGTGAATCAGAGCGACGGTCAGGATGGAAGCCGCTGGCTTCCGTCCTGGGCGATGCTGCCGCAGCCTTCGGCTGCGTAAACAGAGTCGAGGAACTCGTCAAACAGTTCCTCCGGGGTGCGGTAGCCAAGCTTCTTGCGAGGCCGTCCGTTCAATTCATCAGCTGCAGCCAAGATATACTCAGCAGAGAAAGCCTCAATGGACACGCCCTTCGGAACAAAGGTTCGAAACAGCCCGTTGTGGCGTTCGTTTTGGGGACGTTCCCATGAGGTGTAGGGATGCGCAAAGTAGACTGCACAGCCCCAGTTCTCGACCTGACTGAACGCAGAGAACTCCGAGCCGTTGTCCACGGTAATGGTCTTGAAGACCTGTGAGAACTTGTCTCCGAATTCTCCCCTGAGTGACTGCATGGCGTTCAGAACGGAGTCTGCATCCTTGCCGGGAATCCGGATGGCAATATAGTTCTCCGTTTTCTTCTCCAACAGGGAGAGGACAACAGCCTCTTTACCGCCCCTCTTGCCGACCACGGTGTCATCTTCCCAATGACCTTCCTCGATGCGCAGAGCTGCGATCTCAGGCCTCTGAGAAATGTCTGTGCCGAAGCTCTTCTTGTGTTCACGGGGCTTGGAGTCCTTGTGCTGCTTGCGTTTCATGGTTTCGGGCAGTTCTGTCACAGACAAGTCAAGGCTGCCTGCCCAGACCTCATTGTAAAGCGTGTGGGTGCAGACCATCTCCTCTGCTGAAAACAGCCTGTGCAGACGAGCATAGCCGACGCAGGCATCCAAAGACCACTTGTGTTCTTTGACCTGTTCAATTATCCAGCGAATGAAGCGAGTGCAGTGACAGATTCGGTGTGGTTTCCGAGAACGCTTTCTGTTCGCCTTGTAGACCGCTTCTCCACGCCTTGCCGAGTATCCGGGTTTCCTGCCCTTGCTGCTCTTTCGGGGCGGTGTGCCGCGCTTTAGCTCGTTCCCAACGGTGGTTGGTGAACATCCGATTGCTCTGGCAATGGCTCTGTTCGTGTAGCCGGCGTTCTTGAGATGCTGGATTGCGCCTCGTTCCTCTCGCTGTAAGTGCTGTCCCTTCTTGCGTTCTACCGATTCTGTGATATAATCTTGGCAGTCCATAGTGATTGCCCTCCCTTGGAAGAAGTTGTGTGCAAACTTCATTCTACCATGTGGGGAAAATCACTATGGATTTTTTCTTAGGTGTCCAACTTCATTTTACAATCGACCTAAGATTTCTTTCGAAAATATCGTTGCTCTATCAGAAATGGAACCCGAAGAATTGAAAGCACTTAGTAAAAAAATCGGAAAAAATCCCTATGCCTTCGCTCGTTACAGTGAATCGAGACGATGCCTTTATTCCGACGCTTCTGCCAAGCTCGGCACAGCGGCGGCAGAGCAGCCGACAATCAAGACGATGCCCGCCTATGACCCGGATACGGAAGTTGCTGGACTTACTCTTACGATCCCCTCCTGGATGAGCTCCATCGACCGGACAAAGTCCATGGCACAGTTGGAAGCGATCTCACCTGCTGCCAGACAAAACCTCTTGGCGGCGTTGACTGAATTAGAAGGAAAAATCCAGGAAATGCTCAATGCAATTGAGGGGGAATCCTAATGGAAGATTATAGTATGTTTGTTCCCAATGTTCACTTTGAACAGATTCCCATTAAGAACCTCGTATCCAATCAGGAGTACCAGAGGAATATTTCCGAACAGCATGTGCTGAATGCTGCGGCACACTTTGATCTGTATCAGATCAACCCTGTGAAGGTAAGCCGTCGAAATGGGGTCAACTATGTCTTCAATGGCCAGCACACGGTGGAGATCGTCGCACTGGCCTCCGGCTCTCGTGAAACGCCAGTCTGGTGCATGATATACGATGATCTAAACTACGAACACGAGGCAGATATCTTCGCCAACCAGATGAAGTTTGTCAAACCGCTCCGTCCCTATGAAGTGTTTATGGCAAATGTGGAAGCCGGGAATCAGGAGCAGCTTATGATCAAAGATCTGGTAGAGTCTTATTCTCTTTCCATTGGCCAGGTCAGAAACTATGGCGTTGTCTGTGCTGTCTCTACGCTTGAAAATATATATGAGCGGTTCGGTTACCACGTACTTGATCGAACACTCAGACTCTGCGTAGGTACCTGGGAGGGCGATATGAATTCGCTGTCCGCCAATATGCTCAACGGAATCGCCAGATTGGTCTACACGTTCGGCGATGCCCTGAAAGATGAGACCTTTAAGGAAAAAGTGGGGGAAATGTCGGTCAAGTTGCTTTCGAGAACAGCCAAGGAACGACGCCCCGGTTCTATGGGCTATGCCGAGGCGATGCTTCTGGCCTATAACCGCAAATGCAAATATCCGCTCAAATGGACCAAGCTCTACGAGAAGAATGTTGGGAACAATGAAGGACTGGACATTGATACGGATATGGACGAGGATGAGGACGGGGACTCTTTTGAGGGAACCGCCAAAGGATAAGCAAACGGACGGTTCCACCAGGAATCGTCCGTTTGTAATCTTATCATGGAAGGGAAAAGGCAGGGCGCATATACTCTATCGCTCCTCGGCTGAGACCATATTGCCCGGCCAACTGTTCCCAGTATCCGGATACTGTTTTGCAGACCTCCTCTGTAGCCTGTTCCGCTTCCTGCGGGGCAAGGCCGAAATAATCGGCTACTTCCAGCGCCAGATCCAAATCAATGGTGTTATCATACTCACTCACATTGAGGGAAAGCCGGTCCCCCGAGGGGACTGGGTTCACATCATAGAGAGGGGCCAGCCGCCAGCCGGTGGGCGTCAGAAGGAAACCATGGTTGCGCAGATGGTCGTCAGTATTGGATACCGCCATACTGAACACGATCCGTTTCCACAGCTCGGCCAGATCCTGCCGGGGTGATGCCCCGTTGGCCCGGATGAACGCCGCCAGATCCAGATAGCTGCTTCCGTCCGCTGCCGAGGCTCCATCGGTCTTTCCCAGCAGGGTCATGGCGGAGGCGAAGTGGATGCGACGGATGCCGTTTCGGTCAAATCGCTTGACGAGAAAGGTACTGCCGGTCTTGGAGAACGTCTCCAATTTGGATTCCGGAACATCCAGTCCGCAGAGCCGTGCCAGGTCATGGACGACCTTCTCCCACGCGCCGCTGTTATATTCATCATGCTTGGAAGGGAACTTGGCGATCCACAAGGCACCATCTGTGGCCTGCACCGTAGCTTTGGGTCTTGCACCTCCCAAGGAGGAGCCGGGGGCCAGAAGCTCACTCAGCCATTTTTCATTCAGGCCGCTCTCATCGTTCTCGAAAGCGATAGAGGCGTTTTCCAGCGTCCGAAGGTTTACCCATGGAGGTGTCGCAAACGCTTTATCGTTCGAAAGAAATTCGCCCCCTTCTTCCAAGCTGAACCGCAGCGCACCCATACGGGATTCATCGTAGACCCCCAACAGGAAGTCGCTCTCGGTGAGCTTACGGGGCTTGCGGTCCTCTTTGCGAGCGTCGATGGCCTCCTTTCGCTTCATCAGCAGACGCCCCCAGCGATCCGGACAGGAGTCGGAAAACAGGCCAAAGAGCTGCTTGTTCAGCGGCACATACTGCCGCCCGCGGTAGAGAGCCAGATCCGGGTCCAGAGAGAAGGAACTCTCGGCGGATGACAGCCAGGCCGGATCATACTCAAAGGAAAAGGTCTCCTGTCCGCGGACGAAGCCGCAGCGCAGCCGCCCCAGCAGGGTGGGTGCCTCTCCACGCCAATTTTCATATACATAGATGGTCTTTTCGTCCTGCGCCATGGGCTACTCTCCTTTCTTGGGCGCCCGCCGTCTGGTGGGCAGCGCCAGATCTTGCAGTTTCCTGCCGAATTCATCATCTTTTGCAATAAGCAGCAGGTCGCCGTCCATATTGTTTAATGCGTGCAACACAGCGGCATAGGAGCCGATGGATACCGTAGGGGTGCCTTTCTCAATGGATATAAGAGTGGCTCGGCTGATCCCGGCACGCTCTGCTACCAATTCCAGGCTTAACTTCCTACGCAGGCGGGCCAGGCGGATCTGCTCACCCATCTGTGCCAGGGTCTCCCGTGTTTGCGGCATGATGACCGCAGCTTTTTTTGCCATGCATAATCGCCTCCTAACATAAGTTATACTATATTATTTTGGTGATTATGTCAATTATATTTGAAGTTATCAACGTTCTTTTTCCAGGCATTCTTCGATGAGATACCCTCCTCCGAAGATAATGTCCAGTCTCCCGTCGGGATACACCTTCACACACTCAATCATTTGGTGGACGATGGTATCGTCGTACTCCATCTTTTTGGATGCTCGGTCGGCGATGATCTGCTGTAGTTGAAGGATTCGGCTGTCATTCACCTGATCGGAAGCAAGTGCTTCTTCGAGTTTCTGAATCCGTCCTTGCAGGAGTTCAATGGTATTGGAAAGTTCTTTGAATTCAGCTTCGTGACTCTCGATACCCTCTCCGCTTTCCACGCTCTCATTGATAAGAGATACCATTTTCCGATTCAGCCCATCTATTTTCCGCCGGAGCAGGTCGATCTCATCTGTGCCTCCGGTTAGACCGATTGCTTCACCAATGGTTGCCCGCATGAGTGCCATATAAGTGGACTCGTCTTCCTCGTTGAATCGGTTGATTGCCCGAACAATAGCGGCGTGGAGGGCGGTCTCATCTACCGTGAGCGAGGTTTTGCAGTAGCGCTTTCCATAGTCTAAGCGGCTGATGCAGCGCCAGACAACTCGCTTTTTTCCTCGGGATGTCCAGGTCACGCGCTTATATCGACTTCCGCATTCGGCGCAGATCATCACATTGGATAGTGCGTACCGGGAGTATTTTCCGGTGGCTGTGGTAGCCGTTTTGGTGGAATTTGGCTCCCGGCTCATCCGCCTGGCGAGTTCTTCCTGCGTTTTGTGAAAGAGCTCTCGGCTGATGATACCAACATGGCTATTCTGTACATAGTACATGGGTGCCTCACCCGTGTTTTTGCGGCGAACCTTGCCAATACAGTCAATTGTGACCGTCTTTTGAAGGATGCTGTCCCCACAGTATCGTTCATTCCGGAGAATACCCTTAATCATACTCGCAGAGAATGAAAATCGTTTTCCTGGTATCTGGAGATTTTCTTCTCTGAGTTTAGTTGAGATCCGGTTGATGGTTTCACCTGACAGGTACATATTGAAGATCCTCTCCACGATGGATGCCTCCTCCGGGACGATCTCCGGTTCTCCGTCTGCACCCTTGCGGTATCCCAGGAGGCACTTATAGTTGAATATGGGCTTGCCCTCCTGAAATCGCTTACGAAAAGTCCAGGTGACATTCTTGCTGATGCTTTCGGATTCGGACTGTGCAAACCCTGCGTAGATGACCAGATAGAGTTCGCTGTCGATTTGCAGTGTGTCTATATTTTGCTCCTCGAAGTAGATGCCAATCCCTCTTGCCCTGAGCATTCGGACATGGTCCAGGCAGTCCACTGTATTACGGGCGAAGCGGGAAACGGATTTCGTGATGATATAGTCGATTTTCCCAGACAAGCAGTCGTTGATCATCTTCTGGAACTGGGGACGCTTATCTGCACGTGTCCCGGAGATGCCCTCATCTGCGTAGAGTCCGGCGAACTCCCATTCGGGCTTAGCGGCAATCATCTCGGTATATACCTTTTTCTGGTTGGTATAGGATGTGAGCTGCTCCTCGCTGTCGGTGGATACCCGGCAGTAGGCAGCAACCCGCCGCTGATGATACTGCTCCCTGTTGACGATCAGAGAGCGTTTTGGCTCAATAACCGATATTGTTTTCTTGGGTATCTTGGTTACATTCATTTTCCTCATCTCCGATCTCGACATCGGTCTTGGTATGTAGGATCACCTTTCCTCCGCTGCCAAGCGTCAGGTAGGCGGCGATGTCACAAAAGTAAGCCGGGCTGAATTCCTCCTGGGGAGTCATCAGACTTACCCGCTTTCGGGCGATGGATGCGGCGATCTGCAGATGGGTATCGCTCTCAGCATAGAGCCGCTCTGCCATTTCGATTGTTTTGACGATAATCAGTGCATCGCTGGGGTCATCCCGCTCCAGCTCGGCATCAATTTCCCGGTTGATCCGCTGGGCTTCCGCCGACAGCTCTTTTCGCTTTTTGGGGCGGGGGATGAGCAGATAGCTATTGGCGATGATGCGGTTCATCAGGATTGTCACCTTTTCCAATAGGTGTGTATCGGAGATCCGGATGCGCTGACCGCAATCAGGATCGGTGCAATCCCAACTCTCGCGAATCCGGTGCTTGCTGCTCACCCTTCGCCGCATAGGAGCGCCGCACTCCGCACATCGGACCAAATCCCGAAGCAGGTCGAGCCCCTCCAGATTTTTCTCGAAGGTGTTCCGCTGGCGGGCTGTTTTCACGGCAGCCGCTTCCTCATACTGCTCTTCCTCAATGATCGGGTCATATTCCCCATCGCCAATGTATTTGGCGTTTCCGATGATTCGTGCGATACGAGCTTTATCCCACACATCCGTTCTCTCACTGTAGGGGATCTTCCTCTCAGTCAGCAGCTCGGCAATACTTTGGAGGGATGCGCCGTTGATGTAGGCGCTGAATATCTCACGGATGACCGCAGCTTCATCCTGTGCGATGACTGTCCTCCCATTTCTCATGGTGTAACCGTATGGGATATAGCGTATCTTTTTCATGGCGAGTTTCCTCTCTGTCAGAGCATTTCAGTGAATCTCAGCCCGCCGATGAGGGTGACTGTCATTTCATCTCGGCGGCTGATACTGATGGCCTGAACGATCTCAGTAAACAGCTTCTCATCGAAGCGGTCCAGTGGTTCCTCGAGCTCTTCCAGCAGCTTTTTCAGCCGCGTCAGTTCCTCTATCATATGGGTAATGCCCGAGGAGAATTCACATTGGCGCTCCCGCTTGAGCTGGCGCAGTTGGTCGTTAATCTCCCGCACCTGAGCTTTGTGGACCTCATCTTTGAGGTATCCCTTTGCATGGAGCTGCTCCACCATCACCAACTTGGCGTTCAGATCTGCAATGTTCCGGCTGAGCTCCCTTGCGGCCGTGTTTTTCTGCTTTCGCTTTAGCTCGGCGGATTCCAGACGGAGTAGCGTCTGACCCATGATGTCGTATTCAGAAAACCGAAGCTTATTGACCATGGCGACGAAGGCATCGTAGATTCTCTCCTCGCTGTAGTAGTTTGAGCTGCACTGGGTACGATCCTGAATGTGTTTGGAGCATCCCCACTTTACTGCCCCGGAAACCTGCCTCCTGCGAAAATACGAGCCGCACTCAGAACACTGAATGCGGCTCGTAAGAGGGTAGATATTTTGCGTTGTGGATTTCCCAAAGACATCCTGACGCTTTTTCAAGAGGAGCTGGACCTTGTCAAAGGTATCTCGGTCAATAAGAGGAGCGTGGGTCATGGAGGCGTAGAACATATCCTCCTGACCTCGATTTCGGAACTGTTTGAAGGGGACTGTGGTGTCGCGGTAGGTTTTCTGATATTTGCAATCGCCGCAATACCGCTCATTTCCAAGGATGTATGCCACCTTGGTGGAGCGCCAGGTGGATTTCCCGGTTTTGGTTTTGATGCCGCGGCTGTTGAGATCCCGGGCGATCTCCGATGTAGACTGGCCGCTCAGGTAGTTTTCGAACATCATGCGGACGATGGCCGCCTCCGGTTCATAGACCACCAGCGCCTTATCCACCAGCCGGAAGCCGTAAGGAGCGTTGCTGTCCACATATTCCCCAGACTGCATCCGCTTCACGATGGAAAGCCGCTGGTTCTGGGAAATTGCCTTAGACTCCTCCTGTGCGATGGCAGAGAAGGTATTGAGCAGCATCTCATCTCCGAGGGCCAGAGTGTAGATTCCCTCTTTCTCAAACTGCACCCCCACGCCGAGCAATTTCAGCTTCCGGACATATTCCAGAGACTCCTTGGCGTTTCGGGCGAAGCGGGAGACGGATTTGGTGACGATCAGGTCGATTTGGTGCTGTTCGCACATCTTGATCATTCGCTGGAATTCGGTGCGGTTCTGTGCGTTCATGCCAGACAGCCCTTCGTCAGCGAATATCTCCACCAGCTCCCACCCTTTTTTTCTCTGAATGAGGCTGGTATAGACCCGAATCTGGTTGGTGTAGGAGTTCTGCTAATCAGCCGAATTGGAAGATACCCGGCAATAGGCGGCGACTCGAACTTTGCGGATTTCCTGCCTGGTGATGGGCGAGATGAGTTTGACCTGCGGCATCAGCAGAATCCCCTTTCTGGCTGAATTTTGGATTGTACTACATTTTGGTACAATCCACTTTTCCGGCTCAAGCAACATTATATTCAACGACAAGACAAAGTCTATTGAAAGAACCGTTGGAATGTCAAAATCTACATAGTCAACATGACACGATGCCTTGTTTGCATCATTTTGGGCGGTTTGACTCTAACCTCTTAATCTGCGATGACGAGATCGGAGCCGGTGAGTTTCTGGTAGTAGCGCTTTGCTCGCTCGTACTCGGCCAGAGTAATCACGCCACCTTCTCGCATCGACTTCAGCACGGCTACGATAAACAGATAATTGGCACTCTTGGTCTGCGACATAGTGATCATGGTGCGATCCCTCCCAATGATGAATATGAATTGATACCACAAAAATAGGGGTCACCCGCTTTGGTTGTGGAAGCCTCGGCTTTCCTACTACATGATGGGCGATCCCCATTGCTTCTGATATCAAGACTATTAAATGTCTTTTTGTTGCCTGTATTCGACACTACTTCCCCAGGCTTGGGCGGACAGCTAAACTGCGGCGGACGCCGCACTCCGGGAATCTAACCCCTCCGAGGATCTCTCCGAGCTGTCCCCATTGCTTGAGACTGTGGCTGGACAGGGGTACCATTATAGGCAGATGAGGTCTTGGCGAAACAGGCTGCCATGCCTGCTTTTGGATCGGAGGACCCGCTGGGCACCTTATTGGCCGTCATTGATAGGAGAAAAAGAAAAGCATTTCCTTTTTGTCTTCTACAGGTGGTCATCGCGCACCGTCCACATCGCTCGCTCATCGCTGATGTTATTTAGCTGCCGGATATTCAGTTGAAAAGGTTCAATGAAGGCGTCTTAAGGCCCCTTCACTTTACAACGGACATATTTGCAGCAAACCACAACCATCAGCCAAAAATATTTTTTCGCAAATTGCAAGTGCAAGTTGGACACCTGCACGGTAGAACTTAGTGAATCAGAGCGACGGTCAGGATGGAAGCCGCTGGCTTCCGTCCTGGGCGATGCTGCCGCAGCCTTCGGCTGCGTAAACAGAGTCGAGGAACTCGTCAAACAGTTCCTCCGGGGTGCGGTAGCCAAGCTTCTTGCGAGGCCGTCCGTTCAATTCATCAGCTGCAGCCAAGATATACTCAGCAGAGAAAGCCTCAATGGACACGCCCTTCGGAACAAAGGTTCGAAACAGCCCGTTGTGGCGTTCGTTTTGGGGACGTTCCCATGGGGTGTAGGGATGCGCAAAGTAGACTGCACAGCCCCAGTTCTCGACCTGACTGAACGCAGAGAACTCCGAGCCGTTGTCCACGGTAATGGTCTTGAAGACCTGTGAGAACTTGTCTCCGAATTCTCCCCTGAGTGACTGCATGGCGTTCAGAACGGAGTCTGCATCCTTGCCGGGAATCCGGATGGCAATATAGTTCTCCGTTTTCTTCTCCAACAGGGAGAGGACAACAGCCTCTTTACCGCCCCTCTTGCCGACCACGGTGTCACCTTCCCAATGACCTTCCTCGATGCGCAGAGCTGCGATCTCAGGCCTCTGAGAAATGTCTGTGCCGAAGCTCTTCTTGTGTTCACGGGGCTTGGAGTCCTTGTGCTGCTTGCGTTTCATGGTTTCGGGCAGTTCTGTCACAGACAAGTCAAGGCTGCCTGCCCAGACCTCATTGTAAAGCGTGTGGGTGCAGACCATCTCCTCTGCTGAAAACAGCCTGTGCAGACGAGCATAGCCGACGCAGGCATCCAAAGACCACTTGTGTTCTTTGACCTGTTCAATTATCCAGCGAATGAAGCGAGTGCAGTGACAGATTCGGTGTGGTTTCCGAGAACGCTTTCTGTTCGCCTTGTAGACCGCTTCTCCACGCCTTGCCGAGTATCCGGGTTTCCTGCCCTTGCTGCTCTTTCGGGGCGGTGTGCCGCGCTTTAGCTCGTTCCCAACGGTGGTTGGTGAACATCCGATTGCTCTGGCAATGGCTCTGTTCGTGTAGCCGGCGTTCTTGAGATGCTGGATTGCGCCTCGTTCCTCTCGCTGTAAGTGCTGTCCCTTCTTGCGTTCTACCGATTCTGTGATATAATCTTGGCAGTCCATAGTGATTGCCCTCCCTTGGAAGAAGTTGTGTGCAAACTTCATTCTACCATGTGGGGAAAATCACTATGGATTTTTTCTTAGGTGTCCAACTTCATTTTACAATCGACCAAAAATATTTTTTGCTTTTTTCTGAATGAGGCGGATCGCATTCTGGACGCTCTGATAGCTAACATCCATCCGGTCTGCATATGCCTTGTAGCTGATCCCATTCAAAATGCAGGCTTGATATATGCCATATTGGGTAGGAGTCAAGCTTTCTCGCAAGCTCCTCTCCAGCAGCTTCGTGGAAATCTCTTCCGTATGAAAACCTCCCTTCATAGCTAATCAGGGTCCGACATTGAGCGAAAAGCCACATGGCCCGCTTTATCTCCGCCTGGGGCATGAGAAGAGCGGCTCCCAAGGCATTGGCCTGCCACTCGTTCCAGTCCTCTCTACTTTTCAAGTCTCGGAGGGAGTAGGACCGCCGCTCCGAATAGGATTCGCGGCATTTTTGCTGGGACTCCTCGGACTCCATTTGAAACAAGATTTGATGTGCGCACTCATGCGCCAGAGTGAACCGACGCTTGCCGCACAGTTTCTTGACCTTGCCGGCCTCAAGAAAGCTGGAGTCCAGAAGAATTTGATTTTGTTTGAGTTCTATGGTGCGAACTGTTCCCATTTCCTCGATGATGTACTCGGCATCGGCATAGCTGGTCAGACCACAGATACTCCCATCTACGGACAATCGGGCAAATCGAACACTTAGCCCGAGGTAGTCGCGAGCAAACTGGTCGATGGGTGTTGCGCGAACGTATTTATCCCCAAGGGCTGCACTGCCGCAGTAGAAGAACTTGTTGAAGTCCTGAATTACAGCTGCACCGATATCCTCTATTTGGTGGTGAGAAAGAATCATTGACTTGCCCCCTTTGCTTCCACGAACCACTTGTTCCCTTCGCTGAACAGGAAGGTTTCCTTGCCGTGGATTATGACGGTATATCGGATGCCACCTCCGCTTACCTTGGAGGAAGCAGCTCTGCATTTGTATTTCAGCTGGTCAATTTGATAGATACGGCCATTTGCCCAGCGGATGAACCGGGGGTGAACTACACCGTTTTGGTCTACATCAAGATTAACAGAGACATATTCTTTTCTGCATTGTACCTCCATTACAATACCCTCCGTTTTTCTGCCCGCTTCACGAACAATTTTTCGTGTTTTCGATTGACAAAATCTTTGCTCGTGTGTTAACATTTACACGAACAGAATTTCGTGTTACGCTCCCATTATAGCCAGAACAGATTTTCGTGTCAATCCCGTTTTGCGAAAAAGTGTTCGTGTTGATGGCAGAGAAACAGAAAGAGGTGCCTTTATGGGGTTTAAAGAACGGCTGAAAGAAAAGCGGCTTGAGGCTGGATTAACACAGGCTGAACTTGCAGAAAAGGTTTCTGTAACTGCGCGGACGATTCAGAATTACGAAATGGGTTCAAGGAAACCGGGCAACATGAAGGTGGTCGGCGATATTGCTACTGTCCTTGGCACTACACCAGAATACCTTCTCACCAGCGCAGATGTCTATTCCGTAGAAGCCCATCAGAAGGGTGGAGCAAAAGCAGCGCGAGACATCGATGAACTGGTCGGTGAGGTGACCGGCCTGTTTGCCGGCGGCCAACTTTCCGAAGATGCGCTTGAGGGGGCAATGCGGGCCCTCAACGATGCCTATTGGATGGCCAAGGAGAAGAACAAGAAATTTACGCCCAAAAAATATCGCCAGCAGGAGGAGTAAGTCCATTCTGTGGGGCTCAAGATGTGAGATAATGATGAAAAGCATCCGCAGGATGGAGGTGGGCTTATGACCGGTAAAATGCTCTCCAAAGTCGGCGCATCCCTGGTGCGGCGCTTCGGAACACGCGATCCCTTCCAGATTGCGAAAGAGTTGGGAATCTCTGTTCTTCTTTATGAGGATTTTGGCTCTCTAAAAGGAATGTACCGCGTCATCAAACGCAATCGATTTATTTTTCTGAACAAGGATCTGGGGGACAGAATGCTCCGCATCGTCTGTGCCCATGAGCTGGGGCACGACCAGCTTCATCGGAAGTTGGCACAGGCAAACAGCCTTCATGAATTCATGCTGTATGACATGACCACACGGCCAGAGTATGAGGCGAACATTGTTGTTGCAGAAATTCTGATTGACAACGAGGAGTTGCTGGACTACATCTATACCTATCGCTATTCTGCTGAACAAATCGCCAGGGCGATGGATACGGATATCAACCTGGTTGCCTTAAAAATAGCGCACCTGACGGAACTCGGATACGATTTGCGGCCTGTGAATCATAGAAGTGATTTTTTGCGGTAGTTCTACTGGGAAGGAGTTTCTCCATGAAGTACAAGTTGTACCGATCCTTCGGGAATCTGGATAAAGATGTCCGTAGACATGAACTGGTTGCCGTGGAGTATGGCATGAACCTGGAGGCAGTGACGAATGCACTAATTCGTGCGGTAGCCGATGATCTGGCTGGAACGCCTGAATACGCAAATTATGAAACCGCCGCTTTTGCGCCGGAGCCGGTCAAGGGGTTCCGCCGTGTTCGGAGGTACGACTATGAGATGACAGGAATTGTTTATCCAACTTATGCGGACAAGAATATCCTGATTGACTACGGTATTGTTGAGGAAAACGAACTCGAGAATTAATGTTACAACCAATTTCGAGCAGCGTTTTGGCGTTAAATAGCGAGAATCCAGAGGGGGCAGTTTTAGTATGAAGCAAAGGTCCTATATCGCAATCGACCTCAAGAGCTTCTATGCCTCCGTCGAGTGCCGGGAGAGAGGTCTCGATCCTCTGGATACCAACTTGGTGGTTGCCGACGAGAGCCGTACCGACAAGACCATCTGCCTTGCCGTTACGCCGTCCTTAAAGGCCTATGGGATCTCAGGTCGTGCTCGGCTGTTTGAGGTGGTCCAGCAGGTGAAGGAGGCCAACCGTGGTCGGCTTCACGATGCGCCTGGGCATCGATTTTCTGGAAAGTCTTGCTTTCTCTCTGAATTAAATGCCACACCGGGGCTGGAGATCGACTATCTGATTGCACCACCGCGTATGGCCTACTACATGGAGTACAGCACACGCATCTACAGCATCTATCTGAAATATATTGCTCCAGAGGATATCATCGTATACTCCATTGATGAAGTGTTCATGGATGTCAGCGATTATCTATCCACCTACAAACTTACCCCCAGAGAACTTGCAATGAAAATTATCCTGGATGTGATCGAGAATACCGGAATTACAGCCACCGCAGGTATTGGTACGAATCTTTATTTATGTAAAGTCGCAATGGATATCTTGGCAAAACATATCCCTGCGGATGAGAACGGCGTGCGCATCGCAGAGCTGGATGAGATGACCTACCGTCAAACCATGTGGTCGCACCAGCCACTCACCGATTTCTGGCGGGTTGGACGTGGATACGCCAAGAAGTTAGAGGCACACGGAATGTTTACCATGGGCGATGTTGCGCGAATGTCGGTATGCAATGAGGATCTTCTTTACCAGCTCTTTGGGAAAAACGCTGAGTTGTTGATTGACCATTCGTGGGGCTGGGAACCCTGTACCATCCAAGCGGTTAAGGCATATCATCCCAGTGAAAACAGCCTTGGTTCCGGTCAGGTTCTGCATTGCCCGTATTCCGCAGAAAGGGCTCGGTTGGTGCTGAGAGAAATGGCAGAGCAACTGGCACTGGATTTGGTGAGTAAGAAGCTGATGACCGACCAGATTGTTCTGACGGTCGGCTATGACATTGAGAACCTAACTGATCCGGCACGGCGAAATCGTTATCATGGCCCAATAGTCAAGGATCACTATGGCCGCGAGGTTCCAAAGCACGCCCATGGAACCGAGCGCCTGAACGATTATACCTCCTCTACAAAGAAAATCATGGGGGCAGCTACAGCGCTCTTTGATCGTATTGTGAATACCGACCTCATGGTGCGGCGACTTAACATCGTTGCGGGTCGGGTGATTTCAGAGAGTGAGGCGATGACCAGAGAGGGCGAATTTGAGCAGATGGATCTGTTCACCGATTATGCTGCCGTTGAGGCTCGTCGAAAACAAGAGCAAGCAGAACTGGATCGGGAGCGAAAAATGCAGGAGGTTATGCTCACTATTAAGAAGATGGTACCCATACGAACTATGAATTATCGGCGCATAGACCGCACGGTTGCAGGACATATTCGACCCATCCGTTACATCTGTACCCTCAGTCTGTGAGGGGGAACATCGTATAGGAGAAGGCGGCAGCGGGATGAATCTGCTGTGGCTGCAGATAAACTTTGCGCGCTTCCAAGCTGAGGAGTTTACACTGAATTTGGGATGGCCGCTATGCCCGTGTCAGCCTGCCCAGTGGAAACTTCAGCAGCACACACGCTTCTGTAACGGCTGTGTCGGCTGACAGAAGCGTGGAATGGGCTGGAACTTTAATCAGTTTTTGTGGATACAGTGGTCAAAACATCCATAGACTCCCTTGAGCCGCTGGCGGCTCAAGGGAGTTTTTTACGATAAATTCAGATTCCTCGATAAATCTCGGTTTGCCCTTGCATAAAGAAAAAAATAAATGTATGATTATTAGACACTTGATTGTGAGGAGTGCAGAGAAGAATGTCCATTGAAACGTCGAAAAAGAAAAAAGGCATCCAGATGCCCCACACGTACATTATTCTGTTTCTGATCGTGTTGGTTGTCTGCCTGCTGACCTACGTGATTCCTGCCGGCCAGTTTGAGCGCCAGGAGGATGCCAGCGGCCGTATGCTGATTGTACCGGGTACATACACTCAGGTGGAATCGTCACCGGTTTCACCGCTGGAAATCCCCATGGCTTTTGTGAGAACTCTGGGCAGCTCCAGCGTAAACGAGATCATCTTCTTTATTTTCATCATCGGCGGCGCCTTTGAGCTGATTATGCAGACAGGGATGATCACCGCCTTTTGTGCCAAGCTGGGCAAGATGTTTGCGGGAAAAGAAAAGCTGCTCATCCCCATCTTCATTACGGTCTTTGCCGTAGGCGGCTTCACCATGGGAATGTCTGTGGAGGTTCTGGTGTTTGTGCCTATTGGGATTGCAGTGGCCAAGGCAGTGGGCTATGATACCATCACAGGTACAGCCATGATCGCCATGGGCTCCATCGTGGGCTTTACGGCGGGCATCTATAATCCCTTTAATGTGGGTGTGGCTCAGTCCATCGCGGGTGTGACTCCCATGTTCTCCGGAGCCTGGTATCGCTGGATTATCCTGGTGGCGTTTATTGTTGTGACCAGCCTGTATATTATTCATTACGCGGAGAAGGTAAAGAAGAATCCCTCCAAGAACCTGATGGGGAACGAGGATTCCAACCTGGAGGATGTGGATGTATCTGCCATTGAAGTGACCGGACGGCACAAGCTGATCCTTCTGGCCGTTGTCATCGCGTTTGCCGTTTTGATTTACGGCGTGGCCTACTTGGGATGGTTTATCACCGAAATGGCTACTTTGTTTTTGGTGCTGGGTGTGGTATGCGGTATTCTGGCCGGGTTCAGCAGCAACAAGATCTGCGATCTGTATGTGCAGGGCATGGCCAATATCACCTTCGGTGCGATGATTGTGGGAGTGGCCGGTACGATCAATACCGTTATGGTGGACGGCATGATCATTGATACCATTATCAATGCCTTGGCCAATGCGATTGTGGCACTGCCCAGCTCGGTAAAGATCATCGGTATGTTCCTGGTGCAGACCATCATCAACCTGCCCATCAACTCTGGTACGGGCCAGGCGGCAGCCACCATGCCGATCATGGCGCCTGTGGGCGATCTGGTGGGCCTGACCCGCCAGAGCACTGTGCTGGCCTTCCAGCTGGGTGACGGCCTGACCAATGCCATCTACCCCACTTCGTCCACCATGCTGGGATTTTTGGCTGCGTCCAAGATTCCCTATTCCGTGTGGCTGAAGTACGTCATTAAGCTGGTGATTTTGCTCAGCCTGGTTTCTATGGCCTTCCTGGCTTTGGCTGTGGTGATCGGTTACTGATCCGTTTAGAGCTGGCCGCCGCAACTGCATGGCGCGACGGCAGGATATTATAGATTTCAAAGATATGGGATGGGACATGCCATGGAAGAAATTCAGAAGCAAATTGCGAATATCGTTTCAGAGCTGATGCCGCAGCTGTGCGCGCTGAGCGACGAAATTTTTGATTACGCCGAGCCGGGCTATGAGGAGTACCGCTCCTCAGCTGCGCTGACAAAGTGGCTGCGAGCCCACGATTTTGAAGTAACCATTCCCTACGCCGGGCTGGATACGGCTTTTTGTGCCGTGTACCGCCACAAGGGAGGGCGGGCTGCCGGAGGGCGCGCGGTAGGATTTTTAGGGGAATATGATGCGCTGCGGGGCCAGGGACATGGCTGCGCCCACCATATGCAGACCCCTGCCATGATCGGCGCGGCAATGGCCCTGCGGGGAGTGCTGGAGTCTTCGGACCAGCCCTTTGAGATCCATGTGATCGGGACGCCCAGCGAGGAGTCGCTGGACGGAGGCAAAAACGAGATGGCCGCCCACGGCGGGTTTGACCATATTGATGTGGCCTTCATGGTGCACGGCAGCACATTGACCCAGCTGGAGACGCCCTCTCTGGCTCTGATCGAGATGGATGTGGAATTTCACGGCAAAACCGCCCACGCGGGTATTGCGCCTTATGCTGGGCGCAGCGCAGTGGATGCGGTGACCATGCTGCAGACAGGGCTTGGGCTCATGCGCAATCACCTCAAGGATTCCAGCCGGGTGAGCAATATTGTGCTGGCTGGGGGGACGGCAGTCAACTCCGTGCCCGATTTTGCCAAGGTTAAGGTAGAGATCCGCCACTCCTCCATGGCGTATCTGGAGAGCGTGGAGCAGTGGACCCGGGAGATTGCCCAGGCTGCTGCCATGGCTACCCAGACACAGGTACAAATTACCCCTGTGGCGCATATTTACAACACCACCATCAATGATGCCATGGGTGCGCTGCTGATGGAGTGTGCAGAAAAATTTGCGTGTGACGGAATTGCTCCGCCCCGGAAGGACTGCGGTTCTACCGATTTCGGCGCGGTGACCCACCGGCTGCCCAGCTGCTGCCTGCGGGTAAAGACCATCGAGACAGATGATCCTCCTCACACGGACGCATGGGTAAAGACCGGGAAAGAGGCGCGGGCTCATCAGGGCATCTATGACGGTGCTGTGTGCTGTGCACTGGCTGCCTTCCGCCTTGTGACGGATGAGGCTGCCTGGCAGGATGTGTACCAGTGTTTCCTTGCGCACCAAAAGGAGAATTGAGGAATGGAAGAACTCTCACGGGAATGCCTGATGGAGACACTGGATGTGTTTTCCGGGCTGAAGCGCATCGGCGGTTCGGAAGATGAGCACCGTGCCTGCGGCTATCTGATCAAGAAGCTGCAGGAATGGGGCATTCCATGCCGCGTGTATGAGTGTGACGGATATGTCTCCACTCCTATAGAAGCGTCAGTTACTGTAGAGGGGATGGATCAGACCTTTGAAGCCCTTCCCCGTTCCTTCTCCGCCCATTGTCCGGACGGAGTGACCGCCCCCTTGTTTTATGATGTCCATGCCCACGACCAGCTGAAGCCCAGACAGGAGCAGGATTGGTACGCGGGGGCGCGGGGCTGCATCGTGATTGGGGACAATTTTTATGAGGACTATGTTCAAAAGCTGCGGGGATACGGTGTAAAGGGCCTGATCCATCTGTGGACCAGCGAGGAGCCTGTGCTTCACTACGAGACGGTCAGCCCTGTGTGGGGCACCGCGGAGCCTGAAAACGGAAAAACCTATCCTGATTTTCCGGTGGTGGGCCTGAGAAGCTGTGACAGAGAATCCATACTGCCCTTGCTGACGCCTGGAGCCTGCAGCCGTACCGCGACGGTGCGCAGCGTACTGCAGTGTGGATGTGTGCGTCTTCAGATCCCTGTAGCCGAGCTGGCCGGTGAAACGCCGGAGTATGTGCTGGTGGGCAGCCACTATGACTCCTGGGATTATGGTGTGACGGATAATGCCACCGGGAATGCCGCTGTGTTGGAACTGGCACGGGTACTGTCCCAGAAGCAGCTGCGGCGGGGTGTCAAAATCGCGTGGTGGCCGGCCCACTCCAACGGACGGTATGCCGGGAGCACTTGGTACTGCGATGAGCAGTTTGAGGACCTGGATGCCCGTTGTGTGGCGCTGGTCAACATGGACTCTCCCGGCTGTATGGGAGCGCAGGAGATCGGGTTTTCCACGTCCGGTGTGGCAGGGGATACCCTTGGGGATATCCTGCGTCGGTGCACCGGGCAGGCTGAGGTGGTGATCCGCCCGCTGGGGCGGGGATCAGACCTGTCATTTTTCGGGCCGCGCATTCCCATCCAGGTGTCCTTTGACTTTTATCAGGCGCCGCCCAACCGTGGCCGCTGGCACTGTGCAGGCAGCGGCGGAGGCTGGTGGTGGCATTCCGTGGAGGATACCATGGATAAGGTGGACCCCCAGCTTCTGATGAGGGATACACGGGTGCTGGTGGAGCTGGTAAAAGAGTTTGCCGATGAAGCGCATCTTCCCTTTGACGCGGCAGGGTGTCTGGCGCAAATGAGAGATACTGTGGCAGACATCCGGACCCATTGCGGCGATGACTTTGATTTCGCTCCTGTAGAACGGGCACTGGAGGAGCTGGACAAGGCCTGTGCCGGGCGTATCTGCTTTTCCAGTGACAGACAGGCGAAGGAGGCAGGAGGCCGGCTGACGAGACTGCTGTGCAGTGCCTGTGATGAATATCACTTTGACAACACATTTGCAGTGGGCCTGCTGCCCGGTCTGCAGCTGGTCAGGGGCAAGCACCGCAACGACCTGCCACCTCAGGAATTTTTGTATTGGCGGACAGCCTTCCGCCGGCAGGTGAACCGCTTTGTATCTGAGTGCACAAGCATTGTCCAAGCACTGAACAGCGACGCGGACAGTGTGGTATGATAGAGAAAGGGGATATGGATTATGCAGACCAATATCAAAGAGTATGACGAATCGTTTGATCTTACCCAGGCACTCCAAAAGAAGGGCACCAAGGAATATGGTTTTATTCATTTGGCCCAGCGGGCCAACGGTTCATGGGTGAATATTCCCATTATGCTGGCGGTGGGCGCCCAGGACGGTCCCACGTTGGTGGTGGATGCCTGCAACCACGGCGACGAGTATGAGGGTACTGAGGGAATTATCAAGACCTTTGAGGGGCTGGATGTATCCAAGATGAAGGGAAGCTTCATTGGAATCCCTGCCCTGAATGCAGAGGCCTTTGCCGAAATGAAGCGCTATAATACCCTGGACTTTGTGCCCCAGGATCTGAATCGCATCTATCCGGGCGGAACCGGCCCCATGACGGCTTATGTGTGCAGCTGGTACTGTGAGAACATCATCAAGAAGGCTGACGCGGTGATCTGCATCCACGGCGGCGGCAACAGCGAGTATCTGGAGCCTGTTGTGCTGTACTGCGGAGAGGAGTCTCCTGTGGCGTATAAGTCCCGTGAAATGGCCCAGTGCTTTGGCTTTAAGGTCTTGTGGAAGAACACCCGCTACGCGGAGAACAGCGGAATTGAGGATGAGTATGCCTATCAGATGGGCATTCCCTGCATTACACCCGAGATCGGCGGACAGTGCACCCGCATGTATCAGCGGGATGAGCACAAGCAGATGTTGGAGACCGGAATTCGCAATGTGATGACCCTGCTGGGGATTCTGGAGGGCAGCGTGCCCGCCAATGAGGGCGTACACCACTATGACATTGATTATATCTATAACCGCAACGGCGGGATTCATGTGCCTGTGAAGAAGGCAATGGATTCTGTGCGTAAGGGCGACACGCTTTCCATCATTACGAACCTGTTCGGAGAGGAAGTGGATCGGGTCATTGCTCCCTTTGACGGTGTGGTCATCGGGTACTGGACATATTCTGTCTGTCCTCCTCATGGCTGGGTATACATGGTTGGCAAGCCTGTGGATGGGGAGTAAAGCGCCCAGATCCATGCATCCTGCAAATCGAAGTGCCAGTTGAGTATCCTAGATACGAACAGGGCAGAAGCAGAGTGGGCTGTACATGGCCTGCAGAAATGAAAAAAGGGCACCCTTTTGGATGCCCCAGTCTGTCGAAAAAGTCCAGCGAAAGCTGGGCTTTTTCGTTTTTAAACGGGAAAAATGAGTGGTGAGGGATGCTGAAACGGGGAAAAATGGGGCACAATGACCGGGTGTCTGGACATGCTGACAGCCAGCTTAGCTGGTGGTTTTGACTTGAGCTTATGCAATCAACAGCTTCTTATTGTTGGATAGACAACTTGATTTTCTGATAGGTGTTCCAATCAATGAGGTTTTGTTTGCGAAGGACCTCATTGAAGTAATCAAACCAGATTCGTTTCGTCAAAGCCTCGCGGCTTGGTTTTCTCATACGCAGGCCCCCTTTGCTACAGTATGCCTGATCTTTTTGGCGGTCATACCTGGCATGATGATAAAAAATGAATCTGCTCATTTTCCAAGGAGCAGGGCCTGTGCGAGGGTAATTGGGCCCCTTTTGGTGATCGACTGCACTGAGATTGTTCCGTAGGGTAAGGTTGTATCTCATATACCGCTCTTGTTGCTTTGTGGATGGCGATGGAACATATATTCCAGATCTGGCTCTTTTGTGGACAGGATTCCCGCTTGTAATCTCTGGTTGCTTAACATATAATTAGAACATGATAAAACGAACTTTGGAGGACAGCACATGGATATCCACAGCGCACGGCAGAAGTTAAAAACCGGTACGATCTACGACCTGCCGCTGCGGGTAACCTTTTACGCCCGTGTATCCAGCGAGTCGGATGAGCAGCTGAACTCTCTGGGCAATCAGATCCAGTATTACGAGAGCCTTATCCGCAAAAATGCCCGATGGACCTATGTGGAGGGCTATATCGACGAGGGGTTGTCCGCGGCCACCACCAAAAAGCGGGAAAATTTTCACCGGATGGTGGCAGACGGGGAGAACGGGCTGTTTGACCTGATCATTACAAAGGAAATCACCCGATTTGCACGAAATACCTTGGATTCTATTCAGTACACCCGCCGCCTCCTCTCTGCAGGAGTGGGAGTGTTTTTTCAAAACGATAACATCAACACACTGGACGAGGACAGTGAGCTGCGTCTGACCATCATGTCGGGCATTGCCCAGGACGAGCTGCGTAAGCTCAGCAGCCGGGTGAGGTTTGGACACCAGCAGGCCATCAAGAACAGTGTGGTGCTGGGCAACAGCCGGATTTTTGGCTATCAAAAGGACAAAGGGCGGCTGGTGATTGACCAAGATGAGGCCCCTATGGTGCGGGAGCTCTTTGAGCGGTATGCCACTGGGGAGTACTCCATGAAGCAGCTGGAGACACTGTTCTGGGAGATGGGGTATCGGAACCACAACGGGAAAAAGATCGCCCACACCACCATGTCGGGTATGATTGCCAACCCCAAGTACAAGGGGTACTATGTGGGCAACAAGGTCAAGGTCATGGATCTGTTCACCAAAAAACAAAAATTTCTTCCGCCTGAGGAGTGGGTGATCTGCAAGGATGAGACGGGGGAGATCGTCCCCGCGATTGTCAGCGAGGAGCTGTGGGACAGGGCCAATGCCGTGTTGAAAAAACGCAGCGAGGACGTGAAGAACCGCCAGGGCATCTGCAATCACGCCAACCTGCTGACGGGAAAATTGTACTGCACTCACTGTGGTGCAGCCTACTACCGCCGGGAGAGCGTGGATCGTGCGGGCAATAAGAACAGCAAGTGGGTCTGCTCGGGAAAAATCAAAAACGGAGCTGACTCCTGTCCCTCGTTCCCAGTCTATGAGGAGGAGCTCAAGCCCCTTCTGCTGGAGGTGTTCCGGGAAACTGAGGTGGACACCAAGGCCCTGATCGAGGAGTATATCGACATGTACAAGTCACTGGATCAGGAGCAGGACCTCTCCAAACGTATGGCAGAGCTGCGGCACACCGTGGAGATCGTGGAGAAAAAGAAACAGAAGCTGCTCACCTTCAACGCCATGGGGCAGCTCTCTGACCGGGACTTCCTTGCCATGAACAAACAGTGCGAAGGGGAGCTGGAGAAGGCCCAGCGGGAACTGGCGGAGCTGGAAGGACAACGGGACTCCGCCTCCGACTTCAAAAAGCACATCGACACCATCCGCCGGGTGCTCCAGGAAGCGGAGCGGGATGCGGCCAACGGCCTGATCAACAAGGAGTTTGTGGAGCAGTATATTGACAAGATTTTTGCCACTCCCGAGAAGGACGGCTCGTTGCGGCTGCAGATCAAGATCTTTACCGGAGAAACCACGGACAAATACCTTCAGAATCTCAGAAGTCGTACGGGACACACGTTCAAGAACAAATACGGGAAAAATGCCATCTTGAAGGGAATGAATTTAGAGGAAGGTGCAACAGCCAAGGACAGGAATGAGCAAATTGGAGGCCATAGAGCATGACGGAAAAGTATGAAGATATCATCAATCTTCCCCACCATGTTTCTAAGACAAGGCCACAGATGTCTATGCTGGAACGAGCTGCGCAGTTTTCCCCTTTTGCAGCTCTCAATGGTTATGATGATGCTGTCAAGGAAACTGGGCGCCTGACAGATGAGAGAATTGAGCTCGGAGATGAAGAACGAGACCTGCTGGATAGGAAGCAGCAGTATCTCCAAGAGATTATTGCTGATAGGCCGGAGATTACCGTTACCTTTTTCGTCCCAGACGAGAAGAAGTCAGGCGGTTCTTATACCGCCATCACTGGCAACCTAAAACGAGTTGATCTCTATGAGCGCCTTCTGGTTCTGACCGACGGGAAGAAGATCCCGCTGGATGACATTGCCGATATCAAAGGAGATTGCTTTCATGACGTTCTGTAATTATCGCCTATGCCAACCATGAGGGCTCAACAATTCTGGGAAATTTAGCCATCCATAAGGATATGGTCGAGTAGTCACATTGATTCCTCATCCAATGCCATGCCCTGGTGTTGTGAATGAGGATATCTTTTTTACAAAAGTTGTTCTTTAGAATTATGCCTCGTTCTTTGGCTTCTGTATGAAAGCGGCCATCTCAACTATACTATCTTTAGAGCAAAATTAAGTTCTAAAGGAGGAGGCGGAAGGGTGGACGCAAAGGCAGTTGGACAACGCATAAAAGCTGCAAGGGAGAAAAAGAGTATGACACAAGAAGACCTTGCTGCTCGTATCAACATCAGCCCAACTCATGTAAGCGTCATTGAGCGCGGTACGAAGATTCCGAGGATAGATACATTTGTTGCAATTGCGAATGTGCTTGAAGTGTCTGCGGATGAGCTGCTGGTGGATGTGGTGAATTGTGCGGCAAATGGAGTCGCTTCAAATCTTTCTGCCGCCATTGAGGTTCTCCCTCATGAAGAAAAAATGCGCGTTTTGAAAGTTGTGGCTGCGTTGATAGGTAGGTGAGTGTGGAAGAGCTTGTGGCTTCTTCCACACTTTTTTGTTCTCCGTCAAGATTTGCGCTTTTTCGATATTCTTTTGATGCTATACTTGCGCTAAAGAACTAATCGAAAATCTAAAGACGGAGGAGTTAGTATGAGAAACTTTGATGAAATCCTTGCTAAGATTGCCCGCGACAATGGAACGACACCTGAGGATGTGCTTCACGAAATGCAGGTGGCAATTGATAATGCCTATGACCACCACGACCAAGAAGCTCAACAATTGTGGGACAAAATGACCTTTAAGGGGGATAGACCGACGCCGGAAGAGTTTATCTTTCAGGTGGCAATGATGCTGGATGAAGGCAATGTCATACTACAATATCCTCTAGGGATTGAAAACATATAGAGGCTTCCGACCGCGATCTGGATGAGAAGGATTCCGCCCCTTTTTAGATTTGCGAAAAACACCTTGATCACAGCATAGGCCATCAAAATTATGCAGAAAATCAGCATGAGTGGGTTGGTACCAATTCCCCAGTGGCCAGCAGCCGCGATCTCCGTTAAGGAAGTAGACTCCATGTTTTCCAAAATTGCCGCGCCAAGATCTCCAATGCCTGAACCGGCTCCGGTGATACCTTGTGCAAAGGTCCCTTGCAACGCAACGGACAACGAATATAGGCGAACCGGAACAACGGTAAAAAGGTTAACAGCCAGAAAACCCTTAATGGCATTTAATGCGGCCTGTTGGATATTGCCACGGCCAGAAATATATTCTATTCCGCACTCAAATCCAGAAACGACCAGACTGACGCCATACAGAGCCCAACCGAGTTGGGAGAAGAATAGGACAACAGCTTGTACCCATTCCAATTCAAAAAGTTCCGCGCCCATATTGCCCATCTGGGCAAAAAATGCGCCGAGAAAGCCCACGATCTGACTGTAAAACCAATCCATAAGAGCATCCATAATGGGATTGGCTACAAAATCCCAAATAAACATTAGGCACTAACACCTCCTCTCTAAAAGGTAACCGCACCCCTTCCTAATTAGGAGGGGGTGCGGCCTTCGATTCTTAGATGCCGATGATGCCCCAGATGTAATTGGGGGCCAGCAGTACGAAGATAAGGCAAACAAAGAGGATTGCAGGACCAGTCCATTCGAATTGTCCCCTCGTGCGGTAATCGAAGTACGACATTCCCAGCTTCACAAAGAATGCAATGGCAAGGATCATACTCAGGGCAGGAAAAACCACATTATCCACGACAGTCTTGATTTGCGTTGCGGCATCATCCCAGGTCTGTTCCACTGCACCGGCCACATCACCGCCAGCTGCAAAAGCGGGGACAGTGAGTAGCACATCGTCCTCTGCTCCATAGAGGAGCTGGTAGTGATCCAATCCCTGAAGAATTTGGATGGTCGTCTGAATGTCCCTTGGTGATTCAATCTGCATGGCACCTCGGAAGAGCAGTTCTTCCTTTGCTGTCATGCTTTCCAACCGTTGTTCCAGCCAATCATGTTCCGATTTGCCCATCTCCATCCCCTCCAAAAGAGGGGCAAGGCGGTGTTTCATGGACTCATCACCTCCATCTGCGGCCCACAATGGGACTGCGAGTAACTCACATCCAGGTCGGTGTGCTGTACCACATAGCCTTCGGAGGTGAAGACTCCGCCCTCCTCCATTCTGGCCTTTCGGCCAATGGCTGCATAGCAATCTGCTCTTGAACTCCCCGGATGCACTTTTCCTGCTCGGCAGTCAAGTCAAAACCAGCATCCAAGGTGTCAGAGCAGCACCGGTAGATTTCAACAAGCTGCTCCTGATTGAAAATTTGCTGTTTGGAAATGAGACCGGCGCGGATGGCGAAGTCCTGCTTGGCACCTACATAGTTTTCCTGAAAGTAATTGCCCTGGTTGAGACCTGTGTGGTCGAAGCTCCAATCCCATGTGACGAATTGGACGCCAAGCCGAGTGGGATGGGCAGCCAGCACGGCTCCATTGAAGTCAGCCAGCAGGCGGTAGTCATCGGTCAGGCTTTGGGCTTGTAGGGGCGGAGCCTGTTCCAGCAGCGTCATGTACTCCCGCACGGTGCAGGCCAGATCGGTGGCTCGCTCACAGGCTCGTTTCCGTTCCGGCGTCGCTACATCCTCCTGCCAGTAGCGAACGCCTCCGTCCGCCGTGATCCGGCAGAGCGGGAGACCGCCCCACTCCACGGGAAGCAATTCACCCTGCTTAGGCTGGGAGGTAAACCCCTCCCGTGTGAGTGCAATATGTAGTTCTTCAAAATACTGTTTTCGATCCAAGTTGATTTCCTCCTGTGCGTGACGCCTTTTGGGCTCTCGTTTTGATTTTATCTGAAAACAAAAAAGGCCGTCACCTTAAAAAAGTGACGGCCAAGATGTGTGGAATAGAAAAGTGGTTTGTACTACATTTTTGCACAAACCACTTTGTTCACAGAAATTTAACAAAATATTTTTCGAAGAAACTGAAATTTTTCCGTGTTGCTCACTCAAAATTGGGCGCAAAAGCCCTCAGTTTTAGTTCAAGTCCTCACCGCACGTGGAAGAGGTGGGAAGATATCTTTTTTTCGTGCAGTCAAAAATGGACGCGAAAAAACCCCGAAACCGTTGCGGCTTCGGGGTTTTCCGGTGCGATATCTTTTTTGGTCGCACAATGTGGTTGCGGGAGGAGGACTCGAACCTCCGACCTCCGGGTTATGAGCCCGACGAGCTACCAACTGCTCTATCCCGCGATATTTGGTGCCGGAGACCGGGATCGAACCGGCACGGGATCACTCCCACGGGATTTTAAGTCCCGGGCGTCTGCCAATTCCGCCACTCCGGCATCTGGTGTGGCTCCAGTCTCTCAAGTGCTTACTTAGAATACCACAAACCCAGGTGTCTGTCAAGAGAAAATTTTGAAGCCGGAGCAAAATTCAAAACAGGCCCCGGACCGCTGAAAGTGGACCGGGGCCTAAGCTCGGATATGGGTCCAGAGATCGGCCAGCAGCCCCCGCAATCGGATGGGAAGGACCGCGTGGGATCAAAGCATTTGCCGATCTGCCTGGATGCGCCGTTTCAGGTCCAGCACCTTTTCTTCGATCTGGGCCATGACGGAGAGAAAAGCGCGGTCCTCTTGACCGCTGGGATCCTCCAGGCCCCAGTCCTCACGGTGGGAACAGGGCAGGGCTGGGCACTGGACCTGACAGCCCATAGTGACCACAAGATCCACCGCAGGCAGCTGGGAGAGGGGTTTGCTGTACTGGTCCTCCTCCATGTCGATGCCATAGACCTGCTTCATCAAACGCACCGCATCTGGGTTGATCCGGCCGCTGGGCTGAGTTCCGGCGGAGACGCTGCGGAACACCTCGCCGGCCAGTCGTCTGCCCAGAGCCTCCGCCATCTGGCTGCGGCAGGAGTTATGGACGCAGAGGAAGGCCACGGTGGGCTTTTTGCGATTCACCGCTGAGAAGGGGCAGCGGCTCCCAATGCACTGGCTGTTGTGCCTGCTGTAAGGACAGACAGGAACGGTCCGCGCCATCTCCACCCCGAGCCGCTCCCGGACGAAGTCCACGGCGGCCAGAATGGCCAGCCAGGAATCCCGCTTGCAGCACCGGGGGCCGCCCACCCTGCCGATGCTGTCCAGGGCCCGGGCGGTCATCTGATTGCTCAGCCCCCACGGCTCCTGGGCCAGTGGGGTAGACTCTGTGGCGATGGCCAGAAACTGACCTGCACTGATCCCCGCCCCGCAGGCCCCCCAGAAGCCACAGGCCCCGCCCGGGACCTCTTTTCCGCGGCGGTACATCTCCTGAAGGGCCCGCTCCAGTTCCAGCCGGCCCCCGGCGTTGCGGTAGGCGGTGAGCAGCGCCGCCCCCACCATCACATGGTGCTCCGGGCCGTGGGTGTGGCAGAAGGGCAGTTCCATCATCCGGCGGACGATGGCCACCGGGTCGGCGGAAGTTTCAGCGAGACACAGCCCGAAGATGCTGTCCATCCCTTGCGTATGGCAGTCACTGCATACATAGTGGCCCTGAGCGCAGCGGGTCTTGCTGGGCTCCCACCTGTGGCAGATGGCGCACTCCATGTCCTCATCCCGGGTCAGGTACTCCAGCGGTGCGCCGCAGATCAAGCATTCCTCGGTATTCATGGCTCTCTCTCCTCCCATTTCCGCAGGGCGGCAAGCTGTTCCGGGGTGTGGAACCAGTGCTCCCCGCCCTCTGTCACAGTGAGCTCTGCATTGTGCCTCCGGGCGTATGCCTCTGCGGTCCGGCGGGGCGTCATGCTGTCCCCACTCCCATAGAGGATGCGGGTGGGACAGCGCCATGTGTGGGCCGGGTGCTCCCGCACCCAGACCAGGTAGTCCCAGGACAGGGTCTGGCCGAAAGAAGTGGGGATCTCGCCCTGTGCCCGAAGTTTCTCCTCCGTCACGCCAGCCCAGCCCATCATAGTCAGGATCAGTCCCTCCATGTCCAGGACGGGTGAGACCAGGAGCGCGCGGGCCGGGTCCTCCCAGGCCAGCATGGCGAGGTAGGCCCCGATGCTGTTGGCCCGCAGAGAGACTGAATCCCAGCGGCGGGCGGCCCAGTCCAGCGCCGTCTGGATCTCCGGCACTGCGGTCCAGGGGAGCAGTTCCCCACCCTGGCCCCGGCGCGCCCCATGGCCGGGCAGGTCAATGGACAGCACCTGCCGCCCTTTAGGGCAGACCACCTGGGCGAACGCCTCCGCCTCCTCCTTGCAGCCCATCTGGCCGTGGAGAAATAAGTATCCCTGCGCCGCTTGGGACCCATATAACACCGCGGGGACGCCGCCGATGAGAAGGTGTTCTGTCTTGAAGTCCATCTCTTCCCCTCCTGCGGGTTCATGCCCCGCCATGATCCGCTGTCCCGTGGGGGATGGCGACCTTTTCCACAAAAATCTGCCCATTGGAGACCTCCGCCAGCATCATGGTGATCTCCTGATGGAACCGCCGGGGGCCGCAGGAGCCGGGATTGAGCCAGAGGACGCCGTCCCGCTCCTCCTGCACATACCGGTGGGAGTGGCCGAACACCACCACGTCCACACCGGAAAGCTCCGCCGGGACCTCCTTCCTGTTGTGGACCAGGAAGAAGGTGACGCCCTCCAGAGTCACTGTGCGGTCGTGGGGAAGCTGCTCCGCCCACTCCTTGTCATTGTTGCCCCGGACGACATAGAGGGGGGCGTATTCCTCCAGCTGATCCAGAATACTCTGCCGGTTGATGTCCCCGCCGTGGAGAATGGCGCCGGCGTCCTTCAGGCGCTCCATCACCTCAGGCCGCAGGAGGCCGTGGGTGTCGGATAGAATGGCAAGCTTCATCGCGTCTCCTCCTCAGATGATGATGCCTTCACAGTGGTCGATCTCATGCTGGATGATCTGGGCCGTCCAGCCGGTGAAGGTTTTCAGCCGCTCCTGGAACTTCTCGTTCTGCCAGCGCACCTTGATGGACGTCCACCGCCGGGCCGGGCGGATCCCGGAGAGGGAGAGGCAGCCCTCCTCCGCATCGTAGGGCCCGGACCGCTTGACGATCTCCGGGTTGAACATGACCATATAGGTCCCCTCGTTGTCAAAGGCGATGATCCGTTTGTTCACGCCGATCATGTTGGCCGCCATGCCCACACAGCCAGCCTTGTGATACGCCAGCGTCTCCAGCAGGTCGGCGGCGGTGGTCAGATCGTCCGGCGTGGCCTGTTCCGCCTTTTGCGCCAGAAAGGCCTCATCTTTACAGATCTCTCGAATCATAGCTGGTTCTCCTTACACAGCGGGCAAAGCGCCTTCCGGCCATGGCCCGCGCCGAATCCCAACGCCCGGGCGGCGTATGGGGAAAGGTCCCCTCTGCGGGCAGCACCGCAGAGGGGACCTTACATCTGTTTCAGTATAGCGCTGCTTGCCAAACACGTCAACCGGAATTTCAAATTTGCGGAAGGTGCGGCGCATCATGGCTCATTGGTCAGCGCCGCTTTTTTCCGCTCCAGGAACTCATTCAGCTCTGTGTTCAGCACGTCGGTGATGAACATATGTCCGGGGGCGTGGGTGATGACGATGGGAGGCTTGGCGTTCTCAATGGCGGCCTGGGGCGTGACGCCGCAGGGCCAGAACACGGGGATCTCCCCCTCATAGATGTCCACCGCCTCACCATAGTCGGGCTTCATCACATCGGCTACCCCCACCTGAGCCGGGTCGCCCATGTGGACGGGAGCGCCGTGGACGTTGGGCATCTTCACCGTGATGTCATAGGCCTTTTGGGCGTTCTCCGGGGTCATGGGGCGCATGGAGCACACCATGGGGCCCTCAAAGGGCCCGGCCTTGACGGTCTGGATGTTGGTTTTGTACATGGGGACGTTGCGGCCCTGGGCGATGTGCCGGACCTCGATGCCCTCCCGCATCAGCGCCTCCTCAAAGGAGAAGGAGCAGCCGATGAGGAAGCCCACATAGCCCTCCTTCCAGTAGTCCGAGGCGTCGGTCAGCTCCTTGGTGAACACACCGTGCTCATACACGCGGTACCGGGGGATGTCCGAGCAGATGTTGCCCCCCTCGCCCATGTCGTGGGTCAGGGGCTGCTCCCCCCGGATGATCTCCAGAATGGGGCAGGGGAAGGGGTTTCTCTTGGCGTATTCCTCGAAGTCGGCGGCATACTCAGGGGGCAGGATGACCAGATTGGCCTGGGCATAGCCCCGGCACATCCCGGCGGTGGGAAAGTCGATCCTGCCCTCCCGGATCAGCTGGCGGACCTCCGCAGGCTTTTTGTCGATATAGGGGGTAATGTCAAATGCCATACTGATATTCCTCCTGACCGTTTATGAATTGATAGCCTCCAGCGCTCTCAGGGCTGCCCGCTGGGCCAGCAGTGTGTACTGGGCAAATTCCACGGACACCTTGACGAACCGGACCTTGTCGCCCGCCTTGAGCTGGGCCAGATAGCGGAAATCCGCCGTGATCACGTTGGCGATCTTCGTATATCCGCCGGTGGTCTGCCGGTCGGCCAGCATGATGATGGGCTGACCAGCGGACGGGACCTGGATGGCGCCGAAGGCGATGCCGTCCGAGATGATGTCGCCGCTCTCTCTGTGGGCAATGACCTCGCCCTCCAGGCGGCAGCCCATGCGGTCAAATTCCTTGGTGACGGTATAGGTCCCGGACAGGAAGGTGCGGATGCCCTCGTCGGAGAAGGCCTCATCCTGGGGACCCATCACCACCCGCAGGGGGTAGATGGGCTGGGGCTTGAACTCAGGGGTGAGGCGGCGCTGCTCCATGTTCTTCAGGCGCTCCACAGGGGAGCGGAAGCCGATCTGGTCGCCCTTCTCCAGCTTGCGGCCCTGAAAGCCGCCGATCTTAGCCTTCATGTAGGTAGAGCGGCTGCCCATGGTCTCCGGGATGTCCAGGCCGCCGGCGAAGGCGAGAAAGGCCCGGCACCCGGTCTTGGGGGCGGTGAAGCGCAGGACCTGGCCGGCCTTGATGGACACGGCCTGATAGCTGGGGATGGGTTTTCCGTCCAGAGTGGGGCCCAGGTCGCCTCCGGCGATGGCGATGCAGTTTGCCCGGTCGAATTGAAGCTGAGGCCCCATCATGGTACACTCCAGGACCGCCTCCCCCTGGGGGTTGCCCGCCAGGATATTGGCGATCCCGGCGGAGCGGGGATCCATAACGCCGGACACAGAGACGCCGAACTGCTGATAGCCGATGCGCCCCAGATCCTGGACCGTGGTGAGCAGGCCGGGGTTCAAAACAGTGATGCTCATTGTTCCGCCTCCTTTCTGGGGCAGCGGCGGCAGGTATATCCGCCGGCGGCCTCCTGGGCGGCGATGCGGTCAAATTCCGCCCGGTCGATGGCGCAGAATTTGATGTACTGTCCGGCCTCAGGCAGGATGGGCTTGGCGCGGCCGGCGTCATACATCCGCACCGGAGTGCGGCCGATCAGCTGCCAGCCGCCCGGCGAGTCGATGGGATAGACGCCGGTCTGACTGCCGGCGATGCCCACGGAGCCGGCGGGGATCTTCACCCGCGGGGTCTTCAGGCGGGGGGTGGCGATGGCCTCGTCCATGCCGCCCAGATAGGTGAAGCCGGGGGTGAAGCCCAGCATATAGATGAGGTACTCGGTGGAGGTGTGGATCTGAATGACCTCCTCCTGCGTCTTGCCCGCGTGCTCGGCAACGAAGGCCAGGTCGGGCCCCATCTCCTCCCCGCCGTAGAGGACAGGGATCTCGATCACCTCGCTGGGCGGGATCCGGATCTGATCCAGCTTGCCCAGCAGGCCCCTCAGTTCCTCCATCAGGGGCGCGCAGAGGATGACCTCCGGGTCATAGTGGATCATCAGAGAGCGGTAGGTGGGCACTGTCTCTACGATGCCGGGGATCTTGCTGTTCTGAAGGGCGATGTTATAGGCGCGGATCTTGGCGTTGATGGCCTCGCTGATCTCATTGCCGAATTCCACGCACACCGAGGTATCGCCCGTCAGCAGGAATCTGACGTCAGCCATGGCTGGCTCCTTTCTGAACGGCCCGGCGGCCTGGGATCCAGGTCGGCCGGGCCATTCGGCTTTCATTTTACTGGAAGAGCTGCATAATGCCGGGGACGGCCTTGATCCCAGCGTAGAGGGCGACCAGGGTCACCACGGCGCCGAGAACGGTCATCCACAGGGGATGGTGATAGCTCTCGCCCACGATGCGCTTGTTGTGGCCGGCAATGAGCATCACGCCCAGGGTCACGGGGAGGATCAGGCCGTTGAACGCGCCGGCGATGATGAGCAGTGCGGCAGCGTTGCCCAGGACCACCATCATCACGGTGGAGAAGGTGATGAAGCCGATGACAAACTGACGCTCATACTTGGCGATAAAGGGGTGCAGGGTCTTGAGGAAGGACACGGAGGTGTAGGCGGCGCCTACCACGGAGGAGACCCCGGCGGAGAACAGGCACAGGCCGAACAGGCGGTAGCCGATGTTTCCGGCGGCCAGGCGGAAGGCCTCGGCGGCGGGGTTTCCGGCGGCGATGATGGTGGCGGCGTTGCCGGAGGCCATGGCACAGGTGCCCAGCACTGCCAGGAACAGCAGGATACGGACCAGGCCGGAGGTGCCGCAGCCCTGCAGGACGCTCCTGCGCACATGGCTGATATTCTCGGGGCCGGAGATGCCGGCGTCCAGCAGGCGGTGCGCGCCGGAGAAGGCGATGTAGCCGCCGCAGGAGCCGCCCAGCAGGGTGGTCAGGGCCAGCAGCAGATCCTTGTTGCCCAGGTTGCCCAGCTGGGCCAGGCTGGAGACAGCCTCACCCACCGGGGGCTTGGAGATGACCGCAACAGTCGCCACCGTGAGCAGGATCACAGCGGCCAGGACGGTGGCCACCTTGTCCATGATGGTCTTGGCGTTCTTGTTCACAAAGATGATGATGCCCAGACAGCCGGCGATGACGGCGCCGATCTTTTCGTTCAATCCGAACATGGCGTTGAAGCCCAGGGCCACGCCGCCCACGTTGCCCACGTTGAAGGCCAGGCCGCCGATGGCCACCAGAATGGCGATGACGACGCCCAATCCGGGCAGCAGCTTATTGGCCACATCCTAGGCGCGCATCCCGGAGACGGAGACCACGGACCAGATGTTCATCTGGGCAGTGATGTCCATGATGATGGCCAGCACGATGACCAGAGAGAGCGCGGTGCCGAACTGAGCGGTGAACTTGGACGTCTGGGTCAGGAAGCCGGGCCCAATGGCGGACGTGGCCATCAGGAACGCAGCGCCGAACAGGACCGAGCGGCTGGGCTTTGCAGTCTGCTGGTTCAGAGTGTTGGATCCCTTGCTCATGATATACCTCCCACATTTTGTTTCGATGGGCTGGAACAGCCCGCTTTGGATCGCTTCTCTTCCGAATCAGACGATCTGTGCGATGGGAGCGATGGCGACGCCATCGCCCTCCAGCTTGGCCCGGATGTTCTTGACAAACTCCACTGCGGAGGGGTTATCTCCGTGGACACAGATGGAGTGGGCCTCGATGGAGACCTCTTCGCCAGTGATGGCGGTCACCTTGCCCTCGGTGACCATGCGGATGGTGCGGGAGATGGCCTCGTCCTTGTCGTGGATCACCGCGCCCGGCTTGCTGCGGGGCACCAGGGAGCCGTCCGCCTGATAGGCGCGGTCGGCAAAGACCTCGCTGGCTACCCGCATACCCACCTGCCTGCCGGCCTCCAGCATCTTGCTGCCCGCCAGCCCCAGCAGGATCACATCCCTGTCCACGCTGTAAATGCCCTCCGCAATGGCCATGGCCAGGTCCATGTCCTTGCCGGCCATGTTGTACAGCGCTCCGTGGGGCTTGCAGTGCTGAAGCTTCACGCCGTGGGCGGCAGTGAAGGCCAGCAGGGCCCCCATCTGATACTGAATGTACGCTTTGACTTCCTTGGGAGAGCACGCCATGTTCCGCCGTCCAAAGCCCATCAGGTCGGGATAGCCGGGGTGAGCGCCTACCGCCACGCCGGCGGCCTTGCAGGCGGCCACAGTCCGATCCATCACCAGCGGATCGCCTGCATGATACCCACAGGCAATATTGGCGGAGGAGACATGGGCAATGACGTCCTGGTCCAAACCGATGGTATAGGCGCCAAAGCTCTCACCCAGGTCACTGTTCAGGTCAACTTGATACATAAAAACCTCTCCTTTTCTTTTTTGATGGTTTCTGGTTCTGCAGGCCTCTGCTCCGTCCGGCGGCGAGGTGCACGGCATATTCTTGTCGAAAACGCCAAATTTTTTGCATTTCCAGTTTGATTTTAATTCATTTTGCTCCTCAAGTCAAGGGAATAAACTCCTCGGTTCTGGGTATTATTGTGCTGCTATGAACCAAATAATCTGCTCGATCCAGCTGTCAGCGTCCCAATCCATGCGGCGGGCAGAAAAAGGCGGAAATTCAATTGACATCCCTCAGGGAAGTGGGTACAATAACCCAAAAGAAGGGACGATGACGGTCGGAACGGACGCCGCGGGGGGCGGCAGGGAGGGACAAGGGCTTGAAGCTTTCACATCGACTGGGTGGACAGTCTGAGGGCAGGCTGCTTTGGAGCCGCTGGCGGCGGCTGGCGGCTCCTTCTCTGTTTTTCCTGGGCGTCATTTACTATGAGGAGCTGTTTCTGAAGCTGTACTGCTTCCACGGGCTGTCCCTCGCAGGGGCAGTGTTCACCCTCCTCTTCTCCATCCCCATCGCCATGCTGCTGGGGGCCCTGTGCGGGGGGGTGGAGGATCGTCTGGGACGGCGGCTGTTGGTCCTGTGCACCGCCCTGGTTTCCCTTTGGATGGGTGCACAGACGGTGTACTATCACCTCTTTAAGACCTTTTTGACCATCTTTTCCCTGACCAAGATGATGATGGTGGCGGGGGCGTTCGGCAATATGGCGGTGGGCGAGATCCTGCTGAACTGGTTCCCCATTCTGATGATGGCGGTGCCGGTGGTGCTTGCGGCCATGCTCGGGAATCGGCTGCTTCCCGACCGCCCCATGGGGCGGCGGAACAATCTGCGCTGGCTGGCTCTGGGCCTCGGGGTGCAGCTGGCTGGGATCGTCCTGGTTCTGTTCTGCGGCGGCGGGGTGCTCTCTCTGCGGTATATCTATTTCCAGGCGGCAGTGCCGGAGCTGGAGGTGCAGAACTTCGGGATGTTCACCCAGACCGAGCTGGAGATCCGCCGGGTGCTGTTCGGCATCGACCCGGACGACCAGATCCTCCCCAAGCACCAGGGGCGGCAGACCCGCCGCTGGATCCAGGCGGAGCAGTCCCCCGCCGGGGAGGAGCCGAAGCTTCACACCATGGATATTGACTTCCAGGCTCTGATGGAGCGGGACCGCGAGGACCTGGAGCTGTCTGAGATGCACGGCTATTTTTCTAAGGTAAAGCCCACAGCGGAAAATGAGTGGACCGGCCGGTTCCAGGGGAAAAACCTGGTTTGGATCGTAGCCGAAGGGTTTTCTGACCGGCTGCTGGACCCGGTGCGCACCCCCACCTTGTGGAAGCTGGCCCACGAGGGCATCATCTGCGACAACTTCTATACCCCGCTGTGGGGGGTGTCCACCTCCGACGGGGAGTATGTGACCACCACCGGCCTGATCCCCAAGTCCGGGGTGTGGAGCTACTCTGAATCGTCGGACAACGCCATGCCTTTCGCCTTCGGCCATCAGTTCCGGGCCCTGGGCTATCGGACCATGGCCTTCCACGACTATCTGTACACCTACTATGACCGGAATCTCTCCCACCCAAACATGGGGTATGAATACTACGGAATCGGCAATGGGCTGGAGCTGGAGGAGGTATTTCCCCCCTCCGACCTGGAGATGATGGAAGAAATTGTCCCCCGATTCGTAGACGAGGATCACTTCATGGTCTACTGCCTGACGGTGAGCGGCCATCTGAACTACAACCGCGAGGGAAACGTCATGTCCGACCGGCACTATGACGAGGTGGCCGGCCTGCCGTACAGCGAGGGGGTCAAATGCTACCTGGCCTGCCAGCAGGAGCTGGAGCTGGCCATGGAGAGTCTGGTCCGCCAGCTGGAGGAGGCCGGCAGGCTGGAGGACACGGTGATCGTTCTGTCCGCCGACCACTATCCCTACGGCCTGACGGACGAGGAGTACAGCGAGCTGTTCGGCCACCCGGTGGACCCGGTCTTCGAGATCTATGAGAACAGCCTGATCCTCTGGAGCGCCGACCTGGAGGAGCCTGTCCATGTGGACAAATACTGCTCCAGCCTGGACGTGATGCCCACGCTGGCCAACCTCTTTGGACTGGAGTACGACTCCCGCCTGATGGCGGGGCGGGACATCCTCTCCGACACGCCCGGCTTGGTGATCTTCTCCAATTACAGCTTCCTCACCGATCTGGGGGCTTATAACTCCACTACCGACGTCTTTACGATGTGGGACGGGAGCGAGCCGGATCCGGACTATGTGGCGGAGCGGGTGGCAGAGGTCCAAAACCGGGTAGCCTACTCCGCATCCATTCTGGACAATGACTACTACCGTGTGGTGTTTGGCGATCCGGAGGACTGAGTCCCCGATCCAGGCGCTGAGCCGTACAGGCAGGGTAAAATAATCTGTAACCAATCTATAGAACATCCCTTATTCTATTATTCTAACTTCTGCCACTTCCTACGGTTTAACAGCATACAATCTGGAACGCATTCCTTTAAACGATTGCTTATAGGCCTTTTACAGTAGTATTTTTAGGATAATTTTCGTAGACTATTTAGAGCAATTCGGAAAAATAACCTACAAACAAGCAAGCCCCAGCATGTCGCGGTACACTGGGGCTTACTTATCTACTTGAAACACATTCAAAAGAAACTTCTCATAAACATGCGTATATTTTTCATTGCCACCTGTAAATTCTGAGTACATTAGAGCTATTTTAGCCGCTGTGAACGGTATCCTCTTCAACAGGTCTGTCAAGTTATGTCTTTTGTATTCCTACCATTCCCCGGATCATCTCATACCACTTTGCCACCGTATGTCGGTTCACCCCGGCCCCTCTGGCGATGACACTCAGGTTCGTTTCATCGGGATGGAACCGCAGATACTGCCAGATCTGCTTCTGCTTCTTGGTAAGCTTATCCGGCGGCGTGATCCCACGCATCTGATCCAGGAGCAGCTTTCGCTCCGCCTGCATTTCCCGGATGAGCGTTTTCAGCTTCGCCTCGCACTCCTCCCGGGTGTGGGCGTAGACGCATTTGGAATGCTTTGTGCCGTCCGGCCAGGTGGGGGAGTAGCGTCCCTCAAACAGATGGTCATTGATCTGGGTAATACACCCGGAGCCCGACTTTCGCTTTCGCCCCAGCACCGGCTGGAAGTCTTCGACTGAGCTCTGCTCTGTCTGAGCAGGACTCTCCTGCACTTCGTTGCCCAGTCCACGGTCGATCTTGGCTGCCGCCTCGGTCTGCATATCCCCGGTGACATGGGTATAGATGTCCAGGGTGGTGGCCGCTGACACATGGCCCAGCATGGCGGAGAGGGTCTTCACATCCATGCCGCTCTCCAAGGACAGGGTGGCAAAGGTGTGGCGTAAATCGTGAAATCTGATTCTCTTACACCCGGCCCGCTCCAGAATAATCTGGAGCCGCCGTCGCACCGCGCCCGGCGTCAGGGGTACATCCTCTTTGACCGGCGAGGGGAACATCCACCGGGAGTCCACCGTCTCCCGATACTGCCGCAGCACCTCCACCACGCCGGGCGGCAGGACCAGTCTGCGGATGGAGGCCCGTGTCTTGGGGACGCTCACCTGGAGCCGCCCCTTCACCTCGTAGACCTGCTTGTTCACGGTCAGGGTCCCGGTCTTGAAGTCCAGATCGTCCCACTGGAGGGCCAGCAGTTCGCCCCGCCGCAAGCCGGTGGTCAGCTCCGTGTAGAAGAAGTCCCGCCAGATCTCATTGCGGTCCACCGCCGCCAGGAAGGTGTCCATCTGCTCCTTTGTGAGAATTTGTTTTGGCTTATAGCTGGCCTTGGGCACCACGGCCCCGTCGGTGGGATTCCGGGCGACCACATGGGCCGCCTCCGCATCCTTCAGACACTGGTGGAGCATGGCGTGGATGCGGAGCACCATGGTGTCCGACAATTCGTGCCCGTGCTCCGGGTGGCCGTGGACACGGCCCTCGTGTTTCAGCTTTCGGTACAGCTTCTGGATGTCCATGCGGGTCACCCGGGAGACGATCTTATCCCCCAGGTAGGGCTTGATGTAGCACCGGATGAACTGCTCATAACTCCGCAGGGTGTTGGGCCGCAGGGTAGCCGCACCGTAGTCCTCCATCCACCGGCCCAGCCACTCGCCAGGGTCATGCGGCTGTCCTCGGTGAGCTCCATATCCTGAAAGCCCTCCATGTCCCGGTGGAGCTTGTCCAGCAGTTCCTTCTGGGTTTTCGCCAGGACATACCCGAAGATGGGCTCTCCGTTTTGCTTGTGGCCCACTACGATGCGGCCCTCCCAGCGGCCGTCCTCCCGTTTTCGCACCATGCCGTCGCCGGACGGCCTGCGTTTTGCCATAGGCTATCCCTCCTTATTTGGGCTATCGCATATTAAAAACTGCTATGCCCGATCCCTCTTGCCAGCAGGGGCTTTCCCCGGTACAATAGCAGCAAGAAAGGCGGCCTGCCCTATCTCACCGGCAGGCCGAAGTGCAAGCAGCTGAGGAGGACGAAACGATGCAGCACGAATGCAGAATCACAGTACTGGAGACAAAGGTATTTGAGGACTATCAGGAGCACTACCTGGCCAACCCCAAGTCGGGCCCCTGCCCCTGCTTTCGGAAGGGAGACACCTTTTTTCTCAAGCGCACCCCGGAGCGGGATGATTTTTACCGCCTGATGGACGGAAAATTCTGCGGGGAGGCGTGGGACGCCATCAGCCGGTATGTCTACACCGCCCTGCAGGGTGGGGCCATCATGCACAACTGGACCAATGACGAGCGGATGATGATCGCCTGCTGCAACGACGGGACCCGGCCGGTGATCTTCAAGATCGAACGGATCGACATCCCGGAAACCGAAGAGGAAAAACAGTGGCTTGCTAAGCAGAATTTCAAGAATACGGCAGAGGACGCCTATACAGGCTGAGCAGAGGGCCGGCTTCCCATTTCGCTTTCCCCGGCAAGCTCCACCTCCAGCTGCTCTTCGGGCTTATCCGTATACTGCCTGGACTCCTGGAGCCGCCGCTCCATTTCTGCGACTTCCTTTTGGAGCTGTCGGCGGCTTTTCGCCCGGTTCATTTGCAGGAAGAGCTGATATCGCTCCTGCAGGGTTTCTGCCTTGGGCGGAAACGTGATGACTTCCCCTCCAATTTGGTTGCCCTCCAGCTCGTTCCGGCAGATCTCATCATCCAGAGCCGCCATGTAGAGGGCGTACCGGGTGAACTCTTTGAGGGGCATTCGGATCATCCATTTCCAGCAGGCGGCGGCACCGGCCACTGCTGTCAGACTGCCCAAGGCTGCAATTTTATGACTGGTTTTCACCTTGCGCTACCCTCCGATATTTTGAATGTTTTGGCCGGACTGCTCCTCCAGAAAGCGTCGGAATCCCGGGAGGCTGCCGCCTGCCAGCGTAGCTTTCTCCACAGCCAGGGCGTAGTTCTTTCCCATCACCAGAACAAGGTATTCCACGGTCTCCGCCAGCGCAAGAATTTTATCATACTGCCACTTGGATTCCGCCGCAGCAGTCTTGACGAGAAAGCAGTCGGGGAAGAATGTGGTATCGGCGCAGTCCGTGCCCGGCAGGGCCTTACGCTTTGCAAAAAAGGCATTGAGGGCGTCCTCCTTCCAGTTAATCAGCAGCAGCGCCGCAATGACCGCGCAGTTTGCCGCCGTCTGCCAGATGTTCCCCCAGGAGAGCCAGAGGGATACTGCAAGAAGCCCGATGATGACCCAGGCCCAGACACGGATCATGCGGCTCCGTTTCGCCCGTACAGTCTTGCGGACCACCCGGGCCATGGCGGTCAGTGCTTTTTGATCGTATGTGGTGTGACAGGTGAATTCCATACATACCTCCCGTGCCATCGCGGCAGAGCGTTCCAAAATACTGAGCATCATAATAGCAGATAAATGCGCGTTTCTTATGAATTTTTTCTTAATTCTTCTTAATGTTTCAACCATCCCGTGAAATGTGAAAAACGGATCAGGGGGGCAACCGCCGGTTGCTTTCCTTTCTGCTTCCGTTGTGATATGATCTACCCAAGGTGGTGATCAACATGGATACCAAAGAAATCCTCCTGGAACTGCGCACCAAGCACGGACTCTCCCAGGAGCAGTTAGGGGAACAGGTGCATGTGACCCGGCAGGCGGTCTCCCGCTGGGAGACTGGCGAAACGGTACCCAATACGGAGACGTTGCAACTGCTCTCCAGCCTGTTTGATGTCTCCATCAATACTCTGCTGGGCTCGCCCCGGCAGCTGATCTGCCAGTGCTGCGGTATGCCTCTTGAGGACGACAATATCAGCCGGGAGCCGGATGGAACCTTTAATGAGGAGTACTGCAAATGGTGCTATGCCGATGGGAAATTCATCTACACAAGCCTTGAGGAACTGCTGGATTTTCTGGAGAGCCATATGTCCAATGAGGCCTGGCCCCCGGAACAGGTCAGAGCCTATTTTGAAAATCAACTGCCAAAACTGGATCACTGGAAGCAGATATAAGCAAGGCTCCCACCCTCGGAATTTTAGAAGGTGGGAGCCTTGCTTATATGCAGCGCAGATTTCTCACCGCTCTGGTATGGAATCCCGTGTGGGTTTGCAGTATAATGACCCTGTTATCCTACTTTTTACCATTCTGGAGGAGATCCAATATGATCTTTCATGAATTCGGAGACTGTACACTCCCCCACATCATGCTGATCCACGGCGGTGGAAACGCATGGTGGAACTACCTGAGGCAGGCCTGTGTTCTGGCCCGGCACTACCATGTCATCCTGCCCACTTTGGATGGGCATGGCGAAGAATGTCAAACGCCCTATGTCTCCACCGAGCGGACCGCCGATCAGCTCATGGACTATATCCAGCAGCATTGCGGCGGACGTCTCTTTGCTCTGTGCGGGGTATCCCTGGGCGGCCAGATCGTGATGGAGCTTTTGACACGGAAGTCGGATCTTACCGAAAAGGCCATCATTGACGGCAGCCTTTGTTATCCACAGCCACTGATGGCCCGGTTTTGCATCGCCTCGGTATGGCTGTTTGGATGCCTGATGTTCAGCAAACGGGCGTGCCGCTTTCAGCTGAAGCTTATGCCCAAGCTGCTGCCTGCAAAGATGGCTTATCCCCAGGAGATCCAGGAATACTATCTGCGGGACATGCCCCGAACGCCGCGAAAAACCCTGTACACCATGTACCGGACCTATATGGCGCAATATCGTTTGAAAGAAAGCGTGGGAAGCAGCCGCGCCCAGGTCATGTACTGGTACGGGGAAAAGGAAATGAAGTGCGTCAAGAACTCCGCCCGTATGTTCCAGCAGCTTCTCCCATCCTGCCGGATCTACGAAGCGAAAGGGTATGGGCACGGCTATCTGTCCGTCTATCTGCCGGAGGAATGGCTGGGCATCGCAATTCCTTTCTTTGAAGAAGAGGCCCAAAATGCCTCCGGTGAATAGCTGCAAATAGAAAACAGGCATTTTGGTATACTGGAGGCCGTGGGAGAAGTATTCCCAGAAGCCAAGTACCAGCGCTGTACCGTCCACTTTTACTGCAATGTGTTCTCCGTCACACCTCGTTCCAAGGTGAAGCTGGCAGCCAAAATGCTCAAGGCGATCCACGCCCAGGAGAGCAGGAAAGCTGCCCGGGAAAAGGCCAAAGCCGTTGTGGAAGGGCTTTGCTCCATGAAACTGAAGGAGGCTGCGAAGAAGGTGGAGGATGGTATTGAGGAAACACTGACTTACTGCGATTTTCCCAGTGAGCATTGGACTCGTATCCGCACCAACAATGTCATTGAGAGGTTGAACCAGGAGATCCGCCGCAGAGAGTGGCAGCAGATAGGGCAGCAGCTCCACAAGTATGAGAATCTACTCAACAGGGAGTTCCATGCGGACAGGCCCAACAGAATATTTCTTACACCCACACGAAGCAAGGCGTACTATATCTATTTTTACAACCACGAGTGCATTCAGCTAAAAAACTGGAGTGGCGCCGCTCACGCTGCGCCACTCCGCTTAAAACTTCATATTTCCCTATATAGAGACCTTTTTGTGCTGTCCGCACAAGCTGGGGCAGTTCACGACCCTGTTGGGCCCGTTCAGCCTGGCTTTTTTGCTCCTATTGATAATGTGCCGGTGCGTCAGATATGAAATTCTGCCAGAGGCTGCATCAGCACAGCTTGGCCCCGGCGGGGATCTGATCGTCGATCATCAGCAGGTTCAGCTTTTCCTCGCCCTTCTCCGTGTGGACGGCAGAAATCAGCATTCCGCAGCTCTCCTGGCCCATCATCTTCCGGGGGGGCAGGTTGACGATGGCCACCAGGGTCTTGCCCACCAGCTCCTCAGGCTGGTACCAGGCCGCGATGCCGGAGAGGATCTGCCGGTCGGTCCCGGTGCCGTCGTCCAGGGTGAAGCGCAGCAGCTTATTGGACTTCTTCACCGCCTGGCAGTCCTTTACCTTCACAGCCCGGAAGTCGCTCTTGCAGAAGGTGTCGAAGTCCACCTTCTCGGTGAGCTGAGGCTCCACCTCCAGCGCGGGAAGGGCGGCCTTGCGGGCCTCCTGAGCGGCCTGCTCCAGGGCCTCCAGTTCCTTCTCAGCGTCAATGCGGGGGAACAGGTTGTCGCCCCGGACCACAGTGACATCCCTGCGGAGAGAGCCGAACTGTCCGGCGCTCTCCCAGGTGGAGCAGTCCGCACAGGCGCCGATCTGGCGCAGGATCTCCGCGGAGGAATCCGGAATGAAGGGTGTCAGCAGGACGGCGCACACCCGCAGGGTCTCCAGCAGGTGGTACATGACGCTGGCCAGACGGGCTCCATTGGCCTCCATATCCTTGGCCAGCACCCAGGGGGTATTCTCGTCGATATACTTGTTTGCACGGGAGATGACCTTGAAGATCTCCGCCAGGGCGTTCTGGAAGGCGTAGTGCTCCATCTGCTCCTCATAGCGGCCCCGGAGGCCGGAGACCAGCTCCTCCAGCTCCCGGTCCTTCTCCGGGTCGCCGGCCTGAGCGGCAGGCAGAGTGCCGCCGAAGTACTTGCCCACCATGGACACGGTGCGGCTGAGCAGGTTGCCCAGGTCGTTGGCCAGGTCCACGTTGATGGTGTTGATGAGGGACTCGTTGGAGAAATTGCCGTCCGAGCCGAAGGGGAAGGTACGCAGCAGGAAGAAGCGCAGGGCGTCCACGCCGAAGTGCTCCGCCAGCAGATAGGGGTCCACCACGTTGCCCTTGGACTTGGACATCTTGCCACCGTCCAGCAGCAGCCAGCCGTGGCCGAACACCTTCTTGGGCAGGGGCATCTCCATGCTCATCAGCATGGCGGGCCAGATGATGGAGTGGAAGCGGACGATCTCCTTGCCCACGAAGTGGACGTCGGCAGGCCAGAACTTCTCATAGTCATCATATTTGTCGTTGAGGAAGCCCAGGGCGGTGGTATAGTTGAACAGGGCGTCCACCCACACATAGACCACATGGCCTGGGTCAAAGTCCACAGGCACGCCCCAGGTGAAGCTGGTGCGGGAGACGCACAGGTCCTCCAGGCCGGGCTTGATGAAGTTGTTCACCATCTCGTTCACCCGGGAGCGGGGTTCCAGGAAATCGGTGTCCTCCAACAGGTGCTGGATCCTGTCGGCGTACTTGGACAGACGGAAGAAATAGGCCTCCTCCTCCGCATCCTGCACCGGACGGCCGCAGTCGGGGCACTTGCCGTCCACCAGCTGGGACTCCGTCCAAAAGGACTCGCAGGGCTTGCAGTACTTGCCCTCATACTTGCCCTTGTAGATGTCGCCCTTCTCGTACATCTTCTTAAAAATCTTCTGGATGGAGGCCACATGGTAGTCATCCGTGGTGCGGATGAAGCGGTCGTTGGAGATGTTCATCAGCTTCCACAGGTCCTTGACTCCCTTGGGGCCCTCCACGATGTTGTCTACGAACTCCTTGGGGGTGACGCCGGCTTCCTTGGCTTTGTCCTCGATTTTCTGGCCGTGCTCGTCGGTGCCGGTGAGGAACAGCACGTCACAGCCGCTCAGCCGCTTATAGCGGGCCATGGCGTCGGTGGCCACAGTGCAGTAGGTGTGGCCGATGTGCAGCTTATCGCTGGGGTAGTAGATGGGGGTGGTGATATAAAATCTCTTTTGTTCCATGGGTCTGATTCCTCCCGATGAATTAGTACATGATGTGATCAGCGGACTGTGGGATCCGGAGCCTGCCGCCCGGCTGTCCCGGGTGCGAATCGGCTGTAAGACAGGGCGGTCAGCCCGCCCAGGGTGCACAGCAGGAAAGCGGCGGTGAGCACCGCCCCGAACAGGGAGAGCCCGTCCGCCAGCGAGGCCCCGCCAAAGGCCATGCCCAGCACCGCAAACAGGATAAAGCGCCGGGGATGGGGACGCTGATAAAAAAAGGCTGCCTGCTGGTACAGGGCCAGCAGAAGGAACACACAGGCCAGCAGAGGGACCGATGACCGCAGCAACACCGGATCACGGGAGTAGGTCTGATAGACCTCCATCAGCCAGGGAAGGGCGGCGCAGGCAGGGAGGACAGCCGGTATCCGGGTCCGCAGCCCAGTGACCCCCCAGTAGTTGTTCCGCCCGGAAACCAGGGCCCCCACCGCCCCTACGGGACAGGCGGCCACAGTCACCGCAAAGACGGCGGGCATGATGTGGTGCACAGGATCCACCTGCCACGTCTGAATCTGCTCCATCAGCTCAGGGACCCCCAGAGCCGCGGCCAGCAGGAAGCACATCCCCGCGGCCGTCATCAGGGTCATATATCCTGCAGAAGGACAGAGAAAGGCATGCTCCGGCTGCTCCGGCTGGGCTCCACCCCGGCTCAGCAGGAGGGCCGCCAGGGCCAGTGCCGCCATCAGCCCCCACAGAGCCAGAGACGCCGGCGCACCGGATGCGAACAGTTCTGTGGCCGGATCCAGAGCGGAAGTCCGTTGCCACAGGCGCAGGCCAAAGCCCGCCAGGCCGCCGGCCAGGGCCAGGGCGGGCAGAATATGATGCTTTCCCATTGAAAACCTCCTCGATCGCCGGGCCGCCAGGTCCGGCCTTCACTTCAGCTTTGGTCTGCCGGAGGATGTCCGGCTGCCGCCGGAGGGATCCCCGAACTGGAACCACAGGGCGATCATCAGGAGGACCAGGCCCACGATGGCCACCACGTTGGAAACCGCCTCAGGCAGAAGTCCGGCACGAAACATCGCCTCCGTCGCAGCTAGCAGAATCAGGGCGAACAGCAGGATATTCCGGGTGGTCCCGTTCATCCGCTTGCGGGTGCCGTCCGACGCAAACTCCGACTCCTCCACCGGCGCGCTCACCCGGCGTTTGGCCTGAGGATGGCGCTTCTTGTGTTTCTTTTGGCTCATGGACTCAGTCCTCCTCCTTCAAAATCACGGCTCCGCCCACCACCAGCGGACCGTCATAAAAGACAACAGACTGCCCCGGGGTGATGGCCCGCTGGGGCTGGTCAAAGGTGACGCGGCAGGTATCCGGTCCTGTCTGCTCCAGCCAAGCCGGCTGAGGCGTCATGCGGTACCGGATCCGGGCCTGCACCCGGATAGGCCGGTCCAGCCGTTCTGTGGGGATCAGGTTCAGTTCCTTCCCTGTCAGTCCCCGGTGGAACAGTGCCTGGTTGTCCGACAGAATCACCCGGTTCTCCTGGGGGCAGAGTTCCTTGACGTAGAGACGCCCCTGATTGGAGGAGACCTTCAGGCCCCGGCGCTGGCCCACTGTATAGTGGATGATGCCTTCGTGGACGCCCAGCACCCGCCCCTCTGGGTCACAGAACGGTCCGGGGGAATAGGTCCGGCCGGTGTGGTGGCAGAGGAACGCGGCGTAGTCCCCGTCCGGGACGAAGCAGATGTCCTGGCTGTCCCACCGGCGGGCGCTGACCAGCCCTTGCTCTTCCGCAATGGCCCGGATCTCCTCCTTGGACAGGCCGCCCAGAGGGAAGCACACCCGCTCCAGCTGGGCCTGGGACAGGGACCAGAGGACATAGCTCTGGTCCTTCTCCGGGTGGACGGCCCGCTTGAGCAGGACCCGGCCGCTGCCGGTGTCCCGCTCAGTCCGGGCGTAGTGCCCCGTGGCCAGGCGGCCGCAGCCCAGCTGTCCGGCAGCCTCCAGCAGCGCGCCGAATTTGATGGTCCGGTTGCAGGTCACACAGGGGTTCGGGGTGCGTCCCTGCTCATACGCCTGGACAAAGGGCTCCATGACCTGCTCTTGGAAGGGGCCGGACAGGTCCAGGGTGTGATGTGGGATGCCCAGCTGGCCGGCGACGGTCTGGGCATCCTGAAGGTCCTCCAAGATGTGGCACTGTTCCCTCTGGCCGGGGGCCAGGTCTTCTGGGACAAACAGGCGCATGGTAACCCCCACCGCCTGCTCCCCCTGCTGCCGGAGCAGCCAGGCGGCCACCGAGCTGTCAACTCCGCCGCTCATCGCCACTGCAATGGAATCGTGCAAATGATCCTCCTCCTCAGCCTGTTGGGTATGATTTCGATAGATGTTAAGTATACCACATTTTCAGGGAGGGTGCAACCAGTCGGGAGTGGGCCCTTTCCCCATAAAATACAGGAAAAATGCCCCCCCCCTTGCGGCCCAGGGTCTGCTATGATAAAATGACTTGTTAAATCCTGTGAATATCAAATGTAGAGGGAGTGGACCCTTTTGCCGAATTACGAATCTGAGATCAAGCGTCGCCGCACCTTTGCCATCATCTCCCACCCGGACGCCGGTAAGACGACCCTGACGGAGAAGTTCCTGCTCTACGGCGGAGCTATCGCCCAGGCCGGCCAGGTCAAGGGCAAGAAGAACACCCGGGCGGCCACCTCCGACTGGATGGAGATTGAGAAGCAGCGCGGCATTTCCGTTACCTCCTCGGTAATGCAGTTCCAGTATGAGGGCTACTGCATCAACATCCTGGACACCCCGGGCCACCAGGACTTCTCGGAGGACACCTACCGCACCCTGATGGCCGCCGACTCCGCCGTCATGGTCATCGACGCGGCCAAGGGCGTGGAGGCCCAGACCCGAAAGCTGTTCAAGGTATGCGCCATGCGGGACATCCCCATCTTCACCTTCATCAACAAGATGGACCGGGAGGCCCGGGACCCCTTTGAGCTGTGCGAGGAACTGGAGAAGGAGCTGGGTCTGGACACCTACGCCATGAACTGGCCCATCGGCTGTGGCAAGGAGTTCAAGGGCGTCTACGACCGGCAGAATCGGAAGGTGATCCATTTCACCTCCAACACCAACGCCCGGGCAGCCACCGCCACCGAGATCGAGCCGGACGATCCCGCCCTGGCCGACCTGATCGGGCAGGCCAAGCGGAACCAGCTGGTGGATGAGATCGAGCTGCTGGACGGGGCCTCCTGTGACTTCGACCTGGACCGGGTGCGCCACGGCAAGCTGTCTCCAGTGTTTTTCGGCTCCGCCCTGACCAACTTCGGTGTGGAGCCCTTCCTGGAGGAGTTTCTCCGCATGACGACCGCTCCCCTGCCCCGAAAAGCCGGGGATGATGTGATCGATTCCTTTGACGAAGACTTTTCCGCCTTTGTCTTTAAGATCCAGGCCAACATGAACAAGGCCCATCGGGACCGAATCGCCTTTATGCGCATCGTCTCCGGAAAGTTTGAGGCAGACCGGGAGGTCTACCACATCCAGGGCGGCAAGAAGATCCGCCTGTCCCGCCCCCAGCAGCTGATGGCCGCCGAGCGGGAGATCATTGAGGAGGCCTACGCCGGAGACATCATTGGCGTGTTCGACCCGGGCATTTTCTCCATTGGAGACACCCTGTGTGCCCCCAGCAGGAAGTTTTGCTTCGACCCAATCCCCACCTTCGCGCCGGAGCACTTTGAGCGCATCCGTTCTGTGGACACCATGAAGCGCAAGCAGTTCCTCAAGGGCGTGGAGCAGATTGCCCAAGAGGGTGCCATCCAGATCTTCAAGACCCCCTACTCCGGTATGGAGGAGGTCATCGTGGGCGTGGTGGGCACCCTGCAGTTTGACGTGCTGGAGTACCGCCTGCGCAGCGAGTACAATGTAGAGCTGTATAAAGAAGGCCTTCCCTACGAATACCTGCGCTGGATCGTACGGGAGGAGGACGCCCCCCCGCTGAAGGAGGAGGACCTGTTGCTGCCCAACGACGCCAAGCTGGTGGAGGACTATAAGGGGAACCAGCTGCTGCTGTTCGCCTCCCAGTGGTCCATCCAGTGGGTCAGCGACCGGAACAAGGGTCTGAAGCTGGCCGAGTTCGGCGGCGCGAAATTTTAAAAAGGGGACGGGAACATGAGACCAAAGCTGATCCTGACGGATCTGGACGGGACCCTCCTGCGGGAGGACAAGACCCTCTCCCCTATCAACCGCGCCGCCCTGGAGCAGGCCGCCGCCCAGGGAGCGGAGGTAGTGGTGGCTACCGGCCGCTTTTACGGCGGGATTCCTCAGGAGCTGCGGGACCTGCCCTTTCTGCGCTATTTCATCCTGATGAACGGGGCCAAGGTGTATGACCGCCGGATGGACAAGACGCTTGGCCGGGCGGAGATCCCCTGGGAGACAGTGGAGGCAGTCATCGATTTTCTGGAACCTCTGCACTGCTCGGTGGACTGCTTTCAGAACGACCGGGGCCTGATGGCCCGGAAATACTATGACCGCCTGGAGCAGTATGTTACTCACCCGCCCTCCTTCGCCCTGGTCAAGCGCACCCGTGAGCCGGTGGATGACCTGAAGGAGGCGGTGCTGGCCGGAGGGGGCTCCGTTCAGAAGCTCCAGGCCTATTTCCCCGATCTGGAGCTGCGGCCCAAAGTGATGGAGCAGTGCAAACTGGTGTTCCCGGATCTGGTCCAGGCCATCTCCATGCCCGCCAACCTGGAGTTCAACGCCCCGGACGCCACCAAAGGAAACGGCCTGCGCACCCTGTGCCGCTGTCTGGGGATCGATCCCCGGGAGGCCGCGGCATTCGGCGATGGGACCAACGACCTGAGTCTTCTGCAAGAGGCCGGGATCGGGGTAGCCATGGCCAACGGCGCCCCCGAGACGCTGGCTGCGGCCGACCTGACCGCCCCCTCCAATGAGGAGGACGGGGTAGCTCAGATCCTGTCCCGCTGGTTTCCCCCAAATACATGAAAATCGGGAGAGCGCCGCGGCGCTCTCCCGATTTCATCCCCGGCCCGGCCCGGGCTGGATGACAGTCAGGTCGTAGTACCGCAGCAGCGCGGCGCCAGGACCAGGAGCGAGGCCCAGGCATTGATCCTGGCGGAGCCTTCAGGATCCGGAGCGCTCCTCCAGGTCTCCAGCGCCAGCCTGAAAAAGAAGGCCAGCGGCGGCAGGACCAGGGCTCCTGCGGCGCGGCGCAGTCCGGTGATTTCCGGAGCCGAAGCGGCTTCTCCGGAACGGGCGTCCAGGCTGTCCCGCTGGAGCCGGACAGCCTGCAGGGACAGCAGCAGGGCAAAGAGCAGCAGCACCAGGCTGACCGCCACGGTGCTCAGTGTGTCCCAGGCCGCAGTCCCCTCAGCGTCCAGCCCCGGGTCAGGTCCAGTGCGGCGCTCCATCGCGTCACCTCCTGACACATCCTATGCCGGAACAGGAAAATGGACACAAAATCCCCAGAAAAGCCGGATAAAATTTAGGAAAATGTGAATTCTTCTCCGGACGACTGGACAGAAGGGCCTCAGTTGAGTATGATATACACGGATCGAAATTTGACCGAAACAGAAGGCCGGCCGGGCGTGAGGCGTCCGGCGGAACGGCCTGGGAGGTAGCCATGCGGCGAAGCTATTTGGGCGGGGTCCACCCCGTTTCCTATAAAGAGAGCACCAGGCGCAAACCCATTGTCCCCCTGGAGACGGAACCCGATCAGGTGATCATTCCCCTGACCATGTGCAGCGGCGGCGGAGCGGTCCCGGTGGTCCGGCCCGGGGATCTGGTGACTGTGGGACAGGTCATCGCCGAGCCGGAGGACAACGGCGTCTATGTCCACGCCAGCGTCTCCGGCCGGGTGCGCGCCATCGAGCCCAGGCCCCATCCCTGGGGCGGCAGCTGGGACGCCATCGTCATCGACAACGACGGGAAGGACACCCCCTGCCCCGAGCTGCCGGAGCCCATGGACTGGTCCCGGATGGACCGGGACGAGGCCCTGGACCGGATCTGCCGGGCTGGGATCACCAGCATGGGGGGCGGCGCCAGTCCCACCCACCTGCGCCTGCGCCAGGCGGTGGGCCGGGTGGACACCCTGATCGTCAACTCCGCCGAGTGCGAGCCCTATCTGACCGCCGACCACCGGCTGCTGCTGGAGAAGGGGGACCAGGTCCTCCAGGGCGTGCAGATGATGGCCCGGCTGCTCCGGGTGGAGCGGGCCGTGCTGGTGGTAGCCGGGGACAAACTCAACGCGGTGGAGTTTTTGGAGCGCCGCCTGCGCCGGAAGAAGCGGGCGGTGGAGCTGCTCACCATCCAGACCCGCTATCCCCTGGGCATGGAAAAGCAGCTGATCCGCACCGTGACCGGGCGTGAGGTGCCGCCAGGTCAGTCGGCGCTGGATGTGAAATGTTCTGTGTTCAACGTGGCCACGGTGTATATGGTGCACTCCGCCCTGATGAAGGGGAGTCCCCTGACCCACCGGGCAGTGACGGTGAGCGGCGGCGCGGTGGCCCGGCCCCGGAACCTCTGGGTTCCCATCGGGACCCCTCTGCGCTGCCTGCTGGAGTCTGCCGGAGGCCTGCGGGAGGAGCCCGCAGTCATCCTCACCGGCGGCCCCATGACCGGGACGGTCCAGGGGGACCTGGAGGCCCCGGTGGTGAAGAACACCAACGCCCTGCTGTGCCTCACGGACCAGGAGCACAACTCCGCCAGCCAGACGGAGACGGTGTGCGTCCGCTGCGGCCACTGTGTCTCCAGCTGTCCCATGAACCTGAACCCGGTGTCGGTCTATCGGGCCATGCGGATGGGCGAGCGGGAGCGGCTCCCGGAGCTCCATCTGGAGGACTGCATGGAGTGCGGCTGCTGCTCCTATATCTGTCCCTCACATATCCCCCTGGCGGATCTGGTCCGTCAGGCCAGACAGTTTCCAAGGGAAGGAGGCGAGCAGGAATGAGTCAGAACGGACCTGTGATCCGCCGGTCATCCCCGCAGATCGCCCAGGTGTCCAGCATCTCCTCCACGATGCTGGATGTGATCGTGGCCCTGCTGCCCGCCCTGGGCATGGCGGTCTATCTGTTCGGCCCCCGGGTGCTGGCCCTGACCCTGGTGTCCGTGGCAGCCTGCGTGGGGGCGGAGTACGGCTACCGCCGGCTGATGGGGCTGAGCAATACAGTGGGCGACCTGTCCGCCTGCGTCACCGGCCTGCTGCTGGCCATGAGCCTTCCGGTGACCGCGCCCTACTGGGCCCCGGTGCTGGGCGGCGTCTTTTCCATTGTGGTGGTCAAGCAGTTTTACGGCGGACTGGGGCGGAACTTTATGAACCCCGCCCTGGCGGGGCGCGCGCTGCTGTGTACCTTTCCCGGCCTGATGACCACCTGGGTGGACGCGTTCCAGAAAACTCCGCTGTTTGGAGCGGTGGACGCGGTCTCCTCCCCTACCCCGATGGCCCTGCTCCACGCCGGAGCGCTGCCCGACCTGACCCTGAGCCAGCTGATGCTGGGGCAGCACGGAGGCGCAATGGGCGGAGCGCCGGTGTTCATGCTTCTGCTGGGCGGGGTGTACCTGGTGGGGCGGCGCGTGATCTCCCCCCGCATCCCCCTGTCCTATCTGGGGACCGTCGCCCTGCTGACCCTGCTCTTCCCCCGGGGAAATGGGGGGGCGCTGGCCTGGATGACTGCCCAGCTGTGCAGCGGCGGTCTGGTGCTGGGGGCGGTGTTCATGGCCTCCGATTACACTACCACACCGGTCACACCGGTGGGTCAGACCCTGTTCGGGATGGGCTGCGGCGTGCTGACTGTGCTGCTGCGCTACTTCGGCTCCTATCCTGACGGGGTGGGCTGGGCCATTCTCACCATGAACTGCTGCGTTTGGCTGCTGGACCGCGCCGCCCTGCCCCGGCGCTTTGGCGTGGGCCGCTTTGAAGCGGTTCGGGGCTGGGCAGAGCACCTGCGTGCCAGCGCTGCCGCCATCCATTTCGTGCCTCCCAAGGTGAAATTCCTGGCCCGGGCCGGGGACGGCACCATGCCCGGCGAGGGCTATCTGGACGAGCTGCGGGGCACTGTTCGGCAGCTGGCGGCTCTGGCCGCGGTGTTTGCCGTGACCTGCGGCATGGTGTTCGGGGTCCATCGGGCAACGGACTACGCCGCCGTCCGTGCGGAGACCGCGGCCCAGCAGACCCTGCTGGCCCAGGTCATGCCCCAGGCCACTGTACGCTCTGAGACCCCGTACCGCGCGCCTGGCGCACTGAGCATCACGGCCGGCTACAACGATAGCGGGCTGGTGGGCTACTGTGTGGAGGTCCAGGCCAACGGCTTCGGAGGCGTGCTCACCGCTGTGGTGGGCGTCAACACCAACGGTGAGGTCACCGGCGTGGCAGTCACCGACCACCGGGAGACGGTAGGTATGGGGACACAGGCTCTGGAGAGCGGCTACCTCAGTCAGTATACCGGGCGCTCCGGCACCATCCGCACCTCCGGCAGCAACGCAGTGGAGGCGGTGTCCGGGGCAACCGCCACATCAGAGGCGGTCACATCCTGTGTGAACCAGGCCCTGGCCATTGTGGCCAGCCTGGATACGGAGGGAAAAGTGGACTATGTGGATGGCGAGGTCTGACCTGGATCAACAGAAAGGAGGCAGCCGGATATGACGGCAGTTCAGCTGGCAGGGATCGCTTTGGCGGCCCTGCTGTCAGAAAACTTTATTTTAGTCAGCTGTCTGGGAATTGGGTCCCGGACCCAGGCGTTCCGGGATCCCCTGGACGCCTGGCGCACTGGATACAGCCTGACGTCAGTGATGGTGATAACTGCACTGGCCGCCTGGGTGGTGAACCAGCTGTTGAGGCACTTTGCCCTGAGCTATTTCCAAACGCTGGCCTTCGCCCTGACAGGTCCCCTGGTGGTGGCCGGCCTGCGGTATTTTCTGCGGACCTGCATCCCGGAGCTGTCCCGGCGGATGGATGAAAACCTGTCCTCTGTCACCTCCAACTGCGCGGCTATGGGCACGGCGCTGCTCATTGCCCAGCGGGGCTACGGCCCGGGCGGAGCGTTCCTATACGCCCTTTTTGGCGGAGCTGGAGCCACAGTGGCGATGATGTGCTTCGCCGGTCTGCGGCGGGAGGTCAGCTTGACTAGCTGCCCCCGGTGCTTCCAGGGGCTGCCCATCAACCTGATCACCGCCGGGCTGATGGCCCTGTCTTTGGTTGGCTTCTATGGCCTTCATCTGAGCTGATCGGATCAACGAACGTACAAGCCCCTGGAAGCAAAGGCTTCCAGGGGCTGTTTTTGTGCTCCTCCGTCCCTCAGGTCCCCCCGTTACAAGGCGGCCGGCTCCAGCGCTTCCCTGGCGGCCAGGTTCATCACCGACACCTCAAAGGCTACCCGCTCCTCCGTCCGGTCCCCCAGGTTCTTGGTATAAGTACGGCTCTGGAGACGGCCTTCGAAGTACAGGGTGCTCCCCACCTCCATCCCGCCGCACTGATGGGCCAGACTGCCCCAGGTGATGCAGGGGAGATAATCCGCCCGGCCATAGCGCCGGTTCACCGCCAGGATCATGTCACAGATCGTCCGGCCCAGGGGGGTGGACCGGAGGCTGGGCGGCTTGCACAGTGTCCCGGACAGGAGCAGGCGGTTCTCGTCCTCCCCCTGCTCCAGGAGCAGCTCCTTGGCAAACACGCTGATGATCAGCCTGCTGCCCACACCGGAACGGTTGTTGAAGGTGCGGACCTCCCCATGGACCGTGACCTCCTCCCCCCGCTCCAGCCAGCCGCAGCCCTCCAGCAGCGCCCGTGAGGCCACCACGTTCACCTGATCGGCCACCCCGGACAGGCGGCTGACCGCCAGGGGGAAGGTAAAAAACTCCACCTCATGGTTGCAGTGGGAGAGGGCGGGGGGCTGGGCGACCCGGCCATGGAGGACCATCCGATTGACATCCGTCCCGGTCTGCTTCATGCTGTATCACACTCCTGACTCGTTTGTTCCCCCCATCTATATGACACTGCCCCCGCCAGTATGTCCTTTTTCTCCGGCGAGGGCAGTACATTTTGTTATATCATTTTATAATATTACAAAATAGGCCATTCATTTCGCAAAATACCAGCCCAGAAGGGCAGCCAGCGCCAGCTGACCGATCAGCAGGGCGGGCAGCCCGTATCGGAAATACCAGTGCTTCGTCTTGTGGCGGAAGGTCCGCATCCCCACAATGGAGCCCAGGCTCCCGCCCAGCACCGCCGGCAGGAACAGGGCTTTTTCTGAGATGCGCCACGCGCCCCGTCTGGCCCTTCTCTTGTCCAGGCCCATCAGCAGAAAGCCAGCCAGGTTGACCAGCAGCAGATAACCGGCCAGCAGCGTCCACAGATCTCTGTCCACACCTATCCCTCCTCTGTGCTCATAAAACGCTCACAGCCCCGGGGGCGGCGGATGCCGCCTCCGGGGCCTGTTCTCCCTTCTGTACCTGCCCCTTTTACTCCAGGATAGCGCCCCGGTCCGCGGAGGACACCAGCTTGGCATAGCGGGCCAGGTAGCCTGTCTTGATCTTGGGCTCGGGACACACCCACTTGGCCCGTCGGGCGGCCAGCTCCTCCTCCGCCACCTTCAGGTTGATGGTGCGGGCGGGAATGTCGATGGCGATGAGGTCGCCCTCCTCCACCAGGCCGATGGTCCCGCCGGAGGCCGCCTCCGGGGAGACGTGTCCGATGGACGCGCCCCGGGTGGCGCCGGAGAACCGCCCGTCGGTGATCAGGGCCACGTCCTTATCCAGCCCCATGCCCGCAATGGCAGAGGTGGGGTTGAGCATCTCCCGCATCCCAGGACCGCCCTTGGGGCCCTCATAGCGGATGACCACCACATCTCCAGCCACGATCTTTCCGTCATAGATGGCCCGGATGGCGTCGTCCTCGCTGTCGAACACCCGGGCGGGTCCCTCGTGGACCATCATCTCCGGGGCTACGGCGGACTGCTTGACCACGCAGCCGTCGGGGGCCAGGTTGCCCTTCAGGACAGCGATGCCGCCGGTTCTGGAATAGGGGTTGTCCAGCGGCCGGATGATCTCCTCATTCCGGTTGACCACGCCCTCCAGATTTTCGGCCACGGTCCTGCCGGTGCAGGTGAGCGTTCCCGTGTCCAGCAGCCCGGCCTGCGCCAGCTCCGCCATCACGGCGTACACGCCGCCGGCCCGCTCCAGGTCCTCCATGTAGGTGTCCCCGGCGGGGGCCAGGTGGCACAGGTTGGGAGTCCTGGCGCTGATCTCGTTGGCCATGTCGAAGGACAGCTCGATGCCGCACTCGTGGGCGATGGCGGGCAGGTGGAGCATGGTGTTGGTGGAGCAGCCCAGGGCCATATCCACCGTCTCGGCATTGTGGAAAGCTGCCTCGGTCATAATGTCCCGGGGCCGGATATTCTTTTCCACCAGGTCCATGATCTGCATCCCGGCGTGCTTGGCCAGGCGCAGCCGGGCGGACCAGACGGCGGGGATGGTCCCGTTCCCCTGCAGGCCCATTCCGATGGCCTCAGTCAGGCAGTTCATGGAGTTGGCGGTGTACATCCCGGAGCAGGAGCCGCAGGTGGGGCAGGCGTTGTTCTCGTACTCCTCCAGCCCCTCCTCGTCCAGCTTGCCCGCGTAATAGGCGCCCACAGCCTCAAACATATGGGACAGGCAGGTGCGGCGGCCGTCATTCATCGTACCGGCCAGCATAGGTCCACCGGAGACAAAGATGGTGGGGATGTTCACCCGGGCGGCGGCCATGAGCAGGCCGGGCACGTTCTTGTCACAGTTTGGGATCATCACCAGGCCGTCAAACTGGTGGGCCATCGCCATGGCCTCGGTGGAGTCGGCAATCAGGTCCCGGGTGACCAGGGAGTATTTCATGCCCACATGGCCCATGGCAATCCCGTCACACACGGCGATGGCGGGGAACTCCACGGGGGTGCCGCCGGCGGCCCGAACACCGGCCTTGACGGCCTCGGCGATCTTATCCAGGTTCATGTGGCCGGGGACAATCTCATTATAAGAGCAGACTACACCGATGAGGGGGCGCTCCAGCTCCTCCCGGGTGTAGCCCAGGGCATAGAGCAGAGAGCGGTTTGGGGCGGCGGGAGCCCCTTTTTTCACAACGTCAGAGCGCATAAGGCGGACCTCCTGAGAATCAGAATCTTGTGTCATATAGTATAACACCCGGGCAGTCGTGTCAAGGGAAGTCCGCACCCCTTTGGGGAAAAACGGCGGTCCCCCGACGCCTCAGCTCCATCGGGCCAGCGCGGCCCTCGCCAGGACATAGCCCAGGGCCATACACCCCGGGAAGGTGGCCAGCCAGGCCAGCAGGACAGACCGGACCACCCGCCGGTCCACGCCCCGCGGCCCTGCTGCCCCAACCCCCAGCAGCGCCGCCGTCCTGGTGTGGGTGGTGGAGACCGGAAGGCCCAGCAGGGTGGCCGCCAGCAGGCACAGGATGCCCGCCAAATCGGCCGAAAAACCCTCCCGCGGCCCCAGGGAGACCATCTCCCGGCACACGGTGTCAATGATCCGCCGTCCCCCCAGGGCGGTCCCCGCCGCCATGGCGGCGGCGCACAGCACCATCAGCCAGAGGGGGACCCGGAGGATCTGCGTCTCCTGCCTCCCCTGGGCCAGGGCCGACCCCAGGAGGAACACACCGATGAACTTCTGTCCATCCTGGGCCCCGTGAAAAAACGCGGTCCCCGCCGCCCCCGGGATCTGACACAGGCGGAACAGCTTGGGGGACAGGGGCCAGCGCCGGGTCAGCCGCTCCGTCTGCCGCCCCGCCCAAAGCCCGGCGGCCACAGACAGGACCAGCCCCAGCAGCACCGCACCCCACCGCTGCCAGCGGATGCAGCCAAGGCTCCCCTCCAGGGCCAACGCCGCCCCGGACAGTCCCGCCGCCAGGGCGTGGCTTTCGCTGGTGGGGATTCCCCACCACCAGGCCGCCGCCGCCCACAGGACCACCGCTCCCATTGCGGCGCACAGGGCCAGGGAGGCCGCCCTGGGCCCACCACCGAAGGCGGCGATGGAATAAATGGTCTCCACCACCGATGGGTACACCGCTGTGACGCACAGCACCCCCAGAAAATTGCACACCGCCGCCAGGGCCACCGCCCTCCTGAAGGACAGGGCCCCGGTGACCACCGCCCCGGCGATGGCGTTGGGGGCGTCCGTCCAGCCGTTCACCACCAGCACCGCCAGAGTGAGGAGCACAGAGACTGTCAGAGCCGGGTTTTCCACCATCAGGGCGAAAAATGTGAAAAAAGAAGCAGACATGAAGCTTCACCTCATGCCCACTGTATGCGCCGCCCCGGCCGGATAGCCCAGGGCGCGGGGACGCCTGTGTCAATCCTCCCCGCGCCCCGCCCCAGAGGGAGGAGGCGCGTGCCGCTCCCGGGCGGCGTCCCGTGGCTCAGAGGCCATCCCGATGGCCCCCGGTCCGTATTTGGCCCGGATGGCGTCCGTGGTCCGGGCCAGACGCTCCAGACGCGCCCGTTTCTCCTCTCCCCCGCCGCTGAACAGCGTCTGCTGAACGGACGCTTCCTCCTCCGGGATGAGGGCAATGGCGGTGACCGTCAGGGCCCGCACCGGCCGCTCCATGGTCCAGCAGCCCTCCGCCAGCTCCATTGCCGCCCGGGCGATCTCCCGGCCCAGGCAGGTGGGGACCTCCAGCCGTTTCTGGCGGCTTAGATCCCGGAAGTCCGGGTCCCGGATCTGGAGGGCCACCCCGGTACACTTCATCCGGTGCCGCCGCAGACGGGCGGCCACCTGTCCGGCCAGCATCCCCACCCCGGCCTGGAACTCCTCCCGGCCTGTCAGGTTCCAGGCGAAGGTGTTCCCGCTGCCCACCGACTTGGGCGGGGTATACTGCCCCGCCGGAGCCACCGGGGCCCGGTCCAGGCCGTTGGCATAGTCGTGGAGCTGCGCTCCGTGCCGGCCCAGCAAGTGGAACAGGCTCTCCCGGTCAAAGCGGGCCAGGTCCCCAATGGTGCGGACGCCGAATTTTTTCATGGTCTCCGCCGCCGCACGGCCCACATACAGCAGATCTCCCACCGGCAGGGGCCAGACCATCTGCCGGAAATTCTCCCGGGTGATGCAGGTGGTGGCATCCGGCTTTTTATAGTCGCTGCCCAGCTTGGCAAACACTTTATTAAAGGAGACTCCCACCGAGATGGTCAGACCGAACTCCTGGCGCATCCGGCGGCGGATCTCATCGGCCAGAGCCGTGGGATCTCCTCCGAACAGGTGGAGGGTGCCGGACACATCCAGCCAGCTTTCATCGATGCCGAAGGGCTCCACCAAATCGGTGTAGTCCTGGTACATCCGGTTGATCCGCCTGGAAAACTCCCGGTACACCCGGTGGTGGGCGGGAAGGAGCACCAGGTCGGGGCACTTCCGTTTGGCCTGCCAAATGGTCTCCGCCGTCTGGACCCGGAACTTCTTGGCCGGCTCATTTTTGGCCAGGATGATGCCATGGCGGCTCTCCGGGTCGCCGCACACCGCCACGGGAAGATGGCGCAGCTCCGGATGGTCCAGCAGCTCCACCGAGGCGTAAAAGCTATTCAGATCGCAGTGAAAAATGATCCGCTCCATGGTCCTCCTCCTCTCCCGTTCCCGGAGCTCCGTCCTCCTGTCTGAGGAGGCTCCTTCCGCCAACATTATACCGCCTCCCGCACGAAAAGTCAAACGTCCGTTCTATTTTTTGTTGACAGTCTTCGCCATCCCTGATAGGATAGGGACAAGAACAGGAGCCGGGAGGGAGCGCCATGGAATATATCCCCGCCAAGTACATTCTGATTCGGACCAAGTCTACTGCCTGGTTCGGCACCGACCACACCATGAACCTGTACCGGGGCTGCTGCCACGGCTGTCTCTACTGCGACAGCCGCAGCGACTGCTACCACATCCCGGACTTTGACCGGGTGACCGCCAAGGCGGACGCGCTGCCCCTGCTCCGGGACGAGCTGGCCCGGAAAGTCCGCCCGGCCTTCATCAGCATGGGCTCCATGAGCGATCCCTACAACCCCTTTGAGAAGGAACTGCTCCTCACCCGCCACGCCCTGGAGCTCATCGACGCCTATGACTGCGGCGTGGCCGCCGCCACCAAGAGCGACCTGATCCTGCGTGACGCCGACCTGTACCAGTCCATTCAGGCGCACTCCCCCGTCATCTGCAAGGTCACCGTCACCACGGCAGACGAGGAACTGGCCTCCAAGGTGGAGCCCCGCGCCCCCTCCCCATCCCGGCGTCTGAGGGCGGTGGAGGGCCTGGCCCGGGCGGGGATCTTCTGCGGCGTGCTGCTGATGCCCGTGCTCCCCTTTCTGGAGGACCGGCCGGAGCAGGTCCTGGAGGTGGTGGACCGGGCGGCGGACGCAGGGGCCCGGTTCGTCTATCCCGGCTTCGGGGTGACCATGCGCCAGGGACAGCGGGAGCACTTCCTGCGGCAGCTGGACCTGGCTTTTCCCGATCAAAACCTCTCACGACGGTATCTGGCCCGGTACGGCAACCGGTACCAGTGTCCCAGTCCCCGGGCACGCCAGCTGTGGGAGGTCTTTACCCGCCGCTGTCAGGACCGGGGCCTTTTGTACCAGATGCCCCGTATTATTTCCGCCGCCACCCAGAACTATGGAGACCGCCAGCTGAGTTTCTTTTCCTGACCCGCACCCGTGCCGTTTTCTCTTTACGTCATTCGCCAAGCATGGTATGATAGAGGTCACAAAAACACGCAGGCAGCGGCTGTCCCCGCCCGCTCCACTCCGAGGCAGCACAGGGGACACCGCCCATGGAGGAGCAGACAATGACAGAATGGAAGAAAAACGCGGTCCACCCCCTCCGCATCGAGGGATATACGGCGGAGGGAATGGGGGTGGCCCGGCTGGAGGGCCGGGTGGTCTTTGTCCCCTTCACCGCCCAGGGGGAGCTCTGGCGGGTCCGTCTGGAGAAGGTGCGCCCCAACATGGCCTGGGGCCGGGGGGTGGAGCTGCTGGAGTCCTCCCCGGAGCGTGCCCAGGCGGACTGTCCTCTGTTTGGCCGGTGCGGCGGCTGTCAGTTCCGGCACCTCACCTATGCCGAGGAGCTGCGGGCCAAGGGCCAGCGCATCGCCGACGCCCTGGAGCGGGTGGGCGGGGTCCGGCTGGACCTGCCCCCGCTGCTGGGCGCGGAGTCGCCCGACCGCTACCGCAACAAGGTGCAGTTCCCCGTGGCGCCTGGCCGCCGGGGCCCTGCGGTGGGCTACTACCGCCCCAGAAGCCACGACGTACTGGATGTGGCCGACTGCCTCCTCCAGCCGGAGACCGTCACCGCCCTGCGTCTGGCCTTTCTGGGGTGGATGGAGGACTTCCACGTCCCTCCCTACGAGGAGACGTCCCGCTCCGGCCTGATCCGCCACCTGTACGTCCGCACCAACCGGGCCGGGGAGGCCCTGTGCTGTGTGGTGGCCAATGGAAGCTCCCTCCCCCATACCCAGGAGCTGGTCCGGCGGCTGCGCCAGGCTGTCCCCGCGCTGGCCGGGGTGGTGCTCAACCAAAACACCCGGGACACCAATGTGATCCTGGGGCCGGACTACCACACCCTCTGGGGGCGGGATTTTCTGGAGGAGACCCTGTGCGGCATGACCTTCCGCCTGTCTGTCCCCTCCTTCTTCCAGATCAACCGGGCCCAGACTGAACGCCTGTACGCTCAGGCTCTGGACTTCGCCGGGCTCACCGGAACGGAGACCGTCCTGGACCTCTACTGCGGCATCGGCACGATCTCCCTGGCGCTGGCCCAGCGGGCCGCCCAGGTCATCGGCGCGGAGATCGTCCCCCAGGCCATTGAGGACGCCAGGGCCAACGCCGCCCGGAACGGCGTGGACAACGTCCGCTTCCTCTGCGGTGACGCGGGACAGACCGCCGCCCAGCTGGCCCGGGAGGGCATCCGCCCCCAGGTGATCTGTGTGGACCCGCCCCGGAAGGGCCTGGCCCCGGAGGTGCCCGCCATCCTGGCCGGGATGGCCCCGGAGCGCATCGTCTACGTCTCCTGTGACCCCGCCACCCTGGCCCGGGACGTGAAGCGCCTGGCGGAGCTGGGCTACCGGACGGTCCGCGCCCAGGGGGTAGACCTGTTCCCACGAACCGCCCATGTGGAGACGGTCGCGGAACTGGTCCGCACCCCCTTCCACTCCCCCTGCCATTTGGAACAAACGCCTTAACTTTTTGTAAAAGCTCCCTGCATTTCTCCCTTGTTACGGGTTGCCAGCCGCAGGATTTTGGGATACAATAAAATATCACCACATCACCACAATCACACCGATCCGGTACAAAGGAGGGACGTCCATGGAGATCACGCGGTATGAGCGCCATGGCGTCCTTTTTGATTCCTGCGCCGCCATGGAGAAGGCCGGCTTTCCAAACGGCTTTTCCACCCGGGTGGGGGGCGTCTCCCCCCCGCCGTGGGACTCGCTGAACCTTGGGGCCTCCTGCGGCGACCAGCCGGAGCGTGTGGCGGAGAATTTCCGCCGCTTCTGCGGCGCTGTGGGGACGGACGCGGACGCTCTGGTGAAAAATCATCAGGTCCACGGGGATCTGGTCCGCCCGGTCACCCGGGCCGATGTGCTCCCCTCCCCGGGCGCGCCCGGTACTGTAGAGGCCGACGGCCTGATCACCCGGACCCCCGGCCTGTGTCTGACCGTCTTTTCCGCCGACTGTATCCCGGTGCTGCTGTGCGACCCCAGGAAGAAGGTGGCCGCGGCAGTCCACGCCGGATGGCGGGGCACCGCCCTGGGCATCGCCGCCCGGGCCGCGGAGGCCATGATCCGGAACTTCGGCTGCCGCCCGGGCGACCTGATGGCGGCCATCGGGCCGGGCATCTCCCTGTGCTGCTTTGAGACCCACGGGGATGTCCCCGCCGGGCTGCGGGCCGGTCTGGGGGGCGCCGCGGAGGCGTTCATCCACCCGGTTCCCGGCACGGACCAATACCATGTGGACCTGAAGGGCGCCAACCGCCGGTGGCTGCTCCAGGCCGGCCTGTCTCCCCACCGTATCGCGGTCTGTTCGGACTGCACCGCCTGCGACAGCGCCGCTTTCTGGTCCCACCGCCGGCTGGGCTCCCACCGGGGCAGCCTGGCCTCTGTGATCCAGATCCGCTGAGGTGCCCATGAGACGACAAATTTTCATTCTCTTTCTCGCCTTCTCTCTTCTGCTGTCCGCCTGCGGCTCAGAAGGCGGAGCCGCCTCCTCCTCTTCCGCATCCTCCCCCCCAGCGGAGGACCACTCCGTTGGCGGCTCCCCCGCTCCGGAGGAGTTTGCCGCCCCCCTCACCCTGGCCGCCTATCCCACAGCCAGCTTTCACCCTGTCCTCTCCGGGAACAAGGCCAATCTCACCCTGGCCCCTCTGCTGTACGAGGGGCTCTTCGCTGTGGACAGCCAGTTCCAGGCCGTCCCCCTGCTGTGTGAGGGCTACACGGTCAGCGAGGACCGGCTCACCTGGACCTTCACCCTCCGGTCCGGAGTTACCTTCTCCGACGGCACTCCCCTCACCGGGGAGACGGCGGCCCAGGCCCTCCAGACGGCGCTGGATCCCGCCTCCCGGTACGCCGGCCGCCTGTCCGGCGTCCAGTCCATCCGGGGCGGTGAGGGACAGGTGGTCCTCACCCTCAGCCAGCCTAACAGTTCCCTCCCCCTTCTGCTGGACATCCCCATTGCTCTGGGGACCGGGGCGCGCCCGCTTGGCACCGGCCCCTATCTGCTCACCGACAGCGGTGGAAGCCTCAGCCTCACCGCCCGCTCCGACTGGTGGCAGGGCTCCGGCTCCCTCCCGGTCCAGGAGATCCGCCTGGCTTCGCTCACCAAATCGGACGAGCTGGTCTCCGCCTTCAATTCCGGAGAGGTCAGCCTGATCGATGTGGATCTGACCGGAAACAGTGAGCTGGGCTCCTCCGGCAGCTATCAGGTCTGGGACTACCCCTCTACCGACCTGCTCTATCTGGGCTTCAACGCCTCCCAGGGGCTGTGCCGGGACCCGGAGGTCCGCCGGGCCGTGGCCCGGGCCATCGACCGGGATTCCCTGGCGGAGACTATCTTCGCCCGGCACGCGGCGGCGGCGGCCATCCCGGTCCACCCCGTCTCTCTCCTTTACAATGAGGAGCTGGCCAAGCGGCTGTCCTACGACCCGTCCATCCTCACAGATCTGGACCTGAAGGGGCGCTCCCTGACACTGCTGGTGAATATTGAAAATACCGCCAAAAGCGCGGCCGCCAATGAGATCGCCCGGCAGCTCCAGGAGGCCGGGCTCCGGGTCACGGTGGAGCGCCTCCCCTGGGAGGAATACACCGCCGCCTTGGCCGCCCGAGACTTCGACCTGTATCTGGGGGAAGTCTATCTCACCCCGGACTTCGACCTCTCCGCCCTCATCGCGCCCGGCGGCGCGCTGAACTACGGCGGCTGGGAGGACAGCGTCATCTCCGGCCTGCTCTCCGCCTTCCGCACCGCGGAGGGGGAGCTTCGGCAGTCCGCCGCCGCCTCTCTGTACCGCTATCTCTGCCAGCAGGCGCCCATCGCACCCATCTGCTTCAAAAACGGCTCGGTCCTCACCCAGTACGGGCGGCTGGACCAGCTGAATCCGACCCAGTACAACGTCTTTTATGACCTGTCCCACTGGACAGTTCCATAAGAAAAAATCCCGGCCATCCCGCGGGGCGGAGCGGACCTTCTGCACCGACTCCGGCCTCCGCAGCGCGTATCCGGGAATCAACAGAAAAAACGTGGAGGAATGGTTATGAGCGTTTTTCGATGCTACTCAGAAAAGAAGCCCGGCTTTGACGTAGAGGCCCAGGGCCTGTGCCGTCAGCTGCGGGAGCAGCTGGGGGTGGAGTCCCTGGAGTCCGTCCGGATCCTGAACCGCTATGACGCGGACCACATCGATCCCGCGGTCTATCAGGCGGCCAAGACGGTGGTGTTTTCCGAGCCCCAGGTGGACGACATCTGGGACGAGACCTATCCCGCTCCCGACACGGTCCACAGCGTTCTGGCGGTGGAGGCCCTCCCCGGCCAGTTCGACCAGCGGGCCGACTCCTGCGCCCAGTGCATCCAGCTCCAGTCCGGCGTGGACCGCCCCCTCATCGCCTACGCCAAGGTCTACCTCCTGGGCGGCCAGCTGTCCCAGAACGAACTGGAGAAGATCCGCAAGTACCTTATCAACCCGGTGGAGAGCCGCGAGGCCTCTGTAGACAAGCCCGCCACTCTGGTCCGGGAGCACGCCGCCCCCGACCGCGTGGCTGTGGTGGAGGGCTTCACCGCCCTGGACGAGAAGGGGCTGGCCCATCTTCTGTCTGAGCTGGGCCTGGCGATGGATCTGGATGACCTGAAATTCCTCCAGACCTACTTCCGGGACGAGGAGAAGCGGGACCCCACCATTACCGAGGTGCGGGTGGTGGACACCTACTGGTCCGACCACTGCCGCCACACCACCTTCTCCACCCATCTGGACGCGGTGGACATCGGCGCCCCCGCGGTCAAGGCCGCCTATCAGCGGTATCTGGACGCCCGTGTGGAGGTCTATGGGGAGGAGAAGGCCGCCAAGCGGCCCCAGACCCTGATGGACATCGCCACCATCGGCACCAAGACGCTGAAAAAGCGGGGCCTGCTCCCCGAGCTGGATGAGAGCGAGGAGATCAACGCCTGCTCCATCAAGGTCCCCGCCGTGGTGGACGGCAAGGAGCAGGACTGGCTGCTCATGTTCAAGAACGAGACCCACAACCACCCCACCGAGATCGAGCCCTTCGGCGGTGCGGCCACCTGCATCGGCGGCTGCATCCGGGATCCCCTCTCCGGGCGCGTGTATGTCCACCAGGCCATGCGCTTCACCGGCGGCGGCGACCCCCGGGTACCCTTTGACCAGACCCTGGAGGGCAAGCTGCCCCAGCGGAAGCTGGCCCAGACCGCGGCGGCGGGCTATTCCTCCTATGGCAACCAGATCGGCCTGGCTACCGGCCATGTGGCCGAGGTGTACCACGAGGGCTACATCGCCAAGCGCCTGGAGTGCGGCGCTGTGGTTGGCGCTGCTCCCGCGGAGAACGTCCGCCGGGAGCGCCCCGCCCCCGGAGACGTGGTCATCCTGCTGGGCGGCCGCACCGGCCGGGACGGCATCGGCGGCGCCACCGGCTCCTCAAAGAGCCACAACAAGAAGTCCCTGACCACCATGGCCTCCGAGGTCCAGAAGGGCAACGCCCCCGAGGAGCGGAAGATCCAGCGTCTGTTTCGGAACGGAGAGATCACCCGCCTCATCAAGCGGTGCAACGACTTCGGCGCCGGCGGCGTGTCCGTGGCCATCGGCGAGCTGGCCGACGGCCTGGAGATCCAGCTAGACGCAGTACGCAAGAAGTACGAGGGCCTGGACGGCACGGAGCTTGCCATCTCCGAGAGCCAGGAGCGCATGGCCGTGGTCGTCGCCCCGGAGGACGCAGCCAGGTTCATCGCCGCCGCTGAGGCGGAGAACCTGGAGGCCTATCAGGTGGCCGTGGTCACCGAGAGTCCCCGGATGGTCATGCACTGGAAGGGCCAGACCGTGGCCGACCTCTCCCGTGAATTTTTGAACACCAACGGCGCGGTGAAGCACGCCGGCGTCTCGGTCTCCCAGTCCAAGGGAGCAACTGCGCAGGCCCCCGCCTCCCTGCGGGAGATGGCCTCCAGCCTGAAGTGCGCCAGCCGCCGGGGACTGACCGAGCGGTTTGACGGCTCCATCGGGGCGGGCAGCGTCCTGATGCCCTTCGGCGGAAAGACTCAGCGCACCCCCGCCCAGGCCATGGCCGCCCTGTTCCCCGTCCTGCCCGGCCAGGAGACTGACCAGGCCAGCGTCATGTCCTGGGGTTGTGACCCGGAGGCCCTGTCCGCCGATCCCTACCAGGGGGCCCACGACGCCGTCTATACCTCCGTGGCCAAGATTGTGGCCGCCGGCGCCGATTATAAAAAGGCCTACTTGACCCTTCAGGAGTTCTTTGAGAAGCTGCGGGACGAGCCTCAGCGCTGGGGCAAGCCCTTCTCCGCCCTGCTGGGCGCTCTGGACGCCCAGCTGGAGCTGGGGGCGGCCGCCATCGGCGGCAAGGATTCCATGTCCGGCTCCTTCCTGGACAAGGACGTGCCCCCCACCCTCATTTCCTTCGCCATCGCCCCCGTGAAGGCAGAAGAGGTCCTCTCCCCCGAGTTCAAGTCCGCGGGCCATTCCGTTTACCTCTTCGGTTCCGGCGATACGGAGACCTGCAAGTCCTCCTGGGAGCAGTTCCACGCCCTGTGCCAGGCCGGGAAGGTAAAGGCCGCCTGGGCTGTGGAGAACAGCCTGGCCGAGGCCGTGATGAAGATGTCCTTCGGCAACCGGATCGGCTTCCAGGCCGGTATGGAGGACGTCAGCTGGTATCTTTCCCAGGTGGGCGGCATCGTGGCCGAGCTGGCCGAGGACGTCAACCTGCCCCATGCCCGCCGCATTGGCGAGACCACCGAGGTCCCCATGATCGCCCTGCCCGGCGAGGCCGTTTCTATTGACGAGCTGCTGACCCTGAACGACGCCGTCCTGGAGCCCGTCTACCCCACCAAGGCGGGCACTGCCGAAACCGTGGCCCCCATCTCCTGGGACAAGCGCTCCATCGCCGTCTGCAAGCACAAGGCGGCCCATCCCAAGGCGGTCATCCCCGTGTTCCCCGGCACCAACTGTGAGTATGACACCGCCCGGGCCTGCATCCGTGCGGGCATCGACCCGGAGATCGTGGTGGTGCGCAACCTGACCACCGATTTCCTCACCCAGTCCGCCCAGGCCCTGGAGCGCGCCATCCGCTCGGCCCAGATGGTGGTCATCCCCGGCGGCTTCTCCGGCGGCGACGAGCCCGAGGGCTCCGGCAAGTTCATCGCCTCCTTCCTCCGCTCCCCCGCCCTGGCGGACGCCATCATGGACCTGCTGAAGCACCGGGACGGCCTGATGCTGGGCATCTGCAACGGCTTCCAGGCCCTGGTGAAGCTGGGCCTGGTCCCCTATGGTGAGATCCGGGATATGGACGAGACCTGCCCCACCCTGACCTATAACCTCATCGGTCGCCACCAGTCCAGCTATGTGACCACCCGTGTAGCCAGCGTGAACTCTCCCTGGATGCTCAAGAGCCAGGTGGGCGACCTGCACACCATCCCCATCTCCCACGGCGAGGGCCGCTTCGTGGCCCCCAAGGCCGCCCTGGAGTCCCTGATCGCCAACGGCCAGGTCGCCACCCAGTATGTGGACGCCGCCGGTCAGCCCACCATGGACATCGCCTTCAACCCCAACGGATCCATCGCCGCCATCGAGGGCATCTTCTCCCCCGACGGCCGGGTGATGGGCAAGATGGGCCATCTGGAGCGCCGCGGCCAGTATGTGGGCGTCAACATCCCCGGCAACAAGCACCAGCCTCTCTTCGAGTCCGGCGCCGAATACTTCAAATGATCTCTTCCAACTGCCGCTCTCCGGTCCACGCCGGGGGGCGGCAGTTTTCCACCGTCCGTCCGGTTGCTGGGGATAAAAATTTTTCTTGTCCGCTATCCAAGGGCAGAAAAACGTAGTATAATAGCTGTGCTGGATGCGCCGGCAGGGGCCGGCGGCCTTCATGCGCAACGCCCAAAGGAGGGATCCATCCCATGAAAACAAAATTTACCCCGGAGTACAGCGGCACTCTGCGGAGCCACCTGCTCACCGTCCCCAAGTGCATCTCTGAGTGCGGTGGGATTCGGATCTTCGGCCGGCGGATCAAATCCCTGGTCTTTTCCACCGATGTGGCCATCATCAAAAACGTCAATGCCGACGCCATCATTGCGGTCTACCCCTTCACCCCCCAGCCCTCCATCACCCAGGCCATCATCAGCGTGTCTGAGGTGCCGGTCTTTGTGGGCGTGGGCGGCGGCATGACCAACGGGGACCGCTCCGTCCGCCTGGCAGAGTTTTCTGAGCACCAGGGCGCCTCCGGTGTGGTGGTCAACGCCCCCATCTCCAACGAGACCATTGCCAAAATGAAGGCGGTGGTGGACATCCCGGTGGTCACTACCATCGTCTCCGGCGATATGGACATCGCCGGACGGCTGGCCGCCGGGGCGGACATTCTCAATGTCTCCGGCGCGTCCAGGACCCCGGAGATAGTGACCAAGATCCGGGCCGAGTTCCCTACCGTCCCCATCATCGCCACCGGCGGTCCCAGGGAGGAGGACATCCTCCGCACCATTGAGGCCGGAGCCAACGCCATTACCTACACCCCCCCCACCACCGGACAGCTCTTCGCCGACATCATGATCAGCCACCGGAAAAACTTCAGCCACCAGGACTGATGCCCCCCGGTCTCCGGCCCGTTCCGGAGGCCGGGAAAATTTTTTGATTTTTTTCAGAAAAAGTGTTGACATTTTCCTTGTCATCCTGTATACTCATCCTTGTCCTGTTCGAGAGGACAGGCCAACAAGGCGGCATAGCTCAGGTGGCTAGAGCATGCGGTTCATACCCGCAGTGTCCCCGGTTCGAATCCAGGTGCCGCTACCATTTTACTAAAGTTCGGACTACGCGTCCGTTCCCATATAGAACGGCCCGGTGGTCAAGCGGTTAAGACTCCGCCCTTTCACGGCGGCAACACGGGTTCGAGTCCCGTCCGGGTCACCACTTCTTCACTGCCGTTTCTCCTATATGGAGGCATAGCTCAGCCGGTAGAGCGTCCGCCTCACACGCGGAAGGTCACAGATTCGAGTTCTGTTGTCTCCACCAGAAAGAAAACCACGACGAATGTCGTGGTTTTCTTCATTTTGCCTTCAAAGCGAACAGCCCGACCACGCGCCGAAGGCGCGTGGTCGGGGCTTTGCTCTCCGTCGGGATCACTTGTCCGCCGCTTCAAAATCCATTTTATTCCCGGTGGTCCTCCAGCACCGCGCCGGCCCGGTAGGCCTCCAGCAGGTCCCGCAGGGCGTCGGCCTGGGCCTGGAGCTTCTTGCCCACGTCCGTCTGGGCAATCTTGATCCGGGCCTCCATGCGCTCAAATACCTCGGAGCTGCTGGCAATGTCGATATTCTCCTCGATGGCGGTCTTTTGGCCGCAGAAGGGCTGGTGGGAAACCAGGCGCAGCACCCAGGAGTTGTAGATCAGGGTATAGCCCGCAATGCCGGTGGTGGGCTGATAGGCCTTGCAGAAGCCGCCGTCGATTACCAGCAGCTTGCCGCCCCCCTTGATGGGGCTCTCCCCCTTCTTGGACTTCACCGGGATGTGCCCGTTGATGATATGGCAGTGTGGACCCTCCAGACCGAACTCCTTCAGCAGGTCGTCGCACACCGCGGGGTCCTGATAGTAGGTGTAATAGGCGTTTTTCGGCTCCGTCCAGGCGGACTCGTCCTTGATGAGCCGGCGCTCAAAGGTAGTCATGCGGTTTCGGCCAAAGATGGGACTGTTCCGTCCAGCCCACAGGAACCAGAGGAAGTCCATCCCCTGCTGCCGCTCCGGCGAGCCGGGCTTGTGGTAATAGGCCTGCCGCGCGGCGGTGTCTGCAAAGTCAAAAAACTCCTTTCCGCTGCGCGCCTTGCCGCCCAGAGTGAAGGTGAGCAGCTGCCCATCCTCCGTCATGGGAACGCAGCCGTGGAACAGCAGATTGCCGTTGAAAACCTTATAGAGGCTGCCCTTGGAGTACAGGAAGCGGACGTGCTTTTGCAACTTCTCACTGCGCTGGAAGGAGGCGGTGAGCTGGTCGATCACGCTCTCCTCCTCCAGCGTGAGGGTATAGGGGTCCTTGGGATCCACGGTGGGGAAGTCGGTGTCCTCCAGGGGATAGGTGACGTCCCCGATGGTGATGCAGCGGTTCTCATAGTCGATCTTGTCCAGCAGCAGCCGGTCGGCCATGTCGTACTCCGGGTGGCGGAGCAGCTTCTGTCCCTCCAGCTTGAACAGGATGATGGTGATGGCCTTGTGCATCCGGGCGGAGAGCAGCTTATCCTTCTCGCTGTACTGGTCGGCGTCCGGCCCGGTGAGCTTGACCGCAAAGCGGTGGACATCGCAGTCCCGGTATTCCTCGTTGGCAAACACAGACAGGGGGCGCAGGGAGATGCCGTATCCCGTCTCGATGACCTCCAGGTTGTTGTAATGGATGGAATTGGCCAGCACCGTGGCCACCAGGGTGCGGGAGCCGCAGGCCGCCCCCATCCACAGGATGTCGTGGTTGCCCCACTGGATGTCCACACTGTGGTACTCCAACAGGGAGTCCATGATGATGTCCGCCCGGGGCCCGCGGTCAAAGATGTCTCCCACGATGTGCATATGGTCCACCGCCATGCGCTTGATCACCAGGGAGACCGCCTCAATGAACCGGTCCGCCTGTCCCAGGTCGATGATGGTGTTGATGATATTCTCATAGTAGTCCCGCTTGTCCGCCTCATCATAGTGGGTATGGAGCAGCTCGTCGATGATATAGGCGTAATCCTTGGGCAGAGCCTTACGCACCTTGGAGCGGGTATACTTGGAGGACACCCAGCGGCAGATCTCGATGAGGCGGTGCAGGGTGATCCGGTACCACTCGTCCATGTCCGGCAGCAGCTGGTGGAGCTGTTCCAGCTTCTCCTCCGGGTAGTAGATCAGGGTACACAGCTCATCCCGGTCCGACCGGGAGATGGTGGCGGCAAACAGGTCGTCCACCTTTTCCTTGATGACGCCGGAGCAGGAGTTCAAAATGTGGAGAAATGCCTCATACTCCCCGTGTACGTCAGAGATGAAGTGCTCTGTGCCCTTGGGCAGGTTCAGAATGGCCTGAAGATTGATGATCTCACTGCTGGCGGCCTGTACCGTGGGATACTGCTGGGCCAGAAGCTTTAAGTAACGCAGTTCTTCCTGGGAAAATGACTTTTTCCGTTTCATTCGATTGCCTCCTTCGATACGCTTCAGGTTCGGATGGCTTTATTATTTCATATTTAGGAGGCGCTTGCAAGGGATTTCAGATCCTTTAACAAAAAATTAAACAGTATCGTGCCTGGATACGGCGTCTTTTTTGTCATTTTCCCCGTTCCGGCTTTTCCCCTTCCTATTTCAAAAAATCGTGCTATACTGAACTATATTTCAGGCAAGGAGTGAGTTTTTTGGCGCAGACCCATAAAAATGAAGAGCAGCTTGCCACCGCGCCCATCGGACGGCTCATGCTGAAGCTGGCCGTACCCACGGTGGCGGCCCAACTCATCAATATGCTGTATAACATCGTGGACCGCATCTACATTGGACACATCCCGGAGGTGGGCAGCACCGCCCTCACCGGCGTGGGGGTTACATTTCCTATCATCACTCTGGTGTCCGCCTTCGCCGCCTTTGCCGGACAGGGCGGCGCGCCCCTGGCCTCCATCCAGCTGGGTGCTGGGCGAAGGGACGAGGCCGAGCGGATCCTGGGCAATTCCCTGGTCCTCCTGCTGGCGGCCTCCCTGCTGCTGACAGTGGGCTTCAGCATGTACAAAGAACCTATTTTATACGCCTTCGGCGCCTCGGATGCCACCATTGGCTACGCGGTGGACTATATCCGCATCTATCTGTTGGGGACGATATTCGTCCAGCTGGCCCTGGGGCTGAACAGCTTCATCAGCGCCCAAGGAAAAGCGCTGGTGGCTATGCTCAGCGTGCTGATCGGCGCGATACTGAACATCGTGCTGGATCCCATCTTTATTTTCCTTCTGGATTGGGGCGTACAGGGCGCGGCCCTGGCTACCATCCTGTCTCAGGCGGTGAGCGCCTGCTGGGTCTTTGGATTCCTGTGCAGCCGTCACAGCGGCCTGCGCATCCGCCGGAGCAACCTCCGTCCCAGCGCCCGGGTCATTGGCCGCATCGCCTCCCTGGGCGTGGCCCCCTTCATCATGCAGTCCACTGAGAGCCTGGTCACCGTGGTGCTCAACACCGGCCTTCAGACCTACGGGGGCGACCTGTATGTGGGCGCTCTCACCATCATGCAGTCGGTCATGCAGATGATCGTCATGCCTGTCCAGGGCATCACCCAGGGGACCCAGCCCATTATGAGCTATAACTACGGCGCGGGCAACTACGCTCGAGTCCGCCGCACCTTCCAGCGCCTGCTCACCGTCACCCTCACCGCCACCTGCTCCGCCTTTCTCGCCGTGATCCTGTTTCCCGGCCTTCTGGCCCGTATCTTCACGCCTCAGGAGGAGACGATCCAGCTGGTCTCCCAGGTCATGCCCTTATTCTTCGGCGGGATCTGGGCCTTTGGGGCACAGATGGCCTGTCAGATCACCTTTATGTCGCTGGGGCAGGCCCGTACCTGCCTCTTTCTGGCCCTCCTGCGCAAGGTGATCCTGCTGGTCCCCCTGGCGCTGCTCCTGCCCCGGATCACCGGCAGCGTGTTCGGCATTTTCGCCGCCGAGCCCATCGCCGACATCCTGGCCAGTACCACGACCCTCACCCTGTTCCTGCGCAAGCGCAAATCGCTTCTTCCCGTATCCAGCGGCGAAACTTCTGTATAACGAACAGCCGCCCGCCGGAGATGCAGAAAACACATCTCCGGCGGGCGCTCATCTTTTCTCGGTTCGGACGCCTATGCGGTGCGGCTCACACCGCCGGTCCCCCCTTCAGGTGGGTCCCGTTGAGCACCGCCTCCGCCAAAGTCTCCCCCTCATACCGCAGCTTGAGGGAGAAAAACGGCTCTTCCTCCCGGTCCAGCAGGGCCAGGAAGATGGCGTCCCCCTCCCAGTGGGGTAGCTCCAGCAGGCGGCTCTTGGGGATCCACTCCAGATCTCCCTCGTCGCACTCCTTCAGGGTTCCGGTAAAGCCGTCGGCGGTGAACAGGTGCATATACTCCGTGGGCCACCGGTCGGAGACAAAGGTGACGATCCCCCGGTATCGGTAGTCGGTGAGGGTAAGCCCGGTCTCCTCCCGGGCCTCCCGGAGCAAACAGTCCTCCGGGCTCTCCCCGTCCTCGAACTTGCCCCCGATCCCGATCCACTTGTCCTGGTTCAGATCGTGCTTCTTCTTGATCCGGTGGAGCATCAGGTACTCCTCTCCCCGGCGGATATAGCACAGCGTGGTATTGATCATGTCAGGCCTCCTTTAGGCAGAAGCCCAGCTTGGCCGCTACCCGGCTGTACATGGGGGTAGGCACCCCGTACTTTTGGCCCAGGCGCACCACCTCAAAGATCAGGCCGTCCACCTCAGAGGGCTTGCCCGCATCCAGATCCCGTTTCAGCGAGGTAGAGGCGTCCGGATCCAGGGCGTCCTGGATGGCCAGGCTCCGGGCCACCGGGTCCTCGGGGAAGGGATGGCCCATGGCCTCGGCCAGGGCCCCGATCTCCCCCACCAGAGCCTTGAAGTCCTCCCGAATCTGCCCGGGGACCTGCATCCCAGCCACCTTCACATTGTGATAGATGCCGCAGGCCGCCATGGGAGAGACCACAGAGAACTTCATCAGGGCGTCCCGCTGGATGTCCCGGGACAGGATGGCCTCCACACCGCACTCATTCAGGTCCCGGGCCACCTGCTCCAGCTCTGGGCGGTACTCCTCCGGCGTCCGGGGTCCAAACACCACCCGGAAAATATCCCCACTCATGTGGATGGTCCCTGGAGCCTTGATCTCCGCGGCGATATAGATGCACCCATCGGTCACCAGGGCGGGGGCCAGCTCCGGCTGGAGCCGTCCCCCCGTCCCATAGAGATTCAGGATGGGGATGACGATGGTGTGGGCGTCGCACAGCCGCTTCAGAGCAGGGACCGTCTCCGCCAGAGAGTATCCCTTGACACACAGCAGAATCACGTCAGGACGGCATGAGCAGTGCTCCGCATCTTCCGCCTCCACCGGAATGGCAAAGGTCCCATGCCGGCTCTCCAGCACCAGGCCGTTTCTCCGGATGGCCTCCAAATGGGCGCCCCGGGCGATCAGTGAGACGTCCTTCCCGCCCTGGGCCAGAAAGGCCGCCAGACTGCCGCCGGTCCCTCCGGCGCCAAACACCAAATACTTCATCTCCGCATCCCTCCTGGAGCATTTTTCCCGTCCAGTATAGCATGGAGCCCCCTCCCGCGCAAGTGCTTCCCCGGTGCGCCGGACAGGACGGTCTATTTCGTCTCCCCCCTGGAGACAGCTGAAAAAAAGAATTGACAAACAAAAATTTTTAAGGTAAGATGTGAGAAATTCCAAATTGCGCAGGCGTTTGGAAGCGTAACCATGGCAATGACCGGGCAGTAGGCGGGTCTGGACGTGCAGAGAGGGAGCGGTCGGTGCAAGCTCTCCGAAAGGACCCAGAGGCTGAAGCTCTCCCGCGAGCCGCTTCTCTGAACGGGGCCTTCCCTGAGTAGGAGAGGACGGATCCCCGCCGTTATCGGGGCATGAGCGCACAGGCAGACCGCCTGTGAAGTTAGGTGGTACCACGGAGCAATGCGGCTTCGTCCTATCGGGAACGATGGGACGGGGCCGCTTTTTCTATCTCAAGCGGAGGTGACAGAAGCATGACTGGAGCGGAAGCCCTGATCGAGAGCTTGCTGCAAGAGCAGGTGGAACATATTTTTGGATACGCCGGTGCGACAATCTGCCCGGCCGTGGACGCCTTGAAGGCCCACCCGGAGATCGGCTATACCCTGGTTCGGACGGAACAGAACGCGGGACACGCGGCATCCGGCTATGCCCGCATCAGCGGCAAGCCTGGGGTGTGCATGGTGACCTCCGGCCCGGGGGCCACCAACCTGATCACCGGCATCGCCACCGCCTATCTGGATTCCATCCCCATGGTGGCCATCACCGGCCAGGTCCCCAGCTACCTGCTGGGCCGGGACATCTTTCAGGAGGTGGACATCACCGGCGCGGTGGCCCCCTTCTCCAAGCACAGCTACCTGGTGAAGGACGCCAACGACATCCCCCGGGTGGTCAAGGAGGCCTTCCACATCGCCTCCACCGGCCGCCCCGGTCCGGTGCTCATCGACATCCCCATCGATGTGCAGGAGCAGAGCCTCAAGCGCTTCGCCTATCCCGCCGAGGTGAATATCCGGGGCTATAAGCCCAGCGTCCGGGGCAACGACCTTCAAATCAAGCGGGTGGTGGACGCCATCGCCCAGTCCAAGCAGCCCCTGATCTGTGCCGGCGGCGGCGTGTGGCTGGCCGACGCCCGTGAGGAGCTGCTGGAGCTGGCCGAGGGTTCTGAGATCCCGGTGGTCAAGACCATGATGGGCCTCTCCCTCCTGCCCACCGACCACCCCCTGAACATGGGCATGATCGGCGCCCACGGCAACCACTGCGCCAACCAGGCCCTGGCTAAGGCGGACCTGCTCATCATGGTGGGTACTCGGGCGGCAGACCGGGCGGTGGTGGACCCCCGGGAGATCCAGCGCCGCATGGCTACCATCCACATCGACGTAGATCCGGCGGAGATCGGCAAGAATATGCAGGCCGCCATCCCCCTGGTGGGCAATGTAAAGGTCATCCTGCGGCAGATCCTGGACCGGGGCGCACCGGTGACCAACTCCGCTGCATGGCTGGAGCAGCTCACCGACTTCCGCCGCGCGGAGCTGAACCGCCGCTTCCCCCATCGGGAGGGCTATGTGTTCCCCGGGACCGTCCTGCGGAAGCTGGGCGCCCGGCTGGACGACGACGCGGTGGTGTGTGTGGATGTGGGGCAGAACCAGATCTTCACCTGCAAGTACCTGCCCCAGAAGAACGGACGCCTGCTCACCAGCGGCGGTCTGGGCACCATGGGCTATGCCCTCCCCGCCGCCGTGGGGGCCAAGGTGGCCCGTCCCGACCGCCAGACCATTGTGGTGTGCGGCGACGGCTCCTTCCAGATGGCCATGAATGAGCTGGCCGCCGTCCGGGCCGGTGGTCTGAATCTGAAGATCGTCCTGTTCCGCAACCATACCCTGGGTCTGGTCCACCAGATCCAGGGCTCCGCCCCCTATCACGGCCCCTTCGGCGTGGCCCTGGACGGCTCCCCGGATTTTGAGACCATCGCCCAGGCCTATGGCATCCCCAGCCTCACCGTCCGGGACGAGGACCGGCTGGACGGCGTCCTGGACCAGTTCCTGGCCGCCCCGGGCTGCGGCCTGCTGATCTGCGAGGTCCACCCCGATGTGGGCACCAACGACTGAGAGAGGGAGGAGACGCCATGAAACAGACCATTTCCGTCCTGGTGGAAAACCAGGCCGGCGCGCTGAACCGGATCACCGGCCTGTTCTCCCGCCGGGCCTTCAACATTGAGTCCCTGGCCGTGGGCGTGACCGACGACCCCACCATTTCCCGCATCACCATCATTGTGGACAGTGGCAACAGCGTGGTGGAGCAGGTGGAAAAGCAGCTCAACAAGCTTATGGAGGTCATCAAGGTCCGCACCCTGGAGGAAAACGCTCTCATCGGCCGGGAGCTGATGCTCCTGAAGGTCAACGCCAACAACAAGACCCGCCAGGATATTATGACCATCTGCGAGATCATGGGGGCCAAGGTGACGGACATCTCTCCCACCTCCCTCACCCTGGAGCTGTCCGACACTCCCGACCGGCTGGACACCTTCCAGTCCATGATGCGCCCCTTCTCCATTCTGGAGGTGGCACGCACCGGCATGGTCGCCGTGCAGAAGGGCGCGGGGAAAATCTAATTAGGAATTAGGAGTTAGAAATTAAGAAAGCGATGCGGCTGATACCACAATTCCTCATTCCTAATTCTACATAAGGAGGCAGCAGATTTGAAAGTAAGAGCCACCCAGGCCATCATGGAGTGTCTGCTGGAGCAGGAGGTGGACACCGTCTTTGGCTATCCCGGCGGGACCATCCTGAATCTCTATGACGAGCTGTATCATTATCAAGATAAAATACATCATGTATTGACTGCCCATGAGCAGGGCGCCGCCCACGCCGCGGACGGCTATGCCCGCTCCACCGGCAAGGTGGGGGTGTGCTTCGCCACCTCCGGCCCGGGGGCCACCAATCTGACCACCGGCATCGCCACCGCCTACATGGACTCCTCCCCCGTGGTATTCATCACCTGCAACGTCAGCGAGGGGCTGCTGGGCAAGGACTCCTTCCAGGAGGTGGACATCACCGGCATCGCCATGCCCATCACCAAGGCCACCTATCTGGTCCGGGATCCTCAGACCATCCCCGATGTGATGCGCCAGGCCTTTGCCGTGGCGGCCACTGGCCGGCCCGGCCCGGTGCTCATCGACTTTTTGAAAAATGTCACCTTCCTCAACACCATGATCGACTATGAGTTCATCCCCTGGGACCAGAACCGGGGGACGGACAGCATCCGCCAGCTGGCGGTGAGCCACGGCCTGAAGGCCCCCGAGCCCGACCTGGGGGACATCGACACGCTGGTGGAGATGATCGCCCAATCGGAGCGCCCCCTGCTGATCTGCGGCGGCGGCGTGGTCCGGGGGCGGGCGGACCGGCAGTTCCGCACCTTTGCCGAGAATCTGGACGCCCCGGTGGCCATCACCGTCATGGGCGGCGGCGGCTTCCCCGGCGCCCACCCTCTGACCACAGGGATGATCGGGATGCACGGCTCCCAGGCCAGCAATGTGGCCTGCAACGAGTGCGACCTGCTCATCGCGGTGGGCTGCCGCTTCTCCGACCGGGTGGCCCTCCAGCCGGACACCTTCGCCAGCCAGGCCAAGATCGTACACATCGACATCGACCGCTCTGAGATCGATAAGAACGTGCTTACCGACCACCACATCGTGGGCTCCGCCAAGCGGGTGCTGGAGCTGCTCAACCAGCGCCTCCCCCAGTATCAGCACACCGAGTGGAAGGAGCACATCCTCCCCCTGCGGGAAAAACAGCCGGTGGAGCACGGCACAGACCGGCTGACCCCGGGACAGATCCTGGACGCCATCCAGCAGGCGGCGCCCCAGGGCTCTATCGTAGCCACCGACGTGGGGCAGCATCAGATGTGGTCCATCCAGCACTTCCACTTCGACTACCCCGGCCAGCTGCTCACTTCCGGCGGCTTTGGCACCATGGGCTTCGGCCTGGGAGCCGCCATCGGGGCCAAGGTGGGCAACCCGGACAAGGTGGTCATCCATACCACCGGAGACGGCTGCTTCCGGATGAACTGCCACGAGCTGGCCACTGTGGAGCACTACCACCTTCCCATCATCACCGTGGTGTTCAACAACGGAACTCTTGGCATGGTCCGCCAGTGGCAGCACCTGATCTATCAGGAGCACTACTCCGAGACCACCCTGGACCGCGGTCCCGACTTCGTGAAGCTGGCCGAGGCCTACGGTCTGAAGGGCCGGCGGGTCACCAACCGCGCGGAGATGGAGCAGGCCCTTCAAGAGGCCCTGTCATGCGGCTGCGGCTATGTCATCGACTGCCAGGTGGACATGGACGAGATGGTCCGGCCTATGGTGGCCGGCGGCGCCCATATCACTGATTTTCTGCTGAAGTAAGGGGGGCGGCACGGATGAACAAGACCTTTGATCCAGAAAAGAAGCTCTACACCCTCTCCCTGCTGGTCCAGGACATCCCCGGCGTCCTCAGCCAGGTCGCCCGGCTGTTCTCCCGCAAGGGATATAACATCGAGTCCATCGTCTCCGGCGAGACCAGCCAGCCCGGCCTGACCCGCATCACCATCGTGATCCTGGGGGACGAGCTGATGGTCAATCAGATCACCGCCCAGTGCCGGAAGCTGATCCCGGTGCAGGTGGTGAAGATCCTGGACGAGGAGACCTCCATCCAGCGCGAGTTCGCCATGATCAAGGTACGGGCAGAGGACCGGGCCGCCCGGGACGAGGTGATCCAGATGGCTAATATCTTCCGGGCCAACATCATCGACGTGAGCCGGGAGACCCTCACCGTGGCTATCTTCGGGGACAAGAGCAAAACCTCCGCCCTGATCCGCCTGCTGTCCGACTTCGGCATCCTGGAGATGGCCAAGACGGGTACCCTGGCCATCGAGCGGGGCCTCAGCTCCATCTACGACGACAGCAAGCTCCGCACCGAATACAACTACGGCAAAAACGTGCTGTGATCCCAGTGTCAATCCATCGGCCGGCCGAATCCTCGGCCCACGCTGTTTTGAATTGTAGTTTAACAACGTCATACCAAAAGGAGTGCATTACAATGGCAAAGATGTATTACGCAAAAGACTGTGACATCAACTATCTCAATGGAAAGAAGATCGCCATCATCGGCTACGGCTCCCAGGGCCATGCCCATGCCCTGAACCTGAAGGATTCCGGCTGTGACGTGTGCGTCGGCCTGCGCGCCGGCTCCAAGAACTGGTCCGTGGCGGAGAAGGACGGCCTGAAAGTCATGACCGTGCCTGAGGCTGCCAAGTGGGGCGACATCGTGATGATGCTCATCAACGACGAGGTCCAGGCCGATGTGTATAAGAGAGATATCGCCCCCAATCTGGAGGACGGCAACGCCCTGGCCTTTGCCCACGGCTTCAACATCCGCTATCAGCAGATCGTCCCCCCCAAGGGCGTAGATGTGTTCATGGCCGCTCCTAAGGGCCCCGGCCACACCGTCCGCTCCACCTATGTGGCCGGGAAAGGCGTGCCCTGCCTGGTGGCTGTGGAGCAGAACGCCACCGGCGACGCCATGAAGATCGCCCTGGCCTACATCGCCGGCATCGGCGGCGCCCGCGCCGGCATCATGGAGACCACCTTCCACGACGAGACCGAAACCGACCTGTTCGGCGAGCAGGCTGTCCTGTGCGGCGGCGTGGTGGATCTGATGAAGTGCGGCTTCGAGACTCTGGTGGAGGCCGGCTATGCCCCCGAAAATGCCTACTTCGAGTGCATCCACGAGATGAAGCTCATCATCGACCTGATCAACAAGGGCGGCGTGGCTGCCATGAACTACTCCATCTCCGACACCGCGGAGTTCGGCGAGTACGTCTCCGGCCCCCGCGTTCTGCCCTATGAGGAGACCAAGAAGAACATGAAGGCGGTTCTGAACGACATTCAGGACGGCACCTTCGCCGGCCGCTGGATCGCCGAGAACAAGAGCTTCGGCCGCACCTTCTTCAACTCCAAGCGGGCTCAGCTGGCTCAGCACCAGATGGAGATCGTGGGCGCCGAGCTGCGCAAGAATATGCTCTGGGGCGACGACACCGATCTGGACACCGCCTCCAACTGATCTGTATGACTGAAAGCAGGGGCCCCGGCTATGCTGCGGGCCCCTGTTTGTCTGTGAAAAAATCCGGCTGATGCCGGATTTTTTCATTGCCAGAGGAATCAAAAAAACACCAGGGGCGGCTTTCGCCGCCCCCGGCGCGTCTCAGTACGGAGCGTCCGAACCGGATCATTCCGGGGTCTGTTCGGACTTGCTGTGCCGGGGCTTCTGCTGGGCGGTCATGGCCTCGTGCTCCAGGCGCAGCTCAGTCCAAAGCTGCTGGGAGTTCCAGCTTTTGTTGGTGGGGGTGAGCATCGCCTTCAGGGCGATCCGGGGCAGGCCGGCGCGGTTCATCGTGGTCAGGATCTGATCCAGACGGCCCTGAGCCAAGCCGCAGAACACCAGCATGGGCTCCAGAAAGGACTCCTCCACCGGGCGGCTCTCCTCACTGCGGGACAACAGCTCCTCCAGCGTCAGCCCGTACTGTTCCGGCGCGACCTGCCGGATCCGAACCCGGAGCATGAGAAAGATCTGACGGAGCTTGGCCCACTCCGGGCCGGAGCAGTTGTACATAAGAACAGTCTCACCTGTCATAGGGATCCCTCCTGTTGAAGCTTGGGCAGGGGCGGGGCATTTTGTGCTCCGCCCCCGTTTTTGAGATACGGTCACACGCAGGCCAGCGCCTGCTCCAGGTCTGCAATGATGTCTTTTGCATCCTCGATACCGACGGAGAAGCGCACCAAATCTGGGGAGACTCCGGCGGCGGCCAGCTCCGCATCGTTCATCTGGCGGTGGGTGGAGGAGGCGGGATGCAGCACACAGGTCTTGGCGTCCGCCACATGGGTGGCGATAGAGGCCAGCTTCAGCCCCGCCATGAATTTCTCCGCCGCGGCCCGGCCGCCCTTGACGCCGAAGATGACCACACCGCAGGTGCCGTTGGGCAGGTACTTCTGGGCCCGCTGGTGGTACTTGTCTCCGGGCAGCCCGGCGTACTGCACCCAGGCGATCTTGTCGTGGCCCTGGAGGTACTCGGCCACTGCCTGGGCATTCTCGCAGTGCTTTTTCATCCGCAGGGGCAGGGTCTCCAGCCCGATGTTCAGCAGGAAGCAGTTGTGGGGGGAGGGGATGGAACCCAGGTCCCGCATGAGCTGGACGGTGGCCTTGGTGATATAAGCCCCCTCCAGGCCGAAGCGCTGGGTGTAGGTGACCCCGTGGTAGCTCTCATCCGGAGTGGTCAGGCCGGGGAACTTGTCGGCATAGGCGTTCCAGTCGAAGTTGCCGCTGTCCACGATGGCGCCGCCCACCGTGAGGGCGTGGCCGTCCATATACTTGGTGGTGGAGTGGGTGACGATGTCACAGCCCCACTGGAAGGGGCGGCAGTTCACCGGGGTGGCAAAGGTGTTATCCATGATGAGGGGCACGCCGTGGGCGTGGGCCGCCTTGGCAAACTTCTCGATATCCAGGACGGTGAGGGCAGGGTTGGCGATGGTCTCGCCAAAGACCGCCTTGGTGTTGGGCCGGAAGGCGGCGTTCAGCTCCTCCTCAGAGCACTCGGGATCCACGAAGGTGAACTCGACGCCCATGCGCTTCATGGTGACGGAAAACAGGTTAAAGGTCCCGCCGTAGATGGAGGTGGAGGAGATGATGTGGTCTCCGCAGCCTGCAATGTTGAAGATGGCATAGAAGTTGGCCGCCTGCCCGGAGGACAGCAGCATGGCGGCGGAGCCCCCCTCCAGGGCGCAGATCTTGGCCGCCACCGTATCGTTGGTGGGGTTCTGGAGTCTGGTATAGAAGTAACCGCTGGCCTCCAGGTCGAACAGCTTGCCCATCTCCTCGCTGGTCTCATAGCGGAAGGTGGTGGACTGGACGATGGGGAAATTGCGGGGCTCGCCGTTGCCGGGCCGGTAACCGGCGTGGAGGCAGTCGGTGGAGATCTGATAGTCGCTCATGGAGATTCCCTCTTTCTGAAAAGATAATATACCAATACTAAGAGTAATGAGATCGGGCGGGCTTGTCAAGAAAAAAGTGAGGGTCTCAGTCCCCGGGGGCGGACAGAGCCTCCTGGTCCAAAATGGCCTCCTCCGCCTGCATGGTCTGGTGACTGCGGGAGTGGTAGGTGTGTCCGGCGGACTGGATCTGGACGGCGTCCACCCCGTCCACCTGACTCAAAGTGAGGACCAGGCAGTAGTCCGCCAGGGTGAGGGACACATCGGCCAGCCCGCCGTACTGCTCCGACAGGCTGAGGGTGAGCAGACCATCCTCCAGGGACCAGCCCTGGAGGGTGAGCCCCTCGGGGAAGGGCGAGGTCAGGCCGCCCTGGGTTGGCCCGGAGAGCAGGGCGTCCACCAGCTCCTCCACCCCAGTTCCCCCCGGACCCTGGTAGGGCTGGGAGCGGATGGCCGGACCGTGGGGCGTCCCCCTGGCCGGATCCGCGCAGAAATAGAGCAGCACACCGGAGCTGTCCCCACTGCCTCCGCAGCCGGAGAGGGATAGGGCCAGGGCCAGCGCGGCCAGCAATGCGGCAGGTCTCACAGGGGCTCACCTCCTACCTCGGGAGTCTCGCAGGGGAAGCCGGCGGTGAATACGCTGCCCTCGGGCTGGCGGCGCTGGGCTGTGATCCAGCCCCCGTGGCGGCGCACGGTGTCCCGGACAATGGACAGCCCCAGGCCGGTGCCCCCCGCGGCCCGGGAGCGGGCCTTGTCCACCCGGTAGAAGCGGTTGAACACCTTGGGCAGCTCCTCCTCCGGGATGCCGATGCCGGTGTCGGCCACCTCCAGCAGCACCTGGTCCCCGTCCCGGCAGACGGAGACGAACACCTTTCCGCCGGGCAGATTGTACTTGATGGCGTTTTCCATCAGATTGAAGCAGATCTGGTACAAATCGTCCTCGGTACACCGCAGGGTGCAGCCGGAGCGCAGACTGGCCTCTACCGTGACCTGGGCGGCGTCTGCCACCGGGGCCAGCATGGACAGGGCCCGCCTGGCCACAGCGGCCAGGTCCACGATCTGGGTCGCCCCCACCGGCAGGCTGTCCAGCCGGGTGAGGGAGAGCAGATGCTCGGTGATGCGGGTCAGGCGGTCGGCCTCCTCCCCGATGTCGGAAACGAAGTCCCGCAGAGTCTCCCGGTCCATCTCCTCGCTCTGAAGGATGGAGTCGGCCAGCAGGCGGATGGAGGCCAGAGGGGTCTTGAGCTCATGGGAGGCGTCGGAGACAAAGCGGCGGCGGACCTCCTCGGTGGTCTGAAGGCGGTCAGTGAGCTGATTGAACTCCTCTGCCAGGTGGGCCAGTTCGTCCTTCCCCGCCGGCTGAAGGCGGTGGCCGTACTCCCCCTCGCCCACCACCCGGATGGCCCCAAGCAGCGCCCCGATGCGGGCGGTGAGCACCCTGGAAAAGAGCGCGCTCACCGTCAGGGCGATCACCGCCAGCACCAGGGAGATGGTGCGCAGGTTCTGCTGAAGGTTCATCAGCAGGGCCCCCTGGGTCTCGTCCCGGTCGCGGATATAAATGGCGCCGATGGTCATGTCGCGGTACACGATGGGGGCGGCGGCGGTGGAGAGGAGGGTGCCCTCCTTGTAGGCCGAGTAAAAGACGTCATTGCCCTGAAGGGCCAGCACCACCTCCTGAAAGAGGGCATACTGGTATTGCGGGGAGGCCGGCTGCTCCGCCGGCTCCTCTCCCTCCTCCTTCTCCTGCTGGGTCAGGCTGTCGTACAGCAGCAGGCCGGAGGGGTCGGTGACCAGAATACGCTCCAGCCCCATGCTGTCCAGCCGGTTCATCACCCGGGCCACCTGGTCGGCGGAGAGGGACTCCAGCTCCATGAGGGCGGAGGACATCACGGCCGCCTGGCTGCGCAGGGAGTCCTTCTTGGAGGAAACCAGCAGGTCCTGGGCGGCCAAAAGCGGGTAGGTGTTCAGCAGCACCAGCACCAGGGCCAGGATGGCCAGATAGCTCATGGCATATTTGACCTGGAGGCGGGCGAAAAACGGGATCTTCTGTTGTTCCTTCTCTGTGCTCAAGGGACTTCCCCTTTCTGGCGGGCTTCGGTCATTTGGATGGAGCGGCGGAGACGGGGCGGCTGCTGAGGTAGTAGCCCACCCCCCACTTGGTGCGGATATACTCGGGGTTGGCGGGGTCCAGTTCCAGCTTCTCCCGCAGGCGGCGGACATGGACGTCAACCGTGCGGTAGTCCCCGATGTACTCATAGCCCCACACCACATTGAGCAGGTTCTCCCGGCTGTACACCCGGCCGGGGTTGCGCATGAGCAGCTCCATCAGGTCGAACTCCTTGGCGGTGAGGTCCACCGGGACCCCGTCCTTCCAGGCGGAACGCTCATTGGGGTCCAGACGGATGTGGCCCACGGTAAGGGGACTTTTGGCCGCCTGGCGCTGCACCGCCGCACCGGAACGGCGCAGCAGGGCGCGGACCCGCGCCTTCAGCTCCAGGATGTTGAAGGGCTTGGTGATGTAGTCGTCCGCCCCGCACTCAAAGCCCATGATCTTGTCCGCGTCCTCCCCCTTGGCGGTGAGCATGATGACAGGGACGTTGGAGAACTCCCGGATGCGCATACAGGCCTGGAGCCCATCGATCTTGGGCATCATCAGATCCAGGATGATCAGGTCAAAGTTGCCCTCCCGGGCCAGCTCCACGGCTTCCTCCCCGTCATAGCCGGTCTCTACCTGATAGCCCTCATTTTTCAGGTTAAAGGTGATCCCCTTTACCAGGACGCGCTCGTCGTCCACGACCAATATTTTTGCCATAGCTTGAAACTCCTTTTGTTCTGAAAACGGTAGGCGGCCGGGTCAGCCCGGGGCGGAGGCTGTGATATACGGACGCAGGGCCTCCAGGGTGGCCTCCCCGATCCCGGAGACCTCCATCAACTGGTCCACCGTCCGAAAGGGGCCGTGCTCCGTCCGGTAGGCGGCGATGGCCTCCGCCTTGGCCGGGCCAATGCCCGGCAGACGCTCCAGATCCTCCGGGGCGGCGGTGTTCAGATCGATGATTTCGCCCTCCAGCAGGCTGTCCGGGCGGCCGCCCTCATCGCTCCGGCTCCCATCGGGCTGGAGAGGGACGCTGCCGTCCGGTCGGGCGGCGGTGATGGTGTACGGCTCCGGGCTGCTGTGTCCCGCCAGGAACCAGCCGCCTGTGAACAGGACGAAGCCGGCGGTGAGCAGCAGGGCCCACTTCTCATACCGGGGCAGATCCGCCATATTTTTCTCCCTCCTGACGCTTGCGGAGCGGTGGGGCGTTTGTTATAATAAAGTTTACATATTATTGGAACGCCCATCCCGCCGGTTCCAATTCATCTTTTTATTATACCATATACATGGAGAATTGCCCAATGAAAAAATCACGTTTTCTGTCGCTGGTCCTAACGCTGTCTGTGCTGGCGGCCCTGTTCCTGCCGGTGTCCGCCTCCGCCCTGGAGGAACCGGCGCTGAACTGCACCCACGCCGTTCTGCTGGACGCCAATTACAATGAGGTCCTGTACGAGAAGGGGGCCTATGAGAAGGCCTATCCCGCCAGCATCACCAAGGTAATGACCGCCCTGCTGGTGCTGGAGGCCATCCAGGAGGGGAAGTTCGCTCCGGATACCCCCATCACGGCCTCCGCCTCGGCCGCCCAGATCCCGGAAGGGAGCTCCACCGCCAATATCAAGGCGGGAGAGGTGCTGACGGTGGAGCAGCTGCTGTACTGCCTGCTGCTCCCCTCGGCCAACGAGGCGGCCCAGATCCTGGCGGAGGCGGTGGACGGGGATCAGGCGGCCTTTGTGGAGCACATGAACCAGCGGGCCAAGGAGCTGGGCTGCCAGGGGACCCACTTTGTCAATGTCCACGGCTTCCACGACCCCAATCACTATACCACCGCCTATGACATCGCCCTGATGATGCAGGCGGCCATGGAACATGAGCTGTTTCAGACCATCATCACCAGCCCCAATTATGTGATCCCCGCCACCAACCTGTCGGAGGAGCGCACCGTCCGCAACACCAACGCCCTCACCTCCAACTGGACTTATACCGGCTATCTCTACCGCCGGGGCACCGGGGGCAAGACGGGCTCCACCGACGAGGCGGGCAAGTGCCTGGTTGAGACGGCGAAGGACGGGGACACCTATCTGATCTCAGTCATCCTGGGTTCCGGTCCGGTGACGGACGCCAATGGAGAGGAGCGCCAGGGCCAGTTCTATGAGACCATCCGCCTGCTGGACTGGGGCTTTGACAACTTCCGCCGGGTCACCCTGGCCCCGGAGGGCACGCTGGTGGCCAAGGTCAAGGTCAACCTGTCCACCCAGGCGGACGAGGTGAACGTCAAGCCCCAGGGTGAGGTCACCCGCACCCTGCCCAAGGACGTGGACCTGGACCGGGTGGAGATGGTCCCCCGCCTGTTCAGCGAAAGCGTGGACGCCCCTGTGGAGGCGGGGCAGGTGCTGGGAACCATGGTGCTCAGCTATGAGGGGACGGAGTACGGAACTCTGGATCTAGTGGCGGACACCTCGGTGGAGCGGTCCCAGCTGCTGTACTATAAGTCTCAGGTGGAGCACTTCTTCCAGAACTCCGGGGTCAAGCTCATCCTGGCAGTGGTGCTGATCGTTGGGGCGGTGGTCCTGCTGCGTCTGCTGGTGTTCCGCCGGTCCCGGCGCTACCGCGCCGGCATGGGGGCGGGCAGACGGGGCCATTACAGCGGACGCCGCCGCCGCTGACCCCCTTCCGCCGCAGACGCTGTGAACAGAGCGGTCAAAGCACCAAAAGCCGCTTTTTCTGTATCGTCGGCAGGAGATCCAGCCTGTCAGAAAGGGGCCGTTGCAGCTACAGACTTTGGCTCCAAAGCAGGGATCGGGCCATAAAAAAACGAGTGCAAACTGCCGTTTTGACAGTTTGCACTCATTTTTCTTCTGTCTGTTTTACCGCATCCCCTTTTGCCCCCTCAAAAGGCCGGAAAAGGCAGCTGCTTCTCCGGGCGGATCACCTGGACAGGCCTCTGTTCCGGGTGTAAAGCGCCACGAATGCACATTCAAGAGCACGCAAGGTATCAGCGGGAATTCCGCCGCCCATGTTGTCCCACATCCCCTCAAACCAGGAGGGATCCTTTCCCTCGTCCAGCAGCCGTTTGGCACAGTCCACAATGACGTCTGTGTCATGCCGATGGCGAACCAGGCACATCAGGGATGGATACTGATCACGCCAGGCATCCTCCAAGGCGATCGCCTCTTTCTTGGAAATGACCTTGGGTTTTGGTTCAAGCTTCTTCCATGCCCGGGTGCTGACCGGCGTCCATCTGCACTCCTCCTCTGTGTAGCAATAGGTCTCGATCCCGCTGCTCTGGTAGATCCGATCGCCCAGTTCTCCGCCCAGATAATAGCTGACGAAAACATCTGTATAAAATCGAACGGCTCTCACCATCCAAAAATCCAGCTTAAAAAGTTCGGCTTTTCGCCCAAAATCGTTTCCGCAAATATCGCCAAAAAGTTACCGTCACAACGCTGTTCCAAACCGCTTTTCATCGCGTTTTTCAACTTCTCTCACAAATGGCCCACGTTCGCTTTCACGGGCGAAAGCGGGTACACACTCGGCTTTCAGAGAAAAATCGCACACAACGGCTTACACGCCGAAACAGGGGCCTTCCTTCCCTCGGCCACAGCGTGGCTTTGCGCTGCCAGTGAAATCCATTTTATTCCGCCACGCTTTTATATACATACATTTCCCGGTTCTCTGTGGACCACCACCATCAGCAACAGCTCCATCTCAGACCATCTTTCATCGCGTTTTTCAGCCTCTCGCACAAATGCCTCACGCTCGCTTTCGCTCCCGAAAGTGGGTACACCACTCGGCTTTCGGAGAAAGATCGCACACAGCGGCTTACACGCCGAAACAGGGGGCGTTTCGGATGGGGGCGCTATTACTACCCTCGGACTGTTTCACACGTTTCGGAAACCCTGCGTGGCCGGGGCTTAAAACGGCAAACTTTGCCGCTTTTGGGTCTTGGTTGGGAGTGCTCCCGAAGAACGCAGAAAGCCTTCGGAGCAGCGATGCGCTTATGTGCGTCGCTGCTCCGAGGCGTCGCGGCCCCGCTGGGCTGCGCGACTCTGCTGCTCTTGCTTCGATCCGCTTTGAAGGGGTCACTTCAGGCGGTGGCGGAGAGCGCCGAGAACGCGTACCCGCCCCGGACCGTGCGGATATAGGTGTGGCTGCCGCCCAGCTTTCTGCGGAGATTGGAGACGGTATTCGCCACGACCTTCAGGGTGTCCGCGCTGTCCCGACCCCACACGGCAAAAAACAGATCCTCCTTGGAAAGCGTGACCCCCGGATTGCTGGCGAGAAACAGCAGCATATTGAACTCGATCCGGGTCAGCGCCAGCGCGGTTCCGTTTTGAAACGCCTGTTGGGAACGTCCGTCAATGGTCAGCTCCGGGAAGGTGAGCGTGTGTCGGGAGCTGAGAGAGACCCGCTCTGCGGCGATGTCCTCCCGCCGCAGAAGGGCCAGGATCTTTTCCTCCAGTTCCCCCTCTGCCCCATTTGCTTGAATGATGATCATGGTGTGTCTGTGTGTTACTCCGCGTCCAGTTCGTGGAGCAGGTTGACCATCTCAATGGCGCTGACCGCACAGTCGTAGCCCTTATTGCCCGCCTTGGTGCCGGCCCGCTCGATGGCCTGCTCGATATTTTCCGTGGTCAGAACGCCAAAGAGAACGGGCACGCCGCTTTCCAGAGAAACGGAGGCGATCCCCTTGGAAACCTCGTTGCAGACGTAGTCATAGTGGCTGGTGGAACCGCGGATCACCGCGCCGAGGCAGATGACGGCGTCATACCTGCCGCTCTTTGCCATCTTCGCCGCCACCAGCGGGATCTCAAACGCGCCGGGGACCCACGCCACATGAACATCGTTCTCCCGAACCTCGTGCCGCAGCAGGCCGTCCAGTGCGCCGCTGAGGAGCTTGGAGGTGATGAATTCGTTGAACCGGGCGGCTACGATGCCCACCTTGATGCTTTTGGAGACCAGCTTTCCCTCGTAGGTTTTCATATTTAAGTACCTCTTTCTTTGTTAATATTTCAAAATGTGTCCCATTCGTGCCTGCTTGGTTTTCAGGTAGAACAAATCATGCGCTGTTGCCGCCATCTGGATCGGAACCCGTTGGGAGATCTCCAGACCGAACTCGGAGAGCTGATACACCTTGTCCGGGTTGTTAGTCAGCAGGCGCAGACTCTTGACACCAAGCTCCCGTAGGATCTGCGCACCGAGGAAATACTCCCGCTCGTCCCCATGGAAGCCCAGAGCCAGATTGGCCTCCAGCGTGTCCATGCCCTGCTCCTGCAATTCATAGGCCCGCAGCTTGTTGATGAGGCCGATGCCCCGGCCCTCCTGCCGCATATAGAGCAGGATGCCCCGGCCCTCGTTTTCAATCTGGGTCATGGCGGCGGCTAACTGCTGTCCGCAGTCACAGCGGAGAGAGCCGAAGGTGTCTCCGGTCAGGCACTCGGAATGGACCCGGCAGAGAACGTCCTTCCCGTCGCCGATGTCGCCCTTCACCAGCGCGACATGGTGCTCGCCATTCAGACGGCTCACAAAGCCGTAGGCTTTGAAATCGCCGTATTTCGTGGGCATATTCACCGCCGTGACCTGATCCACCAGCTTTTCGTGGCACTTGCGGTACGCCTGCAGGTCCCGGATGGTGATGAACTTGATGCCAAACTGCTCCGCCAGCGTCATCAGCTCGGCGGTGCGCATCATGGTGCCGTCCTCCCGCATGATCTCGCAGCACAGGCCGCATTCCTTCAGCCCCGCCAGACGGCACAGGTCAACGGTGGCCTCCGTATGGCCCTCCCGCTCCAGCACGCCGTTTTTTTTCGACAGCAGGGGGAACATATGGCCCGGTCGGCGGAAATCCTCCGCCCTCGCGCCCTCCTCCACGCAGGCCATCGCCGTCACGGAGCGCTCGGCGGCGGAGATGCCGGTGGTGGTGGAAATGTGGTCGATGGACACCGTGAAGGCCGTTTCGTGGTTGTCAGTGTTGTTCTGCACCATCTGGGGGAATTGCAGCTTGCGGACAAAGGCCTCCGACATGGGCATACAGATCAGGCCCTTGCCGTGGGTGGCCATGAAGTTGATGTTCTCCGTGGTGGCAAACTCGGCGGCGCAGATGAAATCGCCCTCGTTTTCACGGTCGGGATCGTCTGTGACCAGAATGATCTTCCCCTGTCTCAGATCTTCCAGTGCCTCGGGAATGGTATTGAAATTCATAGTAAAATCTCCTTGTCAAAAGCCGCAGCGCAGCAGCATTTCTTTTGTGAGGTTGCTTTCGTTCGTTGTGGTATGCGGTTTCGGTTCTTCCGGACGCAGCAGCTTTTCGATGTACTTGCCCACCACGTCGGTCTCCAGATTCACCGGATCGCCCCGGCGCCGCTGGCTCAGATTGGTCTGGGTCACCGTATGGGGGATGGTGGACACGGAAAAGCCCTCGCCGTCCACGGCGGCCACCGTCAGGCTGATGCCGTCGATGGTGATGGAGCCTTTTTCCACCACATAGCGCAATATCTCCGGCCCCGCGTGGACGGTGTACCAGACGGCGGTATCGTCCCGGCGGATGTCGGAAATGTGTCCGACACCGTCCACATGGCCCGCTACGATATGCCCGCCGAAGCGACCGTTGGCAGGCATGGCCCGCTCCAGATTGACCACGCTCCCCGCCGTGAGTCCCGCAAGGGACGAGCGGTTCAGCGTCTCGTGCATCACGTCCGCCGAAAAGCCATCGGGAAAAAGCCGGGTCACTGTCAGGCAGATGCCGTTCACAGCGATGCTGTCTCCGATCCGGGTCTCCTCTAAAACAGTTTTCGCATGGATCGTCAGGACGGCGGAGTGCTGCCCGCGCTTGATGTTCCTGATCGCTCCGACTTCTTCTACGATTCCTGTGAACACGGATATTTCACCTCGCTTTCTATCAGAAGATCCTCGCCCAGCCGTTCCAGCCGGCTGTTTTTCAATCGGAAGGCATTGGTCGGAACGGGGACGCCCACGCCCTCCACGGGGGTTTTCGCGTCCCTTCCGCCGAACAGCTTTGGGGCGATATACGCCTGCACCTGCTGCACGATGCCGCATTCCAGCGCGGCCCAGTTCAGCGTTCCGCCGCCCTCCAGCAGGATGCTGTCGATCTGTTCCCGCCCCAGCCGCTCCATGAGCTGCCGGAGATCCACATGGCCGTTTTTCTCATTCAGGCAGAGCACCTGACACCCGGCCCTCCGGTAAACCGCCTGCTTTTCCGGGTCGGTGCAGCAGGTGGCGAGGATGGTCTGGATCTGTTCTGCGGTGGCGACCACCTGCGCCTGCGGCGGCGTCCGCAGATGGGTGTCGCAGATGATGCGAACGGGGTTTCGCCCGTTCTCCATACGGCAGGTCAGGAGGGGATCGTCCGCCAATACCGTGCCCACGCCTACCATGATGCCCCGGAACCGGTGGCGCTGCTGCTGGACATGGCGCTGGGCCGTCTCGCCCGTGACCCACTTGGACGCACCCGTATAGGCCGCGATCTTGCCGTCCATCGTCATGGCGTATTTCATGCAAACGAAGGGCCGCCCGGTGGTGATGTAGTGGAAGAAGATCCTGTTCAGCGCGTCACATTCCTCCCGCAGAACGTTTTCCGTTACCTCCACGCCGCGAGAGCGCAGAATCGCCACGCCCTTTCCCGCCACCAGCGGATTTGGGTCTGCGGAGCCGATCACCACCCGGCGGATGCCGGATGCCAGGATCGCATCCACGCAGGGCGGCTGCTTTCCGTGGTGACAGCAGGGCTCCAACGTCACATACATGGTGGCTCCGGCGGGGTCGGCGGTGCAGGCTGCCAGCGCGTTGCGCTCCGCGTGGGGTTCCCCGTACCGCTCATGCCAGCCCTGTCCGATGACCGCGCCGTCCTTTACGATCACGGCGCCCACCATGGGATTGGGCGCCGTCCAGCCCCGGCCCCGTTCCGCCAGCACCAAGGCCAGACGCATAGATTCCACATCATTCATACCGTTACCTCCAAAAGAAAAAGCCCTGAACGAACCGTTCAGGGCAAGACAGAAAAACACAAGATCCTTGTGTAAAAGCAAAGCTCCGGAATGCAAACACATCCCAGAGCAACTTCCATAGACGCAAAGCAGTCCCCTGCGTTGCGTTGTCATCTTCTTTCATCCAGACTGTACTGTCGGCTTCGGAGTTTCACCGAATCATGCCTTGCGGCTCGTGGGCTGTACCACCGGTAGGGAATCACACCCTGCCCTGAAGATTTTCTATTCAATTACGGTGAAAGTATAGCACGGCGGCAGGTGGATTGCAAGGTCATTTTGCAAACCGGGACAAAACCGGGACGGCCAGGCTTTCGGGGCGGGAGGTCATGTTGGGATAGCTGGTATGCCTTGGCGAACGGAAATCTCCAGTTGACCCACGACGTGACCCACGAACAGAAGAAACGGGGCGGAAATAACGGAGAAAAGCGTATCTGCGGGTGAGGAAATCCCGTGACAACCCTGCTTTATTCTCCCAAAATTCGGCAGAAGGCATCCCTATCGAATCTTCACGGCGTTTTCTGCACTGGGAGAATCCTGGGTGATGAGCGCCAGAGAGGTGTTCCCGCCGCCTCGGGTGACGGCGCTGCTGGGGATGGCCAGCGCATCAGAGGCCTCCTCCAAAACGATCTCCGCGTCCACATTCATACCTGGCAGCAGGCCGTCGCTCTCATCAATCCGGACAGTGACCGGATAGGAGGTGATCCCGCCGGAGGTATTGCCCGCCACAGAGACCTTGGTGACCACTCCGGTAAAGGTCTTGCTCTCCACCGCTTCCGCAGTGATCTGGACCGCCTGCCCCACCTCCACCGTGGAGATGTCCAGCTCGTCGATGTTCAGCGTCATCTCCAGATAGCTCAGGTCGTAGATGGTACACAGCGTCTTGCCCGATTCCACAGTATCGCCGGCCTTGTACTCCTTGTCGATGACTGTCCCGCTGATGGGGAAGGTGATGGTGTAATTCTCCAGCTGTTTCTGCGTGTTTTCCATAGAAAGCTCCGCATTTCTCAAGCTGTCTGCCGCATTTTGGATCTTGTCTTCCAAATCATCACCGCCCAGGGTGACCAATGCCTGTCCCTTGGAAACAGTGCTGCCTTCAGCGGCATGGATCGCGGTGGCGGTGCCGCTGGCACTGGCTGTGACCGTGCTCTCCGACTGGTAAGTAAAGGTGCCGTTGCCCGCGCTGCCCAAACCGTTGATGGAAGCCGCGGCCACCTGAGACGCGCTGAGACCGCCGGGATTTTGCACAGCGATGGTCACCTCGCGGGTCACGGTGTTTCCCGTGCCGACTACCTTGCTGCCGGAGATGGAGCGGACTGTTCCGTTCAGTGTTTCAAAGGAGCCGTCCAGCGTCACCTGAGCAGCCTGGCCCAGCAGAAACTTCCCGGCAAAGGCCAGGAACAGAAGCGCGATCACGCCCAGGATCAGCCACCGCTTCCCATGCTTGGGGTGAGGAAAGGGCCATGTCCGCTTGTTCTGTTTTTCCTCTCGTACTTGGGCATCGGGCGCCGGTTTCACTAAGGTCATGTGTGAAAAGCTCCTTTCACGCCGTACTTACGCCTTGGAGTGGTACGGCAGATGATACCTGATGATAGCACCCTTTGCTGAATAGACGCTGAAAAGACTGCGAACACGCTGTAGGCGCTTCTTCCCCTTTCCCTGTAAAATTCTGTTTTTCAGCTTCGATTCAGCGTTTTTGTGTAGTATAATGCCAAGGGGGCAAACCGTCTTCCACCGGAGGCTGCTATGAAAGTATTGATTATCGAGGATGAAAAGCTGCTGGCCGACTCCATCCGGTCAGTTTTGGAGCGCAAGGGGTTTGAAGCGGAGTGCGTCTACGACGGCGAGGCCGGAGTTGAATATGCGGAGTTGGGAATTTATGACCTGCTGATCCTGGACGTGATGATGCCCAAAATGAACGGCTAGCAGGTGGCCCGGGAGGTGCGGGCCAAGCGCTGCGGAACCCCCATCCTGATGCTCACCGCCCGCTCCGAATTAGAGGATCGAATTGAGGGACTCAACGCTGGGGCCGACTATTACCTGACGAAGCCCTTCAACATCCGGGAGCTGCTGGCCTGCATCAATGCCCTGCTCCGTCGGCAGGTGCCCCAGGTGGATCAGCTGATGTTAGGAAATACCGTCCTGGACCTTGGCGCCTGCACGCTGTCCTGCGGAATAAAATACGTCCGCCTGTCCGCGAAGGAATTCGACGTGATGCGCTTTCTCCTTCAGGCGCAGAGCAGTATCATCTCCAAGGAAGTGATCCTGGCCTGGGTATGGGGGTATGACTCCGAGGCGGTAGAGAACCATGTGGAGGTCTATGTGGGCTTTCTGCGGAAAAAGCTGCGCAGCATCGGCTCCAACATCCGCATCGAGGCGGTCCGGCGGCTGGGCTATCGTCTGGAGGTGGATGAGACGTGCTGAAACGTCTGCGCACCCAATTCGTCGCTGTTATCATGGTGATCGTCACCATTATGCTGTGTACGGTCTTTGGAATGCTTTATTTTTTCACCAAAAGCAACTTGGAGCAGGAGAGTCTCGCCATGATGCGGGCAGTTCCTGTGGGGATGATAGCTCCCGGCCAGCCTCTCGCGCCTTTCGCTCGTCCAGAAGAGGAACCGGAACAGGTCCGCCTCCCCTTCTTTGTTGTGCAGGAGGAAAAGGATGGGACGCTGTCCGCCATCGGCATCGGATATTATGATCTGGCTCCCGGCGAGTCCTTTGACCAGGTCTTTTTACAAGAGCTGATCCAGGAGGTGACCCGGTCTGGCAGACCATTTGGAGAACTGGAGCAATATCATCTGCGCTTTCTGCGTGTAGACAGTCCCTTTGGACAGCGCGTTGTCTTTGCGGACATTACCAGCGAGCAGTCCACCCTGAACAATCTGGTCAAGAACTGTATCCTCATCGGTGTCCTCTGCTTTTTTGCATTTCTTGGTATCAGCATCCGGTTGGCTGCCTGGACGGTAAAGCCGGTGGAGCGGGCCTGGCAGAAGCAGCGCCAGTTCGTTTCCGACGCCTCCCATGAGCTGAAGACCCCGCTCACTGTCATTATGACCAATGCGGAACTGCTGCAAGGCAGGGAGGACGACCGGGAAAGTCAGGTGCAGTTTTCCTCAAATATTCTCACCATGTCCCGGCAGATGCGGGCCCTGGTGGAACAAATGCTGGAGCTGGCCCGGGCGGACAGCGGTCAGGGAAAGACCGACCTCCGTCCGGTGGATCTGAGCACCTTGGTGGCAGACGCTCTGCTGCCCTTTGAGCCGGTATTTTTTGAACAGGGGCTGGAACTGTCCAGCCAGATCGACGATGGGATCACAGTCCACGGAGATCCTGGACGCCTCAAAGAGGTGCTGGATATCCTGCTGGACAATGCCCGGAAATATACCGAGCCGTCGGGGACTGTGAGCGTCTATTTAGAGCGGTGGGGGCACTACCGCTGCCGCCTGACCGTAAGCAATCCAGGCACTCCCCTCTCCGAGGCTGAACAGAAGGATATTTTCAAGCGCTTCTATCGGGCCGATCCAGCCCGGAGCCGGAACGGAAGCTTTGGTCTGGGCCTTGCCATCGCCAAGTGCATCACAGCGGAACACCACGGGCGCATCTGGGCGGAGAGTATAGGTGGATATAACCACTTTTTTGTCGAACTGCCTATTAAATGACCGGGTTCATCAATCAACCTGCACAAAATCAAAGCAGAGATATGCGCCCTGGAACAACAGGATCGTAACCACCGCGACTTGGGAAAATGGAGCCCTGGTACGATGTACTCTGCCGGATACATGGGGGACAAAACACAGCACAAACGCCCTCACAGTCTTCCGGCCAGCTGTATGAAGTACGCCACTGCCTTGTTCCCCAGTGAGGAGGCCATCAGCAGATCAGCGGCGGTAAGCAGCATCAGCAATCAGCCCTCTGCCGCAGCGGGCCAAGCCAGGCTCTAAAACCCTCTACGGATGTCCATAGGCAATCAGCGGATCTCCGGCCGCCACGCCCAAGCCAGCGGTGTAGTAGAGGACAACCCCGTCAAACTCCGCCCGCACCTCCTGGATACACCGGCCGGACAGGTCCTCCAGCCTCCCCAGCAGAGCCCCCGCCTTAACGCTGTCGTTCAGCCCTGCCGCCGGATGCCACAGACCATCGGCGGCGGACTCCACATACCGTGCCTCCGCGATCTCCACCTGATCCCGGAACGGGTTCCCGCCGGGCAGGATGTCCAGGTGCCTCAGCAGGGCGCGCACATCCTCGCAGCAGGCATTCACCTCGGTCTCCGACCATAGGCCCAGCCCGCCCCGCTCAATGAGCAGCGCGGGAATGTTTTTCTGCACGGCCCAGCTGTAGAGGCCGTTTTGGGCGGTGGAGCGGACCCGGTAGTGCACTGTCAGCGCCCGGGCGGCCGTCAGGGCGGCCCGGTTCACCGCCTCCGTCCCCGCTGTGGGGAAGAACACCAGCGGATAGAGGGCCTCGTTGCAGTCCCCGCTGTGCAGGTCGGCCAAAAAGTCGGCCGCCTGGTAGAGGGCAGTTTCCAGCGCATAGGCCAGCCGGGCCGACAGGGTGCCCGCCGGATCGCCGGGGAAGGCCCGGTTCAGGTTGACTCCGTCCTCCGGCACCACCTGTTTAGCTCCGGCGTAAAAGCCAGTGGGATTGGCCAGGGGCAGGAGGATGACGTTTCCAGACAGTTCCGCCGGATCCAGCTCCACAGCCAGGCGGCGCAGGGCCTGCACCCCCACATACTCGCAGCCGTGGACCCCCGCTGTGACCACCAGCGTCCTGCCCGGAGCCGCTCCGCACAGGCAGAGGGTCTCCAGAGGCTGTGCGCCGGGCACAGGCAGAGGGACTCTCACCTTCCGCCCTGGCGCCAATGCCATTCCACAGAATATCATACTGCGACCTCATTTTCTTCTGTATCGAACACCACAATAGACTCCAGCAGCCGCCGGGCGTACTCGTCCTTTGTCTCGCTGATGCGGCACACTGGAAGATACTCCGTCACACGCCCCTGGTAAAGAAAAAGCACATCGTCACAGAGATAGGTGATGGAAGTCAGGTCATGGGTGATGAACACATAGGTCAGCCCCAGTTTCTCCTTCAGTTCCCGCAGCAGATCCATGACCTGGACCTGGGTGTGGGCGTCCAGGGACGAGATGGCCTCGTCAAAAAGGATGACCTCCGGACTGCAGGCCACCGCCCGGGCGATACATACCCGCTGGAGCTGGCCACCGGAGAGCTCATGGGGAAAGCGTCCGGCGAAGTCAGCGGGCAGGCCCACCAGCTCCAGCAGCCGGGCAGTCTCCCGGGCCCGGTCCAGCCGGCGCTTTCCCCGCCGCTCCCGGACGGTGAGACCCTCGCCGATGATCTCCTTGACCCGGAAACGGGGATTGGCGGAGGTGGTGTAGTCCTGAAAGACCACGCTGAGCTTGTTCTGCAGGTTCCGCCGCCCGGCCCGGGAGCCGTAGACGGAGACCCCGTCCAACAGGGCCTCGCCGCTGTCCGGTCTGAGTAGGCCGCACAGCACCCGGCCCATAGTGGATTTCCCACTGCCCGACTCCCCCAGAATGCCCAGACAAGTCCCCTTTTTCACAGAGAGGGATATGTCGAACAGCACCTGTTGTCGGGTGTGGCCAAAGATCTTGTCCTGCCGCTCACTGCGGAAGCTGACGCAGATATTCTTCAATTCAAGCATAATCCCGCTCCTTTCCCGCCAGCACCTGCCGGTACCGGCGCATCACGTCCGCCCGTTTTTCCACCAGCAGCCTGGTATATAGGTCCTGGGCGTGGTGGAGGATGTGCTGAAAATCCCCCTCGTCCACCACACGGCCTTGGTTGAGCACCACGATCCGGTCTGCCACCCGGGAGATGGCGTTCAGATCGTGGGAGATGAACACCATGGCGGTCTGGTTTTCCTGCTTGACCCGCAAAAACTCGTTCAGAATCTCATACTGGGTGATGGCGTCAATGGCGGTGGTGGGCTCGTCCGCAATGAGCAGTGCGGGCTCCATGGCGGTGGCAATTCCTATCATGATCCGCTGGAGCATCCCGCCGGAGAGCTGGTGGGGGTACTTCTCCAGCACCTCCTCCGGGCTGCGGATGCGCATTTTTTCCAGCAGCTCCAGGGAGCGTCGGCGGATCTCCTCCCCACTCCAGCTGTTGTGGGCGGCGAAGCTCTCGGCGATCTGGTCTCCGACACGGTAGAGGGGATCGAAGCAGGTCATGGGATTTTGCAGCACGATACCCACCCGGCCGCCCCGCAGACGGCGCAGCTCCTCCCCGCTCTTCTCCAGCAGGGCCTCGCTCTGAAACGTTGCCGTGCCGGACACGGAAAAGCCCTTGTCCAGCAGGCCCATGGCCGCCTTCATGGACATGGACTTCCCGCTGCCTGACTCTCCCAGGATACCCAGGCACTCGCCTGGCCCCACCGCAAAAGAGACACCCTTTACCAGCTCCGTGGCGCGTCTGTGCTGCCGGAGGGTCACATGCAGGTCTTTCAATTCCAGAACAGGAGTCATTTGTTCACCTCCTTGGGGTCCAGCACATCCCGCAGGGCGTCGCCCATCAGATTGAAGCAGCACACCAGGGCTACGATGGCGATGCCTGGGGCGATCATCTGGGTAGGATTGCTGGTCAAAACCTCTTTGGCCTCGTTGAGCATGGCGCCCCACTCCGGCGTGGGCGCCTGGACGCCCAGGCCCAGAAAGGACAGGGTGGAGATGTTGATAATGGCCCAGCCCACATCCAGGGAGGCCAGCACCGCCAGGTCGGAGGTGATGGAGGGCAGCAGATGGCGGAACAGGATGAACCGCTCCGGCATCCCCACGCAGCGGGAGAACTGGATGAAGTTGCGATCCCGGTACTGCATGACTCCGGTGCGGATCATGCGGGCGTACCAGGCCCACTTGATAAACACGTTGGCGATGATGACGTTCTGCACATTGATGCCCAGCAGGCCCACCACGGCAAACACCATGATCTGGCTGGGGAAGGAGAGCATCACATCCACCACCCGCATGATGACCTCCTCCACCACACCCCGGAAATAGCCGGCCATGATGCCCAGCGCCGCCCCCAGTGCAATCGTGCCCAGCATGGTCAGCAAGGCCAGGCCCAGGGTAGGCCGGATGCCATAAATCAGCCGGGAGAGGACGCACCGGCCCAGGTGATCAGTGCCCAGGGGGTACTCCAGGCTGTACGGTGCGAATTTGTTGAGGATGTCGGTGGCGTAGGGGTCATGGGGTGCCAGCACCGGGGCCAGCAGTCCCATCAGGGCGATGAGCAGCACCACCGCCACAGTGATGACCGCAGCGTGGTTATGTAAAAATCGTTTTCCCAAGGTTCAGTTCTCCCTTCTCAGCCGGGGATCGGACACAGTCTGCAAAATATCGAATACCAGATTGAACACCACGAACAGTACGCCGATAAACAGCACATACGCCTGGATCACCGGTAAGTCCCGGTTGAAGATAGAACTGATACACAGCGTCCCCAGCCCCGGCCAGGAGAATACGTTCTCCACCACAATGGTGCCGGCGATCATCTGAGGAATGCTCATCCCCATGGCCACAATGCAGGTATGCATGGAATTTTTGAGCACATGCTTTACCCAGATAGATTGCTGGGGCAGACCCCGCACATTGGCGTAGAGCACATAGTCCTGCTTCATATTCTCCAGCATATTGTTGCGGATGAGCCGGATATAAGTGGAGATATAGCTCAAGGCCACGGTGAAGGCGGGGAGGATCAGGTGACGGAAGGTACCGCTGCCATTGGTGGGCAGCAGGCCCAGCTTGACGCTGACCAGCCACATGAGAAGCAGCCCCACCCAGTAGGCAGGCATGGCGGTGGTGACAAAGACAAGCCCCCGCATGAGCTTGTCGAACCACTGGTCCTTATACACGGCACATAGAAACCCGATAGGGATACTCAACACCAGCACAATGACGAAGGAGGCCGCCGCCAGCTGCAGGGTGGCGGGCAGGCAGCGTGCCAGCTCTCCGGCCACTGTACGGGCAGGGTTGACGTAGCTGATGCCGAAGTCCCCGCGCAGGCAACCCAGCACCCAGTCGAAATAGCGCACCAGGAAGGGCTTGTTCAGCCCCAGCATCTCCTCCATCTCGGCGACGGCCTCCTCGGTGATGACAGGCATCTGTTGTACCCGCAGGGCCACCTCCGCCGGGTTGGAGGGAATCAGATTGATAAATACAAAACAGACAAAGGAAATGGCCAGCAGCAGCGGGATCGCCATCAGCAGCCGGCGGATGACATAGCGTTTCATAGATGCCCCTTTCCGCTTCATTTTATAGAGCCAGCATGAGGGCCGCTTCCTTGGAAGCGGCCCTTGCTGACAAATCACGCAAAGTACATACTGGCGAAGTCCACATCATATTGGTCGGTGCCGAAGTGGACGCCTTTCAGGTCGGAGGTATAGAGGGCCTTGTTGGTCTCAAAGGTCAAAGGGATGTAGACTGCATCCTCATGGAGCCTGGTAAGCACGAAGGTATATAGTTCCTGGCGTTCTGCCTCGTTAGTAGAGGTGAGAATGTCTGTGATGGCTTGGTCAATCTCTGCCTTGTCCTCCAAGCCCTGCTGGGCTGCGTAGTCTCCGTACACCGGGGCCCGCATGGCCGCCAGGGAGGACTGGGGGTCATAGGGCATACCCCAGCAGATGTTGAATACCATGTCGAAGTTTCCCGCCTTCATATTGTCCCGGTAGGACTGCTCCTCCTCGCCGTGGATGTTCAAAGAAATGCCCAGCTTCAGGTACTCGCTCTGGAGGTACTCGGAGATGGTCTTTTCGGTGACACTGTCACTGTTATAGAGCAGGTCCAGGGCCAGCTTCTGACCGTCCTTGACCCGGATGCCGTCGCTCCCCACGGTCCAGCCAGCCTCGTCCAGCAGGCGGGCGGCCTCGTCCATGTCATAGGCATAGGGCTCCAGTCCTACGTCGCAATAGGGTACGGTGGCGGCATAGAGGGTGTCGGCCGCCGGCTCCAGACCGTAGAAGATGCCCTCAGAGATGGCCTGCCGGTTGGTGGCGTGCTGGAGGGCCTGACGCACCGCCTTGTCCCCAAGGATGTCATGAGTGGTGTTCAGGACAATATGGCGGGTGGAGGTGGGGTCGGACAGGCCAACGGTGAACTTTTCGCTGTCCACATATTGACTGATTGCGTCGGCGTCCAGCATATTTTTCCCGAAAATCAGGTCGATCTCACCGTTCTCCAGTGCCATGATCCGAGTCTGGTTGTCCGGGATGACCTTGACGGTGATCTTCTGAATGGCTGGCGCTTCGCCCCAGTAGTGCTCGTTGCGCTCAAAGACGGCGTACTCGTCAGTGACGAAGTCGGTGAGCACATAGGGGCCGGTACCGATGTAGCCGTTGACCCCGTCTTTGGTGCTGCCATCGATCATGCAGTTGGGGGAGATCATGGCGAAGGGCCGGATGCAGGCAAGCTCGGTGAGCATGGGGTAGTAAGGCTCGCTCATCTCGATGACGAAGGTGTCGTCGTCCGGGGCGGACACGCCCACCAGCAGATTCATCATCTCCAGCCAAGTGTGGCGCTCACGATTCTCCAGAATGGCGTTGAAGTTGGCCAGGATGGCGTTGGCGTCGCAGGGAGTGCCATCGGAGAAGGTCACGCCATCCCGAATGTTGAAGGTGTAGGTCCGGCCGTCCTCGCTGATAGTCCAGTCCTCAGCCAGGCAGCCCACATAGCCCTCTCTGGTGTTACTCACCAGCGTGTCATAAAGAATGCTCTGGGCATACATCTCTCCGGCATACAGGTGGGGGTTCAGGTCCCGGATATCCCGGTAGTTGACAAAGATCAGCTCGTCCCTGGCGCCGCTCTCACCGCCCGCAGAAGCGTCGTTGGCTCCGGACTGGTTTTCTGCCCCCTGGCCGCATCCGGCCAGGGCAGTTAGGATCAAAGCGCCACTGAGCAGCGCAGTTAACAATCTCTTTTTCATAAATACCTCCAGCTTTCAGGTTACGATTTCGTTCCGTGCCTTGTCAGTATACACTAGTTAGCAATAGCTTACCAGAGGTCAAAATTTTATGGAATGCTATAACTGAAGATTATACCCATGCAGCATTTCACCGAACCGGTCCACCAGCCAGCACGCCTGGGGTGAGAGGGGACGCTCAGGCGTCCGGACATAGCCAATCTGGAGAAAGGGCTCGCAGCCATTGATGGACAAGGGTTTGATGTCATACCGCTCATAGGGCTGATACATGAAGTTCAGGCCGAGACTGCACACATCTGTGTGGAGCAGAAAATTGGTGACAAGGTGGTCACTGTTGCTGTATACCACGTGCTTCATGACGCTGGGGTCGATAACGCCCATGCTCACCGTCTCCAGGTGGTGCTCCATGGAGAAGAAGTCTCGCACCCCCCGCATAAACTTCAAGCTAGGCAAATCAGAAAAATCCACGCTGTCCGCATGGTAGAGGGGGTGGTTAGGCCCTACATAGACACAGATGCTCTTTTCACTCTGGGGAACAAATTCCAATTTTTTATGTGAGAGAATATGCTGAAATGTTCCAGCCTGCTTTTTTGCCACATAGACGATACCGATCTCAGCGATTCCCTGGTGGACATGGTCGGTGATCTCCTCCACTGTGCCCTCATGGTGTTCGATATGGATGGCAGCCCCCCATGTCTGATAGAAGTCCACCAGCAAGCGGGCCACCATATTACTAGGGTAGGTGGACAGGCTCAAATTGTCCTGCTCGTCCGGAACGGCCAGGGATGAGATCGTTGCGGCCGTCTTCAGGATCATCTGTGCATGTTCCAGCACGATCTTTCCATAGGCAGTGGGCTGTACACCCTTTGCGTTTCGAATCAGGAGGGGCCGCCCCAATTCGTGCTCCAAGGCACGGATCGATTTGCTGATATTCGGCTGGGTCATATACATACAGGCCGCCGCCTGTGAAAAGCTGCCACGCTCACAGGCGGTCACAAAAATTTCCAGCTGTTTCATGTCCATAAACTGTAATCCTCCAGTTTTGCAGTTCGCCTTCGCTAACCGCATTATACTTTCTTTTCTGGAGATAGGCAAGCACGGTTTTCACTTCATCCAACAAGAGAAGAAAATTGCTTTTATTCACTTCTCTATCCGTACAAAGTCTGAACCTCGTATCAGATCGTTCTTAAGCTGGTTTAAATAAATTTCCCTATCTGATCGGTTGACAATCATACGGGGGCGGGACCAACCGTATCCCGCCCCCGTATATTTACCTGACGATGTTATGCCGGTTCAGAGGCTCCAGCCGGAGAGTCAAGGGAAACGGCCCATTCTTTAGCGAGAACAGGCATGCCCGTGCGCCGTGCATCACCTGCGCCCAGTTCCCTCGGTCTGCCATAAGTTCCGCCAGCATCCATCTGCCTTCTCTCCATAGATCTGTGTCCCAACTCCCTACCAGCCGAACAGCCCTTTCTTTTCTCAGGGCTCCTTTCGAATCTCTCCCACGTCATAGCCGGTGGCGGGAGTGGCCGAGCACAGGGCATCCTCGTCCAATTTCGTTTCCGCAATCACGGTGGTTTTATTTTTGCTTCGTGACGAGGTAACCTTCTTCACCGGAAAAGCTTTCCGTATCGCGTTGTTCACATGGCTCTCGTACATGCCGAACATCATGCCATTCACCTGGATCATGTATTTCCATATCATTGGCTCCTCATGACAGTTCAAAAGTTATCATATACTAACTCACGGATATAAAAAAGAACGGGAACACCAGGCGTTCCACTCAGCAGAGCAGGCATCCCGTCCTGCTTTAGCTCAGCGCCACGTCCAGCGCCATCATCAGGGTGAAGCCCAGAGCAAAGGACAGGACCCCCACATTGGAGTGCTCCCCCTGGGACATTTCCGGGATCAGTTCCTCCACCACCACATAGAGCATAGCGCCGGCAGCGAAGCCCAGAAGATAGGGCAGAGCCGGAAGCACCAGCCCAGCGGCCAGAATGGTCAGTCCAGCGCCCAAAGGCTCCACCACACCGGAGAGCACGCCCCCCGCAAAGGCCCGAGCCTTGCTCATCCCCTCGGCCCGCAGGGGCATGGAGATGATGGCCCCCTCGGGGAAGTTCTGAATGGCGATGCCCAAAGACAGGACAAAGGCACTCATTACAGTGATCTGGCCTCCTCCGGCCAGAAAGCCCGCATAGACCACCCCCACCGCCATCCCCTCGGGGATGTTGTGGAGGGTAACGGCCAGCACCATCATGGTGGATCGCCGTAACTGAGTTCGGGGTCCCTCCGCCTGTTGACTTCGCTGGTGGAGGTGTGGGATCAGGTGATCCAATCCCAGCAGAAATAGAATACCGGCCCAAAAGCCGATGACCGCCGGCAAAAAAGCCCAGGCCCCCGCCCCGGCGGACTGCTCCATGGCGGGGATCAGCAAGCTCCAGACGGACGCGGCCACCATGACGCCGGAGGCAAAGCCGGTCAGCCCCCGCTGCACCCGGTCCCCCAGTTCCCTTTTCAGAAAAAAGACGCAGGCGGCGCCCAGCGAGGTGCCCGCAAAGGGGATCAGCAGGCCATAAATTACGGGTGTTTCCATTGGTCAGACCGGCTCAGGGTTCCACCTGCCTGTGCTTGTGCCGCCCACAGCAGTGTCCGCCATTGTGATTCCCGCAGCCGCAGCCTCCGTCCGGATCGGTGGGGTTCAGGTGCAGGAGATCCACCTTAACGGTGCTCTCCTGCGTATCCATCTGATTTATCAGTTCCAGCATTGCTCATCCTCCTTCAAGTTTCTGCGTTTAGTGGAATGGCAGATCGCCCACAGTTAGCAATGACTAACATTTGAGTAATTATACAACCTGCCATAGCGTCTGTCAAGAAGCAGACTGCTGCGGGGGATTTGATTGCTCCCGCGGCAAAGCACTATTTTCTCTTTGGATTTTTGCTAACCATACACCTCAGTCTGCAGGGCAGAAAACTCACCACCTTGCTAGAGCGGCAGAGCGTATACCCGAAGAAGGTCAGCGAACTTCTGGCGCAGCTCTTGACCAAGACGCAGGTGGACAAACTGCCGGAGGCGACGAAGCCTCTGGAGCAGGTGGCAGAACAGGCTGGGAAACCGAAAGAGAAGCGTTTTTCTCCGCCCAAGATCTGTCTTCCCAGTCTGTACCTGCCGCGCCTGCCTCCAGCTCTGTTGTGGATCCCCGTAGTACTGGTGGCCTTGTGGGCGATGTGGTACAGCTTGGACACAGCCTGGAATGCGATCCGTCCGCTGTTCGGGTGAGCGACAGCACTACCATGCACCAACGCTTCGACCGCAAAACTTTGCGCACAGAGCAGGAAAAGAAAATCACCCTGGGCCACAAAGAGGACGACCAGGAGGAAGAACAGATCTGGCAGCAGACAGCGGATGTCCTTGAGGAAATGATCAAGGAGACCAGAAGCAGGCTGGCCACGCTGATGAAGGAATTGGAACAGAACAAAGAGAAAGCGGCTGATTTGAAAAACTCTGCTGCTGCGGTCCAAAAGGAATACGACAAGATCATGTCCTGGGCAGACCTGTATGCCGGAAGCAGCATCGAGGGGAAGAAGATGATCCTGCGGCAGTTGATCGACAGGGTGAACATCGGACGGGATTTTGAAATCGAAGTGGAATTCAAGATCAGCGTCGCACAGTTCTTCGACTTCCTGCATCCGGAAGGGGACAAGAGTGTGTACTATCGTGCATCCTGAACACATGAAAAAACTCGGGAGATCTCAAAACGAGATCTCCCGAGTGTGGTGGACCCGAAGGGGATCGAACCCTCGACCTTACGGATGCGAACAAGCCCCTGAAACTTTTTTCGAGCATTTCCGGCCATTTTTAGCTGTTTCGGCTCCGCTCCACTTCATCTTTGGGCCTCTTTGACCATGCTGTTTCCGTGTGGTCCGGGGCGGTGTGTGGTGGGGTCTGTGGTCAGAAACGCTCCCCAGCCCTTGCCGGTGTCTTTTGCCGACAGGGACGGGGAGCGTTTTTCATATCTCTGACTGTCTGCATTGTACCTCTGAGAGCAGAATGAAGCAAGTCATTTCTGTGCCATCCGCGGCTCAGAAAATTGGGGGACAGTAAACAAAAAAGCTCCCGGAGGCAAAACTACCTCAAAGCAGAGTAGGCCGCATTTCATATTCTTGATTGACAAACGCATATTATTAATGCGAACAATATTTCGTGTGTTGGTTTTATTATAGCTGGAATAACAGTTCAAATTAATAAACTTTTATGAAAAATCGTTCGTCGCAGCAGGAGTACAACACAAAGAGGTGCCCTTATGGGATTTAAGGAGCGGCTGAAGGAGAAGAGATTTGCAGCCGGATTAACACAGACGGAATTTGTAGAAAGAGTTTCTGTAACGACGAGGACAATATAAAATTATGAATTAGGCTCAAGAAGACCAGGCAACATGAAGGTGATCGGGGATATTGCAACCGTGCTCAACACCACAGTTGACTATCTACTCAATCATGCTGACATCCATTCAATGGAGACGTGCCAAAAAGGTGGTTTTAAGGCGGAGCAGCACCTTGATGAACTGGTTGGAGAGGTGACTGACTTGTTTACCGGTGGCCAGCTCTAGGAGGATGCGCTGGAGCGAGCTATGCGTGCTCTCAGTAATACCTATTTGATCGCGAAAGTGAAAAAGAAAAAATACTGCTAGTCTAATAGCAAGATTCCCCCGTCCAGGTATCCCGCTTATATAGATGGCTCATCATTGCATATCTGGGATTTTGGATAAATCTGCAAGCCTGTTCACGATGAAATTATGACGAGTGTTTTTGATAAGGATACATGATCTATATGAATCTTATGTCTATCATGTGTGCTGATGCTCAAGGACAAGAACGCATTCTTGCTTTTTTCTTAGAAGTCACTTGCCCAAAGTCACCACGAAACCGGAAAAAACATATTACAGGCACAGCCATGCTTTCTGCGATTTTGAGTGAATGTGGTGTTGTTGCATATTATAACATGGATCATTTGGTTTGTTTGGGGCACTTCCGATAAATGAGAGAAGAGCTGCCAAACACGGAACAGGTGTGCGCCTATTGTAAGTTCGCGGGCAATCGGGCATCTCTTCCAAAGTGTACAGCGTGGGATTAAAGAGTGTTTCAAACAGATTGTCCAGGGAGCTTTGAGATTGGGACTCCTGATTCTCATGACCGATGCCTCCTTCGATTGTGATGGGCCATGGTAACACCTCACACGGTTTAAATTTTATGAGCCAGCATATTTTTCTACATTCCGGGTCAAGGTATCTCTGATTTTTCCCGCAGCCATTGAGGCTCCAGCAGCTCCACGTTGTCGGCGTATTGCAGGGCAAAGAGCTTGACGCCCTCGGCGGCAATGGACATGGTGATCTCGGTGAGTCCCTGGCTGTTGGGCTGCGTGTACTGGGGCACGCTGCCAAAAAAGTCCACCAGGGTGTTGAGAATCCGCTCGTGGCAGCGCATACAAACATAGGTTTCCTTGCCGGGATACATGCCCGGTGTGCGGTCCTGGTACTGGGCTGGATCAAAGTCCTTGAGAGGCTCAAAGGTTTCGGGAAGAAGCTCCACATGCAGGCTCAGGTCGGTGCGCAGATTCATCATGCTGCGATGGCGGCAGACCAGGTAATAGTTGCCGTTGGACCACATCAGGGCATAGGTGGAGACGGTGAGCTGGCTGTTTTTTTCCTGCTCCACCAGCTTGGGCTGCCAGCACCGTTCGGAACAGATCAAGCGGTACTCTCCGTAAGTGATCTTCACCTTCTGGTGTTCCCGGATGGCCTAATCCAGCTGATTGATCAGGGCAAACTGCTGGGGATTTCCCCCTGTTTGTAGACAAAACGGCTGGGGATATACGTTGCAGGCCGGGACCGCAGTCGGTTGAGTGCGTCCAGAAACTTCTGCGTCTGATTCTGGGAGATGTGGGGATAGACCTACACCAGGTCGGCAAAAATCCGCCATTCGCCCTCGGTCAGGGGATTGTCCAGATAGTAGTAACGGGTGGTCTTGTTGTGCTGAGACGTCTGCTCCGCCTCCCACTTGTCATAGGGGATATAGCGGTACCGGCCTGTGACGCTTTTCTTTCGGCCGACACAGCGCAGCTGGAAGGGAAAGGTTTTCAGATTGAAAGCACTTTGTTTTTGAGGAGGTTGTCTACAGAGGAGTAGGTGGGGGCCTCAAACGGGGAAATGGTGAGGTCCAGAGCTACATCCTGGTGAAGCACCGTTCCATCGGAAACTTCCAGAACGACATGGAGGGCATTCTCCGTCTGATAGACGCTGGTGCAGGCGGGGGCGTCCTGATGAACCAGGGGGTCAGAGGAGAACAGCTCCAAAAGGTTGGAGACCTGGGTCAGGATCCGGTTCACCGTGGCACGGGAGGGCGGCTGCTCCCTATTTTGAAGATAGTGACAGATCTCGCCCACACTCAGCGGATACTCCCGGGAGGCGTGGAGCCGTAGCACTGTCCAGATGGCCTCCAGACTTTGGTAGGGGTTGCTGTACATCTTGCGTTCGTTTTTCTTAGATTTTTGTTCCTATTCTTCCATATCAAAGGAGCCTCCTGCCTGCACGGACTGAACCGTGCAGTTTTCGTATTCCGATTTCCGCGCCATCGTTGTGCGGGTTAAAAATTGCCACAGCCGCTGCTCCAGAGGTGCCTGGGTATGTTGCTCAGAGCGCCTGGCCGGACTCCAGCTTAGAGCGGTCAATGGTGTAAATTTTTGCAGGACGGCCCCGGAAATTGAGCTGCCGGTTATACTCCACTCGGGCCAGCCCGCCCTCCTCCAGCTTTTTCAAGATGCGGGAGGCGCTTCGAGTAGTGACGTTGAGGAAGAAGGATAGCTCCTCGGAGGAGAGGGTATTTCCCTGCTTTTGCTGAATGATGTACAAAATTTTATTTAGATACAAGGGGGAGATGCCCACCCGCTCGCTGATTTGAATCAGATTTTTGTCGGGAATGTCGTTGTAAACCATTCGTTGTGTGCTGGAAAGGGGTCCGATCATGACATTGTTCTCCAGGGAAATGAAGGTGGCGCAATCCCCATACAGGGTGGCCTGCTTTAAGGCGCGCAGGCCGTTTTGATATGCCTCGGATATATTTCCGGCGCTGCCCCAGCCGATACAGATGGGGACGGAGAGTTTTTCCGTCAAAAAGGAGATCAGGGGACAGGTGGTGTATTGCTGGGTGAGTTCCTTCAGGGTGGAGGTATTGGAGGTGATCTCAAAGCGGTTTGGGAGTCGGTAGGTCAGGAAGGGCATCCCGGACTGGCGGTTGAACTGCTGCAATCGCTCCCACAGGGTCTGCTGCTCCTGCTGAGTCAGTGTTTTGGGCACATCAATCAGAGCCACGCAGGCCGCCGCCGCCCGCATTGCGCTGGCGTCCAGCTGGTGCAGCAGATCCTGATAGGTCTCCAGCATGGTCTCCTGGGAGGGATACAGATATTGATGGCGGATACTGTGGGTATCAAAATAGGAGCCCATGCTGGCAAAGCGGGTCACCAGCAGGTCAATGGTCCCGCTGTCCCACAGCTGCTTATAGTATTCCTGGAGGGGGACATACCAGTCCGGAGCATCCACATTGGGCCAGTCAATGGGGGCGGTGCCCAATCTGGGGGCATCCTCCTGTAAAAAAATGGACTTGAAATCCACGGGGACCTGGGGGCGGTCAAAATAGACGCGGGTGAAGTCCAGCCCCGGGTGTTGAATGGCCAGAGCGGCGATGGCCTTGTAATAGTCCACGGGGGAGAGGTCAAAGTACGCGTGGGGCACATCAGCCACCTGAGGAAAAAATTTCCGAATGACATTATAGGGGTAAGAGCCACTGAACAGCAGAGCATCAAATTTTCCCTGGTTTTCCTCGTACAAAAAACGGAGGTGGTCCGGGGAAGTATAGGGCAGATAAGTGATATAGCTGCGCTGAGAAAGCAGGTCATTGAGCTTTAAAATCCGCTGCAGGGACAATTCGTTGGTAAATACTCCGATGGAATACATGATGGCTGCCTCGTTCCTTCCAAATTCTGCATACAACATTCTGCTTTCATTATAATATAGCTGTTCCACCGGAGCAACCCATTTTGCCCGGGGGACAAATATTGAGGAATTGACAAAAAAAGATTCAAGATATGACAGGAAGAGGGAGAATAAAGAAATAATTAGCTGAGAAAACCCAGATAAAGACAAGAGAGAGGTGTAGTGGTTTGTTAAAAATGGAGAATACAGAAAAAAGTGAATAATAACTTGACAACACTTGCATTTCTTTTTTATACTAAAGCAAGATTTCCGAATAGTGTCTTTAAATGTCTTAAATAAATTCAAAATATTCGGGAACCAATGAACAGAGGGTGAAAGGAGTGAGGACAGATGAATCACCAGAAGAGTCAGGCCCTGGATGCCATTGACCGGAATCGGGAGCTGCTGTGCCGCGTCAGCGACCAGCTGTGGGAGCATCCAGAGGTGGGCTTCCATGAGAAGTATGCCGCCGAACTGTACTGTGACACGCTGGAGGCCCTGGGCTTTCAGGTGGAGCGGAATTTGGCGGGGATTCCCACCGCGTTTTCCGGCACCTATGGAAACGACGGCCCGGTAATCGGCTTTCTGGGGGAGTTTGACGCGCTGCCCGGCTTGAGCCAGGTGGAGGCCGCGCTGGAGAAAATCCCGGCGCAGGAGTCGGCTCCCGGCCATGGCTGTGGCCACAACCTGCTGGGTGTGGGGTCGCTGGCTGCGGCCGTTGCGGTGAAGCAGTATCTTCAGGACAATCATCTGCCGGGGACGGTCGTGTTTTTCGGTTGTCCCGCAGAGGAGGGGGGCTCCGGCAAGGGCTTTATGGCCCGGAGCGGAGTGTTTCAACAGGTGGATATCGCCTTTAGTTGGCATCCCGGAGAGGTCAACAGCGTCTCCACCGAGGGAACCATGTCCAACTATCAGATCTGCTACCATTTTCGTGGGGTCTCCGCCCATGCGGCCATGTCTCCCGAGCAGGGGCGCAGCGCGCTGGATGCGTTGGAGCTGATGAACATAGGGGTACAGTTTTTGCGGGAACATGTGCCCACCGATACACGGATCCACTACGCCATCACCGACACCGGGGGAAGCGCTCCGGGGACGGTCCAGCCCTACGCTCAGGCGGTGTATCTGTTGCGTGCCGTACATCCCCAGCAGCTGATCGACCTCTACGACCGGGTCAATAAAATTGCCCGGGGCGCGGCGATGATGACCGATACGACGGTGGAGATCGAGTTTATCAAAGCCTGCTCGAACGTGGTCATCAACACCGAGCTCAACCGCCTGATGCAGAAAAATCTGGAGCAGGTGCCGCCTGCCGGATTTGACGAGGCCGATCTGGAGCAGGCCCGGCGGTATCAGCAGACCTTCCCCAAGGGGAAGACCTACTACGACTCCCTGGTGGACGAGGTGGAGGACCCCCAGATGCGCGAGGAACTGCAGGCCAGGGCCGACGAGCCCATCCACCGGGTGGTGATGCCGCTGGCCCGGGAGCGCCAGGGCTTTGTGTCCTCGGACGTGGGCGACGTCAGCTGGAACTGCCCTGTGGCTCAGATCAACGCCGCCACCATGCCCGCCGGAGTGCCCATGCACTCCTGGCAGATGGTCGCGGTGGGAAAGACCCCCATGGCGAAGAAGGGAATGCTCTATGCGGCCAAGGTGATGGCGGCGTCCGCCATCGACGCCCTGGAGGACCCCGAAATCATCCGGCGGGCCAAGGAGGAACTGTTGCGCCGTACCGGCGGCAAGACCTACCAGCCCCCCATCCCGGCAGAAATCCAGCCCAAAATTCCCCGGGATCTGTTTCAGACACCCTAACCGCGTTGGCATAGAAGACATCTTGCATACGATTTGAGTACACACACAAAAAAGAGTAGGGAGAAATCGTTATGACCCAAATTACCATTTGTCTTGTCCTCTTTGTGGCGATGCTGGTGTTGTTTTTCACCAACAAGCTCCCCATGTCGTTTACCGCCCTGGGCGCCATGATCCTGCTGGTGTTTACCGGCTGTCTGGACGCCAAAACGGCGGTCGCGACCTTCGGAAGCTCCACAGTCGTCACCATGGCGGCCATGTTCGTGGTGGCCGCCGGCCTGAGCCGCACACAGATGATCAACCACATCACCAGGCTGCTCTATAAGATCACCGACGGCTCTTTCACTAAGGTGCTGGCGTGTTATATGCTGGTGACCTGCCTGCTGGGCCAGTTTGTTCCCAGCATCGTGGCGCTGTTTGCCCTGGTGCATCCCCTGGTGCAGAGCATGTGCGACCGTATGAACATTAGCCCCTCCAAGATGATGTATCCCATCGCGGTCGCCACCGTCTCCACCAGCTTCATCGTTGAGCCCATCGGCCCCTATGCCGCCTGGTATGTGACCCAGAACGGATTTATGGAGTCCTATGGCTGGACCGGGACCCAGCTGAATATGTGGAGCGAGACCAGCGTCTTCCTGCCTGTGGGCATCCTGACGCTGCTGTGGGCCATCTTCGTCATGCCCCGTATGCTGCCCGACCAGCCCGAGCGCCCCATTTCCGCCATCGGCGGGCGCAAGCTGCAGGAGAAGGAGCCTCTGAGCCCCGTGCGTGAGGTCCTGGGCTACGGCGTGTTCGCAGTGGTTATCATCTGCCTGATGCTGGGCTTCTCCTCCTGGCAGGTGACCCTGGCTGGCGCCATCGTTCTGGTTGTTACCGGCGTTCTCACCGAGCGCGAGGCCATCGACAACCTCAACCTGAGCACCGTGCTGCTGTATGTGGGCGTGTCCGCCTTCGGCGAGGGCCTGGCCCAGACCGGCGCGGCCGAGATGGTCGGCGACGCCATTGCCAAGGTGCTGGAGGGCGTGACCAACGGCTATATCATTGGCTTTGTGTTCTACATGGTCAGCTTCCTGATGACCTCTCTGCTGTATAACCGCGCGGTGAGCACCGTGCTGACCCCCGTGGCTGTGATCACCTGCACCTCCATTGGCTGCGATCCCAGAGGTCCGGTGATCCTGTGCGCCCTGGCTACCATGTCCTCTCTGATCACCCCCATGGCCACCGCTGTGGTGCCCATGGCCATGGACGCCGGCGGCTACAGCGCCAAGACCATGTTCAAGGTGGGTATCCTCCCCGGTATTCTGCGCGGCGTTGTGGGCACGCTGATTGCCATGACGCTCTTCCCCATGTAAATTAAAGCAATTTCGGAAAGGAGCCGCCATGGAATCAACGTTCTGTGACGGCTCCTTGCCATATCCGCCGGCGGGAGAGAGGCGACGGAACCAGACGGAACAACGAGGAAAATAGGGGGGACTGACATGACGTCAAGCTTATTTACGGAACTGCTGAAGGCAGTGGCCATCTTAGGGGTATTTCTGCTGATCGGAGCCTTTCTGCGGGCGAAGGCCCCGTTTTTTAGAAAACTGCTGCTGCCCGCCTCTGTGATCGGGGGATTTCTGGCCCTGATCGTGGGCCCGCGCGTGCTGAATCTGATACCCTTTTCGGAGGACTACCTGAATACGTGGTCCCTGCTGCCTTCCATTCTGATCGTACCCATTTTCGCGGCGGCTCCCCTTGGCAACGGCATGGGGGCAGACCGGGCCCGGAAAAAGAAGGGCCTGCTTCAGTATGGCCCGTCTGTGCTTTTGATGTGCGCGCTGTTTTCCACGGTGAGCTGTCTGCAAGGTGTAGTGGGATACGGGGTCAACCTGGTGTTTACCGCCATGGGGTGGGATCTCCACCGCACCTTTGGCTGGGAATTGAGCCAGGGGTTTGCGGGGGGACACGGTACGGCCTCGGCCATCGGTGGTATTCTGCAGGACTTTCAGCTGGACTACTGGAGCACTGCCCAGAGCGTGGGCGTCACTATGGCCACCGTGGGGCTGCTGGGCGGTATGCTCATTGGCATCTGGATGATCAAACGGGCCAACGACCGGAAGGAGATCGCCGGCTTTGACGCAGGCGTGATTCCGGAGACTACGGCCCGGGGAGTCATCACCGATCCAGAACAGCAGGGGTCCCTTGGGCGGGAGATGTTCCTGAGCTCCTCGGTGGACCCTGTCACGGTACACCTGGCCATTATCCTTCTGGGCTGCGGCATTGCCTACTGGGTGCGCGCCACGCTGGGTGAGATGAACGGGGCGTTTTCCTCCTGTCCGGTCTGGTTTTATGCGCTGGTCATCATGTATGGGATCAATTACTGCCTGTGCAGGCTGAAGCTGGACTGGATGATCGACAAAAAGGTCAAGGCGCGGGTGACGGGACCGATGTCCGATGTGGCGATCTGCGGCGCCATCGCCAGTTGTGACGTCTCCGCCGTGCTGGAGCTGCTGACCCCTATTGCGGTGATGTGCGTGCTGGGTTTTCTGGTCTCCTGGATCACCTTCCCCATTGCCCGGAGGGTCTTCCGCGGCAACTACGCTTTCGAGCGGATGATCGTCTGCTGGGGTGCCAACACGGGGGTCACTATCACGGGTATGATGCTGCTGAAAATCTGTGATCCCGACTATCAGACCCCGGCCCTGGCCGAGTTTTCTATGGGATTTGCGCTGATGAGCATCATCAGCACCGTAACCTCTCCCATCTACTACGGACTGATTGCGGAGGGTTCGACGATGGCAAACCTGATGTTCAATGTGGTGATAGGCGGATTCTATATTCTCATGGGCGTATTGGCCTATCTGGCAATGAGAAGGGCAAAAGCAACCTAGACATCCGGAATGCACCCCCGGCCGCCTTGCGCGACTGAGGGGTGCTGTGCTGTTCCGGCGGGTTCCATTACGAAGAAGGCTATCATGATGCACTTCAATACAGAGAAAGGCTACATGGTCAAGTGTAATGCCCCAGAATACCGCGCCCACCAGGCTGAGCACAAGCGCCTGATTTTTGAGATCAAGGCTCTATCGATTAATCTGGAGAAGGAGAGTCCTGAGAAAGGGGTGGAGGAGCTGTCTGTCCTACGCAGCCAGTGGGTTCACCATCATATACTTACCTGGGATGTGGCCTTTGCCCACCGATATCTGGAATGGAAGGAGGGGCGGTTCCTCGTCTAAACGCACTTGCTACCATGCAAATTGTGGCAGAGCCAGCCAAAATCTTGCGCCGCAGAAAACAAAAAAGCCTAGAACTACAGCAAAATACAAATAGAGGTCTTCCGGTTCGCTGAACGGGGAAGACCTCTGTTTTTGCTTCAGGACTGATTCAGCCACGCCATAAGTTCATCTAAGGTGATGGCTTTGCCGTCGCATTTCTTCTTCATCTCTCTGGCCTGTTCGCTCCAGGTATAGAAAGCGATGTCCGAGATACGTCCCGCCTTGATTCAGGCAAAGCGCTTGTTGTACTCCTTGCGGTACGCCTTGAAAATTGGATCATCGGATTGTTTCTTGGTCCACTGCTGGAAGGCCCCGGCCTCTCAGCAGGTCTGCTGACCTTTTGCCACGGGACGTTCACAGTACTCTGCACTGACCCGGCCAGTCTGGGGGAAGTATCAGAAGCACTTCTGCCCGCAGTGCGGGCAGTTTGCGAGGGGTTCTGCGTGGCTGTGAAGTGGGGTCAAAAACAGAGGAGAAACGCTCCCTGTGCAGTCATCTTCCCCGTAAGTCCCCTGCTGCAACAAAAAATCAGGGGTCAACCCCTGGAAAGGAGCCTATTTTGAGCAAGAAAGAGAAGTTTGCCCTGTACCTGACGCCGGAGAAAAAAAGCGGTTCTGGAACGCCGCTACCGGGAGGGTGGGAGCCGCAGTCTCACCGCCTTCATCGAGCGGGCCATCGACTTCTATCTGGACTACCTCAGCGCCAACGACGCCGGGTTGTTCCTCCCTACCTCCATCAAATCTTATGTGGACGGACGGTTGGGACAGATGGAGGACCGGATGTCCTCTCTGCTGTACAAGCAGGCAGTGGAGCAGGATATGGTAGCCGGCATCCTGGCGGACGCCTATCAATTCAGCGAGGAAGATCTCCGGCGACGCCGTGCGGAAAGCGTGAAGAATGTGAAGCGGACCAATGGGCGCATCGCCCTGGATCAACGGGTACGGGAAGCCTGGGAGGAGGGAGATGAGTGGCAAGACTGATCGTCAAAAGTCCCTACTACAAGTGTGGCGGGAACACCTCCCTCAGCGGATACCTGCGCTACATCGCCACGCGGGAACGGGTGGAACTGCTGCTGGATGACCGTCCGCCCACACGCAAGCAGGAGCAGCTCATCAACAAACTTACGAAAGATTTTCCTGACAGCAAAACCCTCTATGAGTATGAGGACTATGCTGCAAAGCCCACCAAGTTCAATGCCTCCGCATTCATCACGCTGGCGCTGGAGTCCAACTGGGACAAGCTCTCCACCATGGAGGGCTACGCCGGGTACATCGCCACTCGTCCCCGTGCGGAGCGGTTGGGCAGCCACGGCCTGTTCGGTGACGAAGATGGTGTGGACTTGGAGAGCGCCATGTCTGAACTGGAACAGTACACCGGAAATGTTTGGACCCACATCATTTCTCTCAAACGGGAGGACGCGGTGCGGTTGGGCTACAACAACGCCAAGGCGTGGCGAAATCTTCTCCGCACGCATCGCAACGACATCGCCGCAGCAATGAATATCCCGCCCAACGACTTCCGCTGGTACGCTGCCTTCCACGATGAAGGCGAGCACCCCCATGTCCACATGATGGCGTGGTCGGCAAAGCCGGGGCAGGCGTACCTGTCCAGAGATGGCATCCGGCAGATCAAGTCCGAACTCACCAATGATATTTTCAAGCAGGAACTGCTGCACCTCTACGAACAGAAGTCTAACAGCAGAGATGAACTGGTGCAGGAAGCACGGAAAGTTATGCTGGAGCTGGTGCAAACCATGTCGGCTGGTATCGCCGACCACCCGGAGGCAGAGCGGCTCATGCTGGAACTGGCGATGCAGTTGAAAGCGGTCAAGGGCAAGAAGTCCTATGGGTATCTTCCAAAGCCGCAAAAGAAATTGGTGGATCGAATCGTGGATAAGATGGAGCGGCTTCCCAGTGTGCGGGACTGCTACGACCAGTGGTTGATCCTCCAGGGAAAGGTGGATGGGTACTATCACGATAAGCCCAGAGAACGAAAAAGGTTGTCACAAGAGAAAGCGTTCAGGCAGATTAAAAACGCCGTCATCAAGGAGGCGGAAAACATCCGGCAGTGCAATTTGTTCTTTGAGGACAAGGGCGTGGAGCAGGAGAGCGAGCCGGAGGAATTCCGAAACGCTTCCTATGACTACGAGACTCTGCGGGATGTGATCCGGGACGAGAGCCTGACACTGGAGGAACGCAGTGACGCTGTCTCTGAACTGGAAACACTGGCGAAAAGCGGTGACAAGTACGCGCAGTACCTCATGGGAAAGCTGTGGCGGGATGGTCCGTTGCTGACCCCGGACTGGGTGAATGCTCGGTACTGGTTTCAAAAGTCGGCGGAGCAGGGACACACCTATGCGCAGTACGCCCTCGGAAAACTCCTGCTCTCTAATGATCCCGAGGTGCATGATGTGGAGGATGGTATCCTTTGGCTGAAGCAGGCCGCCGAAAGTGGAAACCACTTCGCCGCCTACCAGTTGGGCAAGGAATATTACAGAGGGAAAAATATCGGACGGAACCTGACCACGGCGGCGAAGTGGTTTGAGCGTGGAGCACAGGCCGGTAATCAGTACACACAGTATATGCTGGGCAAGCTGTATCTCATGGGTCAAGGCATGGAGTACGACAAAGAACTGGGTGCATACTGGCTGAATCAGGCGTCGGAGCAAGGCAATGTCTATGCGGAAGCCCTTCTCCAACACCAAGACAGCGGCAGGCCGCCCCATGGGTTCCTGAGCGTCACCCGTCTGCTCCACCACATGAGCAGGATCTTTCAGGACCGATCTCTGCCCCAATCTGGAACAGAGCTGCAGGTGGACAGCAAGCTACGACAAAAGATTCGGGAGAAAAAGATCGCTATGGGACACAGGCCGGACGACCATGAAGATCCTGGACTGAATCAGAGCGGCATGGGCGGCATGACAGGGTATTGATAGGACGGAGGATGGTATCAAAATGTGATACCATCCTCCAAGACCGCCAAATGATAAATCTTTGATAACTCTGCGCATTTGCTGTGGCTATTTTCTGTTTCTGTGGTATGGTGTTGCTGACAAGGAGAGGAGGTACACCATGCGAGAGACGCTGGAAGACCTGTACTACGGAAACATCACTCCATACGACCGCCAGATCCGTTCCAGCACATCCCTGATGAAAGCGATGGAGCAGTCTCAGGAGTGCGAAGAGCAACTCACAAAACTGCTGGAAGGCGAAGCCCACAGTCTGCTGCTGCGGCTCATCAACGCGGAAAACGAGATCGGCAGCACGCTGGCTCTGGAGAATTTTATCCTGGGCTTCCGTCTGGGAACTCGCCTGATCCTGGAAGCGCTGGACAATGACGATGGCAGTCTGGTGGAACTGCTCCGCAGAGATGACCGAAGGGAGGAGCAAGAATGACCACAAACCACCTGCCCATCCAACGCTGTCACTACTGCGGCAGTGACGACCTTGGTCTGGGCTGGCAGCACGGCGAGGGGATCGTCACCTTCAAGAAGCATGGCATCCTGGGCAACCGGATGCGCTGCCTGATCTGCCGCCGCTGCGGCGCGGTGCTGTTCCAATGGGTGGCAGAGCCCCACAGGTTCCCACCCATCCGGTAAACCGTGCAAAAACTGCATCACAAATCAAAGAGAAAAATACCTGGAGGTGAGCAAGAACATGGCAAAGCGAAGGCCATCTGGTGACGGCATGGTCCGCAAGCGGGAGGATGGCCGCTGGGAGGGCCGCATCGTCATCGGCCACAAGGAGAACGGGGCGCCCATCTTCCACTACCTATCCGCCAGGACCCAGAAGGAACTGCTGGAAAAGCTGCACCGGTGCATGGAGGAATATGATGGGGCAGAACTGACAGAGGACTGCCGGATGACCCTGGGCGAATGACTGGAGGTCTGGCTGACAGAGTGTGCGAAGCCCTCCGTGCGCCCCTCCACCTTTGAGGGCTACCGGGCGTATGTCAGGGACAAGATCGTTCCCTATCTGGGCGATAAGGAGATCCGCAAGGTCACTGCCGGAGATGTCCAGAAGCTGTATCGAAAGCTGAAAAAGGAGGGCGGGGCCGCTGGCGGTCCGCTGGCGGGCGCCACGGTGCGGAGGATCCACGGGGTCCTGCATCAGGCAATGGATGTGGCGGTGGACCGCCATCTCATCGTAAAGAATCCCACAAAGGATGTGACGCTCCCCAAGAAAGAGTCGACACCCAGGACCATCCTCAATGACGCACAGCTGGAGCGGTTCATGGAGTCCATCAAACAGGACCGGCAGTGGCACGACTTCTTCTATCTGGAGATCACCACAGGACTGCGGCGGGGAGAACTGTGCGGGCTGATGTGGAGCGACTTCGATGAAAAGAAAGGGACGCTCTCTATCCGTAGGACCCTGCATGGGAAACGGGGCGGCGGCTACTATGTGGGGGACACCAAGACCGGAAAGGGGCGAAGGATCATCAGGTTACCGCCCAGCACGGTACAGATTCTGACAGAGCGAAAGCGAACGGCGATCTCTCAATGGATCTTCCCCAACCCACTCCATCCGGAGGATCCGATCATGCCCAGCAGCGGCTACAACCGGATGAAAAAACTGCTGGCCGCGGCCGGACTCCCTGATCTGAGATTTCATGATCTGCGGCACACCTTCGCCACCCACGCCCTCACCAGCGGAGTGGACGCCAAGACCCTCTCCGGGATCCTGGGCCACACTCAGACCTCCTTCACGCTGGACACCTATACCCATGTCACCGGGGATATGCACCGAAGGGCGTCAGAGATCGTGGGCGGCTTCATGGAAGAATTCATGGTGTAGGAGGCAGAAACATGGCTCGGAAACGGAAAAATGGTCAAGGCACTGTCCGACTGCGGAAGGACGGCCGCTGGGAGGGGCGGCACATCGTAGGCTACGATGAAAATGGAAAGGCAAAAACCAAAAGTGTGCTGGCCAAGACAAAGGCGGAGTGCCTGGAAAAGCTGAAGCAGCTTCAGGATGGCTGCGGCCCGGCGGAGCCCTTCAAGGTCAAGCCGAATATGCGCTTCGGGGACTGGATCGTCTACTGGTATGAGAACCACTGCCAGCCAACGATCCGGGCCACCACACAGAAAGGATACGAGGAGTGGATCTATGTCCACGCTATCCTGGCGCTGGGGCAGATCCCGCTGAACAAGCTGACTCAGGCCGACTGTCAGAAGTTCCTGAACGAGATGAAAGCCAATGGCCGGAAGATCCATCGGGACACCAAGGGGCCGGGAATGTCGGAGCGGTCGGTGCGCAGCTGCTACCATGTGGTACGGATGTCCCTGGAACGAGCCATCAAGGACGGCCTCATCAAAAAGAACCCCATCCTGGGCTGCAAGCTGCCGCCGCCGGGGCAAAAGGAGATGAAGGTTCTCTCCGGGGAGGAGATCCAACGGTTCCTTCTTCAGGCCAAGGAGGAGGGAATGTATGAACTGTTCCTGCTGGAGCTGACCACCGGCCTGCGCCGGGGTGAGATCCTGGCCCTCCGATGGGAGGACCTGAATGAAAAGACGGGGGAACTGCAGATCAACAAGCAGGTCTACCCGGTGGGCGGAAAGCTGATCATCAGCGAGCCAAAGACCAAGGCTGCCTTCCGGACCATCATCCTGCCGCCCGCCATGGTGGAACTCCTGCTGGCGTACAGGAAAGGGATCTTCTCCGACTTGATGTTCCCATCCCGGATCAAGCCGGAGCAGCCCATCGATCCGGGCTATGTGCGGAAACGGCTCCAGATCATTCTGGAGCGCGCCGGGTGCAAAAGGATCAGATTTCACGATCTGCGGCACACCTTTGCCACCATCTCCCTGGAACACGGCATGGACATCAAAACGCTGTCCGCCATCATTGGGCACATCTCCTCCAGGACCACCCTGAACATCTACACCCACATCACCGATGAGATGCAGGAGAATGCGGCAGTCAGCATCGACCAGGGCATCGCCAAGGCTGAGCTGCCCAAGAAACGGCAGGAGGAACCCGCTGAACGGAAACCGTTCATACCATATCAGCCGGAACGGCGCAGACCAGGGACGGGCTATCTCAAGCAGATCAAGGAAGATCTCTGGGAGGGGCGATATTCCCCAGTGTGGCCGGATGGGAAAAAGCACTCCCGGAATGTCTACGCCCACACCAGGGAGGAATGTGAGGAGAAACTGGCAGAGCTGATCCTGCAAATGAAGGCGGAGATCGCCGCCCTCCGCTCCGGTAAGGCAACCGAATATCCAGACGGTGTCAGCCCCAAGAAAAAGCAGCTTGCCGCCTACCTGCGGGAGAACCCCGGCATGAGCAATAAGAGTTACATCGCGCGGCAGCTGGGCATGGATGTCTCCACGGTAAGAAAATACTATGATGAGATCAGAGCGGAGCTGGCGGGACAAGAAGTGCAAATGCCGACCTATCAAGAGATAGGATGCTGAACCCATGAGAAGAAAAAGGCAGGCGCCGGACGGGATCGTCACGGCGCCTGCGACATTAAGAAGTGGTCAAATTCTTTTCCTGTCTGTGGTATTATTGTCGTCAAAAGAAAAATCACCGCCAAATTGGCGGTGATTTTTCTTTAAAATGGTGGACCTAATCGGGATCGAACCGACGACCTTACGGATGCGAACCGTACGCTCTCCCAGCTGAGCTATAGGCCCATTGTGATGGGTGCTATGAAAGGTGGAGTACACAGGTAAAACACCAAGTCAAAGCTACTTGTTGTATTATAACAGATTGTTTCAAAAAGTAAAGGGTTTTTGCCATAAAATTTTTGACGCTGGTACTGTAATACAGTTCTGTACATCGCAAACAGCACAAAGGTGGGACAAGACCGGGTATCGTAACATGGCCGGACTTCTTGACAGTCTGAACATTCCTTTATTAGAGGAGCGTTGCACTACCGGAAAAGGCCGTTAGGCCTTTTCCGGCAGTGCCAAGAGGCATTTTCCAACAGAACAGACAGTGGATCAGCAGACCTTCATGGTCCAGCCGTGAGGATCGGCCACGCGGCCCCACTGGATGCCGGTGAGCTCATCGTACAGGCGCTGGGTGACGGGGCCGATCTTGTTGCCGCTGATGGTGACCTTCTTGTCGCCCTCGGCCAGCTCGCCGATGGGAGAGACCACCGCGGCGGTGCCGGTGCCCCAGGCCTCCTCCAGAGTGCCGTTCTCAGCGGCCTCGAAAAGTTCCTCGGCGGAGATGCGGCGCTCCTCCACCTCATAGCCCCAGTCCTTCAGCAGCTGGATGCAGGAGCGGCGGGTGATGCCGGACAGCACGGAGCCGTTTAGATCGGGGGTAAGGATCTTACCAGCCACCTTGAACATGACGTTCATGGAGCCGACCTCCTCAATATACTTGCGGTGGACGCCGTCCAGCCACAGGACCTGGCTGTAACCCTTGGCCTCGGCCCGGTCGCCGGCCCGCAGGGAGGCGGCGTAGTTGCCGCCGGTCTTGGCCATGCCGGTGCCGCCCTTGACGGCGCGGACATCCTCGTCCTCCACATAGATCTTGACCGGATTCAGCCCCTCAGGATAGTAGGCGCCCACGGGGCAGACGATGACGATGTACTGGCAGTGGTGGGAGCTGTGTACGCCCAGGGCGGCGTCCAGGCCGATCATAAAGGGACGGATATACAAGGAGGTGTCCTTCTCGTGGGGGACCCAATCCCGCTCCAGCTTGACCAACTCCGTGATGCCAGCCAGGGCCAGCTCCTCGGGGATCTGGGGCAGAGAGATCCGCTCGGCGGAGTCGTTCATCCGGCGGATGTTGTCCATGGGCCGGAACAGCTGGATGGAGCCGTCGTCAGTGCGGTAGGCCTTCAGGCCCTCAAAGATCTCCTGGGCATAGTGAAGCACCTTGGCCGCGGGGTCGATCTGGAGGGGGGCATAGGGGACGATGCGGGGATCGTGCCAGCCCTGGCCGGCGTCATAGTCCACGATGAACATATGATCGGTCATGCTCTTGCCGAACACCAGAGTGGAGGACTCGGGCTTCTCCTTCAAAGTCTGAGCGCGGGTGATCTTGATCTCTTGCATAATGGAACAGCCTCCTAAAGGTAGTAAATTAACAGGCATAGGGCCGCCGCCCGTTCCGGGGCGCGCTGCTTCGGCGGATGCGGCCGGGGCTCCGGCTCAGCTCTGCCGCGGTACTGCGGTAAAACGCTTGTTGTCCTAATTATACCAGTCTTTTTTTCCAGTTGCAACGGCTGGACAGCTCCGCAGCCAATATTTTTTCCCATATTACAAAGCTGGCCGGGCTTTTCCCACCATTCCGGCGGTTTTGGTTGTATTTCTTTCCGCCATCTGATATAATAAACTCCTGATTTCATCGCCTGGAAGGAGGTCCCCTTCTTGAATCGAAAATTACATCAGCTGTTTCAGCCCAGCCTCCAGCTCTACTTTGTCTGTCTGGTGGTATTTGCCCTGGCCTCCGCCCTGTTCAGCCTGCCGCTGGCGGCGCTGGAGCTTGTGGTGGTGGCCCTGCTGGGGCTGTACCACCGCGCCAATCTCAGCAAGCGCCGCCGTGAGGTGACCAAGTACATTGAGAACATCACCGGCACAGTGGACGTGGCCGCCAAGGACACCATGGTCAACTCCCCGCTGCCTATGGTCATCTTCCGTCCGGAGAGCGGCGACATCATCTGGACCAACGACCGCTTTTTGAAGCTGACGGATGACGGGGAGCACCTGTTTGACGCCAAGCTATCCGCCGTGATCCCCGGCTTTGATACCCGCTGGCTGCTGGAGGGCAAGAATGAATGTCCCGGCGACGTGGCCTTTGCTGGACGCCGTTTTCTAGTATACGGACACCTGGTTCGGGCCAGCGAGCGGGGGGGCGGCTTTTTGGCCACCACCTACTGGGTGGATGTGACCGAGCTGTCCGCTGTGCGGGACCGCTATCAGGCCAGCCGGCCGGTGGCGGCGGTGCTGCTGCTGGACAACTATGAGGATCTGATGAAAAACCTCACGGAGAACCAGCGCTCCACCATCTACTCAGAGATCAACGCCCGTCTGGACGCCTGGGTGGACGGGACCGGCGGGATGCTGCGGCGGATGGAGCGGGACCGGTACCTCTTCCTCTTTGAGGAGCAGTACCTCTCTTGGTTCGTGGATCAGAAATTCGACATCCTGGACACCATCCACCAGGTGGTCAACCCCAGCGGCCTGTCCGCCACCCTGTCCATCGGCGTGGGCAAGGACGGCTCCACCTTCCAGGAGCTGATGCAGTTTGCCAACCTCTCCATCGAGATGGCGCTGTCCCGCGGTGGAGATCAGGCGGTCATCCGCAACAAGTTCACCTTTGAGTTCTTCGGCGGACGGTCTAAGGAGACCGAGAAGCGCACCAAGGTGAAAAGCCGGGTCATGGCCAATGCCCTCTCTGCCCTGGTGTCCGACTCCTCCGGTCTGTTTATCATGGGGCACAAGTCCCCGGACAACGACTGTGTGGGCGCCGCTGCCGGCGTGTTTGCCATCGCCCGGAAGAAGGGAGTCCCCGCCTATATCATTCAGGAGGCCGGCTCTCCCCCCAGTAAGGTCCTGTCTGACCGGCTGGCCCAGCTGAGCGAGTACCGGGGCGCTTTTCTCGCGCCCCAGGAGGCTCTGCTGATGATGGACAACCGCTCCCTGGTGGTGGTTGTGGACACCAACCGTCCGGAGCAGGTGCTGTCCCGGGAGGTGCTGGAGTCCTGCAACCGGGTGGCAGTCATCGACCACCACCGCCGGGCCGCCACCTATATCGAGGGGGCCGCCCTCAACTACCACGAGCCCTACGCCTCCTCCGCCTCGGAGCTGGTGACTGAGCTGCTCCAGTACATCGCCGACCCCACCGACCTGATGCGGGCGGAGGCGGAGGCCCTGCTGGCCGGAATCGTGCTGGACACCAAGAACTTCTCCATGCGCACCGGCGGCCGCACCTTTGAAGCGGCGGCCTTCCTGCGCCGGGCCGGGGCGGACACCGCCGAGGTCAAGCGTTTGTTCCAGAACGACCTGGAGGGCACCATCGCCAAATACTCCATCATCCAGAACGCCAAGATGTACCGGGAGGGCATCGCGGTGGCCGTAGTAGACCACACCGTAGGCCGCATCACCGCCGCCCAGGCGGCGGACGAGCTGCTGAATATCATCGGCATCGACACCTCCTTCGTCCTCTATCCGGACGGAGACCGGGTGATCGTCTCCGCCCGCTCCATCGGAGAGGTGAACGTACAGGTCATTTTGGAGAAGCTGGGGGGGGGCGGCAATGCCGCCGCAGCCGGCGGACAGATCCCGGACAAATCCTTGACCCAGGTTGCTCAGGAGCTGGCCCAGGCCATCGACCAGTATCTGGAGGACGAATGATGCCCGGATGCTGCTCCGGCAGGATGCCTCAAGTCTCTGCCGCTGGTATTCGTAGTGGTCTGAATGAGATTGAAATGTCAAGATTCTATTTTTAGGAGGAATTTACCATGAAAGTGATTTTACAGCAGGACGTCAAGGGCCAGGGGAAGAAGGGCCAGCTGGTCAATGTCTCTGACGGCTACGCCCGGAATTTCCTGCTTCCCAAGAAGCTGGCTGTTATCGCCACGGCCGAGAATGTGAACACCATGAAGCAGCAGGAGAAGGCCCGCAAGGCCCAGGAGGCTGCCGAGAAGGCGGAGGCCGAGGCCCTGTCTGAAAAGCTGAAGGGGCTGACCGTGAAGGTGGCTGCCAAGGCCGGAGAGGGCGGCCGCCTGTTCGGCGCAGTCACCGCCAAGGAGATCTCCGAGTGCCTGGCAGAGCAGCACGGACTGACCATCGCCAAGACCAAGCTGGTGCTGGACGAGCCCATTAAGGCATGCGGCGGCTATCAGATCCGCGCCAAGCTGGGCTATGAGGTCACCGGGACCGTCAACGTGATGGTCACGGAGGAGCAGTAAGCCCTTGTTTGGAGTTAGGAATTAGGAGTTAGGAATTTTAGATATTTGGAATAGAGATTCGGAATTGGCCGGTCTGGCTCCGCCGGACAGATCGGGAGCAGCAGGCGGAAGCGCACGCTGCAATTCCTAATTTCTCATTCCTAATTTCTAACTCACAAGAGAGGGGGTTCTGGAAGGTGCCAATGGAAGACGAACAGCTGCTGCTCCGGCAGATGCCTCACAGTGTGGAGGCGGAGCAGGCGGTGCTGGGCTCTATGCTCATCGACGCCCGGTGCGTGCCGGAGGTCATCGACCAACTGCGGTCCGACGACTTCTATGTACGGCAGAACCGGGAGATCTACGATACCATCTACTCCATGTTCAATTACTCCCTCACCATCGACCCAGTGACGGTGCTGGAGCACATGAAGCAGAACGGGGTGTACGACGAGAACACCTCCCGGGGCTATCTGCTCCAGCTCATGGACACCACCCCCACCGCGGCCAACGTGGTGGAGTACATCGGGATCCTGAAGGACAAGACTCTGCTGCGCCGGGTGGCCGAGGCCGCAGGTGATCTCACCGCCCTGATCCAGCAGGGAACGGAGACGGGGCAGGACATCCTGGAGGCCGCGGAGCAGCGGATCTATGCCATCCGCCAGGGCCGGGCCGCCCGGGGGCTCATCCCCATCTCCAACGTCCTCATCGATGTGTACGACCGGCTCACCGAGCTGGCCGCCAGCGAGTCGGCCATCCCAGGCCTGTCCACCGGCCTGACCGATCTGGACCGGGCCATCTCCGGCCTGAACAAGTCGGACCTGATCCTGCTGGCCGCCCGCCCCGGTATGGGTAAGACCTCCATGGCCCTGAATATCCTGCTGGAGGCGGGAAAGAAGTCGGGAAAAAATGTGGCCTTCTTCTCGTTGGAGATGAGCCGGGAGCAGCTGGCCCTGCGCCTGATCTCCAGCGAGTGCTTTGTGGACAACAAAAAACTGGTCACCGGAAAGCTGACGGAGGAGGACTGGGAGAAGGTGGCGGTGGCGGCGGACTCTCTGAACCGCTCCCGCATCTTCATCGATGACGACTCCTCGGTGTCCGTGGCCGACATCAGCGCCAAGTGCCGCCGGATGGACAACCTGGGGCTGGTCATCATCGACTACCTCCAGCTGATGCAGTCCGCCGGAGGGCGGACTTACTCCGGCGAGAACCGGCAGCAGGTGGTCTCTGACATCTCCCGGGCCCTGAAGATCATGGCCAAGGAGCTGGATGTGCCGGTGCTGTGCCTCAGCCAGCTGTCCCGTGCCAATGAGAGCCGCAGCGACAAGCGGCCCATGCTGTCCGACCTGCGTGAGTCGGGCGCCATCGAGCAGGATGCCGACATCGTCATGTTCCTCTATCGGGAGGGCTATTACGACAAGGACACCCCGAACCCCAACCTGGCCGAGTGCATCATCGCCAAGAACCGGCACGGCGAGACCCGGACTGTCGAACTCCAGTGGCTGCCGGAGTTCACCACCTTCGGCAACATGGAGTGGCAGCACGATGAATACTGACCGTATTTTTAAGATGAATTTTTACGGATTCAACCCCAAAATGGGGCCCGGGAGGATCTATGGGTGATTTTGCAGGCGGTCTGCTTCTGGCGCGGGAGCTGATCCCCCCCGGCAGCACCGTCCTGTGCGCCGTATCCGGCGGAGCGGACTCCGTGTGCCTGCTCCACCAGTTGTACCGACTGCGCCGGGAGGTCCCCTTTACATTGGCCGCCGCCCACTACAACCACCAGCTGCGTGGGGAGGAGGCCGACCGGGACGCGGCCTTCGTCCGCCAGTTCATCACCCTGTGCTGCGGGCGGGACCGCCTGCTCCAGCCCGACGGGACATGGCGGGACCTGCCCCCGGTGGAACTGTTCATCGGGGGCGGCGATGTGTCCGGAGAGGCCCGCCGCCGCCGCCGCGGTGTGGAGGAGACCGCCCGGGACATGCGCTATGATTTTCTCCGCCGGACCGCCCGGACCTGCGGGGCCCAGTGGATCGCCACCGCCCACAACGCCGGGGATAACGCGGAGACCATCCTGCTCCACCTGATCCGGGGGACCGGGCTGCGCGGCCTGGGAGGGATCAGACCCCGTCAGGGGGATGTGATCCGCCCCCTGCTGTCCGTCTCACGAAATGAGATCGAGGCGTATCTCCGCTTCTGGGGGCTGCCCTGGCGGGAGGACGCCACCAATCGGGACGATGCATACACCCGAAACCGCCTGCGCCACCGGGTACTGCCCGAACTGGAGGCCATATCCCCCGGCCTGACCGTCCGGCTGGGAGAGATGTCCGCCCGCCTCCGGGCGGACGAGGCGTATCTGGTGGAGCAGGTCCAGGCCTCCCTTGCGCCCCTGGAGGAGATCCCCGGGGGACTGTCTCTCCCCGCGGAATCGGTGGCGGCCCTTCCCCAGCCCCTGGCAGTGCGGGCTGCCCGCATCCTGCTGGGCCGTATGGAGGGTGGAAACGAGAACTGCTCCGCCGCCCACCTGGAGGGCCTGATCGCCCTCTGCCGCAGCGGAGATCCGTCAGCGGAACTGAATCTCCCGGGCGGCGTCACCGCCCGCCGGGCGTACAGCCGCCTGATCTTGACACGCTCCGCCCCTCCGGCGGCGCCGGAAAATCAAGTCCCGCTGCCCCTGCCGGGCACGGCGGAGTGGGCGGGCTGGACGGTACACAGCACCCCGGAGCTCTACCGGGGGCAACGGCAGGGGCCTCTTCAGTTTTGGCTGGACCGGGACGCGGTCCATGCTCTGACCCTGCGGGGCCGTCGGACAGGGGACCGGCTGAAGCTGCCGGGCCGCCCCACCAAGACCGTCAAAAAATGGTGCGTGGATCAGAAGATCCCCGCCTGGCTCCGCCCGGGGCTTCCGGTGCTGGACTGCGGCGGCTGTCTGGCCGGGGTGGCAGGCCTGGGACCGGACGCCGCTCTGCTCCCCCCGCACGGAGCGCCCGCGTGGCGCATCCGGCTGACCCCGCCCCAGGAATTTCAAAGCTTGGCCGCGCCGGAGCCATCCGGCCGGCAATCCATTCAGCAGCAGTCATTGTGAGGAAAGGAAGAAGTATTATGTTGGAAAAAGATATTCAGGAGATCCTCTTCAGCGAGGAGCAGCTGGCCAGCCGGGTGAATGAGATCGCCCGGCAGGTCACCCAGGACTACCAGGGGAAGGAGATCGTCCTCATCAGTGTCCTGCGCGGCTCCTTCGTCTTTATGGCGGACCTGTGCCGCCGGATCGACCTGCCCTGCACTGTGGACTTTATGGCCGTGTCCTCCTATGGCTCCGGCACCTCCTCCACCGGTCAGGTCCAGATCACCAAGGACCTCTCCAGCGACATCGCTGGAAAGCACATCATCGTGGTGGAGGACATCCTGGACTCCGGGAACACCCTGAGTTATCTGCTGAAGCTGCTGGCTCAGCGCAAGCCCGCCTCCATCCGGCTGTGTACTCTGCTGGACAAGCCCGAGCGCCGCACCAAGCCGGTGGAGGTCCACTACTCCGGCTTTACCATCCCGGACGCGTTCGTGGTGGGTTATGGCCTGGACTACGCCGAGCACTACCGCAATCTGCCCTACATCGGGATCCTGAAGCCTGAGGTCTACGGCGGCTGACCCATCCAAGCGCCGGAGGGCCCCGGTTGGCGGACCGTGTCCTCCGCGTATCCCTACACCGCCGGAAAGGAAGTGTCCTCTCTTGAAGCGATTCAGTTCCCGGGATGTGATACTCTATCTCATGCTGCTCCTGCTGATGATCTTTGCGGTCAACACGGTCCAGCAGATGGATGAGGCGGACGATCCCACATACAGCCAGGTCCGGACCCTGTTTGAGCAGGAAAAGGTCAAATATTTCGTGCTGAACGGAAACGACCTGGGCCTTCAGATCCGGGAGGAAGGAGATAAGGTCAGCACGGTCCACTACCAGCTGCCCGATCTGTCCGTGTTCTATTCGGACCTGCACGAGCTTATCGATCAGCAGCACGAGAGCGGCGTGCTGGAGGGCTACGACTACAAGGTGGGCATCGAAGGGACCTGGTGGTACCGGATGCTCCCCTATCTGGTCCTGCTGCTGGTCATGGCCGCTTTCTGGTACATGATGTATCTGCGGCAGTCCGGGGGCAGCTCTGGCGGAGGTCCTGGGCCCAGCCGCTTCGGACACGCCCGCACCCGCACCCTGGCCGACCAGGGGAAGAAGGTCACCTTCCAGGATGTGGCCGGTGCAGAGGAGGAGAAGGAGGAGCTGCGGGAGATCGTGGATTTTCTGCGGGATCCCCAGAAGTTCATCTCCCTGGGCGCCCGGATCCCCAAGGGCGTGCTGCTGGTGGGCCCTCCGGGCACCGGCAAGACGCTGATCGCCAAGGCGGTGGCCGGCGAGGCGGGGGTCCACTTCCTGTCCATTTCCGGCTCTGACTTTGTGGAGCTGTATGTGGGCGTGGGCGCCAGCCGGGTCCGGGACCTGTTCGATCAGGCCAAGAAGGAGGCCCCCGCCATCGTATTCATCGACGAGATCGACGCCGTGGGCCGCCAGAGAGGGGCCGGCCTGGGCGGTGGCCATGACGAGCGGGAGCAGACGCTGAACCAGCTTCTGGTGGAGATGGACGGTTTTGCCTCCAACGAGGGGGTCATCGTCATGGCCGCCACCAACCGCCAGGACATCCTGGACCCCGCCCTGCTGCGGCCCGGCCGCTTTGACCGGCAGATCTATGTGGGACTGCCCGACATCCGGGGCCGGGAGGAGATCCTGAAGGTCCACGCCCGGAAAAAGCCACTGGCGGAGGACGCCTCCCTGTCCGACCTGGCCAAGGCCACTGCGGGCTTCACCGGGGCCGACCTGGAGAATCTGCTCAACGAGGCCGCCCTGCTGGCCGCCCGGTCCGACAAGCGCTTCATCACCATGTCTGACCTCCATGAAGCCATGATGAAGGTGATCGCCGGTCCGGAGAAGAAGAGCCGGGTGGTCACCCCCCAGGCCAAGCGCCTCACCGCCTATCACGAGGCGGGACACGCCGTGGTCATCCACAAGCTGGACAGCCAGGATCCGGTGCATCAGATCACCATCATCCCCCGCGGCCCCGCCGGCGGCATGACCATCTCCCTGCCCCAGGAGGACCGGGCCTACCAGTCCCGCCGGGAGCTGGAGGAGCGCATTGCGGTGTGCCTGGGTGGCCGGGTGGCGGAGCAGCTGGTGCTGGGGGATGTATCCACCGGGGCCGCCAGCGACATCCAGAAGGCGTCCTCCATCGCCCGCTCCATGGTCACCAAGTTCGGCATGAGCGACAAGCTGGGCGCCATCGCCTATGGCAATGAGAGCGACGAGGTATTCATCGGCCGGACCATGGCCCAGGCCCGCAGCTACTCGGAGGAGGTGGCCGGTCTCATCGACGAGGAGGTCAAGGCCATCGTGGACCAGGCATATTCCCGGTGCGAGGAGATCCTCACCCGGTTCCGGAAGGAGCTGGAGCTCACCGCCCAGTACCTGCTGACCCACGAGACCATGAGCGGCGAGACCTTCGCCCGGGTGTTCACCGATCCGGACGGAGAGGAATTTACCGCCCTGCCTTCCCAGAAGTAACCGAAACGGAACGCGCCGGCTGTCCCACGACAGCCGGCGCATTTTTTCAGCGGCACAGGAGGCCCTTCCACTCCCCCAGCAGCTCCATGGCCCTAAATTTCAGCACATAGCCCCGGTCCTCCTCGGTGATTAGGGCAGCCTGGCCCGGGGAGAAGTATCCCGCCGCCGCTGCCTCGTCCACCGTCTCGGAGGCGGCCTCCAGACAGAGAGGCGGGAAGGCCACACACCACCAGTTCTGCCCCTGCCCCTCGCCGATGACGACACGCAGGGCGGTATACTCCCCGGCCGGGAGGGCGAAGCCGTCATACTCCTTGGTGGGGAACCAGCACCGCTCCAGGCGGGCGGTCACCGGCTCGCTCCGCCCCGCCTCTGTCACCGCCGCCTGACCCGCCGCGGCCAGCTCCTCCAGGTGGGCCTCCAGGGCGGCCCTGGCCTCCTCCAGAGTGGCGCGCTCGGGGTAAAAGGTCTCCGTCTCGGCCAGCACCCGGTCCCGCACCTGAAGCTTCAGCGCCTTGTCCTCCGGGCTGTCCGAGTTGGCGATCACATGAAAGCGGATCACCCGGTCGGCCAGCTGGGTCTGCTCCCGGTCCAGCCAGAAGCCGCCCAGCAGTCCACACAGCAGCCCGAACATCAGAGCCAGCTCCCAGCGCTTCAAATTCCGATCCAGCATAAAAACACCGTCCATCCTATGTAGTAGTACCTGCGGTACAGATAGGATGGACGGCTTTTTGTTCTTTTAAACCGTCTGGCACAAAAATATGTCCCGGCAGTTCTCCGCCAGAACAGCCCGTGCCTCCTCCGCCGCCTCCGGACAGTCAAACAGGCCGAAGGCCGTGGGGCCGGTGCCGCTCATATTGGCCCCCAGGGCCCCTGCCTGGATCAGTGCGTTTTTCAGCTCCCCCACCCGGTCCCGCTGCCGCGGGGGAAGGACGTCCTCAAATACGTTGTACATCCGCCGGGCGGCTCCCCCCAGGTCCCCTTCCTCCAGGGCGGAGAGCAGGCCGTCTGTGTCGGGACGGCAGCGCAGGCGGACGCTGTCGATGCGGGCAAAGAGCTCCGGCGTGGAGATGGCGAACTCCGGCTTGCAGACCACCACCCAGCAGCGGGGCAGGGCGGGCAGCGGAGTGAGGCGCTCTCCCCTGCCCTCCGCCAGGGCGGTGCCGCCCAAAACGCAGTAGGGCACGTCAGAGCCCACCTGCTCCCCCACCCGTGCCAGCTCTGCCGGGGTGAGGGGGCTGCCCGCCCGCTGGTTCAGGGCACGGAGGACGGCGGCGGCGTCGGTGCTCCCACCGGCCATACCGGCGCACACCGGAATGCGCTTCCGGATGCAGATGTCCAGGTCCTCAGCCGGACAGCCCAGGGCCTCCCAGAACCGGCGGGCGGCTATGGCAGCCAGATTTTTCTCCCCGGTGGGGAGAAAGTGCAGGTCGGTGCTCACCCGCAGGCCCTGACCCTGGTTTGGGGTGAGGGTCAGGGTGTCGCAGAGGGTGATGGACTGCATCACCATCCGCAGATCGTGATAGCCATCCGGCCGCTTCCCCAGCACGTCCAGGGTCAGATTCAGCTTGGCAAAGGCCTGTATCTCCACAAAATCACCTCGTCGCTCAGACCCGGATGCGCCGGGCCTCCAGATAGAACCGCTTGTCGTGGGCCTCCCCCATAGAGAAGGTCTTGCGGGGCAGCACCCCGTCGTGGATCACGGTGGGGAACAGCTCCTCCTTGCCCATGGCGGGCAGCAGGAACCCCACGGTGTCCGGCTGGGCGGCCAGGCTGCGCACCACATCCTCTCCGTGGATGTAGTCCACCCGGGCCCCGGGATGGGAGAGAAGGTACTCGTCCAGGAAGTGCTGCAAGGTGCCCACGGGAAGCTGTGCGGAGGGCTGAGGGACCGACACGGTCCCCTCCTGGCCTCTGGCCACCCAGGCCAGCCGATGGCCCTCCGGGCGGTCTGTCCGGCTGCTGCCGGGGTAGAAGGCGGCCAAGGCGTCCAGCAGCTCCTCCGGGTCTGCCCCGAATACCACCCGGTGGATGGGCTCGAACTCCAGGGAATCGTCGTGGAGGTTGTTCAGCTCCACCAGGGCATACCGGGCGGGCAGGCTGTCCCACTGCTCCGGCGGACAGAGCTTCTTCTGCCGCTCATAGCACTCCTTGGCGGTGGCCAGGGAGTGGTTCCCATCCCCCACGGCAAAGAGCATCACGGGCAGGCCGCTGGTGCGGTACCGGGCATTAAAGGCGTCGGGGTCGGCCAGGGCGGCCAGGGCACGGGCGGTCTGCCCCCACTGCTCCGGGGTCAGCTCCCAGCCCCGGATGTGCCCGCCCCGCTCCATCAGGTCGAAGTCGTAGAGGGGGCGCATCTCCGCCGTCTGGCCGGACAGCGGCTCGATCACAGTCCGGCCCGGGTCGTCGGCCAGCAGCATCACATGGGGCAGCTCGATGGGGGCGTTTTTCCGCACCGCCACCCGGGGCGGGATGCGGGAGAGCACCGTCCCCTCGGTGGCCCGGATGGGGGCGGCGGAGCCGGGCTCATAGTCGTACTGCTCCAGATCGATCCGGCCCACCAGGCCGCGGCGGACCTTGCCGCCGTCCAGGGTGCGCTCGATGTAAAAGACCGCGTCTGGGTGGACCTGGAACCGGCCCTCCCGGAGATAGCGGCTCATCGTGCTGTTGATCTCCGTGATGTCGGCCTGGGTGTCGGGACCCTCCAGCCGGCTCTCCGGCAGGATGAGGCGCAGGGTGGAGGGGGCGGAGCCCACCCGCTCCTCCACCCGCTGCCAGTACTCCGGCTGGGAGGTGTACTGGTCGCAGGCCACGACGCTCCATTTGCTGTATGCACAGTCCCGTGGCAGGAGGATGTCCGCGGGCAGGAAGGGCAGCTTATCTTGATTCATGTCGATCCATCTCTTTTCAAAGAACGTTCGGTTTGTTTCTCCAGATATGAGCGCGTCTGCAGGTCAGTCCAGCGCCGCACGGATGGCCCGGAGCAGGTCGCTGAACTCCTCATAGGCGGGCACCTCCGGGTGGTCGGCCTTGATGGCGTCGGTGGATTTGAAGAGGAATCCCGCCTTGCTGGCCTGGATCATACCCAGGTCGTTGAAGCTGTCCCCGGCGGCGATGGTGTCATAGCCGATGGACTGAAGGCCCCGCACCGTGGTCAGCTTGGACTGGGGGCAGCGCATCCGGAAGCCGGTGATCTCGCCGCTGTCCGCCACCTCCAGGGTATTGCAGAAGATGGTGGGCCAGCCCAGCTTCTCCATCAGGGGCTTGGCGAACTGCTCAAAGGTGTCGCTGAGGATGATGACCTGGGTGTCCTTCCGCAGGGCGTCCAAAAACTCCTTGGCCCCGGGGAGCGGGTCGATCCTGGCGATGGTCGCCTGGATCTCCCTGATCCCAAGGCCGTGCTTCTTCAAAATGTCCAGACGCCAGCGCATCAACTTGTCATAATCGGGCTCATCCCGGGTGGTCCGCTTCAGCTCGGGGATGCCGCTGGCCTCGGCGAAGGCGATCCAGATCTCCGGGACCAGAACGCCCTCCATATCCAAACAAACAATATTCATTGTGATCTGCTCCTTTTCCCGCAGGCGTGTTGACGTTTTTTCTCCGCCATCATTCATCCCGCGGCAGTGATATTTGATTTTAGGGAGATGCTGTCATCCGTCCTGCCCCTGCTTGCGCCGCAGGTTCTGGAGGAAGTTGTCCAGGCGGCTGATGGACTCGGTGAGGTCCCGCATGGAGGAGGCGTAGCAGGCCCGGACATAGCCCTCTCCCCCGGGTCCGAAGGCAGTGCCGGGGATGACAGCCACCTTCTCCTCCCGGAGGAAGCGCTCGCAGAACTCATCGGAGCTCAGGCCGCTGGAGCGGATGCAGGGGAACACATAGAAGGCGCCTTTGGGCTCGAAGCAGTCCAGGCCGATGCGGTTCAGATTCTCCACCAGATAGCGGCGGCGGCTGTCATACTCCTCCCTCATGTGGGCAATGTCCTCGTCGCCGCTGCGCATGGCCTCGATGGCGGCATACTGGCTGGTGGTGGGGGCGGACATGATGCCGAACTGGTGCAGCTTGGTCATGGCGGCGATCACAGGCTGGGGGGCGCAGACGTAGCCCATGCGCCAGCCGGTCATGGCGTGGCTTTTTGAGAAGCCGTTGACCACCACGGTCCGGTCATACAGCTGGGTGAGGTTGGCCGGGGAGACATGGCGCTGTCCGTAGGTAAGCTCGGCATAGATCTCGTCGGAGATGACCATGATGTCGTTGTCCTTCAGCACCTGGGCGATGGCCTCCAGGTCCCGGCGCTCCATGATGCCGCCGGTGGGGTTGCTGGGGAAGGGGAGCACGAGGGCCTTGGTGCGTGGGGTGATGGCCGCCTTCAGCTGCTCCGGGGTGAGGCGGAAGCCGTTCTCCGCCGTCAGCTCCACATAGACGGGGACGCCGCCGGCCATCTCAGTGAGCGGCCCGTAGCACACGAAGGAGGGCACGGGGATGATGACCTCGTCCCCGGGATTCACCAGGACCCGGATCGCCAGGTCGATGGCCTCGCTGCCGCCCACAGTGACCAGGATCTGGTTGGTGTAGTCGTATTCCAGGTCAAAGCGGCGGCGGAGATAGTTGGCGATCTCCCGCCGCAGTTCCAGCATACCGGCATTGGAGGTATACTTGGTGTGGCCCCGCTCCAAAGAGTAGATGCCTGCGTCCCGGATGTGCCAGGGGGTGACAAAATCGGGCTCACCGATGCCCAGGGAGATGGCGTCTGTCATCTCCTCCAGGATATCAAAAAACTTGCGGATGCCCGAGGGCTTGATATTCTGGATCTTCTGAGAAATGATCTGATCGTAGTTCATGAAAAGACAAACTCCCTTTCCTGTGGCTCCGGGCGGCGGAATACCAGATGTTTTTCCTTGTATTTCTTCAAAATGAAGTGGGTGGCGGTGCCGGTGACCCCCTCCAGAGGGGCCAGACGCTCACCCACGAACTGGGCCACCTCCCGCAGGGTGCGTCCCGAGATGATGACAGTCAGGTCGAAGGCGCCGCTCATCAGGTACATGCTCTCCACCTCGTCATACTGGTAGATGCGCTCCGCAATGCGGTCGAAGCCATCAAGGCTCTGGGGTACCACCTTCACCTCGATCAGGGCGGTGACTCTCTCCCGCTTCACCCGGTCCCAGTCGATGATGGCCTGATAGCCGAGGATCGCGCCGCTCTCCTCCAGCTGCCTGAGCTCGTCCTTTACCTGTGCCTCGGTCATGCCTGCCTGTGCGGCCAGCTGTGCCGGGGACTGCGTGCAGTCCTGTTCCAGCAGTTCCAACAAAGTGTACATATCCTGAGACCTCCTGATCCTTTATATTTTCCCGGACCCGCCGTGGGGCAGTCTGAGATCCCCACCATTATAGCTGATTTTCTTCCAGAACGCAACGGAGAACCACATACGGGCGGGCAAAGCTCTTGGTGGAGTGCTGCTGATTAGGTCCGTCCGGAGAAAACCGTCATCTCAGATATAAGGTTCCACCGGCTCATCCAGAAGCACCCCCTTCATCTCCTCCAGATGGTGTGGTATCGCAAAAACAGTGTGTCCAGAGATAAAAATGATCCGCTGAGATCACAGGATCTCAGCGGATCAGATCGTCCGCAGGACAGCGGCCTCTGCTGGCTCTGATTCAGCACTTGCGGATGATGCCCATGGGGGTGGATTCGCTGGACTGGCCCAGCGGGTTGTCCCCCAGGACCTTGGCCAGCTGGTCCATCGTGGGCTCTTTTTGGGAGAAGCCCAGGATGTTGGCCCCCAGGTCGTTGATGTCCACAATGGCCACTGGATGCCCCAGGGCGGTGTCCAGCTTCCTGGCGGTGCCGTTGGGATCATCGGGGGTAAGGACCACATAGTGGTCATAGGGAGGGATGGTCCCCTCGGTGGGACCGTCGATGCCCCGGGCCTTGGGGCCGGCGACGATGTAGAACCAGCCCCTCTGGTGGAAGAGCTTACCGATCACGCTGCAAAAGGCGGCAAAGAGGATCCGCAGGGTACCGCACTCCTGAAGGGCCATCTCCATGGTCTCCGGGATGCCCAGGCCGATGCCGGCGGGAGTCTTGGTGACATAGCGGCTGAGGGTAACGGCCAGCTTGCGGGGCTTGATGTCCTCCATGGGGATGGCGCGGCTCTGGGTGCAGGCCACCGCCTTTTCGGAGATAAAGAGGATATCCCCCTCCTGCATCTTGTCCCCGGCATACTGAAGCACCACGTCCTCCATGCGGTCCGCCTTGGTGATCAGGTGGGTCTTGATGGGAATGCGCTGATAGTCCACGCCGTCCACGGTGCGGATCAGCTGCTTGCCCGGGTTTGGGGTGTATATGGTCTCTTCGCTCATTGGTATCGGCTCCTCTCCACGCGGGGCGGGCCCGCGGTGTCATTTTCATTCCTATTGTATCCAGCCACCCGGCATTTCACCCGGAGCGGGTAGGTCCACGGGGGATTTCCCCAAAAACAGCCCCTATTATATCACCCCAGCCGCCCGGTTTCCATATGGGCCGGGAATTTTCTTCGGTCAAATTTACTGAAATTCTCCCAGCTCCTCAGGCAGAGGACGCCTGCGGTGCTCCACCGGCCCCCACTCCGGCAGAGGAAGGCGCTGCATCGCCCCAAATGCCCGGGCTTTCAGCCCCGGATAGCGGCCGTTCAGCTCATAGATCAGCTCCTTGATCTCCTGCCGCTTGGTGTTGCCGTTGGCGGGGCAGGGATTTTCCAGCACAGGCAGGTCAAGGCGCTCCGCTGTGTGGCGGATCATGCTTTCCCCACAGTAAAGCAGAGGGCGGATCTGGGTGATCTCCGTCCGGTCCAGCCAGGTCACCGGCTGGAAGCAGGAGAGCCGCCCCTCGAAGATCAGGGACAGGAAAAAGGTCTCCACCGCGTCGTCGTAGTGGTGCCCCAGGGCGATCTTGTTCAGACCCCGCTCCTTCAGTGCGCTGTGCAGCGCTCCCCGGCGCATTTTGGCACACATGGAGCAGGGATTCTTCTCCCGGCGCACATCAAAAATGATGTGGTGGATCTCACTCTCCAGCAGAGTAAAGGGGACATCCAGGTCCCGGCACAGCCGGGCCACCGGCGCAAAGTCCATCCCCGACCGTCCATCGGCGTGTCCCATGTCCAGGGTGAATGCCTCCACCTGGAAGGGAATGGGATAAAATTCCCGCAGCTTGGCCAGGGCCATCAGCAGCATCAGCGAGTCCTTGCCGCCGGAGACGCCCACGGCGATGCGGTCGTTGGGTGCGATCATCTCATAGTCCTCCACACAGCGGCGGACCAGGGAAAGAATACGGTTCATTTTACGTCCTCCCAAGGGAAAAAGCTCCGGTTTCCGGAACATTTTCAGCGATTAAAATTAAAAATTGAAATCGAGAAAATAAGAGATATGGTGTGATAACAAGAGAAAACAAGAGATTTTGGCGTGTGAATCAAAAAACAAGAAAAAACAGGTTGACACTGCGCCGCCCAACTACTATAATACAAAATGTTCCGCTTGTACAGTGGAGCAGCTGATTTTGTTGTAAATCAACTTTTTGATAAGTAAAGTAGAGGAAAATGGAGGTTTTACCTATGTCCACTTTTATGGCCAACAAGGGTAACATCGAGCGTAAGTGGTATGTCCTGGACGCTGCGAACAAGCCCCTGGGCAAGACCGCTGCCACCGCCGCTACCCTGCTGCGCGGCAAGCATAAGCCCGAGTTCACCCCCCACGCTGACTGCGGCGACTGCGTGATCATCATCAACGCTGAGAAGGCCATTCTGACCGGCAAGAAGCTGGATCAGAAGTACTATCGCCACCACTCCGGCTGGGTCGGCGGCCTGAAGGAAGTCAAGTACCGCACCCTGATGAGCGAGCGCCCCGAGCTGGCCATGAAGCTGGCTGTCCGCGGTATGCTGCCCAAGAACATCATCAGCAAGGATTCTCTGACCCGCCTGAAGATTTATCGCGGCGGTGAGCACGAGCACGCCGCCCAGAAGCCCGAGATCTGGGCTGCCGAGTAAGCAGGAGGTAGACGATCATGTATAAGAGCAAGAAGCCTTATTTTTACGGTACCGGCCGTCGGAAGTCCTCCGTGGCCCGTGTGCATCTGTTCCCCAACGGGACCGGTTCCATCACCATCAACGGCCGTGACATCGACAATTACTTTGGCCTGGAGACCCTGAAGCTGCTGGTCCGCCAGCCCCTGGTCACCACCGAGCAGCTGGGCAAGGTGGACATCGTTGCCACCGTCACCGGCGGCGGCGTCACCGGTCAGGCCGGCGCTATCCGTCACGGTGTGGCCCGCGCCCTGCTGCTGGCCAATGAGGAGTTCCGCCCCGCCCTGAAGGCCGCTGGCTTCCTCACCCGCGATCCTCGTATGAAGGAGCGTAAGAAATACGGTCTGAAGGCCGCCCGCCGCGCTCCCCAGTTCTCCAAGCGCTGAGTTTTACTGCTTTGGAATCTTCAAACCCCGGGAATCACAAGATTCCCGGGGTTTTGGGCGTTCAGCGCGTATTTCACCTGCTTTCATGCGATTCAAGCTGCTGACAAGGAAAATCACCGCCAATTTGGCGGTGACTTTTTGACAAGGGAGGAATATCAGCTGATTCACATCTGCACGCGCAGACCTTTTCATACAATAAACATACATGGAGATAGACACGGACTTTCAGAGTTTTTCCTGACTTTCACCTGAGTTACAGGGAGAGGCTGGCAGTCCAGAGCGCCATCAAAGGACAATCCATATAGATCGCTATTGGTCAAAATACTAATGCCCTAACTAATAGGACCATTATTTTCCACACAGAGCGTGCGCTGATACCAGCTCTTACAGCACAGCCGCTCCTCCATAGACTTTTGATGCGAGATATCGATCACCATGCCAGTGAGAAGCGTATTCCCACGCTGCTCAGATAGAGAGCCATTCACCATCAGCCATACAGTCCTGCCGTCAGGCCGGACAACACGGTATTCCAAGCTGACTGTCTGCTCTTTCTGCTCTATCGCTTTTTGTAGACGCTGCTCCATCCATGGAATATCCTCTGGATGAACTAGATGGATCGTTTTATTCCCAAATTTATTGCGCAGATCCTCTCTTGTCAAGCCATGCAAAGCATAGTAGTGGTCATTTGCATAAATCAGAGTGAAATCACGATCCATTCTGGCTCGAAAAATCCCACCCATAGGACACTGAACGATGGATTCCAATTCGGCCTGCGCTTCCATTTGCCCGGTGATGTCTAGACATAAGCTGACCAGCACCGGCACCCCATTGGGCAGACACTTCTGTACACCTGTTTCTTTGACCCAGATATATTCCTTTTCCCTGCACATCATTCTATAAGTCGTTGTATAGCTGGTCCCATTGAGAAGGGCCTGTGCAATCTCGGCCTGCCGGCCCACCCGGTCCTCTGACCGAATACAATTGATCATGTCCTGACCAGTTGCGGCAATGAGATCCGCCTGGTTTGAATAATTCAACAGCGACAGCATCCGCTCATCTATGTAATAGAGAGGAAAACCCGGCACATCATAGGTTATCATGATCCCGCTGAACACACATTGACTCAGCAAGTCCATCACGGCTTTCTCTATACAACACTCAACCTCCCCGTTTACATCAGTCTCAGAAGAGGCAAGGGGAAAAGAGGCTGGCGTTTTTCTATCCATTTCCATTTTTACATAACGCTCCCATTTCGATATTGCAAAGAATCTCTTTTATATCGCTTTTGGGGGAGATGCGGCGTTCGAAACGGCCTGCTGGATGCCGGATGCTAGCGCCTTCATCTCAGCAAGAATCTCATTGTATATTTGCTCACGGCAAGCTGACAGATTGTCACATGATATCTCCTTCGTCTGCTGCATCTCCTGCTTCCACCGTAGGAACAAAACTTTGAGTTCATTGGAATTTTGGGTATTGACGGGGTCCAGATAATGCTCCACTGACTTCGGATCCCCGTGCGTCAGAGCACCCTTAAACGCATACCGTATTGCGCGTTCCACCTGTGAGAAGCTCGCTCCGTGCTGTTTGGCAATCTTTGTGTACAGGGCGCAGACCTTACCGGAAAAATAGTAGGAATCTTTATCCATAATCTCTAATGCATCATGAATATAGATAAATCCCTTTGTACTAGCCGGAATTCTTGCACGCAACAGGACGTCTGTGATCTCATCGTGTATCATTCTAAACTATCCTTTCTGCGATTATTATTTTGCCGCTCCTGTGGTAGACTACACACATTTTCTGGTTGACAAGCACTGTCTTTTGACATAGTATTATCAATAACACTGTTTGTAGTTCGCAGTACATATATCCATGTATCACGAACATTATCTTTAGCTTACAACAAATTTCTTTGAAAGTCAACCGATTTTTACAAATATCTTGTTGATATTTTCTTATAAGCAAGCGATTTGGAGACAAGGAATGGGGATTGCAGTCATTGCAGTATCTGATAAGGAGGACCTCACATGAGCCTGGGGGATAAATTACGGCAGAGGAGACAGGAAATGGGCCTCACCGGGCCTCAGCTGGCGGCTAAGATCTGCGTCACTCCGTCAGCTATCGCAAACTATGAAAACGGTATCAGCACCCCGAAACCCGACATCTTAATTTCCTTGATCAATGTGTTAGAGGTCGATGCCAACTATATGTACTCCGATTACCTCGGTAACAGCCAGATCATCAAAATTTATGACCATTCCCTCAGTAGCGAAGAGGTTGATGCCATCAAAAAATATCGGGAACTTTCCAAAGAAGGAAAGCGGCTTGTTCGTCTGATTATCAATGAGGAATACAGTCGAACCACTGTCGGGAACCAGCTCACCTTCCCCTGCTATCTGCCCGGTTTGCGAAAGCTTCACACTGGTTTTCTTATACAAAACAAATTAGGAAACGTGCGCATCATGCTCAAGGATCTGCCCGAGGGAACCGACTTTTGTTTTCAGATCCAGATGGATCAATATCTGCCCGTCTTCCGGAACCATGATATTCTGGCTCTTCAAAGAAGGCAAGCGAGACACAATGAGATGGGTTTGTTCTGCCTGAACGGGATTTACTATATCCGCACACTTTTCCACGAGAGGGGAGAGCGCCGTCTTCGGGCGCCCAATGTCATTGATGCGGATATTTTGGTGAGTGAAACGGACGAGTTCCGCTGTATGGGCACGATCCTCGGCCGGGTAAATGGTATTTTGGAGACTTGAACAAAGCCCGGCGTTGGAAATATTTTGGGAGCCGCTGGGAGAGTTGCCTGGGGGCGGATGGCAACGGGAGAATCATTTATAACCGATCACCTCCGCGCAAAAATCTATGCGGAATTTGCGCCCTTGAGTGTGGATATGAAGACTGCGGCTATCACCCATGTGTGCTATGTCCACAGCATAACCGTTCTCTCAATCCGCTGTATCACCAATGCCGCAAAGCACGGTGGACTTGATTATTTTATCTAAAATGATAAGAAGGCCTCGATCATTGCAACGGATCTTGCAGCCGCCTTGCTTGCGGAGATCTGTAGAACATGGCTTTCATAATTGCAGAGTGCAGCCGAAACACGGAAACCAGTGCGGGGATGGAGCCATCTAATCCCCCGCTGGTTTTCTGATAAGCAAAACAGCTTCCCTGCCGCATTGCGGCAGGGAAGCTGTTTTGGCAAGCGTTTTGAGACGCTCCAAATCTGTCTTATTTGGCGTACTCGATGGCCTTGGTCTCCCGCAGAAGGTTGACCTTGATCTGGCCGGGGTACTCCAGCTCGTCCTCGATCTTCTTGGCAATGTCCCGGGCCAGAAGGACCATCTGATCCTCGCTGACCACCTCGGGCTTGACCATGATGCGGACCTCGCGACCGGCCTGGATGGCAAAGGACTTCTCCACGCCGGGGAAGGAGGAGGTGATCTCCTCCAGCTTCTCCAGACGCTTGATATAATTCTCCAAATTCTCGCGCCGGGCGCCGGGTCGGGCGGCAGAGATGGCATCGGCCGCCTGGACCAGGCAGGCCACCACAGTCTGGGGCTCCACGTCGTTGTGGTGGGCGTGAATGGCGTGAATGACCGCCTCGCTCTCGTGATACTTCCGGGCCAGTTCCACGCCGATTGTGACATGGGAGCCCTCCACCTCGTGGTCGATGGACTTGCCCAAGTCGTGGAGCAGACCGGCGCGCTTGGCCTCGGTCACGTTGGCGCCGATCTCGGCGGCCAGCAGGCCGGCGATGTGGGACACCTCGATGGAGTGGTTAAGCACGTTCTGGCCATAGCTGGTGCGGTAGCGCATCCGTCCCAGGAGCTTGACCAGCTCCGGGTGCAGACCGTGAACATTGGTCTCAAAAATGGCGCGCTCGCCTTCAGCCTTGATGGTTGCGTCCACCTCACGCTTAGCCTTCTCCACCATCTCCTCGATACGGGCGGGGTGGATGCGGCCGTCCAAAATCAGCTTCTCCAGGGCCAGACGGGCGATCTCCCGGCGGACGGGGTCAAAGCAAGAGACCGTGATGGCCTCCGGCGTGTCGTCAATGATCAGGTCCACCCCGGTTAGGGTCTCCAGGGTGCGGATATTGCGGCCCTCGCGGCCGATGATGCGGCCCTTCATCTCATCGTTGGGCAGGGGCACCACGGACACCGTGGCCTCCGCCACATGGTCGGCGGCACAACGCTGAATGGCCAGAGAGATGATCTCGCGGGCCTTGGAGTCGGCTTCGTCCTTGAACCGGGCCTCGATCTCCTTGATCTTCATGGCGGACTCGTGAGTCACGTCGGCCTCCAGCTGGCTGAGGAGATAGGCTTTCGCCTCCTCCGCAGTGAAGCCGGAGATCTTCTCCAGCATATCCACCTGCTCCTGCTTGAGCCGTTCCGCCTCCGCCTGGGTGGCCTCCAGCCGGGCCAGGCGGTTGGACAGATGCTCCTCTTTCCGCTCCATGTTCTCCGTCTTGCGGTCCAGGTTCTCTTCCTTCTGCTGAAGCCGGCGTTCCTGTTTCTGAAGGTCGCTCCGGCGCTCCTTTTCCTCCCGCTCGTACTCATTGCGGGCCTTGAGGATCTCCTCCTTCGACTCCAGAAGGGCCTCTCGCTTCTTATTTTCCGCGCTCTTGTACGCGTCGTTGACGATCTGCTTCGCCTGGTTCTTTGCGGAGTTCAGATCCTCATCAGCCTGCTTCCGCTCCCGCAGAACGCCAAACACATAGACCAGTGCCGCACCCAGAACCAGGCCCAGAACCGCCCCAATAACATAGGGTAACATTTGGCTTTTGACACCTCCAAATCAGAATCAATGGTTGGGGTGCTCCTCTCCCCTTCGCGGCACAGCCGCAAAAAAGTGGTGTTCCACCGGCGGCGGAGCTCTCCCGCCGGGTCAGACAGCATAAAAGGAGCCGCAAGGCACAGCCCGTGTCGCGGCCTGTCTCCTTGCGACAACTGAAAAACATCCCCCAAGTTTTTCACTTTTATCCTGTATATCATTGTAAATGGAACCGGGTGTCATGTCAAGTTTTATTCCACATTCCACCTGGTCCTTTCCGAAATTTTCGTGATTCTGCTCAGAAGTGCTTCCTATTTTATACAGACGCGTCCCAGAGCGGCGAACTTCCCACCACTCCAGAGCACTGTTTCTTCAATCAGAATATGCCGTACCCTCCTCCTGACCGGCCAGCAGGCGCATCAGGCTTCCGGTGCGGGGCGGAAGGGTCAGAGTATGCCCCTGTGGAGCGCTCTGAAAGCGAGCTGCGCCCAACAGCAGCTGGACCCGCTCCCCGTCCTCCAGCCGCAGAGCGGCCGTCTGATCCCCTGTGTTAAAGGCGGCCAGGATCGTCTCCTCCCCGCAGGTGCGGGTAAAGGCCAGCAGCGGTCCGTCGCTCACCCGGTAGCGGATGCCGCCACGGCGCAGGGCGGCGGACTCCTGCCGCAGGTGGCCCAGGCGGGTGAACCAGTCCAGCAGCTCCGGCTCCTCATGCCCCCAGGGGAAGGTACGGCGGTTGAATGGGTCCTCAAAGCCCTCCATCCCCGCCTCGTCCCCATAATACACCGTGGGGGAGCCGGGGAACGCAAACAGCAGGGCGGCTCCCAGCTTCAGGAGTTCCTTCCCCCGACGGCGCTGATCCGGATCCATTCGGAAGCTGGAGCGCCACTCCCGGGAGCGGTCCCGGCACTCGTTCCCCACGCCCAGCAGGGTGAGGATACGTGGGGTGTCGTGGGTTCCCAGGGCATTCATGGCGGAGTAGAAGGCAAACCGGGGGTAGTTCTCCCGCAGGGTCTCCATCGCCTCCATAAAGTCCCGGGCGTCTCCGCCCCTGAGGTAGGCCAGGGCCGCGCCGCGGAAGGGGTAGTTCATCAGCCCGTCGCAGTGCCCCCCCAGGATATGGCGGCGGCGCACGCCGTAGGCTACCTTGGTGGAGCCGTCCTCCCACACCTCGCCAATGACCACCGCGTCCGGCTTCTCCGCCCGGGCTGCGGCGTGGACCCCCTGGACAAAGTCATCCGGCAGTTCATCCGCCACATCCAGCCGCCAGCCGTCAGCCCCCGCCCGCAGCCACCGGCGGACTACCGAGTTCTCTCCGCCAAAGATAAACTCCCGATAGGATGGGTCGTGCTCGTTCACTGCGGGCAGGGAGTAGATCCCCCACCAACTCTCATATCTATCTGGCCACTGCTGGAAATTGTACCAGGAGGACCAGGGTGAGTCCTGACTCTGGTGAGCCCCCAGCTCCGGGTAAAATCCGTCTCCATTGAAGTAACGGCTGACAAAGCCGGTATGGTTGAATACCCCATCCAGCATCACCCGCATTCCCAGGCTGTGGGCCTTCTCGCAGAGAGTGGAAAAGTGCTCCTCACAGCCCAGCATAGGATCGATTCTGCTGTAATCGGCTGTGCCATAGCGGTGATTCTCTGCCGCCTCAAAAACAGGACAGAAATAGAGGGTCGTCACCCCCAAACTGCGGAGATAATCCAGCTTTTCCATTACACCCCGCAGGTCTCCGCCGAAAAAGTCCCGGTTTCGTATCTCACCATTCTGGTCCGGACGGTACTCAGGCTCCTCCTGCCAGGCAGCGTGTACCCACCGCCCCCCTACCATCCCGGCAGGGTCTGGGATCCTGGTGCGGCGGAAACGATCTGGGAAGATCTGATAGGTCATTCCCTCGCCAAACCAAGCAGGGACCTCCTCCCCGCCATCATACACTGTCAACTGATAGGGACCCAGCTGCCGGCTCTTTTTCCCATCCAATCGCTCCAAGGTAAAGGTGTACCATACCAGTCCCACATATCCCTCAGTGTCCAGCACGCATGAAAACTGATCCCGATCCCCATCCAGCCCGGACCATGGCATAGGAATGGTGAGGATCTCGTCCTTCCGAGCCTCAAACCGTGCCGTGAGCAACGCACGGGAATAACCCTCCTGCCGCAGCGGCCGGAGGGTGAGTTTAACCGGGGTCCCCGATGCCGCCGCCCCATAGGGTGACTTGCACCGGAGATCTCGTGAGTTATAGATTGGTTCTGTCATGTTGGCACCTTTTCTCTCAATCAGGAGCGAGGGAGCGCAATGTACCCTGCCCGGCAGAACCGGACCTCAAGACTCTCACTCTTAATTTGTAAATTCTAATTCCTCATGTGTAGTGGTAAGAACCGCCGCCGATAAACTCCCGGAGCAGAGAGCTCTTATCCACCAGTTCCGGATCGATGGGCTGGAAAAACTGAAACGCATCGATCAACTCCAATAATTCCTCCCGACGGACATTCTCCTCCGGGACTGCCTCCAGTAAAGGGAGGGCATAGTGCTTCATCACTGAAACCTCATAAGGAAGGGAAGAGTCAAAGATAATATCCGCCTTGTTCTTGAAGGGCGAAATATACAGCTTCTCCCCCCGGCGCACGTTGGCCCACATATCCAGAGTATCTTCTACTCCGGTGCCGCGGAAATTATAATCCCGCACCGCCCGGCGGGTCAGGCGCATCCATGTTCCTTTAAAGCGGAGCACGGAGCCCTCATTGATGTTGGAACGGGCAGAGATGTACAGCTTAGTAGCCTCCGGGTGGCGGCCAGCAATACTGTCATTGAGGGCGTGGATCCCTTCAAACACCACGATCTCGTTTTTGCCAAGACGAAGCGGAGTACCCTTGCTGTCGTTGCGCATCTGGCGAATAAACTCATACTTGGGGATCAGAATCTCCTCTCCCTGGGTCAGAGCAGTGAAGTGACGGTCCAGCAGTTCCATATCCAGACAGAGCGGGGACTCAAAATCCAGTGCTCCTTCTGGGGTACGGGGCGCAGTCTTTGGATTGGTGGTTTTAAAGTAGTTGTCCATGGCCACTGCGTGGGTGTTCACCCCCCGCCGCTGGAGTTCTTCCGCGATTTTCATTGCAGTGGTGGTTTTGCCGGATCCAGATGGGCCGGACAGCAGAACAATGGGGCTGGCCTCTAGGTTAGACAGAATCTTATCCGCAGCCAGTGAGACGCGCTGGGCATAGTTCTCATCGCACTCCGCTAAAAATTCAGTGACATCATTCTGGATCCGGCGGTTGATCTCCTGTAATTGATATGCCATGGACGTTCTCCTTTCACATCAGGGTAGCAGTTAGGGAAGTTCAGAACCGTAAAACCGGATCAGCTCCTCCTTTTGGGCCAGCACCTTCTTCAGCGAGGTCAGATAGTCGTGGGGATACTTGGGGTTGGGCAGGCGAACGATTCTTCCAGCGGCGTAGTCCACCAACTTTGTAACTCCGCCTCCTCCTACCGACACCACTGTCTGGAGTTCCTCCATCATAATGATGTTGTACAGATTCTCTGTCCCAGGTTTGGCCCAACCCACGTTCTCCAATGCACCGGACATATATTTCTGCCTGTATAAATAATACGGTCGATAACCACGCCGTATCAATATCTCTCGTGAGAAGTCTAGCATTTCTGCCACTTCCGCTCCGCTGGGCAGGCTACCGCCCCGCTCCATAAGAGTGGAGCCCTTTTTCAGCGCAAGGGTGTGGATGGTGACGTTCTCCGGCTCCATCTCCAGCACCCCCTCCAGAGAGCGGCGGAAGCCCTCGCAGGAGTCCTGGGGCAGGCCGGCGATCAGGTCCATATTGATGCAGTCAAAGCCCACTGACCGGGCCAGGTCGTTGGCCGCCCGGATGTCCCCGGCGGCGTGTTTCCGTCCGATGGCCCGGAGCACATGGTCCTCCAGGGTCTGGGGATTGATGGAGATGCGGCCCACGCCGTGTCCTTTCAGCACCTCCAGCTTCGCCCGGTCGATGGTGTCCGGCCGGCCGGCCTCCACGGTATACTCGGTGCAGCCCTCCAGAGGCAGGACCTCCCGGCACCGGGTGAGCAGACGGTCCAGCTGGACAGCGGACAGAGTGGTGGGCGTACCACCCCCCATGTAGAAGGTGCGAAGGCCCTTTCCAGTCCGCTCCAGGATTCGGCCCAGGGCGTCGATCTCCTCCAAAAGGGCGTCCAGATAGGGCTCCAGCAGCTTCAGCGTCCGGCCCACATCGGCGGACACAAAGGAGCAGTAGGCGCACCGGGTGGGACAGAAGGGGATGCCCACATAGAGAGAGACCTCGTCCTCCTTCAGAGTGCGCTGGGCATTCAGGCTGGCCTGGGCGCAGTCCACCGCCAGCTCCGCCCGCTCCGGGGAGACATAGCAGTCCCGCTCCAGGCTGGCCCGTGCCTGCTCCGGGGTGGCTCCGGCAGCCATCTCCCGGGTGGGCAGCTTCACCGGGCGCACGCCGGTGAGCATCCCCCAGGGGGGCGCAGTACCGGTGACCCCATGGGCGGCCAGGAAAAAGCACCGGCCGATGGCCCGGCGGCGCAGGCCCTCCCGCTGAAATTCGTCCCCCGTCAGGGGGGCGTCCAGCCGGTGGGTTGCCGCCGTCCCCCGCCAGGACAGCTCCACCTCCACGGTACAGCCGTCCGCCTCCTCCCGGAGGGAGACCCGGGCCCAGGTGTCATCCTCCGGGCCAATGGGCTCATAGACGGGCCGCTCACCAGGAAACAGGTTCAGCATCCCCTGTTCCACAACATACCGCTCGTCGTGCCCCTTTAGCACTAATTTCATCGCTGTTCCTTCCTCAACTCCGCTGTCCCATGGCCTCCCGCAGGAAGGGGTTGTACTGCCGCTCCCGCTCCAGGGTGGAGGTCCGGTCGTGGCCGGGACAGACGTGATAGTCCCCCTCCAACTGGCCCAGCCGCTTCAGAGAGGCCATGATCTCCTCATAGCTGCCCCCCCGCAGGTCCGTGCGGCCACAGGAGCCGCAGAACAGGGTGTCCCCGGTGAACAGCACGTCCCCCGCCTTCAGCGTGACGGAGCCCTTGGAGTGCCCCGGGGTGTGGAGGACCTGAACATCAATGGAGCCCACCTGGATGTGGTCCCCCTCGTCATAGAAGTTCAGACCGGCCACCTGTCCCGCCAGGGGAAACAGGGTGTTGCCCGCACCATTGGCGTCGCCCCGGTGGATATAGATGGCCGCCTGGGGCAGTGCCTTCTCCAACTCCGGGACAGCGGTGGTGTGGTCATAGTGGCCGTGGGTGAGCAGGATGTGGGTCACCTCCGCCCCGCCCTCCTTCAGCGCAGCCAGGATCCGCTCCGCCTCGTCCCCGGGGTCAATGACGGCGGCCTTGCCGGTGGTCTCGTCCTCCAGAATATAGCAGTTGGTTCCGATAGGCCCTACCTGCATGACTTTAACCTTCATCATTTGTCCTCCTCTCGTGAGTCGGAAATCAGGAATTAGGAATGATGAGTTAGGAATTATGGTGTTCCGCGCTGTCACGGCTCACAAAATGAAAGCGGAATGCAGACAGCTTTTATCCAATTCCTAATTCCTAATTCCTAACTCCTCATTCATAATTCAAATAAGATGGTGACCGGCCCGTCGTTGACCGACGCCACCTGCATATCCGCTCCGAACTCCCCATGCTCCACCTGGAACCCCCGCTGACGGCACTGGTCCATAAATCGCTCATAGAGGGGAATGGCCACATCGGGCTTGGCCGCCCCGGTAAAACCAGGGCGGCGGCTCTTGGTGTCGGCGTAGAGGGTAAACTGGCTCACCACCAGAAGAGCGCCCCCCACCTGCTCCAAATTCAGGTTCATTTTTCCGTTTTCGTCCTCAAAGATCCGCAGATTACAGATTTTTTCGGCCAGTTTATCGCACACAGCTTCCGTATCCTGGGGACCAACTCCCAGCAGAACCAGATAGCCCTTTTCAATGGCGCCCCGCACCGCCCCGTCAATGGTAACGGAGGCGGAGGACACCCGGGTAACAACTGCTCTCATAATATCGACCTCACAGCTCAGATTATGAACGACAGGCGCGGGTAAGCCCCGCGCAGTTCTTACTTCCCGGTCATCCGGGCCACATGATAGACCCCCTGGATGTTGTTCAGCTTGTTGATGACCGAAGCCAGCTCCTCCTTGTCCCGCACCTCCACCTCGATGCGGAGGATGGCGTGTCCGTCCGGCATGGAGCGGGCGGACAAGGCACTGACCTTTACCTTGGCCGCCGACAGGGCCATGGCCACGTCCAGGGTCAGATTATCCCGGTCCTTGGAGGCCACCTCCAGGGCGGTGCGGTAGTTGGGCAGCTTGCTGTCCACCCAAGACACCCGCACCCAGCGGGCAGCCTCCTCCGGCTTGCGGTTTTCCGGCGCGGCGTTGGGACAGTCCGCCCGGTGGACGGACACCCCGTAACCCCGGGTGATGAACCCGATCACCGGGTCACCGGGAACAGGGGTGCAGCACTTGGCAAATTTCACCAGGCAGTTGCCCAGGCCCTCCACGATGATCCCCGAGTCGGTATGCTTGTTGGAGCCCTTCAGCTGGCTGACGTCCACCGGGGCGGCCGTGCCGGGGACGATGACGCTCTCCGCCGTGGTGCGGGAGGACGCCGCGGCCTTCTCCGCCTTCAGCCGTCCCAGGCGGAGCAGCTCGTCCTTGATGCGGGCCACGCTCTTCACCGCGGTGGTGCCGCCGTAGCCGATGGAGGCATACAGCTCGTCCAGTGTCCCGAAACGGACCTTCCGCAGGATGCTGGGCAGCACATCCTCCGCCGTGATGGAACTCAGAGGGATCTTGGCGTGCTTCAGCTCTGATTCAAACAGGGCCCGGCCAGTGGCGATGTTCTCCTCCCTGCGCTCCCGCTTGAACCACTGGCGGATCTTGTTCCGGGCCTCGTTGCTCTTGGCGATCTTGAGCCAGTCCCGGCTGGGGCCCTTGGCCGCCTTGGAGGTGAGCACCTCCACGATGTCGCCGTTTTTCAGGTGGGTGTCATAGGGCACCATCCGCCCGTTCACCCGGGCCCCCACCATGCTGTTGCCCACGGCGGAGTGGATGTTATAGGCGAAGTCGATGGGGGTGGCCCCGGCGGGCAGGCTCTTGACGTCCCCGTTGGGGGTAAATACAAACACCTCATCGGAAAACATATCTACCTTCAGGGTGCGGACAAACTCCTCCGCGTCGGTGTCCTGCTGGCTCTCCAGCAGTTTGCGGACCCACTCGAAGTCCACCTCGCTGCCCAGCTTCTTGTTGGCCATCCCCTGCTTGTACTTCCAGTGGGCCGCGATGCCGTACTCCGCGGTCTGGTGCATCTCCCAGGTTCGGATCTGCACCTCGAAGGGAATGCCCTCCCGGCCGATGACCGTGGTATGGAGGGACTGGTACATATTCGGCTTGGGCGTGCCGATGTAGTCCTTAAACCGCCCCAGCACCGGCTTGAACATATCGTGAATACAGCCCAGCACGTTGTAGCACTCCGGGATGTCATCCACGATTACCCGGAAGGCGTACAGGTCGAAGATCTCGTCCAGCGTCTTGTTCTGGGCAAACATTTTCCGGTAGATGGAGTAGGTATGCTTCACCCGGCCGTACACCTTGCACCGGATCCCCTCCTGTTCCATCCGCTGCTGGATGCGCAGCTGGATGGAGGCCAGGAACTCCTCATGGGCGGCGGAGCGGGCGGACATCTCCTCCTCGATCTCCTTGTATCCCACGGGGTCCAAATAGCGCAAAGAGAGGTCCTCCAGTTCCCATTTCAGCTTCTGCATACCTAAGCGGTGTGCCAGCGGTGCGTAGATCTCCATGGTCTCCAGAGATTTTTCCCGCTGCTTCCGGGGGGACTGGTACTCCATGGTACGCATATTGTGCAGCCGGTCGCAGATCTTAATGAGGATCACCCGGATGTCGTGGGCCATGGCCATGAGCATCTTGCGCAGGTTCTCCATCTGCTCCTCTTCCTTGGAGACATACTGCACCCGCGTCAGCTTGGTGACCCCCTCCACTAGCTCCGCCACTGACTTGCCGAATTTTTTGGCGATCTCCTCATGGGTGGCGTCGGTGTCCTCGATGCAGTCGTGGAGCAGGGCGGCAATGACCGAGTCCACATCCAGCCCCAGGTCGGCCACGATGTCGGCCACCGCCAGAGGATGGATGATATAGGGCTCGCCGCTCTTGCGCAGCTGCCCGTGGTGCTCTGTGTCCGCATAGGTAAATGCGTCAAACAGCCGCTTGGTATCTAAATTGGGCGTATAGGCGGCTACCTTGTCCTCAAGAGCCTGATAGCGCTCTAAAATCGGATCCATACGATCACCTTCTGACAAATTAGGAATAAGAAATTGGGAATTTGATCGGGCAGGAGCCAGGACGGTCAATTCCTCATTCCTAACTCCTAATTCTCCTGCGTGGCCTTCCGCAGTTTTTTCAGGATCGCCGATGCGTTCAGATCCACCTTGTGCTCCAGCTGGTGCAGGATGATCTCCAGCTGTCCAGACTGCTGGACCAGGGTGAGCAGCCCCCGCTCCTCCATCACCTCCAGGCACACCAGGGTGTGAGTGGGCAGCTCTGGCTGCCCGCCGGAGCGGGCGGCCCCCCGGGCAATGCGTGGAACAGTGTCCCGGAGGATGGGCTGCCCGGCGCTCTGGCGCTTCAAATACCGCCACAGGCAGATAAATTCCGCCCGGGTGGGCAGCAGGGACTGGGCCTCCACCGGCGTGAGGCGCTCTCCCCGCCGGTATTTTTCATAAATGGACTGCTCCAACTGGGCCCGGGTCATGGCCCGGCGCAGATCCACCACCTGAAGCTGGACCGAGCGCAGCCCCCGAAACTCGTTGATCTGGGGATAGAAGGCCACATCCACCCGGCAGCCGGCGGTCAGACCCAGCTCTCCACCGTCAGCGGAGAAGAAGATGGCGTCCAGCGGGACCCCCCTGGCCTCCAGCCGCAGCTTCAGATGCCGGCCCCGGCCCACCTGGGCGGCACTGAGCACATGGGCCCCAGTGAGAACCAGTACCGGCCTGGGGTTGCCGGTGCCACAGGGTTCCAGCCAGTCCAGCTGCTCCACCGCCTCCACTGTAAGTTCCTGGGGCAGCACCGCCGCGTCCGCCTCCAGCACCGAGGGCAGCTCCTCCCCCCGGTGCTCCTCCATCACCAGCCGGCGCAGCCGGGCGGACAGCTCCGGAAGCTTCTCCTCCCGCACGGTGAAGCCGGCGGCCAGGGCATGGCCCCCAAAGCCCTCCAGCAAATCGCCGCACCGGGCCAGAAGCTGGAACAGGTTGATCCCGCCCCAGGAGCGGCATGATCCCTTGCCCACGCCCTGGTCCAGGCACACCATAAAGGCGGGACAGCCGTACTTCTCCGCCAGGCGGGAGGCCACGATACCCACCACTCCCTGGTGCCAGCCCCCGTCCGCCAGCAGGATGACCCCCTCCTGGGGCGTCTCCTCCAGCCGCCGGACGGAGTCCTGAAAGATCTCCCCCTCCACGGCCTGACGCTCCCGGTTCAGCTCGCACAGCTCCCGGGCCAGCTCTGCCGCCCGGTCCGGATCCCGGGTAAGGAGCAACTCAGCGGCCAGACCGGCCTTTCCCATCCGGCCGGCCGCATTGATCCGGGGGGCCAGCGTATAGCCCACGGACACCGAGGTGAGGGGCCTGTCCCCCAGTCCGGCCTCCTGGATCAGCTGGGCAAAGCCCAGCCGCCGGGGATGGGCCAGGGCGGCCAGTCCGGTCTGAACGATGGTGCGGTTTTCGCCGGTCATGGGCATCACATCGGCCACCGTTCCCACCGCGGCCAGGTCGGCATATTCCAGAAAGACCCGCTCCGCCCGCTCCGCTCCGGCCACCGCCATGGCCAGCTTCAGGGCCACACCCACCCCAGCCAGGCCCTTGAAGGGATAGGGGCAGTCGGTGCGGCGGGGATCCACCACAGCGCACGCGGGGGGCAGGCTCTCCTTACACTCATGGTGGTCCGTCACCACCACATCCACCCCCAGAGAGGCGGCGAACGCGGTCTCCGCCCCGGCGGTGATGCCGCAGTCCACAGTGACGATCAAGGTGACCCCCTGGGCCGCCAGGGCGGACACCGCCTCAGAGTTGAGGCCATACCCCTCCTCCAGGCGGTCTGGGATATAGGGCAGGACCCGTCCGCCCAGACGGCTCAGGCAGTCGGTGAGCAGACAGGTAGAGGTGATCCCGTCCACGTCGTAGTCCCCGTAGACCGCCACAGTCTCCCCCGTCTCCAGGGCCCGGCGGATGCGGCGGACCGCCCGGTCCATGTCCCGCAGGCCCATCGGGTCCTCCAGCGGCGTCTCTCCGGGGGTGAGGAGGGCCTGGGCCTCCTCCCGCGTCCGGATCCCCCGGGCGGACAGCACTGCCGCCAGAAGCGGAGGGACCCCCGCCTGCTCCAGCTCCTCCCGGGCGGCGCGGCTGGGCGCGGCGACCCGCCATTCCTGATAACGCATCGGGCATCCCTCCTTCCCCCCAGCGCGGGCGGACACACTGGGAATAATATCACAGGTTATTATACCATAGTTTTCAGTACAGGCACAAGTAAAATTCAGCACATCCCCCATGCCTCTCCTCTCCCGTCCATTCTGTTTCCCGGTTTCTCCCCCAACAAAAGACAAACCGGCCGGAGCCCCGCATTCCGCAGGCTCCGGCCGGTCTGATCTTCCGGTCTTATTCCGCCAGGATCACCCGGCAGGTCTCGCTCCAGGGCTGCTCCGGCCGCTGGAAGGGGATGTCCGCCGCCTCCAGCGCCCCACACAGGGCCTCCAGCGTCTGGGCGCTCACCGCGCAGAAGCTGCGGCCCTGTCCGTCCAGCTCCCACTGGTCCAAAGCGGGCAGCAGCTCCGCCGCGCCCTCCGGCAGGGCGGTCAGCAGCAGCTCGGTCTCCTCCGGCTGTACGCTGTACAGCGCGGCTCCTCCCGCTTCCCCGTCCGCCAGGGCAGGCTCAGGGGCCTCTCCCGCCGCGTTTTCCCCCCGGACAAGGGCGGCACGCGGCACACCTGCAACCTTCGACGGGTTCTCTCCATTGGCCGCGCCGCTCTGCGGCGCACTGGCAGTCTCCGTCCCGTCCGCTGTTTCCGGCGGTTCTGTCGTCTTGCTCTGCACCGGATCCTCATCTGTACCGGCCGCAGAGGCCGCGCCGGCCACTGGGGCCTCGCCGGAGCCTGCGGACTCCTCTGACCACTGGGCGAGATCGGGGACCGCCGCAACATTCCCGGACGCCCCCAGGCCGAGCCGGTCCGCGCCGTAGTACAGCCCCACGCAGATCACCGCGCAGGCCGCCAGTCCGGCCGCCGCCTTCCACTGGGGCCGCCGCCACAGGGGGACGACCTTGGCGGGGCGGGCATCCTCCCGGACCCGCTCCATCACGCGGTCCGCAAAGCCCTCGGGCACCGGAGTCTCCTCCAGCTCCCCCATGGCCTGATGCAGCTCCCTCAGAGCCGCCCAGTCCGCCCGGCAGGCAGGGCAGCAGGCCAGATGGGCCTCCAGCTCCCCCTGCTCCTCTCCGGTCAGCGGACTGTCCAGGGCCTGGCTCATCTGTTCCAAGGCTTCTTCACATGACAGCACGCCAGGTCACCTCCTTTTTGTCTCTTCTGATGGCTTAGACGCAGACTGAGTAAAAAAGTTCCCATTTTCCAGCAATCTTTTTTTCAGCGCCAGCCGCGCCCGGGCCAGGCGGGACTTCACCGTCCCCAGATCCAGGGACAGAAGCTCCCCGATCTCCTGATAGGACAGTCCGGACACCTCCCGCATGACCAGGATCTCCCGCTGATGGTCCGGCAGGGCCCGCAGCTCCCGCTCCAGCGCCTGCCGCCGCTCCTTCTGCTCCAGCTCCTCCTCCGGACCGCCCCCCGGGGCCGCCGGCTCCGGCCAGCCCGCCTCCTCGTCGTCCAGAGAGTGGGGCGCTTCTCCCTCCTGCCGCCGCTTCCGCCTGCGCAGCAGATCAATGCAGGCATTGGACGCCAGACGGTACAGCCAGGTGGAAAAGCTGCTGCCCCCCTGGAAGGAGGCCAGTCCCCGCCAGGCGTTGAGGAACGCCTCCTGGGCCGCGTCCTGGGCGTCCTCCCGGTTCCCGGTCATTCTAAGGCACAGGGTGTAGATCCGGTCCTGGTGGGCCGTCACCAGCTCCGCAAAGGCGTCCTGGTCGCCCCCCTTCGCCCGGAGCACGATCTCTTGTTCGGTCAAACCGCTCTCTCCCTCCTGTACAGCTCACGCGGCGCGGTCCGGCCCGCTTTACCGCTCTGCTCCGGCTGCCGTCGGTGCGTCCGCCAGATCCCGCTTGATCCCCCTGGTCACCCGGTACACATCCTCCAGGGAGGTGATCTTCACGATCTGTTCCTTGTAGTACCCCGCATGGGGCACCCCCTTCAAGTACCAGGCGTAGTGCCGCCTGGCCTCCAGACAGGCGATCTTTTCCCCCTTGTTGGCCGCCGACAGCTCGAACTGCCGCACGGCGGTGTCGCACCGCTCCGCCAGCGGCGGCATGGGTGGGATCTCCCGCCCCTCCAGGGCCGCCCTGCACTGGGCGAACAGCCAGGGATTTCCAAAGACGCCCCGGCCGATCATAGCCATGTCCGCCCCGGTATATTTCAGGATCCGGGGCGCGTCGCTGGGCTTGAACACATCTCCGTTGGCCAGAACGGGGATCTTCACTGCCCGCTTGACCTCCCGGATCCAGTCCCAGTTGGCCGTCCCGGCGTACATCTGGTTCCGGGTCCGGCCGTGGACGGCCACCGCGGCCGCGCCAGCCTCCTCCATCGCCCGTGCAAACTCCACACAGTTGATGGAGCCCTTGTCCCAGCCCAGCCGGAATTTGACGGTGACGGGACAGCCTGCCCCCCGGACCACCGCCTCCAGCACCCGGACCGCCTTGTCCGGGTCCCGCATCAGTCCGGAGCCGTCCCCGGAGTTGGCCACCTTGGGCACGGGGCAGCCCATGTTGATGTCGATGAGGTCCGCCCCGGACACCTCGTGGGCGATGGCGGCCGCCTCCTCCATGCACACCAGGTCGCTGCCGAAGATCTGGGCGGCGGCGGGGTGCTCCCCCTCCCCCAGCTGGAGCAGGGGAATGGACTTTTTATCCTGAAAGCACAGGGCCTTGGCACTGACCATTTCGGTACAGGTCAGCCCTGCCCCCTGCTCCCGGCAGATGGTGCGGAACGCCAGGTCTGTCACCCCCGCCATGGGGGCCAGCGCCAGCGGAACATCGATTTTGATTCCTCCGATCTCAACCATGGGGACCTCCTGGAAATAAAACATACAGAATGGGCGGTGCGCCGCCCTGATCGCAGTGTATTCTATCATATCAGCCACAGGTTGACAAGGCCGCCCGTTCCCATTAGAATAGGGGAAAACCGCGAAATCGGGGGGATCTGTATGGAATGGAAGGAACTGCGCGCCGCTCTGCGGGGGCTGACCGTCTATCGGGAGGAACTGGAAACTGAGATCGGCCGGTCGGTCACCGGGCTGCTGGACGCCCTGCACCGCCAGGACGGCGAGGAGGCCTTGGCCGCCTATACCGGCCTGTTTGCCGCCCTGTGCCGGGAGGAGTTCCAGGGACTGGGGGACTGGCTGTGGGACCGCCTGCGCTTCCATGAGAGCGCGTACTCCCTGCTGATCGACCAGGGCGGCTCCGACCCCGTCCTGGAGCAGGCCGCGCGGCAAGATGTGGACACCCTGGTCCGGCTGGCCGGGACCGGCTGTTCCTGCTTCCTGGACGCCATTCAGGCCCTGCTCCCGCCGGAGTTCGCCCCGGTGCTGGCCGGACTGTCCCAGTGGCGGACCGGGAGCCCCTTCGACTTTGACGCCCTCACCGCCTTCTACCGGGAGCATGGGGCGGGGCTGTACGCCAAATACCGGGCCTTTCTCTGGGAGGACGGCAGCCTGATCCCGGTGGCCGACCCGGACTGTCCCCATCCGGTGGAGCTGCTGGGCTATGAGCAGCAGCGGCAGCAGGTGCTGGACAACACCCGCCTTCTGGTGGCGGGCCGCCCCTCCAACAACGTGCTCCTCTTCGGCGACGGCGGCACGGGCAAATCCGCCACGGTGAAATCCATGCTCTATCTGGAGGGCATGGAGGACCTGCGGCTCATCGAGATCCAGAAGGAAAACCTGGTGGGGATGCCCCGGCTCATCCGCTCCCTGGCCGGACGCCGCCAGAAGTTCATCCTGTTCATCGACGACCTGGCCTTCGACCAGGACGACCAGACCTACTCCTCCCTCAAGACCATTCTGGAGGGCGGGCTGGAGAAGCGGCCGGTCAATGTGGCCATCTACGCCACCTCCAACCGGCGTCACTTGGTACGGCAGACCTTCTCAGAGCGGGCGGGCGAGGAGATCGACACCTTTGAGACCATCTCGGAAAAGACCGCTCTGGCCGAGCGCTTCGGCCTGCGCATCCCCTATATGACCATGAACAAGCGGGAGTATCTGGCCCTCATCGACCACCTGGCCGGTCTGTACCAGGTGGAGATGGACCGGGAGCTTCTCCACGCCCGTGCCATGGAGTGGGAGATCCGCCACGCCGGCCGCACCCCCCGGGTGGCCCGGCAGTTCATCGCCAGCCTTACCGGCTGATCTCCTCCGGACAGCAAGGGCCCGGACCGCGCCGCGGTCCGGGCCCTTTTTACGCATCTCCGCAGCCTCACTCCACCGCCACCGAGATCTTGGTGCGGTACTGGGCGGGATCCCGCTGGGCGATCTCGTCCCACAGCCCCTCCTTATAGGAGCAGCCCACCGGACGCAGCCCCCGGGCGGAAATCTCATCCAGCAGCTGGCGGTAGGCCTCCCGGGCGCGGTGGTAGTCCCCCTGGAGGCAGATGGCGGCGTACCGCCCCGCCGGCTTTTCAAACAGCGGGACTCCGGCCGCCGGGTGCTCCACCTGGGTGAAGTAGCAGGCATATTCGTCAAACCGCCCCGCCGCCAGACTCTTCCCGGAGATCATCGCCCCGAAGGGGTAGCCCTCGTTCCACCCCTCCCGGTGACAGCGGGCCAGGTGCTCATACAGGATGGGTGCGGCCACCGCCGGGTCGGCGCTGTGGATGGGCTCGCTGAGGATCAGCAGCGCCGGAGGACAGTCCTCAAAGAACACCTGGCCGCACACCGCCCGCCGCCCCTGCTCCAGCAGCTTCCGCTTGGTGCGGATCATGGTCTGGATCCGCCGGAGCTGGGCCAGCTCCCGCTCCACCTCCGCCTCCTGCTGGTCCAGCAGGGCGGAGAGCCGCTCCGGGTCCCGCCGGTCCAGATATGCCTTGATGTCCAGCAGGGGCATCCCCAGCTCCTTCAGGGCGGAGATGACCATGAACACATCGTACTGCTCCTGGCTGTAATAGCGGTAGCCGTTCTCCCCCCGGAGGGCTGGGGCAAACAGGCCGATCTGGTCGTAGTGGTGCAGGGTTCGCTTGTTGGTCCCGCAGATGCGGGCAAAGTCGGCCGCCCGCAGGCGGGAGGCGTTCTCTTTCTCCGCCACGAAAAATCCCCCCTTGACTATCACGTTACGTTATCCTTTATTGTATCAAAGAAGCAAGCGCAAGTAAAGGAGGCACATTGCCATGCCACAGCCCAGCCGCCGCGTACAGCTGTTCACCGACTCTGTGATCCGGCGGATGACCCGGATCAGCGAGCAGTACGACGCCATCAACCTCTCCCAGGGCTACCCCGACTTCGACCCGCCCCGCCCCCTGCTGGACCGCCTGGCCCAGGTGGCCTATGAGGGCCCCCACCAGTACTCCGTCACCTATGGGGCCCAGAACCTGCGGGAGGCCCTGGCGGACAAGCACAGCCGGGCCACCGGCCGGACCGTGGATCCCAACGCCCAGGTGCTGGTCACCTGCGGCGGCACCGAGGCCATGATGTCCGCCATGATGACGGTGTGCAATCCCGGGGACAAGGTGATCGTATTCAGCCCCTTCTATGAAAATTACGGGGCGGACGCCATTCTCTCCGGCGCGGAGCCCATCTACATCCCTCTGGTCCCGCCGGCCTTTGACTTCGACCGCGCCGCCCTGGAGGACGCCTTCCGCCAGGGGGCCAAGGCCATCATCGTCTGCAATCCCTCCAACCCCACAGGAAAGGTCTTTACCCGGGAGGAGCTGGAGTACATCGGCGCCCTGGCCCAGCGGTATGACGCGTACGTCATCACCGACGAGGTATACGAGCACATCGTGTTTGCCCCCTTCCACCACGTCCACATGGCCGGCCTGCCCGGGATGGAGGACCGCACCATCACCTGCAGCTCCCTGTCCAAGACCTACTCCATCACCGGCTGGCGGCTGGGCTATCTCATCGGCCCGGCGGAGGTCATTGAGCACGCCAAAAAGGTCCACGATTTCCTCACCGTCGGGGCCCCCGCCCCCCTTCAGGAGGCCGCCTGCGTGGGAGTCCGCTTCCCTCAATCCTATTACAAGGAGCTGACCGCGCTGTACACCCGGAAGCGGGATGTGTTCCTGAAGGGCCTGGACCGGCTGGGGCTGAAGCACAACGTCCCCCAGGGGACCTATTTCGTCCTGCTGGACATCTCTGACTTTCTGGCCCTGGACCGCTTCCAGGGCTGGAGCGATCTGGAGTTCTGCGAGTGGATGATCCGTGAGATCGGCGTCGCCGCGGTGCCCGGCTCCAGCTTTTTCCGGGAGCCGGTGAACCACCTCATCCGCCTGCACTTCGCCCGGAGCGAGGAGACCCTGGAACAGGCCCTGGACCGGCTGGCCAAGCTGGCCGCACTGCTGCACTAAGGAGGTTTTACGACATGGAGATCAAACCCTTTCTGGTAGAAGAATGGATGAATCAATATGAGGTGGGGGCCAGGTACAACATCGCTGAAACCTGTGTGGACTCCGTCTCCCTGGACGAGCTGTTCCAGCTCACCGGCGAGGACAAGGAGGCCTTTCTCTCCTCCCTGTGCGCCCGGCGGCTGACCTACGGGGACATCTTCGGCCAGCCCGCCTTTCTGGAGGGGATCTGCCGGCTGTACCGGGACCTGCGTCCGGAGCAGGTGATCCCCACCCACGGCGCCGCCGGAGCCAACCACCACCTGTTCTGCTCCCTGGTAGAGCCGGGGGACAAGGTCATCTCCGTCCTGCCCACCTATCAGCAGCTGTACTCCATCCCCGACTCCCTGGGGGCCCAGGTGGAACTGCTCCCCCTGTCCCCGGACAACGGCTTTCTGCCCGACCTGGCCCGCCTGGAGGAGCTGGCCCAGGAAGGGGTCAAGCTCATCTGCCTGAACAACCCCAACAACCCCACCGGGGCCCTCATGTCCCAGGAGATGCTGGAGGAGATCGTCTCCATTGCCCGCCGCCACGGGGCCTATATCCTGTGCGACGAGGTGTACCGCCATCTCACCCAGGAGGACGGCTACTGCCCCTCCATCGTGGACCTGTATGAGAAGGGCATCAGCGTCAGCAGTATGTCCAAGGTGTTCTCCCTGGCCGGGATCCGGCTGGGCTGGATCGCCTCCCGGGATCCTGAGGTGCTGGAGCGCTGCCTCATCCACCGGGACTATGACCTCATCAGCTGCGGGCTGCTGGATGAGACGGTGGCCGCCCTGGCCCTGAAGCACGGAGACAAGCTGCTGGCCCGCAACCGGGGCATCGTACGGGAGAATCTGTCCATTCTGGACAACTGGGTCCGGCGGGAGCCCCATGTCACCTATGTCAAGCCCCAGGCTGGGACCACCGCCCTGGTGTACTACGACCTGGACATCCCCTCCTATGATTTCTGCAAGGAGATGTATCACGCCACCGGGGCCTTCGTCACCCCGGGCGACTGCTTCCAACAGGAGCGCTGCGTCCGGGTGGGCTACGCCTGCGACCGGCAGACCCTGGTGGACGGCCTGGAGGCCATGAGCGCCTTCCTGGCTCAGAAGGCCAAAAGCTGAGCCCAGACAGAAAAAAACGTTGCCGGAGACCGCCGACATGGCGGTCTCCGGCAGCGTTTTCTGTTGTCTCACAAGACGGGAGGCTCTTTTCTTTGGCCGGGAGCCCCCGTCAGCCGCCCAGGTAGGCGCGCTTGATCTCCGGGCTCTCGATCAGCTCCGCGCCGCTACCGGTGGCCACGATCTTTCCGGTCTCCATCACATAGCCCCGGTGGGCCACGGACAGGGCCATCTGGGCGTTCTGCTCCACCAGCAGGATGGTGGAGCCCTTCCGGTTCAGGTCCTGGATGATGTTAAAGATCTGCTCCACCAGGATGGGGGCCAGGCCCATGGAGGGCTCGTCCAGCATCAGCAGCTTGGGGTGGGACATGAGGGCGCGGCCCATGGCCAGCATCTGCTGCTCGCCGCCGGACAGCGTACCCGCCACCTGGCTGCGGCGCTCCTTCAGACGGGGGAACAGGTCGTACACCATCTCCAGATCACGGGGCACACCGGCGGGGGGCTGGGTATAGGCCCCCATCTCCAGGTTCTCCTCCACCGACATCTGGAGGAACACCCGCCGGCCCTCGGGTACCTGGGCCAGGCCCCGGCCCACCAGCTTGTCGGCGCTCACAGTGTTGATGTCCTGTCCGTCAAAGAGGATGCTCCCCGTCTTGGACCGGAGCAGGCCGGAGACGGTCTGGAGGGTGGTGGTCTTGCCCGCGCCGTTGGCCCCGATCAGCGTGACGATCTCCCCCTGGTTGACCTGGAAGGAGATGTCCTTGATGGCGTGGATGGCCCCGTAGTAGACGTTGATGCCCTCTACCTTCAGCAGTGTCTCCATCGGTCACGCCTCCTTTCGCTTGCCCAGATAGGCCTCGATGACCACCGGGTCGTTTTTGATCTCGTCCGGGGTACCCTTGGCGATGATCTGCCCGAAGTTGAGCACCGCGATGCCCTCACAGATCCCCATGACCAGGTTCATATCGTGCTCAATGAGGAGGATGGCAATGCCGAAGGTGTCCCGGATCTTGACGATATTGTCCATAAGCTCCGCGGTCTCCGAGGGGTTCATGCCCGCCGCCGGCTCGTCCAGCAGCAGCAGGCTGGGGTTGGTGGCCAGGGCCCGGACGATCTCCAGCTTCCGCTGGTCGCCGTAGGGCAGAGAGCCCGCCTTGTACTTCGCCAGATAGCCCATGTCGAAGATGGACAGCAGCTCCATGGCCCGCTCGTGGGCCAGCCGCTCCGCATTCCAGTACCGGGGCAGGCGGAGGATCCCCGACCACATATTATAGTTGATGTGGTTGTGCAGGCCCAGCTTCACGTTGTCCTCCACGCTCAGGTTGGAAAACAGGCGGATGTTCTGGAAGGTGCGGGCGATGCCCGCCTTGTTCACCTGGACGGTGTTCATGTTGTGGGTGTCCACGCCGTCCACCAGGATGGTGCCCCGGGTAGGCTGATACACTTTGGTCAGCAGATTGAACACCGTAGTCTTGCCCGCACCGTTTGGGCCGATGAGGCCGGCGATCTCGGTGCGGCCGATGGCCATGTTGAAGTCCTTTACCGCCGCCAGGCCGCCGAAGTCGATGCCCAGGTGGCGGCACTCCAGAATGGGGCTTTTATCGATGTCCCGCTCCGGGATCTTGTTGGTGCTGGGTACCGGGACCAGCTTGACCGGTTCCTTTGGCGTCCGACTCATTGTGCCGCGCCCCCTTTCTTCTCTTCTCTGCGCTCCCGCAGCCGGGCAAAGAAGCCCCAGATGGCGGGATTGTTGGTGGCCAGCATGACCAGGATCAGCACGATGGCATACACCAGCATCCGGTAGTCCGCAAACTGCCGCAGGGCCTCAGGCAGGATGGTCAGGGCGGCGGCCGCAATGACAGAGCCCCACATATTGCCCAGGCCGCCCAGCACCACGAACACCAGGATCAAAATGGAGGTGTTGAAATCGAACTTGGTGGCCACGAAGGTGGTTTGGCTGCATCCATACAGGGTCCCAGCCGCGCCCGCCAGGGCGGCGGAGGTGACAAAGGCGATCATCTTGTACTTGGTGACGCTGATGCCCACGCTCTCGGCTGCGATGCGGTTATCCCGGGCGGCCATGATGGCCCGTCCGGTGCGGCTGTTGACCAGGTTGAAGATGACCACCAGGGTGATCACCACCAGCACAAAGCCTACGGTGAAGGTGGAGATGCGCTGGGTGTTCATCACGCCCATGGGGCCGCGGATCAGCTGAAGGCCGCCCTCCTCCAGGGCGTTCTTATCGGTGAGGAAGCTGAAGTGCAGCCCCTTTTTGTCCACAGCCAGGTAAGTGTTGGTGAGCACGCTTTTGATGATCTCGCCAAAGGCCAGGGTCACGATGGCCAGATAGTCGCCGTTGAGGCGCAGCACTGGGATGCCGATGAGGAACCCGAAGAAGCCGGCCAGGGCGGCGCCGATCACCATGGCCACGCCCAGGCGCACCGGCGTGAAGGGGATCAGCTCCGCCAGCCCGTTGGCGGCGGCACAGCCCAGGAACGCTCCAATGCTCATAAAGCCCGCGTGACCCAGGGACAGCTCTCCGGACACGCCCACCACCAGGTTCAGGGCCAGGGCCATGGTCACATAGGCGCAGATGGGGATCAGCTGCCCCTCCAGCACCGAGCCCAGCCCCGTGGTCATCCGCAGCAGCTGGAGAATCACAAAGGCGCCCACCACCAGGGCATAGGTAAATACGCTGGACCGGGTGGTCTTATTCATATTTGCAAGTCGGTTGACAACACGGCTCATAGCTACCACCTCACACTTTCTCGCGCACAGTCTTGCCCAGCAGACCGGCGGGCTTCACCAGCAGCACCACGATCAGTACGCCGAACACCACCGCCGTGGACAACTGGGTGGAGATATAGGCCCCGGCAAAGATCTCGATGACACCCAGCAGCAGGCCGCCCAGCAGGGCCCCGGGGATGGAGCCGATCCCGCCGAACACAGCGGCAGTAAATGCCTTGATGCCCGGCATGGAGCCGGTGGTGGGGGTGAGGGTGGGATAGGCGGAGCACAGCAGCACACCGGCGATGGCCGCCAGGGCCGAGCCGATGGCAAAGGTCATGGAGATGGTGCGGTTGACGTTGATGCCCATCAGCTGGGCAGCCCCCTTGTCCTCTGAGACGGCGCGCATGGCCTTACCCATCTTGGTCCGCCCGGTGAAGGCGGTGAGGGCCAGCATGATGACCACGCAGGCGGCGATGGTCACCAGGGTGACGTGGGAGATGGTCAGCGGGCCGATCTTCTGGCTGCCGCTGCCCACGATGGGGGAGAAGATCTTGGGGCTGGAGGACCACAGGATCAGGGCGGAGTTCTGGAGAAAATAGCTCACACCGATGGCGGTGATGAGCACCGCCAGAGAGGGGGCCTGGCGCAACGGCTTATAGGCCAGCCCCTCGATCACCACACCCAAAACGGTGCACACCGCCATGGACAGCACCACGCCCGCCAGGGCGGGCACCACTGCGGCAGCCATGCTTCCCGCCTCAAACATGGGGCTCAGGCCGGTCATGGCAAAGAAGCACACATAGGCCCCCACCATGATCACGTCGCCGTGGGCGAAGTTGAGCATTTTGGCGATGCCGTATACCATGGTATACCCCAGGGCGATGATGGCATAGACGCTGCCCAGGCTCAAGCCCCGGATCAGATAGTCCAACAGGGTCAAAACATCCATAATTCACTCACCTTTTCTCTCCTTTTTTCTTTGGACGCATGGGAAAAACGCCGGGCCTGCCGGCCCCTTTCCCACACACCCCGTATGGAAGGAAGACTCCCCCGCGGCGGCACACAGGCCCCCGCGGGGAGAGGCGCTTCCGGTCATACAGACTCAGTCCATGCCTGCATAAGCGCCGTTCTGGATGACCATGCCCTTGGGGCTCTTGGACACCGCGCCGGTGGCGTCCCAAGTGATGCCCGCGCCGTCGCCGGTCAGACCGGTGAAGGTAATGGTGGGGAAGGTCTCCTTCATCTTGGCGTTCAGGTCGGCCGCACTCATGTCCGGGGTGCAGCCGGCGGTCTCCAGCGCCAGCTTATAGGCGTACACGCAGTCATAGGCGTCGGCGGCGAACTGGATGGGGGTCTCGCCGTACTTCTCCTGATACTTCTTGACAAAGCTCTGGGTGGCCTCGTCCTCGTCGTCGGCGTTGAAGGGGGTCAGCAGCATGACGCCCTCTGCCAGAGCGGGGTCGAAGTTCTTCATGGTGAGGATGCCGTCCATGCCGTCCACGCCGAAGAACTTGGGGGCGTAGCCCATGGCCTTGGCCTGGCTGAGGATCAGAGAGGCGGGCTCATAGTAGATGGGCAGGAACAGCAGGTCGGCCTCGGCCTGCTTGGCCTGGGTCAGCTGGACGTTGAAGTCGTTCTGGGAGTCGGTGGTGAAGGTGGCGTTGCCCACTACGTTCAGGCCCAGCTTGTCGGCCTCTGCCATGAACTTATCCTTGATGCCGGTGGAGTAGTTGTCGTCGCTCTTCCAGATGATGAAGATCTTCTCTCCCAGCTGCTGCTCCGCAATGTACTGGGCAGAGGCCAGACCCTGGTTGGGATCGGAGAAGCACATCTGATACACATTGTCCTTGCCGGCGATCACGTCAGGGGAGGAGGCGGAGGGGGTGAGGGCAAAAATGCCGTCCTCCTGGCTCAGGGCGGAGGTGCTGATGCCGGGCTGGGAGGTGACGGAGCCCAGAGAGATCTGCATCCCCCACTCCTTCAGCGCGTTATAGGCGTTGACCGCCTTCTCCGGGTCGTGCTGGTCGTCCTCGTACTTCAGGTCGAACTGGATGGCGCCGCCCTGGGCATTGATCTCGTCCACGGCGATCTGAGCGCCCCGCTGGGCGGCCAGGCCATAGATGGAGGCCCCTCCGGTGAGGGGACCGGTGCCGCCCAGCTTGAAGGCAGTGCCGGCGGCGCTGTCCGTGCCGCTGGACGCCGCACCGGAGCCGGAGCCGCCGCAGGCGGTCATGGACAGGGTCATGGCCGCGGCCATGGCAAAGGCAAGAAACTTTTTGCTGTTCATACAGATCTCTCCTTTTTTCAACAGGATGGATATATTAAAAAAGCGGCTCCGTTCCAAAGAACGGAGCCGCCCTTTTAACCCTTTTGATGGGTGAAAAGCGGTTACCTCTTTGGAACGCTGTTTCGGCCCCCCAGGGCCAGAATAATCAACAGCCCGGCTACGCACAGTACGGACAGCACGTTCACCAGCAGGAGGGAGTCGGCCAGAAGGCCCACGATCCCTACCAGGACAACAAAAAAGGACACCATCATCATGGTGTCCAACAGGCTCACAGAGGCAGAGGCACTTCCAGACTTGGCCTGGAAATTCGCGCAGGAGGAAGCGGCCGCTGTCATTCCGGCGGCAGAAGCGCAGCTGTACGCATTGTGTCCACAGCTCTGCTTTTTCATGCTTCCCCTCCCCTTTCTAACGCTGGATGGTTGTGAATTTTGTTCTATTGTAAAGCACCCTCCGCAATTAGTCAATGGTGCTTTCCACCAGAATCCAGAAAAAGTACGCCCCACTTCATGTCCGTTCTGCACAGAATTTTGTCCGTGTGCGGCGGTCACACCGCAAAAAGCGACCGGGCCGCGCCTCCGGCGGAAGCCAGAGACGGACCCGGTCCAGATCCATGTTACAGCTCTGTCAACGGCATGGGAGCGGGGACCTTCTCCCGGTCCGTGCTGTCATAGGCCCGGGACAGCTCCTCCAGGGCCACATCCTGGTCAGCCAGCAGGGCAGTCATCTGCTCCAGACACTTCCCCGCCTTCTCCAGCTGATCCGCCGCGTGGGAGACGGTGGACTCCACCTCGCTACGCAGGGCGTCGTACTCCACCTGGACCCGGCCCAGCCACTGCTCCATGCCCCGGCGCAGCTCCCGCGCCTGTCTGTCCGCCTCATTCAGCACGTTCTGAGCCCGGCAGTGGGCCTCCAGCTCCACCCCGGCGGCCCGCTCCTTGACGGCGGTATAGGCTGCCGCCCCGGGCTCCAGCTCCGCCACCCGGCGGCGCAGGCTGTCCCGCTCCCGGCGCAGCTCCTCCAGTTCCCGGCTCTGGGCCTCCTCCCGCTCCCGGCTAGCCTCCAGCACCGCCTTCACCTGCTCCAGCTGCTGGCTCAGGCTCTCCCGGTCCCGGTTGAGGATGGTCACACGCTCCTCCTGGTCCGACTCCTGAGAGGCCAGCTTCCGCCGGTCCTCCTCCGCCTCCTCCAGGCGCCGCTGAAGCTCCTGCTGCTTTCGGGCGTTTTCCGCCGCCGTCTTTTCCAAATAGTCCAGCACGTCCTGCCGGTTGAAGCCGCCGAAGGCGGCGCTGCGAAAGGGATGGTCCATGGGGCACCTCGTCTCCGCCCCTTTCGGGGCAATTTGTCATATTCCGTGTTATTTTATCACATTCCATGCAAAATTACAATTCCGGCTTGCATCTCTGACAGATTTGACGCAGGCTTGGAAATGCGGTATACTCAGACTGTAAAAACTGCCCAGTTCCTGCCTGACTCCTGGTGATGGGCTCTTATTTCTGCGCTCTGATCCCTGATTTCACACAAAAGGGGGGCCTCCCTATGGTATTCAGCAGTCTTGTCTTTCTGCTGGGTTTTCTTCCCGCCCTGCTTCTGGTCTATTATCTCGTTCCCGCCCGGTTTCGTGGGCTGCGGAACCTGGTCCTGCTGGGGGCCAGCCTGTTCTTTTACTGGTGGGGGGCCGGTCCTCTGGTCCTTCTGATGGTCCTGTCCATCTCCGTCAACTATGTGGGTGGCCTGCTGGCCGGACAGAGGGACCGGCCCCGGCTGGCCTGGGCGGGGCTGCTCTTTGCCGTATGCGCCGGGCTGGGCCTGCTGGCCTGGTTCAAGTACGCCGGTTTTCTGGCCCGGACCATCTGCGGCCTGGGCTTTGCTGTCCCGATCCCTCAGGTCACCCTGCCCATCGGCATCTCCTTTTTCACCTTCCAGGGGCTCAGCTATGTCATCGACGTATACCGGGGGGACGCCCCCATTCAGAAAAACCCTCTGGACACGGCCCTGTATGTGGCCCTGTTCCCCCAGCTGGTGGCCGGCCCCATCGTGCGGTACACCACCGTGATGGAGGAGATCGCCCACCGGGAGGAGACCTTGTCGGAGTTTGCCGCCGGGGCCACCCGTTTCTGCTTCGGCCTGTCCAAAAAGATGGTGCTGGCCAACTCCATGGGCCAGATCGCCGACGGAGTCTTTGGACAGACAGCCGCCAATCTGGATCCCGGCCTGGCCTGGGTGGGGGCCCTGGCCTATACCTTCCAGATCTACTTCGACTTCTCCGCCTATTCCGATATGGCGATCGGCCTGGGCCATACGTTCGGCTTCCACTTCCTGGAGAACTTCAACTACCCCTATATCTCCCGCTCCGTCACCGAGTTCTGGCGGCGGTGGCACATCTCCCTCAGCTCCTGGTTCCGGGACTATGTGTACATCCCCCTGGGGGGCAACCGCTGCTCCAGGGCCAGGCAGATCCGCAACATTCTGACGGTATGGCTGCTCACCGGCCTGTGGCACGGGGCCGCCTGGACCTTCATCCTGTGGGGACTGTGGTTCTGCCTCCTGCTGCTGGGGGAAAAATTCCTGTGGGGGCATTTCCTGGAGCAGCTGCCCAGCCCGATCCGCTGGGCCTGTACCATGCTGGCTGTCATCCTCAGCTGGGTGCTGTTCCGGGCGGCGGATCTGGGCCAGGCGTGGGCCTATCTGGGCGCCATGTTCGGCCAGACCACCGGCCTGGCCCAGGACGGTCAAGCAGTCTACTACCTGCTCCAGTTCTGGCCGGAGTGGATCCTCGCCCTCATCGCCTTCCTGCCGGTGAAGCAGTGGCTCCAGTCCTGGCTGGAGGCCCGGGGGGCCGCCGGTCAGACGCTCGCCCTGTGGGCGCCCCGGGTATTGGCCCTGGGGCTGCTGGTCCTCTCCTATGGGCTGCTGGTCACCGGCTCCTTCAATCCCTTCATCTATTTCCAATTCTAAGGAGGCTCCCCCATGAAAAAGAGTAGATGGGCCGACTGGTTCCTGACCGCCGGCTTTCTCGGCTTCCTAGCGCTGGCCCTGGCCGTCACTCTGATCCGGCCAAAGTCGGGCTGGTCCTACTATGAGAATCGGAATCTGGCCCATCCGGCGGAGCTGTCGGTGGAGACGCTTCTGGACGGCACCTTCCCCGCCAGCGTGGAGCCGGTGCTCCAGGACCACGCCGCCGGGCGGAACACCCTGATGAAGCTGTCCGTCTGGGTCGACCTGCACCTGTTCCACCGCCCGGTGGTCAACCAGGTAGTCCCTGCGGATGGGATGCTCCTGGGCTGGAACCCCTATGAAACTCCGGACCCCGCCGGGATCACCGCCCAGGCGGAGCACATGGCGGAGGAGCTGGCCCACCTGCGGGATGTGGTGGAGGAGTACGGCGGGCACTTCTGCTATGCAGCGGTCCCGGGACAGTACGCCTACTACCCGGACGCCTATCCGGACTTTCTCAACAACCGGGAGGCGTATACCGCTCTGGAGGTCCCCGCCCTCACCCATGCCATGGCGGAACGTGGGATGGATCTTCTGGACATGGGGCCGGTGCTGGACACAGCTGGTAACCCCAGGGAATATTACTCCATGGCCGACTACCACTATCAGTTCGGCGGAGCCTATCTCACCTACCGGGCCATCCTGGAGCGCCTCAGCGCGGAGCTGGGTACAGAGCTGACCATTTTGGACGGAAACTCCCTCGCGGTGGAGACCCTGCCCAACCCCTATCTGGGCTCCCGGGGGCGGAAGCTCTTCGGCTTGGAGGACTGCGGGGAACACCTGACCATCGGCCTGCCCAGGGCCCCCGTCCCCTTCACCCGGACGGACAACGGCACGGAGACCGCCCCGACAGTATATGCCCTCCCCGCCACCGGCACAGAGGGGGTGCTTTACTCCCTCTACATGGGGGGCGATGTGGGCGAGACCGTAATCGAGACCAACCGCCCCGACCTGCCCTCCATCCTCATCTACGGGGACAGCTTCACAAACCCGGTGGAGTGCCTGGCTTATTACAGTTTTGATGAGATGCGCTCCATTGACCTGCGCCATTATCGTGAAATGCCCCTGGCCGACTACATCCGCCTCCACCAGCCGGACATCGTGGTGGGGATCCGGGACTATGAGGCTCTGCTGTCCACCGACTACAACGGAAATCTCTTCCAGCTCCAGCCCTGACAGGAGGTACGCGCTATGAAGTTCAAAGACGGATCCGCCTGCCCGGCCCCGGACGTGGAGGCGCTGGCCCGGGACTATGAACAGGCCCGGGACCTGGGTGAGGTGCGCCTGGGCCGTCTGGGACTATACCTTCCCCGGCTCACCCATATCGACTTTCTTCCCCTGGAGTCCCTCGCCCATGTCTATCTGCGTCTGGAGTACATTCCGGTGGGCATGGGCTGCCGCCGGGTCCCCGTGGGGCAGTATTTTCTGATGGCCGTTCTCCGGAACGGCGGAAGCTATAAGGCCGCCCTGACGGACCGCACCTGCGGCGACTGGGCCCTGGAGCAGCTTCATACCCTTGTGCCGGAGCTTCGGACCGGCTGGGTCCCCGGCCGGGATTGACGGCCATTTTCCCTTTTTCTGGGTTTCTCGTGTTCCGCTTGTGCAGACTGAATAATTAATTTAAAAAAGTGCTTGACATTTTGGCGGAAGTCGTTATAATGCAGATAACGATATGTGCTGCTTTAGCTGTCAGATAGGGCCTCCGCCCTGCCATCACAGATAAAATCCAGCAAAGACGAATCAACATCCCGTGTTGCGGGCTATTCTCCGTCTTTGCTGGTTTTTTTGTTGTTCGGAGCCTTCCCCCCTCCGGGGCCCGTCAGACCGGGCGCTCCGGAGGCCGCAGGACCCAGGTCAGGCACATATCAAATACGAAAAGGAGAATGGACATGACGATCGGCGTAGTAAAGGAAATCAAAAACAATGAGTTTCGTGTGGGACTGACCCCCGACGCAGTCAGCGCTTTTGTTCAGGCTGGGCACCCCGTACTGGTGGAGAAGGGCGCGGGACTGGGTTCCGGCTTCCCCGACGAGGAGTATGTGCAGGCCGGCGCCACTCTGGAGGATACCGCAGAGGCCGTCTGGAACAAGTCCGGCATGATCGTGAAGGTCAAGGAGCCCATCGAGTGCGAGTACCGCTTCTTCCGTAAGGACCTGATCCTCTACACCTATCTGCACCTGGCCGCTGACGCCCCCCTGACCAAGGCTTTGATGGAGTCCGGCGTGAAGGCCATCGCCTATGAGACCATCGTGGGCCGCAGCGGCGGTCTGCCCTGCCTGACCCCCATGAGCGAGATCGCCGGCCGTATGTCCGTGCAGGAGGGCGCCAAGTACCTGGAAAAGACCTTCGGCGGCCGCGGCGTGCTGCTGGCCGGCGTCCCCGGCGTGGCCCGCGCCAACGTGGTCATCCTGGGCGGCGGCAACGTGGGCACCAACGCCTGCAAGATCGCTGTGGGCATGGGGGCCAACGTGACCATCCTGGACGTCAACCCCGCCCGTCTGGCCTATCTGGATGACATCTTCCCCCGCCAGATCACCACCCTGTACAGCACCCGCGAGAACATCCGCAACTGCCTCAAGACCGCTGACCTGGTCATCGGCGCCGTTCTCCTCCCCGGCCGCGCCGCACCCAAGCTGGTCCGCCGTGAGGATCTGAGCCTGATGAAGCCTGGCGCCGTTCTGGTGGACGTAGCCGTGGACCAGGGCGGCTGCATTGAGACCACCCACGCCACCACCCACGCCGATCCCGTCTTTATGGTGGACGGCATCGTACACTACTGCGTCGCCAATATGCCCGGCGCAGTGGCCCGCACCGCCACTCAGGCTCTGGTCAACACCACTCTGTCCTATGGCCTGCGTCTGGCCGCTGACGGTGTGGAGAAGGCCTGCGCCGCCGATGCCGGTCTGCTGGCCGGCCTGAACTGCTACGACGGCCACTGCACCTTCCCCGGTGTCGCCGAGGCGCTGAACCTGGAGTACATTGATCCCAAGACCCTGATCTGATATTCCCCCAAACCGCCTTTTTTATCGGAGAGGCCCGCTCAGGACGAGCGGGCCTCTCCTTTTTTCTCTTTATGCTGGACAAATGCCTCAGCTTGTGTTAGGATAGCCGCTGACGAGTCTCCACACCTCGTCCAAGCGGGAGCGGCCCTCCGGTCTTTCTCCCGTTCGTTCGGCGGAGCATCTGCTCCGGCGTTCTCTAAACAAGAAAATGGAGGTTTTTTTATGCGCAAATTCTCTGTCCAAGACCTGACCCTGGCAGCCCTCCTGGCGGCGGTGTACGCCACCCTGACCCTGGTCCTGCCCATTCCCGCCTTCACCGGCATCCAGATCCGCATGTCCGAGGCCCTCACCGTTCTGCCCTTTCTCTTCCCGGCAGCTACCCCGGGCCTGTTCGTGGGGTGCATCGTGGCCAACCTGTTTTCCCCCTATCCGCTGGACATCGTGTGCGGCTCCGCCGCCACCCTTCTGGCCTGCCTGTTGACCCAGCGGATGCCCAGCCGCTGGCTGGCTCCCCTGCCCCCTGTGCTGTGCAACGCCGCCATCGTGGGGGCGGAGATCGCCTGGTTTGAGACGGGCTTCGGCCCTGGTTTCTGGGCCGCCTATGCCTTCAATGCCTTTACAGTGGGCTTGGGCGAGCTGCTGGCCTGCTATCTTCTGGGCAGCCTGCTGCTCAGCGCCCTGCCCCGCATCTCTTTCTTCCGCACCCTCATCCCGGCGGACCGGCTGGACCGGCTGGCCGCCCACGCCTGAATCAGCTTCAGCCCTTACCGCGCCGGACGGGTGGACGTCCGGCGCTTCGGGACCCGGACTCTCCGGGTCCTTTTTTCGTTTCTGAAACAGTGACCCTTCATTCAAATCCACTTATCATTATGGTATTGAATGGACTTTTCTTTCATATCCGAAACGTACAGTTTACAAGGACCTGCACAGGGTAGGCATCTGATGGGAGGTATGCCACCTGTCAGATTTTCCATGTGATGTTCAAGCTGTCGCTTGTAGCGGCTATGGTGGTAACCATCAAGGCCACTACACGCCGCTTGTTATGAATGGATGCATTCTGTGCCGTATGTCCATAAGGCGGGAAATCAGCCCGAGAAACTCTCTATTTTCACATCCTCGGATCTGTGGTAAAATCAAAAACAGCAAGTCTAGGACGATGGCGGTAATATAGTATGACTGAAAATGAATTTCTTCAATTAAAAATAGGTACAGTCGTATCTAATAAATGGAAGAAAAATACACATTTTATGATTTATGATACGGACCAAATGGGCACAGCTTATAGAGGGAAAAAATATATAGTATATGGCGCCAGACAAATGGATCACGACAAAAATCTTGCAAGAATAGATATTGGAAATTGTCAATTTTGGAGAGTAGAAGGGATCACCACTGTGATAGATGGTGTTTGAAAGCAAGTATTGGATAAAAAAAGAAGTAAAGTCTCATCAAAACAGAATGTTGAACCAAAATAAATCCCAGATTGCAGAACTGGAAAATTAGAATTTTTAGAGGATAATATTGTCAGAAAGAGTGGATAAATTAATGAATAGATTGTCAGATTTGTTTTGTCAAGAAATATCTGGCAATGTAAGTAAGGCTGCAGCCGATATTGTTAGAGCACAAAAAGACGGAGTTGGTGCATATAGTATTGGTGGAATTATTTTGTCAGGATGTGGTATAGGATGGATATTACTTTCGTTCATTCCAATCATCTGTAAAAATCCGTTAAGTAATTGGGGGGTGGATGCCAATTTTGGCTGCCATCCATATTGTTTTAGGGATAGTTCTTGTTTTTTTACGCTAAAAGTCTAAAGGATTTTAAGAATGGGCTAATAAAAACTTTCGCAAAAGCTTAAAGGAGCAAGAAAAATTAAGAAAGAAAGTTCAAATTGGAAAAGTCACTTTACCAATTACATACGGAGATACTTTAGCACTTAAAGTGCTTGGAGTTATTGCTATTATTTTCATCGTTATATTGGGAATTGGATGTTTGCAGGGATGGTTGGAATGGCAATCTTAAAAGAAATGAAACGAATTATTACTTTTGTTTATAAATAATACAGAAAACAGAGACCAATATGCAGATTATATCACTCTTTTGCAAGATGTACTCATGGACGGTATCAATGATATGAGAAAGAGATAAATCTCTGTGCGGCGAGGAGAAAAAGTCGATCCAAGAATGATTTTTTATCATGAAAGAAGGCACCGTTTCCTTCCCGCCCAACGCCCTGTATAATTAGAATACACAGCGGCGGCCTCTGCGCCGTCCATTTTTGAGATTGGAGGTCTGTTTCCCATGAAGCTGCACCTTGTCACCGGAGACATCACCGCGTTGGAGGTTGACGCCATCGTCAACGCCGCCAACACATCCCTGCTGGGGGGCGGCGGGGTGGACGGGGCCATCCACCGGGCGGCCGGCCCGGAACTGCTGGCCGAGTGCCGCACCCTCCACGGCTGTCCCACCGGCCAGGCCAAGGCGACGAAGGGCTACCGCCTTCCAGCCAAATACGTCATCCATACGGTGGGCCCCGTGTGGCACGGGGGTGGAAGGGGGGAGCCGGACCTGCTTGCCTCCTGCTACCGCACCTCCCTGACCCGGGCCCTGGAACTGAACTGCCGCACGGTTGCCTTCCCTGCCATCAGCACAGGGGTCTACCACTATCCGCCCCAGGAGGCCGCCGCCATCGCTGTGGCCGAGTGCCGCCGCTTTCTCATGGAACACCCAGATGGACCGGAGATCACCTTCGTCTGCTTCAGCGGCCACATGGCCGCCATCTACCGGCAGCTGCTGGGTCAGGAGACTGAACAGGCGTGACCCATTCCTGCGGGAACCTATATGTTCGTCCCATCCACGGCATGGCTCCCGAAAACATCAGGCCAGCGGCTTCCACAGCATAGCCTGGATCTTTGAACGATCTCTCAAGGCGCGCCGTTCCGCAACTCCCGCTTGCCCCCGGGTCCGGTTTATGATACACTGAACAAAAACGTCCCGGGAGGACTGCGCCCAGTGCCAGGCCCGCCCAGGGGCAAGGAGGGATCACCTATGGACGCTGCCGCACGCCGCGCCGCAATCTTATCTGTCCTGGAGCGGACCGACCACCCGGTGAGCGCCGCCGCCCTGGCCCGGGAGTTCTCTGTCAGCCGTCAGATCATTGTGGGAGACGTAGCCTTGCTGCGGGCGGGAGGTCTGTCCATCGCCGCCACTCCACGGGGCTATATGCTCCCAGAGGAGCACAGCGGACTGGTCCGCACCCTCGCCTGCCGTCACCGGGCGGACCAGATGGAGGACGAGCTCAACGCCATCGTGGACCAGGGCTGTACGGTGATCGACGTCATTGTAGAACACCCGATCTACGGCCAGCTCACCGGACCACTCCAGCTGTCCAGCCGGTATGACGTGATCCAGTTTGTGGACCGCTGCCGCCAGTCCGACGCCCTCCCCCTGTCCAACCTCACAGAGGGCATCCACCTGCACACCATCTCCTGCCCAGACGAGACCGCCTTCCAGCGGGTCCAGACCGCCCTGGAACAGTTAGGTGTTCTGCTGGAGGCATGATCCATACGAACTCGCATCTTGCTCTATACCAGAAGCGCTCCCCTCTGCCTGACCGGCGGAGGGGAGCTTTTTCAAAGAGGTGAGAGATTCGGAAAAAGCGGGTTGACAATCAGGCCCGATTCGTGTATGATGCGGTATACAGGTGTCTTGACACCTGTATACCATTTTTACGAAGCAGGTGTATCCAATGGAAGGATTCAAGGCATTCCTGAAACGGAAAAATATTGAGATCTCAGCCAAGCGCTATGGGATTGACGCCCTTGGTGCTATGGCCCAGGGCCTGTTCTGCTCTCTGCTCATCGGCACCATCATCAAGACTCTGGGGCAGCAGCTGTCCATCCAGTATCTCATCGACATCGGCGCCTATGCCATGTCTGTCTCCGGTCCGGCCATGTCAGTGGCCATCGGCTATGCACTAAAGGCTGATCCCATGGTCCTCTTCTCTCTCGCCGCCGTGGGCTGGGCAGCCAACGCTGAGGGCGGAGCGGGCGGCCCGCTGGCCGTTCTGATCATCGCCATCATCGCCGCGGAGTGCGGCAAAATGGTGAGCAAGGAGACCAAGGTGGATATTCTGGTCACCCCTGGCGTCACCATTTTGATCGGTGTGGCCCTGGCCAAGCTCATCGCTCCCCCCATCGGCACCGTCGCCAGCGCCTTTGGCCTGGTCATTGACAACGCCACCAAGCTCCAGCCCTTCTGGATGGGGATTGCCGTATCCGTCCTGGTGGGCATCGCCCTTACCCTCCCCATCTCCTCTGCCGCCATCTGTTCTGTGCTGGGCCTGACCGGACTGGCGGGCGGCGCTGCTGTGGCCGGCTGCTGTGCCCAGATGGTGGGCTTCGCCGTCATGTCCTTCAAGGAGAACCGCTGGGGCGGTCTGGTCTCCCAGGGCCTGGGCACCTCCATGCTTCAGATGCCCAACATTGTGAAAAATCCCCGGATCTGGATCCCTCCCACGCTGGCCTCCGCCATCACCGGCCCCATCGCCACCTGCGTGTTCGGACTGGAGATGAACGGCGCCCCCATCAACTCCGGTATGGGCACCTGCGGCCTGTGCGGACAAATCGGCGTGTGGACCGGATGGCTCGCCCCCAGTGAGGAGGCCCTTGCCAGAGGGGCGGCCGCCATCGTCCCCACCAGTTTCGACTGGCTGGGCATGATCCTGATCTGCTTTGTTCTGCCCGCCGTCCTGTCCTGGGCATTCTGCCAGATCCTGCGGAAGATCGGCTGGATCCGTGAGGGTGATCTGACCCTCCCCCAGTGATTCGGTAAAGTACACAATTTTCCCGCTCCTGTATTGCTTTTTTCAGAAAAATAAGGTACGCTCTCCAGTATAAGACAGAGCCGTCAAAAGCGCTGGGCTGGATCGGAGGGCAGGCTGCCCCCGCCGCCCGTGAGGTGTACGTATGAGAAAGCATCCGGGCAAGGCGTTGACCAATATGGTCCTCAGCTGTGTATTGTGCAGCATCGCAGTCAACTGGGTGGCCCTTCCCAATGGTTTTGTGGTCACCGGGATCACCGGACTGTCCATGGCCGCCGCCCAATTCACCGGCGTCAACTATGCGCTGATCTACTATGGTCTGGCCCTGGCGATCCTGCTGTGTACCGCCCTGGCCCTGGGCTGGCGGGAGGTCTCCAACATTCTGGTACTCTCCCTGCTCTACCCGGTGGTGCTCTGGGGGCTGAATCACATCCAGGTGGAGATCATCCTGCAGGAAAAGCTCATCGCGGTCATGCTCTTCGGTGCGATCTATGGTCTGGGCTCCGGCCTCACCTACCGTCTGGGCTATTCCTATGGCGGGACAGACACCCTGGCCAAGCTGCTGAAACAGCGCCTGTTTCGGACCGTGCCGCTGAAATACCTCCTGCTGGCTCTGGACGGGGGCATCATGCTCCTCATGCTGTCGGCTTTCTCCTTGGATGCGGTGGCCTACGCCTTTGTGGGGCAGCTGCTCTATGTCAGCTGCATGAACCATGTGATCTTTAACCTGGGGCCCAAGCTCTATGAGGTGGAGATCATCTGCGACCAGCCCCAGAAGATCGAGCGCTTCATCATTCAGGATATCCACAAGAGCGCCACCATCGATCAGGTGACAGGTAGCTACTCCGGACAGCCCAAGACCCAGTTGGACTGCGTCTGCACCTCCCGGGAGTACGTCCGTCTCCGGGAGTTCATCCGGGACGGAGGCTATGACTGCTTCATCAAGGTCTATCCCCTCACCCATGTGTTCGGCCATAACAAGGACTTCCACCATCTGGACGACGACAATCTGGAATAAGACGGAAAACGGATCTCTCTGCGCCGCAGAGAGGTCCGTTCCTTTTTCATTCCCGGCAGGTCAGACTGGTGTGCTACCTGCGGCCCAGCCCCTTCAGCCGCCCCGCCAGCAGCTGGGCACACAGGCCGGTGAACAGGCCGCTGGCCGCTCCGGCCACCACCAGATAGGGCAGATAGGCCAGCACCGTCCAGCTGCCCAGCAGGGCGGCGGCCACCAGCAGCTGCCCCAGGTTGTGGAATACCGCAGAGATGGGGCTGCACAGCCAGATCTGCTTCCAGGTCAGCAGCCGGGACAGCAGCAGGAGGACCAGCCAGCACAGCAGCCCGCCCCCCAGGCTGTAAAACAGAGTCATCATCTGTCCGGAGAACACCGCCCCCAGAAACACACGGGCCACCAGGATCAGCAGGGCGTCCCCCGGCCCCAGGGCAAAAACGGCGTACACCGTGACGATGTTGGCCAGCCCCAGCTTGATCCCCGGGATGGGGATGGGGACCGGGATCTGCGCCTCCGCCATGAAAATGGTCAGGGCGATGGCGGTGAGCAGGGCCATCTGGGTGATCCGGCGGGCGCCGTCAGCCGGCCGCTGTGTCCGCAAAGCCCTCACCTCCCACGATCTCCACGATCACCTGGTTGGGCAGGCAGACCACCGGGACGGTGGAGTCTGAGATCCACCCCTGGCGGACGCACACCTGATCGGGGCAGGTGGCGGAGACGATCCGGATCCGGCCCGGCTCCACCTCCACCACGTTTTCCGCCCCCCCCTCCCCGGTCAGTGGGAAGGAGTATGGCTCCTGCACCCGGTCCAGGCGGATCTCTTCCATCAGCTCGCCCCGCTGATAGACCCGGGCCAGCACGCCCCCGCCGGGGCCGCTGTGCTGCCGCCAGATCACGCCGGCACACAGCAGGACCGCACCCGCCAGCAGGGCGGCCAACAGCGCTGTTCGTTTGTTCATGCCTCCACCACCGTCATATCCAGGCCCCGGTGCTGTGGGTTGACCTGGTAATTCTCTTCCAGTCCCTCCGTCAGGGCCACGGAGCCGTCCTCCCGGACCCAGATCACCTGGACGCCCAGCTCCGGATGGGCGCGCCAGAGTTCGATCCCGGCCTCCTCGCCCAGCACGAACAGGGCGGTAGCCAAGCCGTCGCACACCGTACCGTCCGGCCCCACCACTGTGACCGACGCCAGACCGGTGCGGGCCGGAGCGGCGGTCTCCGGATCCAGGATGTGCCAGTAGGTCTGTCCGTCCTGCTGAAAATACCGCTGATAGCTGCCGGAGGTGACCACAGCCTGATCCACTACCTGGATGGCCAGCAGGTTATCCACCTGCTCCGAGGCCGGGTCCTGGACCCCCACCGACCAGGGGGAGCCGTCCGGCTTTCCGCCCACGGTCTGGACATTGCCCCCCAGGTTCAGCAGAGCGGAGGTCACCCCCTGCTCCCGCAGCTGCTCCGCCAGACGCGCCCCGGCATAGCCCTTGGCCACCGCCCCCAGGTCCAGCTCCATCCCGGCGGGCAGGCGAACCCGGCAGGCATCCCGATCCAGCTCCACCTGGGTATGGTCGATCCCATCCGCCAGGGCAGCCAGTTCCTCCTCTCCGGGCACCCGGTATTCCCCCGTGGTAAAGCCCCATGCCTTGACGGCGGAGTAGGCGGTGAGGTCCAGCGCCCCGCCGGTCAGGCGGCACAGGTCCAGCGCCTGGGAGAGAAGATCCACCGTATCCCCGGAGAGGGTGACCCACTCCCCGCCGCTGTGGTCTGCCGCCCAGATCTCGCTGTCCTCATCGGTGGCCGACCACAGGTCCTCCCATTGGTACAGCTGCTCCACCGCCTGATTCAGCTGCTCCTGACTGCCCCCCTCCCACAGCTCCAGGGACATGATGGTGTCCATCACAAAGATCTGTGTGGACACAGAGGGTTCTGTCCGGGTCACACAGCCGGAAAGCAGTACTGCGCCGCCCAGGGCCAGGGCGGCCAGGCGGAGGCCCTTCGCTCTCTTCATGGCCCGCCCCGCCTTACAGCAGCTCCCGGTACAGGGCGGAGGCGTCCGCCTTGCCCACGCTGTCCGCCACCGCCAGCACCTCTACCTTTACGGTACGCTCGCCGAACTTCAGCTCCAGCACGTCCCCGGGCTTCACCTCATAGCTGGCCTTCACGCTGCGGCCATTGGCCGTCACCCGGCCGTTGTCACAGGCCTCGTTGGCCACGGTGCGCCGCTTGATCAGGCGGGAGACCTTTAACCACTTATCCAATCGCATGACTTCTGTTCCTCTCTGTTGCTGATAAAAATAGGGGCGCCGCCCTTCGGTGTGGCGGCGCCCCGGGATCATTCTTCGGACCGGTCCTTACTTCGCCACCGCGTCCTTCAGGGCCTTACCGGCCTTGAATACGGGCAGACGGGCCTCGGAAATGGGGATCTCCTCCCCAGTCTTGGGGTTGCGGCCCACACGGGCGGCGCGGGTCTTGACCTCAAAGGAGCCAAAGCCCACCAGCTGGACCTTCTCCCCCTCGATCAGCGCACCGGTAATGGCCTCCACGGCGGCGGTGATGGCGGCCTCGGCGTCCTTCTTGGACAGATCGGCCTTTTCCGCCACAGCGGCAATCAGTTCAGTTTTATTCATGTCGTCTTCCTCCTAAGAACATCGACGGCCGCACACACGCAGCCTGTCTTTTGAAATATCACTTAAAGCCGGGACGAACACCAGCTTTTAAGCCTGAGCCTCCGGATGTGACTTAGCCTGGGCCCAAAGGGCCTCCAGCTCCTCCAGGGAGCACTCCTTCAGAGCGCAGGGGGCCAGCTCCTCCACCGTCCGGAACCGGCGGATGAATTTGTCACAGGCCCGGGTGAGGGCCTGCTCGCTGTCCAGTCCCAGGAACCGCCCCGCCTTCACCGCGGCAAAGAGCAGGTCGCCCAGTTCCTCCTCCGGGTCTCCGTCCCCGCAGGCGGCGCGGCGAAACTCGTCCACCTCCTCCGCCAGCTTGTCCAGGGCGGGCTCCCGGTCCGGCCAGTCAAAGCCGGCCTTGGCGGCCTTGATCTGGACCTTCTCCGCCCGGATCAGGGCGGGCAGGGAGCGGGCCACCGCCTCCAGGGTGTCCGTGGCGGTACGCTGGGCCTTCTCCTCCCGCTTCTGAGCGTCCCAGGTGTCCAGAGCCTGGACTGAGTCCTCCGCCCGGACCGTACCAAAGACATGGGGGTGGCGGAACACCATTTTCTTTGCCACGCCGTCCACCACGTCATCAAAGGTGAACAGCCCCTCCTCCGCCGCCATGCAGGCGTGGAACACCACCTGGAGCAGGACGTCGCCCAGTTCCTCCTTCAGGTGCTCCGGATCTTCCTCATCGATGGCCTCCACCGCCTCATAGGCCTCCTCCAGCATATTCCGGCGGATGCTCTGGTGGGTCTGCTCCTGGTCCCAGGGGCACCCTTCTGGCGCACGGAGCAGTTCCATGATATGCAGCAGGTCCTCCACTCCATAGGAGTCCATATACTGAAAATTTACCACAATCTCGCTTCCTTCGCAAGGTATTTTTTACGTCTTTTCTAGGAAAGATGCAGAATCCGGGCTATTTTTTCCCCTTTGGGCATGAGAGAGAGGTCCTCCCGGGTGATGGCCCGCAGGGCAATGACCAAAATTCCGTACACCGCCACCGCCACCAGGATCGCGCAGATCACCGCCAGACCGTTGCCCGTTCGGCTCAGGCCCACGATCTCCTGGGTAGCCCGATCCACCTCACACAGCTTCCCGACGGCTATCAGCCCCTTGGCCATCAGGCCGTACACCGCCCAGGCGCCCAGCCCCATCAGGGCGGAGGCTGCCGCCGGCTTGGCGAACACCTGGAAATAGGAGGGCCGCCGGGGGATCACCCGGGCGATGACCACAAGGTCCAGCACCATACACAGGGCAAAACACAGGATATTGCCCATGGGGGCCCCATAGATCCCCATGCTGGGCACGACCACCACATGATAGTTGGTAAAGATCTTCACCACCCCGCCCATCAGCATGATGGCCACCGGGAGGTTGACAAAGCCGTGGGCCTGAAGGATGGAGTTGCACACCAGCATCATGCACACGAACAGGGTGGCCAGACCCAGGGTGGACAGAAGGGGGCCGGCCAGATCTGCATTCAGGCTGGGGAAGATCAGGGCCATGATGGGTTTCCCCAGCACATACAGGCCCACCGCCATGGGACAGGCCACCAGGGCCGTGATCCGCAGGGCGGAGCCGGTGATCCGTCCCGCACCCCGGCGGTCCCGGCGGGCCAGCGCGCCCGATACGGCGGGGATCACCGCCGCAGTTACGGCCGCCATCAGGGAAGTAGGCAGGTTATAGATGTTCAGCGCGCCGTTGTAGTTGCCATAGAGGGTGCGGCTGATGCCCTCCAGGGTGGTGTGCAGGGCCAGAGCGGCCTCCGCCTGCCCTCCCTGTCCGGCCATGCTCTGCTCCAGCAGTGCCATGGTGACTTCCCCACCCTGGGGAAGGGCGGCTTTCCACGCCTTCAGGGCCTGCTCCAGATCGGTGAAGTCTACGATCCCCTGGTACAGGGCCCAGGTGTCCGGATTTTCCAATAAGGCCCGCTGGAGCTGTCCCTGGACCAGGGAGCTGTCAATCACGGTCACGATGCCCACCATAGAGGAGCTGATGGTGATGGGCACGGCGATCATCAGCAGGTTCTTCAGGATGGCGGAGGCGTCGTCCGGCTGGTCGTCGGACAGGTTCCCCTCCCGCCCCCGGGTGATGAGGAAGTTCATCAGCATATAGGCCAGGGCCACGATGGTGCCCACCGTCACGCCGGTGATGGCGCCGGCGGCGGCGTGGCTGGCGTCCGCGCCGTGCTTCACCAGCCAGTAGGCCAGACCCAGGCCCACCGTCAGCTTGCACAGGGCCTCGATGATCTGGGAGACTGCGGTGGGAGTCATGCGGCCGTGTCCCTGGGCATAACCCCGGAAGGCGGACAGGCAGCCCACACAGATCACCGCCGGCGCCAGAGCCTTGATGCCAGGAGCCGCCATGCTGTCGTGCATCAGTCCGGCCAGCTGGTCGGCGCAGAAGAACATCACCAGGAAGGACAGCACGCCCAGGGTCAAAAACAGGGCCATCGCCAGCCGGAAGGTCCGCCGGACCTGATTCTGACGGCCCAGGGCGTTGGCTTCGCTCACCAGCTTGGATACCGCCACCGGCAGGCCGGCGGTGGAGATGGTGAGCAGCACGGCGTAGATGTTATAGGCGTTGCCGAAGTCTGCGGTCCCCTGCTCGCCGATGATGTTGAGCAGCGGGATCTTGTAGAACAGACCGATCAGCTTGACCACCAGGATCCCGGCCGCCAGCACGGCGGCGCCGCCGAAGAAGGTGTTCTGCTTCGGGCTCTGCGCCACGCGGCGCGGGGGATGGCTGTGTTGGGCCATGGGAAACCTCCTTTTTGTTCGGGGCGGGCCCGTCAGGCTCCGCCGCCCCTCACACTACCAAAAATCCGGGGCAGGGCATAGCCCTCCACCTCCGCGCGGATCTTCTCCAGATCCAGGGTGAAGAACTCTCCCTTCTCATATATGACCCGTCCCCGGGCCATATTCATCACCACGTTGGAGCCCCGGGCCGAGTAGACCAAATCCTCCTCCACATCGTGGCAGGGGAACAGGTTGGGGGCGGCCAGGTCCACCAGGATCAGGTCCGCCGTTTTGCCCGGGGCGATGACCCCGGTGTTTCGTCTCAGGGCCCGCGCCCCATTGATAGTTGCCATTTCCAGGGCCTGCCGGGCGGTCACCGCGGCGGGGTCCAGGCCGATCCCCTTGTGGAGGAGGGCGGCCAGCTTGATCTCCTCAAACAGGTCGTGGCTGTTGTTGGAGGCCACTCCGTCGGTGCCCAGGGCCACATTGACCCCGCGCTCCAGCAGCCGGGGCACCCGGGCCGCGCCGGAGGCCAGCTTCAGGTTGGACACCGGGTTGTGGACGGCGGTAATATTCCGCTGGACCATCAGCTCCATATCTGCGTCGCTCACCCAGACACAGTGGGCGGCTGTGCCGCCGTTGACCCACACGCCGTACTGGTCCAACATGGCCACCGGAGTCTTGCCATATTTTTGGAGGCAGGACTCGTGCTCGGACCGGGTCTCAGACACATGGACGTGCATCCCCAGTCCGTGCTCCGCGGCATAGCCGGCCATCCACTGCCACAGGGACGGGTTGGAGGTATACTCCGCGTGGATGGAGGCGTCCACCTTGATCTGGCCGTCCCCCACGCCGTTCCACTCCTCCGTCAGGGCGATCTGGTTCCGGCAGTCCCCGCAGGCGTCCGGAGAAAAATCCTCCGGCGCGCCGAAATATACCCCGCCGCAGGACAGGTTGGCGCTGACGCCGGACTCCAGCACCATCCGGGCCACCGCGCCGGTGTGCATATACATATCCGCGATGCAGGTGGTGCCCGAGGCGATCATCTCCGCCAGGCCCAGGGCGGTCCCGGCAGCCACGCACCGGTCGTCCAGCCTGGCCTCGGCGGGGAAGATATAGTCGTTCAGCCAGTGCTGAAGGTCGTGACCCCCGCCATAGCCCCGGAGCAGGGCCATGGGTACATGGGTGTGGCAGTTGACCAGGCCGGGCAGCAGAGCCTTGCCCTGTCCGTCGATCACCCGGTCGAACTCCCCACGGGGATGCTCCTGGCCCACAGAGGCGATCCGGGTCCCCTCCACCGCCACGCAGGCGTTTTGAAGCACAGGCCGGGCCGGGTCCATGGTCACAGCGGTGACATTTCGGAACAAAATTTTCATAGAGACCTCACATTTTCTTCAGGCAGGCCCGGATCAGGCCGGAGAATTTCTCCCGGGCTGCCGCCGCGGCGTCCAGCACCTCCTGCTCGCTGAGGGGCTGGTCCAGGATGCCCGCCGCCATATTGGACAGCAGGGTCAGGCCCAGCACCTCCATCCCGCAGTGTCCGGCCACGATGACCTCCGGCGCGGTGGACATCCCCACCGCGTCGCCCCCCAGGATCCGGGCGGCCCGGATCTCCGCCGGGGTCTCATACTGGGGACCGTAGCAATAGAAATACACGCCCTCCCGCAGAGGGATATCCAGCTCCGCCGCCGTCTCCCTCGCCAGCTCCCGCAGGCGCGGGGTGTACAGGTGGGAGGCGTCGGGGAAGCGGACGCCGAACTCCGGCAGGTTCTCCCCCCGGAGGGGGGACTCGGAGAACATCTTGATCTGGTCGGTGATGAGCATCAGGTCGCCGGCCTTCCACTCCAGATTCACACAGCCGGCGGCGTTGGTGACCACCAGGGTATCACAGCCCAGCAGGCGCAGCACCCGAACGGCGTAGGAGACCTCCTCATAGGAGTAGCCCTCATAGTGGTGCATCCGGCCCTGCATCACAGCCACCCGCTGGCCCTCCAGCAGGCCGAACACCAGGCGTCCCTTGTGGCCCGGGGCGGTGGACGCCTTGAAATGGGGGATGTCCCGGTAATCCACCGCGATGGGGTCCTCCACCTCATCCCCCAGATAGCCCAGGCCGGAGCCCAGCACCATAGCGACCTTGGGGACAAAGCCCCCCAGCCGCGCCCGGAGCGCCTGGGCGCTCTCCTGATATTGCTCCATAGTAAAGTTCATCGTCCGCTCCCTCTCACAGTCCGGCGCCGCAGCGGCGGCAGAATTGATCCTCTTTCCCGCATACCGCGCCGCAGGCGGGGCAGGCCCGGGACTGGCGCAGGGCGGAGATCCGCTCCTTCAGATCAGAGATCCTGGCGCTGAGGCCGTCGGCCCGCTCCAGCAGCTCCGATACCTTGTCCCCTTCCTCCCGCTGGCCCCGGTGGGCGTCGTACATGACCTGCCCCATCTGGCGCAGGATGTCGTTGAACTCCCCGTTCAGGTCAAACAGCTGCACATTCAGCTTGGCCACATCCACCATCTGGCCCGCCCTTTTCCCGGCTGCCCGGGCGGTCTGATTGGCGGCGTCCGCGGCCCCCGCCGCAGTGTCCCGGATCCGATCCAGCAGTTCCTTCACCTTGTCGTCCATCGTGCGCGCTCCTTTCTGATCTGTCCATACAGCCTCCGTGTGGACGGCCGTTCTGCTCCGTATCCCGTTCCCTCCGGCGGCCCTGTTTTCCCCGTGGGGCGGCGCACCGGGCAAGGAATGCAAATTTTGGTTTCTATAGTTTACACCAATTCAGGTTAAAAAGCAACGGATACCATAGGAAACGCCGAAACTCTACGGAGCGTTTCTTGTATTCCGGCATTTCTTCTGATATGCTGGTATTCGGAGGTGAGGGAAGATGGACAATATACGAACCGGCGCGCTGATCCGCAGGCTCCGCCGTGAGCTGGGTCTGACCCAGCTCCAGCTGGCCGGCCGGCTGGGCGTGAGCGACAAAGCGGTCAGCAAATGGGAGCGCGGTTTGGGAAGCCCGGAGGTCTCCACATTGCCCCGGCTGTCCCAGGTGCTCGGGGTCGATCTGGCCCGGATGCTCCAGGGGGATCTGACCCCCAATGATCTGGTAGGAGGAAACATGAAAAAGCTGAATTATTATGCCTGCCCCGCATGCGGCGGGCTGACCTTCTGCACTGGCGCGGCAGAGGTGTCCTGCTGCGGCCGGAAGCTGTCCCCGCTGACGCCCCGCAAGGCAGGCGCGGAGGAGAGGCTCCGGGTGGAGGAGGTGGAAACCGACTGGTTCATCACCAGCAGCCATCCCATGCGGAAAGAGAACTATATCTCCTTTGTGGCCTTTGCCACCGGGGACCGCCTCCAGGTGGTCAAGCAGTACCCCGAGTGGGACCTTCAGCTGCGCATCCCACGCCGGGGGCACGGGATGCTACTGTGGTACGCCCAGGCGGACGGCCTGCTGTATCAACTGCTGTAAAAGGGCCCGGGACCGTGCGCTGTGTCCGCCCGCTCAGATGCGCTACCGTCCCGCCACAGGTTGGACACCCTGCCCCTCTTTATGATATAGTAAAGGCAGACAGCTGGCGCCGGACGACCGGCGCCAGCTCTCCCGGACTGGGCGGCCGCCCAGTCCGGATCATGACCATGATTGAGAGGTATTGCGTATGAGCCAGAATCCCATTCCCCAGGGCAAGTACAAGCCCGCTGTCCGTCACGGCGGCCTGATTTTTACCGCCGGCATGACCCCCCGCAAAAACGGCGTACTGCTGATGTCTGGCAAGATCACCCCGGACCGCCCCCTGGAAGACTACCGGGAAGCGGTCATCCAGGCGGCCTCCAACGCCCTTACCGCGGCCCGGAATACTCTAAAGGAGGGGGAGCGGATCGTGCAGATCCTGTCCCTCACTGTCTATCTCAACGCCTCTCCCGACTACACCACCCACGCCAAGGTGGGGGACATCGCCTCCAACTGGCTGTATGAGCAGCTGGGCGAGGCGGGTGTCGGCCCCCGGGCCGCCATCGGGGTGGCCACCCTCCCCGGGAACGCCCCGGTGGAGATCCAGCTGGTGGCCGCCGCCGGATGACCGCTTCGGTCCCTGTTGGAAGGTGAAAGGGGGTGCTTCCCATGAAAATGTCCCAGCTTCCCGGATGGGCAGGCCGGGCGGGGACCTGGCTTCTGGACCTGCTGTTCCCCATGAAATGTCCCTTCTGTCAGCATATTCTGGAGGATTCCCGCGCCCCGGCGTGTCCCGGCTGCCAGAAAATGCTCCCCTGGCTGTCCGGTCGCGAGGCGGAGCGCCCGGTGGAGTTCACCTCGGGCTGCCTCTCTCCTTTGGCCTACCGAGACAGGGTGCCCGACTCCATCCACCGCTATAAATTCCCCGGCACCCCCAGCTATGCCGGGGCCTATGGCCTGCTCACCGCCCAGTGTGTCCGGGACAACCGCGCCGCCCCTCTGGATCTGGTGACCTGGATCCCCCTCAGCCCCAAACGGAGGCGGAAGCGGGGCTTCGACCAGGCGGAGGCCCTGGCGCGGGCTGTCGCCCGGGAGCTGGACCTCCCCGTCCGTGGGACCTTGGAAAAGTTCCGGAACAACGATCCCCAGTCCCACCTCCACGAGGCATCGGAACGCCGGGCCAACGTACTCGGGGTATACCGCCTGAAAGAGAGCGTGGACCTCGCCGGGCTGCGTGTCCTTCTGGTGGACGATGTGGTCACCTCCGGTGCCACCCTCAGCGAGTGCGCCCGGCTCCTGCGCTCTGCCGGGGCCGCGGAGGTGCTCTGCGCCACTCTGGCCCAGGCCCGCAGGAGTTGATTTTGAAGTTCCTGTTTTTTCCTTAAAACTCTCACTTTTCCCCTCTGAATTGCAAACTGCCGTATTCTCTGCTATGATGTCCACCATCGAAGCCTGACAACTTCCGCCCCAGCCCCCATTCCGCTGCCGGCGGTCCGCCGGGATCTTCCACAGATCCCGGCCGCAGTATGCACCTGGCCGGGCCGGACATCTTCGGGCCGCTCCGCCGGTCCGGTGGGAAAGTGAGTCAAAAAATGAAACGAATCGCGCGGTATCTCCTGCTGGCAGTTCTTCTGTGGCTTCTGTTCCTGGTTCTGTCCATGGTCATTCCTCCCCTGGTCCACAAGACCGCCGGTCCCGGAGACTGGGAGGCGGAGCCCGAGATGACGGACGCCGCCCCGGAGCGGGTCCGGAGCATCGACGACAACCAGGACGCTCTGCTGTGGCGGCTCCGGCTCATTGAGGCCGCCCAGGAACAAATCATTCTGGCTACCTTCGACTTTTGGGACGAGGAGGGCGGCCGGGACGTGATGGGCGCCCTCTGGAACGCAGCGGAGCGGGGCGTGGAGGTACAGGTCCTGGTGGACGGCCTCAATGGAGGGGGCAGGCCGCTCTCCAGCAGCGACCTCTTCTGCCAGCTGGCCGCCCATGAGAATGTGGAGGTCCGGCTGTATAACCCCCTCAACCTGCTGGCCCCCTGGAAAACCAATTACCGGATGCACGACAAATACCTGATCGCCGATGACCTGGCCTATCTCCTGGGCGGCCGGAACACGGATAACCGTTTTTTGGGCCGCTACACTGACCACTACAACGTGGACCGCGACATTCTGGTCTATGAGACAGAGCCCGGACAGGGGCAGTCCTACCGCCAGCTCCGGGACTATTTCCACCGGATCTGGTCTCTCCCCTGCTGCAAGGTCCTGGACCAGCCCGGAGAGGGCGAAGACCTGTCCCGCTGCTATGAGGAGACAAGGGCCAGGTATCCCCAGGCGTTCGCCGATCCCCTCACCCGGCCCGAGTGGGAGGCCGCTACCCTGGAGACTCAGGGGGTAGAGCTCTGGACCAACCCCATCGAGCCGGAGAACAAAAAGCCCATCCTCTGGGCCCGGATGATGGACGCCATGGCGAAGGCGGAGGAGGTCCTGGTCCAGACCCCCTATATCATTTGCAGCCGGGATATGTACGGGGATCTCCGGTCCGTCTGTGACAGCGGCACCCGAACAGACATCCTCATCAACGCGGTGGAGATCGGGAGCAATCCCTTCGGCTGCACCGACTACTTAAACCAGAAGAAGCCCCTGAGGGACACCGGAGTGTCCATGTACGAGTATTTGGGAGACCAGGCTCTGCACACCAAATCCCTGGTGGTGGGGGACGATCTGACCATCGCCGGCTCCTGCAACTTTGACATGAGAAGCGTGTATCTGGACACTGAGCTGATGCTTGCCATCCGCAGCCCTCAGCTCAACGCCCAGATCCGCGGACAGATCCAGGAGCTTCAGGAGCATAGCCGGCGGATGGCCCCGGACGGCACTATCACCGACGGCCCTGCCTACCAGCCCCGGGAGCAGAGTCTGGGCAAACAGATCTCCTACGGCCTTCTGCGGGCGGTCATCCTGCCTTTCCGGCATCTGCTGTGACTCTCCCGCCGCACCTGCATGATACAAAAACGCCGGAGCGCGCCGTCATTGAGACGGCGCGCTCCGGCGTTTTTGCACAGCCGCAGGTCCTCTGCTGGCATTGGAAGCTTATCATCTTCATTCAGATTGGATCAGCGCCAGACGCTCGTTCACTGTATCGATCTGTTTCTTCACATTCCCAATGATGGGCACGCCAATGACATTGCCCTCACCATCCACAATGTAGGTGGTGGGATAGCTGAAAATCTCAGAGATGAAGTCCTGATAGAACTTGCCCTCTGGATCTGGGGAGATGTTCACATAGGTGACTCCTTTTTCTGTTAGAATGTTTCGGGCAGTCTCCATCTGTTCCTCCCCCTCTCCGGAGTCGGTGCCCACACCGATGAGATTGATATTCTGCTCCTGAAACTGGTGGTACAACTCCTCCAGTTCCGGCATCTCTTCGATACAGGTGCCGCAGCCGTTGTTCCAGAAGTTGACGATGGTGGCGTCGTAGTCCGCGAAAATGTCGCTGCTCACCTGGTTGCCCTCAGTGTCCACCTCAGAAAATTCCGGGAACGGCGTTTTGGATACCAGAGTGGTATCATTTCCGAAGGAGCAGCCAGTGAGCGCAGTCAGCGTCATGGCTGCAGCCAGCAGCAGAGAAACCCGTTTTTTCATGTTACAGTCTCCTTCTTTTTTGTTTGTCTTTTCAGCGCAAAGGTCTTTGTAATCGCCTGCTGGGGACAAGTGGCTACGCAGTCTCCGCAGCGGATGCACTCAGCGTGGTTGGGGATGTGGAAGACCTCCACATCCATCTTACACACCCGGCTGCATGCGCCGCAGGAGGTACACTTGCTTTCGTTCACCTCCAGCCGGTAAACGGATACCTTGTTGTACAGGCCGTAAAAGGCCCCCAGGGGACACAGCCATTTGCAAAATGGCCGGTAGAAGAACACCGACAGCACTGCGATCCCCAGCAGGATGCAGCTCTTCCAGGTGAAGAGCCACCCCAAACTGGCCCGGATGCTGGAATCAGCCAGGGACAGGGGGATACCGCCCTCCAGGATCCCGGCGGGACATAGGTACTTGCAGAAGAAGGGGTCTCCCATCCCTACCTCGTTCACCACCGTCATAGGCAAGATAATGACAAAGAGGAGCAGAATCCCATATTTCAGATGGGTGAGGATGTGAAACCGCTTTGTGCTGAACTTTTTTGTGGGGATCTTGTGGAGCAGCTCCTGGAACCAGCCGAAGGGGCACAGGAAGCCGCACACCACACGTCCCAGCAGGACCCCGATAAACAACAGAAATCCCACCACATAATAGGCAAAGTGGTATTTGGAGGAGCCGATGACGGCCTGGACCGCCCCAATGGGGCATGAGGCCGCCGCAGCTGGGCAGGAGTAGCAGTTTAATCCGGGCACGCAGATCCCTTTCAGCCTCCCCCGGGAGATCTTCCCCTGAAAAAAGTTCAGAAGGAACGGGTTGGCGGCAAGGGTCGCCCCCAGCTGGATCTTCCAGCGGTGTCTGTTCTTAGCCAATGCCCACACACTCCATGCACAAATTGATCCCCTTGGACAGGACTGCAGCCCCTTCTCCCCGCCACAGGCCAAAGCCCATCATCAGAACAGCCGCGGCCAGAAGACATACCGTTGTCTTTCTCATATCAACCCATTGGGACCATGCCGGCGGCCCCGCTGTCAGCGCTGTCGGCACCGGAAAGTTCCTTGTCCTGGCTCATCTCCACAAAGGCGGCCGCATCCTCGACCAAATCCTCGGCATCTACCTTCAGACTCCAGGAGGAGTAGAAAGAGCCGTTCACATACCAGGAAGCCGTGTTGGGGATTTCCTCATCCTCGATCATTCCACTGTTCTTTCCAACCGCCGCTTTCAGAGAATCATTGTAGAGGATGACCGGGAAGGGTGCGTCGGCAAACAGCTCATTTCCTTCCTCGGATTTGGTGCACAGAACGATACCCGCTCCATTGGCGGTCACACCCTCATGGGCCTGCGCCAGGGCGTTATAGAACTCTTGCACGCCCTCGCTGGCAGGGTCGGCAAAGGCGAAAAACTGTTGTGCGATGGTATCGCAGAGGACCTGGAGCTGGAAAAATACACAGTAGAGCAGTGCTATGACGGCGCGAAGGCCTACGATCTGCTTCTGAACGAAGCCTTCGATCTGCTGATTCTAGATCTGAACCTGCCAGGCATGGACGGGCTGGATCTGCTGCGAGTGGCCCGGGCGGAGTGGCCGCAGCTGCGGGTGCTGATCCTGTCCGCCCGGGCAGGGCTGTCTGACCGGATAACAGGACTGGACCTGGGGGCGGATGACTATCTCACCAAGCCCTTTGCTTTGGAGGAGCTGGAGGCCCGGGTCCGCAGCCTGCTGCGCCGGGAGTTCGTTTCCCGGGATACAGCGCTCACCACAGCCGGCCTGACACTGGATACCCGGTCCCGCTCCATCTCCGCCGGAGGGGAGCCTCTGGAGCTGACACCCCGGGAATTCGCCATTTTGGAGCACCTGATGCTCCATCAGAACCGCTGGGTCAGCCAGGAGGAGCTGATGGAGCATGTGTTGGAATCGAACGCCAATCCCTTCAGCAATGTAGTCCGAATGCACATCTCCTCCCTGCGGAAAAAGCTGCGGGAGGCCCTGAGCGGCGATCCCATCCAAACAAAGGTGGGACAGGGTTATCGTTTAATGGAGGATTCAGAACCATGAAATGGGCCCATTCTTTGCGTCTGCGTGTCACTCTCTGGTGCGCCCTGCTACTGACCCTGTGCTGCACCGCCCTCGCCGTAACCAGCAATCTGTCTGCCATCCAGCTGGCGGACAGCATCGCCGCCGTCCCCCTCTATCCCGCTCAGACGGCCCCCGGACTTGACGCGGAAATGCCGCTTACGCTCGTTTCTCCCCCGGCTCCTGCGGTCCAGCAGGCCCGGCAGCTTTTCACAGAACGCCGCTCACGAGTTCCGCACCCCGATGGCCGTTCTCAAGACCCGGATTGGCCTATTCCGTAAGAAACAGGATTTTGCTCCACAGACCACGGAGGAATTCCTCCGCATTTTGGAGGACGAGGTGGACCGGCTCTCCGGCATGGTGGACAGCCTGCTGAAGCTGACCAGCCTTGAGCAGGTGCCCCGCACCGACCGGATCGAATTGAGTGAACTCCTCCATCAGGTTACGGAGGATGTGTCCTCACTGTTCAGCGGCAAGGGGATGCACATTTCTACAGAGGCTGCCCCCGGTTCCATCCAAGGCAGCAGAGAACTGCTCCGCCGGGCACTGTTCAATTTGGTGGAAAACGCGGTAAAGTACGGGCCGGAAGGCGGGGAAGTCCAGATCCATGCAGAGCCGGACGGTGCGAATGCGGCCATCACCGTGTCCGATCAGGGACCCAGAATCCCACCGGAGCTGCGGGAGCGGATCTTTGAGCCCTTCTTCCGGCTGGATACAGCCCGCTCCCGGGATCTTGGCGGAACCGGCCTGGGGCTGGCCCTGGTCCGGGCCATCGCAGAGGTCCACGGCGGCAGCGTGAGCGTGGAGGAAGGCCCCGCTGGCGGGAATCAGTTCTTGCTCCGGCTCCCGGCAGAAAGCCCTTGACCCTTATCCCGTGGGAGATGGAAAAACGAAAACTCCCGCAAGGCTGGTCATGGGGAAATATGCGGCACGCTCCCACGCTCTCCTACCCTCTGGAAGCGGGCTTATATACGGCGAATAAAGCGGGCCGGGCTGAGAGGTTCCCTCTCTCTGCCCGGCCCGCTTCCTGTTTGAAGCCAGAAGGCTGTTCTTTCACCACCGCGCCTTCCGTGACGCATCCATTCACCCCGGTTCTGAATCCCGGGTATCCGTATCCTATTGAACGGACATATCTGCGGCTTCTCTGTCCCCGGCAAGGGGACGCCGCTCCAGCGGCCCGCGCGGATGGTAGACGCTCCAGATCAGCGCGGCAAATCCACAGCCGCCCATCAGGTTCCCTACTGTGACCGGCAGTAAATTTTGGAGGAAGAAGCGGCTCCAGGTCAGAGATTCTACCGCGACGCCGGCCTCCCGCGCCAGTTCCGCGTAGTGCGGAACCTCCAAGGCCAACAGTCCAGCCGGGATATAATACATATTGGCAACACAGTGTTCAAAGCCGCAGATGACAAAAAAGCAGACCGGCAGAAATGCGCCCAGAGTACGGCCGGCTGCGCTTTTTGCACACAGGCCGCACATTACGCCAATGCAGACCAATACGTTGCACAGAATCCCCAGAACCACCGCTCTGCCAAAGGAAAGGGAACACTTCGCCGCCGCAGTCCGAATGGTGCACACAGCCAGAGCCCCGTCAGACAGGTTCAATTGTCCGCTGTACACGATCACAGCCGCCAGCAGCACCGCGCCAATCAGATTGCCGATATAAACCCAGCACAGGTTTCTCAGCATCCCGGTCCAGGCCACCCTTCTCTCCAGAACAGGAATAGTAATCAGGCAGTTCCCGGTAAACAGCTCCGCCCCGGTAAACAGCACCATGACCAGTCCAAAGGGGAACAAAAATCCGCACACCACCCGGGCCACGGACAAATTTTCCAGGGCGTGGCTCGATGTATTGGACACCACGGCTCCCATTCCAATGAGAATTCCCGCCAGAATCGCCAGCAGCAGGATACGCCCTGCCGGCGACCGAGCCTTTTTATATCCGATCTCACAATACGAATCGAAAAACTCCGATGGGGTCAGCACAGAATTCTCCCACCTTTCCATTTGATCGGCCTATGCTGTTCAGCACAGGCCCAGTGCATGGCGTGCCTCACCAATCATGTACAATGACCCACACACACAGACCACATCATTTGGCTGTGCCAAATCCAGCACAGTCTGAATTCCTTCCGAAACGCTCCCGCAGGGCTGAGCCTCCGCCCCCGCCTGCCGTAAATACTGGGCCAGCTCTCCGGCTGAGAGGGCACGATCACTGTCCGGCGTAATGGTGACGAACTGCTTGGACAGCGGAAGGAGCTCCCCCAGCATGGAGGGATAGTCCTTGTCAGAGAGCACGCCGGTCAGGAAGAAGATCTTCCGGTTTGGGTACAGTTCCTCCAAGGAACGCCGGAGAGCGCCCATACACTGGGGGTTATGTCCCCCGTCCAGGAGCACGTCCGGATTCCGGCGAGCCAGTTCCATGCGGGCCGGCCAAACTGCCGCCCGCAGCCCTTGTCGCACAGCTTCCTCTGAAATCTTCCAGCCTCTCCGCACCAGTGCAGCCGCCACTTCCAAGGCTGTGGCAGCATTATAGAGTTGATAGCGGCCCAGAAGTGAAATGTGGAATGCACCCCGGTCTCGATAGGTAAAGGTCTGCCCATCCCGTCCGGATTCCAGCACACGCAATTCCTCCGGATTGGTCAGCGTCAAAGGAATTCCCTGATGGCGGCAGGCGGCCAATATGACTTCCTCCACCTCGCCGCTCTGATGGTAGAGCACTGCGTCACAGCCGGACTTTAAAATACCGGATTTCTCCGTGGCAATTTGGGCCAGCGTGTCCCCCAGCTCCCGGGTATGCTCCAGACCGATATTGGTGATCACGGCCACTTCCGGGGCCGGGATCACATTGGTGGAATCCATGCGTCCTCCCAGGCCAACCTCCAATACAACGATATCACAGCCAGCCTCCAGAAAATAGAGCATCCCCACCACAGTCATCAGTTCAAACTCTGTGGCCGGATCCTCCATCCCCTTTCCCGCCTGAATGACCCGCTCCGCGATCCGCCCCAAGGTGTCATCTGGAATCGGCACACCATTCACCTGGAACCGCTCGTGAAAGCGCCACAGATGTGGAGATGTATACAGCCCTACTGTCAGCCCCGCCTGGTCCAGCACGGAGGCCACCATTGCAGCGGTAGAGCCTTTCCCGTTGGTTCCGGTTATGTGGACATATTTTAGTTTCTGGTGGGGATTTCCCACCCGCTTCAGCAGCTCTCTGGTCCGGCTCAGACCAGGCTTTCTTCCGGTCCAAGCCTCCTGACGGATTAGTTCAACCGCTTCCTGTCCGGTCATAGGCCGTATCTCCTTCCTGAATCTGTGTCATGTAAGGGCTCTATCCGGTCAGGCCGTTTGCCCGCAGAGCCGATTCCACCGTATGCGCGGACAAGACCGCCGAGGTCACCGCGCCCACGCCACCCGGTACCGGAGTAATGGCTTTGACCACTGGCTCCACCTGTGCAAAGTTTACGTCTCCATGCATCTTTCCCTGGTCGTCAAAGCTGACTCCCACATCAATTACAATCTGGCCCGGGCGTACATGCTCCCGTCCGATCAGCCCCGCCTTTCCAACGGCCGAGATAATAATGTCAGACTCCTGACATAAATCCAGCAGTCTTCTCGGCTCTGTCAGAACATTGCAGGCAGAGACCGTCGCTCCCAGGTTCATCAAAAGCACCGCTGTCGGCATCCCTACCGCAGCGCCTGTCCCCACAATGGCCACATGCTTCCCCGGAAGCGAGATCTGATAGAAGCGGAGCAGCTCCAAACAGGCCGCTGCTGTACAGGGCGGAAAGGTCTCCATTCCCGGAAGTATCAGCCCTCCCATAGAGGCCCCGGTCATCGCGTCAATATCCTTCCCCGAAGACAGCGCTCCCAGGACCGCGCGCGTGTTCAGATGGGCCGGAAGCGGCCGGAAGAGCAGGCAGCCATGGATCCTCTGATTTTCATTTACCTCCCGAAGCACTTCCAAGAGCTGCCGCTCCCCCACGTCACCCGGGAGCAGGGTCCGGGAGACCGCGATCCCCAGCGACTGGGCCAGCTTTGTGGCGCCTGTTTCATAGCTGATGTCCTCCGGACGTGCACCTACCCGGACAATTCCCATAGTGGGGATCTGACCGATTTGATGCAGCTGCTCTACCCCGGCCTGAATGCGCCCGCGCATCTCCCGGGCAACCGGGATTCCAGACAGTCGGACTGCCATGTCTCTTCAATCCCTTCCTAATGAAATATCCCTTATCGTGTATAGATCACTGCTGCCATAATTGCAGTCCCCGCTTTGCTTTCCAAATGAAGGAAGGACGCATCTGCCCTTTCACAAAGCAGAAGTTCCCCGGCAGCCGCCTGGACTCCCGCATCTGAGAGAGTCAGATCCCCCTCCGCGCAGTACAGCGCAAGCGTGCGGTTTGGATATTTCTGAGGCGCGGGCACCGGAGCCGCCCACTGGCAGCTGCCACCGGCGGGTAACACAATCGGCTGCACAAAGCCCTGACATGCGCCCTTCCGCAGCATCAAATTGAAATCCACACAGCGCCCCCATGACTCCACCGGAACGCCTCCGTCAAACCCGCGGACCGTGCAGGCTTCCAGCGCGCCGCGCTCTCCCTGTCCAATTTTAAGCTCCAATTCGCCCTTCAAGACAGAGATGAGGCGGTCATAATCCGGCAACGGTGTAAAATCAGAGTGTTCCAGTTCTACCTGAGCGGAGCTGAGACGCCAGAGGAACTTTCGATCGGCATATACCGCCCCCTCCGGCGCAATCGCCAGCTGAGTGGTCGTTCCTCCCGACCAGGCAGTTGTAATATACTGCGCCCGGGTGAAATGCCTCCATTCCATCAAAACGCTTCCTTTCTTAATTTAAGACCGGAACCAGACCGCCCCGGCGCAGCAGCTTCATCAGGGGAATCACGATCGTCGTCACGATGGCTACGATCACAATGTCCTTCCCAAAGCGGATCAGCGCGCTGCCAAACACGAAGGCAAAGGAGTAATAGTCATAGATCAGGCTGTCCAGCCACAGGCAGACGGTCGTCACACAACTGGTGGCAAAGGAGCCCACAAGGCAGACCACGTAGCAGGTCACAGGACGCGACTCCAGCAGGCAGCCGCTCTTCCAAAAGAATCTGGCCGCGCCCCCGATCACCAAACCGCGGGCCACTGGCGGCAGCAGCCACAAAATTGTAGTGGGCATCAGACCATACATCATCACCTGACATAAAAATTCCCCCAGCAGGGCCGTCATGCCGCCGCCCGCCGGGCCAAACAGCAGAGCCGCCACCACCACCGGCAAGGACTTGAAGGTGATCTCCAGGTTTCCTGTCTTAATTGTAAATGTCATGCTTAAAAGCACATAAACCGCAACCAGAAGTGCGATATAACACAATTTTTTCGTAGTCTTGGACATAAAAATACGCTCCTTTCATGGCTCGTCGCCATGAAAGAAGCGCACTTCCCCATGGCAGCGGATGCGGCTTTGCAACGCGGGAACTCCCTTCGTTCACCGGCAACCTCCCATCCGGTGACACTTAACGCACAAAGCCTACTCTGTCAAAATGGCTTCAAAATTACATCTGGCTCAGAACATTCTGATAAATCTGGTCCGCCAGGGGCAGAGCCTTCGCCAGAAGCGCCTCGCCCTTCTTGCGGTAATCCTCTGCCAGCTCCTTGTTCTTCAGGCTGCCGATATTGATCAGCACATTGAGCCACGCGCCTTGAATGGCCGCCCGCATAGACAGGGCGGAGACGCCCAGGTCGCTGGCCGCGCTGTCGTTGGTTTTGCCCAGCAGCTCAGCGGTCAGCTCCAGCGTCTCGGCGGCCAGCTCCATCATCTCAAAGGGAGTACGCGTACATCCCTCCAGCCCCTTCTGAATGGCAGCAGAGCGGGCGGCCTTCTCCTCGTCCGTGGCCTTCGGCATACCAAACGCGGCGCTGACCACGTTGAAGGCCTCTGTGTCCCGGTCCATCACATCCACAAAGCGGGCCTTCAAATCCAGCGCTTTCTTCTGGCTGGCAAGGACAAACTCTTGATATTCAGCATACTTCTCTCTGCTCTTGCCAACGGTGGTCAGGCCGCACACCATGGCAGTCAGAGCGGCGCCCAGAGCGCCCTCCAGAGCGGCAGTAGAACCGCCGCCTGGGGCGGGAGCATCGGATGCCAGCACATCACAAAATTGAGTCACCTGCATATCCGCTAATTTCATGGTAATACTCCTCCCTTGTATTATAGAGTAGTAGTTATTAAAGCCCCTCTCCAAGGGCTGTGCTACACTGTAAGGGATGCTGTGGATCGGTGTAATCCCCCTACCACAAGATGGTTCAAGAAAGGTTCCAACCACAGCCCCTTACAATTTTGTTGATCAGTTAAATACCGCCAGACGGTTTATATGGAACAAGGCTACAAAAGTAAGGAGCACTGTGGATGCAGCATCACATATTTATCGTTGGAGGTATTTGTTATGGTGGTTTCTGTTGGCATCGATGTCTCAAAAGATAAGCACGATTGCTTTATTGTCAGCTCTGATGGTGAAGTCCTGGCGGATGTGTTCACAATTTCCAATACCTTGGATGGGTTCCACGGCCTGTTGCAGCGAATCCAGGAATGTAGCGCACCGCAGGACAAAATAAGAGTAGGGCTTGAGGCTACCGGACATTACAGCTACAATCTGCTCGGGTTTCTCCTTGACAACGGTCTGGCCACCTATGTCCTGAACCCCTTGCGCACAAATCTTTACCGAAAGAGCCTCAGCCTGCGAAAGACCAAGACTGACCGGGTGGATGCGCGAACGATTGCTTCTATGCTGTTATCCGATGCGGGCCTCAAACCCTACACTGATACAGCATACCACAACGAAGAATTAAAGTCACTGACCAGATACCGTTTCGACAAGGTAAAAGAGCGTGCCAAACTGAAAAGTTCCATTGCCCGGCTTGTCTGTATCCTGTTCCCAGAACTGGAAAAGCTGGTTCCATCTCTGCACATTGCCTCTGTCTACGCTTTGCTGGAAGAGTTCCCCGGCGTTAAACAGGTTGCTGCAGCCCATTTGGCAAGGCTGAAAGCACTGCTCGAAACCGCCTCCAATGGTCACTACAAACGGGATATGGCTCTTGAAATACGAGATACCGCCAAAAACTCTATTGGCTCTCAGATGCCTGCCAAGTCCCTTGAATTGCAGCACACCATCCGGCTCATCCGTGAACTGAATCGTGAAATTGATGAAATCGAAGAGCAAATCCAATCCATTATGGATGAGCTTCATTCTCCTATCACCACTATCCCAGGGCTGGGGTTCCGCATGGCTGCCATGATCCTGGCTGAAGTCGGCGACTTCACCCGCTTTGACTCCCCGGACAAGCTGTTGGCTTATGCCGGGATGTCCCCCTCCACTTACCAATCCGGACAGCTCAAAAATTGCTACCCGCACATGGAAAAGCGTGGCTCCCGATACTTACGCTACGCACTTTACAACGCAACCAAGTATGTCTGCCACTGGGACTCGGCTTTTGCTGATTATCTCGCCAAGAAGCGGGCGGAGGGAAAACACTACAATATTGCCATCTCTCACGCTGCCAAAAAGTTGATTCGTTTGATATTTGCCATGGAGAAATCCAGGCAGCCATATTGCTCAGCGGCTTAAGCGCAGCTACTTGAATAGCCAGCAGGGGTCTGACAAGACCTCAGCTTTGCTATACCTTTCTTGAGCCATCTCTTTTTCACCACCACCATTCATTTTTGGGGTTGATTTTTAATAGTTCGCAAATTGCAAGTGCAAGTTGGACACCTGCACGGTAGAACTTAGTGAATCAGAGCGACGGTCAGGATGGAAGCCGCTGGCTTCCGTCCTGGGCGATGCTGCCGCAGCCTTCGGCTGCGTAAACAGAGTCGAGGAACTCGTCAAACAGTTCCTCCGGGGTGCGGTAGCCAAGCTTCTTGCGAGGCCGTCCGTTCAATTCATCAGCTGCAGCCAAGATATACTCAGCAGAGAAAGCCTCAATGGACACGCCCTTCGGAACAAAGGTTCGAAACAGCCCGTTGTGGCGTTCGTTTTGGGGACGTTCCCATGAGGTGTAGGGATGCGCAAAGTAGACTGCACAGCCCCAGTTCTCGACCTGACTGAACGCAGAGAACTCCGAGCCGTTGTCCACGGTAATGGTCTTGAAGACCTGTGAGAACTTGTCTCCGAATTCTCCCCTGAGTGACTGCATGGCGTTCAGAACGGAGTCTGCATCCTTGCCGGGAATCCGGATGGCAATATAGTTCTCCGTTTTCTTCTCCAACAGGGAAAGGACAACAGCCTCTTTACCGCCCCTCTTGCCGACCACGGTGTCACCTTCCCAATGACCTTCCTCGATGCGCAGAGCTGCGATCTCAGGCCTCTGAGAAATGTCTGTGCCGAAGCTCTTCTTGTGTTCACGGGGCTTGGAGTCCTTGTGCTGCTTGCGTTTCATGGTTTCGGGCAGTTCTGTCACAGACAAGTCAAGGCTGCCTGCCCAGACCTCATTGTAAAGCGTGTGGGTGCAGACCATCTCCTCTGCTGAAAACAGCCTGTGCAGACGAGCATAGCCGACGCAGGCATCCAAAGACCACTTGTGTTCTTTGACCTGTTCAATTATCCAGCGAATGAAGCGAGTGCAGTGACAGATTCGGTGTGGTTTCCGAGAACGCTTTCTGTTCGCCTTGTAGACCGCTTCTCCACGCCTTGCCGAGTATCCGGGTTTCCTGCCCTTGCTGCTCTTTCGGGGCGGTGTGCCGCGCTTTAGCTCGTTCCCAACGGTGGTTGGTGAACATCCGATTGCTCTGGCAATGGCTCTGTTCGTGTAGCCGGCGTTCTTGAGATGCTGGATTGCGCCTCGTTCCTCTCGCTGTAAGTGCTGTCCCTTCTTGCGTTCTACCGATTCTGTGATATAATCTTGGCAGTCCATAGTGATTGCCCTCCCTTGGAAGAAGTTGTGTGCAAACTTCATTCTACCATGTGGGGAAAATCACTATGGATTTTTTCTTAGGTGTCCAACTTCATTTTACAATCGACCATTTTTAATAGTTAATCTTTCTTTGTATTCCCTCTTTTACTTCATATCCAGAAGGTGATACTCCATGATCTGGTTGTGGCAGTTGAAGTCGCGGGCCTTCAGATAGAACTCGGCGCAGTCGATCATAGCCTTTGCGGGGGTCAGGCCGACGATCTCGCTGTCCACAATATAAGTACCATATCGCTCAGCCAGAGCGCGGACCTGCTCATAGACCACATACAGGGGGGTGTCCTCATAGTTGACCATGTTCATGGAAACCTGGGCGATGCCCCGGTCCTCCATCATAAAGCCCATAGCCTTGCAGCTGCGGAAGCCGCCGGAGGAACCACGGATGACTTTGGCGATCTTCTTGGCAACCTCAACGTCGGAAGTAGCCAGGTTGATGTTGAACGCGACCAGGGGCATACGGGCGCCGATGGCCGTGATGCCGGCGGTGGGGTGGATCTTCCGCTCGCCGTAATCAGGCGCCCACTCCTCCTGAAGCAGCTTCTCCGGCATCCCCTCAAACTCACCCTTGCGGCAGGTGGCCAGGTTGCGGTGCTCGGGGCGGGTGGCGGAGTCTTCGTACAGGAAGGAGGGGACCTTCAGCTCGTCCCAGATGCGCTGGGCCACGCGCTTGGACAGCTCCACACACTCCTCAACAGTGACGTCCTTGGACTGGGGAACGAAGGGGATCACGTCCGTAGCGCCCATGCGCTTGTGCTCACCCTTGTGCTTGGTCATGTCGATGCGCTCAGTGGCCACCTTGGTCAGCTGGAACGCCACTTCCTCAATGGCGTTGATGTCGCCGATCAGGGTGAATACGCAGCGGTTATGGTTGCCGTCCGTCTGGGCGTCAAAGAGCGTGCAGCCGGGAACGCTGTTGGCGGCCTCCACCAGAGCGTTGTAGGTAGCCTCGTCCTTTTCCTTGCTGCAACTGAAGTTAGGGATACATTCTACGAGCTTTGCCATATCAATTCCTCCAAACATACTGCACAAAAATGTGAGGTCTATTTCTTGGGATCTTTAGATAGATTTGCGATTCTACTGTCATTATAGCAAGCTTTTCCCCCAACAAAAAATATCGTTTTTGTCTATTTGCAATACTGATACGGTATTGCAATCCGGTTTTTTTAACCTCTATTTCTCGGCATCCTCCCCTTCAAACATGGCCAGAAACCGCTTGACACAGCTGGCATAGTACAGATTGCTGCTCCACACCAGAGTCGGATAGGACAGAACCGAGATCCCCTGAATCGGTTTCGTATAGAGCCCCAAATGAGGCTGCGTTTCCACAATCGAACGGGGAAGATAGCTGACCCCAAAGCCAGCCTGAACCAGCTGCATGGCCATGGGGGTGTCATAACACCGGAATGTAGTGTTCGGTGTAAACCCCTGCCTTTGGCACTCCTTGATCAAATAGTTGCTGTACCCCCACAGGTCATCACTGCGCAGCAGGCACATGGGGACTCCCTTCAGAGCCTCCAGGGGAACGGAAGCCTGATCTGGGGCCGGGTCCAGCTCCCGGATCATCACCAGCTCCAGCGGATCCTCCCCCAAGATCCGCTCGTGCAGGCCGGAGCCCCGCTCCGAAGAGCTGCGCAGAAACAGCAGATGCAGATCGCCCTTGTTCAGATCCTCCAGCAGGTCGCCAGGCGACCCCAGGCGGACATAGAGTTCCACCTGAGGATACTGAGCCCGAAACTCCTTCAGGTACTGCAAGGCGATGGAGATATTGGAATAGATCATCCCGATCTTCAGCAGGCCCCTCATTCCCGCGTTGATGTCCCTGACACTGTCCACGATCATACGCATATCCTGAAAGAGATTTTGACTTTGCCGGTACAGGCTGCGTCCGGCCTCTGTCAGCTCCACCCCTTTATTGGTGCGCAGAAACAGACACACCCCCAACTCATCCTCCAAAAGGGCGAGCTGCCGGCTGATGGGGGGCTGTGCCACATGGAGATTTCGTGCGGCCAGGGAGATACTCTTGGCCTCAGCTACGGCAGAAAAATATTCCAGCTGTTTTAAGTTCATGGAATCATCATACCCTTTCTATATGACTAATATATAATATCGATTCTTTTCATTATAGCATCTCTCATGTAAAATACAACCACAAGGAGGACGGTTTTGCGGTGCGCATTACACGTTTTTCACAAAATGTTATGAAATGAGGGAATGACAATGAGTAGTACCATAAACGACGCTATGATCATCAAGTTGGACTATGAGCTGCCTGAGTACCCAGCTTTTGAAGCGGGAATCCGCCGCGCACCCCGCCGGGAATCCCATCTGTCGGAAGCTGACAAGGCTCTGGCCATCAAGAATGCCCTGCGTTACATCCATCCGGATCACCACGAGCAGATGGCCAAGGAGTTTGCCCAGGAGCTGGAGGAGCATGGCCGGATTTACGGCTACCGTTTCCGCCCCGCCGGCAAGCTGTACGGCAAGCCCATCGAGGAGTACAAGGGCAACTGCACCGAGGCCAAGGCCTTCCAGGTCATGATCGACAACAACCTGGACTTTGATGTGGCTCTGTACCCCTACGAGCTGGTGACCTACGGTGAGTCCGGCCAGGTTTGCCAGAACTGGATGCAGTACCGCCTGATCAAGAAGTATCTGGAGGTCATGACCGACGAGCAGACCCTGGTGGTCATGTCTGGTCACCCTCTGGGCCTGTTCCACTCTCATAAGCTGGCGCCCCGCTGCATCATCTCCAACGGTCTGATGATCGGCATGTACGACGACCAGAAGAACTTCAACCGCGCCGCCGCTCTGGGTGTTGCCAACTACGGCCAGATGACCGCCGGCGGCTGGATGTACATCGGTCCCCAGGGCATCGTACACGGCACCTTCAACACCCTGCTGGGCGCCGGCCGCCTGAAGCTGGGCGTCCCCGAGGACGGCAACCTGGCCGGCCGCCTGTTCATCTCCGCCGGTCTGGGCGGCATGAGCGGCGCTCAGGGCAAGGCTGCTGAGATTGCCGGCGCCGCCTCCATCATCGCCGAGGTGGACGATTCCCGTATTACCACCCGCTACACCCAGGGCTGGGTCACCCACCGCACCGACAGCCTGGACGAGGCTCTGTCCATCGCCCAGGAGCACCTGAACAACAAGACCGCCTGCGCGGTTGCCTATCACGGCAACGTGGTGGATCTGCTGGAGTTCCTGTACGACAAGGGCGTCCATGTGGATCTGATGAGCGACCAGACCTCCTGCCACATGGCTTATGACGGCGGCTACTGCCCCCAGGGCCTGACCTTCGAGCAGCGCACCGAGATGCTGGATAAGGACCCCGAGGGCTTCGCCAAGCTGGTTGACAAGTCTCTGAAGCATCACTATGAGATGATCTGCAAGTTCCATGAGAAGGGCACTTACTTCTTCGACTACGGCAACGCCTTCCTGAAGTCCGTTTACGATGCCGGCGTACCCGCTGAGAAGATCTGCAAGAACGGTGAGAACGACCTGGACGGCTTCGTATTCCCCTCCTACGTGGAAGACATCCTTGGTCCCACCCTGTTCGACTTCGGCTATGGCCCCTTCCGTTGGTGCTGCCTGTCCCGGAAGCCCGAGGACCTGGCGAAGACCGATGAGGCCGCTGCCGAGTACATCAAAGCCCACACCCGCCGCTATCAGGATCACGACAACTATGTCTGGGTCCGCGATGCCGGCAAGAACAAGATGGTCGTGGGCACCCAGTGCCGGATCCTGTACTCCGACGCCATGGGCCGCATGAACCTGGCTCTGAAGTTCAACGAGATGGTCCGCAACGGCGAGATCGGTCCTGTCATGCTGGGCCGTGACCACCACGATACCGGCGGAACCGACTCCCCCTTCCGTGAGACCTCCAACATCAAGGACGGCTCCAACATCATGGCCGACATGGCGACCCAGTGCTACGCCGGCAACGCCGCCCGCGGCATGAGCCTGATCGCGCTACACAACGGCGGCGGCGTGGGCGTCAGCAAGTCCATCAACGGCGGCTTCGGCATGGTGCTGGACGGCTCCGACCGGGTGGACCAGATCCTGAAGATGTCTATGCCTTGGGACGTGATGGTGGGCGTTGCCCGCCGCTCCTGGGCCCGCAATGAAAACGCTTTGACGACCGCGGCCGAGTACAACAAGCTGTACGAGGGCCAGGACCACATCACTCTCCCCTATGTGGCGGATGACGCCGTAGTGGAGAGCGCGGTCAAGACCATGAAGGGCTGATTTCATCATCCAAATGAATAAGCGGGGGCGCAGCCGCGCCCCCGCTTTTGGAAAGGAGCACGCATGAGCGAACTACTGCTGACCAACATCGGGATGCTGGCCACTCCCACTGGCTCCAGCGCCCGCAGCGGCGCGGAGCAGGGGCAGATCCAGATCCTGCGGAACGCCTGGGTCCTGATCTCCCAGGGTCAGATCGCCCAGGTGGGGACGGGGACGCCTCCCTCAGTGAATGGCGCCCAGGTGGTGGACGCCGGCGGGAAGCTGGTGACTCCCGGGCTGGTGGACGCCCACACCCATCTGATTTTCGGTGGCTGGCGCCAGAATGAGCTTGGCATGAAGCTCCATGGAAAGAGCTATCTGGACATCCAGAACGCCGGCGGCGGCATCCAGTCCACCACGAACGCCACCCGTCAGGCCACCGAAGAGGAACTCACTCAGAAGGCCGCCAAAGCCCTAGATGAGATGATGCGGTTCGGCACCACCACCTGCGAGGCCAAAAGCGGCTACGGTCTGGCTCTGGAGCACGAGCTGAAGCAGCTACGTGCCATCCGCCGCTTGCAGGAAGAACACCCCATGGATGTGACAGCCACCTTTATGGGCGCCCACCTGGTCCCGGCAGAGTACAAGCAGGACCGCGCGGAGTATATCCGCCTGGTCTGCGAGGAGATGATGCCCGCCGTCAAGGAGCAGGGCATCGCCAAATTCTGTGATGTGTTCTGCGAAGCGGATACCTTTACTGTAGAGGAATCCCGCCAGATCTTGGAGGCTGGCCTTCGCCATGGCCTGCGTCCCAAAATTCACGCCGACGAGATCGAGTCCATCGGCGGCTCTCAGCTGGCCGGGGAAATCGGCGCGATCTCCGCGGAACACCTGATCGTCTGTCCTCCTGAGGGCATCGCCAGCATGGCCAAGGGCGGCGTGATCGCCTGTCTGCTGCCCGCCACCAGCTTCTGTCTGGGCTCCACCTATGCCCCGGCCCGGGAGATGGTGTCCGCCGGTGTGCCGGTGGCCATGGCCTCCGACTTCAACCCGGGCTCCTGCCCCTGCCTCAACCTGCAGTTCGTCATCAATCTGGGGTGCCTGCGCTACCGACTGACCCCGGAAGAGGTGCTGACAGCCGTTACTCTGAACGCTGCCGCAGCCATTGACATGGCGGACCGTGTGGGTTCCGTGGAGGCCGGGAAGCAGGGCGACCTAGTGATCTGGGATGCGCCGGATCTGGATTACATCTGCTACCGTTTTGGAAGTAATCTGGTACAGACTGTCATCAAAAAGGGCCGTCTGGTTTAAGACCACGCCGGCTGCCCTGTTCCGGAAGGAGGCAGGTCGCTTTGGACCGGACTGACTATCAGATTTTGAACCTGCTGCAGAACGACTGCCGCGCCACCCTGAAGGTGATTGGAGAGCAGGTCGGCCTCACCGCCCCCGCCGTCTCTGAGCGGATCCGCCGCATGGAAGAGGCCGGTGTGATCCGGAACTTCCGCATCGATGTGGACCGCCGGCAGTTGGACTGCAACATTACGGGCTTCATTTTAGTGGCCCCAGAGCCGGATAAATACGAGCGTTTCTGCCGCTTCTGTGAAAAAACGCCGGCTATCCTCAGTCATTCTCACACCATTGGAATTTTCAACGCGGTACTGCGTTTTGCCGTGCGGGACACGCAGGAGCTGGACGCGATCTTGTCCAGCATCAAGCGCTATGGAAATTCGCAGACCTCGGTGGAGCTGGGCCTATACTTTGACCACAAGGACATTCCGCTCCCCGGCTGAATGCTTTTCTTTGCCATTCTCCAACCTTCCTTATATATGGAATGAGCCGCATGCCATTTGCATACGGCTCTTCCATTATTCCTTTTTGGATCAGAACAAGCCGGAGATCACTCCGTTGTCATCGATGTCGATCTTTTCCGCAGAGGGCACCTTGGGCAGACCGGGCATGGTCATAATGTCGCCTGTCTTGGCTACTAAGAACCCAGCGCCGGCATTTACCTTCACTTCCCGGACCGTGATCTTGAATCCGCGGGGCGCACCCAGCTTGGAGGCGTCATCGGAGAAGGAGAACTGAGTCTTTGCCATACAAATGGGCATCTTGTCAAAGCCCAGCTCAGTCAGCTGCTGGATCTGCTTCTTCGCGGCAGCGGTGATAACCACACCGTCCGCGCGGTAGACCTTGGTGGCAATGGCGTTGAGTTTTTCCTCGATGGTGGTATCCAGGTCATAGACAAACTGGAAGCGGTCGCTCTTCTCTTCCTCGCACAGACGAATGACTTCTTCCGCCAGGGTCTTGCCACCCTCGCCGCCTTTCGCCCAGACCTCGGACAGGCGGACATTGACGCCTTTTTCCCGGCACTTCTCTTCCACCATCTTCAACTCGGCCTCTGTATCCGTGGGAAATGCGTTAATGGCAACCACACAGGGCAGACCGTACACGTTGGTCACATTGTCCACATGCTGCAACAGATTGGGCAGACCCTTCTCAAGCGCCTCCAGGTTCTCGTGGTTCAGATCGGCCTTAGCCACACCACCGTGATACTTCAAAGCGCGGACAGTGGCAACAATAACCACGGCGTCGGGATGGAAGCCGCCGGCGCGGCACTTGATGTCCAGGAACTTTTCGGCACCCAGATCCGCAGCAAAGCCAGCCTCAGTTACCGTGTACTCACCCAGCTTGAGAGCGGTCTCCGTGGCCTGGATGGAGTTACAGCCGTGTGCAATGTTTGCAAAAGGACCTCCGTGGATGAAGGCGGGAGTCCCCTCCAGAGTCTGAACCAGGTTGGGCTTAATGGCATCCTTCAAAACGGCAGCCATGGCGCCTTCCGCCTTCAGGTCATGGGCAGTGACCGGCTTATCGTCGCGGGTATAGGCCACAACCATCTTGGATAGGCGCTGCTTCAGGTCAGACAGGCCGCTGGCCAAGCACAGAACAGCCATGATCTCGGAAGCAACGGTGATGTCGAAGCCGTCCTCACGGGGTACGCCGCTGGCCTTACCGCCCATTCCGCAGACAATGTGGCGCAGCTGACGGTCATTCATATCCACCACACGCTTCCAGACTACCTTGCGGGTGTCGATGTTCAGCGCGTTGCCCTGATGAATGTGGTTGTCGATCAGAGCGGCCATCAGGTTGTTCGCAATGCCGATTGCATGGAAATCACCGGTGAAGTGCAGGTTGATGTCCTCCATGGGGATGACCTGAGCGTGACCGCCGCCGGCAGCGCCTCCTTTTACACCAAACACAGGTCCCAGAGAAGGCTCACGCAGGCAGACAATGGTCCGTTTACCCAGACGGTTCAGCGCATCTGCCAGGCCCACCGAAGTGGTGGTCTTACCCTCGCCCGCAGGGGTTGGGCTGATGGCGGTCACCAACACCAATTTAGACTTCCGGGGCAAGTCCTTCAGAGACCGGATATCCACCTTCGCCTTATAGTTGCCATACAGCTCCAAGAACTTCTCATCGATTCCCGCAGTTGCGGCAACTTCTGTGATTTTTTTCGGGGTATGCTCCTGCGCAATCTCAATGTCGGACTTGATGTTCATAAATTTCCCTCCTAAATTTTAAAATAATATTGCATTTTGCCTGATTTGATGGTTTCATTATACTTGGTTTCTATGCAAACCGTAAAGAAGCTTTGTTTTCTGACACAGTCGATTTTCTTTGCATTTTCATGAGAATGATGGGAAACACCAAAGAATATTCAGCGTGTTTTCCCCGTTTTTCGAGGCGCCCGCCGCCCCGCACGTCAACAGGAGAACGAAATATGAGTACCATGACCTGCAAGTTATTTGGAGTCCCTCAAATTCTAAAGGATGGTCAACCTGTCTTTCTGCCTTATTCTAAAATCAACGCCCTTCTCTACTATATCCTGGTGTCCAAGGTGGTCAGCCGAGAGGAACTGGCAGGGCTGCTGTGGCCGGACGAGACGGACGAGACCGCCCGGCGGAATCTGCGAAACGCGATCTACCAGGCGAAAAAGGCACTTGGGACCAATATCATTCTCTCCCCCAAGAAATCTCTGCTGATGCTCAACGAAAACCTGGATCTCACCTTGGATATCGACCAGTTTCTGCAGGCGCCCCAAGAGAATCTGCATCTGTACACCGGCGAGTTTCTCCAGGGGTTCTTCCTGAAAGGGGCAGAGACGTATGAATACTGGATCGTCAAAATGCGTAACTACTACAAAGAGAAATTCTTCTCAGAGTGCTATCAGAAGGTAGCGGACGATCTGGATGCCCGCCGATACGACCAGGTGGAGACGCACATCCGCTATTTGATGGAGCTGGATGAGTATGATGAGCGCGCCTTCCGCCTCCTGCTGCGCTTTTATCAAGAAACCGGCCGCAATGGCAAGGTGATCGAGAGCTACTATGAATTTGCCAAGCTGCTGCGCCGAGAATTGGGCGTTGCGCCAGATCAGACGACCAAGGAAATCTATGAGCGCGCTTTAGAGCAGATGCATTTCGAGACGGGGCGTTCTGTTTCCAACGACGAGTCCTTTTTCTTCGGCCGGTATCAGGAGATCGCCGCCTTAGAAAAAGCGCTGAAAGAATTCAAGGAAAATCCGGAGGGCGGCCGCTCTATTCTGATCTGCGGGGAGCCAGGCTCCGGCCGCTCCACCATGAAACGCCGGGCCCTGGATGGAGTGGAAGAACATTTTTATATTTTGCAGACACAGGGACTTTCGATGGGACAGGATCTTTCACTCCGGCCCTGGCGGCAGATCGCCCGTGAGATCGCACAGCTGCTTCAGGAGGAACCCTGTATTCCACCCTCGCTGTGGCACGATCTCATGAGCCGTGTGTTTCCAGACTTTCAGGAGCATCTGCCCTCAACCGAGTTCCTTACCACGCCGGAGAAGGTCCCCATCGGCAAGCTGGCCCATGTGATGGTAGAGGCGATCCACACGCTCTCCACTCGAAAGCGGGTCCTTCTGGTGGTAGAGAACCTCCAATGGCTGGACCCCGACAGCCTGCGTCTTCTCACCACGGTGATGTTAGAACTGTCTCCCAGCCAGGCCATTCTTCTGGCTACCTGCACACTGGCGCGCAACCGCCCGCTGGATGACGCCCTGTCAGCGCTCCAATACCACTCCCCCATGCTCATTCTCACCCTGCGCCGATTCACGGTGGAGGCCTGTCACAGCCTGATCAAAAAGGCACTGCCGCCCAGTCAGGCAGGAAACGGAGAACTGCTGGAGCAAATCTATAATGAGACGGAGGGCAATCCATTCCTGCTGAACGAGTACATCGCCATGCTTCAGCGGGGAGAGTCGCTTGACCACTCCTCTCCGGCCATCCAGTCCTTCCTGCGCACGCAGCTGCTCGGCCTGTCTCAGGAGGCGCTGGAGCTGGCTGAAGTGCTCTCCTGTTTCTATGACGGCGCGCCGCTCTCCTCTGCGGCTCAGATTCTGGGAAAAAACGCATCGGATCTGCTGGCTCCCCTGGAGCAGCTGGAAAATCGGGGAGTCTTCCTGAAACACACCGGAAGTCAGGAGGCAATTCACTTTGCCCACCCCAAGCTGCGGGAATACATTTACAACGCTCAACCAGTCTGCCGACGGGCCTCCCGCCACCTAGCGATTGGCCAGCTTCTTGAAGAACAGCTCCGCCAGAGCAGACACAAAAACCGGGTCTATCCCCTTCTGATTTTCCATTTTTCCCAGGCTGGATATCAGCTGGAGGCCATGAAGTACAAGATTGCAAATCTAAATAGCCGGCTCAATTTCAGCCACGAAATTTTTCCGGTATTTAACGAAGAGGACATGGACCTGGATCTAGACCCCGTTCCCTATGTCTCCCGAGATAGGATCGACGCGCTCTTTCAAAATCTGGAGACAGATATCCGTGCCTTTCGCGCCGCCCATTCGGGATCGAAAGAACTGGAGCTTTTGGAGATGCAGTTTTTCTATCTGAAGGGCCGGTATCCCATTTTGGAAGGACGGTACGAGGAAGGGGTAGGCAACATCACCTGGGTCATAGAGACCTCCAGGCGGCTGGGCCGCGTGGACTACACCTTGGCAGGGTATAAACAGTTGATCTTTTACTTTATCCAGATCGACGATGCCGATGGGATGAAGCAAAATCTGGATCTGGCTCTGGACCTGGCTGTACAAGAGAACAATCATAGAGAGATCGGAGTGCTTCTGCGGCTTCAGGGCCTCTATCACATGATGACCGGAAATTATGAGCAGGCGGAAAAGCGGCTGCTAGAGTCTATCAACGCACTCACTGTGACTGAGTCCATGGCCCGCAGCTACACTGTAAATATTGCCGCCTCCTACAACTACATCGGCGAAATCCTGATGGAAAAGGAGGATTATGTACAGGCACTCCCCATGTTTTCCAAGGCGATCTCCCTGTGCCCCGGCAATGTGTTTTCCAGCCTCTCAGTTTTCTACATCAACGCGGGAAAGGCCTCTTTTTTCCAGCGGGACTACGCCGCAGCCCAGGCATTTCTGGAGAAGGCGCTTGCCCTGTATGGACAATTTGACTCCTTCTGGCGCCGCCCGACCCTGAATTCCTATCTGGCGCTGACGCTGGTGGAAAACAGGAACCTGCCCGCCGCCCGGCGGCATCTTCTCGCCGCGCAGAAGTATATGTGGCAGATGAAAAATCCCAGCGACCAAGGCTCAGTCTTTTTCTCCCAAGCCCTGATCCGCACTTTGGCGGACCGGGAACCAGATGTGGGACGGTTTTTTGACGAGATCCTGCCGGATTCCGCGCTGGACTATGGACGCTTGGCCCTCAAGCACCTCAGCCGCTGGCTGGACCGCCCGGAGATCAACAGCCTGCGGCGGCTGTTTCCAGAGCTCTGACCCCTTGCTGCGGGATCGCCCCTCCCCCATTCGGGAAGGGGCGATCTCTGCTTATGTCTGCCGCCCTATCGGTCAGCGGGACTCAAGGACCTTCTGAATCTCTTCGATCATCACAGGCAGGACCTTGTAAAGATCGCCCACGATGCCGTAATTGGCCACGCTGAAAATGGGGGCCTCCTCGTCCTTGTTGATGGCCACGATCACATCGGAGGTCTTCATACCAGCCAGATGCTGCAAGGCGCCGGAAATCCCGCAGGCGATGTACAGCTTGGGAGAAACGGTCTTTCCGGTCTGGCCAACCTGATGCTCATAAGGGATCCACCCGGCGTCCACAGCGGCGCGGGAGGCGCCAACGGCAGCGCCCAGAGTGGCGGCAGCCTTGCGGATCAGGTCGAAGCCGCTGGGATCGCCCAGGCCGCGGCCACCGGAGACGATGATCTGCGCGTCGGCCAGGCTGATCTCGCCGCTGGCCTTGGCAATGATCTCCTTCACCTTGGTGCGCAGCTCAGCGTCATCCACATCATAGGCCACTGTGATGACCTCGCCAGTCTTGGAGGCGTCGGGGTCATCCTTGGACATGGCGTTGCCGCGGATGGTACACATAGCGGGACGTTTCTCCGGGAAGACGACCTCAGCCATGATATTGCCACCGTAGGTGGGACGGGTGGCGACCAGCTGGCCGTCCTCCAGAGCCAGGGCGGTGCAGTCGGCGGCCAGGCCGGTCTCCAGACGACTGGCCAAACGGCCGGCCAGGTCACGGCCGTTGGTGGTGGCGGCCAGAAGCAGGATCTCGGGCTCATTTTCCTTGACCAACTTCTCCAGCACCTTGCAGTAGGCGCCGGTGTTGTAGTGCTCCAGGTTCTCATTGTCGCAAACATAGACCTTATCCGCACCATAGGCAAAGGCTTCCTTGGCCTGGGCCTGGACCTGATGGCCCATCAGGACGGCACACACCTCGCCGGACAACTCGTTGGCCAGCTTTCTGGCTCCGCTGAGCATCTCATAGGAGACGCCGGCAATCTTTCCGCCGGTCTGCTCCAGGCAGACCCATACGCTATTCTTGTTAGACATACTATGCTCTCCCTTCAATCAGATGATCTTCTGCTCAACAAGCTTCTGGACGGCGATCTTTGCGATCTCTTCCGCCTCTCCCTGGATCAACTCGCCGCTCTGACGGGGAGCCGGAGTATAGAGCTTCTTGATGGCGGAGGGAGAATTCTTACCTACCTTGGCGGGGTCGGCGCCCACGGCGGCGCAGTCCATTTCAGGGATCTCAGCGCGGTTGGCCATTCTGGTGCGCTTCAGGGTGGGGTAGCGCGGCTCGTTCAGGGACTTCTCGCAGGTCAGGACCACAGGCAGCTTCGCCTCGACCACTTCCTCACCGGCGGGGCTGACGCGCTTGGCGGTCAGGGTGTCCTCCGTAACAGAAACGATCTCGCTCACATAAGTGATCTGGGAGATGCCCAGCTGCTCGGCAATGCCGGGGCCCACCTGACCGGCGTCGTTGTCAATGGCCTGCTTGCCGCAGAGGATGACGTCGAAATTGCCGATGGACTGGATGGCCTTGGCCAGACCGTAAGAGGTGCCCCAGGAATCGGATTCCTCAAAGGCGGGATCCTTCAGCAGGTAAGCCTTGGCGGCGCCCATGGACAGGCCGTAGCGCAGAGAGGTCTTGGCGCTCTCGCCGCCCAGAGTCAGGACGGAAACCTCGCCGCCGTTCTCCTCCACCAGCTTCAGGCCGGCCTCAACAGCGTTCAGGTCAAAGGGGCTCTCCATAAGCTCCACGCCCTCGGTGACGACACGGTTGGTGTTGGGGTCCAGCTTGGGCACCACAGAGTTGTCCGGTACCTGCTTGATACATACCAGTACGTTCATACTTTATCCTCCCTAATGTAACCATCGGCAGATGCGATGGCGCAGTTGTTTTCAAGCGGATGTGGGCAAACCTTGTAACAGCAAGATTTGCCCATATCCTTTCACGCACTATAAAACGATCTGAGCGTTACGCTTTTTCGGTCGTGTTTATGGAAATTAATGAAGCAGCTGACCGGCAATGACGATCTTCTGAACCTGAGAGGTACCCTCGAACAGCTCAGTGATCCGCTGGTCGCGGTAGATGCGCTCGATGGCGTACTCCTTCATGTAGCCGTAGCCGCCGTGGATCTGCAGGGCGGTGTCGACCACCTTGTGGGACGCTTCCGCCGCAAACAGCTTGGCCATCGCGGCCTGCTTGGTGAAGGGAACGCCCTGCTCCTTCAGGTCGGCGGCGTAGTAGGTCAGCATACGGGCGGCCTCCAGCTGAGTGGCGGCGTCGGCCAGCATCCACTGAATGCCCTGGAACTTGGAGATGGGACGCTTGAAGACCTCGCGCTCCTTGGCGTACTTGATGGCCAGATCCAGGGCGGCCTGACCGATACCAACGGCCATGGCGGCGATGCCGATGCGGCCGCGGTCCACCACGTCCAGAGCCAGACGGTAACCGCCGTTGAGCTCGCCCACCATGTTCTCCTTGGGAACGCGGCAGTCCTCGAAGACGATCTCAGCGGTGCGGGCGCCGCGGATCCCCATCTTGTTATCCTCGGAGGCGATCTTCATGCCGGGGGTGTCCTTCTCAACCACAAAGCAGGTCATGCCGTGCTTGGGGTCCTCTTTGTTGGTGATGGCGAAGCAGCACAGGAAGTCGCAGTGAGCGCCGCCGGTGATGAAGTGTTTCACGCCGTTGATGACATAGTAGTCACCGTCCTCCACAGCGGTGGTCTTGTTGGATGTCATATCGGAACCACCGGCGGGCTCAGTCAGGCAAAACGCGGCGTACTTTTCGCCCTCCAGAGCGGGACGCAGCCACTTTTCCTTCTGCTCGGGGGTGCCGGCCAGGTACAGAGCGTCAAAACCAAGATAGTGACCGGTGATGATAGAACCGGTGGAGGCGCAGGCCGCGGAGATTTCCTCCATGGCGATCGCCTCAGAAATGGCGTCATAACCGGCGCCGCCCAGCTCCTCAGGATAAGCCAGGCCCATCAGGTCCTGCTCGCCCAGAGCCTTGATGGTCTCAGTGGGGAAGCGGTTGTTGACGTCGATCTCTTCCGCCTTGGGGGCGAGATAGCTCTGGGCCCACTCACGAACCGCGCGGCGCAGGGCAATTTGGTCCTCAGTGTATTTGAATTCCATGATATATTCCTCCTAAAAATTATTTTTACAAATTTTGTTTACTGACTTAAACAATGTTCTCCTCTTTCCACTTGGAGATCTGTGTATCGCTGAAACCAAATGTATCCCGCAGGACTTCCTGGGTATCCTGGCCCAGCAGCGGCGCGGGATGACAGGGATCCGGAGGGGTCTGGGACAGCTTGATGGGATTGCCGGTAATCTTCAGCTTGCCGGCACCGGGCTGGTCAATCTCCACCAGCATCTCACGCTGCAGGATGCTGGGGTTCTGGCAGGCCTCATCCACTGTGCACAGGGGGCCGCAGGGGATGGATTCCTTCTGCATCATCTCCATGGCCTCGGCCACGGTGTAGTTGCCAAAGAAGTTCTCCAGAATGGCCTTCAGCTCCACATCGTTCTCCGAACGGTGCGGGTCGGAGTCAAACTTGGGGTTCTTGATCAGATCGGGCTGGCCGATGATCTCGCACAGCTTGGCGAAGTGGTGGTCGCTGGCTACCGCGATAATCACATGGGCATCTTTACAGCGGTAAATATCAAACGGAGCACTGAGCGGATGGCGGGCGCCCACGCGGGTGGGATGCACGCCGCCAATGGTGTGCCGCACCACGTTGGTCTCGATGAAGGCGAACACGCTGTCCAACATCGCAATATCCACATACTGCCCCTGTCCGGTCCGTTCCCGGTTATACAGTGCCAGCAGGATACCTGTCACCGCATACAGGCCGGCACTGACGTCACCCAGAGAGCTGCCCACACGAGCCGGCGGAGTATTGGGATAACCGGTAATGCTCATCATGCCGGACATTCCCTGTGCTACAATATCATAGGCCGGCAGATCCCGCATGGGGCTGTCCTGTCCAAAGCCGGAAATAGAACAGTAAATAATCTCCGGATTGACCTTCTTGAGCTGCTCATAAGAGTAGCCCAGCTTTTCCATGACTCCAGGCTTAAAGTTCTCCACCACGATGTCGCAGTTTCTGACCATTTCGTAGATGATGTCCCTGCCCTTCTTCAGGTCGATCGCAACACCTTTCTTGCCGCGGTTCACCAGGGTATAATATCCGCTCTGTCCGTTGATAAACGGGCCAAAGATCCGGCTTCCATCACCTGTTCCAGGCTTCTCGATTTTAATGACTTCGGCGCCAAAATCCGCCAGGTTCATGGTGCAGAAAGGCCCAGCTAACACCTGGGTAAAGTCCAGAACCCGGATCCCACTCAGGGCTTTGTTCATAGGAAACACCTCTTTCAAGTCAAAATTTACGCAAACCGTTTAAAACAGAACGTGGGCGAATACCGCTACGATCGGAATGGCGATCAGAGTACGGATCAGGAAAATCAGGACCAGCTCCGGGAACTTCAGATTCAGATCGCTCTGCATCATTGCGTTCGCGCTCTCCGTAAAGAAGATGATCTGCACGGTAGACAGCACGATAACAAAGAAAATACTCATCGGAGCAATGTTCATACCGGCGATGGTCATCACGGGCAGGGCGATTTCCGCGATACCCACCAGGGTAGCGGGCGCGATCGCCGCGGCGTCGGGCATCTGGCACAGCTCCAGATACGGGACCATGGGCATACCGATCCAATCGAAGAAGGGGGTGTAGTTGCTGATGAAAAGCGCGATGGTGGCCAGCGCCTGCACAAAGGTCACGATCTTGACCGTGAAGGACAGCACGCCGGGAATGGATGTAACAAAGATGGAATACGGAGTCTGAGACACCTTGGTGGTGGAAGCCGCGACCGCCTTCTTCATCGTATCCTTGGAATACTTGCTGGACTTCCGCATGGCGGCGGTCTGCTCCACCCCGTTGTAATACCGGTCTTTCTTTCTGGACAGCGGAGGGATCCGAATCACAATAGCCGCCAGGATAAACACGATGACCAGGGAGGAGATCACGACTTTACCGTACATATACTGGGTATCCGTGATCGTAACGAGCAGTGCGAAAAATCCTAGGGAAACAACGCTGAAGTTCGTGGCCACACAGCAGGCCTCTTTGTGGGTGTAGACGTTTTCATGGTACAATCTGTCTGTCATGAAAACACCCACCGCCGGCGCGGCCACAAAGGCCGATACCGCCGTAACGGCCGACTGTCCCGGCAACTTAAAGACCTTACGCATGATCGGCTCCATCAGGGTGCCGATAAATTCCAGAATTCCAAACTCGATCAGGAAGTTGACCAGCCAGCCGGCGATGGTCACGGTAAGCAGTGTGGAGCCGGCTAACCCGATGGCTTCGATTCCGACGCTGTCGTTCACGATCTGACTGGGGCCGACATTGAAGACCACCATGACCGCAAAAACCGCAGACAGATAGTAAAGGATGCCGGTCCCCCATCCGTCCTTCTTATGGAACCTGTGAATGGGACCATCCTTTTGAATGCGTGAGATGGTGAACGTGACAGAAAGCGCGATACACAAAATCAGGACCATCCAGTTCATAACGGTGGATCCCAACAGCGCCTTTACTGCATCGATCAAGAGCACCATAGGAACATTGCTGACTCCGCCAATATTGGTTGGAATAAAGAATACCCATACGCCAATGGCAGAGAAGATCAAGAACTTAAACAAGTTGTTTCGAGTCATGGTGCTGTAATCAACCGCAACTCCAACATTTTTATTCAGTTCTTCCTCCAACTGCTTCGCGTCCAGTTCTGCTACATCTTTCTCTGGGACAATTGATTCCATGCGCGTTCCTCCTTTATCACATACAGCAAATCGGTCTCCCCTCTCTGCTTCCTCCGAGGTATACGGCCGTTTTCCCTCAAACAAAGCGGTTCAGGGGAAAAACAACTTTCATGTAACAAGTATCTTCGCGTCCAAAGAAATGGAAATCTCCAGGTCATGTAACAATTCACGCCATCTGTCCGCGCCTCTCAGGGCACATTGTCAGCTTTCAGATGTTACCGCAGCAGGGAGCGGGAAATGACCATCCGCTGAACCTCACTGGTTCCCTCATAAATCTGGGTGATCTTTGCATCACGCATCATGCGCTCCACAGGATACTCGCGGGTGTAGCCATAACCGCCCAGCAGCTGCACGCACTCGGTCGTCACACGCATCGCGGTCTCTGCCGCGTACAGCTTGGCGTGGGCAGACTCCACGGAGTAGGGCAGATGGTTGTCCTTGGCCCAAGCGGCGCGGTAGACCAGCAGCTTGGCCGCCTCGATCTGGTTGGCCAGGTTGGCGATCACAAACTGGGTATTCTGGAAGGCAGACAGAGGCTTTCCAAACTGCTCACGCATCTTCACATAGGCAATCGCTTCGTTCAGAGCGCCTTCGGCAATGCCCAGAGCCTGCGCGGCAATACCGATGCGGCCGCCGTCCAGAGTGTGCATTGCTACCTTAAAGCCTTGCCCCTCCTCACCCAGCAGGTTCTCGGCGGGAACAATGCAGTCCTCAAACACCAGGCTGGCGGTCGCGGAGCCGCGGATGCCCATCTTCTTCTCATGCTTACCGATGGAGAAGCCCTCAAACCCGTCCTCCACAATGAAGGCGGAGATGCCGTGGTTGCCCTTCTCCTTATCCGTCATGGCCATGACCACATAGATCTCAGCCTCGCCGGCGTTGGTGATAAAGCACTTGGAGCCATTGAGCACATAGTGGTCGCCCTTCTTCACCGCGGTAGTCTTCTGGCGGGACGCGTCTGTACCGGCGTTGGGCTCGGTCAGACCAAAGGCGCCCAGGCATTCCCCGCTGGCCAGCCGGGTCAGGTACTTCTGCTTCTGCTCCTCAGTGCCCCAATCATAAATAGGGGCGGAGCCCAGGGAGGTATGGGCCGACAGGGTGACGCCGGTGGACGCGCACACCTTGGACAGCTCCTCTACCGCGATCACATAGCTCAAATAGTCGCCCTCTTCGCCGCCGTACTCTTCGGGGAAGGGAATGCCCAGCATTCCATTGTCCGCCATCTTTTGGACGCTCTCCTTGGGAAATCGCTCGTTCTCGTCGATCTCTTCCGCAAGCGGCTTGATCTCCTTCTCCGCAAACTCGCGGTACATCTTTTGAATCATTTTGTATTCATCGTTGAAGCCGAAATCCATGTTGTTTCCTTCCCTTCTTTTGATGTTTTGTCGACAGAATCTCGATTCTGTGCGCCTGTATTGGGTATTATAGACAATGCGTCGTCCTAAAAACGTCAAATCCTCTGGTCGTACTTCACAGATACCACAGAACAGGCTATTTAAAAATTCAGAAACCGAAAGGCGAATTCCCCTTCTCCGTTTATCAAACAGCTTCTTTTCCTAAATCGCCGCCGATATTCCGCCCTCTGTTCCGTCTAATTTTTATAAATTTGACCGCCGTGAGAGGCGGATGTGGCTCCTATGTCTATTCTGCTGAATTTTCCGTTCTCCGGGAAAGAAGCCACTAGGAAAACAGAAAGATTTTTTTGCTTTTCTGCAAAGAACCCCCCCATTTACGTCTACAAAAGATGTAAATGGGGGGGCTTTTCCATGATTTTACGCTGAAACGTCCAGTTGCACTGCTACAGAGTCCGGTTTGCGTGTAATTTCTTTCCGGCCTGGGCGATCACCTGAAGGATCGTAAGCGCGGCGAGCCGTTCCGTACACCCTGTTGGGTCATACGGAGGAGCTACCTCCACCAGGTCCATCGCCACAACTTTTCCTGTCTCGCAGATTCCTTTTAATAAATCCATGCTCTCATCATATGTGATTCCACCGGGGAGCGGGGAGGCGGCGCCGGGCGCCAGCGTCATGTCATAGCCGTCAATATCGAAGGTAATGTAGTAGGCCTCCGCCTCCGGGATCTGGCTCAGCACATAGGATACTCCCTTGCTGTGCAGCTCCCGCGCGGAGATCAACTGACTGCCGTAGGCGCAGGCATCATCGTAATCCTGTTTTTTCCCGCTGCCCATTCCTCTTAGTCCGATCTGCACCATTGGCCCAATGTGTTCCATTTCGGACATTCTTCGCATGGGACTTCCGTTCCCCTGAACCAGTGGTCCCACATGGCTGGTCCAATCCAAATGTGCATCAAATTGAATGACGCAGATCTCTTTGTGGTACTCCTCCAGGGCCCGGCCAACCGGAATGCTGATGGAGTGATCTCCACCAATGACGATGGGAATCGTGCCTGCACGGATTATACGGCGGACCGCCCGCTCAATACAGTGGAAAGAATAATCCCGGTCCCCCTGCAACACGTCGGCATCGCCGCAGTCGGCAATGGTAATCGGAGCCGCCAGCATCTGCTCATCGGCTTCGTAGTCGTAATATCCCTGGGTTCCGCGTCCATACTGTGTGGAGGCCTCCCGAATCCTTCTTGGGCCCATGCGCGCCCCGCTCAGAAAGCCGACTCCCATGTCGAAGGGAACCCCCAGCACACCAAAGTCCGCATCCAGTCGATCCAAATCAAGGCAGATAGGATACCGTCCAAAAGAACAAATTCCGGTGATAGGCTGACTGATCAGTTCAGGCCGCATAGAACATTCCTCTTTCCAGCAAATTTTATATGGCTCGGTTTCAGTTTGCTATATTGTATCTGCAATTATATTTGTTTTCCAGTTGATTTATAAAGTCTTTCTCTCTGTTCAAGTAATAAATTACACGATTTTGCCCTCTGGCTTCAGGTTACAAAAGTGAGGACCGGCTCAAATAGGTCCACCGGCTCTCCCTCTGTAAACCGATGAGGATCTGCCGGCGCCGCAACTGTAGGCGCCTCCAAGTCCTACGAATTCGATGGCATCAACACCTGGCCTTATGAAATAGAGAGATAAGAGTCTATGCCTACCGGAACGCCGTGCCAAATTTGCAGCTCAGTAAACAGAGAATACATCTTCGGCTGTCCAGGCCGAGGGATATATGAAACGCTGATGCTGGAAATATCACCTTGCGATCCATCCGGCTGTCTCTATTCAATGGCGGCTTTCATCGCTTTTACATACGCACCAATATATGCGCAGGCTGAATGTGTATCCTCCCTCTGCGGTCGTGAAGGTGGGAGACACGGTGGTGGACATTCAGGAGGGGAAAAACGCAGGTGCCTGGAGCATCGGCATCCTTACCGGCTCCAACCTTTTGGGGCTGACCCAGGCCGAGTATGAGGCCATGGCACCCGACGAACTGGAGCAGCGCAAGCAGGCGGCGGCGGAGCGCTATCTGGAGGCCGGCGCGGATCTGGTCATCGACTCCATCCGGGAGCTGCCCGATGCGGTGGCTGAGATCAACCGCCGGATGGCGGAACAGGAGGCGGCGTGTTGAACCGGTATTATAACCCCGTACAGACTGTGGAGGGACCTGGCTGCGCTGGAGAGCTTGCAGCTCTGCTGCGTGAGATGGCTTTGGAAGAGGGCCGTGTCCTCCTGCTGGTGTGGAATGAAGATGTGCTGAAGCTGCCCACATTCATGGAGCTGGCTGATGCCGGCTTCATGGTTTGTTCCCTGGTGTTCCGTGCCTCCAACCCCACGGTGGAGCAGCTCTTTGAGACCTATCAGGCCACCCGGGACTTTGTCCCGGAGGTGGTGGTAGCTGTGGGCGGCGGGAGCATCCTGGATGTGGGCAAGTCTCTGTGCTGCCTGTACGGCACAGACCTGCCCGACGCAGACAGCCTGCGGCGGCTGATCGAGGAAAAGTCCTACGGCCATCCGGCCGCCCGGTGGATCGGCGTGCCCACCACCGCGGGAACGGGCAGCGAGGTCACCTGCTGGGCCACGATCTGGGACCCGGAGCGGGATGCCAAGCGCTCGGTGGAGTGCCGGGAAAACTACGCTTTTGCCGCCCTGGTGGATCCGGAACTGGCGGCGGGGATGCCGGTTACTCTGGCAGTATCTTCCGCCCTGGACGCGGCGGCCCACGCGGTGGAGAGCTATTGGGCGAAGGGAACCAACGCTGTGTCCCGGGGATTGGCGCTGGAAGCCATCCGCACGATTATGGGGCACATGGACGGCCTGCTGGCAGGAACCATGGAGGCCCACGAGGCCATGGCCCGTGGCAGCATGTTGGCGGGGCTGGCTTTCAGCAATACCAAGACCACGGCCTGCCACTCCATCTCCTATCCCCTGACCATGCACTGCGGCATCCCCCATGGGGCGGCGGTGAGTATGCTCCTGGGGCCTGTGTTCCAGCTCAATGCTCAGGCCCTCGCCCGGCCGGAACCCCTGCTGGACGCCCTGGGCGTCTCCAGTCCGAAGGAGTTGGCGGAAAAGGTGTGCGGCATCCTGCGCCGCTCCGGGCAGCCCGCCACATTGAAAGAGTGGGGCACACAGCGGGAGGAGTTGCCCCGCCTGGCGCGGCTTGGCATGACCAAGGGCCGGGCGGACAACAACCCGGTGCCCATCGAGCCGGCGACAATTCTCTCCATTTTGGAGCAAATATATGACAGCAGCTGTAAATTGACACGAAAAGGAGCTTGAACATCATGAACTTCAACAAAAAATTCTGGACCATGACCCTCTCCGCCGCCATGGCGGCCTCCCTGCTGGCCGGCTGCGGCACATCCGGCAGCAGCGCTGACGCATCCGCCTCCGGCAGCCAGGGCTCCAACCCCGGCGGGGAGGACGGCGTGTTTACCATCGCTTACGCCCCCAATGAATCTACGACGGAGAGTGCCGACGCCCGCAACGGCCTGGCCAAGGATCTGGGCGAGTTCCTGGGCTGCGAGGTGGAAGAGATCCAGGCCAGCGACTACAATGCCATCATCGAAGCCCTGCGCACCGGCAGCGCCGATATGGCCTACATGGGCTCCCAGGCCCTGGCCCTGGGTGTGGAGCGCACCGATCTGGAACCCATCGTGATGAAGGCGGAGGACGGAGACCCCGACAAGGCCATCTACCACTCCGTGTTCATCACCAACAGCGCCAACGACGCCATCAATTCCATTGAGGATATCAAGGGCCGAACCATGGCCTTCGTGGATCCCGACTCCACCTCCGGCAACCTGGTGCCCACCGCGGAGATCATCAAGGCGTTCCCGGACGACAACCTGAACTCCGACATGCTCCACACCAACGGCGACTTCTTTGAGGCGGTGAGCTTCTCCGGCTCCCACCAGGCGGGGCTCCAGGCGGTCGTCAAGGGCGACGTGGACGTAGCGCCCATCTCCGACCAGATCCTGGCCAGCGAGATTGCCAACGGAAACGCCAGCGAGAACGACGTGAAGATCATCCACGAGTCCGGCGCCATTCCCGCCGAGGCCATGGTGGTGGCCGAGCACGTGGACCAGGAGACCCGGGACAAGCTTACCGAATTCCTCACCAGCTATGAGAACGAGGACTACTTCGCCGACGTCATCAAGGTACCCGGCGCCCGCTTCATCGAGTGTGATATGAGCGACTACCAGGAGATCATCGAGCTGAACCAGATCATCAACGAATTTTAAGCCGGCAGGCGTACAGGAGGAACGATATGGAACCGCTCCTGCGATTTGAGAATGTATCCAAGCACTACCCAAACGGTGTGCATGCCTTGAAAGGCGTGTCCTTTGAGATGGCTGAGGGGGAGTTTATCTCCGTCATCGGCCCCTCCGGGTCGGGAAAATCCACCCTCCTGCGCGCCATCAACCGCCTCATCCCCATCAGCGGCGGCACCGTCTGGCTGGACGGCCAGGCGGTTTCCGCCCAGCGGGGGGCGGCTCTGCGGCAGCTGCGGCGCAAGGTGGGCATGATCTTTCAGAACTACAATCTGGTGTACAGCCTATCCGTCCTGCAAAACGTGCTCCACGGCCGCCTGGGCTATATGGGCGGGGTCAAGGGCGTGTTCGGCCGGTACAGCGAGGAGGACAAGCAGGAGGCTCTGGACCTTCTGAAAGAGCTGGGGCTGGAGGAGTTCTCCTACAACCGGTCCAGCGACCTGTCCGGCGGTCAGAAGCAGCGTGTGGGGATCGCACGGACCATCATGCAGCGGCCAAAGCTCCTGCTGTGCGACGAGCCCATTGCCTCTCTGGACCCCTCCAGCGCCAAGACCATCATGGACCTGCTCAAAACCATGACCCGGAAGCGGAACATCGCCTGTATCGTCAACCTCCACCAGCTGGACGTGGCACTGAAATACTCCACCCGAATCATCGGCCTGTCCAAGGGGGAGATCGTCTTTGACGGCCGGCCAGAGGAGCTGGACGACGCCACCATCGAGCAGATCTACGGTACCTCCCGGAAAAATCTGATGATTGGAGGGGAACGCAATGACCAGAAAAATTCCGCCCATTGCGCATGACCTGAAGCGGCTCTACACCGGCTTTTTGCTGGCCGCGGTGCTCCTGTTCGCTGTATGCACCTATCTCACGCAGTTCAATCCCATGGTGCTGGCGGCCAACGGGGACGCCTTCTGGGAATTCATCAAGGAGGATTTTCTGCCTCCCGCCCTGCCCAAGGCCAGCCGCATCCCCGGCATTTTCTCCAGCGTGCTGGTGACCCTGGCCCTGGCCATGTCCGCCACCACCGTGGCTGCCATCCTGGCATTTTTCGTGGCCCTGTTCGGCAGCGAGAAGGTCTCGCCTTTCCCGCGCTTTGCCAAAGTGGTCCGGGGCTTCGCCACCTTCCTGCGCAATATCCCCGCCCTGGTATGGGCCTTTATTCTCTTCTCCTCTCTGGGCATCGGCACCGGCGTGGGCTTCGTGGCCCTGTGCATCACCAGCTTCGCCTTTATGGTCCGGGCCTTTGTGGAAACCATGGAGGACGTGTCCCAGGACTGCGTGGAGAGCTTGCAGGCGGTGGGGGCCACTTTTCCCCAGCGGGTGGCTCAGGCCATCCTGCCGTCCTGCCTGAGCGGTTTCCTCTCCTGGTTCCTCTACTGCGTAGAGGTGAACATCCGGGCCTCCACCATCGTGGGCATGGTAGGCGGCGGCGGCGTGGGACTGACCCTCTTCTCCTACATCAAGAGCTTCCGCTATGATATCGCCCTCACCATCATTCTGCTGATCGCCGCCATGGTCATCGTGGTGGACCAGATCACCGGAAAACTTCGGAAGGAGCTGTTGAAATGAACGCCGACACGGTAAACTGTGCCGCCGGGGCCGCCCAACGGCCGGTGGAAAAAAAGCGCAGCAAGATCCCGGTGAAATACCGCCAGCGCAACCGCTTCATTCCAATGTTCCTCGCTGGGGTGGCGGCGCTGTCCGTTCTTAGCCTGGCCTATCTGGACATCGATTGGCTGAAAATGACCTCCCGGGCGGGGGACATCGGCGTGGTATTCTGGGATCTGGCCCATCTGGATTTTACCAATATGGATCTGATTTTATCCTCTCTGGTGGAGACGGTCTCCATTGCCGTGCTCTCCCTGCTTTACAGTCTGATCCTGGGAATCATCTTTGGTATGCTGGCCGCCCGGAACGTGTTTCGGCTACCATGGCTCTCCGTGCTGACCCAGTCCTTCTTCACCTTCCTGCGGGCGGTGCCAACCCCGGTGTGGGTGCTGCTGATGCTGGTGTGCCTGGGGATGGGGCCGGAGGCCGGCGTGGCCGGCCTGTGCGTCCATACCACCGCCTTTTTTACCAAGTCCTTTGCCCAGAGCTTTGAGAGCATCCCCGAGGAGACCATCGAGGCCCTGGAGGTCACCGGCGCAAGCCGTCTGTCCATCTTTATGAACGCGGTGCTGCCAGCCGCCCTGTCCCAGATTGTGGCCTGGGCCGGTATGCGCCTGGAGGTCAACTTTTCCGAGTGCGCCATCCTGGGCATGGTGGGGGCCGGCGGCGTGGGCTATGTGATCTCCAATAGTTTACAGGGGTATGACTACGGTACTGCTGGGGTCGCTATCCTGCTGGTCTTCCTGGTGGCCTACTGCATCGAGCGCGTCTTTGTGCGAATCAAAAAGAAGTTCTATTAAGCCATCGTTTTCTGTTTAGTGAGGAGGAACCTTATGAGCAAACACCCCATGTGGCTGCGGAGAGGGATCGCGCTGACCCTCGCTCTGGTCATGACCGCATCCCTGTCTGTCAGCGCCTTGGCCGCCCCCTCCGTGGAGGAGGCGGGAGAGGACACAGTCCTCTCCCAGACCCAGCCTGACTCTGACTCTCAGGTCCCGGCGGAAGGCCCCGAAGGGCTGGAGAACGGAAGTCAGGCCGCTGACAGCCTGCCCATGATCCCCCTGGAGCCCGCAGAGCAGGCGTCCTCCGACACCGCCGCTGAGACGGAAGAGGACATCAAGCTGACTGCGCCGGGCAGCGGCCTGCGCTTTGACTCCGAAGAGGGGGAGTATGTCCAGGTTCAGGGGGCGATCAAGATCCCCAATACGGTGGAGGTCTGGTTAAAGCTGGATGAGAACGAAACCCGCCGCCAGATCATCATGAACAACTACGGCAGGGACGGCACAACCTGGGGGATCGAGGTCACCACCAGCAACACCCTTCGCTACTGAGATCAGGCCGGACCGAACCACGACTACAAGTTCAGCGACATTGAAATCTGCACCGGGGACTGGATGCTGATCTCAGTGGTTCGGGACAACAGCGTCAAGGAACTGCGGGTGTATGTGGATGGGGAACTGCGCAACACTACGGATGTCTCCGGGTTCGGAAGCGGCACGCTGGACAGCTGGCTCTGCTTCGGCAGCGACTACCACAGCACCCCGCTGCTGCTGGACGGCAAGATCGCCGAGGTGCGCATGTGGGACGATGTACGTACCGGGGAGGAAATTGCCGAGTATGCCGGTAAGACCGTGACAGGGGAAGAGGAGGGCCTTGCCCACGCCTGGGACTTCCGGGATGTGGAAGAGCCAGTCTACCGCAACCGGGTCTTTCCAGATCTGGTCCAAGGCGGCGTGGACGTTCAGGCTGTCGGTTATGCAGAAGATCCCGAGACCATCTATGCGGTGAACTTTGATCTGGGCATTGCCGGCGAGGACAACGAGCCCGTTCCCCCTCAGGAGACCAAGGTGGGCGGGCTGGTAAAGGAGCCTGAACCGCCAAAGCTGGAAGGGTTTGTCTTCACCGGCTGGTATAAGGACGCCAGCTGCACCCAGAAGTGGGACTTTGCAAGCGACAAGGTGGCGGGCAACACCACCCTCTACGCAGGCTGGAAGTATGACTATCAGCCTGCGTCCTTCCCGGAAGATATGACCGGCGTGTCCTTCTGCGGCCCGGAGGACCAGCTGGCCATGGAGGACCGGCTCAGCAAGGTTCCCCTGAGTTTTGAAGCCACCGTTAAGCTGCCCGAGGCTCTGGATGGCCGGGGCGGCGTCATCATCGGCAGCTGGATGGACGCGGGCTACTATGACTACGACTTGGGCTATGTGAGCCTGGAGGTCTATGAGAACGGCGCGCCCCGCCTCTACTGGCATCAGGAGCGGAGGAACCAGCCCAACGGCGGCGTGCAGAGCGTGGTGTTCTCCGGGGTAGACCTGCGGCAGGGCGAGTGGATTCACCTGGCGGTGACCTTTGACCCCGAGAAGGATACCGTGTCCTGCTACATCAACGGTGTCCTGGTCAGCACCGTGGAAGACTGCGAATTTGAACCTGTGGTTCCGGCCCAGGCGCTGAAAATCGGCGGCGACTACCGGGGCACCGGCGGACAGGTGTACGACGAGGGATACAACGACCAGTATTTCAGGGGTGAGATCGCCAATATCAGCGTCTGGTCGGATGTGCGCACCGCGGAACAGATCCAAGCGGATGTTCAGGCCCTTCAGGCGGACGCGGCGGCGGTCCCCGCTGAGGGGGAAACCCTGCTGGCCAGCTGGCAGTTTGACGGCGAGCAGGATCTCTATGAGGACCGGTCTGACCGGGATAACGACGTGGCCGCCTTTGTGGACTGGATCGACCCGGGCTTTGCCCAGGGCGACTACTCCATGGTGGCCCTGCCCGACACCCAGTTCCTGTCCGAGAAGTATCCCGACATCTATAAGAAGCTGACCCAGTGGATCGTGGATCACGAGCAGACCTACAACATTCAGGCCGTCATGCACATGGGGGACATGGTTAACAGCGGCAATTCCACCCAGTGGAGCAACTGTGCCGATGCCATGTACCTCCTGGACAAGAGCGATAGTATTGACTGGATGCCCATGCGGGGCAATCACGATGACTCCAACGGGTTTAACCAGACGTTCCCCTATGAGGAATTTGCCAGCTGAGATTGCTTTGGCGGTTCGTATGAGCACGAGATTTTGGGGCAGGATAAGCTGGACTGCAATTACTGGGAGGTCACCGTGGGAGACCGGGCGTACCTGATCCTCTCCCTGGGCTGGGCGCCCACTCAGGACAAGCTGGACTGGGCCGATAAGATCATCAAGGCCAACCCGGATAAGAATGTGATTGTCACCACCCATGCCTTCATGTACTGGGACGGCACCCACCTCAACGATGAGGACCTGGACTACACCAGCGGGTACACGCAGGACGGTATGGACGGATCTGAAATCTGGGAGCAGCTGGGGAAGAAGAATGAGAACGTAGTGCTGGCCATCGGCGGCCACATCGGCTTCCCCGATGTCATCGCCCGCACCGACGAAAACGGAGCCGGAGAGGAAGTCACCTCCCTGCTGTGCGACGCCCAGGGCATCGACCTGGACTACGGCCTGGGTATGATGATGCTCCTCACTTTTCATGAGGGCAGCGATCAGGTGGACGTGAACTGGTACTCTGCGGAGGAGGGCAAACTCTTCCGCACCCGCAATCAGTTCTCCATCACGGTGCCCCATGTGGGAGAGAACGACGGCTCTGGGAGCGGAGGCTCTTCCTCGGGCAACGAGCGCACCTACGCTATCGTGACCGGGGACAACGGACACGGCTCCGTAACTGTCAGCGCGGATGAGGCCTCCGCCGGAACCCGCATCACCGTCACCGTGAAGCCTGACAGCGGCTATGTCCTGGACGAGCTGACCATCACCGACGCCAAGAACAAGGACCTGAAGGTCACTAAGCGGTCTGAGACTACTTATACCTTCCACATGGCGGACAGCAAGGTCACCGTTGACGCCAGCTTCATCGGGGACGGTGCGGCGGAAAAGCCTGATGCCCGCTTTGACGATGTGTCCGCGAATGCCTACTACACCGACGCGGTGGAGTGGGCGGTGTCCAAGGGGATCACCTCCGGCACCAGCGCCACCACCTTCAGCCCGGACGCCACCGTGAACTGCGGCCAGACCGTCACCTTCCTGTGGCGGGCCAACGGCTCCCCCGTGGTGGACTACGCCATGAGCTTCACCGATGTGGACGCCAATGCTTACTACGCAGGGGCCGTTCGCTGGGCAGTGTCCGAGGACATTACCTCCGGCACCAGCGGCAACAGCTTCAGCCCCAATGCTGATTGTACCCGTGCCCAGATTGTGACCTTCCTGTATCAGGATATGGCGAACTGAGTATGCTCCAGCAAACGAGGCGAGGACAGAAAATAGCTGTCCTCGCCTCACTTTGTCCGCTCTCACGCAGGGTTTGTGGGTCTTTCTCTCTGCTTTTAAGCTTTGAGTAAAATGCGGTTTCTCTCGTACTCGATGACGCCGTCCTTCTGCATTTTGGAAAGCTCATTGCACATGGCGCTGCGGTCCACATTCAGGTAGTCCGCCAGCTGCTGGCGGTTGTACGGGATAAGAAACGAGTTGCTCCCGGAGAGTTTGGCACATTCCGAAAAATAGGACATCAGCCTTCCCCGAATGGATTTGGAGGTGGTATGCAGGATCCTTTGGGAAAGCCGGAGGCTTTTGTGGGCGCAGATAGTCAGCAAATTTTGGACAAGCCGTGTATGGAACGGGCAGGAATTGGTACAAGTGGCCAAGACATGGCCTACATTCATGAACAGGACGGACGTATCCTCCACAGCGGATACGCTCACCAGCATCGGCTGCCCCGGGACGCAGGCATATACCTCAGCAAATACGGAACCGGGTGCAACATTTCCCAAAATACTGGTATTGCCCCAAATATCGTTACAGAATATCACCGCCATGCCGGACAGTACGATCCCGATATTCTCTGTGATGCTCCCCTCTGAAAGGATCACCTCACTTTTTTTGTAGCTGCGCTCTGTCGCATCCAGGCAGTTCAAAAGGGATGTGATCTCTGTATCCTCCAATCCGCGAAATAACAGTGTATTGGACAAATTCATGTTTTTCTCCTTTTGTTGTTGTAACAACAGACTTTCATCTTCAAGTATAGTATACTATGCCCAGAAATACAAGAGAAAGGACAGAATGAACGTGATTCGAAGAATTATCCAAATAGATGAAGAAAAATGCAATGGCTGCGGTGCGTGTGCCGCAGCCTGCCACGAGGGAGCGATCGGCATGGTGGATGGAAAAGCGAAGCTCCTGCGGGACAACTACTGCGACGGGTTAGGCGACTGCCTGCCTACCTGCCCCACCGGCGCCATTTCCTTTGTGGAGCGGGAGGCCGCCGCCTATGACGAAAAGGCCGTGCAGGAACATATGAGGAAACAGAATGAACAGGGGCATCTCTCCGCCGCTCCCCACAAGGGATGCCCCAGCAGCCGGACACAGCGTCTTCAGCATTCACAGGAGGCCGCATCTCCCGCTCAGACCCAGGCCGTTTCGCGTCTGGGACAATGGCCCTGCCAAATCAGGCTGGCTCCGGTCAACGCTCCCTATTTTGACGGGGCGAAGCTGTTGATCGCGGCTGACTGCAGCGCATACGCCTATGCCAGAATGCACGAGGATTTTATACGCGGAAAGATCACTCTCATCGGCTGCCCCAAGCTGGACAGCGTGGACTACAGCGAAAAGCTGACGCAGATCATTCAAAACAATAACATCCAAAGCGTGACCATCGTGCGGATGGAGGTCCCCTGCTGCGGAGGACTGGAGCTGGCAGCCAAAACAGCCTTGCAGGCAAGCGGAAAATTCATTCCCTGGCAGATTGTCACCCTCTCGGTGGATGGCAGGATTCTGGAATAACAGTTCTTCCAGTTTTCCTCATTCATGGAATAGACCCAGCAGCGCAAATCAAAACTATAATTTTATGACAGGAGGCCGCTGCTATGAACGCAAAAATGAAAAATATCTCACGGTCAGAGGTACTAACGCTGAAGGAACAGATCTCTTATCAGGATGGACAGGTTGTCAGCAAGACTCTGGCGCAAAACTCGGCGGTGAGCATCACCCTGTTCTCCTTTGCAAAGGGCGAGGAGATCAGCTCCCATAAATCGGACGGTGACGCCTTCGTCACCTGTTTGGACGGCATTGGAAAAATCACCATTGACGGAACGGAATATCTGCTTCACGAGGGGGAATCCATCGTCATGCCGGCCGGGCACCCTCATGCGGTGTATGGACAAGAGGCCTTCAAGATGCTTTTGGTCGTTGTATTTTAAGCAATCGGGGCTTTGTATCTTGTCACCCTAAACCCATCCATCGCCCTTACCAATGCGGATTTTGACCAAGAGAGCTCGAGGTGAGGCTCCAAGATGCGCCCATATTCCCGGAGAGCGGAAACTCATGCTTGACATGAGTGACGCTTCCAACAGACAGCGGCGTCAGTACTTTGAGCTAACATGGAAACCAGTAGCACAAGCAAATTTCCTCCTCAGATTTTAGAAGCTCTCCACCACATTTTCTGATTGCATTTCGCACAATTCCGTACTATGATGTAGTTACCAATGTGACATAAGGTAGGTACAGCAATGACTCCCAGCCAAGATAAAATCCAAAAGCTTGCCTATGTGGCACAGCAATACTATCTGGAAGATCGGAAACAGAGCGATATTGCCACAGAACTTGGCATTTCCCGCCCCCTTGTCAGCCGTATGCTCCGCGAAGCCAGAGAGCTGGGGGTGGTTCGGATCACTGTTTCCCGGCCGGAGACCCATTCAGAATCCGCGCAGGATCGGCTGCGGCAGACCAGCTCCATTCGTGACTGCGTTCTGGTGCCGGACGGTGAGGATGACAACGCCACCAATCAATCCCTCTCTCAGGGGGCCGTACAGCTTTTGCGGCAGTTAGGCTCTCAGAGACTTGGGATCGGTTGGGGCCATCTGATTGGTCAGCTTGTTATGTGGCTGGAGGAAAACCCGCAATTTAACAGCAGTGTCACCGACATTTGCCCTCTGGTGGGCAATGCCAGCATCCCCGCCCGGAACTATCAGTCCAATGAGAATGTACGCCTGATCGCCCAGCAACTGGGGGCTGTCCCCCATTTCATCTATCTCCCCGCTCTGCCGGAGAGCGTGGAGGAAAAGCAGCTATTGTGTTCCACTGAGATTTATCGGAAAATCCAAACGCAATGGGCCGCCATGGATACCGCCCTGGTAAACATCGGCAACTATCCATCCAGCCCGGATTTTGCTTCCCTGGTCCGATACGGCGATCTTCTCCAAAAAGAGCGCACCTGCGGCCGTCTGCTGGTCTACTACTTTAACGACCAGGGAAAAATCATTGAATCAGACCAGGATTTCGCCATCCAGATCCCGTTGGAACTCCTAAAAAGCTGTCGGAACATCATCGGCGTCTGTTCCGCCAACACCAGCGTCCAGGCCGTGCGCGGCGCGCTGCGGACTGGTATCTTCACCCATCTGGTGGCAAGGTCCGCCGCCGTCGAATCCGCTCTGAATTAACATTTGTAACACCTCTGTGATCCATTTTTACTGGGACACAGAGGTTTCTTTTTTCGTTTTGCACAATTTTTAGTTGCATTTCTTATTTGTTTTGCAGATTATATGCCATTCAATTGATATTTGTTCATTTCAAATATAATATTAGGTACAAAGGTAACAACCATACTCCCCCAAACTGTACTGACGCAAGAAAGAAGGAATCGACTGTGAAAAAGACCGAGCTGGCGGTGCGCCTGACTAACGCATGTACCTGTGTCTCCGAAGCAGAGGATATTCTGACGGAGATCGACTCTAAATTCGGCGACGCTGACCACGGACTGACCATGACCAAGATCGCCAAGGCCATCTCCCAGGCAGTGGCTGAAGCCGATGGCGGTATCCAGTCTATGCTGGATGCTGCGGCCATGGCCGTGATGATGCTCAACGGCGGTAGCGCCGTCCCCTTGTGGAACACCTGGCTGGACGGTATGCAGGAGGCCGCCCCCGCCAGCGACGAGGTTGACGTGGCCGGCCTAAAGGCCATGTTTGCCGGCGCTTTTACTGCTCTGGATGAAATGTCCGGCGCAAAGGTAGGCGACAAGACCATGATGGATGCTCTGATCCCCGCCAGCCAAGCCATCGCCGCCTACGCCGGCGACAGTGAGAGCGAGCTGTTCGACGTGGCCGCCGCCGCCGCCCACGAGGGTTCCGAAGCCAGCAAGCAGTTTGTCTCCAAATTCGGCCGGGCCAAAAGCTATGGGGAGCAGACCATCGGCACCCCCGACGCCGGGGCCACTTCCATGGCCTACTTTTTCAAGGGCCTCTCCAAGGCCAACTAAGCTGAGTCAATCTTAACCGGGAGGTATTTAATATGAAAATGAAGAAGTTTATCAACGCCCCTGAGACCATTACCGACGAGGAGCTGGTGGGTCTGGGTCTGGCCTATCCCGACATTCTGGACGTGGACGGCCACCTGGTCATCAGCAAGGATCTGGCCGATGCGGACCGCGTAACAATCGTGACCTATGGCGGCTCCGGCCACGAGCCTGCCCAGGCCGGCTTTGTAGGTACAGGTATGCTGGACGTCCAGGCCGTGGGCGATATCTTCGCCGCCCCCAACGGCAAGCTGGTCTTTGACGCCATGAAGCTGGCTGACAAGGGCCACGGCGTTCTGCTGCTCACCCTGAACTACGCCGGCGACCAGTTGGCCGGCAAGCAGGCCATGAAGCTGGCGGAGAAGGCCGGCCTGAACTTTCGCCAGGTGGTAACGGGCGAGGAGGTCCAGTTTGACCCCAACGGCGAGGACAACAAGCGCGGTCTGGCAGGCGCCGTGGCCCTGTACCATATCGCCGCCGCTGCGGCCAGGGAGGGTAAGAGCCTGGACGAGGTCGCCGAAATCGCCCAGCGCTATGCGGACAATATGGCCTCCATCACCGTCAAATCCACCGATGCCACCCATCCCCAGAACGGGATGTCTTTCGGTGACCTGGGGGAAACGGACCTGATGGAAATCGGCGCCGGTCAGCACGGCGAGGGCGGCGGTGTCCGCGTGCCTATGATGTCCTCCAAAGAGACGGTCGCTACTGTCGCCGATGCCCTGTTCAAGAAGCTGGAGCTGAAGGCGGGCGACCAGACCTTCGTTATGGTCAACGGCTGCGGCGCCACAACCATGATGGAGATGCTGGTGCTCTTTAAGGACACTGTGGAGTTCCTGAAGGCCAAGGATATCGAGGTCGTAGCCAGCATGGTGGGCGAGATCCTCACCGTTCAGGAGGCCGGGGGCTTCCAGCTGAACATTGCCAAGTGGGACGACGAGTTCATCCGCCTGTGGAAGGCCCCCTGCCACACCCCCGCTTACAGTAAAGCGTAAAAGGAGCGATCATTATGGCTGATAATATCGGAAACAAGGCCGCCCATGACTATCATCTGGACGTACCTGCGGCCCAGGAAGGCTTTTACGTCAAGGGCAACACCCACTGTGACTGGGGCATGAAGAACCGGCTATCCAGGATGTTCGACCCCAAGTCGGGCAACACCGTTATGCTGGCCTTTGACCACGGCTATATCATGGGGCCCACCGCCGGACTGGAACGCATCGATCTGGTCATCCCGCCCCTGATCCCCTATGTAGATGTGCTGATGGGAACCCGCGGCGTCATCCACTCCTGTATCTCCCCCACTGCTCAGGTGGGCAAATGTGTCCGAGTGACCTATGACTCCACCGTCCTTTTCGATGATATGTCCAATGGCAGCGGCTTCGCTTGCGACATCGACAGTGTTATCCGGCTGAACGCCGACTGCATGGCTGTCCAGACCTTCATTGGTGCCGCCGGTGAGTCCCGCTCTCTGGAGCTGCTGGCCCGCACCGCCGACGCCGGTATCAAGTACGGCATCCCCACCCTGGGCGTCGTGGCTGTAGGCAAGGACATGGAGCGTACCGAGAAGTTCTTCCAGTTGGCCACCCGTGTGCTGGCGGAGAACGGCGCTAACGTGGTGAAGAGCTACTACTGCGACGGTTTCGAGAGAGTGGCCGCCGCCTGCCCCGTGCCCATTGTCATCGCCGGCGGCAAGAAGCTGCCTGAGCCGGAAGTTCTGGAGATGGCCTATAAGGCCATCCAGGAGGGCGCCCACGGTGTGGACATGGGCCGAAACATCTTCCAGTCCGACTGCCCCGCTGGTATGGCTCAGGCCATTGCAAAGGTGGTTCACGAGGGTTACACCGCCGCTCAGGCCTTCGAGATCTATGAAACAGTTAAACATCAGCGTTGAGCTGAAGAAGGAGGAAGTACCATATGTCCGCTGAATATATGCATATCGGGATCCCCATCACCAACCGCAAGCCTTGCATGGTTTATAATGAGGGAGCCAAGTTCTGGGCAAGCCAGGTAAATGACTATGACTACAAGATCGAGTACCTGAAATTTGAGGAGGGCACCCCCTTCCCCGAGGTACTCCACCGTAACCCCCATGTGGCGTACAGGGTGGATGACCTTCAGAAGTACATGGACGACGCGGATTCCGTCATTTGCGGCCCCATGGACGCCAATGACAAGGGGGATAAGCTGGCTTTTGTGTGGAAGGACGGTGCCATTCTGGAACTATACCAAGAGGCCTGAGCCACTTCCCGCACCGTTGACACAGCAGCGGCTGCGCATGCGCGATGACATCATCCCCAGGCAGAGCCTCCGGCAGTATAACGCTGCCGGAGGCTCTGTTTTTCTGCTTGTGGCCAGATGCCGGGACGCAGCTTTTCAATGATGATGAGGCTACGCAGAATTCGTTGCGCTGAAACACAGAGAAAACCGAAGGACACAAGTCGGGACTTGCCCTTCGGACTTTTCACCGTGTTCCAACACTGCACCTACATCTCGTCATCCGTTCGTTCGCCTCACTCTGTCTGCTCCAAGATCTGCATGGCCTCAGCAACAACGGTACGCCTGCTGACTTCAGTTTGGCAAATCATGCGGTTGCCTCACAGACCATATTTTCATTCCCAGCTGTGATGGTTTTTCATGAGGCGTTGAAAAGGAATTCCCCACAGTTTGCACCATACCGACAAACTGTGGGGAGTTTTGATACACAAGAAGCCTTCTTATGTGAAATTGAACACGGTCATAAAAATCAAAGAGATCACACAAAATGGAATATAAACAAGAAACGTAAACTTAGCCAGCTCCTTCAAGTACCCAAAAAAATCTACACCGGCCAGGTTGCTCATGGCATAGTTGATCCCTTCCCAAGGAACCAAAGTCGCCAGCGCCCCTGTTCCAAAGACATAACTGGAGACCATCACCTGGCGGGAAATTCCCAACAGGTCGGACAGGGGGCTCATAATCGGCATCATAGTTGCCGCCAGTCCGGACATGCTCTGGACCAGCAACATACTCACCGCCGAGATGGCAAACATAACCAAAACAGATACCATCTTGGGCATTTCTGTGAGAGATCCGGACAGGAAGTGAAGAATGGTATCCATAGTATTACTGTTGGTCAAAATTGCCGAAATGACCCGGGAGGCACTGATCATCAACACAGCAGAGAGGGTAGAGGCCATGCCCTCCATAAACTTGGAAATCATCTCATTGACCGACAGACCACCTACCAGGGGGATGACAATGCCCATATACAGGAAGACCGATGCGATCTCACCAAACCACCAGCCATGCTGCAGCACACCATAGACCACTACGGAAAACCCGGCCAGCACCATCAGCAGTACCAGCATGGAGCGCTTGTTCATGCCTTCCAGTTCATCCAGGGCAGATGCGTTGTACATTTCACGCTTCTTGCAGTCGGACTCATAGCAGATGGATAAGGTGGGATTTGCCCTTACCTTAAAGGCATAGCGCAGGATATAGACCGAAGTCAAGGCCATCATAATAACCCAAAGGATAAACCGGACTACAATACCGGACATCATAGGTACTTCTGCCAGCGCCTGCCCCACCCCCAGATTGAAGGGGTTCAAAAATGGGGTGGATGCGCCTGATGCCACAGCAAAATGTACCACCATCAGCCCAACCATGGAGTCAAAGCCCATAGAGACCATCAGCGGCACCAGCACCAGAATAAATGGGATCGTCTCCTCATAGAGTCCCGCCGCGGCACCCGCCAGTCCAAAGGCAAACACACAGACCGGGATAATGGCATAGAACTTGGATCCAAAGCGCTTTACCAGCGAGTGAATCCCCTGAGTAATGGCCCCAGTGGCAATGATGGCGGTAAATGCGCCCGAGCAGATCATGATCAGGAAGCTGATGTCCGCCGCTTCCACTGCGCCGTCAAAAAACGCGGTCCAAAGCTGCAGGAAACCCTGCGGGTTCGAGGGAATGTTATGAAACGACTCAGGATCCAAAACCTCTCGTGTTTCTCCGCCCAGGGCGCCGATGGTTACCTCATAGCGGTCATAGGCTCCACCCGGGATCACATAGGTCAGGATGGAGAAGAGAACAATAATGACAAACACAATGGACAGGGGGTGCAGGTTGGAGATAAACTTCCACTTCTGTGTGGGGTCGGGAAGAGTCTGAATTGCATCGGGAACAGGGTCTGCTGCACTGGGACGTTCCGTATTGGACTTCATAACACACCTCCGACAAATAAATCCGTAGCACAACGCTGTTTTTTGTGCTGTGTGAATAAAAATATTCACACCCGTATATTAAGGCTTTTTTCTTCACTGTCAATAGGAGTATTCAAAATAAATAAAATTAAATTTTAAAAATTATTTTCCTATGGCAACATGACTACAGAGAAGAAAAAACATTTAAGCCGGAGGAAAACGGTGCTATAATAAATAAAAAAATTTATTTTGTGGTGAGGAACGGCTATGGAATACAAAACAATGAAGCAATGCATCAAGGAAAAATACGATACGCTCTCCATGCAGGAAAAAAAAGTTGCCAAATATATCATCGACAACTATCAGCAGTCCATTCTGCTCTCCTCTGCGGAGCTAGCCCAGCAGTCTGGCGTGAGCAACACCGCAGTAATTCGTTTTGCAAAAGCTCTCGGCTTCCATGGATTTTTAGAGTATAGGCGGGAGATCCGCAAGGAATATGTCCCTGCTCAGCGGGTATATGCATCTCTGCCTCTGATGGACCGGGATAACGACTATGTCCATTCCTATTTTCATAACCTGGATTTAGATATTCAGAATTTTTTTCAGCTGTTCCCTGCGGAAACGCTCACAGAGATGGCAGAAACCATCATCCATGCCCGCCGCGTGTACCTGATGGGATGCGGCTCGGATGAGGTTGTGGTCCATTTTTTGAAAAACTATCTCAATGTCATGGGAATCTCCTGCACTGCCGTCACCGAAGAAGGGCTGGCTTTGCGGGAAAAAATGTTCTTATTGTCTCCTGATGACTGCGTCTTTGTGGTGGCCTTTCCCACCATGACAGAGAGCGAACGGTGGGTAAGCCGCTATGCCCACCGGAAGCAGGCCGCTCTGCTGACCCTGACCGATTCAGAAATAACAGCAAAGCAATTGGGCGCGGATCTGTTTGCCGTCATCAATGAGCGGGCAGATACCTTTTTTAATTCCTATGTGCTGCCTATGGCCTTTTGCAACGGACTGCTGCTGCGCATCTTTGAATTGAATCAGGACCGGGCAACTCAGGCCATGAGGGAATACCAGTCTTTATTTGAATAAAAAAATTCATATTATTTAGCGCAAAATTTTATTATTTATTTTTTGCAGAATCTGTGCTATACTCGTCTCACACAGAAATAAATTTTTTCGAAAGGGACGAGGTGTTTTTGGTGAAATTAACAAAGGACAACTTGTATCAAACCGTAGACACACAGTATCAGGCACATAAGGATTCTTTTGAGGCAATCTCAGACTATATTTTTCGGCATCCTGAAGTGGGCGGGGAGGAGATTCAGTCTGCCACATATCTGACTCAGGTACTGAAAAAGTATGGTTTTTCTGTGTCGAACCCCGCAGTACAGCTCCCCACTGCTTTTATGGCTCAGTATGGACCAGGCACCGGCCTGACCATTGCTTTTGTGGCTGAGTATGATGCACTGCCCGGCTTTGGCCCCAACGGCGGTCCGGGACACGCCTGCGGACACAACTGGATCGCCGCCACCATGTGCGCCTGTGCCATCTGCATGCGGGATGCCGCAGACAAGCTCGGCTGCCGCATCCAGGTCATCGGAGCTCCTGCGGAGGAGACCTTCGGTGCCAAATATGACCTGATCCAGGCCGGAGTGTTTCAAGGGGTGGACTTTGTCTTCCAGGCCCACCTGGATGAATTTAACTCGCTGGAAACACTTTCTCTGGCTATGAACTCCCTGGAGTTTGATTTCCACGGCTTCCCTGCCCACGCCGCCCAGAATCCCGAGAAGGGAATCAACGCTCTGGATGCGGTCATCATCATGTTCAACAGCGTGAACGCCATGCGCCAGCAGCTCCCCCAGAGCGCCCGCGTCCACGGGATTATTACCCACGGCGGCACGGCCACCAACACCATTCCGGAGTTTGCACAGTGCCGGTTCAGCATCCGGGCCAAAACCAAGGGTTATTTGGCCGAAATGCGCAGACGGCTGCTGAAGATTGCTGAGGGCGCCTCTTTAGCCACCGGCGCTGGTCTAAAATATCGGGACTATGAGAATCCCTTTGATGATATGATCAATGTAAAATGCCTGACCTCTCTGTGCCGGCATCACTTTGAGGATCTGGGTATTGAAGGCTTTGTACCAGAAGAACAATATCCCGGCTCTGGCTCTTCCGACATCGGAAATGTCAGCTACATCTGCCCCACTGTATACTGTGAGATCGCCCTGGAGGGTGAGGGTGATCCTGTAGTAGTCCACGAAAAAAGTGCGCTGTCACTGGTCAACTCCCCCCGCGCAAGCAAGTTGATGGAAAAAGTTGTGCGGGCTTACACCTACAGTGCCATTGATCTGTGTCTGGATGACACACTGTGTCAGAAGGCCAGGGAGGAGCACCGGAAAAACGTGGAGCTGCATCAGTGGGAGGAGGCATAATTCCTCTTTCGCTGTTCAGGTGAGGGAAGGAGTCATATCCGTCGTATCGTCTTATTTTGGACGTGGTACTGATTCTGTTGCCCACAAAAGTATTTGCTATGCTGACCAAGAGGGTGTACTTACCCCAGCCAACAGCAGTGTTTTAAAGGTTTCTTCTACAAACCAGTTCACAAGTTACTTGAACCGTCCCTTTATCGCATCTTCATCTATCTGTATATTTTTTGACATGGTTTGCTGTCTCTTTTAGAATGATGTGCTCCGATGTTGTTCTACTTAAAGATCTGCAAATCATGTCTTTTTTATTTTTGCAGAGTTTTATACTTGAAATGTCCTCGCCAAAACCAAGTCGGAGTGTGCAGCAAAGCTGGCACAACTTCGGGATGCGCTGAAAGAACCTGCGCCGGACCAGCCTAAAACCGGAATCTTACTGGCCGATTGGCTGGACCTCTGGTATCAAGGATATAAAAAGCCAAATCTCCGCCCGAACACGCAGATGTCCTATGAACGGCGGATCTATCAGCATATCATCCAAGAGTTAGGGCAAATCCATCTGGACAAGCTGACCACCGCAGACATCCAGGAATTCTATGTATCCCTTAAAAAGGGTGGCCGGCTGATACGGACCGAGCTCTACGGCGAAGGACTGTTAGACCAGACCGTTCGCGGCATCCACACCATCCTCCATGCCGCGCTGGACAAGGCCGTGGAAGAAAAACTGATCTTCCGAAATCTTTCGGATGGATGTAAGCTGCCATTTGCCAAGCCCAGATAAATGAAGGTCCTGACGCCAGAGGAGATCCAACGGTTACTGATCCAGGCTAGAAGCGCATGGCTCGGAACATCTACGCCGCCACCGAGGAGGAATGTGAGGAGAAGCTGGCTGAGCTGATCCGGGAAAAGTAAAATAAAACCGCCCTTTTTAGTATCACGGTCCCGCCGGTCAGCTTTCCTCCTAATCCGCCTGATCTGGGCAGGTTCTCCCCGCAGCCTCCAGATCCAGCAGCCGGCGCTTCCGCTCCAGGCCGCCGGCATATCCGGTCAGGCTGCCGTCCGCCCCCACCACCCGGTGGCAGGGCACCAGAACGGAGATCGGATTGCGGGCCACAGCCCCGCCCACCGCCTGGGCCGACATTCCAGGCCGGCCCAGCTGCTCCGCCGCACGCACGGCCAGTTCTCCATAGGTGATGGTGGCCCCGTATGGGATCTGCCGCAGCAGCCCCCACACGGTCTGCTGAAACGGGGTGCCGCTCCAGTGGATGGGCGGCTGGAACTCCGGCTCATGGCCGGAGAAGTAGCAGTCCAGCCACCGTTCCGCCTCCGACAGAAAGGGGTGCTCCCCCTCCCGGCCCCCGGGCTCCAGCCCCCGTCCAAAGTGCACCGCCCCCTGGAACCAGATCCCGACCAGACCCTCGTCATCCGCCGCCAACAGCATCTCCCCCAGGGGAGAATGGTATTCCTTCTGATATTGCACCGTAATTCCTCCTCTTTCTTGTCTTTTCCAGTCTCTTCCCGGAGCAGGAACCACCGGGAACCGGGTGGGTCACATCCGCCGGGACCAGCGCCCGACATTGACCATGTAAAAAATACAGTGCAGCACGATGGCCGCCGACACAAAGGCCACATACATCCCGCCCTGCGTCACCAGGGTCAGCAGCCACAGCCCCCACAGCAGATACAGGCTCCAGTACCAGCTGGAGTACGCCGCCTTCTCCCGGATGGTCACATTGCGCTCGTCCCGCTCCCCCCGCTCGATCTCCTTTCGCTCCTCCGGTGTCCAGTTCCGCTCCACACGAGCCATGATCAGGCGGGAACCGGCCACCCCGCCCAGGATCCCGGCCACTCCAAAGCACAGTCCGCTCACCGGAGGGGAGAGCCGTTCGCCCAGCACCAGCGCGCCGGCAAAGAGGCCCACGGCCACCCCCAGAACAGATCCCAGCAGCACAGTTTTCCTTTGAATATATTTCATTCCAGCACCCTCCTGTCATGCCCGCCCCGGCGAAGCGGGTCTGTCATTCTTCCTCATCAAACAGGAACACCGCCTCGATGGTCAGACCGAAATAGCGGGCGATCCGGTGGGCCAGCAGCAGCGAGGCGTTGTACCGCCCGCTTTCCAGTGAAATGATGGTCTGGCGGGTGACGTCCACCGCCTCCGCCAGCTCCGCTTGGGACAGCTTCCGCTCCTTTCGCAGCTCTGCGATCCGGTTGGTCACGCCATCACCTCCTCATTTGTAAAGCTTGCTTTACATTTTGGAGTATAACACCTCATGCAAGATATGTCAAGCCAACTTTACACTTTTCTCCTCTGGTCCGTTCCGCCCCTCCGCCGGACTGCCGCCCTTGTCCCACCGGAAGGCCCGTGGTATAATTGCTGAAATCAGCCCCGCAGCGGACTGTGGGGCAAAGAGAGGGCGGACTGTATGGATGACATTCTGATCGTAGAGGATGACCGTGCCCTCAGCCAGGGCATCCGGCTGGGCCTGGAGGGAGAGGGGCGGAGGTTTATCCAGACGTCCACCCTGGACCAGGGGGAGCGGGCCCTGGAGGAACGGCCCTTTTCCCTGGTGGTGCTGGACCTGAACCTCCCGGACGGCAGCGGCCTGGAGCTGCTCCGCCGCCTGCGGGCCCGCTCCGCTCTGCCTGTGCTCATTCTCACCGCCAACGACTTGGAGCTGGACCAGGTCACCGGTCTGGAGCTGGGGGCGGACGACTATGTGACCAAGCCCTTCTCCCTGGCGGTCCTGCGTGCCCGGGTAAACAACCTGCTGCGCCGCGCCCACTCCCGCAGAACCGTGCTGGAGCTGCCCCCCTTTACCTTTGACTTCCAGGAGATGACCTACACCCGGAACGGTGTCCCGCTGGAGCTGTCCCGGACGGAGCAGCGGCTGCTGCGCCTGCTGGCGGAGCACCGGGGGCAGACTCTACCCCGGGCGCGCCTGCTGGAGCAGGTCTGGGACGGCGGGGAATTTGTGGACGAGAACGCCCTGTCAGTGGCCGTGAACCGCCTGCGGGCCAAGCTCACCGACGCCCCCATCCGGACGGTATACGGCGTGGGCTATGTGTGGGCGGTGGAGCCATGACGGTCCCGCTTCTGCTCCTCGCCCTCCTCACGGCCGCGGGGGGCGTCCTGTTCGGCCTGTACCACTGGCGGCGCGCCCGAAGGCAGGCGGACCGGCTGGACCGGATGCTGTCCCAGGCCATTGACAACAGCTTTTTGGAGGAGTCCTTCGACGAGTCCATTCCCTCCGCCCTGGAGGCCCGGCTGGCCCGCTTCCTGAACGGCTCCGCCGCCTCCGCCCGAGCCCTGGACGAGGAGCGGCGGCAGATCGCCGCCCTCATCGCTGACATCTCCCACCAGACCAGGACCCCCATCGCCAACCTGCTGCTGTATGGCTCTCTGCTGGAGGAAAGTCCCCTCTCCCCCGCCCAACAGGAGCAGCTCCGCGCCCTGCGGGGCCAGGCGGAGAAGCTGGCGTTCCTGATGGAGGCCCTGGTGAAGTCCTCCCGGCTGGACGCCGGGGTCCTCACCCTCTCCCCGGCCCTCCACCCCATCCAGCCCCTGCTGGAGGACGCGGCCGCTCAGGGTGCGGCCGCAGCCGCGGAAAAGGGGATCTCTCTCACCGTCCAGCCCTGTACCGGTTCCGCCCGCTTTGACGCCAAATGGACCTCGGAGGCCCTGTTCAACGTGGTGGACAACGCCCTGAAGTACACCCCGCCCGGGGGCAGAGTCACCCTCTCCGCCGAGTGCTATGAATTATTTTGCCGCATCCGGGTCACGGACAGCGGCCCCGGCATCCCAGAGGAGGAGCAGGCTCAGGTCTTTTCCCGCTTCTACCGGGGCGCGGCTGTGCGGGAGCAGGATGGGCTGGGCCTGGGCCTCTATCTCACCCGGCGTATCCTGATCCGGCAGGGCGGCTATCTCCGGCTCTTCTCCCGGCCCGGGCAGGGCAGTGAGTTCTCCCTCTATCTTCCTCTGGAATAGGGGTCACCTGGCCTTTTTGTCGATCCATTCCGTGCGGAACTTGGAGTAGACGATCTTCTGTTCGCTGTACAGCCCGTAGTACCCGGAGAGCATATAGGACACTCCGCAGCATACTGCGTACAGGGTCAGGCTCTCCCCGCCGAACAGCTCAAAAGCCAGCATCAGCGCCGTCATGGGACAGTTGGTGGCCCCGCAGAACACCGCGGCCATGCCAAGCGCCCCACCAAAGCCGTGGGGAAGGCCCAGCAGCGGCCCCACCGTGGTTCCAAACGCCGCCCCAGTAAACAGCACCGGCACGATCTCCCCGCCCCGAAAGCCCGCGCCCAGAGTCAGGGCGGTAAACAGGATCTTCATCAAAAATGCCTCCGGGATGGTCTCTCCAGCCAGCATCCGGCGGATCACCCCATCCCCCGCGCCGTTGTAGTCCTGACTGCCCACCAGCAGGGTGAGGGCCAGCACCAGTGCTCCCCCGGCGGCAGCCCGAAGAAGGGGGTTGGGGAAATATTTGGCGTACAGCTTGGGGGCGGTGTGGAGCACCTTGCAGAACAGGATGGACACCAGGGCGCACAGGAGCCCCAGCGCCGCCGTCTGCACCATGGAGATTGGCCCCAGCCCCAGCACCCGGCCGATCTCATAGCCCGGGCTCTGGTGCAGGCCGAAGCCCTGGGCCACCTGAAGGGCGGTCAGGGAGGCCACCACACAGGGCACCAGCGCCGCATAGTACATCACGCCCACGCTCACCACCTCCATGGAGAAGCACACCGCCGTCAGCGGGGTGCCGAACAGGGCGGAGAAAGCGGCGGACATCCCGCACATCACCATCACCCGGCTGTCCTTGGCGTCCAGGCGGATCTCCCGCCCCACCCAGGCCGCCATGGAGCCGCCCAGCTGAAGGGCCGCCCCCTCCCGCCCGGCGGAGCCGCCCACCAGGTGGGTCAAAATGGTGGACAGGAAGATCAGCGGCGCGGTGCGCAGCTTCAGCGGCTCCGCCTCCCGCACCGCGGCCAGCACCAGATTGGTCCCCTGGTCCTTCTCCATCCGGCACACCCGGTACAGCAGCACGATGGCCATTCCCCCAACTGGGAGCAGCCACAGGATCCAGGGCTCCCGCGCCCGCAGCTCCGCCGCCCAGTCGATCCCCAGGTGGAAGGCAGCCGCCACGCCCCCCACCAGCAGTCCGATCCCCGCCGAGTACAGCAGCCACTTGAGGAACCGCATCCCCTGCTTCGTCCAGCGCCCCAGCCGGCTCTCTGTTTGTTCCATCTTTCTCTCTCCTTTTCCGGTGTGCGCCCTCTGCACCCCCGTTGTCTCTCTCCGTCTGTGCGGCCCAGCCCGCCCGTCCCCGGCCATCCCGCTTCGGAGGACTGTCCGACTTGTCACCGCTATTGTACCACAGCCCCAGCACGGAGGAAAGCCTCTGCCCGCTCTGAGGGGATTTTCCGCATGTTGGATGTCCCACAGGGCATCCAAACATAGACTTTTCTCCGCCGCTGTGGTATCATCGTATCACTGCGCCCGCGGCCGTGCGGCGCCTTCCATTTTCTGAAAGAGAGTTGATCCCCTTTGCAGCAGCTGTCCGGCACCCTTTTGAACCTCGCGGTCTATCTGGCTCTGGTGGCTCTGGGCGCCTTTCTGGGCTCCCGCCCCGCCATCCAGTCCCGCCCCATGCCCTGGCTGGGACGCTTTCAGACCGCCGCCCTTCTGATCCTCATTGTCACTCTGGGGGCGGAGCTGGGGGCAAACGATGAGATCGTGACCTCTCTGGCCACCATCGGCCTCAACGCCCTCATCATCACCCTCACCTCCATGGCCGGCAGCCTGCTGGCCGTCCATATCCTGCGGAAATATCTGCTGAAGCTGGACGCCCAGGGCCGTTCCCAGAATGAGGCCGCTCAGGAGGAAACTGCCCAGGAAACAAGCCAAGTCCATGTGGACCACACCCTCACCATCCTGATCGTGGTGACCGTGGTCCTGGGGATGCTGGCCGGCCGCTTCCTCCTCCCCGCCGCAGTCACCGCCCACTGCGGCGCGGTAATCAATCTCGGCCTCTATCTCCTGCTCTTTCTGGTCGGACTGGACATGGGGCGGCAGGGGAATATGCTCCGGGACATCCGGGCCGCCGGGTTCCGGGTGTTTCTGGTCCCCCTGGCCACGGCGGTGGGCACTCTGGCCCTCACTGCACTGGTGGGGTTCTTCCTCCCCATGGGTGTCAAGGACTGCGCCGCAGCAGCAGCCGGATTTGGCTGGTACTCCCTGGCCCCCACTCTGCTGGCCCCCTACTCCCTGAGCGTCTCCGCCACCGCCTTTCTCTCCAACATCATGCATGAGCTTTTCTCCATCGTGGCGGTCCCGATGGTGGCTCAGCGCATCGGATACATCGAAGCGGTGGCCCTCCCGGGAGCCACCGCCATGGACACCGTCCTTCCCGTAGTGGTCAGCGCCACCAGTGACCGCATGGCCATCTACTCCTTCACCTCCGGGGCGGTCCTCTCCCTGTCTGTCCCCTTTCTGGTGCCCGCCATCATCGCACTCCCCTTCTAAAGCAGAAACGACAGCGCCTGAGCCTGCATCGCTTGCAGACTCAGGCGCTGATTTTTTCTATCGCAGGCCCGCAGCCTGATACAGCAGCGCGTTGCACACCGCCGCCGCCACTGTGGAGCCCCCCTTGCGGCCCATAGCCACAATGGCCGGGACATCCAGGTCCTGGCACACGGACCAAATCCGCTCCTTGCTCTCCACCACATTGACAAAGCCCACCGGGGCCCCGATGACCAGGGCGGGACGCAGCGTTCCCGCCTCCATACATTCCGCCAGACGCAGCAGAGCGGTGGGTGCGTTGCCCACAGCAAAGATCCCGGCGGGATGCTCTGACGCCCAGCAGTCCACAGCCGCCGCCGCCCGGGTGGTGCGCTCCGTCCGGGCCCGCTCCGCTACCTGGGGATCCGCCATATAGCAGAAGCGCCCCACCCCCAGCTGCTCGCAGGCCCCCCGGTTCACCCCGGACAGAGCCATATTGGTATCGGTCACCAGGGCAGTCCCGGCCCGGAGGGCTGCCACTCCCGCCTCCACCGCCCCAGGGGTGAAGCGCAGGTTCCGGGCGTAGTCAAAGTCCGCCGTGGTGTGAATGGCCCGCTTCACCACCGCCTCACAGCCGGCGGGGAGGACGATCCCCATGGCCTCCAACTCCCAGCCGATGATCCGCATACTCTCCCCCTCGATCTCCCTGGGGGTCCCGTGCTCCAGCTTCACAGTAGCGCCTCCTTCTGTCCCGTCACGATCCACACCGGATTCTGACCCAGCATCAGGTTCCGCTCCCCCGCCCGGCGGCTGCGGGCCACGGTGATCTGGGTGATCTGGGGACTCATCTCCAGCTGGGTAAAGGCGGCCACTGCCACCCCCAGAGTCTCCACCGCGATGGCGGTGACACAGAACCGGGCCGCCGGATTCCGGCTCAGGGCCGCCTCCAGAATGGGGATCAGCTCCCCCTCAGAGCCCCCGATGAACACCCCGTCCGGGGCGGGGAGCTCCGCCAAGGCCGCCGGCGCGCGGCCCTCCGCCACCTCCAGGTTATACGCCCCGAACCGCTCCCGGTTAGCCCGGATCAGGGCGCAGGCCTCCCCCTTGTACTCCACGGCGTATACCTGGCTTCTGGGGGCCAGCAGGGCCAGCTCCACAGACACCGAGCCCGTCCCAGCTCCCACATCCCAGTAGACCGCCCCGTCCCGCACCTCCAGCTTGGCCAGGGCGGCAGCCCGCACCTCCTGCTTGGTCATGGGGACCTCTCCCCGCAGGAAGGCCCCGTCGTCGATCCCCTGGGAGCGCACCGGCCAGACAGGGGCCGCTCCGTCCACAAGCAGGACGGATAATGTGGAAAACTCCTGCTCCGCCAGCTCCCAGACCTGGGCCTCCACGATCCGCTCCTCCGGGTAGGACAGCGCCTCCCCCACTGCGGCAGTCAAGCTGCCCAGTCCGGCCCGGGCCAGGCGGCGGCACAGGGCTGCCGCCCCGCCGGCTCCGCCGGTGAGGAAGAACACAGGCCGTCCCCTGGCGGCCAGCACCTCCCCCACTGGGTCGCAGGCCAGCCCGTGGGCGGAGACCACCCGCCACTCCTGCCAGGGACGGTCCAGCCGCGCGGCAAAATACTGCATACTGGACACACCGGGGAGCACCCGCCAGCTGATCCCACGCTCCGCCAGCTGGGGGAGCAGCGTCCGGGTCCCGGAGTGGAACCCCGTATCCCCGCTGTACAGCACACAGGGGCGCTCCCACCGGCCTTCGGCCAGAATTTCCACAATCTCAGCGGATTTTGTGGAACAAAACCGCTGGGCCTCCGGCGCCAGGGTGCAGCCCTCCACCAGACGGCGGGAGCCGATGAGGACGTCCGCCCGCTCCAGTGCGGTCAGCGCGCCGCCGGTCAGGGCAGAGGGGTCCCCCGGCCCCATGCCGATGAGGGTCACTTCCATGCTCATTCCTCCTTTTGAGGCCCGGTTTCCAACAGCCAGGCCAGTACAGCCTCCAGGCCGTCCCCCGTCTCCTCCGGGCGGCCGATGACCACCAGCTCCGCCCCCGCGTCCCGGGCGGCGTCCAGCTTCTCCCCAAAGCCCCCCGCCGCGCCGCCGTCCTTGGTGACCATCCACCGGATGCGGTACTGCTCCAGGATGGCCGCGTTCAGCGCCCGGGAGAAGGGGCCGTGCATGGCGATGATGTTCCGGGTTGGGATTCCCGCCCGGCGGCAGGCCGCCAGGCTCTCCTCCACCGGCAGCACCCTGGGATAGAGGCGCGCGGGGTCCAGCCCGGCAAAGGCGGGCAGCCCCTTGGCCCCGATGGCCAGCAGGATATTGCCCTCCTGTTCCGCCAAAAGGGAGGCCGCTTCCTCCGGAGCATCCACCCGGATCCCCATAAAGCTGTCCCCCGGAGCCCGCAGCAGCCGGCGCAGGGGCACCCCGGCTTCGGCGCAGGCGGCCCGGATATTGGCAGAGACCTCTGCCGCGTAGGGGTGCGTGGCGTCCACGCACCGGGAGAAGCCCCGGAGCAAAGCTGCCATCTCCCCCTCCGTTTTCCGCCCCACCAGAGGGGTGATCCCCGGCAGGCCGGACAGCTCCTCCGCTCCCAGGGGGGTGGCCACGCTGACCCAGGCGGGGAGGCCGCGCCGGGACAGCTCCCGGGCCAGCAGGCGGCCCTCGGTGGTGCCGCCGAAGATCAGGATGCTCATGCCTTGGCCTCGTATCCCCTGGGGGTGACCATCCGTCCGGAAAGCTGCTGGGTGGAGGACGATCCAATGAACACGGTGGTGAACATATCCACCTGCTCCCCCTCCAGCTCCTCCAAGGTCAGCAGACGGCGCTCCTCCCCCGCCCGTCCGATGTTCTTCACCCAGCCGCACACCGTCGTCCCCGGCCGGTGCCTCCGCAGGATGGCACAGGCCCGGGCCAGATGGTCCCGGCGGCGGCGGCTCATGGGGTTATAGAGACAGACCACAAAGTCCCCCGCCCCGGCGCAGTCCAGCCGCTTTTCGATCACCTCCCAAGGGGTGAGCAGGTCGGACAGGGAGATCACCGCAAAGTCGTGCATCAGCGGCGCTCCCAGCACAGCCGCTCCGGACAGGGCCGCCGTGATCCCCGGGACCACCTCGATCTCCACCTCCGGGAACTCCTCCGCCATCTGGAGGATGGGTCCGGCCATGCCATACACCCCGGCGTCCCCGCTACAGATCATGGCGGTGGTCTCTCCCGCCTCCGCCCGCTCCAGGGCAATGCGGCAGCGCTCCAGCTCCCGGGTCATGAGGGTGGTCACCAGCTCCTTACCCTCCAAAAACTCCCGTGCCAGATCCATATAGGTGGTATAGCCGCACACCACCTGACTGTCCTCCAGGGCCCGCAGCGCCTGGGGAGTCAGCTGTTCCGCCCCGCCGGGGCCCATTCCGATCACATAGAGCCGCTTCATGCCTGCTCCCTCCAATCCAAATCCGGTTCCGTGCCCGCCAGGGCCAGGGTCACCCCGTCCAGGGCGGTCTTCCGCTTCAGCAGCACGCCGCCCTCCGCTAGGGCGGCACGCTCGCACACATTGTCCACTCCGGTGATCCGGGCCACAAAGGGGGATGGGGACACACTCCCCTCCACCCGGGCCAGCCGCCCGGCGGAATAGACCGTCAGAGGCAGCCCCAGTGCCCCGGCAAAGGCCCGCAGCCCCGGCTCCTCCGCCTTCAGGTCGATGGAGCACACCGCCCCCACCGCCCGGGCCGGGAGGCCCAGGCCGTCCAATGTCCGGTCAAACAGGGCGCGGATGGCCTCCTCTGAGGTCCCCCGCCTGCACCCTACGCCCACGCGTAGGGTCCGGGGGCACAGCCACAGGGCCTCCGGGCGTGGCGGCGTCCAGTCCACCACGATGTCCGCCCGGTCCCGCTCCCCCCAGTTCAGTCCGGCGGGACAGGGCCCGGCCACCGGCCACCGGGACCAGAAGGACACCGTCTCCCCCGCCAGCAGGCGGGAGGACACCCCCAGGATCCGCTCCGGCCAGGGGACCAGCAGCCCCTGCCGCCGCGCCCACTGGTCTGCCGCAAAGACCCCGTTGACATCAGTGGCGGTGGTGAGCACCGCCTCCGCCCCGGTCAGGGCGGCGATCCGGCGGGCCAGGTCGTTGGCCCCGCCCAGGTGGCCGGACAGGATGGGCACCGCGTACCGCCCGGCCTCGTCCACCACCACCACCGCCGGATCGGTGCTCTTGTGACGCAGGCAGGGGGCTATGGCCCGGACAGCAATGCCCGCCGCCCCCACAAAGACCAGGGCCTCCGACCGCCCGAAGGCCCGGGCCGCCCACTCTTCCACCCGGAGGCCCCCCCGGGTGCAGGCGGCCGGACAGCCCGCGCCGGTCAGCTCCGCCGCCAGCCGCTCCGCCAGGGCGTTCCCTCGGGCAGTGAAGGCGATGAGCTCTACCCTCATGGCCGGTCCGCCTCTGCTGAGCCGTCCCCCTGGCGGTACTCTGTGGAGAAGCCCGGGTGATACAGCAGGCTGCGCCGGTAGCTGTGGGCCAGGAAGTCCCCCACCAGCACCAGGGCGGTCTTGGAGATCCGGTGCTCCCGGCCCGCCTGGGCCAGGGCGCCCACGGTACAGCGGACCACCTTCTCCTCCGGCCAGGTGGCCTTATACACCAGCGCCGCGGGGGTATCCGCCGTATAGGCTCCCTTTTGCAGCTCCTCCGACAATGCCTCCAGCATCCCGGCGGACAGGAAGATCACCATGGTGGCCCCATGGGCGGCCAGGGAGGCGATGTCCTCCCCCTCAGGCACCGGGGTGCGCCCCGCCATCCGGGTAATGATGACCGACTGGCTCACCCCCGGCAGGGTGTACTCCTCCCCCGCCGCGGCGGCCGCCCCACAGAAGGAGGACACCCCCGGCGTCACATCCCAGGGAATGTCCCGGGCGTCCAGGGCGTCCATCTGCTCCCGGATGGCCCCATAGAGGCAGGGATCCCCGGTGTGGAGGCGGACGGTATCTCCCCCCCGGCGGTGGGTCTCCTCCAGCACCTCCAGCACCTGCTCCAGGGTCATCTGGGCGCTGTTGTACACCGGGACGCCCTCCCGGACCAGACCCAGCAGGGCCGGATTCACCAGGCTCCCGGCATACACCACACAGTCTGCCCGGCCCAGCAGCTCCGCCCCCCGAAGGGTGATCAGATCGGGCCCTCCAGGCCCTGCCCCCACAAAATGCACCATATCCGTTCTCCTTATCTCCTCAGTCCGGGTCGCTCCGGTACACCCGCCCAACGTGGAAGTCCCGGCGAAGCGCCACCGGATTTCATATCTTATGGTATTATGACCGTGGTAAAGTACCCATTGGAATCAGGTTTCCCCGTGAGATCCGCAAAAGGCCGCTCCTCCGGCAGGCCGCAGTTCTCCACCATAGCCGCCCGGTCCAGCAGCTTCCGGGCCTCCAGCTCCTCCAGCAGCTTCTGGTGGTTCCTGCCCGCCTTCATCAGCACCTTGCTCCCCGGCAGGTCCAGCGCCTCGCCCAGCCCCGGGCCGCCGCCGGGGATGATGTGGAGAGGCTGGTCCGGCTCTGTCAGGCTCCGGCCCAGCCGGGCGGCCACTGCGCAGAAGCTGGGCACACCGGGCACCATCACACAGGGAAAACCCTCCGCCTTCAGCAGCTCCATCATATAGCAGTAGGTGGAGTAGATGGACACATCTCCCAGGATCGCCATGGCCACATCCTGGCCGGCCTCCAGATAGGGGCGCACCGCGTCCGCCGCCCGCCGGTGTCCCTCCGCCTGCTCCGCCCGGTCCCGGGACATGGTAAAGCGCAGGGGCAGCAGGGTCTTGCCCTCCAGCCGGGCCGCCTGCCGGGCGATGCTCAGGGCGGTCATCTCCCCGGAGGCCATCTGGGGCGCGGCCAGCACCGGACAGGACTCCAGCACCCGCACCGCCTTCAGGGTCAGCAGCTCCGGGTCCCCGGGGCCCACCCCCACACCGTAAAAGGTTCCTAGCTTGTCTGCCATGCTTCCAAGATCTCCTTTGCGCCCCGGGTCATCCCCAAAAGGCCGTATTGATTGCTGAACAGCACCGCACCCACAGAGAACTGCTCCGCCGCCCGCCGTTCCAAATGGCGCTGGACCGCCTCCAGCAGGGAATCCATCACCGGCTCCCGAAGTCCCGCCCGCTCCAGCACCGAAAGGCACTGGTCGGCGGTGGCGCTGTCCATCAGCGCCTGAGCGGTGTCCCGGTCCGCCCCGCACAGGGCGGCGTGGGCGCAGAACAACTCCGCCCGTCCGTCCGCCCAGCGGGAGTGGGTGTTCATAATGCCCCCGGCCAGCTTCACCAGCTTGCCGATGTGGCCCACCAGCAGGACCGCAGAGAAGCCCTCCGCTCCGGCCCCGTCCAGGGCCTCCCCGATAAAGTTGGAACAGCGGACCACCGGGACCTCAGCAGGCAGGGCCACACCGCCCCGGGCCAGGAACTCCATGCCGTAATTCCCGGGGGTGAGCACCAGCTGCCTGGCCCCGCCGGCGGCGGCCTGCCGCAGCTCCAGGGCCGTGGTCTCCACAATGGCCTGGACGCTCATGGGCTCCACAATGCCGGAGGTACCCAGAATGGAGATCCCGCCCTCCACCCCCAGGCGGGGGTTGAAGGTCCTGCGGGCAGCCGCCTCACCTCCCGGGACGGAGATGGTGACCCGCAGCCCGCCGGGCTCGTCCAGTTCCCGCCGGACGGCGTCCACCGCCTCCCGGATTATCTGTCGGGGCACGCGGTTGATGGCCCACTCCCCCATCGGCTGGTCCAGGCCGGGGCGGGTGACCCGGCCCACCCCGGGGCCGCCCTGGAGAAGGACCGCTTCCCCTGCCGCCGCCTCCACCCGGGCGCAGACGGGCAGACCATGGGTGGCGTCCACATCGTCGCCGCCGTCCTTGGTCACACAGCAGCAGGCCGCCCCCGCCTCCAGACGGGGCGCCTCCACCGGGACCTCCACGACCCATCCCTTGGGGGTGCGCAGGGACACCGTCTCCGGGGCGCGTCCGGTGAGCAGCAGCCGGGCGGCCGCAGCAGCCGCCAGGGCGGCGCAGGTGCCGGTGGTATAGCCGCAGCGCAGCCGCTTTCCTCCGGCGGTCACATAGTGCTCAAAGGGCACGGTCCGCCGCCCCCTCCCGCAGCCGCTCCAGCCCCGCCTGATACAGGGCCTGGATCTGGGGCAGACGCCCCATGCCCTCCAGCCGCGCCCAGGTCTGAAATCCGGCGGCCTTCAGGGTGCTGATCCAGCTGTCCGGCTGGGGGCCAGCTATATCCTCCCGGGCGTGGACTCCCGCCGCCAGCAGCAGGGGCAGAAGGATGACCCGCTCCACTTCCAGGGCCTCCAGCCGCTTCAGCACCGCCGCCTGGTCGGGCCTGCCCTCCACCGTGCCCACCACCAGATCGGAGCGGCCCATCAGCTCCAGCACCCCCTGAAGGGCGGGATACGCCATACTGCCCGGATGGCCGCTCCCGTGGCCCACCAGGACCGCCGCCGTTCCCGGGACCGCAGGCCAGAGGCTGTCCAGCACCTGGGCCAGGGCCCGCACCCCCGCCGTATCCCACAGCAGGGGCCGGCCCAGGTGCAGCGCAGAAAAGCGGGGGCGGAACCGGGCCGCAGTCTCCGCCACCCGGTCGTACTCCGCGCCAGGGAGCACATGGGTTGGGACCACATACAGCTCCTCTGTGCCAGCGGCCGCCTGGGACTCCAGCGCCTCCTCCAGGCCCGGGACCCGCTCTCCCCGCCGCGCCAGGATCCGCCGCACCGTTGGGCTGGTATAGGCCCGGTCAAACGGGAGCTCCGGGGCAGCACGGCGCAGGGCCCGCTCCACCCCGGCCAGATCCAGGGCCCGGGCCTCCTCCACAGAGGTCCCAAAGCTGACTGCCAGCAGCACTTGTCTCATCTCTCATCCTCCTGCCGCTGGTTGCGGCGCTCTTCCGGGCTCAGGGCCCTCTGCGGGTGAACAGATACTGCTCCGTCCCGTCCTCCAACTCTGTGCGGTGGACCTTCACGCCAAAGACCTGTTCCAGCGCTCCGCCGGCATAGATCTCCGCCGGGGTCCCCCAGGCCCGGAGCCGCCCCTCTTCCATCACCGCCACCCGGTGGGCGCAGCCCAGCGCCAGGTTCAGGTCATGGAGCACCATGACCACCGCCTTGCCCTCCGCCGCCGTCTCCCGCATCAGGCGGGCCAGCTCCAGCTGACAGCCGATGTCCAGGAAGGTGGTGGGCTCATCCAGCAGGAGCACCGGGGTGTCCTGGGCCAGGGCCATGGCCAGATAGACCTTCTGTCTCTGGCCGCCGGACAGGCGGGCCACATTCCGCTCCGCCAGCTCCAGCACCCCCGCCCGCTCCATGGCAGACCGGGCCGCAGCCCGGTCCGCCGGGCCATATCGCCGGGGATAGCCCAGATAGGGGAAGCGCCCGTGGAGCACCAGGGCCTCCACGGTGATCTCCGGCATCGGCCGGGACTGGGGCAGCAGGGCCGCCTGCCGTGCAAACGTCCGGCTGCTCCAGCCGGCGGTGTCCGCCCCGTCCACCAGGACCTGTCCCCCGCTCAGAGGGAGCAGCCGGGCCGCAGCCCGGAGCAGTGTGGACTTGCCGCAGCCGTTGGGCCCCGCCAGCACGGTGACCTCCCCGGGCTGAAAGCGCAGGGAGATCCCCTTTACCACATCGGCGCCGCCGTAGCCTGCGGTCACCTCTCTCAATTCCATCACAGCCGCCGCCCCCCTCTCTGGCGAAACAGGAGCCACAGGAAGAAGGGCCCGCCCAGCAGGGACAGCAGGATGCCCACCGGGAGCTCAAAGGGGGCGAAGAGCACCCGGCCCAGCAGGTCGCACACGGTCACCAGCAGCGCCCCCAGCAGCATGGATGCCAAAAGCAGATCCTGGTGCCGGGTCCCCACCAGGAACCGGGCGGCGTGGGGGACCAGCAGGCCCACAAAGCCAACCAGCCCGGCAAAGCTCACCGCCGCGCCGCACAGCACCGCCGCCAGGGTGAGCAGGGCGCTCCGGGCCAGGCGGGTGGACAGGCCCACCGACTGGGCCACCTCGTCCCCCAGGGAGAGCAAGTCCAGCTCATAGCTCAGGGCCAGGGCCGCGCCGGACGCCAGAACGGTGAGCAGGGCGGGCAGCCTCAGCATCTCCAGCGTCACCCCCGCCAGACGCCCCACCATAAAGGCGTTGGCCCCCAGGGCGGCCTCTGGAAAGAGGATGGAGACTGCGTCAATGGCGGCGGACAGGATGCTGCTGATGGCCACACCGGCCAGCACCAGGGTGATCCGGCTGGCCCCCGTCCGGCGGGCCAGGGTGTACACCAGCACACAGGCGCACAGCGCCCCCGCGAAGGCCGCCGCAGGCACCGCCGTCATGGAGGCGGGCAGCAGGGCGGAGCACAAAATGGCTCCCAGCCCCGCCCCGGCGTTGACCCCGATGATGTTGGGCCCTGCCAGAGGATTGCCCAGCACCCCCTGGATGATGACGCCCCCCACCGCCAGGGCACAGCCGCACACCAGGGCGGCCAGCATCCGGGGCAGGCGGGCATACAGTACGATGGAGCCGCTCACTCCCTGGCCCCGGCCCAGCAGGGCGGCGGCTACCTCTCCCAGCGAGAGGCTGACCGAGCCTACGCACAGACTCAGCAGGGCGGCGGCGGCGGTCCCGGCCAGCAGCGCCAGCATCAGAAGGCCCTTATGCCGTCTCGCCGCTTCCATACATCAGCTCCGCCAGCATCTGATAGCTCTCGCCCCAGCGGGCGTTGGGCTTATAGTGGAACAGGTCCTTTGGCAGCACCTCCACCCGGCCCTCCTTCACTGCGGTGAGGGTCTGCCAGGCCGGGTCGCTGTGGAGCAGCTCGTCCAGGCTCTTGAGGGCGGCCTCCTGACTGGCCCCCATGGTGGTGACAAAGATGAACTCTGGGTCGGCGGCCAGGATGGATTCCATCTGGAGGTCCTCCAGCAGGCCGCTGTTGCTGTCGGCGATGTTCACCGCCCCCAGGTCCTTCAGCATGGCCCCGGCAATGTTGTCGCTGTTTTTGGCCCGCACCCCGCTGGAATAGGCCCGCAGCAGCAGCACAGTGGGGTCCTCCCCCTCCGGCACGGAGGCGATGGCCGCGTCAATGCCGCTCTGGATGTCCAACCCGTTTTTCTGGTACAAATCGGACCGGCCTGTCAAATCAGTGCAGATTTTCAACATATTCAAATAATCGTCAAAGGTCTCCACCTTGAACCAGGCGGCGGGGATCCCGGCGGCCGCCAGGCTGTCCTTCAGCCCCATCTGTCCGTCCAGGTCCGGGGTGAGCAGCACCAGGTCCGGCTCGGCGGCAAGCAGGGCCTCCAGGTCGGGCTGCTGGTTGGCGCCCAGATTCACGGTGTCCTCCGGAAGCTCCAGGCCCCGCTCGTCATAGGCGTCCTGGGTGACCGCCGCCACCTCTCCTCCGGCCAGCAGCCAGGTCTCGGCATAGCTGCCCAGCAGGGCGGCTACCCGCTTGGGGGGCTGCTCCAGCTCCACGGTATTCCCCAGGCTGTCGGTAAAGATACAGGTCCCCTGGGCGCTCTGCTCCACACCGGCAGAGGATGTGGGGGCAGAGGCGGAGGCGTCTCCCTCTCCGGGGGCGCAGGCGGTCAGCAGCAGCACGGCCGCCGCCAGGACCGTAAACAGTCGTCGCATCGTCGATCTTCCTTTCGCATTGTGATCTAGGTAGAAAAGTTTACCCGTTATTGTACCATATTTGCTCCTGGCGCGCCAGTCCGGCCCTGTCTTTTTTCCACCTCCGCCAAAGTTTTTCCGCTGTCTTGAAAATTCCCGCCCTTTTCGTTACAATAAAGCCGAATCGATCCCAGGACTAACCTCGGGACCGGAAAGAAGGAGCATCATGGAACAACAACAGTCCTATTCCCCCCGCACCCTTCAGGATCTTGTTCCCGGACAGAGCGGCATGATCCTGTCTGTGGGCAACCAGTCGGGGGCGGTCAAGCGCCGGCTGGTGGATATGGGTCTGACCCCGGGGACCACGGTGAAGGTGACCAAGGTGGCCCCCCTGGGCGACCCCCTGGAGGTCTCCCTCCGGGGCTATGAGCTGTCTCTGCGAAAGGATGACGCCGCCCAGATCCGCATTGGCGCGCCCCGCCGTCCCGCCGCCCGGGAGGCCGCCGCCCACCGCACCGATCCGGAGCGGACCCGCAAGCAGCTTCAGGACCACGTCCACGAGCTGGAGCAGCACGAGCGCCCCTATGACCACAGCGCCCACGACAGCCGCCCCATGCGCATTGCCCTGGCGGGCAACCCCAACTGCGGCAAGACCACCCTGTTCAATGCCCTCACGGGCTCCAATCAATATGTGGGCAACTGGCCCGGGGTGACCGTGGAAAAAAAGGAGGGCACCGCCCGCCTGGGCGACCGGGAACTGACGGTGGTGGATCTGCCGGGGATCTACTCTCTGTCCCCCTACTCCATGGAGGAGATCGTGGCCCGGGACTTCATCATCGGTGAAGGTCCGGACGCCATTTTGAACATCGTGGACGCCACCAACCTGGAACGCAACCTCTACCTCACCGTCCAGCTGCTGGAGCTGGAGCGCCCCCTGGTGCTGGCCCTGAATTTTATGGACGAGGTGGAGGCCCGGGGGGACTCCATCGATGTGGAGCACCTCTCCCGGCAGCTGGGCGTCCCCGTGGTCCCCATCACCGCCAAGACCGGCCAGGGGCTGGATGAGCTGCTCCAGGTGGCCCACCGGCAGATGCACCTGGGCTATACCTTTGAGCCTGACGACCTTTATGACAGCTTCACCCACGACATCCACCACCGCATGGGCGAGCTGCTCCACGACTACGCCTATGCCGCCCACCTCCCCGCCCACTGGGCGGCCATCAAGCTGCTGGAGGGGGACAAGCTGGTGGAGGAGGCCCTGCACCTGCCCCGGGAGGTGCAGGAGGAGCTGCAAGGCATCATCGCCGAGTATGAGGGCTCCAGCGACCTGGGCGACCGGGAGACCCTGATCGCCGACAGCCGCTATCAGTACATCGAGCGGGTGGTCGAGGCCTCGGTGGTCAAAGGACACGCCGACTCCGGCCCCACCCTCAGCGAGCGGATCGACCGGGTGGTCACCGGCAAGTACACAGCCCTCCCCCTGTTCCTGTGCGCCATGCTGGCCATGTTCGTCATCACCTTCGGCCCCTTCGGCTCCTGGCTGCAAAACGGCGTCAGCGCTCTGATCGACCTGTTTTCCGGCTGGCTGGACGGGACCCTGACCGCCGCCGGCGTCTCCCCCGTGCTCATCAGCCTGGTGTGCGACGGCATCATCGCCGGCGTGGGCGGCGTGCTCTCCTTCCTGCCCCAGATCGCCCTGCTGTTCTTCTTCCTGTCCTTCCTGGAGGACTCGGGCTATATGTCCAGGGCCGCCTTCATCATGGACCGGCTGCTGCGGCGCTTTGGCCTGAGTGGAAAGGCCTTCATCCCCATGCTCATGGGCTTTGGCTGCTCGGTCCCCGCCATCATGGGGGCCCGCACCATGGAGAATGAGAAGGACCGGCGGATGACCATTCTCCTGGTCCCCTTCATGTCCTGCTCGGCCAAGCTGCCCGTCTATGGCATGATCGCCGGGGCCTTCTTCGGCCCCTGGGCCGGTCTGGTGATCTTTGGCCTGTATGTGCTCGGGATGCTGGTGGGTATCCTGTCCGGCATCCTCTTCAAGCGCACCCTCTTCGCCGGAGAGCCAGCCCCCTTTGTGCTGGAGCTGCCCCCCTACCGCCTGCCCTCCTTTGAAAACATCGCCACCCACGTCTGGCAGAAGGTGAAGGGCTTCCTCATCAAGGCAGGCACCCTGATCCTGCTGATGTCCATGGTCCTGTGGCTGCTCCAGTCCTTCGACTTCTCCCTGCACATGGTGGACGACGCGGCCCAGTCCATGCTGGGCACCCTGGGCAGCTGGATCGCCCCCATCTTCGCCCCCCTGGGCTTTGGCTTCTGGCAGGCGGCGGTGGCCCTGCTTACCGGGCTCATCGCCAAGGAGATGGTGGTCTCCTCCCTGTCCATGTTCTACGGCTTCGCCCTCACCGCCACCAGCGCCCAGGTGGCCGCCGCCATGACCGGCTTCACCCCCCTGTCCGCCCTCTCCATGCTGGTGTTCATCCTGCTGTATGTCCCCTGCGTGGCGGCGGTGTCCACCCTGGCCCGGGAGATGAACAGCGTCAAATGGACCCTGTTCTCCATTGCCTGGCAGCTTGGTATGGCGTACATCGCCGCGTTCCTGGTCCACACGGTCGGCCTGCTGCTGGGCTTTGTGTGAGCCGGAGCTCTGCTGACCCTCCCGCAATTTCTGACATAGCCCGCCGGAGCCGTTCCTGCCTGCTCCGGCGGGCTGAAAGGTATGGTGTTTCATGGGAAAAATCGATCTGATCGCCCTGGATCTGGACGGCACGTTCCTGGATCCGGCGGGTGAGATCTCCCCCGCCTCTCTGGAGGCCGTGCAGGCCGCCCGGGCCGCCGGAGTCAAGGTGGTGCTGTCCACCGGCCGCTCCGGCTGGGAGGCGGCGCACTTCTCTAAGCTGGCGGGGTGCGACAGTCTGGCTGTCTGCCTGGGGGGCGCAGCCCTGTGCGACGCCCGCACCGGCAGACACCTGCGCCGTTGGGACCTGCCGGAGGAGACCGGGCGGCGTGCCCTGGAGCTGTGCCTGGGCCGGGACATCGAGCTGATGATCTTCGCCGGGGAAAAGATCCTCCTGGACCCCTTCTCCCGCCGCTCCCTCCAGCGCACCTACCCCTTCTCTGTCTTTCACAGCCGCGCCGTTGACACTCCGGATCCCCTGGCCTACCTGGCAGAGCACGGCCTGCCCCTGACCAAGCTCCACGGAGATCAGAAGCCGGGGGGCTACCCCCTGGAAGAACTGGCCGCCCTGCCCGGCGTGTCCCTCACCGCCTCCAACGACCACGACTTCGAGCTGGTCCCCGCAGGGGTGAACAAGGGCCGCGCCCTGGCCCTCCTCGCCCTGATGTAGGGCATCCCCCTGGAGCGCTGCGCCGCCGTGGGGGACAGCGCCAACGACCTGGAGATGCTCCAGGCGGTAGGCTGTCCCATCGCCATGGGGAACGCCGCCCCCCAGGTGCAGGCGGCGGCCGCCCGCACTGTGGCGGACAACAGCCATGACGGCGCGGCCCAGGCCATTCTCTCCTGCCTGGAATAAGCCTCTCCAAGCCCCGGGACGTCCATCCGGATGCCTCGGGGCTTTTTTGCCCGCGGAAACGACCCGCTCCGCCATTTTCCCCTTGACCTTCCCCCAGGTGGAAGGTGTACCGTAAAGCCGCCGGGCAAAATTTAATGAAAATTTAAGCCTTTCTTTCGGGAAAGCTAATCCCCCCGCAGTAAGATAGAGGCGCCTCTTGGGGCGCGCTGCCCCGATCCGCGCCCGCGCCCAGCGCTCTGCACAACTGTACATAGTAAGGAGTCAATGCCATGGAAACCACACAACTCACCCCGGAAGCGCCGGTACAGCCGGAGACCCCGGAGCGTCGCTCTGCCGCTCCCCGCTTCCAGCTCCCCAAAAAGCGCAGAAAATGGCTCAAGCGGCTGGTCCTGATCCTCGCCGCGGCGGGGATCCTCTTTCTGCTCCTGCGCCCTCTGCTCTTTGGCAGTCCGGCAGCCTCCTCCGGGCAGTACCAGCCCGCCGCCGTCCAGCGGCAGGACCTGACCGTCTCGGTGGACGGCTCCGGCACCATGACCCCCATCGAGTCCTATCAGGTGGGGGCGCTGGTCTCCGGCGAGATCCTGGAGGCCCCCTTCCAGGACGGCGACCGGGTGGAAAAGGGACAGCTGCTCTACCGCATCGATCCGGGCAGCGCCACCACCGCCCTGGAACAGGCCCAGCTGGCCGTTCAGCAGGCTCAGCTGACCTATGACAGCACCGCGGACGGCCTGCGGCCCCGGGCCGCCGGCTCCGGTGTGGTGCAGAAGCTGTATGTGAAGAAGGGGGACCTGGTCTCCACCGGCGCCCCCATCGCGGACATCTCCGACACCTCCTCCATGACCCTCACCCTCCCCTTCCAGTCGGCTGACGCAGCCCGGATCTCTGTGGGGCAGAGCGCCCAGGTCACTCTGGCAGGTACTATGGAGATCCTGCCCGGCACTGTGGAGTATGTGGCCGGGGCCGATCAGGTGGGCATCGGCGGCGCCCTGATCCGGCAGGTAAAAATCCGGGTCAATAATCCAGGTGCACTCACCGAGTCCACCAGTGCCACCGCCAAAGTGGGAACCGTCTCCTGTGCCGCGGGCGGTACCTTTGAGGCCCGCCTGAGCCAGACCATCACCGCCCAGGCCGGGGGCGAGGTCACCGCTCTGAACGTCTCGGTGGGCAGCCGGATCTCCAGCGGGGAGCCGCTGGCCACGCTGGGCGGCTCCGCCGCAGAGACCGCCCTGCAAAACGCCGCCCTCTCCCTCCAGAACGCGCAGCTCTCCCTCCAGAGCGCCCAGGAGGTCCTGGAGAACTACACCATCACCTCCCCCATCTCCGGCACAGTCATCGAAAAGAACCTGAAAGCCGGGGATCAGCTGGACGGCAGTGAGTCCGGGGCTCTGGCCGTGATCTACGACCTGGAGCAGCTGGAACTGAAAATGAACGTCAGCGAGCTGGACATCGGCAAGATCCGGCCCGGCCAGAGCGTGGAGATCACCGCTGAGGCTCTTCCCGGCGAGACCTTCCTGGGCACCGTGGAGAAGGTGAACATCAACGGGACCACCACAGACGGCTTCACCACCTATCCGGTCACCATTCTGCTCTCCGAGTACGGCGCCCTCAACCCCGGCATGAACGTGTCCGCCGACATCATCGTGGAGCAGGCACAGCAGGCGCTCTGCATCCCAACCCCTGCCGTCTCCGGCGGCAACACGGTCCTGGTGGCCCCGGATGGGGCCCTGGGGGAGAACGGCTCCGTGCTCGACCCCGCCAAGCTGGAGACGCGCCAGGTGGAGCTGGGCCGCAGCAGCCAGGACTATGTGGAGATCCTCTCCGGTCTGGAGGAGGGCGAGACCGTGCTGGTCCCCATCCAGTCAACTGACGGCTCCGCCGGCTCCACCGCCGTGATGGCTTCGGGAGGCTGAGCTTCGTGACACATCTGATCGAACTGAAAGATGTCTATAAGATCTACCCCATGGGGGACGAGACGGTCCACGCCCTGGACGGCGTCAGCCTCTCCATCGACCAGGGGGAGTTCGTGGCCATCGTTGGCTCCTCCGGCTCAGGCAAGTCCACCGCCATGAACATCATCGGCTGCCTGGACGTGCCCACCTCCGGCTCCTACCACCTGGGGGGCGTGGACGTGTCCACCATGGACGACGACCAGCAGGCGGAGATCCGAAACAAAATGCTGGGCTTTATCTTCCAGCAGTACAACCTGATCCCCAAGCTGTCCGTGCTGGAAAACGTGGAGCTGCCCCTGCTGTACGCCGGGGTCCCGGCGGAGGAGCGCCGGGATCGGGCCATCCGCTCTCTGGAGCGGGTGGGACTGGCAGACAAGTGGAAGCATCTGCCCTCCCAGCTCTCCGGCGGCCAGCAGCAGCGCGTCTCCATCGCCCGCGCCCTGGCGGGCAGCCCCTCGGTGATCCTGGCCGACGAGCCCACCGGCGCGCTGGACTCCCGCACCGGCCGGGAGGTGCTGAGCTTTTTGAAGCAGCTGAACCGGGAGGGGGACACTGTGGTACTCATCACCCACGACAACTCCATCGCCGTCCGGGCCGACCGGATCATCCGCCTTCAGGACGGCAGGATCATCTATGACGGGGACGCCCACGACCCCCGGGCGGTGGTCCAGCCCGATGAGCCGCCGGAGGCGGACATAGCAGAACAGGAGGGAGCGGTATGAACTTTGGACAGTCCTTCCGCCTGGCGCTGAAGTCCCTGACCACCAGCAAAATGCGTTCCCTGCTGACCATGCTGGGCATCATCATCGGCGTGGCCTCGGTCATCGTCATCCTGGCTCTGGGCAACGGAGTGCAGGGGATGGTGGACGAACAGGTGGAGAAGCTGGGGGTCAACATGATGCAGACCTATGTGTGGGGCCGGGGCGACGGCTCCACCATGGATCTGGACCCGGACGATATGTACCAGCTGGTGGAGGAGCACCCCGAGGTCCTCACCGGCGTCTCCCCATACGTCTCCTTCCAGGCCACCCTGCGCCGGGGGGACGAGAAATTCGACAAGACCCAGCTGTACGGCGTCAGCGAGGTCATGTTCAAAAATGAGACCCAGGCCACCATGGACGGGGGACAGAAGCTGACCGCCGGGCGTTTCCTCTCCTTCCTGGATGTGGAGCGGCGGAGCAACGTGTGCGTCATTGGGGCCTATCTGGCCCAGGAGGCCTTTCAGGGGGACGCCCTGGGACAGACTCTGTCCATCAACGGCGCGTCCTACACCGTCATCGGCGTGCTGGATCAGCTGAGCACCGGCGAGATGCTGAAGGGCGGACCAGATGACCAGATCTACATCCCCTATGAAAACGCCCTGGAACTCATGGGAGCCCGGTATGTGACCCTGTACATCTTCACCAGCACCTCCGGCGAGACCGCCGCCCAGGCCAAGGAGGTCATCGACAGTATGCTCTATGACCGCTTCCAGGGGGACACGGACGCCTATTTCACCCAGACCATGGAGGAGCAGGCCAACCTCATCAACGCCATGATGGGCGTGGCCATCGGCGTGCTGGTGGCCATCGCCGCCATCTCCCTGCTGGTGGGCGGCATCGGCATTATGAACATCATGCTGGTCTCCGTCACCGAGCGCACCCGGGAGATCGGCATCCGCAAATCCCTGGGGGCCAAGCGGAAGGACATCCGCCGCCAGTTCGTCATCGAGGCGGGGACCACCTCCGCCATCGGCGGGCTGCTGGGCATCGCTCTGGGCTATCTGCTGGCCACCGGCGTGGGCGCTCTGCTGGGCGGGATGCTGGCCGCTCAGATGGGTGGAGGGGCTTCCTTCTCCGCCGCGCCCACCTTCGGCTCCGTGGCCATCAGCTTCGGCGTCTCCGTGGGCATCGGCGTGCTGTTCGGCTATCTGCCCGCCAACAAAGCGGCGAAGCTGAATCCCATCGACGCACTGCGGTACGACTAATGCAAATCAGAAATCAGGACCGCTCTGGCGGCGGACAGTCCTCCCCTTCGGCGCACATCCTAATTCCTCATTCCTCATTCAAAAGGAGTTTTTGGCCTATGAAAAAACGTATCATGACCGGCCTGCTGGCCTGCTACCTCTCCCTGAGCCTGGCCCTGCCCGGCTTTGCCGCGGGGAGCATCCCCGCCCAGGAGGAGGTCGCCCAGGTCATCACCGCCCTGGGCATCATGGCCGGCGACGCCGGCGGCGATCTCCGCCTGTCCCGGACCGTCACCCGGGCCGAATTCATCACCATGGCCGTGAAGGCAAGTCCCAAGGGCGACCAGGTGGGCGAGGCATCCACCTCCCCCTATCCCGACGTACCCTATACCCACTGGGCCGCAGGCTTTGTGGAGGCCGGTGTGGCCGCCGGGCTGATCTCCGGCTACTCCGACGGCACCTTCCGCCCTGCCAGCTCCATCACCCTAGCGGAGGGGGCGACTATCGCCCTGGGGCTTCTGGGCTACTCCGCCGAGGACTACTCCGGCGCCTATCCCAGTCCTCAGATGGCCCTGTACCACAGCCTGAGTCTGGACAAAGGCCTCACCGCCCAAGCCGCCTCCGCCCCCCTCACCCGGCATGACGCCATGTATCTGTTCTATAACCTCCTGTCCGCCAAAAACAAGGAGGGCCAGCCCTATCTCACCACGCTGGGCTACTCCCTCAACGCCGCCGGAGAGGTAGACCTGGTGGCCCTGGTGAATGGGGAGATGAACGGCCCCCTGGTGGCCTCCGGCGACTGGCACAGCGCCATCCCCTTCCCCCTCTCCGGCGTCACGGTGACCCGGGACGGGAAGGCGTCCACCCTCGCCGCCATCCAGACCAACGATGTGATCTACTGGAATCAGACCATGCGGGCCCTGTGGGTCTCCTCTGACCGGGCGGTGGGTGTGATCCAGGCCCTGACGCCCTCCGCCGCCTCTCCGGAGTCGGTGCAGATCGCCGGACGGACCTATCCCATCGAGAGCGCCTCCGCCGCCTACGCCCTGTCCGACCTGGGACAGTACGGAGTAGGGGACACTGTCACCCTGCTGCTGGGCCGCACCGGCGGAGTGGCCGCTGTGACCGCCCCCAGCGCCGCCCAGACCGAGCGCTGCGGCGTGGTGGTCCGGACGGAGCGCGGCTCCTATGACGATGGGCACGGCGGCTCCTATACCGCGGACACCGTCACCATCCTGTCCACCGACGGCAGCACATACAGCTATCCCTGGACCGCCAACTATCTGGAGGCAGGCGACCCGGTGGGCATCAACATCGGCTCTGACGGCAAGGTCACCCTGAAGCGCCTCAGCTCCCCCGCTCTGTCCGGTAAGGTGTCCGCCGACGGACTGAAGCTCGGGACCCATACCATCGCCCCCGATGCAGAGATCCTGGACGCTGCCGGAGGGAACGCAGTCAAGATCTTCCCCAGCCGCCTGGCCGGGATGGAGCTGACCAGCGGCAAGGTGGCCTACTACTCCCTCAACGGCAGCGGGGAGATCGACCGCATGGTGCTCAACAACGCCACCGGCGACGCCTACCGCTACGGCGTGCTCACCCACATGGAATCCTTGGGGGAGGGCCTCTATGCCAGCTACTCCTATGAATACGACGTGGGCGGCACCTCCTACTCCATCCCCTCCACCAGCACCCGCTATCCGGTGCAGGCCGGGCCCATCCTGGTGGACGGCGAACCCGCTGACCCCGACCGCATTCTCTCCCTCACCTCCGTCAAGGCCGACAAGATCAGCGGCGGCAAGCTGGTGTCCGACAGCCGTCAGTACCGTCTGGCCGACGAGGTCATCGTCTATGAGCGGCGGGACCGGGACTACTTCCTGTCCACCCTGGACCGGGTCCAGGAGCTGGGCCTGTCCCTCACCGGCTGGTATGACCGGGCGGAGAACCAGGGCGGCCGCATCCGGGTCATCGTGGCCCAGTGACTCCTCCCCTGACGAACAGCGCGCGGCGCAGAAGCCATGCTTCCGCGCCGCGCGCTGTTCTGATTTGAGTGCCTCAGTCCTTATCCGTACACTGGCACGGCGCTTTTTCCTCCGGCGGAAGCAGCTCCGCCAGAGTGATGCTGTCCAGATACTGGTTGATCACATCCTCCAGCCCCTTCCACAGTGGGAAGGTGGGACAGTCGGCGGAGCGGCCGCACTGTCCCTCCTCAGACAGGCCCTGGCAGTTTACCGGGACCAGTCCCCCCTCCGTCAGGCGGAGGATGCTGCCCACGGTGTACTCCTCTGGAGCGCGGGTCAGTCGGTAGCCGCCCCCCTTGCCCCGCATCCCGAACAGATCGCCGCTGCGGGCCAACAGCTTGACGATGCTCTCCAGATATTTTTCCGAAATTCCCTGACGGGCCGCGATCTCTTTCAATGGGATAAATCGGCCATCATCATGTTCCGCCAGATCAATCATCACCCGCAGGGCATAGCGGCCTTTCGTTGAAACCATCATTGCGTCTGTCCCTCCCTTACGGAGCCAAGTGTCTGTTTTACTGCTCTTATTATGCCATAGCGCGGACCGAATTTCAAGGGTTTCCCAGCAGCTCACCAGGCGGGGCTTCGGCCCCGCCCGGTGAGCGTCGGAAAAGTCCAGTTTTCATTGAATTTTTTTGACAAGCACAAGCAGCCGCCCCCAAACTGAGGACGGCCGCTTGTATGATTGGAAGGCAGAGATGGGCAAAAGTCAGGAAATGGCCACTGCGTCATCTTTCTCAAAGGCAGAGGGGCTGTAATAGCGAGTCCCGTCTTCAGAAAGGCTGTAATGCTCCAGGAAGTCCCTGGCCAGCCGGAATTCCTCGGGGTAACAGTTATGTTCCCGGGCCAGTGTGCGGGTAAACTGAACCAAGGGGATCTGAGCTTCATCGGCCCAAGTATAGGTATAATAGCGACCAGCTTCGACATACTCCGAACAGGTGGACAGGAAGCTGTTGTGGTCATTGGGGGTAAAGCTGAAGTCCAGACCGTTCATCTGGCAAGCGCCGCGGACCCAGTTATAAATCGCACTGTCTGCGGTGACTGTCCACGGATCTTTGACCAGGTCATTCGCACGGGGATCAGGCAGTGCCTCGCTGATGTCGGCCTGACCGACCAGAAGATAGGAGGGCATACGGTCGTCGGCGGTGAACTGTGCGTTGGGGAAGGAGGTCGCGCCCACGGCGGCGTAGCTGCCAGCCTCGCTATTGTGGGTCAAGGTCTGGACCGTGCGGCAGCCAAGGGAGTGGCCGCTGCCGTATACACGCTCCATGTTGATCTTTACTCCAGCGTCCTGACTGACCACACGGTCCATCAGCTGCAATGCGGAGCGGGAGAAGTCCGCGTTGTCGGCCTCGTCTTCATAGGTCAATCCGGCGGCGCTGTTCTTGCAGTATTCGCCGATGATGATGACGGCACAGCCCTCATCATTGGCGATGGACCACCACATGGAGCAGTCAAAGAAGGTTGCCGCAGCTTGGGTGTTGCCGGGGAACACCACGACCACGGGCGCCCCGTCCTCGCCGTATTTTTTGGCCGTGTCTGGAATATACATAATGGTCTCGCGGGGGTCCATCACGCCATTTCCATCATAGTCGTGAAAGGCGGAAATACAGGAATACAGGGTACCGGAAACTGCGCTGCCGCCGGGGTTGGTAAGCCGGGTGGACTTCAGCGCTCTGAGCTCAACGGTTTTCTCCTGCCCGTCCACAGCTTCAAAGGCGTAGGAAGAGAGGACCTTTCCATTTTCAGCCGCCTCCCGGGCCGCCTTCGTTGTCTGATAATAGTCGGTGCGTACACCCAGCGCATTGCTGTATGCAAACGGATTGGTATAGCGGGTGTAGCCATCCATGAAGTCATGAACCTCCGCAGCGGACAGGGAGGTTTCCTGCGTCACCTTGACCTGAGAGATCCCGTACTGTGCGCCCCAGCGTTTGGCAATGTCGTTGGCGTAAGCAGTCTGCCAGGCGTCAGAGTTGAGAGACTGGCGGTAAACGCCTTCCTCACTGGTAGACACAGCGTCGTTGACGGACTTCCAATAAGCCACACTTTCGTCCTGCTCGCTGTATCCGGCCAGGAGTGTGGGAACGGGAATATCTGAGTTTTTAATGAACTGTGCGCTGGGGGCAGCCTTTTCAGCGGCCATTTTTCCCAGCTGCTCCGCAAAGGCAGTATCATCAATGCCGGGATAGTAGGAACCAGTATTGATGCCGTTATATGTGCGGGCGGCAGAGTGATCCAGGACCTCAGAGCCTGCACTTTTCCCAGCGATCAGAGCCTGTGCGGCTACATACATTGGGTTGTTGGAGGTCCAGGATTCCAGAACAGCGCAGCCCTCGTCATAGCCCACGTAGTAGTTACAGGAATGTCCGGTAAAAACGGGGCAGGAAGTCCCATCGGAGAGGGAAACCGTTCCGGACTGGAGGAGGCTGTTGGAGGTAGAACGGGTATCAAAGGCCGTATTGCCCACGGTCTCACCGATACAGATGTTCAGATAATCACGCTCGGCTTCGACGGAACCCCAGGTGCCATTCGCAGGTTCCAGAACAAAGAGCAGCTCGCCATATTGATCGGCCTGCTCAATCCATCCCTGTTCTTCCAAAAAAGCGTAGGTATCTGTGACTCCATTCGGAATGGCGATTACGGTAATATAGCTGCGCAGGGCGGCGTGTTCTGGCATATACAGCTTGATTGTACGGCCATTGCTCAGGGTATAGCCGTAATATCCCGTCAGGGGATGTTCATTGACCTCCGTACGGTCAATGGGAAGCGCACGCGTCGTGTCATTTGTTTTTTCAGTATGATCCAGCAGATAGGCGTTTAAATCGATGGGTGCCACGGAATCCGTGTCCGCTTTTCCGGCTGCGGCATCCGCATTTCTGGCGGCCCCGTCCCAGCTGACCTCAAAGCCGAAGGTCTGGGCCAGATGGTAGAAAGGTACATACAGCTTCCCGGCCACCATAGCGGGGGTCGTGTCGCCCACAGGAACTCCGGCGGTGTAGGTCTGGGAGATGCCGTTTCCGGTGAACGTGACACTGCTGTCTTGGGCGGTATAGCTCAGACCCAAGGAATCCGCGATCTCTGCGGGCACCATGGTGCGCCAGTCAGCGTTGGTGAATGCGGAGACATTGGATTTTGTCCCGTTGACGGAGACGGTCACCGTTCCCTGGGCGGAGGCTGTGATGGTCATCCCGGCAGTCAGGGCAGCGGAGAGGGACAGCGCGAGAAGCTGGCGGTGAAATTTCATGTGTGTCTACCTTCCCTTCATGCATCATACAAAAATGTATAAAACAAACAAAACAAATCGCATTGAATAAAATAATTATACAAATACTACACAAAAAGTCCAATTCAAAAAGTGAATGAACCCATATATAAAATAGATGGTTGTCACCGAAGGTGTTGCCCATGCAAAACTATGTACGGAGTTTTTGACAGGCCGAGGGCGGGGCCAAAGCCCCGCCCTGCATTTCTGTGTTTTCTGCCCGCTACGCGGCGCTGCTCTGGAAGCCCTGCGCCGCTTGGAGCATATTCTCCGCCAGGATGCCGTACCCCCGGGTGGCATCATTCACCAGGACGTGGGTGACAGCGCCCACCAGGCGTCCGTCCTGAAGGATGGGGCTGCCGCTCATCCCCTGCACGATCCCGCCGGTCGCGTCCAGCAGACGCTGGTCAGTTACCCGGATCATCATGTTTCGGGTCTCCCCCTCCGTCTCCGGGTAGAGACGGGTGATCTCAATGCTGTACTCCTCTACCCGCTCGCCGGAGATATTAGAGCGGATGACAGCTTTCCCCTCATGCACCTGTTCCCGGGAGGCCACTGCCACCGGCTCCAGGCCCTGGGTCAGCTGCTTCCCGTCCAGACGCCCGAAGATCCCCCGGTCGGTGTTGGCATACAGCTCCCCCAGATCCTCGGTGAGGTTGAACTCTCCGTGGAGCTCACCAGGCTCCCCCGCCCGGCCCCGCTTCACGTCAGACACGGAGGCCTCCATAATGCTCCCCGTCTCCAGAGGCATCAGCTTGGCCGTGTCCACATCATTGATCCCGTGACCCAGGGCGGCGAACACGCCGCTTTGAGGATCGTAGAAGGTCATGGTCCCGATCCCCGCCATAGAGTCCCGAAGCCATACGCCCAGCTGGTATGCCCCCGCTTCGGAGCGGGCGGCCTGGGCCGTCAGCTGGAGGGCCGAGCCCTCCCGCCGGACCTGAAGCGTCATGGGTGCGTCCCGCTTCTGCGTCACCAGCTTTTGGACCTCCTCAATCGTGTTCACCTCAGTCTGGTCGATGTGGGTGATCACATCTCCCGCCTTCAGGCCGCTGGTCCGTCCTGGCGCGGCCGGGCCCTCCGCCGTGTCAATGGAGGACAGTCCCACCACCAGCACACCGTCCGAGAACAGCTTGATGCCCACCGCACGGCCCAGCGGGATCACCTCCCCGCCGGCGCCTGCCACCGCGGCTGCCGCCACCGCGTCCGGTCTGGCCGGCGCGGCCCAGACGGGCCTTCCAGGCAGAAGGCAGGCCAGCAGCAGACCCAAGGCCGCCGCCCCTGCCGCCGCCCATCCGGGCCGCCGCCGTTGTTTTTTCTCCTGTTCCAATCTCATCCCTCCCCCGGATGGCCAGGCGGACTGCCGCGGCCATCCTGTTTCCGGCGGCCAGCACCGGCCGCCTTTTCCCAGTATGGACCGCCTCTGCCGGAGGCAAACCAGGGGAAGTCTCCCGCCGTTTCCATGTGAGACTTTGGAAACCCTTCCGAACTGCGGAAGGCCAGGATCTCACCGGAAAAAAATCGGAAATTCTGAAGTTTTTTCAAACTGAAGGACGGATGCCGCCCACTCAGACCGGATGTCGTTAATATTTTGTCCTGTTTGTTCGATTTTATTGACGGCGTGCCAAACAGAAGCCGCCCCGCGCCTCCTGTTTGGAGAGACGCGGGGCGCACTGTGTGTCTGCCTGGACCTCGTTTTAAGTCACAGGCTGAATTTTACAAAATATGAAACGCGACAATCAGGCCGGAGAACACGATGGAGACGGTGGACACCAGCTTGATTAGGATATTCAGAGAGGGGCCGGAGGTGTCCTTGAAGGGGTCGCCCACCGTGTCGCCCACCACGGCGGCCTTGTGGCAGTCGGAGCCCTTCCCTCCGTGGTGCCCAGCCTCGATGTACTTTTTGGCGTTGTCCCAGGCTCCGCCGGCGTTGGACATGAATACCGCCATGGCAAAGCCGGTGACGGACACACCGCCCAACAGGCCCACCACACCCTCCGGGCCCAGGAGCAGGCCGGTGAGGATGGGGACGATAATGGCCAGCAGCGCCGGGGCCACCATCTCCCGCAGAGCGCCCTTGGTGCACAGGGCCACACAGGAGGCGTAATCCGGATCCATCTGATACTCCATGATGCCGGCGATCTCCCGGAACTGGCGGCGGACCTCCACCACGATGGACTGGGCCGCAGTCTGGACGGCGCTCATGGTCAGGGCGGAGAACACAAAGGTGAGCATAGCGCCCAGGAATAGTCCAACCAGCATCAGGGGGTTGGTGAGGGACAGGTCCAGGGCCGTCTCCGACTTCTCCGCCACGATATTCACATAGGAGACCAACAGGGCCAGGGCGGTGAGGGAGGCCGAGCCAATGGCGAAGCCCTTTCCGGTGGCGGCGGTGGTGTTGCCCAGAGAGTCCAAGGCGTCGGTGCGCTCCCGAACAGACTCCGGCAGACCGGACATCTCAGCGATGCCGCCGGCGTTGTCCGCCACAGGTCCATAGGCGTCGGTAGCCAGGGTGATGCCCAGGGTGGACAGCATCCCCACGGCTGCGATGCCGATGCCGTAGAGCCCCCGGTCAAAGGAAGCCCCGCCGCCAGCTGCATAGAAGCTGATGAGGATGGCGGCGGCCACGATGAGGATGGAGGCGATGGTGGACATCATGCCCAGGGAGAGCCCGCCGATGATGACGGTGGCCGAACCGGTCTCAGAGGCGGCGGCCAGCTTCTGGGTGGGCTTATAGGTGTCCGAGGTGTAGTACTCCGTGAAGTAGCCAATGGCACAGCCCCCCGCCAGCCCGCAGAGGATGGCGGCGTAGACGCCCCAGTCGCCCAGGACGAACCAGGTCAGCGGCGCGGCGGCCAGGGCGGACAAGGCGGCCGCCAGATAGGTCCCGGTACGCAGGGAGCGCAGCAGGGACTTCTGGGTGGCGTTCTCCTCTGTCTTGACGAAGAAGGTGCCCACGATGGAACAGAGGATGCCGCACACTGCCAGCAGGATGGGCAGAATCATGCCCTTCCAGCCATATCCGGCGCAGGCCCCCAGAGAGAAGGTCGCCAGGATGGAGCCCACATAGGACTCATACAGGTCGGCGCCCATGCCGGCCACGTCGCCCACGTTGTCCCCCACATTGTCCGCGATGGTGGCGGGGTTGCGGGGGTCATCCTCGGGGATACCGGCCTCCACCTTGCCCACCAGGTCAGCGCCCACGTCGGCGGCCTTGGTATAGATGCCGCCGCCCACCCGGGCAAACAGGGCCATGAAGGAGGCCCCCATGCCGTTCATCACCATAATGTTGCCCAGGGTCACCGGATCGTCGATCCCGGCCCCCAGACGGAGGATCACAACCCAGATGGAGATGTCCAGCATCCCCAGTCCGACCACGGTGAAGCCCATGACCGAGCCGGAGGAGAACGCCACCCGCAGGCCCTTGTTCAAGCTCTCACTGGCGGCCTGAGCGGTGCGGGCATTGGAGTTGGTGGCGATCTTCATCCCCACCAGACCGGCCAGCATGGACCAGATCCCGCCGGTCAGGAAGGCGAAGGGGGTAAACTTGGAGAGCATGGCTCCCCCTGTGCCGAAGGCCATGACCAGCAGCAGAATGAATACCACCACAAAGACCTTCGCCACGGTGGCATACTGGTGGGACAGGTACGCGTTTGCCCCCGAGCGGATGGCGGAGGCGATCTTTTTCATGGCGTCGCTGCCCTCTGAAAAAGCCAGCACCCGCCTGCTTTGCAGCCACGCAAACAGGATCGCCGCGGCCGCGCCCAGGAAACCGATCCAATATAAGTTCTCCAAATCAATCCACGCTCCTTCTTTCCGGATCTATTACATTAGTTTGATGTAACGCACAACTTTAATCATATAGCTCCGTTCTTATTTCTATTCTATCACATTTTGCAGGAATCGCAACAGAGAATTTCATTTTATTGTTCTCTTAATCTAAATTTTTAAGGTATAATTCCAATCTAAAATTTGTATAGACATCATCACTATTCAACCAAGCGGCACAAGTTCAAGTCCGTTTAAGACGCAGAAAAGCCTGTCAAAATGCCAGTTCAGACATTTTGACAGGCTTTTCTGTATAATTCAGTCCCGCCGCCAGGTACGGGCGCTGAACATGACCAGGATGGGGAAGATCTCCAGCCGTCCCACGATCATACACAGGGACAGCGCCAGCTTAGACAGATCCGAGAACCCGGAAAAGTTCCCGGTGGGGCCGATAGCTGCCAGGCCCGGGCCCACATTGCTCAGGCAGGTGAGCGCGGCAGAGAAGGACACGTCAAATGGCATCTTGTCCAGCGATACCACCAGGGCAGCCCCCAGCAGGATCAGGCCGTAGCACCCCACAAAGACCAGAACGGAGTGGACGGTGGACTCCTCCGCCACCTTGCCGTCCAGCTTGACCACCTCCACCGACCGGGGATGGGCGATCTGGTGGATCTCCCGGCGGATGGCCCGCAGCAGCATCAGCACCCGGGAGCATTTGATGCCGCCGCCGGTGGAGCCGGCGCAGGCGCCGCAGAACATCAGCAGGACCAGCACCAGCCGGGACAGCTGGGGCCACAGGACATAGTCCGCCGTGGCAAAACCGGTGGTAGAAATGATAGAGGCCACCTGGAAAAAGGCATAGCGCAGGCTCTCCAGGGTGTTCTGGTATATGGGAAGCAGGTCCAGCGTGATCACCACAGTAGCCGCTGCAACCACCCCCAGGAAGAAGCGCAGCTCATCGCTCTTCAGCGCCTCCTTCAAGCGGCGGTGGAGCACCAGAAAATACACGCTGAAATTGACGGAGAACAGCAGGGCAAACACCGCGATGATCATATCGATCACCGGACTGCCGTACGCTCCCACGCTGGCGTTCCGGTTTGAGAAGCCGCCGGTCCCCGCGGTGGAAAAGGCGTGGATAAATGCGTCGTACAGGGGCATCCCCGCCAGCTTGAGGAGGACCACCTCCAGAGAGGTCATGGCGAAGTAAATGGTATACAGGATCTTGGAGGTCTGAGACTGCTTGGGGACCAGCTTGGAAAAGACCGGCCCAGGGCTCTCCGCCTGGGTCAGATAGTGGGATGGCACCCCCAGAGAGGGGAGGATCGCCGTGGCCAGCACCAGCACACCCATGCCGCCCAGCCAGTGGGTGAAGGAGCGCCAGAACAGGATCCCACGGGGCAGCGCCTCGATGTCCACCAGGATGGTGGCCCCTGTTGTGGTAAAGCCGGAGCAGGTCTCAAAGATACAGTCCACAAAGGACTCAAAATATCCGGAGAAGTAGAAGGGCAGCCCGCCCACCACACCGGTGACCAGCCAGATCAGCCCCACAGAGACAAAGCCCTCACGAAGGAAAAAGTGCTTTTCTGTGCGCATGGAGGCCAGGGGCAGGCTGATGGCCAGGATGATCAGGATGCTCAACAGGAAGGGCACAGGGCTCTCCCGGTACAGCAGGGCGACCGCCATCGGGAAGAACAGGGCAAAGGACTCCGCCGCCATTACCCGCCCCACCAGTCTCAGGACAAGCTTAATGTTCATTGCTTCCTCCCGGGACAGGGAAGGCGCCCTCATCCTCATAGATGTCGTTCAAGTCCAGGATACGCAGATCCCGGGAGATCAGGATCACTGAATCTCCCTCCCGGATGCTGGAGGAGCCCTCCGGAATGATGATGTCCCCTCCCCGGGCCAGCACGGCGATCAGGATCCCCTTCCTCAGCTGGAGGTCCTTCAGGGGAACCCCCAGGTGGCGGGTATTGGCGCTGGCTGTGAACTCCATGGCTTCGGCGGAGCCGTCAGCGATCCGGTACAGGGTGTTCATCACGCTGCCCTGGGAGTTCTGCATCCCCCGAACCACCTGAAGGATCTGGGCCGCAGTGATCAGCTTAGGGGAGATCACGCTGTCCAGGCCGATGGTCTGGGCGATGCCGGCATAGTTCTGCCGGTTGGATTTGGTAACGACCTTCTGGACCCCCTTCTGCATGGCGTACAGGGAGAGGATCAGGTTGTCCTCGTCCCGGTCCGTGAGGGCCACAAAGGCGTCCGAGGCGGTCATCCGCTCCGACTCCAGCAGCTCCTGGTCGGTGCCGTCGCCGCAGATCACCGTGGTGTGGGGGAGCCGCTCGCTGATGAAGCGGCAGCGGTCCTTCTGGATCTCCACGATCTTGACCCGCATCTTCATCTTCTCCAGCACGGCCGACAGATACAAGGAGATCTTTCCGCCGCCGACGATAAAGACGCTCTTCACTTTTGGGCTGTACCGCCCCAGAAGGCGGAAAAACTGGTCCAGGCTGGAGGGACGCCCGATGAGATAGAGTTTATCTCCCGCCTGGGGCACAAAGGAGCCATTTGGGATAACCACCTCGCCCCCAGGCCGCTCCACGGCGCAGAACAGCAGCGAGAGCTGCTTGACCTGGTCCGACAGGGCGTGGAGGGGGCGGTTGACCAGAAAGTCCTCCTCCAAAAGGCGGAACCCGATCAGCTCCACCCGGCCGCGGCAGAAGGTCTCGATATTGGCAGCAGGAGGAAAGCGGAGCAGGCGGGAAATCTCCACCGCCGTGGCGTTCTCCGGATTGATGACCATATCGATGCCCATGTTCCGCTTCAAGTCACTCAGCCCCGTGTTATACTCCGGGTTGCGGATGCGGGCGATAGCATACTTGGCTCCCAAATGCTTGGCAGTCAGGCAGCACACCATATTGATCTCGTCCGAGTTGGTGGCGGCCACCAGCAGATCTGCGTCCGGCGCCCCCGCCTCAATCAGGGTGGCGGCGGAGATCCCGTTTCCCTTCACGCTCATAATATCCAGGGCATCCGCGGCCCGGCGGAGGGTGTCCTCCCGCAGATCCACAATGACAACGTCATACTTTTCCCGGACCAGCTGTTCCGCCAGGGAAAAACCGACCTTGCCGTTTCCTACGATCACGATTTTCAAGGCAAGCGACCTCTCTTCATTTCTCTTATCCTTCGCCGGACCGTCCGCCGGTCAGATGGTCCACTGGCTGTGGATCAGACCCACCAGCCGCCATTGTCCCTCCAGAGGGGTAAACACCAGCTTGAGGGAACACCAGTCCAGCCCCCCGAAGTCCGGGTCCAGCTCCGGATAGCACAGGTCCACAAAGCGGCAGTCCGGATAGGCCTGGGCCACGTTCTCCAGAGCGTTCCCGCTGAGCACCACCTGGTCCACCCCCACCTTGGGGGCCTGGGTATAGTCCACAGCAAAGATATACTGCCGCACAAATTCTTCCATCGTCAAAAGGATGGGACTGCCCCGGCCGTCCTCATATCCCCACAGATACTGCCTGGGGTTCTCGGTCAGGCCGCGGATCTCGTCAGCGGTAAAGTTCCGGTCAGTGCTCAGGTCCACGGTGGAGCAGGCGGTAAAGGTCAGCCCCCGCTCCGGGTGGACCAGATCTCCCAGGGTCCCATAATCCTCTGCCTTCAGCGCCTCCGCCGCGCGGGCCGCGGCCCGCAGCAGGCCGCTGGTGGACGCCTCTGAAGTGGACGCAGGCTCCTCCCCCGCGCGGCTGGCGGTCAGCGGAGCCGCATCCATCTTAGGCGACACTGTGTGGATGGGAAACAGACACAGCAGTCCCAAAATAAAGCCAAACAAAAAAAGAAGCAGGGGAAACACGGCTCGGCGCACGTCAGAGATCCCTCCCTATCCATTCAGATCGGGCCGGGAAGCCCGTCCTTCCCTCTGGCCGGACCGCCGAAGGGACGCAAATGCGCTCTTGGGCGCACTGCTCTGATTATACTGGCTATTATAGTGGGGGGGCGGCAAAAAAGCAATAGGCGGCAGGCAACTCCACGCTTTTTTCCGGCTCCGTCCGTGTGAAATTTCTCCGCCGTGGCAGCACAGTTCTGTCAGACTGCCATGACGGCGACGGACCCCCATCTGTCGGCCGCCCGGCTGAGCACAAACCGCCGGAAGCCCGCCGAAAAAGCCCGATCCCAGTCCGGCTTTTCGGCGGGCTGTTTTCCCGCTCTTTTGTACCACTATCACAAAAACAAGCGGAAGTACTTGCTAAACAACTGGCCGTATTATACAATACAGAAAATTACAACAGAGACAGCGGGCGGCCAGACCACCCGGGAACAGGGCCGCAGGTTTCAGAAAAAATATGAAAAACACGAAATGCAACCAGCAGTTGCCTAAAATGTAAACCCAAGTTGGTTTACTTTTGTCAAATCTTTTTGTATGTTAGGGGTGTAGAAGATGAAATTGGAAGAAAAGCTGATCTCCCTGCGGAAAGCAAATGGGCTGTCCCAATTCAATCTGGCGGAACAATTGGGAGTCTCCCGGCAGGCGGTTTCCAAGTGGGAAGCGGGCGCCTCAAAACCGTCCACGGAAAATTTGAAAACTTTAGCGGCCCTATACGATGTTCCTCTGGAATACTTGCTGAATGAGGACGATCCAGGACCCGCCCATGTGGAACGGAGAACCGGGGAAAATACAGAAGTGGGGCATCACAAAAAGCCAAAATGGTTCGCACTGATGCTGGTCGGGATCGGGATCATGGCAGTAATCCTCTGTTCCACGTTTTTTCAGGACAGGAACGAGAATCCTGTTTCAATGAATAACATAGAGGGGAGTGAGGTAGAAGTCGAAGAAGCATTTGACCTGGAATGGTAGCCGCAAACGGAAGGGGGTGAAAAAGATGAAGAAGAACCAATGCTTGACTGTCATACTGGCACTGGTCATGATGCTGTCCTGTTTTGGAGTAAATGTATCTGCCGCAGAAGAATGTCTGGGCGCGGAGGAGACCATTTCTGTGGTGCGCGCAACGGGCAAGTTTGATATGGAAGTGCGAGCCAATCGTACCGTAAAGGCCGGCAGCAGCTTCCCCCTGGAGGTTGGTGAGGTCGTAACGATCAAGGCAACGTACTCTCCGTTTTCCGCAAGTGTAGACTTTGGGCTGATCGCGCCAGACGGCCTGTTCTACGGCCTGAATACGACAACAGGGAGTTTTGACCGGTCTATCGAGGTCACACAAAGAGGTCATTACTATCTGGCGGTGAGAAACAATTCGTCTTCGGTCATTTCTGTTTCTGGGTATGTAAATTACTAAATAAGGTGGAAACATTGAAAAAAGTAATAGTTATTTTTTATACAGTATTGATTTCGTTGTGTTGTCTATCTTGTAGTAGTTTGAATATGGGTAATGTCCCCTTTTCGACCACAGTACAACTTCAGACTTATTCAAACAGAGAAGATCTCATATTACAATATCCTTCAGGAGAACTTGCAGTCAAACTTCCAATTGACATGGCTTTACAAGGATTTCCTGCTGTAGAGAATGAGATCAAGGTGACGGATGAAGTATCAGCATTTTATGGATGGTCAAGCAAAGGCGTACAATGGGTTATTATTTGCGGCAGATCTTCTGCTAACTGGACGCCATATAATGTGTTTTTATCATCTGATAAAGGACGCACATGGACTCCGGTTGTAATCAGCTCAAATGTGTGCGAAAAAGGATTACCTTCTTTTGCTATAACTGGCGTGGGGTTTATTTCTTCGGAACACGGATTTATTTGTTTTCGTCAAACTATCTGCCAAGGCCCTGAAATCTATGAAACAAAGGACGGAGGTGTGTCATGGAAACGGTTAGAGGTTTGTGTACCAGAAGAATATGGAACTCCAATTACAGTTACAGCAATGTCACCCATTATTACCTCTAAAAGCGTTTGTTTTCCAATTTGTCTCATTGGAGAAGAAGAAAATCATTACCAGTTATATATGAGTAGCACCGACTTCAAAGAATGGAATTGGTCAAGCGATACTCTCTACTTTTAATACAATAGAAAATCAGAAAAAAAGCATACCATAAATCGTATAGAGAAAGAAGGATTTATATGGCAAAAGGCTGTGACACTGCGGCTTATTTAACAGATTCAAGGGTTGATGCTCTTGTGGGAAAAGGGTATTCTTTTGTTGGAAGATACATTGATTACCTGAAAGGCGCTCATAATGATTTAACGGAAAAGGAAGTGGCTTATTTGTAATGCTGGACTTGAAATCGTCTCACTTTATCAGCCAAAAGGGATGAATTCGAGTACCCACTATTCTGCCTCACAAGGGAAAAGCGATGTAATTGAGGCATTGGAACTTGCGCGATATTTGAGACAGCCTAAAAATACTGCAATCTACTTTTGTGTAGACTTTGATCCATTGGAAAGTGTTGTGAGAAGTAATATTCTCCCTTATTTCGATGCTGTTTATCAGGCTATTATTGATAAAGAAGGAAATCCAGAAGGATATAGGATGGGAGTTTATGGATCTGGCCTTGTTTGCTCTAGCGTTGAAAAAAATAAATCTTCCGTGTATACAATGCTAGCTAATGCAACTGCTTGGCAGGGATCTAGTTCTTATACTCAATGGAACATTAAGCAGAAGCTACCTATTTCTGTCGGTGGGATTGATGTGGATCCTTGCGAGTCCTCGTCTTCGGGAACGGGTGGTTGGAGACGTTAAGAAAAAATTAGAGATGTGAGTCTATAAGTAAACGGGGAGAGGTATAATAAATGTCTTTCCCCGTTTTTTACAGTTTACCCGTTACACTATGCATAAACGGGTAAACCGTTATTCAGTGTTATTTTAAAATATATCAAACCCTCCAAATCAGCATAGAACAGAGATATGGATCAGAACGGCGCACAGCTCTTCCAGCCCGCCGCGGCCGTCCCGCAGCTTCCCATTCATACCACTCAGCGGGAGCACAGCGGCCCTGGGCGCACATTCGTTCCCTCCTCAAAGATGTTGATATGGATACTTTTAGCAATAGAGCTGTTGTTGGAAACCCAGATTTAATGCATGATTATAATTATGGAAAACATATCAGTGGAATTACTGAGGTAAGCACACAGTCCGATTCCTATAATATGGACACTATTCAGGTGTTTGTGGCTTATGCACATACAACGATGACAGTTGATATTTCGTGGGATATTTCCCTTGGAGTAGACATTGCCGATTCATCAATTTCTTTTTCATTAAGCCCTGATGTATCACAAGAAATGATGGCAGAAGGAAATCATACGTTCCATTACTACGATCGCTATACCTGGACGGCGTAAAAAAGGTGGATCACTCCGATCCTTTCGGCGTGATCCACTGCTTTAACCGCCCGTTTTATAGGAGGAAACGAACATGATTGCTTTTTATAAATTATTAGCGTCTTTTTTAGGGTTCATGTTCCCTGTTTTTTTAACAAAGGCAATCAGAGAAATCTTGAAAGAAAATGGTGGGGAGCAAAAATATATTGTGATGTCAAGTATATGTTGTGGGGTAATAATATTTATAATTATGGCGTTTCTTCCTAATACATAATATTTTCTACAAATAATTGGAAGCATTGTATAATGCAGAAAATTCCAGCAGATCAGTTCTTCCATCATGGCCGTATTGAATAACCGACCTATTTCTCATTCTGATCGTCGTTTATACTTCGTATGACTATACAGGATGTTTTTGTGAATTGGCTGCTTGCTGACATAGGATATTCTTTGCCTGTGTTGTTTCCAATGTTTTGTGCGGGACTGTTTTTTCGGATTGAAGAAAAGAACAGAACATCACCTTGGAAAATAACCGTCGCAAGTTCTGCTGTTGTGGTAATCATATGGTTTGTTGCTTTCTACTTGAGTCAGCACGGCAGTGAATTACCAGGTACGATTGCATACTTTGCAACGGGATTTCCATTGGGCGCTTTTGCGGGGGGAATAGGGCTTAGGATCCATCAACAGGTATCAGATAAAAAGCGGGAGAAAGGTTGACTAAAGACTTATGGAACAAATCAAACAGTATTATCTAAAATGGCGATCTTTCCTAAATACGGATAAATCCTACCTTGTTCAAAGCTCGCTGGCTCTCATACTGCTCCTGATTCTAACCCCATTCTTTCCCTCTTTAGATGGAACCTGGAGTTTTGCGTTCCCCGTTGTGGGACTAATATTTTTTGGGCTCCGCGCGGCAGAGGAGAAAACGAGACGGACACAGTATGATTTTCTTTGCATTGTCATTTGGCTGCTTGAGATACTAATTCTAAACTGGTTCAATGTCTGACAGTCAAAACTGATCTTTGCTGCTCTGAATTAAATTTTGTATGGAAATACGGGCAAACTCCCAGGCAGCTTCCCATTCACACCACTCAGCGGGAGCACAGAGGCCCTGGGCCGCACATTCTTCCCTTCCTCCGGTCACAGTCCCAGGCCGTAGACCCGGTTCGCGTTTTCAAAGAACACCGCCTCCCAGTGCCGCTCCGGCGCCAGGCGCTGAATGAAGCCGATGTACTCCCCCAGATTGACGATGGGCCAGTCCGTCCCGTACAGGATCCGGTCCCAGGCGCAGGTGCTGGCCAGCCAGCTTTTCAGCAGTCCGGCGTAGCCCGCCTGCTCCTCAAAATAGCGGTCCAGCTCCACCCGGCCCTCCAGCAGGCCGGACAGGTCCGCGCAGACGTTGGGGTTCTTCCCCAGAACGGCGGCGGCCTCCTGGAGGAAGGGGTTCCCGAAGTGGCACATGACGAACCGGGTGCGGGGGTGGTCCGCCGCCGCCTCATCCAGAGCCAGGGGGTGGCTGTACTTCAAATGGGCCCGGGCATAGGCCGTCAGGCCGGTGTGGATGGCCACAGGCTTGTCATAGCGCTCCGCCAGGCGGTAGATGGGGTCGTACACCGGGTCGGTCAGCCACAGGCGGTTGTACCCCGGATACAGCTTCACCCCACAGCAGGAGGGCCGCTTCAGGTGCTCCTCCACCTGGTCGGGCAGGTCCTCCGGGATGGAACGTCCCCGGTCCAGCACCAGGCTGTCCAGGCCCACGCAATAGTGGAACAGATCCTCCGGATAGCAGTGCCGCCCCGTCTCCAAAGTGCGGTTGCCCATGACCACCCCGTGGACCATCCCCAGTTCTCCGTAGACCTTCCGCAGATGCTCCGTGGAGTTTTGGTGCCCCACCGCCTCCGCCATGGCGTCGGTGCGGGGCTCCGGCGGAAAGAGGTGCAGGTGGGCGTCAATGATCTTCACCGGATGCCTCCCCCTGCCCGGCAAAACCCTCCCGAAGAGCCTCGGCGGGGACGTCATAGTAGAAGGTCAGGTTCTCCCGCCCCTGGAACAGGGCGGAGCCGTCCGCCTCCCCCTCCAGGGCCAGCAGCCCGGGCAGCAGGAAGGGGGCGAACACGGTGGGCTGCCCCTCCTGTCCGCCGCAGCGGGCCCGCCCCAGGGTACGGCCGCTGAGGATGTACCCCTGCAAAAAGCCGGTGAGCAGTTCCCCGTTGAAGCCTGCGTGGTCGCAGGGCAGAAAGCACCGGCTTGCCCCGGACCGGGCTGCCCGGGCGCCCGCCGCCACCGAGGCGCTGAGGGGGCGGTTTTCCGGCACCACCACCTTGTTGAAGCCGAACTCCCGGATCGGGGCGTCCAGCACCCCCTTCGCCGTCACCACCAGCACCCGCAGGCCCATCATGGCATCCGCCGCCTGGCGGGCCGCCTCAAAGGCGCGGCGGTACAGGGGCGCACCGCCTGCATCTCCCAGCAGCTGCTCCTGTCCAAACCGGCGGGCGGGGCCCGCCGCCAATAAAATCAGATCGATCATGTTCTCTGCCTTTCTCAAAATGTTCCCTTAAAGTTCCGCCGGGACGCGTCCTGGCGCATATCCATGCCGCTGTCTGCCTCAGTAAAGCGGCAGCTAGGGCATCTTGAGGCCATTATACCGTATCAGCGGAGAAAAAACCAGAGGGTCTGTCTCCCTCCCGCTCCGTCTATTTTTACCAAAATGTCCTCGGACGGCCCAAATCGACCGCCCGAGGACATTTTACAGTCATAAAATCACAGGTACTTTTGTCCGGATCATACCACCTGGAACTTCAGCTCCGCCCCCGCCGCACAGGCGGCGACGTTCTGGGCACAGATCAGGCTCACCGCGCCGATGGCCTCCTTGGAATACATCCCAATGTGCGGCGTAATGATCACATTGTCCAGGGTCCGCAGAGGATTTTCCTCCGCCATGGGCTCCACCTCAGACACATCCATAGCCGCGCCGGCAATATGGCCGGAGACCAGGGCCTCATACAGGTCCTTCTCATTGACGATCCCGCCCCGGGCTGCGTTGATCACATAGGCGCCCGCCTTCATGCTGGCCAGCTGGGGCGCGGAGATCATATTCCGGGTCTCATCATTCAAAGGAAGGTGCAGGGACAGGAAATCACAGCCGCTGATGACCTCGTTCTCACCGCACAGGGTGACATAGCTCTGAAATTCCTCCGGCAGCTCTTTCACATAGGGATCATAGGCCAGCACCTTCATGCCAAAGCCGCTGGCACGGCGGGCCACATTCTTGGCGATGGCCCCAAAGCCCATCAGGCCCAGGGTCTTCCCGCACACATCCACACCGATGGCGGCCTGCCAGCGGCCCTCATGGACCCAGCGGTTGGTGCTGACGATGTTCCGGGCCACCGCCAGCATCAGACCGAAGGTCAGGTCCGCCACCGCATTGGAGTTGGTCCCCGGGACGTTGCACACGGCGATCCCCAATTCCTTGGCCTTCTCCAGATGGATATTATCCAGGCCCGCTCCGTGCTTGCAGATGATCTTCAACTTGGGACAGCGCTCCATGACCGCCTCCGGAAACTCATGCGCGCCGATGATGAGGGCGTCGTAGTCGGGGATCATGGCCTCAAACTCCGCCTGGTCAAAGTCCTTGCCCTTCATGGTAACTTCAAATCCGGCCCCGGTGAGGATGTCCAGCGGCTCATTGCTGATCTTGCCAAAGGACCGGGAGGTAATCAAAACTTTCTTACTCATGGCGTTCTCCTTTTAAGCTCACGATTTTTTTCAGTCCACTGACCCCATAGCTCTTTCCGTCCGAAATAGGCATCCAGATGATCCGGTCGATATACCGGCTGCCCTCCAGGATCATGGAGAACAGGCGGTACATAAACTCATCGGACACCAGGGCCACCGTCCGGCACTCCTTCCAGAAGTGCTCACAGTAGTACTCCAGAGACTGGCGCACCCCGCCCATGATGACGCTCTCTCCATAGGAGAGACGCTGCTGAGGAGTTCCCTGTTCAAAGATCCGCATGGCGTGGCAGATGTAGAGGGCCCGGTTGAAGCCGAAGCGCTCCAGATTTTCGATCCCCTTGCGCACCATCGCCTCATCCAGCTCCAGGCTGTCTGAGGTGAGCACCGGCGAGAGGATGGTATCCTGCTTCAGCGCGTAAAACAGCTCCCCCGTAAAATTCGAGATGATCCCCGTGATCTGATCTCCCTGAATGTAGATCCCGTGGGTATGGGAGCCGGGCATGAGCATCACGACATTTTCTACATCCCGCTCCGCCTTCAGCTCCTCCAGCGCGCCGATGATCTCGATCTCCTCACCCCGCAGATTGTTCACAAAGGAGAAGTCGTCGCTGAGGGTCTTTAAGCCGGGCACCAGGAAAATATCCCGGTGGAAGCAGGTGTCCTCGTGGAAGGGATACAGGCTGTCCGCGAAATCCCGCACGGTCATGGGCAGAACCAAATGGGGGACCTCCTTCAGTCCATATGGAGAGGTCACCATGCCGGAGGCATAGATGGCCTCCACATCCCCGTCGGTGAGAGAGTTGGCCGCCAGCACCTGGTCATAGAGGGCCTTCATCCCCTCGATGAGCACACGGTTGGTCCCCGCAATGGCGGAGTCCTTTGAGCCCACCGCCCGCTTGGCCGAATCACAGATCCGGAACTCACGGTCCAGCAAGTAGGCCCGGGTATTGGAGGTGCCGGAGTCAAAATACAGAATATATTCCTTCTTCACTTCCCACACTCCCAGTCCGTTCAGCGGGCCAGAGCTTCCACATACGCCTTGGCGGTTGCGGTGATCTCGTCAAAGCGGCCCTCGTCCACCAGCTTGGCGCTGACCAGGCTTCCGCCCACGCCCACGCCCACGGCGCCGGCCTTCAGGAACTCCGCACAGTTTTCCACATTGACATTGCCCACCGCGGTCACCGGAATGTGCTTCAGGGGGGCCTTCACCGCCTTGATGTAGGCCGCACCCAGCAGCCCGGCGGGGAACAGCTTCACAATGTCCGCCCCGCACTCATAGGCAAAGGCCGCCTCTGTGGGCGTCATAGCGCCGGGGATGGAGACCTTGTCCAGCTTCTTGGTCTCGCGGATGACCGCCTCGTTCACGTTGGGAGAGATCATATACTCCGCGCCGGCCTCCACGGCCTGATGCACCTGATCCACGCTCATCACGGTCCCGGCGCCCACACAGACCTTGTCCCCCAGCGCGTCCTTGATCGCCCGGATGGCCGCCAGGGTATCCTTCGCCTTCTCCTCACTGCTCTGGTCAAAGGTCACCTCGATACAGTTGACGCCGCCCTTTTCCAGCGCCTGAGCCAGACCCACGATCTTTGTGCTGGGGATCCCGCGCACAATTGCAATGATCTTGCCTTCCAAAATCTTCTCCAATACCGCCTGAGACATCATTCATCCTTCTTTCCAAAATTTTTCGATTGAATTTATGCCCTATCTTTATTTTAATTTACATCTAAAAAATTAAATTGTCAATCAAAAAAATATTTTTTCTTCATTTACTTGTCGTATCCCCTTTTTTCTGCTATGCTTGTGGCATCAAAAAAATATAAAACCAGGAGGCCTGTATGATGGAACGATCCACATCCAAAATCACGCTGGCAGAAAGCGTCTATGAGCGCATCCGCCGGGACATCATCACCAACCAGCTCAAGCCGGGAGAAAAAATCAACATTCGGGAGCTGTCCACCCGATACGAAGCCAGCGAGACGCCCATCCGACTGGCGCTCAACCGCCTGGCCTCTGAGAATATCATCGAGCATTTCCCCCGCCAGGGAATGCGGGTCAAATCGCTGAATATCAACCTGTGCGAGGAGACCTTCGACCTGCGGCTCATGCTGGAGAGCTATTATATCTCCAATGTCATTATGACTCTGAACACCAACGAGGCCATGCGCCTGGCGCTGCGCCGCAATGTGGAGGACAACCTGGAGATCGTGCACCGGCTGACCCCGGATTCCCCTCTTGATGACTATCTGGTCAACTATGAGTACGACATCGGCTTTCACCATCTGCTCATCAAGTGCTCCGGGAACAAGCTGCTGATGGACCTCTATCAGTTCCTCAACCCATTTCTCTATATCAATTATGTCTATAACAAGCAGTCCAAAGAGCGGCTGCTCACCGGGATCCAGGAGCACCAGGAGATCATGGAGCATCTGCTCAACGGGAACGAGGAGGGGGCCCGTCAGTCCCTGACCACCCACCTGGCCAATTCCAAGCGCGTCATCATTTCCATTCTCAAAATCGACAGCATTTTGTGATAGGATCCAGATCCTCCAACGCGAGCAGGTCCGAAGCCGCCGGCTTCGGACCTGCTTCTTCCTGCCCGTTACCAGAGATTCCCTTCCGCATCAAAGGGCCACTCCCGGGGCTCGTCCAGGATCTCGATCATGGGATTGGCCCGGGCCTCCTCCAGCATCCCCTCAGAGATCTCGATCTCCTCCAGACGCATGGTATCCCGGATGTGGACGATCCGCGGATTCGCCCGGTCGATGTAGTTACAGGTTTTCAGCGCGATCTGGATGCACGCCCGGTCTGTGTGGGTAAACAGGGGGATCTTGGGGGTGCACAGCACTGTGGAGGTCACCACATTGGGATAGGTGCAGTCCACGTCGATCTTCTCCACCACCCGGCGCGTGGTCACATCGGCCAGACCCAGCCCGTTGCAGTTCCCGTGGGTCTCCTCTGTCAGATCCAGTACCGCGATGTGCTGGATCTTTTTATCGCTTTTCATATAGGGCACCGCATAGCGGCCGGTGATATTGGGGTCCATGCCGTCGCCGCTGATGTCCTTGCCCAGCCGGTCCACCACCAGCACATCGATGTCGTTGAAGAAGATCTTGCCCAGCCGCTCCTTGGAGCGGCGCAGAATATCAGGCTCATTCTCAAAGATCTCCTCCTTCAAAAGGCCCTCCAGGATACAGGTCTGGTCAAAGGCGTTCTCCGCCACGGCCACCGCCCCCAGGATATTCACCTTGTCAAAGATCACCCGGGCGATCATGGGCAGCAGCCGGCCCAGGTCGGAGAAGCCGTCCTGATGGACGTGCTCTGCCCCGTGCTGCTTACCCATTCCGATGACCGCCATTTTCAGGATCCCACTCTCATAGGGGCCCCGGAAGGCGGTATGGGCCTTCACACGGCCGCACAGGATGACCCCATCCGCCTCGTATGCATACTGGTCCACAAAGACGGGCATCCCCTCCTCGGTCTCGCCCACCTGGACCACCTCCATGGAGGAGAGGATGGGACAGCCCAGAAACTCCTCTGTCACCCCATAGCCGCAGAGGATCTCCAGCTGGCCCTCCGCGGTGGCTCCCCCGTGGCTACCCATGGCCGGGAACACAAAGGGCTCTCCCCCACAGGACTTCACAAAATCCACGATAGCCCGGGTAATGATGGCGATATTGGCCACCCCCCGGCTCCCGCAGGTAATGGCCACCCGCATCCCCGCTCGGATCCGGGACCGCATCGGCTCCAGCTCCCGCTGTACCAGAGCCGGGATCTCCTCCGGCTCAATGTGGCTGTGGTCCAGCTTCTGGCGGACCTTCACCATTCTGGGCAGCTCCGTCGCGGAGGCCAGCTTGGTCACAACATTTCCCTCTTTGTTCGTACTCAGCGCCATATTGCTTCACCTCATCACAGGATCACACCGTCTTTAAACAGCATGATCTCCCGATCGTTGTTTTCTTCATTTCGGGTGCTGACCCGGCCGGAGGCCACGTCCAGCACCAACTGCCACAGCTCCCGGGCCGGCTCGTCCATCGATCCCCGCTCCAACACCGCCCCGGCATTGAAGTCCATCCAATTCGGCTTCCGGTGGAACAGGGCGCTGTTGGAGGCGATCTTGATGGTCGGGACCGCGGTGCCCAGCGGGTTGCCCCGCCCGGTGGTAAACAGAAGCACCTGTGCCTGGCTGGCCAGCAGGTTGGTGATGGATACACTGTCATTCCCCGGCCCGGTCATCAGATTCAGGCCGGGCTTACAGCACACCTGCCCCATCTCCAGGGTGTCGGTCACCACCGCGTGACCACCCTTTTGGATACACCCCAGAGATTTCTCCTCCAGCGTCGTGATCCCACCCCGCTTGTTACCCGGAGAGGGATTTTCATAGATAGGCTGGTCATAGCGGATATAGTATTCTTTAAAGGAGTTTATCATATGGACGATCTTTTGGAAGGTATCCACTGAATCTGCCCGGTTCATCAGCTGGGTCTCTGCCCCAAACATCTCCGGCACCTCGGTCAGCACCGCCGTCCCCCCCAGATCGGTCACCCGCTCGGCGATCCGTCCGCACAGGGGATTGGCTGTGATGCCGGAGAAGGCGTCAGAGCCTCCACACTTGAAGCCCAGCACCAGCCGGCTGGCAGGACACTCCTCCCGGCGGTCCTCCGCCATCACGGCCGCGATCTCCCGCATCAGGGACAGGCCGGCCTCGATCTCGTCCCCCTCCATATCCTGGGTCACCAAGGTCCGAATGCGGCGGCGGTCATAGTCCCCCAGCACAGGCAGGAAGTGGTCCAGGTCGTTGTTTTCACAGCCCAGGCTCACCAGCAGCACACCGCCTGCGTTGGGATGCTTCACCAAATTGCGCAGCAGCTTCTGGGTCGTCTCAAAGTCATCCCCCAGCTGGGAACAGCCGGCGTTATGGGGAAAGGCAAAGATCCCGTCCCCTGCCTGAATTCCCTGGCGTCTGGCCTCCTCCGCCATGCGGCTCACCGTCCGGTTTACACAGGAGACCGTGGGAATGATCCACAATTCGTTGCGTGTCCCCACCCGGCCGTCTGGACGGCAGTAGCCCAGGAAGGTGTCCGCTCCATTCCCAGGCTCCGGCTGCCGCGGCGCCGCCGGGGCATACTGATAGTCCAGCAGTCCCTCCAGATTGGTCTTGAGATTGTGGCTGTGCAGCCACGCTCCCGATGGCACAGCCTGGGTGGTATGGCCGATTTGGGCCCCATACTTGACCACCATGGCCCCGTCCGCCAGATCGGTCAGAGCCACCTTGTGGCCAAAGGGGATCTCCTCTTGGATCCGCACAGCCTGTCCATCCACAGACACGGCCTCTCCCTCGGCCAAAGGCCGCAGAGCCACCGCCACATTGTCCTGGGGATGGATCCGAATCGCGTCTCGCTCCATCGCACTCACCACTCCGCAACTGAGCCGTCTTTGTGCCGCCAAACCGGATTTTTCCAGCTGTGCGGCGTCTGAGCCTCTTCCAGCACCAGCGCCTCGTTGACTTCCACACCCAGGCCGGGCCGCTTTGGAAGCTCCACATGGCCATCGTGGAAGGCCAGATCCTCCTTGTTGAGGATATAGTCCAGCGGCTCGTGATAGGCGTTGTAGTGGATGCCCATGCTCTGCTCCTGAATGAAGGCGTTATAGCAGGTGGCGTCTACCTGGAGGCAGGCGCTCAAGGCAATGGGGCCCAGGGGGCAGTGGGGCGCCAGCGCAACGTCATAGGCCTCCGCCATAGAGGCGATCTTTTTCACTTCCGTGATGCCGCCTGCATGGGACAGGTCTGGCTGGATGATGTCCACTCCTCCGGCCTGAAGCAGGCGCTTGAAATCATAGCGGGAAAACAGACGCTCCCCCGTGGCGATGGGCACATTACAGGCCGCCGCGATCTCCTTGAAATCCTCCATCTGCTCACAGAGGACAGGCTCCTCAATGAACATGGGATCGAATTCCTCCAGCTTTTTGGCCAGGATCTTGGCCATGGGCTTGTGGACCCGGCCATGAAAGTCCACTGCGATGCCGAAATATTTTCCGGTCGCCTCCCGGATGGAGGCCACCCGTTCCAGCACCGCGTCGATCTTCTCATAGCTGTCCACCATCTGGAGTTCCTCGGTGCCGTTCATCTTAATGGCGGTGAACCCGGCCTCCTGCTTTTCCTTGGCCGCCTTGGCCACATCGCTGGGCCGGTCCCCGCCGATCCAGGAGTACACCCGCATCCGGTCCCGGCAGGGACCGCCCATCAGCTGATAGACAGGGGCGTTGAAATGCTTCCCCTTGATATCCCAGAGCGCCTGGTCGATCCCGGCCATGGCGCTCATCAAAATGGGGCCGCCCCGGTAGAAGCCTGCCCGGTACAGCACATTCCAAAGGTCCTCGATCCGCATGGGGTCGGCCCCCAGCAGATAGTCCTTCATCTCCTCCACACAGGCCAGGACGGTGGCGGCCTTGCCCTCGATCACCGCCTCGCCCCAGCCGGTGAGGCCGCCGTCCGTCTCGATCTTGACAAATCCCCAACGGGGACGGACCAGATATGTCGTTACATTTGTGATCACCATGTTGTGATACCCTCCTTTATTTTTTCAAACAAACTGTGGAAGCTTGCGCTCTGTGTCCCAAGCCTACATCCCCACCAGGAAGACCCAGGCGGGCAGGGCAGCCAGCATGGCCAGCATGGTCTGCACCATGATATTCGCCGCGTAGTCCGGCGCGCAGCCGTAGTCCGCCGCCACAATGCTGGTCATCGTCCCGGATGGCAGGGCCGCGATCACGGTGCTGATGCGGATGATCTCCGGATCCACCCCCAGTAGCCGCATCACCAGGCAGACAACAGCCGGCATGACCGCCATCCGCAGCACCGTGGGAAGGTAGAGCGTCCGGTCCCGCAGGATCTTACAGATCCCGGAGTCCGCCAGACTGCACCCTATGATGATCATGGACAGCGGCATCGTCAGCGCTCCGATCCCGTTGAAGGTGCTGTACAGGGGCTCCGGGATCTTGATCTGCAGGAAGTACATGACCAGCGCCAGCACAGACGCCAGGGCGATCTTGTTGGTCAGAATGGAGCGGAGGCTCCCGCGCCCCCGGTCTCCCAAATAGAACATCCCCCAGGAGTAGAACACCACGTTATAGATCATGCTGAACACAATGGCGCACAGCAGGCCGATATTCCCGTACAGCTCCTGTAAAATCGGATAGCCGATAAAGGTGATGTTGCAGAACACCAGGGAACAGACAAAAACCCTCCGCTTCGCCTCCTCCAGCTTCAGCCGGCGGCTGAGAAAGATGGACGCCGGGATAAAGACCGCAAAGAACAGGACCGCATAGATGGCCGTGACCAGGATCGCCTTGGCCGCTTTCAGAGAAAAGTCCTGCTGAGAGGACATGATTACCGTAAAATATACCACAAAGCGCATCAGCACATTGGTGACGCTCTTCTGATCCTGTGCCGTCAGCGCCCCCCTCCGGCGCAGAAGATAGGCCGCGGCCGCCACAAAGAATACCTTGAACATCAGGCTGAACAGTGTGTAAACCATCGCTCGGACTCCTTCCAACGCAAGGGGTGTCCCATCCCAAACCCCTTCTCTCCGCTTCAGAACACACCCATATCAACAGACAGGCCGGGCGGGGGGCCTGGAACGGCCCGCCCGCCCGGCAGAAGAGGAAGCACTTATTTCAGCATACCTGTCATACGCGGCAGAACTTCAGAAATCGCGGGGATATAGGTAATCAGCAGCAGACAGACGATCATCACCAAGATGAACCGCACGATGCCCTTACACACCACCTCCAGGGAGGTGTTGCCCACCCGGGCGGCTACAAACAGGTTGATGCCCAGGGGCGGGGTGATAAAGCCGATGGCCAGGTTGACCACCATGATGATACCAAAGTGAACGGCGGACAGACCCATCTCCAGGGCCACAGGCAGCAGGATGGGGGATAGCACCATCATGGCCGGAGTCGTATCCATGAAGCAGCCCACAAACAGCAACAGCAGGTTGATAAGCAGCAGGATGACGATGGGATTGTCAGAAATGCCGATCAGGGCGTTGCTCACCAGGGCGGGGATCTGCTCCAGGGTCAGGATACGGGTGAACGCGGTGGCGCAGCCGATGATGACCATGGTGGTTCCGTTGGTGGAGCAGGCATTGGCAATGGTGGAGAACAGATTCTTCAGATTGATCTCGCGGTAGATGAACAGGCCGCAGATCAGCGCATAGACCGCAGCCACAGCCGCCGCCTCAGTGGGAGTGAAGAAGCCGCCGTAGATACCGCCCAGGATGATGATGGGGTCGATCAGCGCGGGGAGCGCGTCCACCACAGTGGCGATTTTCTCCTTAGCGGTATACTTGGTGGTATCGCCCTTCCACCCCATCTTCTTGCAATAGAAGTAGCACAGGGCGCACAGCGCCAGACCGATCAGGATGCCGGGCAGGAAGCCGGCCATGAACATGGTGGACACGGAGGTACCGGTGGAGGTACCATAGATGACCATGGGGATGCTGGGCGGAATAATGACGCCGATGCAGCCGGCGCAGGCCACGCAGGCCAGGGTGAAGCTCTTGCTGTACCCCTTTTCCAGCATGGTGGGGACCACCATGCTGCCCACCGCGGCCACGGTGGCTGGGCCGGAGCCGGAGACTGCGGCAAAGAACATACAGACCACCACAGTGACGATGGCCAAACCACCGGTCACACGGCCCAGGAACACGTTACAGACGTTCAGGATCCGCTTGGACACACCGCCGGCTGCCATCAGCTCGCCGGCCAGGATGAACAGAGGGATCGCCATCAGCGGGAAGGAGTCGCTTCCGCTGATCAGCTGGCTGACGATGAAGCTGTCCGTCATACGGGGATTTGTAGTGATCGCCGCCAGGGAAGCAAGGCCGATAGCAATACCGACCGGAACATTCAACACCAGGAAGACCAAAAGGGTCACAAACAAAACAATGCCAGTCATCCGTCATACTCCTCCCCATTCTTCAGGCACTTGACCCGATAAATGATGGTTTGGATCTCACGGATCGTCGCCAAACCAAAGCCAACCACAGTGGACATATAGATGTACTGATAGGGGATCTTCAGCGCCGCGGAGCGCATATCGAACCGGATCTGCTCCATGGAGTAGAAGAAACCCGTGTAGGTGATATAAACTGCAAACGCGATGAAGAGGATGTCGCCCAACAGGACCACATAGGGACGCGCCTTTTTAGGGAAAAGGTAAAGCGCCGCATCGATCTTGATGTGCTTTCTCAGCTTGCAGCCGTAGCTGATGCCAATATAGATCAGCCAAATAAAGGTGTATCTGGCCAGCTCCTCCGACCAGGACAGGGAATTGTTGAATACATAGCGCATGACCACCTGCACGAACACCAGCAGGGTCATAAAGGACATGAGGAATACACAAATATAGAGCTCTATATTGTCATCCAGCCATTTCAGGATCTTTTTCAAGACGACTTCCTCCTCTGCTCTCTCCTGTAATTTCTGGGCGGGGTCCCCCGAGGGGGGACCCCATGCTTCGTTTTGATCCGATTACTTGTTGCGGTAAGCTTCCAGCTCAGCGGCCATCTGATCGGCCAGCTCAGGCTTGTACATGATCTTCTTGGCGGCCTCCAGGCTGTTGGCCTTGTCGGCGGCCTCCTTGAAGCCCAGCTTCTCCTCGTCGGTCAGGGTGCGGACCGCACAGCCGGCGCCCTCCATGACCTCGATGGCCTCGTCCTCATACTGCTGGGACAGCTCATACTGGCGCTGGGTGGTCTCCTCGATGGCCTTGGTCAGAGCCTCCTGCTGCTCGGCAGTCAGGGAGTCCCACTTGGCCTGGTTCATAACCACATAGTAGGGGGTGTACACATGCTCGGTCAGGGTGCAGTAGGACTGGACCTCCTCGAACTTGTTGCCGGTGATGATGCCCAGGGGGTTCTCCTGGCCGTCAACCGTGCCCTGCTGCAGGCCGGTGAACAGCTCGCCGAACGCCATGGGAGTGGGGTTGGCGCCCATGGCCTTCCAGGCCTCCAGGTGGATCTCATTGGCCATGGTGCGGATCTTCAGGCCGCTCAGGTCGGCCACAGTGGCGATGTCCTTGTCAGTGGTGGTGATGTTGCGGAAGCCGTTCTCCCAGAAGGCCAGGCCCTTCAGGCCGTACTCGGAGAAGCCGTCCAGGATGGCCTTGCCGGTCTCGCCGTTGAAGCCCACGTCATAGACCTCCTGCTTGTTCAGGAACAGGTAGGGGACGTCGTAGACATACAGGTCGTTGTAGGTGGTAGCCACGGAAGAGGTGGAGCCCACGGCGATGTCGCACTCGCCGGTCTGGGCCATGGCAAAGGACTGCTCGTCATTGCCCAGCTGGTTGTCGGGGAAGTGGACGATCTTGAGGGTCCCGTTGGAGTACTCCTCCACCTTGGGGATCAGGACCTCGGTCACAGCGTCCTTCGCGCTGGAGGAGGTCACGTTGCCCATGACCAGCTCCACGACCTCGCCGTCTCCTCCGGCAGCGGAACCGCTTCCGGACGCACCGGAATCGCTGGAGCCGCAGGCGGCCAGGGAAGCCACGGCGGCGCCTGCCAGCAGCAGCGCCAAAACTCTCTTTTTCATAACATTCTTTCCTCCTGTTTTTTATTATTTATGCGGCGCGAGCCGCACAATAACCAGTTGATCTCCGCGCGCCCGCGGATCACTTGCAGAGATAGCCTCCGTCGCAGGGGATCACCGCGCCGGCAATGTAGTCCGAGGCGTCCGAGGCCAGGAAAATGCACAGCCCCTTCATGTCATCCGGGGTGCCCCAGCGGTGGGCGGGGATGCGGCCAAGGATCTCGGTATTGCGCCCCTCATCGTTCAGCAGCGCGGTATTCATCTCAGTCGCCATATAGCCGGGGGCGATGGCGTTCACATTGATTCCCTTCCCGGTCCACTCGTTGGACAGGGCCTTGGTCAGCTGGGCCACGCCGCCCTTGCTGGCTGCGTAGGCGGGCACGGTATAGCCGCCGAAGAAACTCAGCATCGAGGCAATATTGATGATCTTGCCCTTGGAGTTCTGGCGGATGAACTGCTGACCGGCCATCTGGCACAGGTCGAAGGCGGCGGTCAGGTTGACCTCCAGCACAGCATCCCAATCCTCAATGGGGAACTCCTCACAGAAATGGCGGCGCTGGATGCCGGCCCCATTCACCAGGATGTCCAGGTGACCGCCCAGCAGCTCCACCGCCTGGGCAAAGCCCGCCCTTCTCTGCTCCCGCTCGCTCAGGTCCACCGCCAACCCGTGGCAGGCAAATCCCTTGCTCCGGAACTCCTCCGCCACGCTCAGGGCGCTGGCGCTGGAACCCACCACTACGACCTCGCAGCCGGCCTCCATCAGGCCCTCGGCCATTCCGCGGCCCAAGCCGCGGGTGGCGCCGGTCACAATGGCCTTCCGCCCAGTCAAATCAAACAGCTTCATGGGGATTGCGCTCCTTCCTCAATTTCCCTTGTTGTAGCACTCCAGATACCTCTGGAATTTTCTCTGATAAAACTCCGCCCTTGCGGGATCGGGCCGGATGATGCGGCTCACCTCAGGCTGATAGGTACAGGCGTCATCGATCACACCCAGCAGTTCCATCGCCAGGACTGCGCCGCCCAGAAGGGAGCCATGCTCATTCCGGTTGACCTCCAGTTCCCGCTGGAAGATGTCCGCACACATCTGGGTCCACTGCTCGGAGTGGAGGATGCCGCCGGAGAACCGGATATGGGTGGGACAGCCGTTCACCTCGGACAGGATCCGATAGCAGTGGTACAGGTTGAACAGGATCCCCTCCTGCACCGCCAGGTACAGGTCCGGCAGCTTATGCCGGGGCAGGATCCGTACAAAGCCCCCCTCCCGCTCATCATTCCAGCCGGGGCAGCGCTCTCCGAACAGGAAGGGGAGGAACACCGGGTTATTCTCCCAGTCGCTGATCCCCCGCTCCAGCTCTCCATAGGAGAGCCGGGACATACCCACCTGTTCCTTGAACCAATCCAGGCAGTTGCAGCAGCCGTTGGTCGCCGCACCGGACATCCAGTTTTTAGGAGACATGTAGCACCAGGTGCTGGGCTCCTTAGGCAGCACCGGCTTACTAGTCGTCAGCCGGATCGCTCCGCTGGTCCCCACCGAGAAGGTCATCACTCCGTCTGCCACAGCGCCGGTGCCCACCTGATTCAGGCCGCCGTCGGAGTTGGTCGGGATCACCGGGACCCCAGCCTGCACACCCAGCGCCTGAGCGGCCTCCTCCGTGAGGGGGAAGGTCTGGTCATAAGCCACCAGCCGGCTCAGCTGTTCCTCCCGGATCCCCAGCTCAGCCATAAGCTCCGGATCAAAACTCTTGGTCCAGGTGTTTAGCAGCCCGCTTCCGGAGGCCAGGCAGGGGGTGATCACCCGCTGCCCGGTCAGCCGGTAGTTGTTATAGGTTCCCTGGCCCATAATGATGTATTTGCTCAGGTCATACCCCTGCTCCCGCAGCATCATCAGCTTGAAGAAGGGGTAAATGGCGTTGACCATACAGCCGGTCTTTTGATAGTAGCGGCTGACGTATTCCGCATCATGGCGAAGACGCTTGCACACCGGCGCGGCCCCGGTATAGGACCAGGGATAGACCGGCGTGACCGGCTTCACCGCCCCGTCGCACAGCACCAGACTGTGCCAGGTTCCGCCCAGGGCGATCATATCCACCTGCCGGCCGTCCAACAGCTCCCGCCCCACAGATACCATGTCCAAATAGACGTTCTCCGCATTGTGGATGGTAACGTCCTCATAGTTTCCGGTATAGGCCCGGACCTTGACCTCAAAGCTCCGGTCCTCCGTATGGTACAGCATCGCCTTCGCAGAAGTGGTACTCGCTTCCAGTACCAGGATTTCCATGTTTTCTGCCTCCTGACGTCTTATTTCTCCAAAGCGCCGCCAAGCGGCCCCGCTTCGGCGAACGCTGTTAAAAATCCTTGCAGTCCACGACCACCTTCACGGTTCCTTCGCTCACGTCGGCGATCATGTCAAAGACACGCTCCGCATCCTTCATGGGAACAATGTGGGTCACGACCTTCTCCAGCTGCTCCTGAAGGTCCTTGGTGTACTCCACGGCCTGGCCAAATTCCTCCTTGGTGTAGACCCGGGTGCCGATCATCCACTGCTCCTTGAAATTGAGCTGCTGGAGGTTGACCTCGTGGGGCTTCTTATGAACGGATACCATGCAGATTGTGCCGCTGACCCGGGTGATCTCCGTCATGTCCATGGCGCCCTGGGCAGAGCCGCTGCACTCAAAGAGCACATCGCAGCCCTCACCGCCGGTGGCGGCCTTTACTACCTCGTTCAGGTTCTCCTTGGCCACATTCACCGGGGTGAGGCCAAGCTCCTCCGCAATGGCCAGGCGCTTCTCCGCCACATCGGAGATAAATACCTTGGCCGCGCCAATGTTCTTCAGCACGATGCCGGTGAGCATTCCGATGGGGCCGGCTCCGATGACCACAGCCACATCCCGTGCCTTGAACTCCGCCTGATGGACGGCCCGCAGGATCACGGCCAGAGGTTCCGTGACCACCGCAGCCCGGTCGCTCACACCGTCGGGCACTTTAAAGAGAACGTCCTCATCCACATACAGTTCTTCACACATCCCACCGTCCACATCAATGCCGATCAGGCCCAGAGTATTACACACATGGGCGCTGCCGGTACGGCAGGCGCGGCAGTGTCCACAGGAGAGGAGTGGATAGGCTACGACCCGGTCGCCCTTCTTGAACTTTTTCCCGTCCTCGGCCACCACGCCCAAAAACTCGTGGCCAAACACCAAAGGAGCCTTGGCGCGGGGATGGGTCCCCAGATAGATCCCGATGTCGGAACCGCACACACCACAGTACCTGACATCTACCTTCACCGCGCCCTCCCGGGCCGCAGGTGCGGGCACATCCTTTAAAACCGCCTGCTTGGGTCCCGCGTAAATCAAAGCTTTCATATTGAATCCGCTCCTTTCCAAAGTCGCTCCGCCTGGATCCTGCTTCTGTTTGCACCTCTCCGGCGGGGGTAAATATTTTTTAATTGTCTGATTTGATTTTTTATTTTGAATTTTAAATTCACAACTTGGCTATATTGTAAAGCCAGTCTTTCGCCTTGTCAATACCACCTCGAATTTTGCACGAAACGCCGCTTTATGACATTAATTTTTATTTTACCATTCTTAGCTCTTCTCTTCTATTGATTGTTTATCAATATTTGTTCTGATTTTTTACTTTATATTTTACTTAATTATTTTTATTCTTTTAGTTTTTTATTTTAACATTTCTTTTTGCTTCTTTTTCTAATTTTATATTTTTATAAATTATTTTAAACCTGTGAAAACGCGTTTTTCGTTTCATTCCCCAATAAAGAGAGGCGTTTTTTAGTCAAAACGCCCAACACGAACTCCAGCACCTCCTTTTTCTCCCCACCGCCATGATCCCCCTCCACTCCCTTGTCCACCCTTTGTAAGAATGATATATTTTTACGCTTTCTCCAAAAAAGGGCCTGTTCTTTTTGCTATTCCCACAAGATTTTGTTTCCTGTATGAAATAGAATTGACTTTCTTCTTTGCAGTGATAGAATAGTTTTGCAATAAAATTTAAAATTCAATTCTTTACTTTATTGAATTGCGGCCCGCCCTGAGTCAGCTCTGGCCGGGCCAATGAATCAGGAGGTTTTAACGATGTCATTTACCGTACTGGCCACCCCACGTTCCTTTGCCAAGAACGACGATGCCCCCATTCGCCTGCTGGAGGAGCAGGGCTGTACTGTGATCCGCCTTCCCATGAACGGCGGCGATCTTCAAGCACAGCTGCTGGAACAGCTGCCCCAGGCCGATGCTGTCATCGCTGGTCTGGAGCCCTACACCCGCTCCATGCTGGAGACGGCCAAAAATTTGAAGATCATCTCCCGCTACGGTGTTGGATATGATAAGGTAGACCTGGAGGCCGCTCATGCCATGGGGATCAAGGTCTCTATCACTCCCGGGGCCAACAGTGACTCGGTGGCCGATCTGGCCATGACCCTGATGCTCGCCGCTGCCCGAAATGTTTGTCCGATGGACGCCGCCATCCGCGCCGGTGGGCACGACAAGCCCATCACTGGCGTCGAGATGTGGAACAAGACTCTGGGCGTCGTCGGCACCGGCCGGATCGGCAAGGGCGTCATTCAGCGCGCCTCCGGCTTTCAAATGAAGGTCCTTGCCAACGATGCCTACCCCGATCCCGCCTTTGTGGAGGCCCACAACGGCAAATATGTGGATCTTGACACCCTGTTCCGCGAGTCTGACTTTATCACCCTCCACGCCCCCCTTACAGAGGAGACCCGGAACATGGTGGACGCCCGCCGTCTGGCGGAGATGAAGCCCCGGGCCGTTCTGGTCAACACCGCCCGCGGCGGGATCGTGGATGAGGACGCCCTGTATCAGGCTCTGAAGGAGGGACAGATTGGCGCGGCCGCCCTGGACGCCACCGTGGTGGAGCCCGCCTGCGGCAGTCCCCTGGCCTCTCTGCCCAACTGCATCCTGACCCCCCACGCCGGAGCCGCCACCTATGAGGCTGGTTATAATATGGGAATGCTGGCCGCCCAGAATGTGCTGGACGTGCTTTTCGGCAGGGAGTGTCGTTTCCTGGTATAAATCTCATCTGATGGATCAAGTAAATGGGGGAGTGTATGTTATGTCACAGTATCAATTCGGCGTTGTCGGTCTGGCCGTGATGGGCCGGGGCCTGGCCCTGAACCTGGCAGAGCACGGTTTTTCCGTGGCAGGGTATAATCTGGAACCGGAACTGACCGCCGCTTTTACAGCCGAGGGCCAGCGGCTGGGCTTCTCTGTAACCGGGTGCCCCTCCTATGAGGCCCTATGTTCCGCTCTGGAAAAACCCCGTAAGATCCTGATCATGGTCAAGGCCGGCAAACCAGTGGATTATGTGCTGGACGGCCTGCTCCCCTATCTGGAGGCGGGAGATGTTGTAATCGACGGCGGAAACTCTCATTATCCCGAGACCCAGGCCCGCCAGTTCCGCTGCCAGCAGTCCGGCATCCGTTTTCTGGGCATGGGCGTCTCCGGCGGCGAGGAGGGCGCCCGGCACGGGCCCGCCCTGATGCCCGGCGGAGATCCGGATGCCTATCGCTTGGCCGCCCCCTTCCTGACCGCCATCGCCGCCCATGTGGGCGGGGATCCCTGTTGCGCCTATATCGGCCCGGAGGGCGCCGGCCACTATGTCAAAATGGTGCACAACGGCATCGAATACGGCGATATGCAGCTGATCTGCGAGGCATACTATTTAATGAAGCGGCTTCTCCACCTCTCCCCAGATGAGATCGCGGACTACTTCCGCCGCTGGAATCTAGGAGAGCTTTCCAGTTATCTCATGGAGATCTCGGCCCACATTTTGACCGTTCCAGACCCCGAGACCGGAGCTCCGCTGGTGGATCAGATCCTGGGAGAGGCAGGCAGCAAGGGGACCGGGATGTGGACGGTGCAGGAGGCCCTCTCCCTGGGCGTCCCCCTGCCCACCATCGCGCAAGCCGTCTTCGCCAGGGATCTTTCCTGCCGCGCCCAGGTGCGTGCGGCGATGTCCAGGCAGGCGGCCCCTCACGAGCTCCCCGCCCCGGACCGGGACGCCTTTGCGGAAAAGATTCGCCGCGCTCTATATGCCTCCAAGCTCTGCTCTTATGCACAAGGCTTTGAACTGCTCCACCAGGCCAGCCAGCACTACCACTGGGATCTGGACCTGGGCGGCATCGCCCTGCTCTTCCGCGGAGGCTGCATCATCCGCGCCGCCTTCCTGGACCGGCTGGCTCAGGCCTACCGCGCCTGTCCCACGCTGGAGAACCTGCTGCTCTCCAGTGACTTCGCCTCCGTCCTGACCCAGTACCAGTCGGACTGGCGGGATGTTGTATCCACCGCCGCTCAGTGCGGCGTGGCAGTCCCCGCCTTCTCTGCCAGCCTGAGCTACTATGACGGGCTGTGCGACCCCGCAGGCCCGCTCAACCTGCTTCAAGCCCAGCGGGACTGCTTTGGCGCCCATACCTTCCGCCGAATCGACCGGAATGGGAGTTTCCACCACAACTGGTAACCGCCTCTTGCCTTTGGGGCGGGCGCCATCTATAATAGATTCAAGTCAAAACATCCTACGCCGCCCCACTGGACCGCAGCCAAATGGTTCACCCATTTCCTTCTTGCCCCATTTTGTGTGGGGCCAAGGTGTCTCCCGGCCCAGGCGGTCACAGCGGATTCAGCCACTTTAACAGGGGGAAATCATCCATGAACAGCGGTACGCATCTCGTTTCCAGCAACACACTGGTGGATGTGGCTTATCACAACATCCGAAAAGACATCATCGAGGAATATCTGCCCGCCGGGCAAAAGATCAACCTCAGCGATCTCTGCACCCGCTATGGGGTCAGCCCCACACCTATCAAACAGGCCCTCAACCGCCTGATGGCGGAGGGGCTTGTGGAGAATATCCCCCGCAAGGGCTGCCGGGTACGGCCTTTCAACTGGTCCGAGCTGGATGAGATATTTGAGCTGCGCCTGATCATGGAGGTCAGCTTTGCACCACAAGCCACCGTGGCAGTCCAAAACACCCCTCAGCTCCAGAAGCGCTTTGAGGACAACCTCCAAAAAAATATGGAGCTGGTCCAGTACTACGGCACTGCTGAGGAGTATTTTGAAACATACGAGATCGACCAGCAGTTCCATGAACTCATCATCCTCGCCAGCGGGAATCGCACAGCGATTCGGGTCTATAAAAATTTGAATTCCCATTCCTATGCGACCTATCTCTTTGGGAAGCAGCCGCGGATCCAGACCATCAACGGCATTCTGGAGCACCGCGCAATCTACGAGTCCATGAAGGCGGGTAATGTGGACCAGGTCCGCCACCTGCTGAACTCCCACCTGGAAAACGCCCAAAAAAAGATCAGTCTCTCTTTGAAGCTTCAGCAAAACAGCGGCCAGCCCTGATATAGCAAAACGCGCCGCGCCACAGAAAATGTTCTGTGGCGCGGCGCGTTTTCGATTCTTTGCTATGCCGTCCGGTCCGGGAAATCCGCCTCACACTGCACGGAGAAAGTGATGTTCCGCTCCTCCCCGCCCCGGCGCACCATCAGGGTAGCAGTCTCCCCCGGAATCAGGGTATTTTTCACCTGGCGCAGCTCCTGGATGGCGGGCAGAGGCGCCCCATTGAGGGACAGGAGCACATCGTCTACCTGCAATCCGGCGCGGCCGGCGCTGCTGTTCTCCTCCAAGGCGGCCACCCGCAGGCTGCCGCCACTGAAATCCACCGTGAAGCCCATGGCGGGCTGCCCGGCAATGAGCCAGTCCGCCACCTCCTTCACCTTCTGCATGGGGATGGCAAAGCCCAGCCCCTCCACGGTGCTGTCCTGGGCCACCACTTTCAGCGTGGTAATGCCCACCACCTGTCCCCGGTCGTTGATGAGGGCCCCGCCGGAGTTTCCAAAGTTGATGGGCGCGCTGGTCTGGATAACCTGAAGTTCCACACCATCCACCGGCACTGTGCGGTTGAGGGCAGAGACGATCCCCTGAGTGATAGAGGTGCGGTAGCCCAGAGGATCCCCGATGGCCACCACCATCTCACCGCAGCGCAGCCGGTCCGAGTCACCAAATTCTGCCGGCGTCAGGCCACTGGCCTCCACCTTCAGCACAGCCAGGTCCTCCCCGGCGTCCGCCCCCACCAATCGGGCCTCCATCACCCGCCCGTCGGACAGGAGCACCGACATCCGCAGGCTGTCTGCCACCACATGGGCATTGGTGAGAATGTATCCGTCCGCGCTCATCACCACACCAGTCCCGGTGCTGTACTCCCCCTCCCCATCGGCTTGGATCGAGACGACGGAGGGGACGCACTTTTCATAAATCTCCACCGCGTCCATAACCTCCCCCTCCCGCTGGGAGATCTGCACCTGGACGCCGGTCCCCGTCTCCGCCCGCTCCAGAGCGGCAAAGGGGTCCCGCTCCTCCTGTTCGGACAGATGCGGGGTCAGAGGCTCATCATCCCAGGGGAGCAGCCAGCGCACCGCCACCGTTCCCAGGGACAGGCCCACCACCAGCAGGAACAAAGCCAAAAATGGCAGCAGGGTGCGGCGGCGGCGCCGGACCCTGAGGACCGGCGGGCGCCGGGCTGGGACCACCACCGGCGGCGGGGTTGGGAAGGAGGGGGAGGGCTGCTCCCAGGGGCCTCCCCTCCAGAGGTCGTTCGGCTGTTCCTTCATAACGGCACTTCCCATCTCTCCGGTCTCAGCCGGCCGTCACGCCAGCGTCAGGGTGAAGGTGAACTGAGTCACCCCATCCTCGCTGGTGGCGGTGATATTTTCCTTCAAATTGCCCAAAATGGTTTTGACGATATATAGGCCCAGGCCCACACCCTCCCGGTCCACGCTGCGGGAGTAATCCGCCTTGTGGAAGCGTTCAAAGAGGAGTGGCAGCTCGTCCGGCGGGATGGTTGCCCCCAGATTGCGTACGGTGACAAGGGCCTTTCCGTCCTTTTTTGTGATCTGGACTGTGATGTCCGTCCCTTGGGCAGCAAACTTCGCCGCATTGTCCAGCAGGTTATAGCACACCTGGGTCACCGCGTCCGGGTCGCCCCACACCATGATCGGATCCTCCGGGAACTGAGCGTCCACATCCAGGCCCCGGCCGGTGATCCTCCCCTCCAGGCTGACCAGCACCCGGGACATGACCTCTATGATGTCAAACTGCTCCTGAGCGGTGACCGTCTCCGTCAGGGCGTTGAGCCTGGATAGGTCCAGCATCCTCCGGACCAGGCGGGACAGCCGCCGGGTCTCGGACACCACCACATTCAGCGCCTCCCCCTCCTTCTCCGGCGGGATCGTGCCATCCAGGATGCCCTCGGCAAAGCCGGCGATGGTGGTCATGGGGGTCTTAAGCTCGTGAGAGACGTTGGCGATGAAATCAGCCCGCTGGCTCTCCACCTTCTCCAGGGAGTTGGCCATGAAGTTGAACGCCTCCGCAAGCTCCCCGATCTCGTCGCAGCGGTCCTTATAGCTGTTGACCCGCACGTCAAACTCACCCCGCCCGAACTTCCGGGCGGCCTCCGCCATCTCGGTGAGGGGGCGGGTCTGGTGGGCCGAAGTGATGGAGCTGGCGATCACCGCGATGAGCAGCACCACCACCGCTGCAAAGAAGAAGATGGTGGCCGTGGCCCGCCACATCTCTGAAAGGCCGCTGGTGTCCCCCGACACCAGGACCAGCCCCAGGTTGGCGGCCAGCGTGGGGGTCAGCTTGGTCTGCACCGGCAGTCCCGCGATATAGCGGTTGGCCCCATAGACCCCCCCCAGATTGGTGATGCCGTTGTAGTGCCCCTGCTGGAGGATCTGCTGGACTACCCGGTCCGGGATCTGCTTGTGGTAGAGGTCGCTGTCCGTGGCGTACAGGATCTCCCCCTGGGTGTTGGTAACGATCACCGAGGCCTCTGAGACCGCGGAGACCGTCTCCATGGTGCTCTGGTACAAAGTCCATTTGATCCCGTCCAGCAGGCTGAGGCTGTCCACATTTTGCAAATAGTCGCTGGTGGCCGCGGCGATATAGCCCGCGTTCCGCTCCAGCCGGTCCCGGGTCTCTGAGATGATGTACCGGTAGGACAGCAGCATGAACGCGGTGGACAACAGGGTAAAGGACAGGGCGACGATGCCCACCATCATGGTCAATTCCCGCTTGTACAGGCTTTTCAAGGGAATCCCCCCTCTTTTTCTCAGCCGGCCCCGTTGGCGGGGGCCACCTCAAATTTATAGCCCACGCCCCACACGGTCTTGAGCCGCCACTGGTCGCTGACCCCCTCCAGCTTCTCCCGCAGGCGCTTGATGTGGACGTCCACCGTCCGGGAGTCGCCGAAGTAGTCGAAGCCCCACACCTCGTCCAGCAGCTGGTTCCGGGTAAACACCCGGTTGGGCGCAGAGGCCAGATGATAGAGCAGCTCCAGCTCCTTAGGGGGCGTATCCACCCGCTTGCCGTCCACCAGCAGCTCATAGGAGTCCAGGTTGATGACCAGCTTATCAAAGGACAGCTTCTGATCTCCCTGCTCCTCCTCCTGGCCGGTGCGGCGGAGCACCGCGTGGATGCGGGCCAGGACCTCCTTCATCTCGAAGGGCTTGACAATGTAGTCGTCCGCGCCCCCCTCCAGGCCGGTCACCTTGTCTTCGGTCTCCCCCTTGGCGGTGAGCATGATGACCGGGGCCGCAGACTCCTCCCGGATCTTTTTCAGCACGGTCCAGCCATCCATAATGGGCAGCATGATGTCCAGCAGCACCAGGTTCGGCTGGAAGGAGCGGAAATACTCCACACCCTTTCCGCCGTCCTTGGCTACTTTGGTCTCAAACCCCTCCTTCTCCAGATAGAGATGGAGCAGCTCTGCGATATTACTGTCATCCTCTACAATAAGCACCTTCTGGGACATGGTGAAACCCTCCATTTTTTCATTGGTGGCCCGGGCGGGCGCATTCTGCCCCTCCCACCCGGATCTTCTCCTCTATTATAGACGGGATCCCCGCGTTTGGGGTGAATAATTTGTAAATATCCCCCGTCAGACGTCCTCCCGCCGCTCCACATAGGAGTGGTCCACCTGGATCACCGCGGAATACTTCTCCGACAGCGCCTCCACCGCCTGCCGCAGCTCCCGGGTCACCTGGGCGTCGGTCAGGCGGAAGCCGTAGGGTACCATCACATCAAACAGCACGTTGGTGTGGTATGGGCCGGCGGTGATCCGCAGGTCGTGGATAGACAGGGCCGGATCCAGCGCCTTGGCCGCCGCCTCCACCTGCTCCCGCAGGGCGTTGGTGCGCTCATCATTGACCACTGGGTCGGTGTGGATCACCGTCTCAATGTGGTGCTTGGCCTTCAGCTCCCGCTCGATGTGGTCGATGATGTCGTGCATCTCCAGCAGATCGGTGTCCGCCGGGACCTCCGCGTGGAAGGACATCATGGCCCGGCCGGGTCCGTAGTCGTGATAAACCAGGTCGTGGATGCCCAGGATGTTGGGGTGGGACAGCACCAGCTTGTCGATGTCTGCCGCCAGCTCCGGATCCATGGCCCGGCCCAGCAGGGGGTCCAGCGTGTCCTTAGCGGCCTCCCAGCCCGTCTTAAGGATAAACGCGGCCACCAGCAGGCCGGCCAGGCCGTCCACCTGAAGGTCCAGAAAGTGGTCCACCAGGGCGGCGGCCAGCACCACGGCGGTGGCTACCGCGTCGGAGAGAGAATCGGCCGCCGTGGCCTTCATTGCCTGGGAGGAGATGGCCTCCCCCAGGACGCGGTTAAAGTGGAACATCCAAATTTTCATCCCGATGGACACCGCCAGGATGGCAATGGCCAGCCAGGAGAAGGACAGCTGCTCCGGGTGGAGCAGCTTTTCCAGGGAGCTCTTCCCCAGCTCAAAGCCCATCAGCAGGATTGCCATGGCCACCAGCAGGCCGCTGAGGTACTCGATCCGCCCGTGTCCGAAGGGGTGCTCCTCATCCGCCGCCTGCCCGGCCAGCCGGAAGCCGATCAGCGTGATCACCGACGAGGCGGCGTCCGACAGGTTGTTCAGCCCGTCCGCCACCACGGCGATGGAGCCAGTGAGCAGCCCTGCCCCCAGCTTTCCCAGACACAGCAGGGTATTCAGCAGGATGCCCACGCCTCCCGCCAGTGTTCCGCACCGCTGCCGGACCTCCGGAGCGGTGGGGTCCGCTCCGCCCAGACAGCGCCGGGTCAATGCCTTGATCAATGCAAAATGCCTCCTTGCTCCGCTGGAGCCAACAGGCCCCGGCAGATCTATGTCTTTTATCAATATATTATCTCACGCCGCCCGTTGTTCCGTCAAGACGGAAGGCAGGGCAGTTCCATGCCCTCTCTGGATCAGTTCTGTATGTTTTAGAGAGAAAAGCAGCGGTTTTGCGTGAAACTGTTTACAAACTGTTCATACCATCGTCACGATTTTGCCTTAATTATGGGGTAGGATATGAATGTAAACACGAAGTCTTAAAATTTCTCCCATTTCTCCCTCTCCTTTTACAACACACACAGGCAAGAGGCCCCGGCGGATCGCCGGGGCCTCTTGCCGTCTTGTCATATCCCAGCTGGGGCGACGCCGGTCTACGGCGCCGCCCCAGCTCCGGGCTGTGGGAACTGCTCATAGGGCTGAGCCGCTGGGATGGTCACCCCTGTGCCGGGGAGGGCCAGGTCGCCGCCCTCCGCCCCGCAGAACCAGACGTCCACCTGGTCTGGGTCCCCCAGCTCCGGGTCCACCGCCCAGCACTGGAGGGTTTTCTTCAGGCTGTCCAGAATCGTCTGGTCCAGCTGGAGGGCGTCATAAACACGGAACTCCTCCCTCTGTTCCTCCGGAGGGCCGACAAACAGGGCGGAGGTATCCGCGAAGGAGACCGTGATCCCGCCCTTTCCGGAAAAGATCGGCTCTGCCAGATCCAGGCTCCAGCCGGTGAGGCTGGCCATGGCGGACACCACCTCCTCCGGCGGGATCTGTCCATTCTCATCCAACTCGCCGGTGTACTCCACCGGATACTCCGCAAACTGGTTCCCGACGCCGATATACAGCACCGCACAGGACCGCTCCATGGAGCAGGCTGAGCCGTCTCCACTCTGCAACGCCTGTGAGCCGGAGAGCGCGCCCTCGCCTCCCGCAGTCTCCTCCATGGAAAACGGACCGCCGCAGGCGGACAGGGCCACAGTCAGCAGGCCCGCCATCAGGATCGCCTTTTGTCCCATATCCTGCTCCTCCCTCCTTCTGCTTCGGAGCGCACGGCTGGGCCGCTCCGCTCCATTTCTGTGGGCTCCATTATACGGTGCGGTCCGTCCACCCGTCAAGCAGAATGAAAGAATATTCATCTTATCAATCGTTTGTGCAAATTGACAGTCCAAACCACCTCCACACACTTCCTGTCGGTTCCCGTCGGCTTGTCCACCACACTTTTTTCATTATGACAGGGCCTAAATCCCCATATAGAAGGGGGTTTTTCATCACCAATTATCTTTTTCCACATCCAAGCGCAAAAGTCACTTGACTTTTTCGTTGAAATTGCTATAATATCTATTATCAAGTGAATTGCTGCTTTAGCTGTCTGAGGGGTCCTTTCCGTCCCGTCACCACAGATAAAATCCAGCCAAAATAAGGGTACGTCTTTACGTGCTTCTTGTTTTTGCTGGTTTTTTTGTATGCAAAACCAACTGGAAGGAGGACAGAGCGCAGCGCCCCAAGTTCAAGGAGAGAGAGGTGTGTCAAAACTGGGAAGCTCCGCTTCCCACTGTCCCCCGGGTCGTGTGCTGGGAGACAGATCCCCAATCACTAGAAATAGGGAGGAAACAAAACTATGTTTACCATCACAAACGGCTTTACTTACATCGCATTTCTGATGTTCCTGGCCGGCGGTCTGCTGGCTCTGGAGAAGTACACTAAGTGGAAGGTCTTTAATGTGGTCCCCCCCCTGGTGTGGATCTATGTGCTGAACATGATCTTCTGCACCATGGGCCTGTACGCCTCGGACGCCTGCTCCGCGGTCTACTCCGCCTTGAAGAACAACCTGCTGTACGCCATGATTTTCGTCATGCTGCTGCGGTGCGACTTCCGCAAGCTGGCCAAGCTGGGCGGCCGGATGATTGCCATCTTCCTGGGCTGCTCCCTAACCCTTGGCCTTGGCTTCCTGGTGTTCTATCCTGTCTTTATGGGCCCCCTGGGCGGCGGTGAGAAGACCTGGGCCGCCGTGGCCGCTCTGTACGCCTCCTGGGTCGGCGGCTCCGCCAACATGGCCGCTATGCAGGATGCCCTGCCCGTGGACAGCGGCGCTTACAGCTGCGCCCTGGCTCTGGACACCGTGTGCTACTCCGTGTGGATCGCCCTGCTGCTGCTGGCCGTCCGCTATGCCAACAAGTGGAACAAGGCCACCAAGGCCAATACCTCCGGCCTGGACGCCATCGCCGCCGCCGCCAACGCTGAGGTGGAGAAGGATAAGGCCCGCAAGGCTACCTCCGGCGACTGGATCTTCCTGATCGGTCTGTCCCTGCTGGTCTCCGCTATCTCCCAGTCTGTGGGCGCCGCCATGAACGCTGGTCTGGCCAACGTGGGTCTGGATATGTTCGACAAGGGCACCTGCACCACCGTGTTTGTCACTGTACTGGGCCTGATCTGCGCCATGACTCCTCTGGGCAAGCTGCCCGCCGTGGAGGAGATGTCCAACATCTATCTGTACGCTGTTGTCTCCCTGCTGGCCTCCACCGCCTCCGTCACCGATCTGCTGTCCGCCCCCATGTGGGTCGTTTACGGCATGCTGGTTCTGGTGCTGCACGTGGTTGTCATGTTCATCCTGTCCAAGATCTTCCACTGGGATCTGTGCATGGTCTCCACTGCCTCCCTGGCTAACATCGGCGGCAGTGCATCGGCCCCCATTGTGGCTACCGCTTATGACGCGTCCTTCGCCGGCATCGGCGTTCTGATGGGCGTGCTGGGCGCGGCCATCGGCAACCTACTCGGTTTGGGTATGGGCGCCATCCTTCATATGTTCGTCTGATGCGACACCGGTGCGCCGGGCCCCGGAGGTCCGGCGCACCTTTTTACCCTTTTTCATCTAAGCACTGGCAAAAATGGAAAGGAGAACCATGAACATCAACGAAAATTTCCGTTATCTCCACATCGGACTGCCCAACGATGTACTTCGTCGGAAACTCCACGGAGACTTTGAGGGAGCTGTGGCCGCCATTGACCGCCACCTGGCTTCCCCCACTACTCCTGAGGCACTCAAGCGCTGCCTGACCGTTCAGCGTGAACTCATCCTCCGTCTGCCTCTGGACTACCCCTATCCCAAGGAGGAGGCCCTGGCCCTGGTGCGGGAGCACATTCCCGACTTCACCGAGGCGGAGTTCGACGCCCTGGAGGACCAGTGGAAGATCGACTGGATCTATGACCACGGCGTCCCCCACTACTTCGACCGTTTCTTTGAAACGCTTTGCAAGACCAACGCGGCCTTTGCCGCCCGGGCGGGCGTCAGGACCGCCGGAGCGGACGGGCAAGATCCCGAAGGCCGTCTGGACCGGGTTGCAAATCAACTCCGCACAGAGGGAACTGCCGCCAGCCGTGTGCGCTGCCGGGCTACTGTCCAGATGAAGGATGAGTGCTTTGAGCCGGGCCGCCGGGTACGGGCCTATTTGCCTCTGCCCTGTGCGTGTGATGCCCAGAGCGACATCCGTATCGAGCGGGTCTCTCCCGAGCCCACTCATATCTCTCCCGAGGACGCTCCTCAGCGGGTCATCTTCTGGGAGGAAGTGATGGAAGAGAACCACCCCTTTGAGGTAGAGTTCTCCTTCACTCAGACCCTGCACTACCACGATCTGACCCGGCCGGAAACCGCCCCTGGCGCCCCCGAACTTCCCGAGGATGCCCAGCGCTGGCTGGGTGAGGAGGCCCCCCACATCCTCTTCACTCCGTATCTCCGGGAACTGGCCCGGGTTCTGACTCAGGGCGCAGACTCCAACCTGGAGAAGGCCCGCCGGATCTATGACTTCATCACCAAAAACGCCTCTTACAACTTCATGCCGGCCTATTTCAGCCTGGAAAACATTGCGGAGAACTGCGCGCGGAGCCGCACCGGCGACTGCGGCGTATTCGCCCTGCTGTTCATCACGCTGTGCCGCTGTGCTGGTGTTCCCGCCCGGTGGCAGAGCGGTTGGAAGGTAGAGCCCGGCTTCTGCGGTGCCCATGACTGGGCCCAGTTCTATGCCGCACCCTATGGTTGGCTTTACGCGGATCCTTCCTTCGGAGTCGGTGCGGTCCGGGAGAACAACGAAGAGCGCCGTCTCCACTACTTCGGAAACCTGGACACCTTCCGCATGGTGGCCAACACCCAGTTCCAGGGCGACTTTGATGTCCCCAAGGATCACTGGCGCGCCGACCCGTACGACAACCAGGTGGGCGAGATGGAGACCGAGGACCGCGGCCTGCGCTATGAAGAATTCCTAAGGACCAAGGAGGTCCTGGAATATACAGAGCTCTAAACTCATAACAATCAGGAAAGGAATGTGCAACGAATGAAGAAGAAGCTTTGCGCCCTGCTTCTCTCCGCGTCCATGCTGTCGTCCCTGGCAGTGCCAGCGTTTGCAGCAGAATCAGGGAATGCCCCCCGGGCAGCCATCGGCGACGATGCTGTCTACCTGGGAGTGAAGGACTATGGCAGGGTCACCAAGGATGAGAAGGAATCTTTTGAGCACCGTTTCTTTGTGGATGGCCATGAAGAGACCTTTACCATTCCCGCCGACGGCGGCAAGTTCGAACTCCAGAACAAGCTCCAGGAGGGCTACATCTACGATATCACCATCAGCGGCTATACAGCCACCGGTGCCGAGATGGAAGAGGGCGATGTGGCCGGTGTCCTGACCAAAGTGTGGACCGATGATGACGGCGACTGGCGGATCAAGGTGGACAATGAGTCCTTTACGATCAACAAGGATGCCGAGCTCTATGACATCACCTCCAAGGCCGGCGGGGCCACTGTTCAGGACATCAAGTTTAATGAGCTCAAGCAGGATGAGACCGTCCGCATCGTAGTAGACTCTGATGACCATGTAACCAAGCTGTTCCGGATGTTTATTGCCGAGGACTACACCGCCCCTGTCAGCGGCGTGCCCGGCAAGCTGACCCTGAAGAACTTCCTAGCCACCGCCATGGAGCCCGTGGGCACCGCCCTGTACGTCTACGGCGGCACCTGGGACTGGCAGGATGTGAACTCCTCCAACCAGGCCATGACCATCGGCCTGTCCCAGAGCTGGATCGACTTCTTCCAGAGCCAGGACGCCAACTACACCTATAAGAACAGCGCCAACCCCAGCGAGAGCTACTATCCTCACAACGCATGGAACCAGTATTACTACGCTGGTATTGACTGCTCCGCCTTTGTCGGCTGGTCTGTCTACAATGTGATGAACACCGAGGACAGTACTGTGGCTGACAACACTGGCTATGTCATGTCCGCCACCAAGCAGGCCAAGAACTTTGCCGAGGTTCAGAAGTGGGGCACCTGGAGCCAGGAGAAGCCCTTTAAACCTGATCACTTCCAGACCGGCGACATCTTCTCCATGAACGGCCACGTCTGGATCTGCCTGGGCAAGTGTGAAGACGGCTCTCTGGTCATCCTCCACTCCACCCCCTCTGACAGCATCAACGGCCAGGGCGGCGGCGGCGTCCAGATCAACGGCGTGGGCGATTCCGAGAACTGCCAGGCTGTAAAGCTGGCCGAGAAGTACATGAGCCAGTACTATCCCCAGTGGTGGGAGCGCTATCACAAGGTCTATAAGAGTTTTGACAGCTACACTAAGTACAGCGGCAAAGATGCCGGCAAGTTCAGCTGGGATCTGAAGAACACTCTCGCTGACCCTGATGGCTATGCCAATATGAGCGCTGACGAGATCCTGGCCGACCTGTTTGACACCTATCACGGTGAGGCCGTATATCTGGGCGTCAAGGGCTACGGTGACCGGAATACCAACTGGGACCACAAGCCCACCTTCCAGCACCAGTTCTTCGTAGACGGCGACGTCCGCACCTTCACTGTGGACGCTGATGCCACATACAGCCTCCAGAACCAGCTGATGGAAGGCTATGTCTATGACATTGATGTGACCGCCAACGAGGTCACCGATGTTGAGCTGAAGGATAAGGGCCATGCCAATGTAGTCATGGGCGAGGTCACTGCCATCGGCAAGGACACCATCACTGTGGACGGCAAGACTCTGAACACCGCAGATTCCAAGACCTATGAGATCACCTCCAAGGCCGGCGGCTCCTCTGTGAAGGCTGCCTCTGTCAAGGTAGGCGACTCCGTTAAAGTTATGGTCAATGGCGATCAGGCCAAGACTGTCTACAAGGCCTTTGTTGCCGAGGAGTACAAGGCTCCTGTGTCCGGCACCCCCGGCGAGAAGACCCTGAAGAACTTCCTGTCCACTGCTCTGACCCCCGTTGGCACCTCTCTGTATGTCTACGGCGGCTCCTGGGACTGGCAGGACGTGAACTCCTCTAACCAGTCCATGACCATCGGCCTGTCCCAGAGCTGGATCGACTTCTTCCAGAGCCAGGACGCTAATTACACCTACAAGTACAATGCTGATCACAGCGAGAGCTACTATCCCCATGAGCAGTGGAACCAGTACTACTATGCCGGCATTGACTGCTCCGCCTTTGTAGGCTGGTCTGTCTACAATGTGATGAACACCGAGAACAGCACCGTGGCTGACAGTAATGGCTATGTAATGTCCGCCACTAAGCAGGCCAAGAACTTTGCTCAGACTCAGGGCTGGGGCACCTGGGAACAGAAAGCCCCCTTCAAGCCCGAGGACTTCAAGACCGGCGATATCTTCTCCATGAACGGCCACGTCTGGATCTGCCTGGGCAAGTGTGACGATGGCTCTCTGGTCATCCTCCACTCCACCCCCTCTGACAGCATCAACGGTCAGGGCGGCGGCGGCGTCCAGATCAACGGCGTGGGCGATTCCGAGAATTGCCAGGCTGTAAAGCTGGCCGAGAAGTACATGAGCCAGTACTATCCCCAGTGGTGGGAGCGCTATCACAAGGTCTATAAGAGTTTTGACAGCTACACTAAGTACAGCGGCAAAGATGCCGGCAAGTTCAGCTGGGATCTGAAGAACACTCTCGCTGACCCTGATGGCTATGCCAATAAGAAAGCTGACGAGATCCTGGCCGACCTGTTCGAGGGTATCACAATCCCCCAGCAGACCATGGAAGCCGTCTATCTGGGCGTTGAGAATTATGGTACTGTAACCAAGAATGAGAAGGAATCTTTCAAGCACCGTTTCTTCATCGATGGCGACATCAAGACTTACACCATTCCCGCTGACGGCGGCAAGTTCGAGATCCAGAACCAGCTCCAGGAGGGCTATATCTACGACATCACCGTGAAGGACGAGGCTCAGGTCATTGACGTTGAGCTGAAGGACAAGGGCCACAGCAATGTGGTCATGGGTGAGGTCACCGCCATCGGCAATGACACCATCACCGTGAACGGCAAGACCCTGAACACCGCAGATTCCAAGACCTACGAGATTACCTCCAAGGCCGGCGGTTCCTCCGTCAAGGCTGCTACGGTTGCCGTGGGCGACACCGTCAAGGTCATGGTCAATGGCGATCAGGCCGAGACCGTCTACAAAGCCTTTGTCGCTGAAGAGTACAAGGCTCCTGTGTCTGGCACCCCCGGCAAGAAGACCCTGAAGAACTTCCTGGCTACCGCTATGGAGCCTGTGGGCACTGCCCTGTACGTCTATGGCGGCACCTGGGATTGGCAGGATGTGAACTCCTCCAACCAGTCCATGACCATCGGCCTGTCTCAGAGCTGGATCGACTTCTTCCAGAGCCAGGACAAGACCTACCACTATAAGAACCCCAATCCCGCTGAGAGTTACTATCCCCACAACGCATGGAACCAGTATTATTACGCTGGTATTGACTGCTCCGGCTATGTTGGCTGGTCTGTCTACAACCTGATGAACACCGAGAACAGCACCGTGGCCGACAACAAGGGTTACGTGATGTCCGCTACCAAGCAGGCTGGTGTCTTCGCTTCCAATGAGGGCTGGGGCACCATGGATATGGGCGATGTGCTGATGGATGAAACCACCGGCAAGCCTTGGGTCGATGAGGACGGCGATGGCCGCCGCATCTATGAGGGCCATGAGTTCAAGCCTGGCGACATCTTCTCCATGAACGGCCATGTGTGGATCTCCCTTGGCACCTGCAAGGATGGCTCCATCGTATTTATGCACTCCACCCCCAACACCACCAACGGTGCCGGTGTGCAGATCAGCGCCATCGGTCCTAACAAGAACTGCGAGGCCTATAAGCTGGCCAACCAGTACATGAACAAGTACTTCCCCCAGTGGAGCGAGCGCTACGGTGACCAGGTCCTGTGTTTGACCTTTGACAGCTATACCAAGGTTTATGGTGACTATGCTGGTAAGTTCAGCTGGAACCTGAAGAATGGCGTGATCTCCGATCCTGATGGCTATGCCGATATGACTCCTGCCGAGATCCTGGCTGATCTGTTCCATGAGAACACCGGCAGCTCCAGCGGCGGCAGCGATCACTCCGATCCCACCTATGCCATCCGCGCCTCTGCCGGAAAGGGCGGCTCCATCAGCCCCAAGGGCACCGTCCGTGTGGAGAAGAACGATTCCAAGACCTACACCATCACCGCTGACAAGGGCTACGCCATCGCTGACGTGACCGTCAACGGCAAGAGCGTGGGCGCTGTGGACTCCTACACCTTTAAGAATGTCACCAGCGACCAGACCATCCGCGCCACCTTTGCCCTGGAGGGCGCTGCGGAGCAGCCCGGCTTCTCCGACGTCTCCAAGAACGACTGGTTCTATGACGCGGTGCAGGACGCCGTGGACATGGGCCTGATGGCCGGTGTCTCCGCCGACCGCTTCGATCCCAAGGGCACCGTCACCCGCGCCATGGTCGCCCAGATCCTGTACGCCCGTGAGGGCAAGCCCACCGTCTCCGGCGCGGCTGCCATCTCTGACGTGCCTGCAAATGCCTGGTTCCACAATGCCATGCAGTGGGCCAAGGGCCAGGGCGTGATCGCCGGTTACCCCGACGGCCGCATGGATCCCAACGCCCCTGTCACCCGTGAGCAGCTGGCCGTAATTCTCCACAGCTACGCCCAGAAGAAGGGCATGAATGTGTCCAAGACCGCCGACCTGTCCGGTTATGCCGACTCCGCCGCCGTCTCCGTCTGGGCCAAAGACGCCATGAGCTGGGCTGTGGGCAGCGGCCTGATCTCCGGCCGAAGCGCCTCCACCCTGGCGCCCGCCGGCTCCGCCACCCGCGCGGAGTGCGCCGTGATCTTCACCCAGATGTTCCAGAAGTAACGCGCGCTTCTTCTCACGTCCCGCCCCCGGACCCGCTGGGGTCCGGGGGCTCCACCCAACGGCCGATCTTCCCCGGCGCGGCGTCTGCCCTGCCGAGAGAGCCAACCGGCCTCAACCTTAATTTAGAAGGCAGGAATGACAGCTATGAAACCTTACGCACTGATCGATCTGCACTGTGACACTCTGACCGACTGCAAGTACAGCAGCGGCCTTGGCACCGATACCCTGGACGACCCCCAGCGTGTCCTCTCCCTGTCCAGCATCCCCGAGGGGGTCCACTGGGCCCAGTTTTATGCCATTTTCATCCCCGATGAATGCCGGGGCGAGGACGCCATCCGCTATTACGAGGCCAACCGGGACAACTTCATCCGCCAGATGGACAAGTTCTCCGACCGGGTGAAGCGCTGCCGCACCTGCGCTGATATGGAGGAGGCCTTCCAGTCCAACCGGACCGCCGCCTTCCTCAGCGTGGAGAACGGCTCCGCTCTGGCCGGAGATCTGGACCGGGTCCGCCTGTTGGCGGAGGACGGGGTTAAGGCCATCACCCTCACCTGGAACGGTGAGAACGAGATCGGCTCCGGCCATGTCAGCGAGCACGGCCTGACCGACTTCGGCAAAAAGCTGATCCCCGAGCTGGAGAAGTATCACATCCTGGCGGACGTCTCTCACCTGAACGACGCCGGCTTCGCCGACCTGCTGGAGGTGGCTCAGAAGCCCTTTACCGCCACCCACTCCAACGCCCGCGCCGTGGCCCCCCACAAACGCAACCTCACCGACGACATGATCCGGGAGATGGTACGCCGGGAGTGCCTCATCGGCCTGAACTACTTCGTGGCCTTCCTCCGTGAGGACCGGAATGTGGAAAGTCTGGACGACCTGTACCGCCATGTGGACCATTTCCTTACTCTGGGTGCTGAAAAGTGCCTGGCCCTGGGCTCCGACTTCGACGGCGCCCAGCTCCCTGAGTGCCTGGACTCCCCTTCCAAGGCGGCCGGGATCTATGAGTATCTGCTCTCCCGCAATATCCCTGAGCCGGTGGCCTCCGGCATCCTCTATCAGAACGCACTGGACTTTTTCCACAGAAACAGCCTGTAAGTCCTAAAAAACGCTTGCTTCCCGCCGCCCGGGACGGCATAATAGAGCATACAGTATAAGCAGCAGTCAGGAGGAGGCACAGTGATGTCAGAGAGTGTGTATTTGATCGGCGAGTCCCGCACCAACCTGGATAACGCCATCACCAAGATCTTCAATTCCTTTTACCTCGCCTTTGAGGTGGACCCGGAGACCGACCAGATCCTTCAATTCGGCTGTACTCATACAGTGGATCTGACCGAGGAATTCCTCTCCCGCCTCTTTGTGGGGCAGAATCTGTGGGAGCGGAAGGAGACCCTGGAGGCAGAACTGAACCGCCGCTACGGCGGCTCCTCCAAAAAGGCGATCGTGGTCGCCTATCTGGACGCCATCAAGCGCTATCCCGCATTGAAGGAAGCCGCTCTGCGGCACACCTGATCCAAAATTCTGAGGGCGGCTGTCATGCGACAGCCGCCCTCCTGCATGATGCTCACTGTTCAATTCAGCTCCGGCAGATAGTCCAGGGGGTCCACCGGCTCTCCGTCCGCCAACAGTTCCAGATGGAGATGGGGCTCCAGCCCGCTCTCTGCCATGGCGGTGCGGCCCACCTCCCCCAGTACGGTCCCGGTATCCACCGGGTCGCCCACCGCCACCGCGGTCTCCTGCGCCAGGTTGGAATACACCGCGGTCACGCCGTCCGCATGAAGGACGGTCACCGTGGTCCCCATCATGGCGTCGTCGTACACCTCAGCCACCTGGCCCTCTCCGGCGGCCAGCACCTTCCGGCCCTCCTCGGCGGCGATGTCGATCCCCCCATGGGTCCGCCAGTCCCCCATGGTCTCGTCATAGGCCAGGGCCTCCACCGTGAAGCCCCGGAGCACCTGCCCCTTCACCGGCCAGGTGTAGACCACCTCCCGGGGCTGCGCCGGTGCGGCCGTCTCCGCGTCCTTCTTCGGTTGAGGATCGTCCGGCTGAGCCGCCGGCTCCGGCGTAGGCTGAGGCTGGTGGGACTGCTCGCCGGGAAAGACCGCGCTGCTGTCCGGCAGGGTGACGCTGGGGTTCGCTGTGACCGGCTCCTGCGCCGGCTCGCTCCCGCTGACGGAGCGGATGAGATAATAGCCCGAAATTCCAATTGCGGCGACGCACAGGAACAGGACTATGTAGAAGCCCTTTCCCAGCACGAAGTCGCCCAGTTTTTCCAATCGGTTCCGTTTCATGGAAACCACCTCCGAAACCTATTGTGGACAGGCTCGGGGCACATTATACCCGTGGGCTTCCATTTTTTCAGCGTCCGCGGGAAAGGCGTACAGAAATGTGAAACTTGGATAGACGGATTCCCTAGAGATGTGATATACTTTATCCACGAAACTTGTCAAAGTGAGGAGACAACCATGTACCGTACCATCACCCTTCCCAATGGAGCCCGGCTTTTGACTGAATATATCCCGGGGGCCCGCTCCGCCGCCCTCGGATTTTTCGTGGGGGCGGGCTCCCGCCACGAGCGCGCCACAGAAAACGGCGCGGCCCATTTTATTGAACACCTCTCCTTTAAGGGCACTGACCGGCGCTCCGCCGCTGACCTGGCCCGGGAGATCGACGCCATCGGCGGTCAGGTCAACGCCTATACCACCAAAGAGAGCACCTGCTACTACGCCCGGTGCCTGGACCGCCACCTGGACCGGGCCTCTGACCTGCTGTGCGATATGCTGTTCCATTCCCGCTTCGCCCAGGAGGATGTAGAACTGGAGCGGAGCGTGATTCTGGAGGAGATCGGGATGTACGAGGATGCCCCGGAGGACCTGTGCGCCGACCGGCTGTCCATGGCGGTCTATAAGGGCCGCCCCCTGGGCCGCCCCATCCTGGGCCGCTCCTCTACCCTGAATGAGATGACGGGGGAATCCCTGCGCCAGTGGCAGGCGGAGCACTACTGTCCCGGCTCTATCGTGGTTGCCTTGGCAGGCCGCTTTGAGGAGCGCCACATCACCGCCCTGCGGGAACGGCTGGCCGCCCTGCCCGCCTCCACACCCCGCCGGATGCGGGACGCGGTCTACCACCCCGCTGTCACCGTGCGCCGGAAGGCCATTGAGCAGAACCATCTGATCCTGGCCTACCCCGGCCTGTCCTATCGGGATGACCAGCGCTACGCCCTGCTGCTGCTCAACTCCATCCTGGGGGGAGGCTGCTCCTCCCGCCTCTTCCAGGAGCTGCGGGAGAAGCGGGGGCTGTGCTATACCGTATATTCCTATGTGGCCGACCATGCGGACACCGGTCTGCTGGGTATCTATACCGCCACCGGCAGCGAACAGGAGGCTCAGGCCCTGGATGCCGTGCGGAACATCGTCAGCGACCTGGCTGAGCATGGTCCCACCCAGGAGGAGTTGGACCGTGCCCGGGAACAGGCTCAGGCCGGCCTTCTAATGGGCCTGGAGTCCGTCCAGTCCCGAATGAGCCACCTGGGCGCCTCCGGCCTTCTGTACGGCCGGGTGCGGGAGGTAGATGAGCTTCTGGAGTGCTATGAGCAGGTGACTCGGCAGGAGCTGCGCCAGCTGGCCCAGCATCTCTTCCGCCCTCAGGGGGCCTCTCTCTGCTGTGGGCCGGGTGCGCGCCGCGGAGGAGTACGCCGGCTGGCTCGCCCACTGACCTTTCCTCACAGAATACAAAAACACACGGCTCCCGTTGGGAGCCGTGTGTTTTCTGTCTGGATCGAAATCACTCAAACCGCCGCGTTTTCCTTGTTCTTATGGCGGCTGAACAAGGCCTTCCGCTTGGTACCGTCCGGATTCTCGCGCCGAATCAGCAGATAGAAGGCGGGCATCAGGAACATGGCCAGCGCCGTGGAGGCCACCAGGCCGCCGATGATGATATAGGCCATATCCTTCATCATGCTCATGCCGCTGTCGGTAGAGAAGATCATCGGCACCATGGAGATGATCGTGGTCAGGGTGGTCATCAGGATGGGGCGCAGACGGGTGGTGCCCGCCTCCACCAGGGCCTCACCCAGGGGCATGGTCCGGCGCAGCTGGTTGGTGCCATCCACCAGATAGATGCCGTTGTTCACCGCAATACCCACCAGCATCAGGAAGCCCATCAGGCCCAGAATGCTCATGGGGCGGCCGGACAGGAACATCAGGCCGATAGAGCCCACCAGGCTCAGAGGAATGCACAGCATGACCATGATGGACAGCTTGGGGGAGTCGAACTGGATGCCCATGACCAAGAACACCAGGAAGATGGCGGACAGCAGGGCGGTGCTTACGCTCTGGGTGGCTTCCGCCGTGGTGGAGTCCAGCGATCCGGTCCCCACCGTGACCCCCTCGGGAAGGGTCAGCCCCCGCACCGCGCTGTCGATGGCGCTGGCCGCAGTGTACTTGGCGGTATCCGTTGTGGTGGCCGTGACAGTAACGCTGTACTGCCCGTCCTGCCGGGTGATGCTGGGCAGGGTGGTGATGTACTCCACGTCAGCGATGTCCCGCAGAGTGATCATACGGCCGCTCTGGGTGGCAACAGGGTAATCCAGAAGGGTCGTGATGTCATCATACTTGCCCTCAGGGTACTCCAGCACCACATCGTACTCCGAATCGGAGTCTCCATAGTTGTCCAGGGTGGTAGCGGTCATGCCGTTGAGCAGGTAATAGACCTGCATGGCCACTGCGGATTCCGTGGTCCCCAGGGCCTGAGCCTTCTGGGAGTTCACCACCAGGCGGCCCTTAACGCGGCTCTGGTCGAACTCGTTGGCCACCCGGATCACGCCGGGGACCTGGCCCATGGCGTCGGCCACCTGATCCGCACCCTGCTCCAGGATGTCCAGGCTGTCGGCCACCAGGGTCACATCTTTGGTATTGCCCCCTCCCATCATGGCGCCCATGCTGGAGTCGCCGCTGGTGGGAGTGACCGCCAGGTCCATGCCGGGGGAGCTGCCGAAGCGGTTGGTGTACTCCTCCACCGCCGCCTCACTGCTGCGCTTGCAGCCGTCCACCGCGTAGGCGGTGAAGGTGGCGGTGTTCTCCGATGCGCTCAGAGTCACCTTTTCAAAGTTTGGATCCGCCAGAAGGGCATCTTCCAGGTCTTGGATCCGCTCGTCCATGACCGACAGCTTGGTGCCGGAGCGGAAGGTGGCCTCCAGGCTGACGCTGCCGTCATAGTTGTCCGGCATCAGCACAAACTCCATCTGGCTGGCCAGCAGGATGGCCGCCAGGAAGCAGGCCACGCCCACCGAGACCACCCTGCCAGGGCGGCGCAGCAGGCCGGGCATGACCCGGCGGTAGAAGGCACGGAACCGGGCCAGGAGCCGGTTGATGGGCAGTTCCTCCTTCGCCTTTGGCTTGAGCCATACGAAGGCCAGGGGGACCACCACCACAGCGCATAGGAAGGAGGAGAGCATGGTCAGCAGAATAGTCCAACTCAGGGGACCGGACATCATCCCCACCAGGCCTTCGGCCATCGCCAGGGGGATATAGACCACCACGGTGGTCAGCGTACCGGCCAGGGTGGACATGATCATGGTGGAGGTGCCCTCCACCGCCGCCTCCCGGAAGTCCAGGCCGTTCTCTCGGGAGCGCATACAGCTCTCCAGAATGACGATGGAGTTATCCACGATCATGCCGATGGCGATGATGAGGGAGGTGCCGGTCATCAGGTCGATGGCAAAGCCGGCAAAGTTCAGAAGGATCACCGCCAGCAGGATGGACAGGGGCATACTGATGCCCACGATCAGGCTGGCCCGCAGGTCGCCGAAGAAGAGGAACAGCACCAGCATGGTCAGGATGATGCCGGTGATCAGGGTGTTCAGCACCTCTCCCAGGGTCTCCATGATGCTGTCCGCCTCGTTGTAAATAACCTCGAAGCTCAGGCCGTCTACGCTGTACTGGTCTAAAATTTCCATGACGTCCTCGCAGACGTCCACGGTGGCGGCGCTGTCCTGCTTGGTCACACTGAGCATGACGCTGTCGCCGCCGTTGTAGCGGCTGAGGTTCTCCGCATCCTTCTCATACACGTTGAAGAAGGTGCACAGATCCCCCAGGGCCACCATCTGGCCCGACGGGGTCTGGATGGGCAGGTTCCGGAAGTCGGCGTTCACATCCACGCTGCCGTAGACGCCCAGGGCGATGTCCTGGGTGCCTAGGGTGACGTCACCCACCGGCATATCAAAGTCGGCCGCCGCAATGGCGGAGCCCACCGCCGAAATGGAGAGGTGGTACTGCTGAAGGGCCGCCTCATCCAGCACGATGCGCAGATACTCGTCCTGGGCCCCGGTGACCTCCACCTGGGCCACGCCGCCCACGCTCTCGATCACCGGCACCACCGTGTCGTTGAGGTAGCTGGCCGCGTCCATCCCCTCGGGGGCCACAGCGGAGAGGATCATGGTGGGCATGAAGTCGGCGCTCAGCTCCATGATCAGGGGGTCCTCGCAGTCCTCCGGGAGAGTGGGCATCAGGTTGTCCATGGAGTTCTTCAGGTCGGAGTAGACCTCATCCATGTCCACACCGTACTTATAGGTCAGCTGGAGCATGGCGTAGTTGTCAAAGGAGTAGGAGTTGACGCTGTCGATGTCGGACAGGGTCTCGCACTCGTCCTCAATGGGCTGGGTGACCAGCCGGTCGATGCTGTCGGCGTCCGCCCCAGGCCAGGTGACCATCACCAGCTCCATGGGCATCTCCATGTCAGGCATATACTCCAGGGGCATCCCGGTCAGGGAGGCCGAGCCGAACACCACCACGGCCAGGATCATCAGGATCACCGAGGTGGGCCGGCGCAGGATCAATCGAATCAGTTTCATGGATTACGGCGCCTCCGTCCCGCCGGCGGCACTGCCGGAGGCATCCGATGTGCCGGAGGCGTCAGCAATCCCTTCCGCTTCCTCCTGTCCGGCCAGGCGGATGGGCGCGCCGTCCTTCAGTCCGGCGGACCAGGTGGTGATCACCTCATCCCCGGCGGTCAGTCCGCTGGTGACGGCGATGGTATCCGCGGTGTACAGGCCCACCGTTACCTCGGTGCGCACCACGGTCCCGTCCTGGGCCACATAGACATAGGCGTTGCCCTCGTCAAAATAGACCGCGTCGCTGGGGATCAGGATGGCCCCGCTGGACCGGTAGGCGGTGGTGGTCAGTTCCACCGCCAGGCCGTCAGGCAGGGACTGGGCCTCGTTGATGACCGCCTTGACCTTGAACAGGCCGGTGGCCGCGTCCACCACGCCGCTGATCTCCGTCACCGCGCCCTGATAGGTACGGCCATCACTGACCACCGAGACCTCCTGGCCGGCGGTCAGGGTCTGGCGCACCTGGTCGGTGACGTAGAAGGTGACCGTTTTATTGCTGCCGTTGGAGATGACAAAGGCCACCGTTCCGGAGGCAGCAAAGTTATTCAGGGTCAGATTGACCGCCTCCACCACCCCGGAGATGGGGGCGGTCATGTTATAGAGGGACAGCTGGTACTGGGCGGAGTTCACGCCCACCTGGGCGGACTGGATCCCCGCCCGGGCGGAGCTCAGGCCGGCCCGGGCCGCCTCGACCCCGGCCTGGGCGGACAGCAGAGCCTGGTTGGCCTGGTCCACCTCCGCCTGGGAGGCGGCGCCCATCTCAAAGAGGTGCTGGGTATCCTCATAGTTATCCTGGGCCAGACGCAGCTGCTCCTCCAGCACCGGCAGGTCGGCGCCGCCGTAGCCCGCCTGGGCGCTGTTATAGCTCTCCCGGGCACTCTGATAGGCCGCCTGGGCATTCTGGAGGGCCAGGCGGGCACTCTCGTCGTCGATGCGGCACAGGGGGTCCCCGGCGGAAACCGTGTCACCCACCGAGACCATGACCTCCTCCACATTGCCGGAAACCAGAGAGACCACGCTGGCGGTGCCCTCTGCGGAAATGGTCCCGATATAGGTGCTCTCGGTGCTCAGTTCGCCGGTCTGTGCGGCGGTGGTCTCCACTGTCACCGTCCGGTCCAACATGGGTTCCTTCTCCTCCGCACAGCCGGCCAGCGTCAGGGCCAGCGCTGTGCAGAGCACAGCGGAAATGGTACGTTTCATGGGGTGATCTTCCATCCTTTCTCTTACATCAGGCCCTGCTCCACCGCCCAGCGGTAGCTGGTGCGGGCGGAGAGCAGATCCCTCCAGGCCCCGTCCACTGCGGACTGGGCGGCCGCCAGGTCATCCTGAGCGGCCAGCAGCTTCATCTTGGATACCTGACCCAGCTCATACCGCTTCTGGGTGGTCTCCAGCACCGTCTGCTGCCAGGCCAGGGCGGAACGCTTGCTGTTCAGGGTGTTCTCCTTGTCCGCCAGGGAGTCATACAGGGTGCGGAAAGAGGTCTCAAATTCCTGGAAGGCGGACTGATAGGTCAGCTGGGCGGCCGCCCAGGTGTGCTCGGCAGCCTGGAGCAGGTACTGCTTCCGGGGACCCCGGTAGTCGCTCTGGGCGTCGTTCCAGTCCTCCTTAGCGTCATCCAAGGCCTTCTGAGCACTGCGCAGAGTCCAGCTGGCCGCCTTGGCCGCGGCCAGATCGGCCTCATAGTCCGGTGCGGTCCATCCGTCCTCCCCCTTGGCAGGCAGGGCGCCCAGGGTGATCTCCCCGGTGGGCTCCTCGCCGATCAGAGTCTGAAGCTGAGATTTATAGGTCGTGATCGTGGTATCCAGCGTATTCAGCTGGCTGACCACCTGGGTGCGCTGCGCCTCCACCTCGTCCACGGTCTGCCTGGACACCTGGCCCAGCTGCTGGCGCAGGCGCAGCTCCTCCAGGCTCCGGTCCAGGGCGGCCAGGCTCCGCTGGCCGTCGGCGGCCTGCTGCTCCAGGCCCACCAGGGTGATGTACAGGGTCTCGCCGGCGGCCACCATCTGATCCACCGTGCTGTTCAGCTGCCAGACCACATCGGCGTTGTCCGCCTGGACCTCGCCGTCCTTCAGGTCGTCAAAGGTGTCCCGCAGAGAATCGTATGCGTTGGCCAGGGAGCTGTCATCCCCGCCCACCATCGTGATGTACCACTGGGCGTTGGCAATGTCGTTGAGCTGCCGCCGCAGGTCCTCATACATCAGGTCGTAGTCGATCCCCTCGATCCCGCTGATGTTCTCTGAGAGCACCCGGGCGCTCAGGCTCCCCGACCGGATCCGGCTGTCCAGATTGGCCCAGGTCACCGTCCCCTCCGGGTCCGGCGGAAGCTTTGTTTCCTCCTGTACCTCCTGGGAGGCGCTGCCCGCGGTTCCTTCCTGCTGGCTCTCGGCGGCCATCGCCGGCCCCGTCAGTGTGCCGGCCGCCATCACAGCGGCCAGCAGCAGAGCAAATGTTCGTCTCATGGGATGATCCTCCATTTTTCACATCGGTCATTCGTCCGGTTCGTGTCTCTGTCAGTTTTCATCATAGTCTCCAAAGGTAAACTCAACGTAAACAAGGCCGGGATCCCCTCTGTGCACACTCACTGTTTTCCTCTCCGGCCGTCCGGTGCTCTTCGTCAAAATCACAGAAGGCAAAAAAAGCGCAGGAAGTTTACATTGGGTTTACCAGGCTCCGTTACCCTCAACATATAAGGGGCATTGCAGCATCCCGTCCACAGCGGGACACCCGGCTTTGACGTGGACCGCTCTTCTCTTTATACTATACTGTATCAGTACCAAGCAATCGAAACAGATCAGGCGGTTCACACCGCCCTCCGGGAGGCGGCCCCTCTCCGAGCATGAGCCCGGGGCCGGTTCCCCATCTCGACACAAAGGAGCGATGGAGATGGCAACCATCTTGCTGGTGGAGGATGAGGCCTCCATGCGCCTGCTCACCTGCGCCAAGCTGAAGCATCAATTTACCATCATCTGCGCCAAGGACGGCGTGGAGGCTCTGGAGCTGCTGGAGCGGCAGCCCGTGGATCTGATCATCGCCGATGTGATGATGCCCCGGATGGACGGCTATACCCTGGTCCAGACCCTGCGGGACCAGGGCAACGGCATCCCGGTGCTGCTTCTCACCGCCAAGCAGTCCTTCGAGGACAAGCGCCGGGGCTTCTCCTCCGGCGTGGACGACTACATGACCAAGCCGGTGAACTACGAGGAACTGACCTGGCGGATCAACGCCCTGCTCCGCCGGGCCCATATCGCCAGCGAGCGGCGGATCGTCATCGGCCCGGTGGTGCTGGACTCCAACACCTATACCGTCTCCCGGGGCGAGCAGGTGCTGGAGCTGCCCAAAAAAGAGTTCGAGCTGCTCTATAAGCTGCTCTCCTACCCCGGCCAGATCTTCACCCGGAATCAGCTGCTGGACGATATATGGGGCTTCGACTCCGAGAGCGGGGAGGACACCGTCAAGACCCACATCAGCCGCCTGCGCAACAAGCTGCGCGCCATCGAGGAGTTTCGGATCATCACCATCAAGGGTCTGGGCTATAAGGCGGAGGTGCTGGAATGAAGCGGAAACAGAGGCCCAACGTCAGCCTTCTGCTGTGGCTGACCAAGGAGTTTATCATCCTGTCCATCCTGTCCAATCTGGTCTGCACCGCCCTGTACATGGCGGGCTCCTGGCTCCTGACCGGGACGCCCCTCCCCGCTTCCCAGTCCAGCGGCCTGGGGCCCCTGCTGTTCCTCATCTGCTCCACCGTCATCCTGGGCTGCGGTCTGAACTACCGCTTTAACCAGTTTCTCACCGGCCTGGCCGGGGGGCTGCGCGGCGTGGCGGAGGGCAACTTCTCCCTGCGGCTGGACCCCCGCCGGGCCGGCCCGCTGGCCGCCGCCTATGAGGATTTCAACAAGATGGCCGAGGAGCTCCAGGGGGTCCAGACCCTGCGGGAGGATTTTATCAACAGCTTCTCCCACGAGTTCAAGACCCCCATCACCGCCGTCTCCGGCTTTGCCGAGCTGCTTCAGGAACCCGGACTCACCGAGGAGGAGCGCAGCCAGTATCTCCAGATCATCGCCGAGGAGGCCCACCGCCTGGCCAATCTGGCCAACAGCACCCTGCTGATGTCCCGGCTGGAATCCCAGCACTCCATCCCCGAGAAGGAGCCCTTCTCCCTGGATGAGCAGATCAAGCGGTGCACCATCCTGCTCTCCAGCGCCTGGGAGAAAAAGCGCATCGCCTTCTCCGCCGACCTGGAGCCTGTCTCCTATGTGGGGAACGAGGAGCTGATGCGCCATGTCTGGATCAATCTGCTGAACAACGCCATCAAATTCACTCCCGAGGGGGGAGAGGTTTCCATCACCCTCCAGTGCTCCCCGGAGCAGATCCAGGTCCAGATCTCCGACACCGGGATCGGGATGTCCCCGGAGATGATATCCCACATTTTTGACCAATACTACCAGGGGGAACCCAATCACACCGAGAAGGGTCTGGGCCTGGGCCTGTCCATCGTCCACCGCATCGTCGAACTGTGCGGCGGCCAGATCCAGGTGGACAGCATCCCTGACCAGGGCAGCGTGTTTACGGTGCTCCTCCCCCGGAGCCGGTGATCCCGGATCACACCCCCCGCAGCTCCACCTGCTCCACCCAGGGCCGCACCAATGTGGCGAACCCCTCCAGACTCCCCCGGTCCCAGGGGTGGAGCCCCGCCCGGAGCACCGTATCCCGGTCTACAAAGCTCTGGAGGTAGTACCGCCGGGCCCCGGACAGCCAGGGGCCGATGGCCCGGAAGCTGTCCCCGTCATGGAGCTCCCGCACCACAGTGGTACGGAACTCATAGTCCACCGCCCCGGAGAGAAGGAAGGAGACGCTCTCCCGAAAGGGGGCCAGGTCCAGGCCGGACCGTCCTACTGTCTCTCCATACCGCTCCGGGCTGTTTTTGATGTCCATGGCCACATAGTCCAGCAGACCGGCCTCCGTCAGGCGGCGCAGCCGGTCCGGATGGCTGCCGTTGGTATCCAGCTTTACCGGAAAGCCCAACTCCTTGATCCGGCCCAGCAGCCCCTCCAGCTCCGGCCGGAGCAGGGGCTCTCCCCCGGTGACGCACACCCCGTCCAGCAGGCCCTGCCGTTTTTTCAAAAATGCGGTCAGTTCCCCGTCGTCCAGGGCGGCGGTGGTCTCCCCCTCCACCAGCTCTCCGTTGTGGCAGAAGGGACAGCGCAGATCGCACCCTCCTAAAAACACGGTGCAGGCCACCTTGCCCGGATAGTCCAGCAGGGTCATTTTCTGCAAGCCCTGGATCTCCATTCTGATCTCCTCCTTGTCCGCGGTCTCCCACCATTGTAGGCGGCCCTCCGCCGGGCTGTCAACCGGAAGCCGGAAAATTCCCCGTTGTCCCCCGGGGCGGAACATGATAGAATAGGACTGTTCAAACAAAGCGACTGTCGAAAAGGAGAACCCTCCATGCTGTATGCCGTGCTTGTGGTGGCCCTGGTGGCCCTGGACCAGCTGGTCAAATACCTGGTGGTCCAAAACATTCCTTTGGGTGAGTACGTCCCCTTTCTGCCCCATATCCTGGATCTGACCTATGTGCAGAACACCGGGGCAGCCTTCTCCCTGTTCTCAGAGCACACCTGGCTGCTCACTCTGATCTCTCTGGTTATGTCGGTCCTGCTGCTAATGGCGCTGGTGCGGGGCTTCTTTCGCCATCCCTTCGGCCGGATCTCTTTGGCCCTGCTGCTGGCGGGCGCGGTGGGCAACCTCATTGACCGGGCCTTCCAGGGCTATGTGGTGGATATGTTCCATGTGCTCTTCATGGAGTTTGCTGTGTTCAATGTGGCGGACATCTGTGTGGTGGTGGGGGGTATCGCCGCCGCGGTCTACTATGTATGGGGCTATGAGCGGCTGGAGAAGGGCCTGCACCCCCAGGAGCACCGCTCATGACCGCCCTCACCTTCACCGTCCAGCAGTCCGGCGAGCGGCTGGACGCCCTTCTGGCCCGCAGCGTGGAGGGGCTGACCCGCTCCGCCGCCCAGCGCCTGCTGGAGGACGGGGCGGTGACCTGCCACGGGAAAGCGTTGAAAAAGAATGACCGCCCCGCCGCCGGCGATGTGGTGGAGGTCCTCCTCCCCGACCCCGAGCCGGTGGACGTCCTCCCCCAGGACATCCCTCTGGACGTGGTGTACGAGGACGGGGATGTGATCGTGGTGAATAAGCCGGTGGGCATGGTGGTCCACCCCGCCCCGGGGCACCCGGACGGGACGCTGGTAAACGCACTGCTCCATCACTGCGGCGACACACTCTCCGGCATCAACGGCGCTCTGCGCCCCGGCATCGTCCACCGCATCGACCGGGACACCTCCGGTCTGATTATCGCCGCGAAAAACGACCGGGCCCACCTGGCCCTGGCCGCCCAGCTTCAGGACCACTCCCTGGCCCGGGTGTACGAGGCGGTGGCGGTGGGCAGCTTCCGGGAGGACAGCGGCACGGTGGACGCCCCCATCGGCCGGCACCCGGTGGACCGAAAGCGGATGGCGGTTGAACCCCGAACAGGCCGCCCTGCCGTGACCCACTGGTCCGTGCTGGCCAGGTACCGGGGCTTTACCCATGTGGAGTGCCGCCTGGAGACAGGGCGCACCCACCAGATCCGGGTCCATCTGGCCTCTATCGGCCACCCGCTCCTTGGCGACACGGTGTATGGCAGCCGGAAGCCCTGGCCCGGCCTGGCCGGCCAGTGCCTCCACGCCCGGCGCTTGAAATTCACCCACCCCTCCACCGGCCGCCCGGTGGAACTGGAATGTCCTCTGCCCGACTGGTTCCAGACAGTCTTGCGCAAGTTGGAGGCTCAATCACTTTGATGGCTGGATCCAGACAAAAAATCGCCGTCTGTCAGCACACAACAGAATAGATCAACGGTCCGCTGCCTGCTCTCCGCAGGCGGCGGACCGTTTTCTGTCCGGCTCAACGCATTCTGCATATCCGGCCATTTCCTGCGGATACTATATTTTGTTTCCAAAAAACTACCGTAGGAGGAACTATATAGATGAAAGCAACAGGCATTGTAAGACGGATTGATGACTTGGGGCGGGTTGTCATTCCAAAGGAGATTCGGCGGGTCATGAGGATCCGCGAGGGCGACCCCCTGGAGATTTACACGGACCGGGATGGGAGCGTGATTTTTAAAAAGTATTCCCTGCTGGGCGGAGTGGCCGAGTTTGCCGCCCAGATGTGCGATACGCTGAACCGGACCACGGGCCGGACTGTGGTGATCACCGACCGTGACAGCACGGTGGCGGTGGCGGGAGCTCCCCGGCGGGAGCTGGCGGATCAGGCCATCTCTCCGGAGCTGGAGCGGCTGATGGAGGGGCGGCAGATCTATCAGCACAAGGCGGGGGAGGCCCACATTCCTCTGTGCGCCGCTCCAGGACGCTTCTCCCTGGACACCGCGGCCCCCATTCTGTCGGAGGGAGATGTGCTGGGCTGCGTCGTCTTTGCCGCCCCGGAGGGGGCGCCGGAGGGGGGCGAGGTGGAGTACAAGCTGGCCCAATCCGCCGCCGCTTTCCTGGGGCGGCACATGGAGGGCTGACCCTCATTTCACTGTGATCCGGGGCGGACGGCCTGCCTATATAGACGTCCGCCCCTTTTTCATGGTATGATAGCAGCACTGGCGGGCATGGGCCTGCGGAACCGGAGAGGAGTATGAAACATGGAGATCGAACGAAAATGGCTGACTTTTGGATGGCCTGAGGGCCTGAAGGCAGCGGCAGTGATCCGAATGGAACAGGGGTACATCGCCACCCGGCCCACCGTGCGCATCCGCCTGGAGGAGCGGGGAGAACAGGTCCGCCGCGTCCTGTGCTTCAAAGGGAAGGCCGGACCGGACGGATTGGCCCGGGAGGAGATTGAGACCGACGTCACTCCGGAGCTGTTTCAGCGTTTGGAACGGCTCATCGGCCGGTCGCTGATCCGGAAGGAGCAGCGGCGGTATGCTTTGGCGGGCGGCCTGACTCTGGAGGTCAACCATGTGGATCCCGGACAGCCAGAGGCGTTTTTCTACGCCGAGGTGGAGTTTCCCGATCTGGAGGCCGCCCGGAGCTGGCAGCCCGGCCCTCTGGCGGCATATCTGGACCAAGAGGTCACCGGGACGCCCGGTGAGAGCATGGCTGCCTATTGGGAGCGCACCCGGGGAGTCGGCGCAGAGAAAAACGCCCTCTAAAATGTGCAAATATTACAAAAAATAAAAAGTATTGGAAATAATTCCTGGGATATGGTATAATAAAACAACCCTGAGGAGCAACGTGCATCGTACAATAGGCCTGAAACGATCTGTTTTTACAGAGGAGGCGCCGGATGAAAGAATCCTGGTTCGCACAGCACATCCACGGAGACAGAGAACTGACCTTTTTGTTCTGCGGGCGGCAGGACAGCAGCCCGGGGGAGTTGGCCGGTCCAGCGGTACGGGAGCACTATGTGCTTTACTTCTGTCTGGAGGGCCGGGGGGAGTATCAGTTCCGGGACACGCACTGCGCTATCGGCCCGGGAGAGGGCTTCCTGGTTCCGCCCGGGGAAGTGGTCTCCATTCGGGCTGACCAGAAGGAGCCCTGGAAGCTCATTTGGGTGGGCTTCACCGGATGCCGCGCGGCGGAATATCTGGGCCGCTGCGGCCTGGGGAAGGAGAACCGGGCCTTTCGCTGCGATGTCCCGGAGCAGTTGGAGCGCTGTGTCCAGGAGATGGCCCGCTGTGAGATGTTGGGCCGGGGCCATGAATTTCTTCTGCTTGGAGAGCTGTACCGCTTTCTGGGCTGGATCGCCCGCTCTTTTGAGGGGCAGGGCCGCCGGAGCCGGGAAGCCGGGACTGAGTATGTAGAGCGGGCGGCAGATTATATCCGAAGTCATTTCCAGGAGGATCTGACCGTGAGCAAGCTAGCCCTCTATGTGGGTTTGAACCGCAGCTATCTCACCACTGTATTCCAGAACACCCTCCATGTCTCTCCCCAGCAGTTCCTGATGCGCTTCCGCATGGAGCGGGCCTCCCAGCTGCTGCTGGAGGGCACACTGTCCGTCGGCGAGGTGGCCCGTTCCTGCGGCTACCCCGATCCCCTCACCTTCTCCAAGGCATTCAAGCGCACCCTTGGCGTCACGCCCTCCCAGTACCAGCGCGGCCAAGCCGCCTCTGGCTTGGTCCAGGCTTCATCTGTGGATACAGGGGGCAGATGACCCGGAAACAGAGGCTCACATCAATATGGGGAGACTGCCTGTGGGCGGTCTCCCTTTTCAGTCAGTACGCCCTCCCTCAGGTTTGCGTTGTCATTTTTCGGAAAAGCCGCTATAATACAAGATAGAAGAACTGCCGCCCCGGCGAACGCGTGGCTCCGGCGGTTTGGACGATTCCAGACAGGAGGCGTGCCAAATATGAGTAACTATGTCATTTCTATCAGTCGTGAGTTTGGCAGCGGCGGGCGGCTCATCGGAAAGCGTCTGGCCGCTCGGCTGGGGATCCCGTGCTATGACCGCACTCTGATCCAAAAGACTGCGGAAAAGAGCGGCCTCTCCCCGGAGTTCATCGCCCGGGCGGAGGAGCGGGCCAGAAACCGCTTCCACTTGTCCTTCTCCCCCATTGGGATCGGCGTACCCACCTATACCCAGCAGGGCGTCCCCGTCAGCCTTCAGGCGTTTTTTGCCCAGGCAGAGGTCATCCGGGAGCTGGCGGACGAGGGCCCCTGCGTCATCGTAGGGCGGTGCAGCGACTATGTTCTGGGGGAGCGGCCTGAGTGCCTGAAGGTATTCATTCACGGAACGCTGGAGGACCGGGTGACCCGCTGTGTGGAGGAATACCATATCTCCACTCAGAATATGATAGAGCGGGTCCGGGAGATCGACCGGGGCCGAGCCAACTACTACAACTACTACACAGGACACAACTGGGGAGAGATGCGCCGGTACGATCTGACCCTGAATTCCAGTATCACCGGCATTGAGGGCGCGGTGGAGCTGATCGCCGCCCTGGTCCGCATCCGGGGGATGCAGGACGGGGCACTCGATTGATCTCCCCCTCCGCGCAGGCGGAAGGAGACGCAATGGAGGAAGTACGCATCCAGATCTCCGGGGCCCAGGGGCGGACGGCGCGGTATGAGGCAGCGGTCCGCAGGGCGGGCGGCCAGCCGGTGGTGGGCTTCTGCCCCCGTCCGGACCTGACCTGCGGCGGACTGCTGCTGTGCGGTGGGGGCGATCTGGCCCCCGCGTGGTACGGCGCGGCGGACCGGGGTTCCGGGCCGCCGGATCTGGACCGGGACCGGTCGGAGCTGGCTCTGGTCCGGGCCTATCTGTCGGCCGGGCGGCCCATCCTTGGGATCTGCCGGGGGCTCCAGGTGCTGAATGTGGCCCTGGGCGGCACCCTGATCCAGGATCTGGGGGATGCGCTGCGCCCCTTCCATCAGGGGGAGCGCGACCTGTGGCATCCCATTTGTACCGCCCCGGGCAGCCTGCTCCACAGGCTGTGGGGCAGCCGCATCCTGATCAACAGCGCCCACCACCAGGCGGCGGACCGTCTGGGCGATGGCCTCCGCCGCACCGCCTGGAGCGAGGGCGGAGTGACAGAGGCGGTGGAGCACAGCTGCCTGCCTGTGGCCGCCGTCCAGTTCCATCCGGAGCGGCTGGACCGGACCGGGGAGGACACGGCGGACGGGGCGCCCCTCTTCCGGTGGCTGACTGCCCGGGCGGTCGGCTGACTGAGCACCATTTGAAACACGAACGAGACAAGCGGGCCGCGGCCCGGGGAGTACCAATGAGACGATTTGATCTGACAGGACGAACACTGGCCGGGCTGCTGGCCCTGGGGCTGATTCTGGGGGGCGCGCCCCGTGCCCAGGCGGCGGAGACTGATACGCAGGGGACCGCACTGACCGGTCCGGCGGAGGAGAACTCCATTCCGCCCCTCCTCCCACTGGAGCCCTCTACCCCGGAGCCTGCCGCTCCGGCGTCAGCGGAGCAGTATCTGGCCGCACTGGACCGCCTCCTTAACATGGGTCTGAGCCAGGAGGAGGCCGACAGTCTGTGGCTCCGCCTGGGCGCATCGGGGATCGACGCCTACCTCCAGGGAGAGGGGGCGGAGGAACGGCTCTCCCTGCTCCGGCTGAGTTTTGCCCATCCGGAGCGGCTGGACCGCTATCAGGCGGAGCTGGCCCGGTCGCCGGAGACCTCCCCTGAGGAGGCGGTGGTCCGGGTGAACATCGGCCTGGATGCGCCGCCCTATGGTGTGGGGGAGCCGGTGGACGAGCCCGCCTCCCTCACCGCTCTGGTGAACAAGTACCACCCCCTGCCGGCGGACTATGTTCCTGAGCTGGAGCTTCTCCCGCCCGGCTATACCGCATCCCAGGGGGCCCGTCTGCGTCCAGAGGCCTGCGCGGCCTTTCTTCAGATGGCGGACGCGGCGGCAGAGGAGGGCCTGCGCCTGTACAGCGCCTCTCCCTACCGCTCTTACGCCGCCCAGGAGCGGGTCTATCAGCGCTACGCCGCCCAGCAGGGGGCGGAGGCGGCCGACACCTACTCCGCCCGGGCTGGGTTCTCTGAGCATCAGACCGGCCTGGCCCTGGACATCAATGTCGCCAGCCTCTCCGCCCGCTTCGAGGAGACCGCGGAGTACGCCTGGCTGTCAGCGCACAGCTGGGAGTACGGCTTTATTCTCCGCTTCCCCCAGGGGAAGGAGGACCTCACCGGTTACCTCTTCGAGCCGTGGCACTACCGCTATGTAGGGCCGGAGACAGCCCGCCTGTGCCACGAACAGGGCTGGACTCTGGAAGAATTTTGGGCCCGCCAGCCCGTCTGTGGGACAGGCCCTGTGCTGACTCTGGAGGGGGAGCCTCTCTCCTTCTCCCGGCTCCCTCTGGTCCTGGATGGGGACGTCTACGTCCCCGCGGAGGAACTGGCCCGGGCCATCGGCTGGGCCAGCGCGGAGCAGCCGGACGGGACCCTGCTCCTGTGGGGAGAGCGGCGGCAGGCGCGGCTCTTCGAGGGGCGCTCCCTGCTCTCCGGCGGGAGCAGCGTCTCTCTGGACTGCCCGGTCATTCGGGCCAACGGGGTGCTGATGGCCCCGGTGAAGGCGCTCTGCCAGGCCCTGGACCTGCCCTGTGAGCAGGGGGAGGCCGGCCTGGACCTCCGAACAAGCGCGGATACCTGGGACTGGGTCCAGAAATTGGACCAGTCCTGCCGTCAGCATGGGATCACCCTGGAGCAGGCGGTGGGCGGGCTGGCCGTTGACCGTCTGGAGCGCTGGATCAGCCCGGCGGAGCGGTGGCTCTCCCCCCAGCTGGACTTGTTTTTCTGGGCCGCAGGCCGGAAGTAGATCTCAACGGGCGCGGCGCCACAGGCTCCGCGCCCGTTCGTTCATACACCGGACACAAAATATTCACACAGTCCCATAGATTTTTCCAGCGCCTGGGGGTACACTGCACATAGTTAACCTGTTAATTTTCCGGTATATTCGGAAATTCAAAAACATCCAAGAAAGGATTGGATTCGATGCAAGAAGTGAAAAAACCCTCCAGGCGGCCGCTGATCTGCTACTATTTAGCAGCGCTGCTGATCCTGATGCTCCTGAACATGACCTTCTTCCCGGCCGTGCTGGAGAAGCCGGTGCAGGACGTGACCTACGACCAGTTCATGTCCATGACCTACGACAAAAATGTGGGGCAGGTGGAGATCGAGGGAGATGAGATCACCTTCACTGACAAGGCCGCAGAAAATATCTACCGCACCACCGTCACAGACGACCCCGGCCGGACGGACCGCCTGTTTGAAAGCGGGGCCCAGTTCCAGGAGATCGATACCCAGCCCGGCCTGCTCACCTCCATCCTGGTGGGGTGGGTGCTCCCCCTGCTGCCCTTCCTGCTGATCGGCTATTTCCTCAACCGCCGGATGAAAAAGGCCATGGGCGGGGACGGCATGATGTTCGGCATGGGCGGCGGCTCCGGGGCCAAGGTGTACGTCCCCTCCTCCACCGGCATCCGCTTTGCCGATGTGGCCGGCGAGGACGAGGCCAAGGAACTGCTCAGCGAGATCGTGGACTTCCTCCACGACCCGGAAAAATACCGCCAGATCGGCGCCAAGCTGCCCAAGGGCGCTCTGCTGGTGGGCCCTCCGGGCACCGGAAAGACCCTGCTGGCCAAGGCGGTGGCCGGCGAGGCCAACGTGCCCTTCTTCTCCATCGCCGGCTCAGAGTTTGTAGAGATGTTCGTGGGCCGCGGGGCCGCCAAGGTCCGCGACCTGTTCAAGCAGGCCAACGAGAAGGCTCCATGCATCGTGTTCATCGATGAGATCGACACCATCGGCAAGAAGCGCGACGGGCAGATCGGCGGTAACGACGAGCGGGAGCAGACCCTGAACCAGCTGCTCACCGAAATGGACGGCTTTGACGGGTCCAAGGGCGTGGTGGTGCTGGCCGCCACCAACCGTCCCGACAGCCTGGACCCCGCCCTGCTGCGGCCCGGTCGGTTTGACCGGCGCATCCCGGTGGAGCTGCCCGACCTCCAGGGGCGGATCGAGATCCTGAAGGTCCACGCAAAAAAGATCCGCTTGGCAGAAGATGTGAACTTTGAGCCCATCGCCAAGACGGCGGCCGGGGCCTCCGGCGCGGAGCTGGCCAATATTGTCAACGAGGCCGCCCTCCGGGCGGTGCGCAGTGGGCGGCAGTTTGCCACCCAGGAGGACCTCCAGGAGAGTGTGGAGGTGGTCATCGCGGGCTATCAGAAGAAGAGCCGGGTGCTCTCCGACCAGGAGAAAAAAATCGTGGCCTACCACGAGACCGGCCACGCCCTGGTGGCCGCCCTCCAGTCCCACTCCGCTCCGGTGCAGAAGATCACCATCATCCCCCGCACCTCCGGCGCGCTGGGCTACACCCTCCAGGTGGACGAGGGGGACCACTTCCTTATGTCCAGGGAGGAGCTGCTGAACAAGATCGCCACCTACACCGGCGGGCGGGCCGCCGAGGAGCTGGTGTTCCACTCCGTGACCACCGGCGCCTCCAACGATATCGAGCAGGCCACCAAGCTGGCCCGGGCCATGATCTCCCGCTTCGGAATGTCTGAGGAGTTTGGCTTTGTAGCCTTCGAGACGGTAAGCAATCAGTACCTGGGGGGCGATGCCTCTCTGGCCTGCTCCCCAGAGACCCAGGCGCGGATGGACCAGAAGGTCACCGAGCTGGTCTCCCAGCAGTACCGCCGGGCGGTGGAGCTGCTGCGGGCCAACGAGGGTAAGCTGCACCAGCTGGCAGGCTACCTCTATGAGCACGAGACCATCACCGGCGAGGAGTTTATGGAGATCCTCTCCCAGTCCTCTCCAGAGCTGGATCCCCTGGCAGAACAGCCGGAGACATAACAAAAATCGGGCAGTCCGCCTTACTGCGGACCGCCCGATTTTCTGCATCGGCCAAAGGTCAGAATATCGTGACGCCAAAGACTGAATCTCCTTCGGCCCGGTCACCCCATCCGCCGCTCCAACCCGGCGCGGCGTTCGCGGCAGGTGGATCTTCAGCGGTCACTCACCCACCATGGCTCCCCCTGAAAAATCAGGTCGTCCAAATCCCGGGGCGCGCGCTGCGCCTCCTCCGGTGTGATCGTCCGTACTGCATTGTCATCCATGGGTCATTCCTCCGTGTTTATATTTCATCTGGACCCGGCCTGTTTTGCCGGCATACAGACTACTATATGCGGGACAACCACGGATATGTGCCGAATTTTGTACACCGATGGGAAAGTTTTTTGAAATGTGGCGGCACAGAGGCCTTGAAATCAAAACATCAGGCCTCATAAGAGGCATGATGGAAGGCTGTGCGGAGATCCGGCCCTTACTCCGCCAGGGCGGCGGTGATGATGGCCATGGAACAGGCCCGCAAAATCCATATTTTGCGGGAACCCAGTTTTTTTAGATTGCTCAGGGCGGCAGAGCCGCCCCTCCGCCAAGGTTTTTCCTACGGAAAACGCTTGCACGCGCTGCGCGCGCCCCATCGGAGATGGGGCCCCGGTCTATTCCATGGCCATAATAAAAAAACAGCGGGCCTCTTTTTGAAGTGAACCCCAAAAGTTAGACAATATCTTGAAAGCAAAAATTGTTTAAGCAGCCGAAAGGGCTTGTTGTCTGTGAAATGCAGGCGGCAAGCCCTTTAGCTTTGCCTTGATGCGGCGGTTGTTGTAGTAGTCCAGATAGTCCAGCAGTTCCCGCTTGAAGTGCTCCATAGATTCAAATTCTTGCAGATACAGCAACTCACTTTTGAGTAAGCCAAAGAAATTTTCCATGACAGCATTATCCAGGCAGTTGCCTTTGCGGCTCATACTCTGCCGAATCCCCTTCTCACGAAGCATACGCTGGTAATGTTTATGCTGGTATTGCCAACCTTGGTCGGAATGAAGGATTAACCCTGTTCCATCCGGTATTGTTTCAAATGCCTTATCCAGCATGGTAGTAACCATACTCAGAATCGGTCAGTCAAAGATGGTATAGCTCACTAAATACCCGTTGTGTAAATCCAGGATTGGAGAAAGATAGAGTTTCTGTCCAAATAGGCTGAACTCTGTCACATCGGTAACCCATTTCTGGTTTGGTTTTTCCGCATAGAAATTTCGGTTGAGCAGATTCGGTGCAATTTTCCCCACTTCACCCTTGTAAGAGCGATATTTCTTGATTCTGACACGGCAAGCCAATTCCAGCTGCCTCATAAGACGCTGTACCGTCTTGTGGTTCAGATGAATCCCTCTGTTGTGCAGGGTTGTGGTAATACGGCGGTAACCATACCTCCCTTTGTTTTCGTGGTAGATGGCTGTGATTTCTGTTTTAGCCTCTTCATATTTGTCTGCGCATCTCATCCGCTTTAGATGATAGTAGAAAGTTGCGCGGGGAAGCTGAGCGATTGAAAGAAGGATATCCAGAGCGTGTCTTTGCCTCAGTTTTTGAACTACCTGCGTTTTCTGCGCTGGCGTCGCTCGTCTTCCAAAACCAAGGCTTGCAAGTTTTTTAAGTATTCATTCTCCGCACGCAGCCGCTGCACCTCGGCAAGCAGATCCTCTTCCACCGCTTTTGGCAGTTGCTTGGGACGACCCTTACTTCCACGACCACGTCGCTCCACTGTAAAACCTTCCGGTCCTTCCATCAGGTAGATCCGCTCCCAATCTTTGATTCGAGTATCGCTGCTTACGTCAAACCGTCTTGCTGTTTCGCAGTAGCTTAGCTTTTCCCCCATCATTGTTTCAATTACCAGCTTTTTAAATTCTGGTTGTATCGTTTGTTTGGTATCCCTTTTGGCATAATAAAGCACCCCACTTGTTATCCAGTATATCATACTGTCTAACAAATGGGGTGCAGTTCATTTGAGGCCCGCCGAAGCTTCTGCGGAGATCCGGCCCTTACTCCGCCAGGGCGGCAGTGATGATGGCCATGGAATAGACCTCCTGGGCATTACAGCCGCGGGACAGGTCGTTGATGGGGGCGTTCAGGCCCAGCAGGATGGGGCCATAGGCCTCGAAGCTGCCCAGGCGCTGAGCAATCTTGTAGCCGATGTTGCCGGCGTTGATGTCGGGGAAGATGAAGGTGTTGGCATAGCCGGCCACCTTGGAGTCAGGGCACTTGGTCTGCGCCACACGGGGGGAAACAGCGGCGTCGAACTGCATCTCACCATCCACGGGGAACTCAGGCATAACAGCCTTGGCCTTCTCGCAGGCGTTGCGCATCTTGTCCACGTCCTCGCCCTTGCCGGAGCCGAAGGTGGAGTAGCTGAGGAACGCGACCTTGGGATCGATGCCGAAGATCTGGGCGCACTTCGCAGTCTCCATGGCGATCTCCACCAGCTCGTCCTCGCTGGGCTTGATATTGATGGCGCAGTCACCCATGGCCAGCACATCGTTGTCGCCGGTAGCGGAGGGACGGACCAGGATGAAGCAGGAGGAGACGATCTTGTTGCCCGGCTTGGTCTTGACCAGCTGGAGGGCGGGACGGACGGTATCGGCGGTGGAGTAGGTCGCGCCGCCCAGCAGGGCGTCGGCCTCGCCCATGGCCACCAGCATGGTGCCGAAGTAGTTGCCCTTCTTCAGAGCAGTGCGGCACTCGTCCTCGGTCATCTTGCCCTTGCGCAGCTCCACCATCTTGGCCACCATGGCCTCCATGTTCTCATAGTTCTCGGGATCGACAATGATCGCGTCGCGGATGTTGAAGCCGGCGTCCTCGGCGGCGGCCCGGACAGCCTCCTCATTGCCCACCAGCACGGGGGTCAGGAACGTACCGGACAGCAGGCGGGCGGAGGCCTCCAGGATACGGGGGTCGGTTCCCTCTGTGAACACGATCTTGCGGGGGTGTGCCTTCAGAATATCGATGAGCTTCTTGAACATACTGAACCATTCCTTCCAAAACTGAACTTTCAGACTGAAAACGCCTGTTTACTGGGTCTATGGTAGCATTTTTTATGTTGAAATGCAAGGGCAACCACCCCTCTATTTTGCCAGATTTTGAAGGCCTCCATCCCAAAAAAATCGCTGAAATTTTGCAAAAAGCTCTTTACGACAGGTATACGGTCGTTTATACTATACAAAGTGTATTGATTCTGGTATGAGGTGAGAAATTTGAACGCAGAATTTTCCCGCACCCTGTCGCTGCTGCGGCAGGAAAAGGGCGTCAGCCAGCGCACCGCCGCCGGCGTACTGGGCATTTCGCAGGCCCTGCTGTCCCACTATGAGAACGGGATCCGGGAGCCGGGGCTGGCCTTCGTGGTCAAGGCCTGCGACTACTACGGCGTCTCCGCCGACTATCTGCTGGGCCGGACCCTGACCAGGGACGGCACCACCATCGGAACCGAGGAGCTCTACGACATCAGCGATGAAAAGGACAACTCCATGCGGGGCTCCGTGCTGGCTCTGCTGTCCAAAAAGCTGCTGGTCAATTCTGTCGGGATGCTCTTTGACCTGCTGGGCAAGACCGGCAGCCGGGAGGCCATCCGGGCGGCGTCGAACTATCTGTCCACCGCCCTGTACCAGGTGTACCGCCACCTGTACCACGCCAACCCCGCCAACAATCCGGACTTTTTCTCCGTCTCCCAGCGGCACTTTATGGCCGGCCTGGCCGACGCCGACCTGCACATGAGCGAGGTGGAGCTGACCGACGCCCTGTCCGCCCATGTGAAGGAGAAGGGCCGGATGCCGGAGATGGACCACGCCGCCCTGGCCCGGGACTACCCGGTGCTGTACCAGTCCATGCTCCAGTTGATCCACAACTCTGGGGAGCGGATCAACCACCTGATGGAGGGCCGGGAGGCCAAGGGTGAGAAAAAGAAGTAAGGCCCTGCGGCGCTTTGGGGCCCCAGCAACTTGATTTTTTAACGCGCCATCCGGCGTGCCCCATCTGCGATGGGGCCCCGGGTGGATTTTCCCAAGGAGGTTTTTTATTTTATGACCGATCAATCCAAAATCCGCAACTTCAGCATCATCGCACATATTGACCACGGAAAATCCACCCTGTCGGACCGGCTCATCGAGCTGTGCGGCGCGGTGGAGCAACGGAAGATGGAGAGCCAGCTGCTGGACAACATGGACCTGGAGCGGGAGCGTGGCATCACCATCAAGGCCCGGGCCGTCCGTCTGGACTACAAGGCGGAGGACGGCAGCACCTACGCCCTGAACCTCATCGACACCCCGGGCCATGTGGACTTCAACTATGAGGTATCCCGCTCCCTGGCCGCCTGTGAGGGGGCGGTGCTCATCGTGGACGCCTCTCAGGGCATTGAGGCCCAGACCCTGGCCAACACCTATCTGGCCATGGAGCACGACCTGGAGATCCTGCCGGTGATCAACAAGATCGACCTGCCCGCCGCCGACCCCCAGCGGGTAAAGGACGAGGTGGAAAATATCCTAGCCCTCCCGGCCCAGGACGCCCCGGAGATCTCCGCCAAGCAGGGCGTCAATATCCCCGCGGTGCTGGAGGACATCGTCCAGAACATCCCCGCCCCCCAGGGCGATCCCAATGCGCCCCTGAAGGCCCTGATCTTTGACAGCCAGTACGACCCCTATGTGGGCGTCATCGTCTACTTCCGCGTCATGGAAGGCACCCTGAAAAAGGGGATGGATGTCAGGATGATGGCCTCCGGGGCCCAGTACAGTGTTCTGGACTGCGGCTACCTCAAGCCCCTGGGCATGGAGTCCGCCCCTCAGCTGTCCGCCGGCGAGGTGGGCTGGTTCACCGCCTCCATCAAGAACGTGAAGGACACCCGGGTGGGCGACACCATCACCGGGGTGGAACAGTCCGCCGCCGAGGCCCTGCCCGGCTACCGCCCCGCCCAGCCCATGGTCTACTGCGGCATCTACACCGAGGACGGCTCCAAATATCCCGACCTGCGGGACGCCCTGGAGAAGCTTCAACTCAACGACGCCTCCCTCTCCTTCGAGCCGGAGTCCTCCGTGGCCCTGGGCTTCGGCTTCCGCTGTGGCTTTTTGGGGATGCTCCACATGGAGATCATCCAGGAGCGGCTGGAGCGGGAGTTCGATCTGGACCTGGTGACCACATTACCCTCCGTTATTTATGAGGTCACCAAAACAGATGGTACTGTGGTCCGGGTGGATAATCCCCACAACTACCCCGATCCCGGCTCCATCAGCGAGGCGCGGGAGCCCTACGCCAAGGTGTCCATCATCGCGCCCCCGGACTATGTGGGCAACATCATGCCCATGTGTCAGGACCGCCGGGGCATTTTTAAGGATATGCAGTATCTGGACACCAATCTGGTGGAGCTGCACTACTCCATGCCCATCGGCGAGATCATCTACGACTTCTTCGACGCCCTGAAGGCCCGGACCAAGGGATACGCCAGCCTGGACTACGAGCTGGAGGGCTATGAAAGGAGCGACCTGGTGAAGGTGGACCTGCTCCTCAACGGGGACCAGGTAGACGCCCTGAGCTTCATCGTTCACCGGGAAAAGGCGTACGGCCGGGCCCGGAAGATCTGCGAAAAGCTGAAGGAGAACATTCCCCGCCAGCTGTTTGAGGTCCCGGTCCAGGCAGCCATCGGCGGCAAGATCATCGCCCGGGAGACCGTCAAGGCCATGCGAAAGGACGTGCTGGCCAAGTGCTACGGCGGCGACATCACCCGAAAGAAGAAGCTGCTGGAGAAGCAGAAGGAAGGCAAGAAGAAAATGCGTACCCTGGGTACTGTGCAACTGCCCACCGAAGCCTTTATGGCAGTTCTCAAGCTGGACGAAGAGTAACGGCATTTTCTTCTGCCTTCCACCCCGCACGGCGGGGCGGCGCATTGCGACGTACAAGCGTTTTGCCAAAGGCAAAACCTTGGCGCAGGGCGAATTCACTTCGCCCGAGCATTTGGATCCACTTTGGGACCCCCGGCAAACTTGTTTGCCGGGGAGCAGGCAAGAAGAAAATGCGTACCCTGGGCACCGTCCAGCTGCCCACCGAAGCCTTCATGGCCGTTCTTAAGCTGGAGTGAGCCGCCGCAGGCGGCCCCAAACGGCAGCCCAGCGCAGCGGGTGCCGTTTGGAGAGGAGAAGCAAGGGAGCAGTCGAGGAATGCCCGCCCCGGGCGTTCCGAGATACGGCGGACTTTGCTTCGACGATATGGGTCTTCCGCCCGATAAGCTTCTCAAAATAAGAAATAAAAGTTGTCGGGAGCCTCTTGATCAGAGGTTCCCGACAACTTTTTAAGGTGTTCTTTCCCTGCCTTGGACTGCGCCTCACAATTTGCGGCAGCTCCTTCAATCAGGCAGCTCCACCCGCACGCCGCACACCAGGATGTAGTCCACCTGCCTGGGGTCAATGACCCGCGGGGCAACATCATACCTTTGTTCCGCATACTGGAACTTCTTTTCCACATAGGGCGCCCCCTGATAGGTGTCGCTGCTCACCCCGTCCTGACAGCTGGAACCGCCGCCGGTTTCGGGGGGCTCCAGAGTGGTCCCGTCCTTCAGAACCAGAACGGTCTCCAGCTCCCTCCAGCACTCCGTCCACTGGGCGGGATCTGTGGGGGAGGGCGGCGTCAAGCCGGCCTGTTTCGCCGCTGCCCTCCCGTGGTGGTCATAGCAGGCCCCGCCCTCGATCCGCACTGTGGTGGTCAGGGGGTGATCTCCAGCCTGGTGAGGGTGGCGGTGCCGTCCAGGTAGGGGACCTCGATCTGCGGTGCGCACTGTACGCTCTGGTCGGGGATGTCCAGGCGCACATCGGAAAACTGCCACACATGGTCCCGGACGGCCTGGGTCAGCTGGGTGTCCTCATACCGGACCGCCTGGTCCGTCCCCGGGTCGGTAAACCACACATCCCGAAGGGGACCGATGGAGAAGTCCCACTGCCCGCCCGCCAGCTGCTGGGCGGAGTAAACATCCATCTCGATACAGAAGGACAGGCGGTTGTCGCCAGGCTCCGGGTCCTCCACCTCCAGCACCTGCCACCCCCAGGACCCGGCCGGGTCCTCCCGCTCCGGCTTGATCTTGGCGTCCAGGTCGAAATAGCCGCTGTCATACCCCAGGGCCGCCGCATCCCCCAAAGCCGTCCCCTCCGGGGCGGTCACCTCCACCCACACATAGCTGTTGGCGTTGTCCCCCACGCAGTCGGTGAGGGCAACCGTCCAGCCGTTCCAACTTTCGCTGCGGTCCAGCCGGTAGATGCCATTCTCCAGAGCGCTCTGATCCTCGGGGGTCCGGGCCTCAAAATAGCCTAGCAGGCCGCCCCCCACTGTGGCCGCCAGGGCCCCCATGGTCAGCGCGGCCGCCGCCCCGGCCCCGATCAGAAGCCGGTGCCCGGTGTGACGAATGATACGTTTTGTTGGCTCCTTCATACGCTCCTCCTGTTCTGCCGCCTGCCGCAGGCGGTCTGTCAGCTGTTCCTTTTCTTCCGATGTGAAGGCAAAGTGATCAAAGGAATGGTTCAAGTCAGCCATCGTACACCTCCAATTCTGACCGCAGCCGCTTTCTGGCCCGGCTCAGCCGCTGGCGGGCGGCGGCGTAGGAGCAACCGCACATCCCGGCGGCCTCCTCCAGGCCGTAGCCCTCGCAATAAAACAGATAGACCAGGATCCGCTCCCGGTCCGGGAGGCGCTCCACCGCCTGCCAGACCTCATGGAGCTCCCTGGGTGCGGGGGCGGCCACCCGCTCTGCCGCCTCCAGAGGCGCGGTACGCCGAATATGACTGCTTTTCAACAGATCCTTGCTGGCGTTGATGGCACAGCGCAGGATGAAAGCCCGCTCGTGCGCCGGACTTTGAAAGGCCCGTTCCCCCTCCAGCAGGGTGAGGAAAATGTCCTGGCAGATATCCTGAGCGTCAGCGCGTCCCAGGGAATACGCAACGCACACCCTCAGAATCGGATCGGCGTACTCCCGGATGAAGCGCTCTGCCTGATCCGGCCGGCTCCACGCCGTCATGGCCTCGCCCCCTTTCACCTGATATACGACCGGGCAGCCCGATTTGTGACCAATGGGTAAAAAATGCGGCGGGAAGGTTAAACCTTCCCGCCGCATCCATGTTTTGGGGTACAATTATGAGGCTTAGAACTCCGCGTTGCCCACGGTCCGGGGGTGGGGCAGGGTATCGCGGATGTTGTTCACGCCGGTGAGGTACATGACCATCCGCTCGAAGCCCATGCCGTAGCCGGCGTGGCGGCAGGTGCCGTACTTGCGCAGGTCGCAGTACCACCAGTAGTCCTCCGGGTCCATGCCCAGCTCTTTGATGCGGGCCTCCAGCACCTCCAGCCGCTCCTCACGCTGGGAGCCGCCGATGAGCTCGCCAATGCCGGGGACCAGGCAGTCGGCGGCGGCCACGGTCTTGCCGTCGTCGTTGAGGCGCATATAGAAGGCCTTGATCTCCTTGGGGTAGTCGGTGACGAACACCGGGCGCTTATACACCTGCTCGGTGAGGTAGCGCTCATGCTCCGTCTGAAGGTCGCAGCCCCAGTACACCTTGAAGTCAAATTTGTCGTTGTTCTTCTCCAGAATCTCCACCGCGTCGGTGTAGCTCACCCGGGCAAAGTCGGAGGAGGCCACGTGCTCCAGCCGCTCTTTCAGGCCCTTATCCACAAAGGAGTTGAAGAAGCTGATCTCGTTGGGGCACTTTTCCAGCACCGTGCGGATCACATATTTGATCATGGCCTCGGCGTTGTCCATATAGTCGCCCAAGTCCGCGAAGGCCATCTCAGGCTCGATCATCCAGAACTCGGCGGCGTGGCGCTGGGTGTTGGAGTTCTCCGCCCGGAAGGTGGGGCCGAAGGTGTACACATTGCCGAAGGCCATGGCGAAGTTCTCCGCGTTGAGCTGGCCGGAGACGGTCAGGCTGGCCCGTTTGCCAAAGAAGTCCTTGGAGTAGTCCACAGTGCCGTCCTCGTTCTTGGGCACGTTCTCCAGATCCAGGGTGGTCACTTGGAACATCTCGCCGGCGCCCTCGCAGTCGCTGGCGGTGATGATAGGCGTGTGGACATAGACGAAGCCCCGGCCCTGGAAGAAGCAGTGGATGGCGTGGGCAGCCACGCTCCGCACCCGAAAGGCGGCGGAAAACAGGTTGGTCCGGGGGCGCAGATGCTGGATGGTGCGCAGGAACTCCACCCCGTGGCGCTTCTTCTGGAGGGGGTAGTCCGGGGCGGAGGGGCCCTCCACCGCGATGGAGGAGGCCTTTACCTCCAGGGGCTGCTTGGCCCCGGGGGTCAGGACCACCTGGCCCACGACCACAAGGGCCGCGCCCACGTTCTGTCCGGCGATCTCCTTATAATTCTCCAGCACATTGGCGTCCATGACGACCTGCAGGTTCTTAAAGCAGGAGCCGTCGTTGAGCTCGATGAAGCCGAAGGTCTTCATGTCCCGGATGGTGCGGGCCCAGCCGCAGACGGTGACCGTCTGGCCGCCCAGCGCCTCCTGATCCGCGAAGATCGCGGCAATAGTGGTGCGGTCCATAGTAGTTCTCTCCATTCCTCAGAGTATTTTCAGTATATTTGATCTCGCTCTGTACTGTGTCTCCAGCGGCGCTCGGGATCTGCTCCCCACAGGGAAGCACTGACGGAGCCTGACCGGAATTTAAAAAAGCCTGTCCAAGTTTTCTGGACAGGCTTTTATTATAATGCGTTTTCCCCTATTTTACAAGGGTCTGCCCTCATTTCTCCCCAGTTTCTCCCGGAATTTCCTCTACTCCCGTTTTTCCAGCCGGATCACCAGGGCGGTGCTGTCATCAGTGGCCCCCTGTGGACTGTGGGTAATCAGATCCCGAGCCAGTTCCTTGGGACTGCCCTGGTCAAATTTGACCAGCCGCTCCCGGAGCCAGCTGTCATCCTCCGTACCCGTCACCCCGTCGCTCACCAGAAGCACACAGTCCCCAGGGGACAGGTGAATAGGAAAGCGGTCGGGGGCGCTCCGCTCCTCCGCCGCCAGCCCCGCCGGGAGGGAAGCCCCGGAGATCCTCCGCACAGTCCCGCCCTTTCGCACATAGGTAGGGGCCGCCCCCAGCTTAAACACCACTCCATCCCCGGTGAACAGATCCACCTGAAGCAGATCCACCGTGGTGAAGCCTCCGGCCTCCTCCCCCCGGAGGGCCAGGGCGGAGTTGAGCGTGACCAGGGCGTGCTCCGTCTCCACGCCGGCCTGGAGGAACTGCTCCAGCAACCGCAGCGCCAGACTGCTCTCCCGGTTGGCCTGGGGGCCGCTTCCCATTCCATCGCACAGAAGGACATACAGGGTACCGTCCCCCCGCTTGAAATAGGTGCCCGCGTCCCCGCTCACCGTCTCCCCATCCTTCTTCCGGGCGGCGATCCCGGCCACCGCCATCAGGGGCTCCTGCTGGATCAGCGTCAGGTGGTCCCCATCCTGGTCCTCCAGGCGCATGGGCGCCTCCATCAGGCCGGCCAGCTCCGCCAGTTCCTCCGGGGCGGCCAGAAGGGGGCAGTCCGGGCCCTCCAGCTCGATCCTCAACCGCCCCCGCCCGTCCCGGAACACACCGCCCCGCACCCGGTCCCCCATCCCTGCCAGCCGCTGCCGCAGACGCCGGTCGGCTGCCGGGTCCGGGATCAGTTCCTCCCCCAGTTCGGCGGCAGCAGCCCCCAGCAGGGCGGAGAGCTGACCGTACTGGCGGCACACCGCAGCCCGGCTGTCCTGGATTCGGCTGTTGTACTGACGGCGGTAGAGCAGGGCAGTGAGCTCCTCATTCACCGCAGCCAGGAACGCCCGGAAATGGAGACACCGGCTGGAAAAATAGCCGGGGAAATCCTCCGCCTCCCCACGCCCCCGGTCCAGCATGGCCTGGGTGGCGTCGTTCAGTGCGTTGAAGGTGGTCACATAGTCCCGCTCCCAGCAGCTGGAGCGCAGCGTACAGCCCCGGCACACCCGGCAGGCCGCCCGGTCAAATACCGTAGCCATGTCGTTATCGTTCCTGGGCGGACAAAAGGAGGCCCGCATGGTGTCGTACAAGGTACGGAAGGCCTGGGCGGTGGCCTCCAGCCGCTGTTTGACCCGGGCCTGGGCCCTCTGATCGGCGGAGACGCTTCCCTCCGGAGCCAGCCAGCTCCCCAGCCGCCGCAGAGGGCGCTCCGGCAGCAGGAGGAACGCGGCAGCGCCCAGAAGCGCCTCATACAACACGGACAGGGGCAGACCACGGTCCCAGGTCCACAGCACCGCCCCTCCGTTGGCCAGCAGATAGACCCCGGCGGCCCGCAGCCTCCCTTTCCCCCGGACGGCCCCGGCGGCCAGACCGGACAGCCCGAAGGCCATGGCATACAGCGGGACCCCATTGGTCGCCAGATCCATGGACAGACCGGCGGCCATGCCCAGCACCGCCCCTGCGGCGATCCCACCCTGCCAGGCCGCCGCCAGCACCGCCGCCACCGCCAAAGCCCGCCCCAGGGAGATGTCCTTGACCAGATACAGGCCGGACAGGGACATCAGCACGGTGCACAGCAGCACCGTCAGGCTGGCCCGCCTCGCGGGGGAAAGCAGCTCCACCCCCCGGCCCGCCCGCATGGGGAGCAGCAGCTGCCGGTAGCACCAGCCGGATGCCACAATCAGGACCAACTCAGTCAGGAAATAGATTACGTCCACCGTCCGCCAGCCTCCCTCGGACAGGTAGATGAAGCCGGTGCAGCTATTGATGAACCCGGCGACCAGAGGCATGGCCCAGGGCCTTCGGAGGAGTTTCCAGTCATAGAAGGCGAAGCCCACCGCAAAGGTCAAGATGGCTGCGGCGGCATACCGCAGCCCGTCCGCAAAGCCCAGCAGCACCATATAGCCGAAGCAGGCCCCCACCAGCGCCGCCGCACCGCACACGCCGGAGCCCGCCGCCCCAACCAGCGCTACTCCAAAGGGAGCGTAGTCCCCAAACACCGACGCACCGGCCAGCACCGCCGCCAGAAGAAAATGGATGGCCGTATCCGCAAAGCGCATCAGGGCGGTTGCATCCACGCTCACCTTCTCCCCCGTTCCCCGCTGTCTCCGCAGCCTGTTCCACCTGGTTTGCACCGTCTCCTTGGCCTGCATACGCCGCTCCTCCTTTGTTCCGGCAGGCCTCCGTCGGCCCGCACGGCTGTGTAGGAGTCATTATATTCCCATTATGTGGAAAAACAATGTCAAAAGCAGGGTTTGTGCAAAAAAGACACCCTTCGCCGAAAAAGCTGACAGTCACAGTCCTGAGCGGCGGTCGGGAAAGCAAGACGGTGTCTGCTCCAACTCACAAAGAGCGGTTTAACTTGATCGTTCTGTACAATAAAAAACCGCCGCAAAGCGGCGGACTCGAACCAGACTCCAGCAGCAACGGGTTTGGTTTGGAGAGGAGGATCTGCTGCGTGAGCGCGCTCTGATTTATAGAATAAGTCGGAGCAAGCGATACATAGCTTACTCCGACGTGGCACGCCAGAAGGGAATCGAACCCCCAGCCTCACCCTTAGGAGTATGGCTTACCATGTGATACACGGTTCGGATGTAACTTCCAATATTATCCCTTACGCAGAATGACTTGTAGTAAACGAACTTTATGGTGCAAAACACCTATTCTGACGCAGTTTTATGTGTCCGTTGGGTGGTCCTATTAGCAAATTCTTAGCAAGAGGATACCCAGCCAAAGCTGATTGCTATCATATCGAGATTTTGGGTGGAGAAACCTTGCAGGACGGGGACTATGAACCTACATTTGAGTTTGTGATACAACCAGCCACAAATGAAGAAGCCACCATAAATGCAGATATGAATTTTAGCTTTGAAATTACAAGCTCTGCTTATTAGTAAAACCTATCCCTACCGAAGATGGAAAAGGAGATCATGATAGTCTAAGGTCTGCTGTGCCGTGTAGCCAAGCACACGGTTGGCTTCTCTCTGTAAACTGGTCAGGTCATAGAGCGCAGGCGGCTTTTCTGTTTTCTCCTTACATTCTGCTTTGGTGACGATTGCTACAGAACAACCGTTGCAGATAGTTTCAGCTTCTGACTTTTTCTTGTAGCGTTCACTTGATGCAATAAACTCGTCCAGTCCAATCTGAACAATGTAGAACGGTTCGGGCTTGAATGCGGAAATGGCAGCTTCCCGCATGACAGCCATGGCAAGGGTAGGGGTCATAACACGACCGACATTCAGGGTCTGCCCGTAAAGGGTTGAAAAAAGTCGAGTAGCGTTAATGCCAACAATCCAGTCGGCTCGCTCTCGGCACAGTGCTGCTTCATACAAAGCATCATATTCCGTTCCAGACCTGAGATTTTCAAAGCCCTCCTTGATTGCTACATCTTCCATCGAGGAAATCCAAAGCCGCTCAAACGGCTTTCTGCACCCGGCTTTGTGGTACACCAACCGAAAGATCAGCTCGCCCTCACGACCGGCATCTGTTGCACACACAAGACTCGCAACATCTTCTCTGGCCATGAGCTTTTTCAGAATCCCAAACTGTTTTTTCGTACCGGCAGAAACCTCATACTGCCAGTCCATCGGGAAAATAGGCAGATCTGCATAAGCCCATTTGCTGTACTTCGCATCATAGGCTTCCGGCTGTGCCAGTTCCACCAAATGCCCCACACACCAGCTGACCACATATCCGTTTCCCTCTAAGTAGCCATCCTCACGCTTGGCAGCACCTAACACTTTGGCAATGCTCTGTGCAACCGAGGGCTTTTCAGCCAAAACTAATTTCATTTGCATCTGCTCCTTTCGCAAAAAAATTAGCAGCCACACACCATAGTGCATGACTGCTATGTAAAATTGATTCAGTTCGACAAGCTTGAATTTCTATTTGTGTTGCCATGTCATTACATAATCTTTTTCTCCGGTAGCCTCATCTAAGCCACTATGCTGAATCTCAAATCCTTCTCTCTTATAAAAAGATATTGCCCGTGCGTTCTTTTGGTATACGTTCAAGTACAACTTATTCCTTTTATCCTTTGCATAATTCAGCAGAATTTTACCTATACCCTGCGATTGCATTTCACCAGAAACAAAAATGCCCTCAACATATTCATCATTTAACCTTAGGGTTAAACTTAACTACTATTTTTTCTTTGCGATATAAAATACATAACTGTAATAATCTACTACTAATCTAAAATAAAGCGATTATAAGCTATCCTTTTTCCTGTGTTTGTTTTAAAGTTTTCATCTATACACTTTTTTATCTTTTCCTGTTCTTTTTCTTTATCCATAACCGTTAAATTTTCAAGCAAATCAGCTTCCCATTGTATTTGAAAATCAAGTCCATCAATTTTAGATGGAGTATGATGGTTGCCTATTATAAAGCATATTCTATCAATATTTTTGTTATAGCCTACCTTTTTTAATATTTCTTTCGCTATTTCTGGTCCTTCCTTTTCTTGATAGACACCATCAATAGAACTGTATTTTTTTTGTGCTTCAACCGCACCAATATCATGTAGTATAGCAATAATACTGATGAATTCTTTTTCTTCCTCTCCGATATTTTCTCCTTTCATTATATCTTCTGCATTTTTCAAAACTTTGAGAGTATGCTCTATGCCAAAAGGAATTTCTTTGAATACTTCTTTCATCTCTATAATAAAAACCAATTATCCCGTAACCCCAAGGCAAAAACGGTCAAGGTGTAGGAGTAATCGAGGAATAATCGACTCTCCTACACCTCTTTTTACACCGTTCTGCCGCTTTAGATACAGGAGCAGAGGCCAGATCCACTCGCATCAGTATCCATGCACATCCTCGACAAATGACCCGTTTCTCAAGTGGTTTTCGTACGCTTCTCGAATGATGCGAATAGCGATGTCTGCTTCTCCATTTTGAAGATCGTTGTCTTTGATGATCTCCTCATATTCCGCATAGATCCGAAAGACTCGCTTAAACTGCTCCCTGGTCACAGGATTATCGGGGCAAACGCAGTACGAGGCAAAACTTATGATCGAGCTGCGCTTGCTTTCAATGTAGAGAGACATGGTGATTTCGGTGTTCTTCTCCATTTCTTCTTTCAGAACCTCAATGGACTGATCATACACCACTGCTCTATCATTTACCCATTTCATCCAGGCGTCACGCTTGGCGATATTATCTTCGCTGTAATGGGATTCCACGCTGTTCAACACGGTCTTCACATCGTGAATCGTCGCGGACATTTCTCGCATGGTCTGCCGTTCCTGCTTCTTCCGAGCAAAATATTTCCTGATCTTAATGAACTCGGGGACGACTTTCCCCTTAAACTCCAAAATTTCGCCAACGATCTGCATGATCAAAAAAACGCCGATAATAGCCAGACCTAAAGCGATAGGTATGTTCAGGTACTCGATATAGCTGATCATGTTAACCGATCACCCACCTCGACAAAGGTGGGTTTCTTTTCTTCCGCCATCATCCAACCTCCTTCAAAGCAGGCAAATTTGGAAAGCTTAGGCTTTGGGACTCAGCATCCCGAGCAGTTCCTGATACTCGCTCTCGCTGATTTTGTCGGCGGCATAGAAAATATCGAGCTTCGTCTCGATACCCTCCGTCTGGCCTCTCTCGATCATGCGCTTCAAAGTTCGGTACAACATAGCAGTTTTCCCCTTTCTTAAATATCCAGCTCCGTCAGACCCAGCTCCAGCAGAGTCAGACGGAATTCCTGGTCCACGTTCATGGCATCCGTATCCACTTGTGCGGAATACAGTGCCCGATTGCTGCGGTCGATCTCGTTGTCCATTCCCTTTCTCAGGAACGTCTCGTAGTTCTCCCGCACGTTTGCCGCGATGCCGTCCCAGGTCTCCACCTCCACATGGTACTCGTCGTACTCATATCCGGTGAAGTCCTCGGTCTGGACAGGCGTCACGTTCTGGAAAAGCCGTACAAGGCTTCTTCCGCTTCCGGGAATGCGCTCCACGGTAAAACTGCCGGGGTCAACCATCCCTTGTACTTTCATGGTGCCGCTCCTTTCACGCCGCCTGGTAGGGCGGATATAATTTCTGAAGCCGTCTGCACTCTTTTCGGACGACTTTCTTAAGATCGAACATGGTCTTCGGCTGGTAATACCGCTCCAAAATCCGTTGACAATCGCACTTTCGGAGCTGCCCAAGCCGTGAGATCAGGCCGGAGGCCCGCTTAAACGAGATGACCCGGTTTCGATCCCTTCGGTAGTAATATAAATGCAGTGTTTGCTTGAGCCGAAACAGGTTGTGCTTTCGGAGGATGGTGTAACCGTGCCCGAACCGGTAGCCCAGCGCCGACGGAATCCTCGGCCGTCTTCGGCGCCGTTTGACCTCGGGCAGATGCTCTCTGGCCTTCTCCACCCTTGGGGTAAAGCCGATCCGAAAGACCTGCCAGTTGTCTTTCAGCTTTAGTCCCACGTCGGCCAGCCACGCCTGAATATCCCGGATCAGCTTCCGCAATTTCCGCTTGCTGGAGGCGAAGATGGTGAAGTTGTCCATCTGCCGCAGGTAGTGGCTGACGCCGTACTCCCTTTGGTGGATCATCAGGTCCAGCGGCTGGAGTACCAGGTGCAGGAACCAGGCGGAGAAGAACGCGCCGATCAGTACGCCGTATTCCATCAGGGCGTCGCACAGCCAGAGGGTCTCCCGGTCCTTGAACAGCCGTTTCAGCGCCTGGATAACATACGGCGGGTCCAGCTCCTCAAAGCAGTGGTAGATGTCGCATTCCGCGCCATACCGTGTGCCGGCGGCGTCTCCCTTCATCCACTTCTTGATGGCCTTGACCCCGTAGGAATTTCCCCGTCCCGCCATTTGCCCTTTCCGCTGTCCGCGTTCCGGTCCCAGCGCCGCCGTTTCAGCGGCGGGTGCATGTGCGCGTCTCCACTCACCAGGTCCTCGATGAACCTGCGCAGCTCCGCCACATATTCATCCATATTCGCCTCGATCTCCAGGACCTTCTTGTTCAGGCTGTGGTCGCCGTTGCGCCGGTGTCCCCGATTGACTTCCCGGATGGCCAGGCGCAGATTGTCTTCCGAAAGGATTTGTTGGTAAACTCTCACTCGTTTCATCAGGGATAATATCCTCCTTGTAGCCTCACAGCCGTTCCATCGCCGCGGGTGGTTCCGGGGCGAAACCCGGCCCGAAGTGTACCAGGCTGTGTCCTGACGGCTCATCGTCAGCAAGTGCTGCGCGGTCAACTCTGCGTAATAGAAAGGGTGAGGAACCCTGACTACCGATAGGAGGTTCAGCCATACCCGACAGGCCCAATGGCCTGCGTCTGCTTCAAGAAGGCGACAGCCGATGTTGGAGTTCGTGTTCGACGCACTGTTGTAGTTCACGTAGAACGGCCCGTGATTCTGGTTCTGGTTATAGTTACCGCCGTGGTGCAGGCACGGGTTACTACCGTTGAAATTCCAGTTATCCGGGACATCGTCTGCTGCAAAGTCGACCCCGCGCTCTCCTCTTACCAAAGAAGAGCGGTTTCAAATGTTGTTCTTATTAAGGTGAAAAGGAGCCCTTCCGCTCCATTTTGAAATGCGTGGAAGGCCGGAGCTTGGGGGAAGGGACTGCGGTCCCCTCACCCCAAACCCCCTCCTCCCCAGGGGAATGGTCACGCCGCCTTCGGCGGGCGTTCCTGGAGGCGACAGCCGATGTCGGAGCCCGCGCCCGACGCACTGTAGCAGTACACGTAGAACGGCCCGCGACCCTGGCTCTGGTAATAGTAACCGCCGCGGCACAGGCACGGGTCACTACCGTAGAAACCCCAGTAATCCGGGACATACGTGGTGGTACTGCCGCCAGCCTCAGAGGGATACAGCGCCCACTCCAGCCCGCTTTGGGTCGGGATGGCGAAGTCCTTCGGGTAACCAGCAACCGGCTTACCGACAAGCACGCCGTTGGCACTGTCGCTGAACTGATTGGGATTCTTGATGACGTTCAGGCCGTTGCCATTGTAATAGCAGCCGTCCATCCAGTCGTACACATTGTCCCACCAGCCCTCGATGTTCCGGTACTGTGTGAAACCGTAAGTATCCCGATTGGCCGCCGTAGTACCGGTGTGGTACTTCATAGCGTCCGTACGCCCGTTGTTCTCCTTGGAGTTGCTGGCCGAGCAGCCCCGGCCGATCCGCTCGCCGTTCCAATCCGCGAACTCCACCAGAAACAGCATGTTTACATACCACATCTGGGCAAAGTCCAGCTGCCAGATGTTGGCCCCCAGGTTGTGGATCTGGGTTCGTGCCGTGCTCCGGGTGATGCTCACCTGCTGGGCCTTGTTGGTCTCCGACTTGTAGGTGCCATTTGCGCAGTGATACCGGGCGATGTAGGAGAAGTCCAGCTCTCCAAGGCCGTCCCCACGGTCCATATTCACCGGGTCAACATGGAACCCTTCCACAGGGCCGTCTGCGATCTGAAGCTTCAGCTTCTTACCGCTCTTGGTCCACTTGTACCAATACTTGGGCTCCTTGACCATCACGCCGCCGGTGCGGGTCTCCTTGACCATGCCGCTCCAGGGGTACAGATTGTCAAAGGGCGAGGAGCCGGAGCCATTGTTCACCGCCGGGTTGGGGTCCCCAAAGCCCGCCGCTCCGTCGGTGCGCTTACCCTTGGTGGGGCCGCTGCTGGTCCAGTCCCATTCCACGCCGTAGATGGTCACGAACTGGGCATTGACTGCTACCTGCTTATCGGCCCCAGCCAGATAGTTGGCTCCCGCAGCTACTTTAACAATAATTGTAGTCGTGCCGGTGATGTTATTTACACTGTTCACCGTAACCTCGCCGGTCTGCTGATTGATGTTACCGATCGTAGCCACACCAACATTATTGGAAACGGCAGAGATCACGCCGTCGCCCTTTCGGGTCACGGTAAACTTGGCGCTTCGGGCGCCGGTATTCAGCGTCACACTTGTCGGACTTACAGATACGACCTGATCGCCCTTGCCGATAGCCCAGGTAGCTGTCTTGGCGTCCACCGTGCCATCCCACCACTGATGGTTGGAATCCGGTGTAAAGGCGGCAGTGTACCCTGTGCCGGCGTTGACCTTCGCCTCTACAGATACCGTCATTTTGTTTGGATCATAATTGGCGTCCCACACCGGAGTTTTGGGGTTCCCATCATACTTCAAAGCTCCGCTCTGGGCGGGAACCTTGGCGATGGAAGCTCGGCCGATGCTCCACTGAACGGTTTTATTGGTCGTAGAACCGTCCGACCACATGCCATTCAGAAGAATAAATGTGGCAGAGTGGGTGCCGGCATTGGTCTGTGCGGTCACCTGCACTTTGGAATTCACCTGGTCAAAGTTATCCCATTCCGGTGTCTGGGGCGCTCCCGTATAGGTCGGCGAGCCCTTCTGCGTAGGAACGGGTACAATAACGCTGGTGATGGTCCACTTGACCTCCTTGGCCTCAATGGAACCGTCCCACCACTTGTAGTTGGCGGTAGGAGTAAATGTGGCTTTGTAATCGCCTGCGTCAGTTCCAGATCGGTCTCCGCCAATGGTCAACTGACCGATGTCGTAGTTGGCCCAGGTGGGAGCCTGCGGTTTGCCGTTGGCCGCCAGTACATTGTTCTGCACCGGAAGAGAAGCGATGACCGCCCGGTCAATGATCCACTCAACCGTGGCCTCATCCAAGCCGCCGGGGAACTGATATCCATACGACAGATTAAACCGTGCGGAATAGGACCCAGCGTTCACGCCGTTGGTCGTGCCGGAAATGGTCATCTTCGACGGATCATACCCAGTCCAGGACGGAGTTTTGCCAGTCCCGTCATAGGTAAGGACTCCATTTTGAACAGGGACAGCCACCTCAATGGGGTTGACTGTAACATTCAAGCTGGCGGTCTTGGTCACGCCCTCATAGGTATAACCGATCTCCACCGGACGGCTCCCCAAAGTAGAGAAAGCGGTCTTGGGATAGGTGTATCCCGAAACCTCCTCCGTAGAGTCATCCGAGAATTTGGCAGTGACCACCATTCCCGCAGGGGCAAATTCCTCCAGATAGTGATAGACCATCTTGGAGGGGTTGTTGGTAACGGCAATGGATACCAGCACCTTCTGCACAGTAACCGGCACACTTGCCGTCTTGGTGATGCGGCCTTCGGTATAGGTGATAACCACCTCCGTCACTCCATCCGTAAGGACTTGGGGAGACACGGAATATCCGGTCACATCCGAAGTGAGACCATACCCATAGCCCGCGGTAACGACCATGCCCGTGGGGTCAAAGGACTCTCCGGACTTGTAGGTGGTCTTTTGGGGCGGCTTGGTAATTGTCAGGGTCTCCAGCCTCAGAGTACCGCCTCCGCCGCTGCCGCCGGTCATGTTAAAGACCTTGCCGACGTTTGCATTACTCATTATTCTGCTCGACCTCCAGTCGCAAAATATAAATGGTCAGATTTTCCGTTGGAGTTACCTCGCAGTGAAAGGTGACCTGACCGTTAACGGTGATATTGTCAGCTTTCACGCCAGTCTCGCTGACTGCCATAAAGCAATCCGCGTCAGCGCACACAATATACCAGTATTTTTCGTCAGCCAAAAGGATGTTGTCCTTTACAGTCTGAGCTCTGCCGCTCCAGTTCTCGGCCGGCAGAGTAACGGTAGTACCGCTATGCTGTGCGCCCTCCAGCAGAGGAATGATCGACTCTAAAAGCTGGTCGACGCGGTTCAGGGTATCGAGTTTTCCCCTTTCTGCCAGAGCCCGCAACTGCTCTAAGGTTGTGGCTTTGTTCTCTGCCATGTTAGAGCTCCTTTCCGAAAAAATAAGAGGGGGACAGGAATACCCCATCCCCCTCCGCGGTTATCAGACGCCAACAGCGGCGCCAAAGACCTCATCCAGCATCTGATTGACTTCCTCATCAGTCGCAACCTCAATGCTGTCCAGCTTGATCTTGTCCTCCTTGGACATCAGACCATTTGCCTGGCTGGTAGCAGGCTGATAGGTGGTGTCCTGTGCGGGGATACCGAGAGCAACGATATCCTCCTTGGTCACATCGTCGCCGATGACCGCATGACCCTGATTGTCCTTACCGACCTTCTTGAAGCCGGCTTCGACCGCCTCAGCGGCAGGGTGAGTGTAGACCACGGTCTCCTGGCCATTGATCTTGATGTTGCCGTTGACCTCGGACTTCTCCACCTTGGTCGCGCCGGAGGCAATGTCCTTCAGCGCGGCGGTGATCTTGCCTTCAATGGCGGCCATTACGGTGGCGTACTCGTCCTCGTCGCCGCCAATACCGGCAACGATACCGTTCAGCTTGGTGATGGCGGCGTTCATCGCGGAAGCGTCATTGGGGTGATCCTGAATCCACTGAGCAATCTCAGTCAGAGTATCCAGGGCCTCCTGGGCGCCCTCGGGGATCAGCTGAGCGGCCAGCTCCTCGTTGGCGATGGTGCGGGCGCTCTTACCAGCATCCGTACCGATCAGAGTGGCCAGATCGGCGCCGGAAGCCTTGCCGTCCAGCACAGCCTTCAGAGCGGTATCCAGATCGGCCTCAGAGATCTGAGCCTTGTAGGCCAGGGCCGCCAGACCCGTCACCGCAACATCCTTGCCGGCAACAGACAGAGTGCCGTTGGTAGCACCAGAAGCAATCAGAATGTCCACCATCTTGTCGGCGATGGCCAGGGCAACGCCGTTGACCTTAACGCCTACCAGGGACTTGGATTCGACCTTGCTGATCTCACCCTTGGTGCGCTGAGCCAGAAGCTTCATCTGTTCGAGAGTAGTGTGTTTAGACATAAATATGTCCTCCTTAAAAATATTTGTTTACGGCTCTTCGCCGAAAACATCATCGAGAATGTCCTCCACCTCTTCGTTAGTGGCGGTATTGTCCGGAGCCTCAGGATTTTCGGGAGGTATCCAGGAGGACTGGAATGCATTGTCGAGGACTTCCTGAACCTCTGCATCTGTAGCAGTATTTTCCCGGATGACCTCAAGGATCTGGGCCTTCACGTCTCCATCGATGTGGGTGGGCGGCATCAGTTGTGTGGGGTCAAGCGCGTACATGATCTTGCTGGCCAGACACCATACCGTGTCTTTCTGAACCCCATCCTTAATGCCGGAAACTCCGATTTTGAGATTGATTCCGGCCCGTTTCAAACACTCAGCCGGAATAATGCATCGGTCATCCGTCAACGCCACAGGCGGCTGCTGTACGCCGCCGGCTTCAAAGACAGCCGATTTGGCATAACCATCCCAGCTCTGATCAAAGCGGAACTCCACAATATAGAGCTTGTCGGAGTTCTGTACCAGACTCTCATCCTTGACCAGATGGGCATAGGTTGCTTTCACTGCGATCTCCATGGGCTTCGCCTCCTTGCTTACTGAATGGCCCCGTTCCCCGACAGCTCCAGCCGGATCAGGTTGACCGTCAGGTCCGCCGCCGGCTCTGTGTCGCAGGTCAGGGTGAGAAAGCCCGAGGTGGTGATGTTCTTGGGCTGCACATTGCAGTCGAGGAACTCCTCCTTACAGGCTTCGTCCGCGCTGAGGAAATACTTGTGGGTGCCCAGGGCCAAAAGCCGCTCGTCCGCAATGGTGACGCCCCCCTCCGACCACCCCTCGGCGGGGATGACCAGGTCGAAGGAGATACCCAATACGTCGCCGGCGCCCGTACCGTTCAGGCCGTTGTAGACCGAAATGGTGTAGGTAGACCCGTCTGTCATATGCACCGTGTAAATATCCGTGGTGCCCGGCGAGTGGTCACCCTTGGTCAGCCGGATGTCCTGGATGCCCACGCCGATGGGGCCTTGCAGCTCACAGCTGATGTGGCTGTCGTAATAGGCCCCTGTCTCCGCGTCCCAGATCCACCAGGTTCCATTTTGAGGCTTGGGCGGCTTGCCGCTGTACTGCTCCGCTTTGGCTGCGCTTCCGGCGGCCTCTGCGGCGCTGTCAAGGGCGTCGGCCTTGGCCTGTTCCGCGGCTGTCCTGGCCGCTTCTGCGTCCTCCTTGGACTGGGCGGCGGTCAGGGCGTCCTCCTCGGCGCTCTCTTGGGCGGACAGGGCGGCTTCCTTCGCCGCTTCCGCGCCCGCTTTGGCGTCTTCCGCCTTGGTCTCCGAGGCCTTTGCGTTGGTTTCACTAACCTTGGCCGCGTCCCGCGCCGCCTCCGTGGCGGTCCTGGCTTCCTGAGCCGCTGCGGCGTCTGCCGTGGCTTGGGCACCCAGGGTCTCCACCTGATTGCGGACCTCCTTAGCCCGCTCTTCTGCCGCCTTGGCTTCGGCCTCGCTGAGAGCAGCGGCGTTCTTGGACTCCTCCGCCTCTCTGGCCTGTTGCAGAGCCGTCTGCTCCGAGGCCTTGGCGTTCTCCTCCGAGGTTCCGGCCCGTTCCGCTGCGTCAACGGCGAGGTCCGCGTACCCCTCCGCCGCAGTCTCCGAGGCTTTGGCGTTGGTTTCAGACTGGGCGGCTTTCCCGGCGGAGTCCAGGGCTTCGGCCGCCTTCTGCCCGGCGGTGTCCGCCTCGTTCTTGGCTTTTTCCGCGGAGGCCTTGGCGGAGTCCTTGGCCGTGGCGGCAAACTCCATGGCGCTGGAGGACTCCTTATTCATGGCGGCAAGGGCGTCGTGGATGGAACCCCGCACCTCCTCACCGTAGATCGCCTCCAGAATCTTCTTCAAAAAACTGCTGATGTCGGCCAAATCGGACCACCTCCTAATCTTCCAGCATCCAGTCGATGGCCAAAATTTCCTCCCCCGTCAGGTTCCCCTCCGCTTCGCTGTACTTGGCGGTCATCAGCTCCACCTCATGGGTCATCTCGTTGAAGGGAGCCAGCTCGTCACAGAACGTCTTGAAATTGGGGGACTCCATTTTGAGGACAAAGGTGGGCTGTCCCCGTTCATCCTTCCCTTCCTCTCCGTACTTTTCGATCAGGCTGAGGCGGATGGTCTCATATTCCACCAGGGAGTTGGAGAGAAAGCGGTAGTTCCGGGCGGCGATGTAACCGATCCGATCCCGCCGGGACAGCAGTGGCTTGAGCGAGTGGAGCCGCTCAAACACTTCGGAATTTTTTAACATTTTCTTCATGGCTGTGTCATGCTCCTGTTCCTAAATCCAGACCTTGGACGTCTGCGGCGCTGAAATCCACGACCCCCTTGAAGTAGACGATCCCGTTGCGGCTCTGGCCGATGGTGATGTATCCGCCGCAGGGGCTGTAAATGTTAATGAGAGGGGCGTTGCCCTCGAAATATTCGATGGCCAGCATGTGGTAACGGCTGCTCCCGAAAGGACCGTAGAGGTTGAAGCTTCCGAAATCGCCCCCGGCGATGATGTTGAATTCCTCGCCATAAAACTCTCCGCCCTCGATGACCGGGGAACGGATCGTGGTCTGGTCGATGTAGGTGCTCTTGATGTACCCCGGCATCTCGATGGAGTCGGCCAGCTTGTAAGCCCGGTTCGCCCGGTCGTAGGCCAGCTCCGCCTCATAGTAGGCGTCGTCCGCCAGATTATAGGCGTTGTTCGCCAGGCTGTACGCCGGGTTGGATTGAATGTTCTGATTATTCACCTGGGCCCAGTTGATGGTGCTCCCCGCCCCCATGGTCACCTGGCCGTTGATGGTGATAAGGCCCGTCGGCCCCACGGCGAAGGTGACCGCCCCGGTGTTCTTGTTGGTGACGGTCAGGCCGTACAGGTCCAGATATCCGGCGGTAAACTTCTCTTTGGCCAGGTCCATCATGCTGTTGCCGTACTTGTCCAAAAAGTCCTCCGCCTGCACTGTGCCGCCGAAGGTCCCCTTGGCTCCTGCCAGCGTCCCCGCGAAGGTGCCCCGCCTGGCGTAGAGGTTACCCTGCTCGTCCACGGTGAAGTTTCCGTTTCCGATGTTGATGGAGCCCTTCTTCATGGTCAGGGTGCCCTTGTCCAGGTCCAGGATCACGTTGGAGTTGTAGTCCCGGATGACGCCCACCCGAAGCACGTTGCCATTCAGCACCCCCGCTGTGATGTAGTCGGCCACGATGGCCCCGTCCATGGTGATGGCCAGCCCGAAGGTCTTCCCACCGTCGTTGGAGTAACCCAGGCCGTTCATGTTCCACTTCCAGAGCTTGTCAGCCTTGGTGTAGTCTCGGACGTTGGAAATATAGAGGGTGTCCGAGCCGTGCTCGTCCCTCGTGATGGTGATGTAGCCCGTGGTGGCCATGTTCATGATGTGGGTGGCGTTCTCCTGGGCTTCCTTGAGGATGTTGTGGGCCTTGGGGAGGTTTTCGATCTTGTCCAGCACGGCGGCGTTGGTCTGGTTGCTCACGCTGGTAAGGCTCACCTGTACCGAATCCCCCATTTTGAACTGGGTGTTCTCCGGGGCGTCCAGCGGGATCTCCAGCCTGGTCACCGGGAAGAGCCGGTCCAGCCCGTGGGGGCGGGAGATGACCCGGATCTCGTCCAGCAGCTTCACCGCCTCGGTCTCCACGTCCAGATAGTGCAGGTCCAGGGCGGAAAGCTCCAGCTCCAGGTTGTCAAACTGAAGGTCCGCCAGATACTCCCTGGCCTTCTCCAGCAGCACCTGGGGGTCGCTCACATCGTCCCAGTTCACCGTCTTCGCGATCCAGCCATGCCTCGCCACTGCCTCGTCGGATTGGACGTACAGGCTTCCGCCGTTCACGCTCTCCACCGTCAGATAGGCGTCTAGCGCCTCGATGGGACTGTCGTCCAGCCGGTTCCCCAGAGGGACGATGGCCGTGGCATACTCGGCGGAGTCCCAGTTCCGGACAAAGTCCAGCAGGTTGGACCCGAACTGGATCACCTGGCTGCATGTGTCCGGGTAGTCCTTCAGATAGTCCAGATACCGCACCCCGTCCGCCTTGCGCACCCGGAGATGGCCGCCATAGGCTTCCGCCAGGGCGTTGAGTGACTCCAGGGTCTTGCCGTAGTTGGTGTAATAGGTGGGGAAGGCCTCATCTACCACCGTCACCGCCCCGATGGCGAACCGGCGGTTCTCACCCACCTGCCCGTTGTGGATGGCGATGAGCTGGTCGAGGTACTCCCGGACCGATTTCCCGGCATACTCCGCTGGCGGCTGGACCGAGTCGTTGAAGAAGGCCAGCTCCCCCTCGCAGTAGAGCACCCGGTTGTTCCAGAAGTCCCGGCTCTCCGACAGGGCCCGTCCCGCCCAGATCTCTTCTCCGTTCTTTTTCACGGAAATATCCGTGACCATGCGGACGATGGTGTCGTAGGCCGCGTTGGTGGGCGGAAGGGTCATCTCCAGAGACCCGGCGGCGCTGTCCTCCAGAGTCAGCTTGGGGTTGACCACCTTCATGTTGTCCAGGGAAAAGACGTCGTTGTAAATGCACACACCGTCTGCATAAATGCTATACATGGGTCACAACCTCCCCTGTCTGAAGTCCACGGAGACGGACCCCGTTCCCGTGTCGCACCACAGCTCCAGCGTGGCGCCCAGGTCGCCGAAGAACACAAACTCCGGGAACTGGATGACCCCGTCGGGGAGGAGCTTGGTCTCGTCCAGCCCCAGCGTGGGGTTGATAAAGCGGATGTGTACCCCCCGCTTATCCGAGCTGCTCACCCGGAACACGGGGCACACCGGAGCCCGCCCGAACAGCAGCGCCGCCAGCTTCACCGCCCGGATCTCCTCCGTCACCGCGATGTCCTTGAACACGGCGGGGCGGATGACGCCATTTTGAAAGTTGAAGGGGTCCCACAGCCAGTCGTCCGTGGAGGACAGGACTGACCACTTGTAGGGCCCCACGTCATAGTCGATGGTGATGCGCGACCAGTCCTTCTCCGACTTCCAGACGTTGATGGTGAACCGCCCCTCGTAGAAATACTCCGGGTCGTCCTCCAGCACTGCCCGCAGCTTCTGCCCGTGCAGATAGTCCATGATGTCGGAATAGGCCATGTGCCAGGGCTTGAAGTCGTTCATCACGATAAACTCGATAGAGCCCGTCCGGTTTTGGTACACCGGATACCCGGTCAGGGATTGGGACAAGTCGATGACCCCATCCCCGCCGGGGATTTCCAGCGTCTTCACCTTCTGGGCCGGCGGATTGAACACGGGCCGGGAGGCGGGGACCAGCCGCCAGTCATCCCAGGTGTTTTTCCCGCCAATGGTGATGGAATGATACACGGCTCAGTTCCCCCTTCCTCTCCGTGTCGCCCTCTGTCCAAGGGCGTTGTCCATGGGTCCCGCCATCTCACCGACCAGAGTGCCGGTGTCCAGCACGACCCGCATCCGCTCCATGCGCTCCGTCATCTCTGCCATTTCACTGCGCAGGGTGCGAAGCTCCTCAATGATGTCGTCGTTGTCTACCTTGACCGTCATCCGGTTCTCCCCGGAGGCGTTTTGGAACGCCAGGCTGGCCTGTCCCGCCAGGCGGATGGACCGCAGGGGGTAGAACAGGCTGTCGATCTGGGTCGAGGCCCCGGTGAGGTCAGACAGGTCCAGCACCGGGCGTATGGTGGGCCGCATCTCCGCCTCGCCGCTCAGCAGGTCGGGGAGTCCAGCAATGGCGCCGGAAAGGCCGTCCACGGCGGAGTCCGCCATGTCTGCGCCGGCGGCAAAGGACCTTTCGGCATAGCCGGCCAGTCCGCTGACAAAGCCAAGGCCGGTGAAGGACCCCAGCTCCCGGAAGACCCGGGAGGGAGAGTTGATCTCCAGCGTGCTCTTCACCGCCTCCACGCCCGCCAGCGCCATGCTGGTCAGCTCGTCGATAAAGGTGGATTTGGACTGGGCCACGCCCTGGGCGAGGCCGGCGGGAATTTGCTGTCCCGTCTCCGTCCACCCGGCTTCCGACAGGATTTTCCGGGCCGCCTCGGTCATTTCCGCCATCTTGGCTTCCGTGTCCCGCTTGATCAGGCCCACATTTTCCGAGAATTCCTGCCGGAGGGAGGCCAGCTGACGGCTGGTATCCTCCTCCAGCTGGGCCATTTCGCTCTGCCAGGTCAGCCGGTACTCCTCCAGCTCCACCGCCGCGTCCGCCCGGAGCTGCGCGATCTGCTCCTGGGTCTCCACCCGAAGCCCCTCCAGTTCCGAGGTCGCCTGGTCACGGGCCTGGGCGTGCTTGATGGACCAGAGGGAGACATACTTCTCCAGCTCGTCGTCGCTCATGGAGTTCAGCGCCCGGATCTCTTCGATGGCAGAGGGCCCCATCTCCTGAAGCTCCGCGATCAGGTCCGAGTCAACGCCCCTGGCGGAGAGCTGACCCAGAATATCCTGCCACTCGCCAAACTCCTGGACCTGACCCTCCAGATTCTGCATCAGCGTTTCACTGCTGACCGCTTCCTTCTTCGCGACCTCGTCAAAGAGGCCGTAGGACTGGTACAGGCTCTTGGTCCGGGACTCCACCGCGTCCTGATACTGCTGGTTCAGGGATTCGATGTCCCGTTCCAGCTGCTCGTTGATGGACTTGACCTTGTTGGCATAGGCCTCCTCCAGCTGGATGCGCCGCTGGTTGGCGGATTCCTGAACGCTCTGCACGTCGGCGATATACTGCTGCTGGGCCTCGTAGATTTCCTGCTCCAGCCGGTAGACCTCCCGGTCCAGCTTCTTCCGCTCCTCGGTGCCCTTGGCGTACCGGCTCTGGACCCGCTTGTAGGCGGCCAGCTCGTCGGCCAGGCTCAGACGGTTGTAATACTTTTCCTCCTCGATCCAGTCCATGGAGTTCTGATAGGACTCGTCCACAAGCTGGTTGCGGAGGGTGAAGACCTTCCGGTCCAACTCCATCCGTTCCTTGCTGCCCTCCAGATACCGGGCCTGCATCCGCTCATAGGCGGCCAGCTCCTCCTCGGTGCTCAGGCGCTTGTAATACTTCTCCTCCTCGATCCAGTCCAGGGAGGCCTGGTAGGTGGCGGAAACCAGTTCATTTTGAACCCGATAGACCTCCCGGTCGATCTTCATCCGCTCCTCACTGCCGGCCCTGTACTTCTTTTGGAGGTTTTCCCATCCGGCCAGCTCGTCCATCAGGCTCAGCTCGCCGTAATACTGCTTCTCGTTGATCCAATCCTCAAAGGCATCGACGCCCTTCTCGCTGACGGCGATCACCTCGTCGATCATGCCGGAGGCGGCCTGTGCGGCAGGGACGATGCTGTTGTTGACGCCGATGGCCAGACCCTCGCCCACGTTTTCGCCCAGATGGATGAATTCCCGGGAGGGGGAGTGGCTGTCCAGCGCCTTCTTTGCCGCTTCCAGAGCGGCCAGGCCCAGGCTTCGGCCGGCGGACCTTGCGCCGCCCAGCTTGGAGTTGATGCCGTTGATAAAGCCCTGCCCGGCGTTCTTTCCGGCGGTCTCGAACTCCGGCTTCATGCGGTTGATGTTGGATACGGCGGTGGAGAGCACCGTCCTCATCGCGTCCCCCACCGTTCTGGAGTGGGCCGTGATGGATGCTTCCATGGTCCGCATCATATCCGATGTCGATGTCCGGATGGCCGGGACCTTCCCGTCCACAATGTTCGCCAGCGACTGGACCACCGTCTCCATGGCCCCGTTTGTCACAGGGAGGTTGGAGAGGACGGCGCCGCTGACGGTGGACAGCATACTGGACACGGCTTTGTTGACCGTGTCGCCGCAGTTGTAGAAAGCGCTGGTAAAGCCGGAGATGCCGGCGTCTCCCATCTTCTTCATGCTGTCGGCAAAGCCGGTCAGACCGCTGGTGTTGACCCCTGCGGCCCCCTCAGCCAGCTCCAGCAGGCTCCATACCTGTGCGACCACGTCGGCCATCCGCCCGGTGTCGATGCCGGAGATTTGGCCGTAATAGTCCTTCATGGCCGCGCCGAACTTGGAAATATCCCCGCCAAAGGAGGCCAGCGTCTGGTCTCCGCCGAACCACTTGTCAAACAGACTGCTGTCCGGCAGGCCGGAGGCGAGGTTGGAGAGAGCCTCCGCCGCGTTGGCCGAGGCCGTCACCACGTCCGCCTTCACATTGCTGATTGCCTCCGCATAGGCGGAAAGGTCCGCGCCAAACAGCGTCAGGTCATCGCCAAAGGCGGCCAGGTCGGTCCCTCCGGTAAAGAAGGACAGCAGGCCGCCCGTGTTGGGAAGGGCCTTTGCCAGCTCCACCAGGGCCATTCCGGCGGAGGCGGAGCTTTCCACCGCTTCCGGCCGAATATCCGCCACAGCGTCGCCGTAGGATTTCATGGCCGCGCCGAAGGGGATGATGCCCGCCGCAAAAGCGGCCAGGTCCTGGCTTCCGTTGAAGAATTCCATCACACCGCCTACCAGGGGAAGGGCCTCTTGCAGCCGCGCCAGAGACTGGGCGGCAGTGGCCGAGGCGGTGATGGCTCCGGTGTTGATGTCGGCCACGGCATCCCCATAGGACTTCATGGCCGCGCCGAAGGGTACGATGCCGGCGGCAAAGGTTCCAAGGTCGTTGCCTCCGTTGAAGAATGCCATGACCCCGCCCACATTGGGCAGGTCGGTTTGCAGCTGTGCCAGCGCCTGGGCCGCCACAGCGGAGGCCGTGACCGCGTCGGCGTTGATGCCGGAAACCGCTTCGGCATAGGACTTCATAGCGGCCCCAAAGGGCACGATGCCCTCCGAGAATACCCCAAGGTCATTGCCGCCGGTAAAGAACTCCATAAGCCCGCCCACCTGGGGAAGGGCCGCCTGGAGCTGTGCCAGGGATTGAGCGGCAGTGGCAGAGGCCTCTACCGCGCTGGAGTCGATGCCGGCCACCGACTCGCCGTAGGCTTTCATCGCTTCGCCGAAGGGGATGATGCCCTCGGAAAATTTCCCAAGGTCATTCCCGCCGGTGAAGAATTCCATGATGCCGCCTACATTGGGGAGGGACGCCTGGAGCCGGGACAGCGCCTGAGCCGCAGTAGCGGAGGCGGATACCGCCCCGGCATCGATGCCGGATACGGCGTTTCCGTAGGAATTCATGGCCTCGCCGAAGGAGAGAATCCCCTCTGCGAACAGGCCAAGATCGTTGCCCCCGGTAAAGAAGCTCATCACCCCTCCCACATGGGGAAGAGATGCCTGGAGCTCTGCCAGGGCCTGGGTGGCGATAATAGAGGCGGAAACCGCCCCCGCGTCCATTCCGCTCACCGCGTCGGCATAGGCCTTCATGCCCTCTCCAAAGGGGAGAAGGCCGTTTGCGAAGGTCTCCAGGTCGTTGCCGCCGGTAAAGAAATCCACCACGCCGCCAATATTGGGCAGCGAGGCTTGCAGCTCCGCAAGGGCCTTCGCCGCAGTGGCGGAGGCGGTTACGGCTGCGCTGTCCATGTCGGTCACGCTGTCGGAGTAGGCCTTCATCGCCTCCCCGAAGGGCACCAGCTGTTCCCCGAAGGTCTCAAGGTCGTTGTCGCCTGTGAAGAAGGCCACCAGGCCCCCGGTGTTGGGCAAGGTGTTTGCCAGCTCCACCAGGGTCTGTCCGGCGACCGTCGAGCTGGCGACTGCGTCGGTATCCAGCCCAGTCACCTCCTGGGCATAGCTTTTGATGGACGCCCCGAAGGACACCAGCTGCTCGCCGAAGGTGGCAAGGTCGTTGTCGCCAGCGAAGAAGGCTACGGCTCCGCCGGTGTTGGGCAAAGTAGCCGCCAGCTCCGACATGGCCTGTCCGGCAATGGCGGAATTGGTGACCGCCTCCACATCAAGCCCCTTGACCGCGTCGGAATAGGCTTTGATGGCCGCTCCGAAGGGTACGAGCTGTTCGCCGAAGTCGTCCATGTCGTTGTTGCCGGCAAAGAAGCCCACCGCCCCTCCTGTGTTGGGGAGGGTGGCAGCCAGCTCCGCCATGGCCTTACCGGCGATGGCAGCATTTTGAACCGCGTCGGTGTCCAGCCCCTTGATGCTTGCGGCGAACTTCATCATGGAGCCGCCGAAGCCCACAAGCTGGTCGCCGAAGGACCCCATGTCGTTCTCTCCGGCAAAGAATCCCGCGATGCCGCCGCTGTTGGGCAGGGTCGCGGCCATCTCAGCCAGGGTCTTTCCAGCGATTGCCGCCGTGCTGACCAGGTCGCCGTCCAGTCCGGTAATGCTGTGGGAGAATTTCTTCATGGCCTCGCCGAAGGGCACCAGCTCCTCGGCAAAGGTGGAAAGGGACGAGCCGCCGGTGAGCCAGGAGGTCAGACCCTCCAGCAAATCGGCCGCCGTAATCAGCATGATCGCCCCGGTGAGGGCCTTGACGCCCTCCAGCATGGCCGGGTCGATACCTCTTGCCCCGTCGATAAAGGGCTGTATGTTGGTCATAAAGGCGGCCAGGTCCATGCCGATCTGGGGGAAGGAGCCGGATACCCCGCTCATAAATCCGCCCACGATGCCGCCGATAAAGCCGCCAATGGCGTTCCCGATGGTCTGCAAGAGCTGACCACCCTCGCTGATGAGCCACTCCAGGCCGGGGATCTGCGCCAGCGCGCCCACCGCCGCCAGAACAATGGCCAGCTCTGCGATGACAACGCCCAGACCAAGCACACCCACCATGGCGGAGGGGATCAGTCCGGCCAGAGCGCCCAGCGCCACCATAATGCCGCTCAGCAGGCCGATTCCGGCGATGCCCTTCAGCAGCGCGTCGGTGTCGATGCTTCCCAGCGCCGATACGATGCCGGAGAAGAAGGACATCAGCAGGTCCACCACCGACTGGATCAGGGTGGGCATGTTGCGGGCCAGCCCGTCGATCACCGCGATCAGGAACTGCATGATGGAGTCCACGATCTGGGGCGTATAGGCCACCAGGGCGTCCAGCACCCCGGCAACCAGCTCCAGAGCGCCCTCGGCGATGGCCGGGACACACTCCACCAGAACGTCCACCATGGTGAGGACAAGGGTCTTGACGGCCTCGCCAATGGCAGGAGCGCCATTCGTAATGACCTGTGCAAAGGCCACCACCGCCTCACCCAGCTTCTCCGCAATGGCCGGGATCAGCGCCGCGATGCCCGTGATGATAGAGGTCAGGCCGGCCACGATAATGGCTACGCCCGCTCCAAGGGAGGTTGCCAGGGCCGTAATGCCCACCGCAATGGCGGATAGGCCGGTTCCGACAAGGAGCAGACCTGCCCCAACGCCGGCAACACCAACGCCGATCAGAGCGAAGGCGCCGCCCAGGCCAAGAATCGTCGGCAGCAGCGGAGTGAGCAGTGCGCCGGCCGTTCCGATGACGGCAAAGGCGCCGGCCACCGTGACCAGCCCCTTGGCAATGGCTTCCCAGCTCATGCTGCCCAGCGTAACCAGCACCGGCGTCAGCACTGCCAGCGCGGCGGCAGCCACCAGCATGGCGGCGGAACCGCCCAACGTGCCGTTCATGAAGTTCAGACCAACGGCCAGCTCGGCCAGAGCCCCGCCCATGGTGACCAGGCTCTTTGCGACAGCCTCCCAGCTCATGCCGCCCATGGACCGCATGGCGTCGGCAATGATGTTCAGCGCGGCTCCCACCGCGATCAGGCCCGCCCCCATGGTTACCATGTTCCGGGGCATAAAGCGCATGGCCACGGCCACCTCTGCCAGGGCTCCGCCCATAGCCAGCAAGCCCTTGCCGATCTCTGCCAGAGACATCCGTCCGAAGTCCGCCATAGCGGAGGCAAATATCTTCATGGCCGCGCCAATCTCGATCATGGCGGCTCCGGTGGTGATCAGCCCCTTGGCGCTTCCGGCCAGCTTGGTAAAGGCCGTGATCTCCAGCAGGACCGCGCCGATGGCGCTCAGCCCCTTGACCAGCTCGCCAACACCCATCTGGGCAAAGTCTTTGCAGGCCGAGGCCAGCACCTTCATAGCGCCGGCCAGTACCAGAACGCCCGAGGCAGTGACCACCGACCTTCCGCTGAACTTGGCCGCGTTCATGAAGAGCGATACCTCTGCCAGCAGCACACCGACGCCGATCAGACCCTTTGCCAGTCCGGCAAGGTCCAGCTGGGCCAGGTCGGCGCAGGCCGAGGCCAGTATTTTGATTGCCGCGGCAAAGACCACCATCTGGGCAGAACCCTTGATGATGGAACTTGAACCGGAGCCCAGCACCTTCGCGGCTGCCACCAGGGCAGCCATCAGTCCGGCGATGCCCGCAAGCCCCGCCGCCATCTGTTCCGGTTCCAGCGTGGCAATGCTTTTCAGCGCGGAGGCCAGAATCAGGACCGAGGAGGAGAGGGCGATCATTGCCGTGGAGCGCTTCATTGTTCCGCGGACATTCAGGTCCAGCTTTCCGAACACCGCCATGGCCGCCATCAGCTCGGTAAAGAGCACCGTGATGGCCCCCAGGGACGCCGTCAGCTTTTCACTGTCGATCAGGGAAATGGTGAGAATGGATGCGGACAGCACCGCGACAGCGGCCGCGATCTTCAGCAGGGCCTTGGCGTTGACGTCATTCTGCCAGGCCTGGAAACAGCCCTTTACGCCGTCCAGAATCCCGATCACGCCCTCCTTGATGCTGCCGACGCTGTCTGTGACCTCCCGGAAGGAGTCCAGGAACTTCTTAATGCCCAGGGCGATAGCACCCAGGGAGACGCCGTTCAGCAGGTCGATGACACCGCTGAAATTCGCGTTGCTCAGGCTCTCCACCAGTGCGCCGGCAAGGCCGCCGAATACGCCGATGATGCCAGAGACCAGGGTCTTTGCGCCGTTGAAAATGGTCTGGAGCATTTGCAGGAATTTGCTGTTCTCCAGGGCGGAATCCATAGTGTCCGCCGCGTCGCTGACCCCGCCGCCCAGGCCGCTCACCGCGTCGATGACCTGCCCAATGCGGGTCTGGATGCGTCCCAAAAGCGCCTGGAAGGATTCCAGGCCTGGGGCAGCAAAGGCGTCGGCGAGAAATCCGGTCAGTCGCTCGATCCCGGACACAACAAACTCCAGCGCCGAGGCGACCGTCTGGGCCACCGTTCCAAAGAACTCTCCCTGCTTGGCCGCCTCGTTGATGCCGACCAGGAAATCTCCGATCCCTGCGGTTATGGTGAGAATGCCGTCAGCCAGGGAACCGGCTCCGCTGCCCAGAGGCGCCAAAGCGTTGAAAATCGCCAGAGCGCCCTGCCGCACCAGGTCCAGCACCGAGAAAAGCCCCTTGAAGGTGCGCCCCAGCTTGTCCGCCGTCTCATCGGAGAGGGTCAGCCGCTCAGAAAAGCTGCGGAGAGTCTCCGTAAGAGAGTACAGCTGGTCGGCGGTTGCGGGCGGAAAGATTTCGCGGAATGCGTCCTTGATGGGGGTAATGACGCTGACCAGGCCCTTAGCCGCATTCCAGACCGCCTGGATCAGGTTTTCCCGTCCGGAGGGGCGCAGGATCTTTTCCGTAAACTCCTCCATGGAGACCGAACCATTTTGAAGTCCCTTGTCCAAGGCTTCAATCTGCTCGATCATCTCCGCGGTGTATCCGGCCGCCTTGCGCTCCTCCTGGGACATGCCGGTCATCTTCTCCCGCAGGTTATGAACCGCCTGCGTCAGGGTCTCGGAGGATACGACCCCGTCCGTCAGCCCCTGCTTCAGCGCGTCACTGAAGCTCTCCGAGTCGGCCACCAGCTTGTCAAAGGCGTCGCCGCTCTCTCGGGCCACCTCCTGGATGGATTCAATGAACCCGCCCTCATCGGCGATGCCCTGGTCCAGCAGCTGCTTCCAGCCGGAGCTGAGACCGCCGCTGAGTAATTCGTTTCTCGCCTGGGAGGTCTCGCTGATCACGCCGCCAATGGCGTCGGACACCTCGGTCAGCACTTCCTTGGCTTCCTCAAAGTCGCCAACCAGGATTTCCCATGTGGTGGTCCAGCCGGACTGAGCGCTCTCCTTCAGGGTGTCCCAGAGCTGGGTAAAGGTCTTGACCTTGGTGGCAGCGTCCTCCGCCGTCTTCGCCATTTGGGCGATGTCTCGGGCCTGGGCCTCCGAGAATCCCTGCTGGATCAGGTCGGCCTCGCTGTACGCGCCGGCAAACTGCTTCAGGGTCTCGGTAAGCACCTCTGTGGTGAGCCACTCGCCTTTGGTGAGGGACTCCCGGAAGGAGCCGTACACATTGATGGCGTTCTGCGCGCCGGTGCCCAGCAGCTCGGAGGTGCGCACCAGGGCGTCCTGGAACACCTTGCCGCCCATACCGGCGTTGACCACAGAGTTCCAGTCCATCAGGGAGACCTTGCCTGCGGCCAGGGCCTGGGAGAGCTGGTACATGGCTGTGGATGCCTGCTGGGAGGTGGAGCCCGAAATGGCCGCCAGGTTAGCGATACCCTTGATGGAGTCCACCGAGGTCCGCAGGTTGACGCCGGCCGCGGTGAACGTGCCGATGTTCCGGGTCATCTCGGTAAAGTTGTAGATGGTCTTATCCGCGTAGGTATTCAGCTCATCCAGGGCCCGGTTCACCTGCTGGAGGTTGGTCCCCTCGTGCTGGGTGTTGGCCAGGATGGTCTGCACCGCCCCGATCTGGGTCTCATACTCCTGAAAACCCGTTTTAATGGGGTCGATTGTCAGGGCGGACACGAGCCGCTTTCCCGTGTTCACCGCCGAATTGGTGATGTTGGAAAGAGTCGTCATGGCGACGACCTGGAACGCCGAAAATTTGGCCTGGACCGTCTCCACAGACTTGCCGAGGACGGACATGTCGCACCGCTTCGCCGCGTCCCCAAGCCCGTCAAGGCTCTTGGCGGCGTTGTCCAGGTCCAGTCCCCGCTTGAGTTTGTCCAGCGTAGACAGGCTGGTCTGCACGTTCTGCTCGAACTGCCGGTTATCAAACCGCATTTCAACGATTCTCTCGTCGATCGTCCTGCTCATGACCGAGTCACCTCCTTCCAGGCGTATTCTGCTATCTGGTCAAAAATAGGCTGGATCGCAGGGTTGATGTAATCTCTTCCCTGTACCCAGCCTCCGATCCCCGTGCCATGCCCGTATTGGAGAAGGATGGCGATGGGGACTCCATTTTGAATGTTTGAATTGTGAAACGAGATGGTGATGGTGTTGTTCTTGTTGGTAATCTCGTAATACCAGGAGGCGGCCGTTTCTCCGGAGTCAACCGGGGTTGCGGACGAGAGGGCCGCCACCCCCGCCCGGCCATACTTGTTCAGATCGCCGAGACGGACGGCCTCCTTTGCCCGTTCCATAAACCGGGTCAGCTTCGAGAAATCCCCCGTATGTCTGAAATGGATCACGTTCGGCCACCTCCTTCAAGATCAGCTTTTCTGTTTCCAGCCCTCGATGGCTTCCTTGAATTTATCGAAGCCGAACATGGCCGCATAGGCGGACATCAGCCCCACCACGATGGCGGCCGCCACCATGTACCAGGCGATGTCGATGCCCTTTACCGAGGCATAGGCCCCTCCCAGGGCCAGCGTCAGCGCCTCTGATACGAACAGCGCAACCAAGTTTGTGGGAATTTTGTCCCAGGTGATGCTCTTGACCACCTGCACGATGATGTTGGTCAGGATGGTGATTCCGCCCACAAGCATCAGCAGCGAGGAAATGATTTCCGCAGTCATCGATACTCCTCCTTAAATTGCCGGGCTCTCCACGGAGCCTACCGGCGTCTGTGAAACATTGGTGTTGAAATTGGCGGCCTTTGCCGTTTCAAAGGTGATGCCGCCCTCCCGGTGGTCGGATTTGCACAGGTTCAGATAAAAGCTGCACACCATGCCATGGGCGCCCCAGGGGAGCCCCACCATAGCGCCGATCCACGGAAGCGCGCCGGTGTATCCCTTGTAGACACAGTAAAAGGCCAGTAAAAAACCGCCGACAGTCACGACCCACAGCAGGGGACGAATGTCGGCGATCATCCATTTTGAAAACTGCGACAGGTCCGGCTTTCTTCCAGCTTTGCCTCTGGTTCGGCTTGTACGATTTCTCATCACGCAAGCCCCACCATCTTCGCAAGCCGGTAGAAGAGCTGGGCGGCCTGTTCACGGGTCAGCCCGGACGGCCACATCATGTTCGGCTTTCCGTCCACTGCGGTTCTGTTTCCGGCAAACAGCCCGACGCTTATACACCAGTCCCGCGCTTCCTGGGACCAGTCGCCGCAGTTGTTGTTCTGAAGACCTTTGAGATAATCAGTCATGGCGGCGGAGAACATCTCATTGAATTTTGTCTGGTCCATATCCTCGTCCTCCTCAGACAGTTTTGCATTTACCTCATCGGCGATCTGCCCGTGGCGGCTGTAAAGCCAGTCCCCTGGGCACGCCTTTGCCGCAAACCAGCGGTGGACGGTCATGTTCTGCTTATCCACCTGCCCGATCAGCGACTTGTCGCCCTTCCAGAGCAGCCGTTTGATCCCGTTTCTCCGGCAGATGTCCACCAGGAGGGCGATCAGGGACCGATAAGCCGCGTCAGATACCGGCCATCCCTGGTTGGCTCCCCCGTTGTTCGCCACCTCGATGGTAATGGCCCGGTTGTCGTTGGAGCTGGAGGAGGTGCACCAGGAGCGATTGCATTCTTCCACATAGAGTCCGATCCGGCCGTCGCTCCCGATCCCGTAATTGCTGCTGGCCTTCCGGCTTGGGCTGGCGAACAGGTTTCCGCAGCTCTCCACCGTCAAATCACCGGCCATACAGTGGATGGAGATGGTATCGATGGCGTGCTTGCGCCTACCGGAATGGTTAGGGGACAGCTTTGTGTAGGAGACCAATGGACTGTTGCTCATGGCGGCCGCCTCCTTTCCTGCAAATTGGTCGTAATACTTCTGCCCGTAGGCAGCCCGGCGGGCTTTGGCCGTCTCACTCTGGTCGGCCGGGCGTTCAAACTGGAGCAGGACCGCGTCGGAGGCGGCCCGGACAGAACTGGCACTCAGCAGCATCTGCGCCAGGGAGGCGTAGCTTTCCGTCAGCTCCTTCCACAGGAACTCCAGCTGCGTCTCCAGATCGCCGATGCTCTTCTCCCTGCTTTTGGCAAAGGCCAGCAGGTTCTGCTTCCGGCTCCAGAAGGTCCACTGGGCAAGGCCGTAACCCGCTCCGTCATGGACAAAGTCGGCGTAAAGTCCGAAATCCACCTGCTGGGTGTATTCCTTGTCCGAGAGCCCCAGCTTCCTCTCATGGGTGTTCTGGAGATTGACGGGGTTCAGCCCGCTTTCGGCGTAGAGGTTTCCCATCAGTCCGGCGGCTCCGCAGTCGGAAAGCAGCTTCCCCTTCAGGAATCTCCAGATCCGTTCTTCATACATGGCGTCACCCCCTTGTGTTTCCTCTCTTCCTTCGCGCCGCGTTCAGGGCGCGGTTTTGTGCGAAAATATCCTTCTGGCTCATCTTCTTCTGCGGGCCAGTCTTGGCGCTGCATACGTTGATGAGCGTCATCAGCCGGTTCAAATGCCACTTCTGGCACTCGAAGGGGATTTGGTGGGAGATCATCCAGTAGTAGATGATCTCCGCCGTCACGATTTCCCTCCCCCGGCGGCCTCTCTGTTCCTTCGAGAAGGTGGTGGCCGTCATGGAGTCCTCGATGTAGTCCTTGACCACCGCCAGCAGCTGGGGTGTAATGGCGGTATAGACATTGGGGTCAACATTCTGGGTCAGGGTCATGCAGCGGACGTAGTCGATCTGCTCCTCCACCGTCTTCGACTTGGTGGACAGGTACGGCTTGTGCCACTTCGCCTCCCATTTTGAAAGGGAGACCAGAGAGTGCTCCAGACGAAGGGTCTGTTCCTTGGTCGTAATAAAGCAGCCGCTGTCGTCGTCATACTGCTCTGATTTAGGCACCACAAGTTCCAGCATCTCCGGCCCCCCTGTTCAAACTCAGTTCTGCGGGGCGGGCGCGGGGGCCTTCTTCGGCTGCTGGATGACGCCGTTGACGAATGCGGCCGCGGCTTTGGCGTCGGTGGCCAGCTCCATGAACAGGTCGCTGTACGCGTTGGTCTGGGCGAAGGCGTCCCGGATCTCCTGATTCTTGACGAAACGCTTGCCGTCGGGGGACTTTTCGCCATAGGCCCGCAGGATGATGTCCTTGAACACGTTGATGATCTGCTTTCCGTCCTGGGCCGCGACCACGCGGTTGATCATCTCCACCAGACCGCCATCCACGGAAAGCTCCATCTCCGTCACCTCAGCGGGGGTCAGATTGAAGTAAAAGTCCTCGGTGCGGGGAACACCGTTGTAGTCCTCGTAAGTCATGGTTTTCTTCAGCATTGCAGTTTTCTCCTTTCAAAAATAAAAAGAAAGCGGAGCCCTCGGTGAAGAGAGCCCCGCTTTTGGGTTGGGGTGGTTAGGATTCCAGGGTCAGGTTGGTCAGCGCGTAGGTCTTGGTGACGGAGGAACCGTCCTTGGTGGAGGTCACCTTGACGCTCTGGGTGTTGTTCTTGATCGGCAGGACGATATTCTTGTCGGCGTCCAGGGTCACGGGGCCCTTGGTGCCGCCCACCAGCTCCACGGTGGTGACGGCGTCAGTCGGAGTCACGTCGAACTTCAGGGCCAGGTAATGGCCGGACTGCTCGGCGGGCTTGCTGCTGAACTCGGTGTAGCCGGTCACGTTCTTCAGCGTACCGGTGATGCTGTCCGCGCCCACCGCGACATTGGTCTGAAGGTCGGACACCTTCTTGCCGAACAGGGTGGCGTCGGCACTCTCAGGAGAGGCGGTCACAGCCACGGAAGGCTTGAGCAGCTGAATGACCTCCTCAGGCAGAGGCAGGCGGGCGTCCTGATCCTCGGTGCCGTACAGGATGTCCTCCAGGGCCTTCAGCTTGGCGGGATCGACCTTGGTGGAGGTGATGATCAGGCGGGCAGTGGGCTTGTAGCCGGGAACGTCCACGGGAGTGGTGGTGATCTCCCAGCTGGGGTTGATGGGCTCGGGGGAGTCGTTGACGGTCTGATAGCCCCGCTCAGAGGGAGAGGCCAGGCCGCCGTAGACCAGGTGCAGCTTGTAGCCGTGGTCCTGACCGTCCACATCGTTGCCCAGCTTGGTGCGGTAGCTCAGGCCGAAGACCTTGCGGTTCTGCTGGCCGGCGACCACACCGGGGGCGATCTCGGCGGAGCCGTCGCACTCCTCCCACTCGTCGGGGTAGGTGTAGCACTCGACGGTCAGGCCGAAGTCCTCAGCGCCCACCAGCACCAGGTACTTGATGTTGTCGGCATAGAGGTTGTTGGGCTCCGCGCCGGAAGGGCTCTCGGTGATGCCGGTGATGCCGTTCCAGGGCACGCCCTTGTTGTAAAGGCCGGCGGAGCTGATGGGGTAAAGGACAGCGCGATCAACACCGGTTTCGTAAAAACGCTCACCGGTCTTGTCCCATACGATTCTACTCATTTCGGATTTCCTCCTTTAATAGTACAGGTTGAAAATATCGTGGTTCAGGTTGTCCGCTGTAAAATGGCGGTCATGGGTGCACATGGGCAGCATGGCGAGGCGGTGAGGGAGGTCGCTGTCCGGGTTCTTGTAGATGACTGTCACCTGGTAGCGGTCCAGCAGGCGATAAGGGGCGTTGTCCGCGTGGACAGTTTCGATTTCGCTCCGCTCATAGACGATGCAGTCATACCGCACCTTCAGGTTCTCCGGCGGCTGGAAATACACATTCCCGGAGCCGAGAATGCCCTCCAGAACCGCCTGGAGCTCATAACGCCTATTCATGGTACAGCCCTCCGATGGTCAGGATCAGCCGCGGATAGCCCACCTCGACCCTTGAAATTTTCCACTTCGCCCCCATGAACGTCACATACCGCATTTTGTGGAAATTCTCCCTGGCGAACGGATCGGCGACTATGCTGATCTCGTTCGCGACATTGATGTCATCGTTGAACGACTCCCCAGACTGAAGCTGGCGTGCATTCCGGGTCAAATCGCCGTAGTACGGATACTCAACGATCTGCTCCTCATGCACGCCAGGCGCGGTCTGAATGGTCTCAGCATAGCCTACCGATCCATAAAATTTCGCCATTTTGAATCTTCTCCTCAGGGAGTGCCGGCCCCGCCGCCATCGCCGCCAGTACCGCCGGAGGTGAAGGCAGCCACGGGCTCCTCCAGAGCGATGGCGGAGTAGACGCGGGTCAGAGCACCGGACAGCCGAGTCTCGATCAGGTACTTCTGCTGGTTGAAGTCGATGTCGAACTGGTCGAACCGGGTGATCTCGCCGCCCTTGGTGGAGCCCACGGTGTAGTCGGTCAGGTTGACGAAGATGCCCAGCAGCTTGTGCTTGTGGCCCTCGTCATCCATGCGCACCAGACCCTCAAACTGCTCGGCAGTGTAGAGCTCGCCCACATTCAGGGCGGCGGCCAGGTCGGCCTTGGAGGTGTAAATGCGGCGGCCGTTCATGTCCCGGGCCAGCAGCATCACGTTGACCATATGGGGCGTGCAGAAGAAATCGGGGGTGCCGGTGCCCTTGTACTTCTCACGGGCATAGAGGGCGGCGGCGATGACTGCCTCAGCATAGATATAGTTCTCGCCGAAGCTCATGCTGGTCTTGCTGCCCTGGAGCTCGGCCTTGGCGGCCTCGATGTCCACGTCGTAGTGGATGGTGTAGAGGTCGTTGTCGTTCCAAATGGAGCGGATGTGATCCTCGGAAATCTTCATCTCATCATCCGGCTCACGGCCATCGCCCACCATGATGGCGGTAGCGACATCTTCATTGATGTTCTCCCGCATAACGGCGTACTGGTACTCCACCACATCGAAATCGGTGATGTCGATGATGTCGTCCCGGTGCAGGGCATCGGTGCGGTACACGGTCTGGGGATCGGTGGTCCGGGTGATGACGTTCATGTTGCCGGAGAGCTGCTTACGCTTGCCCTTCTGATAGCCGTGGGCCCGGATACTGTCCTTGCGGGTGTCCGTCTGGCGGGTGCGGATGCGGCTGATGGGGCTCTTGTGAACCTTGCGCATGACAACGCTCACCCAGCCCTGGTCACGAGCGACCCGCTCAGGAGCGCCGGGGCGCAGATCCTTGTAGTCGGGGAACAGGCTCTCGATGTTGTCGATGCCGTGCTTGAGTTCGTTCTGATCAGCGTAGATCTTCAGAGCAGTCCGAAGGCTGCCCACGCTGCTGCTCTTGGCCAGAGCAAGAATGTCAGCGCAGTCGGAGTGGCTCAGAACGGTGTCCTGAGTGTCTTCGGTGTCGAACACATTGTGCTTCATGGTCTTGTTTCCTCCCTTAGATTTGTCGGATTTGTTGTCGGGGTCATCGGGGTCCTCTTCCTCGTCATCCTCGGCGTTGTCGTTCACCTGCTCCGCGGCAGCAGCAATCAGAGCGTACATGACCTTCTTCTGCTTCTCGTTCATGGTGTTGACAACATCCTCGATGGTCTCCTCGTCCTCGGGCTTCTCTTTACCCTTGGACTTATCGCCATCCTTAGGTTTGTCCCCGTCTTCGCCCGCGTTGGGCTTGTCATCAGGCTTCTCCTTGGTATCGGCCTTGTGGATCAGCGGGGGCTTCTCATCGGGACGGTACAGGGAAATAGGCTCGTAAGCGGACAGGATCATCTCCTGCTCACCGCCTTCCCCATGAGCCATGTCCACGAAGTCAATGAAGGCGCCGGGATTCGCACCGGCCACTACCAGGCTGACCTCGCGGATGTCGCCGTGCATGACGTCCTTGTTCGGCGTCTGCCGGAGCCCATTGGCATAGATGGAGAGGGACACAATGTCCCCGTGCTGCACCAGCTCCTTGGCCGCTTTGCCGCTCTCACTCTCGTTGAACGTGCAGTATGCATAGACGCCGTCCTTGCGGTTCTCCAAGAGGGCGTGGCCCAGGATGTTGGTGGGTTCGTTGTGCTGGTGGTTCCAAACAAGAGGAACCGTCTTCCCGTCGCAGTGCTCGAATGCGTTGTGGCGAATGGTTCGCCCATCAGCGCAGACAAGATCGTTTCGGGTAGCCCAGCCACTAAAGTCAAACTTCAGATCCATTTTGAACATTTCCTCCTTCGGATTCAGATGGTGGCTGTTCGCCCTCCCCTTTCGGGGCGCTTAGGTTACTGTTCCGGAGCTCGTCCGCCTTGGGGTCCTTCGACGGCTTCATACCGATCTTCTGCCGGATCTCGTTGGAGGTCATGATCTCGTTGCGAGTCATCTTGTCGGCAATTTCGGCGATGTCGTTGATGGGCACCAGCCTGAACGGGTCTCTGAAGAACAGGATCGACTGCTTCTGTGACCGAGCAGTTTTGGTGAGGAATTTCCTCTTCATTTCGTCAACAATGGCGGACAGGATGGGTTCGATGGTCCGGTTGTCGTAGTTCAGCTTCGTCCGGTCATCAGCAGTGCCGTCCAATATCCCCTGGGTGATTCCCAACTGGCTGTAAAGCATACTCGTCAGGTATTCGATCTGGGACATCAGATTGTTGTCGATGGGCCGGTTCAGCTGCACCACATGCTCCGTGCCGTCGGTGTAAGCGACGCCATACTTGGAGCCGGACAACTGTTCCTCAATATCTCTACGGCGTTTTTCCGCCTGTTGACGTCTCGCTTCCGTCTTGATGACGTAGGGGAGCTGGATGATCAGATTGAGCTTTCCGGAGCCGCTCTGTTCGTCGATGGCGTCCAGAATGTTCAGCTTCCGGATCAGCCGCTGCATGGTGGAGTTGGGCTCGTTCATGATTGCGAAGAACGGGTTCTCCACCAGTGCCACCGTGCTCTTTGGCAGGATAATGTCCTGCTTTTCACCCCGCTGCTCGTTATAGACCCGCAGCTTTACGTGCTGTGGATACCATTCCAGGACCTTGCCGACCCGCAGCTTCTCGATTTTGTAGGAGCCGTTTTCCGGGTCGATATCGGTGTCCGTGGGCACGATGGCCACGCAGCCCTCGTCCAGCATGGACATGACCACGTCCTGGATAAAGGCCCGTCCGGTCTGGTCCAGATTCGCCTCCAGGGACAAGCAGGAATTCAGCGAGGAGTCGATCACCTCGGTAAACCGCCCGTCCTCATCCAGCCTCGCGTGCTGGATGGCGATGGAGGACGCGTCCAGCGCGATCCGGTTGTAGACCGATGTGATGATGGACCGCTCATTGCCCCGGCTGAAAATGGGCCGGTCCGGACGGTAGGAGGAGCTTGGGCCAAGCGGGTATCGGAACCCAAAGGTTTCGTTACCCAAAAAAGCGTTCCAGGCATGTTTCAGCCTGGAACCAAATGCAATTTCCATAATCTCTCACCTCCAGTCCGCGCTTGATGAAATTATGTCGTTGCTCTGTGTGTTGAATTTTGGGCATAAAAAATCCGCAGACCCGGTTAAGAGTCTGCGGCATGGTCCATGGGATTACAGTTTCTTCATGTCTCCAGGACTGAGGTTGCTTCTCATGGGGTTGGTCCCATAAATCTGTCCATCGTCTGTGACGAGATACTGGGCAGGGGCTGTCAGTCCCGCTGTGATAGACTGGGTGTTAAGAACGATGCCATTCGGCTTGTCCCAATACCCGACAACCGCCTTATCGGGGAACTGCTTTGCGAAAATAACAATGGCTTCCTTTACGGTCATGTTTATCCTCCCTCTTTACGTCTTTTTAGGTCGTTCAACCGCGGCCAAGGCATAGGTGGTTGGCTCGCAATTATCAAGGCGGTTATATGTGATGGTTTTCAGATTGACAAAGTCCATGAACGATCTGGTTTTCGACGGAGATTGAGTAATCTCTTCTCCGCTCTGACCGTCATAGATTCGAGTTCTGCCGCCCTCATTCTTCCAGAAAAGACTATGCTTCCCCCCGAGTTTCCAAGCCACGGTCAGATTGCCATAGGACCCGTCGCCGGTCTGCGAAAGCGTATCGAGAACGGCTTGCCCCGACTTTTTCCTTCCCATTTTGACCTCAGGGGAATTGAAAGTGGCTTTGAAAAAGTCATCAGAAAAGAATCCATCACTGACTTTTGTCGCCTGCACGTCATATCCCTTCTCTCGAAGGGCCATGGCGGTTGTGCAGAAGGTGCAATTCATGGTGGTGCCCAAATCAGGATAATCCGGATTGGTTACTTTGACGCTCTCTTCCGCTTTCATCTTCCGGGGGAGGCGGGGGCACTCGTCAAAGTCTTTAATATCCTTCTCCCGGTTGAGCCTATCCAGCTCTTTCATCCGGCCTTTCCGCAGCATTCGGTTTTGTACCGCTTTCACGGCGAGAACAGCGGCAAATGCGGAAACATATGTAACCGCCTGGATTGCGAGATCTTCATTTACAGAACCGGTCAATTCGGAAACCTTTTTGGAACCCACACTCTTCAGAAAAGAATCAACCCCGTCCTGCTGGTTCTGACTATACCGTTCTTTTCCGGCTTTTGTCAATGTACCATCCTTGTTCTGGTAACGACGTACGCCCCATTTCATACCCTTGACGCCGTAGTGCATCAGGTATTCTTGGGGAGAAAAAGGTTTGTCGTAAGGACCCATACTTTTCCTCCTTCGCTTAGTGGGCGTAGTACGCTCTCAGCCGTTTGTTCTCCCTGCTCGTCTTTGCCGCCAGTAAACCATTGACAATCGTTCCGCCGATCGCGATGGTCGATGCGGCAATATTGGCAACCTCCTGGTTGTTCAGTTGGTTCGCGAGAAGTCTGGACACCACGGTGCTTCCAGCAATGATAACGCCCTCGGCCAAATAGGTCGCTTGGGTGTTTCCCGAAATAGTTTTTCCACTCTGGTAAAGCTTCTTTCCTTCATCGGCCAGTTTGTCGGTTTTCAGCTTTTCATAAGCGTTTTCCATTTTACGCTTCTCGGTCTTAACAGCGCTCTTGGCATCCTTGACCTGCTGACGGGTAGCTTGACCGGATTTGTAGGCGGCCCTGGTTTCGTCTGCTTTCGACTTAGCGGTTTCGTAGTCCGACTCCGCTTTGCGATACCGTTCCAGACCCTTGCGGGTGTAAGAACCGTCGTAGTTCTGGTAGCGTCTTACGCCCCATTTCATACCCTTGACACCGTAGTGCATCAGGTACTCCTGCGGGGAGAGAGGCTTTTCATAGGGCTTCATAGTACCCCCCCTTTTTTTTTATTCAAATGCTTCTGGATTGTGCTTATAGGCCACATACGCATCCATCATGGCCGCCACAGCGTCGATTTTCTGGTCGGACCGTTTCTTCAGCAGCTTCCGGTTTCCATTGGTGTCCTCCATGGTGATGCAGTTTCCCATGGAGAAGGTGAGCAGCTCCTCGTCAAAGAGCAGCATACGCTCTCCGGCCAGCTTTTTCAGCTCGCCCAGAGGGACAGATTCCGTCCGGGAACCCTGTCGGACCACTTCTACGCCGAAGGGGCCGTTTTCATCTGTCCACCGCTTGATGAACTCCTGGGCGTTATATGGGTCGTAGCCAAAGCAGCGCACGTCATAGCCCCGGTTGATGATGTGCTCGTCCAGGTCATCGTAGACCTGCATCATGTCCAGGACGGTGCCCTCCATGACGATCAGGCTCCCCTCCGCCATGAAGTCCTCGTACTTCACCCGCATGGCCGCCGGCAGCTTGTGCAGGGTCAGCGATGTGATGTAGTTTCGGGTCTTGACGCCAAAGGAGCCATCCCGAAGAGGAAACAGGAAGGTAAAGGAGCAGAAGTCATCGCCCTGGGAAAGGTCCGCCCCCAGGGAGCAGGGCATCTGCCAAAATCTCTGCCGGCGATGGGGGAGAGTCTCCTCATAGGTGAAGTAGTAGGTGTAGCCCTCCATGGGCAGCCCGAACCGCTTTGCCAGCATATCGTTGCGGGTGGCGGGGGCCGTTTCTGCCCGGTCAACGTCCTTCTGGTAGGTCTCGTAGGTCACGGTCTTTCCCAGGTTGGGGTTTGCCTTGATCCACATGTCCGGATAGGCGACCTCTTCCACGGAGTCCAGCTTGTACCACCAGATGGACACGTGCTCCTGGGGAGGGCCGATGCCCTGAAGAATGTTCATCAGCTCCATTTTGATGGTGTCGCCCGCTCCGTTTCGGACCGTGCCCTCGGAGCTGGTGGCGATGATCAGGTAGTCGTCCAGCTTGGATGCGCCCTGCTCAATGGCACCGATGACATCCTCCCGGGCGTCCGCCGAAGAAAGCCACTCATCCACCGTGGCCACTTTGCAGCGGAGTCCCTGGAGCTTGTCCACCGACATGGGACGGACCTCCACCAGGGAGCCGGAGATGAAGTTCTCGATCCCCTTCTTTGTAGAGGCCAGCTTGACGCGGTTGGCTCTGGAGCCGGTGGTGTTCTGCAAGGAACCCTCGGTCATGAACTGAAACACAGGGCCTCTCGCTCTGGTGATGGCGGTCTTGATGGGGTTGACGATCTCCTCCGCCTGCTTCATGGTGGGGGCTGTCGTAATCTGATGGGTCGTCGAGCCGTCCACCACACAGAAATAAGCCTGGATGCAGGAGTCGTAGAGGGACTTGGCCGCGCCTCTTCCCACAATGAGGTACTGCTTCTTGGTCAGCCGCTGCTTGACCCGCTTCGTCACATACCGGCCGCCCCGTCCATCCGGGTTCGGCACATAGACAGAGCGGTCGTCGAAATAGTACCATCCAAACACCTGTTCGCCCCAGAGCTTGAAGGTATCCAGAAGATGCAGGTCGGAGCCATCAGTTAGGGTCAGCTCGTTCTCGCAGAACTCGATCCACCCCTCCACCGCCCGGTCATCGTAGTAATATCCCGGTGACTCGATCAGGCGGTCGATCCGCCACATCTCCATCGCCACTTCCTTGCAGACGTGAATATCCCCTCGGAGAACGGCGTCCCGAAATGCTCCATAATAACGGGGGACGGCGGTGTTGGATAACATGTACGCACCCGCCTCCCGTTACAAGCCCAGCAGCTTCCGGCCGACCAGGACCAGAGTGGAAAACTTCTGATCCGTCAGATTTGTGCGGTAGACGTCTTTCGGGACCACCTGCTCCATATCGAACACGATAATGGGTGACTTGGCCTTGAACCCGCCGTATATGGCGTCGTTCGTGTCCAGAACTGCGCCATAACCGGCCTCCTTGCACGCATGGAAGAACTTGGTGCGCTGGTTATACATATCGCGTCCCTTTCGGCTGTCGCCCTGACCGTCATAGGGGATGACGTAGTTGAACATCCGGTACACGGTCTGAAGGGCATCGGAGGTCGGCTTGTAGTCCGGCTCCCGCATCTTCCCAAGGACGGCCGCTGCTTCGCGGTAGCCCTTGAACTTGTACTTGTCGTTTACAAAGTACCCCTGCATCCGCTCCCGGTCAGTGACAAAGTTGTAGAAATCCCGGTCCTTCTTATAGAGGTCCATAAAGACCTTGGCTCCGGAATCCTCGCTGGCCACCTTCAGGTCGGTCTTGAGGGAATTGTCGATCCGGTACTTCATGAACGAACCTGTGCCGATCGCCTTTCCATCCTTATCATAGACCGTCTGGGGAATCGGCCGGTTGAACAGGGCGTTGTACTGGTGTTTATCCAGAGCATGGTGGGTGGCGTAGAACATATCGGCGTTCTTGGTCCGGTCCTTATCATAGGACAGCGTGCTCAGCGTGGTCTTATCAACCTTCAGCACCTCATCGAAGTGCTTCTTGTTGTAGATGCTGTTGCCGCTTTTGCGTTTGTTGGAAATGGCCTTCCGCTGGGACGGAGTATAGTCACCGCCGCTCAATGGATAGGGCGGGCCGTTGCGCACGCCCCATTTCTGGCCTAAAATGCCGTGGTGGCGCAGCTCCATACCGACTCACCTCAGCCCTTCAGTTCCTTGATGGCCAACGCGATGCCCAGTGCGCTGCTGCCAATGGCCAGAACGCTGCCGGCAACTTCCAGCGTGGTCTTGAGCGCTTCGCGGCCCTTGGAGACCTGAGCGGCGGGCACTTCCGCGAACAGCTGGTTATACTGCCGTTCCAGTAGCTCCCGGTTAATCTGATCCCGCATCTCCTTGTCGCTCATCTTGGACAGGTCCATCCGCTTTGGCGTCGGCTTGGAAGTGGTGCTCTCGTCCAGCTTCTTCAGCTCCTTGGCCAGGTTGGCGCTGGCGTCCACGGTGCGCTTGGTGCGCTCCAGGTCCTCCTTTGCCCAGCGCTTCGGATCAGGCTGGGAGAGGTCAATCCGGTTTTCCTTCTTCTTGGCCGCGTTCTCCCGCTTGTCACGGTCGTAGCGCGCCTCTCCTTTGGGGGTCAGCGAACCGTCTTTGTTCTGGTAACGGCGCACGCCCCACTTCATTCCTTTGATTCCGTAGTGCAGTAATGCATCATGCTCCACTTTGAAGTTCCTCCTTCCCGCTGGTGGGTTCGACTGGGTCTGCCGCAACGAAAAGCCGCCACTCAAACTCGTTGATCTGCCGGTTCATAGACTCGACGGCCGCAGAGCTGAGGGGCGGGTCAAACAGCAGGCGCACCTTCAGGCCGACATAGGATTTGACCAGGGGCAGGACGGCCCCGCCAGAAATGAAATCGGACCAGCCTTCGTCTTTCCCCGTAATGGAGAATCCGTTTGCCGGCCCGACCCCCATCTGTGTCAGAATCGAAAACACGCTGTTGATGTGCATTACAATGTCGGCGTCAAAGTGCGTGTAGCCTTCGTCGATCCCCAGCAGTTTCTTGACAGATGTCAGGACGCTTTCTGTGATCTCCATAGCACTCTCCTTACCGGCGGATCGCCACGTACTTCTTCGGACAGAACCCGGCGATGCCGTTTCTGGCGAGCACCCGGTAGAAGTCCTCCGTTGACTTGTCCATATCGACCAGAACTTCGGTCAGGACCGATAGATACCCCGTGACCTCCGCCTCATTGCCGGGGCTTTTGCGGATGGTCAGGTCGAGGCAGTTCACCACGACTCCCACGAGCCTGGGTGCCCTTCCCGGATTACCTTCCATGGCGCCGCCTCCTTGCTTATAGCGAAAAGTTGTGTTGTCATAAGGTGCGCCCGTTCCATGCCGCTCCTGGACTACATGATTGATTCATCCCTGCGAAAGGAGGTAGAAACGACATGAAACGGTTAAGCGCAAGAGCTGCTAAGTCCAAAAGTCAGGCCGGAAGCGTGAAGGTTGTCACAGTCCGCATTTCCAGCGGAACAACAGCGGTCACGGGGAAAGCCAAGATCAAGACTTAGCAAGCCGGAAAAGAGGGGCGGAGTGTCGTCCCTCTTTTCTACATTTTCCAGGGGCAGGTGTCGTTGGGCCTTCGTACGACCGGCTCCGGAAGCAGCAGGTTCTCATCGCCGTAGTGAATGGCCAGATGAGTTTCGTGGATGGTGGTGATCAGGTACTCCGGGTCGAGGATCATCTCCACCCGATCCCGGATGTCCTTTGGGCTGATGGGGTTCATGTGGTGAATGATGGGACGGCGGAATATCTCCCGTCCGGCCACACCCAAATCACACCCCAGGTCCCGGGCGATCACCGCGTCACGCACCTGCCGCCACTCCGGCGACTTGTAAAAAGCCTGATTCATATACCGGTCAAAGCCGAAGGTCTCCTCTCCGACAACGCCATCCAGCCGGAGGTACTGGTAGCGGTCCATAAAGGTAGGGAGTTGGATCAGCTCGGAGTAGCACCTAATACTCATCCTCGTCCTCCTCCTGTCCACTGTATCGCTTGAACGCGGCCATGGCCTTCTCGTAAAGCTCATCCATCCGGACTCCGGATTTATAAGCCTCGGTCTTGGCCTGGACCAGCTCCACCTCCTTGGCCAGCCGCTCATTCTCAAGGCGGGCCCTCGTGGTCCCCAGCTTCAGGATGGTGGTGACCTCCTGAGAGGAGGCGGTCCCTTCCAGCAGCCGCTTTTCCACAAGGGATACCGCCAGGTCGATCAGTTGGTTCTCGCGGCCCTCCGGCGTCAAGGCGGCGCGGCGTTTCCCCGCCTGACTGCCGGAAGACTTGATGGGTTTTGCCACGCTTGACGCCCCCTCTCCATAACTTCTGTTTTGTTTTCCATGTGTTTATGGGTAGTTCAGGGCGGCATTTGAAGAAGCCCGCACAAACGATCCGCCGGCAAGTGGAGAAAAATGACATTGGAGGTAATGCAATGCCTCTGGAGGAAAAAGGAGGTTCCGACCAGATAAAAAGAGTCCTTGCCAGTGAGTGCTCGTCTTGCAGGCTTGTTCAAACGCCGCCCCAAACCGAACCCATTTTTCAAAAATATCCCCCGGAGAATTTTCAAAGACCAGCGCGATGCAGAGGGGGTGCCATTTCGGAGGGACCCCCTATACCCTTTGAATGAGTTCGAGGCCGTGATCCGCAGCCGGTGGGTTGAATTTGTCCCATAAATGACAAAAAGAAACGCACTCCTGATGAGAGAACGTTTCTTTCCCAATGGCTACCATCGGTTTACCATCATGCGGTCACGGCAGGCTCGGATTGCACAATCTTCTTGACCTTTTTATAGATGCCCAGGGGGTCGTACTTGATGATATCGTTGATTGCTCGCTCGATTTCTTCCTGGTTCTCCTTGTCAGAGAGCTGATCGGAAGTACGGGCGATGCGCGCTAAGAAAGCGCAGGAATGATAGCCGTTGTCTTCGTCGAACCGATACCACGCTTCATACTGTGTAAAAGGGTCGTAGGGGTTATCGGTAGTAGTAAGCATACACATTTCCATTCGCTCTCACTTCCTTTCTTACTCATTGAGATACTTGGAAACGACAGAAGGCGAAATGCCCAAAGCATCTGCGATTTCGGAGTTGGTGCTTCCAGAATTGGCCATCGCTTTAATGCGATTGACACGAGCTTCAGACAGCTGCGTCGATGCTCTTGGGGTTGCGCGCTCCCGGACGACATCGGGATCAGAGTAACGAAGAATCTCTTTCAAGGTTGTATCAGAGATCGCGCCAGCTTGGATTGCTTCCCATTCTCCATCGGAGATCGTAATGCGCGTTCCTTTTCCGCTTGCACCAGTGGAAACGCGAGCGTCACTGATCGCTGCACGACGAATCTTAGAGATTTCGTCTTTGTCGGTGACATTGTTCGCCTGAACCTTGGCCTTTACCTGAGCATTGGCGATGCGCTGGGCCTCACGTTCCTTAGGGGCGTTAAGCTGCGCAGTCTTCAGTGCACTGGTCAGCCTTGCGACTTCAGGCGCATATGTTTTTGCTGCGCTGGCGTTCCGTACCAATGTCGGCGTATCCAGATACTCAAGTCTCGCCTGGTTGGCGAGTGCTTTCATACGATTGGCATAGTCGGCATAGGCATCTTCCTGAACGGTGCCAGAGGACAAGGTGCGAACATCCTTGGTTTTCTCCAGCAACTTGATCTTCGTCGTGGCCTGAACTGTTTTCCCAGTCTTAGGGTCTATATAGGTTCGACCAGACTCCTTATAGACGACTTCGCCAGTCTCCCGGTCAATGCGTCCACTGCCCTGACGCTCGGGAACATCGACGGTCTGCTTGCGCCTGGAGAGCAGGGTGGAGGCACCACCTTTCTCTTTGCCGGTTTCGGGGTCAGTGTAACCCTGCCACCGCTTACGAAGGGTGGGGATGTCGTTTTCAATCTCCGAACGCTTGTAGTCGAGTTTGTGCTTTGCCGCATCGATGACGACCATGCTGTGTCTGACAGCTTTCGTGATGTCCTCGGTGGGGGCCCCTTTTAAGGTCATATCGGTGATGAGGTTGGAAATCTTCCCCATCTCGATCTGGGTGGCTTCTTTTGAGAGAAGCCGGATACCGGTCTTCCCCTCGGTGGAGTATTCCGTTTTCGGGTCGAAACCTTTCAACCCCTCCAGGGCGGGGGTAGATTTTACAGAAACCTTTCCGCCAACAGGAATGACAACAACCTGGTCGCCATCAAAGTCCGCGCCGGACAGCCGTTCCGCCACCTTCGGGTTGATGCCGACCGCATCCCTGATGTTCTTGCCGAGAACGGAGATGGCCGACTGATTCTTGTTGTTGACCGTCAACTCCGGAATTTCAAAGGTTCCACCATGAGGGTAGCGGATCAGCACAACTTTCTCACCGTTACGATAGTTGGGGGCATAGATTTCCGTTTCCTTCATTGCTGTGATAGGCAGGATGACCTGTGTGCTCTGCCGGGGGAGGGCGGCCGCTTTCAGATGGACGACGGCAGAATCACATTCATCTGCAAAGTCCATAAGAAGCTTCCGCTTGATAGTCGGGTTGTTCAGAGAGCAAATCTCGGCGAATTCATCGGCCGCATCGGCATAGGTCAAATCCAACTGCTTCTGGATCAGTTTGATGGGCTGCTTGGATAGGAACTGGGAGGACAAGTTCTTACTCATCTTGTCCCAGTCACCCTCCTCCTTCAGCTTATTGATGGCCGACAAAGATTTTTTCTCGCCGGTAATCGGGTCTGTGTACTTGCCATTCGGGTCGGGGTAGTAGCTCTGACCGTTGGCCTTGATGAATGCGCCGAAAGGATTGTCGGGGTCATCCTGAATCTTTTTGAATACATCCATCTTGGGCGTTCCGGAGTGCTTGTTCGTGTTAAACACGATGTCACACCCCTCCGGCATGTCATCAGAATACATGGCCATGCCCTTGAGGTAATGCGTCCCATCCACAAGAATGCGTGCCTGCGCATAGTGAACGTTTCCCAGGTCAAGGTCTGCAACGCCACGACGAATTTCAATGACTCCGTCCTTGTTCGAGCCGCCCTCATCCCCATAGAGCACCTTGACTCGGCTTGAATCGATGCTTGCCGGATACTCGCGCTTATCCCAGGATGCGCCTCCATCCGAAGAGTGATAGTCGCCCACCGACTTGATGATGTCGAGGTTCTGGTAGGCGTCTCTCTGCTCGATGTCGGGAACCGAAATAACCGGAGTGATTGTCCGCTTCTTGGGATCGTTCACCTGAGGGACTCCAACGCCATATCGGTTATAACCTTCTGTTTCCAAAATGAACAGAGCTTCCTGAAGAACTCCTTTCGAGACGCCAAGCTGCTGCTCTACGCCCTCGCCAACATCAAGAGCCCCTTTTACTGCCAGCTCTTTCTTCAATGCCTCGGCGGTAGCAAGGGCCTTGTTCTTGTTGCTGGCGGTGTTTTCATTGAGAAGCGCACGAACCGAGGAGTCGTTGTTGTACCCCATGATTTTGGCAATCTCATCGAGAGTCTTTCCTTCTTCACGAAGGGACTTGGCCCGTTCCGCCTGGAGAGCCCGTCGCTCATGCTTTGCCACCCGAACCTGCATACGAAGGTCAGTAGTGGACATCTTCAGTTCTTCGGCAATTTCTTTTTGGCTCTTTCCCATGGCTTCGAGTTCTTCCACTCTGGCCAGAAAGTCGCCGCCATGCTGATAGGGGTTTTCACCAGAACCCCAGGGGTAGCGCCCAGAGCGCCGCTTGACGCCATAGTGCATCAAAATATCTTCCGCGATGGGGTTCATGGCTTACTCCTCCTCTTTGATACTGTTGATGATTTTATCGAAGGTTATGATCCGGTCCATGATGGGGAAAATATCTTCGATCGTGGGCTGGTGACAAATGATTCCGTCATTCTGATAAATACGAAGCTCCATTTGAATCTCGTTCGGCTTGTAGTTATACTCCAAGCAAAAGAGCGCCGCATAAATCATCAGCTGTTCCATGTGTGTCGGACTTTCTCCAGTTTTCAAATCGTGAATCCGGAGCATGTCGCCTCGAAATGAAATCGCGTCAGCGGTGCCGAAGCAGTTCGGGGAATAGTAGAGGATCTGTTCCGGCGTCATCTTGTAACCGATTGCATCGTTGACATACATGTTCAATGTCTTTTGCGACTTGGGTAGCCGCTGACCCAGCTTGATGCACTGGGCGGCAAAAGAGTGAAGGACTGTGCCGCGCTGGGCCGCACGATACTTGGCGTAGGCGTCGGCCACCTTCTCTTCCGTGTAGTTGATCCAGTGATAGGTGCTCGCGCCAAGAAAAGCATGTTGACCCTCAAGGTTGGAATGCTTTACAAAGTTCATCCAACACTTCCTCCTTGTTCTCCGGGGAGATGAATCTGGAGAACGACATCTCGTTCATCTTCCCAACGTAATATTCCTGGTTCGGCTGTCTCTTGGCTTTGTTAGATCTCTTGCATTCAAGGGAGGCCCATTTCTCGCCGTAAAGAATCAACAGGTCGGGAATGCCCTGGCGCTGGTCCATCTTAAATATCATACAGCCAGGGAATCGTGCTTTCAGCGTGCTGATGAGCCGGTCTTGAAAACCGCTTTCCAGTCTTGCGCTTCGGGCCATCAAACGGCCTCCTTTCCGATAAAAGTGATAGAAAGAACAAGATATGCGCGACATATCTCTCTCCTCTCCATAAAAGAGTCTGTTTTTTTCGCGGAAAGAAAAACAGCCTTAAAATATCAATTCGGGCAAAAAGAAAAGAGCCGCGGCTGGCGGCTCTAATCTTTAATCGATACTAAATCCTATTTTCCGTTTTGGCTTGCTATTCTTCTCGGCAATCTCCTCGACCTTTGGTTTGCCAAACGATTGCCAGATCGTGGCTCCGGCGCATGATCCAATCGCCGCCGCCATCGAAGTGGTAAACGTTATCAGTAGTTGGGTCGAGTCTTTCATGTTCGGTTTCATAACATCGCCTCCTCATAAAGGCGACGGTTTTTCCTGCGAAAACAAAAACAGCCGAGACACCCGTAGGCACCTCGGCTAAACGCAGAATATCAATTTGTTTTCCATCAGCTGTTGTTCCGCAGATACCGAATCAGAATCCAGATCAGCCAAAGACCTCCCGTGCAGATGGTCAGGATAAGGTCCAGCAGCAATCCGCCGCCGCTGCGTTTCTTTCCACTACTCATAAGAATCCTCCTTGTCAAGCTCTTTCTTTTTGTTGTCGCGACGAATGATCTTCTCAACGCCGGCCTTTGCTTTGACGGCAGTATCACCAGCATGGGTTTTTATGTGCTCCCATTTCTCGGCCCGCCTATCGGCTCTTTCTTGCTTCAAGGTGGCTTTTTGCCGCTCAGCTTCTTCAAATATCCGTAGACTCTCATCGATTACCTCACGAGTCACATACTGGATAATAACAACCTCTCCAGGCTTAAGTTTTGAGTTGGCCTTTTTATTGCAGGCAACGACCTGAAGGTCAAAACAATCCTTGTATCTAACATGCGCATCTCTGATGCGAACTTCGATAGGCAGCGCTTTCAGACCGTGGCCCTCTATAAGTTCTTTAGCTTCGTCCAGTTTCAAAGGGAACTTTTTGGAACAGAGCTCCGGCATGGATATCAATTCTTCAGAGGGCTCCGTTTCGTCTTTTCTGGGGATTCGGTCTATAAACTCAATCGCAACTGGAGTCACAGCACTAACGATTCCGGCGACAAGTCCGAGCTTCCCGCCAATATTAGGATTCGGTTTGTTAGATCTTCCCATCAACCTTCCCTCCTTTGGACAAAATAAAAGAGTGCGCCCCAATGAAGAGACGCACTCTGCAACTAAAGCGCATCTCTCATTGTTGCCACACAATCTCGTTACCCGGCTACGGGCGCATGAGTATAGAGAGAAGACACTTGTTGCCAAGATGTGTTCTCCGTAGCCGAATAATTCTTTATACGATTGTGTGGCGGATTCAGTATATCACAATGCATCGTGAAATGGAAGAGTGAACTTTGCAGTCACGTCATCTTGTGAAAACGGCTCGAAACAGCCTCAAAACTCACTATTTTGCCCTTGCTGGCCAGTTGGCCACTTTTTTCTTCCACTTATATATAATTTTTAATATTTTTTTTCGCATTTAATTAAGAAAAAAAGTGGGCAAGTGGCCAGAAAACCCGCAAACCCTTGGGGCGCAAGGGTTTCAGCCTGGCCACTTTTGAAATAAAAGTGGGCAAAAAGTGGGCAAATGGCCAGTTTTTCACCAATTTTCCGTCCGTACACGGCTATCCAACCTCCAAATTTTCGCAAAATCCGAACCCAAAGTGGGCAAATGGCCAGTTTTACAGACCAAAAGTGGCCAGCAAAATGACCTGCTACTAACAGTAATAGTAGCAGCTTTTGACCATCTGGGCAGAGATTTTCAAGCCGTGTACGGACGAATTCTATTCTAAGTTAGCCTGTTTTCTATCTTAGATTAGAAATATCCAGCCTCATTCTCAATAGGAACGCCGCTGGTAAGGCCTGTTTCGAGGGGCAATGGGGTGGTAATGATAAGCCGGAAACGCCTGGTACGGACGCTTTTTGAGCAGAGACACGCCGTACTTTTTCGGCGGGACAGACTTCCGTCCGGGCCAAATATCAGGGCTGGAGAAGACCTCCTCCCACATCTTTGCAAATGCTTCGGCCGCATCCGATATCGATAGAGCCAAGGCGCCCCAGGCCTTCTGTATCTTGGCGACCGTTTCCAAAGTCTGTTCAAGTGTCATACTCGACCTCCACGTAATGCGTGTTTTGGAATCTGTACGGCTCGACTCAACTGATCAACCAGTTCCGCTGTTGGTGTGGCTGACAAATCTACCTTCACTTCAACATTTGCTTCCGGCAGTGGTAAATATCCAAGCGCCTCCATTCGCTTATGGTCGCAGGTGGATACGTACGGACACGCTTGGCATTTCTTCGCCAATCTTGATAGACCCATTCCACTCACCTCCAAACCTTTCCGGAACGCTTATCCACAAGAACGATCCGCCCCTCGATCTCGAAGTCCGACAAAGCGCAAATATCAAAGATCATATGGAGCAGCTTGTGGAACCGTTCCTCCTCGGTCTCGATGTTCTTCAGGGCCTGATAGGCGGTCGGATCAGAATATCCCTCTGCGTTTTTTCGGTCGTTCCAGGACAATCACTGTCACCCCGTTCTTTCATAAATTTGATAAGCGATTGAGCGTGCATGTCGCCGATGCCGTATTTTTCTTGCAGCTTGGAGACGAACCAATCGGGAACAGGTTTTCTCCCGCACTCGATGGCAGACAGCTCAGCCGGTGAAATATCAAGGTCCTTTGCCATGTCATAGAGCAGGAGCGCCCTGACTAAGCGGATGTTCCGTACTGTTCTTCCAAAATCATCAAGTCCCATGCTCACTCTCCTTGTGCCACGCCTCCACATCGACGCCGATTCTCTTCAGCATCTGAGTGCAGAGCCAAATATCATCCTGGTCCTCCATCTCATAGCGGCTGACCAATTCTTTGATACGGTCGTGGAAGGCGTCGTAATAAGTTCGGAGCCGCTGAGCCCCGAACCCGAATTGCTCATGCAGCACCCATAAAATAGTCGCGTCGATCTCGGCGATATGCTTTCGGTCGTACTCTGCCAGCTCCCGCTGGATCTCCAAGTCCATGGCTTTCTTCTCCGCTGCGGTAAGTACGGCCCCGTACACCTTTCCTCCGGCTTTCTTGACCTGCATAGCTGTCTCCCATCATTCCGTTGATTTCAGCGAAGACCGGCCCGAATATCACTGCGGGCTGAGCAAGCACCAATCGCCATAGAGGCAGCATTGGGGTCGGGCGTTTCCATCCCTTTCTCCTCATCCATCTCCAGAATGGTCATGATGGCGTAGTTGGCCAGATCCATCAGGGTGTCCCGAATGGATTCGTCCGTAACCTGCTGCTGACCGGCGTCATTTGCAGAGAGGCGGGAGAGGGTCTTAAACCGGGAGAACTTGTCCCCCAGCCGGATACGGGTCATAGCCAGCCCCTCCTCTACAAAGGTCTGATGGAAGCTGTCGCCGTAGTCGTGGTTCTTCCGTTCGTACAAGCTGTTCAACTCGTCGCAGATCGCCTTATGGCGCATCACTTTTTTGTTCATTGGTTTATTCCTCCCGAATAGTAGTTATCGAATTGTCCCTGTGTCCTGGCGGAAGTATGTGCATTTCAACTCCACCGGCTCGATCCAGGGAATATCATGGAGGCGAATGCTGCTGATAGACTCGTCATCCTTCGAGGGCCGGCGGACGCTCACCTCATCCACAGCAGTTTGTGCCGCCAGATACTCCGACTTGTACTGGCACACGTCCCTATGGCTGCATCTGGTGCAGCAGGTTTCCTTTACTCCAAACATACGAACCATCTCCTCATAATTTCTATCAATCGTTGCCGCTTTGACATTCAGTTGATGTAGAGCCATTTGCAGCTCATCCACCAGGTAGGTTTTGTCATGGTCTTTAGGCTGACGAACCAGGCCTCGAATCCAATCGGCGACAGTAACGGGCGGAGGAATCTGCAAACCAAGGTCGCGAGCCATACTATCGATGTATCTCGCCATCTGGCAGGTCGGCGCCACAATGACCGCGCCTGTATCTGCGGATTGCCGAATCAGAAATGTGGTTTTGCCCGATTGTCTTCCTGAAACATAAATAGTCATGATGCGTTTTCTCCTTCGACAACAGATTCGATGATGGTTACGGTCCCCTCAAACACGCCGAATTCAGACGATTGCTGAAACGTGTGGGTTTCCGGCTCCTCGTCATCCCGCATGGGTCTGGTCAAATACCACAAGGAATCCTCCTTCCAGGTAATCATCTCCAGTTTTTGCCCGGGTTCAAGCTCTAATGTCATATCGCCACCGAGAGAGCGAGCGACGCCTTGGTCACATCCGGTCAAAAGTCCCAACGACAAAATAATGCACAAGAGTGTGCCGACGTAAATGCGTTTCATGTGTCCTCCCTTCAAAATATCAAAGGACCTCCGTAAGAATTCGGAAGTCCTTAAATATGCCATCTTCCAAAGTTACTTCGACGGGCTTCCCAAGTAACTCGGAAACATAGTTTACCTTTGCATCCTTGAGAATTTTTGCCACATGGTCAAGGGATTCCGCAAGATTAGTGTGGCGAGTTCCCATTTCCCAGTGGCAGTCGGGAGACATATTCACCGTATATTTACCACCATCCATGATGCCGTTGCCGGACATCGAGAAACCAAGTTGAAGCCCCAGTTGAAACGGATAATCCTTCATACTACCAAACTCGGCAAAGTCGATTTTACCTAATCTTTTTTCAAGCATTTTTCTCTTCCTCCCCGACCAGTTTCCGATACAGCTCTTCCGCCTCTTTGCCTTGGAACTGATTGATGATGCGAACATTATCGCCAGGTGCTTTCCTCCCAACGATCAATACCGCAGGGTCGCCGTGGCTGTGGTCAAATCCCACCAGCATCGTGTCAAAATTTTTCACAGTACCCACCTCACAAAGTCAAACAGTAGTTTTACAAGGAATAGAACGCCGAGGATGGCCAGAACAGTGACCAAGTTGAAGATGAACCTTAGAATATCATCCCAGCCGTTTTTCATTTCTTGGTCACCCGCTTCGCCTTCCGCTCCTCATATTCGGCCTTTTCAATCTGGACCATCTTGCCGTCCTCTTCCTTGAAGTAGCGGTTAAGCTCCACCTTCTTGTCATCGGGCGTAAGAATATAATGGTAGCCAACTGTATCGTAGTCGCCGTTCTTAGGATCGACCAGAAAGTCTTCCGAAAACACGCGATACTTCTTGCCGGCAGGCAGATAGGGCATGGTGATGGGGAAGATCTTATCCACGAGCCGGGTCATAAAGCCATTGCTGAAGGCCGCATTCGGAGTATTGATGTTTATGCCGCAGACCCGTTCGGTATCGGAATAGGTAGCTGTGCCATCCGGAGCAACTTCCTTGAACAGGGAGGACATGCGCTTGCACTGGTACTGCTGATATCCTTCTTTCCAGTTGCACTCACTGGTGATGTCGCTCCAAATATCAGGAGTGTCCTCAATGGGCGTCAGGCACTTGCCGTCGATCAGACGGTTCAGAATGCTCTTAGTAATCTGGATGCTGAAACCGCTGTGACCATCCCTGTAAAGGCACTCGTAGGCCCTCAGAGCGCTCTTGTAGCAGGCCACGCCATAGTCCCAGTCATCCGTATCCTCCGAAGCCTCTTTTTCCCGCTGACAGGCCATCTCGACCTCCTGAGAGGCCCAGCGGTTTTCCTCTTCGTCCATCAGCACCGCCCGGTCATCCCAATACTCATTGGCAAAGACCTTCCGGCAGTCCCCGCCAAAGGCCTCGACGATCTCAGGCAGGTTCTCGTTGACTGCGTCCAAGTGAATATCATGCTCCTTGCAGAAGCCCACAGCCTTCTCCAGGGGCTCGCCGACACGGTTGGTCCAGAGGATGACCTTGGTACCATTGGCCTGCTCCTCTTTCAGCCGATTGATGTTCTTCCAGATGGGCTCTCCCACCTCCGGCCACTTGTTGACCGCAAGACAGCCATCGAAGTCCACAGCAATGATCTTCGGAGGGGTAGACGCCGTAGCGTTCTCGGGTTCCTTGGTTTCGACCGCATTTGCATTCATTTCGTTCATGGTGTTTTCTCCTTTTCAAAATATCAATCGATAATGGTGAGTTCACTCATCGGAACGGTTGCCAGTGCTCCGTTCGTTTTCTTGATAACGGCCTTGTCTGCGAAGAGACCGACGCCGAGTTGTAAAATATCAACCACTTCACGATTAAGCTCCATACATTTGGGGCAGAAGTTAGCGGGCTCCATGCCCAAATCCATACAGGCAATACAGTCAGGCTTTCTTTGATAGACTGCTTTCATCGCGGCTCCTTTCCGGAAAATATAAATGCCCCGAACTGCTGTTACACAATTCGAGGCATTCTTTTTTTCGTATTAGGTTTAGTCCGAGGCTTTGAAATTGTAGACGGGGCGGATACGCTCCACGATTTCCGCAGTTGGCCTGATTTGAGAGACGATCTCGTCCATGCTCTTATAAGCCATCGGAGATTCATCCAAAGTGTCGGGTACAACGCAAGTCGAATAGATGCCCACCATTTCTTTCTGGAACTCATCCATAGATAGCGTATTGAGCGCCGCCCGCCGGCTCATTAGGCGTCCGGCCCCATGGGGAGCAGAGCAGTTCCACTCTTCATTAGGTTTCTTTACAAAGGCATAATCATAAATCACAACAAAAAACTGAGCCAACCTACACTAAAACGTCGCTTTTTCAAGAAAAAGGCGGCGTTTTTTTCATGGCCCGGTTTGGGAAAGGAGTGGTGCTGACTTTATATTAAAACGAAAGGGGGAATTTTTTTAGCTGGCCAGGCCGAGAGGTCTGGCCTTTTTCATCTCACGAAAAAGGAGGTTAGCCAATGGCAGATGAAAAAGTAAACGTGAGCCCGGAGGAAAGTAAAACCCCGGAAGCTCCGGCTCCGTCCGGGCCGGGCGATCCGCCCGCGCCGGAACACACCGAGGGGCCCGCTGTTCCTGGTGGGGATCAGGCGGCCCCCTCTCATGCGGAGCCCTCCACGCCGGAGCAGTCTGTTATTCCTGGTATGGGTGAGGACGCTCCCGCGCCGTCCGGCAAGGTAATCAACCTTTCGGACATCCAGGCCGCTGATAAGGGCGGCAAAGAGGCTTCTGCTCCCGCCCCGGACAAGAAAGCGCCGGAGGCGGATAAGCCGCCGAAGCGCCGGGGCCGCCCGCCGAAAGAGCAGGCCGGGCCGACTGCGGAAAAAAAGGCAAAAGCGGCGGAGCCCCGCACAGGCCGCCCGTCTAAGGTTGACAAGGCGGCCCGTGAGGAGGCTCCGCCCTCTGTTCGGGACAAAGTGTCCAGAGGTAAGAAGGCCGACAAGGGCAAGGAAACGGGCTCCGGCGGTGCGCCTGCGTCAAAATCCGCTAAGACGGTAAAGCCGGGCAAGGCCGCTCCCGTCAAGGAGGCGGCAGTCCCGCCCCCGGAGATCAAGCTGCCGCCCACGCCGGAGGTGCCGCCCCGCCCGGTGGAAGAGGGAAAAATCGTCTATCTGAAAATGTCGGAGCTCCACCCGTTCCACACGTTCCGGGAACACCCCTACAAGGTGCAGGACGATAAGGCGATGGACGATCTGGTGGGGACGATCAAGGAACACGGCATTATGACCCCCGCCACCGTCCGCCCGGAAAAGGACGGCAAGGGCTATGAGATTATCGCGGGCCACCGCCGCCATCATGGTGGTACACGGGCCGGGCTGGAGGAAATGCCCTGTATTGTTCGGGAGATGACCGATCTTGAAGCTGTCCGGGAAATGCGGAACAGCAATAAACAGCGTGGCGATCCGCTCCCCAGCGAGCTGGCAAAGCTCCTGGATTTGGAGGTGGAGGCCATCAAGCGCCAGGGGGCCCGTCCGAAAACGGAGAAAGAGGCAGAGGCCCTGGGTAAGCTCTCGGTGGAGATCGTGGGTAAGGATCACGACATGAACTATAAAAAGGTCATGCGGTATATCCGGCTCAACTCCCTGGTGCCGGAGCTTCTGGACAAGGTGGACGCAAAGCAGATGGGCTTTATGCCTGCTGTGGAGATCTCGTATATCAGGCCGGAAAACCAGCGGCTGATCGCCGTTTCCATTGACGGGGAGCAGTCCTCCCCCTCGGTGGCCCAGGCAAAGCGGCTCCACGAGCTGGACAAGGAGGGCAAGCTCAACGGCGATGTGATTGACGGTATTTTGAGTGAAGAAAAAAAGGAGGATCGCGGTGTGATTATTTCGACTGCTGAACTGTCTAAGTATTTCGGCAAGGAGGTCACTCCTGCCAAAATGAAGGAGCAGATCATGGCTCTGCTGGACGAGTGGAAAGAGAAACAGCCGCCCGAACTGGCAAAGCCGGACAAGAAAAAGGACTTGGAGAAGTAACCGGGCCCCGCTTCTGGACACTTTGTCCAGAGGTAAGCGCCCCGCGTTTGGGATGGGCTCTGTGGTGATATATCCCCCGTCGCCGCCTCTATTCCTGCACAGCCGGGAGTGGGCCGTCAAGGGTGCAACGCACCGCCGCTCGCGGCGGCCTGCCCTTGACGGTCTGCCCCGGCTGTGCTACTTCCAGCGGCGCGGCGGGGGCATATATCCTCCAGAGCCGCCCCCTTTCCCTGGATAGGGAAAGGGCGGGGGGATAGGGTCGAACTACCTATTCTAAATATCGGAGGTGTTGAAGATGAAACGATCCCTTGCTTATATTACTGCCGCATGGCGCGGCGATCCTGCGGCGGACATGGAACAGGCGGCGCATTACTGCCGCGTGGTCTACGATGCGGGCTATTCCCCCATCTGTCCCATGCTCTATCTGCCGCTGTTTCTCAATGACGCGGTGCCGGAGGAGCACAAGAACGGCATCGACATGGGCCGTGACCTGCTCCGGCGCTCCCGTGTGCTGGTGGTATGCGGGCATACCGTCACCGAGTCTATGAAAAATGATATTGCCGTGGCCCAGCGGCTGGGGATCACCGCCACCACCCTTGAGGGCATCCTCACCGTCAAGGGCCAGGGCCGCCGCTGATATGGCGTCCCTGTTTGAAGCCTACATCACCAACCTGGGGAAATACAACGAGGGCGAGCTGGTCGGTGAAACCTTGAAATTCCCCACTACCACGGAGGAGGTGCAGGCGCTCCTGAAACGCATCGGCGTGGACGGGGTGCGGTACGAGGAATTTTTCATCACCAGCTTTGACGGTGATGTGCTGGGGCTCTATGATTATCTCACAGAGTATGAGAACCTGGACGAACTCAACCATCTGGCCTGCCTGCTTTCCGAGCTGGATCAAGGCGACTTGGAAAAGTTTGAGGCGGTCATTGACAGCGGCGAACATACTTCCAGCGTGGCTGACCTGATCAATCTCACACAAAACCTGGATTGCTTCGAGTTTTATCCCGGTGTGGAGGACGATGAAACCCTGGGCCACATCTATGTGGAGGACATGGAGGCCATTGACATTCCCGATCACCTACTCCCTTACTTCGACTATGAAGCATACGGGCGGGACGTGCGGATCAACGAGGACGGCCACTTTGCCCCCGGCGGCTATGTGCTGAACAACGGCGGCAAGTTTATCGAGCACTACCACGGGATCGAGGACATTCCCGCCGAGCACAAGGTTTTCGCGTTCCCGCAGCTCTCGGTGCGGGAACAGATGGCGGCCTACAAAGAAATTATTGACGGCTCCGCCCTGGAGGGCTATCGGAAGATTGCCAAAAAGGAGCATGAGGAGCGATAGCGGCACTTCTGGACACTTTGTCCAGAGGTGCTTTTTTCACGGAAAGGAGGGATACGGCTGATTGACGAGGACGTTTCCAGACGTACCATAGCAGTTTACATCAAGGCGACAAAGCTCACGGGCCGGGTGCTGGCCCAGGCGTGTCTGGCGGTGGGCCGGAAAATCAAGAAAGCGCACCGGGCCCGCCAGACACCCCACGGCAAACAGACGGTACGCCAGCTTATGGGCCACGGGGCCGCCACGAACAGCATCGAGGTGGAGTCCCCAAAGGACTTTGACCGGGTGGCCCGCCGCTGGAATGTGGACTATGCCTTTTATAAGACCGGGCCGGACAAGTACCTGCTGTTTTTCAAAAGCGGGCAGGCCGATGCCATCACCGCCTGTTTTTCGGAATATTCCCGGCGCGTGATGAAGCGTTCCAAGTCCCGGCGCGTCCCGATCCGGGAACAGCTCAAACGGGCCGCCGCTGAACTGGCCCGCCAGCCGTCCCACAAGAAAGAACGTGCAAGGGAGGCGGTGCATGAGGACAGATAGTATTAAGAAATATGTGATACCCAACATCCCGTACCTGTTTATCCTGTGGGCCTGCCTAAAGCTGGGGACGGCCTACCGCCTGGCTCCCGGAGCGGACTTTGCTCACAAGCTGATGGGCCTGGGCCAGAGCATCGGCCCGGCCTTTGCCGACTTTGCGCCGGGGCTCCATCCCCTTGACTGGCTCATCGGCATTGTGGGCGCGGTGGGCTTCCGCCTGCTGATCTATATGAAAAGCAAGAACGCGAAGAAATTTAGGCGGGATGAAGAGTATGGATCGGCCCGCTGGGGCACCGAAAAAGACATCAAGCCCTTTGTCGATCCGAAGTTTGAAAACAACGTCATTTTGACAAAGACGGAGTTTCTCACCATGAACACCCGGCCTAAAAACCCGGCCAACGCCCGCAACCTTAACGCCTGCATCATCGGCTCGTCCGGGTCGGGCAAAACCCGCTTCTGGCTCACGCCCCAGCTACTCCAGGCGCACAGCTCCTATGTGTGCGTCGATCCAAAAGGCGGGGTGCTCTCCCAGGTGGGGGCTTTCCTGCAACGCCGGGGCTATAAGGTCAAAGTGTTCAACAGCATCGACTTTTCAAAATCCATGCACTACAATCCGCTGTCCTACATCCACAATGAGGCTGACATTCTAAAGTTTGTCGATACCCTCATAGCGAACACCAAAGGCGAGGGCAAGGAGGGCGATCCGTTCTGGACAAAGGCAGAAACGCTCCTTTATTGTGCGTTGATTGCCTATATCATCTTTGAAGCGCCTGCCGAGGATCGGAATATCAATACCCTGGTGGACATGATTTCCGGCATGGACGTGAAAGAGGATGACGAGTCCTATATGAACGCGGTGGACTATATGTTCAAGGGCCTGGAAAAGCGCAAGCCGGATTGCTTTGCCGTGAAGCAGTACAAGAAATATAAGCTGGCCAGCGGCAAAACCGCAAAATCTATCCTGATTTCCTGCGGCTCCCGGCTGGCCCCCTTTGACATCCCCCAGCTCCGGGAGATCATGTCTTATGACGAGCTGGAGCTTGACCGCATCGGGGATCGGAAAACGGCGGTTTTCTTCACGATTTCCGATACTACCCCGACTTATAACTTCATTGTGGCCCTGGCCTTTTCGCAGATGTTCAATCTTCTGTGTGAACGGGCGGACAATGTTCACGGGGGCCGCCTGCCCCATCATGTGCGGGTGCTGTGGGACGAGGCGGCCAACACGGGGCAGGTGCCCTCCCTGGAGAAACTGGTGGCCGTGATCCGTTCCCGCGAGGTGAGTCTGTGCCTGTTTTATCAGCAGTACGCGCAGTGCAAGGCCATTTACAAAGACAACGCGGAAACGATCTTAGGCAACATGGACAGCGTGATCTTCCTGGGCGGGCGGGAAAGCTCCACCATCAAGGAAATATCCGAGAACTGGCTGGGAAAGGCTACAATCTCCATGCAGACCGAGGGCCGCTCCCGTGGACAGTCGGAAAGCTACAACCAGAACACCCAGCGGCTGGGCCGGGAGCTGATGACCCCCAGCGAGCTGGCTACCATGCCGGGCGACAAGTGCATTTTGCAGTTACGGGGCCTGCCCCCGTTCTTTTCGTCCAAATACGATTTGAAACAGCACCCGAACTACAAGTACACGGCTGAGGCCGATAAAAAGAAAAACGCCTTTGACCTGGATAGGCTCATTAACCGCCACAGGCGGCCTGGGCTTTCCGAGGCTTGTGAGGTGTACGAGGTAGACGCATCCGAAGCGGGGCCCGTAAACGAGGACGAGGACATCCTCAATTACGACGACGTGGACGATCCGGATGCCTATGTATAAATCACTTCTGGACAAAGTGTCCAGAGGTCGCAACCTGCCGCCAGCGATGGCGGCTTTTTTTATGGCCGGGGAAAACCCGGAGAAATGGAGGCTATATGCAGTTCTTTTCTTCCGCTATTGATACTTTGCAGACCCTTGTTGTGGCTCTCGGCGCTGGCCTGGGCGTGTGGGGCGTTGTCAATCTCCTGGAGGGCTACGGCTCGGACAACCCTGGCTCCAAAAGCCAGGGTATGAAGCAGCTTATGGCCGGCGGCGGCATCATCCTGCTGGGCACCACCCTGATCCCTCTGCTGTCTGGCCTGTTTTAAGGTAAGGGCTTATGGATTTTCTCACCGACTGGCTCACGGACTGGCTCAAAGAGCTGTTGATTGGCGGGATCATGGGGAACCTGGAGGGGCTCTTTGATTACGTCAATACCCAAGTCGGAGAGATCGCGGTACAGGTGGGGACTACCCCGGCGGCGTGGAACGCCGGGGTATTTTCCCTCATCCGCCAGCTTTCCGAAACGGTGATTTTGCCGATTGCCGGGCTGGTACTGACCTTTGTTGCCACCTATGAGCTCATTCAGATGCTTTTGGAAAAAAACAATATGCACGAGTTTGACGTGGCGAATATCTACAAATGGATGTTCAAAACGGCTTGTGCCATCTTCATTCTCTCGAATACCTTTGATATTGTGATGGCCGTCTTTGACGTGTCGCAGACGGTGATTGCCCAGGCCGGAGGGCTCATCCAGGGCTCCACGGACATCACGCCGGATATGATTACGGAGCTGGAAACCACCCTGGAGGGGATGGATTTAGGGCCGCTTCTCGGCCTGTGGCTCCAGTCCTCCATTATCGGCGTAACCATGTGGGCGCTGGGCATCGTCATCTTTGTCCTGGTCTATGGGAGGATGCTGGAAATATATTTGCTCACCAGTTTGGCCCCGATCCCTATGGCGACAATCTCCCACCGGGAGGTGGGCCAGATCGGGCAGAACTATCTGCGCTCCCTCTTTGCCGTGGGCTTCCAGGGGATGCTCATTCTGGTGTGTGTTGCAATCTATGCGGTGCTGATCCAGGGGATTGCCACGGGTGGAGATCCCATCGGGGCGATCTGGGGCACCGTGGGCTATACGGTTTTGCTCTGCTTCATGCTGTTCAAAACCGGGACGATAGCGCGCAGCATCTTTAGCGCGCACTAAGGAGGTTTGATTTTATGGCGAATATGCAGACGGCGGCACAAGGGGCCCCCGTTATGGACGAGGCGGCGATGGCGGAAATGCGCCGCCTGATTTTTGAAGCGCCCATCCAGGAGCTGGCGGACGCCCAGGGCATTTCCATTGACGAGGCCGTACAGCTCCGGGTGGAGAAAAACCTGGAGGCCGCCGAGGTGCCTATCGAGGTGTCGGTGCGGCCCATTGAGCCCCAGGGCAAGCTGATTGGCTTTGCCAGCGTGAATATCGGCGGCATCGTGATTGACGATTTTAAGGTAGTCAACGGGAAAAACGGGATCTTCCTGGGTGAACCCAGCAAACCTGATCCCACAACCCGGACGGGCTACCGCTCCACGGCGCGGGTGACAAACCGGGCCTTGCAGGAGCGGCTGAGTGCGGCGGCGGCAGACGGCTACAACATGGCCGTGGAAAAGCTGATTGCCCGCGCCGAGGCCCTGCGTCCAAAGCCGATCCGGGAGCAGATGGCAAACGCGGCAAAGGAGGCCGCAAAGGAAAACGCCACCCGGCCCGCCCAGGCAAAGGGCAAGGAGGCCAGGGATGACCGATAAGGGCACCTCTGGACAAAGTGTCCAGAAGTCCCCGGAGCTCTCGGAGGGGCTGTTCCTCATGGATGGCATCAAGGGACTGCGCTCCCTGCCCCGTCATTCCGTGGATATGCTCTTAACCGATCCGCCCTACGGCACTACCCGGAACTTTTGGGATGTGCCGTTGCCGCTCCCGGAGCTGTGGGAGGCGGTGAAATGGGCGGTCAAGCCGGACGGCGCGATCCTGTTCTTTGCTCAGTGCCCCTATGACAAGGTGCTGGGGGCATCCAACCTGTCCATGCTCCGCTATGAGTGGGTGTGGTACAAAAGCCGATGCACAGGTTTCCTCAACGCGAGGCGGGCTCCGTTAAAAAAGACGGAGAACATCCTGGTATTCTACCAGAAGCTCCCCCTCTACAATCCGCAGTTTGAACAGGGCAAGCCCTACAAGCGGGGCCTAACAAACAACGGGGACAGCCCAAACTATGGAAAATTCGTCCGTACCACGGGCGGCTCGGAGGACGGCCTGCGCTTTCCGGGGAATGTGCTCACGTTCCCCACCGTCCAGCGCACCGTCCACCCCACGCAGAAGCCGGTGGCCCTGTGCGAGTATTTCATCAAGACCTATACCCGGCCCGGTGAGCTGGTGGCGGACATCTGCGCGGGCTCCGGCACAACGGCGGTAGCCGCCCTCAATACGGGCCGCCGCTTCATCTGTTTTGAAACCGTCCCGGCCTACTATGCCGCCGCCAGTGAGCGCATCCGCGTGGCAGGCTCGGCGGTGGAGGCCGGGGAGAAAGGAGTGTAACTATCGGGAAATATTCTGTGATCTACGCCGATCCCCCCTGGCGGTATGCTCAAAAGGGCTTGCAGGGGGCGGCGGAAAAACACTACCCCACAATGGGGATTGACGAGTTATGCACGCTCCCGGTGGCAGATCTGGCGGCCCCGGACAGCGTGCTTTTTTTGTGGGCCACGTTCCCGCAGCTCCCGGAGGCCCTGCGGCTCATCAAGGCGTGGGGCTTCACTTACAAAAGCGTTGCTTTCGTCTGGCTAAAGAAAAACCGCAAGTCCGAGGGCTGGTTCTATGGCCTGGGCTTCTGGACGCGGGGCAACGCGGAAGTCTGCCTGCTGGCAACACGGGGACACCCGAAGCGGCAGGCGGCAAACGTCCACCAGTTTATCATTTCCCCTATCCAGGAGCACAGCCGCAAGCCGGAGGAGGCCCGTGATAAGATCGTGGCCCTCATGGGCGATGTGCCCAGGGTGGAGCTGTTCGCCCGGCAGTCCCCGCCCGGCTGGGACGTGTGGGGGAACGAGGTGGAAAGCACCATCCCGGACTTCTGGACAAAGTGTCCAGAGGTGGCCGGGCCGGAAAGGAGTGATTAAAAATTCCCTATGTAAATGTCCCCAACGACTTATCCAAAATCAAGACCAAACTTGCCTTTAACCTGACGAAACGCCAGCTTGTGTGTTTCGGGATCGCGGCGGCGGTGGGCATCCCGTCCTATCTGCTGGCCCGGAGCGCCGTCGGCAACACGGGAGCCATGTTCCTGATGATGGCGGTGGCGCTCCCGGCGTTCCTGCTGGCGATGTACGAAAAAGACGGGCTCCCCTTTGAAAAGGTGGTGCGGAACATCCTGCGGGCTCGTTTCCTGCGGCCTGGGGTGAGGCCCTACCAGACGGAAAATATCTATGCCCCGTTTACCCAGCGGGGCGCTGTGAGAAAGGAGGATACGATTGCAAAAAGCAAAAAGCCCAAAGCGCGGCCCCGGAAAGGCCGCTAACCGGAAAGCTGCGTTGTCTGCCCAGCAGACGATTCCTTATCTGGTGATGCACCCGGACGGTGTGTGCCAGCTCCCCGGCGGGCTCTACACAAAGACGGTGGAATATGAGGACATCAACTATTCCGTTGCGTCTACGGAGGATCAGACGGCGATTTTCAGCGGGTGGAGCTCGTTCCTCAACTACTTTGACAGCTCCCTGCCGTTCCAGCTCTCCTTTATCAACCGCCGATCCCGTTCCCGGAGCCGCTACAAGGTAAACATTCCCCCGGCCCAGGATGACTTTGACAGCATCCGGGCCGAGTTCACGGGGATGCTGAAAAACCAGATTGCCAAAAGCAACAACGGCATCGAGCGGTCAAAATATATCACCTTTGGCCTGCCCGCCGAGGGGATCGCGGAGGCCCGCCCCCGCCTGGAACGGGTGGAGGCCGATGTGACAGGCAACCTCAAACGGCTGGGCGTTCCCTCTGTCCCGATGGACGGGCAGGCGCGGCTGGCCCTGCTCCACGGCCAGATGCACCCCGGCAACCGGGAGCCGTTCCGCTTCTCCTGGCAGGACATCCCCAAAACCGGGCTTGGCACAAAGGACTATATCGCGCCGGACAGCTTCGACTTCCGGCAGGCCCGGACGTTCCGCATCGGCCAATACTGGGGCGCGGCGTCCTACTTGCAGATTTTGGCGTCCGAGCTCTCTGACAAGCTCCTGGCGGAGATCCTGGAGCTGGATGCGGAAATGACGGTTACGCTCCATATTCAGACGGTGGATCAGCTCAAGGCCATTAAAACCATCAAGGGCAAGCTCTCCGACATCGGCAAAATGAAGGTGGAGGAACAGCGCAAGGCGGTGCGGGCCGGGTACGATCCCGACATCCTGCCCCCTGACCTGATTACATTCAGCAAGGACGCGGCGGAGCTCCTGGCCGATCTGCAGTCCCGCAACGAGCGAATGTTCCTGCTCACGTTCACGGTCATCAATATCGCCCCCACCCGGCAGCGGTTGGAAAACGATGTGTTTACCGTGGGCGGCATCGCGCAGAAATACAACTGTGCCTTGAAGCGGCTGGACTGGCAGCAGGAGCAGGCGTTTGTGTCCTCTCTGGCCCTGGGCTATAACGAGGTGGAAATCCAGCGGGGCATGACCACCAGCTCCACGGCGATTTTCATTCCCTTTATGACCAGGGAGCTCCGCATGGCCGGGCCGTCCCTCTACTACGGCATGAACGCCCTTTCCCACAACGTCATCATGGCTGACCGCAAAAAACTGAAATCGGCCAACGGGCTCTATCTCGGCTCCACGGGCTCCGGCAAGAGCTTTGCCGCAAAGCGTGAGATCATCAATGTGTTTCTCACTATTCCAAAGGATCGCATTATCATTGTCGATCCGATGGGCGAATATGCCCCGCTGGTGCGGCGGCTGGGCGGCCAGGTGGTGGAGATCGCCCCCGGATCTCCCAGCCATATCAACCCTATGGACATCCAGCTTGACCTGGACGACGACGAAAGCCCGCTTTCCATGAAAGCGGATTTTTTGTTGTCTCTGTGTGAGCTGGTGGTGGGCGGCAAGGACGGCTTGCAGCCCATCGAAAAGACGGTGATTGACCGCTGTGTGCGGCTGATCTACCGGGATATGGCCCTGGGGATCGGGGACGGCAAGCCGCCCTTGCTCCAGGACTTGTACGAGGAGCTTTTGAAGCAGCCGGAGCCGGAGGCCCGCCGTGTGGCAACCGCCCTGGAGCTCTACTGCACCGGCTCCCTTAACCTGTTCAACCACCAGACCAACGTAAAGCTCACGTCCCATATCGTGTGCATCGTTCTAAAAGGGCTGGGAGAAAACCTCCGCAAGATCGCCATGCACGTTACCAACGACTTTATAACTTCGGCGGTCAATGTGAATTTTCACAGCGGCGTTTCTACCTGGTGCTATTTTGATGAGTTCCATATCCTGCTCCGGGACGCGCTCACCGCCAGCTACTTTGTGGCCGTGTGGAAGATGCTGAGAAAGAAAGGCTGTGTCCCTTCAGCCCTGACGCAGAACGTCAAAGACCTTTTGGCCAGTCGGGAGATCGAGGCTATTCTGGACAACACGGACTTTATGATCCTGCTGTCCCAGGCCCAAAGTGACCGGGCGATTTTGGCGAAACAGCTCGGCATTTCCGAGCACCAGCTCTCCTATATCACCCACTCCAATTCCGGCGAGGGCCTGCTGTTCTATGGCGATGTGACCATCCCCTTTGTGGATCGGTTCCCCCGTGGAGAAATCTATAACCTGCTGACTACCCGCCCGGAGGATTTGAAGAATGAAGCGAAAACCGAATAAGCCCAAACAGGAGGCCAGGGAGCGCCCCGGCTCCTGGGAGAGCGCCGCCGATCCTGGCGGGGCCGCTGGGGGCGGCTCTCCAGGGGGTGCCGGGACTGCGGACAGCGGCACTTCTGGACAAAGTGTCCACAAGTCAAAGTTTCGGCAGAAAAGCAAACAGGAGCAGGTCGCCGCGTCCAAGCTTCGCATGGAGGAGCGCGGGGAAAAGCTGGAACGGGCAAAGGATAAGCTGGCAAAACAGAAGCCGCCCAAAAAGCCCGGCCCGGTGCGGCGGATAGGCCGGGCCGCTGGCGGGGCCGCCCACGGTTTTGTGCATGGCAAGATTTATGAGAATGAACAGGAAAACGTGGGGATCGAGGGGGCCCACCGCTCCGAGCTGGTGGGCGAGTCCGGCCTGCGGCATGGCAAGCGGTTCGTGCAAAAGAAAATCCGTCAGCACCCGGCAAAGGCTGTCCAGCGGGCCGAGTCCAAATATGTCAAGGCCACGGCGGACTATCATTTCCGCATGGCCGCCCAGGAGCACCCGGAAATGTCCGGCAACCCCGTTTCCCGGATGTGGCGCAAGCACCGCTTGAAAAAGCAATATCAAAAGCGGGCGCGGGAGGCGGCAAAGACGGGAGCGGCAAGCGCAGCCAAAAAGACCGCCGCCGCCACGGAAAAGGCCGGGGCAAAGGCGGTGGGCTTTGTGAAGCGGCATCCCGTGGGGGTGGTGCTGGCCCTGGCCTGCGTGCTTCTGCTCTTTATGATGCAGTCCTGTTCGTCCTCCCTGGTGACGCTTGGCAACGCTGGGGCGGGCGCGGTGGGCGCGACTACCTACCCATCCCAGGACGAGGAAATGCTGGCGGCGGAGGCGGCTTATGTGGGAATGGAGGCGGAGCTCCAGGATTACCTGGACAGTTACGAAAGCACCCACGACTATGACGAGTACCACTTCGACTTGGACAGCATTGAGCACGATCCCTATGTGCTGATCTCCATTCTGTCGGTGCTCCATGAGGGGGCGTGGACGGTTGACGAGGTGCAGGGAACGCTGGAAACCCTCTTTGACCGCCAGTACATTCTCACCGAGGATGTGGTGGTGGAGGTGCGCTATCGGACGGAAAGCCGGACGGACAGCGAGGGCAACTCCTACACGGTAGAGGTGCCCTACAATTACTATATTTGTTATGTAACGCTGGAAAACCGCAACCTGTCCCATCTGCCCCTGGAAATGATGAACGAGGAGCAGATGTCCCGGTATTCCCTCTATATGTCTACCCTGGGGAACCGGCCTGACCTGTTCCCGGAGTCGGCCTATGTGGGGAAATATGTTACCAACCCGCCCGCCGAATATGACGTGCCGGGGGAATATCTGGACGATGAAACCTTTGCGGCCATGCTCACCGAGGCGGAGAAATACCTGGGCTATCCCTATGTGTGGGGCGGGAGCTCTCCGGCCACGTCCTTTGACTGCTCCGGCTTCGTGTCCTGGGTGATCAATCACAGCGGCTGGAATGTGGGCCGCCTGGGAGCCCAGGGGCTCTATAACATCTGTACCCCTACCAGCAATCCAAAGCCCGGCGATCTGGTGTTCTTTGTCGGCACCTATGACACGGCGGGCGTGTCCCACTGTGGCATCTATGTGGGGGACGGGATGATGATCCACTGTGGAGATCCCATCCAATACGCAAACTTAAATACAAGTTACTGGCAATCTCATTTCTACGCCTACGGGCGTTTACCCTGACAAGGAGGTATCTATGGCGGTAAGCAAAAGCCAGAAAATCCAGGCCGAGATTGATAAGGTCAAGGCCAAAATCAGCGAACAGCAGGCCCGGCTCAAGGAGCTGGAAAAGAACAAGCAGGAGGCCGAAAACAGCGAGATCGTGGACATCGTGCGGGGCATGAGCATTTCCCTGGAGGAGCTCCCCCTGGTGCTCCAGCGGCTCCGTGACGGCGGCACTTCTGGACAAAGTGTCCAGAAGTCCGAGGACGGCGGAAAGGAGGAAAATTGAAGATGAAACGCTTTCGGGTGATGGCGGCGGCGCTTTGTGCCGCCGTTCTTTTATGCGGATTTAGCGTCCCGGCCTATGCCTATGCGGACGGCGGCGAGGGCGCGGACTATGGCGATCCCACCATGACCGAGGAAACCCCGGCCCCGGAGCCGGAGCCCACCATCGAACCGGGTGAGGGCTTTTCGGAGGAGGGCAACCTTGTGACCCGTGATCTGCTCTATGACGAGCACACCAACAAGCAGTTTATTACGGTGCAGACGGCGGGCGGGAACACCTTTTACATTGTCATTGACTATGACAAGCCCGTGGACGAGGAGGGCGAGCAGTATGAAACCTACTTCTTCAGCGTGGTAGACGAGGCCGATCTGCTGGCCGCAGCCGAGGCCGCCGGGGTGGAGCAGGCGGTCTGCTCCTGCTCTGAAAAATGCGCGGCGGGTGCCGTGAATACGGAGTGCGCGGTCTGCTCAGTCAATATGGAAAAATGCGTGGGCGTGGAGCCGGAGCCCGTGGAAACCGAGGAACCTGTCCCGGAGGAGGCCGAGCCGGAAACGGGTGGCAATACGGGGATGCTCCTGGCGGTGCTGGCCGTGGCCTTAGTGGGCGGCGGCGCGGCGTTCTATTTCAAGGTACTGCGCCCCAAACAGCAGAAAGCCGCCGAGCCCCAGGAGGATTATGGCGACGAGCTCCCGGACTATGACGGGCCGGACGGCTACGGGGACGAGGACGATGACGGCCCGCCCTGGGACGAGGAGGACGATAACGGAGAGGAGGCGGACAAATGAAGTTTACCAATAGCCCCTTTGAAAAAATGATGAAGCAGAAGCCCCGCCCCCAGGCCCCGTCTGTCCCCAAAGCGCCCAGGGGCTCCCGGTGCTCCGGGTGCCCCTACTGGCGGGGCATCGGCTGTGTGTCCTGCTACCGGGAGCTCATGCGGGCCCCGGCTGGCGGGAGGTGACGGCTTGGCCCGTGAACTGACACGCGAGGAAAAAAAGGCGATCCGCGCCCTGGTAACAAAGTGGTGCGCCAACTATGACAAGGAATACGGGTGCCTGCCCCTGGAGTGCGAGTGCTATATGTTCGGGAAGTGCTGGACGGGCGCATACTGCCGCTACTTTCAGGAGGCCGTCCTGCCCCTTGATCCGGCGCTGGAGGCGGCCCTCTTGACCGAGGGGCCCAGGCCGGAGTTTAAGCCCTGTCCCATCTGCGGCGGGCCCGTTGCCCCGGATCGGCGGCAGGCATACTGCTCGGCGGCCTGTGCAAAGAAAGCCCACCGCCGACAACAGCGGGAATATATGCGGAAAAAGCGGGGCTGGGGTGTTGACAATTAGGCCCCGGAAAATCCCCGGTTTACAAGGCTTTCCGTGGCCGTTTTCGGGGCAGGCCGTATGTTTCTACGGTCTGCCCCTGTTTAGCCCGGATGCTGTCAACATTTTGGAAAGGAGGCGTTTATGCGAAAGCCGGAGGAATATAAGTATTACTCCACCCAGCGGCCTATTTCTATTGGCACATTTCCGAAAGACCATTTCAAAGCCCCGATCCGTCTGCAAAACTATGATGGCCGGCTCCCGGTAGAGGGTGGCGCGTTCCGGGCCTGGGGCGAGGTGGTATATGATACGCCGCTGTCCGATGGGGAGCTGCGGAGCTATGAGCTCCGCCCCTCCCGCAACAATCCAGACATCCGGCGGCAGATGGACGCCCAGGCCCAGGTAGTGGGAAAATGGGAGGATGCTCACCGCGTCCCGGATCAAAAGCGGCTGACGTGGTTTTACCCGGACTTCGGCAGTTATGTGGTGAAAGAATACATCACCCCGGAGCAACTGGCGGACTTTGCCCGTGGCGTGGAACGCCAGGAGGCGGCGCGGGCCCACAAGGAAGCCAAACGCCAGCCCCCGATTGCGGAGCAACTGAAAGCGGCCCAACGGGAGGCCCAGGAAAACAAGGCCCCGGACGGCCCCAAAAAGAAAGCCCCTGACCGGGGCGACAGATAGGAGGACTGTTATGGAAAAGAAGCGTGAACAGGATTTTGCCAACCAGGAAGCCCTGCGGCTCTCCGGAGTATTCAATACGCCGATCCCCGCCCAGCCCCCGGAACGGGAAAAGGCGCTGGACAAGGTAAAGGAGCCGCCCCGCGTCTGCCGGAGTCTGGAACGGGAGGAGCGGTGACAAAAAAACGCCGCCGCCCCATCCATCTCCATGTGATGGTGTCCGAGGAGGAGCTGGCGCTGATCCGGGAGCGCATGGCCGAGGCGGGCATCCGCAATATGGGGGCCTATATGCGGAAAATGGCCCTCAATGGGTATGTGCTCCATGTTGACCTGTCACCCGTCCAGGAGCTGGTGTCGCTCCAGCGGCGGTGCTCCAACAACTTAAACCAGGTGGCGATCCAGGCGAATACCTACGGCGGCATTTACCCGGAGGAGATTACGGCTCTGCAACGGGACTATGAAAAGCTGTGGCGGCCCCTTTCCGATCTGCTGGAAAAGCTCTCCGCCATCGTGCGGCTCTGACCTGCCGGGGAGCGGTTTTGCCGTTCCCCGGCTATCTCGACTTCTGGACATTTTGTCCAGAGGTGGGGATAGCCGAGGCATCCTTGTTGGCCCCCTCCTGCGGAGTTATAATATACATATAGAGGCAAACAACGAACTTTTGTAGGAGGTATGAACGATGCGGACAATCTTAAAAATCATCGCGGCTCCCTTTGTCCTGGCCCTGATCCTCATTGTGGCTGTGCTTACGTTCCTGTCCTGCGTGGCGGGGGCGGTGTGCATTGTGGCTTGTGTGGGCCTGTCCCTGCTGGCGATCCTCTGCCTGCTGGCCGGGCAGACAGTAGGCTGCATCGCCATGTTTGTGCTGGCGTTCCTGGTTTCCCCCTTTGGGCTCCCGGCCCTGGGCGGCTGGCTGGTGGAGCGTCTGCATGGTGTGAAGTATGCGGCGATGGACTTTATGGCGAGCTGATACTTACGGACAAAGTGTCCAGAGGCGCCGGGCGGCGGGTGACATAGACCGCCGCCCGCTTTTTCTGCTGGGAAAGGAGGTGCGGCTATCGCTACAACTTACATCCGGCCCTACAAGGTAGCGGCGGGAAAAACGGCTGTCCAGACAATGGAGGATCGGTTTGCCTACGGGCTCAATCCGAAAAAGATAGGAGCTGTGTCTGCCTACCTCTGCGATCCGGCATCGGCCCCCGCTGAGTTTCTCCTGACAAAGAGCCAGTACCAGGCGGAAACGGGCCGGGCCGTAGAGCGCGGGGCCCTGTTCTTTCAGATCCGGCAGGCGTTTCCTCCCGGTGAGGTCACGCCGGAGGAGGCCAACAAAATCGGCTATGAAACGGCCATGCGCTGGACAAAGGGCAAGTACCAGTTTTTCGTTTGTACCCACATCGACAAAGGCCACATTCATAATCACATTTATTACAACTCCACGGCCCAGGACTGCTCCCGGAAGTTTCATAACTTCATCGGCTCCAGCTTTGCGGTGCGGCGGCTCTCTGACCGGGTGTGCATTGAGCATGAGCTGTCTGTTATCCAAAATCCGAAACAGCACAGCAAGGGCCGCTTTCTCCATTATGGCCAGTGGATTGGAGAAAAGCCGCCCACCGCACAACAGAGGGTGCGGCTGGCCATCGTGGAGGCCCTGGGGCAACGGCCCGCTGACTTCCCGGCGTTCCTGCGGCTTATGGAGGAGTCCGGCTTTCAAGTGAAGCATGGGCGGGGCGGCGCGATCTCGTTCCTGGCCCCTGGGCAGGATAAGTACACCCGCCTGCGGGCATCAACCCTGGGCCCCGGTTTCGATCCGGATGACATCCGGGCGGTAATTGCCGGGGAGCGTCCCATCCCGGAGCTCCCAAAAGACGGCCCGGCTCCGCCCCGGCGGGTCAATCTGATTATCGACATTAGGGAGCGCATGGCCCAGGGCAAGGGGCCCGGCTATGAGCGGTGGGCCAAAGTTTACAACCTCAAACAGATGGCCGCCGCGCTCCAGTACCTCCGGGAACACGATCTGATGGATTATGACGCGCTGGCCGCCAGCACCGAGGCGACGGTGGATCGCGCCCACAAGCTGGCCGGGGAGCTGCGGGACACAGAGGCGGCCCTCTCTAAAACTTCTGAGCTCATGGGCGCGGTGGTACAGTATGCAAAGACGCGCCCTGTGTTCGACGGCTACAAGGCGGCCCGGTATTCTAAAAAGTACCTGGCCCAGCACGAGGCAGAGCTGGCTGACTACCGGGCGGCCAAAGCTACTATGAGCGATCTTTTAGGCGGGGCGAAGCTCCCGAAAATGGATGCGCTGAAAAAGGAGCGCCGGGAGCTCTCCGAAAAGAGAAAGGCCCTTTATGCGGAATACCGCAAGGCCCAGGCGGAAATGCGGCAGGCCGTGGCGGTCAAGGCGAACATTGACCATCTGCTCGGCCATACGGATGGGCGTGAAAATAAGGCCCAGGAGCGATAGCTCCGGGCCGCAGACAACAGGCGCTTGCGCCTGGACTTCTGGACAAAGTGTCCAGAAGTCCGGCGGGTTTGGGGAGCTCCCCAACAAGCATTTTCACGGGCCTGCGGCCTGTGAAAATTTCGGAGTGTGGCCACACCCGAATTGCTTGCCAAAACGCGCAATCCCCGAAGTGGCGCGAAAAAACGGAGGCATACGCTTTTCTTACGCATCCTCCGTTTCACGGGCTTTTTGCAGTCCCTCTGCTGTGTATTTCATTACGGTTAGTTCTTTTTCGTCCATTGAATTGAGCATAACATCTATCTGCTTCCGGCAGGTGCTCTCTCCGTTGAGCTTGTCCGGGAAAAAGAATTGATCCACGGAAATTTCCAGCAGGGTGACAAGCTGGTAAAAAACATTGAGGCTTGGTTTCTGGCCCCGGTTCTCCATATACATGATGGAGCGCGGGGTGCGATCCACAAGCTGAGCCAGGTACTCCTGCGTCCAGCCTTTTGCTTCCCGTTTGCGTTTGATCTCACGGCCCAGGGCATGAAAATCAAGATGTTTGTCGTATTGGTACATTCTCATATCACCCTATATTATTCTACATTTCGGGTGAGGCTATGAGAACGAAATATAATTTGACTTAAAGTAGTATTTTATTTCATATTATTGATCGAAAAGCCTGCTTTTATATTTAGCGATCATTTGTTGTGTAACTGTGATTTCAGTTTCAACAATAAGCGCATTGTGCTGCACATTTCCGATGACATAATAGGGAATATCCTTTTCCACTTCCAATTCTTCGATTTGTCTTGTAAGCCCTTTGCTATTTTTTTTCAAATAATCAAGGCGTTCTTCCAAACACTTTATAGCTTCGTCTACTCCAATACTTTCGGCAAAAAAGCTCGCAATCATAAATGGAATAAGATCGTAATCAAAATGAGTAAGAAAAAATTTAATAGCTGTATTCCATTCTTTCGTGCCAGCATCGGTTAGCGAATAAACTGTCTTATCAGGCATATTTCCATCTTTTTGTACTCTGCCAGTGATATATTGTTTTTTTTCTAAGGATTTAAGTGTTGCATAAACTGTGGAGTCTGCAATATCATACCAATCTTTTAATTGAAAGCGCGATAGCATTTTGATAAGTTCATACGCATTAACTGGATGTTTTTGGATTATCCCCAAAATAATAGTTGCCGTTTTCGTAAGCATAGTTTTACTCCCTTGACATTAGTCTTGAGTTGTAGTACTCTATATATAGAGTACTACAACTACATATTAACTTTAGTATATCAGCAAAAGCAAGAAATGTAAAGGAGGAAAACTATGCCGCAATTAAACAAAGGCGGGAAATATGTATTTGGATGGTCAGTAATAGGAGCAGAAGGGACGATACATTTTCCGACAATGGCACTATCTGAATACAATTTGACCAGTGAACCGGAAATCATTATTTTCACTGGTAGTAAAATAACTGGCGGTTTTTGCGTCACAAATCAAAGGATGTTAGCATCTTCAAAATTAAAGCACATCATAGATGATTTGCCGGGATTGACAGGGGAACATTCAGGTAGTGCGGGCCAGTTTATTCCATATAAGGGAAGAAGCTATGCGTGGCTTCCATTATCCAAAGAAGGAACAGTGCAGCTACCCCCAAAAACGCTGAAATTTCTTAATCTTAAAGCCGGTGATCGGTTAATGTCCATTCGTAGTAGCGACATCGCTTTTACAATGGGAGCTAAAGGGCCTCTTATTGAAAAGGGAATGAATTATCCTGGACAGATAGAAGTTTTCTGACTTTTCTAAACCTTACAAGATTTACCGCCCAACGGGATAATAAAAAAACCGTTGTTTCGGCGGCTGGGTATTCATGCGCCAAAACAAAATACAGTAGCCTTACGGCGGTTTTGAAATAACAAATTTCAAGCCGCCGTTTTCTTTTCAAAAAATGAGATTACGGGGGGTGTGTTAAAGTCGCCCTTTTTTAAGGATACGGCGGTGTCCAGGAGGTATCGCCGTGTCCTTTTTCTTTTTCCATCCCCCTAACCTGTCAAAAAAAGCCCACCCGCCCAGCAGGATCAGTCCGGCGGTGGACGCGAAAATTGGCAGTACATAAATGAATTTGTCATTTCATGCGCTTGCGTGGCTTTGTGTCGCGCAGGCGCATTTTGTTTGTCCGACTTCTGGACACTTTGTCCAGAGGTGCGGGGCGGCTCCCCTGGGTGCCGCTCTCCGCCAGCCCCCGTTTCGGTCACTCGTTCACCCAACACCGAAACGGAGGTTTATAATGACTACCATCAATCTGAAAGATTTTTATTATTGGTACACGCAGGATCAGTTTATCGAAGTCACCGAGGAAGTGGCCGAGGCGCTCCGGGCCAGCGTCCGCTATGAAGCGGCCTACCAGCGGCGGCTCACCCGGCACAAAGCGCAGTATTCCCTGGACTGTGAGGACGGGATCGAATACTCCGCCTGCCTGCATGAGCCCACGCCCCAGGAAGTCCTGGAACTCAAGGAGCGGTTTATCCGGCTGTGGAACGCGCTCAATTCCCTGCCGGAGATCCAGGGCCGCCGGATCGACGCTCACATCATTCTTGGCATAAGCATCAAAGCGATTGCTGAGGCTGATGGTGTGCATGAGGAGTCCGTCCGCCAGTCTATCAAGCGGGGCCTGGAACGCATGAAAAAAACTTTTTGATTTTTGCTGTTTCCCCACTTGGAATTGATGTAAAAATGTCTTGGTTATTAGAGAGGGAAATATAAACCTCTCCGCAACGGAACGGCGGCGGCCCTGAGCATAGCGCGGGGAGCCGGGCGGCGGGTGCGCGGTGACTTCTCTCCACGGAGAACGAGCGACAAACACCAGCGCCGCAGGTGGGCCGGGCCAACCCACGGCCACGATCCGCCAGTGGACAGGCTGGCCGCCTGTCCCTCCGGGCCGCCGTTCCCCGTTGCGTGGGGATGCCGCGCCGAGTATGGTTGTCTTTGGACAGGTCAAGGAAACGGGCGCGGCACTCCCTAATTTATCAAGAAAGAGGGGAACGCTCTATGAACTATGATCCAGAACTGGCGGCCTTGCTCTCCCAGCCGTGGAGCAACGATGCCTGCCGGGGGTACGTCATCGCCGCGATGGAGCGGTGCGGCTTTAAGCCGTCCGACATTAAACAGGTGATGGTCGAGCTTTACGAGGTATTCGACTATACCACTTTGCAGGAGGCCGAGGCTTACTACGAGCGGAGCCCTTACTAAGTTCTGGACACTTTGTCCAGAGGTACATATCCGGCCAAAGGCCAGCACTTTCCCGGTGCTGGCCTTTGCCATGTTTCAAGACATTCTTTGATTGTATGGGAGGGATTTTATGCAGGCACAGGTCAAATATGAAAGTGAAATCAAAACTGCTGTTCTCGGAGATCGCACGATCACCGTCAAAAATCTCACCCCCGTTTTTTCCCCGCAGGAACAGGACAAGCGCAACCGCGAGATCGAGCGGCGGCTGTTTGACGTGTTCCGCAAATATGCCGGGCGGGGGTAGGCCAGAGTCATCCTTGTAGTAAGGGGGCGGCAGAGGTACAATATAATTGTAGGTTGGCTCCCGTTTAACGGAAGGGAGCTAATTATGGATAGTAGAATAGATGCAATTTATGGGCGGCAGTCGATTGACAAAAAAGACAGTATCAGCATTGAAAGTCAGTTTGAATTTTGCCGCTATGAGCTTAAAGGCGGTGAGGGTAAGGAATACAAAGACAAGGGCTACTCCGGCAAAAACATTGAGCGCCCCGACTTCCAGCGGCTTCTGCAGGACATCCGGCTGGGCCTGATTAAGCGGGTGATCGTCTACAAGCTGGATCGGATTAGCCGTTCCATCGTGGACTTTGCAAAGCTCATGGAACTGTTCAAGCAGTATGATGTGGAGTTTGTGTCCTGCACAGAAAAGTTTGACACTTCCACACCGATGGGCCGGGCGATGCTCAATATCTGCATTGTCTTTGCCCAGCTTGAACGTGAAAGCATCCAGATGCGTGTGCAGGACGCTTTCTATTCCCGGTGTACCAAAGGCTACTATATGCGGGGCCGGACGCCATACGGTTTTGATACTGAGCCCATCGTCATGGACGGGATCAAGACAAAGAAGCTGGTGGAAAATGCGGAAATGGATTTTGCCGAGCTGATGTATCAAATGTATGCGGAGCCGGGCAATTCCTACGGCGATATATCCCGGTACTTTGCCGAGAACGACATCAAGGTTTATGACAAGTCCCTAAAGCGCGGGTTTATTGCTCAACTGCTGAGAAACCCCGTCTACGTCCAGGCCGATATGGACATCTACGAATACTTCAAGGCCCAGGGCGTAAAAATCGAAAGTCCCCCGGAAATGTTCACAGGGGACAATAGCTGTTACCTCTATCAAGGACGCGAGGGCGAGGAGCCGATCCTCGTGATTGCTCCCCACCAGGGGCGCATCCCCTCCCAGCTCTGGCTGACCGTTCAGCGCAAGCTCTCACAAAACACCACATTCCAGAATGGCCGGAAATGCCATAACACATGGCTGGCCGGGAAAATCAAGTGTGGACGTTGCGGCTATGCCCTGGCAAGTCTGAACGCCAGAAATGGTGTCACCTACCTGCGGTGCAAACAACGGGCAGACAATAAGAGCTGCGAGGGAGCCGGTACGCTGACCGCGCAAAGCATGGAGGCGTTTGTTTACGGCGAGATGGTTAAGAAGATGCGGAAATTCCACACGCTGAAAGGCGGTAAGGAACAAAGCTACAATCCGAAGCTGACCGCCGCCCGCGTTGCCTTGGCAAAGACGGAAAGCGAGATCGAGAAACTTCTGGACACTTTGTCCGGCGCTAATTCGCTTCTCCTGCAATACGCAAACACCCGCATTGAGGAACTGGACGCGGAACGGCAGAAACAGCTCCGGCTGGTCGCAGACCTCACCGCTAATTCTGTTTCCGCTTCACAGATTGATAGCATTACGGGCTATCTTGATGATTGGGAGTCCGTGAGCTTTGACGATAAGCGCAAGGTGGTTGATATACTCATATCACAGATTGACGCTACCAGTGAGAGTGTTACAATCCACTGGAAAATCTAAAACTTTTTCACTTGGCATTATGCCCTTGTCAAGAATAGTTTGCCCTTGCCGATACAAATTAAGCTGCCATCTCGCATGTTGATCGGGATGAGCAGCTTTTCTCCAGCTTTGGCGGAAACGGAGCCCTTTCGCAGGATCATGGCGTCCGTATCGATGTAGTTGTGAATGGTGGTGAAAATATCCACTGCGTGAAGTCCCATCCCCTCCAGGATGACATCAACCATGGCTTTCCGGTTGAGCACTGCAAACTGCTGCGTCAGTTTCATATCGTGGATATAGTCGTCAAACAGCTTGCCTTCCACATAGGCCAGATCCTTTGGAATATCCAGTGTATGCTCTTTCTTGAGAATAGCGATGGTCATCTGGATCTCCTTGACCCGGCCCTCAGCTTTCATCCGATCAATGGTTTCCTGGATTTGATGCTTGACTCCACCCCAGAGCGCACGACGTCCCTCGTTTTGGTAGTAGTCGGCCACTTCTGTCCCAAGGTGCCGGCTCCCGGAGTGAACGACAAGGAACAGCCGTCCGTCCCCGGCTTGGTCTACCTCAATAAAGTGGTTACCGCCTCCCAAAGAACCGATGCTGTGAACTGCTCGGTCAAGATTGATCTGGTCGGCACAACGGAGCTGGGTCAAGTCGATTTCCGAGTTGAGCGGATGGGGAATATCACGAATTTCCCTGCCATAGGGGATCTTCTCCCGAATCAGTGCATCCAGCTTTGCAAAGTCGATCTCATGCTCAGCCAGTTCTACCGTTTCCATACCGCAGCCGATATCTACCCCTACCATACCCGGAACGATTTTGTCTTGGATGGTCATGGTGGTGCCGATGGTACAGCCTTTACCCGCATGGACATCGGGCATAATGCGGATTTTACAGCCTGCAAACTCAGGCCGGTCACAAACAGCTTGAATCTGCTCCCGAGCCGCTCCTTCCAGCTCGTTGGTGTAGCAAATAGCAGTGTTGTATTGCCCTTGAATTGTTATCACAGTTTTTCTCCTTTCCTGCGAGATTTAGAACCAGACGTCGATCGACGGGAAAATATCCTGGAGAGATTCTCCATCAAAGAACCCGTCCGAAAGAAGATCGTCAATGTTGTCGTAGTCTTTCCACACCTCGCCATACCACATAGTATAAGTGGTCTCTGAATCCTGAGTTTGCGGCTCTACGCCACATTGTTGTCCATTATACTCGAACTCGGCGGTGCCGTACTCCTCGGTCAGATTTCTTACAAATTCCTCCAAAGTCATAAAATATCATCGTTCTCCTTTCTGAGATCGGGTGGTATCTCTTCTTGTTTGTTACTAATCTGTTTGCCGGTTTCGTGGTCCCATTCATAATAATGAACATGTTCCCCATGTCTTCCGTATGAATGGTGTTTTGGGTTTCCGTGATCGGTTGTGTGTATCTCCTTTACTTTCCAACCATCGCCGTCATAAAAGGCACGAGTTTTAACGCTACCGTCAGAAGTAACATGGTCGACAACACTGTCCGGTTCATCTCGCTTAGAAGGAGCAGTGTGTCCTTTGATGGTTTTTGTCACTATTGTATCAGACTTCCCGGTTTTATCAAGCGGATACGGCGGCCTATTACGAACGCCCCACTTCTGACCTTTGACGCCATGATGAGCAAGGACATTAAATCCAAGCCGGCCCCGGAGTTCCCAGAGAATATCTTCCACGGTTTCGCGGGTCTTCGGGTTCAGTTTGATATAGTCCTTATGTTCATCATACCACGAGAAGATCTCGCTCAGATCACCTTCCGCCCAGCTGAAGGCCCACCAGTCGCAGATCATCTCAATAATATAATTGTAAGGCATCTCCAGCAGGACTTCGCCTTCACCGGGGTCATCGTTGATTAGAACCCAGTGCTGCCAGTGATGGGGATTGCGGTGGATGTGCAGGAGCCAGGCTCTTTGGAACGCCTGGACAACAGCATAGGAGCGGTTGCCTCCATAGAAATAAGCGTCATAGGCCTCGTACTCATCCGGCTTTGATTTGGACGCATCATGCTCGAACTCGGTCTGCCAAGCAGCGTCCGGTTTCCCCTCAAAGAGCCAGGGCATGTTGGTCTGAAGCCAGTCAAAACCCTTTTTCACGTTGGCCTTGTGCTTTTGTAAATATAAATCGTATTGGTAACTCACGGGCCGCACCTCAATTCTTGATGCCAAGTTTCAGTTTGGCCTGCTTGAGCGTCAGCCCAACAAAGTCGTTCGGTTTGATGATGGCAGGCGCCTTGGAACGGGAAACGGCTTCCCCATACTCCAGAACACCTTGCGTTCCGTCGTCGTAGAGAAGCCGCAGCCGATCGTTCAAAATATCACGCTGAACCATCCTGATTCGCTTTTGTGCCATATTGCCCTCCTGTGTTTTAAGTGGTGTATGCCAGGTCCCAATTCTGGGCAAATGCCTTCGTAGAGGAGTAAGGGCAGGAACGAGTCATGAAACGCCCGACCTTCCATTCCACCCAAAGGAACTTCCCTCGAATATAAATGCGGGCGTCATAGGCTTCGCCGTTTTTCAGACCCATGGAACCATCTTCCCCAATGAATCGCAGTTTCATAGCGCGCAGCCTCCTCATTCATCCGTACCCTCGTAGCAAACGGGTTTATGCGAGTGCAGGTTTACTGGATGCTCCAGACACTCGTCGCAGGGCGGTTCGTTTTCCTCCAGCTTCTCATGCTTGCAGGTTTTGCAGTATTTGTCAAACCGGACAAACAGGTAGTCATCTTGGATGCTCATGGCGGTGCCTCCTAAATATCATTGGCGCTGCGATGCAGGCTCTGCTCCGTGCTGAAACCGTCCGGATACCGCGTCCTGAGTTTGTCCACATTCATTTGCAGGATGCTCTCCAGGTCGTAGCCAATGGCGTCAGCGCTGACAGCTAGATACCAGGCAATGTCGCCCAGTTCTTTGGCCATGTGCTCCCGGTCGAACTCGTGGCCTTGGAACAGCACTTTCTTCATCAGGTCAATGGCCTCGCCGGCCTCTCCGTTCAGGCCCATAAGCCCTTCCAGAACGCGAATATAAGGGACGGGGTCGGTGGTGATGCGTGACTCCGTGCGCAGCGCAAGCGCCTGGTATTCATTGATTGTCATGGTAGAATGCTCCTTTTCGTGTGTGATTGCTTGGTCAGTATGCGGTATTCTGGCGGCGAATTGGTCGATGATGATCTTTTGGTTGATTGGCTCGACAATTTCATCCAAAATACGCTTTTCATACAGCTCCCGCCAAAAATTTCCCCTTTTCCAGAAGGATAGTTTTCGGATTTCCGCCATCAGGTCGATGCAGACCATTGCCTCTACCATACCCCACCGTCCGTCACAGGCTCGTTCATTGCACCAGGCTGTGAATTCCTTAAAGGTCAAAATATCAATCCTCCCTCTCTACAAAATAGACGTTACCGTTGTGCTTCACCTTCTCAAAGCCGTTGGGGAAGGTTGGAGCATTGAGTGCATGGGAAATATCAGTGGTATGCCGGCAATCAGGATAGTGACACCGGTCGCCGCATCGCTTACGATTGCAAACATAGAGCTTTCGCATTGGACCCCCCTCCTATGGCTCGATGATTTTGTGAAAATCAGGCTTCGCTTTCTCCTTAATTTCGGACCACAGAGCCTCGCTGGCCAGTTCATGCGTCCAGACCGGCCTGCCGAGGAGTTTTTCGATGTACTTGTGCACTTCGGAAAAGTCGCACATCAAAATGCCGGTGTAAGCCGATAGGACTACTTTTTCATGAAGCGTCATCTTTTTGTCCTTTCTCCGGGCGAAGCCGTGAAATATCAATATAGTTTGGACAGTGCAGAGATATGCCCATTTCTTTCGCCATCATTTCATACATGAGCAGGGTGGGTTTCAGCGAGCAAACTTTGATGTGAATGCGGGTCAAGCATCGTATTCCTGGAATGTCCATGCTCAACCCTCCTTGATAACAGCGCTCACTTCCGGAAACTGATGCTCGGTCGGGCCATATCCCTCTGTCCTAATTTTGACCGTCAGGTTTACTTTGGCGCGATCCACATTGAAGTGGTCTGCAAGTGCCTGGACAATATCTTGTTCGTTTAGTCGAAGTATTTTTTCCATCCGATCGCCCCCTTTCAAATATAAAAGAAGAGAGCCCACGTTTCCGTAGGCTCTCCCTTTGGTCGAGGTTTAGAACTTCAGCTTTTCATTGATTTTGCGAATCTGTTTCTCGACCTTTTCCTGGATTTCGGTGTTCCCGGCCTTGATTGCCAGATCCAGGACTTCCTGCCAGTCTTCCAACTGGTCCAGAAGCATACCCTTATACTGGTTGTCTGTCATGCCCATGGAATCATCACCACCATCCAGAAGGTGAGAATTGTTGCGTTCGGCCATAGCTTAACAACCTCCTTCCATAATAGGAGCTGCACTTTTTGCGCATAGTCGATTTGGCTTATCCAAGTTCATCATACCATGCTTGGCCGAAGAGTGTCAATCAGAGGTGTATCGCCCACCACAAAAGCATACAGACAGAGAACTTGGCAAAGAACCACAGAAACTCCCCTATTTTCTGCATCAAAAGCCACGTTATGGGGTGCTTTTCGATCCACTTCTGTTCCTTATTCATCATTTAACCCTCATGTAATTTACAGAAATGATCGAGCTGGGTATTCAGCTCCTCATGGACTCTTCGTTTTGCCTCTTCCATGATTTCATTACTAATGGGGATATCTTTCAAACTGGAGCCAGTAATCAGCTCACTGTACGGCAAACCCTCGATCCAGTCGCAGAAGGTGTGCCACTCATCCAGCTTGTGATTCCGCCGGCTCTTGTAGATATTGGCCAGCACTTCATAGTTGAGCATGACCGTTCGCCGCTGGTTGTAGGAGGAAGGGAGAAGCTGAATCATCTGCCACCAAATTTCCTTGGCTTTCTCACTTGCTTTGGGGACTTTTTGTTTCTCCATGCTCAGATAGTATTTTCTGGCATTATTCAACAACTCAATGGTTGCGTTAAGTATCTCGATTGGGGAAAGACCTCTCCAACCACCTCCGAGAGGATACGCAAATACCTCTTTATCAATCAAATGCTCATAGCTGAAATCCTCCAGCGTAAACTCCTTCGCCGCAATTTTGTGCATTGTGGAGCAGGAATTGGCCACCGTCCCCACCTTGTAGGTATCGAACTCCTTCCACCAGTACAGAGGGCCAGTCAGGTCTACATAGACCGTTATCATCCGCATGAACTTCCGGTGGTCGGTGCCGGCGTTGCGGAGACGGTTCATCGGATTGCGCATACCATGAATGGCGTGCCCCCAGCCCAAAACCTCGGTGTTTTCAATTTTCAGCATTGGGTCCAACTCTCCTAACTTTCAAATTTTCATCAGCGACATTATGCTCCGGAACGATACTCATGCTGACCAATCTACCAGAATCGATGACGGTGATGTAATCCTCCACATGCGTCTTGATCCTGGTATAATATCCGCCAACGAAATACTCGTTTCCAGGGAGAATATTCGTATCGAACAATGATACCACGCCTTTGAGTCCGTCCTCCACCTTGGAAATATCAGCATGTCCGATTATTTCATCCATATCGAAGTTGTAGGCTACCGGGATTTTCTCGGGGAACGTGATCTTGCAGTCCGGGGCAAATTTTCTATTGCATTTATCCACGGTGCCAAATTTTAAGACCTGACCTTCAAACTTAATACCCATTAGTTTCTCCTTTCAAACAGGTGTGGAGCCTTCTAATCGAATGAATATCCCATATTCATTAAAGTTCGGATCGCCGAGCGTTGCTCCTGAGAACAGGGCAACGACTTCTTCCATGGTCAACTCAACGATGATGTTGCCATAACAAGACGTGCAGCGTTCTCGGTCTTCCGCTGTCTTAATGATCAGCATCGTTTTCTCCTTTCAAATGTAATGCCTGAGCATCTTCATCCGGAACGCACCTGATGACAAGCGGACCCCATACTAAAAATTGTCCAAAAATCATATGCCCAAGATGAAGAAGCACATGGTCGCCAATCGTTTCATCTCCGGTAATGCCGATAACAATATCGCGGACGTCTTTAACGTCGTTGCTTACCATGGTGTAAGAAGGGTTTCGCGTCCAGTCTCTCACAACGAACATCAGTTTTCTCCTTCCATAATCTCTCTGTAACGACGGACATTTTCTTCCTTGATGATTTTGGTATTAGGATAAAAGTGGTCCATGGCGTCGAGTTTCATTCGAGCGACTTCACGGTTGCCGTAAATATCTTCCCATTCATACCACTTTCCGTCTACCCAGGAGTCGTCATGTTCCAACGTACAATCGATATACCGGCAGGGATGCCATTCGTTATTCATGAGATTCTCCTTTCATCTTTGCATTCCACTTTTGGATCGATTCCGCTCTGGACTTCTGTGACCTCTCTAAAGAGATGGCGCAGTCCGGATTGATGCACCCGCATAAATATCCATCCCGCGAATGCCAAATATGTGCCGGGCGTCCGCATTTGCAACGAACTGCCGCTATCTGCTCATTCTTCATAGATGATGAGCGCACGATCCACGATGATTGATTCCGAAGGAACCCCATTCGTAAACTTGAGCGTCAGGTTCATGCTCTGATACTTGATGTCGATGACCTTTTTGTCAGCGATAAAAGCATTGATCGAGCTTTGAAAGGCCGCGGGGTCATCATTCGATAAAATACAAACTTTCATTACTGACCCTCCAATTTACCGGCGCGATTGTGTTTCTCCATCTCCGCCAGAATAGCGTTTTCGTCGTCGCAGAACTTGATTTTTGCAGGGTCAATCCGCCGGACGCCGTCCTTAAACTCGACAATTCCATAGACTTGCCTAATCTGGCCTCCGGGATGACCCCCCCGCAGCGGACTCGCATCTATCACATTGGACCAATGTTCCCAGCAATGGAAATATCCAAGCTCGCCATCTACCTCACAGAGCCGGGTTTCCCATCTGATTTCACAATTCAATCCAGCCATAGTCTTACCTCTTAAATATAATTTTTCGTCCGTACCCTACTTAATGTCCGCAATAGACTCCACAAAGCAGTTATAGTAGGTGTAGCGCTTCCCCTCATAGTCAAAGAGGACGTAGCCGCCGTCATTGCCCTCAATGTCAATTTTCCCAGTGTACTGTGCAATGATCTCACCATCCGCCGTGTAAATCGTCACCGTCCGTTCGAGCCCATTGTCCAGTTCGCTTTTCTGGTCGGTCATTGCCCGTTGACCGCTGGCGGTATTCTGATAATACCAGCGCATCCCGGCAAAGAGTCCGATGATGAGGAGCATGGCGGCTACAATGCCAAGAACCTTCCAGACAATCTTTTCAAATATAATTGCTCCAAAGATGCCAAACGAAAGAATAAAGAGAGCAAGAATCCCAAAGAGAACCCATCCCTGAATCGTCATAATGTTCTCCTTTCACTGATCCGGAGTGGAGCTGCTGTTTTTGTTGCCGTAAAATATGGCCGCAATAAAGGCTTGGGTCAGCCGCATGGCCTCCTCCGGAGTTGCTTTCGCTGCCAGGGTGCTCCGATAAAAGAGAAGGGCCGTTTCCGCAATCGACCCAATGGCGCTGATAAACTCTTGTAGCTGCTTTTTATCCATTGGCAGTGCCTCCTAATAATAAGAAAAGACCACCCCCGAAGATGAGGGTGGCCTCGATTTGCGTTTCAACAATAGTTTCTCTCAAAGTCTTCCAGAATATCAATGAACTCTGCCGGCAGATACTCTATTGCTTTCAGTCTAAGGTCGTTCGGGACGCCGTAATAGGCTCCCGCGATCCCGCCGGCAATAGCCGCAATCGTGTCGCTGTCCCCACCGAGGGAGACCGCGATGCGGATAGCATCTTCAAAGTCCTCGGACTCCAGAAACGCCTTGATTGCCTGCGGAACAGAGCCCTGACAGCTTGCGTCAAAGCGGTATTTAGGCCGGATCTCGTCAATGGTGAAATCCAAAATATAATACCACTCCTCGATGTGCGCCCGGATTGCTCCTTTTGGAATTCCACGCATCGCACCCCAAGTAGCCAAAGCCGCAGCCTCCGCGCCTTTTATCCCCTCTGGATGATCGTGACTGACCTGCGTTACTGCCTTGGCAAGTTGGATACATTCTTTTTCCGTTTTGGCAACATAAGCCACCGGGCTTACCCGCATGGCGGAGCCATTTCCATAGCTTCGGTAGGGCCCCGGGTTCTTATGGTGGAGCCAGAGGTAGAATATCTGTCCGTACCCGGCATTGGGGTGCTTTCGCCCAATCTCCTGCATACACCGAACTGTGTGATCGCTGAGCTCGGTATAGTCGCCTTTGCACTCCAACAGCGCTTTGGCGATGGCCACCGTCATGGCCGTATCATCCGTAAACCGGCACCGGTCTGTAAATAGTTCAAAGTCCTTGGACTTGTGGTTATGCCGTTCAAATCTGGAGCCAACAATGTCCCCAACAATCGCGCCAAGCATTCCTTTCACCTCTTTTGAGACAGAATATAATAAGGTATGGTCACTTGTCAACTTCCAGGATGTGCGCCGCAAGCATGTCTGCCGTATGCGTCCAGAGGACGTTCGGATACGCATGAATTGCCCTTGTGTAGTCGTTCCACTCTTTCTGGTCTACAAAGGCGCCCATGTGATAACGGATGCACAGGATTTCTTCCATGGTAAGGGACAAATGCTGGGAAAGCAGCATCACCGACTTCTCCCCGTGCCCTTTGAGAACCGCATCGGGGTCGTACTCCCACTTGCTTTCATCAACAAGAGGGATCGGGGCACCGCCACCATAGAAAGTCGCGTCAACCGGATGCCGGTATTGATCCTGCTTGCAAATATCATGGAACATGCCGATGATGTAAGGCGATTCCGGGCGTCCCCACGTCAGGCTATTCTGCTTTGTGAGTTCTACCAGAGAGATGGTCACATTCAGACTGTGCTCGAACAGACCGCCCTCGTATGCTCCATGGTATTTGGTGCTGGCCGGGGCCGTAAAGAAGCCGCCTCCTTTCAACCTCTCAACGATGCTCTCCGGAAACAGATGCAGAGCAGGCTCCATGCAACTGCGAAAAGCGAAAACGCGACTTTCAACATCGCTATGGTCTGACGCAAATTTAATTTCGTCATTCATCGTCTTTCTCCTTTTAGAGTTTAATTTCAAGCTGCTCACATTGGATGCAGAATCCTCTGTCCTTCATCGCAAGCAGCTGTCGGGCCTTATTGACTGTCCAGGGGTCATCCAAAGGCAGGTTCATACCAGTCGAGTGGTCGAAGTCTTTGAATTCTTCTGCATAGGGAACCTTGGCGGCGATGTCGGGGTACTTCTTCTGAAGCTCTTCCAGCTCCGTAGCCCATGCCGACCAGGTGCTATCCGAAATGAGGTTATCGTCCATTTTGTAATAAATGATGCTGTGAACGAGAATTTGTCTCCGCCTGCGGTTAAGCAGCTCTGCGACGTCTTTCCTGTTCATGACTCTTGGGGTTCACCTCCAACGGCTTTGTGGCCCAACCGACAAACTTGCCCTCGTTGAAGTTCTTCTTCTTGGACAGAGCCTTGCTGATGGCGAGGTCAATCCCGGAAAAGCTCTTCAGGTGGTAGTAGTTGAGATCCCGGTAGGGCGTGTTCAGCCGGTCAATCCGTCCGGCCGCCTGTGTGGCAACCTTATAGGAATACTGCTGCGAGTAGAATATAATGGTGTCCGTGGTAATGCAGTTCCAACCCTCACAGCCGGCGGTGTACTGGACGAGGTACACCCACTTTTTTCCGGTAGGGATTTCCTGGTGCTTGTGACCGTTCCACTCCGCAACCTCCGTACCCTCCGGATACCCGAGTGAACGCAAAATATCCAGCTCATAGTCGTAGCTGTAAAAGATGATGGCCCTGGGGTGGTCCTCCATGATTTCCAGTATCGCAACAGACCGGGATTCATCCGAATTGGTCACCCGGCGAAGCGCCATGCAGAGTTCGGCTGCGGTTTCAATGGGCCTGTCCTCCCAGGGATTCCATCGCGTCCGCATGATGTCCTTATACCTGGAAATATCATACGAAACCCGGATGTCCTCATGATGGGATACTGTCTGCCGCTTGAAATCCATGTTGACCAGAATCCTGTCCCGAAGCCGGATTAGCCTTCCGGTATTGCGGTAGCCGTCAACCTTCGGGTATTTGGCCCTCCAATCGTAGATCACATGCTGGTCCACAAAGTCGGTCTTGTTGCGGTAGAACCCGTTGGCGATGAAGACCGGAATATAATCCTGCCAGGTATCGCCAGGCGTGGCCGAGAGCAGAAGCCAGTCATTCGACTTTACGATTTTGAGGAACGCCTTGGTCCAGGCGCCATACCCCACCACCCGCTGTTCATCAAAGATAAAGAAGGCGTCCTTGACGTCAACGTACTTACCGATGTTGTTCCAGGAGTCGATGACCACTTTGTTTTTGTAGTAGTTGGCCTCCGGAGTGGGGGAGAGCAGGAACGGAGCCAAATCGCCCTGCCATTCACAGGTGTCCCGTTTTCGTGCAGTGGTGATGATGTAGAGGTCTCTGGGATTCTTCATCGGAATATACTCGTCCGTACCCACTTTGCCGCCCTCTTGCACATAGTAATAAGCGAGGCCGGTCCGGGACTTCCCCGAACCAACCCCGCCGCAGAGGATACAGCCGTTTTTCATCCGATTCAGAGCTTCGAGCTGGTAGTCATATAACTGGATGGCCACGGGGCATCACTTGTCCTCTTTCTCAAGATACTCGTCCGTCCACTTTGCAATGACATTGTAGTAGTTGCCCTTGTTGCCGAGAGCTTTCTTCGCAATCGCCACAGCAAGCCCCTTCTCCGGATCGAACTCGTCGTAAACGGCTTTGACCACAGTCTTGGTGCCATCGGCCCAGAAGACGATAGTGGCTGGCTCGTTGAACATCACGTCCAGAATCTCCGGAACAAGAGCGCTATCGTCAAACCTCCGCAAGGCCTGAACCATAGCGCGATAAGCTGCCGGCGGCTGATTCATCTCCTGGACAGACTCGTAGTAAATCTTGCTGCGTCCCCGGGGCAAAAAATTGCTTCCGGCAACGCAGGTTTGACAGACGGGCGCTCTAAGGTAATTGTCGCGCACGCAGTCCTCGCATCTTGGCCATTTATTCATGTCGCATCCTCCTTAAATAAATCCATAAACGTCCGAATGGTTCTTCTTGTGTGCCATACGTCAGAAAAATACATAGGCGTGAACCAGTAATTTTCCATGCTGTCGCCAGGGGTCATTGGCTCCGTAAGGGCGTTTCCGACCTTGATATAGCCAGCGACCCCGAGCAGGGAGATCTGAATATAACACATCAGTGCCACCAGTTCCTCGATGTCCTGCCCGATGATCAGAATGTGGTTCTGAAAGTTCAGGCCCGCATCTTCCAATTTGCGTCGGGCGGAATTGATTGCGGCAATTAGATTTGCTCCTGCTCCACAGCAGCAGTCATTGATGGAAACATAGCCCTGCTTGTCAATCTGCTCAACAAGGTCGTCCATCGTGATGTCCGCCATCAGTTGGCACACGTGGTATGGCGTAAATATCTGTTTCAGCTCCTCATAGTCGAGGTGCAGATCCATAAACATCTCGCCGAGAAAGTCCTGTTCCGGGTTTTCATCCAGAGCCAGGACCACAGCGGCATAGAGTTTGGGGAAAATATGCTGCTGAGATTCTTCGTATTTGTTGATGATTTCCAGATACCGTTTCTCCCGCTCATCATAATGGGCTTTATCCACGGTATTGGACATTGCGCAGGCCACCATGACGATGAAATCCCTCCAAATATCAATCGGGCGACATTTTGGAGAAAGCAGCTGCTGAAAATTGGAGCGAAACTCGTGATAATACTCGCTCTTTCGCGTCGATGGCCTGGCTGGAATGTACTCTTTCCGGGCGGGACGAGCCGATTCCAGCATCTGTGTGATGGGTGTTCTTTCTTGCCCCATCGCTTTGGGCGGAACAGCCATGGGAGGTTTCCACGGTTCCTCCATGGACTTCGGTTTTGCCCGTGTTCTCGGTTTCTGCTGGAGAGGAGTGGTAGGTTTCTTCGTTTTTTTCTTCCGGGAATTTTTCCAGAATGGCTTCATTCCACGCCCTCCTTAAAAATCATGCGGCAATTTACCTCATTTGCCATGGTTTTTCTCCTTTCAAAAATAGGAGAGGGCGCCGGCTATCTCCTTATTCAACGACGCCCCCGCATTGGTCTTACTCCTCCGGATACTCGTCGCCGGCGTACTTCTCGGCGAACTCATCCTCTTCGATGACCACGTACAGCGAACGCAGGTAGGCCTTAACGCCGCTCTTCTCGTTCTTGGTGCCCTCCTGAATCACCCAGTTGTAGGGGCGGATGGTCAGATCCACATTGCGGATCTCCGCGAAGTCGAGGGTGTCGATGGACTCCTCGTCCAGCTTTACCTTCTTGCGCTTGGTAATCATGTAGACCGTGGGCGGAATGTTCTCAAAGCTGACCGCCACCTGAATATAATAGCGGGGCTCCTCGCCGTCCTCACGGGGCGGACGAACACGGACATTCCAGCCGTCATCGATCAGCTTCTGGGCGTCTGCGGCATCTTCGATGTAGACGCAGAAGTTCCGCTGTCCGGCGCGGTTGTACTTGCTCTCTCTGCCGGAGAAGTTCCGGAAGAGCAGGCGGGCGTTCTCGATCACAAGGTTCTCATTCACTCTGGGATTAGCCATAATAAAACTCTCCTTTATTTATCGTTGATTTGGGAAAGGTGTTCGCAGATAATCGTGCCCCTGCGGAGCAATGCGACTTCCTCTTCCAGCTTCTTGACGCGGTTCAGTAGACGCCCCTCATAAACCATGGCTATGAAAGCCAGCAAAACCGCCAACACGACATTGACGCCGCATAGGAAGAACCGCTCGGTGGCGGCGCAAATGAACGCAGCCAGAACGTCGAACCAGAATATAATCAGCACGATGCTCATCGTCTTCACCTCACATCAAAGGCGGTAGCGTCATCGCCATAGGGCTCCCCGGGGCCGAACCAGGGTGGCGTGTCATCGTCCGCTTTCACATAGGGGTCGTCGGATACGAACCACTCGAAGTCTCCGTATTGGGAAATATCCGCAACGGCGGCGTCCACCATGGCATCGTAGTACCCCCGGTCGATGCCGTCTTCCTTACCCAGATGCTTGACCATCTCAGACTCCAGCCAACGGTAGCCCTTGGCCCCGCCAGCAGAGGCATAGCTCTTTTCGCCGGTCTTTTTGTCCACGACCTCCCGCAGCAGTAGACCGCCGTTGCAGCCGGGTTTCATAGGACAAAAGGAGCCAACCTTGCCGATGAAAATATAATTGTGGCCCGGTTCGATTTTGGCTTTCAGATCCGCAACGACCTCGTCATAATCCATGGGGTACTGTCCCTCTTTGTCCGGCCATTTTTTCCGCAGTGTTTCAAGCTCTTTCTCATACTCGGATACATCCGGCAGGGTCTCGTTCGTATCCAGGTACAGCGCGGTGGTGACCGATTTGGTCTCGCACATATCCTCGAACACGATCTCTTCCCTGGAGAACAGCTTCTTGAACACGTAGGGGATCTGGAACTGGGTGCCGGTGGCGTTCCATTCGCCGGGGTGTTTCCGAATATCACCGGGCACATAGCCGTAAGCCAGCTGGCATTTCTCCGCCGTGGCGTACTTGGCGATGTAAACGGCGTTGTTCACCAGGCACATCCGGTCGTAGGTGGCCTCGTGCTCAAAGGTATAGCCGTACTTCTCACCGTACTTCATCACAAAGTCGATGATGGCTGGCGTTGCGTCCGGGATTTTGATGGAGTCCGTCTTGATGTGGGCAACAGTAAAGCCCCGTTTCTGGACCTCGTGCTTGAGGTTGACCATAAACAGGGCTCCGCGCTTGGCGACGATATTGTCTTTGTTCCGGTTGTCCCGGAAGGGATTCTCGAAGTTGGCCGAGGTCAGGCCATAGACCGAGTTGATGGCGATTTTCAGTGCCTGGGCCAGAGCGTCTGCCGAACCCTCATCCGTCAGATACTTGGCCAGTGCGCCGTTCAGCATCTTCCGGGCCTTCTCAAAGTTCTTGTGTTTGATCTCCACACGGGCGTCCTTGATCTCCTGGAACCGCTTGGTGTACTCGGGGCCGAACAGCTCCTCCGCGATGATGCTGGAGGGGTGCATGGAGGCAATGTCCAGCAGGGCGATGTCGCCGTACATACCCGGCTCGGCATAGACGTAGCCGCCCTCGCCAACCTCCTCACCGCGATAGAGGGACTTCCCGCCCTCGAATTTGTATCCGGGGAAGATGGGGCGTCCCTTTTTGTCAAAGGCGGTGAACTCGTCGAACTCAGGTTCTCCCATGGTAAAGGGCAGGTCCCGGTTCGGGTCATAGATCTGCGTCGTGTCGCCCATATTCCGGTAATTGAACTGGTCCTGGGGGCGCTTGTTTCCGCCAAATATAATTCTGGTGGTGAGGGAGTTGGTGGTGTCATTCACCGTCATCCCGGCCACGTCCGCCAGGATCTCCCGGGCCACAAAGTCGGCTTTCCGGGCATTAAAGACGGCCTCGGTAGCAATGACATCGTTGTCGCAGTATTCCGCGACCTTCTGCCACATCTCCTCCGGAACCGGCTGGTCCCAGGGAAGACCCAGCTCCTGGTGATGAAGACCCAGCTCGATCTCCCATTTCTTCAGGCTCTGCTTGACCGAGCAGAAGTCATACACGTCCGTATAAGAGACGTTGTAGGCCTCCCCAAAGAAGCAGTTGGTGCTTCGGGCCTTCTTCTCGCTGTTGATGATCTTCTGGGACAGGTTGTAGAGCTGCTCGTTGGTGTAACCCATCAGCCGGGCGTACAAAATATGATTGTCGTACCGGCGGCAGTTGAACCCCACCAAACGGAACTTCATCAGCTCCTCGATCTCCGTGGGCTTGGGGTTGATCATCCGGACCACGGTTTGACCGGGGCCTTCGATCTTCCAGTTCACCAGGAACAGATTGGGGAATACCTCTACATCATAAAAGACCAGCTTGGCCTCGTCGTTTTTCACCCCCTGCCCGTCCTCGGCGGATTTGAAGGGCATCTTATTCACCAGCTTGATGCAGTATTCCGCCTGGTTGGTGCTGTTGGCGGCGAAGGCCAGGACCGCGTTGCGCATATCGGTGACGTCGTAGGGCATACCGCTCTCATAGGCGTCCGTCAGAATCTTGTGGATAAAGTCGATAGAGGGCTTAGTAGCCGGATGGATTTCCTTATTGAGGTTTCGCTTGATCTGAACTCTAAGCCCTTTTTCGCTTTGAATGACTTTGGAATTTACCACATTGTTTTCTCCTTTCAACGGTAATCCAGAGCTTATCGTAGCGATAGGCAGGTTGTTGCATTTGGAGAGCTTGCGGCGCAGGGAGCTGTTGCCGGTAAAGACCTTGACCTCGATATGGTCGTCGTAAATCCGGCTGAGCCGCGTCGGGTCTCCGGAATAAATATAATGCAGGTGGATGCCGCAGCCACTCTTGCTTACCTCCGCATAAGTGGCCGGCCACTTGCTCGCCTCGGCCAGATTCCGCTCAAAGGACTTCTGGCCCTGCTCGTCCGGAATATCAAAGTCGATGACGATGTGGTTTTCCGGGAGCTTGACGTAGTGCAGCTTGCTGGTGTCCAGGGCGGACAGCTTTGTCCGGACACGCTCCCATTTGTTACGGGGCGTGCCTTCTCCGCCTGCATACTGGGCGGGGCAGTCGGCGCAGTCCTTGTCAAACGCCGAAGCCTGCCCCTCCACAAAGTCGATGGTGGGGTGAGGGGGCGACACCGGCTTGTCCTCCGGCGCCTGTTCCTCAAATTTTTCCGTCCGAAACCCGCTGTAATAGTTCCGAACGCGGGACCCGTCCCCCATGCTGAACCGCTCCTCGTAACACCGGAAGTAGTTCTTCAGCTCCTCCTTAAATATCATGCGGGAGACGGGGTAGGGCACCTTGGCGTCCTCGCAGTAGACCTTATACATCTCCCAGGCCGACTTCAGGGACACGCCATCGTCCCGTTTGAACACATGATAGGAGTCCACGATGAAGTTATAAAAGTCATTGGAGGCCCCCATCATGGCGATGGGAATATAATCGTTGTAGTAGTCCGGGTCCTCCAGATAGACCTCCTGACAGTGATAGGCAATGCCGCCCAGCTCGAAGGGGATTTGCCGGGTCAGCCTCCGGTACTCGTCCGGCGGAACCTTGTCCCCGGTGGGCGTCACGTCGATCAGCCTTCGGATGACGCCGGATTTCGCGTCCGTAATCTTGACCGGCTTGTTGGTTCCCATGATGAGGAAGGTCTTAAAGCGGTTGGAGTAGGCGGAGCGGAACTTTTCGTTGACAGTCATCATCTCGTGGGACACCAGCGAATTGATGCGGGTGTTGTCCTCGATGCGGGAGAGGTCGCCGTCATGCTGAATGGCCACCAGCGGATTGGCGCGGAAGGCCTCCAGAGCAAAGGCGTTGCTGGAGGAGCCCAGGTCCTTGGCGCTGAAGCTGGTGTGGTATCCCTCGAAGAGCTGCATGATCACATTGATGATGGTGCTCTTTCCGGTGCCCACCGCTCCATAGAAGACCAGAAACTTTTGCAGCTTCTTGGACTCCCCGGTAACGATAGCCCCGATGCACCACTCGATCTTGTGCCGCTCCTCGGGAGAATATAATGTGGAGACCAGACGCTCCCACGCCGGAGTCTCCCCCGGCTCCAGGGGGTAGGGGAGGGACTTGCTGGCGTAGTCGCGCTTGGTCACTTTCGTGTTGGAGAATATCAGCTTTTCATCGAGCATATGGAACTGGTCTTTCATCTGCTTCTGGCAATACTTGTGCCAGGTGTCGATCATGCCAGTTTCCGCGTCCCACATATGGAGGACGCGAATGTTGCCGTCAAAGCGCGTGCGGTTTTCTTCTGCGTATCGGTCCAGCTCACGGTCGATCAAGTCGACCGCGTCCTGTTCATCAGTCGACCACATACCCCGTTCGTCAATCCAGATTGCATAGAAGTCGCCGCCTCTGATCATGAGGTCGCTACTTTTCTTGATGATAAACTTGGGATAGATCTCGATGATGCCGCGTTTCCCGCTGCGCGTTGAAATCATCAAGAAGTCCAGCATCGGGTCACTTACTCTCCTTTATCATACTCCAGTTTTTTCACACGGACCGAAAGCTGGTAGACCTGTTCCTCCCGCTTCCGGTTCTCCGCCGCCAGGGCGTAAACGCCCACAACTGCGGCAACGGCGAGCACGGTCAACATGCTGCTTTTACGGCTCAGCTTGGCCACCCGCTTCTCAAAGGCCTGGAAGTTGTGGTTTACCAGGGCCGTCAAGTCCTCCAGCGTGCAGATATCCACGAATTTTCCCTTTTTACTCATGCTAAATGCCTCCCTCCCTGATGATTTCGCGCAGGTAATAGTTCATCTGATACCAGATTTCCGTGTTCCGCATGTCGCGGCCGTTGTCCACGGTAAAGAGCCCGCCTTCGCCGTTGCGTCCGTACCCGCGTTCCAGGAACCGCTCCAGCGTCTGATCAACAAAATATCGGTCAAACTTCCGGTCGTCCATGGAGCCGAGCCCCAGGCTCACCAGCATACTCCAGAACCACTGCCCCGTCCGGTCTCCGGCGTCGGGGTCGTCCATGATGTGCTCCTCGCAGCGGATGGCGAGGGCGATCATCATTTCCAGAATGCTGCACGGGCGGTCGTCCAGGCAGGACGCGACCATGGCGTCAGAATATAATTGCTCGCGACCGAACCGATATCTAAGGTCGATGCCGTCTTCGGCCCGGTTGCCGTCCATCGGAATCGTATAGGTGAATTCCGTATCGTAAAGCCGCGCAAACAGCTTACGATAGGACTTGTTAGAATATCGGTCGTCGACCACGAGCTGATACATCCAGTCAAAATACTGGTCAATCAGTTCATCCCGGGTCAAGCGTCAGACCTCCCTTTCAAATTTTCGGAGGAAGGGTGGATCGGAACTCCGCGTAGCTGCGCAGGTCCCGCAGGATCTCGTAGTCGCACCGCTTGGGGTCGCTCCGGACAAAGACGGAATCCTCCTCGTACTCCCCGAAGTGGTTCAGAGCGTCCCCAACAATATCCTCCGGCTCGTCGATGATGACCCCGTTCTCATCGGAAAGGATGCCGTCGTCAAAATAGGTCAGGCTGATCTGGGTGTAGCCATCCATCTCCCCAAATTCCCCCGGGGAGATGACATAGGGGGCCTCCACCTCATGCTCCGGCTTCGGGGGCACCGAGGTGCGGGAATATCCAACCCGGCTGACCATCTTGGCGTAGTCGTTGATGTCGCCCTTCTCCTGGTTCTTGTTGGCCGCCAAAACGGTTTTGGGCGCCTCCTCCGGCTCGTCCTCTTTGGCCAGATGCTCCTTCAGAGCGGCGATCTCCTCCTTCAGCTGCTGCTCCCTGGCATAAAAGGCCTGCTTGGCGGAGTCAATCTCCTGCTCGGAAAGCTCGTCGTACCGCGTCTTGGCGACATACCATGCGGAAACGCCCCCCAGTGCGGCGCCTGCGAGAAAGGCCAGCGCTGTGCCAAGTTTACTCATTGTAGTCCTCCTCTTCGTCTTTAGTGCTCATGACGGTAATGGCAAGGCCCCCGAACAGCAGCGCCGCGCTGATCAGGAGCCCGCCGGTGATGTGGCGTTTTCTTCTGGTGTTGACCGCGTAGTCCAGCATGGACACCAGATTTGCAAATCCCTCCATACCGCTTACCTCCTGGACAAAATGGTGACGCCGCCGACCAGGCAGAGTCCCGATACGGTGGCCAGGGCGTAGGACAGCAGGGCTTTGATGCAGGTTTTCATAATGCGCGCCTCCTTTACTCATAACTGGAAAAATAATGCGCCCCCACCTGGAACAGGGGGACGCCGTAGGAATGATAGTGGCTGGTCCTGAAGAAGACCACCTCGCTGTTCGTGCGGTTCTCCAGTTCCTCCCGGACCAGCTGAACCAGCTCTTCCTTCACATAGCAGCGCTCGATACGCTCTCCATACATGCCGGCAAACTGGTTCTTCTGATAGATCACGTCGTGGACATTGTCGGGAAACCGGGGGTCGTCCACCCGGTTCAAAATGGTGTCGATGACCAGACGCTGGCCCTCCTCCGGCTCGCCTTCCGCCTCTGCCATCACGCAGAGGGCGATCAGGTCGATCTCCTCCTGGGTCAGCGTGACGGCGTCGGGCTCTTCCATCGGTTCCTCCGGCTGGACGACAGGGGGCTTGGAGACCACAGGCTGAGGAATATCAGCCCGTTTCTCCGTCAGGTTGACCTGTTCCGCAACCGCATGGACCGGGGTGACAACCGGCTCCAAAGCGGCGGCAGGCTCATACTCCACGCAGAAGGACGCTCCGGTGAGCATTACGGCTGCAAGCAGCAGGGTCGCCAAAAATTTCTTCATGGCTCAGCCCTCACAGCGTCTGGTGGGTGGCCAGCGCGTCGGTGATGTCGCCTACCACGTTGAAGTCCAGGATAAAAGACCGCTCGTAGCCGTTCACGAAATCTACCGCCTTCTCGCGGCACACCTCGAACATGCCGAAGTCCACAAAGTTGTCCCCCATGGGCTCTCTGGGGTCATAGATCCAGCCCACCACGGCGCCGGCCTTGGTCAGGCGGAAGCCCAGCATCTCATAGACCTCGTTGAGGAACAGGTGGCCGCGGGACTTGAGCCGGTCGTTGGCCTGGGCCTGAAGGGCCAGCAGGTAATATTTATTCCGCTCGGCATCCTTCATGTAGGCGGGGTGGCCCTCGTCAAAGATACGGGCATAGGGGCTGTACTTGGAGGGGTCCCAGCCCTCGGCGGCTACGTCCACCGTCTCCTTGACCTTCTTCTCTTTACCATTCTCGTCCACCACCGTGGTCTCGATCTCCTTGGCCTTGATGTTGTAGCGCAGCTCCTTCTCCACCTGCTCGCCGAACCGCTCCAGCACACGGCCGCGGTAATCCTTAAAGTGTTTGTCCAGGGTGGCATAGGCCGCCGCCAGCGCCATGTTGCGCTTTCTCATGAGCTTGTGGCTGGTGAGGATGCAGGTGATGGACGCCGCGCCCAGCAGAACGGCGGGGGCATACAGCCTGATGTACTGGAAGCCGGTGTGGGCGTAGACCTGCATACGGTCGCCGCGGGCGTCCTCCTTGGTGTAGGTCTCTCCGGCCTGGGTAACGCCGGAATCCTCGGCGCTCTGAATCCGTTCGACGTCGTCCTGGGTCTTCTCTGCCACCTTGAGGGCCTTGGGAGTGGCTTGGCAGGCCATGACGGCGCTCACCACTATGCCGACCACGCCGGCGGCCACCAGGATTTCAGGGCTCTTCTTCTGAAGCCGGAACCCCACCTTGTTGAAGGTCAGGCTCACAGATTTCATGATTTCATTGGTTTTCATCGTCAAATATCCTCCTTAGAAAATGATCTCGCAATAGATTTATAGATTTTCCCCACGTTCTGGAGATTTCCGTTGAACTCCTCCAGCAGGTCGTCCAGCTTGTCGTCGAATTTCTCGGCGATCTGCTCCTTGGCCTTCTGCACGACCTCCTTCTTGAGCTTGCTCTCGTCGATCCGGGCGACATTCTTGGCGATTTGATCCGCCACGCCGTCCGAAATCGCGTCATACTGGGCCTTTACCGCCGTGCCCACCCGGCTCTCGATCTCCCGCTTCGCGTCGGCCACGACCTCCTCAGTGGCCCGCTTGACCGCGGAATAGGACTCCCGCTCTACGGCCTTCTGAACCGCCTGGTCAATGACCTTTGCGGGAATATCAATCTCGGTGTTGTTGGCCAGGTTGTCGATGCTGGTATCCAGCCGGTCACACATCACCTTCATTTTGGAGTGGACGCCGATGGCGTAGCCCACGCCCACAAGCCCCAAAATGCAGATGCCGACGCCTACAAATGAATCCGCGTTAATCCGCATGGCGCTCCTCCTCATGCTCTCTCATGTATTCGTAATACTCGGTGTCCGTGGCGAACAGCATCCACCGGCCACATACCAGACCCTTGTAGCCGCTGGAGGTCAAATATCCACACATGGCGTCCGCCTCCTTTTAGTTGATCTGGACCGTCCTTGGAAGCTGCAAGGTATAGCCCTCCCTAGTTCGGATGACCTTTGCCGACTGAATGTCCGTCCAGCCGTATCGGTTGGCGGTGTAGTTGCGGCAGGTGATGCCCGCCAGGTCGTAGAGGTCGGCCACCGACGCGATGCCGTAGTTGGCGATGGCCGATTCCAGCTGATCCAGCACCAGCTCGGCGTCCCCGCGGGTCTCAAATATAATGTCGTCATATTCAAAGCCCGCGGCAGCTCTGGGCCGTCCGTACTCTCTACGGTCATCCCGCCTGTCGTCCCAGTAGGTGAGCCGGGAGCGTCCGTCCCGCTTGCTCCTGCTTCCGCCGATGCGCCCGGAGTCGCCGAAGAGCACAATGCTGATCACGTCGGCGATGGCGTTCTTGATGCCGGGGATAATCACGTCCATCATGATATAGGACTTGACGTTCTCCCCGTCCTCCGGGACAAAGATGTTGACGAATTTCCGGGCCTCACTCTTCTTCCGGGTCTTGGCCGCTCCGGTCACCACCTTTTCCAGCTTCTTTTCCGCTTTTCCCGGTGCGGTAGAATCCGTTCTCTTCCTTGCACTGTGGGAGTTGTTGGGATACTCTGCCATTACGGTTCCTCCTTGTAAGTGATGGGCTTGGGCTGGGGGAGTGTGATGATATAGCCGTCGTCCGTCTGGACGATCTCCGCCCCGTCCACGGAGGTCCAGCCAATCCTTGTCATCTCGTATTTGAAATCGTGGGTGCCGGCCAGCTCATACAAATCCGCCGCCGTTGCGTTGCCGTAGGTGCTGATGAGGGTCTTGAGCCCGTCCAGCACCTGCTCGGCGTCCTCCCCGGTCCCAAAGATGGGCTCTTCGTACTTCACACGGTCGTACCTGTTTTCCACGGCATACCGGATCGCTCTCCGTGTCGCCAGGCTCCCCAGCGCCATACCGCCCAATAACAACAGGGTGTTCTTCAAAATACCTCTCATGATGCAATTTTCTCCTTTCAAAAGCAAAAAAGGGAAAGCACCTGAAACAGGTACTCTCCCCCGGCGAACCTCTCTTCTGCTTACTTTTCAGAGTTCCCCTCGTCGGAATCCTCCGCAGTCTCTTCGACATCGGTGTACTCGACGTCTACCGCGTCGGTCCCGGCCTTTCTGGCAGCCTTCCGCTCGGCCAGCTTGGCGCCCGCAAACCCCCAGAGCTTCTTCGCCCCGCCAATCACGGCGTAAGCCAGGAAGCCTCCGACGATTCCTGCGACCAGCGCGCCAGCGTTTCCGCTGTCAACGGCCTCATCGACCTCCACGGTCTCGTCCATAACCTCGTTCTCCATCACTCTTGCGTTCATTTCTTCCATGTCAAGTTCCTCCTTGTAAAGTTAGGTTCATTGGATGGTTCTCCATAATAGGAGATGCAATTTCTGCGGATGTCACCAGCCCAGATAGACCGGCGGGACCCGGTGCCCCAGCACCAGATAAGGGACGCCGTCCACCAGCTGGGAGCTGAAGTCCAGCTCGATGTAGCCCTTGTCGATGTCCCACCCCATGGTCTCTCCGATAGAGTCGTCGCAGGGCTCCAGGCCAATTTCCATCAGAAACTCATTGACGGTGATCTTCACCTCGTCCCGCATCCGCTTGTTCAGCGTATTTTCCGCCCGGCGGAGGCTCTCGATGTCCGACTTGAAGCAGGTGTTGGTCAGCGGGTCGAAGCAGGGGGTCTCGCCCCGTCCGGTGGAAATGAATTCCCGCTCTTTGACATTGGCCTTCTCCAGCTTGTCCTTGGCCACCGCGTCCCGGATGGCCTGCTCCTTCTTCACGCCGACCACCTCAACCGCCTTGTCCCGGTACTCCTTCAACGCGGTCTCCGAAATGGTGTAGGCTGTGACCAGGGCCGCGTTGCGCCGTGCGCTGATGGAACTGGCCCCGATGATGCAGGCCGCGGAGCATACGCCGGTGACGACCGGGGGAATATAACATTTCCAGGTGGTCTTGACGATCTCGCCGGTGGTCAGGCGCTTTCCGTCCCGGATTTCCTTTTCGTCCACCATCCGCAGGGCCTTGGGGGTGGCCTTGACCGCCATCACAGCGGCGGCGGTCATCCCGGCGATGCCGATGCCCGTCAAAATCTCCGGGCTGTGCTTTTTCACGGTTTTCTGCAACGCTTTCAGGGCGTTTGAAATTGCTTGTTTGTTCAAGACGCCATCTCCTCTCATAAATATCAATGTTTTCATCGCTCCAGCTTCTCGATCTCATCGAGGAATCCCCTCACGGTTTCGGCCGCGATCCGAAAGATCCGGTGCTGCTGGTCCGTGACGCAGGTCTCGGCGTATAGCCCCAGCTTCGCGGCGAAACGCTCTACCGTCTCAGAGGCCAGTGTCCACGGGTGGTCCCAGACCTGTTGCAGCAGCTCCTCCACCGCCCAGCGGGAAAAGCAGACTTCCTCCGCCTCGTGCCTGGGCCAGTCGGACCTTGGCGGCTCCTCAAAGCCGTTCAGGACCTCCATGAGAAAGAGGATCGCCTGTTCGTTCATGGACAGCGGCTCCTGCAAAAGCAAAGAGCCCCGGTCAGGGCTCCTCGCTTTCCTTTTCTCCATGTTCACGGGCGGCCAGTGCTTCATTTACCTTCTCCTCGATAATCGCGTCCTGCTCCCTTCCGTCAGCCCAGGCGGACAGCAGTGTGCCGATCCCGCCCAGGGCCATACCTACAAAGGACAACACCTTAAATATCGTTTTCGAGTCCATAAAGTCAAACCTCCTGTTAAATATAGATTCTCCATAATAGGAGATGCAATTTCTGCGGAGCCCTCAGAGCTCCATGTCCTCGTATTCACGCTCGCTTACCGGCGGGAAGGGCGCGTCGATGATGTAGCATTCCACCTCGCCGTTGAGCCCGTCGTCCACCACGGTCTTTTGGTGGTCAAAGTCCACCCAGTAGAGCCCGTCCGAAACCATCCAGCCCACCTCGTCCCCGCCGGGCACCGGCTCGATACCTAGGAACTCGTAAAACTGGTTCAGGGTGATGAAACCTCCGCCCAGGGCAAAGTTCCGGTTGAGGTGGTATTCGGCCTGGAGCACCTGGCTGATGGTAGCCTGAAAATACCGCTCCGAGATGGCGTCGTAGAACAGCCGCTCCTCCTCGCCGGCGTCCTCAAAGTCCAGAGAGGATGACCCGATCAGGGTGCCCGCGTAGATGGGCTGCTTTTTGCTCTTTTCGGCGGCCAAGGCTTCCATGATCCCCCGGTGGGCGTCTATGCCGTGGAGCTCCTTGACCTTGCGCTGGTAATCGTTGTAGGACCGGCTGACCAGGGCGTAGGCGCTGACCAGAGCCGCCTGCTGACGCCGGTTGAGGGCATTTGCTCCGAAAATACACCCGATTACAGCGATTCCCGTGGCCGCCGCCGGTACATAGCATTGCCAGCAGGCTCCTATCGTCTCCATTCGGGTCAAATTTCCGCCATTTTCCGCCTTTTTGACCGCTTTTGCCGCCTCAATGCGCTTGAGGGCCTTGGGTGTGGCCCTGACCGCCAGAGCCGCCGTGGCCACCACCCCCGCCGCGCTGACAACGGTCAATATCGTCGGCGCCGCCTTTTTGACCGCTTTCTCGGCTCCGTGGAGCAGGGTCGTTTTTGCGTTCACGTCCGTATCCTCCTTAAATATAATCAAAGATGTGGTGCTTCCGGCAGATCTCGCAGAACTCCTCCTGCAAAGCCCGGCGCACCTCCACAACAACCGGGACTGCGGGCGGCTCCGGCGTCTGAATGGAATGACCCAGCTCCTGTTCCACGAAATCCACTACCTTTCCGGCCGTACCCTCCAGAACATAGCCGGTATAAGCGGTAATGACCAGCTTTTCCCGCTCTGTCAGCTTGGGCTTGCGGCGGAACCGGCGGTATTTCTTGAGAAGCTCCTGAATACCGAAGTCCTCAGCGGCCTTCTTCCAGTCCAAATGGCGCTTGTCCGCATCGAGCGCCACCATGCCGTACTGGATGGCCCGTACCACCTCCTCCACGCTGGCTCCGTACCAGCACATATCTCCGATCAGATTGGTGGTCTTGCCCAGCTCAATCTTGTGCTGGTTGGGGTGCTTGAAGACCGGCATTACCTGGCCGGGAATGGCGTACTGGCTCTTGTAGTCAAACTTCTGGAGCTCCTCAAAAGCCTCGTCGGTCAGGAAGGGGCGGACGCCGCGCTCGCTCAGAATATCAAGATAGGTCTTAGCCATGATGTTTTCTCCTTTCGAGTGTTAAATCTGAATCACTGCGTCGGGATTGAGGACCACAATGGAGTCACAGTCCCACCCATACAAAGCGAGATATAAATCATCGGCCCGCTGGTCTTGGTATTCCTCCCCATACCAGCAGAGTTCAACAGCGTCAATTCCTCGCCGCAGACATTCCACAAAGTCAATTTCCTCCCACATGCCGGGCGGAACGTCTCTCACCATCGGAAGCTGTCGCAGATCGTTCAAATTATGAATGACCGCTACTTTTTCCGGATTTCGCATGATAAACTGAAATGAGGGTTCTGCGGCGCAATCCCGAAAGGAATTCTCCTCGCACCATTTGGCCCAGCCGTAGGACGCACGTTTTCTCGATGCCCATAGACCTCCGTGGGGCTTTGCCCAGGAGTATTTCGTGTTTACCACCGGAAACCCATGGCTCGGGTCGAAGGCGTCCGCGCCATAATGAATGTAAACTTCTCCAGTCATTGTTTCTCCTTTTCCGTTTAGTCAAAATATAATCCGTCCAGGATGGACTGGGCCGCGTCCCTGGAGATAGAAAAGACGAACCGTGGGTCGTCCTCTTTTGCTGTGGCAGACATCCTCTCCACAAATCTCGCTACTACGGCGGTGGGAGAGTCTCCTTCATGCCTGCCAATCTCCCGGAGCAGCTGTTGCAGGGTAAATTTCTGAATGCTGAGCTCCTCGAAATACTGGTCGTTGGGCGGAGCAAGCCGCATGTTATGCTCGATGTCGCCGATAAGGTCCTGTATAAAATCCCCCATGACCACATCGGGGTATCCAATTTCCGCTTTCATGGCGTCAGGGCTCGTAGGGGACCTGCTCCACGTCCCCGCCGGGAACGGTCACCGACCGCATCAGCCGCCCGGTCACCTCGTCAAAGTAGATGGTGTCCGCCATGTGGTCCCAGTCCTCGAACTGCTCCGAGATATTTTTGCCACGGGACCGCCGCAGGGCAATCAGCTCCTCGGCAATGACCCGCCGCCACGCCCTGGCAACCGGCTTCCGACTCTGGGCGAGGACGTTGTAGAGTCCGCTCTCGGTGAGGAACGTCACCCGCCGGTGTTGACCCGCCACTTCCGATGACAGCACCAGCCTCTCGTCCTCTTCGCAAAGGTTGGTCAGGTTCCAAATATTGTTCGGCCCATAGTCCATCAGCTCAGCGACGTCCCCCGCCTTGAACAGGGGCTCGTCCAAATCCCGATACACCGGGAGGGTACAGGTCTTGAACTTGATCTCGCCCACAATTTTAACTTCCATGCTCATTTTCTCCTTTCAAATATTGCTCCGTTTGTATTCTTTTGCCCGGTCCCGCAGCTGTTGGAACAGAATATCCGTGAGACCCATCGCAAATTCATTGATTTTCGCCTGCTCCCCGTCTGGCAGAGAGGCAATGCTCGACACGTTATAGGTGGCGAATATGGCCCGCTTTACAATATCCCAGCCCGTCTCTCCGGAAATCCGGTTTGGAAACACAAAGGCGCGGTCCTTGGGATGATGATACAAGCGGTTGAACTCCCTTGCCAATTTGAAAAAGTGCTGATGCGCCGGCCGCAGGAAATCCCTCTGTTTGCACTTTTTGCAGTCCGGACCGGCGTCCGTAAATCCGTTCAGTTCGTATCCGCACGACCGAACCAGCTTCGCAATGTCGTCCAGGGTCTTTTCCCCAGCGCCCCTCGCCTTTGCAATGTCGTCGCGGGTCAAATTCAAAATATCCCCTAACGTGCGAAGACCGAGACGATGCGCCAGAACATTGTAAGCGCGTACTGAGAACACATCGTCTTCGAGGTGCTCGCTCCAAAGAACTTCAAGCTCCGTGTCCAGCGGCCGTTTCTCCATGGTAAACTCCTTTCCAAACTTGTTTTTTTTCTCCATGCAAAAGCGAAAGAGAAAGTGCCGGACTCGAACCGGCGGCCTCAGGCATTTCAGCCTGCGCTCTACCACTGAGCTAACTTCCTCTCCATAATAGGAATTGCAAAATCTGCGAAAACCTAAGAGAGGCAGGTGGGTTTCCGTCTTGCGTTGCCTACTACCACCCTCGCTTCGTAGCTCGCTGTATGCCTCTCCACAATAGAACCTGCGGAATCTGCGGAAGAAAGACAAAGCCCCTGTTATGGGGCCTTTGCCTCAGAGCCCGATGCTCTTCAATAATTTGTCAAGCTCTTCCTTCGTGAGCTCCAGATCGACGTCCAGATGTACGTGTGTCTTTTCATCAACCACCGTTGTCCGCAGCCGGTTGAGCCGAATATCCATATCGTAGCCCAGCTTCTTACGCACAACGGTCCTTGCGATTTTTGATACAAGTCCTGTTGTAAATTTCGATTCCAGTCTCATTTCGTCCATGCTCCTTTACCTCCTTTTACGAGCATCGTTCTCCGTAATAGGAGCTGCGAAATAAGCGCAAATATAAAAGGAAAAGCCCTTGTCCGGGCCGTTCCCTTTAATAAATCCAGTTTTCTTTTGCAAAGAACAGCGGAACTGCAATCATCCCGATAAATACCAGCGCCGTGGCGTCCTGCTCCAGGAATGTCGGAACACTTCCGCAGAGCATCAGCCCCACAGCGTACAGCTTGTTCTTGAATGTTTTCATAAACCGCAACCCCTTTCAAAATCAGTTGGTTTCTCATAAAGGAGGTTGTCAAATCGGCGTATGGTCGAAGACCGTCTCCCAGGGCTGCTTGGGCAGGGGCTTCATCTTCAGCGCCCACATGATCTGCCGGATGGTCACGGTGGGGTAGAGGCCGTCCGTACCCGTCCCGGCCCGGCGGTCAAAGAACGCCCGAAACCGGGGGTGCAGATATAATGGGTCCGTCAGCCACTCGTCTACCTCGGCCCAGAAGGTGTGCTTCGTCTCCGGGTCGTACCGCTGCTGAATCACCGCCAGGCCCCGTTCGCCGACAAGGAACAGGGTGCAGTGGTTATAGACCGGATGGTCGCAGCAGTAGCGCTGTCCGTACATGGAAAGATAAATGGGCGGCTTCTCGTAGTGATAGCGCATGTCTGCCTCCAAATATAAAAGAAAGAGCCCCGATCAGGACTCCTTCTCTTGCTCTTTCAGAAATTTTTCGATGGGATAACCTAATCGTTCCAAACAATCAAAGCACTGCATCGTATGATTTTTCATCACCGATTCTGCTTTTTCGTCCTTCAAAATGCCGATTTGGTTCAGCACATTACAGACGTCAAGCATGTTTGCGTGGTATTTGAACCTCAACGCCGCTACTTTTTTCGTAATATCCATGACTGGTTCCTCCTCAAAATAGTTTCTCATAATACACTCTGCCATTTCTGCGCCTATCAAAAATATAAAAGAGGAAAAGCCCCTGTTACAGGGCTCCTCCTCTACGTTGGTCATGCTTAGTCGTCGAACATTCTGCACGACGGCTTGCAGTAGGGGTATGGGCCTCCGCACGCTCTGCACCCGGCGGGCGGCATGTCGTTCCGGAAGACCAGGTAGTCGTCGCCTCTTTCATCCTGTACGAGCTCCATCGGATCTCCGCTCTCATACTCGTACTCCATCTCGTCAATCTCCCATCCGCAGGACGGGCAGGCGTAAATATCACAACCTCCTCTTGGGTCTTCTCTCTGGTCCATCACCGCCCCGCACCGGTTACAGATCGCGAACCCCCGGTTCAGGTAGTCCATCAGTTCGTCTCCTGCCGGCCGAATGACCTTTTTTACCCTTCTTACGCATTTGCATTACCTCCTAAGTCGTCCGGGCCTTGCGGCTCCGGCTGATATTGAGGTAAAGAGCGCTCTCTCCTCATAAAACGCCTTGTAAATTTGGCGAGGACTATGGTAAAATGGAGACATCCTTTATGTATGGAGGGGCGAATATGGCTGTTTGTATAGAATGCGGCAAAGAGTTTGATGTTGCCGCCGTGAGACGAAAGCTCAGTCGAGAATATTATAAGGGTGTTTACGACGATCAATACCCAGACGCCAATGTTTGCTATGATTGCGCTCTTCCCGACATCAGCGCCAGTTGGGGGACAGGAGAAGACCAAATCAAAGACATGGGCTCCGGTTGGGACCCGGATTAAAAAGCAAGAGCCCTTGTCTGGGGCCCTGCTTTTTGGGGTTCACCCGTTTCTTGCCTGTCTCTTTTGGTCAATGATTTTGAAGTTCCTAATCCACTTTTCCATCAGCGCGACAGGCCGCCTCACAACCGCCGCAATCTCCTCTGCGTTTTTCCCTTCGTCGTATAAGCGGCGTGCTCGGCCAATGTCGACCCTCAGAATGAATTGGCGCTTTTCTTCTTCCGTCCATTTCATAAACAGATACCTCCTTGAAAATATCGGGTGTTCTCCATAAAACGCCCCGAATAACTCGCGGATAAAACGAAGAGACTGTGCTGTCTGCACGGCCTCTTCATTTTCTTTTCGAGCCTGTTCGTTACTTTGTCGGCCGAAAACGGCTGAACAGATTCCTGAACGTGGTGGACGAGTAAACCCCGGACTCCTCAAACTTGAATCCCCGTCTCATCCAGATGCCGTAGAACATCAGCGGCAACACCAGTTCCGCGCCGGCCACCGCAATGCGCACATACCGGTCGATCTTCTGCTCCCGAAGCTGACGGTTCTGAAGCTCCTCCTCACGGGCGCGGTCGGCATCCTTGCAGGCAAGCTCCTCCCTGCGCTGTCTGCCGTCCATCTCCCGCCGCTCGGACTTCTCATCCACGTCGGCCTGGGCCCTGATCTCCTCGATACGCAGCTTGTGCAGCGCCGCCAGATCCCGGATCGCTTTCGCTCTCTCCTCGTTTCCGGATGGAAGGGTCCGCAGATTCGCGAGCTCCGTCTCGATCACATCATCCAACAACGTTTTGATCTCTGCCATATGCTTTTTCTCCTTTCAAAAATCAGAATTGGCTTCATAATAGCCGATGTTATTCGTGCGGCAGGAAGTCCTCCACCTTGACCCGGAAGACCACCCGTTTCTTCCGCATAACGGCCCGTATATCCGTATCCAGCTCAAGATATAAATGAGGGCCTTCGTCCGCGAAATCGGAATGGTCCACCCGCAGGTCGCCGACCGGACGATCCTGGAACAGACACATACCGATCAAAATTCCGATGCAAAGCGCCGCAATCGCCGCAATAATCTCCAAATTCAATTCCTCCTTTGACGCTGTTTTCTTAAATTTTTCACCCGGGAATTTTTCAGGATATCACTCTAACACGCTTTCCGGCCGGCTGCGTATGGAAAATAGAAAGCAAAGGGCCTGCTCAGCCCTTGCTCCTGGATTTGAGTTTCCATTTCAGCTGTTCCAGCTTTGTGGAAGCCGCGTTCCTAACCTCCGGAATGGACGCCAATGCGACCGCCATCGTAACGGCGGGCACGATCACCTGCCCGATCCAAAGCCTCAGCTCCCGGCTTGCCTCGATTTGCTTGTAAGTCATAATGGTATCACCTCCATAATAGCCGCTGCCGTTTCTGCGAAATACAAAAAGGAAAGAGCCCGCGTTTCCGCAGGCCCAATCCTTACTCTTCGTATTCTTCTAATGCTTTTTCCAATTCGATGATGTGCGCTATCCGAAGTATGATTTCATCTAATTCGTCCTCAAGCGCAAAACTGTTTTCCCATAAGTCTTCAAATCCACCCGGGTTCTTGTCATTTTCCCGAATGAATCGGACTAACTGTTTCACAGCATTGAACTTGTTGTCCGCCACCTTTTCCAAAATCGTTTTCTTCATGGCATTTCGCCTCCATAAAGGAGCCTGCCTATTCCGCAGACTTGTCCTCGTACACAACCCGTTTCCTTAGGGCACTCCATGGAACATACCGCTCCTTCCGGCAGACCGGGCACCAGAACCGGCTTGTCTTTCCGCCGATGTCCACCAGATCGCCGCAGTCGGCCTCCAGCCTGCTCCCGCAGTTCGGGCAGTTGAACCGGTAGCATTGCCGGACAGCCACGTCCACAACCCGCAACTTCAATCCCTCCTCTTGCTCAGCAGCCAGAAGAACCGTCTGTACGCGGCGTAATAGACGTCCCGGCAGCAGGGAATATCATACTTCATCTTCAGCGCATCGTAGGACAGCCCCTCGGTCACGCCCCGCAGCAGATAGGAGTAGAGGTCGGGCTCCGCCTCGATGGCCGCCTGCTCCACCATCTCCATGCGCTCCCCGAAGAATATCCGGGACTGGGCGCACCGCTCTGTTGGGTCGCCCTTCACCTGCCCGCAGCTCACAAAGACCTGGAGGTCGGCCGGCCGCCTACTCAGCCCATCCAGGGCCAGTCGGGCCTTTTTCCAAATGGGGTATTGTAGGCAGAAATGCTTCAGCTCGTAGTAGCGGTGCTTGCCGATCCAGTAGGGGTTCTTCTGCGAAAGCTCTGGACGCATGTCATTTCTCATCGTCGTTCTCCTCTCCAGAAATATCCGGTTTCCTCGTACAATCGCTTTGGCGAGATGTAGAAATTGATCCGGCCGTACCGGGAATCCATCTCCTCAATGCTGGCCACCAGATTGCCGTTCCGGGTCGCCTTGCCGATGGGCAGCCAGCCGGAGATAATTCCGGCCCTCACCCAGGACGCGTCTTTTCCATAAACACGGGCCACCACCGCCACAGGGACGGAGCCCGGATGGAACTCTTGTTCATTCATCGGCGTCTGCCTCCTTTCAACGGCTATTCTAAGGGCGCAGCCCCGTTTTCGTAAAAACAACCTCGGTGGAAAGAAAAAGAGAAGGAGCCGCCTGTTACAGCGGCTCCCGCCCTTTAGAAACGATTCCTTTTCCGGGCCCAATGGTTGAACGTCTTTCCAACCGTCTTCCGAATCCCGATCCACCAGGCCGGCTCAAACATGGCAATGATATACACCGCGCTGAAAATCGCGCCGATGACTGTCACAATGCCGCTGAGTTTGAGATATCCGCCCCAGGTGACCGGCTTCTCTGTCCATTTCTGCTTGTTCATTCTTGATTACCTCCTAAAAAGTTTTGTCCCCATAAAGGAGACGGCCTTTTGTGCGGATAAAAAGGGAAGAGCCGCTGTGTCAGCGGCCCCTCTTTGCCTTCTTGAAGTCGACGAATATAATTTTGTCTGACTTCGGGTGTGTCAGTTTGAGCTGTACCATTTGAAACTTCCTGTTCAGAACCTTCGTCCATAGTGCCGCGCCTGCCGTGGATACCGCGCCCACAACCGCGAATGTTCCGATCGCACTAAGAATTTTCCTGGTGTCCATAACCTTCACCTCCATAAAGGCCCCTGTTGAATCGGCGCGAAAAAAAAGAAAAGGAAACGACTTCAGGGTCGGCCCAACGAAAACCGTTGCCCGGTGGGTGCCATCTTTTATTAAGTTATTACTTGGCGGCACGCCTTCGTGTCTCACCGCTGGATTTCCACCAGCATCTATCCGTTTCCTTTCCATAATAGGAATTGCGAAATCTGCGGGGCCCGTTTTCTAACTTAGGTTAAACCGGGCTAATCTAAATTAGAAATATAACCGCCGGAGACAAAAGAAAGAGCCGCCGCGAGAGCGTCTCAATCTGTTTTGGCCTGCTCAATGGTCCTGTTCCAGCATATCAGCGACCTTTTCCGTCATGCTTTCGTATTCGTCCGGAAACGTCTCGCACATCCAGCGTTGGCAGCCGCGCACACCTCTGCCGTACAAAAACTTGCCCCACAGAAATGCTCCGGCTGCAATGGCCAGTGTGCCCAAGCCTACCCGTCCGAAGTCTTTTGCCATGACTTTGGTGTTGAGTGCTTTGATTTTGTCCATTGAAATCACCTCCATAAAGGGCTGTGCAATTCCTGCGTCCGAAAAAGAAAAGAGCCGCCTGTTACGGCGGCTCGATCCTTTGTCAAACATCCCTGCTCAGGAATATCTCATTTCCACGACGCCATACCTTGACCGGACGCTTCGACCGCTTGATGGCCGCGGCCAGACAAGACCGGCAGACCGCCGGGGATTTATAATCGGTCTCGCTAAATTCCACCTTTACGATCTTAGCGTCGCCGTTCGTAAACTCCTCGATCAGCTCTTGCAGCTTGTGATAGCCGTTCATCTTCGGTATCTGGTCCACAGGTGTCAGTTTCATGCTCATTTACTCCTTTCGCTTATGGATTTCTCCATAATAGGAGCTGTGCTTTCTGCGAAAGCCACCGGAGCATGGTCATCTCGCAGGGGTAATCCTCGAACCCCAGTGTCTCGCAGGTGATAAGCCCCTCCAGTACGCCGAATATCACTTCGGCCTCGTACTGCTTGTAGGGGAAGAACAGACCGCCCAGTTCCCGGTGGATTGCCCCGCAGCCGGAGCACCGCAGGCGGCGCATGGGAACTCTGGAGGTTTGCCGCCCTTTCGTCCGTACCAGTCTGGGCACGCTGTCGTAGTATTTCAACCGTCCGCCGCACCGGGGACAGGCGGAGCACTCGTTCATCACCATATCCAGCCCTCAAATCTTAATCAAAAATATTGTGTAGGAATATGCTTGACAATTCGTACACTTATCATATATGATTAGAGCGGGCGGCGCAAGGGGCAAAAAGAAAAGGAGCCGCTGATTAAGCGACCCCAATTCCTATTTAGTTCTTTTGCTTGTGTGCTCTGATGATTGCCCTTGTGATCTGAACGCCAGCAATAATCGCCGCGCCAATCATCATACCATGGATCACATTTTTGGCGCCTTGTCTCATTCCTTCGTTATAAAATGCTGTCAAAGCCGCCCCATGCTTATCCAAAAGCAAATTAAGCTCGTCGATTTGTGCATTCGTCATGTATTTCATATAGAACACCTCCATAAAACCCACTGTAAATCTTGCGAAAGGAGACACCCAATGAAGAAACACGTGAACCCAGCCAAGCATTTGCATGAAGTCTATACTATGCAGGGCGGCGTAAAAGAGTACAACAAAAATCAGCGAGCCTGGGGTGCGCTACTATTTGCGGGCAGCGTTTTTCTACTCCATGCGGTAGGCGGCCGTATCGTTGACAAAATCGAACGCCGAGAAATTAAAGCCTTGAAAAAGAGGGATGACCTATGCTGACCCAATGCCCAGAGTGCGAATTGCCAGTGAGCGATAAGGCAAATGCCTGTCCTCATTGCGGATATCCTCTGAAACCTTCTGAAAAAATAAAAAGACCTCGCAAAACCAACAAGCGACGGCGATTGCCGAATGGCTTTGGTCAGATCAGTGAGATCAAAAATCGTAATTTGAGAAATCCATTCCGAGCCATGGTAACTGTGGGGAAAACTTCTGATGGCAGACCCATTTGCAAACCGCTCAAGCCAGAATCATACTTCGCCACCTATAACGATGCCTATGCCGCTCTGGTGGAATATAACAAGAATCCATATGACCTTGGAACAGCCATCACCATGCAGGAGCTCTATGACAAGTGGCTTCCAGAATACGAAAAGACCGTCAAGAGTACAAAGGCGGTGACCAGTGCCTGGCCTTACTGTTCGGCAGTTTACAAGATGCGAGTTATGGACATTCGAGCCCGTCATGTAAAAGGCTGCATGGAAGAGGGCGTGGCCACTGTTCGAGGCAGAGAGCAGCATCCAACAGCCACCATGAAGAACCAAATCAAATCCATGTTTAACATGATGCTGGACTATGCGTTGGAATATGAGTTAGTGGATCGAAACTATTCCAGAACCTTCAACCTCACGGAAGAAACCGTCAAAGAGATCCAGAAAGTAAAGAAGGGGCATATCGCTTTTACAGATGATGAAATGGAATTGCTCTGGAATAATATCGATGAGAAACATGGTATCGACATCCTGCTTATCCAGTGCTACTCCGGCTGGCGCCCTCAGGAACTGGGACTACTGGAACTAAAGGATGTGGATTTAGAGAGCTGGACATTTCAAGGCGGCATGAAGACGGATGCCGGTGAGAATCGTGTTGTCCCCATTCATTCCCGTATTCAGGACCTGGTACTCAAAAAATATCGAGAAGCAGAAGCAATCGGAAGCCCGTATCTGCTTAACTGGGCAGACCCCAACAACCGAAACAAGAAGAACTTTGAGTTGACCTATGCTCGGTATCAGAAAGCCTTCGAGCGTATCCGTGATGAATTGAAACTAAACCCCGAGCACCGTCCTCACGATGGTCGCACCCACTTTGTGACCATGGCAAAACGCTATGGGGTGGATGAGTATGCCATCAAATATATGGTAGGTCACAAGATCTCCGACATCACAGAAAAGGTCTACACGCGCCGCGAATTTACTTGGCTTCGAGAGGAGATTGAGAAAATAAAATAGACCTTGCCAAGCTCGCTTTCAGTGTAGGAGTATAGGTGTAGAAATAAAATCAACCACATCAAGAAGTGTAGGAATATGGTTGTATGAATGGTACAGAAATAATATACGAATTACCTACACTTACCCGCTTTTAACTACTCTTATCTGTTCTGAAAACCATTGGTATTACAGCAGTTAACAGCACTTAGAAGCAGGTAAAAGTGTAGTTAGTTTCTATAATAATTTTTTCTTTAAACATAAATTACCTCCATTTATACCTTATAGGAGTTTTAGTTCTATCTATCCACTTTTTTGTTCGCCGATACAATCAGCATCATGGGACGGCGCATTTCATCCTGCATCCCCGGAATATCCATCATGTTTTCCGGCGGCTGCGGCTCCACAATATGATTTATTATAAAACCATTTGAAAGCAGTGTATTTAGATATGTGGTCAGTGTTCTATGATATTTTGTAACCTTTTCTCCTAAAAACACAGCTGTCCGTTTGCCCTCATAATAATAATTATCCACCGGAAAATGCAGTATTTCTCCTTTTTCGTTATAATGCCAGTCTTGTGTTCCATAGGCAGTAAAAACAGGATGTTCAACCGTAAAAACTAGCTTACCACCAGACTTCAGTATTCTATATATCTTTTTTACTAAAATCTCATAATCTGCTACATAGTGAAACGCAAGTGAACTTAATATTACATCAAAACTCTCCTCTGGGAATTCCACATCTTCTATAGCACAGCATTTATATTCAACCTGTGGAAAATGTGTTTTTTCTTTGGCTACCTCGAGCATTTTATGAGAAATATCAACACCTACAACAGAAGACGCTCCGTGTTCCATCGCATAAATACAGTGCCATCCATAGCCGCATCCTAAATCAAGCACACGCTTATCTTTAAAATCCGGCAGCAGCTTTCTCAATGTTTCCCATTCTCCTGCACCGGCTAGTCCCTGCTGTGAGCGACTCATTTGACTGTATTTTTGAAAAAATATATTATCATCATATTTGTTTTCTTTTCCATATTCTACATAATTCAACCTCTTTCACCTCGCTGTAAACTTCCGATTTTCTCAATTCTCCAAACTTGAATTTTCAAATTAGTCTTTGCAAATAACCTTTGAACCTTCACCATCAATTACAATTCCCTGACGGTTGTTAATTGGGCATAGATTCAAATCCGAAAACTCAGTCATTATTTTCTCGGTAACTTTCTTAAATGGTGCTGTAAGATAATGCGGAAGAACATAGAAATCAATCAAATCAAGCCCTGCATCATCTTCTTGTGAGTAGTCCTCTGGCTTTTCATCCATTTGCTCGATATATTGGATGCTTGGAGCGCATATAATTGCGCCTGCCGACTCGCCGATCATCAATTTTCCATTTGCCAATTCCTTTTTCAGTAGCCCATCAGTTCCCGTTTTACGGAGCTGGTCCATAAGAAAGAAAGAATTTCCGCCGGTAAAATATATCACATCTGCTTCTTCAAAAACAGACTGTATCGTTGAATAAGCCTCCGTTGAAATATCAATTTCAGTTACGATTGCTCCCAACTTTTTGAATAATTTTCGAGCCGAGCCGACATAACCGGTGTAGCCTTCACGCAGTGAAGCTGTTGGAATAAATGCGACTTTCTTATTTTCAATTTCTTCCTTTATCAGACTTCCCACACTTGAAAAGTGCGAACATAAAAATAGTTTCATCAATATTCTCCTTTATAAATTCCGATTTGTCACTTTGTCTATGCTACAAATTATATCACATCGGTTTTTGAAAAACTACTTCTATATGTAAAGGCAACCCGAAGGCTGCCCCAGGCATCAAGCCTATCCTGTTTACACAGGTTCATTATCATCTTCATCAACGGAGCTATCTACATCATCGTCCTCAAACTCCGGATCGTACCCATAGTCCTCGTCATCGTCCACATAATCTGCATCCGGATCAGGCTTTGCCGCTTCCTGTGCCTTCTTCTTTTCCTGGACTTTCTTGAATACGAAGAATCCACCACCACAGGCAAGCACAAGCAGAGTAAGAATCGCCGGGAGCATATTCGTGGATTTCGGCTTTTCCTCTGGAGTAGGTTCTGTAGTTTCAGGAACCGTTTCAGCCACTTCTGGCTTTGCTTCCTCAACCGGCTTAGTGAACTCTGCAACTTCCTCCTCGTCCATCAGCTTGAGCAAGTCGGCTTCATCCACCTGGTTCAGAAAATGCACGGTTTCCTCGCCCTTATCATCACGGTCAATGATGATAATTCTGTCCAATATTGCTTTGCTCTCTGTTCCCAAAAGTGGAAAGCGGAATCGGGGCAAGGCTGACCATCAGGTAAATTTCAATCATTCGACCGTAGACGATCACAAAGATGATGATTGCCAAAGCGGACATCGTGACCTGCACGATAAAGGATTGTAGGAACAAGCCGAGCAAAGGCCCCAAATCCATTGCCATCAGCGTTTCTTCCATTGTTTCCAATGCCGAAGCATCTATGGCAGTATTTCCGGATATGATACCGGCGCTTGCGTTTATAACGTGCTGTGCCACATCGAACACAGCCATCGTGATATTGAATGTGTTTGTGATTAACATGACCGCAACAAAAGTCTTGAACACCCATTTGAAGAAGATCCAGGTTTCAAAATTTGCCAGATTGTTGTGGTCAATAATCATCTGAATTAGCTCATAACAGGCAATGAAGGTCAGAATCAAGCCTGCTATTGGGATAATCACTGACTCGGAGATGTTTCGTACCATGGCAAAGACACCCGGCGAAAAATTCGCCGGGGTCATGCCAACGGAGGTTGCTATACTGACGGATATTTCTAATCTTTGTGGTGTTCTCTTTGAAGCAGTCCATAACATATCGAATGTGTTCGACATTCAGTTTCATAAACCGACTACGGACAATTTCTGCCGGACGCTCCTCTGCACCAATGCGAATCAACGGTCGCTTTGTGCAAACCGTTTCAACGATCAACTCCAGAATGTTATCCAGCATTTCGGAATCGTAAGGGTAATCCTTCTTCAACAAATCCATACTGAGCTGATCCGAGAAATAATCAAAGTATTCTTGATACCGGTCATTCTCGTCCATCATTCCACCATTTCCGGAAGGAAAGATAGAATCAGTATCACTAAATTCAGTATTATTTTTATCAGTATTATTACATTGTGATTTCGGAAGTTCTTGAGCTGTGATTTCCATTGTTCCAGAATTGTGATTTTCACAATTCAAGAGTTGTGAATCCACAGCAGAGATAAAGTTCTTCACATAGATCAGGTTGGGCTTTCCCAGACCTTGGCGCTTGCGTTCAATCAATCCTGCTTTCTTCTCAAGTTCACTGAGCAGCTTGATAGCCTTTTGTTCAGCACAGTTCAGAGCCATCTTCGCTTCGTCGATTGTAAAAATGATATACACTCGACCGTTTTTATCTATCCAACCATTCTTGGCAGACAGGCTCATGCGGTCAAGCAAAATGCCATACAGCATCTTGGCATCGGCAGAAATATTCCAGAACCTCTCGTTCGTGAACAACACCTTCGGAACTCGATAGAATGTGAACAGATCGGATTGCTGACCGTAAAAATAATCAAAACTCACACGGCTTCACCACCTTCTTTCTGCGGAAAACTTTCTGTTGTCAGCGGAATGCTGCGGAAAGTCGTATCCGTCTTTTCGTCAGGACATCGGGCAAAATAGCAGAAGCGGTATTCCTGTTCATACGCATCCATATCAACGAAGCCCCACTTCACGCATAACCTTCTTCGTACACCAACCAATGCACGGGTGATCTCGCCCATAGGGACAGCCATCACATTCCGACTTGGGTTTCGGTGGCAAAGAGATTAGGTAGTAGCAATTATTTCTACCCAGACGGCAACCCTTTCTGCCATTCGTCCAGTAGTAGCAGTAATGGCAATCGCTCGGCTTGTCTGCGGCATAAACAGGCTTGCTCAAATAAAACACCTCCAATCTCTTGTATTTGCCCATGGTTTTGGGCATAAAAAAAGAGCGCTTATCCATCCCCGATGCGGGGCAAATAGACGCTCTATGTACATAACGATATTTAATTTTATATGCCATAACTGCATGTTACTCAAAACATCCGCCTTTTTTGATTAGCTGGATTTTTGGCACGATTTTTGGTCTGATTAGCAGGAAGGGCATTTTCATTAGCAAGAACAGCCTGTTTTCTGCTAAAAATTAGCTGGCGATTTTGTCTTATAACAACCGTTCGATTCTGGAGGGGTTGTCAAAAATCAAATTTTGGAGTAGAATTTTATCTCATACAGTGAAAGAGCTTTTTCGCAGCTTTTTATATAAGAAAAGCCGAAAACCCTTGAAAACAAAGGCTTTCGGCGTTGTTCACTGGCGTCCATAAGAGGATTTGAACCTCCGACCCCACGCTTAGGAGTATGGCGTACCATTTCGTAAATTGTTCATATCATATCTTCCCGTGTTGTTTCTTCGCAAATTGTGCTGCCTGGAGGCAGGTCAATTTGCACAAATTCCCCTGAAATATGCTGCCTTACAACGGCTTTTCAAATGTCGTATTAGCAAGGTATTAGCAGGAACCCCTTGTCACAGAGGGCTTTTAGGGGCCATTTCAAAATGCTATTAGCACAGGGAGGTTAATCTATGAGCACCGACACGACCAACGAAAAAGGGACGCCCCAAAGCAGGACATACACCGTGAATGACATCGCAGCCATTCTCGGTATCGGCCGCGCTTCGGCCTATAAGCTCGCCAACTCCGGATTGTTCAAGACGATCCGCATCGGCAACATGATCCGCATCTCCAGGAAGTCCTTTGAGGATTGGCTGAAGGCGGAGGGCTTTGGAGACATAGAGGAAAAAAGAAGTAGGTAATAGAGTTGATACGAAACGCCTTATACTTATAGTCCTATCCCACAAAAATTTTGCAGATAAAGTTCCCTTATAGTTGCACAAAACCATGCAACTTTTCTTGATGGGGCGCATAATATATGAGGGGCCCTAAAGTGTATTGACTTTCTGCAGAAAAGTGATACAATAGTCTTGACAAATAACACGGTTTGTGTTATGCTGTCGCACATCTCATCTACCATGTTGTAGAAGGAGACCAAGGTTGTCGCATTGCGGCAACCTTTTTTCGTTATGTATCAAAATATGACCAAGCATATTTTCGGTAATCTTTATCAAAATTTTCTTTTTCGTTTGTGTAGAATACCGGGAAAGCAGAAATCAAACGATAAAAACGCTTTTCAACCGAAAATATAAGGACAAAATCGGCTCCATGATGATTGTACCTTAAATACAATTTTCCGTTCTGTCTTCCTGTTCCTAGCTTAAGCCAAACATTAACTGACGGATCATTTTTGCAAGCCAACTTAATAATATCAATAATCCAAGGTAATCTGCTGGCCCGTAACAAGCAAACATTCCGTGTTTCTGCCCCATATTTGACAACTATAGTATGGTGAGATGCGTTGCAATTTTGATTACATAATTCTATATTTCCATCATTAACGCAGGGTAAAACTTTAAAATGATGGTTTTCTTCTAGACTAATGACATGCCAAAAGCCCTCAGGTCGTCCCTCGATTATTTCATGTGCCTCGATAAAAACTTCTTTATCAAATAAAGTGGGGCGCTTTTTCCGGTCATTTATTGCCGTACTAAAATATTCATAAGCAATATCAATATCTTTTTCAAAATCACCAGTAAGTTCAAGAGGTGATGACAATACTCCATACATTAGTATTATTTCACCAACTTCCACAGAAAAATATCCATCTTACTGGTACCACGATATGTCCCTCGAATAATTGAGGTCTTATATTTCTCAAAGAGTTTATTTACAATGGCTTTTTTCGCCTGGCTAGAATGTGGATTGCTATAATGATCGTTATGATAAAATCCAATTGCTCCCATGATCAAGTCTGTAAGTTGAAGAATTTCTGATTCGTTAGATTTGATTTGCTGAATATCCCTAATTACTTCGTGTTTAAAATCATATTTGTTATTGCATAGGACTTCTTGCAATTTTTTTACTTTGGTACCCCCGCAGGTATCCTTAATGTCAATAAAGATTCTATACTCTTCAGAATACCCAATCATTGCATCCAAAAGATAAAAATAGGCTTTATAATACCATAGATCATGGCTGCCTTGGTTATATTTTTCGTGGTTTAAATTAGACTTATCTTTTGCAACAACTGCTCTAAAAGATAGAGCGGGTTCATTAATAAAATAATCAATAATCTCAATATAAAAAGATAGCTTTGATGGGGATACGCTCGTCCATTTTATTTCATTCCATGTAGATAGGCTATGTCTTTCTTTAATTGCTCTAATCTCTGAATAAATTCGAGATTTTTCACTTTCTGAACAGCTAATTGCACCTAGCAACATGGCTTTTGCTTTATCATGTTCAAGATGACAACTTTCATCACAGTATATATTAATCATAAATCATGCATTTCCTCTCATTAGACGAACGAGTCGATATTGCTTTCACAAGCAGCAAAATGCCAAATTGAAAATACACATTTTATATTTAATGCTTTTGCGCATAGCGTCCTAATTATTGTAGCATATAATCCCTTATTATACAATATATAGGCGAATAGATTTTGTATTAATTATCAAGTGTGCGACGCCATAGGTTAATCCTATGGCGTTTTTTCATGCCCAGACGCATCTTCCTTGCGGTTTCCTATTTTGACAATCTATACGGATAGTTTCAACTACTACTCCAAAACTGTAACTGTCCCGAAAGGAGTCGAAGATGCTCTGTTTTTTCTTCCACAATCAGCCGAAAGGCCTCCGCCCATAGGTTTTCCCCTCCAGGGTGTCCGGGCGGCATAGAGGCCGCTTTTTCCCCGAAAACGAACACTTTTCCCAACCGCCGAAAGGAGGTGATACCATGGCGGTATTTCGCATTGAGAAAACCCGCGACTATACGGTGATGTCCAACCACCACCTGCGCAACTCGGGGTTGTCCCTAAAATCCAAAGGGCTGCTCTCCATGATGCTGTCCTTGCCGGAGGACTGGAACTACACCACCCGGGGCCTGGCTAAAATCTGCAAGGAGGGTACGGACAGCATAGGCTCCGCCCTGAAGGAGCTGGAGCGAGCCGGGTACATAGTCCGCAACCGTCTGCGGGACAACAAGGGCAAGATCGTGGATGTAGAGTATGTCATCTATGAAACACCCCATCCCCCGGACACGGGCCAGCCGTGTGAGGACGAGCCGGATACGGCTTGTCCAGATACGGAAAACCCGGATATGGATAACCCATGTCTGGAAAACCGGCCGCAATTAAATAAAGAGAAAAGAAATCCTGAAGAACAAAATACTGATTCACTAAGTACGGAAGGATCAAATCCTATCCAATCAAGCCCCCAATCCTCCGCAGGGGCCAACCGGACCGGATGGGACTGGATGCGGGAGCGAGAAGGCTATCGGGAATTGATTTTGGAGAACATCGAGTATGACATCCTCGTACAGAACGAGCGCATGGATCGTGACCGTCTGGACGAGCTGGTAGAGCTCATGGTGGATACCGTCTGTTCCCGCAGGGAGACGATCCGCATTGCCGGGGATGACTATCCGGCGGAGGTGGTCAAATCCCAGTTCCTGAAGCTGAACAGTTCCCACATCGAGTATGTGCTGGACCGTATGCGGGAGAACACCACCTATGTCCGCAACATCAAGAAATATCTGCTGGCTGCCCTGTATAACGCCCCGGCCACTATCGACAGCTACTATGCGTCCCTGGTGAACCACGACCTGTACGGCAGCGGAGAAAGGAGATGATGTCTTATGCAGGAAGAAGTCACCCAGCGCACCGTTGCCCTCTGCGTGGAGGCCACCAAGCTCTCCGCCGGGATGCTGCAACAGGCCATGAAAAAAGTGCTGGACGAGATGCAGAAGGGCGTGACCGGCCACAAGACCAAGCTGCACCACGGAAAGCAGACCCTTCGGCAGTTGATGAAGCACAATACCGGCGTTTCCAACATCGAGATCACCGATCAGAATATCCGGGCCTTTTCTGCCACCGCCAAGAAGTACGGCATTGACTTCGCTCTGAAAAAGGACACCAGCGGCGAGATACCCCGCTATCTGGTGTTCTTCAAGGGCCGGGATGCCGACGTCATTACGGCGGCCTTCCGGGAGTTCTCCGCAAAGAACCTGAAGAAAGAGAAAAAGCCTTCCATCCGCAAGGAGCTGGATCAGGCAAAGCAGCAGGCCAAAGCCCAGCACCGCCAGCGGGAGAAGGTCAAGACCAAAGACCGGGGTGTGGAATTATGACGGTTGGCTTGAAGAAGGCTCTCATCCTCAACCTCCCGTATCTGCTGTTCGTGTATCTCTTTGATAAGCTCTGCCAGGCGGTGCGCCTTGCGCCCGGTCTTGACACCTCTGAAAAGTTCCTGCATTTGAGTCAGGGCTTTACGGAGGCGTTTTCTTATGCGGCTCCCAGTCTGCATCCCCTGGACCTTCTGGTGGGCATCGCCGGGGCGGTCATCGTCCGGCTGGCGGTGCACGCCAAAGGTAAGAACGCCCGCAAATACCGCAAGGGCATTGAGTACGGCAGCGCCCGGTGGGGCACGGCGGCCGATATTGCCCCCTATGTTGATCCGGTCCCCGACTGGAATATCCCTCTGACCCAGACGGAAAAGCTCACCATGTCCAGCCGCCCGAAAAATCCCAAGTACGCCCGGAACAAGAACATCCTGGTCATCGGCGGCAGCGGCAGCGGCAAAACCCGTTTCTTCGTCAAGCCCTCCCTCATGCAGATGCACAGCAGCTATGTAGTCACCGATCCCAAAGGACAGCTTTTGTCCGAGGTGGGAACCATGCTGCGCCGGGGTGCTCCCAAGCTGGACGAGAACGGAAAGCCCATGCGGGATGCCCACGGGAAGGTCATCTATGAACCGTACCGTATCAAGGTCCTCAACACCATCAACTTCAAAAAGAGCATGAAATACAACCCCTTCGCCTACATCCGGTCAGAGAAGGACATTCTCAAATTAGTCAATGTCATCATCGCCAACACCAAAGGCGACGGGGAAAAATCATCGGAAGATTTTTGGGTCAAGGCCGAACGGCTTTTGTACTGCGCCCTGATCGGGTACATCTGGTACGAGGCGGAGCCGGAAGAAAAGAACTTCCTCACGCTGCTGGAGTTCATCAACGCATCGGAGGCCAGAGAGGACGACGAGGAATTTCAGTCGCCCGTGGATATTCTGTTCTCCAAGCTGGAGAAGGAGCACCCGAATCACTTCGCTGTGAAGCAGTACCGCAAATTCAAGCTGGCCGCCGGCAAGACCCTGAAATCCATCCTGATTAGCTGCGGCGCCCGCCTTGCCCCCTTCGATATTGCAGAGCTGCGGGAGATCATGTCAGACGATGAACTGGAGCTGGATACCCTGGGCGACCGGAAAACGGCGCTGTTTCTCATTATGAGCGACACGGACACCACCTTCAACTTCGTCATTGCCATGCTGCAAAGCCAGCTATTCAATCTCCTGTGCGACAAGGCGGACGACGTGTACGGCGGCAGGCTGCCCGTCCATGTGCGGTGCCTCCTGGACGAGTTTGCCAACATCGGGCAGATACCCAACTTCGACAAGCTGATCGCCACCATCCGGAGCCGGGAAATCTCGGCTTCTATTATTTTGCAGTCCCAAAGCCAGTTAAAGGCCATCTACAAGGACGCCGCGGATACCATTGTGGGCAACTGCGACACTACCTTGTTTTTGGGAGGCAAGGAGAAATCCACCCTGAAAGAAATCTCGGAGCTGCTGGGCAAGGAGACCATCGACAGCTTCAATCAATCCGAGAACCGGGGCAGTCAGGTTTCTCACGGCCTCAACTATCAGAAATTAGGAAAGGAGCTGATGACGCAGGACGAGATTGCGGTGATGGACGGAGGCAAGTGTATTTTGCAGCTTCGAGGGGTACGGCCGTTTTTCAGCGACAAGTTTGATATAACGAAGCACCCACGCTACAAGTACCTTGCCGACGCCGACAAGAAAAACACCTTTGACATTGAACGGTACATGAAACGCAGACCGGCCATCGTGAAGCCGGACGAGCCTTTCGATCTGTACGAATTGAAAGCGACCGACCTTCAACCCGACAATTCAAACGAACGAAAGGAACTGTGAATATGAGCTTTTTTACTAACGCTATCGACGTTTTGCAGACTCTGGTCATCGCCCTGGGCGGCGGCTTGTGCGTGTGGGGCGGCATCAACCTTCTGGAAGGTTACGGCCAGGACAACCCTGCTTCCAAGAGCCAGGGCATCAAGCAGCTCATGGCTAATTAGATGTAATAAAAGCGGAGAAAGGAAAAGCACAATCCAGACGGAACCGGCGGTGTAGTCAAGAAATATTGTGGAAACGCAAGATTTCTGCTATAATGGGTATAAAACACTTGACGATGGAAAGAAAGGCGGGAAGCCTATGCACATTAGTTATCAGCCACTATGGAACACACTGAAAGAGCGTGGCATGAGGAAAGAGGATTTGCGGCTTGCCGCCGGTCTTACCACAAATATGATTGCCAACATGGGCAAGGGAAAGAATATCAGCATGGAAACGCTGGTTCGCATTTGTGAAGCCTTGAATTGTGGTATTATGAATGTGATTAAATTAGAACAGGACAATATCTAAAGCGATATAATTTTATATTTGATTCGATTTGCACAAAAAATTAAATTTTAATGGTGTATATTTTCTATTGTACCCAATGTAAATAAGTGCTATCATAAAATAAAACAAGTACATTTGAAACATTTTATGATTTGAGAGTGTGCTTGCAGGTTAGTAGCATATTGCCAATAACTGAATACAAAAAATATAGGTTCTGGTCATTTTAGAAAGGAGCATTGTTTATGAAAAAATTTAGTAAAAGATTGTTTACCTCGTTGGTAGCGTTTTGTATGCTTTTTTCTGTGAGTGCGGTTCCTGCTTTTGCAGCGGAAACAACAACGGAAATAACGGATACTCAACAGCCGGTAGTCATTGGAGAATATGACGGATACTTAACCGATGTTATGATTTCCGATGGTGTCACCAAAAGAGCAGTCGCTAATGTTCGTATTAACTCTTATGCAACTTATGATGAGGATGATGGGATTCAAGTTCATGTGAAGTTGTATGTACCGTGGTATGAATCTCCAAAACCGGAGTTCACTGGTATGACTGGTACAGTTAATGTGCTTATGAACAAAAAATCCACCAATACGGCATTTGCAGAATTAGCCGACGGTGAAGAAACAATCGAAACTGATGTGGATACTGGAAGAACAGGTAATAGCGGAGATAAGGGAACGGTTTCTGTTTCTGGTGTTGCTACCGCTAATAATGCCTTGGCAGGCGGTGGAGCTTTCGCTATTTCTTACCCTGTGACACTTCCCTAATTAAATGCAAAACAGTTGTGAATTAAGGTTGGTAATAGGTAAAATGAAACGGTTATTGGCAATATGCGTATGTTTTTTTATGTGTGTAGGCTTATGTTCGTGTGATTCTTCCCAAACTCGGTCGGTATCATCATATAACTGGTCTTTAGAATTTATTACTGATTTAGATGGTAATATGTTATTCTCAGGTTCAGTGCATGATGACATACCAGTATTGGATTTGACATTGAGTTTTGAAGAAAAAAGTTTTATCTTAACAGATAACACTCATAAACAAGAATGGACAGGTACATATTCGCTTGAAAAGATTGACAATTCTTCTTCGAAACTCGGATTAACTTTTGAAAATTTAGAGGAGCCTGTTACAGGCGTATATGGAACAAGAGTTTATTCTGATGATTCAGAAAGCGCAACAATTACATTACAAACTGATGAAAATATCCTGTCTTTTGTTGGAGAAGATTCATAAATAAAAACAGCCGCTGTAGGAACAAAATCCTACAACGGCTGTTTTTATTTCCACGGCCTGCGCCGGAAGTTCATACCAGACTGTTTTATCAGCGGGGATTTCTTGAACAGCTTTTTCAAAAGGCTTCGTTCCTCTTGTGAGAGCCGCTTGTATTTGAGCCGGAACGCCTTGCAGAATATCTCCGTGAATTGCTGAACCCTGTCCCCCGGAGATTGCATGGCCTTTTGTACTTCCCGTATAAGTTCATCGGCAGGCGTGGTATCCGGCGCACTTTCGCTGTCATTTTCGTGCGCCTTGCGTATATCATGGAGAATGACGTCCCATGTTTTGTGCGTCACATGGCAGAAAAAATCTTCTTCCTCTATCTGACAGGCTTCCAACACTTTGATTGCCCGGTCTGCCGCAGCTTCGGGGTGTTCTTCCAGTACCATAGCCCGTAAAGCAGCCAGTGAGCTGTTTGTGTCATGGAAGTGCATGGTTGCTATCCCGTCCACATAGATTTCTGCGTCTGCCAGCAATTCCTTAAATTTTTCATGGGAGATAATCTCACACAGCAGCCGGTTATTGAAGCGTTCACTTTTCAGCAGTTCCACGACTTCATCACTCAAATGTAATTCTTCTATCGGGGTGTTTTCATATCTCCGATTATTGGTAAGGCCGAGCAGATAGTCAACCGACACCTGATAGAAGTCTGCCAGCTTCAACAGGCTGCCGTGGTTAATTTCCTTGTATTCGTCGTTGTCGTTTTCATAACTGCCGAGGGCTGATTTTGAAATGCCGGTTTCCTGTGCCAGTTCTTCCAGATTCAAGCCCCGTTCCACCCGTAAATCTTTCAGGCGTTCCTGTACGGAAATGCGGGTTTTCATAAACACATCGCTCCTTCCTGCGGCTGGCTGCCGCTGTTATTCCTTATTATACCATATACCGTTCCGAAATCGTGGAATTTTTCGATTTTGGGGCGGTTTTCCTATTTTATGGACATACGGGAAAGGGTTCAAAAATGAGCTATGATTAAGTCAGTTCATCGATGGATTATTTCCAATCGAATGACCGGCCTGATGGGATATGCTCCCCGGCGATGTAGCGCAACGACCTGCGGCAAGGAAATGGAGGAACCTTGACCGCAGCGAGCGTACCAACGGGAACGAAACGCCGCTGTGAGATTCAGGGGCAGGAACGACAGCAGGACAACCCGGCAGAACTGATACCAAAACGCTACCCAAACACGACAAATCGGCGGGGTGTAGTCTGCCCCGTCCGTAATACTATGGGGCATTTCAAAGCGGCTCTATGGCCGTATTTTCCTTGAAAATCGCCCCGAAACATGACACCAAAAACCTTTATCCGCCTGTTCCCGTTGTTACGGCTGAAATGGGCGGATTTTCTATGATAGGAGGCACTATGCCGAGAATGAGCAAGAAACGGAAGTTGGAGCTTTCCTTCTTCCTCAATGACCGGGGGCGTGTGGCCTACAACGACCTGTGCCGGAAGTGCCAGCATAAGTGCAAGCAGAGTTTCCGGGCTGTCGTGATAGACTGCCCCCATTACCTGTCAAAACGAGCCAAGCGAAAGGAGAAAATCAGTTAAATGGAATTTGAATTTATGAGCGCAGACACGGTTCTGCCGCCTTGTATGCCGCTACCCGCCGCAATGCTTCGGCTGCCGATCAGCAGCACAGCAAAAGTCATGTATGCCCGTCTGCTGAACACCACCCTTACGGCAGGGATAGAGGATAGCAACGGCATTTTGTTTGTCCGTTTTCCTATCATGGAATTAGCGGCAGCCCTCTCCCGCAGCCCCGTCACTGTGAAGCGTTCCCTGAAAGAATTGGAGGACATCGGGCTTATCCTGCGGGTGCGCCGGGGTGTGGGAGAACCAAACCGCATTTACACGCTGCTTCCCAAAGGAGGGCTGCCATGATAAATGAGAAGCTGGAAAAGCTGAATCAGGAGATTGCCAAAGGCGAAGCCAGACTGCGGCGGGCGCAGCATGAAGAAAAAATACTGGAACACCAGGTGAAGCAGCTTACCCGGAAGGAACGGACGCACCGGCTCTGTACCAGAGGAGCTATGCTGGAAAGTTTCCTTTTAAGGCCGGAAGTGCTGACAGACGAGGATGTGATGGACATTCTGAAACAGGCATTTTCTCAAAGTGGCATGAAGGAAATAGTTGCAGAAAGCGTGAAAGGGCGGGTAGCCGGGGAATCCCTTACGGAGTAAGGGCGCAACTATACACCGGTCAAGCCGGTGCGTTGCGCCCTGCCGGGGGCTTCCTGCGGAAAGCGGATGATTTTCAGCACCGTTGCGGCTGCTTCCAATCATCACAGGGGACGCTACACTTCCCCTGCGCTGGCTGCGCCAGCTACCCCTTTGTGGACTTGCCGCCCGGGAACACCTTGCGCTGCAAGCTGTTCCCGTCCAGCAAGTTTACAATTTATCTATTCCAAAACAGGACTGCCCGTAGTATAATAAAGCTAATGACGAACACTATCTAAGGAGATGGTTTTATGTATGGATTGATTGCTTTGAATTTCATCATACCCTTTGTTATGGTTTTTGTAGGATATATCTTAAAGAAGCACCCGGTAAAAGATATGACATCCGGTAACGGATACAATACGCCTACATCTCGGAAGTCACAAGAGCATTGGGATTATGCACAAAGCATAGCACCTAATATTTTTATTGGTATTGGCAAAACATTAGGTTTGGTAGAAATCGTTTTGTGTATATCCTTACTTCTTCTTAATATTTCTACACAGACTACCGTATTTGCAGGAGTAGTTGTTGGAATTATTTTTCTGATTTTTGGATTTTATAAAACAGAAACTGGAATTACAAGTAAATTTGCGAACAAAAACTTTTAAGCTATTAGACAGCTTTCCATCATCGAGCCAACCTGACCCGAACCTTCAAAACTGAATACTAATCGCCTACCAGCGACACCACTAAGCAGGAAATCAGAAACGGTTTCCTGCTTTTCTTTTGCCCAAAATCAACCACAGGAAGGAGGAACGCTATGCCCTGTCCACACCATGATATAAAAATAATCCAGCGCAGCAACCACCAGTCAGCCGTTGCGTCTGCCGCCTACCAGAGTGGGGAACGGCTGTTTTCCGAGTACGACCAGAAGCAGAAATACTATTCCCATAAAAGCGAGATTGTCCATACAGAAATCATGCTGCCGCCCCACGCCCCACCAGCGTATGCAGACCGCAATACTTTGTGGAACGCCGCCGAAGCTATCGAGAAGCAATGGAACTCCCAGCTTGCCCGGAGAATCGTGCTTGCCATACCGAGGGAAATCCCCCCGGAACAGCACGCCGACCTTATCCGGGACTACTGCCGGGAGTTTTTTGTTTCTAAAGGCATGATTGCCGATTTTGCCATCCACGACAAAGGGAATGGGAATCCCCACGCCCACATCCTGCTGACCATGCGGGCAATGGACGAAAACGGGAAATGGCTTCCCAAGAGCCGGAAGGTTTATGACCTTGACGAGAACGGCGAGCGTATCCGGCTCCCGTCCGGGAGCTGGAAAAGCCACAAGGAGGATACCGTGGACTGGAACGACCAGAAGTACGGAGAGATCTGGCGGCAGGGCTGGGCGGCTACCGCTAACCGCTATCTGGAAGCCAACGGACGCCCGGAGCGCCTTGACCTTCGTTCCTATGAACGGCAGGGGCTTGATAAAATCCCCACCGTCCATATGGGGCCAGCAGTCAGCCAGATGGAGAAACGAGGGATACAGACCAACATCGGCAACTTGAACCGGGACATCAAAGCCGCCAATTCCCTTATGCAATCTATCCGGCAGATGGTACGCCACCTGAAAGGCTGGATTGCAGACCTGAAGGAGAAAAAAGCCGCCCTGCTGGAAGCCTTGCAGGAATCGAAGGAACCCACCCTGCCGGAGCTGCTGGGGAAATATCTGGATTTGCGCCGGGAGGAACGTACAGGCTGGACAAGCAAAGGCCAGCTTACAGGCAGCGTTGCCGATTTCAACAAGGTTATGGAAGCTATCCGCTATCTGCGGGAAAAGGAGCTGTCCACTGTGCAGAGTTTGGACGCTTATCTGGATACCGTCAGCGGGCAGGCCGTTTCCATCCGGGCAGAGATGAAGCCGAAAGAACAGCGTATGAAAGAAATCAACACCCTGCTTTCCCATATCGCCAACTTTGAAGCCCATAAGCCGGTTCATGTGGAGTATGCTGCCATCCGGTTTAAGAAGCCACGGGAACAGTTTGCCGCCGCCCATCGGGACGAGCTGGACGCCTATAATGCCGCTATCCGTTATTTCAAGGTGCATTTGAAGGAGAAGAAGTACAGCATTAAAAAGCTGAATGAGGAACAGACACAGCTTGCCGGAGAAGTTGCCGGATATAAGGAACGGTTGTCCGCATTACAGGAGGATGTGAAGATTCTCCGGGATGTGCGTCACTGGCTCAATCAGGTTCTTCCGTCTGAACAGTACCGCCAGACCGCCGAGCCGGGAAAGAAACCGTCCATCCAGCAGGCAGTCAAAGGCCGGACGCAGCGTATCCGGGAAGAACAGGCCGAGAAACGGAAGCAGCCCCGCACAGAGAAAAAACAGGATATGGAACTTTTATAGGCGCTTGCTATTTTCTTTTTCGAGAATGACAGGCGCTTTTCTTATTTTCAGGAGGATTTATTTGAATGTATTTAAAGCTGTCAAGCAGTCTGTTACCACCCGGCAGGCTGCGGAGCATTTTGGAATCCGGGTGGGACGAAACGGGATGTGTGTCTGCCCCTTCCATGCTGATAAAAACCCCAGCATGAAGGTTGACCGGCGCTTTCACTGTTTCGGCTGTCAGGCAGACGGGGATGTGATTGACTTTGTTTCCCGTCTGGAAGCTGTCAGTCCGAAGGAAGCCGCCCTCATGCTGGCGCAGGAGTTCTCCATCCCCTATGAGGACAGGGAACCACCCGGCAGGAGAAAACCCAAACCCCGGCAGGAAACCCCGGAACAGCGGTTTTGCCGCATGGAGCGTTACTGCTTCCGGGTGCTGTCCGATTATTACCATCTTCTGCGCCGCTGGAAACGGGACTATGCCCCTAAGATGCCGGAAGAAGCATGGCACCCGCTTTTTGTGGAAGCCTTGCAGAAGCAATCCCATGTGGAATATCTGCTGGATGTGCTGCTCTCCCCGGATATGGAGGAACGGGCAGTCCTTATCGTTGACTATGGAAAGGAAGTGAGCAATCTTGAAAGACGAATGGCAGAGCTTGCCGCCCAAGATACGGCAGGCCGCAGAACAGACCATACAAGAAGCAGCCCCGCCCCGGAGCATTGAGGAAGTAAAGGCCATGCTGGAAAGCACCGAGAAAGGCAGCGTCCGCAACAGTATCCGCAACTGCCTGACCGTCTTTCAGAATGACCCGCTGCTTTCCGGGGCAATCGCAAAAAATCTGCTGACCGAGCGAGTGGACATTGTAAAGCCCATCGGCTACCACCGCATCGGCACCGCCATCACGGACACGGATATGAACTATCTGCTCCTGTATCTGGAAGAAACCTATGGGCTTACCAGTGAGAAAAAGATTACCGCCGCCATCGGGATTGTTGCCAATGAAAACGGCTACCACCCCGTCCGGGACTACCTGAACGGCCTTTCATGGGATGGGCAGGAGCGTATCCGCTATTGCCTGCGCCACTTTCTGGGAGCCGACACCGACCAGTACACCTATGAAGCCCTGCGGCTGTTCCTGCTGGGAGCCATCCACCGGGCATTTTGCCCCGGCTGTAAATTTGAAGTCATGCTCTGTCTGGTGGGCGGTCAGGGAGCCGGGAAATCCACCTTTTTCCGGCTGCTGGCAGTAAAAGACGAGTGGTTTTCCGATGATTTGCGGAAGCTGGATGATGATAACGTGTACCGCAAGCTGCAAGGCCACTGGATTATCGAGATGTCGGAGATGATTGCCACCGCCAATGCCAAGAGCATTGAGGAAATCAAGTCATTTTTAAGCCGACAGAAGGAGGTCTATAAAATCCCATACGAAACCCACCCGGAGGACAGGCTGCGGCAATGTGTGTTCGGCGGCACTTCCAATGCCCTTGACTTCCTGCCCCTTGACCGTTCCGGCAACCGGCGCTTCCTGCCGGTCATGGTGTACCCGGAACAGGCCGAGGTTCACATTTTGGAGGACGAAGCCGCTTCCAGAGCCTATCTTGCACAGGTCTGGGCAGAAGCCATGACGGTTTACCGCAGCGGGGATTTTAAGCTGTCTTTCAGCCCGGAAATGGTGCGCTATCTCAAAGAACACCAGCGGGATTTCATGCCGGAGGACACCAAGGCCGGGATGATACAGGCATACCTTGACCGCTATACCGGCGGCATGGTGTGTTCCAAGCAGCTTTTCAAGGAAGCCCTGAACCACCCCTTTGACGAGCCGAAGCAATGGGAAATCCGGGAAGTCAACGACATCATGAACCATTGCGTGACGGGCTGGAATTACTTTTCCAACCCCCGTGTGTTCCCGGAATACGGCAGGCAAAAGGGCTGGGAGCGTGAAACGAAAGCAACGGACATCAGCAACGGAGCTGAAAAAATCCCGGAAGGATTTGAGGAAGTCACGGAACAGATGGAGCTTCCCTTCTGAAAAATGCAGCCGGTTGCCGACCCTGTTGCACTCCCGTTGCCGAGCCGGTTGCCGGGAAACCCCCCGTAACTGCGGGCTTTTCCCCTTATCAGCAACCAAAACAACAGAAAAATAAAAGAAAATAAAAATAAGAGCCAAACTGCCAGACAGAGATAGTTTTCAGGTTTTTTGAAGCCCGTTGCCGGACTTCGTTGCCGACCTTCTCCTTGTCTGGCTTATTCTATTATGGAGGATAACTGCCTATGGCAAAAACGAAAACAGAGATTCATGTTACCACAGTTTTTGACGGCGAACTGGACGCCACAGACGTCTTTGTGAGCCTGATTGCCCAAAAATATGGGCAGAATACCAGCAAAGAAAATCTTGCGAAAACACAAGATTTAGAGTATAATAAGGATGAGGTTCAGAAGAACCGTGTTCCGTCTGGATTGTGCGGGTAAACGGTTATGATGAACGGATATGAATATACAGACATGGACGCAATACTGGCAGGCAGCTTCCGGGCAGCCATCTATTGCAGGCTTTCCAAAGACGATGACCTTGACGGGGAGAGCGCCAGTATTGCCAACCAGCGGGATATGCTGGAAAAATACTGCGAAAAGCAGGGATGGGAGGTTGTGGCAGTCTATCAGGACGATGGCTACACGGGGCTGAACATGGAGCGCCCCGACCTGAAACGGATGCTCAAAGCCATCGAGCGCAGGCAGATAAACCTTGTCATAACGAAAGATTTATCGAGGTTGGGCAGAAATTATTTGCAGACCGGCACACTCATTGAGGACTTCTTTCCCCGCCACGGCGTCCGCTATATCGCCATGAATGACGGTATCGACACCATGCGGGAGAATAACGACATTGCGCCGTTCAAGAACATCCTCAACGAGATGTACAGCAAGGATATTTCCAAGAAGGTACATTCCTCTTACCTTCTGAAAGCCCAGCAAGGCCAGTTTACCGGCTGTATCGCCCCTTTCGGGTATCAGAAAGACCCGGAGGACAAAAACCATCTGCTGGTGGACGAGGAAACCGCCCCCATTGTCCGGCAAATCTTCCGCTGGGCGCTGGAAGGACACGGCCCGAACTTTATCCGGCGCAGGCTGGAAGAACAGAAGGTGCCTTGCCCTACATGGTGGAACCGGGAACGGGGCTTCCGCAATGTCCGCACTAAATGGGAAAAGAAAGACCCGGTAAACGGGCGGTATATGTGGGATTTTTCGGTAATCAAGGACATCCTGATGAATCCCGTCTATACCGGGGCTATCGCTTCCCAGAAGAAGGACTACCGCTTCAAAATCGGCACCATCGGGGAAAAAAAGCCGCAGGACTGGATTGTGGTGGAGGAACGGCATGAGCCGATTGTTGACCGCAAGAGCTTTGACATCGTGCAGGACAAGCTGAAATCCCGGCAGCGTTCCCGCCAGACCGGGGAAATCAGCCTGTTTGCGGGGCTTCTCAAATGTGGCGAGTGTGGGAAATCACTGACTATCCGCTACACCAACGACAAGCACCCGAAGCAGATTTATTCCTGTAAGACCTATAATGCCTATGGGAAACAGCACTGTACCCAGCACCGTGTGGAGTACGAAACCCTTTACCGCCTTGTGCTGAACAAAATCCGGGAATGTGCGAAGGCCGCCCTGATGGACGGGGAAGCTGTTGCCGGACGGCTTACCAACACCTGTGAAGCCGAGCAGAAAGGCCAGCGGGAAGCGTTGGAGCGTTCCCTGACGAAGCACGAGGAACGGATTGAGGTACTGGAAAAAATGGTGCTGCGGCTCTATGAGGACATGGTTGCCGGACGTATCAGCGAAGCAAACTTCAATCTCATGCTGGATAAGACGCAGAAGGAACAGGCTGAACTAAAGGAACGGGTTGAACAGGGGCGCAGGAAGCTGGCTGATGAAATCCGCCTTGCCGTGGACGCCAAGCAATGGGTGGACGCCATTCAGGAATACGCCGACATCACGGAGCTGGACGCTGCCACCCTCAACCGTCTGATTAAAGAAATCGTTGTCCATGAACACATCGACAGCGATAAGACACGACACATTTCTATTGAAATTCATTTTAATCTCAAACCCATCCCGGAGGTGGAACAGGTCACGGCCTGACCTGTTCCCGCCGGGGCGGTTCTAAAAAAATTCCATAAATTTCTTGACACGCCGCCGCCCGCCATCGAGCAGAGTTTTACACCTATTTTGGTATGAAACAGCTCATGGCGGGCGGCGGTGTTGCCCTCATCGGCATCACCCTGATCCCCCTGCTGTCCGGTCTGCTGTCCACCACCTGATGTTGCTCCAAACCCGGCGGGGGCTTTCGCTTCACAGCGGGAGCCCCCGCAAAGGAGGTGATCTCCCTTGATATTGGATATGATTCAGGAGTGGTTCAAGGAACTGCTCATTGACGGTATCATTTCAAACCTGACCGGGATGTTTGATACCCTGAATACAAAGGTGGGCGAGATCGCCGGGGAGGTCGGCATGACGCCCGCCGCCTGGAACAGCAGCATCTTCAACATGATCCGCAATCTCTCGGAAACGGTGATCGTCCCCATCGCTGGCATCATCCTCACCTTTGTCATGTGCTACGAGCTGATCCAGCTCATCATCGAGAAGAACAACCTCCACGACTTTGACCCCTGGATTTTCTTCAAGTGGATTTTCAAAACCTTCTGCGCTGTGCTGATTGTCACCAACACCTGGAACATCGTCATGGCGGTGTTCCAGGTGGCGCAGAATGTGGTCAGCCAGTCGGCGGGGGTCATCATCTCGGATGCGGGCATCGACATCTCCGGCGTGGTGGGCGATTTGGAGACCCAGCTTGCCGACTGGAGCGTGGGCGCCCTGCTGGAGCTGTGGTTCCAGAGCGTGTTCGTGGGGCTGTGTACGCAGATACTTTCCATCTGCATCTTCCTTGTGATCTACGGCAGAATGATTGAGGTGTATCTGGTGACCTCCATAGGCCCCATCCCCTTTGCCACGATGGTCAACCGGGAGTGGGGCTCCACGGGGCAGAACTACCTTCGCTCCCTGCTGACCCTGGGCTTCCAAGCATTCCTCATTATGATCTGCGTGGGCATCTATGCGGTGCTGGTGGAGGGCATCTCCACATCCGGCGACAACATATCCGCGGCCATCTGGGGCTGCATGGGCTATACGGTCCTGCTGTGCTACACCTTGTTCAAGACCGGCAGCCTTGCAAAATCCCTGTTCGGCGCCCACTAAGGGCTATGTAACTTCTTCTTGGAGGCCCCATTTTCATCTCCACCTTTCTTGAAATTAATTTCTAACTTAAATGGAAAAGAGGCCTTTAATGAAAACTCTGTAACATCTTTTCTTAGTAGGGAGAATGCAGAAATAGAAATGATTCCCACCAAAAGAATAAAAAAGAGAACTACTGCAATCATGTGCGCTCTCCCTCCTATGTAAATGCTTGTCCATTTTTATTATATGCAACTAAAAAATTCTTATTGCACATAAGTTGACAAGTAACCCCAAAATAGTTTTTCCTTTGCGGAAAACTATTCGCTATTTGTAAAATCAAGGAGGTGAGGTTATGGCTTATGTAACGATCCCGAAGGACCTGAGCCGGATACAGAGCAAGGTCCTGTTCGGGCTGACCAAACGACAAGTGATCTGTTTCGGAGCGGCGGCGCTGGTAGGCGTGCCGCTTTTCTTTTTGGCAAAGGCGAGCCTGGGGACCACCACGGCGGCGCTTTGCATGATCCTGGTGATGCTGCCCTTTTTCCTGTTCGCCATGTATGAGAAGAACGGGCAGCCGCTTGAAGTGTTCCTGGGCCATCTGATCCAGAACAAATTCATTCGGCCGAAGGTACGCATCTACCAGACCAACAATCTCTATTCCGCCTTGGTGCGGCAATCCCAACTGGAACAGGAGGTGAAGCGGATTGCGAGAAAAGGCAGAAAAACCGGCAAAGCGTAAGCTCACCCGTGCCGAGCGCAGGCAGATCGAGGCGGTGATCCGGCAGGCGAAGGGCGACGGTAAAAACCATACGGTGCAGGACAGCATCCCGTTTCAGAATGTGTTCCCCGACGGCCTGTGCAGGCTGGAGGGCGGCACCTTCTCCAAGACCATCGCCTTTGAAGATGTGAATTACCGCCTGGCGGGGCCGGAGGATCAGCGGTGCATCTTTGAAAGCCTTTGCGACTTTTATAACGGCTACGATCCCACTATTGGCGTCCAGGTCACTTTGGACAGCCGCAGCGGAGGCAATGCCGTCGATGAAATGTTCGGCATCACCAAACAGGGCAACGACTTGGACCCTATCCGGGACGAGGCGGTGGACATCCTGCGGATGCAGTACAAGCGCGGCAACAATGGCTATGTGAAAACCAAGTATGTGACCCTGACCATCGAGGCGGAGAACCTTCCCGCAGCACGGGCGCGGTTTGCCCGCATTGAGGCCGACACTCTCAACCGCTTCAAGGTCATGGGGGCGGCAGCTCATGTGCTGGATGGAAAGGAACGGCTGGAACTGATTTACAACATCCTCCACCCGGAGGGCGGGCAGTTCGCCTTTGAATGGGACTGGCTCCCGGCCAGCGGCCTTTCGGTAAAGGACTTCATTTCTCCGTCCTCCTTCCATTTTGGGGAGACCCGTACCTTCCGCATCGGCAGGCGGTACGGGGCCGTGTCCTTCCTGCAAATCCTGGCGCCGGAGATGCACGACCGCATCCTCACCGACTTCATGGAGGCGGATGGGAATATCATGGTGACCATGCACATCCGGGGGATCAACCAGAACGAGGCCATCAAAATGGTCAAGCGGAAGATCACCGACCTGGATGCCATGAAGATACAGGAGCAGAAACGGGCGGTGCGCAGCGGCTACGATATGGACATTCTTCCTTCCGACCTCTCCACCTACGGCGGCGCGGCAAAGGACCTTCTCACCGACCTGCAATCCCGCAACGAGAGAATGTTCAACATGACCTTCCTGGTGCTGCACACGGCGGAGACCCGGCAAAAGCTGGAGATTGCCGTATCCCAGGCGGCCAGCGTCGCCCAGACCTACAACTGCCTGTTGACCCGGCTGGACTTCCAGCAGGAGGATGGGCTGATGTCCTCTTTGCCCCTGGGCCTCAATCGCATCAAGATCGAACGGAGCCTGACCACATCGGCCCTGGCGGTGTTCGTCCCCTTCGTCACCCAGGAGGTGTTCATGGGCGGCGACGCCATGTACTACGGCCTCAACGCTCTCTCCAACAACATGATCCTGCTGGACCGCAAGCAATCCCGCTGTCCCAACGGCCTTGTATTCGGCACCCCCGGCAGCGGCAAATCCATGAGCTGCAAGCGGGAGATTACCTTTATCATGCTGATGACCCAGGATAACGTCATCATCTGCGACCCGGAGGACGAGTATTCGCCTCTGGTGAAGCGGTTGGGCGGCCAGGTGATCCGGCTGTCCCCGTCCAGCACCGACTATGTGAACCCTCTGGACATCAACCTCAACTACTCCGAGGAAGAAAACCCGCTGGCGCTAAAAAGTGATTTCGTGCTGTCCTTCTGTGAGCTCATCATGGGCAGCAAGACCGGCCTGGAGGCCATCGAAAAAACGGTCATTGACCGGGCGGTGCAGATGATCTATCAGCCCTACTTTTCCGACCCCCGGCCGGAGAATATGCCGATCCTGGGCGACCTGATGAACGCCCTGCTGTCCCAACACATTCCGGAGGCCGACCGGGTAGCCCAGGCGTTAGACCTGTATGTAAACGGTTCGCTGAACTTCTTCAACCACCACACCACCGTGGACATCTCCAACCGCCTTGTCTGCTTTGACATCAAGGGCCTAGGCAAGAACCTGAAAAAGCCGGGTATGCTCATTGTTCAGGACGCAGTGTGGAACACCGTCACCATCAACCGGGCGATTGGACGGTCTACCTGGTATTTCGTGGACGAGTTCCACCTTCTGCTGAAGGAGGAACAGACCGCGGCATACAGCGCCGAGATTTGGAAACGGTTCCGCAAATGGGGCGGCATTCCCACCGGGGCGACCCAGAACCCCAAAGACCTGCTTTCCTCCCCGGAGATCGAAAACATCCTGGAGAACAGCGACTTCATCTATATGCTCAACCAGGCTGCGGGCGACCGGAAGATACTGGCGGAGCGGCTGAACATTTCTTCTGAACAACTTGCCTATGTGACCAACTCCGAGCCGGGCCACGGGTTACTGTTCTTCAACAATGTCATCCTGCCTTTTGCGGATGACTTCCCGAAGGATACCGAGCTCTATAAACTGCTCACCACCAAGCCCAGCGAGGTGGAACACGAGGAAAGGATGGGATAAGGATATGGAACAGGAAAAGCTGTATGTCATTGAGGAAAAGACCTACGAGGCCCACATCGACGAGGAAGTCCATCTCTACGGGCTGCTCCACCAGCTTGCCTTCCTTGCCGGGAAGATCAAGGACCGCCGGGACATGGAGAATCTGATCGACACCGCCCGGCGGTATGGCGAGATCGCCGACCAGATGTTTGACCGCTGGAGCATCCCCGGCCGCTACCTGGTGTTCGGCGACAAGGCCGACCTTGCCCGGCTGAAGGCCATGGAACTGTGCGAGCTGGACGCCTTCTATATAGAATAACAGAAGAAAGGGGCTGTATTTGTCTGCAAGATTATGGTAGAATAAAGAAAAATTGTGAGTGGAGGGTCGCAGATGAGCAACAGTCTTGCTAGACAAAGCAGCCATGCCTTACCTGATGTCATGGACAACACGCTACCTAGCATTGGTAATATATTAAGTTCCTTTGGCTTGCCTCGAGAGATTATCGCTTCCAATGAAGAAATTGCGTGTGCTTGGAGAGAACTTCCTAGAGAAATTTCTCGAATTCCTCCCGAATTACGAGATGGCTTAATTGCGCGAATGTGTGTAGCCACATCTGTTGGATTGTTTGACGGTGCAATAAACTATATTTGGAATGCAGTAATTCTGAATTTGAGAACAAGAGCAAAAAATTTCGGTTTGGGGTACATAGCGCAAGTCTTAAATAAAAAGTTTGAAGAGGATGATCTTAATGATTTAATGGATGCCGAGCTTCTCGATCTCTGCCATAAATTAGAATTACTATCAGAGGAAGGGTATTTCTTCTTAAATCAATGTAGGGACATTCGAAATAATTTCTCCTCTGCTCACCCAAGCATCGCTCAAATTGATGATAGAGAACTGATTAACTTTATTAGTCGTTGTTGCAAATATGGAATAAGCTCCGATTATGCTTTGCAAGGAATACAAATTGCAGACTTTGTTACCACAATTAAGTCAGGAAAGCTAAACCAAGATGCTATTGACGCTTGGTGTGAAAAACTCGAAAATACTTTTCCCGCGCAAAGAAGTTTACTTATTCCTATGCTACATGGCATATATTGCGATCCAGACTCAAAAGAACATGCAAGAATAAACGCCCTCTCTATTTGTGTAGGCGTTCGCGACTTGTTTGACACCAAAATTGAATCTGCATTAATAGATCAGCATAATAGTTATATTGCAAAAGGAAGCGAAGATCGCACAAAGGCTTCACGAGCATATTTTCAAAAACTAGAACTTCTGGATTTATTGACTGGTTCGGAAAAGCATTCAATAATTCGTGCCGCATGTTCCTCCCTATTTAAAGTGCACCAAGGATTTGACAATTTCTATAACGAACCACCTTTTGCAAAAAATTTGTATGAATTGACTGCAAAAACTCGCATACCTGCTAGCACTAAAGAAGAATATGTGCAGACGGTTGCAACCTGTTATGTCGGAAATCCATATGGAGTGTCACACGCTGCTGTTCCTTATTACAAAAAAATGATTGAAAATTTTTCTCCGAAGGAAATAGAACTATTGCTTGAAATTCCTCGTTCTAACACAATCGTTGCAAATCGCATTAAAAGCTATCCGAATTGTTGTAATCGGTATTTCCAAGCGTTGGAATTAATTGACGAGGACAGTTTTAATGAACCACAACGTATTAAGTACGACAAACTAAAGAAAAAATATTTAAAGTAGCAAAAAACCGCTTCAATTGAAGCGGTTTTTTTATTTAACACTGAAGGAGGCAGCAATACAATTAATATAAAATTCACCCATGTTAGCCTCTTTTCCGGCATTGGCGGGTTGGACCTGGCGGCGGAGGCGGCAGGCTTTGAAACGGTCTGTCAATGCGAGTGGGCGGATTACCCCTATTCCATCCTGCAAAAGCATTGGCCGGATGTGCCGAAGTTCCGGGACATCACCACATTCACGAAGGAGGCGTTTTTTGAGAAAACAGGACTTGAAACTATCACCATCCTCTCCGGCGGCTTCCCGTGCCAGCCCTTCTCCACCGCCGGAAAGCGGCGGGGCTTTGCGGATGAACGCTACCTGTGGCCGGAGATGTGCCGCATTATTGCCGAGCTGCGGCCCCGTTGGGTGCTTGGGGAAAATGTTGCTGGCTTCATCAATATGGGGCTCGACAAAACGATTTTTGACCTGGCAAAAGCGGGATACGCTGTTCTCCCATTCGTATTTCCGGCTTGCGGCGTCGGCGCATGGCATGAGCGCCAGCGAACTTTTATCGTCGCGGCTGATGTTTCCCACACCCCTTGCCTCCGACAAATCCACGGGACGGGACGCTGCCAACCTGGATGTATTCCTGTCGGACAACGGGATATTCCGCAAGCGGAACAAGGACGGGTCTATCTGGAGCCTGTCCCTGTCGGCGGCGGTGTTCTATCTGACCCCGGCGGCGTCGGAGGGTTACCGTTCTACTCTGAAACCGGCGGCCTTCCGGGACAAATCCCCGTCCTCCAACCTGTCGGCTCAGGTGATCCGGCAGGAGTGTCCGCTATCCGAGACGGCGGCGCTGAACCCGGATTGGGTGGAATGGCTCATGGGCTTCCCCCGGAAATGGACGGACGTATCCTCTGGGCCGCCGAGCCGGAAGGAGTCCCCCGCATGACCGAGGACACCGACAACCGGGCGCTGCGGCTGAAAACCCTGGGGAATGCGGTCTGCCCACCCCAGGCCTATCCCATTTTCCAGTACATCGCCATGATCGAAACCGGGGCCTGTGTCAACATCTGCCCCTATGGAACAGGAGGTGACGCACCTTGAAAGAATGGAAAGCCCCCGAAAAGGAGGTGCAGAAGATGACCCGTGACGGGGCGGTATCCGTCAATCTGGTCACGGGCGAAACCACCTATTCCGACCACCGGGAGCCGGAGCAGGACCATTCCGTATCCGGCGATACGGCGGGTGCCGCTGGAAAAGCGGTGGACCGAGCGGAGCTGCACCGGGAACAGGCAGCAGCCAAAAAGAAGCACCGGAAACAGCGCAGAACCTACCGGGAGGGCGAGGCGGCAGTGGGCCGCCCATCCTCCCGATTGCAGTTTTCCGAAGCTGACCGGGCGATGCCGGAGCTGCAAGGGGCCATTCGCAAGTCGGACAAGGCAGCAGACCGGCTGGACGCGGCAAAGGCTGCTGTTCTGTCCAAACCGCCATCCCCCCAGCATACCAATCCGCTGTCCCGCCCCATCCAGGAGGCGGGCGCCGCCATCCACGGCAAAGTCCGGGAGGTGGAGCAGGAAAATTCCGGCGTCCAGTCGGGCCACCTGGGGGAACGCAGCTTTGAGAAGGCTGTGGGCTACGGAAACCGCCGCGTCCAGAACTGGCGGGCGGAACGCAAGCTGAAACCCTGGCGGGACGCGGCAAAGGCGGAGCAGGCGGCGGTCAAGGCCAATGCGGATTTCTACTATCGGAAAGCCGTGGCGGAGACCCCCCAGCTTGCATCCAATCCCATCTCCCGCCTGTGGCAGAAACGGAAGCTGCAAAAGCAATATGCGGCGGCATACCGGGCGGCGGGCAAGACCGCCCAGGCTGGAAAAACAGCGGAGGCCACGGCAAAGGCGGCCAAGAAAACCGCCCAGGAGTCCAAGCGAACCGCCCTTTTCCTGAAACGGCATTGGAAGGGTGCGTTAATCGTGGGCGGCATCGGTCTTCTGCTGGTGATGCTGCTGGGCTCCCTGCAATCCTGTTCCTCCATGTTCGGCGGCGGGGTGTCCAACATCATGGCGTCCTCCTATCTGTCCGAGGACTCCGATATGCTGGTGGCGGAAGAAGCCTACTGCGCCAAAGAGAACGAATTGCGGGAATACCTGGATACCTACGAGGCCACCCACGACTATGACGAGTATCACTTCGACCTGGACGAGATCGAACATGACCCCTATGTGCTGGTCTCCATTCTGTCGGCGCTCCATGAAGGGGTGTTCACCATCGACCAGGTACAGGGGGACCTTCAAACCCTCTTTGACAAGCAATACATTCTCACCGAAACCGTGACCACGGAGACCCGCTATCGGACGGAAACAAGGACAGACAGCGAGGGCAACACCTATACGGTTCGGGTGCCCTATACCTGGACCATTTGCACCGTCACACTGGAAAACTTCGACCTCTCCCATGTGCCGGTCTACATGATGGGCGAGGAACAGCTTTCCTTGTATGCCACCTATATGTCCACCCTGGGCAACCGTCCCGACCTGTTTCCGTCCTCCGGGTATGTGAACAAGTACATCGAAAACCCTCCCACCGCCTGGGAGATTCCCGCTGAATATCTCACGGACGAGCGGTTCAATACCCTTATCACCGAGGCGGAAAAGTATTTGGGCTATCCCTATGTGTGGGGCGGCAGCAGCCCCAGCACTTCTTTCGATTGCAGCGGCTTCGTCAGCTATGTGTTGACCAACAGCGGCCTATGCAATACCGGGCGGCTGGGAGCCCAGGGCCTTTACAACATTTCTGCACGGGTATCCGATCCGCAGCCGGGCGATCTGGTGTTCTTCGTGGGCACCTATGACACCAGCGGTGTGTCCCATGTGGGTATCTATGTTGGCGACGGGATGATGCTGCACTGCGGCGATCCCATCCAGTATTCCAACCTGAACACGAGCTACTGGCAGTCCCATTTCTACGCATACGGCAGGCCAACCTACAACTGATGGAGGTGATGAAGCATCAATATGGTTTCTTACGGGGGCGGCGCCAACAGCACCGCCCTTTTGATTGGGCTGCACCAGCACCGCATCCCGGTGGACCTGATCCTCTTTGCGGATACGGGGGCGGAGCATCCCTACACCTACGCCTATCTGGAGGTGATGGATGACTGGCTGAAGGATCACGGGATGCCACCCATTACCAGAGTGTATAAGACCACCCGTGACGGGAAACGGCTGACGCTGGAGGATGAATGTCTGCAAAGTTGCAGCCTACCGTCCATTGCCTACGGCTTCAAGCGGTGTTCCCTGAAACACAAGATCGGGCCGCAGGAAAAGTTCTGCAACCATTATCCGCCGTGTCAAAAGGCGTGGGCGGCGGGCAAACGGGTGGTCAAGTTCATCGGTTACGACGCGGGCGAGGGCTACCGCAGCGACAAGGTGCTGCTGGGAGACCTGGCCGACCGAAAATACAGCAAGTGGTATCCCCTGATGGAATGGGGATGGACGCGGGACGATTGCATCCGGCAGATCGAGGCGGCAGGGCTGCTCCAGCCGGGAAAATCGTCCTGTTTTTTCTGTCCCAGTATGAAACCCGACGAGATCACCGCCCTGCGGGAGCAGCATCCCGATTTGTTTCGCCGCGCCCTGGCGCTGGAGGACAACGCCCGGAAAAACCTGAAAACGGTCAAGGGCCTGGGGCGGAACTATTCCTGGAGAGAACGATTTGAAAAGGAGTTTTGCACACATGGCAACGGTTGAGAAGATTCGCAAAGACATCGAAAAGACGAAGGAGAAGATCTCCGCCCAGCAGAAGCGACTTCGGGAGCTGGAGGCGCAGCTCACCGAGGAAGAAAACCTGGAGACCGTCCGCATGGTCAAGGCGGTGCGCATGGACAACAAGGAGCTGACCGCCTTCCTGAAGGCCTACGCCAGCGGCCTTATCACCCTGCCCGACGGGATGATGGAGGCGGAGGCGGCACCGGACCCCGACGACGAAGATATGGAGGACAGCGACCATGAAGAATAAGAAAGTGATCCGGCTGTTTACGGCGATTCTGGCGGTTGTACTGTGCATAACCGCTTTTTCCGTCACCGCATTTGCGGGCGGCGGGGATGGCGACTATTACACCGGGGAACCCGCCGAGACGCCCCCGGACCCTACGGAGGAACCTGCCACCGGGGGCATGGAGCCGAAGGGCCAGTCCCTTACCCCGGAGGGCAACGCCACGCTGGTGGACGATTATTACGGTGACAAGCAGCTTATTACCGTGATTACGAAAGCGGGCAACTATTTTTACATCCTGATCGACCGGGCCAACGAGGACAAGGAGACCGCCGTTCACTTCTTGAACCAGGTGGACGAAGCCGACCTGATGGCGCTGATGGAAGATGGGCAGACGGAGGAAAAGCCAGCTGCTTGTACCTGCGCCGAGAAATGTCAGGCCGGTGCGGTGAATACCGCCTGTCCGGTCTGCGCGGTGAATATGAGCGAGTGCGCCGGAAAAGCGCCGGAGGTGGAGCCAGAGCCCGAACCAGAGCCGGAGAAAGAGTCCGGCAGCGGCGGCGCCTTGGTGCTGATCCTGCTGCTGGCAGCCCTGGGCGGCGGCGGAGCCTTCGCCTACATCAAGTTCATCAAGCCCAAACAGGGCGCAAAGGTCAGCGCCGACCCGGACGACTATGAGTTCGAGGACGAGGAATACGAAAACGAGGATGTTCCTGAATAAACAATAAACCTAAATGGCAAACCTAATTTTTCATGTTCAGGATAATGCAAAAGGTGCGCCTACTTTTGTAGACGCACCTTTTTATTCTTCAAATTTTCCTGTGTTCGGATTAAACCACCGCGATTTATCTATTAATACTTTCCCTTGTTGCACTTTTCGCTCACCTTCGTAGGCCGCCTTACACTTAGGGCAAGCATAGAGAAATCGATAGTGCTTAGAATTGCTGAGCGTTTCAAATTCTCCAAGCATATCCGAGCCACAAAATTTGCAACTTTGAGTCAATGCAATCTCTCCTTTTACATCCCTTTAATGGCTGCTTGTATCATTGAGGTTGTAATTGCAGTGGCAATTTCCTTTACTGCATCTAACACAAAGGGCACACCCTTTTCTTTGATGGTAGTCGTTGTTCTATTCCAAACAGTATCATTTTTAATTTTATCGAGAAACTCATGGCCATCCCAAGTTAAGCGTCCTACAAAGAAGAATAGCAACTCATTACCGCCATACTGACCTTTGAAGTAATCAAGTAAACCTGCATCATGCAAAATTGAGCAGTGATAGCCGATAGTTTTCATGTCGTAGCCATCTATGCAAATTTCGCTGGAGTTTAAAGCCACATCCACATATTTATCTTCAATAGTAATCAATATTTTCCGAATTAATTCCATATCACGCTGCATGATTGCTTTCCCCCTTTTTATTGAATTATACACCATATGGGAATACAAAACAATTAAGGAGTAATATTCCGTGAGACTTATCATAACTGAAAAACCGAGTGTAGCAAAGAGTATCGCATCGGCCCTGGGTGTCACATCCAGGGCCGATGGCTATTTTGAGGGCGGCGGCTGGCTCATTTCCTGGTGCATCGGGCATCTGGTGGGGCTGGCGGATGCAGCCGCCTACGATGACCGCTACAAGAAGTGGCGGTATGAGGACCTTCCCATCCTGCCCGCCCCCTTCTGCTATGTGGTGTCCGAGGAAAAGGCCGCCCAGTTCCACATTCTCCGTTCCTTGATGAATCGCTCCGATGTGACGGAACTGGTCAACGCCTGCGACGCGGGGCGCGAAGGTGAATTGATCTTCCGGCTGGCCTATGAGACCGCCGGATGTTCCAAGCCTTTCTCCCGCCTCTGGATTTCTTCGATGGAGGACGCGGCAATCCGGGAGGGCTTTGCTGACTTGCACCCCGGTGCGGACTATGATCCCCTGTATCAATCGGCTCTTTGCCGCCAAAAGGCGGACTGGCTCATCGGCATCAACGCGAGCCGCCTGTTCTCCGTCCTCTACCATCGAACCCTGAATGTAGGGCGGGTGCAGACGCCCACCCTGGCCCTGCTGGCCGACCGGGACAGCAAGATCGTTCTGTTCCGCAAGGAGAAATACCATCATGTGCGGCTGGCGCTGGAGGGAACCGAGGCGGTTTCTGAAAAAATCCCGGCTATGGAGGACGCCCAGACCATGCGGGACGCCTGTGATGGTAAAAAAGCAACCTGTGTATCCGTGGTGCGGGAGAAAAAGACGGAGAAGCCCCCCAAGCTGTACGACCTGACCACCTTGCAGCGGGAGGCGAACCGGGTGTTCGGCTACACGGCCAAGCAAACTCTGGACTACGCCCAATCACTCTATGAAAAGAAGCTGCTGACCTATCCCCGCACGGACAGCCGGTATCTGACGGTTGACATGACGGAAACCGCCTCCGTGGTCCTGCATCTGGCGGCGCGGGTGCCGCCCTTCGACGCCTGCCCGGAGTTTTTTCCCGATGTTCTGGCGCTGGTGAATGACAAGGAGGTATCTGACCACCACGCCCTGATTCCCACCCTGGAGCTGAAAAAGGCGGATGTTCCTGCGTTACCTGTGGGCGAGCGCAATATTCTTCTGCTGGTCTGCTGCAAGCTGCTGTGTGCGGCGGCGGAGCCTTTCGTGTATGAGGCGGTCACGGCCACCTTTGATTGCGGCGGACATACCTTTACGGCAAAGGGAAAGCTGTTGCTTTCCCAGGGCTGGCGGACCATCCAAGAGGTGTTCCGTTCCTCCCTGAAGGAGAAGCCGGAGGATGAAAATGCCGAGGGCGTCCTTCCGGCCTTGACGGAGGGACAGGTCTTTGAGCCGGTCTCCGCCTCCGTCACCGAACATTTCACTTCGCCTCCGCGCCCCTATACGGAAGATTCTCTCCTGGCAGCAATGGAGAATGCGGGCAAGGAAGATATGCCGGACGAGGTAGAGCGCAGAGGTCTGGGCACCCCGGCGACCAGGGCGGCCATCATTGAAAAGCTGGTGTCCGGCGGATTCGTGGAGCGCAAGGGCAAGAACCTGATCCCCACAAAGGCGGGCGTCAACCTGGTCACGGTGCTGCCGGAGGTGCTGACCGCTCCCAAGCTCACAGCGGATTGGGAGCAGCGGTTGAACGAGGTAGCGAAGGGCCAGGCGTCGCCGGAGGACTTCATGGACGGGATCGAGGCAATGGCGGTGGAGCTGGTGCGGAAATACTCCCACATTTCCGAGGATGGGCAAAAGCTGTTCCAGCCGGAGAAAGAGACGGTGGGCCTCTGCCCCCGCTGCGGCAAGCCGGTTTATGAGGGCAAGAAGAACTTCGCCTGTTCGGATCGGGCCTGTCAGTTTGTCATGTGGAAGAATGACCGTTTCTGGACCAGCCGCCGCAAGGAAATGACCCAGAAGATGGCGGCCGACCTTCTGAAAAAAGGCCGCACTTCCGTCAAGGGGATGTGGTCGGAGAAGAAAGGTTCCACCTATGACGCCGTGGTGATCCTGGACTATACCGGCGGCAAGTATGTCAATTTCAAGCTGGAGTTTCCCAAACGAAAGGATGGTGTGCATGGCAAAAAGTAAAGCCGAGGTCAACTTCATGGAGCATTTGAAACCGCTGCTCCCCGCAGGCGGTGACGCAAGCGAGCTGGAGGCAGCGGCCCAGGTGCTTGCCGGACTTTCTCCGGAGGACCGCGACCTCCTGGCCGCTGTCCAGGAGTCGCCCTATCGCCTGACCACCCTGGAGCAGTTCCGGGAATTCCCCGCCAACACCGAGTATTTTGTCCTGGAGCCCAACATCCGCAAAATGGAGGATGTGGGCTGGCGCTATCTGGCGCAGCATTTGGACGTCCTTCTGCCCCCGGAGCTGCTGGACGCCATTGATCCCGTTTCCTTCGGTAATCATGCCATGCAGGAGGAACAGGGCTGCTTTACGAGCCGAGGCTATCTCACTCTCTCCGGCGACGAGTGGGAACATGAGCGCCCCAGGGAGAGGCAGACGGAAAAAAAGCCCTCCATCAAGGAGCGGCTGGAACAGAGCCGGAAGGAACGTGCCAATCAGAGCAAGGCGCAGCCCCATCGGGAAAAGCCTGCGCCGGAGCGATAAGGAGGTGCCACTATGCCCCATTATGACTATGACAAAGACTATCCCTTTGCCGCCTTCATCACCAACCTGGGCAAGTACAACGAGGGCGCCCTTGTGGGCGAGTGGGTGAAGTTTCCCACCACGGCGGAGGAACTGAAACAGGTCTTTGAGCGCATCGGGATCGGCGCAAAGGACGACTTCGGGCAGACCTATGAGGAATGGTTCATTACGGACTACGACTGCTATGTGGACGGCCTCTATGATCTGCTGGGTGAGTATGCAAACCTGGACGAGCTGAACTACCTGGCTTCCAAACTGGATGATATGAGCCAGGATGAATACGAGCGGTTCCAGGCGGCCATGGAGATCGGCGACCACACGGGCAGCATCCAGGAGCTTATCAATCTGACGGAGAACCTGGACTGTTACGACATCTACCCTGACATCCACGACCACGACGATCTGGGCCGGTATTACATCGAGGAACTGGACGCCATGCAGGTGCCGGAGCATCTGCGCAACTACATCGACTATGAGGCCTACGGGCGGGACATCGCCCTGGAGGAAAGCGGCCGGTTTACCGACCTGGGCTATGTGCGGGATACCGGGGACAGCTTCCATGAGTATTACGATGGTGAGCGCGGCAGTATCCCGGAGGAATACCGAGTGATGACCTTCCAGGACGACATTCCCGCAGAAGAAATTTCAGAATGGGCCATGGACCTTGCCTACGATATGGACGAGTTTTTCCGGCAGCACGATCCGCAGTATGCCGCCGAGCACCCGGAGGAACACGCGGCAAAGGAAGAAATCTACGAGAACCTTTCCGATTGCCGCATCGCCTCTCTGGAAGAAAAGCTGAAGGCGTTGGGCCAGACCCCGGAGGACTACCTTCCCTCCGAGCTGGAGAAGTTCAAGGAGGCTGTGGGCTACGAGGCATATTTGGATGTGGACCCGCAAGTGATCCGGGAGGCCATCGAAAACCCGGATCAGTCCCATGTTGACGAGATGCTGTCCTTTGCGAAACAAGCAAACCGGGAATATGAGGCGGAGTTGTACGGCCAGCAAGCGGCGACCACCCCGGATGACCGGGAGACCGGCGAAACAGTGCGGACCCCCAGGGGCACCTTCCATGTGACGGATATGAGCCGGGAACAGATGGAGGCAGCCGGATACGGTTTCCACCACGAGTCCGAGGATGGGAAGTATCTTATCATGGCCAACGGCAGCCGCGCCTTTGCCATCCCCAGCGGAGACGCCCCCGAACATACCGCGCCGGAGAAGATGACCGTCCTGGTGGTGGAGCCCATGAAGGAGCCCTATGTGAAGGAAATTGCCCCCGGCCTCCATGCGCTGCAAGCGGAGGTGGGCGGCGATATTGCTGCCTCCTATCCCTTTGACGATCCGGTGGGGCTGGTGCTGAACGACGAAGGCAAGCTCATCGGTCTGGACCTGAACCGTTCCCTCCGGGACGAGCATGGGGAGATTTACGACATTGTGGCAGGCACCTTCCTGGTGGTGGGCCTGAGGCCGGAGAGCTTCGCGTCCCTGCCCCCGGACATGATCCAGAAGTACACCGAGCATTTCAAGCGGCCGGAGCTGTTTGCCAGCATCAACGGGCAGATTGTGTCTGTCCCCGTGGAGCCGGAAAACCCGCTGCGCACGGCGGAAATGACCCTGGAGGATGACTATGGCATGATTGACGGGATCATCAACAATGGCCGCCGTGGTGAGGAATTGGAGAAAGCCCAGGCCGAGGCGCGCAGAACCACGCCGGAGAAAAAGCCCTCTATCCGGGAGCGGCTGGAGGACGCAAAGCGGGAGTGTGGGTCGCGAAAAGGCCCGGACAAGCCCACCCAGCAGAAGAAGCCTCCGGAGCTGGGCGACTTATGAGCCGGAGCAAGAAATGGCGTCTGGAATGGGCGTTCTTCCTGGGCGAGAACGGCAGGCGTCAGTATAACAAGCTCTGCAAAGGCTGCGCCCATCCCTGCAAGCAGAGTTTCCGGACAGTAGTAGTGTCCTGCCCGTACTATCTTTCCCGCCGTTCCAAAAAACGCAGGAATTAGGGTTCAAAATAGGCGAAGAAACCGCCTGTGGCGGCTTTTCCGTGTAAGGGCAGTATGATTTCCCATGTAGGGCCACCTCACTGATGTGGGGTGCGAAGTAAGGACGATTTCAACACTTAAAGTAGGAGCAACCCCTCTGGCTTGAGCTAAAGGGGTTGCTCCTATTATTTTTTGCCTCAAAATTTATTCGCTAATAGCGAAATTATATCTTGACTTATGGATAAAAATTTGTTACCATAGTATTGCAGCGAAGAGTAGAGCGGATGTTCTACTGGTCGTCTCCCCCAAATTGGAGTGCGTCAGCACTCGCGGAACATCTTAACGGTGTTCTACCCCACGGGGGCGGCACACGGCTTGACCCCCGATGCGCCGTCGCCCGGCATGGCCCAAGCCGGGAGCTTGGGCCATGCCCAAAGGAATTAGATGGGTTGTCCTGTATGCACCAACTCTTTCCCGGGAGGGAGCCACACCAACTATACTTCGTGGTTCTCGAAAGAGGTATGTTATGCAAAAGCATAAGAAATCGCTGTTCATGCAGGACAGTCCCGGCAACTCGTCGGTCCCCCGGACTTCTCACCGTTTCAAGTTCAAGCGTAAATGGCGCAAGACCGTATTCCGGTTAGCGTTTAAGGCGCTTGAAGTGCTGCTGGTGGTTTTACAAATCATCCAGTGCTTTTGTGAGATGTTCAAGAAGTAAGACGAGGTGGTGCAGCAAACGGGAAGCCCATCTAATTTTTGTTTATTAGCCCAAGCGGCTTTGTATTATAGATTGAATCTAAATAGCTGGGAGGTGGCGAGCATGATTGGAGATGTGTTGAAGCGTACGCGTATCATTTATGGATATAAGGCCAGTGAAATGAGTTCAGAACTTGGCATCTCTGCGAGTTACCTTTCGGAAATTGAAAACAACAAAAAGCAACCATCTTTGGACTTACTCCAAAAATATGCTGATATTTACGGTATCCGATTATCTTCTTTGATATTACTTTCTGAAAACATGGATGAAGCAGAGAAGTCTGGCAAAGGAACTGCCTTTGTCAGAAACATGATGGCACACTTGATACAAAGTATGTCTGCGGCAGCAGGTGATCCAGATGAAGAATAAAGCGCCGATTAGAAAATATGACATAACTCAATGTGCTCTTTATAAATGCCGGACGAAAAAGCGTCTTGAACATCTTCTGTGTCTTGAGCCCGGCGGCCTCAAAATAATTGATAGTATCATCAGGTATCACAAATTTGAAATCGACAAAAAGCATTCTGATGAAAAAAGGGAAATAACTGCTCCGGATAAGATACTTAAAGCTATCCAGCGCAGAATCCTTTACCTGCTTCACCGGGTCATCCGGCCTGAATGGCTTATCTCTGGAGAAAAACAAAAATGTTATATAGACAATGGAAAGGCACATCTCGATGGAAAATATGTTCTGACTGTTGATATTAAAAAGTTCTATGATAACTGCACGCGAGAACCTGTGTACCAGTTTTTTGTGCAGAAATTGAAAACTTCCCCGGATGTGGCTAAAAAACTAACTGACATCATAACATACAATGGTGGCATCCCAACCGGGTGTCCAACAAGTCAGATTATGGCTTTCTATGCTTATTCTGATATGTTTTCAGAAATCGCTGATTTGGCGAAACAATGCGGTTGCAAATTCACTTTGTATGTGGATGATATGACCTTCTCTAGTACAAAGCCTTTTTCTCCCAATCAGTTGAGGCAAATGATTGATTGTGTGCTGAGAAAATATGGTCACAAGCCTAAATATCCCAAAGTAAAGTATTATGGTCCATCTGACTACAAACCAATTACAGGAACGGTAGTCACGCCTGAACAGTCCCTTGCTGTACCTAATGGGCTTCAAAATACCATATATAATGCGTTTCAGACGCTGAAGCCCCTTATTGGTCCTGAAACCTGTTCTGAAGAAGATGCAAAACAAATTCTTTCATTAAAAGGACAGATACAGGCCGCCCGCAATATCGAAGAAGGAAAGTTTCCTGAAATTGGACGGTTAACGAGCCAAATCAAGGTACCAGATGTTCAATCTGCATCAAATCAAAAAAGACAGATTCGCAGACACAACAAGAAAATTCGTATAAAACAACGAGCAGCTACTAAGTAAGTGCGAGAGCGCCGCCTTCGGCTTAGACCGAAGGTGACGCTCTCGCTTCTTTTTTGTTCCTTTTATCTCTTTCAATTAGATTCGGATAGGACAGGAGGGATTTATAGTTGTAGTAGGCGCTGTGGGAATGTGTGTAAACGGCCAGAGGGGCGGAGCTGTGGGAAACGGTGTTTGCGGGCTGTGGGAAAGCGAGCAGCTTTTCCAGCGGGCCGTGAATATCTGTTTTCCATCGGCGGAGCGGCCGTTTTCCACATTTCCATAGTGCTATTCTGGAATATAGGAAGTTCCTCTTGCTGTATTCAGTCGATAGATGGTCAAGGGAATATACCAGGCAGCCACCAGCAGCCGCCAGACCAGGACAAAACCGCCGATCACTCCACCAATAATAAAGTTCAGCAGGAACAGCGGAAGAGCGGTTCCCAAAGAGCCGCCCGGCACGATCCAGGCAAACATCCGAGGGATGCCAAAAGGCAGGCCGCAAAGGATGAACAGCCATACATAGTCGGTGACTCCATCTTTTGTGCAGGCGGATTTGAAAATGCAGTACAGCAAAGCCGCTACCGCCACGGGCAGCACGCTCTTTTTGAAAAACTCTTTGATTACTTCGGATTTCGTCACAGTCAGCACCTCCATTCCTGGTTCCATTATATCAGCCGGATAACCATGCGCCCAGGGGTTTTGCAAAGACTGGTAAAAAGCGCCCAATCCCCGTTACTCTAAGTCGTTGCTCCGCTGCCGCTGCTGTTCCTGTTCCCTTGGCCTTTCCAGTAGGGCGTCCACATTCTGGCGGAGGGTATCATATTCCGTTTCTTCCCGTTGTATCTTCCGAAGTTCCGTTTGCAGGGCGGTCTTGCGGGCGGAGAGTCCGTCCAGTTCTGCTTTCAGCTTATCAGAGGAAGGAAGTTTGGCGAGTCCGGCTTTCTTGATCTCCCTGGCTGCTGCCTCGAACAAGATAATCTCGCTCTCGAAGCCACGCAGAAATTTTTCCTTGTCCTTCGACGCCTTGTATCGGTCATAGACTGGCTTCAGCTTGCGGTAGGTGTCGATCTGCTTTCCCAGAAGGGCAAGGTCGGCGATCCGTTGTTCCGTATCCCGCAGGTTTTCCCTGGTACGGATGGAGGCGGCGGCAACAGCATCGCACCGTTCCACCAATTCCTCATAGCTGCCAATGCCGTGTTCAGTGAGAAAGTTCATAGTGGTAGCCGCCCGTTTCAGATTCTCAATGGTCGCCCACCGCTGGTATCCGGCGCTTTGCTGGGCCTTGATATTGTTCTGAATATCAATGAGCAGACTGACCTTCCCATTGCGCTGCCGGGGCTTTCTGGAGGGCCTGGGGCCTCCGGCAATCCGGGCGGCAACGGCTTCTTCCGTGTAATCGACGCCCAGAGTTTTGAGCCGGGTAAACCGCTCCTGGTTCGGCACCCTGGCGGAGATATACTTTCCCCGCTTGATTTCGTATCCTTCCCGCTGCAACCGGGCAAGCAAATCTTCCAGGCTGGAGGACGTGGGGATCAGCCGGTCAATGGCGGCTTTCAGCTTTGCCTTGTAGCTGGTGCCGTTCTGTGCGGCCTGATGCTCGATGTAGCTCTTGCCCTTGTCCCGGCCTGGTACGATGACGGACAGGCCGTGTTCTTTGCACAGCCGGTCGCTGGCCCGGCGTATCTCGTGATAGCTGCGCTTGTTGGAATGGTAGTGCTTGTGGTCGGTGAAGCTGACCGCATTAAAAATCAGATGGTTGTGAATATGTCCCTTGTCAATATGGGTGGTAAGTACAAACTCGTACTTGCCACCCAATATTTCTTTTGCCAACTGCATCCCGATCTCATGGGCTTCCTCGGCGGAGACCTCCCCAGGCTCAAAAGCTTGGATCAGGTGACGGCCCAGGTGTGTGCCCTTGTCGATGGAATGTCGGCGTGTCCATTCAAATTCAATGTCAGCGGTCTCGGCGGCGCATCCGAAGGAGGACACCAGCAGTTTTCCGTCCGTCTTGTCGGGATTGCAGATATAGTCAATGGCCGTTTTCAGCGTTGACTTAATAGGATGCGTCTTTGTAACTGCCATATTTGATCCAGCCTTTCCCGGATTTCCTCCATGTCGGCCTGATAGGTAGGTCCTCCGGCGTTGACCCGTTTGGCGATTTGATTGATGTTCCGGCTAATGGCGGACAGAAGCTTGTTCATCTCCTTGATGTCCCTGGTGTCCACATGGATGATGTATCCGTCAATCGCCATCTTTCGCAGGTAGGCGCCGATCCGCTTTGTCTGGAGCTGGGCCATCTTCTGCTCAATTAGGTTGCGTTCTTCCGCCGTCACCGGACAGCGCAGGATGATGGGACGTTTGCGATTTGCCATAGGGCGACACCGTCCTTTCTGTATAAGGGTTTGGGAGTCTCCCAACAAGCAATTTTGTGTTTAGGGGTAAGGGGTTCCCAAAAACCAAAATTCGCAAGTGTGGCCACACTTGCTGTGCTTGCTCTACGCTCTTTCCCCCCGTAAATACAATGCCGGAACCACCTTCGTCTGCCTGCAAAATCCCGGATTTTTCAAAAAGAAAAGGGCGGCAGAGCCGCCCTGGAGAAACGAAAACAGAGGGTGCTCACACACCCTCCGTTTCATCTGCTGATTTTTCAGTTTTCAGCGCCCCGTCAAGCGCACCTTCGATGACGGTCAAATACTGCTCTGGACAAAGTTTCAGTTTGTGGCTGATACGCTGTCTCTGTGCGCTTTCCTCCCGCATAATCTCTGGATTGAAGTACCGTTCCACGGGAAGTCCGCACACTTTGATAAGCTGTATGATAACCGGCAGACTGGGAATCGTAGCATCGTTCTCGATATTTGCGAGATACCTAGAGTCGATGTTGATGATCTCCGCCAATGTCTTGCGCGACAGATGCTTTGCGCTCCGTGCGGCTTTTACATCGGCACCGAAAGTTTCAAAACCGGGGCAATCTTTGATGTTCGCCATATTGCATCACCCACTTACATTGTATATTTCATACTTTGCCTGTGGAATGTTGCTATATGCGTATAAATTACATTTTATAATTCATATTAAAACAAAAGAAAACAGGCCATCAGATTGTAGATGCTACTATAATCTGATGACCTGTTTTTGTAATTTTATTGTTTTGTCAAAGAATTGATCCATGTCTGGATTGCTTCTGCCAATACATATTGCTGATGTAATACGGCCATACCTGTTGCCGGAATACTGGGTTCGTGTTCCTTCTCTTTTATGTTTTGCTCCAGGTAAGCTTTCAAAGTATCAATATTCTCCTGAATCTCTGCAAGGCACGCTCGCTGCTTTTCGGCCGGTAAAGAATCCAGATTCACAATAACAGCATTGAAGTCCAAGAAAATGTTAATTGGCTTTGAAGAGATTTCAAACATAAGCCGTTCAAATTCAGATTCTCCAGCTTCGGTCAGAGAGTAAATTGCCTTTTCCGGCATCTTGCCTTCTTTGACAACTTCGCCCTGGATTAGCCCTTTTTCTTCTAACTGAATTGCCTTTTTATAGATAGATGGAGTGCTGATTTTTACCCATTTAGAGATGTTCCTGTATTCCACCAGTTTCTGTATATCATAGGCACTCATCGGCTCTTTTTTTAACATTCCAAGAACAATCAAATCAATGGTAGCCATGTGGATCACACCCTTCCGCTCCAGCGCGCATTTTGAATTGAAACACTATAAATTATAGTATTGGATTTTGTAGTTTTTGTCAAGAGTGGGCGATACTCCCTTGACAACTACTATAATTTATAGTAGTATAGTCGTTGCAGTATACTATAATTTATACTACTGTAATTTATTCTTTTGAGAGGAAGTATCCACAATGAGTGAACGCAACAACAAACTTGAGCTTTTGGGCAGTGCGCCGATTCCCAAAGCTCTGATGGCTCTCGGCATACCGATTATGATTGGGATGTTGATCAATGCACTCTATAATCTGGTAGATGCCTATTTTGTGGGTGGCCTGGGCGAAAGTCAAATGGGTGCTATTTCCGTCGTGTTTCCCTTGGGACAAGTTGTGGTTGGTTTGGGCCTTATGTTCGGTAACGGAGCCGCATCCTATCTGTCAAGACTACTGGGGCGCGGAGATAAAGATACCGCCAATAGGGTGGCAAGCACCGCACTATATAGCAGTATTCTGATTGGCGCCATTATCATTCTGTTTTCTACGATTTTCCTCAAACCAATTTTGGCGATGTTGGGCGCAACAGAAACAATTATGCCGTATGCCCTGACATACGCAAGAATTTATGTGCTCTCCTGTATTTTCAACGTGTTTAATGTAACAATGAACAACATTGTAAGCAGCGAGGGTGCCGCAAAGACGACCATGTGCGCCTTGCTGCTGGGAGCCGTATTGAACATCGGATTGGATCCTCTTTTCATCTACGCTTTGGACATGGGGGTAGCGGGTGCAGCAATTGCCACAGCAATTTCGCAAATGGTATCCACACTTGTTTATCTAACCTATGTTCTTCGCAAAAAAAGCGCATTTTCCTTCAGTGTAAAAGTGTTTTCTCCTACGGGACAAATGATGGCGGAAATTTTGAAAATTGGAATTCCCACTTTAGTGTTCCAACTGCTGACAAGTCTTTCGATTGCGCTGATCAACCGTGCATCCGGTGATTATGGCGATTCGGTCATTGCAGGCATGGGGGCAGTCACGCGAATTACTTCTATGGGAACGCTTGTTGTCTTTGGATTTCTGAAAGGGTTTCAGCCTATTGCCGGATTCAGCTATGGGGCGAAGCAGTTTGATCGCCTGCGCGAAGCAATCAAAACCTCAATCATTTGGTCTACAAGTTTCTGTTTAGTCGTGGGCTTAGTCATGGCCGTTTTTTCTACGCAGATTATCTCTCAATTTACTGAGGGAGATACTCAAATGGTTTTAGCGGGTCAAAAATCACTGTTTGCAAATGGGATCACATTCATTCTTTTTGGTTTCTACACGGTTTACTCCTCTTTGTTCCTTGCCTTGGGCAAAGGGGCGGCAGGTTTCTTTTTGGGAGCATGTAGACAAGGCATCTGCTTTATTCCTGTCATTTTGCTGCTGCCTATGGTATGGGGAATGAACGGAATCCTATATGCTCAACCCATCGCAGATGTAATTTCCGTAGTAATCACTGTGGTTATGGCGTTGCACCTTCATCGGGAATTATCCAGGGCTGAAAAACAGATTATGTCCAATTCGGAAATGTAAGCTACACCCCTTGACTTTTGCTATTGTCAATAGTACTATTGTTAATAGTAAAAATTGGAGGTGGCGTTATGTCGTCAATAGATTTAGTCATACTCGGTATTGTATTGGAGAAACCGCAAAGTGCCTATGACATTCAAAAGGATGTGGAGTACCACCATTTTTCTCGCTGGACAAAAATAAGCGTACCTTCTATTTATCGTAAGGTCCTTCAGTTGAGCGAGAAAGGGTATCTGCAAAGCGATATTGTAAAGGGCGATAAGTTTGCGGATAAGGCCATCTATTCTATTACCGATCAGGGCAGAGCGTATTTCAAGGAGCTGATGGCCTCTTGCGCCGCTGGCCCGGTGCCCCTGTTGTTCGATTTCAATGTGGTCATTACCAATTTGAACAAGATGGACAAAGCCGAAGCGTTGGAGCTGGTTTCGGCTTTGCGCCGGAGCATACAGTCCTCGGCTGAATCGAACGAGGGCTATGCGCGGGAATTTGCAGACATTCCTTTGGTTGGGAGAACGATTTTTGAGCAGCAACAGCTTCTCTATCGAGCCCTTCTGGAATGGCTGGATCACTTTGAAGGGCAGTTCTTAGAAGAATGAGTACAGGCCCCCAAAGCAATTTGACCATCCTGTTCGAAGCTCCGTTTTGGATCGGTCTATATGAAAGAACGGATAACGGTAAGTACGAGGTATGCAGAATCACTTTTGGCTCAGAGCCCAAAGATTACGAGGTCTATGAGTTTCTGCTGAAGAATTGGCACAAGTTGAAATTTAGTCCCCCAATCCAGGCCGAAGTAGCCATGGAGCGAAAAATCAATCCCAAACGTATGCAGCGCGAAATTCAAAGCCAACTGCAGGATAAAGGCATTGGAACAAAGGCGCAGCAGGCGTTGAAACTCCAGCATGAGCAATGTAAGCTGGAACGACAAACCAAGAGCCGTGAGCAGAAAGAGGCGGAGAAAGACCGCCAGTTTGCCATACGGCAGGAAAAGAAGAAAGCCAAGCACAGAGGAAGATAACATGAAGATAGAATGGATTTTATGCCCCTTTTGCGGCAGCAAAACGCGATTGAAAATCCGCGCTGATACAGTCCTGGAAAACTTTCCGCTGTATTGCCCAAAATGTAAGCATGAAACCTTGATTGCGGTAAGACAACTGAATCTATCCATCATCCAAGAGCCAGACGCTAAGACGCAGAGCCGATAACACTGAGGGAAAACCTCGTAGGTTATCGGCTCTGTTTTTATATCCTCTATGATCTGCCCGGCGGCAGAAAAGAAAAAAACCGCCGCGGAGCAGACGGCTTTCTGTGCGCAAAAAAGCACTTGATTCACGGCGGTTCGATTCGAGCCGCCGTTTTTCTTTGTCCAGACAGCTCGCACGGCGGCATAAAAGGAGGATGCCGCCATGATGCGCCGGATACTATCCCCGCCTGATCTGACAAGGGCTAGCCACTCAAAAAAAGCCCGTTCCATTTGGCGGACAGGTTCGGCTATGAGTATGAACTATACCATGTAAATAAACTTCATATCATTTTCCATTGTGCCCGGTGGGTCTGTGACCTGCCGGGCGCTTTTTGTCGTTTCCTGCGGTCGGGCTGGCTGACCGTTGCTTTTCTCAAATTTTCTTCAAAAAGGAGGCGTTTAGCGGGCAGAACACGCTCCCGCAGGATTGGTAGTAGCGGAAAGGGAGAGAACCACCTGATCCCCCCATGGAAAGGGGGTGAAACTGATGGAATCTAACCCCCGCGACTATGGCGAGCAATGCCGGTTCGATGCTTTTTGCAAGAAGGTATTGCGAAACGAGGCCAGAGCCTACCTACGGAACATGAAACGCCAAAGAGAGCGTGAAGCTTTCTTTAGCGACTTGTCCCAGGCGGAGCTGGACAAGCTCTGCGTCATGGATCGTTACCCAAGCGACAGCATTGTGTTCTCGTCGCATGGCTACGATCTACATATCGACAACGAGCTTGTGGCCGAGGCTTTTGCCACTTTGCCGCAGATGGAGCAGAGCATTTTGATTTTGCACTGCACTCTGGACCTGGCAGACGTTGAGATTGGCAATCTCGTTGGGATGTCCCGGAGCGCCGTTCAGCGGCACCGGACAAAGGCGCTGCAGGAGCTGCGCGAAGCATTGTCGGCGCTGATGCCGAAAGGAGGCTGAGGAAGATGACAGAGCCCATCCACAAGGGAAAGGACCTGCCGCCCGTTTGGGTGATCCACGCGGCCTCCAGTGGTGACAGCGAGGCCATGGAGCAAGTGCTACGGTACTACGACGACTATATGAGCCGCCTGTGTACCCGTACCCTCTATGACAAGGACGGAACGCCTCATGTGTGCGTGGATACCCACATGAAGCGCTGTCTGGAAATCCGACTGATCCGGGCCGTGATGCGCGCCTAATCCTTTCAGCCCTGGCAGAATGCAATCGGCTTACCCTTTCCTCTTTTGCCAATGCCGGGGACTGAACCCACCTTGACAAAGAAAGCCTTCGGGCAGCATAAGGCAGACGGATACGATCTGCCTGTGTGGAGCCGGTCGGCCGGTGCGCCAAGACCCTGTTGCAAGTCCGCAGGACGGGACCCCTACCAAACAGGTGAGCGACAAAACCAGGCCGCGAAACAGGTGTGGCAGCCTGTGGGCGAGGATGCACAGACAGGACAATGAGACTCCCGCGTTGAACGCCCTCAAAGCATTGCGCGGCGCACCCATCAGTATGGGCCGGGGTGAGATTCCCGTGGAGCTGCGGCCAGCAGCCATCCGTTTTTTGCCTTTTTTATTTTCAGATAAATCTTCTGCTTTTCTGTTTACGGATAATTCGTAAACTTTCCATTAGCAGCAGACAAACCCGAAACGGCGCGGTACAATGAGGGTGGAAGTTATGAATGAACACCCTTTTGCGTGCCGTTTCTGACTGGAAAGGAGGCTGCTGTGTCAGAAATTCAGAACGGTACGGAGAGAAGGCCTTTGGAGTGCCGAACTTATACGGTCAATGAGATTGCCCGGATATTAGGCGTCAGCCGGACACAAGCATACCGCCTTGTGCAGGAGGGCCTTTTCAAAAGCGTACGAATTGGCAACGCCATACGGATTTCCAAGCGGTCGTTCGACCACTGGCTGGAGTCACTTGACCTGTGACACAAGAAAGGAAGGTTCGTTATGGCATCCATTATCAAAAGAAAGAAAAACTATTCCATCGTCTACACCTATGTGGACGAGAACGGCGAGACCAAGCAGAAATGGGAAACCCGCACTTCCTACCAGGAGGCATTGAAGCGCAAGGCAGAGATCGAGAGTCAGAAAAGCTCCAACTCCTTTCTTCCACCCACCAATCAGAATATTGCGGAGTTCCTGTCCGACTTTGTTTCCCTCTACGGCGAAAAGCGGTGGGGCGTGTCCATGTACGACAGCCAAAACTCGCTGATTGCCAACTACATCAACCCCATCATCGGGGACATGAAGGTGCAGGACATCACCACGCGGGTGGTGGACAAGTACATCCAGACTTTGCAGAAAACCCCTGCGGTGAATACCAGGACGCACCACGCCAAAACGGAGTTTGTCACCAACGCCACCATCGAGAAGATCATCAAACTTCTCCGCTGTGCCTTCAAGCAGGCGGTTCGTTGGGAGCTGGTTGCCAAGAACCCCTTTGACAATGTGGTGCTGCCCAAAGTGGAATACAAAAAGCGGGACATCTGGACTGCCGATATGATCCGCACCGCCCTGGACCAGTGTACGGACAGCAAACTCTATGTGGCAATGAACCTTGCCTTTGCCTGTTCGCTGCGCATGGGTGAGATTCTGGGACTGACCTGGAGCAATGTCCACATCTCCGATGAAAATATTGCCGATGACAACGCCTATGTCTACATCGATAAGGAACTGGCGCGGGCCTCCAAGCGGGCTATTGAGATGCTGGGGCAAAAGGACATCTACCATGTGTTCACGCCTCTGTTTCCCAACACCAGCACCAGGATCATTTTGAAAAAGCCCAAGACCGATTCCAGTATCCGCAAGGTGTGGCTGCCTAAGACTCTGGCTTATATCCTGCGGGAATGGAAATCCGCGCAAGGCGAGCTGCGGGCGCTGCTCCGCGACGAGTATCAGGACTACGATTTGGTGGTGGCGCTGGCCAATGGTCGCCCCTGTGAGGACCGTATCATCCTGAAGTCATTTGAGAAGCTGCGGGAGAAGGCAGGGTTGCCTAAAGTGGTTTTTCACTCCCTCCGCCATTCCAGCACCACCTATAAGCTGAAGCTGAACCACGGCGACCTGAAGGCCACCCAGGGTGATACGGGCCACGCTCAGATCGACATGATCACCAGCGTGTATGCCCACATTCTGGACGAGGATCGGAAGATCAACGCCCAGAAGTTTGAGAGCGCCTTCTATGCCAATCCTGATCTGCGTTCGGTTCGTCCCCCGGAAGAACCAAAGGAATCGGCTCCCGCCACATTGGATTTGGAGGCCCTGGTGGAATAGCTTCGCAAGTCGCCGGAACTGGCCAACACACTGGCTGCATTGCTGGCGTCGGCCCCATCCGAAAAATAGGGCGGGAAAATCGTATTAGCAAATCGGCGTTTTTTATTAGCAAGGCCGGAAAAATAGTTCGAAGCCAATTAGCAGGCATACAGCGGAAAATGTATAAAATCGTTCCAGCGGAGCGGCAAGAATACTCCGAAGAAACGATAACAAAAAACCGCTGTAAACCATCGAAAAACGGCTTACAGCGGTCATTTTTGGCACCCCCGGCTGGGTTCGAACCAGTGGCCTGTCGCTTAGGAGATGGACCCAGTGCATATATTCCCTATCAACGGAGATAAAGAAAATGCAGTTATATCAAGGCATTTCTCCACATTCACTGTAAACCTCGTACAAGTAAAATCAAGCAAAAACAAAGGATTTTAGCCCCCTATTGTTTGCACTCTGTTTGCAAAGGCGCGAAATTTGGCGTTAGCCAAAAGTTCAATTCCCGTCGAGACTTAATTATATTCATGGTATCGTGGACATAGTTTACCATACATAGAGGTTCATTACAAGAGGTATTGAGCCAGTGAAAGTGCCTGTTTTATCTTTCTCAGGAAAGGTAAAGCAGGCACTTTTTTTCATATCTAAACTTAGAAAGAAATGAGGTGAAATCATGAATACACAGATTATTGCCATAGCCAACCAAAAAGGTGGTGTCGGCAAAACAACCACTTGTGCCAATCTTGGAATTGGTCTGGCGCAGTCCGGGAAGAAAGTCCTTCTGATTGACGGAGACCCACAGGGAAGCCTGACCATCAGCTTGGGCAATCCTCAGCCTGATAAGCTGCCCTTTACACTGTCAGACGCTATGGGCCGTATTTTGATGGATGAACCAATTCGTCCCGGCGAGGGTATCCTGCACCACCCTGAGGGCGTAGACCTGATGCCTGCGGACATCCAGCTATCTGGTATGGAGGTATCTCTGGTAAACGCTATGAGCCGAGAAACCATTCTGCGACAATATCTGGACACGCTGAAGGGGCAATACTCCCATATCCTTATTGATTGCCAGCCCTCCCTGGGTATGCTTACGGTCAATGCACTGGCTGCCGCTAATAGGGTTATAATCCCCGTCCAGGCAGAGTATCTTCCCGCTAAAGGTTTGGAGCAGCTTTTGCAAACTATCAATAAGGTTCGCAGACAAATCAATCCCAAGCTGCAAATTGATGGGATTCTGCTGACGATGGTAGACAGCCGAACCAATTTTGCCAAAGAAATCTCCGCTCTCCTGCGCGAAACCTATGGCAGTAAGATCAAGGTGTTTACATCAGAAATTCCTCATTCTGTCAGGGCTAAAGAAATCAGTGCTGAAGGAAAAAGCATTTATGCCCATGATCCTAATGGCAAAGTGGCTGAGGGCTACAAAAATCTGACGAAGGAGGTATTGAAACTTGAAAAGCAGCGCGAAAAAAATAGAGCTGGCCTCAGTAGATGACCTGTTTTCTACTGAAGAAAGTCGGCAAGACGAGCAACTGGAAAAAATTCAGGAAATTCCCCTATCTGAACTGCATCCGTTCAAGGATCACCCCTTCAAGGTCAAGGATGATGATGCAATGATAGAAACCGCAGACAGCATCAAAAAGTATGGAGTGTTGGTTCCTGCGATTGCCAGATCACTGCCTGATGGCGGTTATGAGCTGGTAGCCGGTCACAGACGCCGCAGAGCCAGCGAATTGGCCGGAAAAGAAACCATGCCTGTCATTGTGCGCGACTTGGATGACGATGCTGCCACAATTATTATGGTTGACAGCAATTTGCAGCGAGAAAATCTGCTCCCCAGTGAAAGGGCCTTTGCCTACAAAATGAAGCTGGAAGCCATTAAACATCAAGGAGCAAGAACAGACCTGACTTCTGTTCAAGTTGAACAGAAGTTGAGCGCCAGAGACCAGGTGGCAAAAGAAGCCGGTGAACGAAGTGGTATCCAGGTAATGCGATATGTTCGTTTGACTGAACTGATTCCAGAGCTTTTGGATATGGTGGATGAAAAGAAAATCGCATTTAACCCAGCCTACGAACTCTCTTTTTTGAAACCGGACGAACAGCAAATGCTGGTGGAAACAATGGACTATGAGCAGGCTACCCCTTCTCTCTCTCAGGCTCAGCGAATGAAAAAGTTCAGCCAGGATGGGAAATTGTCAGAAGATGTGATGCTTGCCATCATGTCAGAGGAAAAAAAGGGTGATCTGGATAAAGTGACCTTGAGCAGTGATACCTTGCGAAAGTATTTCCCCAAAAGCTATACACCGGCCAAAATGCAGGAAACCATTATTAAACTGCTGGAACAATGGCAGAAAAAACGCCAACGAGATCAGGAACGATGAAGGGAGAGCCTATGAAAGATATTGTAGCAAGGGAGCTGAAAGGCCACAACATTCTTGCAGTGGAGCGATTTTGGGACAGCACTTGCTGGATGATTGAGTTTACTGTCTTGCGCCCTACTGCTTATGGAGAACCCGGTGACGAAATGAGGCTTTTTCTCACAGAGGACGGGTATCAGTCAGCTCTGCAAAGCCAGCAGCGTCGAGAAATCAAAATTAAGAGATATGCTCATGTTATTGAGGGGCATATCCTCGACTTCAAGCCTAAAAAACACCGTCGTTCATAACCGATACAACGAAAGGAAAGGAATGAATATGTGTACTGTAAGAGAAATCCGAGAAGCTATTCAAGAAGATTGCCGCTCACAGCATGATATGGAATCCACCGAGATTGACCGTGTTTTTCAAACCTTACCATTTTCTCAGGAAAGGGATCTGTTTGATAAACCACCAATGCCAAAACGTCCCTACCGACGCAAGAAAAAAGATACAGACAGACCCTAACCGCTGCCACAATTCTTTTATGAATTGCGGCTTTTTTCATACCTGAGAAATGAAAGGAGTGAAGTAAATGGCTGTTTTTCGTGTAGAACGCACTGGCGATTACACGGTTATGAGCAATTTTCATCTAAAAGACAAACGACTTTCTTTGAAGGCAAAGGGTCTCTTGTCGCAGATGTTATCTCTGCCTGATGACTGGGATTATACGCTGTCAGGACTCAGCTATATCAATCGAGAAAGCAAAGATGCAATCCGCTCTGCTGTCAATGAGCTTGAAACAGCCGGATACATTCGACGCAGACAGACAACTGATGCTTCTGGTAAATTCGCAGCCAATGAGTATACCATTTTTGAACGTCCCATCGAGGGAGAACCGATGTTGGATAAGCCGTTGTCGGAAAACCCGATAACGGTAAACCCGTCAGCGGTAAATCCGTTACCGGAAAATCCAACACAATTAAATACTAAGAAATCAAATACCCAAAAACAAAATACTCATGGATCAAATACCGATTCCATTCCCTTCCGGGAAACAGCGGCGGTAATACCGCCGGAACGGAAAGGAAGGGATGCGATGTCTGTCACAGAGATAGAAAATTATCGGGAATTGATTTTGGAGAATATCGAGTATGATTGTCTGAAGCAGCGTTATCCTCTCTACCTGGATGACCTGAATGAGATCGTAGAGCTGTTGGTAGAAACGGTCTGTGCCAAACGAAAGACCACCCGAATCTCTGGTGCGGACTTTCCTCACGAAATTGTACGCTCCCGCTTTTTGAAGCTGGACAGCTCTCACATCGAGTTTGTCATGGACTGTCTGCAAAAGAACACCACCCAGGTACACAACATCAAGCAGTACCTGCTTGCAGTGCTGTTCAACGCTCCTACCACCATGAATAACCACTACACTTCACTGGTAAATCACGATATGCACGCAGGCGGCTGGTAATCAGCCGCTTTTGTATTACACCAAAGGAGGCACAGCATGAATCAGATTGAAATTTTCAATAGTCCAGAGTTCGGAAGCATTCGCACTTTGGAACAGAATGGCAAAGTATTATTTTGCGGTACAGATGTGGCAACAGCGCTGGGATATACCAATCCACGCAAAGCTGTCCGCGACCATACCAGGGGTGGAACGAAATGTTCCATAGGGGTCCAGACTGGGAAAAAGGCAGATGGAAGCCCCGCGGTACAAATGGTCGAAATGCTCTTTATCCCCGAAGGTGATCTATATCGTCTGATCGCCCATAGTAAACTGCCGTCAGCGGAACGGTTTGAACAATGGGTGTTTGATGAAGTTCTACCTGCCATTCGCAAGCACGGAGCCTATCTCACAAAAGAGAAGTTGTGGGAGATAGCCACTTCTCCGGAAGCTCTGATAAAGCTCTGCTCCGAGCTGCTTGCTGAGCGGGAAGAAAATGCGTCGCTACGAGAGGAAAATGCCCTGCTGGAGAGTAAGGCAGCCTTTTATGATTTGTTCATCGACCTCAATCACAGTACCAACCTCCGCACCACCGCCAAAGAGTTGCTTGTCCCGGAGCGTCGGTTTGTCCGTTTCCTTCTGGAAAAGCGTTTTGTGTACCGCACCGCATCCGGTAATGTACTGCCCTATGCAAAGCCAGCCAATGAAGGACTGTTTTGTGTCAAAGACTACTGCAATCACGGGCATATCGGCTCCTATACGCTGATAACCCCGCAAGGCAAACTCTACTTTGCTCAGCTGAGAGACATGATTTTGATGGTTGTATGAGAGTGGGAAAGGAAGTGAGTTTTATGCCAGAAGGCAAAACAATCGGTCAGCTGATGGAAGAAATGCGCCAGAAAGCTGGAGCGCAGAACTATCACGGCCATGAGTACATGGATTTGGAGCGGTTTGCCGAGGACACCCGGCACATGATTATCTTCGATGTGCTGACCGACGATTCCCCGGTGGGCTGGAAAGGTGAACGAACCCGCCTGTTTCTGACGGAGGCCGGATACCAGAAAAGCCTGGAGAACCAGGAAAAGGGCCACATCAAGATTCTCAGCCATGCCAAAGTGCGCCAGGGCCATCTGTACTATGAACGCTCCGACCAGCTGCGCTGAAAGGAGCCTGCCATGCTGAAATACCTGCTGCGGCGGCTGGTGGTCCCGCCTTAGTATCAAGCGCCACCCCTGCAAAATCCGTGGAAAGGAGGCGATGACCTATGCAGGAGGAAGTGGAAAACAGGACTTTGACGCTGGTAGTCAGCGGAACAAAGTTTACCGGGCGGTTGATGAAAGCCGCCATCACCAAGTACCTTGCCCACCGCAAGGAAAAGAAGCTGCAAAAGCAGAGAAGCCGTGATGCCCCTGTGACACCCCACGGCAAACAGACCGTCAAGCAGCTTATTGGTCAGAATCAGGGAATCTCCAATATCGAGATCACAGACCCCTCCATCAAGGAATTTGAGAAGATCGCCCGGAAATATGGTGTGGACTATGCGGTGAAGAAAGACCGCAGCAGCTCCCCGCCCAAGTACCTGATCTTTTTCAAAGGCCGTGACGCCGATGCGCTGACCGCTGCATTTACCGAGTACACCAGCAAAAAGGTCAAGAAGGCCGAGAAAACGGAACGCCCGTCTGTGCTGGCAAAACTCAGTCAGTTCAAAGAGATGGTCAAAAATGCCGTGGTGGACCGCACCAAGCGAAAGGAGCTGGAACGATGAAAAAGCAGTTTGACATCAAAAAGCTCGTTTTGCTGAACCTGCCCTATCTCCTGATGGGGCTGTTTGCTACTAACTTCGGGGAGGCATGGCGACTGGCTCAGGGGGCAAATGCTTCAGAGAAATTCCTTTCCCTGTTTGCTGTCCTGCCTGGGGCGCTGCAAAGTTTCTGGCCCAGCCTGCACCCGTTGGATCTGCTGGTAGGGCTGTGCTGCGGTGCTGGCCTGCGTCTGGCGGTGTACCTCAAAAGTAAAAACGCCAAGAAGTACCGTCACGGTATGGAGTATGGCTCTGCCCGTTGGGGAACCCGTGAGGATATTGCACCCTACATCGACCCGGTGTTCCAGAACAATGTGATTCTGACCAAAACCGAGAGCCTGACCATGAACAGCCGCCCCAAGGACCCCAAGACCGCCAGAAACAAAAATGTGCTGGTGATCGGCGGCTCCGGTTCCGGTAAGACCCGCTTCTGGCTCAAACCGAATCTGATGCAGATGCACAGTTCTTATGTGGTCACAGACCCGAAAGGGTCACTATAATAAGGATAGAAAGGTCGTGAAAATACAAAACAGGAGGTTACACACATGAGGAAGCAGGAGCAAAAGGGTAAAATCACAGCATTGTACGAAAGGTTATCTCACGACGATGGGCGGTCTGACGAGAGCGTGTCCGTAGAAAATCAAAAGCGCATCCTGGAGGACTACGCCCGAAAAAATGGCTTCACTAATGTCCGCCACTTCACCGATGACGGGGTGCGGGGAACGACCTTCAAGCGGCCCGGCCTGGACGCTATGGTGGACGAGATACGGGCCGGAAATGTGGCTACCGTCATTGTCAAAGACCAGAGCAGAATAGGCCGTGACGTGGTGGAGGTCGGCTTGCTCAAACGCACCTTTGACGAGTACAACGTCCGCTTTATCGCCGCCAATGACAACCTGGACACCGCCAATGGATTTGATATTATGTCCATCTTCCGGGATGTGATAAATGAGTGGTACGTTGCTGACACCAGCCGCAAAATCAAGACCGTTTTCAAGTCCAGAATGGAAAAGGGCCTGCGCTGTTCGGGGGCCGTCCCCTATGGCTATCTCGCCTCAAAAGAAGAAAAGGGCGAGTGGGTGATCGACGAGGAAGCTGCCGCCGTTGTGCGCCGCATCTTTCAGATGGTCATGGACGGTCAGAGCGTCAACGGCATCGCCCGAACGCTGCGGGCCGAGCAAATCCCCATCCCTTCCGAACACTGGAAGCGTATCGGCTGTCCTGTTCGAGCCAACAGCTACCGCGACCCCTACGCATGGTCTGCCACCACCCTGGGTTATATTCTTAAAAGGCCGGAGTACCTGGGGCGCAAGGTGCTGGGCAAGACTGTCTGTGAGAACTACAAGACTAAAAGCACCCGCAGGACAATGCCAGAGGAACAATTTGTATTTGAGGGAGCCGTCCCCGCCATCATTGACGAAGAAACGTGGCACAATGTTCAGCGTTTGCGGGAAACCAAGCGCCGGACACCCAAGCGGAGTAATGCCCCTAACCGTTTAACCGGACTGCTCTACTGTGCCGACTGCGGCGCAAAGCTGACCCACCACAACAGTCTTGTCCAAGGCAAGTACATTGACGATGCTTTCACCTGTTCCAGATACCGGGCACCTATGGAGGATTGCACCATTCACTATGTTGCCACGCAAAAGCTGGAAGCGGCGATCCTCTCCGCCATCCAGCGGATAAGCTGGTATGTCCGCAACAACGAGCAGGAGTTTGTTCAGCGGGTTCGAAAGGCATCCAGTCTGCGCCAGGAGGAAGCAGTCAAGGATTGCCGGAAACAGATTGTCCAGGCGAAGAAGCGCCACGCCGAACTGGACGGACTGGTGAAGAAGCTGTACGAGGCCAACGCCACGGGCAAGCTGCCGGATAAGCATTTCAGCCGTCTCCTTGCCGAGTATGACGAGGAACAGGCCGCGCTGGAAGCCTCCATGACGGAGTGGCAGGGCTTGCTGGACAACTGGAACGCCGACCGGGTGAGAATGACGGAGTTTATCGACCTTGCCAAGCGGTACACCGATTTTTCGGAACTGACTACGCCCATTCTCAATGAGTTTATCGAGAAAATCGTTGTCCATGAGGGCAACGGACGGGGAAAGCAGCGCCGTCAGCGGTTAGATTTCTATTTCAATTTCATTGGCGCGTTTGAGGTTCCCGCCGACATTGTGACCCCGATGGAGCAGGAGGAAGAACGCCGCCAGCAGGAGGAACAGGCAGAGAAAGAGGAACGCTCCCAGGTGCTTGCCCAGGTTCGGTATGAGAGGTACAAGCAGGAGCGCCGGGAGTTTACCGCGAGGAAGCGGGCGGGCCTGTTGACCCCGGAGGAACAGGCGGAGGAAGAACGGCGGTTAGAGCGCAATCGGGCCTATCAGCAGAAGCAACGCGACAAGAAAAAGGCCAGTCAGCCAGAGAAGCCTCGCAAACGCTCACTGAAGGAACTCGCCAAGCTGGATGGAGCCGATCTCACCCCGGAGGAAGCGGAGCGGCTTGCGGCGCACCGCCAGAAGAAAGCCGAGCAGCACAAAGCGTGGCGTGACAGGCAGAAGTCCGCACAGCCCCCGAAGCCCCAACAGCGGACGTTGAAAGAACTTGCCAGATGTGCCGAGGCAGGTTTGCCTCTCACCCTAGAAGAAGCGGAACGGCTGGAAGCCCATCGCAATCGGAAAAAGGCGGCTTTGCAGGATTTGAAAGCCCGCGCCGAAACCGACCCGGTAGCGGCGGCAGAGTTGGCGCAGCAGAGAGCGCAACAGTCAGAAGCGGTAAAGAAGTCCCGTCAGAAAATGTATGCGGACGCTGCCGCCGGAGATCCCGAAGCCCAGGCCCGGTATGAACGTATGCTTGCCGCGAGGCGGGAGAACTACCACAGGAAGAAACAGGCAGAAGCCGAAGCTGCTCAAGTCAGCTAACGTAGATACAGAAAACGCCAGGGACAACGATAGTCCGTGGCGTTTTTGTCATTACTGCCGTTCCAGCAAATCCATATATTTCTGACGTTCGCCCTCCGGGACTTTCAGCGCCGCCATAGCCTGTTCAATGGTCAGCCCCATCGTTTCCATGAGGTTTTTGATAGAGGACAAGATACCTTTAGCAACGCCTTTTTCCTCAACGCCCTTGCTCAAATTACACATGACCGACACCTCCCTTTCCATTGTCTGCGTCATTTGAATGTCGTAATCGTCCTGCAAAATTTTCCGCTTTTCCGCCTCGCTGGTTTCGTTGGAGAGAAGCACATCCAGCATCCGCAATACGCCGTCATAATTTGACCCATCCGGCCCGCCAAGGCACAGCATGATGATGGACAGCAAATCATAATTCCTGATGGGTTCTTTGCCCTCGCCGACCAGATATTCTTCCACCAGCCGATACCGGGTAATGGTGTTCTCTCGATACTGCGGCGGTTTCATGCAAATCCAGATGGAGTAGACCTTCTTGATTTTCTCATAATGGGAGCCAGTGAACTCCCTGCCGTACTGGGAAGAAATCATGCGGCAACAGTAGTATATGCCACGCTTTATCAGCGGATAGCCGGGGTAAAAATCGTTCTGGGCCTCCACGTTGATGATGAGGGCAATTTGTTCCTCGGAGTCGGGAACGATGGCGCGGAAGCGAATGTCATAGGTGACTGTCCCCTCGCGCACCGATTTGTCCTCGGTGTCCATGCCGCTGATGACTGTGCCACCCTCGTCCGGCAGCACCGGGACGGCGGACACCTGGGGTTGGCCCTCAATGTACTTCTCGGCAATATCATTGACATCGCAATCCTTGTATTCTTCCAGGCAGGACTTCATAATCCGCGCCAGGATTGCCTTTTCAGACAGGACACGCTTACAGGCGGCATCATAACCCGCGCTGTCATCTGTGACGTGCAGTCCCTGGGCGATTGTCGTTTTGAGCTCCACCATCCTCACCTTCTTTCGTTTCATTCTACCACAGCTTTGCCAGCGCGTCCACTTCTTTTTTGAAAAGAGTTGCGTATGGCGTATACACGAGAGAGATATGGAGGTGCAGTGACAGAAAAAATTTATCTTAACAGGGTTGCTTTTGGGAATTTGATATGCTATACTATAAAAATCCAAGCAAAGGAGTTTATCAATATGCGGCAAGGTATTCTTAAATAAAATTTGATAATGGGAACAAAGACAAACGTCCTCAAGGAGAGGGCTTGGTTTTTGTACCCAATTTAAGAATACTTTTGCCTTTTCATTTCATATCGTGATAGACAACGGCCAGCCTTGGCCGCAGTTTTCATGTGTGTCCTACCTATCATCCCCAGCGGTAAAAGTATTTGTCGCTGGGGATTTTTGCGCCCTTCTGGGCCTTGTATGGAGGACAATCATATGAAAATCATCAATATTGGCATTCTTGCTCATGTAGACGCAGGTAAGACGACCTTGACGGAGAGCCTGTTATATACCAGCGGAGCAATCGAGGCGCCCGGCAGTGTGGATCAGGGAACAACGAGAACGGACACCATGTTTTTAGAGCGGCAGCGTGGAATCACCATTCAAACGGCGGTCACTTCCTTTCAGTGGCACGATTGTAAGGTCAACATTGTGGATACTCCTGGGCATATGGATTTCTTAGCGGAGGTCTATCGCTCCCTTGCCATTCTTGACGGAGCGATTTTGGTTGTTTCTGCAAAAGACGGCGTTCAGGCGCAGACCCGTATTCTGTTTCATGCTCTGCAAGTAATGAAAATCCCAACTGTTATCTTTATTAACAAAATCGACCAGGACGGGATTGACCTGCCAGGTGTGTATCAGTCTATCCGAGATAAGCTCTCCGCAAATATGATTATTAAGCAGAACGTGCAGCTTTCCCCGGATATATCCATCATGGAAAACATGGGGCTGGAGAATTGGGATACCGTGATTGCGGACTGTGATGAATTGTTGGAGAAATATATTGCCGGAGAACCAATGGACAAAGAAGAACTTCTGCGGGAGGAAAACAGGAGAATCCAAAGCGTCTCTCTGTTTCCGGTCTATCATGGCAGTGCCAAGGTAAACTTGGGAATCCGACAACTCATTGAAGCGGTCACAGATACATTCCAATCACCCACCGGGCAGAACAGCTCTGAATTGTGCGGAACTGTGTTCAAAGTTGAGTACGCAAACCAGAGCCAACGCCTTGCCTATCTGCGGTTGTATAGCGGTACGCTTCATTTGCGGGATTCCGTAGCCTTGGCAGGGAAAGAAAAACTGAAAATTACGGAAATGCGTATCCCCTCAAAGGGTGAGATTGTCCGAACAGAGATTGCCCATGCGGGCGAGATCGTCATTGTACCCTGCGACAGTTTGCGGCTGAATGATGTGCTGGGAAACAAACTGCTGCTGCCCCGTGAAACGTGGAGCGACAATCCTCTCCCTTTGCTGCGGACAACAATTGCACCAGAGAAACCAGAACAGAGGGAACGCTTGTTAAACGCCTTGACAGAAATTGCGGATACCGACCCGCTTCTGCGCTATGAAGTAGACGCTGTGACCCATGAGATCATTCTCTCCTTTTTGGGCCGGGTACAATTGGAAATTATCTCTGATCTTCTGGTGGAAAAATATCAGCTCAACACAACTGCAAAAGAACCTACCGTCATCTATATGGAGAGGCCATTGAAAGCGGTAAGTCACACCATTCATATCGAAGTGCCGCCCAATCCATTCTGGGCGTCCATCGGGCTGTCCGTCACCCCTCTCCCCCTTGGCACCGGAGTGCAGTATGAGAGCAAAGTTTCCGTTGGATACTTGAATCAGAGTTTTCAAAACGCTGTATTGGATGGTATCCGCTACGGTCTGGAACAAGGCGTGTATGGATGGAAGGTAACGGACTGTAAAATCTGTTTTGAGTATGGGCTTTATTATAGTCCGGTCAGCACTCCCGCAGACTTTCGGTCATTGGCACCTATTGTATTGGAGCAGGTGTTGAAAAAGGCGGGGACGCAGCTATTGGAACCATATCTTTCTTTTACACTCTATGCGCCGCAGGAATATCTCTCCAGAGCTTATCATGACGCACCAAAATATTGCGCGAGTATTGAAACGACCCAGGTTAAAAACAGCGAGGTGATTTTTACTGGCGAAATCCCTGCCCGCTGTGTGCAAGAGTACCGCAATGACCTCACCTTTTATACAAACGGGAGAAGCGTTTGTTTAACAGAATTGAAGGGGTATCAAATCGCCAGCGGCGAACCAGTTTTTCAGCCACGCCGCCCAAACACCCGGATTGATAAGGTGCGCCATATGTTCAACAAAATTCTCCCATCAATGATGGACTTATAAAATCCCTTTGGAACAAAGGGCGCACTTCTATACATGGTCTGCGACCATGTATCGTGCGCTCTGCGAGGCTACGGCCCGGACTTCCGAAAGTCCGGGCCGTTTGCGTCGCTCCGCTCCGTACAAGGGGCTGCGCCCCTTGCGCCGCTTTGCGGCTATCCCTGCGCCCTCGCTGGAAAGGTACATCCGCTCTGCGTCTGCACCTTTCCAGCGAGGCTAAAACCGAATACCGTTACCCTTGACCGTTTACCCGACACAGCAGGTAGACGGTCTTTTGTTTTGCCAAGAAGGAGGTCAAACACGATGGACAAGTCACGCGAAGAATTAGAGAAAGAGTATGCTGAGGCCACCGCTAAGTTGGAGCAGTACCAGCACAGAGGCCAGCGGTATGAGAACCGCATCCGCTACTACACCCAAGGCGAAAGGAAGAAGCGAAACCACCGACTTATCACCCGTGGCGGAGCGGTGGAGAGTATCGCCCCGGAGGTGCGCGGCATGAGCGAAAGGGCCTTTTTTCTTTTGATGGAAAAGGTCTTTTCCCTGCCGGAAGTTGCCGCCCTGGTGAGCCAAGCCACTGACCAGCAGGAAAGCGGATAATTGGCCCTGTTCCATCTCCACGTTACCCAGGTCAAACGGAGCGCGGGACAGTCTGTTGTCACGTCCGCCGCCTACCGAGCCGGGGAGAAATTGTATAGCGAATACTATGGCGAGGTCAGCGACTACACCCACAAGGGCGGCGTGGTCTGCACAGACATTCTCCTGCCGCCCCAGGCCCCCAACCAGTACCAAGACCGCGCCACCCTCTGGAACGCCGTGGAGAAGGCCGAGCGCGGCAAGAAAGCCCAGCTTGCATATAGCTTTGACATTGCCTTGCAGAACGAGTTTTCATTGGAGGAAAACATCGCTCTTGCAAGGCAATTTGTTTCGGAGCAGCTTGTGGGCCGGGGCATGATTGCCGACTTTGCCATCCACCAGCCGGACAAGGAGGACGGCGGTATTCCTAACCCGCACTTTCATGTTCTCTGCCCCATCCGGCCCATTGAGCCAGACGGCAAATGGGGGTGCAAGCAGCGCCGCCGCTACCGTCTGGACGAGGACGGGAACCGCATTATGGGAGAGGACGGCAAGCCCCTCTTTGACGCTGTTCCCACTACCGACTGGGGAAGCCCGGAAACACTGGAACATTGGCGGGAGGCGTGGGCCGCTATGGTGAACGCCAAGTTTGAGGAAAAGGGGCTGACCTGCCGCATCGACCACCGCTCCTATGAGCGTCAGGGCCTTGACCTGCTGCCCACCGTCCATGAGGGCGTGGCCGTCCGCCAGATGGAGGCCAAGGGCATCCCCACCGACAAGGGCGATCTGAACCGCTGGATAAAAAAGGCCAACAACATTCTGCGGGATATTCGGAAGAAAATCGCCGGCCTGACGGATTGGATTAAGGCCATAAAAGAAGAATTGAGCAAGCCCCAGGCCCCGACCCTTGCCGCCCTGCTGACCGACTACTATGAGGGCCGGAACGCCGGAGCATGGAGCCGCAACGCCAGGATTGGAAATCTTAAAGGTTTTGCCGAGGCCATCAATTTTCTGACCGAGAGGGGCATCGCTACGCTGGAAGATTTAGAGACCCATATCGCCGCCCAGAGTGAACGAACGGAGGCCATCAACACATCCATGAAAGCGAAGCGTGACCGTCTGAACGAATTGAAGGAACTGCTTCGCCTTGTTGACCTCTACCGAGACACCAAGCCCGTCTATGACGAGTTGCAGGGTATCAAGTGGAAGGGCAAGCGGGAAAAATTCGAGAGGGAGCATGAGAACGAGTTGAGGACGTTCCACATGGCCCGCCGGAAGCTGGACAAGCACCGTTCCCCTGCTGGTAAAATCCCCGTTCATGCGTGGGAACAGGAACAGGCGAGGCTTCACCAGGAGTACACAGCCGAGTATGAGCAGTACAAGCCTATCCAAGACGATTTGCGGCGGCTTCAACAGGTGAAGCGGAACGCCGATGCTGCCATACACCAGCAGGAGCAGACCCAGCAGAAACGCCGGGAGGTGGAGCGGTGAACGGCATTCCCCGACTGACCTACCAGCAGTACCGAGCCGTCCGGCGGCTGGTGCATGACTGCTGCAATTATGACGGCGGCAACTGTCTTGCTCTTGATGACGGCTGGGAGCCTTGTGTCTGCGTCCAGAGTATCACCTATTCCCTGGTCTGTAAATGGTTCCGCGCCGCCGTCCTGCCAACAGACAAGGGGTTGTGTGCCGCCTTGCTCCACCGAGGACAGGCGCGGCCCTGTGCCGAGTGCGGGGCGATGTTCGTGCCGCGCTCCAATCGGGGCAAATACTGTGACGAGTGCGCCGCCAATGTGCGCCGGAGAAAGAAAGCTGCCAGCGAACGGGAACGCCGCAGGCGTGGACATTTAGAGGCTGAAAAGCCTTGCAATCAGGGGGCTTGTGGACAGTCCTCAAAGGGGGACTAATACATTCCCCTTCCCCCACTCCAACGTGGGCGGCAAAATGGCGCTCACGTGGATTAACTTTGATGAATGATGAAAGGAGAGCCTATGACCTACGACCCCAGCATGACGATCACCAGCACCATCCCCGCCCCGGAGGGGAGCGACAGCACCAGCAGAGAGGGCAAGGCCATCCCCCTGCCCGTGATGGCGGGCGGCAACGCTTCACCCGCCCCGGACGTACCGCCACCCGATATGGTAAAGACCGTTGGCGGTACGACCTTTGATATTTATTTCCATTTCAGCCAGACCAGCCGGGAAACCTTTACCGACAAGGTACTGCGCCTTATTCAATCCGATGTTGTAACCTCATAAAAATAATCTACTTTTTTCTCTATCCTTATTGACAAAACCCGAAGGGAACCATTTTGGTGGAGTGCGGAAAAATGCTCCAAAGGGGCGCACCCAAATTGGGGAAGGACGGAAAGCCCATGAAGGATAAACACGGCAAGGTCATTTATGAGCCGTACCGCATCAAGGTCCTCAATACCATCAACTTCAAGAAGTCCATGCACTATAACCCTTTCGCCTATATCCATAGCGAAAAGGACATCTTGAAGCTGGTCACGACGCTGATCGCCAATACCAAAGGCGAAGGCAAGGCCGGGGACGATTTCTGGGTCAAGGCAGAAACGCTTCTCTATTGTGCGCTCATTGGCTATATCCACTATGAGGCTCCGGTGGAGGAACAGAATTTCTCCACCCTTATTGAGTTCATCAACGCTATGGAAGTCCGGGAGGATGACGAGGAGTTCAAAAACCCCGTGGATCTGATGTTTGACGCATTGGAAGCAGAAAAGCCAAACCACTTTGCGGTGCGCCAGTATAAGAAATATAAGCTGGCGGCAGGAAAAACAGCCAAGTCGATCCTGATTTCCTGTGGTGCGCGTCTTGCCGTGTTCGACATTGCAGAGCTGCGTGAGGTCACGGCTTATGATGAGCTGGAGCTGGACACTCTGGGAGATAGGAAAACTGCCCTGTTCCTCATCATGAGTGACACTGATGACAGTTTTAATTTCCTTATATCTATGTGTTATACCCAGCTTTTCAACCTGCTCTGCGAAAAAGCCGACGATGTGTATGGCGGCAGGCTCCCAGTCCATGTGCGCTGTCTCATTGACGAGTGCGCCAACATCGGGCAGATTCCGAAGCTGGAAAAGTTGGTGGCCACGATCCGAAGCCGTGAGATCTCAGCCTGTCTGGTGTTGCAGGCGCAGAGTCAGCTCAAGGCGATCTATAAGGATAACGCAGATACCATTATCGGAAACATGGATACTTCCATCTTCCTGGGTGGTAAAGAGCCGACTACCCTCAAAGAGCTGGCTGCCGTGCTGGGCAAGGAAACCATCGACACCTACAACACCGGAGAGAGCCGTGGCCGGGAAACTTCCCACTCTCTCAACTATCAAAAATTGGGAAAAGAGCTGATGAGCCAGGACGAGCTGGCTGTTATGGACGGCGGCAAGTGTATCCTCCAGCTGCGCGGTGTGCGTCCTTTCCTTTCGGATAAGTACGACATCACCAAGCACCCAAATTTCAAGTACACTGCCGATGCGGACGATAAGAACGCTTTTGATATTGAAGCATTCTTGTCCGCAAGGCTGAAACTCAAGCCCAATGAGGTCTGCGATGTATATGAAGTAGACACAAAGGGCGCTTAATTTCGTTCCGCTTTAGAAGGGAGTGATCTTATCTATTCGCCGCACCTGCCCTCTATGGGCCATTGGCGTACAAAGCGGACAATCGCAAGAAAAAATAATGAAAAAGGAGGACAGCCGGAATCATGCCCCCGGAAACCGGGTGGCAGATTGTTCCGGCTTTTGTATGCCTATGAAACATGACAAACCTATTTTTTAATCAGATTCCGGCTAACAAACTATATGGCATTTTTTGAACAGGCAATCACCGTTCTTCAGACCCTCGTTATCGCGCTCGGTGCCGGTCTTGGTATCTGGGGCGTCATCAACCTGCTGGAAGGTTACGGCAACGACAACCCCGGCGCCAAATCTCAGGGCATGAAGCAGCTCATGGCCGGTGCTGGTGTAGCCGTGGTAGGCATGGTCCTTGTACCTCTGCTCTCCGGGCTTTTCTCTGTCTAAGCGTCTCCGTATGAAATCCTTGCCGCTCCCGCAGCTTTGCGGGGGCGGCGGAAAGGAGGTTGACACCGTATGGATTTCTTACTTGAAGCCCTGACAAATTGGCTGAAAGAAATGCTGGTGGGCGGTATTATGAGCAACCTTTCGGGGATGTTTGACAGCGTAAACCAACAGGTCGCGGATATATCCGTACAGGTAGGACAGACCCCACAGGGATGGAATGGCAGTATTTTCAATATGATTGAGAATCTGTCCAACTCCATCATGGTGCCGATTGCAGGCGTGATCCTGGCTATCGTGATGACCGTAGACCTGATCCAGATGATCGCAGACAAGAACAACCTGCATGATGTGGACACCTGGATGATTTTCAAGTGGGTGTTCAAATCAGCCGCTGCCATCCTCATTGTCACAAATACATGGAATATCGTGATGGGCGTCTTTGATATGGCGCAGAGCGTAGTGGCGCAGGCGGCAGGGGTTATCAATTCGGATGCGTCCATTGACATTTCCTCAGTTATGACCGATCTGGAACCGAGGCTGATGGAAATGGATCTGGGACCGCTGTTCGGACTGTGGTTCCAATCCCTCTTTATTGGCATTACTATGTGGGCGTTATATATCTGTATCTTTATCGTTATTTATGGCCGTATGATCGAAATCTACCTTGTGACTTCGGTGGCTCCCGTTCCAATGGCTGCAATGATGGGTAAAGAATGGGGCGGTATGGGCCAGAATTACCTCCGATCCCTGCTGGCGCTGGGCTTTCAGGCGTTTCTCATTATCGTCTGCGTGGCAATTTATGCTGTGCTGGTGCAGAACATCGCTCTGGAAGATGACATCATCATGGCAATCTGGAGCTGCGTGGGCTACACCGTACTGCTATGTTTTACGCTGTTCAAAACCGGCAGTCTCGCCAAATCAGTCTTTCAGGCGCACTAAAACGGAAGGAGGTTTCCACATTGGCTTATGTACCCGTACCCAAGGACTTAACAAAAGTCAAAACAAAGGTCATGTTCAATCTGACCAAGCGGCAGCTTATCTGCTTCACGGGCGGAGCGCTTATTGGCGTACCGCTTTTCCTTTTGCTCAGAAAACCTACCGGAAACAGTGTAGCGGCTATGTGTATGATGCTGGTTATGCTGCCCTTCTTTATGCTGGCTATGTACGAAAAGCATGGACAGCCCCTTGAAAAGATCGTGGGCAACATTCTCAAAGTAGCTGTGATCCGTCCCAAGCAGCGTCCCTACCAGACCAATAACTTTTATGCCGTATTAAAGCGGCAGGAAATGCTCGATAAGGAGGTGTATGACATTGTTCACCGCAATAAAAAAATGGCTGCATCGGATGTTCGGGAAAACCGAGGAAAAAACTGTGCAGCCGGTCAAAACAAAGAAAAAGCTGTCCCGCGCCGACAGAAAGCAGATTGAAGCTGCCATTGCCCGCGCCAATCGCACGGACAAAAAGGAAAAATCCGCGCAGGACAGTATCCCTTATGAACGGATGTGGCCGGACGGGATCTGCCGGGTATCAGACGGTCACTACACAAAAACCATTCAGTTTCAGGACATCAACTATCAGCTTTCACAGAACGAGGATAAAACCGCGATCTTCGAGGGCTGGTGCGATTTCCTCAACTACTTCGACAGCTCGATTCAGTTTGAGCTGTCTTTTTTGAACCTTGCCGCATCGGAGGAAACCTTTGCCCGCGCCATCAACATCCCCCTTCAAAGGGACGATTTTGACAGCATCCGGGTGGAGTACACCACCATGCTGCAAAACCAGCTGGCAAAGGGCAACAACGGCCTTATCAAAACCAAGTATCTCACCTTTGGCATTGACGCGGACAGCATCAAGGCGGCCAAGCCCCGTTTGGAGCGCATTGAGACCGACATTCTCAATAACTTCAAGCGGCTGGGTGTGGCGGCGGAAACGCTGGACGGAAAGGCGCGGCTTGCCCAGCTGCATGGTATCTTCCACATGGATGAGCAGCTGCCGTTCCGTTTTGAGTGGGACTGGCTGGCTCCTTCCGGCCTATCTACCAAGGACTTCATCGCACCAAGCTCCTTTGAGTTCCGCACCGGTAAGCAGTTCCGTATGGGCAAGAAATACGGGGCTGTTTCTTTTTTGCAGATCCTTGCACCGGAGCTGAATGACCGGATGCTGGCTGATTTTCTGGACATGGAAAGCTCGCTCATTGTGAGTATGCACATTCAGTCGGTGGATCAGGTGAAAGCCATCAAAACGATAAAGCGCAAGATTACCGACCTGGACCGCAGTAAGATCGAGGAACAGAAAAAAGCAGTCCGCGCCGGATACGACATGGACATCATTCCATCTGACCTTGCTACTTACGGCAGTGAAGCGAAAAAACTCTTGCAGGATTTGCAGAGCCGCAACGAGAGAATGTTCCTTTTGACCTTTCTGGTGCTGAACACAGCGGACAATCCCCGTCAGCTTGGCAACAACATTTTCCAGGCAGGCTCCATTGCCCAGAAGTATAACTGTCAGCTGACCAGGCTGGACTTTCAGCAGGAAGAAGGGCTGATGAGCTGTCTGCCCCTGGGACTCAATCAGATCGAGATCCAGCGAGGACTGACCACCAGTTCTACGGCTATCTTTGTACCGTTCACCACACAGGAATTATTCCAGAACGGCAAAGAGGCTCTGTACTACGGCATCAACGCCCTGTCCAACAACCTCATCATGGTGGATCGAAAGCTGTTGAAAAACCCCAACGGCTTGATTTTGGGTACGCCGGGTTCCGGTAAATCCTTCAGCGCAAAACGAGAAATTGCCAACTGCTTTTTGCTTACCAGTGATGATGTCATTATCTGTGATCCGGAAGCGGAGTACGCACCTCTTGTTGAGCGTCTGCATGGGCAGGTCATCAAGATCTCGCCTACCTCCACCAACTACATCAATCCGATGGACCTGAACCTGGACTACTCGGATGATGAAAGCCCACTGTCCCTCAAGTCTGATTTTATCCTCAGCTTGTGTGAGCTGATCGTGGGCGGTAAGGAGGGCTTGCAGCCGGTGCAGAAAACAATCATCGACCGCTGTGTGCGCCTGGTCTATCAGACTTACCTCAATGACCCGCGCCCGGAGAATATGCCGGTTTTGGAGGACCTATATAACCTGCTCCGTTCACAGGAGGAAAAGGAAGCCCAGTATATCGCCACGGCCCTTGAAATCTATGTAACCGGCTCCCTCAATGTGTTCAATCACCAGAGCAATGTGGACATCAATAACCGCATTGTCTGCTATGACATTAAGGAGCTGGGCAAGCAACTCAAGAAAATCGGTATGTTGGTGGTCCAGGATCAGGTGTGGAACCGCGTTACCATTAACCGCGCTGCCCACAAGTCCACCCGTTATTACATCGACGAGATGCACCTGCTTTTGAAGGAGGAGCAGACCGCCGCTTATACGGTGGAAATCTGGAAGCGATTCCGCAAATGGGGCGGTATTCCGACAGGTATCACCCAGAATGTCAAAGACCTTTTGAGTAGCCGCGAGGTGGAGAACATCTTTGAAAACTCCGACTTCGTGTATATGCTCAACCAGGCAGGCGGAGACCGTCAGATTCTCGCCAAGCAGCTGGGCATTTCCACGCACCAGCTTAGCTATGTGACCCACTCCGGTGAGGGCGAGGGCCTGCTGTTCTATGGCTCCACCATCCTGCCCTTCGTTGACCACTTCCCGAAGAATACTGAGCTTTACCGCATTATGACCACCAAACCCCAGGAACTGAAAAAGGAGGATGAATAACTATGAAACAGAATATTTGCGAACTTGATACCATGATTTTTTTCCGTGAGGCATTGGAGGCTCACGAATTCATGTTGCTTCCGGTAATGGCCTCCGCTGTTGTTGAGTGTCGTACCGCTGACAAAGAACTCAAAACCTTGAATGAGGATGGCGAAATTGGTCTTGCCCGTCTCTTTTCGATTTGGGCGAATATGATGTGTGCCCCTGGTGCAGCAACCATTGTAGGGTGCAGACCTATCACAATGCTCTCTGAGATTCTGGCGCAAGTCCATGCGTATCTCACCGTGCATCCGCTATATGATCCGGAAGGTTTGGCCCTCTATGTGGAGCTGCACCACATGATGGATGCTATCTTAATGGGTGATTGGTTTGAATAAAGAGCCGCGCCTGCGCTTTACTGATGAGGAACGGGCTGACCCTGCACTGGAAAAGCCGATCCGCAAAACGGAGAAAGCTACGGCCAGAGCAGATAAGGCGCAGGCCAATATTCCAAAGAAAAAAGTCAGACAGACGGTCATTGACCCGGACACCGGGAAAAAGACCTCGAAGCTGACCTTTGAGGACAAGAAAAAACCACCTTCCAAACTTTCTCAAGGGGTTAAGGAAGCTCCCGTCCATCTGGTCGCGGGCAAGTTTCACAAAGAGATCCGGGAAACAGAACAGGACAATGTGGGTGTGGAAAGCGCCCACAAGTCCGAGGAGGCGGTGGAGACCAGCGCTTATCTGGTGCGGGAGGGCTATCGCAGCCACAAGCTGAAGCCGTACCGCAAAGCAGCCCAGGCCGAGCAGAAGCTGGAAAAGGCAAATGTAAATGCCCTGTACCAGAAGTCCCTACGGGAAAATCCTCAGTTAGCCAGCAACCCTCTCTCCCGCTGGCAGCAAAAACAGAGTATCAAAAAGCAGTATGCCGTCGCCAAGCGCACCGGTCAGACTGCCGGAAATACCGCCCAGGCTGCGTCCAAAACCGGAAAAGCCGCAAGGACGGTAAAAGAAAAGGCACAGCAGGCAGGGGCATTCGTCATGCGCCACAAGAAGGGCTTCCTGATCGCAGGGGTTTTGTTCCTCATCGCCTGTATGCTGATGAATACCATGTCCTCCTGCTCTATGATGGCACAGAGTATTGGTTCTGTAATTTCCGGCACTACCTATCCATCGGATGACCCGGAAATGCTGGCGGTGGAGGCAGATTATGCAGACAGAGAAGCTCGGTTGCAGGAGAAAATCGACAACATCGAAAGCAGCCACCCAGGGTATGACGAGTATCGCTATAACCTGGATATGATTGGCCATGACCCCCATGAGCTGGCGGCAGTTCTCTCTGCTGTCTTGCAAGGCTATACACGCCACAGCGCACAGGCAGAGTTGAGTCGTGTGTTTGATGCACAGTATCAGCTCACGCTGAGAGAAGAAATTCAGATTCGCACTTACACTGACGAAGATGGGGATGAGCATGAATATGAATATCGTATTCTCCATGTAACTTTAACAAGCCGTTCCATTGCCTCTCTTGCGCCAGAACTACTGACTCCGGAGCAGATGGAGATGTACCAGGTCTACCGACAGACTATGGGCAATAAGCCGCTGTTGTTTGGTGGCGGTTCTCCCGATACAGGTGTTTCTGAAGATTTGACTGGTGTTGAATTTATCAATGGCTCCCGCCCCGGCAATCCGCAGCTGGTGGAACTGGCGAAAAGTCAGGTGGGCAATGTGGGAGGACAACCTTATTGGAGCTGGTACGGCTTTGACTCCCGTGTGGAATGGTGTGCCTGCTTTGTATCATGGTGCTATGGTCAATCCGGTCGAACGGAACCACGCTTTGCTGGTTGTCAGTCTCAGGGTGTTCCGTGGTTCCAGTCTCATGGACAGTGGGGCGCACGAGGATATGAAAACATTGCCCCCGGTGATGCCATTTTCTTCGATTGGGATCTGGATGGTTCCGCAGACCATGTGGGAATTGTTGTCGGCACCGACGGCAGCCGAGTTTATACCGTGGAGGGAAATTCCGGCGATGCCTGCAAGATCAAAAGTTATGACCTGAATTATCAAAGCATTAAGGGCTACGGCCTGATGAACTGGTAACAGAGATTTTTAAGAAGGAGTGATAGACGATGGCAAAGAACAAAATTGAGCGCATTGACCAGGAGATTACAAAGGTCCGCGAGAAGATCGCAGAGTATCAGGAAAAGCTCAAGGCGCTGGAAGCACAGAAAACCGAGGCAGAAAATCTGGAGATCGTCCAGATGGTGCGTGCCCTGCGTATGACCCCGGCTCAGCTGAGCGCCATGCTGTCCGGTGGCACAGTTCCCGGCAGTTTGGCTGATGACAACAACGAACAGGAGGAAAACAGCTATGAGGAATAAACGATTGCTCCGAACACTTTCCGCCCTTTGCCTGACGCTGGTGCTGGCATCGGGCTTTACTGTTCCCGCTTTTGCCCAGGGCGCAGCGCCGCCCCCGGCAGAGGATACCACCAATGACAGCAATGTGGTGGTGGAAGAAACGGAAAAAGCACCTCCGCTGACCCCGGATGGCAACGCCGCTCTGGTGGATGATTTTGGTGGCAACAAGCAGCTCATTACCGTTACCACCAAGGCAGGCAACTATTTTTATATCCTGATCGACAGGGCCAATGAGGATAAAAAGACTGCTGTTCACTTTCTGAACCAGGTGGATGAAGCGGACCTGATGGCGCTGATGGAGGATGGAAAACCCAAAGAGGAGCCGCCTGCGGTGTGCAGCTGCACGGCAAAATGTGAAGCAGGGGCAGTCAATACGGCCTGTCCGGTCTGTGTAACTGATAAGAGTAAATGTACGGGAAAAGCACCGGAACCTCCGGCAGAAACATCGGAGCCGGAAAAAGAGAAGCCTGCCGGACTGAACCCGGCTGCGCTGATCCTTCTGCTGGCTCTGCTGGGCGGCGGTGGCGTATTTGCCTACTTGAAGCTCGTTAAGAATAAGCCTAAGACCAAGGGCAATGACAGTCTGGACGATTATGATTATGGTGAGGAAGATTCCGAGGAATGGGAAACCGAAGATGAGGAAGTCCTTGAGGATGGTTTTGAGGGTTCTGACCCTAATGAGGAACGCGATAGAGCAGATTGAACCATTTGAGCGTAGCGTATTTCAAATCATTGCGGGATAAGGGACAGAGGACAGGGAGAAATTCCTGTCCTCTGCTGCTCTACTCACTCTCTTACTGTAAATCCACACCCAAAATCAGCACATGGTCAAAGAAAGGAGGACCTCACAATGAACACCTGGAACTGGTTATTACACTTTCTGATTATTTTTGATCTGGTCGCCTTCGGAATTTACTTTGGAGGAGACATTCTTTTCACTGCTATAAGCAAAGTTCAAAAAAAGTCAAAGAAGAACGATGACTTGGATCTTTATGATTTTGAAATTGAGACCGCACCCCAAAAACGCTCTTTATGTGTGGACTCAATCCGAATGCTTTATTCTGGTGAGATAGATGAATTTGTGGAAAAGGAACTGTTGCCTGATGCAGCGGAGACCATGAACGCTTTATCTGAAGCTGAAAAAACAGCAGTTAGCCTGTTACTAAAAGCTTATATCGGTTTTTTGAGCGAAGAAGCAACGGTAGATGAACAAAGTTTTCCCATGGTTAAGGAACTGTTGTCTTATACACAGGGCAGCAAAGAAGATGGTGAAAAAGATGCCATAGATTGTCTGATGGAAGATACGGTCAGCAGAACCCACAGACATCGAGAATATTACAACAATTATCAACGCTATCAACTGATGCAGGTGGATAAAGAGCGTGTGATTATGGCCTGCAATATCATAATCAATGATTTGATTGGCAGGTTGTACCGATATGATTATCGCTTTGGCTATGACATTACACTTGCCTCAGAACACAGCATTGCAAAAAAACTGTCTGATAATTGGCAGAATGAATGGGAGGTTGAAGATTATGAATTTAGTGATTGCTGAAAAACCATCGGTTGCACAAAGTCTGGCTACGGTAATCGGTGCAACTGCTCGTAAGGATGGGTATCTGGAGGGTAACGGCTGGCGTGTCAGCTGGTGCGTGGGCCACCTGGCCGGTCTTGCGGATGCAGACAGTTATGATCCCAAGTATGCCAAGTGGCGATATGATGACCTGCCTATTCTGCCGGAGCATTGGCAGATGGTAGTGGGAAAGGATAAGAAAAAGCAGTTTGATATTCTCAAAAAGCTGATGAACGCCCTGGATGTGACGGAGGTAGTAAATGCCTGTGATGCCGGACGCGAGGGCGAGCTGATCTTTCGCAGCGTCTATGAGCTGGCAGGCTGCCAAAAGCCGATGAAAAGGCTCTGGATTTCTTCGATGGAGGACTCCGCCATAAGGGAGGGCTTTGCAAACCTGCGCCCAGGTGTAGATTATGATGGACTTCGGGATGCTGCTCTCTGCCGTGCCAAGGCCGACTGGCTGGTGGGGATCAATGCCACAAGGCTTTTTTCCGTGCTGTACCACCGCACCCTCAACATCGGGCGCGTTATGTCCCCAACGCTGGCGCTCATTGTCCAGCGAGAAGCTGAGATCGACACCTTTAAGCCGGTTCCCTTTTATACCGTGGCGCTGGAGCTGCCCGGTCTTACCGTATCCGGGGAGCGCATGGCGGATAAAGCTGCTGCCGAACAGCTGAAAGAAGCCTGTCAGGGTGCAGCTGTCACGATCAAAAAGGTGGAGCGCAAGGAAAAGTCCGAAAAGCCACCTGCCCTTTATGACCTGACTACCCTGCAAAGAGATGCCAACCGCCTGCTTGGATTTACGGCCCAGCAGACCCTGGACTATCTGCAAAGCCTGTATGAAAAGAAGCTCTGCACCTATCCCCGTACTGACAGCCGCTATCTGACCGGTGATATGGCAGACAGCCTGCCGGTGTTGGTGAATCTGGTTGCCAATGCTATGCCGTTTCGCAAAGGGATCGCCATTACCTGTGATCCGCAGACAGTCATCAACGATAAGAAAGTAACCGACCACCACGCAGTAATCCCTACCAGAAATCTCAAGGATGCAGACCTTTCTGCCCTTCCTGCGGGAGAAAAAGCGGTGCTGGAGCTAGTGGCCCTGCGTCTGCTGTGTGCCGTGGCCCAGCCCCATATCTATTCGGAAACCGTTGTGATTGCAGCGTATGCCGGTAGGGAGTTTACCGCCAAAGGAAAAACGGTGAAGCACCCCGGATGGAAAGCACTGGAGGACGCCTACCGTGCCAAAATGAAGGATGCAGAGCCGAAAAAAGAGGGCGCAGAGAAAGCCCTGCCGGAACTGACCGAAGGACAGACCCTTTCGGTTGCTGCGGCAATCGTCAAAGAAGGCAAAAGCAGTCCGCCCCTGCACTTTACGGAGGACACCCTATTGTCCGCGATGGAGACTGCTGGAAAAGAGGATATGCCGGAGGATGCCGAACGAAAGGGTCTGGGGACACCGGCCACCCGTGCCGGTATTTTGGAAAAGCTGGTATCTGCCGGTTTTCTGGAACGAAAAAAGAGCAGGAAAACAGTGCAGCTTCTCCCTTCCCACGATGCAGTTTCCCTGATCACCGTTCTGCCGGAACAGCTGCAATCTCCGCTTTTGACTGCCGAGTGGGAGTACCGCCTGGGGGAAATTGAGCACGGGCAGCTTGCTCCAGAGAAGTTTCTGGACGGGATTAGCACCATGTTGAAAGATCTGGTGGGAACTTATCAGGTCATCAAGGGAACCGAGTACCTGTTTACCCCGCCCCGTGAGGTGGTAGGCAAATGCCCCCGCTGCGGCGGTGAGGTTGCAGAACTGCAAAAAGGCTTCTTCTGCCAGAGCAAAGAATGCAGATTTGCAATCTGGAAAAACAACAAATGGTGGACTGCCAAGAAAAAACAGCCGACCAAGGCGGTGGTGTCTGCGCTGCTGAAAGATGGCTGTGTCCGTGTGACGGGGCTATATTCGGAGAAAACCGGCAAGACCTACGATGCCACTGTGGTTTTGGAGGACGATGGACAGTATGCCAACTTCAAGCTGGAATTTGACCAGCGGAAAGGAGGCAGCCGATGAAGCTCTCTTTAGTGGAACGGGAAACCATTCTCCTCTATAACCAGGCAGAACCAATGGCTGAGGTCCATACCCACGATCCCCGTCTGATGGAGAAGCTGGAACTGCTGGCAAAAAAGCACCCCGACCAGATCACCCGAAAGGACGCCCATAACTTTATCGTCCCCAAGCGGTGTGTATCAGTCCGGGAGCCATATAGCGCAGAACGCCGCAAAGCCGCCAGTGAGCGTGCGAAAGCTGCCGGATACCAGCCTCCTATGCGAAAGTCCGGCAGTTAAAGGCACATGACAGAGAATGTATTTGAAGCAGTCAAGCAGTCGGTCAGCACCAGAGATGCGGCAGCGTTTTATGGGATCGAGGTCAAACGAAATGGCATGGCCTGCTGTCCCTTTCACGATGATAAGAACCCAAGCATGAAGGTAGACCAGCGGTTCCACTGCTTTGGCTGCGGTGAAGATGGGGATGTGATCGACTTTACCGCAAAGCTCTTTGACCTTTCCTCAAAAGAAGCGGCGGAGAAACTGGCACAGGACTTTGGCCTGATCTATGACAGTCAGGCCCCTCCCCGCAGGAGGTATGTCCGGCAGAAAAACGAGGCACAGAAATTTCGGGAGGACCGGCAGCGGTGTTATCGCGTACTGTCCGATTACTACTATCTGCTGAAAAAATGGGAGGCCGACAATTCTCCCCGGACACCGGAGGAAGAACCGCACCCCCGTTTTGTGGAAGCAATCCAGAAAAAAACCTATGTAGAGTACCTGTTGGACCTTTTTCTTTATGAAAGTGAAGAAGAACAAAAGGCATGGATTGCAGAACACACAGCAGAAATCACACACTTGGAAAGGAGATTGAAAATCATGGCTGAGAACAAACCCACCAACCGAGAGCGGCTAAGGGAAATCACAGATGGCATCGAGCAGGGGATCAAAGAACTGTTTGAGAGTGAAAAGTATATGCGCTATCTGTCCGTCATGTCCCGCTTCCACCGCTATTCGGTAAACAACACCATGCTCATCTATATGCAGAAGCCGGACGCTACATTGGTAGCCGGATACAATAAGTGGAAAGACCAGTTTGAGCGTCATGTAAAAAAGGGCGAGCATGGCATTACCATCATCGCCCCCACACCGTATAAGAAGAAAATCGAGGAGCAGAAGCTGGACCCGGATACCAAGGCTCCGATTCTGGATAAAGACGGAAAGATCGTCACAGAGGAAAAAGAAATCGAAATCCCCATGTTTCGTCCGGTCAAGGTCTTTGATGTGAGCCAGACCGACGGGAAACCTTTGCCGGAGCTTGCTTCCTCCCTTTCCGGCAATGTGCCAAATTATGAGGCATTCATGGAGGCTCTGCGCCGCAGTGCGCCGGTGCCGATCACTTTTGAAGCAATGGCCGCCGATACGGACGGCTATTTTTCTGCCGATCATCAGAAAATCGCCATTCGCCAAGGCATGAGCGAGGTGCAGACGGTTTCGGCCACGGTTCATGAGATTGCCCACAGCAAGCTCCATGACCCTAAAAAATATGAAATGCTACCGTCATGGAAGGTTGTGCAGGAGAGTGAAGGTGGAACCAAGCATGATTTCAAGCTGGATTTTGACACAGAAAAAGAAGCTGAACAGTTTGCTTCTGATATGGATTGGCGCTATGTGGACGAAAATCAGTTTGAATGGCGTCTTGCAGTTGAGGAAGATCCAACCACAGAAAAACAGGCAATCAAAAATCGCCACACGGAGGAAGTGGAGGCTGAAAGCATCTCCTACGCAGTCTGCAAATATTTTGGCATCGAGACCGGAGAAAACAGCTTCGGCTATATTGCAAGCTGGAGTCAGGGCAAGGAGCTGAAAGAGCTGAGAGCCAGTTTGGAGACCATCAATAAGACCTCTGGCACTTTGATCTCTGACATTGAGCGCCACTATAAGGAAATATGCAAAGAGCGTGGGATTGATCCCCATGCAAAGGCAGAGCCGGAAACCGCCCCGATAGAGCAGCCGACCGGCAATCTAACCTACTATGTAGCAGAGTGCATGGAGTTTCCAAACCTTGGAGAATATCACGATAACCTGTCTTTGGAGGAGGCGGTCCGCATCTATCAGGAAATTCCGGCAGAGCGAATGAACGGGGTCAAAGGGATTGGCTTTGAGCTGAAAGACGGAAGCGACTATGAAGGACCGTTTCCGATTTTGACCGGGCAGACCATTGACCTGGACACTATTCAGGCAATCGACTATTACCGTGACAATCCGCTGGTACAGAAAGCGGTAAAGGAACTGGCTGCGGCCATGCCGGAAATGGAGGTACTGGGGGCGGATGCCAACCAGCAGGAGGCTTTGTTTCTGATCAACGATACTACCTATCTTCATATCCAACCTTGTGACAGCGGATGGGACTACACTCTTTACGATGCCGCGTCCATGAAAGAGTTGGATGGTGGTCAGCTGGATATGCCGGAGATTTCCCGCATGAAGGCAGTTCTCCAGATTTGTGATGACAACGATTTGGGCAGAGACTCGGTAAAATACGCACCGTTGTCCATGATTGAGACCTTGCAGGAAGCTGCCTACCAGCAGATGCAGGCAGAGGCCAGTCAGATGGCTGCTTCTTCTCAGCTGCCGGAAGCACAAGAGCAGGCGCTGGATGAATACCCTATGCCTGATGAGCAGGTATCCACACCGGATATGCAGGAATACGGCTACTTCTATGATGGGATGCTCCCTGTCACCAGAGAACGGGCGCTGGAACTGGATGCCGCTGGTTTGACTGTCTATGTGCTGCATGAGGACAATACGGAGAGTATGGTATTTGACTCGCAGGAAATCATGGATCATGGCGGCATTTTCGGTGTGGACCGTGAGGAATGGGAGAAAAGCCCTCAGTTCCACGAAAAGGTCATGGAGCGCCAGGAACATCAGCAGGAACGGGAACAGGCATTTCTTGCTCAGAACAGAGATTGCTTTGCCATCTATCAGGTGAGCCGTGACGATCCGCAGAATGTGCGCTTTATGAATCTGGACTGGCTAAAGTCCCATGACATTTCCATAGACCGTAGCAATTATGATCTCATTTACACTGCTCCGCTGAGGGAGTCTGGCACGGTACCGGAGCAGCTGGAAAAACTATATGAGCAGTTTAATCTGCAAAAACCGGCGGATTTTCACAGTCCTTCTATGAGTGTCAGCGACATCGTTGCGATCAAGCAGGATGGTAAGGTATCCTGTCATTACTGTGACAGTGTTGGTTTTACCCAGATCCCCGGATTCCTGCCGGAAAATCCGCTGAAAAATGTGGAGATGGCCGTGGAGGACGATTACGGCATGATCGACGGTATCATCAACAATGGCGCAAAAGAGCCTACGGTGGCAGAGCTGGAACAGCAGGCCCGCAGCGGTCAGTCCATTTCCCTCATGGATTTGGCTGCCGCTGCCCATCGGGAGGAACGGGAAAAGAAAAAGTCCGTCATGGAGCAGCTGAAAAGCCAGCCCAAGGCAGAACACAAAAAGACAGCGCCCAAAAAGAGTGCGGAAAGGGAGATTTGATATGGGAAACTTTACTTTTGAGGAAATGAACCTGATGTGCATTTACAATACCGGTAGCCGCACCGGACTGATCGAAGCTCTGACTGAGATGTGCGGTGAACTGGCCCCGGAGGAAACCGAGCTGCGGGAGTTGACAGACAGCGCACTGGGCAAGCTCCAGGCCATGAGTGATGCCGAGTTTGCCGAACTGGAGTTGTACCCGGATTTTGACCAGTAAACACCATAGTCGCAGGGATGGGGTGGCAATATGCTACCCCACCTTTTACCCCAAAACTGAAAGGAGGACAGAACACTATGCCAACCAAAGCTGAACTATATGCACAGATGGCGGAGAAAGTGGCAACGCAACTCACTGGAAGCTGGAAGGAATGGGCAGGGTTCCTTACTACGGCAGCCCGACTTTACAAGTACCCGTTCCATGAGCAGCTGATGATCTACGCCCAGCGCCCGGACGCTACCGCCTGTGCAGAGTACGATTTGTGGAATGAAAAGATGGGCCGGTATGTAAGGCGCGGCTCCAAGGGAATCGCTCTGGTGGACGATTCCGGGGACAGACCCCGCCTGCGCTATGTTTTTGATATTTCCGATACCGGAACCCGTGAACATTCCCGCACTCCCTGGCTGTGGCAGCTGGAGGAGCGCCATTTGGATTCGGTGCAGGCCATGCTTGAGCGCACCTATGATGTTTCCGGTGATGACCTTGCCGGACAGCTCACCGAGGTAGCAGGAAAACTGGCTGAGGAATACTGGACGGAGCATCAGCAGGACTTCTTCTATATCGTTGACGGTTCCTTTTTGGAGGAATATGATGAGTTTAACATCGGAGTACAGTTCAAGGCAGCAGCCACCGTCAGTATCACTTACGCTTTGATGTCCCGCTGTGGACTGGAACCGGAACGCTACTTCGACCACGAAGATTTCATGGCGATCTTTGATTTTAACACCCCGTCCACCATCGGGGCGCTTGGAACAGCGGTCAGCCAGATTAACCAGCAGGTGCTGCGGCAGATCGGCGTCACCGTCCGAAATGCAGAGCGCGAAGCCAACCAAGAAAGGAGCAAGCAAGATGAACAATCCCATGACCTATATCCAGAACGGAGACTATCTGATTCCCGACCTGAAGCTGAGCCAGCAGCCGGAGAAACCCCTGGGCAAGTACGGCAGGATGAGGAAAACCTACCTGAAGGAACATCGTCCCATCCTCTACAACCAGATGCTGCTGAGCGAGAAGTTGTACCCGCACCTTCTGGAGATCGACGAGACCGCCCAGAGCAGACTGGAGCAGATGATGCCCCAGCTGGCGAAGGAAGCGGGAGCCACCGAGGAACTGAAAGCCAGCGATCCCATGAAGTGGGTGGGGCTGATGAACACCTGCAAAGCTCAGGCCGAGGAAATCCTGATGGCGGAGCTTATCAACAGCTGACTCTAAACCTGTTCCTCTCCGAAGCGGAACAGATCCAATCCATAGATGAAGCAGAGAATGTAGCGCATACATCCTCTGCTTTTTCTTTTGCACAAAATGACATCGACCATGTGCTGCGTTTGGGCGGCAATACAGACCGTCAAAGGGAGCGTGTGGTTGCAGCCTTTGAAAAGCAGAAAACCACCGCTGAGATTGCCGAGATACTGAAAACGCTGTACCACGGCGGCAATGGCCTTGGCAGTGTGAGCGCATGGTATGCCGAGGATGGTATCCATCTTTCACATGGGAAGTCTGTCCGTTATGACAGGTCTGCCCAGGTCATTTCCTGGGAGAGCGCCGCAGAGCGTATCGGGGAGCTTTTGGAGAGCGGCCAGTTTGCCTCCAATGTGGAGCTTGCAGAAGTGGCAGGCTATGAACGCTCCCTCCTTGCAGAAAAGCTCTGGTATCTGTATCACGATCTCAGTGAGGGTGCCAGAGAAGCCGGATATTTGTCCTGCCTGTCAGAAATCAAAGGCAATGGTTTCCCGGAGGAGACTCGCCGCCTGGCGGAGCAGCTGAGTGACACGGCTTTCCGCCAGACCCTCAAGGAAGAATACGCCGCCTTCTGGACTGCCTATCAGCAGGACCGTGACCTGTTGCGTTTTCACTATCACAGACCAAGGGAGATCTGGGAGAACCTGAAGGACCTTGACCTGCCCCGCAGGACCTTTTCTTCAGACCTTTCCCAAGTGCCAACCGTTCAGCACTTCATTACCGAGGATGAGATCGACGCCGCTATGACCAGCGGCAGCAGTTTCGCCGGAGGAAAAGGCCGTATCTATGCGTTCTTCATGGCAAACCATACGGATAAGGAGAAAGTGAGATTCCTCAAAGACGAGTATGGCATTGGCGGACGCTCTCATGCCCTGTCCGGCGCAACACACAGCGGCGAAGATCACGATGGGAAAGGACTGCACTATAAAAAGCAGGACTGCCCGGATGTTCACTTGAACTGGGAAAAGGTTGCCAAGCGCATTACCTCACTTGTCCAGAAAGACCGCTATCTTACCGAACAGGAACAGGCACAGTATGACAAGATCCAGTCTGAACAGGAACTGGCCGAAGAAGATGCCATTCAAGCCCAGCAGCCGGAGATGGATGAAGAAACACCAAAGCCTACCCTTGGGGAGCAGTTTGAGCAGTATAAGCCTGTGGTGACTGCCGCCATTTCCGAGGATACCGCATATCGCAATGCCTGCGGTCATTCTGACCGTGAAAATGCTGTCATCGAGGGTAATGCCGCTGTGCGCCGTGCAGTTCTTGGTTCTAAGGATATGGAGCTGATCCGACTCTATTCGGATGTGCCGGAGTTCCGTCAGCGTTTACACCGGGAAGTGATCGACGAGACCTATCCAAAGCTCCATGAGCTTCTGCGCCCTCTTTCTCAGGAAGATATTGATACTGCCCTTTGTGCATGGAACGGCAATATCGAGAGTAAACACGCTGTTGTCCGCTATATGAAAGACCACGCAAGAGAAAAAGATACCGCCGCATGGCTGGCTCAGGAATACGGCGGCAGTAACAGCAACAGCCTGTTCGTTGTCCGTGCCGGCAGCCCGGAGGAAACGCAGCTGCCCTGGCCGAAGGTACAGCGCAGGCTTGCCCAGCTTATTCAGGAGGACCGGTTCTATACCGAAGAAGAACAGGACCGTTTTGACGACATCGACCCAATCGCCATCCGGGAAGCTCTGGAGGAAAGAGGAATCGTCAACGGCCAGGTGGCAGACCCGGAAAAACTGGACAATGCCCCATTTATCCAACAGGTGATGTCAGATGCCGAGACAGAGCAGACTTCCGAAGTTTCCATTTCCGATGAGGAATATGACGCAGTTCGCCGCCCAATTCCGCAAAGAACCTCCTATGAACCAGCCGCCCCGGTCTATGCCGTGGGCGATACCGTGTATATCGAGGATGACGCCTATCAGATCACCGAGCTGCGGGAGGACACCGTACAGCTTCTGCCCACCGGGATGGTATATCCCATCTACCGGGCAGAGCGCAAAGAACAGTTCGAGCAGCTGCTTCGGGCAGACCGCCGCAATGCTTACTATACCGAGTTTCTTCCTACTGACCCGGACAAGGCAGATCAGGACTTGCGGGATGTATTGGCTCATGGATTGATGGATGAAGCGGATAAAAAGCAGATTTCCACGCTGCTGCAATCCGGCAGGAGCAACAGCGAGATCGCCTACTGGCTGAGCAGAGCCTATTCCGGTGAGATCGAGACACTGAATCTGGAGACCGGCGATATTGCCGATTACCGTACCACGGCACAGGGCATAGAACTGGAAGTCATGGATGCAGAGGAAAAGCGTCTGGCTATGCTGTATTTCCGCTGGGATGAAGTTGCGCCTTTGCTGCGCGGGATGTATGCCCGTCAGCAGGACGGTTTTGGACAGGAACAGCCCCAATCGGCTACCGAATCCCCGACCTTCCATTCCGAGACCATGGCCGTCTATCCGGGCGATAAGAACAATCTGCCTTATGATGTGGTGGTGGAACGACTGCATATTGAGGAGCCGGAGCCACCAGCGCCTGTAACAGAGTCGGAGAAAACCTTTGAGGAAGTGCTGGACGAACACCCGATTTCCATTCAGGTCAATGGCCAGTGGCAGACCTTCCCCAATGCCAAAGCTGCCGAGGAAGCATCTTATGAGGAATATAAGGACAACCTGCGCCGCACCGCTGAGAATTTCCGTATCACCGACGACCACCTGGGCGAAGGCGGTCCGAAAGCCAAGTTCCAGGCAAATGTCAAAGCGATTCGTTTGCTGAAAGAGCTGGAAGCTGCCGGACAGCAGGCAAGCCCCGAACAGCAGGAAGTTCTTTCTCGATATGTGGGCTGGGGCGGTCTCTCTGATGCGTTTGACCCGGAGAAACCGGCATGGGCTTTAGAGTATGCCCAGCTAAAAGAACTGCTGACCCCGGAGGAATATGCCGCCGCCAGAAGCTCTACCCTCAACGCCCATTACACCAGCCCTACGGTCATTCAGGCCATCTATGAAGCGGTGGACCGTATGGGATTTGAGACCGGAAATATTCTGGAGCCGTCTATGGGTGTGGGCAATTTCTTTGGTATGCTGCCGGAGAAAATGCGAAACAGCCATTTGTACGGCGTGGAGCTGGACCCGGTTTCCGGGCGCATCGCAAAGCAGCTCTATCCCAAGGCGGACATCACAGTAGGCGGCTTTGAGACCACAGACAGGCGTGACTTCTTTGACCTTGCCATCGGCAATGTGCCGTTCGGTCAGTATCAGGTCAACGACAAAGCCTACAACAAGCTGAATTTCAGTATTCATAACTATTTTTTTGCCAAAGCACTGGATCAGGTGCGTCCCGGCGGTGTGATAGCTTTTGTGACCTCCCGATATACCATGGACGCCAAGGATTCCACCGTGCGCCGCTATCTTGCCCAGCGTGCTGAGCTGCTGGGAGCTATCCGTCTGCCGAATGACGCGTTCAAAAAGAATGCCGGTGCCGAGGTGGTATCGGACATCATCTTCCTCCAAAAGCGGGACCGCCCGCTGGACATCGTGCCGGAATGGACTCAAACCGGACAGACGGAGGACGGGTTTGCCATCAACCGGTATTTTATCGACCACCCGGAAATGGTGCTGGGCAGACAGGAGCCGGTAAGCACTGCTCATGGTATGGACTACACCGTGAACCCTATCGAGGGACTGGAGCTTTCCGACCAGCTGCATGATGCTGTGAAGTATATTCATGGCACTTATCAGGAGGCAGAGCTGCCGGAGCTGGGCGAAGGCGAAGCCATTGACACCTCCATTCCTGCCGACCCCAATGTGAAGAACTATTCCTATGCCATTGTAGACGGGCAGGTGTACTATCGGGAAAACAGCCGCATGGTGCGCCCTGACCTCAACGCCACCGCCGAAGCCCGCGTGAAAGGTCTTGTGGGACTGCGTGATTGTGTGCAGGAACTGATCGACCTTCAGATGGATGCAGCGGTTCCAGACAGCACCATTACCCAAAAGCAGGCGGAACTGAACAGCCTCTATGACAGCTTTTCTGCAAAATATGGCCTTATCAATGACCGTGCAAATCGGCTGGCCTATGCAGATGATTCTTCCTATTACCTGCTCTGTGCGCTGGAAGTCATCGACGAGGACGGGAAACTGGAACGTAAGGCGGATATGTTCACCAAACGAACCATCAAGCCCCATCAGGCAGTGGCTACTGTGGATACGGCAAGCGAAGCACTGGCGGTGTCCATCTCGGAAAAAGCCTGCGTAGATATGAGCTATATGAGTCGGCTTACCGGAAAAACAAAAGAAGCACTGGCCGGAGAACTGCAAGGCGTGATCTTCCGTGTGCCGGGACAGCTGGAACAGGACGGCACACCCCATTATGTGACTGCTGATGAATACCTTTCCGGCAATGTACGCCGCAAACTGCGTCAGGCGCAGCGGGCGGCACAGCAGGACCCTTCTTTTGCAGTCAATGTGGAAGCTCTTAACGCCGCCCAGCCCAAAGACCTGGATGCGTCGGAAATTGAGGTGCGTCTGGGCGCTACCTGGATTGACAAGGAGTACATCCAGCAGTTTATGTACGAGACCTTCAACACCCCGTTTTATCTCCAGCGCAGCATTGAGGTCAACTATTCCTCCTTTACTGCTGAATGGCAGATCAAGGGGAAATCTTCTGTATCCTACAACGATGTGGCAGCTTATACCACCTACGGAACCAGCCGCGCCAACGCCTACAAGATTCTGGAGGATTCCTTAAACCTGCGGGATGTCCGTATCTATGACACCATAGAGGACGCAGACGGAAAAGAGCGCCGCGTACTAAACGCCAAGGAGACCACCCTGGCGGCTCAAAAACAGCAGGCTATCCGGGAAGCCTTTAGGGACTGGATCTGGAGAGACCCGGAGCGCCGCCAGACTTTGGTGAGCCAGTACAACGAGGAAATGAACTCTACCCGTCCCCGTGAATATGATGGCAGCCACATCACTTTTGGAGGCATGAACCCGGCCATTACCCTGCGGGAACACCAGAAAAGCGCCATTGCCCATGTGCTGTATGGAGGAAATACCCTGTTGGCACATGAAGTAGGCGCAGGCAAAACCTTTGAGATGGTGGCCGCTGCGATGGAAGCCAAACGCCTGGGCTTGTGCCAGAAATCTCTCTTTGTGGTTCCCAACCACCTGACTGAGCAGTGGGCATCGGAGTTTCTGCGCCTCTATCCTTCTGCCAACATCTTAGTCACAACCAAAAAGGACTTTGAGACCCATAACCGCAAGAAGTTCTGCGCCCGTATTGCGACCGGTGACTACGACGCCATCATCATGGGACACAGCCAGTTTGAGCGTATCCCCATCAGCCGGGAGCGTCAGGAACGGCTTCTCTATGAGCAGATCGACGAGATCACCGAGGGTATCGCAGAGGTGCAGGCCAGCGGCGGCGAGCGTTTTACCGTCAAGCAGCTGGAGCGTACCAGAAAGTCTCTGGAAGCCAGACTGGAAAAGCTGCAAGCCGAGGGGCGAAAAGATGATGTGGTAACTTTTGAGCAGCTGGGTGTGGACCGGCTGTTTGTGGACGAGGCCCACAACTACAAGAACCTGTTTTTATACACAAAAATGCGGAATGTGGCTGGTCTTTCCACATCGGACGCGCAGAAATCCTCCGATATGTTTGCCAAGTGCCGCTATATGGATGAGATCACCGGAAACCGTGGCGTGATCTTTGCCACCGGCACACCGGTCAGCAACTCCATGACCGAGCTTTACACCATGCAGCGTTATCTTCAATATGAACGCCTGCAAGAACTGAACATGACCCACTTCGACTGCTGGGCTTCCCGATTTGGGGAGACCGTCACAGCATTAGAGCTGGCACCGGAAGGCACCGGCTACCGGGCAAGAACGAGATTCAGCAAGTTCTTTAATCTGCCGGAGCTGATGAACCTGTTCAAAGAAGTGGCGGACATTAAGACTGCCGACCAGTTAAATCTCCCTACCCCGGAAGTGGAGTACCACAACATCGTGGCGCAGCCCACCGAACATCAGCAGGAAATGGTCAAAGCTCTTTCGGAGCGTGCATCGCTGGTACACAGCGGAACTGTTGACCCGTCCCAGGATAACATGCTCAAGATTACCTCGGATGGCCGTAAGCTGGGCCTGGACCAGAGGATCGTCAACCAGATGCTGCCGGACGAACCTGGCACAAAGGTCAATCAGTGTGTGGACAACATCATGCAGATCTGGCGGGACGGCAAAGCTGACAAGCTGACCCAGCTGGTGTTCTGCGACATTTCTACACCACAGGCCAAAGCTCCTGCAAGCAAGGCGGCGAAAACGCTGGATAATCCACTGCTTCACGCATTGGAAGGCGCTGTGCCTCTGCCGGAGCAGGAACCGGTCTTTACGGTATATGACGATATTCGTCAGAAACTCATTGCCCAGGGGATGCCTGCCGACCAGATCGCTTTTATCCATGAAGCCAATACCGAAGTGCGGAAAAAGGAGCTGTTCTCTAAAGTCCGTACCGGTCAGGTTCGTGTCCTTTTGGGCAGCACCGCCAAGATGGGCGCAGGCACCAATGTGCAGGACCGTCTGGTGGCACTTCATGATCTGGATTGTCCGTGGAGACCCGGAGACCTCGCCCAGCGCAAGGGCCGTATCGAGCGCCAGGGCAACCAGAATCCTCTTGTTCATGTGTACCGCTATGTGACCGAAGGAACCTTTGACGCATACCTCTGGCAGACGGTGGAGAATAAGCAGAAATTCATCAGTCAGATCATGACTTCTAAATCGCCGGTGCGTTCCTGCGATGATGTGGATGAAACCGCCCTGAGTTTTGCCGAGATCAAGGCTCTGTGCGCCGGAGATCCCCGCATCAAGGAGCGTATGGATTTGGATGTGGAGGTATCCCGCCTGAAACTGATGAAAGCCGACCACCAGAGCAAGCAATATCGTCTGGAGGACCAGCTGCTCAAATACTTCCCGGAGGAGATTGAAAAGCACAAAGGCTTTATCAAGGGCTTTGAATCCGATCTGGAGGTTTTGACAGCTCACCCGCACCCGGAGGACGGTTTTGCTGGTATGGAGATTCGTGGAGACCTGCTGACCGATAAGGAGAACGCCGGTGCGGCCCTTTTGGATGCCTGCAAGGAGGTCAAAACCTCCGATCCGGTGCAGATCGGCAACTACCGGGGGTATGCCATGTCCGTGGAATTTTCCGCTTGGAAACAGGAGTATACGCTCCTGCTGAAAGGACAGATGACCCACCGGGCAACCCTTGGTACAGACCCTCGCGGAAATCTTACCCGTATCGACAATGCCCTTGCTCAGATGCCCCAGCGTCTGGAGTCGGCAAAGGCACAGCTGGATAACCTCTGTCAGCAGCAAGCTGCGGCAAAGGAGGAAGTCGGAAAGCCATTCCTTTATGAAGAAGAACTGAGATGCAAAAACGCCCGTCTGGTGGAGCTGGATACCCTGCTCAACATCGACGGAAAGGGACAGGCACACACCGAGTCTGTTGTTGCCAAAAGTACACGGCCTTCGGTGCTGGATAACCTAAAACGCCCGGTGCAACCCCGCAGTACAGACAAGAAACCAAAACAGCATGAGGAGGTGCGATAACATGAATACTAACGATCTGAATACAGCCCTTTATGAAAAGATGGCTGCCGAACAGGACAAGTTCCGGGACTGGCTGAAAAGACAGCCCCCGGAAGAAATCCTGCACCACACCTATGAGTACACGGTTCGTGAGGACATTGTGATGGCGATGGAGGAACTGGAGCTGACTGATGCCCAGGCTCAGGCACTTTTGGAATCTCCCTCTCCGCTGGCGGATGTGTACCGCTATTTTGAAAAGTTGGAGACCGGTTATATGGATGTGATCCGGGACAGCATTGAGAACCGTGCCGATGATGTGTGCAGAGCCAAAGAGGAACTGCGAACAACACCGGTCTATCCCCATTCTGCCGCCTATGCGAGAGAACATGGGGAGCTGGAGCAGTACCGGGCTTCCAACAATGCAAATCTCCAATGCAAGGAGTCCATTGAAGCGGCGGTGCGGGAACACTTCGACGGAATGTATCTCAGTCACGATGCGGCAAAGGGTGTGATCGAGATCTATGGCATGGAGCGTGTGTCCATGGTTCTGTCTAACACGGTCCAGCTTCAGGACTGGGATGGGCGCTACTCCCGACGCAACAAAGAATGGGCTAAGACCATTCCCAACGATAATCCCGAAACTGTCCGTTGTGGTTATGCCTTAAACAGCCACCCTGCTGTGCTGGATGGCTTTATTGATCTGGTGCGTGTAGAACAGCAGCGCAGCCGTACTCAGGGAGAAAAACTGCAACCGTCCCGCCCCTCAGTACGGGATAAGCTCAAACAGGAGCTGCCTGCCCATAAGCCTGCCGCCCCGAAGAAACGGGAGCCGGAGCGATAACTATGGCAAAGCGTAAGCGGGATATGCAATTAAACTTTAGAGTTTCAGCGGAGGAGCTTGCTGTGATTGAGCAAAAAATGTCTCAGTTTGGAACCTCCAACCGTGAAGCCTATCTAAGAAAAATGGCGCTGGATGGGTATGTAGTCAAGCTGGAGCTGCCGGAGTTGAAGGAGCTTGTTTCCCTGATGCGCCGAAGCAGCAACAACTTAAACCAGCTGACCCGTAAAGTGCATGAGACTGGACGGGTTTATGATGCTGACTTGGAGGATATATCCCAGCGGCAGGAACAGTTATGGGAGGGCGTAGAGGAAATTCTTACCCAGCTTTCCAAACTTTTATAACAGGGATAGATACTCCATTTGCGGAGGGAGGAACGGCATTACTTCGCTGCTCCTCTCTCCGCTTTTTCTTTTTATCGGTATCCTTGTCTTTTGCCTGCCCATGCCGGATAATATGATTAGAAAAGATACCAAGAACGCTGCAAGGAGGAAATAACATGAAGATTTTGAAAGGGCTTTTGATGATTATAACTGCACCGGTCATTTTGGTGCTGACGCTTTTTGTCTGGCTCTGCACGGGGCTGATCTACATATCCGGTCTGGTGCTTGGTCTGCTCAGCACTGTAATTGCTCTGCTTGGCGTGGCTGTGCTTATTACCTATTCCCCTCAGAATGGTGTGATTTTGCTGGTTATGGCATTTTTGATTAGCCCGATGGGGCTGCCACTGGCTGCAATCTGGCTACTGGGCAAGGTGCAGAGTTTGAAATTTGCAATTCAGGAGTTGGTTTATGGATAAAAATACGCAAAACCATAAAAATGCCAGACACCGTCTGTTAAATTTGGGAAAAGGAATTTTATATCCACGACTTTACTTTTGAACTAATATTGAATATAATATTAGTACGAAAGGAAGTGACATGATGGGACAATTTGAACAGCTGGATCAGATGCTAACAGCACAAGAAGGAATGCTGCGAACATCGCAGGTCGTATCTTCTGGAATTTCAAAGCCGGTATTTTATGATTATGTGCGTTCACGAGATTTGGATAGAGTCGCACATGGGATTTATCTGTCCAAAGATTCCTGGGTGGATGCCATGTATCTGCTTCATTTGCGATTTGAACAAGCAGTATTTTCACATGAAACAGCTTTATTTTTTCACGATCTGACAGACCGTGAACCAATAGAATATACAGTTACGGTCAAAACTGGATGCAATCCAAGCAAAATGAAAGCAGAAGGCATTCAAGTTTTTACGATTAAAGCAGACTTACATGATGTAGGACTTACAACAGCGAAAACTCCGTTCGGGCATACTGTGCCGGTTTATGATATGGAGCGAACGATCTGTGATTTGCTCAGAAGCCGTAGCAGAATTGAAATTCAGACCTTTCAGGGAGCACTGAAAGCGTATGCCCGTAGAAAAGATAAGAACCTGCGAGCTTTAATGCAATATGCTGGGATGTTCAAGGTGGAAAAAATTTTACGACAGTATTTGGAGGTACTTTTATGATAAAAACAGCAAGGCAGCTTAAAGATTTAATACGAAACCTTTCCAGAGAAAAATCCGCAGATGCTCAGATTTTAATGAGGAACTACATGATGGAGCGTTTTTTGGAGCGTATTTCTCTTTCTGAGTATCGTGATAAGTTTATCTTGAAGGGTGGTATGTTGGTAGCGGCTATGGTTGGATTGGATGCCCGCTCTACGATGGATTTGGATGCAACCATAAAAGGAGCTAATGTTAATGTGGAGGATATTGAGAATCTAATTTCATCAATCGTAACTGTTCCGATTGATGATGGTGTTAAATTTCAGCTGAAAAGTATTTCGGAGATTATGGATGAAGCAGAGTATCCGGGGATTCGTGTCAGCATGAGTACAACATTCGATGGTGTAGTGACCCCTTTGAAAATTGATATTTCTACGGGAGATGCAATCACTCCAAGAGAGGTTCGGTATTCATTCAAACTTATGCTGGAAGATCGCTCCATTGATATTTGGGCTTATAATTTAGAAACTGTGCTGGCAGAAAAACTGGAAACCATTATTACCAGAACCACAACCAATACCCGCATGAGAGATTTCTACGATATTTACATTTTAGAACAGCTGCATGGAACCACGCTGAACCCGAAAATTTTACATGATGCGCTTCTGGCAACTGCTCATAAACGGGGATCGGAGAAGTATCTTAACCAGGCTGAAGAAGTTTTTGACGAAGTGGAAAATGATTCGGTTATGCAAAAACTTTGGGAGGCATACCGTAAAAAGTTTTCTTATGCTTCTGATTTGGAATGGGATGTGATTATGAAAGCAATTCGCAGGTTATATGTTCTTTGCGAGAAGGGCATCAGCTTATGAAAAAGCATGGACACTATTGTAAAGTTTGTGGTGAATACAAAGCCAACGAAAAATTTTCAGGCAAAGGTCATGCATCCCACATTTGTAAATCCTGTGCTTCGCTACCGGCAGAAACGCAGGCTGAACTGATGACACTGAATCGTCTTTTGAATCTTCCATGGAGGCTATCGAAAGAGCAGTTGTCCTGGCTGAAAAATCGACTAAAGGATAGGCGGCCTGATGTCCGTGCATTGGCGCAAGAGCAATATGAAATGAGATTTCCACCAAGACACTTAGAAGATGATGAGTTCAATTTTTTCGATGAAGAAAGTTTTATAGAATAGTGAAAGCGGTCTGCTATGGCAGGCCGTTTTCTTTTCGGGAAGGAGGTCTGACCTATGGCAACCACGAGAATCATGCCGCTTCATGTCGGCAAGGGCCGCACAGAAAGTCGGGCGATCAGTGACATCATCGACTATGTGGCCAACCCAAAGAAAACAGATGACGGCAGACTCATTACCGGCTATGCGTGTGATAGCCGGACTGTGGATGCGGAGTTCCTTCTGGCAAAGCGGCAGTACATTGCCGCTACCGGACGAGTGCGCGGCGCGGATGATGTGATCGCCTATCATGTGCGCCAGTCGTTCCGCCCCGGTGAGATCACTCCGGAAGAAGCGAACCGGCTGGGTGTGGAATTTGCCAAGCGTTTTACCAAGGGCAATCATGCCTTTGTGGTCTGCACTCATATAGACAAATCACACATTCATAATCACATTATCTGGTCATCGGTCAGCTTAGAATATGACCGGAAATTCCGAAACTTTTGGGGCAGCACCAAGGCAGTCCGACAGTTAAGTGACACCATCTGCATCGAAAACGGACTGTCCATTGTGGAGAATCCGAAACCTCACGGAAAGAGCTATAACAAATGGCTGGGCGATCAGGCAAAGCCCTCTCACCGAGAGCTGCTGCGTGTAGCGATTGACAACGCATTATCACAAAGTCCTGCTAATTTTGAGGAGCTGCTGAGGCTGCTGCAAGAGTCCGGCTGTGAGGTATCAAAGCGCGGGAAATCGTATCGCCTGAAGCTCCCCGGTTGGGAGAAAGCCGCCCGAATGGACAGCCTGGGCGAAGGATATGGATTAGATGATTTGCAGGCGGTTCTCTCCGGGAAGAAAGCGCATACCCCACGAAAGAAAATAGTTACACAGGCAGAGACGCAGAAGGTCAATCTGCTGGTGGACATTCAGGCAAAATTGCAGGCAGGAAAAGGTGCTGGCTATGCGCGATGGGCTAAAGTTTTCAATCTGAAGCAAATGGCGCAGACCATGAACTACCTATCAGAGCATAACCTGCTGGAGTATGCGGTTTTGGAAGAAAAGGCTGCGGCTGCCACGGCACATCACAATGAGCTTTCGGCACAGATCAAAGCAGCTGAAAAGCGCATGGCAGAGATTGCTGTTCTGCGTACTCACATCGTAAATTATGCCAAGACCCGTGAGGTCTATGTGGACTACCGCAAGGCCGGCTACTCTAAGAAATTCCGGGAGGAACATGAGGAAGAAATTCTGCTCCACCAGGCTGCTAAGAATGCCTTTGATGAGATGGGCGTCAAGAAGCTGCCCAAGGTCAAAGAGTTGCAGACGGAGTACGCGAAATTGCTGGAAGAAAAGAAAAAGACCTATGCCGAGTACCGGCGTTCCCGTGAAGAAATGCGGGAGCTTTTAACGGCAAAGGCTAATGTAGACCGAGTGCTGAAAATGGAGGTAGAACAGGATGTTGAAAAAGAAAAAGACCACGGCCAGCGGTAAGCTGGTCCTGGTCAAAAGCGTTCGCAGAACGCGCAGCCACAGAATGAAATTCTGTGTTCAAAGGGGCTTGGGGGCGCTGCCCTCAACAAGCAGCTTGTGGCGAAATGGATAGCCACAAGCATTGCTTGCCACAATATGCTGCGCATAAAATGAAAAACTAACGACGGGACGCTTACTGCCTCCTATCGTTAGTTTTCTGTGTTTAAGCGACTTATAAAACCAATCAGCATAATCAAATCGTCATCTGACATCTTTCTCATTCCGTCCAAAGCCTTCTTGATAAGCTGAGGGTTATTTTCCTGTGCATCAAAAAATTGAAGCGGTGTGATTTCAAAATACTCACAGATGTTGAGGAACTGCTTCATAGACGGCATAGAACGCCCAGAGGAAATCGCCTGAATATAGCTTCTGTTCTGCCCTAACTCCATGCTCATCTGATATTCTGAAACACCTTTTTTCAATCGCAATTCTGTGATCCGATTGCGGATAAATTCTTCGTCCATACGCTCACCTCTCTGCTCTTTTAGCATAGCAGAAAGCAATTCTTGATACTTCGTATGTATTGTGTTATAATTTTATAATACAACCTTTATACGCATTATTATTTGCGTTATTTTTGCTTTATATGCGTAATCAAGGCAGTTATCAAGGGCGATTTATATGAATCAGTATGCCTGCGCCATTACCGGCCACCGACCAACAAGATTTTGCTTTGGATATAATGAGGAAGATCCCCTATGCCAAAAATTAAAAGAATGTCTCCTGGAGCAGTTTCGGATACTTCATGACGAGAAATTTGTCCGTACTTTTTTTGTCGGCGGTGCTCTTGGTGTGGATATGTGGGCTGGAGAACAGCTGCTGACATTGAGGGCACAAACGGGATACGAAGATATTAAAATTGTCGTTGTAGTTCCCTTCATCGGTTATGACTCTAAATGGCCGGATCAGAGTAGACATAGATTGAAAAAGCTGATCCAAAACGCAAACGATTCCATTGTTATTTCACATTCTGCGGATGTTTCCAGTTATAAAAAAAGGAATTACTATATGGTCGATCATGCAGAGTACCTTATCGGTGTGTTTGATAATCAGAAAAAGCTGCGCTCAGGTACAGCACAGACAGTCAACTATGCCTTGCATCAGGGAAAAGTAATCACTCTGATCCATCCAGACACTATGGAGATAACAGCCCCTGCGCCTTAACAAATTCACAAAAATTTTTCATTAGCATTTCCAACAAAATATTTTCATTGAAGGGGTGCTGTGATATAATAAGATATAAAACTACGCTCAGAACAAATGGTGCCGCTATGAACAAATATATTGGACAGCAATTTGCTGCTTTAAGATACGAAAAAAATATTTTGGTTGTTGAAGAAACTACATCTGCTGGTGGATGCGGCTCCTTCAACGCGGCTTCTTCATGTCCTGCGTCAGCCTGTCTTTATGACAGTGCGGCGTGGGGCTTTTTTATTGTTTGAAAAGAGTATGAAAAGAGAAATACCAGCAGGTATTTGCGTGAGGAGGAAGTAGAATGAACAGCGAACAGATCACAGCATTTTTACAAGAGCATTGGTACATTGCCTCGGTGCTCATCGGGGCCGTGATTTTGTTTGGAGCGATCCGCAACTGGAACTGGCTCTGCGACCCCACTGGTACGCGGGATGCCCATCGACACAGCAGAGGATACCGGCGTGTGGTTTTCTTTCTGCTGGGTGTCCTCTTGATTGTGGTGAGTATCTGGGGATTTGTGCTGAAATTGAAATAGGAGGAGAAAGACTATGATGACTGAGAAATATCCCACATGGCTCATCGGCCATGTGAAAGAATGGGCGGAGAAGCGTTTGCCCACCGTGATACTTTGTTCCACCACCGGCAATGAACTGCTGGAGGTTTGGTATTACGGAGATCTGCTCACGGTGAAAGGAGAACCCCAATCCTATATCATAGATAGCGACGAGGCCCCCGGACTGGTGACAGCCCGTGACCCGGAGAGCGGCGAGGAGTTCGTCATCTTTGACGGTGGACGGCATGGCTACGACAATATGTTCTGCGATGAACATGATCCATCCGAGCTGGAGCACCGCCCCCTCAAGCGGTATGAGATCCCCGCCTCCAAGTTGGTGCTGGAGCTGGGGTACAGCGTGGACTATGAGGACGAAAAAGAGAACTTTGAACCGGATGAGGCGGATACCGTGGAACTGATCAACGGTGAACGGATGCCGTGGGAGCAGGCCAAGCGGGACGGCATCGACTATATCGCCCTTTACTATGTGAACGAGAAAGGAAAACCAGTCCAGATCCTGGACGCAGAGCTGGCCTGAGTATACCGCAGCCAGATGACGGGATAAAGGAGGGCGACAGCGTGATCGGGACAGATGAAAACCGGGCGGTGCTCCATGTGGAGGTCATCTTCTGGAGCGGCAAACGAAAAATACCACCCAGCCTGGTCAGCGGAAAGTATTGTCCCCATTTTGTGGTCACAGGAACTACAGAATATTTGGGTGTATGCTTTCTGGACGGAACCGAGTGTACATTTGATACACCAGCTTTGGGAAATGCCCAACCCCTATATCCAGATACCATTGACTATGCCCCGCTGGAAAACAATGCGGAATTTTTGATCTATGAGGGAGCCAATGCCGTTGGCAAGGGCCGGGTGCTGGGCCGAACCGTTCCCTATAAAGTGAAACAACAACGAAAGTAGGTGCCTTATGTACCAAATTGCATATATTGGCCGCTGGGAGACCCTCCCGGAAACGGCTGCCGCCATTTGTGACTATGACACTTCCAAGCTGGAGGTACTGCTCCAGGGCGGTCTGGATTTAGATGACCCCATTCAGCTCAGCGAGTATATCAAACTCACACCACTGGAGATTGCGGTTTTTCGGAATGATGTGCCCATGATTCACTTCCTACTGGGGCATGGAGCTGATCCCGGTCTGGCAGAGGAACAGCCCCTGCTGCTTACCGCTGCCCGCTGTTGTGGGCCGGAGGTGGTGGCGCTCTTTGCTGGACAGGCTGCAAAACTCAGCCTGAAGCAGAAAGAGCGGGCCTTTCAGGAAGTACGCTGGGGCAAGCGCCCGGAGAATATCCCGGTGCTGGAGCAGGCTGGGATCACAGTGGATAAGTTTGGCGGCGAGGCATTCCGGGCCGCTGTGTCCGAGGGCAATGCCAAACTTGCCCGACTGCTTCTGGAAAAAGGGGCAGACATCAATTACCACAAGCCGGACATGGTGTTCCCTTACGCCTCCACCCCTGTCACCGAGGCCGCCCGCTCCAACAATTTCTCCATGGTGCGCTGGCTGGTGGAACAGGGAGCGAATATCACCCTTGTTGACAAATACGGCGACCGGCCTTACAGTGTGGCAGTTCAAAACAAGAATCAAGAGATGGCCGACTACCTGAAGGCGCTGGAGCCGGAGGACTGGCACAACGAACAAGAAAAGGTCCGGCAGCTCATGCCCTACAAGCTGCCTGCCAAGCTGGTGGAATACTTGAAGACCGGCCCCTTGCGGCTGGAATTTCCAGAGCGGGAACTGGTGAAGTGGGCGGAGCTCTACTCCTTCATGGATGTGCAGGAGATGACCTGGAAACGGAAGAAGCTGCTCTCCCTCATGGTGCAGATGGACAACTACAGCGACTATCTGCTGCTGTGGAGCCCCAGGGACAAAAAGCTGTGGTATCTGGACATAGAGCATGAGGAATTCCACCCTCTGGCCAAATGGGATGACTTCATCGCAGATCCCGGCCGGTATCTGAACGGGATGATCGAGGGCGAGTTTGAGAAATGAGGAGAATGATCTATGTTCGAAGAATTCTATGAGATGTATGAGACCGAGGAGCAGGAAGTGGTCGCTCTGATCAATCGCTGCATTGGGGGCGGATTTAACTGGAAAGGTAACTTTTGGGAAATGACCGTTGTGACGCTGGGCATAGTGTCCTGTGACACCGGCAAGGTCAGCACCAAAGAGGAGCGACTGGATTGGCCGGTCACCGACGAGGAGCGTCACAGTGACAAGGGCTGGGGACGCTTTCAAAACGAGCAGATCTGCCGCCTGAAGATTCGCCGGATGAAAGAAGAATGGGCAAAGGATCTGGTGGTGCAGCCCTGGTGTATCTCCGAGGTGGTCAAGGCCCACGAGGACTGCCCGGAACTCCAGGCCGTTCTGGACGAGTACCACAAGCCAGTGGTGATCCAGGACCAGGTGCTGGGAGAACTGACACTGGACAAGGACTATGATACCTTCGAGGGCGAAATCCAGTGGTGCGGAAAGGATGTGAGCCTTTCTCTGGAGGTCAATGCCGAAAGCAAGCCCTCCTGGACCCGCGCCCGCAGCGCCGCCAAAAAGCTGCTGGCCGACTGTGACACCTGGGATAAGGCAATGCGGGAGCTTGCAGCCAAGAACCTGATCGAGCTGGCCAACAACTGGCTCTCCCAAGATGAGGAAAACCCCCGCAATCCGGAAACCGACCCCATCACAGAGGACGAACTTGCCCGGCGAATCAGCCTGACGAGCCTGTCCGTCACCTCCGGCGGCAGCTTCACCGCCTGGTTTGACTGCGACGAGATGTTCACCGACCATGCGGTGACGGTCTACGGCTCCTTGAAAAAGGGTCTCAAAGCTGCCAACATTGAGGGGTAAGGAGGCGCCTATGAAACTGTATGAGTATTGGCTTGGGTTGTATCCCCTTGATTGGGAATTTTGCTTTATGCCAGTGCAAACCTATAAAAACTTCATCACAGAGCAGTATCATAAAAACCCCACTTTTTACAACATCTCAGCGGGTTCCATTGAGAAGGTATTGGCACACATTGATGTCATTTTATCTGCTGCCATGGAAGATTGGAATAATACCACGAACCATGCTGCCCTGCGTTGCCCCCCAATGATCTTTCCTCTCCCAAAGGGACAGGAGAGCAATGTAGCGGAATTTGCTGTCATTCTCAAGATGGATCATGATGGAGATACCGTGGTCTATTCACCAATTCCATTACCCCATCTGGAAAACCAATAAGGAGGTATATCTATGAAACTGAACTGTAAACGCATTGATTTTACATATACACCCGGCGAGGAAATCTTCAGCTTTCCCGATGAATCGGGACTGCCATTTCTTTTCGATGTAGAGGAAGAACTGACTGCTGATTCTGCCGCTATGGATGCGGTGGGAAAAATGATCGATGAGGCGGAGAAATTGGCGGAGAAGGCCAAAACCGCCATCAAAGCGGCGCTGGCGGACGAGGACAGTCGCTACCATGGCGTTGTGACATTTTTCATGGAGTTCTACCGGGACGATGTAGACCCGGATATTGCGGCGGAACTTTTTCCGGGAACCGACCCGGCCAAGCTGTCCTTTGCCGAGATGGTGGACTTTTTGAGGCTTGATCGCTTTGGCAGCCTGGTGGATTACAAGATGGATCAACAAGTTTTCATTATGGATCTGTCCCTCAACCCGGAGATCACCGACGAGCTGATGGTAATCTACTTTGACTTAAACCAGGAGATTTTCTGTATTACCAATGAAAGCTGATGAAAGAGAATTGCCTATGGAAAAAGCGACTGCTGTTAACACTTGCTTAGGTGTTTTGAAGGGACGAGACTGCATCTATCTGGATCAGGTGAAACAGGATGCTCTGAACAATCTGACTTTTACGGGGGACATCAATGGCCATCTGATCTCTCAGCACAGGGACGAAAAAGACTGGTTTCCCTACACACTCACCTTCCGGCGGGTGCTGACCTATTTTGCCTGTGAATTGGACACCTATGAAAATCTGGCTGAAACGGGGCATCTGGATGGCAGTTCTTTTGATTTAATCGAGGATAGCACCTGGCTGAAGTCTTTGCCGGTGCGGGAGGACTTTAATAAAGACATCTATCGGCACTATCGGCTGTTTACATACGATGATGTTTACAACATCATTGCGGTTTCCTATGAGTTTGCGGCAGAGTTGTAAATGTCTGAAACCTGGTAATGGAGGTAACCACCATGATCAAAGAACGCATCTCCATTTCCGGCGATCTCAAAAGCAAGGTCAAGCAGCTGATGGAGTATGCCGGATGGCAGGAAGGGCGAAAAGTGGACATTTCCATTGCGGAGAAGTATTACGCCGATCATGGCGTCCCAATGATGAAGACCACCCAGCGGTTTTACCGCAAGTATTTCGGCCTGTGCTGTGAGTGGTATCTGGAGCAGAAAAAACTGAGCTGGGCGGCTGACTTCCAATTCGCTTTGTTCCCTTACCTGGTCAACGGGATTAAAAACCATTTGGAAGAAGCCTATTTTCGGGATATGTCCGGCTGTGAACTGGCAGAGATCGAACAGGCTGCCGGTGAAAAATGCCAGCCTATCGGTCATATAGGCTACTACTACCCGGCAGAGGTCTGGATCTCCGAGTACGGGAAACTGTATGCGAAATATGAGTATCAGGACGAGATCGAGTGCTTTCCGGATGTGTTTTCCCTGATCGAACGGGAACTGCGGCAGTGCACCTTTGATTCCGCTGTCATGAAAACGGTTGAGGCACTGGATGGAAAACTATGAAACAGGACTTTACGATTTGGCGCAATCAAATATTGCAGAATCCCCAGAACATTTCACCGCTGAAATTTGGTATGTCACAGGATGAGGTCATAGAAATCTTCGGTAAGCCCGATGCTGTTTCCACCATGAGAAGTGATGGGAAGCCTTTGATCCTCAAATATCATGAAATTGAACTGCATTTCGATAGCAAGGCCCCTCATGGGCTCTACTTAATTTACAGCGACGATGAGATCGAGTTGAGCATGACTGCCGAGCACGAAGAAAGGAGCAATCCCTATGAAAACATTTGACCCCAATTACAAACTGCTGGACGAGATGTATCAGGACAATTACTATCCCACTTTTCTGGTGGACAAGGTAAAAGACGAGCTTCAGAAGGTCATCGACCTGTTGGAGAGCGGCGAAACCGACACCGAAGTGGTGCAGGAAACGCTGGACGAGGCGGTCTGCGGCATCAATGATCTCCAGGAGGAGTTTGACGAGAACGACAGCGAGATCGAAACGGTGGCGCGGGAATGTATTGCGGCAACCGTGGCCTACATTCTGGAGTGGTTTGGCATCCCCATTGACACCGAGGAGGCCATCCGGGAACGGGACTGGTGAACCCTATGGCAGAAAAAGAACTGGCCCTTTGTGATGAGTGCGGAAGCCTGTTTTTCAAAGGCTCCTCACAGATGATGGGGCTGTGCCAGAATGTGCCCATGTTCTCTATGGCTACCCGAATTGTGACCATTATTTTCAGGATGGCCGGTGTGTGAACTGCTATTGGGACGGCTCAAAGAGTGTGTACATCAAGAAACAGAATCAACAGGAGGAAACTGATATGCCTACAACTGAATGGCTGAACAAATACGAAGCAATCAAGGATAAATTGACCTGTAAAGATGACTTGGAGGCCCATTTCACAGAGAAAGTGATTGGGAACATGGCGGTGGATGTGCTGGACATCGGCACCGTCCATTTCCCCACCGGGCAGATTTTCGCCTGTGATCCGCTGGTGGAACTGGAGGACACTCTGCCGTTCCTTCAAACGATCCCCGCCGGAACTTATCCCGTAAAAATCTGCGTGGTGCCCAGCGAACAATACGGCGACCGCTATGCCTGCGTCAAGGTGGAGGTTTCTCAGGAAAAGCCTGTCCGCTATGAGCTGGGCATGGTGGGCAACGAGGATCTGGACGAGGAACTGGGAGAGGACGAGTATTTTGGCTTTGGCGTAGACGCCGGGATGGGCTGTGTCGCGGACATCCAGACCCAGGCGGCCTTCAAGGCATACTGGGCCAAGCGTTTAGAAGAAGACCCGGACATCGACCCCTACAACGACCTGTTCTGCGATCTTCTGGAAGAAAACGCCAAAGCCTACCCCAAATATCAGGGGGACTGCGGCGACTGGCTCAACTGGACAGTGCCGGGCACGGACTGCAACCTGCCCATCTTTGCCTCCGGCTGGGGGGATGGTTACTATCCTGTCTACTTCGGGTATGACGCCAAGGGCAAAATCTGCGCCGTGTATGTGCGGTTCATTGACATTGAAGCCAGTTATCGAGAGCAGGATTAAAAATGTGACAGAACAAAGGAGAACACTATGAAAGACCTTTGCCAATACGGAAACCGGCCGGAGGACGAATGGGAAATCTTGCCCTGGATACCTGACCCGCGTCCGCCCTTCAAAATCTGGGTGAAGCCGGAGCAGATTGCGCCATTCTTTCTCATTCCCCACCACCCCTATGCGCTCTCCCTTCTTCTGAAAATCAACAATGGATTCCGGACGGAAGTATTCCGTCGGCTGGGACTGACTGGAAGCAGCGGAGACTGGGAGCGGCTGGTCCGGGGCGTGATCCAGGAGTTCGAGGAAAATAACAGCGGCGTGGATCTGTTTCACTTCGACTCTGACGAGGATGTGTTCTGCGTGTACTCCCAATACATCGACGATTTGATGCTGCTGTCCAAAATGATCCGGGCGGCCTGTGACAATGAAAAAACGATGGGGATGTATCTGAACATGAGCGAGGTTGCGAAAGCATGAAAGATTTGACCACTCAAACAGGGATTATAGTAAAATGCAGTAAAACGGCCATTGAATTTTTCCAAAATGCTCAATTAGTGGATTTCTTCTCTGCACTGGAAATTCCGAAGGAATTCCAAGACATAGCGGTTGAGTTTTATGATTTGATTATGGAAAACGATCATCTCGCGGCCTTGCTGGGCTGTCGCGGCAATTATGATATTGCAATACAGATAGATGAGGTAACCGGCACCATGACGGGGTGGCATTGGTTCAAATGAGGGAAATGGAATGATGGAGTACATCAAGCTTTTTTGGGAGGACGCACCGGAGGGAGAACCGTCGGTGATCCTCTATGAAGTGGATACAGAAAATGAGCGGCTGGCCCTCCACTCCATTGACATCTTTGCAGATGGCCGCACCCGCAATATCCCTGACCTTTACGACGGCGCCATCGAGATCACGCCGATCCCCACCGTGGAGGAATTGAACGCCCATGTCTGGGGTGAGGAGTTCCACGCCTGCGTCATAGAGCAGGCGGAATTTGAGGCCGCCTGGGAAAGCCACACCTATGATGGAGCGTTAAAGTAGCCAGGAGGAGACACTATGAACAAATCTATAAAAGCCAAAAATCTGCCGTTGTTCTCCATCATTGACCTGGACCAGCTGCGCCGGGAAAAACATCTGGAGGGCACAGAAGTGACAGACTTTTTCACGGCAAGGGATGGAAAAGTCTATCTTCTCATGGAACAGCCGTCCGAAACACAGGGTAAGGACTGGCTCAGCACTCCTTCCACCTATACCGCAGTGGAAATCCAGCTGGATTGGGCGGAACAGCGGGTGCTGGAAACGACGCTGTTTCCTCTTGGCCTCTTGAAGTTCCAGTTTCATTATTTGCGGCCCGCAGGTGATCACTTCCTCCTGCTGGGGGCAAGATGCGCCTATCGGGAAAACGGCCCCGACCAGAACGCCTGGATCGTCAGCCGGGACGGAGCTGTGCTGTCCCGTTTCTGCCTGGGGGATGGCATTCAAGACTGTGTGGTAAAAAAAGATGGCACCATCATTACCAGCTACTTTGACGAAGGTGTATTTGGTAATTACGGTTGGGATGAACCTCTGGGTGCTTGCGGTCTGATTGCATGGACATCGGAGGGAACTCCTCTCTGGAAGAATGAGAACTATTCCATCTATGACTGCTACGCCATCAGCCTGGACGAAGAAGAAAACCTGTGGTTTTATTATTACGATGAATTCCGGCTGGTGCGGACGAACTTCAAAGAGGACTTTGTATTTGAACTGCCAATCGAAGGAAGCGGAGCTTTTTCTGTTGCCCCGTCCGGCAATACCTTCCTGTTTCAAGGCGGATACCAGCAACGGGATAAATTCTACTTCCTTACCGCTCATGGTGATCACCTTGGGAAAAAACAGGAGGCTATTCCCACCTGTGACGGAAACAAGGTCGCTGTGGAGCAGTGCAGCCTGCTTCGCAGCCGGATGTTGTTCCTTGGAAAAGATGGTGTGCTCTATGGAGGTATTTGGGGGAGCGATGGCCAATGAAACAGTCTGATATTTATACCGAGGCTCTGACCTGTCTGCGCTCCATCCTTCTGGCAGACCATCCAGAGTTCCAAAACTGGATCGACTGGTTGGAGCGGGACATTCAGGACTGGAACCAGCGGCGGGAGGTTGCCCACCATCTTCGGGCATACGGAGGTATGGGCTCGTTCAACGACCTGCCCAGTATGCGTGGAAATCACGACTATATTTTCGACTTTCTCAAGTCCGTGTGCTATGCCTTCGGCCATCTTTATGGCAAACGGGAAGGCATTTCTCCGGAGGCATTGATGGAGGAGTGCCTGCACGATGTAGAGCAGGTAGCCTATCACCCCCATAAGGCACTGAACCAAGCCATTGCCCAGCACTTGATGCAGGGCGATTTACAGGAAAACCTGGATAGGCTGTAGGAGGACTTGTTATGAACAAAAGACTATTCCGCACCCAATTCAATCAAATGGAAAACATCGAGAAGCAGGTGCTGATGGAGAGCCTGGCTGCCCGTTATGATATGACCTTTCTCGGTCTACATACTTTTGACCGCTGGGGCCAGAGCTGCACCACCGGCATCTTCAAGAAAGATGGTCGGGAGTTCGTCTTTGTCCCCGGCGATACCGTCACCCTGGGCTGGGAGCAGTTTGCCGTGGGATTGAATCAGGAGAGCCGGGAGGAATTGGAGTATCTGTTCCGAGAATGGGAAATGGAGCGGGACCCGGAGGAGATGATTCGGGAAAGCATGGCTCCTGTTCGGCAGGCGGCCATTGGACCCATGCTGGTGGGCCGGGAGCTGGAGGAAATTAACTGGGAGCCAGTCAAAATGGATGATCCCAGACTGACTGTCCACCCTGACTGGCTGAAGGAATTCCGTGATTTTGCCTGGAGTGACAGCAGCAGTCTTACCTTGCATCAGTCGGCCCGCATTGAGCGGACGGAAAAGGGCTTTCAGATCTGTATCTATAACCACACAGACTACGATGCGCTTCTTGCCATGCTGGAAAACAGGGGCTTCTCCCTGCCCACGGCGGACGAGTGGGCCTACCTGTGTGGCGGCGGGTGTCGGACCCTGTTTCCATGGGGAGATGGGTTAGACTACTCCATGCGTCTGCACTGGTTTGAGAACATGGATGAGGATGAGAACCGGCCCTATGACATGGAGGAGCCCAACTTCTTCGGCCTGTCCATCGCCTACGATCCCTATATGCGGGAAGTGGTGCAGGCTGATAGGCTTACCACCTGCGGCGGTGACGGCGGATGCAATATCTGCGGTGGGCTGGGCCCATTTCTCGGTTTCCTACCCTGTTCGCCCCACTGTAAGCCAGAAGTGCAGGAGGACAATGAACTAAACGGAGATTATGACTTTTATCGGCCTATCATTCGGTTGGAGAACTATGATTGACAATAGAAGCTTGATACGAAATAAAGAAAGAGAGGTGCCGACATGGGAGCATGGGGCATAAAAGCATTAGAGCGTGACGAAGGGTTGGATGTACTGGACATCCTCAAAAATGAATATGTACCGGAGCATCCGGTAATGGATCTGGGCGAGATGATCGAACTGATGAAAGAGGAAGTCATGCTGGGAGCTGACTTCTCACAAATCGACTTCCTCTTTGACAATACTGCGATGGCTCTGGCGGAGCTGTATTTCCAATGGAAGGATAATGGCAAGCTGGACTACGATCATGAAGAAGCTATATGGGATAAAGTCACCGGTTTCACAGCATCCAAAGAAGCCCTTGCTTTCCTGCTGCGGCAGCTCACCGACATCAAAAACGAGGTGCCGGACGAGGACGGCATCCGTGAGATTGTGGATCTTTGGAAGAACGAGGACAGCGGTGAGATCGCTCCTGCGTGGTTGGAACACTTGAATCAGCTCATTGATCGACTGGATTCAGAACAGGAGGCACGACAAATGTATATCAAAAAATACTGGGGCAACTTTATTGGCGGTTCCGATGACAGTCTGAACCTTGTGGCATTTTTGGAAGACCAGAAGAAAGAGGAGATCCCCCTCAGCGAGATATTTGCCAAGATTGGGCTGGACAAACAAAACTGGGACTTCCGCCAGACCGTGGAGTATCTGGAGTTTACACACTCCGATGGCGTGGAGATGGACTTCCACTTCGCCATTGATGTGGTCACTGATCTGGCCGCCATCCTACTGGAGTGCAGCGTCAGCGGCAGTGTAAACCTTCAGGATCTGGACGAGTACAACACCCCTGCCCGCCGCATCCGCATCACCGTCACGCCAGAGGAGCATGACGCCATGAACAAGGCACTGGCGGATTTTGCCCAGAATCCGCTGGAATATGACCTCAGTGAGATGATGGACAACGAGGAGATCCAGGAGATGGCTCGGGATGTGGAGGCGCTGCGGAAGGAACTGTACGAGGCCGCTGGCCGCAACCGGGACTACCATGTGAAAGCGGAGGATGTGAAATCTCTGCTCCCTGACTGGAAGGGTGCCGATGGCTGCATCGCCACCAACCGCATCACAGTAGAGGGCCGCAAGGTGGGCTACTGCTACAGGGAGGAGCCGGACGGTGGCTGGGACAGCGGCTGGCGCTTTACCGCCGGTGATGAGAGCGACGAGTACATGGACGACCCTAACAACGCCGGGATCTACAAGCTGAACACGATCTGCAATGACGATCCCGACATCATCCCTTTGCTGAACACCCCCGCTCCCTGCGCCTTTGAGCGGGATGAAAATGGCGTGTTCCAGCAGATCAAAGACTGGAAACCAGATGAGGACGAGGAGGACCCTGATATGGATATTTTGAAGCAGTGCCAGAAGTGGCATGAGGAGGACAAACACCAGAAAATCGTTGACGCACTGGAGGCAATCTCTGCCGAGGAGCGTACCCCGGAAATGGATATGGAGCTGGCCCGCGCCTACAACAATCTGGCGGACTCCAGCGAGCCGGAGGGAAGGAAGCTGCTTCACCAGGCACTGGAACTGATGCAGTCCCATGAGGAGGAACTGGGAGATACTTATTCCTGGAATTTCCGTATGGGGTATGCCTATTATTATCTGGATCAGGAGGGCCGCGCTCTGCGGCATTTTGAAAAAGCTCTGGAACTGCATCCCGGTGATGATCCTAAGCTCAACACCCGACAGGACATGGAGGAACTAATTGACTCGTGCAAGAAGGGTATTTCTCTGCCGCAGTTCTGGGAGTGCTTCCGGGAGCGGACAGAGGACTGGTGGGAAACCTTTGCGGAAATGGAAGCAGAATTGCGCCAGATGATGGATGAGGACAAAGATCACACCCGCGGTGCCGAACTCGTGGCCCAAATGCAGGAAACCCTGAATCTGGTCTTTGATGAGATCTCTTTCGAGATGGGCTTCAACGGCAAAAAGCATGAGCTGATCCTCACCCCGGAGGGTGACAAGGTCAAGCTGTTTGAGCTGGTCTACTTCCAGAAACACGCCTCAAAGGAGGTGCTGGAGCACTGGAACATCCTTGTGGGCCGTCAGCCCCTCCCGAACATCGGCCTGCGTACCGAGGACGGATGGAATATCTCTGGGGATGATGTGCAGATCTGGCTGGAGGAACAGGGTGAAAACAGCTTCGCCATCTCCGCCTACTGCGAAAAGCTTCTGCCCATGCTCCGGGAGGCTGAGGGCCGGGTCTGGTGGATGCTCACCACCCTCACCGACCAAGTGCTGGGCGAGATTCCCCATATGAGATACATAGACAGTTTTGATGTACTGGAGGCCCCCAGGGCAGAGCCGTCCATCCCCATGTCCCAGCTGCCGGACAAGCTGAAGGAAAAGGGAGCGAATCTCTCCACTGACCCGGAAGCCTATCTGAACAGCTACCTCGGCTACAAAATGGAACCCAACAAGGACCCGGATGCCGATTGGCGGCTGGATGTGATGGTCGGCTCCACCAACTGCGTGCCGCTCATCAACGGCTATCTGGATGCCGACAATGACTTCATGGACGCTCTCCATGCCGACGGCGCGGTGGCGGGCTTCTTCTGCTATCCTCTGGATACTCTGCGGGAGGAGGAAGGAACGGATAAGATTTTCGACTTCCGGGACAAGCTGGAAGAAGTGTTCACCACCGGCGACGGCCCGGAGGTTCTCACCCTCACCGGCGGAGCCACCGGCCTTTTCTGCGGCTATGTGGACTTCATCGCCTGGGACATCCAAGAGGCGCTGAACATGGCGAAAGAGTTCTTTGAAGGCACGGACATCCCATGGGCTATCTTCCACACCTTCCGCCGTGAAGCCGGTTCTGTACCCCTAAAGCAACAAGATGATGGGACAGAAACTGAGAATCAGGATGACGAGTTGGATGAAACGCTTACGGGCATGGACTATATTCCTTACACCCCGCAGAACGCCGAATCCTTCTTCCAGCAGCTGGAGCAGTGGAACGACGAGGATGAGTACACCCGCTGTATCCAGGCACTGAATGCCATCCCGGAGGACTGGAGGAACTACCGCACCGCCTACGCCCTGGCACGGGCGCTGGAGAACTATGCCATCATTGGGGACCACGACGAGGGCACCCCTCGCTATAAGGGAGACAAGGCCCTGTGCCGCGCCATCGAGGTGCTGGAGTCCGTCCGGGAGGAAGGCCAGGACAAGGCGGAGTGGAATATGCGGATGGCCTACGGCTATCAGTATCTCTACGGCCAGGAGGAAAAGGCCATCCCCTACGCCGAGCGGTGGGCGGAGCTGGACCCCGAGGACGAAAATGCCCCGGCAGTAATTCGGGAGTGTAAGGCGGAGATCCGGAAACGCCAGCGCAGCCGGAAGAAGAAGGCCAAATTCGTGCCCGGTGATACCCCATTTGAGGGCTTCGACCTCACCAACTTCTGGGATGATAATTGGTATGCACTGAAAGAATATGTCAGTGATCCGCCTTCCGATGAGCTGATTGCCAGCGTGGAGGAGGAACTGGGCTACAAGCTGCCCGCTGCCTACATCTGGCTGATGAAGCAGCACAACGGCGGCATTCCGGTGAACACCTGCTATCCCTGCGATGAGCCTACCTGTTGGTCAGATGATCATGTGGCCATCACCGGCATTTTCGGCATCGGACGAGAAAAGAGCTGCTCCCTCTGTGGAGAGCTGGGCAGCCAGTTTATGATCGATGAGTGGGAGTATCCTGCCATCGGCGTGGCCATCTGCGACTGTCCAAGCGCCGGACACGATATGATTTTCCTGGACTACCGGGCTTGCGGTCCCCAGGGAGAGCCTGCGGTAGTCCATGTGGATCAGGAAAATGACTATAAAATTACCCATCTGGCAGATAGCTTTGAGGAATTTATCCGCGGACTGGAGCATGAATCCCTCTATGATCCGGATGAAGATGTAGAGGGTCTTGAGGATGATGCCGACGAGGAGGAAACCGACCATAAGGGTTCCTTTGCCGGATCTGTGCTCCTCTCCAAAGCAGAGTGGGACAAGGAGCAGTTGATTCGAGATCTGCGGGAAGAATGGGGCATCGTGGACGATGAGCCGGCTGAGGGCGACGAAGATGTTGAGAACAGCGATGACGCTGTGGTAATGCGGATCGGCAACATGATGCTGATTGCGACACTCTTCCACGGCCATATCCCCGACAATGAAGCGGAGATCAACGCCGAAAACAACTATATGTGGCCAGAAGCTATAGAAGCGGCCAAAGCGCACAAGGCCCATATCATGGTGGCTGTGTTGGGCGAGGAGGAAAAACTGCTGGAACGGGGTAAGCTGTTCACCAAGGCGCTGGCAGTGTGCTGCAAGCAGAAATACGCCACCGGCATATATACCAGCGGTGTGGTATTTGAGCCTCGTTTCTATGAGGGCCTTGCCGATATGATGAAAGAGGACGAACTACCCATCTTCAACTGGGTCTGGTTCGGCCTGTACCGGAGCGAGGGTGGCTTGAACGGCTACACCTACGGCATGGATGTGTTTGGTAAGGAGGAAATGGAGGTGCTGAACACCGACGCCGAGCCGGAGGAACTGCGGGACTTTTTGGCAAGCCTTGCCTCCTATGTGCTGGCGTGTGATGTGACGCTGCAAGACGGTGAGACTATCGGTTTTTCTGCGGACGATAAGCACACCATCACCCGCAGCCCCGGCGTCTCTCTGCCGGAGGAACAGATGACCCTGAAGATCGGTTACGAGCCTATAAAGGGAGATCCGGAGGATGACAGCTGCGACCACTCAGACAATGATGACACGCAGGATGAGGAAGAATTTAGTAATCCCGAAGTCTACACCGAGGATGAGATGGAAGCCGTCGAGGGGCACATCCAGCAGTATTTTGGCGAGGTCGAGAATGTGTTCCACGAGTTGGTCTCCCCGGACATCCATGTGGACATCTGCATCGTGCCGCCCACTGAGGAGCGGGACTATTACACCCTGGTCACCATGGGTATGGGTGCTCACCGGATGAATGTGCCGGAGGAACTGGCGGAATACAAGCTGGAGCGGGCGGAGCTGGCTATCGCGCTGCCTGCGGACTGGAAGTTGGATCAGGAGTCCATGAAAGACGAAAAGTGGTACTGGCCCATCCGCCTGCTGAAATCCTTGGCCCGTCTGCCCATCAACTGTGACAGCTGGTTGGGGCATGGTCATACAGTGGAGAACCGGGAACCATTTGCAGACAACACCAAACTGTGTACTGCTACCCTAATCGGTCCCCAGGATACGGAGGATGGCAGCGAGGTCTGCACTCTGCCGGGCGGCGAGGAGGTCAACTTCTATCAGGTCATTCCGCTTTATGAAGACGAGTTGGACTATAAACTGGAACATGATGTAGACGCCCTGCTGAACAAGATGAGGGGGATCAGTTTTGTCGTAAACCCCACTCGCCAGAATGCTATCACCCGTGGCACCCTTTCCAATGATAATTTTGACGGTGAGATGGACGACGCTTCCTATCACCTTGAGAGCATTGAGGAAAAGGAACTGCCTATTGATCCTATCAATGCCTACAACCACATGGCCATCTACCTGCGCTGGTGCATGGAGCACGAACTGATGGGCGAGGACTTCCTGAAAGAACACGGCGAAGTGGTCAAACAGGTCAAAGCCGACCCTGCCAGCGTAGACCTGAGGGCATTCATCCAAGATGAGCTGGACGGCTGCCTGTTCTCTGTGCTGTTCAATCAGCAAGGTCGCGCCTTTGCCGGCTATTACTACGGAGAGGGCGACAGTCCCTACTATCCCGCCGACATTGACGACAATGCCCTCCGCTTCTTCGGCCCGGAACGGTATCACTCCAATGAGTTCCAGCAGGAGGCATACCTGTTCATCCCCTTTGACGAGGACTACTATCAGGCTATGGCAGAGGTGATCGGGGAACGGTTTGAAAACTGGCAGGGACAGGACTTCGACGAGGATACGCTGGAGCCTTCCGAGGTTGCTCAGGCCATCATGGAGTATCTGGACCGCGAGTGTACCTATTTCCCATCCATGGCAGATGATGACCCCATCATGTCGGCATACAGCTACGCCCAGCGGCTGGGGGTACGGGAGGGCTTTGTTCCCGTGCTCATCAAGGCGGATGATGAAACGCTGTTGGAGTGTCTGGTGATGAACGCCGATCCGGAGCACAATGCGGACTTCTACGAATTTGACCTCAAAACAGTAGAGGAGTATCGAAAGAAGATGCTCTCCGCTCCCATCAAGGACGGAAAGGCGGTTCTGGAGGAATTGACCGGCCAGCGCAAGGAAGAAGCCGAGGACGATGACATGGACTGGGAGGCGGAAGTCCTGGGCGAGATGGAGGGCGGCTATGACAATGACCGCTTCTCCTGCTATTGGGATTCGGATAGCCACATGACCTATCCGCTCATTCTGGCCAAAATTCCGGTCAAGAACCCCTGGGAGATATTCGCCTACCTGCCCTTTGGAAATTGGAATGAGTGCCCCGACACGCCGGACCTGATGGCAGTGGCGAAATACTGGTTCGAGCAGCATGGTGCCATCCCTGCCGCCATGAGCCACGATGAGCTGGAATTCCTGCTTCCTGCCCCTGTTTCCCAGGAGCAGGCTATGGAAGTTGCCACAGAGCAGTACGGCTTCTGCCCGGACATCGTGGATCAAGAACAAGATGACCCCACTGTGGGCAATCTGGCGGATGTGCTGCGGCAGTCCACCGTCTGGTACCTCTGGTGGGATTGATGGGAGATTGTGACCATGAACGAATACCTGAAGCAATATATTGAACTCCAAAAGCAGTTTCGGGAGACAGAAGGAGATCCGGACAGTGTCCGTGCTCTCTATACCTTCAAGGAGAAACTGGAGCTGTCGGAAGACAAGCAGGCCAAGGAAGTGCTGGTGGATGTGTATGATCTGCTGGACTTCAAGAAGGATGCCTACGAACTGCTCTGCCAAATCGGAAATCGTTCCGACAAGAAGACCCTCAAGCGGCTGGGCATCTTGAAGGACTATGCGGAAAACTGGGGCAATCATTATGCCCTCCCCAGGCCCAAAACGCCGGAGGAGAAGCAGAAAGAGAAGGAGCGGCAGGCCCAGCTGGGCCTGCCCGCCTTCCGGTATCACCCCAATCCTCTGGAAACTGGGGCTTTTGAGGAATCCGCAGACGGCGTTGTCTGCGACTGCTGCGGCAAGACGACCCATATTTTCTATACAGCCCCCTTTTACGCCGTGGAGGATATTGCATATCTGTGCCCAGAGTGCATCGCCAACGGCGAAGCAGCCCGGAAATATGACGGTAGTTTTCAAGATGATTTCTCTGTGGATGATGGTGTAGACGATCCGGAGAAGCTGGACGAGCTGATCCACCGCACCCCCGGCTACTCCGGCTGGCAGCAGGAATACTGGCGCGCCCACTGCGGCGACTACTGCGCCTACCTGGGCCATGTGGGTGCCAGAGAACTGCGGGCCCTGGGTGTGCTGGAGGAGGTACTGGACGATCCGATGTGGGACGATGAGCAAAAAGAAATGATCCGGGAATCTGTCAATGGCGGGCATCTGCAATGCTATCTGTTCCAGTGCCTCCACTGCGGAAAACACCTGGTCTGGATGGATTTTGATTGAGGTGGCAACATGGGGAAGAAGGATTTTCCCAAGGGAACCAAGCCCCGTGAGATCTTCGTCTATACCTGTGAGCGGATCGCGGAGCCTTTGAACCCGCTGGGCTACAAATACCGCAAGAGCAAAAATGACATCTACAAAAAAGACGGCATCTTTGTGTTCTCCTTTTACTTTTCCCCCTCCATCCGCTTTGGCTCCACCACTTTTACTGCCTTCTTCGATGTGAGTTCCCCGGTGATTGCCCAGTGGCGCAGTGAGCAGGAAGGGACGGAGGAAACCTATGATGGTATCGTGGGTACCTCCATCGCCCGGCTGACCCACCGGTATGATGACTTCCCCCGCTATGAGGTATCTACTCTGCTGGAGCGGGAACGCTCTATCCAGGAAATTTCCGGGCAGATCCAGGACTATGCACTACCATTCTTTGCCCGGTTTTCCAATCTGCCCAAGCTGCTGGACGATGTGGAACAGGAGGGGTTCTTCCCCCATCGGAAGGGGTTCGATGTCCCTAAGCGGAATCGGGAGTTCATCGAATGCTTCCGGGAGTATCTCCAAAAGCAGTAGGAATCAGCAGAAAGGAAACAACACCTATGTCAAACAGTAGAGTATCCACTTGGAGTGGAATCCGGAACAAATTGGAGAATGACTACCTGTGCCCGGCACTCCGGGGCCACATCCAGTATTTTGCCACCAGTTACAGCAAAAGCGCCGACCATGAGGGCCGGGCCGCCATTCGTGTGGACGGCGTGGAAGTGCTGCGGAGCAACTACTACACCTATTTTGAAAATGTGTGGACGAAATTTCATCACTTGCGCTCCGCCACGCTGAAAGATCACGACTCCGCAAAAGAGGCCATCAATCAGGCTCATGCCTATGCGCTGGAGCAGGGCACCTTTGACCAAAAGGTGTTCTATGAGGCGTTTGGGATCTTTGACAACCAGAGCATCGAGAAAAGCCTTGTCAGCGAGAATCCCCTTGTCCGTATCTTTGCCCTTCTGGATCGCAGGCTTGGCAAGCGCCGCCTGCTGGCTTTGGAGGACTCCATGGAGCAGGAACTGGACTGGGTGCGGGCTTTCTATGTGATCCGGTTGCAGGCCGAAGGGCTGATGGAAGCGAATAACATTTAGGAGGAACCACCATGTCACAGATCGCGTCCTTTTATCTGATAAAAAATAACCAGCGGCAGGAGTTGTCCGACGGTGACTGCTCCGGCGCGGTCTATATGGCCATCTGGGACTGGTGTGAGAGCGAACTGGATCTGGATGTCCGTTTTCCTGCTCCCCAGACGGAAGACACCCTGGACTGCGCTCTGCTGGAGGGAGAGCTGGCGTCTCAACTGCTGGCAGCTCTGCGGGAGCAGGATCTCCCGGAGCTGGCCGCTGAAATTGCCCCGGACTGGGATCTGCCCACCGAGGCGGTGCAAAGCGGGCTTAATACGCTGCGCTCCCATCTGGAACTGGTGCAGGGCGATGCTGCTCTGCTGTATGAAATGACATGAGAACGGAGGGATACCATGCTGGCAAAGCGGTTTGAACACATTTTACATGATCTGGGCATGGCTGGGCTGGAACACCCTCTGTTCTACCATGCACCGGTGGGCATTCGTTTTAAGATCGGCGGGGAGGAACCAATCTATCTGGATAGGCGTGCGGCGAAGCTGAAAACCAACCCCGCTTATGTTCAGGGGGCGCTGGACCGAGCCGCCGCGATCTATCGGGCACTTCCGGCGGTGCCGGACCTTCTGCGGATCGACGGGTATCCCGATGAAGAACCCGCCGAGTCCCTGCTGACCGTTATCCGGCAGCGAGTGGGCCTCCCAGTTCCCGATGAACAACTTTCGGCCACAGAGCAGGATGAAGATGGGGATACCCATGCACAAGTGCAGTTTTACTGGGATCTCAGCAAGATCAGCTTTCAACCAGAGCTGCTTCTTCGGGAAATCATTCTGGGGGACATCGGCGGCTGGAACGGCTTTGTGTCCAGCGTCTATCTGGCTGGGCCGGGGCCGTTCCTCTACCATTTGTACGATGACCGTGGGCTGGATGTGCTGGGCGGCTCACAGAAGCTGCTATTGCCTCTCTATCATCAATTTCATGACTGGATTTTGGAATACGATCTGGAGAAGATTGACCAGATGTTCGCTCCAGCAAAAGAATGACTGCATAACAGAAAAGGAGACATTGCTATGGGACTTGATATTTACGCCGGGCCGCTGACCCGGTACTATTCTCACAACTGGAAAACTGTTGTTCAGCAGTGGGCGGAGGAAAACGGATACACCTTTAACCGGATCACCCCGGATGGAGAACCCGCCGACAACGAGGAGGAGCTGTCCCCGGCTGAGATCCAGGCGGCAGTGGAGGACTGGCGGGATCAGATCTTAGCCGCCATTTCCCAGCCGAACCAGCCGCACTACACTCCATGGCCGGAGGACAACGAGCGGCCCTATTACACCGATAAGCCGGATTGGGATGCCTTTGGCGCTATGCTGCTGGTGGCTGCCTGTCATACATACGAGGAACCGGTGCCTCTCACCGTGGAGAAGGACTGGGACTTCGGGGAGCATCCCCTGATTGCCCGCCTTGCATCGGACGAGGAGCGGGTGTGGTCCCTGCTTCGGGGCGCGACTTGGTGGCTTCCCCTCACCGACAGCTTTCTATTCCAAGGCCCTCTGCCCACCGATGATCAGACGATGATCGCCACCTTGGGCGGACTGCGGAAGGAGCTGGAAAAGCTGAACCAGCTGGCATGGCAGGCCGATGAGGACACTATCCTTGGTTGGGCAGACACGGAGGGATACCCGGTAGACGGAACCGTAGACTCAGATGGACAGTACAGCAAGGCAGACATCCCGGAACACACCCAGTATGACACCCAATCCTTGGCCAAGTTTGCCTTCTCCGTGTTCTGGCGGGCCATGCGGTTTGCCGAGGAGCAGCAGGTGCCTATCCTGCTTGACTATTAAAGAGAATTCGTCAGGAGGTGGAGACCGTGGAACAAAAACGGCCGGCAGATATATTTCAGGAGCTTCTGGACTACCTATGGAACGGCCTGGGCCTGGAGGAAAAGGGCTGGAAGCGGCTGAAAAAGGGCGACTTCAAAAAGAGAACAAAAAACGGCCTGACCTACCTGATCTGGTTTGATCGGAGCCGCTACAACTACATAGACTACGAAATCGGCCATGGAAATGTTGAGGTGGGCTTCACCTGTATCATAAAGCAGGGAGATGATTGTCTCTACTCTTTCAAAATAGAACCGACAACAGGCGGTTCATTCTTTCGGATGCTGACAGAGGACCTGCGGCTGAACACCGGGCTGCTGGACACCTTTCTGCCCCTGGTCAAAGCCAACTACCTCGACTTCATCGACCGCTTCGAGGCAGACCCCGTGGAGGCATTACAGCCGGTCTGCGCCCCCTTCACCGAGGCGGAGGACTACAGCTGGTTCATCTATGTGCGGGAGCAGATGGTGGAACGGTACGGAACGGCGGAGCAGATGGAGGAGTACCGCCGTCAGGCGGAATTGCGCGGAACGCCTGGACACAAGGCAAAGAACTGGATGGGTTCGATGTTATTCCACCTATCCCACGCCAATGATGTGGATCAAGCCTGGGCCTCAAGCCGCACCAGAGAGGAACTGGACCAGGTGGTGGAACCCTTTGTGCAGGCCAAGCGGCAGACAGGACAGTGGACACAGGAGGATGAGGCGGGCTATCAGCTCTACCGGCAGGAAACAGATCCGAAGAAGCGCACCTTTCGGGTATGGTATCTCATCGCCACCCCCCGCGGCCTGCCGAAAGAGTTTGTCCAGAAAGAGCTGGAGTTTCGGTGGAAACTGTTCCCAGAAAAGAAGGAGGAAACCAAATGAGCAATAAAGCTTTCCAGCAAAATCTGGACGACAAAAAAGGCCCCCAGCCCGGAGGTCCCTATCTCATTCAGATGCTGTTCAAAGAGCCGGTAGAAATGCCGGATAAAGAAAAAATGACTGCCATAATGGAGAAGCACATCGGATCAACAGAGTGCTTCTGTTATGATAAGAAAATGGCCGGCTTTGCCGCCCTGGATCATGTCGCGGAATTTCAGGACGGCAAGTGCCCGGTACAGCTGATGGTGATGAAATGCGACAAGTTCAAGGGCAAAGGCTTTGATGCCTTTCTGATGAGCCAGATGTGGGACTGCCAGGAGGACCGTGACCGGATCTTCCGGGAGTGCAAATATCAGGTGGTGGCCACCGATATGCTGACTGCGGCGCTTCCAGCGCTGGAGCGTGCCAACCTGGATGCCGACTTTCTGGAGGCTCTGGCAGAGCTGTACCCCACCTGTGAGGCGTTCTATTTCCAGAACTGCGGCAAGCTGTTTCTGGCAGAGGATGTGCGCTCCCATCAGATTGAGGGGCCGGATCGGTTCATCCGCTTTGGCGTCAATGTCCGTTTCTTCAACATCGAGGGCACGGAGGATATGCTCATCGACACGGTGGGCATGAGCACCCTGTTTTTGCCGGATCTCCAGTACCACTTCCACGGCATGGACCCCAACTGGGTGGTAAACCACGCCTATAATGCAGCGTCCTATATTCTGGAGCATGATAACCCCATTGAGGATGGGGAAACCATAGACGGCGTGGCGGATGGCCAGATGTGCCGGGAGATCCAGTGGAAGTGCCAATATGAAGATGCCTTGATCCAGCCGCCCAGAGGGGTGCTGGACATCAACATGGGAAACTATGCTTCGGGAGGACGCTGAATGAATGGCGTTGTGCTCCTGGTAGGCGGACTTCTGCTTGTGGCGGTGATCAAGCTGATTATAGATCGAAATTGGATCGGCCTGCTTCTCTGTGCTGTCGCCCTGCTTCTGGTCTTTGGGGCTGGACACCATACAAAATAGGCCATTTTAAGAATCGAGGAGGTGAAGTATGCAGAATTCAACAAATATGCGGATACTGGAATTACTCCGGTTTCTCTATGAGCGGACCGATGAAAACCATCCCGCCACAGTATCTGACATCATTGCCCATCTGAATGGAAAAGGAATTCAGGCAGTGCGGCAGACTGTTTACGCAGATACCAATGCGCTGATCGATGCGGGGATTGATATTGTGGTGGTTAAGAGTACCCAAAACCAATATTTTATGGGAAACCGCCTGTTTGAGTATCCAGAACTGAAAATGCTGACAGACGCAGTAGCATCCTCGAAGATCATTTCTGCCAAGAAGTCTGAGGAGCTGGTGCAGAAATTATGCCGTCTGACCAGTCTACATCAGGCAAAGCAGCTTCAAAAATTTGCTGCTTTATCCAGCCGTGTCAAACCGCATAATGAAAAGGTTTACTACATCATTGACAATATCCAAACAGCGATTGGAAACCATCAGCAAATTCGGTTCCAATACTATGAATATACTCAAGAAAAAAAAAAATCTTAAAGCATGATGGATATTATTATGTCGTAAATCCTTATGCGCTTGAATGGAAAAATGACCATTACTATTTGATTGGATTTTCTCTGAAGCATCAGAAAATTGCTCACTTCCGTGTAGATCGGCTAACAAGTGTAGAAAATCTGGAAACTTACTTTATGCCGATAGAGGGATTTGATGTAGCCTCCTATACAAATAAAATGGTTGATATGTTTACATCGGAGTCATCGAAGGAAGTAACCCTTCTATGTGAAAACGAATTGATGAGAGTAATCATAGATCATTATGGAGAAGATGCTGCTGTTGATAGGTATGATGATACACACTTCACAGCCAAAATTGAAGTGAACCCCAGTGGAACTTTTTATGGCTGGATATTCAAATTCAAAGGGAAAATAAAAATTCTCTCTCCCAAAGAGTGCATTACGGAAATGCAGCAAATCGCTCAGGAATTTATATAGCGCAAAAGAGGTGTTATTGATTTTTAACACCTCTTTTCAAATGAAATTTTTATCCTTGAAGTGAACAGATGTTCGATATACAATATAAGCAAGATGTTCGCAGTTCGTCGAACAAATGAGAGGTGAATGCTGTGGGCAATATAACTTTTGGATCATTTATAGCCGAGAAACGCAAGGCGCACAAATTCAATTTACGCGATACAGCCAAGCATTTGAATATTGCTTACGGTTATCTGTGTGATATTGAGCAAAGCCGCCGTCCTGCACCCAATGGAGATTTTGTGGAACGCATCTCTGCCTTTCTGAATTTGGATAAATCAGAACATGAGTTGCTTTTGGATCTGGCTGCAAAATCACGCAATACAGTATCTGCTGATTTGCCAGACTATATCATGGAAAAAGATATTGTTCGGGCAGCCTTGCGTGTGGCAAAAGAAGTAGATGCTACCGATGAAGAATGGCAGACATTTATGAAAATGCTAAAGGAGCGTAAACGATAGGGGGGAGAGCTTTGTCAATTCCACAAATCCGTACAGAAGCAATCGAGGCAGTAGGGCGAAAAATCCTGATGGAATATGATCCCTCTCTGCTATCCGGGCAACCATGTCCTGTGCCAATCGAAACCATTATCGAGACAAAGTTTGATCTAATCCTGGAGTTTCATACACTAAGAAAAAACCCCAAGATATTAGGGGAAACAATTTTCGATGACGGTGCTGTTGTCTTATATGACCAGATACAGAGACAGTATCGAATGATTGCAGTAAGAGCCGGTACAATCTTAATTGATGAACGGCTTTGTGATCCGTCAAAATTAGGGCGGCTCCGTTTTACCTGTGCCCATGAGCTGGCTCATTGGGTACTACATAAGAAGTTGTACTCTGGTACTGGAGATGTTGCTGCTTATAACGGAAATGTTTCTTCCGACGAAAGTCATGGCATAATTGAGCGTCAGGCGGATACTCTGGCTTCTGCTCTGCTGATGCCTTTACCGCAGATCAAAAAATGTTTTTACCGGCTTAAAATAGGCCGGACAGATGAACAGCTCATTGCTGAAATGGCAAATATTTTTGAGGTTTCCAAGCAAGCAATGCAGATTCGTCTAAAATCCAGAAACCTGATATAGCCAAATGGGGGAATAGAGAGAGGCACTGCCCTCTCTCACGCTCCTCTGCTATGCTATTTTGTACCTAATATGTTCGCAATATTGCGAACAAGGAGGGATGTTCTATGAGAAAAGAAAGCACAACAATCCAAAAATGTAACAGCAGGCTAACAGCTTTGGGGCTTAACAGCGACGCTGCGTTTCATAGAAGTAAGCTGATTCTAAAGATTTACCGTGATGTAGTCTGGGTTCTGAGTGAACGGGCAGAAGAATTACAAGAAACTGCTTGGATTATGGGAGAACAAGATATAGAGTCTGGCCTCTGCTATCTTGAAAATTTTGCACCAGATATTGAACTGCAAGCCTTTGAAGAAAAAGTTTGCTGCCTTGTTCAAAATCAAATGCTAGTCAATATTATTGACCGTGCACTCCTTCGTCTGAAACGGTATCCGGATCGAGGAGAACTTTACTATGAAATTTTGACTAAGCAATTTATCTATCGGTTCAACAGTACAGAGAAAGAATTGCTGGAAGAACTAAATATAGAGCGCAGTGTCTTTTATGACCGAAAACGAGAAGCCATCTATTTATTTTCTGTTTGCTTGTTTGGATATTCTATTCCAGAAGTCCTGGAGGAGCTGCCCCGACTAAATCCCGACTAAATCCCGACTAAATCCCGACAAATCCCCGACCTAATCCCTACTCCCTTCCGACTTCCGACCTGCTATACTTGTTATAGTGGCAGGAATGCGCTAAATTGAATACTTTTCTACATAAGGCCCGGCATTAACCGGGCTTTTTTCATTCCTGCTGCAATATGGCGGCAGGAACATGGCTGGAGGTGAAAACACTTCCGGCCTTTTTCTTTGCCCGGTATTAGGAGGCCGGTATGCGCTGGGAGGCGTACATAGCAAAATATCCATGACACCGTTCAAATTCGCTGACTACCAAGAATTTGAACGGAGGAAAGGATATGACGAGAGTATTCATTTGGAAAAATAACAGCCCACAGGAATGGGAGGAAATCAGTTTTTCAGCGTTCAGTAAGGCACGCCGCAATGGTTGCTTTACTGGGCGCTTTTTTGTTGAAACAGTCAAAATGTTCCGTGATGAAGATGACCGCATTATCATGGAATGTTCTCGCAAAGATTTTGAAAAATACCAACAGGAGGACCGCCACAGCCGCTATCTCCAGGAACATGAGAAAAGTCGCTCTATATTCCCGGCTTCTCATGTGGGAGATCGTGACGGCACAGAGGAAGGTTATCAGGATACAGATTTGTTTGTGGATGAATCTGTTGATACTGCGGAACAAGCTATTCAGAATTTACTTCTTGAGGATTTACACCAAGCTCTATTGAAACTGAGTCCAGCAGAACGAGATTTTATATTGTCCTATTATGAAATGAAAATACCAAATGCAACTTGTTTAGCCCAACGATATGGTATTACTCGGCAAGCCGCAGATAAGCGATTGAAAAAAATTGAAGAAAAAATAAAAAAGTTGGTTGCGATTTTCTAAAAAAGTGGCAGTAGCAAGTGAGAGGGAAATCCTTTCACTTGCACCTTGACAACCTCATATACGAATCATTAAGTTTGATCCTCTTTGGGCGTAATAGCCGCTACATCAGCGGTATATTTTCTGAGAGCTGCCACTCGCATAACAGGCCAACCCATTTTTGCTGTATAGATGAGTTTTCGGTTTATCAGAAATATATCAGGCTGGAATACATCGGATGGCATCCGGTCATGGCATAACAAGGAGGAAAGCTCTCTTACAGCCATAGTCCGAGCGTGATAATAACCGTCGCAGGCCATGGGTAAGACCAAACGAAGTGGAGGTGAAACTCCTGAGAAGCAGGCCAGCCACCTGCGGCTTAATGATTACCCAAATCCCTGGGGTGTCGTGGACAAGTAAGGGATAAAACAGGCGCTAAATTGAAGGAGACTCTGTAATTTGCAGAGCCTCCTTCTTACATAATCAAATCTCAAAACATAGGAGGATGAACATGAAAGAAGATTGGATTTATAAGCGTGGGGATTTATATTATGCCAATTTGAACCCTTATTTTGGATCAGAGCAAGGCGGCACCCGTCCTGTCCTGGTTCTTCAAAACAATGTGGGGAATTTTTTCTGCCCCACTTTGATCGTAGCTCCACTCACCAGTAAATGGATTAAGAAAAAGGAGCTGCCCACACACTATGCACTGGAGAGCGTTCCAGAGCTTGGACTGAAATCTGTTGTTCTGCTGGAGCAAATTAAAACGATTGATAAAAGGCGTGTTTTATCGTACATTGGGCGCGTATCTCGCGAAGAAATGAGAGCGATTGATGATGCTCTGCAAGTTAGTTTAGATATTCATATTCCGGAGGAAATGGAGGCTCCGTAAGGCCACTTACCGGATAAAGGAGGCGTTTTTATGTTTGAAGCAAGAATTGCGGAATTGAACCGCTTTAATGAACAAAATCCTGTCAGCTATGACAAAAGAACCTATACGGTCGATGAGATTCAGGACATTCTGGGTATCAGTCGTCCCACAGCATATAATCTGGTAAAACAGGGTGTATTCCACAGCGTCAGAGTCGGCGGTCATATCCGCATTTCCAAAAAGAGCTTTGATGACTGGCTGGATCACGCAGATGAATGATTTGTCAAGGATGCCGATCTCCAAATCGACATCCTTAACTTTTTTTCTGCTTTCTCTTACAATGAGGCCATAGCAAGAAAAACTTTATAGAGGAGGCAAAAGCCATGCAAAAACAAAGAGTAAAGACCAGTATGTCTGTACCAGAGATGGGCAAAATGCTTGGGCTTGGTAAAGTAGAATCCTACTGGTTGGTTAAAAAGAACTATTTCAAAACAATTCAAGTGGCCGGACGAATGAGAGTTATGCTGGATAGCTTTGAAGATTGGTATGCCGGCCAGTTCCACTATAAAAAAGTGGATGGTACACCGCCCGGAGAGAAATGGAGGCATACTACGATGTCAGTTCCGGAAATGGCGGATCTTTTGGGGCTGAAATCTGGCACAGCTTATGACCTTGTTAAAAGGGGCTATTTTGAGACGACCTTGATTGATCGAAGAATTCGTATCATTACCAGCAGTTTTGAAGCCTGGTATCAAAAGCAAACTCATTATGTGAAAATCTCAGAAAGGAGCAATGAAAATGGCATCTATCGTGAAGCGTAAAAGCAAATATTCTGTGGTGTATGATTACACAGATGAAAACGGAAAACGCAGACAGCGTTGGGAAACCTTCAGCACAAATGCAGAAGCAAAAAAACGAAAAAAGCAAATTGAGTATGAGCAGGACTCTGGAACCTTCTTTATTCCTACGGCAAAGACCCTGAACGATCTGCTCGATGAATATATGTCCATCTATGGTGTAAATACCTGGGCAATGTCAACATATGAAAGCCGCCGTGGTCTGGCGAGAAACTACATAACTCCTATTATCGGAGATATGTTACTATCCGACATCACTCCAAGGATGATGGATAAGTATTACCGTGATCTGCTCTCTGTGAAAACGGTAAGCGTCAACAACCGCAAACCCACAAGCGAATATCTGACCCCGCATACAGTAAGAGAAATTCACAAGCTACTTCGCAGTGCCTTTAATCAGGCGGTGCGTTGGGAACTAATCAGCCGTAACCCTGTCCTGAATGCGACACTTCCCAAAGAAGAACATAAAGAACGGGATATATGGACTGCCGAAACGCTGAGCAAGGCTATGGAAGTCTGTGATGATCCTATCCTCTCCCTTGCCTTAAATCTGGCGTTCTCCTGCTCTTTACGCATTGGTGAAATGCTGGGCCTTACCTGGGACTGCATTGATATTGCACCACAGAGCATAGAAAATGGTTCAGCTTATATATTCGTCAACAAAGAGCTGCAACGGGTTACACGAGGTGCATTGGACGATTTGAGCGACAAAGGTGTTATTAAGAAGTTTCCACCTTGCATAGCCAGTACCCATACTGCTCTGATCCTGAAAGAGCCTAAAACCAAAACCAGTATTCGCCGCGTGTACCTGCCGAAAACAGTTGCCTATATGCTGGTAGAGAGAAAAAAAGAAATTGATGAGCTGATGGATCTGTTTGGAGATGAATACATCGACAATAACCTGGTCTTTTGCTCCAGCAATGGCCGTCCGATGGAAAGCCAGGTGATTAACCGTGCTTTCAATAAACTTATCAAAGAAAACGGACTGCCTCATGTTGTATTCCATTCTCTCCGTCACTCCAGTATCACCTACAAGCTGAAACTCAATGGTGGCGATATGAAATCCGTCCAGGGCGACTCTGGTCATGCTCAGGTAAAAATGGTTGCAGATGTCTACTCTCACATCATCGACGAGGATCGCTGCATAAACGCTCAGCGATTGGAGGAAGCATTTTACTCATCCAAGACTCCTGACCCTGTTGAAGATACAGAGCCTAAAACTGCGGATACTGCCGTCACTGAAAGTGATGAAAGTGATGCAGCGAAGATACTGGAACTGCTTAAAAATCCCGAAACTGCCGCACTGCTCAAGCAGCTGGCAAAAGCTTTATAAAGTCCCTCCCTCAGAAGAACGCCTCTCACTTTGTGAGAGGTTTTCTTCGTTTGAACCACTTTGCACAGTGACCAAACACTTTTTTTGTTAGCAAGGTTCTGAAAGCATTTTTGAGCGATGTTAGCAAATTCGCGATTTTGTTTGCAACTTCCTCTAATTTCTGCTAACAAATGTTTGCAAGTTCCTTTGGTAAAAATCGAACCTCTGACTTACCGCCTTTCTTAGCAAAAGGCCAAATCTCGTTAGCAAATGTTAGCAAACCAAGGTTTTTTGCAAAAAAGCCACAAAAGCCGCAGAAATAAGAAAAGCCGAAAACCCTGATAAATCAAAGGTTTTCGGCGTGTTTGCTGGCGTCCCTGGCGGGATTCGAACCCACGGCCTTTCGCTTAGGAGGCGAACGCTCTATCCTGCTGAGCTACAGAGACTTATATTAAATTGAGACTGGCAACGATCACTTTTCCCCGTAAGGCAGCTGGTAGAGCACAACCTTAGGAGGCGACCGCTCTATCCAACTGAGCTACGGGGGCTTATACAGAAAATATTCACTTTTGCAGGGCTCCAGGATTCGAACGATTCGATTTTTAGGAGGAGTGCGCTCTATCCGATTGAGCTACTGGCGCAGAGATGCAGAGCGGCTTGCCGCTCTGTCCTTTTATTTTATCCTCTTCCCTTCACTCTGTCAACGAAAACCTGTCCGTTCCGCATTCATCTGCCCGATGTTGACAGACAGAAGCCCCCACCGGCCGCAGCCGGCCGATGGGGGCAGCGCTTCCGCGTCCGCCGTGTGCGGGCAGGCGGAACGCGGGGTCACAAGAAGTTCCTGATCTGGATCCCCTCCTGCTGGAATTCTTTTTTTATCCGCTCTACAAAGGCCAGCGCCTTGGCCCCGTCTCCGTGGACGCACAGAGTATCGCCCTGGATCTCGATCTCCTTGCCAGTGATCGCGGTGACCTTGTGCTCCTTGATCATCTTGATGCACCGTTCCACCGCCAGATCCTCATCTGTGATCATGGCACCGGACTGCTTCCAGGGGACCAGGGACAGGTCCTCCATATAAGCGCGGTCGGCAAAGATCTCCGCCGCCGTTTTCAGACCCATCTTCTGGGCTTCCTCCCCCAGGACGGCCCCCGCGCAGTAGAAGATGCGGATGGATCGATCTCATACACCGCCTCGCAGATGGCTCGGGAGGTCTCCCGGTCATACTGGCACAGGTTGCCCAGTGCGCCGTGGGGCGCCACGTGCTGCAGCTTCAGACCATAGCTCTGGGTGAACGCCATGAGAGCCCCGATCTGATACTGCATGTAATTTTTGACCTCGTCCACAGACAGCGTCATCTTCCGGCGGCCGAACCCCATCAAATCAGGGTAGCCGGGGTGCGCGCCCACGGCCACGCCCCGCTCCTTGGCCATGCGCACCACCTTGTCCATCACCATGGGGCCCCCGGCGTGGTAGCCGCAGGCCACGTTGGTGGAGGTGATATGCTGGATGATACCCTCGTCGTTTCCGATGCGGTAAGCGCCGAAGCTCTCACCCATGTCGCTGTTCAAATCGATGGTATACATGAAACACACCTCTTTCTGTTACTGGGAGACCATCTGGATGGAGGTCTCATAGACTTTTCCATTGACTGTAATGCGGTAGCGGCGCACAGGTCCCGGCCTTCCGGCTTGGGGCTGGGCTTGCGGCTGAGCAGCCGGGGCGTTCAGTCTCCGGTCCAGATCGTTGAGGCGCTCCTGCATCTCCCGCCACAGCTGGTGTGCCTGGGAGACAGGGATTGACTGGAAGCGGGTGGCGTCGCCTGGCCGGCACTGGCTGATGACCGGCAGATCTGCGGTGATCACGGTGGCGATTTTGGTATAGCCAGGATCACGCCCAGGATCAAGGCTGTTACCATGCGCTTTACAAAGCTCTTTCGTTTCTTCTCAACCATGATTTCAACTCCCTTATAAGAACGGCCCCGGCGAGATCAACTTCCCGGTCAGCGTGGGCGGACAGGTCATCTGCCCGGGCGACATCCTGGTGGGCGATGGCGACAGCATCCTGGTCATCAAGCCTGAGGATGCCGGGGAACTGGCCAAAGCCGCCGCCGCCGTCAAGTTGAAAGAGGAGGGGCAGCTGGCCGGGATCCATGCCGGCAAGGGCTTTCCCCGCCCCTTCGTGGACCAGATCCTGGAGCAGATCGGCGTGGAGTATGTCGATTGATCTTCCCATATCGGCTTTTGACAGAAGGGGGACCGGCTGTGCCGGTCCCCCTTCTGTTCCTTGTCAGCTATACAGTACTCCCCCCGTTCACATATCATCTCCGCATCCGCAGAAAACATGAAGCTGTTCTCGATTTGACGCTGGCACAAAGCCGTGATAAACTACCCCATATCCCAACCTCACCATCCCTAATCCCTCAAAATAAGGAGTTGCTGAAATGAAACCAATGGTCAGCGTCATTGTGCCGGTTTACAATGCGGAACAGACCATCCGGCGCTGTGTGGCCAGCATCCTGGACCAGCAGTTTACCGACCTGGAGCTGCTTCTGGTGGACGACGGCAGCACCGACGGCTCCGGCGCGATCTGCGATGAATTTGCCGCCCGGGATGCCAGGGTGACTGCGATCCACCAGAAAAACGCCGGGGTCTCCGCCGCCCGCAACCATGCCCTGGATCTGGCTCAGGGCGTCTATCTCCAGTTTCTGGACAGTGATGACTGGATCACCCCAGACGCCACCCGCTCTCTGGTCCGGGCCGCAGAGGCCCATCGCTGCGATCTGGTGATCGCGGACTTCTACCGGGTGGTCGGCGAGCGTCTCTCCCGAAAGGGCGACATCGACGAGGACAGCCTCCTCACCCGGGAGGAATACGCCGCCCACATGATGGAAAATCCAGCGGACTTTTATTACGGCGTCCTGTGGAATAAGCTGTACCGCAGGGAGCTGGTGGAGCGGTACCATCTGCGGATGGACCCGGAGATCAGCTGGTGCGAGGACTTTTTATTCAATCTGGAGTACATCCGCCGGGCGGAGCGGTTCTACGCCCTGTCTGTCCCGATCTACTACTATGTCAAGACCAAGGGGTCCCTGGCGTCCCAGAGCCTGAGCATTTCCAGGACGGTCAAGATGAAGCTGATGATCTTTGAGTCCTATCACCAGTTTTATAAGGAGGTGCTGGATGAGGAGAGCTATGAGCGGTGCCGGGCGAAGGTGTACCGTTTTCTTCTGGACGCCGCCGGAGATGGCGCGGTGCCGCCCCTGCTCCCCACCAGCCAGCGGCTGGGCGACGAGCGTGTGCGGGCCTTTCAGGCCGGTGTGATGGGAAGCGGCCCCCTCTGCGACGCCTACCGGGAGCGGCGGCTTCTGGAATCCCATCTGGAGACCGCCGCGCTGAAAAACGGGCTCTCCCTCCAGGAGGCCCAGATCCTGCTGTCCCTGCATCAGCTGCACGGGCCCTGTACCCGCCGGGAACTAGCAGACTTTTCCGGGCTCTCCCGGGCCTCCCTCGCCCTCGCCCTGCAACGACTGTCCTCTAAGGGCCTGCTGGAGAGCGAGCCCCCCGGCTATCTGGACATGCGCAAGCCCGTCCTGACACCCGAGGCAGGTTCTGTGATCGCCGACCTGGAGGCGGCTCAGGAGGATGCCCTTGCGGACCATCTGGCGGGCTTCACCCCAGAGGAGCGGTCGGAATACCTGGCCTTTTCCCGGCGGATCACGGAAAACCTCCAGCGCTGCTTGCAGAATTGAACTCATGGACCGCATTTCCTGGATAGAAAAGGCCTCTCTGCAGATCTTTCCGTGAACCGGTCCAGTAAAAACGGACAGTGACAAAAGCCCCCCTGATGTAGGAAAATAGACTACATCAGGGGGGCTTATTATGGAGAAACGGAACTACACACACATTCAAGCGCTGTTGCCTGAGATCAAAGCCATGCTGGCAGAGGGGAAAACCCAGCGGGAAGTTGCAGAACACTACGGCTTTCGGGATAAGCAGGTGGTAAAAAGGCTGCTTGAGCGTGAGCGGAGAAAAGAACGCAAGCTGGAAGCCGGAATCCTTCCACGGCCCAAAGGACGACCGAGGAAAGATGCCGCACCAAGAAACATTGTGGCAGAGCAGGCGTATGAGATCCATCGCTTGCAGATGGAGAACAAATTGCTGCGGGATTTTCTGCGGTCCACAGGAAGGAAGTGAGGGCAAGGGTAAAATACCACATCATACTATCGTCACAGAGAGGAATATCCAATATCCGTCATGTGCACGTTTTTTGCAGTATCCAGAAGCGGCTACTATGCGTTTGTCCACCGTCTGGACAGGCCGGAGAAGGATGCCGCTCTTGCAAAAGTTATCGCACAGCAGCGGGAACGCAGCTTCCGTACCTATGGCTACCGGCGGATGTGGCTATGGCTGAAAAGCCAGAACATTTTCTGTAATCCTAAAACTGTGCTGCGAATCATGAAAAAATATGATCTGCTGTCAGAGATCCGCCGCCGCAGGAAATGGCAGCAGATGGGGCAGCAGGTCCACAGGTATGAGAATCTGCTGAACAGAGGATTTCACGCAGATGGGCCAAACAGAAAATGGGTAACGGACATCTCCTACATCCACACCAAGCAGGGCGTACTGTACCTATCCATGATCCGGGATCTCTACGACAACAGTATTGTGGCTTACAAAACCGGAACGGAACAGACGGTGGGTCTGGTTCTGGACACCATTCGTCTGGCAATGAAGCGAGAGAAAAAGAAGGTCGCTGCAGAACTCCACCTCCACAGCGACCAGGGATTTCAGTACACCTCGCGAGCATACTTCAACCTGACTCAAGCATACGGCATTACACCGTCCATGTCAAGAAAGGGAAATCCATATGACAACGCCATGGCGGAAAATTTCTTCTCCATCCTCAAAACGGAGTGCATTTACCGCCACAAACCGGCTACCTTCCCGGAAGCCAACGAAATGATCGACCGCTATATTCATTTTTATAACCATGAGCGCATCCAGTTAAAGACTGGAGAGGCGCCGCTTGCGCGACGCCTCTCCTACTAAAACTCGATATTTCCTACCAGGGCTCTTTTTTGTACTGTCTGCATAATCTGGGGCAGTTCACCGCAGAGAGGCCTTTTTCGGAACATGGACCGGCAAGAACGATTTTGTGCGTTTAAAAGCAAGAAACACAACCCATACAAGGAACATTCTGAATTTTTTAAAAAAGAAAAAATCCCTCAAAGCCTTGTGGCTCTAAGGGATTCATTTGGTGGACGATACAGGACTTGAACCTGTGACCTCCCACACGTCAAGGCCGGCTTGATATTTTTTCTAATCTTTTTCGTTCTTTTTAGCGCTTTCCTTTTGAAACAATATACTTTCTGTCACTCTTTCGCCGTGCTAGTTCCATATATTCCACCGCCGTCTGTGGCTGGTTATGTGGTCAGAAAGTAGGCCCATTGATGAATTTGGCGGCCCTCTATTACGATTTTGTGCTTTGTAAGGATTACAAAAGGCACCTCCACTATTAGGCAGATGCAAGAGATGCTATGCTGAATCAAAGAACACCAGATGACTCGGTGTGATTTCTGAGCCATGTCAAGTTGAATCAAAGGCGGTGCGGGGCACGGAAGTTGCGGGAGAATAGGCTGGAGCAAATCCGCTATTGAACCTCATAGACAGTAGAGAGAATCGTATTGAATACATGAAACTGAAAACGAATCACAACAATGCCGCCTCGAAATATTCTCGGGGCGGTATTGCTATACCCCGAAGGGTCAACTATATCATTTCGATAAAAATGATATAGTTGACCCTTGACACAATCAAGTTTACTTGATATAGTTTAATTATATCATTATAAGAAAAACGATAAAATTGACCTGAAGTGAGGTACAGGATGCGCACCTACGATTTTGCCAAAAACTATGAGAAGCTGCTTGCCCCAGATATCGTGGCCCTGCTGACTCAGATCCATGAATACAAAGGAGAACAGGCCCTGTTTATCGAGGCCAAAGCCGATACCCTGACTAAACTGGTGGAAATCGCCAAGATCCAAAGCACCGAGGCCTCCAACAAAATCGAGGGTATTTATACTTCGAACGAGCGCCTGAAAAAGCTGGTGCAGGACAAAACTACCCCCCATACCCGGAACGAGCAGGAGATCGCCGGTTACCGGGATGTACTGGCCACCATTCATGAGAGCTTTGACTATATCCCGCCAAAAGCATCTATGATCCTGCAGCTCCACCGGGACCTCTATAAATTTAGCGGCGCGTCCTACGGTGGACATTATAAAACCTTGGACAATGTGATTACAGAGGAGGACGAACAAGGAAACAAAACGATTCGCTTTCAACCTCTCCCGGCCTGGGAGACGCCGGAGGCGGTGGACAGCCTCTGCCGGGCCTACGAGGAGGCTGTGGGGAAGGGTGACATGGATCCGTTGCTGCTGATCCCTATGTTCATTCTGGACTTTCTCTGTATTCATCCCTTTAACGACGGTAACGGCCGTATGAGCCGCCTGCTGACCCTGCTGCTGCTCTACCGGGCAGGCTATATCGTGGGCAAATATATCAGTATTGAAAAACTCATTGAGGAGAGCAAGGAAACCTACTATGAGGTTCTCCAGCAGAGCTCCCACAGGTGGCACGAGGAAGCCAATGACTACGCCCCTTTTGTGCGCTATACCTTGGGCGTGGTAGCGGCGGCCTACCGGAACTTTTCCGCCCGTGTGCAAGTCCTGGCCGTCAGTGGCATGAGCAAGCCGGACCGTATCCGGGAGATCATCAAGGGCACCCTTGGGAAGGTTACCAAGGCGGAGATCATCCAGCAGTGCCCCGATATTAGTAAAATCACGATACAGCGCACTTTGGCCGACCTGCAGAAGAGCGGGGAAATTCTAAAACTCAGCGGCGGACGCTATACCGCCTATATCTGGAACCGGGAAAAGGAGTAAGAGAACATGATCACTGGCGAACTGAAAAATAAAATTGACCGCCTCTGGGAGACCTTCTGGACCGGCGGCATAACGAATCCCCTGGATGTGGTGGAACAGATGACCTACCTCATGTTCATCCACGACCTGGATGCCGCCGATAACCAGCGGGCCAAGGAGAGTGCCATGCTGGGCCTGCCTCATAAGAGCATCTTTGCCGGTGAGGTACAGGTGGGGGAGCGGACCATCCCGGGTAGCCAGCTCAAATGGTCGGTGTTCCACGACTTTCCCGCCGGACAGATGTATTCCGTCATGCAGGAGTGGGTGTTCCCCTTCATCAAGAACCTCCACGCCGACAAGGACAGCGCCTACGCCAAGTACATGGGAGACGCCATTTTCAAGATCCCCACGCCTCTGATGCTGGATAAGATCGTCACCGCCATGGACGAAATTTACGCCCAGGCGGAGCAGCTCCACGATACTGATGTCCGGGGCGACATCTACGAATACCTCCTGTCCAAAATCGCCACCGCCGGGGTCAACGGCCAGTTCCGCACCCCCCGGCACATCATCCGCATGATGGTGGACCTGATGGCCCCTCGGGCGGACGATGTGATTTGCGACCCGGCCTGCGGCACCGGCGGCTTCCTGGTGGCGGCCGGCGAGTATTTGAAGGAGAACAGGAAAGAAGAAATCTTCTTCGACCGTCAGAAGAAAGACCATTATATGAACCATATGTTCAACGGCTACGATATGGACCGCACTATGCTGCGCATCGGGGCCATGAACATGATGACCCACGGCATCGACAACCCCTACATTGAGTATCGGGACAGCCTCAGCGACCAGAACACCGACCGGGAGAAGTACACCCTCATTCTGGCCAATCCCCCCTTCAAGGGGAGCCTGGACGCGGACATCGTGTCCGCCGACCTGCTGAAGGTTTGCAAGACCAAGAAGACCGAGCTGTTGTTCCTGGCCCTCTTCCTGCGGATGCTGAAGGTAGGCGGGCGGTGCGCCGTCATCGTACCCGACGGGGTGCTGTTCGGTTCCTCCAAGGCTCATAAGGACATCCGCAAGGAGATCGTGGAGGGCAACCGGCTGGAGGCGGTGATCTCTATGCCCCCTGGGGTGTTCAAGCCCTACGCCGGGGTGTCCACGGCGGTGCTGGTGTTCACCAAGACAGGCCACGGCGGCACGGATGAGGTGTGGTTTTACGACATGAAGGCCGATGGCTTCACCCTGGACGACAAGCGTGTGGAGATCAAGGAAAGCAACATCCCCGACATCGTGGCCCGATTCCACAACCGTGAGGGGGAAAAGGCGCGGGAGCGCACCGAGCAGTCCTTCCTGGTGCCCAGGGAGGAGATCGCCCAGAACGGCTATGACCTCTCCATCAACAAGTACAAGAAGATGGAGTATGTCCCCGTGGAGTACCCATCCACCCAGGAGATTCTGACGGACCTCAAGGAGCTGGAGCTGGAGATCACCAAGGGCCTGGCGGAGCTGGAGGAGATGGTGTGATGGCGAAATTGGGGGATGTTTGCAGCAAAGCGACTTCAAATATTGCGCAGAAAGATTTAGATGGACGGCATGGTGAGTATCCGATTTATGGTGCGAGTGGTCTCATCAAAGCGGTTGATTTTTATCAGCAAGAAAGCCCATATATTGCAGTTGTAAAAGATGGCGCGGGTGTTGGTCGCGTTATGAAATTACCCGCAAAGTCCTCTGTCATTGGAACTATGCAATATATTATTCCGGGCAAAAATGTAGATATTGGCTACTTGGCCTATGCCATGGAAAATATGAACCTTGCAAAATACTATACCGGCGCAACGATTCCACACATATACTTTAAAGACTATCAAAAGGAGGAACTTCCTCTCCCACCATTGGAAGAACAGCGCCTCATTGCCGTCCAGCTGGACAAGGTCAGCGACCTGATCGCCAAGCGCCGGGTGCAGCTGAACAAACTGGACCTGCTGGTCAAAGCCCGGTTTGTGGAGATGTTTGGGGACCCGGTAGAGAATGACCACAAATGGCAGATGTGGCCGCTGGATAGTGTGTGCAAAACTATAGTAGATTGTCCTCATTCAACTCCGAACTATACAAGTGATAATACTGGATATATGTGTATCAGAACATCAATTGTTAAGAAGAATCGTATTATGTGGGATGATATCGAGTACATACCCGAACGTGAATATTATCAGCGAATCCAGCGCAAACGCCCCGAAAAGGGTGATATTGTATATACAAGAGAAGGAGCTATCCTTGGTATTGCGGCAATGATAGACCGAGATTGCAATGTAGCACTTGGACAGAGGTCAATGTTACTATCCCCAGATACTACAAAATGCTTACCACAGTTTTTGAGTGTTGCTATGAATTTTGAATCCTTTTTGCGAAAAGCACTGGGTGGTGTCAGTGGATCAGCGTCGCCACATATCAATGTTGGCGACATAAAGGCATTTACAATCATTCTGCCACCTTTGGGGTTACAGAAACAATTTTCATTTCTTGTGGAACAGGCGAACAAATCAAAATTGACGATTCAGCAGAGCCTTGATAAACTGGAAGTATTGAAAAAAGCCTTGATGCAGCAATATTTTGGGTGAGATTATGCCATGAAAGTATTCCAATATGAATTTCCGGACATGTTAATAAAGGTCAGTAACAATCGCAAATATCTTGAAGATTTGTGCGCCGGAAAAGTTTACATGAACGAAAGTGGATATTTTAGAAAACTTGAAGATACTTACCGAGGCGACAAATTTGACGGAAAATGTGTCATCTCTTTTGAAAATCATACAGGTGAATTCATGGAATTAGGTCCAGAGGAATCACCAGAAGAGCGAATAAAGATACCTCTTGACTTCATACAGAATTTTACGGTCGGATTTAAAGGTGATAATAAGATCCCACTTTATTGCTGCTCTCAACTATCTGAACATATTCTTCGGAAAGAAACCGAATTTTCTTTAAAATTTAAAGAAGAGTTTATATCTGAAATGGAGCAATTTGGCTCTTATTATGCCATTTTTAGTAAAGTTGAATTTCTGCAAAATATGCTTGATTACATAGATGACAATCAACTTGGAGGAAAATGGGGGGCAGTTTCTTATGTTGATATACACTCAGAATATCATATTGAAATTCTGAACGATGAAAATAGAAATCAATATAATGTGTTTTTTAAAAAAGATTTGTCCTATCAGTGGCAAAATGAGTGGAGAATCATTCTTGTATCGAATGGTGCTCCATTGATAGGAGAAAATGACCATCACTTTGTCGCGTCAATAAAGCCTTTGAGTTGGTTCCACATTGGGCATATTAGAGAGCTTCGTGATAATTCCATAGAAATCAAAGAAGTAGATGATAGTGAAGTCGATGGAAATGTTTTAAGACAATGAGGTGTCACCATGACCAACTTCGATTTTCTCCTCTCTGATCCCCAATTCACCACTTTCAGGGAGATGGCCGTCTCAGCGGAAAAAATCTATGACATCGACCCGGTGGCCTGCGTGCTGAACTGCTGCCGCTGTGTGGAGTTTGCTGTCAAATGGATATACTTCGTGGACGGCAAGTTGGCTGTACCCTGCTGAAGGCCAGGTGGTAAAATCCAGAGCAAGAGTTCGTTGTATACCGCATCAACACATTTGGTTGCAATATTGGGGGAGAAATGAAAAAATGGAAAGCATGCAAGAATTGTTTTCTCGTGGGCGCTTTTTTGACTTAGTTGATCAATACTTAGAGCAGGGATATAAAATATATCCATCCCATGATTCCCAAAAGAATAGAAAAAATTTAGATTTACTTTACCATTTGCTTGCCGCGTGTCAACAATGCGGCTACTATTGCAACTACCTCGATATATTGGAGAAATACAATCAAATTCTGCCTCTAAAGCATGTAAGTCGAAATAAACAGAGCCTTATTATCATTCTGGATTTTGCTTTGGAATCTCTGCTGTACTGCCTATACAATAATGAGTCAGAAAATCTCGGAATCAAATATGACATTCCTGAAAAGATCGAGAAAGTAATTTCCTTCCAAGATAACTTGCTCCAAGAGTGCAGTACATTATACTCCAAACGACAAACTGAATTAAGAAATTTATATGAAGACTACAAAGTTGGGAAGTTACCGATTTATACCGTTGAATATCTATATCCATTTGAACCAGTTGTAAAAGACTATATGTTTGATTTAACCCCCTGTTACCCGTATATTTCTCTCGAAGTGAAAAAGGTTCCGCGTGAAAAAGATAACTATACAAGTTTTAAATTCAAGGCATACGGGTTGATAAAGCCGGATACCTGGTGGAGAGGGCCCAAATGGGAAACTCGAGAGAAGAGTCCGCCTATCAGAAAATCCTTGGAAATCACAAACATGATGCTGCTCCTGGCAGTCAAGGCCTCGCCTGGGAAAATGGTTATGCCGTACAGCATTAACCAAGTAAGCACAGCATCTATGTTTCAGTATCGATGGGACGAAAAGGAAACCGTGTTAGGTGGGACTATAACAGCCACAGATTTTACATCTGACTGGGTAGGTGGAAACGCACTCTGGCATCAATTTACAGATACTGAGATGGTTGAGCTGAATAGGCACATAATTGGAACATATAAAAACAAGTCATTTGTTACAACATACCACCATGCTACAAATTTGTTCTCAGCAGGGTTCTATTTGGAATCTTTTTCGCTATTGTGTTCTTGCGCTGAAGGAATGATTTATCATTGGTTTGATGAAATTGCAAAAAACAATTCTATCAGAGAGGAATACAGCATCTTCAGGAACAAAAAATTGTCAAAATGCGATACTTGCGAATATTTTTCAAGTCAAACAGCAAAAAAGCCTTATGACGGGATGCCTCCATCGATTTTTGCTAACATTGATTTCTTCTATAAAAAGAAATGTATCACAAAAGAAGATGCTAAAAAAATGCGCCGTCTTCTTTTAAAAATAAGAGCTGACCAGCTTAGAAACAGCACGGCTCACGGTGAGAATAGTATTGTTAACAAAGACACAGTGCAAGATTCGCTCGATGGAATTATGGAATTGCAAACACTGCTCGTAGAGATTTCGGATAAAGCAGCAAAGGAAAAAGAGAAGAAAAAGAATTGAGGTGATACCATGACCAACTTTAATTTTCTCCTCTCTGACCCCCAGCTCACCACATTCGGAGAGGTTGCCGTTGCGGCGGAAAGAATCTATACTATCGACCCGGCAGCCTGCGTGCTCAACTGCCGCCGGTGTATGGAGTTTGCCGTCAAATGGATGTACTCCGTGGACGGTGGGTTGGTCATGCCCTACGATGACCGGCTGGCCAGCCTCATGGACACTGAGGACTTCCGGGCCATCGTGGACCGGGACCTTTGGCAGCGCCTCAAGTACATCCGCCAGACGGGCAACGCCGCCGCCCACACCGGAAAGAAGATCACCAAGGAGCAGGCCCAGTTATGTCTGGAAAACCTCTGGTACTTCATGGACTTTATTGCCTGTTGTTATGGCACGACTTACACGGCCGGAGAATTTGACCCAGCCCTGCTGGAGCAGCAGACCGCCGCTCCGGCTCCCGCTCCCGCGCCCGAGGTGGATCTGGCCGCCCTCATGGCGGAGAACGAGGCCCTGAGGGCAGAACTCACCGCCCGCCGTGAGACTCAGCAGCCCAGTTACACCCCCAAGCCCCTGGACCTGTCCGAGTACAAGACCCGCAAGCTATACATTGACGCCATGCTCACCGACGCGGGCTGGACGGAAGGGAAGGACTGGCTGAACGAGGTGGAGCTGCCCGGTATGCCCAACCAGAGCGAGGTGGGCTATGCCGACTATGTGCTCTATGATGACGCCCACCGCCCCCTGGCCGTCATCGAGGCCAAGCGCACCTGTGTGGACCCAGCCAAGGGCCGCCAGCAGGCCAAGCTGTACGCCGACCTGCTGGAGCAGAAATATGGCCGCCGCCCGGTGATCTTCCTCACCAACGGCTTTGACACCCGGATCGACGACGGAGCCTACCCGGAGCGGCGGGTGGCCGCCTTCTACTCCAAGAGGGACCTGGAGAAGTTCTTCAACCTTCGGGCCATGCGGACAAGCCTCAAGTACATCCAGGTGGACCACAACATTGCCGGCCGCTACTACCAGGAGGGGGCCATCAAGGCCACCTGTCAGGCTTTGGCCCAGAACCGCCGGAAGGCCCTGCTGGTCATGGCCACCGGCTCGGGCAAGACCCGCACGGTCATCGCTCTGGTGGATGTACTCCTCCAGCACGGTTGGGTGAAAAATGTCCTCTTCCTGGCCGACCGAAACTCTCTGGTCACCCAGGCCAAGCGCAGCTTTGTGAATCTGCTGCCCAATCTCTCCGTGACCAACCTGTGCGAGGAGAAGGACAATTACACGGCCCACTGCGTCTTTTCTACCTACCAGACCATGATGAACTGCATCGACTCGGTTGAGGACGGAGAGGGAAAGCTGTTCACTGTAGGCCACTTCGATTTGGTCATCTGCGACGAGGCCCACCGCTCCATCTACAATAAGTATCGGGATATTTTCAACTACTTTGACGCACCCCTGGTGGGTCTCACAGCCACCCCAAAGGATGAGATCGACAAGAACACTTACGAGATCTTTGAACTGGAGAGCGGTGTGCCTACCTACGGCTACGAACTGGCCCAGGCGGTGAAGGACGGCTTTCTGGTGGACTTCCTCACGGTGGAGAGCAAGCTGAAATTCATGGAGGAGGGCATCTCCTACGCCGATCTGTCCGAGGAGGAACAGGCGGAGTATGAGGCCACCTTCACCGATGAGAATGGGGAGTTGCCCGAGCGGATCGAGTCCTCTGCCCTCAACGAGTGGCTGTTCAACGAGGATACCATCCGCCTGGCTCTGAATCTGCTGATGACCAACGGCCTGAAAATTGACTACGGAGAGAAGCTGGGCAAGACCATCATCTTTGCCAAGAATCACCGCCACGCTGAGAAAATTCTGGAGGTGTTCGGCAAGGAGTACCCCCATCTGCCTGGTTACGCCAAGGTCATCGACAACTACATGACCTACGCCCAGAGTGCCATCGACGAATTCTCCGACCCGAAAAAGCTGCCCCAGATTGCCATCTCCGTGGATATGCTGGATACCGGCATTGATGTACCCGAGGTGCTGAACCTGGTGTTCTTCAAGAAGGTACAGAGCCGTGCAAAATTCTGGCAGATGATCGGTCGGGGTACCCGTCTGTGTACGGGACTGGTGGACGGGGAGAACAAAAGCAAGTTCTACATCTTCGATCTATGCGGCAACTTCGAGTTTTTCCGCATGAACAAAGGCAAGGCCACTGCCAACCAGATGGCCCTGCAAAGTGCCATCTTCTATCTGAAAGCTCAAATTGTCTACAAGCTCCAGGATCTGGCCTACCAGACTGAGGAACTGATCCCCTTTCGAGAGAAGCTGGTAGATGAAATGCTCTCCAAAGTGCAGCAACTGGATCGGGCGAATTTTGCTGTGCGGCAGCACCTGCGGTATGTAGAGAAGTTCGCTGACTCGGCGAGCTACCAGGCCCTCAGATATGAGGATACGCTCTACCTGCGGGACGAGGTTGCCCCACTCCTCCAACCGGATATGGACGAGGCCAGTGCCGTGCGGTTTGATGCACTGATGTATGGCATTGAACTTGCCTACCTGGTTGGAAAGACCTATAAGAAAGCCCGGAAGGATCTGGTGAAGAAGGTCAGCGGCGTGGCCAGCGTGGCAAACATCCCGGAGATCCGGGCGCAATCGGAACTCATCGAGAAGATCCTGCATACTGATTACCTGGACAACGCCGGAATCAACGAGTTTGAGCACATCCGGGAGTGCTTGCGGAACCTGATGAAGTATCTGCCTCATGATGGCGCCATTTACAATACCAACTTTACAGATGATATCCTCTCCGTAGAGTGGAAGGAGTCGGAGCTGGAGAACGACGATCTGAAGAACTACAAGGCCAAGGCGGAGTTCTATGTGCGCCAGCACCAGGATAAGCCCGCTATCGCCAAGCTGCGCTCCAATGTGCCACTGACGGCGGAAGATGTAAAGGAACTGGAGACCATCCTCTGGAGTGAAGTGGGCTCCCGGGAGGACTATGAGGCGGAACTGGGAGCCAAGCCCCTGGGTGAGTTTGTTCGGGAGATCGTGGGTATGGATATGAATGCCGCTAAGGAGGCATTTGCCCAGTACTTAAGCGATGTCAACCTGGACAGCCGGCAGATCTACTTCGTCAACCAAATTGTGGAGTACATCGTCCATAACGGGGTCATGAAGGATCTGTCTGTGCTTCAGGAACCGCCCTTCACAGATCGGGGAAGTATCGTAGAGATATTCACAGACCTGTCCCTGTGGGCTGGAATCAAGAGCGTGATTGACCGGATCAACGCCAACGCCGCGGCGTAAAATTGTACCCATAATAAATGAGGATAACGGATGTAGCCTTTAGGTCGAATCTGTTGTCTTAATCCAACATCCTCTGCGCTAAAGCGATTCGAACAAATTTTCTATAAAGGCATTGACACAGAACACCTGTTCTGGTAGAATGAAATCACAATCTGAATAGTCGCAAAATGCTGCACCGAGCAAAGGGGTGCGCTGGCAGCCAGTCAGCGTAGAATGAAAAGTCTCCACCGAATCGCCGGGCGCATGAGAAACATACGAAACAAGGCAGGTAGGTTCCTGCCAAGTGTCGAGTTGTTCTCATGTGCCCGGTTTTTATTTTTCTCAGAAGCGTCTTTGTCCGTGCCCGAGCAGCAAGAAGTTGTCCAAACGCCGGTCAGAGAGGAGGTGCAGGTCAAGATTGCAGAACCGCAGAAATCATGCAGAGAAGAAAAAAGAGGAGGTAACCTGAATGAAAAAATCGATCTACAAAAGCTACGACGAACTGCCGCTGATGCTGAACATGAAGCAGCTCTCGGATCTTCTTGGTATCTCAGATGCCAGCGCCTATGAGCTGGTCCAGGAGGAGGACTTCCCCTCTCTGCGCATCGGCAAGCGCATCGTAGTCCCCAAGGAGGAACTGCGGAGATGGATCTCTGCACACACGAAGGGAGGACAGGGCTGATGGGAAATCAGAAGCGAGATGTGAAGAAATATTTCTTCATGTTCCCTAACGCGGTGTTCGAGTTAGGGCTCCACGTGTATGAGCTGGCCATCTACGCCTACCTGCTGCGGATCGAGGACCGGCGGACCTGGCAGTGCGTGGTCAGCTATCCCACCATCGCGGACAAGCTGGGGATCTCAGTCAACACCGTGGCCAAGTATGTGGGACTACTGGAGGAACACGGTCTCATCACCACGGAGCGCACCGACGTCATCACCCGGGACGGACTCAGGCGCAACGGATGTCTCCGGTACACCATCCTGCCGATCCAAAACGCGATTGCTCTCTATCACGAGCGGCAGCTGTCCGCGCTAGAACAAGCAACAACTCGACAGCGAGCGCAGCAGCGAGCGGAGAAGTCCGGCGTGGAGTTCCTTCCATCGGACAAGGAGCAGAGCGCGTGACCACGCCGCTGTGCAGCCTGTGATGAGTTGTGTGCGGCGATGACGGTGCCGGTGGGGTACAATCCCGTCCAAGATGCAGGGCGCGGTGTGCGGGCTGTGTGCCCCAAGCGTCCGGCTCTCCCAAACCAAAATGTTCGGGTGCAGCAGCCGGTCGATTTTAGTGCAGGATAAAGGCAGGGGGTCGCAAGCGCCCCTTCAGCCGGTCACACCGTCCCGCAAAGCGGGGCGGCACAAGGGATCGCGGGTCTTCGGAGGCGGGGGGCATAGGTGGTCGGTTTGGATCAATTCGGGCGTCACAGGTGGCCGGAATGGAGGAGGAAATCCCGCAAGTCCGCTGAAACCAAGCGGTTCGGAGGTGCACCTGCGGGGGTCACCGCGGGGATATTGGCCCGTTTTGAGCCGATTTCAGCACTGTTTAAAATTGTGAATGTTCTGATAATAAAACGAGGTTCCAGTGGCTATTTTCCGTTTCTGTGGTATGGTGTGTTGCTGACAAGGAGAGGAGGTACACATCATGCGAGAAACACTGGAAGATCTGTACTACGGGAACATCACGCCATACGACCGCCAGATCCGTTCCGGCACGTCCCTGATGAAAGCGATGGAGCAGTCTCAGGAGTGCGAGGAGCAACTCACCAAGCTGCTGGAGGGCGAAGCCCACAGTCTGCTGCTGCGGCTCATCAACGCGGAAAACGAGATCGGCAGCACGCTGGCTCTGGAGAATTTCATCCTGGGCTTCCGTCTGGGAATGCGTCTGATTCTGGAAGCGCTGGACGAGGACGATGGCAGTCTGGTGGAACTGCTCCGCAGAGATGAATGGAGAGGGAAACAAAGCAGCTACCCATCCGGTAGGCCACGCAAGTCCTGCGATGCAAATCAAAGATAAAACCTCGGAGGTGAAAAAAACATGGCAAAGCGAAGACCATCTGGTGATGGCATGGTCCGCAAGCGGGAGGATGGCCGCTGGGAGGGGCGCATCGTCATCGGCCACAAGGAAAACGGCGATCCCATCTTCCGCTACCTCTACGCCGAAACCCAAAAAGAGCTGACCGCCAAGCTCCGGCAGAATATCACCGCCTATCAAGGTGTGGATCTGACGGAGGAGTGCAGGATGACCCTCTCGGAGTGGCTGGACCGTTGGCTGGAGGAGTATATGGCAGGCAGAATCCGATCCACCACTATGGACGTCTACCGCAGAGATTTGGATAACCATGTCAAGCCTTACATTGGCGAAAAACCTCTGCTGAAACTTTCGGCGGAAGATCTGCGGTCTCTCTACCAGACGCTGATGGAGCGTGGGAACCGGAACAAAGGCAGCGAGCATGGTACCGGATTAAGTCCGACCACGGTGCGCGGCGTCCATAACACGCTACATCATGCTCTAAAAACGGCTGTGGAGGAAGGGTTGCTGCCGGTGGACCCGGCAGCCTCGGTCACCCCACCCAAGGTAACGCATAAAGCAAAGACCATCCTGAACCATGAACAGTTGGAAATCCTAAAGTCTGCGGTCAAGCGGGATGAGATATGGTGTGACTTCTTCCTCACAGAGCTGACCACCGGGCTGCGGCGGGGTGAACTGTGCGGATTAAAATGGGAGGACTTTGACGAAGCAGCCGGAACGCTGAAAATATGCCGCACGATCCGAGCCAAGAAAGGCGGCGGAGTGGAGGAGGGGGCCACCAAAACCTATGCTGGGACCCGAACCATCCTGCTCCCATCCAGCACAGACAACCTTCTGCGTGAGCGAAAACGATCTGCGGTAACACAGTGGATCTTTCCGGATCCCCTACGCCCAGAGCGGCCAGTCAGTCCGGGAAGTGCCTATCGGCGCTTAAAGGCCATCCTGGAGGAAACTGGCCTGCCTGACCTTCGGTTTCACGATCTGCGCCATACCTTTGCCACCCATGCGCTGGCGAACGGAGTGGACGCCAAGACCCTGTCCGGAATCCTTGGTCATACTAAGGCCAGCTTCACAGTAGACACCTATCAAGACTCTGTCCACCATCATCGGCCATGTCTCCAGTGCCACGACGCTAAATGTCTACGCCCATGTGACCGATGAGATGCGGCAGAAGGCCGCCGACTGCATCGACCGGGGGATCGCCGGTGCGGAACCATCCTCAAAGCACGCCGAATCTAAACCAGGCTCATCCACTTTCCAGGCGGTCAAGGGGAAATACCGGAAGCCGGGAACCGGGTGTGTCACCCAAATCAATGACCACCTCTGGGAAGGCCGCTATTCCCCCAAGGTCAACGGAAAACGCATCGCCCGGAATATCTACGCCGCTACCGAAGAAGAATGTGAGGAAAAACTGGCGGAGCTGATCGCCGCCATGAAAAAGGAATTGGCTCCGCTGAGAGCCGGGAGAAAGGCAGGCTGAAGAACGAAAACCGCCCTTCGGGAGTAATTCCAGAAGGGCGGCCTTTTTCTCTGTCTGTGGCTTGTTCTGTGGTCAGCGGTTGACTTGAATCCGAAAATGTCGCAAAAAAGTTAAGAAAAACCGCTGTTTTCTTTTGAAAACAGCGGTTTTGATGGTGGACGATACAGGACTTGAACCTGTGACCTCCCGCACGTCAAGCGGATGCTCTACCAGCTGAGCTAATCGTCCAAACGACGTTATTCATGATACCACAGAGCAGCTGAATAGTCAATTCTTTTTTTCAAAAATTTTTGTTTTTTCTTGGTGGAAATGTCTGGTGAAAAAAAGCGGCTTTCACGGTGAAAAACTTCGGGATCTATGCTATACTAGAGGGGTAAAATTCAATTCTCAAAGGAGGATTTTTCTATGCTGACACTCAATCTGACCAATGCAGACAGCTTCCTTCCCCAGGATTATTTGACCAGCCGGAAGCCCCGCTTGGAGCAGGCGGCGGAGATGCTGGCCACCCACAGCGGACCCGGCGGTGATTTCACCGGCTGGGTGACGCTGCCCCGGGACCATGACAAAGAGGAGTTCGCCCGGATCCAGGCGGCTGCCCGGAAGATCCAGAAGCAGTCCCAGGTGCTGGTGGTCATTGGCATTGGCGGTTCCTATCTGGGCGCCCGCGCGGTCATCGAGCTGCTGCGCTCCCCCCACTACAATCTGAAAAAGAAGGACACCCCCGACGTCTTCTTCACCGGAAACGGACTGTCCACTGACGCCCTGCTGGAGACCATCTCCCTCATCGGTGACCGGGACTTTTCTGTCAACGTGATCTCCAAGTCCGGCACTACCACCGAGTCCGCCATCGCCTTCCGCATTTTCAAGGGGATGCTGGAGGAGAAGTACGGCAAGGAGGGCGCCCGGGAGCGCATCTATGCCACCACTGACAAATCCCGGGGCGCGCTGAAGGGCCTGGCGGATGCCGAGGGCTATGAGGAGTTCGTGGTGCCCGACGCCATCGGCGGCCGGTACTCTGTCCTCACCGCTGTGGGCCTGCTGCCCATCGCTGTGGCCGGGATCGACATCCAGGCTCTGATGGACGGCGCGGCCCAGGCCATGACGGAGCTGGCCGTCCCCGGACTGGACAACCCCGCATGGCGGTACGCCGCCGCCCGCCACGCCCTGCACGAGAGCGGCAAAAAGGTGGAGATGCTGGCCGGCTACGAGCCCAGCTTCCGCTTCTTCGCCGAGTGGTGGAAACAGCTCTACGGCGAGAGCGAGGGCAAGGAGGGCAAGGGCCTGTTCCCCGCCAGCCTGGAGTACACCGCAGACCTGCACTCCATGGGCCAGTATATCCAGGAGGGCCAGCGCCTCATGTGCGAGACCGTGGTCGATTTCGCTCCCAAGGGCGAGTTTCTGATCCCCAACGACCCTGAGAACATTGACGGCCTGAACTTCCTGGCTGGCAAGCCTCTCTCCTTTGTGGCGGAGAAGGCCATGCGGGGCGTGATGCTGGCCCATGTGGACGGCGGTGTGCCCAATGTGCTCATCCAGATGCCCGCCATCAGCGAGACCAGCGTGGGCTTCCTGATCTACTTCTTTGAGTATGTATGCGGCCTGTCCGGCCATCTGCTGGAGATCAACCCCTTCAACCAGCCCGGCGTGGAGGCCTATAAGAGCAATATGTTCGCCCTTCTGGGCAAGCCCGGCTACGAGGCCCGGCAGGCCGAGCTGGAGGCCCGCCTGTAAGGGAAAAAATACTTTCCGGTGCGGCAAAAAATTCACAATCTTCCGGTTGAAAATCCCGCCGCAATATGGTAAAGTTAATACAACACAAGGGACCAGCGTCCCTGGTAACATCCATGAAGGAGTGATTTAACATGATTCGAGTCATCATGGGTAAAAAGGGCACCGGCAAGACCAAGCAGATGATCGACATGATTAACCAGGCGGTACAGAGCGAGCACGGCAACGTGGTCTGCATCGAAAAGGGCGACAAGCTCCGCTTCGACATCAACTATCAGATCCGCCTGGTGGATTCCAGCCAGTACGATGTAGCGGACTACGCTGCCATGAGAGGCTTCATCAGCGGCCTGTACGCCGGCAACTATGACATTACCCATGTCTTTATTGATAGTCTGACCAAGATCGTCCCCTCCGACGGCTACAACGAGACTGAGGACTTCCTGAAGTGGCTGAACGACTTCGGCGAGAATCACGACATCAAGTTCACCATCACCATCAGTGATGAGCCCGACCTGGCCCCCGAGGGCATCAAGCAGTATTTCTAAGCGTTCCATTCGGATCCATAAAAGCACCGGCGCGCTGCCTTCCCTGTGGGAGGCGGCGCGCTTTTTCTGTGCCAGCTCTGCATGAAAAACAGAGGAATCCATGTGCAGTATGTCTGCGGTAGACATAATTTTTGAAAAACCGCCAATTTCCCCCTTGACAAGGGCGCAGTTTCGCGGTATAGTAGAGCCGTAAATAGAACGTACGTTCTATTTACGGCTTTTTCTCCCAAAAGGCCGCTGCCTGTGTCCATCTCCCCGCACAGGCCGCCCTGCCACCGGCGCTCCGGCAAAAGGCCGCCGTTCCCGCTGAAAAGAAAACTGCGATCCCGTTTGGGACCACCGTTTTCTGCATGCTCCGTTCAACCCCGATCTTTTCCCACAATCAAAAAACGCCGCAAGGCGGCGACAGCAAATCACAACCCAGCGCAGCGGTTGTGATTTGGAAAGGAGGAGCAACAAAATAAGTGCGTTCTGACTTTTGATGAAAAAGTCGGAGCAAACGATGTGACGTTTACTCCGACGTGGTGGAGGAGGGTGGATTCGAACCACCGAAGCGAAACGCAACAGATTTACAGTCTGCCCCCTTTGGCCACTCGGGAACTCCTCCATATTGAATTGTGGAGCTGGTGGACGGATTCGAACCCCCGACCTGCTGATTACAAATCAGCTGCTCTACCGGCTGAGCTACACCAGCGTATCAAGAGTGCTGTCCAACAGCAGGTGTTATTTTAACAGAGAAAGCGAGTCTTGTCAATAGAAATATTTGATTTTTCTCATTTTATTTTACAGACCCCAAGAGGTTTTTCCTGCGCCTCTGTTCTCATCCGGGGACGGGGCGCAGAAAAATCCGCAGATCCACACCAAGAGCCCCGGCCCCGGCCGGGAGAGAAGAAAGGAGCGTCTCACTCACGGGATACGAATGTGTCTCCGGTCTGCTCCCGCCCCTCCGGGATGTCCAGCTGGCCGCTCCTGCCGCGCTGTGCGCCCAGTGCGGCGGGGAGCTGTACCGGCTGGACCCCCTGATCCGGCGGAACGGCCGCATCCTCTGCACCCGCTGCGCGGCGGGACGGCGGGGCGGCCGCAGACGGCGGGAGGCAGAACAAGAGGAGGAATGTGCACAATGACCCTGCAAGAGCTTTCTGTGGAATACCGCGCCCACGCCAGGGCGCTGGACTTCCGCATTTGCCAGCTCCAGGCGGTACTGGACCGGACGGAGGACGAGGAGGAACGCTGTCTGCTGGCAGAGCGGATCCGAATGCTGTCTACCATGTTTCGTGAGGCCCGGGAACTGGCAGTGCTTACCGAGCGCTACTATGAGAGGGGGTACCGCCGGAATGTCAAATACACGATATAGGCGCGGCAAGCTGTACGCCGCGGACATGGCCGTCTACTCCCGGCAGATGTCGGCGGACAACAGCCGGGAGATCAGCCGCCTCCGACACAACCTGATCCGTGCCCTGCGGGAGGACGTCACCGAGAAGCAGCGGACAGCGCTTCTGCTGTACTATGCGGAGGGCTACAATATGCGGGAGATCGGGGAGCAGATGGGCGTAGACAAGTCCACTGTCTCCCGCACCATCAAGCGGGGGGAGCGGCGTCTCCAGCGGTGCCTGCGCTATGGCGCAGCCCATCTGCTGGACGAACTCCGGGAGGCGCCCTGATGGAAAAAGCCTGTTCACGGCACACGCAGAGGCAGGACGTGCTCCACCCGCCGGTTTTGGGAAATTTTCGTTCCGCGTGGGGGCCCGCCCTGTTGGATGGTCTCCTTTGCCCTGGGATGGCGGCGGCAGTTGACAGTGGTCAGAAAAGCCTTCATAATAGATGCAACGACAAAATTTGATCAGAAAGGACCCTAACTGCTATGATCCAGGATATTGCACCCCACCGGTATGACAACGCCTACCATCCTACCCAGCCAAAGGACGGGGACCGTGTCTTCTTCTATCAGGACGGGAGCACCCTTCTCAGCCGCGAGAGCGGGCTCCCGTTCACCTGGGAAGAGGCAAACGCCTGCGCCGATCTCTCTGCACTGCCCTGTACCTATTTCTTTTCCATCGATGACATCGCTTTTCACTGGTGCCATGTGGTGCCCTCGGCCATTCTGGACGCCGCTGTTCCGGCCAAAAACGGACAGTTCCGGGATATGCAGCCCGGCTGGCTGGCTTTCGCCTGCATCACCGCCAGCCAGCTGTATGACTGGTACCACAACCACCAGTTCTGCGGCCGGTGCGGCGCTCCGGCCCAGCAGGACGCCGTGGAGCGCGCCATGCGTTGTCCCGCCTGCGGCGGTCTGGTCTATCCCACCATCTCCCCGGCGGTGATCGTGGCAGTGACCCACGGTGACCGCCTGCTGCTCACCAAGTATTCCCAGACCGCCCGGCCGGGCACAGTCCGTAACTATGCCCTCATCGCCGGCTTCGCAGAGATCGGCGAGCCTCTGGAGGGCACGGTCCGCCGGGAGGTCATGGAGGAAGTCGGTCTGCCGGTCAAAAACATCCGGTTCTATAAGAGTCAGCCCTGGAGCTTCTCCAGCAGCCTTCTGTCCGGGTTTTACTGTGACCTGGACACGGAGGACGAGACTGTGACCCTTCAGGAAGACGAGCTGGGTGAGGGCACCTGGTTCGACCGCTCTGAGCTGCCGGAGGGCGGCTCTTCCATCTCCCTGACCCATGAGATGATCGAGCGCTTCCGTCAGGGGCCGGTCTGATCCCTGAAAAAACGGTGAGCCGCAGGCAGTGCCCGCGGCTCACCGTTTTTTAATTCATATCATGGCTGTTCAGCAAGGACTGCTTGATGTCCCACAGCTTCTGGCTCAGGTCCACATAGTAATTGTGGGGATTCTCAAAGCGCTTTACCTCATCCCACAGGGCGTCCACCTGCCGCTGGCAGTAGGCCCGGCTGACCTGAAGCTCCGGTACCTCGTACACCCGCTTCCCGTTCAGGAAGATGGGGACCAGCAGCTCCTTGGCCTCGATGTTGGTGTACACCTTGCGCTTCCAGGTGGCGCTGGGATCAAACAGCTCCAGCGGCTGGGTGAAGTCGATCTCCTCGTCCCGCAGGCAGATCAGGTCGGCCTCCGCCTTGCCGGTGTCCCGGGAGAAGATTCGGTAGACCTTTTTGAAATGGGGGGTGGTGATCTTGGCGGCGTTCTCACTGATCTTGATCTTGGGGATGATGTTCCCCTCGTCGTCCTCAATGGCCACCAGCTTGTACACGCCGCCAAACACCGGCTCACTGCGGGAGGTGATCAGCCGCTCTCCCACGCCGAAGGAGTCGATGCGGGCCCCCTGGCGCACCAGGTCCCGGATGATATACTCGTCCAGGGCGTTGGAGGCAATGACCTTGCACTCTGTCAGGCCGGCCTCATCCAGCATCTCCCGGGCCTTCTGGGACAGATAGGTCAGGTCGCCGGAGTCCAGCCGGATGCCACACTTGGTGATCCCCATGGGAGCCAGTACCTCTTTGAAGGCGCGGATGGCGTTGGGCACGCCGGACTTGAGCACGTTATAGGTATCTACCAGCAGGGTCGCGTTGGTGGGATACAGCTCACAGTAGGTCTTGAAGGCGGTGTACTCGTCGGGGAACATCTGCACCCAGGAGTGGGCCATGGTCCCCGTGGCGGGGGAACCGTAATGCTGGTCGGCCATGGTGCAGGCGGTGGCGGCACAGCCCGCGATGTAGGAGGCCCGGGCGCCCAGCAGGGCCCCATCCGGCCCATGGGCCCGACGGGAGCCGAACTCCGCCACCGGACGGCCCTCCGCCGCCCGGACGATGCGGTTGGACTTGGTGGCGATCAGGCACTGGTGGTTGAGGCAGAGGAGCACGAAGGTCTCGATAAACTGTGCCTGGATGGCCGGCGCGCGCACCGTCAGAATGGGCTCGCCTGGGAAGATGGGCGTCCCCTCCGGAACGGCCCAAATATCGCCGGTAAAGGAAAATCCGCTCAAATATTCCAAAAACTCCTCGGAAAAACAGCCCTTTGACCGGAGGTACGCGATGTCCTCCTCGTCAAAGCGCAGGTTTTCGATATACTCCACCACCTGGGCCAGGCCCGCCGCAATGGCGAAGCCGCCCCGGTCCGGGACGGAGCGGTAAAACACATCGAAATAGCATACGCGGTCGGCCAGACCGGTCTGGAAATAGCCGTTTCCCATGGTCAGCTCATAAAAATCGCAGAGCATGGTCAGATTTGTCTTCGCTTTCATCTCTGAGGTATCCTCCTCGCGTGGGTGACATGACACCCTAAATTGCCTCCATTATACTAGGCCCACAGGAAAAAGGCAAGGAGAAGCAGTCTCTTTTGTAAATTTTCCGCAAAGAGAATGACAGGTTTGTTTTCGGGCATACTGGAACAGAATCCAAATGATGCAAGGGAGGAATTTTCCATGCCAGATCAAGCCAAAGCCTTTGCCGCCAGCCAGACCAGAGAGAACCTGATGCGCGCCTTCGCCGGGGAGAGCCAAGCCCGCAGCCGCTATACCATTGCCGCCGGGATCGCCCACAAAAGCGGCCTGGCCGTGATCCAGGGCCTGTTTCTGTTTACCGCGGAACAGGAAAAGACCCATGCCAAGCAGTTTTACCGCCAGCTCCACGACCTGAGCGGCCAGACGGTGCGGGTGGACGGCACCTATCCGGTGGACCTGTACACCGATCTGCTGGACTATCTCCGGGCCGCCCAGCACAACGAGTATCAGGAGTGGGAACACGACTACGCCGCCTTCGCCCGTACCGCCATGGAGGAGGGCTTCCCCCTGGTGGGCAAGCTGTTTGAAAATATTGCCGGGGTAGAGAAGCTCCATGGAGACCGCTTCGGTCGGTACGCCGATCTGCTGGAACAGGAGCAGCTGTTCGTCTCCGACGTGAAGGAGGCATGGATGTGCCTGCACTGCGGCTATGTGGTGGACGCCACCGTTGCCCCCGCCAACTGCCCTGTGTGCCGCCATCCCCAGGGGTACTTCATTCGGGCAGAGCTGACCCCTTTCCGGGGGGGATCTATCCGCTAATTATTACAAAAGTATTAAATCCAAAAAGCGCCCCGAAACAGGGGCGCTTTTTCTTTTTTAACAAATAAACAACTTTTCCCACTTTATTTCCGCATAACCTCTCTGTTTTGTCCCTGTCTTTGCGCTAAATTATGAACGAACTCTTAACTTTTTATTAAGACTCACGAAACAATCTTGTAATATTTCAAAAGCGTGCTATCATGGTGCGTACCCCAAAGAAGTCCCTGACCAGGGGTGCGCAAAAACCGATCCGTATCAACAAAAGCCGGGTTGCTCCCCTCTCCTCTTCTGTTCAGGTGGGTGCGCAAAGCAGACCCGGACGCTCAAAAAGGTGTTTTCTTATGAATATGATCCGAATGGTCGAAGCATTTAACCTGTTTCTGGCTGTCCTGTTCACTCTGGCCTATGCCTATCAGCTGGTCTATCTCTTTCTAGGGCTGATCCGGCGGAAGCACTGGAAGCAGCCGGAGGCGGCACAGCTCCACCGCTACGCCGCGGTGATCTCCGCCCGGAACGAAGCGGGAGTGATCGGCGAACTGATCCACACTCTAAAACAACAGAACTACCCCACAGACCTGCTGGATGTCTATGTGGTGGCGGACAACTGCACCGATGACACGGCCCAGGTGTCCCGCCGGGCGGGCGCCATCGTGTATGAGCGCTTCAACCAGCACAAGAAGGGGAAGGGCTACGCCCTGGATTACCTATTCCGCACCCTGGCCCACGAGGGCCGGGACCAGTATGACGGCTATTTGATCTTTGACGCCGACAACTTGGTGGACCCCAACTTTGTGTCGGAGATGAACAAGGTGTTTGACAGCGGGAACTACGGAGCTATCACCTGCTACCGCAACTCCCGGAACTTCGGCGCCAACTGGATCTCCGCCGGTTATGCCATCTGGTTCCTGCGGGAGGCCCGCTTCCTCAACTTCCCCCGGATGCTGCTGGGCAGCAACTGCCACGTTTCGGGCACCGGCTTCCTCATCTCCGCCGATGTGATCCGGGAGAACGGCGGCTGGCCCTATCACCTGCTCACCGAGGACATCGAGTTTTCTGTCAGCTGTGCCCTGAAGGGCCGCCGCATCGGCTACTGCGACAAGGCAGTCATCTATGATGAGCAGCCCACCGCCTTCCGGCAGTCCTGGGATCAGCGGCTGCGCTGGTCCAAGGGCTTCTATCAGGTCAATGCCAATTACAGCGGCGACCTGGTCCGCGGCTTCTGCCAAAAGCCCAGCTGGAAAAGCTGGTCCTGCTACGATATGTTTATGACCGTGGCCCCCGGGATGCTGCTCACCTTGGTCACCATCGCCTTCAACCTGGTGGTGTGCCTGGCCTGCTGGGGACAGCCCTCCTATATTGTAAGGGAGATCCTCTCCGTATCCGGCAGTTTCCTGCTGTCCACTGTGGCCAGCTTCTACCTGGGCCTGCTCCTCTATGGGATCCTCACCGTCCTGTGCGAGTGGGATCAGATCCAAATCCCCACAGGGAAAAAGTTCCTCTACGTCTTTACCTTCCCGCTCTTTATGTTTACTTACATCCCCATCTCTCTGGCCGCTCTGGTAAAAAAGGTGGAGTGGAAACCCATCTACCACACCGGCAGCCGCCAGTCCCTGGGCAAGGCCGCCTGATCTCCAACAGATCTTTTCCGGCATCCACAGCTGTGAGCCTCCTTGTGAGCCGCTCACAGCTGTTTTTCATTCCGTTGACATTTCTGCCAAAAAAACATCAGAATTTGTTGCTAGTATGCTAGTAGACAATTCGTGCGCAATGTGCCACAATAAAATCAGACCACAGCTTTGACCGGACTTCCGGGCGCTCAGGCCGGTCAAAGCCGATCAATCTCGTCCCCTGCGTGGGCCGGAAGATCTGAAATATTTTAGGAGGACACCCGTGCATATCTCAGAACGACTTCCCCGGGAAAGCAGCCGCGACTACGCCCTGCGGATCATCAAGGACAACATCATCTCCCTTCGCCTGGAGCCCGGCAGCCAGATCAGTGAAAATGAGCTGGCCACCGAGATGGGCCTCTCCCGCACGCCGGTGCGGGAGGCGCTGATCGAGCTGGCCAAGGTGAAGATCATTGAAACCTACCCCCAGAGGAAGAGCGTCGTCTCCCTCATCGATTACGATCTGGTAGACGAGTCCCGATTCATGCGGGATGTGCTGGAGTGCGCCATCGTGGAGCAGGTCTGTGAGCTTGTCACTCCGGCAGACCTTCAGGCCCTGGAGGAGAATGTGCGCCTTCAAAACTTCTATCTGGACAACTACGACCCAGAAAATCTCATGTGGCTGGACAACAAATTCCATGAGAATTTGTTCCGGATCGCCCGCAAATCCCAGATACACAGCCTCATCCAGAACATCTCCATCCATTTTGACCGGGTGCGCAGTATGTCCCTGGTCTCCGTAGAGAGCCAGCAGGCGGCGGTCCAGGACCACGAGGAGATCACCCGGCAGATCCGCCTGGGGAATGCGGAGATGGCCCGGCAGCAGATGGAGACCCACCTGAGCCGTTATAAATTTGATGCATTGAAGATCCAGGCGGAATTCCCACAGTATTTCAAGCAGCCCCCCTCATCAGCCAGGGAAACAGAAGCAGGAAACAAATTCTAAGTCTTTCAAATAAATTTCCAAAGCTTTTTATGATTTGCATAAAAAAGAACATGAATCTTTGTTAATTCCCCACCTTGTGTTCTAGTATACAAGTATTGTAGAATAGTGTCAGTGAGACAGAGACCGGGCGGCAGTATGCATCCCAGACGGGGCGGCAGAAGGAAGCGCCCCCGGTCCAAGCTGAGAAGGGTGGTCACAAGAGATGAAAGAAACCATGAAGGAAGTTGTCATCATTGGCCCGAAGCAGTTTGAGGTCCGGGAAGTTCCCGTGCCCAAGCCCGCGGACAACGAGGTGCTGATCCAGATGAAGGCGGCCGGCGTGTGCGGCTCCGATGTGCATCAGTTTCTGGGCGAGAACCCCAACGCTGTGTTTCCCCGCGTCCCCGGCCATGAGAACGCCGGCGTCATCGTGGAGGTCGGCAAGGACGTCAAGAACGTCAAGGTGGGCGACCATGTGGTGGTGGACCTGGTGGTTGCCTGCGGCGAGTGCCCCCAGTGCCGGGCCGGCCGCCGCAACGTATGCCGCCAGGTAAAGGCCCGCGGCTCCGCCATCGACGGCGGCTGGAGAGAGTACTTCGCCGTTCCGGAGCATGAGGTCTATGTCATGCCCAAGGAGCTCCCCTTCCGGGACGCGGCCCTGATCGAGCCCTTCGCCATCGGCGGCCACTGCACCGCCCGCGCCAACATCCAGGGCGGCGAGACGGTCCTGGTCCTGGGCAGCGGCACCATCGGCGCCGTCATCCTCCAGACCCTGAAGGTCAAGGGCTGCCGCGTCATGTGCGCCGACATCAACCCCAGCTCCCTGGAGCGCGCCCGGGGCTATGGCGCCGACGCCATCGTCAACACCAAGGAGCAGGATCTGAAGCAGGCCGTTCAGGAGTTCACCAACGGCGCCGGCGTGGATGTCATCTTTGACTCCGCCTGCTACCCCGGTTCCCTCACCGCTCTGCTGGAGATGGGCATCCCTGCCAACGGGGCCACCATCGTACCGATGGGCTTCTGCACCGCCCAGGAGGGCATCACCCAGGCCATGATCAACACCCGTGAGCTGTCCATCATCGGCACCCGGATGTCCTGCAACCAGTTCCAGCCCACCATCGAGCGCTTTGCACGCCATGAGTTCCAGCTGGACGGCATGGTGAGCCACTACATCCCCTTCGACCAGGTGGACCAGGTCTTTGAAAACATCATCCATCCCCCGAAGGACATGAAGAAGATGGTCATTCTCTTTGATGGAGAGTGAGCCACCCCCCATATTTAACTGTTCAGCCCACGCGCTGACGTTAAAGAATTTTGTGAGAAACGAGATTACTAGGAGGAAAATGAACATGAACATGAAGAAAATTGCTTCTGTGGCTCTTGCAGCGGCTCTGTCCGCCTCTCTGCTGGCCGGCTGCGGCGGCAGCGGCGAGGGCGGCAGCGACTCTGTCACCCTGAAGATCGGCGACAACTGGGGTGCCACCCATCCCATGGCCGCCGCCCTGGACACCGTCTTTAAGACCCAGATCGAGGAGCAGACCGGCGGCGCCGTGAAGGTCGAGGTCTATCACGACGGTCTGCTGGGCGACGAGGCCGCCCTGTGGCAGGGCGTCCGCGACGGCTCTGTGGACTTCACCGTGGTGGGCACCCCCATGAACCAGGAGTTCCCCATGATGCTGATCTCCGACTGGCCCTTCCTGTACCGCGACCTGGAGCACGCCATGAACGTGTGGACCGGCGATGTGGCCGACGAGGTGAGTGCCGCCTTCAACGAGAAGTTCCCCGAGGTGGAGATGCTGTCCTGGGGCCCCAACTCCGCCCGTACCTTTACCTCCAATAAGCAGCTGACCTGCGTGGACGACTTCGCCGGCCAGAAGTTCCGTATGCCCAACAACCCCATCCACATCGGCATCGTGGAGGATCTGGGCGCCTCCGCTCAGGTCATCTCCCTGGGCGAGCTGTTCACCGCCCTGGAGACCGGCACTGTGGACGGCCAGGACAACGGCATGGTGACCGTGGTGGCTCAGAGCTTCCAGGAGGTCCAGAAGTACCTGTACGAGACCAACCACATCGTCGCCACCCTGGAGATCATCGGCAACAAGGACGCCATGAGCAAGCTCACCGAGGAGCAGCAGCAGATCGTCCGCGACGCCGCCAAGGCCACCGCTGAGCAGGCCTGGGAGGACTACATCGCCTCCGTGGATACCGATCGTGAGACCATCGAGGCCGCCGGTGTGACCGTCACCCAGATGACCGAGGCCGAGCGCGCCAAGATGATTGAGAAGATCCAGCCCACTCTGAACGAGCTGCTGGCCGCCAACGACTGGGCTCCCGCTCTGATTGAGAAGATCGAGGCCGTTCAGTAATCAACCTATCCCCAAAGACCGTGCCCCCTCCGGGGGCGCGGTCTCACCCTGAATGAGGAGGTTTCTCTATGTCCGACAGCAGTCGCAAATCTCACGGGATCGGCGCGGCGGTAGACAAGCTCTTCCGCGGCATTGAGATCCTGATCGCTATTTTCCTGGGCGCGATGATCTTCTTCACCTTCATGAACGTCATCCTGCGCCAATTCGGGATCGGCTTCCCCTGGAGTGAGGAGATCGCCCGGATCTGCTTTATTTATCTGATCTACCTGGGCGCTATTATCGCCGCCCGGGAGAACCAGCACCTGATGATCGACACCCTGATCTGCAAGTTGCCCCCGCTGGGCCAGAAGGTCCTGTATGTCATCATCCAGGGTCTGATCATCTGGCTGATGTGGATCCTGACCAACGGCGCGTTCCTGAACGCCTGGAACAACCGCAACGACTTCTGGGTCGCCACCCACTTCCCGGTGTTCCTGGTCCACTTCGCCGGCGTGCTGCTGGGCGCGTCCGTCATCATCATCTCTCTGGTGAATCTGTACCGTATGTTTGTTCTGAAGGAGCCCGTCATCGAGCTGCTCACCGGCCACAAGGCCGATGACGGAGAAGACCCCATTGCCAAGGAAGGAGGCGGCCTGCAGTGATCATTGCCGTATTTATCGCCACGATGCTCATCGGCATCGGCATCGGGCTTCCCATCGCCATGGCCCTGCTGCTGTGCGCCGTCTGCACCGCGCTGGCCATGGGCGGCGGCGACGCCAACCCCACCATCATCGCCCGCACCCTGATGCAGGGCTCTGACTCCGTTACCATGATGGCCCTGCCCTTCTTTGTGCTGGCCGGCGAGATCATGAACCGCGGCGGCCTGACCAAGCGGATCATCGCCTTCTGCGATGTCTTCCTGGGCCGCATCCGGGGCGGACTGGGCTATGTCACCATCTTCGCCTGCCTGATGTTCGCCGCTCTGGTTGGCTCCGCTGTGGCGGCCTGCGCCGCCCTGGGCGCCATCCTGATCCCCATGATGGTCCGTTCCGGCTACAACCGGGAGGAGTCCTCCGCCCTGGTGGCCAGCGCCAACCTGGTGGCCCCCATCATGCCCCCCTCTGTGCCCATGATCGTTTACGGCGTGTCCGCCGGCGTCTCCATCAAGTCTATGTTCATGGCCGGCATCGCTCCCGCCGTGTACCTGACCATCATCGCCTGTGTGGTGTGGTTCCTCCGCACCCGCAAGGAGGGCGTGGTCCCCAGCGTGGAGGACTTCAAGGCCCCCACCCCCAAGGAGGCGGTCCGGATCTTCTTGGGCGGCCTGTGGGCCCTGCTGCTCCCCGTGATCATCCTGGTCGGCCTGCACTCCGGCAAGTTCACCGCCACTGAGGCCGGCGTTATCGCCTGTGTCTATGCCATCCTGGTGGGCCTGCTGGTCTACCGCGAGATGAAGCTGAAGGACCTGGGCCCCGTCTTTGTGTCCGCTGCCAAGACCTCCGCGGTGGTCATGTTCCTGGCCGCCGCCGCCAACGTGGCCGCCTACTACATGACGGTCTCCCGCATTCCCCAGCTGCTGACCGCCGGCCTGGAGGGTCTGGTGGACAGCCCCACTCTCCTGATGATCGTGCTGATGCTCATCGTGGTGGTGGTCGGCCTGGCCATGGACGTCACCCCCAGCATCCTGATCCTTACCCCCATCATGCTGCCCCTGGTCAAGGCCGCCGGCATCAGCCCCGTCTACTTCGGCGTGTGCTTCGTGCTGATGAACGTGCTGGGCCTGACCTCTCCCCCGGTGGGTCCCGTGCTGAACGTGGCCTGCGCCGCCGGCAACGTGAAGATGGACAAGATCATTCCGCCCACCATGCCCTACTTCCTGACCCAGACGGCCCTGTGCTTCCTGCTGGCTATTTTCCCGCCGCTGGTCGAGGTGCCTCTGAAGTGGTTCGGCGGCTGATCGGACGCTTTTTCCTGTCAAATTCCCACGTCTCCCGGTGCGCCGCCTCCCCTTCGGGGATGTGCAGACCGGGATGGACGTGACCTGAGGGCGCGGCCGGTGGGGAGTGCGGCTCCCCATCCCCGCCTCTCCCGTGTGTAAGAATGAGGAGGTTTATTTATGCCTATGCAGATGGGCTTTCGCTGGTACGGCGAGGGCAACGACAGCATCAAGCTGTCTGACATCAAGCAGATCCCTGGCGTGACCAGCATCGTCTGGGCCCTGCACCACAAGCAGCCCGGCGAGGTCTGGGAGAAAGAGGAGATCGCCCAGGTCCAGAAGCAGCTGGAGCCCTACGGCTTCAACATGGACGTGGTGGAATCCGTCAACGTCCACGATGACATCAAGGTGGGCCTGCCCACCCGGGACCAGTACATTGAGAACTACATCCAGACCATGCGGAACCTGAAGGAGTTCGGCGTGAAGGTGATCTGCTACAACTTCATGCCCGTCTTCGACTGGACCCGCACCGACCTGTTCCACCCCCTGCCCGACGGCTCCACCGCCCTGTTCTATGAGAAGGACCTGATCCAGGATGACCCCCGTGCCATGGCGGACTATATCCTGAAGAACCTGAACGGCATGACCTTCCCCGGCTGGGAGCCGGAGCGTATGGCCCGCCTGGACGAGCTGTTCGAGATGTACCGCCCCGTGACCAAGGAGAAGCTTTGGGAGAACCTGAAGTACTTCCTGGAGAAGCTGATGCCGGTGTGCCACGAGTGCGACATCAAGATGGCTATCCACATGGACGATCCCCCCTGGGACATCTTCGGCTTGCCCCGCCTGCTGGTGGACGCCGAGGCCATCGACCGCTTCCTGTCCATGGTGGACGACCCCTATAACTGCCTGACCCTGTGCTCCGGCAGCCTGGGCGCCAACCCCAAGAACAACGTGGCCGAGATCGTGCGCAAGCACTGCGACCGCATCGCCTTCGCCCACATCCGCAACGTCAAGCACTTCCCCAACGGCGACTTCAGCGAGGCCTCCCACCGGGACTGCGACGGCGACACCGGTATCCTGGACATCGTGAAGGCCTACCACGACTGCGGCTTCGAGGGCTACATCCGCCCCGACCACGGCCGCCAGCTGTGGGGCGAGGGCCCCGGCACCTGCCGTCCCGGCTACGGCCTGTATGACCGCGCTCTGGGCATCATGTATATGTGGGGCATCTGGGACATGCTGGACAAGCTGGACGCGGAGAAGAAGGGCAGATAAGCCCGTTTTATCCATCCATCCGCCCGCCCCGGTTCGGTCAGAGCCGGGGCGGAGCGCAAACTGTGATTGACCGGAAAGAGGGACCGTACAATGAAACTTTCTGAGATCCGATCTGAGGGCTGCGACGTCCAGGCTTGGGCGGACAAGGGCTATGAACTGCCCAAGTTCGACCTGGAGGCCGTCCGCCAGAAGACCCACGACGAACCCACCTGGATCCACTTCGGCGCGGGCAACATCTTCCGCGCCTTCCCCGCCGCCCTGCTCCAGCGGGTGCTGGACGCGGGTGCCTATGACCGGGGCGTCATTGTGGCCGAGGGCTTTGACTATGAGATCATCGATAAGGCCTACCGCCCCTATGACAACATGAGCCTGCTGGTGCTGCTCAAGTCCGACGGCTCCATTGAGAAGCGGGTGGTGGCCTCCGTCACCGAGAGCCTAAAGGCCGACCCCCAGTTCGGCGCTGATTGGGACCGCCTGGTGGAGATTTTCCGCAAGCCCTCTCTCCAGATGGTGAGCTTCACCATCACCGAGAAGGGGTATTCCGTCTCCCCCGCCGACCTGGAGCGCGGGGCGGAGCCCCAGCTCATCATGGGCAAGGTCACCGCCCTGCTGTACGAGCGCTATCAGGCGGGGGCCCTGCCCATCACGGTGCAGAGCATGGACAACTGCTCCCACAACGGCGATAAGGTGCGCAGCGCCGCCATGGCCTATGCCGAGACGTGGGTGAAGGCCGGCCTGGTGCCCCAGGACTTCCTGGAGTACCTGAAGGATGAGAGCAAGGTCTCCTTCCCCTGGAGCATGATCGACAAGATCACCCCCCGGCCCGACGCCAAGGTGCAGAAGATGCTGGAAGAGGACGGCTTTGAGGACAACTACACCATCATCACCGACCGCCACACCTATACCGCCCCCTTCGTCAACGCGGAGGAGACCGAGTACCTGGTCATCGAGGACCAGTACACCAATGGACGGCCTCCTCTGGAGCAGGGCGGCGTGCTGTACGCCGACCGGGAGACGGTGGACAAGGTGGAGAAGATGAAGGTGTGCACCTGCCTGAACCCCCTGCATACCGCCATGTCCATCTATGGCTGCCTGCTGGACTACACCCTCATCTCCGCCGAGATGAAGGACGAGGATCTGTGCGGCCTCATCACCAAGATGGGCTACATCGAGGCCATGCCCGTGGTGGTGGATCCCGGTGTGCTCAAGCCCGCCGACTTTATCGGCGCGGTGCTGAACAAGCGTCTGCCCAACCCCTTCATGCCGGACGCCCCCCAGCGCATCGCCACCGACACCTCCCAGAAGCTGTCCATCCGCTTCGGTGAGACCATCAAGGCCTATCAGGCCAAGGGCCTGAACATGGACGAGCTGGTCCTCATCCCCCTGGTTCTGGCCGGCTACGCCCGCTACCTCAAGGGCGTGAATGACGCCGGGAAGCCCTTCGAGCCCTCCCCCGACCCCCTGCTGGAGGAGCTTCAGGCCATCGTAGCCCCCCTGGAGATCCGGGAGGGCGCCCAGGACATGAGCTGCCTGAAGCAGCTCTACACCCGGAAGGATGTATTCGGCCTGGACCTGTACGAGGCCGGGCTGGGCGAGAAGATCGAGGCCATGGCCGCCGAGTTGTTCGCCGGCCCCGGTGCGGTGCGCAAGACCCTGCACAAGTATGTCTCCGCCCGCTGAATCCAGCCTTATCCAAAAAACATCCCCCTGTGCCTGCACGGCACAGGGGGTTCTCTTTTGTTCTGACCGGTTGGAGGAGGTGGAGGCACTTACTGGATGGAAAGGGTGTCCCCCTCCAGGGTGACGGTGCGGCCCAGCATCTCAAACAGCTGTGCGGGAGCCCAAGTCGTTCCGGGCGCCTCGATGCGGGGGGCGGCTCCGTACTTCATGGGAGAGGTCATACCCGCCGCGCCCTCGATCTTGGTGACACCAGTAATCTGCTCCTGTCCAATGGTGAGGTTGACCCGGAAGGTCTCGCTCTCCACCGTGACCAGGGCGGGGGCCCCGTCCTTGCCGGGGGTGTAGGTCACCTCATAGCCCAGCGCCTGGGCAGCCGCGGCCACGGGCATCATGGCGGCCCCGTTCTCATAGCTGCCCTTCATCGGGAGCACCATATCTCCCTCCAGAACAATGCTTAGGGCAGTCCCGTCCGCCAGCTCGGCGGCCTCATCAGGCTGCTCCAGCTGGGTCTGCTCACCGGACTGATCCTCCACCGGAGGCAGAAGCATCAGACAGTGGGGCGCCGCCTGACCGGGGTAGCTCTCCATCACGGCGTCGTACCAGGCCATCACCCGGCCGCCAGCCTTCAGCTGGGAGAGGTCAACGGCCTCTCCTGTGGCGTAGTCCACACACTGGGTCTCCTCTCCCACATGGAGCAGCAATCCGCCGTTGTCCGTGGTGATCGTAAGGCGGCCATCCTGCTCCGTCACCGCCTCTACCTCGTGGTACATGGAGCAGCCCATATCCTGGGGCATATTCCGGACCACCGCATAGGCGGCGGACTGGGGCGGCAGGGAGCGGGTAGAGACCGGGCTGTGGAACACATAGACAGCTTCGCCAGCCTCCAGGTCGGAGGGATCGGAGGCGGCGCGCTTCCCGGCATCCACCCACACAGTATCCGCGGAGAGGTTCATCACATAGTCACCATACCGCTCAGAGGACAGGGCCAGGCGGGAGACCGTCCCCGCCTCATCCCGGACTACCTCCGTTACAGTGCCGTAGTACAGCACGCTGTCCGGGAGGGTCTCCTCCTGGGTCAGGGACGTATCAGTCTGGGGCGCAGCGGGCTCCGCAGCCAGGGCGGGGACGGACAGAGCGCACAGCAGCGCGCCGCTGAGCATCAGAGCAGACAGGGTTCGTTTCATCATACAACACTCCTTCAAGCAGGCGGTCAGCCTTTTGTTTGGATGGGATCCTGTAGAGATAGACGGCGGCCGCGTAAAAAAGTTCCCTCCCACCGCAATTTTTTCTGCGGGGGGGCCCCGCATTCTCCAACATCTTGCCGCATCCTGTCATTTTGTTGTTCTCTCTTTCTCAGATTCTGCCCCTCGCACCCTGCCGAACTGGAAGAAAAACGGCTGTCTATTTCGTCATATTTTCTACGTATATCGACACTTTCACCTTTGTTCTGTATAGTTTCCCCTGATTTCTCTGAGGTATCCCACCCATTTTTGTCATATACTGACGAACTGTTTTTCCAAATTTTTGAAATTACATCCTTGCATATCCCGTCAGAATATGTTACATTTACCAAGTCGATCCACCCCGTCCCGATCGGCGCAATGATATGGATGTTCAGAAGGAGAGAGGTAAATGGAATGTGTCAAACGCTTGCTGGTCGCGGACGCGAGCCAGGAGTTTCGCTGTCATCTGGTGGAATCCTTTCAGAACGAACCGGACATGGAGGTCGTTGGAGAGACGGGAGACGGCCTTCAGCTGCTGGAACTGACCCAGAAGCTGCTCCCTGATGTGATCGTGATGGAGATGGTGCTGTCCGGACTGGACGGGCTGGAGGTGCTGGAGCGTCTGCGCGGCCTGTCTCTGGAACGCCATCCCAAGATCCTGGTGCTCTCCAGCTACGTCCGGGGAAGCATTGCCGACCTGGCCGCCGCCAACGGCGCCGACCACTACATGGTCAAGCCCTGCCGGTTCAGCACGATCTGTGCCCGCATCCGCCAGCTGACCACCTTCGAATCCCTGGAACAGGACAGGAACCACTCCCACAGTCTGGAGGCCATGGTAACCTCCATCATCCATGAGGTGGGCGTACCTGCCCACATCAAGGGCTATCAGTATCTGCGGGAGGCCATCCTCATCGCCGTGGATGACATCGACGTCATCAACGCGGTCACCAAGGTTCTCTACCCCGAGGTGGCCAAGCGCTTCGGTACTACGGCCTCCCGGGTGGAGCGGGCCATCCGCCACGCCATTGAGGTGGCCTGGGACCGCGGGGATCTGGAGACACTGCAAAAATACTTCGGCTACACCGTCTCCAATGTCAAGGGGAAGCCCACCAACAGCGAGTTCATCGCCATGATCGCCGACCGCCTTCAGCTTCAGCGGAAGGAGGGCTGACCCGCCCAGCCGCCCCTTGTCTTTTTTCCCCGCTCCGGGTATAATGGTGGCACGCCGGTCCGCCGGCCCCATTTTTTGTCCATAAGGAGCGGTTTCGATATGACCATTCAGTACACACCCAGAGGGGTCTGCTCCCGGTCCTTCACCATCCAGGTGGAGGACGGCCTCATCCAGTCTGTCCAGGTAGTGGGCGGGTGCAGCGGCAACCTCCAGGGCATCTCCATGCTGCTGAAGGGGATGCCGGTGGAGGAGGCCATCCGGCGGATGGAGGGCATCCGCTGCGGCAGCAAGGCCACCTCCTGCCCAGACCAGCTGGCCCAGGCCCTGAAGCAGGCCCAGGGCTGAGGCTATCACGCTTCCGGACGTGAAGCTCTGGCAGACTTTTTTGACAAAATGAGCCGCTGTCCCTCCGGTCCTCCATTGGACCGGAGGGACAGCGGCTCTTTGCGCCCCCTTATTCCAGTGTCACACACAGGCCGGTGGTGAGGGCCTGGATCCTCTCACCCAGGCGGTCCTGCAACAGCGCAAGGGCTGCCTGGCCGGTGCAGTGGCCTGTGTAGATCTGCTCCACACCCTCCGACACCAGGGCGTCAGCCACCGACAGCGCATACTCCGGGGTGCAGTTCATCCCGCTGGCCGCCTTGGCGCTGAACAGGTGCAATCCGCCGAACACAGCGTATACCGGTCTGCCCAGCTGTTCCTTCACCCCGCGGACGATGTTGACGATTCCCCCGTGGGAGCAGGAGTTGAACAGCACCAGGCCCCGGCTGCCCTCCAGCACCAGGGAGTGCTCATGGGAGAAGTCATCCGGGACAAAGCCGCCCGCCGCCTCCTGGCGCAGAAGATTGGTCTCCCGGCTGGCAAAGGGGCCGCCATGGACGGTCTCCGGTACCAGCCACGCCCCGTCAAAGAGCTGGAACAGCCCCTCCGGCGTCTCAAACCGCTCCCGCTGGCCCTCCCACACATCCCGGCTGACCCCAATGAACCGGGGCTCCCCCAGGGAGGTGGAGAAATAGGCCCCGCCGGCAGACGGGCGGGCGTACACCTTCGCGTGGTCGTTGCAGGCAAAGAAGCGCCCCAGGCCGCCGGCGTGGTCATAGTGTCCGTGGGACAGCACCGCCACGTCCACATGCCCCAGATCCACCCCCAGGGCGGCAGCGTTGTCGGCGAAGCCGCCCGAGGCGCCCGCGTCCAGCAGGACCGCCTTCCCCCGGTGCTCCACATAAAAGGACAGCCCGTGCTCCGCCGCCAGACAGGAGCCCTCCGGCGCGGTGTTCTCGATCAAAACGACGATCTTCATAGTACTTCCTCCTATTCGCCAATGGCGTTGATTTGAGTCAGGTCATGGATCCACTTTCCGGAGCGCAGCCGCCACATCCCAATAAAAGACTTCACCAGGGATTCCCCGCTCATGGCCAGATAGACCCACAGGATGTCCAGCCGCAGCACCACCCCCGCCAGAGCGGCCAGGGGAATGGCTACCAGCCACAGGGGGCCCAGGTCGATGAGGCTGGCCGCCTGTACATCGCCGCCGCCCCGGAGCACCCCCACGATGGTACAGTGGTTGAAATCCCGCACCGGCATGAGAAGGCCCTGCACGGTCATCATCATGGTGGCGATGGCGCAGGCCCTGGGGGACAGGTGGAACAGAGGGAAAAACCACACCGGAGCGGCCAGATGGGTGAACAGCAGGAGCAGCGCCCCCAGGCCGCCGCCGGCCAGAGCCGCCAGGGTATTCAGCGCCAGGCCAACCTCATACACCTGGTGGGAGCGGCCCGCGCCGATCTCCCGGCCAATGAGGATGGAGGCCGTCCCGGAGATCCCGATGGCAAACACCAGACACAGCTTCTCCACATTGCCGGCAATGGTGTAGGCCGCCAGGATCTCTGTACTCCCCGCCATGTGTCCCATGATGGTGGGGAAGATGGAGGTGCCAAGGCCCCACAGAGTCTCATTGCATACCACCGGGCCGCTGCACGCCACGAACTTCCGGGCCATCTGCCTCCCGGGGCGCAGAAACAGCCGGAAATCAAAGCGGAAGGCCCGGGTGCGGACGATATGGACCAGGACGATGGAAAACTCCGCCAGGCGTGCGATCAGGGTGGCCAGCGCCGCGCCGGTCACCCCCAGGGCGGGGGCCCCCAGCTTGCCGAAAATAAGCACCCAGTTCAAAAAGGTATTGATCCCCATGGAGGCCGCCAGAATGTACATCCCCAGCCGGGGGCGCTCCATGCTCCGCCATGCGGCGAGATACACCAGGGTCATCCCGTTGAACACATAGGACAGCCCGATGAGCCTCCCGTACTCCGCCGCCAGGGCCACCACCTCCGGTTCGTTGCCGAACAGACCCAGGAAGGGAACGGGGAACAGGAGAAGCACCAGGGCAAAGGCGACTGAGACCAGGTTCACCGCCCACAGCGCCACCCCGATCACCCGGTTGATGGCCTCCCGGTCCCCCTTCCCCCAGTACTGGCTGATGAGGACAGTAGAGCCGCTTTGAACCCCAAAGAAAAACAGCTGCACCACAAAAATCGGGATATTGGCCAGGGTCACCCCGGCCATGGGGGCCTCTCCCAACATCCCTACCATGAAGGTATCCGCCATGGCCAGGGTGCTGGTGATGAGATTTTGCAGGATCATAGGGGCGGCCAGAGCGGCCACCCGCCGGTAGAAGCCGGGCCCCCGGCGCAGGTACGCGAACACAAAATTCCTCCTTACTCTCTGCCGGCGGACCGGCCGGCGCAGTGATAAAAATACCCGGGCGCTCCAGGGCGGGAGAACTCGGGTATGGGGATTCAGGACAGTGTGGGGAACAGCTGCCCCTTTGCCGCCCGCAGGCCGTCTGCCAGGGCGTCCACATCCTGCTGTGTGGTGTCATAGGAAAAGCTGATGCGCAGCGCCCCGTCCAAATCGCTCTTGGGCAGCTTGAGGGCGGCGTACACATGGCTGGGCTTTCCCTTGTGGCAGGCGGAGCCGGAGGAGAGGCAGATCCCCCGGTCGCTGAGGAATCGGACGATCACCTCGCTCTTATAGCCGGGGAGGGTCACCGCCAGAATGTGGGGGGCCGTCCCGCTCCCAATGGGCTTCAGCCCGGGGACCGCCTCCTGCAGCCGGGCCAGGGTCTCCGCCTTCAGCCCGGCCATGTACCGGATGTCTGCCTCCCGGGTGGCCGCCCCCGCCCGCACCGCCGCGGCAAAGGCCGCGATCTGGGCGGTGGCCTCTGTGCCGGAGCGCAGGCCCTCCTCCTGCCCGCCGCCCCGGATCAGGGGCGGCAGCTTCAGCCCCCGGCGGATGTACAAGGCCCCGATCCCCTTGGGGGCGTGGATCTTGTGCCCGCTCACAGTCAGCAGGTCCACCCCCAGTTCTGCCGGGGTGAAGGGGATCTTCAAAAAGCCCTGCACCCCGTCGCAGTGAATCAGGGCGGAGCTGCCCAGCCGCCGGACCAGCCGGGCGGCCTGGGCCACCGGCAGCACCGTGCCCAGCTCGTTGTTCACCAGCATCATGGACACCAGCACCGTGTCCGGCCGCAAGGCGGCCTCCAGCTCCTCCAGGGAGATATTCCCCTCCCGGTCGGGGCGGAGGTAGGTCACCTCATACCCCTGCCGCTCCAGCTCCCGGCAGGGCTCCAGCACCGCGGCGTGCTCAATGGCGGTGGTGATGATGTGGCTCCCCCGGCGCTTTCCCAGCTCCACCGCCCCCCGGATGGCCCAGTTGTCCCCCTCGGAGCCGCAGGAGGTGAAAAACACCTCCTCTGGCCGGCAGCCCAGACCGGCGGCCACATCTCCGCGCCAGCCGGCCACACGGGCCGCAGCCTCCCGGCCCAGGGCATAGCGGGAAGAGGGGTTGCCCCACCCCTCCGTCATGGCCTCCACCGCCGCCTGGACCGCCTCCGGGCGGACCGGGGTGGTGGCCGCATTGTCAAAATAGTGGATCAATGCCGTTCACCTCTTTCAGTCCTGTCCATTCTATGCCCCGCCCCGGGGAAAGTCAAGCAGACAGGCCTCTCCGCCGTCACTCCCCGTCCGCCGCCAGCGGCTGGGGCAGGGAGTCGTCCTCCCGGACCCAGTCCTCCACATGGACCACGCTGTACTCCGTCTCCGTGTTCCGGATGACCACCCGCTCGATCCCGGCGTTGATGATCAGCCGGCGGCACATGGAACAGGAGGTGGCGTCGTGGAGCAGCTCGCCGGTCTTGGCCTCCCGTCCGGCCAGGTACAGGGTGGAGCCCAGAGTGTCCCGGCGGGCGGCGGAAATGATGGCGTTCATCTCCGCGTGGACCGAGCGGCACAGCTCATACCGCTCGCCGCTGGGGACCCGCATGGCCTCCCGGGTGCAGCAGCCCAGATCCATGCAGTTCTTCCGGCCCCGCGGGGCCCCGTTGTAGCCGGTGGAGACGATCTCATCGTTATTCACGATGATGGCCCCATAGCACCGGCGCAGGCAGGTGGAGCGCTCCAGCACGGTCTCCGCGATGTCCAGATAGTAATTTTCCTTGTCGATGCGTCTCATGGCGCGTCCCTCCCAGGCAGTAAGGTTTCTGCTGGCAGTATAGCGTATTTCTGCCCCTCTGGCAAGAAAAACCCGGCCCAAAACCGTCTTTCCCGGCCGCACAGACCCGGATCCGGCCCTGTCAGGGCACAATTTACATTTTGTTTACGATTGATTTCTTGACGTTCTCCGCCTTGCGCGCTATGATACTTTATAAATAAGAATCTGAAAAAACGGGGTGGGAGGTTTGCCCCGTTTTTCCCCCGCGCGAGGAGGCACCCACATGATTCGAAACGCGATCCAACGCTTTATGTATGGCCGGTACGGCAACGATCAGCTGAACGTCGGCCTGATGGTCCTGTATCTGGTCCTGTATCTGCTCTATTGGCTCACCGGCGCAGACCTGCTGTACTGGGTCTCCATGGTGGTGCTGTTCACCGCCCTGTTCCGCCTGTTGTCCCGCAGCCACGCCAAACGGCGGGCAGAAAATGCCAAGTTTTTACAGGTAGTCGTCCCCCTTCTGAAGTGGTACCGGCTGCGCCGCACCATTCGCCAGGACAAGGAGCACTGCTACTTCAAGTGCCCCAACTGCGGCCAGCAGCTCCGGGTCCCCCGGGGCAAGGGCAAGATCACCGTCACCTGCCGGGGCTGCGGCGCCTCCTTTGAGGAAAAGAGCTGATCCCCGCGCCCCATTTCGTCCCGCCGCCGGAGGCAGCCCCACACTTGGGTCTGCTTCCGGTTTTTTTGCTGTTTTTCCCGCAAAATACCGGGTTTGGCCCCAAAGCCTATTCCAGTTTCGGACAAGCTATGGTATACTGTTAAAAAGTGTGTCCGGTCGGCGGCCGGATCTATTTTGAGAAATGCAAGGAGAGAAATCCATGAATCCGATCTACGACGTTGTGATCCTGGGATGCGGCGAGGCCGGGATCTTCGCCGCTTATGAGCTGGCCAGCCACCGCCCGGAGCTGAAGGTGCTGGCCCTGGACCAGGGGCGGGACATCTACCACCGCAGCTGCCCCATTGTGGCGGGCAAAGTGCGGGAGTGCATCCACTGCCCCGTGTGCGACACCATGTGCGGCTTCGGCGGGGCGGGCGCCTTCTCCGACGGAAAGTTCAACTTCACCACCCAGTTCGGCGGGTGGCTCACCGACTTTATGGAGCCCCGGCATGTGATGGAGCTCATTGACTATGTAGACTCCATCAACGTGGCTCACGGCGCCACTGAGCAGGTCTTTTCCACCGAGACCGCGGAGGCCAGAGCCCTGGCCCGCCGGGCCCTGGGCTATGACCTGCATCTACTCCAGGCCCGGTGCAAGCACCTGGGCACCGAAAACAACCTGCGTATCCTTCAGAACATCTATGAGGGACTGAAGGACAAGCTTGAGTTCCGCTTCAACACCGCCGTGGAGCACATCGCCCGGGACGGTGAGGGCTTCCGCCTGACCCTGGAGAAGGGGGAAGAGGTCGCCTGCCGCCGGCTCATCGCCGCCCCCGGCCGCTCCGGCGCGGAGTGGTTCTCCAACCAGTGCAAGGACCTGGGTCTGGAGCTGCTGAACAACCAGGTGGACATCGGGGTGCGGGTGGAGCTGCCCGCCGCCGTCTTTGAGCACATCACCGACGTGGTGTACGAGTCCAAGCTGGTCTACCGCACCAAGCAGTACGGCGACCAGGTGCGCACCTTCTGCATGAACCCCTACGGCCATGTGGTGGCCGAAAACGTGGAGGGCATCAACACCGTCAACGGCCACTCCTATGCCGACCCCAGCCTCCGCAGTGAGAATACCAACTTCGCCCTGCTGGTGAGCAACCGCTTCACCCAGCCCTTCAACGAGCCCTACCGCTACGGCAAGCACATCGCCTCCCTGTCCAATATGCTGGCCGGCGGCGTGCTGGTCCAGCGCTTCGGCGACCTGGTGAAGGGGGTGCGCACCAACGAGCACCGGCTGGGCAAGTCCTTCACCCGGCCCACCCTCACCGCCGCCGTCCCGGGCGACCTGTCTCTGGCCCTGCCCAAGCGGCAGCTGGACGACATCATCGAGATGATCTACGTCCTGGATAAGATCGCCCCAGGCACCGCCAACCACGACACCCTGCTCTACGGCGCGGAGGTGAAGTTCTACTCCGCCCGCCTTCAGCTCACCCCGGAGCTGGAGACCGCCATCCCCAACTTCTTTGCCGCCGGCGACGGCGCGGGCGTCACCCGCGGCCTGGCCCAGGCTGGCGCCTCCGGCGTCCAGGCAGCCCGGGCCATCCTCAAGCGACTGGATTGACCTGCCGCTCCTCAGCCCAGGGCTGTGGGAGTCCGAGGGCCGGCGCACCCCGGTGCGGCGGCCCTCCTGCATCTTTTCGACCATTTTCTGCGTCCGGCCGTCCAGCGGAGGGGCGCTGCCGCCGCATCCCTCTCTCCTTCTATCGAAAGTGCCAAATCGAAAAACAGACAGGGACCTGGCGGCGAAACACCGTGCTTCACAATGGTTATCCACATTATCCACAGAGTTTTCCACATATTGTTATGTAAACTCATAAGCCAGAAAACCGGAACCTTTTCAGGCGTTTCTGCCTGTCAAGACTTTTCCACACCACAATATTGACAAATTTTTATTTTGCAGGAAACCGGGCAGTCTCCGTCGCCTGCCGCCGGTTTTCCACAGGAGGGAACACATATGGGGAGACAGGGAAACACCATCGCAGCCGTGGCCACCCCCGCCGGACCAGGAGCCATCGGCATCCTGAGGCTGTCCGGTCCTGGGGCGGCGGATATCGCCGCCGCCTGCTTCCGGCCCCTGGGTCGGAAGGGCCTTTTGGACCATCCCACCCGCACGCTGGTATATGGCAGCCTGCTGGACTGTGAGGGCCAAGTCATTGACCAGGTGCTGTGTACTTACAGCCGCGGTCCGGCCAGCTATACTGGGGAGGACACAGCGGAGCTCCACTGCCACGGCTCCCCCATGGTCCTCTCCCTGGGCCTTGAGGCCCTCTTTGCCCAGGGGGCCCGCCAGGCAGGCCCGGGGGAGTTCACCCAGCGGGCCTTTCTCAACGGGCGGCTGGACCTTGCCCAGGCGGAGGGTGTGGCCGACCTGCTGGACGCCCGGAGCCGGGAGGGGGCCCGCCAGGCGGCGGGCCAGCTGTCCGGCGCACTGTCCCGGAAAATCGCGGCCATATACTCCGCCCTGGTGGATGTGATGGCCCACTTCCATGCGGTGCTGGACTATCCGGACGAGGACATCGACCCCTTCACCCAGGAGCAGCTCGCCCGGGACCTGGAAGCCCAGCGGCAGGACCTGGAGGCCCTGCTGTCCACCTATCAGCGGGGCCGCCGTTTGAGCCGGGGCGTGAAATGCGCCATCGTAGGGCGGCCCAATGCGGGCAAGTCCTCCCTGCTCAACACCCTGGCGGGCTACGACCGGGCCATCGTGACCGACATCCCCGGGACCACCCGGGACACGGTGGAGGAGACGGTGGAGCTGGGGGGCATCCCTCTGCGGCTCATCGACACGGCAGGTCTTCGGGACAGCAGCGATCCCATTGAGCAGCTGGGGGTGGAGCGCAGCCGCCGGGCCATGGAGGAGGCGGAGCTCATCCTGGTGGTGCTGGATCAGTCCCAGCCCGCCCGGGAGGAGGACGCCGCCCTGATCCGGGCGGCTGTCGAACGCGCCCCCACCATCGTGGTCCTGAACAAGCAGGACCTGCCCTGCCAGCTGGAGTGGACGGAACCGCTGGACCTGGCCGCCTCCGTCCCGATCTGCGCCAAAACCGGGGCGGGCCTGGACGGTCTGGCGGAGTTGGTGGCCCAGACCTTCCCCCGGGATCCCGGCTCCGGCTATGGGGAGCTGCTCACCAACCAGCGCCAGGCGGAGGCCGCCGGACGCGCGCTGGAGTCCGTCCGCCGGGCCGGAGAGGCCCTGGACCTGGGGGTCACCCCCGACGCCCTGCTCACCGACGTGGAGGAGGCCCTGTCCGCCCTGGGTGAGCTCACCGGCCAGTCAGTGCGGGACGACGTCACCGACCGGATCTTCCAGCGCTTCTGCGTGGGAAAATAGGGCGGCGCCCCTTGCGCGTCCACCGCGTCCGGCGTACAATAAAAGCCCGCCCCACAGGGCGGGGATCTGGAATTTTTGCCCCAAGGAGGGTTTTGGATGGATATTTGGAAGGAATTGAAGCAGGAGGGGGTGGACTCCGGCCTGCTGGAGGAAGTCCGGGCCTTCCGGGACGCCCACCCCGCCCCGCCGGAAGCCGCCGGGCGGGTGCCCCGTCCCCGCTTCCTCTACTATGGCAAGGAGGTCTGGGAGGGGGCGGCCGCCGCCCTGCTGTGCGGGGAGCATCTGCTCCTGGCCGGCCCCAAGGCCACGGGCAAAAACGTGCTGGCGGAGAATCTGGCCGCCGCCTTCGGCCGCCCCGCCTGGGACGTGTCCATGTACGTCAACGTGGACGCCGCCGCCCTCATCGGAGCGGACACCCTCCAGGATGGACAGGTTGCCTTCCGGGAGGGCCCTGTCTGCCAGTGCGCCCGGCTGGGAGGCTTCGGCGTACTGGACGAGGTAAATATGGCCAAAAATGAGGCCCTGGCCGTCCTCCACGCCACCCTGGACTTCCGCCGGGTCATCGACGTCCCCGGCTATCAGCGCATCCCCCTGGACCCCGCCGCCCGGTTTATCGGCACCATGAACTACGGCTATGCCGGCACCCGGGAACTGAACGAGGCCCTGGTCTCCCGCTTCGTGGTGCTGGATATGCCGGTCATCTCTCAGGAGAACCTGCAAAAGCTCCTCCGCCAGGGCTTTCCGGAGCTGAAAACCACCTGGGTGGAGCAGTTCTCCGCCCTGTTCCAGGATCTGCGGCAGAAGTGCGACAGCGGAGAGATCTCTACCAAGGCCCTGGATCTGCGGGGGCTCCTGTCCGCCCTCCACCTGATGGAGAAGGGGATCTCCTCCGGCCAAGCCCTGGAGCTGGGCATCATCAACAAGGCCTTTGACCCCTTTGAGCGCCAGCTGGTGGCCGACGCGGTGTGGAGCCGCATCCCCCGGGACGCGGACCGGGGCCGCCTGTTCGGAGTCTGAGATGGACCGGCAGGACATTGAGACCCGCCGTGCAGACAACCAGGTGTGGAACGGGGCGGAGGACTACGGCGTCCGCTCGGATTTCCACGCCTTCGACCCGGAGGGCGGGGCCGACCTGTATTTCAACACGGTCATCGGCCTGGTCCATCACTACTACGACTTCCGCCGCTTCAAGCCCCTGTTCAACACCTTCCAGAGCCAGCTCGGCGGCGAGCTGTACACCGACCTGTTCTGGCTGGGACTGGAGGGGGCGGTCTACCGCCGTGCCCGTGAGGACCGGCCGGTGCTGGATGCACTGCGGCGGGAATACGCCGCCCGCACCGTGGCCCGGGGGCGGAACCAGGCTGTCCGGGAGAGCCTGGACAACCTCCGCTGTGCCTGGTTCCAGCGGGCCCTGGGGCAGCCCGGGCCGGAGGACGACTGGGAGCGGGGGGTGCTGGACGCCCTCACCTTTCCCCCGGGGCTGAATGAGGAGCAGCTGAAAGACCGGATGGAGGCCCTGCTCCACCGCTACTTCCGCCGCTCCCGGCGGAGCGTCACCGACCGCCAGTGGGCCGCCTGGGCCGGGCGGGATATGCTCTACGGGGACAAGAAGCGGGGCGGGCTGGTGCGCGGGAACGCCCTGCGCCGCCTGGGCCAGTCCGGCGGCGGCCCGGCGGAAGAGGGCGGCCGGAAGTTTTTCTGGCAGAAAAAGCACCTGTTCCACCTGGGCCAGGGGCGGACCCGGGAGCAGGTGCTGCGGGACTATGTGGAAAACTGCTTCGGTGTGTCCATGCTCCCGCTGGGGGAGCTGGCCGCCGCGGAGCAGGCCCTGTGCACCGGCAGCCACAAAAACTGCCTCCTCCACTTCACCCGGGGGGTGCTACCCCAGGGGGAGGTGGATGGCGAGACCGCCTGGGAGCGCGCCGCCTTCCAGGCCCAGCGGGAGAAGAACCGGGCCTATTTCCGGGAAAACCTGGTGCGGAACCGGCTCATCATCGCCCAGCTGTCCCAGCGGCTGCAAAACACCATCCTGCTCCAGAGCGACGTCACCGACAGCCGCGCCCGGGCTGGCCGTCTCCAGCCCCGGCTGGCGTGGCGGGCCCCCGCCCTCCGGGACCAGAGGGTCTTTCTCCAGCGGCAGCAGAGCGAGCTGGGCGAGCTGTCCGTGGACATCCTGCTGGACGCCTCCGCCTCCCAGAACCAGCAGCAGGAGAAGCTGTCCACCCAGGCCTACCTCATCGCCGAGAGCCTCACCCGCTGTCAGATCCCGGTGCGGGTGACCTCCTTCTGCTCCGTCAGCGGCTGCACCGTCCTGCGGATCCTCCGGGACTACAACGAGTCGGGGAACAATGACGCCATCTTCGACTATGTCTCCGCCGGCTGGAACCGGGACGGCCTGGCCCTGCGGGCCATGGGCTGGCTGATGGACCGCAGCCCCTGTGACCACCGGCTGTTCATCCTGCTCTCCGACGCCAACCCCAACGACGACCAGAAGATCCCCGCCGCCGGACACTTTCCCAAGGATTACAGCGGGAAGGCCGGGGTGCAGGACACAGCGGATGAGGCCGCCCTCCTCCGCCGCCGGGGCATGGCTCCGGTGTGCGTCTTTACCGGGCGGGATGCCGACCTGGCCGCCGCCCACAAGATCTACGGGCGGGACCTGACCCGCATCCCCTCCATCGGCTGGTTCGCCGACACAGTGGGCAAGCTGATCCAGGGCCGCATCCAGAATATGGGCTGACCAGCCGGAGGGGCGCGTGTCCCCGTCTCATTTTCCCAAAACAGATAGACTGTGCCTCACCAGGGGCGGCACAGTCTATCTGTTTTGACAGCTTGTCAAAGAACGCCAGTTCTCAAAACACGAGGACTGGCGTTTTATCATTAAACGGGGCAAAAATCATGATATAGGAAGCAAAATTAGAAGCATTCCACTTCCCAATAGCAATCTTTTTGAGATTCATGGCAGCATATTTAAGCCTCACCCAAGCAGAAACCCGGGCCAGACCTCGGTGGTGCGTATACCGCATGGCGTGCTTTTCTTTTGCATCAGCAAAAACACGCTCTATGGTCTCTTTTCTCATGGCATAGAGTTCCTTGCCACGTTCGGTTTTTCTCAAATGTTCGACCAAATCGAGATATTCCTGCCAGATATGAGTTGTGAGTATCCGCTGTCCGCTCTCATTTGCGCCACAAACAGTTCTGCAGGGACAGTCTTTGCAGATTTTGGGTGAGCTGCGGTAAGTCCGTTTCCCTTCTTTGCTTGTGGTCGTATGCCGCAGTTCATGTCCTCTGGGACAGGTAAAACTGTCTGTTGCTGCATCATAAGTAAAATCCCAAGGCTTAAATTTATCTTTCTTTCCCTTGTATCGGGTATAGGGAAGGATGGGAATTCTGCTGTGTTCCAGAACTTTCTTTGCAATCCAAGGTGTTTTGTATCCGGCATCCATCGTTACAAACTTAACTTCGGGAAAACTGTTCGTTACCTGGTCGTATACTGCGTCCCATGCAGCACTATCGCTTACATTTCCAGCGGTTACTTCAACACCCAACACAAAGCCGTGCTTATCACAGGCTGTATGTGCTTCGTACGCAAACTGCCGCTCATGTGCCCCTTTTACAAACATTCCGCAGTCAGGGTCGGTTTTGGACACCGTTTTCTCAACCGTTCCTCCTCCGGAACTTCCTTTATTTTCGTCATCATCGTCATCGTTGACTTTCTTACCCAGTTTTTCTCGTTCCTCGGATACCTCTTTGCGAAGTTGTTCCTCGTACACCTTCGCGGCTTTGGCGACCTGTTCCTTCTGGAACTTCTTTTTATTCGCGGATGCTTTAATATGTGTTCCGTCGATAAAAATCATGCTTGGGTCTACCATCCGGTTGTTCAGTGCTTTGTTCAAAATATGTGCAAAAATTTCTTCAGGTCGATTGTAAAATGAAGTTGGACACCTAAGAAAAAATCCATAGTGATTTTCCCCACATGGTAGAATGAAGTTTGCACACAACTTCTTCCAAGGGAGGGCAATCACTATGGACTGCCAAGATTATATCACAGAATCGGTAGAACGCAAGAAGGGACAGCACTTACAGCGAGAGGAACGAGGCGCAATCCAGCATCTCAAGAACGCCGGCTACACGAACAGAGCCATTGCCAGAGCAATCGGATGTTCACCAACCACCGTTGGGAACGAGCTAAAGCGCGGCACACCGCCCCGAAAGAGCAGCAAGGGCAGGAAACCCGGATACTCGGCAAGGCGTGGAGAAGCGGTCTACAAGGCGAACAGAAAGCGTTCTCGGAAACCACACCGAATCTGTCACTGCACTCGCTTCATTCGCTGGATAATTGAACAGGTCAAAGAACACAAGTGGTCTTTGGATGCCTGCGTCGGCTATGCTCGTCTGCACAGGCTGTTTTCAGCAGAGGAGATGGTCTGCACCCACACGCTTTACAATGAGGTCTGGGCAGGCAGCCTTGACTTGTCTGTGACAGAACTGCCCGAAACCATGAAACGCAAGCAGCACAAGGACTCCAAGCCCCGTGAACACAAGAAGAGCTTCGGCACAGACATTTCTCAGAGGCCTGAGATCGCAGCTCTGCGCATCGAGGAAGGTCATTGGGAAGGTGACACCGTGATCGGCAAGAGGGGCGGTAAAGAGGCTGTTGTCCTTTCCCTGTTGGAGAAGAAAACGGAGAACTATATTGCCATCCGGATTCCCGGCAAGGATGCAGACTCCGTTCTGAACGCCATGCAGTCACTCAGGGGAGAATTCGGAGACAAGTTCTCACAGGTCTTCAAGACCATTACCGTGGACAACGGCTCGGAGTTCTCTGCGTTCAGTCAGGTCGAGAACTGGGGCTGTGCAGTCTACTTTGCGCATCCCTACACCTCATGGGAACGTCCCCAAAACGAACGCCACAACGGGCTGTTTCGAACCTTTGTTCCGAAGGGCGTGTCCATTGAGGCTTTCTCTGCTGAGTATATCTTGGCTGCAGCTGATGAATTGAACGGACGGCCTCGCAAGAAGCTTGGCTACCGCACCCCGGAGGAACTGTTTGACGAGTTCCTCGACTCTGTTTACGCAGCCGAAGGCTGCGGCAGCATCGCCCAGGACGGAAGCCAGCGGCTTCCATCCTGACCGTCGCTCTGATTCACTAAGTTCTACCGTGCAGGTGTCCAACTTGCACTTGCAATTTGCGAAAAATTTCTTCACTCAGCTCCGGGGGAAAGCGTTTGCAAAAGGCATAACTTACCGTTGCAAAGTGAGGAATCTCTTCCAGCAAGCTATATCCGAGAAACCAACGGTATGCTACGTTTACTTGTATATCCCGGTACGTCTGACGTAAGGACGCGATCCCAAACAAATGCTGAATTAGAACCATCTTGATCAACACTACAGGATCCGTTCCTGGACGCCCGTTATCTGCGCAATAATATGGACTTAACCGCTCATATAGCCAGTCATAATCCATGACTCTTTCTACTTTTCGGAGCAGATGGTCTGGGGGGACTAATGCATCCACATCCACCATCACTATATCTTTTCGGGAATCCTTTTTCCAGTTCTCCATATTCAATCCCCCTTTTCTCTATTATACCAGAAAAACCTCGCCACCGGCGGGGTTTTTTGACAAGCTGATGGGTGAGTCCTTATAGGACTCACCCATTTTTCAATGGTGGAGAAAATATCGATTTTGACCGGTCTTTACACAAAGAAAGGCACGCTGAAAAGCGTGTCTTTCTTTGTGGGTTCCCCCAGTATTTCAATGTTCAGGGGCGGCAAAGCTGCGGTATTCTTTGCTGTACCCCCAAGCGGATTAGTTCTGTCCCTCCAATGCGGCTGCAATGAATCCCTGAAAAAGCGGATGAGGGCGGTTGGGACGGCTCTTGAACTCGGGGTGATACTGCACGCCCACATAGAAGGGTCTGTCGCTCAGTTCCACGGCCTCCACCAACTGACCATCAGGGGAAAGGCCGCTCATGGTCAGGCCCGCCGCGCGCAGGGCATCCCGGTAGTCATTATTGAACTCATAGCGATGGCGGTGGCGCTCCCGGATCTGAGGACTCCCATAACACCGCGCCATCGTCGTTCCAGCGGCGACCACACAGGGGTAGCTGCCCAGACGGAGGGTGCCGCCTTTGTTGATTGCCTCGCTCTGACCAGGCATAAAGTCGATGACCTTATGCGGACATTCCGGGTCAAATTCGCCCGAATTGGCGTCCGTGATACCGAGCACATGGCGGGCGAATTCGATGGCGGCGATCTGCATTCCGAGGCAAATGCCCAGGTAGGGTGTGTGGTGCTCCCGGGCGTACTGGGCCGCCAGGATCATTCCCTCAATGCCGCGGTCGCCGAAGCCGCCCGGGACAAGAATACCGTCGAGCGAGGAGAGGCAGGCATCTTTTGTTTCCGGCGTAACTGTTTCCGAGTCGATCCACCGGATGTCCACCACGGCGCCAAGGGCGAACCCGGCATGACGCAGGGCCTCCGCAACGGAGAGATAGGCGTCGTGGAGCTGCACATATTTCCCCACAAGACCGATGGTCACAGCACGGTTTCGGCGCTTGATGGCAGAGACCATAGCCCGCCACTCACTCAGATCCGGCTCCGGTGTCGACAGACGCAGCTCCCGGCAGACCACCGCGGACAGATTTGCCTGCTCCAAATAGAGCGGCGCCTCATAGAGAACGGGAAGGGTCAAATTCTCAATGACGCAGTCCGGCTTCACGTTGCAGAAGTCAGCGATTTTGCGGAAGATGCCCGGATCGGTGATTGGCTCGTCACAGCGCAGAACGATGATGTCCGGGGCGATCCCCAGCCCTTGCAGCTCCTTCACCGAATGCTGGGTGGGCTTGGATTTGTGTTCGCCGGACGCCTTCAGATAGGGGACCAGCGTGACATGGATAAACAGGGCGTTGCCCGGGCCTGCTTCATGTCCGACCTGACGGATGGCCTCGATAAAGGGCTGGCTCTCTATATCACCGATGGTCCCGCCGATCTCGGTGATCACGACATCAGCTTCTGCTTTACTGCCGACATTGTAGATGAAGCGTTTGATCTCGTCGGTGATGTGGGGGATGGTCTGCACGGTGGTCCCCAGATACTCGCCCCGGCGCTCCTTGGAGATGACGTTAGAGTAGACTTTTCCTGTGGTGAGGTTGGAGTACTGGTTTAGATCCTCGTCAATAAAACGCTCATAGTGTCCCAAATCCAGATCCGTCTCGGCCCCATCCTCGGTGACATAGACCTCACCGTGCTGATAAGGGCTCATGGTACCGGGATCAACGTTGATATATGGGTCCAGCTTCTGCGCCGCGACCTTCAGCCCCCGCGCCTTCAGCAGCCGGCCCAAAGAGGCCGCGGTGATGCCCTTTCCCAGTCCGGAAACAACGCCGCCTGTCACGAAAATATACTTTGTCATGTGCCGCCCTCCCACAAAAAATTCAAAAAAGAAAAAGGCGCTCACCAGGGGACAGAAGTCCCTTGGTGAACGCCTTTGTTCAACCGCTGGTATTGTACCGCGGCTGACAGCAATTTGTCAACCTGAGTTTTCACAATTCTAAATTTTGTTGTGTGAGGAATCTTTGTGCTATTTATAAGTTTTGATCACAGATTCCGCAACCTCCCGCTTGGATAGGCGCTGATCCATGGACTGCTTTTCGATATAGCGGTGGGCCTCCGGTTCAGTCATGCCGAGGCACTCGATCAGCAGCCACTTGGCGCGGTTGACCAGTCGGATCTCCTCGATTTTTTCCTCGACTGTGGCCTGTTTTGCCTCCATCTGACGCATCCGCTCCCGAGTGGCGCAGAGGATCCGCAGATTCTGCGCCACCATCTGCATATTCGTGGGCTTGGACAGCGTAAGCACGCCGTAGCTGACCACCTTTGCGTAAATATCGTCAAACTGATCGTTCCGGACCAGAAGGAGGACCCCTGCGCCGCTGCTGGTGCAGATGTCCACGGCCAGGCGCATCCCAAAATCATCCGGCAGCGGGGCGTTGATCAGCACGATGTCAAACGCTGTTTCCGCGATTTTGCGGTGCGCTTCTCCAATGCTGTGTACCGTTGTCACCGGCCAGTAGTCCGTCACAGGGAGCAAAGGCATGATCTTCGCAGTAAAGCTGTCCGAAGCCGTGACGATCAGTACGCTGTATGTCCGTTCCTGAAAGACCATGAGCGCTCCTCCTTTCGCCTTGTCATGGCAGGCTGTTCATCGATGACGATAGGCAGAGATCACAGTTTCCGGGAGATGTTCATTGATGAATGCGCTTGCTCCGGCCAGAGCGGCGGCTTCATACAGAGAGCCAGGCAGCTTCTTCAGCCCTTCCAGCACCTCGGCGGGCGCGGTATAAACATTGAAGTCAGAAGCGGGAGGCAGCTGCAGCTCATGCTCGAGCCCATACATCCCGGCATAGATCAAAAGCGCATAGGCGATGTATGGATTGGCTGTCGGATCGGCGGAGCGCAGCTCGGCCCGACGGTATTCTCCCACGGCCGCCGGAATGCGGATCAGCTGGGAGCGGTTTTCCGCTGACCACGTCACATACTGGGGGGCCTTGTCGTGGCCAAGACGGCGGTAGGATTCCTCACAGGGATTCAAAAACAGCGTCATGTCCCGGATGTTCTCCAAGATCCCCGCGATCACACTGGGCAGCGGCTGGGCGGCCTCATCACACTGGGCCGAGATATTGATGTGCATCCCGTTTCCATCCCAGTCCGGCAGCGGCTTTGGGGAAAAGTTGGCGCAGAGCCCGTTCTGGGCGGCCACGGTGCGGACGACTGTGTGGAAGGTGATGGCGTGGTCGGCGGCTGTGAGGGGATCTGAGTACCGGAAATCGATCTCATTCTGGCCCGGGCCGCTCTCGTGGTGGGAGCTCTCGGGCTGGATCCCCATCTGTTCCAGCATGAGGCAGATCTCCCGGCGGATCGTTTCCCCCTTGTCATCCGGCGCGATATCCATATAGCCCGCCCGGTCATAGGGGATCTTTGTAGTATCTCCATATTCATCGACCCGAAACAGGTAGAACTCCATCTCAGCGCCAAATGCAAACTGGCAACCCAGGGCGCTGGCATCTGCCACCGCTTTTTTCAAAATATTCCGGGTATCCCGCTCAAAGGGCCTGCCGTCCGGATAGGAAATATCGCAGAACATCCGGACCGCCTTGCCCTGCTCCGGCCTCCAGGGGAGCTGGATCAGGGTAGAGGGGTCCGGGTGAAGCAGAAGGTCGGAGCGGATCTCGCCGCCGAAGCCATCCACCGCCGAGGCGTCAAAGGCGATCCCGTATGCGAAGGCGCGTTTGAGCTCGCTGGGCATGATGGCCACATTGTGCTGCTTTCCATAGACGTTGCAAAAGGCCAGCCGAATAAACTTGATGTCCTCCTCCTGAACGAACTGTATCACTTCTTCCGGCGTATACTTCACGTTCTCACCCGCTTTCTGTCATTCCAAACGAAGGTGTTTCAACTCAAACCGCGCCTTTTCTGCCGGGACCGCCCTGTGAAAAACGGCGGACAAAGCAAAGAAAATGGAAGATAAAGCCCGCATTTTTGCGGAATATCCTGATTTTACGGTTAGAATACGAGAAAATCCTCCGTTTTACAAGCCTGCAATCTGCCAAAAAATCATCACCCAGGAAAATCCACTTTCAACAAATTGACAATTGACTTTTCCGGCCGCCGGATGTATATTTGCAGTGTTGAGAGACATTGGCGTCTCAGAGGCAGTACCTCTTATGACGCCAGCGTCTCTTTTTATTTTTTTGAAAGGAAGACCCACTATGACGACTGTACCAGAAATTTTCGGAAGCATGGTCTTTGACAGCCGTGTGATGAAAGCCCGCCTGTCCGGGGATGTGTACCACTCTCTGAAGCGCACCATTCAAAAAGGAACCAGGCTGGATCTGTCCGTGGCCAATGCGGTCGCTGACGCCATGAAGGACTGGGCAGTCGAGAATGGAGCGACACATTTCACACACTGGTTCCAGCCTCTGACGGGGATCACCGCGGAAAAGCACGACAGCTTCATCACCCCGGCGCCGGATGGCAGGGTGCTCATGGAATTCTCCGGCAAGGAATTGATCCGTGGCGAGCCGGACGCCTCATCCTTCCCCTCCGGCGGTCTGCGGGCCACCTTTGAGGCCCGGGGCTACACCGCATGGGACCCCACCAGCTATGCCTTTATCAAGGGAAAGACCCTCTGCATCCCCACCGCCTTCTGCTCCTATGGCGGAGAGGCGCTGGATAAGAAAACGCCCCTCCTGCGCAGCATGGAGGCGCTGAACCGGCAGGCCCTTCGCATCCTGAAGCTGTTCGGCAGCGATGAGATCAGGCATGTGACCCCCTCTGTCGGACCGGAGCAGGAATATTTTCTGATTGACAAGGCGCTGTATGAAAAGCGCAGGGACCTGATCTATACGGGCAGAACTCTGTTCGGCGCCAAGCCCCCCAAGGGGCAGGAGCTGGACGACCATTACTTCGGCTCCATCAAGCCCCGGGTGGCCGCCTTCATGGAGGAGCTGAACACCGAATTATGGAAGCTGGGGATCCTGGCCAAGACGGAGCACAACGAGGTAGCGCCCGCCCAGCATGAGCTTGCCCCCATTTACACCACCACCAATCTGGCCACGGACCAGAACCAGCTGACCATGGAGATCATGCAGCGGGTAGCGGCCAGGCATGGCATGGTGTGCCTGCTCCACGAAAAGCCCTTTGCCGGGGTCAACGGCAGCGGCAAGCACAACAACTGGTCCCTCTCCACCGACACGGGCGTGAACCTGCTCTCTCCCGGCGAGACGCCCCATGAAAACGCCCAGTTCCTGCTGTTCCTGGCGGCAGTGATCCAGGCGGTGGACGACTATCAGGGGCTGCTGAGGGCCTCTGTTGCAACGGCCGGAAACGACCACCGGCTGGGCGCCAACGAAGCGCCTCCCGCCGTGATCTCGATCTTCCTGGGGGATGAGCTGACCGCCGTTCTGGACGCCATCGAGACCGATTCCGCCTATGCCGGTGTGGAAAAGAAGAAGATGAAGCTGGGGGTGGATGTGCTCCCTCGCTTTCTCCGGGATACCACGGACCGCAACCGCACCTCTCCCTTCGCCTTTACCGGCAATAAATTTGAGTTCCGTATGCTGGGGTCCTCCAACTCCATCGCCTGTGCCAACATCATGCTCAACGCCGCGGTGGCCCAGTCGCTGAAGCTCTACGCGGATGAACTGGAGCGCGCGGAGGACTTCAACACCGCCCTGCATGAGCTGATCAAGCGCACCATCAAGGCCCATAAGCGGATCATTTTCAATGGGAACGGCTACGATGACGCATGGATCCGGGAGGCTGTGGAGGAGCGGGGCCTGCTCAACCTGCGCACCACACCGGATGCGATCCCGGAGCTTTTGAAAAAGAAGAATATCGAGATGCTGACGGCCCACAAGGTCTATACCGAGACGGAGCTGCGCTCCCGGTATGAGATCATGCTGGAGAACTACTGCAAAACGGTGTGCATCGAAGCCCAGACCATGAGCGACATGGCACGGAAGCAGATCCTGCCCGCCGTTGCGCGCTATGCTGCGGACGTGGCCCGGGATGCCGCCGGCAAGAAGGCACTGGATGCCGGGATCAGCTGCGGCTACGAAACGAAGCTGGTCAAAAAGCTGGCGGCGGTGACCGAGCGCATCGACACAAGAGTGGATGCGCTGGACAGTGTGACCGCCAGGCTCAAAACCCTGTCCGATGTGACCGAGGAGGCTGATTTCATCCGGGATGAGCTGCTGTCCCGGATGACCGAGCTGCGGGCCGCGGCCGACGAAGCGGAGATCCTGACCGCTGAAAGCTGCTGGCCGTTCCCCACCTATGGCGATCTGCTCTTCAGCGTCAAGTGACCGGGTACGGGGTAAAACGGGAAGGTCCGATTTTCCCGGCCGCCTGAGACAGACATTCGGAAAAGCATAAAAGCGTTTGAGAAAAGAGAAGTACGGCAAGAACTCACCCACAGAGAGCGCGGGATGCTGAGATCCGCGCGGCAGAGCTTGCGGGAATAACACTTTTCGAGCTGCGAACTGAAAAGAGGGATCTGAGTAGGTGAGCCGGAACACCGCCCGTGATGCGGAAGAGCCTTGCCCTGAGGCTCGTAAACGAGAACAAATACAGGTGGCACCGCGAGAACAGCACTTGCCCTGTTGCATGCTGATGATGTTTGGGAGGTTGATACTATGTGTTCCATTATGGGCTACTGTTCGGAAGCCGCCGACTATGAGCAGTTCAGGAAAGGGTTTGACAAGACCCTTTCCCGCGGTCCCGATGACAGCCGGATCGTGGATACGGGAAAAGGGCTGCTGGGGTTTCACCGGCTGGCCATCATGGGATTGCAGCCGGAGGGGATGCAGCCCTTTGCGCTGGATGGCAGCTATGTGGTCTGCAACGGTGAGATCTACGGCTTTGAGCCGATGAAGCAGGCGCTTCAGGAAAAGGGCTATGCGTTCCAAAGCGGGTCTGACTGTGAGATCCTGCTCCCGCTGTATCAAGAGTACGGCACGGATATGTTCCGGATGCTGGACGCGGAATTTGCGCTGATCCTGTACGACGGCCGCACCGGCAGCTATCTTGCGGCCCGGGATCCCATCGGGATCCGCCCGCTCTACTACGGCTATGATCCCGCTGGTGCGATCGTCTTTGCCAGCGAGCCCAAAAACCTTGTGGAGATCTGTGACCGGATCATGCCCTTCCCTCCAGGCCATTATTACAAGGACGGGAAATTCGTCTGCTACCGGGACATCACCGCCGTCAGGGAGGTGTGCCGGGATGATCTGGAGACCGTGTGCGGGACCATCCGGGAAAAGCTGATCGCAGGCATCCGAAAGCGGCTGGTGTCCGATGCCAAGGTTGGGTTCCTCCTCAGCGGGGGGCTGGACTCCTCGCTGGTGTGCGCGGTGGCGCAGAAATACGCTGACAAGCCGATCCGCACCTTTGCCATCGGTATGAGTGAGGATGCCATTGATTTGAAATATGCCAGAGAAGCGGCGGACTACATTGGAAGCGAGCACACAGAGGTCTATATGACGCCGGAGGAGGTGCTGGATTCGCTGGAGACGGTGGTCGCACTGCTGGGCACCTACGACATCACCACCATCCGGGCCAGCATGGGGATGTACTTGGTCTGTAAGGCGATCCACGAGCAAACGGATATTCGGGTCCTGCTGACCGGTGAGATCAGCGACGAGCTGTTCGGCTATAAATACACCGACTTTGCCCCGTCGGCGGCGGAGTTCCAGAGGGAAGCGGTCAAACGTGTCCGGGAGCTGCACATGTACGATGTGCTCCGGGCCGACCGCTGTGTCTCCGTCAACTCCCTGGAGGCCCGCGTGCCCTTCGGCGACCTGGACTTTGTGGAGTATGTGATGAGCATCGATCCGGAGCGGAAGCTGAACAAGTACGGAAAGGGGAAATACCTGCTTCGCCGCGCCTTTGAGGGGGACTATCTGCCCCGTAGCATCCTCTACCGGGAAAAGGCCGCGTTTTCCGACGCGGTAGGCCATTCCATGGTGGATTACCTGAAAGACTATGCGGAGAGCCGCTATACCGACGAGGAATTTGCGGAGAAGCGTCTGGCGTACACCCACGCCCGTCCCTTCACCAAGGAGTCCCTGTTGTATCGCGAGATCTTTGAAGCATATTACCCCGGCCAGAGCCGGATGGTCGTGGACTTCTGGATGCCCAACAAGGCGTGGAAGGGCTGTGATGTGAACGATCCCTCCGCCCGGGTGCTTGCAAACTACGGTGACAGTGGAAAATAACAAGGGAGGACAATATTGATGCAAAAGCTGAAACAAATCTACGAGGGCAAGGCCAAAAAGGTCTATGGAACGGATGATCCGGAGCTCTATATCGTGGACTACAAGGATGACGCCACCGCCTTCAACGGACTGAAAAAGGGGACCATCGCGGGCAAGGGCGTCATCAACAACCGGATGAGCAATCTCCTGATGCAGATGCTGGAGAAAAACGGCATCCCAACCCACTTTGTCCGGGAGCTGAGCGAGCGGGAGACCCTGGTCAAAAAGGTGTCCATCGTCCCTCTGGAGGTCATCGTCCGCAACATCGCCGCCGGCTCCTTCTCCAAGCGGTACGGTGTCGCGGAGGGGCTGGTGTTTGACGAGCCCGTTCTCGAGTTCTCCTATAAAAACGACGCGCTGGGGGATCCTCTGCTCAACACCAGCCACGCGCTGGCCCTGAAGCTGGCTACCCCCGCTGAAATCGAGACCATCAAGGGCTATGCGCTGAAGATTGACCGCATTTTACAGCGCTTTTGGGCCGAGTGCGGCGTGACGCTGGCAGACTTCAAGCTGGAGTTTGGCAGGACCTCGGATGGCAGGATCATTCTGGCGGACGAGATCAGCCCCGATACCTGCCGCCTGTGGGACTCCGCAACCGGGGAAAAGCTGGACAAGGACCGCTTCCGCCGGGACCTGGGCGGCGTGGAGGAGGCATACGCCGAGATCATGAAGAGGCTTGTGGAACATGGAACAAATTAAACAGCCCGTTCCCAAGGAACACCACATTCGGGAAGAGTGTGGTGTCTTTGGCGTTTTTTCCAGAGCAACTTCCGATGTGGCCTCTCTGGCCTATTACGGGCTGTTTGCCCTCCAGCACAGGGGGCAGGAGAGCGCGGGGATCGCGGTCAATGATGACGGGGTGTTTACCGCCTATTGCGACGAGGGGCTGGTCAACGAGGTTTTCCCAAAGGAGCGCATCAAACAGCTGGGGACCGGCAACATCGTCGTGGGACACGTCCGCTATGCTACCACCGGCTCCGACCGCAAGCGCAACGCTCAGCCCATCATCATCAATCACCATAAAGGCCGGATGGCCCTGGCCCACAACGGGAATCTGACCAATTCCTATGAGCTGAGAAACCGGCTGGAGCAGAGCGGCTCCATCTTCCACACCACCACCGACAGCGAAGTGATCGCCTATATCATCGTGCAAGAGCGGCTCCGAACCCCGTCCATCGAGGAGGCGGTTTATGCCGCCATGGGCAGGATCGAGGGGGCCTATTCTCTGGTGATCTCCTCGCCCACCAAGCTGATCGCCGCCCGGGATCCCCACGGCTTCCGCCCCCTCTGTATGGGAGAGACAGCAGACGGGAAAACGGTCTTTGCCTCGGAAAGCTGTGCGCTGGATGCCGTCGGAGCCCGGTTCGTCCGGGACATCCGCCCCGGCGAGATCGTCACCGTCAGCTATGACGGCGTGAAATGTGATACCCGCCGCTGCGGGACGGCCGGCAGGCATCTGTGTGTCTTTGAGTTCGTTTACTTTGCAAGGCCGGACTCGGTAATCGACGGCGCCGCGGTGAGCTCCGCACGGCAGCGGGCCGGGGCTTTCCTTGCCGCCGAGCACCCTGTGGAGGCCGACGTGGTCATCGGCGTCCCGGACTCCGGACTGGACGCCGCCCTGGGATATGCCAGGGCGTCCGGGATCCCCTATGGGATCGGCTTTACCAAAAATAAGTATATTGGGCGCACCTTTATCTCTCCCACCCAGGAGCTGCGGGAGGTGGGCGTCAACATCAAGCTCAACCCCATCCGCGCGCTGGTGGAGGGCAAGCGTATCGTGCTGATCGACGATTCCATCGTCCGGGGCACCACCTGCCGGGGCGTGATTGATCTGCTGCGCAGGGCCGGGGCCAGAGAGATCCACATGAGGGTCAGCGCGCCGCCGTTCGTGGCCCCCTGCTACTATGGCACGGACATTGACGATGCGGAACATCTGATCGCAAACCACCACACGGTGGAGGAGATCGCTGAAATCATCGGCGTAGATTCCCTGGGCTATCTCAGCGTGGAGCACCTGCTGCAGATCGCGGATGGGTGCGAGGGCTTCTGCACCGCCTGCTTTGGGGGCGCATACCCCACTGCGATCCCGAGACGGGGCGATAAGGACCGGTTTGAACGAAAAATCCGGCAAAGGATCCAGGCCAAGGAGGGAAACCTATGAGAGACTGTGTCGTGGCCGGGAGCGGCTGGAGCGGTCAGAGGATGGAACGTAATCGCTTTTGGCAGTCTGAGCAGAGGGTGCTTCACGAGGCGGTTTGCTGCGGTGCCCACGCAGCTCCCGCAAGGCATATCCCGGCCTTGAGAAGACTTCGGGCGAATTGGATGACATGGATTGACAAGGAGGATACCAAATGGAACGCATATTGATCCTGGATTTCGGCGGTCAGTACAATCAGCTGATCGCCCGGCGGGTGCGCGAATGTCACGTCTACTGCGAGGTCCACCCATACACCATGCCGCTGGAGGAGATCCGCTCGTTTTCCCCCATCGGGATCATCTTTACCGGGGGTCCGAACAGCGTATATGAAGCGGGATCTCCCCAGGTGGATCCGGCGATCTTTGAACTGGGGATCCCGGTCCTTGGCATCTGCTACGGCTGTCAGCTGCTGGCCCAAGTGCTGGGCGGCCAGGTGACGCCTGCGCAGGAGGATTCCGCCAGAGAGTACGGGAAAACCGTAACGTGGTATGACCGGTCCTGTCCCATTTTTCAGGGGCTCCCGGAGAAGAGCGTCTCCTGGATGAGCCATGGCGACTATATGGCGCGCGTTCCGGCCGGATTCCGGCTGACGGCCCATTCCGCCGCCTGCGCCCATGTGGCAATCGCGGACGAGGTACGGAGGTTTTACGGCGTTCAGTTTCATCCGGAGGTCAGCCATACGGAATACGGCACGCGGATGCTCCATAACTTCCTGTATGAGGTATGTGGGGCCCGCGGTACCTGGAGCATGGCGGACTACAAGAACACCGCGATCGGTCAGATCCGGGAACAGGTGGGACAAGGCAGGGTCCTCCTGGCGCTCAGCGGAGGCGTGGACAGCTCTGTGTGCGCGGCGCTTCTGGCCGAGGCGATCGGAGACCAGCTCACCTGTGTCTTTGTGGATCACGGCCTGATGCGGCTGAATGAGGGCAACGAGGTCGAGGCGGCTTTCGCAAAGTGGTCAATGAATTTTGTCCGTGTCGATGCAGAGGAGCGTTTTTTGACAAAGCTGGCGGACGAGTCCGATCCGGAGCGCAAGCGCAAGATCATCGGGGAAGAATTCATCCGTGTCTTTGAGGAAGAGGCGAAAAAGATCGGCACAGTGGACTATCTGGCACAGGGCACCATCTATCCCGATGTGATCGAGTCCGGCGCGGGCGCCGCCGCCGTCATCAAGAGCCACCACAATGTGGGCGGCCTGCCCGACTATGTGGATTTCAAGGAGATCATCGAGCCCCTGCGCCTGCTGTTCAAGGACGAGGTGCGTCAACTGGGCCGGGAACTCGGCCTGCCGGAGTATCTGGTCAGCCGCCAGCCGTTCCCCGGTCCCGGCCTTGCCATCCGGATCATCGGAGCGGTCACAAAGGAAAAAGCCGATACGCTGCGGCAGGCGGATTTTATTTTCCGGGATGAGATCGCCAGGGCCGGCGAGGCCAGGAACCTGAACCAGTACTTCGCTGTTCTCACCGACACCCGCTCTGTGGGCGTCATGGGGGACGGAAGGACGTATGACCACACGCTGGCGCTCCGGGCAGTCACGACCGATGATTTTATGACTGCCGACTGGGCCCGGATCCCCTATGAGGTCCTGGATCAGGTCTCTGTGCGGATCGTAAATGAAGTGAAAGGGATCAACCGCATTGTCTATGACATCACAAGCAAGCCCCCGGCCACGGTGGAGTGGGAATAGCTGGAAATTAAAACTCGCAGGTTCCTTTCTGAAGGGACCTGCGAGTTTTTTCGTCCTTCTCCGACTATACACGGGTCAAGCGGGTCTTTGGCCCGGAGCAGGTAGCAGAGGCGGTGGAGGCCGGCAAACAGTGGGAACAGGCAGAGAAAGGCCGCAAGCGGCCCCGACGTTCTCTTGAGCGTGGCGGGCGTTGACTTCAAAAAATTTTGATTGAACTGTTGACAAACGCATAATTGCCGCATATACTAATCATATCAAAATAATTTGATGCGAGGTGAAAACATGGGGACAGCGTATCAAGAGCAGGCAAAGGTATTCAAGGCCCTCTGTGACCCTAAGCGGCTTGCAATCCTGGAACAGTTAAGGAGCGGTGAAAAGTGTGCTTGCGTCCTACAAGAGCCATTGGATTTAACGCAGTCCGGCCTTTCCTACCACATGAAAATCCTCTGCGATTCTGGCATTGTTGTCAGTCGCCAGGAGGGTAAATGGATGCACTACCGCCTGAGTCCTGCTGGCAGGAACTATGCGGTGGAATTGCTTAAGAAGTTGACAACTCCAGACATGGAGCATGAGGGTACCTGTCCTCGTTGTGGATAGAAACGCCATCTACTTAGATGGCGTTTCTATCGGCACGATACATCAAAAATTTTTGATGTATTTTCTATCTATGGAAAGTGAGGCTTTTGTATGGGCGTGTGGGATTTCATTCAAGACCAGGTGCTTGGCATGAAATGGCTGAACGAACTTCTCGGCATTGGGCTGTCGGCACTGGGCTTGGATGTAAATGGGCGCATTGGCGGCAGCGTCCAGTTTTTTATCTACGATGTCTTGAAAATCACGGTTCTGCTCTGCGTATTGATTTTTGCAATCTCCTATATTCAAAGTTATTTTCCGCCAGAGCGAAGTAAGCGCATTTTAGGTCGTTTTCATGGGATTTGGGCGAACATCATCTCCGCTCTGCTGGGAACAGTGACCCCCTTTTGCTCCTGCTCATCTATCCCGCTGTTCATCGGTTTTACCAGTGCGGGACTTCCCTTGGGGGTGACGTTCTCCTTTTTGATTTCATCTCCGATGGTCGATTTGGGAAGTCTTGTCCTGCTAATGAGCATTTTCGGCGCAAAAGTGGCTGTTGTCTATGTGATCCTTGGGCTCGTGATTGCGGTAATCGGCGGTAGCATGATTGAAAAGTTGCGTATGGAAAAGTATGTTGAAAGTTTTGTACTTTCGGCTGGCAGCGTTGATATTGAGTCTCCTGACCTGACGATCCGGGAAAGGCTCACCTACGCAAAGGAACAAATGCTGGGTACCTTCAAGAAGGTGTTCCCCTATTGGACTGTTTCACAAGAAGAAAGAGGAAAAAAGTTGTTGCTGTGGCGGTAGTTGCACACCCGAAAAAATGGTGGAAGCAGAGGCCGCAAAAACAATCGCGGGGGTAAAAGTGCTGGGGTCTGGCTGTGCGAAGTGCCATGCGCTGGAAGATGCCACCAGAGCAGCGCTTGCGGAACTGCACATGGAAACAACCATAGACCATGTGACAGACTTCTCGCAGATCGCTACCTATGGTGTAATGACTACCCCTGCCCTTGTGGTAGATGACAAAGTCGTGTCCTATGGTAAAGTTTTGAAAAAAGACGAGGCCAAAGCCCTAATTCAGAAGGTAAGAGGATGATTTGTAGCAATCCCAGCCGGGGCCGTCAATGGTCGAGATGAACGGCGCACAAGTGCGCCGCCATTGACCGCCCCGCCCGGCCTTGCTCTGCGGTTATCAAGGCAGGCAAGCACCAGGGGTGCTTGCCCCAGCTTGTCAAAGAACGCCAGTTCTCAAAACACGAGGACTGGCGTTTTATCATTAAACGGGGCAAAAATCATGATATAGGAAGCAAAATTAGAAGCATTCCACTTCCCAATAGCAATCTTTTTGAGATTCATGGCAGCATATTTAAGCCTCACCCAAGCAGAAACCCGGGCCAGACCTCGGTGGTGCGTATACCGCATGGCGTGCTTTTCTTTTGCATCAGTAAAAACACGCTCTATGGTCTCTTTTCTCATGGCATAGAGTTCCTTGCCACGTTCGGTTTTTCTCAAATGTTCGACCAAATCGAGATATTCCTGCCAGATATGAGTTGTGAGTATCCGCTGTCCGCTCTCATTTGCGCCACAAACAGTTCTGCAGGGACAGTCTTTGCAGATTTTGGGTGAGCTGCGGTAAGTCCGTTTCCCTTCTTTGCTTGTGGTCGTATGCCGCAGTTCATGTCCTCTGGGACAGGTAAAACTGTCTGTTGCTGCATCATAAGTAAAATCCCAAGGCTTAAATTTATCGTTCTTTCCCTTGTATCGGGTATAGGGAAGGATGGGAATTCTGCTGTGTTCCAGAACGTTCTTTGCAATCCAGGGTGTTTTGTATCCGGCATCCATCGTTACAAACTTAACTTCGGGAAAACTGTTCGTTACCTGGTCGTATACTGCGTCCCATGCAGCACTATCGCTTACATTTCCAGCGGTTACCTCAACACCCAACACAAAGCCGTGCTTATCACAGGCAGTATGTGCTTTGTACGCAAACTGCCGCTCATGTGCCCCTTTTACAAACATTCCGCAGTCAGGGTCGGTTTTGGACACCGTTTTCTCAACCGTTCCTCCTCCGGAACTTCCTTTATTTTCGTCATCATCGTCATCGTTGACTTTCTTACCCAGTTTTTCTCGTTCCTCGGATACCTCTTTGCGAAGTTGTTCCTCGTACACCTTCGCGGCTTTGGCGACCTGTTCCTTCTGGAACTTCTTTTTATTCGCGGATGCTTTAATATGTGTTCCGTCGATAAAAATCATGCTTGGGTCTACCATCCGGTTGTTCAGTGCTTTGTTCAAAATATGTGCAAAAATTTCTTCACTCAGCTCCGGGGGAAAGCGTTTGCAAAAGGCATAACTTACCGTTGCGAAATGAGGGATCTCGTCCAGTAGACTGTATCCCAAGAACCAACGGTATGCTATATTTACTTGTATCTCCCGGTGAGTCTGACGTAAAGACGCGATCCCAAACAAATGCTGAATTAGAACCATCTTGATTAACACTACAGGATCCGTTCCTGGACGCCCGTTGTCTGCGCAATAATATGGACTTAACCGCTCATATAGCCAGTCATAATCCATGACTCTTTCTACTTTTCGGAGCAGATGGTCTGGGGGGACTAATGCATCCACATCCACCATCACTATATCTTTTCGGGAATCCTTTTTCCAGTTCTCCACATTCAATCCCCCTTTTCTCTATTATACCAGAAAAACCTCGCCACCAGCGAGGTTTTTTGACAAGCTGGCAGCCCCGCCTTCCAAACGGAAGGCGGGGCTGAGACTTTGGAGGGGTTATTTGTCCATGCCGCAGGCGGCGGCCTCCGGACGGCAGATGTGGACTGCCACGGCGCCCCCCGCCACGCTACCTGCGATCACGACTTTCATTTCAGCGCTCCACCTCTCCTGTCCAGGCGGCGATGCCGCCGATATTTTTCACGTTGGCATACCCCATGCGCCGCAGCACATGGACCGCCTGGCCGCTTCTGGCCCCGCTGTAACAGTAGACGAACAGCGGGGTCTCCTTGTCCTCCGCCAGGCCGGCGGCCTCCCCGAGGGAGGACAGGGGCACGTTCCGGCTTCCGGGGATGTGCCCCTTCTGAAACTCCTGGCGGGAGCGCACATCCAGCAGCACCGCCCCAGGCGTGGCCCGGAACTCCTCCACGCCCTGTCCGATGTCAGGCATCTTCCAACCGTCAAACAGTCCCATATCCGGCGCTCCTTACAGCATGGACAGGATCTGAGCCTTGGGCCGGGCGCCCATCGCCTGCTGGACGATCCTGCCCTCCTTCACCACCACCAGGGTGGGGATGCTCATGACGCCGAACTGACCGGCCAGCTCCGGCTGTTCGTCCACGTTGACCTTGGCGACCTTGATGTCGCTCCGCTCCCCGGCGATCTCGTCCAGGATGGGGCCCACCATCCGGCAAGGGGTGCACCAGGGGGCCCAGAAGTCCAGCAGGACGGGGCGGTCGGAATCCAGCACTTCGCTCTGGAAATTATTTCGGTCGATATGGATCACTGACATAGTGGTTCCTCCTTTGTGATATTCCGTCCCGCCCTGTGGAGCGGGGATCGATTCTTTCTTCTATGGCCTTATTATACCCAGGCCGCCCCCGATCTTCCGTGATATTATCACCATTTCCAGCGTAGGAAGGCGGAACAGCGCCCCGCCGGTCCGAATGGACCGGCGGGGCGCGCTTTTCGCTTTGCTCCGTCCCCCGTGAGGGGCCAGAGGGCGTTTGATTTACTTATCCAGCTTCTGATGGAAGTTCATCAGGATCTGGGCCACCTGGGCCCGGGTGGCGGTGCCCTGGGGCGCGAGGGTGTTGTTCTCCATGCCGGAGATCAGGCCCTCATGGACCGCCCAGCGGATGGCGTCCACGGCGTAGGCGCTGACGCTGTCCCCGTCGGCGAACTCCCGCAGGACCATGCCGGAGGCGTCCGGGCTGCCCGCGTAGCGGTACAGGATCAGAGCCATCTGCTCCCGGGTGATGGAGGCGTCGGGGGCAAACTTCCCGTCGCCCACACCGGAGACATAGCCCTTCTCCGCCGCCCAGTTCACCGCGTCGGCGTACCAGGCGTTGGCCGCCACGTCAGCAAATGTGCCCTCCGCCTTCACAGTGGGCTTGCCGGACATGGCGTACAGGGTCTGGGCCAGCATGGCGCGGCTGAAGCCCGCGTTGGGCGCGAACTCCCGGGCGGACACGCCGGACATGATACCGTTCTCGGCCACATACTCCACGGCCTTGTAGTACCAGGCGCTCTTTGCCACATCGTCAAAGCGGGTGTCGGGCTTCTGGACGGTGCCGTCCTTGGTAAAGCTGGCCTCCACGGTGACCTTGCTGTCCGCCATGTGGAAGGTGTAGGTGGTCTCGGACCGCTTAGTGACCTTCAGGTCCTTGTTCTTAGCGTCGGTGACAGTCAGCTCGTCCAGCTCATAGCCCGCATCGGGCTTCACGGTGACGGTGATGCGGGTGCCGGCGGAGGCCTCGTCCGCGCTGACCGTCACGGAGCCGTGTCCGTTGTCCTCGGTGACGATGGCATAGGTGCGCTCATTGTCGGAGGAACCGGAGGAAGAATCGCTGTTCTTTTTCCACACGGCGGTAAGATCCTGGAACACACTGGCTTTGACCGTCTGACCACCCTTGTACTGAGTGCCGTCCTTAGCCTCCCAATACAGGAAGGTGTAACCCTCCTTGGTGGGGGTGGGCAGAGTGATCTCAAGGCCGAGGTTTTCCTCAGTAGTGCTCACAGTACCGTCGCTCCCGGCGGCATCCAGAGCATCCTCGATCTTGGAGTGGTAGGTGTAGATGCCGTTGCTGTCCTTGGCCTCAAAATTCAGGCCGTCGGCCAGGTACTCCGGATCCACGGGTGCGGTGAAGCTGCCGCCGGAGACCGTGATGCCGCCATTTTTCGCGGCGTCCGCGGCGCCGGAGGTGCTGCTGCTCTCAATGACGCCCAGGGTGCCCTGGTTGGGCTTGACGATCAGCTGGTGAGCTTTTGCATCAGGGCTGTCGTACACGATCTTTCCGTTGATGGTGCCAGTATAGGTCTCATCAAAGGTGACCGTAACGCCGGGATAGCTGCTGAACTTACAAACATCGAAGGCGATCACGTTGTTGTTGGAGGTAATCACGCTGGTATTGCCTTTAAAGACGATATTACCGTTGTTGAAGCTCAGCGCGTAATCCTCGCCGCCCACCTGGTTGGCCGCATAGATCTGCATATTTTCCAGGGTCAGATCCGCGTAGTTCTGAATGATGCGCTTGATGTTGTTTGCGCCCTCCGCGATCCGGATGGTGCCGTTCTTGAAGGTGATGGTGGAATCCTTCAAAAGCTGGAAGGCGTTCGACTCCGTGTTAGGGGAACCCGCGCCAGGCCCTGTCAGGGTATAGGTATGCTGATTGAAATCCAGAACGAACTTTTTGCCGGAAGGAACTGAAATACCGACCGCGTCAGGAATATCGGCCAGCAGGGTAATGACCGCGTTCTCGCCCGCGTTGGTGATGGCGTCGGTCAGGGTCCCGTAGTACTCCAGGCTTCCGTCGCTCTCCTTGACCAGAATCTTCTGCTCGCCGGACACGACCACATAGTCGGAGAAATGCTTTGCGGTCCAGGAGAGGATCCCATCCTTCAGCTCCGCCTTCATGTCCTCCAGGCCGTTGGGGCCGACATAGTACACCTTGGGCAAGTCAGTCCCTTCGTACTTCACGGAAATCTTGATGGAGCCTGTGGCGTTGTCCGCGCTGTACACGTCCTTGCCGTTGGCCGTGGCGGTCACCGTGTAGGTCAGGGGAGCGCCGCCGGTGCCAGCCTTCTCCTCGATGGTCAGCGCTACCTTCGCGCCATCGGCGTTCTTGGTGATGGCGTTCCACGCCGCCTTATCCACAGTCAGGTCGGCCACATTGGTCTTGAGCACCACGGAATTGACGCTGTTTGCACCGCTCACGCTGGTCAGCGCCTCGTTTCCGATGCTCACCTCCGTCTTGGTGATGGCGGCGGTGTCCCCCTCGGTCACAGTGGCGTCAATGCTCAGGGTGCCGTTGGACGCGCCCACGTTGTCCTGACCCAGATCCTCATTCCCGGAGAAGGTACCGCCCACCTCGGCGCTGGCGGTATTGCCGGAAACGCTGGTGTCGGCCTCCATGCCCTCCTTCGGGCTAACGACCCACTGACCGCTCTCATTCTTGGTAGCGGTGTAGCCAGTGGCGCAGTAGGCATTGGGGTCAACAGAGAAAGTACCCCCAGTAATGTTCAGATGTACATTCTCATTTTTAGCCATATCAATGCCGCCAACGAAGGTGCCACCGGAGATATTGATCTCAGCCACAGCATTCGGATAAGACCCCAAATCCAAGTCTGCCTTCAGCACAGGCTTGTCACCCGTGACAGTAAACGTACCATCATACACATTAATCGTTCCGCCGCTGGTAAAAATGTAAAGGCCGTAATTCTCTGAGGTAAATTCACCACCATAAATATTGACAACGCCAGTTCCGTTGCTGGCCGCAGCGATCATACTGTTCCAATCATAGTATTCCTTCTGATCGATCTTACTGTTGTAAATATTTACAGTTCCGCCAGCCGCAGCTACGCCGCCACCCTTAACAGAATTCAGCTGGGAATCTCTTAACTCAATCGTACCGCCAGGAAAAGCTTTTACACTTCCCCCAAAGGCAGTGCTATTATTGAGGATCATATCCTTTACAACGATCGCAGACCCATTGGCTGCGCCAAGTGTGCAGTAGGTACCATCCCCTGTGGTAATCGTACCATTCATCAGAGTCAGTACGCCAGCGCCCTCTGCTTTGCTCCGAATCGCAATATTCTTGTTATCCCCTGTAAATGTGTGCTGGGCAAAATCTACTGTGACAGATTTCACTTCAGTAAGATCTGTATTCTCAGTACAAACTGTACTGGCCAGCATATTCACTTTCTCGCCGTCCTTGGCGGCATTGATGGCATCAGCCAGAGTGGCATAAGATACGCCATTGACCTCAGCCACAGGGCCGACCAGATACTCGCCGTTGGCCAAATTCCCGCCGTTCTCCAGTTTGCAGTCGTGCTTCGAGGAGCCATAGCTGCAATAATACTCGGCGTAAGCAGGCCAATAATAGCCGCTGTCAAGCCAGAAGGGACCTGAAATCGTTTTTCCTGTCAGCACACAGGGGGCGTCTCCAGCCGTGTCGTCCGCAGCGACCTTCGTATTCAGCTCCTCAGTGCTTGAAGGCGCACTGGATATAAATGTGTTGTGATCCACCACACAGCCGGTGATCTGAACATTGGCCTCAGCTTCGGCGACACCATTCTTTTGCGCTCTCTGAATGTTGCCCGCAAGGCCGCCCGCATCGTACCTGGCGTAAATGGTATTTCCAGTAGACTCACAGTTGCTGAAGGTCACCTTGACGCCAGGATCAGCGCCCATGCCTAGGAGGACGCCGACCTTTCCAAAGCCATATACTCCGCTGTTGGTCACCTTCACATGGTCAAAAACAGTCGTTCCATAGGTATAGCCGACCACAATACCGACCACATTGTGAGAATTATATACCTTGCAAACACTGGCTTTGTCAAAAGTAACGTTCTTGATGGTAAGCGTTCCCGTGGCGTTCCAGATAAAACCAGCGCCATAATTTCCACTGGACGCCTTGCTGATCCTCATATTGCGGATGGTATGTCCCTGACCGTCAATGGTGATCGTTCCGACATCCACCGCTGTCCAGTCCGTCCCATCCAAATCGACATCATCCAGCAGCTTCACTTCAACCTTATTGCTGGCGGTTTTGGATGCCGCGGCCGCCTCAGTCATGGCCTCTTGGAGAGAACTGTATGTCTTGGCTTCTCCCTTGATCGTGACCTCTGCAACCGCATCAGACACAGCGGCCTGCTCCGCATCCGTTCCATCCGCCTCTGTCTGGTTCCCGGCGTCCTCCGTGGCCGGATCAGACTGCTCCGTAGCCGTGGCGGTCTGCTCCGTGCCGGACTCCGCTTCTGTCTCTGCCGCAAACGCAGCAGCCGGCAGCATCGTCAACAGCATACACACTGTCAGGATGCTTGCCAAAAGCTTGTTCCTCATTCCCAAACACTCCTTTTCTGTCATTTGATTTGGTCCGTCTGCCAGCCCACAAAAGCTTTTCTCTCTCCTAAGAGGAGAGAGACAGCCCCATGGGGCTGTGTTCCATATAAATGTACCATATCCATCCAGTCTTTGCAAGGGAAACCAGAGTATTTCTTTCCATTTCCAATGTTTTGCAGCCTTATCCTGCAGCTTCCCACAGAACTGGACCCATTCACGCTCTGCGCCCAACGGCGCTCGAGACCCCCAGCGCCTCCCGGTATTTGGCCACAGTGCGGCGGGAGACGGCGTATCCCGCCTCCGCCAGCAGCTGGCACAGCTTCTGGTCGGAGCAGGGGCGGCTCTTGTCCTCCTCCCGGATCAGCTGGAGCAGTTGATTTTTGATCTCATGGGCGGACTGCCCCTCCCCCGCGCCCACCTCCCGCGGGAAGAAGAAGCTGAGGGGATAGACGCCCCGGGCGCACTGGAGATATTTTTCCCGCACCGCCCGGCTCACCGTGGACTCATGGATGGACAGCTCGGCGGCCACATCGGCCAGCCGCAGGGACGTCAAGCTGCCCCCGGGACCCTGGAAAAACGCCTCCTGCCGCCGGACCAGCACCTGGGCGCACCGGAGCAGGGTGGCGCGGCGCTGTTCCACCGCCTGGATGGCCCACTGGGCCTGCCGGATCTTCCCGTCCAGATACTGGCGGACCTCCGGGTCCGGATCGTCCCGGTACATATCGCAGTAGAAGCGGCTGAGGCGGAGACCAGGCAGGCGGCTCTCCTGCAAATGGACCTCCAGCCCGCGCTCCCCCTGGAGCACCACCAGGTCCGGGACCAGATAGACCGGCTCCTCACGGGGGGCAAAGGCGGCCCCCGGCCGGGGATCCAGCGCCCGGATCTGCGCCTCCGCCCGGAGCACCTCCTGCCGGCTGACGCCCAGCTCCTGGGCGAGGGCCCGGTACTGCCGCCGGGCCAGCCGCTCCAGCCCCCTCTGGACGATGGCCAGGGCGGTCCCCTCCTCCCCCCTGCGCCGAAGCTGGAGTTCCAGGCACTGGGACAGGTCACGCGCGCCCACGCCCGCCGGGTCCAGCGTCTGGAGCAGGCTCAGCCCCTCCTCCAGCACCGCGGCGGGCAGTCCGGCCGCCTGGGCCAGGTTTTCCACCTTCTCCCGGAGATACCCGGCCTCGTCCAGGCAGGCCGCCAAAAATTGGGCTCCCCGGAGCACCAGGGTGGGGGCCTGGCTGCGCTCCAGCTGCCGGGACAGGTGGAGCAGAAGGGTGTCCTCCAGCCCGCCGTCCGTCCCGATCCGGGCCAGCGGATCCAGCTCCTCCCGCTCCGCCGCGACGTACTGCCGGTTCTGGTTGTCCTGGTCGGCCAGCGACTGCATCCGCCGCCACAGCTCCTCCCCCTCGTCCGGCCGCTCCTCCGGCTCGGACAGCTCGGCGGCGGGGTTCTCCTGAACCAGCTCCTGCAAATATGCCTCCAACTCCTGGGTGCTCATTTGCAGGATCTCCATGGACTGGAGCATCTGCGGCGTCAGTTTCAGTTCCTGTTTTTGGGTCATCTCCAGCTTCACCGTGATCCCCCTCCTCGTCCGTCGAATCGCCTCATCCATCTCAGGCGGATCTCTGCATTTTTTACAAAAACAACAAATCAAGTATAGCATATCGCAGCGAAAAGCGCAAGGAAGAGGCGGTCTGCCGCCCATTCACCGTCAAGAACGCCCCACATTCTTTTGGCGCCTTTTCCCCCTGCGGAGGACGTATCCTTATGCAATTTTAATGTGAGCGGCAGTTTCTTTATCGCTTCATAATCTCTCACATGGTACGATCAGCACAGGCACGCAAAAGGTTGTGGACCAGTGCCGCAGGAGGACAGAGCGATGGAACAGATCCAGAAGCCGGAGGCCCGCTCCCCTTGGAGCAGAGGACCCGCAGAAACAACCGGAGTTCTGAAGATATTCTTCGGATATGCTGCGGGAGTTGGAAAAACATACGCCATGCTGGAGGCCGCCCATCAGGCCCAAAAAGAGGGGATCGACGTTGTCGCCGGCTATATCGAGCCTCACGCCCGGCCGGATACCCTGGCACTGCTGGAGGGGCTTGAGACGCTCCCTCCGGCAGCGATCAACTACCGGGGGATCCGGCTGCGGGAGTTCGACTTGGACCTGGCGCTTCAACGGAAGCCCCAGCTGATCCTGGTGGATGAACTGGCCCATACGAACGCGCGGGGCAGCCGTCATACCAAGCGGTACCAGGATGTGGAGGAATTGCTGCGGGCCGGGATCCACGTCTACACCACAGTCAATGTGCAGCATTTGGAGTCGCTGCACGACCTGGTATCCTCCATCACCGGGATTGAGGTCAGCGAACGGATCCCGGACCGCATCTTTGACCGGGCGGATCAGGTCGAACTGGTGGACATTGAGCCGGACGAACTGATGAAGCGCCTACAAGCAGGGAAGGTCTATCGAGAGCGCCAGGCAAAACAGGCTCTTTCCAACTTTTTCACCGCAGACAACCTGAGAGCTTTACGGGAGATCGCCATGCGCCGGACAGCAGACCAGCTGAACCACGCGGCGGTACAGGAGGGAAACGGGATCAGCGCCCGGGCGGGTGAACATATTTTGATCTGTCTCTCCTCCGCACCATCCAATACCAGAGTGATCCGAACCGCCGCCCGGATGGCGGAGGCCTTCCACAGCGGCTTTACAGCCCTGTTCGTGCAGACTCCGGAGACGAAAGAGCTGTCCGGCGAGAACCTGAGTCGCCTGCGCAGCAATCTGCATCTTGCGGAGCAGCTGGGGGCGCAGATCGCCACCGTATATGGAACGGACCCAGCCGTACAGATCGCGGAGTATGCGCGGGTCAGCGGCGTCACCAAGATCGTCATGGGCCGAATCAACCACAAGCAGGCTTTTCCGTTTGGAAAGAAAAGTCTGGCAGACCGCCTGATCGAATTGACCGATCTGGATGTGTACATCATCCCAGACCACCAGCCCCGGTATAAAAAGCCGCACGGAACACCGCATCCGCCCAAATTCCGCTTCACCTGGAACGATACTGGCGTGATGTTGGGCACGCTGCTGCTCTCGACCGGAATGGGCTTTCTGTTCCACAGCGCCGGATTCAGCGAGTCGAACATCATCACCGTTTATATCCTCGGCGTACTGCTCACCGCGGTCTGGACCAGCGGTTATTTTTATGGAGCGCTGGCCTCTTTTCTGAGTGTCGCTGCCTTCAATTTCTTTTTTACCGAACCGCGATTTTCCTTTCAGACCGATGATTCCAGCTATCCGGTCACCTTCCTCATTATGCTGTTCTCCAGCATAATGGCAAATTCTCTGGCGACCCGGGTCAAGGAGCAGGCGCGCCTTGCGGTAGAAAAAAGCTACTATACAGAGCTGCTTTTGGAGAGCAGTCAAAAATTACAGCAGAGCCAGACAGAGTTGGACTGCCTTCGCATGACCGCGGAACAGCTCAGCCGGCTGTTTGACCGGCCAGTCCTCTATGCGCTGAGCCGGGGGGACGCAGAGCTGTCCTTTCGGGCAGAACCGCCTGAAGCTTCCCCACTTCTTTCCCAGCTTGGGCTGGAGGAGTTGGGCGTAGCCAAGTGGGTGCAGAAAAACAACCGGCACGCTGGGGCAACCACCCACACACTGCCAGACTCCAAATGGCTGTTCCTCTCCGTGCGGGGAACCCGGGGCGTGATGGGCATCGTCGGAGTCCCCATCGCAGGGTACCGGATCCCGGACGCCTTTGAAAAGAACCTGATGATCGCCATATTGAGCCAGTGCGGCCTCAGCCAGGAGCGCATCCGCTTACAGGATGCTCACGCTTCCGCCGCCCCGCCGTCATAAGCGGAGCGGCGTTCATTCATCCTTAATGCCGTTTGTATTTTCTTAATCCCCGCTTATCACAAAATGCTGTATGCTGGGAAGGAAGAACAGGCAGGATGCGTTTATCCGGGCGGAGAAGCTGCGGCTCTCCGCGGCGCCCTGACGCCCCGGCATCCGCATCGCCGAAAGGAGTATTTTGCAGTATGGATTTTTTTATGGCAGGGACGCTGTGCGTCAGCTTTGGCCTGGTCTGGCTTCTGGTCCGCTGGTGTCAAAAACAGCTGGACGATCCAGACACCTGAACGGTGCGGAAAGGAGGTTGTAACTGTGCTGTTACTAGGAATCATCGTTTTGCTGCTGTTCGGATATTTGGTTTATGCATTGACACATCCGGAGCGCTTTTGAACCCGCAGGCGCGGTCATTGTTTAGGAGGAGTTTGATATGTTACAGCTGGTCCTGACAGGGGTCCTTTATTTGATCCTTGTCATTCCGGTAGGGCGCTATCTTTATCACATCGCCGCCGGGAAGCACACCTTCGCCGACCCGGTATTGGACCGGATCGACGACGTGATCTACAAAATCGTCGGCGTTGACCCACACAGAGGCATGAACTGGAGGCAGTACGCACTGGCATTGATCGGCACCAACGCCGTGATGATCGCCATTGGCTACCTGATCCTGCGTATCCAAAGCATTGGGATCTTCAACCCCAACCATATTGGAAGCATGGAGCCGTCGCTGGCCTTCAACACCATCATCAGTTTCATGACAAATACGAACCTTCAGCACTACTCCGGTGAGTCCGGCCTGAGCTACTTGAGCCAGATGCTGGTCATCACCTTTATGATGTTTGTCTCCGCTGCCAGCGGCTACGCCGCTTGTGTAGCCTTTATCCGGGGCGTGGCCGGGAAAACAAAGGACAACGTTGGTAACTTCTTTTCCGATCTGGTTCGGATCACCACCCGGGTGCTCCTGCCCTTTTCCCTGGTGGGCGGCCTGCTTCTGGTCTGGCAGGGCGTGCCGCAAACCTTCTCTGAAAACATCGTCGTGGAGACCTTGGAGGGAACTTTTCAAGTGTTGGCCACCGGTCCCGTGGCAGCACTTGAAATCATCAAGCACCTGGGCACCAACGGCGGCGGCTTCTTTGGGGCCAATTCCAGCACGCCTATGGAGAATCCCACCATCCTGTCCAACCTGATTGAGCTCTATTCCATGATGCTGCTGCCCGGCGCCTGTGTCATCACCTTCGGAAAGATGGTGGGCGATGGCCGCCGCACACATCAGGAGAGCAAAAAGCCGGAACATGCCCTGCCTGCACACCGGGAAGGGATGACCGCCCGACTGTTCGGAGCGGAGGGGCGCAGCATCTTCCTGGCCATGAGCGTTCTGTTCGTCATAGGATTGAGCCTCTGCTTCTGGGCCGAGTCTCAGGGCAATCCGGCACTGGCGGAAGCCGGTCTCAGCCAGTCCATGGGCAGTATGGAGGGCAAGGAGGTCCGCTTTGGTGTTGCACAATCGGCACTATTCACCACGGTGACTACATCCTTTACCACCGGAACCATCAACAATATGCATGATACCCTGACGCCTCTGGGCGGGCTGGTTCCACTTCTGCATATGATGCTCAACTGTGTATTCGGCGGCAAAGGCGTTGGCTTGATGAACATAATCCTGTATGCGATCCTGGCCGTCTTTATCTGCGGACTGATGGTGGGACGCACCCCCGAGTATCTGGGCAAAAAGATCGAAGGCAGGGAGATGAAACTCACAGCCCTGGCCATCATCATCCATCCTTTGCTGATCCTGGCCTTTTCTGCGCTGGCGGTGGCCACCTCCGCCGGACAGGCAGGGATCACAAATCCAGGCTTTCACGGCCTGACCCAGGTGTTGTATGAATACGCCTCCTCCGCAGCCAACAACGGCTCCGGCTTTGAAGGACTGGCGGACAATACATACTTCTGGAATATCACCACCGGCCTCGTCATGTTCCTGGGGCGCTATCTGCCTATTGTGCTCCAGCTTGCCATTGCAGGCTCGCTGATGAAGAAAAGCTATGTGAATGAATCTGCTGGCACCCTGCAAACCAGCACGGTCAGCTTTTCCGTGATTCTGGTATTTGTGGTCTACATCTTTGCCGCGCTGACCTTCTTCCCGGCGCTGGCTCTGGGCCCCATTGCGGAGCACCTGACTCTTTGGGGCTGAGGAGGACTGTTCAATATGAGCAAAAAACAAAGCAAAAAGCTGCTGACACCCGAGATCCTGAAGCAGGCGCTTCTTGGAGCGGTCAAAAAGCTGGACCCCAGGTATATGATCAAAAACCCTGTCATGTTTGTGGTGGAGGTCGGCTTTTTCATCACATTGCTGCTGACCATAGTACCGGGATTGTTCGGCGAAACAGACAGCAGCCTGCGCACTTACAACCTGATCGTCTCCGTCATCCTGCTGGTCACCGTGCTCTTCGCCAATTTTGCTGAGTCCGTAGCGGAGGGGCGGGGCAAGGCACAGGCCGCCAGTCTGAAAAAGACGCAGAAAGACACCGTGGCCCATCGTCTGGATGAACATGGGGATGAGACCATCGTCTCCTCCAGCGAGCTGAAGAAAGGCGATGTCGTCATGGTGACGGCCGGAGAGGTCATCCCCAGCGACGGTGAGGTCATTGAGGGCATCGCCAGCGTGGACGAATCCGCCATCACCGGCGAATCCGCTCCGGTGGTCCGGGAGAGCGGCGGCGATTTCTGTTCCGTTACCGGCGGCACCACGGTGGTGTCCGACTGGCTGAAGATCCGCATCACCTCCGACCCCGGCAACAGCTTCCTGGACCGGATGATCGCGCTGGTGGAGGGGGCTTCCCGGAAAAAGACTCCCAATGAGATCGCACTGAGCACCCTGCTGATCTCCCTGACCATCATTTTCCTCATCGTGATCGTCACCCTGTACCCCATCGGCAAATACTGCGGGGTCCAGCTGCCTCTGTCCACACTGATCGCCCTGATGGTCTGCCTTATCCCCACCACGATCGGCGGGCTGCTGTCCGCCATCGGCATCGCCGGTATGGACCGGGTCACCCGGTTTAATGTGATCGCCATGTCCGGCAAGGCCGTGGAGGCCTGTGGCGATGTGGATACCATGATCCTGGACAAGACAGGCACCATCACCTTCGGCAACCGGCTGGCGGCGGATTTCCTGCCGGTAGATGGCGCAGACCGCTCGGAGCTGATCCGCTGCGCCGCATTGACCAGCCTCCACGATGACACGCCGGAAGGCAAATCCACCCTGGATCTGGCACGGCGCATGGGGGATTGCAGCCAGGAGGCGCCCGGTTCCACGTTCCTTGACTTTACCGCCCAGACCCGCATGAGCGGCGTTGATCTGCCGGACGGCAGGGCGGTCCGCAAGGGCGCCGCAGATGCCATCGAACAGTATGCCCGGGCGCAGGGCGGCAGCATCCCCTCGGATCTCCACACCATTGTGGAACAGGTTTCCTCACTAGGCGGCACGCCGCTGGCAGTGTGCGAAAATGACAAGATCCTGGGCGTCATCTACTTGAAGGATACGGTCAAGCCCGGCATGGCAGAACGCTTTGAGCGCCTGCGGGCCATCGGCATCAAGACTATCATGTGTACCGGCGACAACCCCCTCACCGCCGCCACTATCGCGAAGGAGGCCGGTGTGGACGGCTTTATCGCCGAGTGCAAACCGGAGGATAAGATCCACGTGATCAAACAGGAGCAGGCAGAGGGCAAGATCGTCGCCATGACCGGAGACGGCACCAACGATGCGCCTGCACTGGCCCAGGCCAATGTGGGTCTTGCCATGAACTCCGGCACCACCGCGGCTAAGGAGGCCGCCAACATGGTGGATCTGGACAGCGACCCCACGAAGATCCTGGAGGTGGTGGAGATCGGCAAGCAGCTTCTGATCACGAGAGGGAGCCTGACCACCTTCTCCATTGCCAACGACATTGCCAAGTATTTTGCAATCATCCCGGCCATGTTCATGGCGGCAGTCCCTCAGCTGGGCGTGCTGAACATCATGGGGCTGGCGACACAGAACAGCGCCATCCTTTCTGCATTGATCTTCAACGCCATCATCATCCCCTGCCTGATCCCGCTTGCCATGAAGGGCGTCAAATACCGTCCCATGTCCTCCGGCAAGCTGCTTGGGCGAAATATGCTGATCTATGGCCTGGGCGGCGTCATCGCCCCCTTTGTGGGAATCAAACTGATCGATCTGCTCATTGCTCCTATTTTAGTGTTGCTAGGTATCTAAGGAGGTCCCTTACCATGAACGAAGCATCCAATCATACCGCATTCTTTCGCGGGCTGCGTCAAATGTTCGGCGTGACCTTGATCCTGCTGCTTCTCTGCGGCTTTGTATTTCCGGTCCTGCTCACCGGTATCTCCTCAATGGTGTTCCCAGCGCAGGCCGGTGGCAGTCTGGTCTATGCGGACGGTCGGGCCGTTGGATCAAAATACGTCGGACAGGAGTTTACCAAACCATATTTTATGAAGGGACGCCCCTCCGCCTATCACTACAACACCTACTATGAAGATGCACAGGGAAACCGGTATTACAGTGATGGCAGCCCTTTTGCCGGGGTGTCCTCCGGTTCCAATAACTATGCTCCATCTAACCCCGCATTGATCGAGCGGGTAAAGGCAGACATAGAAACGTTCCTCGCTGCGAACCCGGATGTCACGCGGGAGGAGATCCCGACCGACCTGATGACCGCCTCCGGCTCTGGACTAGACCCTCATATTTCTCCTGCTTCCGCACAGATCCAGATCCCAGCCATCGCGAAAGCTTCTGGCCTGAGTGAAGCGGCGCTGGCACAGATTGTGGAAGACAATACACAGGGGAAGCTTCTGGGGATCCTGGGCGAGGATACGGTCAGCGTTCTTGGTGTCAATCTGGACATTGCCGCGGCAATGGGACTGATATCTGTTAACGGCAACTAAGTTTATATTCCTTTGCACCATGCGCCCCATGCCGGACCGCCTGCAGGATACAGGCGGTCCGGCAATTCTTTTTTGAAAGGAAGACTTATTTAACCTTAACTCCGTTCCCATTATCTTTGTCCCGGTTTTAGCTGCTATGGGCTATCATAGGAGCTGTAAGGAGGAATCCACTATGGCCATGCTCTTGAAACGGCTTTCCCGGTTGGAAGCCCAAATGGACAATGCAATTGAAAAGTTTTTATTTCACCATCATGTTTGGGGATTTCTGATGATCTTTATCGGCATCCCCCTGATCACTCTGACCGCCGTGTGTCTGTTCACCGCTGCTATTGTATTTCCGCTCGGCGTCTTTTCCGGCTTGATCTGACCGGAGCCGCCCCTTCCTTCCAAGGCGCCCCAAAGCGGCAAAGCCCACATCTTAATATCATCTTAATATATGCATCAAATCGTTAACGTCCCATTTAGATGGAATATGGATAATAGGTATAAAGAACCGATAAAGGCATATTAAGAGGTAGCGGCTTATGCGGCAGTTTTTTCAAAAGAACAATAAGTCCCCGTTCCGGGTCATCATTGTTGGGTTTCTGCTGGTTATTTTAACGGGGAGCCTCCTGCTCATGCTCCCCATCGCTTCACAGCAAGGGATCCGCACCCCATTTCTGGAGGCGCTGTTCACCTCTACCTCCGCCGTCTGCGTGACGGGGCTGGTGCTCCATGATACCGCGACTTACTGGTCCAATTTTGGGCAGCTTGTGATCCTCCTGTTGATCCAGATCGGCGGCCTTGGCGTTGTCACGGTGGGCGGCGCCTTTGCCATCCTGTCAGGGCGGAGGATCGGCCTGATGCAGCGCAGCACTATGCAGGAGGCCATTGCGGCGCCCAAGGTCGGCGGAATCGTACGGCTGACGGCATTCATTTTGAAATCCGCGCTGGTCATCGAGCTGATGGGCGCCATTGCCCTTTTCCCTGTGTTTTTTCAGGAATTCGGATCCCTCAAAGGTGCCTGGTATGCGCTTTTCCACTCCATTTCCGCATTTTGCAACGCAGGGTTCGACCTCATGGGAATCAAAACGCCGTTCTCCTCTTTGACAGATTATGCAGGCCATCCTGTTGTCCCCATCGTGATCGCACTTCTCATTGTTGTTGGCGGCATCGGCTTTTTAACCTGGGAAGACATCTGCACCAACCGGCTGCATTTCAAAAAGTACCGGATGCAGAGCAAGGTGATCCTGACTGTGACCGGCGCCCTGATCCTGGTCCCCACCGTCTACTTTTTCTTCTTTGAGTTTTCTCAGGAACCGGTCGGGAGGCGCTTCCTGCTGTCTGTTTTCCAAGCCGTTACACCCAGGACTGCCGGCTTCAATACAGCGGACCTCACTTCCATGAGCGAAACAGGTCAATCACTGATCACCATTTTGATGCTGATCGGCGGGTCGCCCGGCTCTACCGCAGGCGGCATGAAGACCACGACTCTGGCGGTGTTGCTGGCCAGCGCTTTTGCCGTGTTCCGCCGCCGGGCAGATCCGCATTTCTTTCACCGTCGCATTGCCAGCGAAACCGTATCTCAGGCCGCAACGATCATGATGATGTATCTGGTCCTGTTTTTGTGCGGCGGACTGGCCATCAGCCGGCTCGAAGGCCTGCCTGTTCTAACCAGCTTGTTTGAAACGGCATCCGCCATCGGGACAGTGGGCCTGTCCCTGGGCGTCACACCGCACTTGGGCTGCATCTCCCATCTGATTTTAATTGCATTAATGTTCTTTGGCCGGGTCGGCGGGCTCACCCTGATTTTTGCGGCCCTCTCCAACACCTTGGGCAGCAATGCCCGCCTGCCCCAGGAACGGATCACTGTGGGATAAAGAATCAAAACGGAGGATTTATGAAAACGATTCTTCTGATCGGCTTGGGCCGCTTTGGCCGCCACATCGTAATGAAGCTGAATGAACTGAAGCATCAGGTCATGGCCGTGGATCAAAATGAGGAGCGGGTCAACGCCATTTTACCCTTTGTCACAAATGCACAGATCGGGGACAGCACCAGCGCGGAATTTCTTGCGGATCTTGGCGTGCGGAATTTTGATGTGTGCATTGTTGCCATTGGAGACAATTTTCAGAGTTCCCTGGAGACCGCCTCCCTCTTAAAGGAGTTGGGCGCCAAAAAAGTGGTGGCAAGGGCCGCCCGGGATGTACAGGCCAAATTCCTGCTGCGCAACGGTGCGGATGAGGTGGTATATCCGGAGAAACAGATGGCTTTCTGGACTGCCATTCGATACAGCTCTGACCATATTTTTGATTACATTTCTTTGGGCGATGACTATGCGATCTTCGAGGTGGAGGTCCCGGACAGCTGGGTCGGGAAAACCATTCGGCAGCTGGACGTTCGAAAACGGTTTCATGTGAATATCATGGCCATCAAGCAGGACGGAAAATTTTCCATGACAGTCATTGCGCCGGATACCTGCCTGCCCGCCCACAGCACCGTCCTAGTCATGGGCACTCAGCGGGATCTTCAAAAATGCTTCCGTATATAAAGAAGTAATCCTGTTCTGTTCAAGGGGAGGGATAGGAGTGGAAGTTCTGGTACTGTTGGGCGGTTTTGCCGCAATCTTCGTTTGCGGGTACATTCTGATGTCAAAACTGGATGATTGGCTGGCAGCGCCGCAAAATAAAGAGGAGCACCCAGGGGCAGGCACCCATGTGAGGGTAGCCACCTCCCGGCTGGATTTTGTCCCTGTGGTTTCTGCTGCATTAAAGGAACTCAGCAGCCAGCATCCTGACCTCCACTGCACGCTGGTCCTTGGAGAAGAGCAGGGACTCACCGGCGCCCTTGCCTGCGGCTCTGTCGATCTTGCCCTTGTATCTGACCATACTGCCATGTCATCTGTACAGTACCGCGACATCACACTGCAGCCTCAGTCTGTTGATATTTTAGACGGCACAGTGGAAGTAAGCGTTTTGGACCAAAGTTCGGTGCATCAGCGACTCTTATGGCACAACGGCGAATCCCGCCCATATATACTGAAATTGATCCACCTGCTCTGCGGACAACCATGACCGGAGTGTGCTATAATAGGATGGTTTGAAAGGAGGGATTGATATGGATCGCAACACATTGGGACAATCGGCCGCGAAGAAACATGGCAAGCTCTCGATTTTTGCCAGCTATTTCCCCGGGGCGGGAAAGCACTGCCGAATGTTACAGGCAGGGGAACAGGCGCAGCGGTCAGGCACAGATGTCGTCATCGGTACACTTTCCTGCAGCCTATGGCCTGAAACCGGAACAGCCGCCTCCCGTTTTGAGACGCTGCCCGGCAAGAAAATGCAAAAAGATGGCCGGACCGTGGAGGAGCTGGATTTGGACGCCTGCCTGAAGCGGCATCCGGATCTGATCCTGATCGATGAGCTTTCCCACTTGAACGCGGAGGAAGCCCGGCACATGAGGCGTTACCAGGACATTGAAGAGCTGCTGAAGGCTGGGATCAACGTCTATACCACTCTGGATATTTCGCATATAGAAAGTATTCAGGAAGCCGTATCCTCCGTGACCGGCACCTCTGTGCCCGACCGAATACCGGACCGGATTTTTGACCATGCCGCTCAGGTAGAATTCATCGATATTGAGCCGGAGCAGCTTCAGCAGCGGCTCCTCCGGCAAAATGGGGGGGAGCTTCTGGCCGGATATACTGTGGTACAGTTAAGCGCCCTGCGTGAGATCGGGCTTCGGCGGTGCGCGGACCGGGCAGCACGTTCCGCGCAAACAGTACACAGCAAAGCGATGTATCGGACTCATGACCACATTCTGGTCTGCCTGTCCCCATCTCCCTCCAATGAGAAGATCATTCGCACAGCGGCCCGCATGGCAGGCGCATTCAGATGCAGCTTTACCGCATTATTTGTAGAAACCAAGGCATTTCAATGGATGGCGCAGGAAGATAAAGCCCGGCTCCAAGCCAATCTGCATCTGGCCCAGCAGCTGGGTGCTTCGATCGAAACGGTCTACGGTGATGATGTAGCGGATCAGATCGCGGAGTTTTCCCGCCTGGCAGGTGTTACAAAGATCGTGCTGGGCCGAAGCGGAGTCCATCACTCCCTGTTTCGGAAAACAGCTTTGACTGATCGGCTGATCGAATTGACGCCAGAGCTGGACATCCACATCATTCCCGACAGTGGGACCGCCGCCCGACATTGGGATCCCTCTCCCCCCCCCGCCATATCGATTCTGGATTTGCTGAAAAGCGCGATGATCCTCGTCCTGGCCACACTGATCGGATTTTTATTTTACCACTGGGGTTTCACAGAGGCCAATATTATCACCCTTTACATCCTGGGCGTCATGCTGATCTCAGTATCTACCAAAAGCTCTGTTTGCAGTATGATCTCATCCATTGCCGGCGTTCTGACTTTCAACTTCTTCTTTACTGTGCCCCGTTTTTCCCTGCACGCCTATGACAGCGGATACCCGGTCACCTTTCTGGTGATGTTCCTGGCCTCGCTGATGACCGGCTCCCTAGCCTCCAAACTCAAGCTGCACGCAAAACGTTCGGCAGAGCTGGCCTGGCGCACCAATCTGCTGTTTGAAACGGATCAGAACCTCCAAAAGGCCAGTTCCCCAAAAGAGATCCGCTCCGTCACAGCAAAGCAGCTGTTAAAGATCCTTCAGCGTGATATTATCGTATATCCCATTGAAAACAACAAATTGCTGGCTCCGGAAATCTTTCTGACAGATTCGGGAACTACTTCCACCGCCCGGTATACCACGCCAAAGGAAATGGATGTGGCACAATGGGTCGTCACCAACAACAAGCGGGCTGGCGCGGGGACCGAGACCCTTTCAGATGCCTGCTGTATCTATCTATCCATCCGGACCGGCGATCTGGTGTACGGGGTCATGGGAATCGCCGCAGCGGACAGCCCCCTGGACTCCTTCGAGACCAGCATCCTGCTCTCTGTCCTGGGGGAATGCGCCCTCGCTCTGGAAAACCAAAAGAATCTGGAGGAGAAGGAAGCCGCCGCTGTCCTGGCGAAAAATGAACAGCTGCGCGCCAACCTGCTCCGGTCCATCTCCCACGACCTGCGCACCCCGCTGACTTCGATCTCCGGGAATGCAAGCAATTTGCTCTCCAATGGGAATTTGTTTGACACAAAGACCAAAGAGCAGATGTGCATGGACATCTACGACGATGCGATGTGGCTGATCGACCTGGTGGAAAATCTGCTGTCTGTCAGCAGACTGGAGGATGGCAGAATGAATCTGCATATCTCCACTGAGCTGATCGATGAAGTCGTGGCGGAAGCGCTGCGGCACGTCGACCGCAGATGCGCACAATATAATCTGCGTGTGCAAAACAGCGAAGAATATCTGCTGGCGCAGATCGACGCCAAGCTGATCGTCCAGGTCCTCATCAATTTAATCAACAACGCTATCAAGTATACACCACCTGGGACAGAGATCGATATCGCATGGGAGCGGCGGGGAGGCTGGCTCCAGGTCTCTGTTTCCGATACTGGGCCCGGGGTTTCGGATCAGGCAAAGCCCCATATCTTCGATATGTTTTACAGCGCCTCCGATCCGATCGCCGACAGCCGCCGCAGCATGGGGCTCGGCCTGGCCCTGTGCAAGTCGATCATCAATGCCCATGGCGGAGAAATTGCAGTCGCAGACCGCAGTCCCCATGGAGCCATCTTCACATTTTCTGTACCTGCAGGGGAGGTAGAATTGCATGAATAAGCCTTTGATCTTGGTGGTTGAGGATGACACCGCCGTCCGCAACCTGATCACGACCACATTAAAAGCCCACGATTACCGGTACTTGACCGCAGTCAATGGCGAGTCCGCGGTTTTAGAAGCCTCTTCCCATAATCCGGATGTGATTCTGCTGGATCTGGGACTGCCGGATATTGATGGCGTGGAGGTCATCCGCCGTGTGCGCTCCTGGTCCAATCTGCCCATCATCGTCATCAGCGCCCGGAGCGAGGACACTGATAAGATCGACGCCCTGGACGCCGGCGCTGACGACTATCTGACCAAGCCCTTTTCAGTTGAGGAGCTACTGGCCCGGCTGCGGGTCACCCAGCGCCGTCTGGATGCCCAGTCCGGAGTGGCCAATGCAGACGCCGTCTTTACCAACGGCAAGCTGAAAGTGGACTATGCCGCCGGATGCGCATTTTTAGACGGGAAGGAGCTCCATCTGACCCCCAGCGAGTATAAGCTGCTGTGCCTGCTGTGCAGAAATGTGGGCAAGGTCCTGACTCATACCTTTATCACCCAGCAGATCTGGGGACGCAGCTGGGAAAACGACATTGCTTCCCTGCGGGTCTTTATGGCAACCCTGAGAAAAAAGCTGGAACAGGAACCCGGCTCTCCCCAGTATATCCAGACCCATATTGGCGTCGGCTACCGGATGATGAGAGTCGAGTAGTCTGACCGGCCTGCTGTGAGTGCTCCCGATTCAGCGCACGCCGGCCATTATCACCCCCTTTTGACGCAACGTATGTGCCGCAAAAACAAATATTTCTTATGAGCATCTTTTTTCAAAACTCATGCAAAGGAAGGCAAACGAGACAAGAGGCCAACCCTCAAAGGGTTAGCCTCTCGTTTTGTCTTAGCTGCCTATTTTACGACAGGCCCGCAGGCCGTCCTTTTCTCTGTGCAGACCTTTCAGGCGCAACTTTTCAGGGCCAAAGTTATCAATGCTGAAACGATCAACTTCTCGAAGAACGCCGTTGTTATTCCGCTGTTTTGGTTTTGATATCATTCGCGGTTTTACTCTGTCTGCGTCAGCGCAGGGAACAACTTTGAGGGATTCTTCCAAAATGTCCTGCCGTTGTTCAAGTTCGGGCTGAACCCGGAACCATAGGGCCGTTGCAAAGTAAAATTTCTATGATATAATACCGATTGGACAACTGATGGATACAAAATACAGAGTTATAAGGAGGGATCACGTGGCACGAAATGTAGACCTGCTGGAGGGCTCCATCGTCGGAAGCCTGACCAGTCTGGCGCTGCCTATTATGGCCACCTCCTTGATCCAGATGGCTTATAACATGACCGATATGATCTGGATCGGCCGGCTCTCTGCCGACGCGGTGGCGGCAGTGGGGGCGGCAGGGATGTATCTGTGGCTGGCCAACGGGCTGGCCATGATCCCCCGCCTGGGGGGACAGGTAAAGGTCGCCCATGAGCTGGGGGCGCAGGCCCCGGAGCGCGCCGCTGGTTACGGCCAGGCGGCCTTCCATCTGGGCGCGCTGCTGGTCATCCTGTTTACCGCCATGTGCATCCTCCTCAACGGGCCTCTGATCGCCTTTTTTAAGCTGAACAGCCCCCAGGTCAACTCAGACGCCCGGGTCTACCTGGTGATCGTCGCGCTGGGTTTTCTTTTCTCCTTCTTCAACCAGATCTTTACCGGCCTGTTTACCGCCATGGGCAGCAGCGTGGTGGTCCTGCGTTCCACCGCGGTGGGCCTGGTGGGCAACATCCTGCTGGACCCGCTGATGATCTTCGGGGTGGGCCCCTTCCCCCGGATGGAGGTAGCCGGAGCGGCAGCAGCCACCGTGCTGGCTCAGGCCATTGTGACCGCCATGTTCCTCCTCGCCGCCCGGCGGGAGACCACCCTCTTTCCCCATATCCATCCCTTCCGGCCCAGCCAGGGACGGGCATGGCTGGAGATGCTGCGGATCGGCCTTCCGGTGTCCATCCAGAGCATGTTTTTTTCCAGCCTCTCCATGTTCATCGCGCGGATCGTGGCCGGCTGGGGGGACGCCGCCATTGCCGCTCAAAAGGTGGGCACCCAGATCGAATCCATCTCCTATACCACAGCGGAGGGCTTCGCCACCGCAGTAAACGCCTTTATTGCCCAGAACTTCGGTGCCCGCAGACTGGACCGTATCTGCCGGGGATACTGGACGGCCGTGGGAATGATCGTCGCATGGAGCTGTTTTACCACCGTTATGCTGGTGGTGTTCCCCGCACCTCTGGTACGGGTGTTCATCCAGAAGGAAGAGGTGGTCCGCACCGGCGTAAGCTATCTGCGTATCATGGGCTATTCTCAGATCCTCATGTGCCTGGAGATCACCTCCTCCGGTGCCTTCCAGGGTCTAGGGCGGCCCATGCCTCCGACACTGGCCGGGGTCATCGGCAACGCTGCCCGCATCCCCATGGCCATCCTGCTCAGCGCCACCGTGCTGGGACTGGATGGCGTGTGGTGGAGCATCAGCATTTCCAGCATTGCCAAGGGCCTTGTGGTGTTTGCCTGGTTCGTAGTGGTCCTGCACCGCTGTACCCGGGATGGAGATTTGGGAGTGCCCCGGTTCATCCGGTGAGGAAGTTTCAAGGCAAAAACCTTGCGCAGGACGAGCAGGACGAATTGACTTCGCCCGAGCGTTTCAATTTCTTAAGGCATCCATAAAAATAACCACACCCTTCGGTGTGGTTATTTTTATGGTGGAGGCGGGGAGAGTCGAACTCCCGTCCGAAAACCCTTCCATGGAAACTTCTCCGGGCGCAGACGGTTATTCCGGGCGGCGTGACCGCCCTGTTCCCCTCGCTCCAGGCAAGCCGTCACGCCTGGAGGTCAGGTAAGCTTCATGATTCATGGCCGGCTCAAAGCTTTGCCGGCGCACGTGCACCACTAAACGACGCCTGATCCCGGCTCGTGGTCCTTCCGGGTCAGACGGCCGCCGTTAATCAGGCAGCGTAAGCGTAGTTATCGTTGTTCTTTAATTTATAAAGAATGCCCGTTTTAAGGTGGCCAGGCGCCACCGCCCGCTATTTCCACTTCCGTGTCCCCGTCGAAACCGGTACGCCCCCTCGTCGTCGCAAGCTCCATATCCCTCGCTTCCGGCTAAAGCCGAAAGCTCGCTCATTTCGCTGCTCCTCCTCTCCAAACCGAACCCGCTGCGCTGGGCTTCGGTTTGGAACGGCGGCTCCGCCGCCGTTTGGGAGAAAAGCGCTCAGGTTGGGGAAAATCAAAAGCTGGAGCCGTACCGGCGCGCCCTTGCGCGCCGGTACGGAAGATGCTTACTCGGGAAAAATCAGACCTTCTCAGGCTCAGGATAGTCCACGCCGAAGGTGTCCACGCTGACCTTCTTCATCCGCTGGGGCTGGCGGGGCTTGTCGTTCCAGTCCCGCTTTGTGGAGACAATGGCGTCCGCCACCTCCATGCCCTCGATGACCTTGCCGAAGGAGGCATACTGGCCGTCCAGATGGGGGGCCTTCTCCACCATGATAAAGAACTGGCTGCCCGCGGAGTCGGGAGCCATGGTCCGGGCCATGGACAGCACGCCCCGGTCATGGGTCAGGTCGTTCCGGAAGCGGTTCTGGGTGAACTCGCCCTTGATGGAGTAGCCGGGACCGCCCATGCCGGTCCCATCGGGGCAGCCGCCCTGGATCATAAAGCCGGGGATCACCCGGTGGAAGATCAGGCCGTCATAATAGCCCTTCTGGATCAGGCTGATAAAGTTATTGACCGTGTTGGGCGCCGTCTGGGGATAGAGCTCCGCCTTGATGACGCCGCCGTCCTCCATCTCGATGGTGACAATGGGGTTCTGTGCCATAAAAAGCACTCCTTTCTGTGACGGCCCAAGGGCCGTCCGCCGGATCATCTCAGTACCGGCCTCTGGATTTCATCGTTCGGTCCATCTCCCGCTTGGCGTCTCGTTTGGCCGCAGATTCCCGCTTATCATAGAGCTTTTTGCCCTTGGCCAGGCCCAGCTCCAGCTTGACTCTTGGCCCACGGAAGTAGATGGACAGGGGGATCAGGGAGTAGCCGTCCTGCTTGATCCTGGCAAAAAGCTTCAGGATCTCCCGTTTGTGCATCAGCAGGCGGCGCTGCCGCAGCGGGTCCTTGTTAAAGATGTTGCCTTTCTCATAGGGGCTGATGTGCATTCCAATGACAGACATCTCTCCGTCCTTAATGAGGCAGAAGGAGTCCTTTAGATTCACATGGCCCTGGCGGATGGACTTGACCTCGGTACCGGCCAGTTCGATGCCGGCCTCATATTTTTCCTCAATGAAGTAGTCGTGGTAGGCCTTGCTGTTTTTGGCCACGATCTTGATACCCTCTCCCAGGTCAGGCACCTCCCTCCGGCTGTATGCCGTATTCTGCCCCTCTCAGGGCCCTCAGTATAACACATTTGAGGAAAAAACACAAGCGGAAGCCGCTGACACGCACGATAGGCGCGGCCGGGCGATTTCTGAGGGCAGGACCGAAATGGATCTACTTGATCTCATAGTCCCGACCGAACTGAAGCTCTCCAAAGTCGATCCGGGTGGTCTTTTCCATGTCCCCGTTTTCCTCCGGTTGAACCTTCTGTGCCGGAAACTCGGCGGTATCGGACAGATCTTCGGCAGGCTGGCTCTCCCCAGCCTGGCGGACCTTCTCGTTCTCCGCAGCGGCCTCCGCCATGGCCTGGGCTACCAAGCGCTGGACGCTGTCGTCGATGTCGGAGACGGCCTCCTCCATCTTCTCCTCCTGCTGGTCGGGGGCCGCGGGGACCAGCTGGTCCAGCTGATCCAGATAGGCCTGGGCCTGGGCGTGGAGGGCCTTCACCTTGGCCACATAGCCCGCAGTCTCCTTCTGGGCCGCGGCCAGGCGGAACTGCTCCGCCTCCGCCTCCTGGCGGATGGAGTCCACCTTCTTCTGTGCCTCCGCGGCAGCCTCCTGAAGGATCTGGTCCCGCTTCTGCTCGGCCTCTTTCACCAGGTCATCCGCCATGCGCTGGGCGGTCATCAGGGCCTTCCGCATAGCCTCCTCTGTGGAGCGGTACTCCTCCACCTTCTCCACCAGCACCTTCATTTTGCTTTTGAGCACCGCATTCTCGCTGTACAGGGCGCTGTAATCCTCGGTCAGCACGTCCAGGAACTCGTCCACCTGGGTCATATTATACCCGCCGAAGGACGCCTTGGGAAAGGCGCGCTCGGAAACCTCCTGGGGAGTCAGCATCGTTCATTACCTCCTAATCAAAGCGCCGGTCTCAGCGCAGCACATCTTCCGCGGCTTCGGCCTGCCAGTCAAAATATTGGCTGACCACCGCCGGCTCTCTGTCCTTCCAGGTCACCTGGGTCACCAACCAGCCCATTTTCTCTGCCTGGTCCCTGTTCCACAGGGGCTGGATCACTTGGATCCCCTGTTCCGCCGGTCCCACGCCGCAGATCCCACCGGCCTGCTCCGGGGCTCCGGGCTGTCCTGCCTCCGGGGCAGTCTGGGCGTTCTGCCGGGACAGCCACCAGTTCAGATCCAAGTCCTCCGCGTTTCCGGTCTCCGGCACCACCACATGGGCCGTTGTTCCCTCCAAAAGCCCCTGAATGGAGTACCTGGGCGCCTCCAGCCGGACGAAGGAGCCGGTCCCGGAGTCCCAGGAGAGGGCGTATACCGCGAGTTCTCCGCTCTCCCCCTCCTCGGACAGCCCAGCCACGATCACCGGCGCACCGGCCCGGTCCGCGGTGACAAACAGGCGCGCCACTCCTTCGTACCGCTCTCCCGCATCCCCAAGGGCGCAGGCCGCCGCCCGGCCGTCCACCTCCGTCTCCAGGCGGTAGGGGCGCAGGGCCGCCTCATCGGTGACCAGAGGGACCCCGCTCTCGTCGGGCTTCACCGTCTCTTCCGCGCACAGCCGCACCGTCTCGTCAGAGCCGTCCCCGTCCAGATCCGCGTACACCGTCCCCACGGTCTCCGCCTTGGGGCGCACCAGCTCATAGACAACGCCGGTCAACTCCTCCTGGAAGACCTGGCCGCCGGAGAGGGAATAGCTGGCCCCCCAGTCCCGCTCCAGGTCGTGGAGCCACATCCGGTCCCCCAAAAACAACAGCTCACAGGACACCCCGCTCCGGTCCCGGAAGGTGAGCAGCAGGCTCTCCCCCATGGAGGAGGTCACCGGCCCCTCCCCGCCCCAGGGCAGAAGGTCCCCATACCGGCGGCGGAGCTGCTGCTCCTTCAGGGCTCCCAGCACCTGGCTGGTCTGTTCCCCGGTCAGGTCCCGGGCATAGCCCTGTCCCTCCTCCGGCGTCCACTGGGCCCGGCAGGACACCTCCACAGAGCCGGACAGTGGAAACACCGCCCGGAATGACCGGCTCCGCCCGTACCACAGGAGGGCGGCGGCCAGCAGGACCAGCGCCGCCGCGGCAGCCGCGGCCGGGACCAGGTATTTTTTCTTCATGGGGTCCTCCCCTTAAAAATACAGCCCGTTGTTCTCCAGCTCGTCGATCAGATCCCCCAGAATGTCCACGTTATAGGGGGTGATAATGTAGGTGGAGATGGCCACCTTCTTGATCTTGCCCTCGTTGGCATAGGCCACGCCGGACAGGAAGTCCAGCAGGCGGCGGGCGATCTCCTTGTTGGTGGACTCCAGGTTCAGCACCACCGTGCGCTTCTCACGCAGGTGGTCGGCGATCTCGCTGGCGTTCTCAAAGCGCTCCGGCTTGACCAGCACCACCTGGAGCTGGGTGGCAGCCCGGATATTGACCACCTTGTTGCTCCGGCGGGCCTCCAGCTCGTCCATCACGGGGCTGGAGTATGCCGGTTCGCTCCGGGGGGCGCGTTCCCGCTCCCGGCGCTCGATGGGACGGGGGGAGGCGTCAAAGTCGTCCTCGAAGTTGTCCTCTTCCTCATCCTCATAGGGGTGGGCCAGCCGCTTAAACTCGTCCAAAAATCCCATAGTGAAACCCTCTTTTCTCAGGAAGTATACGCGGACCTTATTGCTTTGTCATGGGGGGCCGGGGCCCGAACAGGGCGGTCCCCACCCGCACCAGCGTGGAGCCTTCGGCGATGGCGTCGGCATAATCCCCGCTCATGCCCATGGACAGGCAATCCATATCGTCTTGATTATGGGCCATTTTTCCCTTTATGTCAACAAAAAGCTGACGCATCGCCGCAAAAAACGGGCGGTTGGCCCCAGGCTCCGGAGAAACCGGAGGGATGGCCATCAGCCCCCGCAGGCGCACATGGTCCATCCCCTCCGCCAGGGCGGCCAGCTCCTCCGCCTCCTGCGGGGTGCAGCCCCCCTTGCTCTCCTCCCCGGCGATGTTGACCTCCAGCAGGATGTCCTGCACCAGGCCCAGCTTGCCCGCCTGGCTGTCGATGGCCTGAAGCAGCCGCTGGGAGTCCACCGAGTGGATCAGCGCCGCCTTTCCCACTACCTGCTTGACCTTGTTGGTCTGGAGGTGGCCGATGAAATGGACCTGGGCCCCGGCATAGGCGCCGGCGGCCAGGTGAGCGGTGAGCTCCTGGACCCGGTTCTCGCCGCACACCGCAATCCCCGCGGCGATGGCCTGACGGATGGTATCGTCCGTCTGCACCTTGGTGGCGGCGCACAGGGTGATCTCCCCCGGGTCCCGCCCCGCCGCCCGGGCGGCGGCGGCGATGGTCTCTTTGACTGTATTGACGTGCTCCTGAATAGACATTTCCGCTCCCTCTTTCTGTATTTCTGTCTCTGGCTGTTCCTCCGGCAGGCCGCGCCCGTCAGAACTCCAGCAGCTTTCCATCGTACAGGCCGGTGCCCCGGATGACCACCTCGTCCCCGGCCCGCAGCGCCTTCCGGTCCTGGTTCACCGAACGGACCACATAGAACTCGTCCCCCTCGGCCAGGATCTCCACCGGCTTGAACTCCGCCCGGCCCGCCGTCACCACATAGACGCCCAGGGTGCTGTACTGGGTGGTCTCGCCGGTCTCCTCATCGGTCCGCGTCCCGTCGATCATGCGCACCGCCCCCTTCGGCACCCGCAGGCCGCTCCGGCTGTCAAAGATCAGCTCCGCCGTCTGGCGGCGCAACAGGGTGGTCTGCTCCAGGCAGTGGTCGGTGGACAGCACCACCACCGCCTGTCCGTTTTCCGGCTCTCCCACCCGGACCACCTCCATGGGGATGTCCTGGGTAAAGTCGCTGGCAAAGCGGAGGGTCACGCCGCTCTCCCGCGCCAGCCGCTCCCCCTCCTCCTGGGTGACCAGGGCGGCAAACTGCCACTGGTTGGAGGTGATGAGCTTCCCCGCCGCGGTGCGGTCGGCCTCCGGGGGCTGCTTCATCAGGCCGGACAACCCCTCCGGGGTCAGCTGGAGGGCGGTATCCGGATCGATCAGGGTCTCATACCCGTCCACCAGGGCGGAGAAGGTCCCGGACACCGGGGCGGTGATCCGGGTGACGGCGTCATAGTTCTGGGCCCGCAGCGCCTCATACTGGGCGGTCATCTCGGTGAGGCGGGCGGCCAGGTCTACCGCGCTCAGATCCGCGCCATAGGCGTACTCCCGGCGCAGCACACTGCTCTTCACCTCCAGCACCTGGTCCTCCAGGCTGCTGTAATCGTTCAGGGCGGCGGAGCTGCGCAGCGCCACCAGGGCCTGGAGGATCTCCTCATCCACTCTGGCCGCTGAGGCGGCGTCTCCGCCCTGGCCGATGGCGTACCGGAGCTGGACCAGCTCCATCCGCAGGGCCTCCTGCTGCCCCTGGGCCTGCTGGGCCTGGTCATCCCGATAGACCAGACCGATCTGCTGGCCCAGCCCCACCTGCTCCCCCTCGCCCCGGGTCACATCCAGGATCCCCTGAGCGCCGGGGAGCACCTGCTCCCGGCGGACGATGAGGCCCTCGGCCTCCACGCTGTCGTTGAGCTCATACTCATAGGCGTAGGTGGTGGTAAAGGGCTCCTGAAAGGTATCCCACACATAATAGCCCAAATAGCACGTCAGGGCGGCCGCCAGCAGGACCATCACAAAGGTGATCAGGGCTTTCCCTTGTTTCATGGCAGTTCTCTCTTTCTCTTGAAATCCGTGGGATCCATCAGCTCCGGCCCCGCCGGGCGGAGGCAGAGCTCATAGATCCCCGGGCGGAGGGCGGGCCGGGCCGCCCTCCGCATGTCCCGGGGCGGGGACGTCTCAGACCTCCCCGGGCTCGCACAGCGCCACGGGGCGCTCAGGCACGATGGTGGAGATGGCGTGCTTGTAAATGACCATCTGCTTACCGTCGCTGCTGAGGACCACCGTGAAGGCGTCAAAGCCGGTGACATAGCCCCGCATCTGATAACCGTTCATCAAAAACATGGTCACGGGGCGGCGGTCCCGGCGGACCTGGGTGAGGAAGATCTCCTGGAGGTTATTTGTTTTCTGCATGATGTAGCACTCCTTTTTTCTCTGGCGGGGCCCCGGCCGGAGCCGCGCTTGAAGTGCCTCTATCCTAACCCAGCCTCCCGGATAAATTCCGTCGAACGCCGCCGGGCAGTGCCAAAATCTGGTTCTTTCTCCCAGGTGATCCACTGGGTCCCCTCCCGGCGGCGGAACCAGGTCAGCTGCCGCTTGGCATACTGCCGGGAGCGGAGCTTCACCAGTTCCTCCGCCTCCTTCCAGGAAATCTGTCCATCCACCGCGGCCACAAATTCCTTATAGCCAATGGCCTGCATGGCGGTGCACGTCCGGGGCAGCCCAGAGGACAGCAGCCCCCGCACCTCCGCCTCCAGGCCGTCCCGGGCCATCTGGTCCACCCGCCGGTCGATGCGGGCCCACAGGTCGGCCCGCTCCCGGAAGGTCAGGCCGATGGTGAGTGCGTCATAGCGGGGGGGGAGGGCACGGGTCTCCCGGTCGTGCTGGGAGATGGTCCTGCCGGTGGAGCGGAACACCTCCAGGGCCCGGACGATGCGCTTGTGGTCGTTGGGGTGGAGGCGCGCGGCGGTCTCCGGATCCACCCGGGCCAGCTCCTCCAGCATGGCCGCCCCGCCTCGCCGGGCCAGTTCAGCCTCCAGCTCCCCCCGCAGGGGGCTGTCGGGGGAGAAGGCGGCGAAGGTCCGCCCGGAGAGCAGGGAGTCGATATACAGCCCTGTCCCCCCGGCCACGATGGGCAGCCTGCCCCGGGCCAGGATCCCATCCACACAGGCCGAGGCCATCTCCACATACCGGGCGGCGGAGAAGTCCTCCCCGGGGTCGGCCACGTCGATCATGTGGTGTGGGATCCCGTCCATCTCCTCCGCTGTGGGCTTGGCCGTGCCGATGTCCATGCGGCGGTAGACCTGCATGGAGTCGGCGGAGACCACCTCTCCGTTCCACTCATGGGCCAGCTCCACCGCCAGCCGGGTCTTGCCCGAGGCTGTGGGGCCGACGATCACCAGGATCTTTGGGGGCATCGTACCACCTCCGAAGTAAAATTGCAAGTATCCTGCCGGGCCTCAGGCCCGCTTGAACTGCTTTTCCAGCTGTCCCCGGGTCAGCTCGATGGCCACGGGACGGCCGTGGGGGCAATAGCGGACCTGGCCGGACATCACCGCCCGGGCCACCCGCTCCAGTTCCTGGGGGCTGGTGCGCCAGCCCCCCTTGATGGCCGCCTTGCAGGCCATGGTGTGGAGCAGCTCGTCCCGGGCCGCCGCCGGGTCGGCGGAGCCGGTGGACAGCAGCTTCCGGGCGATCTCGGTGAGGGTGGCCTCAATGTCCCCCGGATCCACGTCAAAGGGGGCCTGGCGGACGATGAGAGCCCCGCCGCCGAAGTCCTCCGCGGCAAAGCCGAACTCCTCCAGCAGGGGGAGCCGGGCGGTCAGCGCGGCGTGCTCCTCCGGGGACAGGCGGCACACCGCCGGGGCCAGGAGCGTCTGGGACATGGGATCGTAGCCCTCCGCCTTCATGCGGTCGAAGTTCATCCGCTCGTGGGCGGCGTGCTTGTCGATGAACAGCACTTTGTCCCCCTGCTCCACGATGATGTAGGTGTTCAGCACCTCGCCTGCCAGCCGCCAGGGCTCCTCCTGGGGGAGCAGGCTCTCCGGAGCCGGCTCCGCGGGCATCTCCGGTACTTTTTTCGTCTCTTCAGGGGCGGAACAGGGCGGCTCCGGCCTGTTTTCGACAGGATCTGTCGCCATCTGGCGGACGTTTTCCACATTGTCCACCGACTTATCCACATTATCCACATTTTCTTCCACAGGAGTGAGGGCAGGTCCCGCCTGCTTCCGACAAGTAGTTTCCCTGTTCACGGGGGGTACGGAGCCTGTCCGCTCCGGCGGGACAGGGGCAGGGCGGACAGGCTGGGGGGACAGCGCCTGGGGCCGGAGGAGCGGATCGCTCCGAACCGGCCGCTTCGGGACCGGGCTGGCGGAGTCATGGACGGCCAGCAGGGGAGCGGACGCCTCGGTCCGGGTGGGCTCCGCCGCCGGAGCAGGCGCGGGGGGGCGCGCGGGTACCGAGGCAGGCCGGGCGGGCTCCAGCACCGCCGCGGGCCGGGTGCGGTCCCCCTCCAGGGCGGCGCGCACCGCGTGGTACACGGCGCTGAACACCGCCCGCTCGCTGCCGAACTTCACCTCCGTCTTGGCGGGGTGGACATTCACATCCACCGCGCTCAGCTTCACCTCCAGGTGGAGCACACAGGCGGGGAAGCGGCCCACCATCTTCTGGTTCTGGTAGGCCTCCTCCAGGGCGGCCAGCATCAGCCGGGACTTCACCTGCCGGCCGTTGACAAAGAAGAACTGCCAGTTCCGGCTGGCCCGGCAGCAGGCGGGCTTGGACACAAAGCCGGTGACCGACATCTCCTCCCCAGAGCCCTTCACCCGGGTGAAGCCCAGGGCCAGCTCCCGGCCCAGAACGGCGTATACGGCGCTTTGCAGCTGTCCGTCCCCGGGGGTGAGCAGCTCCTGCTTCCCGTCCCGGAGGAACTTCACGCTCACCTCCGGGTGGGACAGGGCGACCCGCTGGACCACCGCGAACACGGCGGCCCCCTCAGCGGCGTCCTTCTTCATAAACTTCAGCCGGGCGGGGGTATTGTAAAACAGGTCACGCACCACCATCGTGGTCCCCAGGGGGCAGCCCGCCTCCTCCACCGGGCCGGGCTCGCCCCCCTCCAGGGCCAGGGAGGCCCCCAGCGGGGCGTCCGCTGTCCGGCTCATCACCTCCACCCGGGAGACGGCGGCGATGGCCGCCAGGGCCTCCCCCCGGAAGCCCAGGGTGCCGATGGCCTCCAGGTCGTACTCGGTGCGCAGCTTGCTGGTGGCGTGGCGGAGAAAGGCCGTCCGGAGCTGGTCCGACGGGATCCCCTTCCCGTCGTCGGTCACCCGCAGGAAGGTGAGGCCGCCGTGGGCGATCTCCACCGTCACGCTGGACGCCCCGGCGTCAATGGCGTTCTCCATCAGCTCCTTGGCCACGGAGGCGGGCCGCTCCACCACCTCTCCGGCGGCGATCAGGTCGGCCACATGGGGGTCTAAAACTTGGATGTTTGGCATGGTGTACCTCTTCCTTGCACAGGTTTCTGACATGGGGCGGCGGGCCGCCCCTACAACTCTTGAAACAGCAGCTCCATCATCCGCTCCGGGGCCTCCAGGAACCGCCGGGTCAGCCGGTAGTGCTCCGTATCCCGGTAGTCCACCCGGGCGATCCCCGCCTCTGACAGCTGATAGATGCAGGCCCCGGGATAGGCCATCAGGATGGGGGAGTGGGTGGCGATGAGGAACTGGGAGTCCTGCCCCACCAGATGGCGGATGTGGACCAGCAGGGTCATCAGCCGGGAGGGGGACAGGGCGGCCTCCGGCTCGTCCAGCAGATAGAGCCCCTGTCCGCCGAAGCGGTGCTCCACCAGGGAGAGGAAGCTCTCCCCGTGGGACTGGCGGTGGAGGGACACCCCGCCGTAGCTGTCGATGACCCGTCCGCCCGGCCCCGGCTCCTCATCCATCTCGTCGATGTTGGTGGCCACGTTGTAAAAGCTCTCCGCCCGGAGGAAAAAGCCGTCTCTGGGATAGGCCGTCCGCCCCACCGTGAGATACCGGTACAGGGGAGAGTGGGTCTCCCGGGTGGAGAAGCTGAAATTCCGGGTCCCGCCCTCGGCGTTAAAGCCGCAGGCCACCGCCACCGCCTCCAGCAGGGTGGACTTGCCCGTTCCGTTCTCCCCCACAAGGAAGGTCACGTCGGCGGGGATCTTCAGGGGATGCTCCCGGTCCCCCAACGCCCGCACCGACGGCAGGGCGGCCAGATAGCTGCCCGCCGGGACAGGCTCCCTCAAATAGACGCGGTCGAGATAGCGATGGGTCATGGTCTCACCCCTCTGTGAAAGCGAGTCTCTTGTCCGTCTGCCGCGGACAATTCTTCCCAGTCCCTCAGCCCCCGTTCAGATCCTGCTTCAGCTCGGCCAGCAGATTCAGGGCCTCGATAGGGGAGAGAATGTTCACATCGGTCATGCGCAGCTTGTTCAGCACGGTCTGGCCGCCCAGGTCGCCCAGAGAAATTTGCTCGTCATGAGAGGACGGGCCGATGGGGACATCGGCCCCTACGGGGGCGGAGCCGTTCTCCAGCTCCTCCAGGATCTCCCGGGCCCGGCGGACCACCCGGTCAGGGACGCCGGCCAGCTTGGCCACCTCGATGCCATAGCTCTGGTCCGCGCCTCCCCGGACGATCTTCCGCAGAAAAATGACCTCGCCCTTCTTCTTTTTGGCGGCGATGTTATAGTTTTTCACCCCGGCGATCTGCCCCTCCAGGACGGTGAGCTCGTGGTAGTGGGTGGCAAAGAGGGTCTTGGCCCCCAGGCGGCGGCGGTCGGCGCAGTGCTCCAGCACCGCCCGGGCGATGGCCATGCCGTCATAGGTGGAGGTCCCCCGTCCGATCTCATCCAGGATGAGCAGGGAGCGGCGGCTGGCGTTTTTCAGCAGCTGGGCCACCTCGCTCATCTCCACCATAAAGGTGGACTGTCCGGCGGCCAGGTCGTCGCTGGCCCCGATGCGGGTGAACACCCGGTCCACCACCCCGATGTGGGCGGAGCGGGCCGGGACGAAGGAGCCCATCTGGGCCATGAGGACGATGAGGGCCACCTGGCGCATATAGGTGGACTTGCCCGCCATATTGGGGCCGGTAATGATGGCGCACAGGTCGTCCCCGTCGTCCATGTGGGTGTCGTTGGGGACAAACACGGCGTTTTTCAGCATCTTCTCCACCACCGGGTGCCGCCCCTCCGTGATGCTCAGGACAGAGGAGCTGTCCACCAGAGGCATACAGTATTGGTTGGCCGCCGCCACCACGGCAAAGGAGGTGAGCACATCCACCTGGGCCACCGCCGCCGCGGCGGCCTGGATCTGGGCCACATGGGCGCAGACCTCCTCTCGCAGCTCCACGAACAGCTGGTACTCCAGGGCTACCACCTTGTCCTGGGCGGAGAGGATGGTGTGCTCCAGCTCCTTCAGCTCCTGGGAGATATAGCGCTCGGCGTTGACGGTGGTCTGCTTGCGCACCCAGTCCTGGGGGACCAGGTCCGTCTGGGACTTGGCCACCTCGATGTAATAGCCAAAGACCTTGTTATAGCCCACCTTCATGTTCCGGATGCCCGTCTGCTCCTTGGTGCGGCCCTCCAGGTCGGCCAGCAGCTCCGCCCCGTGGTCGATGACGTTGCGGAGGCGGTCCACCTCCTCGCTGTACCCCTCCCGGATAAACTTTCCCTCCCGGACGGAGAAGGGGGGCTCGTCCACCAGGGCCTGCTGGAGCAGGTCCCGCAGCTGGGGCAGGTCGTCCAGCTCCTCCCGCAGGGACTGGAGCAGGGCGGAGGGGCAGCCCTCCAGCAGCTCCCGCAGCCGGGGCAGGCGGCCCAGGCCGCTCCCCAGGGCGGCCAGGTCCCGGCCGCCTGCGGAGCCGTACACCACCCGGCCGATGAGCCGCTCCAGGTCAGTGACCTCCCGCAGCTCCAGGGCCAGCTCCTCCCGGGTGATGATGTCCCCCACCAGGTCGTTCACCGCCTGCTGCCGCCGGGCGATCTGAACGGGGGAGAGGAGGGGCCGCTCCAGCCAGCCCCGGATGAGCCGGTGGCCCATGGCGGTGCGGGTCTTGTCCAGCACCCAGAGCAGAGAGCCCTTTTTCTCCTTGCCCCGCATGGTCTCGGTAAGCTCCAGGGTCTGCCGGGCGGTGAGGTCCAGCTCCATGAACTGGCCCGCAGTGTAGTAGGTAAAGACCGCGATGTGGGACAGGTCGGTCTTTTGGGTCTCATAGAGATAGGACAGCAGACCGCCGGTGGCCTGCACCGCCGCCCGGTCCCCCTCCGGCAGGGAGTCCAGCCCCGCCCGGAACTGGCCCTCCACCTGGGTCCGGGACACATCATAGCGGAAGCGGCCCTCGCCCCCGTTCTCACACAGGCAGCCCAGCTTCTCCCGGAGGAAGCCGGTCAGTCCCTCCAGGTTCCAAGCCCCGTCGGACAGCACCGCCTCGGCGGGGTGGAAGCGGCCCAGCTCGTTCTCCAGATGGGGCAGGGCCTCCTCTCCGCTGGGGAAGGAGGTGGCGAACACCTCTCCGGTGGAGATGTCGCACAGGCACAGGCCCAGGGCCGTGGAGTCGGCGTAGACGGCGCAGAGGAAGTTGTTCCGCCCCTCCTCCAGCATGGAAGAGGCGATGACGGTGCCTGGAGTGATGACCCGGATGATGTCCCGGTCCACCAGCCCCTTGGCCGTGGCCGGGTCCTCTGTCTGCTCGCAGATGGCCACCTTGTACCCCTTGGCGATGAGCCGGGCGATGTAGCTGTCACAGGAGTGGTAGGGGACCCCGCACATGGGAGTGCGCTCCTCCGGAGGCTTGTTCCGGTCCCGGGTGGTGAGGGTGAGGTCCAGCTCCTTGGACACCAGCCGGGCGTCCTCGTTGAACATCTCATAAAAGTCGCCCAGCCGGAAAAACAGGATGGAGTCCGGGTTGCGCTCCTTCATCTCCAGATATTGCTTCATCATGGGGGTCATCTCTGCCATGGGGTCACCAACTCTCTTTCTCTTCTCTTCATCGGGACGGCGGTCCTATGTGGCCGCCTGCCTGTTCTCCGCCGGGGAATGTCCCCCCACCGTCCCGTAGGGGAGGGGCTTGCCCCTCCCGCTGGTTTCCGGAAGGCTTTCATTTTGCGCGTAGGATTTCGCCCTGCGGGGCGAGTTTCTTTCCCAGCGATGGGAAAGAAACCAAAGGATCGCCGGGGGAGACTCACATCGCCGTCGGGAACAGGTTCCCTCCGGCTCCAGTTCGTTCTCCCCCCGTCCCCCGGAGAATACGAGGCCCAATTCTAGGGGGCTACCGAACACTGTCAGGCGCGGGAGGGACAACGACTGCCCCCGCATCCACGCCGCTGCCGCTGTCGGTCCGAAATTAAGACGCGCCGCCGCGCTGGACCAAACGGGCGCGCCTGATTGCTCAAGCTCTAATCTCTGCGGGGGAAAATCGGCGGGCGGGTCAGGAGACCCGCCCCTACGGCATTTCAGGCAGATCATAGCAGAACGGGACAACGGGAGGGGCGAGCCCCGCCCCTACGGGACGGTGGGGGGACATTCCTCGGCGGAGAACCGGCGGGCGGCCACATGGGGCCACCCCTACGGCGTGTCCCTCCGGCCCGCCAGATAATCCAAGGAAACACCGTAAAAGTCCGCCAGCTTGACTAAGGTGGACAAACGCGGCTCCGCTGTGCCATATTCATAATTTTGATAGGCACGCAGAGCGATCTTCAATTCTTTGGACACATCATTCTGTGTCTTTCCAACCTGTTTTCGCAGTATCACAAGACGTTCGGAGAAAATGGTCATCATGAATGAGCGCTCCTTGACACGCATCTTTCCACGTTATATAATAGACGTAGAAAGATGCGTTTTGAGGTGTATTGTATGACAGAACTGCAAAAGGTGCTCTATGACTACGCCTGGGAATACCAAATCCCCGGGCTGCTGCGGGCCAGCCAAAAGGAGGCGGCGGACAACGACCGCATGGTAGAGGCCGCCCTGACCCGTCTGCGGGGTCTGGGTCCGGAGGGCGCGGACCTGGCCCAGCGGCTGGAGAGCGGACAGCTCACCCGGCAGGCCATCCAGGGGGAGGCCGTCTTTCTGGCCGGCCTGTCCCTGGGCCTGGAGCTGGGGGCCGCCCGCCGCCTGTGAGCGGCGGACGGCGGTTATGCCAGCTCTCCGAACAGGGACCACTTGTTGGCCCCGGTGATCTTCACATCCCGGAACTGCCCCAGGGCCTCCCGGTCCCCCGTCACCCGGACCAGCCGGTTGCCCGGGGTGCGGGCGGTGAGGTCATACCGGGGGTCGTCGCTCACTCCGTCCAGCAGACAGCGCACCGTCTTTCCGATGTAGGCGGCGTGCTTTTCCTCGGAAATGGCGTCCTGGAGGGCCACCAGGCGGTTGAAGTTGGCCAGCTTCTCCTCCCGGGGCATGGGGTCGTCCATTTTGGCGGCGGGGGTGCCCACCCGGGGGGAGTAGATGAAGGTGAACAGGGCGTCGAAGCGGACCTCCTCCAGCACCTTCAGCGTGTCCTCAAACTCCTCTGTGGTCTCCCCCGGGAAGCCCACGATGATGTCGGAGGTGAGCACGATGTCCGGGATGAGGGACTTGAGATCCCGGATCTTTTCCAGATACTGCGCCCGGGTGTGGCGGCGGTTCATCACCTTCAGCACCCGGTCGTTCCCCGCCTGGAAGGGCAGGTGGAGCACCGGGGCCACCTTTTCGCACCGGGCCATGGTCTCAAACAGCTTGTGGGTGGCGTCCTTGGGGTGGGAGGTCATAAAGCGGACCAGGAAATCCCCGGGGATGGCGTTCACCTGCTCCAGCAGGTCGGCAAAATCCATGGGCTCCTCCAGGTCCTTCCCATAGGAGTTCACGTTCTGCCCCAGCAGGGTGATGTCATGATAGCCCTCCTCCGCCAGCTGGCGCACCTCGGCCAGGATGTCCTCCGGCCGGCGGGAGCGCTCCCGTCCCCGAACATAGGGCACGATGCAGTAGGAACAGAAGTTGTTGCACCCATACATGATGGACACCCACGCCTTGACCTTGTCCTGCCGCACCACCGGGATACCCTCGGCAATGGAGCCGGGGTCGTCGGCGTTGGAGAAGATCCGCCCCCGCTGGGTCAGCAGGGTGTGGATATACTCCGGGAATTTCCATAAAACGTGGGGGCCGAACACCAGGTCCACATGGCGAAAGGACTGCCGCACCTTCTCGGCCACATGGGCCTCCTGGGCCATACAGCCGCACAGGCAGATGATCTGCTCCGGGTTGCGGCGCTTCACATGGACCAGCGCCCCCAGGTTGCCCAGCACCCGCTGCTCGGCGTGCTCCCGGATGGCGCAGGTGTTCAGAACGATGATCCGGGCCTGCTCCTCATCGGTGGTGAAGTCATAGCCCATCTGGCGCAGATAGCCCCGGATGCGCTCGGAGTCGGCCTCGTTCTGCTGGCAGCCATAGGTGTCCACAAAGGCCAGGGGAGCCTCCCCCCGGTCGGCGTTCATCCGGGCGATCTCCCGGCAGTATTGCAGCTGGCGGTCTACCTCCGCCTGCGGGATGGTGGTTGTGATTCGTTCCATTTGGACCTCCGAAACATGGGTTTTGAGACGGCCGCGGTCGGGCATACTCCCTGGGCGGCGCGCCCGGACCTCAGTGTGTGTTCGTATCGTATTATTGTATCATTTTTTCCGCCGGGAGACAAGAAAAGCGGGACAGAAAAATCATCCTGCCGCCACCTCCGCTCCGGGGGTGGGAGGATTTTGAAAACTTTTTGTAAACCTTCCCGTTTTTTCCCCCTTTCCACGGCCGTGCCGCCCCCGCCACATTGCCTTTTTCCCGGAAGCATGGTAAAATGTGATATTCAAGAGTTGGGGCCGGACCCCGGAGACAGACAGAAGGGAGCCATCCACCATGCGCAAGCTGATCATTGAGAAAGCCGCCGTCCGCGCCAACATGGCGGTCATCAAGGAGCGCGCCAGGGGCGCGGCACTGTATGGCGTGCTCACCGGAGACGGCGGGGGCGCCGGTCTGACGGAGCTGGCCCGCCTGATCCGGGACGAGGGGATCAGCCGCTTTGCCGTGGGCACGGTGGAGGAGGCCCAGGCCCTGCGGGAGGCCGGCTTTGAGGACGAGGAGCTCCTGATGCTTCGGGCCACGGTGGACCGGGAGGAGCTGGAGCGGCTGGTGGACCTGAACGTGGTGTGCACCATCTCCTCAGTGGATACCGGACTGGCCCTGAACGCGGTGGCGGAGAACCGCTCCACCGTTGCGGAGGCCCACATCCAGGTGGACACCGGCATGGGCTTCGGCGGCTTTCTGATTGGGGAGCCGGAGAAGATCCTGCTGGCCTACCGCTCGCTGCCCAACGTGGCCCTTTCCGGCATCTACACCCAGCTCCACGCCGTGTCCCCCAAGGGCCCGGAGGTGGGCGCACAGCTCCGGCAGTTCCGCCAGGTGCTGGACGCCATCCATGCCGCCGGCTTTGAGACGGGCACCGTCCACGCCGCCGGCTCCTATGCCCTGATGCACTTCGACGAGGCCCGGCTGGACGCGGTGCGGGCCGGCTCCGTCCTGCTGGGCCGGTGCCGCCGGAGCCAGGGGGACGGGCTGCGCCCCGTGGGCTTCGGAGAGGCCCCTCTGGCCGAGGTCCGCTGGCTGCCCAAGGGGCACACCGTAGGGGCGGACAGGCTCACTGCGCTGAAGCGGCCCACCCGGGTGGCAGTCCTCCCGGTGGGCTACCAGAACGGCTTCGGAGTGGACCGCCCCCGGGACTCCGGCCTGCCGGCCCTCTGGCGGCAGTGGAAGAAAAACCGGAACCGCACCGTCCGCCTGGGGGAACAGCGGGTGAAGATCATCGGCAGCATCGGCGCCACCGAGACCATCCTCAACGTCACCGACGTGAAGTGCTCCGCCGGGGACCCGGCTGTCTTTGAGCTGGACCCCCTGTACGCCCGGGGCTTCCAGATCGAATACCGGTAACGGGGTCAATCAGGAATGAGGAATTGCGGCGCGCTCCCAAAATTTCCAATTCCTAATTCCTAACTCCTAACTCAACCAAGAAGGTGTTTTACAGTGTCTGACCTGAACTTCCAGCCGCTGCTCTTCGGCGGCGACATCAACGTATACAGCGTGGCCCGGGCCTTCCATGAGGCCTATGGGGTGCGCAGCATCGCCTTCGGCAAGTATCCCTCCTTCCCCTGTCACGGCAGCGCCATTCTGGACTACCGGGTCTGTCCGGACAACGAGAGCGCCGACGCCTTCCGCCGCAACGTCCGGGCGGTGGCCCAGGAGTTTCCTGACAAGACCGTCCTTCTGCTGGGCTGCGGGGACAGCTATGTGCAGCTGGCCGCCCACTGCAAGGACCAGCTGCCGGACAACGTGGCCGCCCCCTATATCGACGGGGCCCTGCTGGACACCCTGATCAACAAGGAGAAGTTCTATCAGCTGTGCGACCGGTACGGCATCGACCACCCCGCCACCTTTATTTACGACAAGTCCATGGGCCACGACTTCACCCTGCCCTTTGGCCCGCCCTACATCGCCAAGCCCGCCGACAGCGTGGCCTACTGGGCCACCGGGGTCCACGCGCTGGCCAAGGTCTATGTCTGTCAGAGCTGGGAGGAGCTTCTGGCCGCCCTGGATGAGGTCTACGCCGCTGGCTACCCCGACCACATGGTCCTTCAGGAGTTCATCCCCGGGGACGACACCTATATGCGGGTGCTGACCAACTACTCCGACCGAAACGGCCAGGTGAAGCTGATGTGCCTGGGCCACGTCCTGCTGGAGGAGCACTCCCCCCACGGCATTGGCAACCACGCCGTCATCATCACGGAGCATGACGAGGCCCTCTCCCTGAAGATCAAGGCCATGCTGGAGGACCTGCACTTCACCGGCTTCTCCAACTTCGACATCAAGTACGACCAGCGGGACGGGAAGTACAAGGCCTTTGAGATCAACTGCCGCCAGGGGCGGAGCAACTACTATGTCACCGGGGCGGGGCACAACATTGCCCGGCTGGTGGTGGAGGACCGGATCGAGCATCGTGAGCTGCCCCTCCTGATCACCAGCAACCGCTCCCTGTGGCGGATGGTGCCCAAAAAGGTCGCCTTTGACTTCACCCCCAAGCGCTACCACCAGGAGATGAAGGCCCTCATCCAGGCAGGGGCGGACTCCCACCCCCTGGTGTACGGGCAGGACGCCGCGCTCAAGCGCCGCCTCCGTATCTGGAAAAACCACCTGGGCAATCTGAAGCGCTTCCAGCAGTACAATCAGAAACCGGAGGGATAAGCCATGTTCCGTGAAATGCGCCGCAGCAGACAGCAGCTGACCCGGGAGGAGGCGGAGGCCGTCCTGAGCCGGGGCACCTCCGGGGTCCTGTCTGTCCTGGGAGACGAAGGCTACCCCTACGGCGTACCCCTGAGCTATGTCTATCACGATGGGAAGCTCTATTTCCACTGGGCCCGCAGCGGGCACAAGCTGGACGCTGTCCGCGCCTGCCCCAAGGCCTCCTTCTGCGTGGTGGACCAGGACCAGGTGGTTTCCCGGGAGTACACCACCTATTTTCGCAGTGCCATCGCCTTCGGCACCGTCCGAATCGTGGAGGATCCGAAGGAACAGCAGAACGCCCTGCTCCTGCTGGCCCAGCGGTACGCCCCGGAGCAGTCCCAGGCCGACCACCAGCGGGAGATCGACCGCTTTTTCTCCAACCTGTGCATCGCGGAGCTGACGGTCCAGCACCTCACCGGGAAGGAGGCCATCGAGCTGGTCCGGGCAAAGGCCCCCGACACGCCCTGAACTGACAAAAGGAGAGTCCCCATGAATGAACACCGACTGGGTATCATCGGCGGCATGGGCCCCCAGGCCACCAATACCTTTTACCAGTATATCATTGACCGCACCGACGCCCACAGCGACCAGGAGCACCTGTCCGTTCTGATCTTTTCGGATAGTGATATGCCCGACCGAACCGGGGCCATCCTGGGCAGCGAGACAGACCGGGCGGCCGTCTCCCAGCGGCTGCTGGACGACGCGCGCCTGCTGGAGGCGGCAGGCTGCACGGTACTGGCCGTCCCCTGCAATACCGCGCATTATTTTCTGGACCAGGTCCAGGAGCAGGTGGGGATCCCCATCCTCCACATGATCCGGGAAACCGCCCGCCTCCTGGTCAGCCAGGGGCGGAAGCGGCCCGGCATCCTAGCTACCGACGGCACCATCCAGACCGGTCTCTACCAGCGGGAGTTTGCTGCCCTGGGGCTGGAGCCCCTGGCCCCCGGGCCGGAGGCCCAGAGGCAGATCATGTCCCTGATCTATGACGACATCAAGGCAGGCAAGCTGGGCGACCCGGAAAAGTTCGCCGCTGCCCACCAGAATCTGATCGCCCAAGGCTGCGACTGTGCAATATTGGCCTGTACTGAATTATCCGTTTTTGCCACGCAGCATCCCCTTTCCACCTTTTTTATAGACGCAATGGCCGTTCTGGCGGAGCGGGCGGTACAGGCCTGCCGCAAGCCCCTGCGTCAGATCCACAGCAAATGATCGACTAAATCCACTTGGCCCTTCGGAGGTGTCCCTGTATGTCTGATCTCATCCGCCCGCTGGGCGAATATCTGTCCCTGCTGGAGCAGGAGGGCCTTCTGGCCGATCCCGTCCCGGACAGCCTGGACCGGAGCGCTCCGGTGGCCCTGGTCTCCTGCGACTCCCGGAACGTGGTCCCCGGGACCCTGTTTCTCTGTAAGGGCTCCCATTTCCGGGAGGAATTTCTGGAGGCCGCCCGGGAACGGGGGGCCTTCCTCTACGCCGGCGAGACCATCTATCCCAACTGCCCGCTCCCCGGCCTGCGGCTCACCGATCTGCGACGGGCCATGGCCCTGCTGGCCGACCTGTGCTACGGCCATCCATCCGGGCGGCTGAAGGTGGTGGGTTTCACCGGGACCAAGGGAAAGTCCACCTCCGCCTACTACCTGAAATCCGTCCTGGACGCCTGGCAGGCCGGGCAGAGGAGAGGGGAGACCGGCGTGATCTCCTCCATCGACACCTATGACGGGGTGGAGCGCTTTGAGTCCCACCTCACCACCCCGGAGCCTCTGGACCTCCAGCGCCACCTGGCCCACGCCGCCGACGCGGGGCTGGAGTACCTCACCATGGAGGTATCCAGCCAGGCCCTGAAGTACCACCGCACCCTGTGTACCCACTTCGCCGCCGCCTGCTTCCTCAACATCGGCTACGACCACGTCTCCCCAGTGGAGCACCCGGATTTTGAGGACTATTTTGCCTCCAAGCTGAAGATCTTCGCCCAGGCGGGGGTAAACTGCGTCAATCTGGACAGCGACCACGCCGGCCGGATCCTGGAGGCCGCCCGGCAGGCCGGCAAGCCCGTGTTCACCTTCTCCCAGCGGGACCCCCAGGTCGACATCTATGCCAGCCAGGTCCGGAAGGAGGACGGGCAGACTGTCTTTCACGTCCGCACCCCCCAGTATGAGCGGGAGTTCCGCCTAACCATGCCCGGGCTGTTCAATGTGGAAAACGCCCTGGGCGTCATCGCGGTGTGCCACGCCCTCCACGTCCCTCCCGCCGCCGTGTACGACGGCCTGGTCCGGGCCCGGGTGCCCGGACGGATGGAGACCTACACCAACGCCGACGGCAGCCTCCACGCCATTGTGGACTACGCCCACAACCGCCTGTCCTTTGAGACCCTGTTCCGCTCCGTCCGGGCGGAGTACCCCGGCCGGGAGATGGCCATTGTGTTCGGCTGTCCCGGAAAAAAGGCGTACGACCGCCGCCGGGATCTGGGCGAGGCCGCCGGCCACTGGTGCGACCGGGTCTATCTCACCGAGGAGGACAGTGGGGAGGAGGACACCCTGGACATCTGCCGGGAGATCGCTCCTAACGTGGAGAAGGCGGGCTGTCCTGTCCGCATCATCCCCAACCGCGGAGAGGCCATCCGTCAGGCGGTGCTGGACTGCGCCGGACCCTCGGTGCTGCTCCTCACCGGCAAAGGGCGGGAGACCCGCCAGAAGCGGGGGACCGCCTATATCGACACCCCCACCGATGTGGAGTATGTCCAGGCCTTTCTCCAGGAGTACGACCTGCGCCGGGGGCTGGACCGGGAGAGCCCTGCCCGGGCCATGCTGTCCATCCTCCCCGCCCTGGAGGCCCGGCGGGAGGAGCTCTGGGTGGTCTGCTGCCCCTCCAGTCAAGAGGAGGCCGCAGCCCGGGACGCCGCAGCCCTGAGCCGTGCCGGCGTCCGGGTGATCCTGGTGCGCCGCGGCAGCGGCCCCCTGCCAGCAGCCCTGTCAGGAAACGGCGTCACCCTCTCCGCCGGTGACGGCGGACTGCTCCACCGGGCGGATACCGGCTTCACCGTCCGGCCCAAGGTGCTGGACACCCTGCTGGACGGGGGATTTCTCCCCGTTCTGGAGGGAGGGGAGGAGGAGGCCCTGGCCGTGGCCCAGGCCACCCGGGCCCACCGCCTGGTCCTGTTCACGACGCAGGAGCCCTCTCTTGCCCTGGGCGTGGACCGTCAGGTGGAGCTGCTCCACCTGGACCTGGCCCGGGCCGCCGAGCTGCGCAAGGCGGGGGAGCTCCCCCCAGAGACAAACCGGGCCCTGGAGGTGGCCTGCCGGGCCGTGGAGGGGGGCGTCCGCCGGGCGGCCCTCCTGGCTCCGGGTGCAGACCACATCCTGCTGCTGGACGCTCTGGGACAGCACATCCAGGGGATCTCCGTCACCCCGTGACCTGCCTCAGACAAAACGAACACAGGCACAGCGGTGGAAGCCGCTGTGCCTGTGTTGATTCTGCTTGCGCGGAGGGCCTTCGGTGTGATAAACTCCTTACATGAGATCGCAGAGAGGAGCGGGCCAGCATGATCCAGGTCGTTTTGATCGACATCGACAACACCCTCCTGAGCTTTTCAGGATATATCAAAGAGGCCATGAGAGACGGTTTTGCACAGTACGGCCTAAAACCGTATACAGAAGCAATGTTCCCTGTATTTGAACGGATCAACAACAGCCTTTGGGAACAGATCGAGCAGGGGACGCTCTCCTTTGAAAAACTGACCGAGATCCGATGGAATATGATCTTCCACGCACTTGGGATTTCCTTTGATGGCCGGATTTTTGAGCGATATTTCAGGGACAAGCTATTTTCCAGCGCGGTGCCTGAGCCGGGCGCTGTGGAACTGCTGGAATACCTCAGCCATCGGTATCGGCTGTGTATCGCCAGCAACGGTCCCTATGAACAGCAGATCAATCGGCTCCGTGTGGGAAAAATGTATGATTTTTTCACACACTTTTTCGTTTCATCACAAATCGGTGCACAAAAACCAAGCGCAGCATTTTTTGACTTCTGCTTCAAAGAATTGCGGGGCAGCGGGTTTCCGAACCTATTGCCTGAAGAGACGATGATCATTGGAGATTCCCTCTCCTCGGACATAGCGGGTGGAGCGGGATATGGGATGCACACCTGCCTCTATCAAAAAAAGCCCGTGCCTGCACTGGATGTATCCAGGGCGGAGCACGTTGTAAGGAGTTTGGCCGAAATTCAACGGATCTTATGACAGCCATACAGCGGAACCATCCTCCATCCACTCCATGCAGGAAAAAGCACCGGCCTGTGTTCACAGGCCGGTGCTTTTGTGCTGTCTCCCAGCGCAGAGCCGGGTCATATACTGCGGTCTGTCCCGCGGCTCAGGGCTCCTGCCGCCGGTGGAAGATCTCCCGGACGGTGAGCACATCCTCCGCCACAGTGAACTTCACCTCCCAGCCGCCGAAGGCAAGACCGTACACCCGGTCCGGGTCGTGCTGATAGGTGGGGCGCGGATCCTGGGCCAGCACCCCCAGCAGGGCGGCCCGGCGCGCCTCCTCCACCGGCTCCAGCAGCTCCGGGGGACACTCCACCCGGAGGCTGGCCTCCTTGGGCTGGCTGGCAAAGCCCCCCGCCGCCTCGGGGCGGCAGTCCGCGTAGGGGAGATAGGGCTTCACATCATAGATGGGAGTGCCGTCCATCAGGTCGGCCCCCGCTACCCAGAGCGCCGGCCCCCACTGGGGATGCTGCTCGATCCGCTCCAGCCGGACGCAGGACAGGCCAATGGGGTTGGGGCGGAAGGGAGAACGGGTGGCAAACACCCCCATGCGGGCATTCCCCCCAAGGCGCGGGGGGCGCACCGTAGGGGACCAGTTTTCCCGCACCGCCTGGGAGAACTGCCAGATGAGCCAGAGGTGAGAAAAGCCCTCCAGTCCCCGCAGGGCGTCCGGGTTACGGTACTCCGGCTCAAAGACCACCGCGGAGCGCAGCTCCTCCACCAGGCCGCTCTGCCGCGGGATGCCGAATTTTGTGGGAAAATCGCTGTGGATCCGGGCGATCACCCGGAGCGTGTGCTGTTCCGCCATCAGGCTTCCCTCCTCTGGGGCGCGGCCCCTTATCCGTTGAAGCGGTTCATCGCCCGGTCCGGGCCCTCCTTCAGAAGGCACTCCACCGCGTCGGCGGCCCGCTTCACCGCCCCGTCGATGGCTTTCTTGTCCTCCCCCTGGAATTTGCCCAGCACCCAGTCCGCCATGTCATAGTCGGGGTGGGGCTTTTCTCCCACACCCACCCGGACACGGGGGAACTGGTCGGTGCCCAGGTGCTGGATGATGTTCTTCAGGCCGTTGTGTCCGCCGGCGCTGCCCCCCTTGCGGATGCGCAGCCGGCCCACCGCCAGGGCGGTGTCGTCCGACACCACCAGCACCCGCTCCGGCGGGATCTTATAGAAATCCACCGCCTGGCGCACTGCCTCCCCGGACAGGTTCATATAGGTCACCGGCTTCATCACCAGCACCTTTTCCCCGGAAATGGTGAGCAGATTGGTCAGCGCCTTGAACTTCAGCCGCTGGATGGGGGCGTTCTGCCGCTCGGCCAGTTCGTCGGCCACCAGAAAGCCCACATTGTGCCGGGTATTCTCATACTGGGTCCCGGGATTCCCCAGACCCACCAGCAGCCACTCAGCGCCGCCGGTATTGTTTCGGAAAAACATGGTCGTCCTTTCTTCGCTCAGAAAAGGAGGAGACGGGCAACGCCCGTCCCCTCCGGTTCGGCAGGGTGGTATTCAGGAGAACAGACGGGAGACGGAAGTCTCCTCGTAGATGTGGCTGATGGCCTCGGCAAACATGTGGGCCACGGAGATGTAACGGATCTTCTCGCAGGCGGCGACACCGGCCTTGGGGGGGATGGTGTCCAGGAACACCACCTCGTCAATGACGCTGTCGGCGATGCGCTGGACGGCGGGGCCGGAGAGCAGGCCGTGAGTGGCGCAGGCGGTGACGCTCTTGGCCTTGCCGATGTCCACCAGAGCCTTGGCCGCGTGGCACAGGGATCCGCCGGTGTCCACCATGTCGTCCAGAAGGATGACGTGCTTGTCGGTGACGTCGCCGATGATGTTCATGACCTCAGAGGAGTTGGCCTTCTGACGGCGCTTGTCCACGATGGCCAGGGGCATCCCCAGCTTCTGGGCAAAGGCGCGGGCGCGGGCCACGGAGCCCACATCGGGGGAGACCACCATGGTCTCGTCCTGGACGGCGGCGAACTTGCGGATAAACTCGTTGACAAAGATGGGGGAGCCCAGCAGGTTGTCCACCGGAATGTCGAAGAAACCCTGGATCTGGTTGGCGTGCAGGTCCATGGTCAGCACCCGGTCCGCACCGGCGCGGGTGAGGATATTGGCCACCAGCTTGGCGGAGATGGGATCACGGGGCTTGGTCTTGCGGTCCTGGCGGGCATAGCCGAAGTAGGGGACCACGGCGGTGATCCGGCCGGCGGAGGCCCGACGCAGGGCGTCGATCATAATGAGCAGCTCCATCAGGGAGTCATTCACCGTGTGGAGGCGGCCGTCCTTCTCAAAGGGGCAGGTGGACTGGACCACGAACACATCCGCGCCGCGGACGGTCTCGTAGATGGAGGCAAAGTTCTCGCCATCGGCAAAGGACCCGACCTCAGAATTGCCCAGGGGGACCCCCAGCTCCTGACAGATGGCCTTCGCCAGGTTGGGATTGGAGTTTCCGGTAAAAATCTTGATGCTCTTCCCGTGTGTGATCATACTCAACTTCCTTCCATTTATTGCGGAGCCCGCCCCAGACGGGAGCGCAGCCCCTGTTATCGCTTCCTGCGGTCCTCACAGCATTCCGGTCCTGCGGCCCCGCGCCGCAGGCTTGGTTCACTTCCGCGCCTTCTTGGCCCGGTGGGCTGCCGCCCAGCCAGGCTTCTCCACCTGACGGGCCCGGGCGATGGCCAGGGCGTCGGCGGGCACATCCTCCGTAATCGTGGAGCCGGCGGCGGTATAGGCCCCGTCCCCCACATGGACCGGGGAGACCAGGTTGGTGTTGCAGCCAATGAAGCAGTCATCCCCAATGGTGGTACGGTACTTCCGGTTGCCGTCATAGTTGACCAGCACCGTGCCGCAGCCAAAGTTCACCCGGCGTCCCACGTCGGCGTCCCCCACATAGGTGAGGTGGGCGATCTTGGTCCCGTCCCCGATGGTGGAATTTTTCAGCTCCACAAAGTCCCCCACCTTCACATCCCGGCCCACATGGCAGTTGGGGCGGATATAGGCGAAGGGACCCACATGGGCGCCGGCCTCGATGGTGCTCTCATTGCACTGGGAGGAGTTGATCACAGCGCCATCCCCCACAGTGCAGTCGGTGAGCATGGTGTTGGGGCCGATCTCGCAGTTTGCTCCCACCACCGTGTTCCCCCGCAGAATGGTCCCTGGGAGCAGTAGGGTCCCCGCTCCCACCGTGACGCCCGCCTCTACATAGACGGTGTCCGGGTCCATCATCCGCACGCCGGACTCCAGCAGGGCCTGGCGTTTTGCGGCAAAATCATCCATAAACTGGTTACCTCCTGAGAAAGATCAAAAAAAGAGGGGAAAATGTTCTCTTTCCAAAGTCGTTTTTCTCTCTTCCGTCCCCATTATAGCATATCCTTCTGACTTTTTGCCACAATCCGCAAAAAATTTTTAAAAAGTCAGGATTCTCTTGTTTTTGGGCAAGATACCTCAAAACGCAGTGCGGCCGCCGCCCCGGGGATGACCCGGGACGGCGGCCGTCCAGCTGTCAGCAGGGGGCAGCAGCCAGCTCCTCCTCCAGGAGGGGCTGGACCCCCAGCCGCTCCCGCAGGCGTCCGGGGTGATAGATGTGGGCCAGCTCCAGGCCGGCGCACAGGGTGTCCACCAGGTCCACCAGCCAGGCCTCCCAGGAGCGGGGAAGCTGGCCGCCTAAGGGCCACATGTGGGACAGGATGATGTTGCGCTCCTTTTCAGAGAGCGCGGTGAGCTCCGCCGCGTTTCGGGCGGCCGCGCGTGGGTGGTCGAAGCACTGCCAGCCGGGGTGTGCCGACGTGTCCCGGGAGTCGTAGAGGTACAGGTCGTGCAGCAGGCCGGCACGGGCGGCGGCGGTCTCATCCAGCCGCAGGGCGCGGGCGGCCCGGTACGAGCAGTAGGCGACAAACAGGGAGTGGTCCAGCGTGCTGATATGGCCGTGGTGCTTCCACCGTCCCATCATGCGTACGGCGTCAGAACCCAAAAGCTCCTCCGTAGTCCGGCAGAACTCCTCAAGATAATGGTTCAATGGAATCAGTCCTTTCTGTCAAACGGCAGTTGTTGGGATATGATACACAGCTCCGCGGACCAGCCGCGGGGAGCCGGCATCCAAAAGAACATCGGCCGGTCTGGCCCTGTCTCTATTATAATGCGTGCTGAACAAAGACACAAGCATGGAAATCCAAAACTTACAAGGCAAATTGGCCCTGTTCAGGTGCAAGGTTTTCAGGCCATTCCACCCCAAAGGCCGTTTTTTACAGCTATGGTCCCCAGAACAGCCGATCCCTCCAACATCATAATAGCCCCGTCCAGGCCCGTTGTCACCAGGGAACGGGAGGAAACCAGAGAAATGTTTACCGGATCTGACCGCTCCCCCGGGCGATAAACTTAAAGGTACACAGCTCCGCCAGGCCCAACGGGCCCCGGGCGTGGAGCTTCTGGGTGGAGATGCCCATTTCACAGCCCAGGCCGAACTCCCCGCCGTCGGTAAAGCGGGTGGAGGCGTTCCAGTACACGGCGGCGGAGTCCACCTGCCGCTGGAAGGCATGGGCAGCCTTCTCGTCGCCGGTGACGATGCACTCGGAGTGGCCGGTGGAGTGGGCGGCGATGTGAGCCACAGCCCCCTCCACACCGTCCACCACCCGGACCGCCAGGATATAGTCCAGGAACTCGGTGTCAAAGTCCCGCTCCCCGGCGGGCGCACCGTCAATGACGGCGGCAGCCGTCTCATCCAGCCGCAGCTCCACCGGAGGCTGTCCGGCCGCCGCCCGGCCATCCACCAGCCGGGCCTTCAGCTTGGGAAGGAACTCTCCTGCAATCTTTCGGTCCACAAGGCACACCTCGGCGGCGTTGCACACGCTGGGCCGGGAGCACTTGGCGTTCTCCAGGATGTCCAGGGCCATCCCCTGGTCGGCCCATTGGTCCACATAGATGTGGCAGATGCCGGTGCCCGTCTCGATCACCGGAACGGTGGCGTTGTCCACGCAGGCCCGGATCAGGCCCGCGCCCCCCCGGGGGATGAGCAGGTCCACATAGCCGCTGGCCGTCATCAGCTCATTGGCGGAGGCGCGGCTGGTGTCCTCCACCAGCTGGAGAGCGTCCTCCGGCAGGCCCGCGGCGGCCAGCCCCTCCTTCAGGGCGGCCACAATGGCGGCGGCGGAGCGGTGGGCCTCCTTGCCGCCCCGGAGCACACAGGCGGAGCCCGCCTTCAACGCCAGAGCGGCGGCGTCGCTGGTGACGTTGGGACGGCTCTCATAGATGATGGCGATGACCCCCATAGGGACGGCGGTCTTTTCGATCACCAGCCCGTTGGGCCGCTCCACCCGGGACAGCACGGCGCCCACCGGGTCGGGGAGGGCGGCTACCTCCCGCATCCCCTGGGCCATGCCGGCGATGCGCTCGGGACTCAGCGCCAGCCGGTCCAGCATCACCTCGGAGATGGTCCCACGGGCCGCCTCCAGGTCCTGGACATTGGCGGCCAGAATGTCCGCCGTGCGGTCCTCCAGGGCCCGGGCCATCTCCATCAGCGCCCGGTTTTTCAATTCCGTATCCGCCAGGGCCATGGCCCCTTTGGCGCCCCTGGCCTTCTTCAGCAGTTCCATTGTCGTCATTGACGTCACCCTCTTCAAATCTTTCCGTCTCCGGCCTGCCTCCCGCTCCTCTTGCGTCCACGGGCCGAATTTCGATTCCTTTTTGTAATTTATCGTGTTATTTTTCCGATTTGGAGTCAATCTATTCCTGATTTCTTCCCCAAAAAGCGGGTGCCCACCGCTTTTCCATCCGCCACATCATACAGCACTTGGGGCCGCTCCCCGTTGGTGATGATCATATCGCAGCCCGCGGCGGTGACCATTTTGGCCGCCCGCAGCTTGGTGGCCATGCCGCCGGTGCCCAGGCCGGAGCCCGCGCCGCCAGCCAGCCCCTCGATCTCCGGGGTGACCTTCTCCACCACGGGGATGAGCCGGGCCTCCGGATCCTTCCGGGGATCGGCGGTATACAGGCCCTCGATGTCGCTGAGCAGGACCAGCAGGTCCGCATGGATCGAGCAGGCCACGATGGCCCCCAGCGTGTCGTTGTCCCCCACCTTGATCTCGGCGGTGGCGATGGTGTCGTTCTCGTTGATGATGGGCAGAGCGCCCAGCTCCAGCAGGCGCTCCAGGGTGTTTTCAAAGTTCTGCCGCCGCTCGGCGTGGTCCACATCCTCGCCGGTGAGGAGGATCTGAGCCACCGTATGGTTATACTGGAGGAACAGCCGGTCATAGGTGTACATCAGCTCACACTGGCCCACCGCGGCGGCGGCCTGCTTGGATGGCATATCACTGGGCTTTCCGGGCAGATTCAGCTTGCCCACGCCCATACCGATGGCGCCGGATGAGACTAGGATTACCTCATGGCCCGCATTTTTCAGGTCGCTGAGGACCTTGACCAGGTCCTCCACATGGCGGATGTTCATCCGGCCCGTGGCGTGGGCCAGGGTGGAGGTCCCCACTTTGACTACGATTCTCATGTACAAACAGCCCCTTTCCTGTGGAGCGGTCCGCCGGGGGCGGCCGTCCGGTCACGCCCGGTCACTTGCCCAGGGCGATGGTCTTTTCATAGGCGGCGATGACCGCTTCTATCACCGCGGAGCGGAAGCCCCGGTCCTCCAGGGTGCGTACGCCCTGGATGGTGGTTCCGCCGGGGGAGCACACTCCGTCCTTCAGCTGGCCGGGGTGGGCGTGGTTCTCCAGCATCAGCTGTGCCGTGCCCTCCACCATCTTAGCCGCATAGGCCAGGGCCTTGTCCCGGGGCAGGCCGCAGGCCACGCCGCCGTCCGCCAGGGCCTCGATGAACACGGCACAGAATGCCGGGCCGCAGCCGGAGACCGCACTGGCCGCGTTGAGCCGCTCTGGGTCGATCCGGTCGATCATGCCGGCGGCGGACAACAGGGTCTGGAAATCGGACAGCTCCTCCTCGGTGGTGTCCACCCCATAGTACTGCACTACGCCTGCACCCACCGCCACCGGGGTGTTGGGCATCAGGCAGATCACCGGATATGCACCGCCCGCCATCTCCTGGATGCGCCGGGCGTCCAGCCCCGCGGCCATGGAGGCCAGCACGAACCGGTCCTTCCGCGCCTTCAGAATGGGGACCAGCCCGGAGAGCATCTGTTCCATCATCTGGGGCTTCACCCCCAGAAAGATCAGGCTGCACTCCCGGGCCACCGTCTCGTTGTCCGCCGTCTGCGCGCCCAGCTCACGGGCCACTGCCTCCGCTTTGGACCGGGTCCGGTTGGCCAGAAGGACAGGCGCGCCCTGGGCCCCCTTGACCGCCGCCCGGGCCACCGCCGCACCCATGGTGCCTGTGCCGATAAAGCCAATGGATGAAAACATATTGCTGGTCCTCCTTCAAGTCTTAACATGGGAATATTTGTTCACCTTAATCATACACATCCCCAGTCTATTTTGCAATTTATATTTCTTCCAAAAAACATTTGGTGACCGGAATGGATCCCTGCTGCAACTGCGGCGGCCTCCCCATCCTAAGAAAATCTTAAACAGTTCTTAATTGACTTTCCTCCACCTCCTGGGTACACTTAGTGTACTAATACAGTTCATACAGCCGCACAGTTCCGCCCCTCTGCGGGACCTGCGGCAGAAGGGAGGACGTGGTATGCTGAATCTGGACTATCGGGACGCCCGGCCCATCTATGAGCAGGTGCGGGACGGCCTGCGCCGCCTGATGGTCACCGGCGTGATCCGGGAGGGGGAGAAGCTCCCCTCGGTGCGTGCCCTGGCCAGCAGCCTGGCTATCAACCCCAACACCATCCAGCGGGCGTACGAGTCCCTGGAGGCGGAGGGCTATGTCTGCTCCGTCCCGGGGAAAGGCTCCTTCGCCGCGCCCCACACCGGGGTGGACCAGGGCCGGCGGGACAGTCTGCTGGGACGCTTTGACACCGTGACCGCCGAGCTGCTCTATCTCGGGGTCACCGGAGAGCAGCTCACTTCCCGGGTGCGGGCTATGGAAGGAGGGGAAGCACAATGATCCAAGTGAACAACGTGGTCAAAAGCTTTGACGGCTTCCGGGCTTTGGACGGTCTGACCATGTCGGTGGAGGGCGGCTCCATCTACGGCCTGGTGGGGCCCAACGGCGCAGGCAAGTCCACCATCCTGCGGCATATCACCGGAATCTACCGGCCGGACTCCGGCTCCGTGCGGGTGGACGGTCAGCCAGTGTATGAAAACCCCGCGGTGAAGAGCCGGATGGCCTGGATCCCAGACGAGCTGTACTACTTCCTGTCGGCCTCCACCCGGGACATGATGAAGTTCTACCGGGGACTGTACCCTCAGTTCGACGACAAGCGGTACCAAACCCTGAAGGACGCCTTCCCCGCCGTGGATGAGAAGCAGCCCATCCGCCGCCTGTCCAAGGGGATGCAGAAGCAGTCCGCCTTCTGGCTGGCCCTGTGCTGTATGCCGGACATCCTGGTGCTGGATGAGCCGGTGGACGGCCTGGATCCGGTGATGCGGCGGCAGGTGTGGTCCCTCCTCATGGGAGATGTGGCCCAGCGGGGGACCACCGTGCTGGTCTCCTCCCACAACCTGCGGGAGCTGGAGGATGTGTGCGACCATGTGGGCATCCTCTCCCACGGAAAGGTGCTGCTGGAGCGCTCCCTCACCGACCTTCAGGACAACATCCTGAAGCTCCAGGTGGTCTTTCCTGACGGGCAGCTGCCCCAGCTGCCTCCGGATCTGAATGTGCTCCATGTCACCCAGCTGGGGCGGGTCCACACCCTGATCGTCCGGGGGGAACCGGCGGTCATCAAAAGCCGGGTGGCAGTCTTTTCCCCCATGCTGATGGAGGCCCTGCCCCTGTCTCTGGAGGAGATCTTTATCTATGAGTTGGGAGGTGAGGACTATGCGGTCCGGGACATCGTTCTTTAACACAGCGCTCTTCCGCAAGACATTCCTTCGCTTCTGGCCGATCTGGGCCCTGTACACAGCGGGGTGGACGCTGGTCCTGCCCCTGCGCCTGTGGGCGGACGCCATGCGCTGGAAGGGCTCGTCCACCCCGAAGGAGCTGGCGGAGCGCCTGCAAAACGCGGTCAGCCAGATCCCCTATCTGCTTGAGGTGGGTGTAGCCCTGGCGGCGGTGATGGGACTGGTGTGTGCCATGGCGGTGTTCTCCTATCTATACTCCAGCCGCTCAGCGTGCATGATGCACGCCCTGCCCCTCCGGCGGGAGGCCCTGTTTCTCACCCAGTACCTGGCGGGGCTGTCCTTCCTGCTGCTGCCCCAGCTGGCCGTTTTCGCCCTCACCGCCGCCACGGAGGCGGCCCTGGGGTGTCTGGCCCTCTGGCCCCTGGTCCAGTGGCTGCTGGCCCAGGGCGGGCTGTGCCTCTTTTTCTACTCCTTCGCCGTGTTCTGCGCCATGTTTACCGGCCATCTGGCCGCCCTGCCGGTGTTCTATGGGGTGTTGAACCTGCTGGCCTTTCTGATGACCTCTCTAGTGGAGGCGGTATGCGATCTGTTCCTCTACGGCTTCCGCTCCTTCCCATCCCCTGTATGGGAGCTTGTGGATCACCTGTCCCCGCCCGTCATCCTGTCCAATGCAGTTTCCATCGTGTCCCGTGATGACGCCTTTGTGCTTTACCAGCCCGGCCTGGTGGCGGTCTACGCCGCCGCAGGCGTGGCTCTGTCCATCGCCGCCCTGCTAATCTACCGGTCCCGGCACATCGAATCCGCCGGGGACGTGGTGGCGGTCAAGCTGGTCCGTCCCCTGTTCAAATATGGAGTGGCCCTGTGCGCCGGACTCACTGGCGGAATGTTCACCTATGAGCTGCTGTCCGGCCTCTCTGACCTGACCCTGATGGGCTGGATCCTGTTCTGGGGGCTGGCAGGCTACTTCGCCGCGGAGATGCTCCTGCGGAAGTCCTTCCGGGTGCTGGCGGCCTGGAAGGGCGCGGTCCCTCTGGCTGCCGTCATTGTGCTCCTCTCCCTCAGCGTCCACTACGACTGGTACGGCTTTGAGGACCGGGTGCCCCAGGCCGATCAGGTCACTGCGGTCACCCTCAATGGCCTGCACAGCGCCCCCTATGACGACGGGCAGGGGCGTGGGCTGACCCTGGAGGACCCGGAGCAGATCGCTCTGGTGCTCCAGCTCCACCGCGCCGCCCTAGCACTGGAGGAGGAGAACAGGGAAGAGGAGTCTGATCCTCAGGGGTATACGGAGTACCTCTATGAGGAGTCTGATCCTCAGGGGTATACGGAATACCTCTATCTGGATCTGCACTACGAGCTGGCCGACGGCACGGCTCTGGAGCGGGGCTATTCTGCCCTTCCCATCGTGGAGTCCGACCGCGGCGTGGAAGGAACTCTCACCTGGGCGGCGGGGCAGCTCCTCTCTGACCGGGAAAATATGGAGCAGCTTTACGGCTTCCACGACATTGAGGCCAACTGCCGTTTGGTGGCCGCCTATCTGGAGGATGTGTGGAACACCCAGACACGGCAGTATGAAACCGTCTATATCGACGGCTCCACTGAGAAGCTGTGGCAGGCCATGAAGCAGGACTTCGCTGAGGGCACCATCGGTGTGCGCTATCTCTTTGACAACAGTGTCGAACGGATGGAAAATACCTGCGCCACCGACCTGTACTTTGACTATGAGGCTCCTCCGAAGCCTGGGGATGTAGGTATTTCCTCTTATGGCTCCTCCTTCTCCATCACCCTCACCCCCCAGGCCAGCCACACGCTGGCGCTCCTCCACGAGCTGAAGGTTCTGGACGAGACCCATCTGGCGCTCACCAACCGGGAGGCCGAAGCTCTGGAACTCGGGGAGGGCGGCGCCTACGCACCCTCCACTCAGGCCGAGGCCGTGATTGAGGGCTATGACTTCTGAGCCGTAAGCAAGCGGGCCGGTGTACCTTGTGTACACCGGCCCGTTTTCCCGCAGGTCTTTCCCCTGGAAAACTTTTCATACGCTTTTTACAGAAATCGTCTGGAAAAGCCGCCGGAAGTCTGCTACAATGGAATCAGCTTCTGAAGTGCGGAAGGAGGAGTTTCCATGTTGGATCAGCGCCGGGACAGCATCATCCGGGCCCCAGGCGGGACTCTGAGGCCCTCTTTTTTCTCCGCACTCCAGCGAACAGCAGGTCCATAGCGGCTGCGCGTCTACGCGCGTTTTGCCCTCTGGAGCCTGCTGTTTTTCCTTTCAGCCCAAACGTCTATGTTTTGTGAGAGAGGTGTCGATCATGCTTCCCTGTCAGGGTACCTGTCCCAACTATCAGCCCGGCTGTCACAAATGCTGCGCGGAGTGGAAGCTGCTCCAGGACCGCCAGCGTGTCCAGCGGCAGCAGAAAAAGGCCTATCTGGACTACTACAACGACCTTTGCCTCACCATGACCCGGCAGTTCCGGTCTCTCAGCCCCTCCAGGCTGATCCGCTGAGCCGGCGGCGTTATCCATAGGACCCCGGCGCTCCTGCGGCGCAGGAACATCCTCATGGTGTTCCTGCGCCTTTTTGTATCACGGCGAAAGGATCCCGGAGGAGCCGTATCTCTGATGCTCCTCCGGGATCCTTGATTCCGATTTCCATGGGGCGGCTCTGCACCTCAATGTTGATCCGCACCTGTCTCTGTGCGCTTCACGGGGGATGGGGCGGGGTCAGCGGGATGACCGCCTCGTCGTCGCTGGCTCCATATCCTTCGCCCACTCGTTCCCGACTGGGCTCACTCATTCCGCTTCTCCTCCTCTCCCCAGGCGACCCACTTGCCCGCAAGGGGCACGCCGCATCCGTAAGGCGGCAAGGCCGCTAACGGCTGCGCGGCCGCTGGGCTCGCCCGGGGGCCCCTTTTTTCTGAGAATGGGGACTGTCCGTGGACCGGTTTCCCCGCCGCGGCGAAAAAATCCCGGCCCTGATGGGCCGGGATCTCGTTACTCCGGTGCGGAATTACACCAGCTGGATGATCGCCATCTCGGCGGCATCGCCGCGGCGGGGGCCGATGCGGACAACGCGGGTATAGCCGCCGTTGCGCTCAGCATACTTGGGGCCCAGCTCCTGAAACAGCTTCTTGGCCACATCCTCCTTAGTGATGAAGCCCAGAGCCTGACGGTAGGAGGCCAGGTCGTTCTTCTTGGCCAGGGTGATCATCTTCTCGGCCACGGGAGCCACTTCCTTAGCCCGGGTGATGGTGGTCTTGATCTGACCATTCTCCAGCAGGTAGGTGACCATGGCGCGGAGCATGGCCCGGCGCTGATCGCTGGTGCGGCCCAGCTTACGGTTCTTCTGAGACATGAGAAACACTCCTCTGACCTCGCGTGGCGAGATCCATTTCAAATTCGTTCATTCGGCCATTGGCCCGGGACCCCACAAGGACCGCCCAGCTGGGCAGCATGGGAAGCGGAACGTTACATACCTTCGCCACGGTCCCGAATCGCATACGCCTCCGCCCGTCCCGGGGGACAGGCTGGGGGTGGTGTGCTCAGTTGTTGTCATCGCTGGACAGGGACAGGCCCATCATCGCCAGCTTGTTGATGACCTCTTCCAGGGACTTGCGGCCCAGGTTGCGCACCTTCATCATCTCTTCCTCGGTCTTGGAAATCAGATCCTCCACCGTGTTGATGTTGGCGCGCTTGAGGCAGTTATAAGAGCGGACGGACAGATCCATGTCATCAATGGTCATCTCCATGACCTTGTCCCGCTGCGTCTCGGCCTTCTCCACCACGGTGGACCGGCTGCCCATGGTCTCGGACAGGTCGGTGAACAGGGCGAAGTGGTCGCAGAGGATGCGGGCGCCCAGGGAAACAGCGTCCCGGGCATCGATGGTCCCGTCAGTCCACACCTCCAGCGTCAGCTTGTCATAGTCGGTGGCGTCACCCACGCGGGTGTTTTCCACCGTATAGTTGACCTTGCGCACGGGGGTGTAGATGGAGTCCACGGGGATCAGACCAATGATGGTCTGGGCGGGCTTGTTCCGGTCGGCGGGGACATAGCCGCGGCCGTGGGACAAGGTCAGCTCCATGGACAGAGTGGCGTCGGCGCCCAGGGTGGCAATATGCAGATCCGGATTCAGGATCTCCACATCGGCGTCCGCCTTGATATCGCCGGCCGTCACAACGCACTCGCCGGAGGCCTCGATATGGACGGTCTTGGTCTCCTCGCAGTGGAGCTTGGCAATGATGCTCTTGATATTGAGGACGATCTCGGTCACGTCCTCCTTCACACCAGGAATGGTGGAAAACTCATGCTGGACACCGGCGATCTTGATGGAGGTCACCGCGGTGCCGGGCAAAGAGGACAGCAGGATTCGGCGCAGGGAGTTGCCCAGGGTGGTGCCGTAGCCGCGCTCCAGGGGCTCCACCACATACTTGCCGTAGGAGCTGTCGCCAGGAATTTCCTCACATTCGATGCGGGGCTTCTCGATTTCTACCATAATGCTATGATACCCTCCTTTTCTCGACGGCGGGCTAGGCCGTCTGATTCAGCTCACCAATATCTGAGGGTCGTTCTAAGTCTGACTGCTCGGGGTCGCTCCAGAGCCCGCAGAACACGGGTTTTAAAGACACCCCGGGGCCTTCGGCCTGACCAAAACCGGCCAGGCCGGAGGCCCGCAGATCCCGTTTCTTACTTAGAGTACAGCTCGACGATGAGGTGCTCTTCCACGGGGAAGTCGATGTCATCCCGGGCGGGGAGGGCCACGACCTTACCCTGGAGGGTGTTCTTCGCATGATCCAGCCACTTGGGCACGTTGACGACCACGGCGTCCTCGCCCAGCAGGCGCTTGAACTTCACAGAGGAGCGGCTCTTCTCCCGGACCTCGATGACGTCGCCCACCTTCACCAGGAAGGAGGGGATGTCCACCCGCTGGCCGTTCACGGTGAAGTGGCCGTGGGTCACCAGCTGACGGGCCTCGCGGCGGGTCATGGCGAAGCCCAGGCGGTACACCACGTTGTCCAGGCGGCGCTCGATCAGGGTCAGCAGGTTCTCGCCGGTCTTGCCGGGCATACGGGAAGCCTTCTCATAGTACATATGGAACTGCTTCTCCATGATGCCGTAGACAAACTTGACCTTCTGCTTCTCGGTCAGCTGAAGGGCATACTCGGACTGCTTCTTCCGCATCTGACCCTTGGGGTTGCGGTTGGTATTCTTCTTGGCATAGCCCATGGCGGCAGGGGACAGGTTCAGAGCCTTGCAACGCTTGGCGATGGGCTGCATATTTCTAGCCATCTGACAAAACCTCCTTCTTCCAGATCAGACACGACGGCGCTTCGGGGGCCGGCAGCCGTTGTGGGGAACGGGGGTCACGTCCTTGATCAGGGTGACCTCCAGGCCCACGGCCTGCAGCGCCCGGATGGCGGCCTCACGGCCGGCGCCGGGGCCCTTGACATAGACCTCGACGGTCTTCAGGCCGTACTCCATGGCGGCCTTGGCGGCCGTCTCAGCGGCGGTCTGAGCAGCAAAAGGAGTGCTCTTACGGGAACCGCGGAAGCCCAGGCCGCCAGAGGAGGCCCAGGACAGGGCGTTGCCCTGCAGGTCGGTGACGGTCACCATCGTGTTGTTGAAGGAGGAACGGATATGCACCTGGCCCTTCTCCACGTTTTTACGCTCGCGGCGCTTGCGCACCACTTTCTTACCCTTGGTATTTGCAGCCATGTGTATCCCTCCTTACTTCTTCTTGTTGGCGACGGTACGCTTGGGACCCTTGCGGGTACGGGCGTTCGTCTTGGAACGCTGGCCGCGGACAGGCAGCCCCTTGCGGTGGCGGATGCCGCGGTAGCAGCCGATCTCGGTCAGCCGCTTGATGTCCATCGCGACGTTGCGGCGCAGATCGCCTTCCACGGTGTAGTCGTGGCCAATGATCTCACGCAGCTTGGCCTCGTCCTCCTCGGACAGGTCCTTCACACGGACGTCGGGGCTGATCCCGGCCTGGGCCAGGATCTTGTTGGCGCTGGTGCGCCCAATGCCGTAGATATAAGTGAGGCCGATCTCAATTCTTTTCTCCTTCGGCAGGTCAATACCGGCAATACGAGCCATTTATTACAGCACCTCCAATTAACCTTGTCTCTGCTTATGCTTGGGGTTTTCGCAAATTACCATGACTTTGCCCTTGCGCTTAATGACTTTGCACTTCTCGCACATGGGCTTCACGGACGGTCTGACTTTCATTGTTAAAACCTCCTGATGAATGCCTGAATGGCCCCGTCTCGTCGAAACAAGCTCCGTATCCTTCGCCCCTGCATAAATGCAAGGACTCAATCACTCCGCTGTTTCTCCTCTCCAAAGCGAACCCGCCTGCGGCTGGGCTTCGCTTTGGGGCGGCCTGTGGCCGCTGTCCCTGCGGGGGGGACGGGAGTTTGCGGATCTCGGAAGGCAAGGCTTCCAAGAAAAGCCGGACGATTCGGTCGTTAATAGTTACTTAGAACGCCAGGTGATACGGCCTCGGGTGAGGTCGTAGGGTGACATCTGTACGGTCACCTTGTCGCCCGGCAGGATGCGGATGAAGTTCATACGCAGCTTGCCGGAAATATGTGCCAGGATGATGTGTCCGTTCCCAATGTCCACATGGAACGTGGTGTTGGGCAGGGATTCCGTGACGACTCCCTCCAGCTCGATCATATCATCTTTCGCCAAGCGTGATTCCCTCCTTGAAGGCGGCCAGCGCCCTTCTCAGTTCTCGGTCTGATACCGGTTCCCCTTGTCTCAGCTTCTGGATGGCCGGGTGGTCATACTCCTGCCGGGCCCCGGCCAGCTGCCGTATATGGCCCAGCTTTTTTGCCTTTGGCCGGGAGACCTTTCTCCGTTTCCCGTCCGCCAGCAGCAGTCGCTCCTGCCGATGGTCCATGCCAACGACACAGAACACGCCGCCCTTGTCCCGTCCGGCGGTCGCCTGGACGATTTGGCCCGTGTAATCAAACATAGGCTCCATCCTCGGTGACTGTGAGGACCTCGGCGTCACCTTCGGTGATGAGGATCGTGTTTTCATAGTGGGCGGCCAGAGAGCCGTCCAGCGTTTTGACGGTCCAGCCGTCGGGCAGGACCTTGATCTGCCAGGTCCCCACGTTGACCATGGGTTCCACCGCAATGGTCATACCCGGCTGGAGCCGGGGGCCGTGTCCCGCCGGTCCGAAGTTGCGGACCTCGGGGGCCTCGTGGAGCTTGCTGCCCACACCGTGGCCCACATAGTCCCGGACCACGGAGAAGCCGTTGGCCTCTACATAAGCCTGGACCGCGTGGCCGATGTCGGACACCCGGCAGCCCTGACGGGCCATCTTGATGCCCTCCCAGAAGCTCTGCTGGGTCACAGCGATGAGCTTCTCCGCCTCGGCGCTGATCGCGCCGCAGGCATAGGTAGCGGCGCAGTCCCCGTGGAACCCGCCGATGAAGGCGCCCACGTCCACGCTGACGATGTCGCCCTCCTGGAGCTTTCGGGGGCCGGGAATGCCGTGAATCACCTCGTCATTGACGGAGATGCAGGCAGAACCGGGGTAGCCGCCGTAACCCAGGAAGGAGGGCTTCGCGCCGTGGCTCTCGATGAACCGGCGCACCGCCGTGTCGATCTCGTGGGTGGTGACCCCGGGGGCCACCATGGAGCCGGCCAGAGCCCGGGCCTGGGCGGTGATCCGCCCGGCCCTGCGCATGGCCTCGATCTCACGGGGGGACTTAATGGAAATCATTTCAATGCCCTTCAAGATTGCAGCGCCTCCATGATCGCCTGGGTGGTGGCCTCAATGGTGGGGCGGTTCTCCACCAGAGTCAGCAGGCCCTTGGCCTGATAATAGCCCTTCAGGGGCTCTGTCTGCTGGTGATAGACCTCCAGGCGGTGACGCACCGTTTCCGGCTTGTCATCGTCCCGCTGGACCACGGGGCCGCCGCAGTTGTCACACACGCCCTCCGCCTTGGTGGGGCGGGCATGGATGTGGAAGGACGCGCCGCACTTGCTGCACACCTGGCGGCCGGACATCCGCTCCTCGATCTCCTGATCGGTGATCTCCAGGGAGAGGACCCGGTCGAACCGGACGCCCGCGGCGTCCAGGGCCTCAGCCTGGGCGATGGTGCGGGGCACCCCATCTAGGATGAAGCCCGCCGCGCAGTCGGGCTGTGCGATGCGCTGTGCCACGATCTGGATGATCACTTCGTCGGAAACCAGCTTGCCCGCATCCATGAAGGACTTGGCCTGGAGCCCGACCGGAGTGCCCTCCTGAATGGCCGTGCGTAACATGTTGCCGGTGGATATGGTAGGGATCCCCAGCTTTTGGCAGAGGACCTCTGCCTGGGTGCCTTTGCCCGCACCGGGTGCACCCAGCAGGATCAGTTTCATACCCATAACTGTGACATCTCCCAAACTTACTCCAGGAAGCCCTTATAGTGCCGCATCAGCATCTGGGCCTCCATCTGCTTCACGGTCTCCAGAGCGACGCCCACCACGATGATCACGGAGGTGCCGCCGATGGCCAGGGAGCTGTACCCAAAGAGGTTGCCAGTGATGATGGGCGCAATGGCGATCACCGACAGGTAGAGCGCGCCGAACATGGTGATCTTATTCAGCACCTTCAGAATGAAGTCGGCGGTGGGCTTTCCGGGACGGAAGCCGGGGATAAAGCCGCCGTTCTTCTTCAGGTTGTTGGCCACCTCAATGGGGTTGAACTGCATGGTGGCGTAGAAATAGCTGAAGCCCACGATCAGCAGGAAGTACAAAACGCTGTAGAAAGGCTTGCTGGTGTCAAACAGCCGCATCAGGCCGCCGCCAAAGCCCTGGCTCTCCAGCGTCCAACCGGCGAAGGCGCCGATGGTAGCAGGGAGAGAGGCAATGGACTGGGCAAAGATGATGGGCATAACGCCGCTCATGTTCACCTTGATGGGGATGTGAGTGGACTGTCCACCGTACATCTTCCGGCCCACCACCCGCTTGGCGTACTGCACAGGCAGACGGCGCTCGGCGTTGGAGATGAACACGATGAACACCACCAGGGCCAGCATACCCAGGATCACGACCGCGACCATCCAGGGGGCCAGCAGGCTCTTCTGGTAGGCGGCGATCTGGGCCTCGCTCCAGTTCATGGCGGTGAACTCCTCCTGGGTCAGGGGGTCCATCCAGGCGGTGACGCCGTGATAGACATCGCTGACCATGTGGGGGAAGCGGGAGACGATGCCGGCGAACAGGATGATGGAGATGCCGTTTCCGATGCCGAACTCAGTGATCTGCTCACCCAGCCACATCAGAAAGGCGGAACCGGCGGTGAAGGACAGGACGATCACGATCCCGACCCACAGGGCAGGCAGCCCCTCCGTATCCACCAGGCCGTAGCTGTTAATCAGGCTGTAATAGCCGAAGCCCTGGATCAGGCCGATGGCCACGGTGGTGTAACGGGTGATGGAGGCGATCTTCTTGCGGCCCTCCTCGCCGCCCTCCTTGGCCATGCGCTCCAGAGCGGGGATGGCCACGGTGAGCAGCTGGATGATGATGGAGCTGTTGATATAGGGCTGGATGGACAGGGCAAAGAGGGTGGCCATGGAGAAGGCCGAACCGCTCATGGCGTTCATCAGGCCCAGGATGGTGCCGCTCTGGGCGGCCAGATAGACCTCCAGCTCCTGGGAATTGATATAGGGGACAGGGATGGCGGCGCCCAGGCGGAAGATCAGCAGCGCGAAGATGGTAAACAGGATCTTCTTGCGCAGCTCAGGGATCTTCCAGGCGTCCCGGACGGTCTTGATCATAATCAGACCACCTCCACCTTACCACCTGCAGCTTCGATTTTTTCCTTGGCGGAGGCGGAGAAGGCGGAAGCCTGAACGGTCAGCTTCTTGGTGATCTCGCCATTGCCCAGGATCTTCACGCCGTACTCACACTTGGAGAGGATCCCCTTCTCCAGCAGAGCCTGGGCATTGACCACGTCGCCGTCCTCGAACTTCTCCAGGACAGATACGTTCACAGCCTCCAGGGGCTTAGCGAAAATGTTGTGGAAACCGCGCTTGGGCAGGCGGCGGGCCAGAGGCATCTGGCCGCCCTCAAAGCCGACGCGGACGCCGCCGCCAGAGCGGGACCACTGGCCCTTCTGGCCGCGGCCGGCGGTCTTTCCGTTTCCGGAGCCCTCGCCGCGGCCCTTGCGGTACGCCTTGGTGTTGGAGCCGGCGGCGGGGGAGAGTTCATGCAGATTCATTGTCTCGCGCCTCCTCTTAGTTTTCCTCGGTCACCTGGAGCAGGTAGCCGATGTGGGCGATCTTGCCCCGGGTAGCCGCATTGTCGGGCTGCACGGTGGTATCGCCGATCTTGTGAAGGCCCAGAGCTTCGGCATTCGCCTTGTGCTTGGCGATGCGGCCGTTCAGGCTCTTGACCAGCTTGATGTTCAGATTAGCCATTGTGAACGCCCTCCTTAACCCAAGATCTCGTCCACGCTCTTGCCGCGGATGCGGGCGACCTCCTCGGGGCTTCTCAGGGACTTCAGGCCCTCAAAAGCAGCGGAGACCACGTTCTGCGGATTGTTGGAGCGCAGGCACTTGGTGTAGATGTCCTTGATGCCGACCGCTTCCAGAACGGCACGGACAGCACCGCCGGCGATGACGCCGGTACCGGGGGCGGCGGGCTTCATCAGCACGCGGCCGGCGCCGAACTCACCGATCACCTCGTGGGGGATGGTGGTGCCGGACAGGGACACGGTGATCATGTTCTTCTTGGCGTCCTCGATGCCCTTGCGGATGGCCTCGGGCACCTCGGAGGCCTTGCCCAGGCCGAAGCCCACGCGGCCCTTCTCATCGCCCACCACCATCAGGGCGGCGAACTTGAAGATACGGCCGCCCTTGACGGTCTTGGATACGCGGTTCAGGGAAACGAGCTTCTCCACGAACTCGCTGGGTTCTCTCTCAAATCTAGCCATTGTCGTTTCCTCCTCCCTTAGAACTGCAGGCCGCCCTCACGGGCGCCCTCGGCCAGAGCCTTGACACGGCCATGGTACACATAGCCGCCGCGGTCGAACACCACGGTGTCGATGCCCTTCGCCTTGGCACGCTCGGCCACGGTGACGCCCACCTGCTTGGCGGCGTCGGTCTTGGTGCCCTCGCAGGAGAAGTCCTTCTCCAGGGAAGAAGCGGAGACCAGGGTCTTGCCGGTCACATCGTCGATGATCTGGGCATAGATATTGGTCTCGCTGCGGAACACGTTCAGGCGGGGACGCTCGGGCGTGCCGGAAATCTTAGCACGCACGCGCTTGTGGCGCTTGATGCGCTGGGAACGAGTATCGGGTCTGTTGATCATAGTGGCACACCTCCTTCTTACTTCTTGGCGCCGGTCTTACCAGCCTTGCGGCGGATGACCTCGTCAGTATACTTGATACCCTTGCCCTTGTAAGGCTCGGGGGGACGCTTCTCTCTCACTTCGGCGGCAAACTGGCCCACCTTCTGCTTGTCACAGCCGTGAATGACGATCTTGTTGGGGCCGGGGACCTCGATGGTGATGCCCTCGATCTCCTCCATGATGACCTGATGGGAGAAGCCCAGGTTCATGACCAGCTTGTTGCCCTCCTTGGCCACACGGTAACCGACGCCGTTGACGTCCAGCTCCTTCTTATAGCCCTCGGTCACGCCCACCACCATGTTGTGGATCAGGGTGCGGGTCAGGCCGTGGAGAGAGCGGTTCTCCTTGGCGTCGTTGGGACGGGTGACGCGAATGACCTCACCCTCCTGCTCGATCTTCATGTTGGGGTGGAACTGCCGGGTCATGGTGCCCTTGGGGCCCTTGACGGTCACGACATTGTTCGCCTCGATCTTAACCTCCACGCCGGCAGGGACGGCGATAGGAGCTCTACCAATTCTAGACATTCCTATAACCCTCCTTACCAGACAAATGCCAGGACTTCGCCGCCGACATGGGCCTCGCGGGCCTTCTTATCGGTCATGACGCCCTTGGAAGTGGACACGATGGCGATGCCCAGGCCGCGCAGAACCTTGGGCAGCTCGTCCGCGCCGGCATACACGCGCAGGCCGGGCTTGGACACGCGGCGCAGACCGGAGATGACCTTCTCCTTACCGGCGCCGTACTTCAGGGTGACGCGGATAACGCCCTGGGTGCCGTTGTCGATCAGCTGGAAGTTCTTGATGTAGCCCTCCTCCAGCAGGATCTGGGCGATGGACTTCTTCATGTTGGAAGCGGGGACGTCCACCGTGTCATGCTTGGCGTTGTTCGCGTTGCGGATGCGGGTGAGCATATCCGCAATGGGATCCGTGATGTGCATGAGTATTTACCTCCTCTTACAGATTACCGGCCGTTTCCGTACCGGTACAGGCGGCAAGGTATCGGGGAGCAGGCAATCTCTCCGACCTGTTGACCGCCTTTGCGCCATTGGCGCATATATCAAAACCGCCGAAGCGGATCTGACCAAAAGATGTGAACGCACAAGCCCCGTAAACCGGGAATTTGCTCCGAATTACGGGCCTGGGGGCTCGCCCACGGCGCCGGGTGTGTCTTAATTTTTATGACCCTGGGCGCGCAAGCACTTGATTATACCCCATTTATATCCGAAATGCAAGGTTTTTCAACCTCGCACACCCGGATGCGTGGTTCATTTTTGTCAGGAAGGAACCGGTTGTGAGACACAGCCGGTTCCTTCTAAGACGATATTGGACCACGCCGGCGGGGAGGGGAGAGGGGGCTGGGCCCCGACCCCGGCCCGGGCTGGAACAGTTTTTACCAGGAGGCCTTCTTCACACCGGGGATCTGGCCCTTGTAGGCCAGCTCACGGAAGCAGATACGGCAGATGCCGTAGTCCCGCAGATAGGCGTGGGGACGGCCGCACAGCTTGCAGCGGTTATAGCGGCGGGAGGAGAACTTGGGCTCCTTCTGCTGCTTCAGGATCATAGACTTCTTAGCCATAACGTTTCCTCCTCCTTAGCGGCCGGCGAAGGGAGCGCCGACCAGCTTGAGCAGCTCGCGGGCCTCCTCATCGGTCTTAGCAGTGGTGCAGACCACGATGTCCATGCCGCGGATCTTGTCGATCTTGTCGTACTCGATCTCGGGGAAGATCAGCTGCTCCTTCACGCCCAGGGCATAGTTGCCGCGGCCGTCGAAGGCGTCAGCGGAGATGCCGCGGAAGTCGCGGACGCGGGGCAGGGCCACGTTGAACAGGCGGTCCAGGAACTCCCACATCTTGTTGCCGCGCAGGGTGACCTTCGCACCGATGGGCATGCCCTCACGGAGCTTGAAGTTAGCCACGGACTTCTTGGCCTTGGTGATCACGGCCTTCTGGCCGGTGATGGTGGTCAAATCGGACACCACGGCGTCCAGCACCTTGGCGTTCTCGCGAGCCTCGCTGCAGCCCACGTTGACCACGATCTTCTCCAGGCGGGGGATCTGCATGGTGGACTTATAGCCGAACTTCTGCATCAGAGCAGGAGCGACCTCGTCCTGGTACAGCTTCTTCAGGTTAGGGGTGTTAGCCATTTCGATTCACTCCTCCTCTCTCAGATCTCGGCGCCGCACTTCTTGCAGATGCGGACCTTCTTGTCGCCCTCGACCTTGTGGCCGATGCGGGTGGGCTTGTTGCACTTGGGGCAGACCTTCTGCACCTTGCAGGCGTAGATGGGGGCCTCCTTCTGGAGGATGCCGCCCTGCTCGCCCTGCTTGCGGGGCTTGGTGTGGCGGGAGACCACGTTGACCTTCTCCACGACCACCTTGCCGCTCTTGGGCATGACCTCCAGGACCTTGCCCTGCTTGCCCTTGTCCTTGCCGGACAGGACGACGACCAGGTCGTCCTTCTTGATGCTCATTTTATTCATGCTCATTATCCTCCCTTACAGCACTTCGGGAGCCAGGGACAGGATCTTCATATAATCCTTGTCGCGCAGCTCGCGGGCCACAGGGCCAAAGATACGGGTGCCGCGGGGGTTCTTGTCCTCCTTGATGAGGACGGCGGCGTTGTCGTCGAACCGGACGTAGGAGCCGTCGGGGCGGCGCACGCCGCGGGAAGTACGGACGATGACGGCCTTGACGACCTCGCCCTTCTTCACGGTTCCGCCGGGCTGAGCCTTGCGGACGGAAGCCACGATCACATCCCCGATGTTGCCGAACTTACGGCTGGAGCCGCCCAGCACGCGGATGGTCTTGATTTCCTTGGCGCCGGTGTTATCGGCGACCTTCAGATAGCTTTCTTCCTGAATCATGCCGGCACCTCCTTATTTCGCCTTCTCGATGATCTCAACCACGCGCCAGCGCTTGTCCTTGGACAGGGGACGGGTCTCCATGACACGGACACGGTCGCCGATGCCGCACTGGTTGTTCTCATCGTGAGCCTTCAGCTTATAGGTTCTCTTTACGATCTTCTTGTACAGAGGATGGGCCACGCGGTCGGCGATGGCGACCACGACGGTCTTATCCATCTTGTCCGAAACCACCAGGCCGACTCTGGTCTTACGGGAAGAAGTTCTGTTTTCCATCTTCTATTCCTCCTCTTAGCGGCCGGCGAGCTGCTGCTCGCGGATGATGGTCTTGACCCGGGCGATGTCCTTCTTGACCTCGGCGATGCGCACGGGGTTATCCAGCTGATTGGTAGCGTGCTGAAGGCGCAGGTTAAACAGGTCCTTCTTCAGATCCACCAGCTTGCTCTCCAGCTCGGAGGCAGACATCTTACGAACTTCGTTGGCCTTCATTACGCTTCACCACCCTTCTCGGTCTCTTCACGCTTAACGATCTTGCACTTGACGGGCAGCTTGTGGCTGGCCAGACGCAGAGCCTCGCGGGCGACCTCCTCGGAGACACCGGCGATCTCGAACATGACGCGGCCGGGCTTGACCACGGCCACCCAGTACTCGGGGGAACCCTTACCGGAACCCATTCGGGTCTCAGCGGGCTTCTCAGTGACGGGCTTGTCGGGGAAGATCTTGATCCACACCTTACCGCCACGCTTGGTGTAGCGGGTCATGGCGATACGGGCGGCCTCGATCTGGTTGCTGGTGATCCAGCTGGGCTCGGTGGCCATCAGGCCGAAGTCACCGTAGGTCACGGTGTTGCCGCGGCTGGCCTTGCCCTTCATGCGACCGCGGTGAACGCGGCGGTATTTTACGCGCTTAGGCAGCAGCATTACTGAGCGCCTCCTTCCTTAGGAGCATTGGCCTGACCGGCGGGGCGGGGGCCACGGTTGTTGTCACGGTTGAACCCGCCCTGGCGGCGGTCACGGTTGAACCCGCCCTGGCGGCGGTCGCCGTCCCGGCGGTCGCGGCGGGGACGCTCGCGGCGCTCCTGGTAGGGCTTACTGGTATCCAGGGTGCGGGGGGTGGTGCGCAGGGCCTGAGTCAGGACCTCGCCCTTGTAGATCCACACCTTCACGCCGATGCGGCCGTAGGTGGTGGCAGCCTCAGCGAAGCCGTAATCGATGTCGGCACGCAGGGTCTGCAGGGGAATGGTGCCGTCGTGATAGTGCTCAGTGCGGGCGATCTCAGCGCCGCCCAGACGGCCGGAGCAGCAGGTCTTGATGCCGCGGGCGCCGGCGCGCATGGCACGGCCCATGGCATTCTTCATGGCGCGGCGGAAGCCGATGCGCTTCTCCAGCTGCTGAGCAATGTTCTCAGCCACCAGCTGGGCGTTCATGTCGGTGTTGCGCACCTCGACGATCTTCAGGTCCACGGGCTTGCCGATCATCTTGACCAGCTTGGCCTCGATGGCCTTGATCTCCTCGCCGCCCTTGCCGATGACGACGCCGGGGCGGGCGCAGTGCAGGTAGATACGGACCTTGGCGTTGTCCCGCTCGATCTCGATCTTGGGGATGCCGGCACCGTACAGAGTCTTCTTCAGGTAGTCGCGGATCTTCTTGTCCTCGACCAGCAGGTCGCCCACCAGCTCGTTCTTGGCGTACCAACGGGAGTCCCAATCCTTGATGACACCCACGCGCAGGCCGTGGGGATTAACTTTCTGTCCCATATTGTTCCTCCTCCCTTAGCGCTCGCTCACCGCGATGGTGACATGAGACGTGCGCTTGTTGATGCGGTACGCGCGGCCCTGAGCGCGGGGCATGATGCGCTTGATGATGGGGCCGGGGTTGGCATAGCAGGCGGACACATACAGCTTCTCAGGGTCCATCTGGTGGTTGTTCTCCGCGTTGGCCGCGGCGCTCTTCAGCAGCTTGAGCACAGGCTCAGAGGCAGCCTTGGGGGTCTGCATCAGGATCGCGGCGGCAGTGGCCACGTCCTTGCCCCGGATCAGGTCCAGGACGATCTTCACCTTACGGGGAGAGATCCGCAGATATTTCAGGTTGGCTTTTGCTTCCATCGTTTCTCTCCTCCTTACTTACCAGTCTTGGAACCCGCGTGGCCCTTGAAGGTGCGGGTGGGAACAAACTCGCCCAGCTTGTGGCCGACCATATCCTCGGTCACATAGACGGGCACGTGCTTGCGGCCGTCGTGGACGGCAAAGGTGTGACCCACGAAGGAGGGGAAGATGGTGGAGGCGCGGCTCCAGGTCTTCAGTACCTTCTTCTCGCCGGTCTGATTCATCTCGTCGACCCGCTTCAGCAGCTCGGGAGCACAAAAGGGGCCTTTCTTGATACTTCTGCTCATCTTTTACTCCCTCCTTACTTCGCGTTGCGGCGCTTGACGATGAACTTGTCAGTGCGGTTCTTCGTCTTGCGGGTCTTGTAGCCCAGGGCGGGCTTGCCCCAGGGGGTGACAGGGCCGGGACGGCCGACGGGGCTCTTGCCCTCACCACCGCCGTGGGGGTGGTCGTTGGGGTTCATAACAGAGCCGCGGACGGTGGGACGCCAGCCCATGTGGCGCTTGCGGCCGGCCTTACCGATCTGGATGTTGGCCCAGTCGGTGTTGCCCACCTGGCCGATGGTGGCCTTGCAGTTCTCACGGACATAGCGGACCTCGCCGGAGGGCAGACGGACCTGAGCCATGCCGTTCTCCTTGGCCATCAGCTGAGCGGCCACGCCGGCGGCGCGGACCAGCTGAGCGCCCTTGCCGGGGTACAGCTCGATGCAGTGGATCTCCTCACCCACGGGGATGTTGGCGATGGGCAGGCAGTTGCCGGGGAGGATGTCGGCGTCGGGACCGGTCATGATGATGTGGCCGGCCTTCAGGCCGTTGGGGGCCAGGATATAGCGGCGCTCGCCGTCCTCGTACTCGATCAGGGCGATGTTGGCGGAACGGTTGGGGTCATACTGCAGGTTGACCACAGTGGCCTTGCCTTCCTTATCGCGCTTGAAGTCGATGATGCGGTACTTCTGCTTGTTGCCGCCGCCGCGGTGGCGGACGGTGATGCGGCCATAGCTGTTGCGGCCGGCGTGCTTGCTGAGGACCTCAGTCAGGCTGCGCTCGGGCTTGGCCTTCTTATCAATGCCCTCGAAGGCGGACACAGTCATGTGACGGCGGGAGGGCGTTGTGGGCTTAAACGTCTTAATAGCCATTGTTCAATTTCCTCCTTACACCATACCCTCGAAGAACTCGATGGTCTTGGAATCGGCGGTCAGGGTGACCATGGCCTTCTTCCAGCTGGGACGGCGGCCGGCGGGCCGGGCGCCCATGCGCTTCATCTTGCCCTGCATATTCAGGGTGTTGACCTTGGCGACCTTCACACCGAAGATCTCCTCCACAGCCTTGGCGATCTCGATCTTGTTGGCGTTCTTGGCCACCTCGAAGGTGTAGCGCTTCATCTCGGTATCAGCCATGGACTGCTCGGTGATGATGGGGCGCTTGATGATGTCATAAGCGGTCATTACGCGAACACCTCCTCGATGATGGCCAGGGCGGCCTTATCGACCACCAGGCGCTTGGCGTTTACGATGTCGTACACGCTGAGGACCTTGGCGGTGGTGGTGACCACGCCGGGAATGTTCCGGGCGGACTTGACGACCACCTGATCGACCTCAGGAGTGATGACCACGGACTTGCCCGCCTCGATGGCGTTCAGGAAGTCGCGCATGGTCCTGGTCTTGATCTCATCCAGCTTCAGGCCGTCCACCACCAGGATGTCGCCGGAGGCGGCCTTGGCGGACAGGGCGGACTTGAGTGCCAGACGCTTGACCTTCTTGTTCAGAGTGTAGCTGTAATCCCGGGGCTTGGGGGCGAACACGATGCCGCCGTGAGTCCACTGGGGAGCACGGGTGGAACCCTGGCGGGCATGGCCGGTGCCCTTCTGACGCCAGGGCTTCTTGCCGCCGCCGGAGACCTCGGCACGGGTCAGCGCGCTCTGGGTGCCCTGACGGCAGTTGGCCAGGTGGTTCTTGACCACCTCATGGACCACAGCCTGGTTGGGCTCGACGCCGAACACAGCCTCGGAGAGCTCGATCTCGCCGACCTGCTGGCCGGCCATGTTGAATACATTCGCTTTTGCCATGATTTACACTCTCCTTTCCTTACTTGTTGCGGGCGGAAGCCTTCTGCGGGTTGCGGCCGGAAGCCTTCTGCGGGTTGTTGGAGATGCCGGCGGCGCCCTTGGGCTCGACGTACTTCTTCACGCTGTTGTGCAGGAACACCACGCCGCCCTTGGGGCCGGGGATGGCACCGCGCACGGCGATGATGCCCAGCTCGGGATCAACCTGGACCACGTCCAGGTTCAGGACGGTGACCTGCTCGTTGCCCATCTGACCGGCGCCGTCGCGGCCCTTGTAGATGTGGCCGGGGGTGGTGCCGGCGCCCAGGGAACCCTGATGACGGTGGACAGGGCCGCCGCCGTGGGTCATGCGCTTGATGGCGGCGCCGTGGCGCTTAACAACGCCCTGGAAGCCGTGGCCCTTGCTGATGCCGGTGACGTCCACGCGGTCGCCCGCGGCAAAGACGTCGGCCTTCAGCTCGTCGCCCACCTCGTACTTGGAGCAGTCCTCCAGAGCGAACTCCTTCAGGACCTTCTTGAACTCGGTCAGACCTGCCTTCTTCTGATGGCCGACCTCAGGCTTGGTGAGCTTGCGCTCGGGAACAGTCTCATAACCCAGCTGAATGGCCTCATAGCCATCCTTCTCGGCGGTCTTCTTCTGCACCACAGTGCAGGGGCCGGCCTCGATCACGGTCACGGGGACCACGCGGCCAGCTTCATCGAAGATCTGGGTCATGCCGATCTTTTTGCCGATGATCGCTTTCTCCATGTTGGATTTTCCTCCTATAAAGGTTATTGGTCGGGAGAGTTACCCATTGAGCTGGTATTGCTCTCGCGACTTGACCCGTCCGCCTCAAAATGCGGCGGACTGCGGTACAACAAAGGGATAAGGTGAAATCAATCTGACCTCACGCCTTGCCTGATCGCGGTACGCGACGGCTCAGACGATGGATTACAGCTTAATTTCGATCTCCACGCCGGCAGGAAGCTCCAGGCTCATCAGAGCCTCGACGGTCTTGGGGGAGGGCTTGACCACGTCGATCAGGCGCTTGTGAGTGCGGCGCTCAAACTGCTCACGGCTGTCCTTATACTTGTGGACGGCCCGCAGGATGGTGACGACTTCCTTCTTGGTGGGCAGGGGGATGGGGCCGGAGACAGTGGCGCCGGTGCGCTTGGCGGTCTCCACGATCTTCTCAGCGGACTGGTCGATCAGCTGATGATCGTAAGCCTTCAGGCGGATGCGGATCATTTCTTTCTGAGCTGCCATGGGTTGTTTCCTCCTTAAATACATACGAAGTGAATTTCTTTGTCCTTCACGCTCCGTACGGTGAAGTTCCTGTCCACGTTCTCGTGCGTATCACTCCGTGGCATGAAAGAAACCGGCGCGACAAGCAGGCCGGTTCCACCCAACCACAGCGATATACGCCGTGCCCAGGTCCTTCAGCCGCCCGATTCTAGCTCGGACATACTCCGCGGAAGTTACCTCGTTCCCGAGCAATCTCCCGCATCATCGCAGTTGTCCCATACAGGGACTTTGGTATCATACATCAACACCCCCGTGTGTGTCAAGGGTATTTTCAAATTTTTTCAGCGGAGCTCTGCCAATTTTCCCGGGTTTTCCGTCTGTTTTCTTTGGGCACCCTGCTAAGGCAGTATCTTTCAGCGCCGGACGGGCCCGGTCTTCGTCGCAGGATGTTTTCCGGCCATGCTGTAGGGGAGGGGCTTGCCATCCCGGTGTTCCGTTTTGCTGTAATCTGCCTGAGACGTTGTAGGGGCGGGTCTCAGACCCGCCCGCTATTTTTCGGAATGGCTTCGTTCCACGCTGAGAGAAACCCTTCTGAAACCTGGCGGGAGGGGCAAGCCCCTCCCCTACGGCATAACAGGAAAAACATTCTATCACAAAGGGCGGGCGTGGCTTACCCTCCCGTCCATGGTCCGCCACCCTCCTCCGTGGTAGCCAGAACTGCCCGCTCCAGTTCCCGGCCCTCTGCATCATAAAACACCGCCTCCATGGCGCAGTCCACGCCTCTCCGGTCCAGTCCGCTCCAATAGAGATCCCACTCATCGGTGTCGCTCAGGATCAGGTCCTCCGGGGGCCCGCCTTCATCCTGATCCTCCTCCACGGCGATATGGAACAGGACCGCCCCGTCCTTCAGCAGTTCTCCCGCTGCGGAGTAGGTCTTTTCCCACTGCTGGGTCAGCGGCGGCAGATCCCCGGGCTGCTCCGGCTGGCTGCTGAAGGTCCAGCCGGAGGTCCCGTTTTTCCGGTACCAGCAGCCCACTGTCAGTTCCAGCCCGGCGGAAACTGTCCCTGCTGGCACATCCGCCGCCGCCACCCAGATTTCTCCCTGCGCCGTCCTCATCTCCGGCACGGGGACCAGCGTTGCCCCATTCGGATCCCGGGGCCAATACTCCAGGCCGTCCCGCCCATCCTGCCACAGGATCACCTGATCCTGTCCGGCGGCCAGCACCCAGCGCTGGCCGTCACACGGAAGCACACCCTGGATCTCCAGCGGGTCCGCCCAGTTGGCCTGGGCGACCCTGCGGAATCTTCCCCGCAGAGTGGGGGAGGAGAAGCCCAGCAGACCCCAGATAAACACCACCAGGACACAGAGCAGGACCAGATTCAGGGCCAGCCTGCCCCCCCGGCTCATCCGATATTTTTTCTTCATGCCTCCGCCTCCTTGGTCAGATCGACATTTAGGGAGAAGCTCCGCCCCAGCAGCCGGTACTCCAGGCGGATCCATTCCGCCTCCGGAGCGATGCCCCTCACCTGCACGCGATAGTTTTGATAAAACGGCCCCCAGCCGTCCAGATACACATAAATATGTCTGCGAAAGTCTGCCGCTTTCATGCTCCACTCATATTCACTGGCGTAATGGGATCCTAAATCGTCTGTGGCGGTGATATGCTCAAACTGACATCCGCCCTTTTCCCAAAAGCGCAGAGTTTCCGCCCGCAGACAGAGCTCCATGCTCCGTTCCCCAACTGGACCGGACCAGAGGACCGCCCCATCCAGGGACAGGGTACAGCCCTCCAGCTCCACGGTTTCTTCTTCCGCCGCCAGCAGGATAATCCCGTCCTGACTGTCTCTCCGGCTGCTCTCCCGGCCATACCACCCCCCAAGAGTGGAGCTTCCGCCTATGACGTTGATCCCCACCAGCACCAGTACCAGCAGGGCTGCCGCCAGTACAACCTGACTGGCCCGCCATAAGTAGCCCAGCCAGGGCCTGTGGATCTTTGCCAGCTCCTTGCCCAGCGCTCTGGGGTCGCCCATCTCTTTCAGCGTCCGGTCCCACACCTCTGACTCCGTCATGTCCGGGAAGATCCGCTGAAGGTCGGCGGTTTTATCCTCCAGGTGGGCGGCCAATTCCTCCGATACCGCCCGCCGGTCCGGACCAAATCGGATCCCTCCCGTTGCGAGGGCCAGCCACCGTTTCTCCCGCTCTCTGTTGTATCCTTCCATGATGTGCCACCTCTTCTCTCCCGCAATGGAACAACACGTTTCTGTCAAATTGTCCTCTTTATATGCAAGAAAGGGCATTTGCTCCGCCGGACAACACATCCTCCACCCCCTGGTGGAACCTGGTCCACTCCGTTTTCTTATCGGCCAGCAGCTCCCGCCCCTTCCGGGTCAGCTTATAATACTTCCGCATCCGGCCCGTGGGTGCCTGCTGCTCATAGGAAGATAGATACTTTCCCTTTTCCAGTGCGTGCAGAATCGGGTACAGCGTCCCCTCCTTCATCTGAAAGACGTCGTTGGAGCGCCGGGCCAACTCCTCGATCATCTGATAGCCGTATAGATCACCGTGCTCCAGCAGAGAGAGAATCAGCAGGGTGCTGCTGCCTGCCACCAATCCTTTATCCAGCTTCATGGCTTTTCATCCTTTCCCGGGAAAGCTCCCGCTCAGATTATACCTTGTTCTTCTAGGTATAGAATACCTTGTAGTTCTAGGTATTGTCAAGAATTTTTTTGTCTCTCCCCTGCAAGCTTTGCGTTCTATGCTTGTGGCTTTGTCCCGTACGCATTATAATAGGGGTATCTCCAAGGGCGGCACACCCCCAGCCGGAGGGCCGCCCATCATCACAAGGAGGTTTTGGCCATGAAAAAGAAGATCATCACCGTCAGCCGTGAGTTCGGAAGCGGCGGGCACACCATCGGAAAGACGGTCGCCCAGCGGCTGAGCATCCCCTATTACGACAAGGAGCTGGTCAAACAGGTGGCGCTGGAGAGCGGCTTTGATCCCAAGTTCATTGAGGAACAGGGGGAGTTCGCCCCCAGCAAGAACCGCTTCGCCTACGCCTTTCTGGGCCGCGGCGTTCCCGGAGCCATGGGCGGGATGTCCGCCTCTGACTTCCTGTGGACCATCCAGTACCGGGTGATCCGGGACCTGGCGGACAAGGGCCCATGCGTCATTGTGGGCCGGTGCGCCGACTACATCTTGAAGGACCGTGACGACTGCCTCCACACCTTCATCCACGCCAGTATGGAGTTCCGGGCCGACCGCATCGTCCGCCTGTACGGCGAGTCGGAGCAGTCCCCGGAGAAGCGCCTGACGGACAAGGACACCCGCCGCCGGGTGAATTACAAGCACTACACCGACCGGGAGTGGGGTACGGCTCAGAACTACCACATCACCCTGGATTCCGGCCTGATCGGCATTGAGAAATGCGTGGACATCATCCTGGACCTGGTCCGGGATGAGAACGACGGCTGAGGGCAGGTACATCCAAACAGGGCGGCTGGGGAGACATACGCTCCCCCCGCCGCCAGTGTCCTCAAAGCCGTTTCCACATTTTCCGAAAATTTTGTGGAAAACACGCCGGTTTTCTCCTGTATCCCGTTCCGCTTTCCAATTACAGGCCGAAAAAGGCGCAAAAAAGCTCTGCATCCTGTGGAAACAGGATGCAGAGCCTTTCTCATTTCAGGATACGCTCAGCAAGCGCTGGGACTCAGCCCTTCTTCCGGGAGGCCAGCTTCATCCGCTCACCGTGGTCCAGCACCCGCTTGCGCAGGCGCAGATTCTCCGGGGTACACTCCAGCAGCTCGTCGTCCGCCAGGAACTCCAGGCACTGCTCCAGAGAGAGGGTGCGGGGAGTGGTCAGGCGCAGGGCGTCGTCGGAGCCGGAGGCGCGCATATTGGTCAGCTGCTTCTTCTTGCACACGTTGACCGAGATGTCCTCCGCCTTGGGGGTCTCGCCCACGATCATGCCGGCATACACGGGGACGCCCGCGCCGATGAACAGGATGCCGCGCTCCTGGGCGTTGAACAGACCATAGGTCACCGCCTCGCCGGTCTCAAAGGCCACCAGGGAGCCGGTGCTCCGCCGCTGGATCTCGCCCTTCACGGGGGCGTACTTCTCAAAGACGGAGGCCATGATGCCCTCGCCCTTGGTGTCGGTCAAAAACTCGTTGCGATAGCCGAACAGGCCCCGGGAGGGGACCAGGAACTCCAGCTTGGTGCGGCTGCCCACCGGGTTCATGGACAGGAACTCGCCCTTGCGGGAGCCGATCTTCTCCATCACCGCGCCCACGCAGTCGTTGGGCACGTCGGCCACCAGGCGCTCCAGAGGCTCACACTTCACGCCGTCGATCTCCTGATACAGCACACGGGGAGGGGAGACCTGGAACTCATAGCCCTCGCGGCGCATGGTCTCCATAAGGATGGACAGGGACATCTCACCCCGGCCGGCCACGCTGAAGGAGTCGGTGGAGCTCTCCACCTCGTTCACCCGCAGGGACACATCCTTCAAAGTCTCCCGGAACAGGCGGTCCCGCAGCTGGCGGCTGGTGACGAACTTGCCCTCCCGCCCGGCGAAGGGGGAGTCGTTGACTGAGAAGGTCATCTCAATGGTGGGGGCGGAGATCTTCACAAACTCGATGGGCTCCACGCAGTCGGGGACGCAGATGGTGTCGCCGATGGTCACATCGCCGATGCCGCTCATGGCGATGATATTTCCGGCGGATGCCTCTGTGACGGGGACCTTGGCCAGGCCGTCGAACTCATACAGCGCGGTGGCCTTGGCCTTCTTGGGGGCGGCGTCGGGGGCGTGATAGTTGCACACCGCGATCTCCTGGTTCTGCTTGATTGTGCCCCGCTCGATGCGGCCGATGGCGATGCGGCCCACGAACTCGCTGTAATCGATGGAGGAGACCAGCATCTGGAAGGGGGCCTCCACATCGGCCTCCGGGCCGGGGATATACTCCAGAATGGTGTCGAACAGGGGCTTCAGGTCGCTGCCCGCCACATCGGGCTGGACAGAGGCGGTGCCCTGCCGGCCGGAGCAGAACAGCATGGGGGAGTCCAGCTGCTCGTCAGTGGCGTTCAGATCCATCAGAAGCTCCAGCACCTCGTCAATGACCTCGTACACCCGCTGGTCGGGGCGGTCGATCTTGTTGACCACCACGATGACCCGGTGGCCCAGCTCCAGTGCCTTGGACAGGACGAAGCGGGTCTGGGGCATGGGGCCCTCTGCGGCGTCCACCAGCAGAATGACGCCGTTGACCATCTTCAGGATGCGCTCCACCTCGCCGCCGAAGTCGGCGTGGCCCGGGGTATCCACAATATTGATTTTTACATCGCCGTACTGAATGGCGGTATTCTTGGCGGTGATGGTGATACCGCGCTCCCGCTCCAGGTCGTTGGAGTCCATCACGCGGTCCACCACGGTCTGGTTCTCCCGGTACACGCCGGACTGCTTGAGCATCTCATCCACCAAAGTGGTCTTGCCATGATCGACGTGGGCGATAATGGCAATATTTCTCAAATTCTCATTTCGCATATACAAAGCTCCTCCTACTATCTCCGGCAAGACCGCTGGGGTCCTGGGCATCTCAAACAAGGGGCCTGCCTTTTATTCTGACAGGTCTGGACGCAGTATTATACCGCTATTTGGGAGAAAAATCAACGCTTCCCCGAAAAAACTCACACAAAATTGCATCTTCTCCCACTGGGGAAGTTCCGGCAAAAAGGCGGAGAGCATCCATCCACGGGTGTGGAAAACTATGTGGATAATGTGCAAAACCGAAAAAATGTTCGACTATTCTTGACAAATTCGAACATTTGTTGTATTCTTAAAATAGAACATCAGTTCTGCTTTCTATGCGCCAAGAACGGGACACCCGGACCTGAATCAGCTTTCCCCGTATCTCCCGGGGAAATTGGAGGGACATTTTATGCAGACGCTCTATTACAGTACCTCGAATTGGATCCGCCACACAGATAATATTGTTGATCTGGAGCAGTACCGCCGGAAACTCTCCCAGGCTGAAGACCACCAGCCGGCGGAGGGCCCTGAGCTGATCGTTCTGCCCCAGCCCTCTGCCCCACGCACCCGCCGCAGCCAGAGGCTGCGGCGGCGCGCCCTCCTTCTGGACGCCTGGGCCAGCATGGGGGTCCTGGTAATGACCCTCACCTTTGCCCTGCGGGCGCTGGCGGTCTGATCCGGCGGAGAATACGATTCTCCCGCACTCTCCCCGCCGCACTGGACCAAACGGGCGCGCCTGATGGCTCGGCTTCTAAATCTCTGCGGAGGAGCACCGGCGGGCGTGTCAGGAGACCCGCCCGTTCCCCGCCGAGGGACGTTTCCCCTGCCATCCCGTAGGGGAGGGGCTTGCCCCTCCCGCCGGTTTTTGGAACGGCCTCGTCCGGCGCACCCCCGATCCCGCACCCTCTGCCACGGCTGGTCGGAACCAGGCGCGGCGGTAAAATGGCACAGGCCAAAATTTTGCACCGCACCAGGGCCCAGTGGCCCGGGAGAAATCATACCCGGAACCATATTTTGCGCGCCGGAAATTTTGCGGAAAGGTATAGGGGTATCTCCCGTAAACGGGGGACTGGGGGAGAACGAACTGGAGCCGGAGGGAACTTGTTTCCGACGGCGATGTGAGTCTCCCCCGGCGATCCTTTGGTTTCTTTCCCATCGCTGGGAAAGAAACTCGCCCAAAGGGCGAAACCCTCCGCGTGGAATGAAACCTGTCCCGAAACCGGCGGGCGGGTCAGGAGACCCGCCCCTACGGGGTGGATGGGGAGATATTCCGTGGAGGAGAACCGGCGGGCGGCTTTCAGAATTATTTTCTTTGACAATCAATTTCGCCCCGCAGGGCGAACCCCTCCATCCCAAAATTCGTATGGAGGGGTTTCCAGTTTTTTATATTTCCATAGTGACAGGAGCCTAACGAGCACGTTCAGAGACAGATTTTCCTTCCTCAAGAGGCTCAAGCCCTACTTCTTCAACGCTGTCCTTCCGCCAAACCGATCAACTTGATCTCCTCCCGCAGGATCGCCAGCAAATGGGGATGATAACAGGGGGACACCCCCCGAAGCAGAGACTCCATCTGCCGGGCTGTGATCCCCGGCTCCGGCTGTCTGCCCAGAAGAAGCTGGTCCGTCGTAATACCCAGAACCTGACAGATCCGGCAGATCGTCTCTACGGAGGCACCCATTCTGCCCCGTTCCAAATCCGATGCAAACTGGCTGGAGATGCCAACGGCCTCTGCAAATTCGTCCCTCGTCATCCCATGGGTCTCCCGTGCAGACCGGATGCGGCCGCCGATTTCGATATTTTCTGGTTTATACATCTGCCTCATGCCCACCGCTCCCTCATTCTGTTATGTCCAGAATATCCAAAGTGTATCTTCTTTCGCAGTCGGCATTGCACTCAAATTATATTGTGCATTACACGCAATTTTGTTATACTCAATGCAGTTCAGGAGGTAGGTTTGATTGCAGGATGAATTTGAGATCCGTTCCGAAATTGCGCTTCGGATCCTCCGGGAAACCCTGATCGATCTGAGGCGGATCGCACGTTGGACGGGCCTGACCCAGGAGCAGGTCCACGTCCTCAGTCAACAGGTGGGACGGCTGTCCGCTGTTCCTGGTTCACATACACCGTAGGAACTGCTATGAAAAAACCGTCTGGAACAGTCAAACAAAAGGCTGTTCCAGACGGTTTTCTTCTTTTTCAAAAAGACGATCAATACGCCAGCTTCTTCTCCAGCCAGCTCTTCAGCTCGCTGATGGGAACACGCACCTGCTCCATGGTGTCGCGGTCCCGGATGGTGACCGCGTTGTCCGCGGGGGTCTTGTCGTCGCCCACGGTCTGGAAGTCCACGGTGATGCAGTAGGGCGTGCCGATCTCGTCCTCACGGCGGTAGCGCTTGCCGATGGAGCCGGCGTCGTCATAGTCCACCATGAAGTACTTGGACAGCTCGGCCTGGATCTCCCGGCCCTTTTCGCCCAGCTTCTTGGACAGGGGCAGCACGGCGCACTTGAAGGGGGCCAGGGCGGGGTGGAGGCGCAGGACGGTGCGGACGTCGTTCTTCTCAGCGTCCACCACCTCCTCGTCATAGGCGTCCACCAGGAAGGCCAGGGTGACACGGTCGGCGCCCAGGGAGGGCTCCACCACATAGGGGATGTAGTGCTCGCCGCTCTCCTGATCGAAGTAGGTCTGATCCTTGCCGGAGGTGTTCTGGTGGGCGGTCAGGTCGAAGTTGGTGCGGGAGGCCACGCCCCACAGCTCGCCCCAGCCGAAGGGGAACACAAACTCAAAGTCGGTAGTGGCGTTGGAGTAGTGGCTCAGCTCCTCGGGGTCGTGATCCCGCAGGCGCAGGTTCTCGTCCCGGATACCCAGGCCCAGCAGCCAGTCGTGGCAGAACTTTTTCCAATAGGCGAACCACTCCAGCTCGGTGCCCGGCTTGCAGAAGAACTCCAGCTCCATCTGCTCAAACTCACGGGTGCGGAAGGTGAAGTTGCCCGGGGTGATCTCATTGCGGAAGGACTTGCCGATCTGGCATACGCCGAAGGGCAGCTTCCGGCGGGTGGTCCGCTGGACATTCTGGAAGTTGACAAAAATGCCCTGGGCGGTCTCAGGGCGGAGGTAGACGGTGTTCTTGGCGTCCTCGGTGACCCCCTGGAAGGTCTTGAACATCAGGTTGAACTGCCGGATGTCCGTCCAGTTGAACTTGCCGCAGGTAGGACAGCAGATATTGTGCTCCTCCACAAAGGCCTTCATCTCCGCCTGGCTCATAGCGTCCACGCTGTGGCCCAGGTCGAAGCTGTTCTCCTGGCACCAGTCCTCAATGACCTTGTCGGCGCGGAAGCGCTCCTTGCACTCCTTACAGTCCATCAGGGGGTCGGAGAAGCCGCCCACATGGCCGGAGGCCACCCACACCTGGGGGTTCATCAGGATGGCGGCGTCCAGGCCCACGTTATAGGGGTTCTCCTGGACAAACTTCTTCCACCAGGCCTTCTTCACATTGTTTTTCAGCTCCACACCCAGAGGGCCGTAGTCCCAGGTGTTGGCCAGGCCGCCGTAGATCTCAGAGCCGGAGAAGATAAATCCCCGTCCCTTACACAGAGAGACGATTTTTTCCATGGTCTTTTCGCTGTTTTTCATAATGCTTGCTCCTTTTTCTTTGATTTTTTGTTGAGAAGAAGCCGGTAGGGCGGGGGCTTGATCCCTACCCCCTTTGTCTCGCTATGCTCGACATTTCCCCCTGATAGGGGGCATCGGCCCCGCCGTTCTATCGGTCCATATTCTGTGCCGGCGGCGGGGGCAAGCCCCCGCCCTGCCAGGACCATAGGTTCTTCTCATGGCCCAGAGCAAACAAAAACGCCCTGAGCCGGCTGTATCGGCTCAGGGCGAACAAAACTGTCCGTGGTTCCACCTGAATTCGTGTCTGGCTGACACGCACTTCGTTCCCGGTAACGGCGGGGGCCGGCGGGCCATTTCCTGCCCGCGCTCCAGAGTGCCTTCCCGCCCCGCCCTCGGAGGATTCGCACCAGCCATCCTCTCTCTTGCGCCCCGGCGGGGGGTACTGTTCTCTGTCTCTGCTTTGAGTGACATTGTAATATACAAAACCCAGGTTGTCAAGGGATGCTTTTCCGCCAGAAGCCGGAAGTTATCCACATTTTCTGTGAAGAATGTGGATCAATCATCGAGATTTTCTGCTCTCCGCCACCGCCAGCTCGTCACAGCGGTTGTTGTATGGGTTGCTGGCATGTCCCTTTACCCAGTGGAGGTTGACGGTGTGATATTCACACAGCTCCAGCAGCTGCTGCCACAGGTCGGGGTTGAGGGCGGGCTTCTTGTCCCCCTTGACCCAGCCTCTGGCCCGCCAGCCCTTGGCCCAGCCCTTCTCCAGGGCGTCGATGACATACTTGGAGTCGGAGTACAATTCCACCTGACAGGGCTCCTTCAGGGCCCGGAGAGCGGAGATCGCCCCGGTGAGTTCCATGCGGTTGTTGGTGGTCTGCGCCTCTCCGCCGGACATCTCTTTCTTGTGGGGGCCGTACATCAGGATGGCCCCCCAGCCTCCGGGGCCCGGATTGCCGGAGCAGGCCCCGTCGGTATAAATGGTGACTGTTTTCATGGCTGCCTCCTGATTAAAAAGCCTTCCCCCCTGTGGGGGGAAGACTTTTTTGATCCCCTAACCCACCCGCGTGGAATCGGCGTCCGGTCATCAACATCAATCGTAATAATACCCATGTAACTGTACCGGGCATTATCATAAATTGGGAGTCGAACCCAACGAATGGCCCCGCTCGTTGCCAAATCTGTGTGCCCAATGGCTCCGGCACTGAGAGCTTGACGCCCGCCTTCCCCGCTGCCAAAGCGCCGGGAGAGGGCGTTCTTCCTCATCCCGGCCGCTCTTTTTACAGCTTTATCAGCTCTGTGGTCCAGTTTTTCTCCTGGATGGTCTCATCCAGCTCCCGGAGTGCCTTGGCATCCCGATCCACCTGCTTTTGCAGCTCCCGGACGTTGACGGTGCTGCGGATCCGGATCTCGCCCACTGTCCGGCGGTTGACCAGGCTGCTGGCGCTGCTTAAAAATCCGCGGAGGATCCCCAGGCGGCCGGTCATGCAGTCCCGGCGGGCCAGCAGGTCGGACAGCGGGACCCCATCCACCAGGGTAACGCTGTTGGTCCGGTTGATCCGGGCGATCAGAGCCTCCAGCTGGGCGTAATCCTCATCCAGCTCCCGAAGAAGCTCCATGGGGTCCTCCGCGGACTCCTCCCCCTCTTGGACCTGCGCATTATTGTTCAATCGCTCCTCCAGCTGCCGGATACAGGTCTGAAGCTCAGCGCGCTGGGAGAGTGCGTTTGCCAATTTCATGGTTCTGTCCTTTCTATGAGCAGTTTCAGCCGGTCACAATTCCTCTGTGGATTCCTGTTCCGCCGCTTCTATCTCATCCTGTCCGGATGCCGGAGCATTTTCCACATTTTCCTCTGAATTTGTGGATTCCTCCTCCCGGTCAGCCAGGGCCAGGGAGATCACTCTGTCACCCTCCTCCTTGAAGCGCATGACAATGACGCCCTGGGTGGCCCGGCCGGCGGTGCGGATGGTGTCCACATGGGTGCGGATCAAAATACCCGCCTGGGTGACCAGCAGCAGGTCCTCGCTGCCGTCCACCACCTTGATGCCCACCACTGGGCCGGTCTTTTCGGTGACCATATAGTTCTTGATGCCCAGGCCGCCCCGGTTTGTGATCCGGTACTCCTCCACGGGGGTGCGCTTGCCGTATCCATTTTCTGTGATGGACAGCACGGTCCGGCCCTCGGCAGCCCGGCCGGCCCCCACCACATAGTCGCCCTCCCGCAGGCGGATCCCTCGGACACCCACTGCGGTCCGGCCCATGGGACGGACGTCCTGCTCATCAAAGCACACAGCCATTCCGTCATGGGTGGCGACCAGAACCTTCTGGGCCCCGTCGGTCTCCAGGACGCAGACCAGCTCGTCGCCCTCGTCCAGGGTCAGGGCCCGGATGCCGCTGGCCCGGATATTCTTCAGGGCTGAGACTGCCAGGCGCTTGACCGTGCCCTGACGGGTGACCATGAACAGATAGAGCTCTTCCTCCCCGGCCTCCCGGAAGTGAAGCATGGTCTGGACCCGCTCTCCCGGCTCCACCTGGAGGATATTCACCAGGTTGGTCCCCTTGGCGGTCTTTCCGCTCTCCGGGATCTGATAGCCCTTTTTCCGGTACACCTTGCCGGTGTCAGTAAAGAACAAGAGGTAGTCATGGGTGGAAGCAGTAAACACATCCACCACGGTGTCCTCCTCCCGGGTGGTGATGCCCTTCTTGCCCATACCGCCCTTGGACTGGGCGGCGTACTCGCTCACCGGGGTGCGCTTGATGTAGCCGGCCTGAGTCAGGGTAAAGACGCACTGCTCCTCCTCGATCAGGTCCTCGATGTCGATCTCGTCCTCCACGTCCTGGATCTCGGTGTACCGCTGGTCGCCGTACTTGTCCCGGATGGCGGTGAGCTCCTCCTTCAGTACGCCCCGGAGCATCTCCTCACTGGACAGCAGCTGGTTGAAATAGGCGATGCGCTCCTCCAGCTCCTGGTACTCCTTCTCCAGCTTCTCCCGGTCCAGACCCTGGAGGGCCTTCAGGCGCATATCCAGAATGGCCTGGGCCTGGATCTCATCCAGGTCAAAGCGCTGGCACAGGCGCTGCCTGGCGTCGTCATAGCTGGTGCGGATGATGTGGATGACCTCGTCGATGTTGTCCTGGGCCACCAGCAGGCCCTCCAGCAGGTGGGCCCGCTCCTGGGCCTTTTTCAGGTCGAACCGGGTGCGGCGGACGATAATCTGCTCCTGATAGGCGATGTACTCATCCAGGATGTGCCGCAGGGAGAGGATCTTGGGCTGGAGCTTTCCGTTGACCTCCACCAGGGCCAGCATATTGATGGCAAAGGTGGTCTGGAGCTGAGTCTGGGCAAACAGGCGGTTGAGCACCACCTGGGGATTGGCGTCCCGCTTCAGTTCGATGACGATGCGCATACCGTTCCGGTCGGTCTCGTCCCGGATGTCGGAGATGCCCTCCAGGCGCTTGTCCTCCACCTGGTCGGCCATATTTTTGATGAGCATCCGCTTATTCACCTGATAGGGGATCTCGGTGATGATGATCCGGGTGCGGTCCTTGCCGAACTCCTCAAACTCGTGACGGGCCCGGACCGTGATCCGGCCCCGGCCGGTGGCGTAGGCCGCCCGGATGCCGCTGCGGCCCATGATGATGCCCCGGGTGGGGAAGTCGGGGCCGTGGATGTGCTCCATCAGATCGGGAAGGGTACACTCCGGGTCGTCCAGCACACAGATCACAGCGTCAATGACCTCGGTGAGGTTGTGGGGCGGGATGTTGGTTGCCATGCCCACGGCGATGCCGCTGGAGCCGTTGACCAGCAGGTTGGGGAACCGGGAGGGGAGCACCTTGGGCTCCTTCCGGGTCTCGTCAAAGTTGGGGTCCCAGTCCACGGTGTCCTTCTCAATGTCCCGCAGCATCTCATCGGAGAGCTTGGACAGCCGGGCCTCGGTGTAACGGTAGGCGGCGGGGGGATCGCCATCCACCGAACCGAAGTTGCCGTGGCCGTCCACCAGCATATACCGCATGGAGAAGTCCTGGGCCAGACGGACCAGGGCGTCATAGACGGACTGGTCACCGTGGGGGTGGTAGCGGCCCAGCACGTCGCCCACGCAGGTGGCCGACTTTTTGAAGGGCTTATCTGAGGTCAGATTGTCCTCGTACATGGCGTAGAGGATGCGGCGGTGGACCGGCTTCAGTCCGTCCCGCACGTCGGGCAGGGCCCGGCCCACAATGACGGACATGGCATATTCGATATAGGATTGTTCCATCTCTGGAACCAGAGGGGATATTTCGATCTTCTGGTTCGGGTAGCGGATCTCCTCAGGATCGTATTGGGGTTTTTTGCTCATGAATTTACTTCCTCCTTGCTAGAGGCTCATTTTTTCCTTCTCAGCCAGCCGCCGGCCGCCCCTGCTAGGGAGCCCATCAGAGCAGCCAGGGCACAGAACATTGCAAATCCCGCCTCATAGGGATGATGCAGATTGATGACGCACAGCAGAAACGCCGCTGACAGCCCGCCCGACGGCCACCGGGGCGCCAGGCGGAGCCCTATGTGCTCCGCCCTGTTCCACAACAGGGCCTGGAGGGCGGACAACAGCTCCATGGCGCTCCTCCTTCCCGGGATGTGTTCCCGGTTCCAACGGGCGAATGGGGACATCCGCCCCTACCATCAGCGGAAGCATTCGCCTCCAGCGAATCGCTCAAATTGTCCGGCTGTGCCGGACATGGGGGCGAACAGCAGCTCCATGGCGCTCCTCCTTCCCGGGATGTGTTCCCGGTTCCAACGGGCGGATGGGGACATCCGCCCCTACCATCAGCGGAAGCATTCGCCTCCAGCGAATCGCTCAAATTGTCCGGCTGTGCCGGACATGGGGGCGAACAGCAGCTCCATGGCGCTCCTCCTTCCCGGGATGTGTTCCCGGTTTCAACGGGCGGATGAGGACATCCGCCCCTACCATCAGCGGAAGCATTCGCCTCCAGCGAATCGTTCAAATTGTCCGGCTGTGCCGGACACCGCAATTCCTAACTCCTAATTCCTCATTCCTAATTCTCAGTAGTCCAGGTTGACGGCGTACTTGGCGTTCTTTTCAATGAACTCCTTCCGGGGCTCCACCTTCTCGCCCATGAGGATGGTGAAGGTCTCGTCGGCCCGGACGGCGTCGTCCAGCTCGATGCGCCGCAGGGTGCGCTTCTCCGGGTCCATGGTGGTCTCCCACAGCTCGTGGGGGTTCATCTCGCCCAGGCCCTTGAAGCGGCTGATGTCGATCTTCACATTGGGATTGCCCCCGCGCATCTCGGCGGAGATGGCGTCCCGCTCCTCTTCGGAGAAGGCCAGGCGGGTGGTCTTGCCCCGGGTGAGCTTGAACAGGGGAGGCACGGCGGAGTACACATAGCCCTCTTCAATAAGGGGCCGCATGAAGCGGAAGAAGAAGGTGAGCAGCAGGGTGCGGATGTGGGCACCGTCCACGTCGGCATCGGCCATGATGATGACCTTGTGATAGCGCAGCTTGTTCAGGTCGAAGTCGTCCCCGATGCCCGCGCCCAGAGCGGTGATGACCGGGGTCAGCTTATCGTTGCCGTATACCTTGTCCGCCCGGGCCTTCTCCACGTTAAGCATCTTGCCCCACAGGGGGAGGATGGCCTGGAAACGGCTGTCCCGGCCCTGGGTGGCCGAGCCGCCGGCGGAGTCGCCCTCGACGATGTAGAGCTCTGTCAGCTCCGGGTTGGCCTCGTTGCAGTCCCGCAGCTTATCGGGCATGGCGGCTCCGCCCAGGGCGGTCTTGCGGCGGATGGACTCCCGGGCCCGCTTTGCGGCCTCCCGGGCCCGGTTGGCTGTGAGGGCCTTGTCCAGAATGGCCCGGCCCACGGCGGGGTTCTCCTCCAGATAGATCTCCAGTTTTTCGCTGACGATGTTATTCACCAGGGTGCGGATCGCGCTGTTGCCCAGCTTGGCCTTGGTCTGGCCCTCAAACTGGGCGTCGGTGAGCTTGACGGAGATGACCGCGGTCAGGCCCTCCCGGCAGTCCTCACCGGACACCTTCTCGTCGTCCTTGAGCAGCTTGATCTTCCGGCCATAGGCGTTCAGGGCGTTGGTCAGGGCCCGCTTGAAGCCCTCCTCATGCATCCCGCCCTCCGGGGTGTGGACGTTGTTGGCAAAGGAGACCATGACCTCGCTGTACCCGTCGTTGTACTGCATAGCCACCTCGGCCATGCTGTCCTCCCGGGCGCCGGACATATAGATCACGTCGCTGTGCAGAGGGTCCTTGCTCTTGTTGAGGAAGGTGACAAACTCCCGGATGCCCCCCTCATAGCACATATCGTCCTCCTGCTCCTGGCCGGGGCGCAGGTCCACAGTCTGGATCCGCAGGCCGGCGTTGAGGAAGGCCTCCTCCCTCATCCGGGTGTGGAGGGTCTCATAGCTGTACACCAGGGTGTCGAACATCTCCGGATCTGGCTTGAAGGTGACCGTGGTGCCGGTGTGGTCGGTGCGGCCCACCACCTTCATTTCCTGGGTGATCTTGCCCCGGGAGAACTTCATCTCATAGATCTGGCCGTTCTTATGGACCTGGACCTCCAGCCACTCGCTCAGGGCGTTGACCACTGACGCGCCCACGCCGTGCAGGCCGCCGGAGACCTTGTACCCGCCGCCGCCGAACTTGCCGCCGGCGTGGAGGATGGTGAACACCACCTCCAGGGCGGGCTTTCCGGTCTGGGGCTGGACGTCCACCGGGATACCGCGTCCGTTGTCGGTGACCGTGATGGTATTGCCGGGGTTGATGGTCACCGTAATGTCGGTGCAGTGGCCGGCCAGAGCCTCATCGATGGAGTTGTCCACGATCTCATACACCAGATGGTGCAGGCCGGACTCCGAGGTGGAGCCGATGTACATTCCCGGACGCTTCCGCACCGCCTCCAGCCCCTCCAGCACCTGGATCTCAGAGCCGCCATATTCATGCTCCACCTGGGTGGAGTTCAGTTCCAGTTCTTCAGCCATAGTAACCTCCGTTTGGTCATGGGGGCCCGGAGCATCCGGATGGTCCGCTCCGGCCCCTCTTTCTGTCTTGTTTCGATGGGAACGCCAATCGGTCTGCTGTCCCCGGCGCGGCCCGCGGGCCGCATATCATTCAAACCGGTTCTCCTCCGCCCGCTTCAGCAGGGTTGCGGGGGAGAGCTGGGAAATATAGATCATGGGAGGGCCGGCCTCTCCGCCCACCACCACAAAGGACCGCGGCAGGTCGTCGCCCAGCCAGACCACTCTTCCGGCCTGCTCTGCGCGCTCCAAATACTCCCGGGTCTTATAGGCCCAGCTGGCGTTGTCCAGGTCGAATACTCCAAGGATCTGACTGTGGGGCACCACCACCGACTGGCCCAGGTGCAGATACACAGCTCCCGCCTCCTTTCCATTCATTGTCCACATTCTCCCCGCCTGATGTGGAAAAAACCTGGTCACGGCCCGTCCAGCACTCTGGGTCTCCAGATCCGCCGCCACAGCCGCCAGCCCAGCCAGCAGCCCAGCAGGAGGGCCGTCCCGGGCACACCGGGGAAGATCAGAAGCTGTGTCACCGGAGAGACCGTCTCCGATTCCCACAGGCTCCACCGGCCCACCCCCACCAGAACGGTGAGAACGACCCCCAGAACAGGGGGGAGGGCACGCCAGATCCGCCGCCGGGGCAGGCGGCAGCACAGGTACTCCAGCACCAGCCCCAGCAGCAGGGGAAGCAGGAAAAACATTCCGATCACAATGGGCATAAAAACTCCTTTTGACGGCGCGAGCCGTCCCGCTTCTCCACGGCGTTAGATGGTCTGTCCGGCACCGTAGAATTGCTTCTGTTTGGCGCTATACCAGAGCGCCCCCGTGGATATGAAAGGCCGCGCCCCCCTCCAGGCCCTCCAGCTTCTCCTCCTCACAGCAGGTGATGAAGATCTGTCCCCCCTGGATGTGGTTGAGGACGAAGGCCTGCCGCCGGGCATCCAGCTCTGAGAGCACGTCATCCAGCAGCAGCACGGGGTACTCCCCGGTCTCCTGGAAGAAGATGTCCCGCTGTGCCAGCTTGAGGGACAGGGCCGCCGTCCGGGTCTGCCCCTGGGAGCCATAGGTCTTGGCCGAGCGGCCGTCCAGCTCCACCAGAAGGTCGTCCTTGTGGGGGCCGGACAGGCACTGCCTGGAATCCAGCTCCGCCTGACGGTGGCGCTCCTGGTGGTCCCGCAGCTGCTCCAGGATCTGCTGGGGCGCGGCCGTGGGGTCGGACACGGAGGACACCGTCTGATAGGTCAGGGAGAGCGCCTCCCGCCCGCCGGAGAAGTCCCGGTGCACCGCCGGTGCCGCCTCCTGAAGCCGCCGGACAAAATACGCCCGGTAGCGGATCACCAGCGCCCCTGTCTGGGCCATGCGCACATTGAAGTCCTCCAGCGTCTCCAGAAGGGAGGGGTTCTCCGGCCAGTCCCGGAGGATGCGGGTCTTGTGCTCATACAGGCGGTTGTACTCCGCCAGCGCCTGGGCATACCGGGGGCGCAGCTGGCAGATGGCGCAGTCCAGAAAGCGCCGCCGGGCGGCGGCCCCCTCCCGGATGAGGAGCAGGTCCTCCGGACAGAAGAGCACTGTGTTCAAAATGCCGGACAGCTCCCCCGCGGTCTTCAGACGGACCCCATTGGAGGACAGCTGCCGCCGCCTGCCCCGGGCCAGCCGGGCCTCCAGCAGGAATTCCCGCCCGCGGCTCTCCACCGCGCCCCGAATCAGGGCGTCCTCTCCGTCCAGCCGGATCATCTCCCGGTCATACCTGGCCCGGTGGGACCGGGCGGAGGAGAGGTAGGCGATGGCCTCCAAAAGATTGGTCTTTCCCTGGGCGTTCTCCCCATAGATCAGGTTCACCCGTGGGTGGAACTCCGTTTGAAACCGGACATAGTTGCGGAACCGCTCCAGCTCCAGCGCCTTGACGATCACTGTACGGACAGCTCCAGCTCGCCGTCGATGACCGCCCGGTCACCGGGGCGCATTTTCTTGCCCCGCATGGTGCAGACCTCTCCGTTGACAGACACCCGGCCCTCCTGGATGATGAGCTTGGCGTCACCGCCGGTCTCCACTGCTCCGGCGAATTTCAGCAGATCCTGCAGCTTGATGAACTCTGTGCGGATCTGAACGGTTGCTTTCTCCATAAAACCTTCCCACTTTCCAGTCCTGTTTCCAGCTGCTGTCCACACCGCAAGGACAGTTTATTCGGTGTGGACAGTCTCCTGCAAGCCGCCGTCAGTTTGCCTTCAGGCGGACGGGCAGAACCATATAGATAAAGTTTTCTTCCCCCTCGGCAGGCAGGATGACGCAGGGGGCCACGCCGGAGGAGAACTCCAGGCGCAGGCGGTCCGCTGGCGCCGCCTTCAGGGCGTCCATCAGATATTTGTTGTTAAATCCGATCTCCAGTTCCTGTCCATCTCCGGTGATGGGACACTGGTCGGCGGCGTCTCCGATCCCCGTTTTGGTGGTGATGGACACCAAACCGTCGCCGAACACACAGCGCAGGGGACTTTTCAGCTTTTCACTGATGATGAGGGAGACACGGTCGATAGAGGCCAGCAGGGTGCGGGCGTCACATTCCACATGAATAGGATTGTTCCGGGGAATGGCGTTGCGGTAGGCCAAAAATTCCCCCTCCAGCCGGCGGCAGACCAGCACCGTGTCCCCGGTCTGGAACAAGATGTGGCGGGCGCCCTGGTTGACCGTAACGGGCCCCTCTCCGGAGCATATCTTTTCCACCTCACTCAGGGCGGAACCGGGAACTACAAAGGAGAAGGACTTCGCCCCCTCGGTTCTTTCCACAGCCTCCCGGCGCAGCGCCAGACGGTAGCCGTCCACCGACACCAGGGTCAGGCCGGTCTGGTCCACTTCAAAGAGGGAACCGGTGTGGATGGGGCGGCTCTCATTGTCACTGACGGCGAACAGGGTTTGGGCGATCATGGAGCGCAGCACGCTCTGCTCCATAGTCAAAGAGTTCTGCTGATCCACAGCAGGCAGCTCGGGGAACTCCTCCGGGTCTGTCCCCAGGATGTTGAACTCAGACAGGCCGCATTTGATGTTCACCATATAGTGATTGGCGGTAAATACTACTACATCATCCGGCATTTTCCGAATGATCTCGCCGAACAGGCGGGCAGAGAGCACCAGAGAGCCGGGTTCCTGGATCTCCGCGGGCACGGTGGCTTGGATCCCGGTCTCTAGGTTGTAGCCGGTGAGACGGAGGCGGGTATCCGCCTCGATCAGGATGCCCTCCATGGCGGGAATGGAGCTTTTGACTGCCACAGCCCGGGAGGTGGTTGCCACCGCCGCGGACAGAAGCGCCTTTTCACAGGAAAATTTCATGGGTGTGCCTCCTTGTGTTCCTCCCGCGCTCTCTGAAAGAGAGGAGAGGATATATTTTTCGTAACAGTAGCCCGTAGGGGGAAAAAATGTGGAAAAACGCCGCAAGCCTTAGAGACTCTAAGGGAAAAGCGTCCACAGGGGGTGTGGAGGAATTTTGACCGCTTTCCACAGGCTGGGCGTGGAAAACAAGTTATCCACATTATGCAACGAGTTATCCACATTTAAGTGTGGATAACAATGGGTCAAAAGAAGCAGGCCGGAAAAGCCCGCTGGGGGCGTCTGGCCTGGATCTTTTGGGGAGAGGCGGTAAAAGCCGCGCTCCGGTCACTCATATCGGATGTTGATGTTGGAGGTGATGTCTTTGATGATCTCCGCCTTTTCCGGGTCCACCTTGATGAGGTCCTCAATGCGTTCGATGGAGTGGAGGACGGTGGTGTGGTCCCGGTTGTCGAATTCCTTGCCGATCTCCTTCAGGGAGAGGTTGGTCATCCGGCGGATCTGGTACATGGCGATCTGCCGGGCCAGAGAGATATCCTTGGCCCGGCCCTGGCCCCGGAGGGTGGCCGGCTCGATATTGTAGAATTTGCAGACCTCATCGATGATGACGTCTGCGGTGGGGACGATGTCAGATTTCTCCTTGAACATATCCTTGACGGCCCGAACCACGGTCTCCTTGTCCACGGAGTCCCCCATCAGCTGTTGATAGGCCATGATCTTGTTGACAGTGCCCTCGATCTGCCGCACATTGGCGGTGATGTTCTCGGCGATGAGCTGGAGCAGGAAGTCTGGCAGCTCCACCCCCATGCGGATGGCCTTGTTTTTGATGATGGCCATGCGGGTCTCATAGTCCGGGGGCTGGATGTCGGCCAATAAGCCCCACTCGAACCGGGTCTTCAGGCGGTCCTCCAGGCGGAGCATCTCCTTGGGCGGCCGGTCAGAGGTGAAGACGATCTGCTTTTTCAGTTCGTACAGGGTATTGAAGGTGTGGAACATCTCCTCCTGGGTAGAGTCCCGGCCGGCGATGAACTGTACGTCGTCCATGAGGAACACGTCGGCCCCCCGGTATTTTTCCCGAAATTCGGCGTTGCGCCCCTCCCGAATGGCCTGGATCAGTTCATTGGTGAAGGTATCTCCCTTGATGTAGACAACTTTGTAATCCGGGTGGTTTTTATGGATGGTGTGGGCGATGGCGTACAGAAGGTGGGTCTTGCCCAGGCCGGACTCGCCGTAGATAAACAGTGGGTTATAACTCTGTCCCGGATTGTCGGCCACCGCCCGGGCGGCGGCGTGAGCAAATTTGTTGGAGGAGCCCACCACGAAGCGCTCGAAGGTGTACTCCTCGGTGCCGGGGAAGAAATCGTTTTTTTCCGGCTCCTGCTGATACTGATCCAGTTCTCCCTCGGTAAGAACAGTCACCTCCATATCACAGGAGAACAAGTCCCGCAGGGCGGTCTGGATTTTGGAGACATAGCGGGTGGCGATGATGTCCCGCTTGAAGCGGGTGGGGGAGTAGAGGACGAAGCGGTCATCCTCCAGCGCCACGGCGGTGGCGTCGTCAAACCAGGTATTGATGGTGGTGGCGGTCATGTCGGGCTGCATCAGGCTGATCACCTTGGCCCATACATCTGCGGCAGGATTCATGGGAAGGAAAACCTCCTTGAATGAAGTGGCGGATAAAGGAGCGCGCGGAGTCCGGCCGCGCGGGGTGTAAAACAAAAGAAAGGCCCCTGCGCCAGATCCG